>NZ_FWXL01000021.1 GCF_900176395.1 Novosphingobium sp. B1 | reverse complement strand
TGGGTGTCCAATGCGGTCGTAACGCGGTGCTCGTCCATCCCCCCAATTCAACCACGCCCCGAGGCTGCGCAAGGTGCCGACAGAACACCGCTTACTCCTGGCTCGACTTCGCTCTATGCGTACTGTCTTTCGGCTTCGGATTCGCCGCCAACCAGGGTGGGACGTGCCTGGTCGCCGCCGCTGACGAGCTGGCCAAGAGACACCCTCCTCGCATTCTCATCGGGCTTGTCTCAGCATCGGCAACTGCCGGTCTCGTTGCCGTTCCGCTCGTCTGGGCCGCGGCGATAGACGGACTAACAATCACCGCGTCCAGTATCGACTCCTCGCTCCTCGCTGGTGCCGTCGCGTTCGGAATAGGCGCCCTCGTCAACGACACCTGCTTGCTCGGATCGCTCGCTCGTTTGGGGAACGGGGAGGTCCGACTTGTAGCTCTGCCCTTTGGACTAGCGGCCGGGATGCTGCTCATTGACCGAGCGCGACACGATCGTATCGCAATGTGGCCAAGCCTGCTCGCGGAGCCGAGCGTGCAGGGTATGGTCTGCCTCTTGAGCTTTCTGATCATTCTTACGCTGGTGTCGATCATCCTGGCGGTCAGCGAGGTATCGCGACCAAGGGCGAGATGGCCGCTGGCATTATCGATGTTGGTCCTTGGAGTGACCGGCGGAGCGCTCTTTGCGCTATCGCCGTCCTGGACGCTTGCTCAGTTGCTGCAACACAGCCTTCTTCTCCACGACATGCGCACCGGGATTGTCGCACTCCCAGCTGTGGCCGCATCGGTAATGGGCGCATTCGCCGCCTCTGCGGGGCAAGGCAACATGGGCCTGCAGGAACCTTCTGCCCGTGACCTTCTTCGAACCCTCTTCGGCGGCTTCCTTATGGGGGTTGGGATCTCTCTCATCCCCGGCGGGAATGATGGTCTTATCCTGTCAGCAGTGCCCGCGCTGTCACCAGGTGGCTTCGCAGCCGTCCTAACCATGACTGCCACCATTCTGATTGGCTTGGTCGGACGCCGTAGGCTGGCACGCGGCGGGCGCATCGACCATTAGCGAACGTAACTGCTGATCAGGCGATAGGCTTTGGCCGGGCCCACCACGTCGATGATGGTCTCGAATGCACCCGGCCGCCCGAGAATGTAGCGAACCTCGTAAGTGTCGGCACCGCAGCGGTGGACGTCGTCAGCTACGAGCTGTTGATCGTCCACGGCGCCGAAAAGAAGCCGTACAAAGATATTGCCCAGGGTCGGCCCGTCCGCGAACGCGACCGTGAACCCCCTTTCGGAGGGACGATAGGTGTAGCTCCGGTGGGAGGATAGCTCTCGCCCGTCTCGCAATAGAAGCGTCCCGCATTCTCGGTAATTGGAAGTGCCATCAGGTTGAGGCTCGAAGACGGCCTTGCCGAGGAACTGCGCGCCGGCACCCCTGATCTCCCGATCGAGTTGCCAGGCGCCACTTAGACTTCGAAGGAGACGGGAGCCTTCGATCACCGGCGATTTGTCACCCTCCCTCGCAAGCTTGTACCAGCATGCTTAGGGTTAGGCCGACTGTACTGGTCGCCGTTCGACCGAGTTGAAGAGCAACACGAGCGACGCCGCGAGGAGAACGGCGTCCTTGAGCAGGAACTGTCCCGGCGCGGCCGATATCGCAGGGAAGCCTCCTGCGCTTGCCTCCGAGACGCCCGGCGTAGTCACAAAGAAAGTTAGTGTGATCAGGTAGGTTGACACCGACATCAGGGCGCCGAGCGCTGAGAAGATAGGCCGAAACGCGCCGACGGTCAGCGCCGCAGCCGTCGAGAGTTCGATGATCCCGACGAAGTAGCTCTGCCCCTGCGTTCCGAACATGCCGAGCCAACTCATCAGCGGGCTGTTCCCGATGAACGGGGCGATCCCTTCGGCCTCGTACATAGTGAACTTCATGCCGCCGAACCATAGGAAGACCAGGACGAGCGCCCACCTCAGCAGTGCCAGATCCCTTCTGTTTTCCTCGGCAACATGAAAGCGATAGCGGTTCAGAAACGGCATCGGAACTCCTCGATGAAGATTATGTCGGTTGTGGATAAACGGAAGATTTCAGTGGCGCCGTGTGCCCATCGGGCAGCCAAGACACCGTGCCTGATCGCAGAAGCGGCACGTCGCCAGCGCGCTCTGCGGATCATCCAGCAACGAAGTCAGAATGGTGTCGGCGATCCGTTCCAAAACTATGCGGTCGTTGGCAGAGACCCGGACCAAAAGGCCGGAAACCGCGGCATTTCTCAGGCTGAGGAGTTTGGTTCGTTCGGCATGCCCCCGCCGCGTCAGCGTTATACGTGCGACGCGGCGGTCAGACTGAGACTGCGACTTCCCTACAAAGCCCTGATCATCCAGCCGCTCAACAACGCGAACCGTCCCGGCATGTGAGAGGCGAAGGATCCGGCTGATCTGATCGATCGACATCCCCGGATCGTGACCGATCGCAATCAGCGCAGCAGCGGTTTCCCCACCCGCGGTAAAGGCCTCAGCTATGGCAATCCGCACCCGATCGGAAACGGCCTGAGCGAGCGCGCCAAAGACGTTGATCAGTCGATCTGAGGGCTCGTCCAGCATCGTCATCACCTTGCGTGATATATGCGCCACGCATACACCTTGGTAGGTCCTCTGTCGAGTTCGATCGAAATTTGATCGCGCTGCCTGTGTGGACCACTTCGCTCAGGATGGTGCTTGAAGGACGCGAAAGTAGGGTGGCGCAAACGGCGCCTTAGTTCGCGCGAACGCTCGCTATGGGGGTCGGCGCCTGCGGTCAGTTGCCGAATTTGGCCATCTCGAGCGCGGTATCCGCCATGCGTGTCGCAAAGCTCCACTCGTTGTCATACCAGGCTAGAACGCGGACCAGTCTTCGATCGACAACGTCGGTCTGGGGCAGTGCGACGATCGACGACTCGGTCCGATGGCTCAGATCGATCGACACCAACGGTTCGGTTGTGACCGCGAGCACGCCCTGCATTGGTCCATCGGCAGCAACCCGAATGGCTCCGTTCACCTCCTCGATGGTGACGTCACGCATGGCGGACACGGCTAGATCGATGACCGAAACATTGGGTGTGGGGACACGGATTGAGGATCCGTGCAGCTTGCCCTTCAACTCCGGCAACACGCGGCCGATTGCATTCGCCGCGCCCGTCGATGTCGGAATCATCGATAGAGCGGCTGCGCGTCCTCGATAAGGATCCGTGTGCACGGCATCCAACGTCGGTTGGTCGCCGGTGTAGGCGTGGACCGTCGTCATGTAGCCGCGCTCGATGCCGAATAAATCGTTCAACACTTTTGCCACGGGTGCGAGCACGTTGGTCGTGCAGGACCCGTTCGAAACGATTACATCCTCGGGCGTCAATGTCGCATGATTGACCTTGAAGACGATCGTCTTGTCGGCTCCTTCGCTGGGTGCGGAGACGAGAACACGTTTCGCACCGGCGCGGAGATGCGCGCCGGCCTTGTCTTTCGAAGTGAAGAAGCCTGAGCACTCCATCGCGATATCGACGCCGCACTTCTGATGAGGCAAGTCCGCCGGGTCGCGCTGCATGGTGACTGTGATTCTCCCGTAGCCGACATCGATCCAGTCGGCGCCGACGTCGATTTCACCCGGAAAGGGACCGTGGACGGAGTCGTATTTGAGGAGGTGAGCCAGGGTGCCGACCGGTGCGAGATCGTTGATAGCCACGACTTGGATATCCTGACGGCGAAGTTCGACCACCGAGCGCAACGTCAGTCTGCCGATGCGCCCGAAACCGTTGATCGCGACCCTGACAGTCATGCGCATTCCCTTTCGTTGATGAGAAATCGCCGCCGGGAACGAGTATCTCTCGCTACCGCTCGTAGGAAAATTGTCGCTCAAGTCGACGATATATGCGTGACGCATAGACCTAGGCGTGGGTTCCGAGCAGGTCAACACGGCGAGGCGACCGGGGTTGACTGTCCGTTTCCGGCGCCTGCTCGGCACCGTCGCGTAGAGCATGCAGCGCGCGACGGAACTGCGCGAGGAAGGGAAGGAGGATCTAAACGGTGTCTGACCTTGAAGCAGAAAAGGCTCTCGCAGCCAAAAGGGCAGTCGATGAAATCCAGGACGGCATGCTTGTCGGGTTAGGGACCGGCAGCACGGCGAACTACGTTCTGAAGTATCTTGGAAAGCGAGTTGCTGCCGGGCTCCGCATCACGGCTGTCCCAACCTCGCGCATGACCGAGGCTCTGGCCCGCGAATTGGCCGTACCGCTGGTTGCCTTCGGGGGTCTCAGTTCAGTGGACCTCACGATCGACGGCGCCGACGAGATCGATCAAAACCTCCAGGCAATCAAGGGCGGCGGGGGCGCTTTGCTGAGGGAAAAGGTTATTGCTGCGGCATCCGCTCGCGTCATCGCCGTGGTCGATTCAAGCAAGGTCGTAAGGCGGCTCGGCCGCTTTCCGCTACCCGTCGAAGTTTTCCCGTTTGCCGCTGAATTCGTCGGAGCGCGCCTCGCCGACCTTGGAGTTCCGGTGTCCCTCCGATTGCAGAATGACGATCCGCTTTTGACAGATCAGGGCAATCACATCCTGGATGTGGCCTTCGGGGTCATCACAGACCCGCAACAGACCGCACTCGCGATCGCAGCCATTCCGGGTGTTGCCGCGCACGGCCTTTTCCTCTCTGAGATCGATACGATCATCGTTGGGCGCGATGGTGCGGTTGACGTTAGACACGCGGATCGATCGTGATCCCAGTACTGCGGGTTGAACCTTTTGCCCCAGCCGCGTCCTTGATGAACCGAAGGGGGAGAGACGCCGGGGTTCTCTCAAGCCGCCATAGCCGCAGCGTATCGAGTGATATGGCAGCTCGTCGCAAACTACGACTGATGAAAATCGGATGTGCCTCGGTAAGTCTCTGACTTTGCGGGACTTCCGGTTGTTCTAACCTGCCAGATCAATACGCACCGAAGCTTGCTGTCTATGCGTCGCGCACATATACCCGCACGGATGGATGAACCTCGAGACCGTAACGTTTTCGGGGCGTTCGCACTTATGATCAGCGACGACATCGTTCGCGCTAGTTCATCGCGGGCGCCGGAAGAAGGACCTGCCGCGTCAGCGCTAGCGCTGCTCGCGCACCAGCCTGGGCTTTCGGTGAGAATGCTGGCGGTCGGCGTGGGCTTGTCGCACGCAGGGACGGTCCGCCTTGCCGATCGGCTCACTGCCGAAGGACTGATCGAGAGCCGGGCAACCGCGACTGACGGCCGCGTCCGTTCCCTGCACCTGACATCGGCCGGTCAGAAGGCGAGTGCTGCGATCCTAGCCGCAAGAGATAAGGTCATCGAAGAGGGCTTGTCGATCCTCAACAAAGACGAAATGAGGATCCTGGCCGACATTGCCGAGCGCGTCCTTCGTGGCCGTTTGGAGAACCTCGAGCACTCCTATCGCATCTGCCGCCTGTGTTGCTACGAAGGCTGTACCAATTGTCCTATCGACGCTGAGCTTCATGAGCGGGGGCAGGACCGCGAGTAGCGGCCGCACCAGTGGTCTTGAAGCGCGTGCTCAATGCTACGCGATTAGGTAGGTGGCCAGAAAGCCAAGGACCGTGATAAGCCCGATGAACGGAGGCGCATTCTCGAAGGCTTCCGGGATCATGGCTTCGGCGAGCATGGCCAGTACGGCACCAGCGGCGAATAGGAGGATGGCAGGCTCCTGCGCCGATGCTGATCCGAGCAGGAAGTTTCCAACACCTGCCGCGATCGCGATTATAAGCGGTATCCCGATCCATATCGTGTAGATGTATGTGCGAGACCGGCCGGCCAGCTTCATGCCTGAGGTGCTCGAGAGTCCCTGAGGCACGTTCGCCAGAAAAAAGCCTACGATTACGGCCAGGCTGATCGCGCCGCCGCCGGCGACCGACATCCCGATTACCAGGGCCTCAGGGATGCCGTCGAGCACGCTGCCCACGGCGATCGCAGCTCCACTGCCATGATGCTCCGCTTCGTTGGGTTGCTCGACGCACTCGCCACAACGCTTTCGGTCCCTCGCCCCGCGCCTAGCGAGGTACCAGTTTATGCCGCTGAAAATTCCCGCACCTACTGGCAAAGCGATGGTCGGCCATGTAGCCGCCCCGCCCGCATGTGGTCGAACGACGAGTTCCGTGGCGATCACGGCAAACAAGACACCGCCCCCGAACCCCATAATGGCGGAAACCATCCGATGACTGAGTTTGCCAGATAATGCATCTGCAACGATCGCACCCAAGAGCAAGCCGCTGCCAGACACTAGCCCCCACATGCCGGCAACGACGAACTCAGGGACGGGTGTCATAGGTGATCCCACCGTCGCAGCCTCCTTCAACAAACATCGACTTGCGAGCTGGCGCGTTCAATGGCGCTGTGATGTGCCAGCAGGTCGTGGCTTGGCCGCATCATCAGCGCGATCGGTCGAGGCGCCACGTGGGACGCGCGAAGTGGCAGCTATACCCCCTCGGATGTCGCACTAGATACTTCTGGTGCTCCGGCTCTGCCTCCCAGAATGGCTCCTCGGGATTGATCTCGGATAAGACTGGCCCGGGCCATCGACCCGATGCCTCGATATCCTCGATCGTTGCCAAGGCGACCTCCATCTGACGCTTGTCGGTATAGAAGATGGCGGAGCGGTAGCTTGGGCCGACGTCGCTGCCCTGTTGTTCGTACGTCGTCGGGTCGTGGATCTGGAAGAAGAATTCCAGCAGGGAGCGATAGCTCAGAACGGCGGGGTCAAAGACCACCTCCACCGCCTCTGCGTGGCCATGATGATCATGGTAGGTCGGGTCTACCGTTTCACCGCCGATGTACCCGACGCGTGTCGAGACGACTCCCCGCTTTTGCCGCAGCAAATCTTCCATGCCCCAGAAGCATCCGCCGGCGAGTAACGCTCGTTCCATCGGGTTTGCTTCGCTTTCGACAGACGGATCGCTCACAGATCCCTCGCTTCTGGGTCGGCTCGATTCCTCTTGATCATGCCGCCGGCTCGGAACTTTGCTTGGGTAAGGGTGCGTCGACGAGGTCGGTCTGGACATCTGATCCACGGATCAGCGTGAGGTCGACGGGACAGCGGTCGGCGATCTCGAGAATGCGCGCGCGCTGCTCCTCATCCAGAGGTCCTTCAAGGACAATCGTCCGAGTGAACCGGTCTGGAGGCATCATGTCCGCCACCTTCTTGTGCTCAACCCTCGTGCTCGCTCGTTCGAGCGGAAAGCCTTTGCGGTTGGCATAGAGGCGCATCGTCATCACCGTGCAGGCAGCGAGGCCGGCGGAAACCAACTCATATGGCGAAAGACCGCTCCCTAGTCCGCCGACCGATGTCGGCTCGTCCGAGTAGATCGAATGCTTGCCGCTGCGGACCTTGAGCTGGAACTTGCCCGCCAGCGTCTCGATGGCCTCGACTCCATCGGCAGCTTCAACCTGCGGAAGATCGGCCACGAGGGGTGGCAGGTAGCGATTGGCCCAGGTGGCGACCATGGCGGATGCAAAGTTCGCGTCGGCGGCATCTGCAAGAAGGTGATCGGCCGCATCGAGCGATACGAAGCTTTTCGGGTGCCGAGCAGCGACGAAGATGCGCGACGCATGCTCGACCCCAACCACCTGATCGAGGGGGGAGTGCAGGACGAGTAATGGACGACGGAGCGCAGCGACCGCCTTTTCTACATCCACCTGTTCGACGGCGTCGACGAAGCTGCGTCGGATGAGGAAAGGCCGGCCGGCAATGTCGACCGATGCCTCGCCTTCGCGTCTGATCGTGTCGAGATCGCTGGCGTTGAAGACCTTGAGGATGTGCTCGAGTTCCGCCGGCGCGCCGATGGTCGCCACGGCGACGATGTCCGGCAGATCGGTCGCAGCCATCAGAGCAGCGGTTCCACCTAGGCTATGTCCGATAAGAAGGGCGGGCGTCATCCCCGCGGTCGTCATCGCCCTTGCCGCTGACTTGAGATCCGTCACGTCCGCGGCGAAATCCACTGCCTCGCCTTCGGCGCCGCCGACCCCAGTGCCAGCAAAGTCAAATCGCAGGACGCCGATCCCTGCCCGTGACAGTGCGCGGGAAATGTGGACAGCCGCTCGGCTGTCCTTCCCGCACGTGAAGCAATGAGCGAAGATCGCCCATCCGCGAGGAGTGCCTTCCGGAGACTCTAGGAGCCCGCTGAGAAGCTTGCCCTCTCCGTTCTCGAACGTGAACTTCGCTGCAGGCACGTCGATACCTCCCAGAACATATGAGCGCGCCGTTCCAAGCCGGAACTCCGCATTCCTCCGCCATTCAACGATCTCCCCCACCCGCGAGCCGGGGCGAGCATTGCCTCGCGCTCTATCGTTGGGCCGGGCAGCACCTTGCATGGGCACCAGTCACGACAGGACATACCTTTTATATGCGTCGCGCATATAGACAACCCCTAACCGGCAAACTATATGCGTCGCGCATACTTCTCCGCTCCGGTCGGTCGAAGACGGATCTGCGGAGGTAGTCGAGAGACACATGGGCCGAGGGGTGATGGAACTCAATCAGGTCAGCTATTTCATAAACTTGGCTGAGACGCTGAATTTCACCGAGGCTGCTCGGTTAAGTGGCGTGTCGCAGCCAAGCCTGACGCGTGCCATTCGTCGCCTGGAGGAAGAACTCGGCGGGGCGCTGATCTATCGGGACGGAAAGAACAGCCGGCTCACGGGCCTCGGCCAGGATGTTGAAGCGGAATTCCGACGTATGCTCTTGGCGTTGAGGAGCGTGCGCGATCACTCTGAAAACTGGACGATGGGGCGCCACCGCGTGCTTGACATCGCTGTCGCGCCGACCGTCGGACCGAAAAGGTTTGCATCCTTTTTCGAGGGCGCCCTGGAGGAAGTCCCGTCTATCGAGATCAGACTGCATTCACTTCAGTCGGGCGAAGACTCGTCGGAGGTCCTATCCGGCAAGTATCACGCGTGTATCCTTCCGCGGGAAGTTCGCCCAGATCGGAAGCTCGATGTTCGACCGCTCTTCCAAGAGCGCTTCGTACTCGCCTGCGCAGTGAGTCACCCGTTGGCGGCAGCGGAAATTGTTCGTGGAGAAGACTTGGCGAAATTCCCGTTGGTCGATCGCCTCAACTGCGAGTTTCGCGACCAGATACAAGAGCACTTTGCGCGGCGCGACGTAGTGATGCGCCCGCGCTTGCGTTCAGACCGCGAAGACTGGGTCCACCGCATCGTTGCCGAGGGTAGCGCGATATGCATCGTCCCGGAGCGGTCAGCCGCAGAGACCGGCCTCGTTACGCGGCCTATCGAGGGTTTCACGTTGGAAAGGGAGGTGGTGATCGTGACTGTTTCCGGATCGACGGCGCCGGTTGAAATCCGGAAAATCGCGCAGCTTGCGGCGCGACATGAGTGGCGGTGAGCCGCATCAAGCAAAGCGCCGAGGCTATGGAAACTATGCGCACGACGTATTGGATAAGTACGTATGCGGCTGCGATAGTCGACTAGATGACACATCAGCCATGCTGATCGTGGTGCGCCTAAAGTTCTGGACTTAGCATTGGAGGTCTAATCATGAAGTTTGAGAAAACACAGGCCGCAATCGATCGCCTGACCCCTGAGCAGCGTCGCATCACTCAGGAGCACGGCACCGAGAGGCCGTTCACCGGTGAATACAATGACAACAAGGAGCCGGGGATCTACGTCGACGTTGTTTCGGGTGAGCCACTGTTCGCATCCACCGACAAGTTCGACTCACGCTCCGGCTGGCCAAGCTTCACCAAACCGATCGTCCCTGCGCATGTCAACGAAGTGCGGGACAGCTCCCATGGGATGACAAGGACCGAGGTCAGGTCGGTGCATGGTGACAGCCATCTCGGCCACGTCTTCCCGGATGGCCCCGCCGACCAGGGCGGCCTGCGCTACTGCATCAATTCGGCAGCGCTCCGCTTCGTCCCCCGCGATGAGATGGAGGCCGAGGGATACGGTGAATATCTCGATCAAGTAGAGGAGGTTTAACATGCATCAGCGCGCAGTTCTCGCTGGCGGCTGTTTCTGGGGTATGCAGGATCTGATCCGCAAGCAGCCGGGCATCATCTCGACCCGCGTGGGCTACACCGGCGGCGACGTCCCCAATGCCACCTATCGCAATCACGGCACGCATGCCGAGGGGATCGAGATCACCTTCGATCCCGAGGCGACGAGCTACCGGAACATCCTGGAATATTTTTTCCAGATTCACGATCCAACGACGAAGGATCGTCAAGGCAACGACCGCGGAGCCTCCTACAGGTCCGGCATCTACTATGTCGACGAGGAGCAAAAGCGCATCGCCGAGGACACGATCGCCGATGTGGATGCATCCGGGCTCTGGAATGGCAAGGTCGTCACCGAGGTCGAGCCCGTGGGCGACTTCTGGGAAGCCGAGCCGGAGCATCAGGACTACCTCGAGAAGCGGCCGGGCGGTTACACATGCCACTTCGCACGACCCGACTGGGTGCTTCCAAAACGCCAGGACGCCGGCGGCGCGCACGGCGCGGCTACGGCATAGGCGGACTGATCGAGCGGATCCACGCTCCTTCATAGCATCAGCAGTTCCCTTCGTGGTCGCGTCGCCATGCGATCTGGCCACGAAGGGATGATCGTTCTGACAGTCTGTTGGACCGGCTTATTTCGAGAATTGCAGCCGAATGCCAGATCTCTCCTCATTCCCGATCGCGCAGAGGTGGCCAGCAGCGCATCCTGATCGCCTGCAGCTGTATGCGGCACCGACGCCCAACGGCGTCAAGGTTTCGATCATGCTTGAAGAGGTCGGTCTGGCATACGAGCCGCACTTTGTAGACATCTC
This sequence comes from Novosphingobium sp. B1, assembly GCF_900176395.1. Taxonomy (GTDB): domain Bacteria; phylum Pseudomonadota; class Alphaproteobacteria; order Sphingomonadales; family Sphingomonadaceae; genus Novosphingobium. Next base: position 19,183 of record NZ_FWXL01000021.1, on the reverse strand, counting down.
CAAGAACGAGTCGAAGGACCCCGCGTTCGTCTCGCTCAATCCGAACGGCCGCATCCCGGCGATCATCGACCCCCATGGGCCAGGCGGCGTGCCGATCGGCGTGTGGGAGTCCGGAGCGATCCTCGTCTACCTGGCGGAGAAGAGCGGAAAACTCATGCCGACCGCGCCTGAGAGGCGGTATGACACGCTCGCCTGGGTTTTTTTCCAAGTGTCGGCAGTCGGACCGATGTTCGGTCAGTTGGGCTTCTTCCTGCGCTGGGGCGGCAAGGACTTTGAGGACCGGCGTCCTCTGCAGCGCTTCGCGGACGAGTCCAAACGCCTACTCAGCATCCTGGATCGCCAGCTAGACGGGCGTGACTGGATCGTAGGCGAATACTCCATTGCTGATGTGGCGACGCTCGGCTGGGTGAACGCGCTCGTCACGTCATACAATGCCGGCGGACTGCTCGAGTACGAGACCTTCTCCAACATATCTGCTTGGCTTAAGCGCGGGCTAGCGCGGCCGGCGGTACAACGCGGCCTTCTCGTTCCGGAGAGACCCGCATGACCGTCATAGCAAGCTATTACTATAACGAGGGGAAACGCGTAAAAAAGGTCGCGATCGATGAGCGTATAGCCCATGACAACAGCCGCTCGGGCTTTTGTTGGATCGGGCTGAGTGAGCCGACAGCGGGGGAGCTTCGCTCCTTACAGGAAAGCTACGGCCTCCACCCCCTTGCCGTCGACAACGCGATGCACCCGCAATGTCCTCCGAAGCTCGAGGTATATAACGACGAACTCTATGTCGTGGCCAATACGGCTGAGCTGGACGGGGACCGGATACGCTACGGCAAGACAGCGATCTTCACCGGTCACAACCACCTCATTACGGTCCGGCACGGTACGCCTGGTGCGTTGGGAAATCTTCGAGAGCAGCTTGAAGCGTCGCCAGCGCAATTTGGCAAAGGCGTCGACTACGTCCTGCATGCGATCCTGCATCGGATTGTCGATCAGTACCTGCCGATCTTCGAGATGATCGAAGACGACGTTTTGGCTATGGAACGTCGATCACTGGACGACTTCCTCGGCCGCGAAGAGATCGCTCGCATCTTCGGCCTGAGGTGTGAACTGACCAGGTTTCAGCGCATGCTGGGAGCGATGGCCGAGCTTGTGCGCAAGCTCGTACGGGGACACTTCCCCTGCATCAGTGCCGAGGTCCGACCGTACTTTAACGATGTCGCAGACCACGTTTCGCGTGTGCAGGCAATGGTAGACGGCCTCCTGCAGGTTCTGTCCACCGTCTTTGAATTCAGTAGCCTGCTTGAAGCGCAGCGGATCGGGGTGATCACCCGGCAACTCGCCGCGTGGGCTGCGATACTCGCCGTACCCACGGCCATCGCCGGCATATACGGGATGAACTTCAAGCACATGCCGGAACTCGAGACAGCCTATGGCTACTTCGTCGTTCTCGGGGTGATGACGTTGTTCTGCCTCTTCCTGTTCGTCCGCTTCAAGAAGTCAAAGTGGCTGTGAGGATCGCGTCAGGCGCCTTCCGTGATCGCGGCCAAAGCGCAGTTCTCGCTAGGACTGCTCCAATCAAACGTGAACTAAAGGTGCATTGATGAAGAGTCAGGTGACAGACGTCTTACAGGAGGTGCAGTCATTCGTCTCGAAGGGCTATGATCGCGAATATCGCATCAAAGACGGGCGCCTGTTCGATCTTGAGCTTGGATCAACGCTGGATGCCTGCACGATACAAGTGGATGCAGCCTTGCGCTTGGAAAGTGGCGACAATGCGGGAGATGCATCGAACATCTATGCGATCACCGATCCCGCAACCCAGCACAAAGGGCTGCTGATCGATGCCTTCGATGTTTTCGACGAGATCTGCCACCGTGACTTGGCAGAGCGTCTGCTCGAGCGCCGCGAGACGACGCCAACAGGCGATGAAGATGTTCCGAGTAAGCATGGTCTCCGCAAGGTTTACAAAGCTGAGTTCGAGAGCGATCCCGAGCGTTACGTCCTGCGCGAAGGCTTTCCGGATTTTCCTGCCTGTCCATTCGGCGGCGCCTTCAGCATCCTCGGCTTCGACACGGCAGAGCAAACCTACGTTTGGCTGGTCACAAGTATCATTCGCGACCCGCGGCTAATCCGCATTCCGTATCAGGGCGAAGACGTGATCACAGACGAATGATGTGAACGGCGAGCAGGGCACCGTCGAGCCGGTCACTGCGCTGTCAGAGTGTAAGTTAACGAACCTAACGAGGTGGTGATGGACTGGAACAAGGATCACGTCCGGGAAACGATGCTCTCGCTCGAAGCGGCTACCTTACACGGTGCTCGCGAGAATTACCTGGACTACGTTTCCACTGCTCGTCTCGATCGGAGCGAGCCGATCGAGAACGATGAACAGGCGCAAGCTGAAGTCGCGAGCGATCTTGCAGAGGCGCTCGACGACACGCTCGATGATTATGCCGACAAGCTCGACAAGCTTAGGACGATCGACTTCGGACCGAAGTCCGCCGTCGCAGAAGGTGCCCTGGTCAAGCTATCGGGGCGCTACTTCGTGATTGCCGTTTCAACGAGCAAATTCGTGTGCCACGGACAGGAGCTCATGGGGATCTCCACGATGGCGCCGATCTATGAAGCCATCGAGGGGGCTCGACCCGGAGAGACGGTGCAATTCAAGGGCCGGAGCCTTTTGGTCGAGGAGGTCGCGTAGGATGTCGTCCGGGCATTCCTAGCTCATACCGCGCTCATCCCTGTCGTTCGCTTGTACCATCGCGTCGAGCGAACCGGTGATCATCGGTGTGCTCGGGCAGCGCGTGGCTTTCGCTGCCGCGGTGCGGACGGGGCATCCACGGACGATTGCCAGCACTGACAGGATGGTCAGAAGCGCTGCAGCGTACAGGAAGAGACCGCCAGGACCCGCGAGGCTCATTGCGGCTCCTCCGATCAAAGGTCCCACCGCAGTTCCCACACCGTTGATGAGCAGAAGACCACGCGCGGTTCCTAGCAGCTGTCCAGCCGGAAGATTGTCGTTCGCGATCGCCACGCACAACGAGTAAATCGGAATGCCGAACCCGCCGAAGAGCGCGCCTGCGACGAGAAGCAGGGGCAGGGGGGCTTCGGTCGCCAGCGCCACGCCGGCTGCCGCCAATGCAGACGCCAAGGCGGCGCCGGCGATGATCAGATTGCGAGGCACCCGGTCAGAAAGCCAGCCGAGTGGCCATTGCAATGCAAGGGTTCCCCCAAGGACACTGGCCATGAACGCGGAGATGCCGCCGATGTCGAGTCCGATACTTTGCGCGAAACTCGGACCCAACCCCCAAAATCCGCCAATGGCTAGGCCGGCCAGGAACACTCCGAATGTAGCTAAAGGGGAGACTAACAGGAGATTTCGAAACGCGACTGGTTCCTGTGTCACCTCGGCTGGCGAGTGGCTTGGCAGAAGCGTAACAGGGACGACAGCCGCCGAGATCAGGACGGAGACGATAAGGAACAAGGCCACTCCCGCTGGGGGAGCTACGTTGAGGAGCGCTTGTCCAAGGGCCCATGAGCCCATGGATGCAACGCCGAAGATCGACAGGAGCTGCCCGCGCGTCGAAGGCACCGCGTGCGCGTTAAGCCAGCTCTCGGTCGACAGGATCATGCCGGCGTAAGCGAAGCCGGTGACCATGCGCAGGGGCATCCATGCCCACGGTTCCACCAGCACGGCGTGGAGAAGGGCAGTGATCGATGCGACGGCCGCGAAGCCGGCGAACGTCCTTACGTGGCCGACGGATACGATGATGCGCGGCAGCACTAGTGCACCGATGGTGAAGCCTGAGAAGTAGGCGGACATCATCGCGCCGATGCTGCCGCTGGAAAACTCCTCCTGCCCAGCCCGGACGATCAGCAGGGTGCCCAGCAGGCCGTTGCCCATCATGAGGAAGGCGACGCTCATAAGCAGAGCCGCCACTGGCGCAAGAACGAGACCGCGCGTGCAAGCCGCCCTGAGCGATTTCATCGTGGAGGGCATGAGCTACCCTGACCCTCCTTTCTCTTCTCCGCACTGCACCGCACGGTGCTAAAGATCACCGCAGCGAGCTTGCGAGGTTGGTACCCTTCGAGCCTCATGAGCCTGTTGCGGGTCGTTGATATTCAGCGGCGCTGATGAAGCGGTCGAAAGACTCGCACCAAATCACGACGGTGGTGAATGCGGCGACGTCGATGTCGGGCGCGACGGAGATGATGAAGCCATCGAAGGTTTTTACGTCACCGACACGGCGGGACATGTGCTTGATCGCGAGAAACTCGTCTTTGGTGCGCACGAAGTGCGGGGCGAGGTAGAGCTTGTAATCGGGGCCAGGGGATAGGCGGCCGATGTGCGCTATCTGGTCGCGCGACACCTTCACGTTGCCTTCGCCCCAATGAACGAAATCGCTGCCCTTCAGACTACGCTTGAATTGCCCAGTGTAGAGCGCCTGTCTCACGGCCGATGCTAAGTCAGCTGCATCTGGCGCAGGCGGTGCCGTCAGGATCGGCAGAGCGTAAATACCGGCAGCAAACCCCAGTGCCAGCATCGCGACGTGGGTAGTGGCAAGGATGAGCCAGCGGCGCATCGATCAAGCTCGATCCAGATGTGCCACCAGCTTGTCCGCGTCCAAATGAAAGTCCGAGAATACTACCGTCCCGCGGGCATCGATCACGCTGAACCACGGCGTGCCACGAGTGTGGTAATCCTCCATGAACGTCGGGAGCCGCGCGCCCTCCATCAGCGGATCATGGCCGAATGGCACCGGAAGCCCATACTTCGACTGGTTTGGTCGCAGCTTTTCGAAGGTGTTCTCCTGCTCTCCCTCAAACACTGTTTGAATCACCGCGAAACCAACGCCTCGATTCGCCAAGTCGGCATGGAGCCGCTGTAGCGTGGGAAAGCCGTGCACATGACAGCCGCGGCACCAATGCTGAAACGCGAAGAGGATCTTCGGTCCTAACCCAAGATCGGAGAGCTTGACGGGAGTGTCCAGCTGCTTGCCGTCCGCTCCGATCCATTCTCTAACACGAAGTTCAGGGGCAAACTGTTCGACGTCGGTCATGACGAGATTCCTCTCCTCCGAATGCCCGTCAACACCTGGAGTATAACGAGGACCAGCCCTCGGCCGAACTCGTGGTGATCCATCTCCGCTTTTGATCCGGAGATCCTGGTACACTGTTTTCTAGGGCATCAAACTCAACCCGGGCGGCGGGTACTATGAAGCTTGCGCCCGCGCCTTTCCAATAGCTGGAGAGTATAGTTTCCATGTTTGCGGGGCGGTGGCGGTGATTTGGATTTCGCCTCACTACATAGTGGGCATGACAATGACTGGAGTTTCGCATCGCGACCATCGCGAGCTTGGCGACGTTCCATGGCTGCGCGGCTACGACCACGGCATGGCGCTGGCCTCCGCGCAAGGCAAACCGGTGCTGCTGCTGTTTCAGGAAGTGCCGGGTTGCTCGACGTGCGTGCACTTCGGGCAGGACGTTCTTACGCATCCGCTCATGGTAGAGCTGATCACCGACCGGTTCGTGCCGGTGGCGATCTTCAACAACCATCCTGGAGCGGATGCCAAAATCCTGCGCCTCTATGGCGAGCGATCCTGGAACAATCCGGTCATGCGGTTTCTCCGACCCGATGGCGCCGAGCTGCTGCCGCGCTTGGCCGATCGCTACGATCCGCTCGGGCTGCATGAAAAGCTCAGCGCCGTTTTGCAGATGCTCGACGGTGATGTCCCGCCGTACTTCCGTTTGCTCGGGCGCGACTTGCTGATCGAGAGTGGCCTCACCGAAAACGCTGTCTACATGACGCCCTGTTTCTGGTCGGGCGAGACAAGCCTTGCACAGCATCCAGCGGTGATCACGACCGATGCGGGCTGGGTGGATGGCGAGGAAGCGGTGCAGGTTCAATTCGATCCGAAGACGGTCACGCGGGCCGACTTGAACGCTTATGCTCGTGTAGAAGGCTTTGCACCGGCGGCGCCCGGCGGCTTCAGCGTGGATCGGGAGCCGCAATTCTACCTGCGTAAGAACATCGTCCGCCATCTGCCGCTGACGGCGGCGCAGCGAACTCAAATCAACCTGGCGCTGCCCTACCGCAGATCCATCCCCGAGTTGCTCAGCCCGTCGCAGGCCGCCTGGCTTGCCAATCCGCTTTTGCAGCGAGTGAGCAACGCAGAGACTTACCGCGAAGACATTCGCCATAGCTGGCCGGCGCGGAGGGCGCAGCTTGGTTCGGCTCGCAAAGCCGATTGATGTCGAAGGGTCTCAACGAAACTTAGGTTTGCGGTGGGCTCGGTGATCACGCGGAAATTGATGCCTTCGTGGCTATCGAAACTATAGTGACAGGGTATTGGGAAAGAGCGTTGCTCTAACGGTATAGTCGGAACGTACTCGTCACGGTTCCCGGCGGGTGACGTCTGTTAATACTGACAGAGCATCAGGTAACGAGTTTTCTCAAGATCCGTTTTCGAGCGGATCCGCGTGCGAAAAGTCCCTTGTCGCAGGAGTGTGAGCGGAAAACCAGGCCCGTGCTGTCGCGACGAGAAGGAGAGTCCGGCATGGTCACAAGAGGTTTTACCGGACGTGGATCGGGCGGGGATCAGTCCGGCCGTATCCCCCCTGGCCAGCATCTCGTCGACAACTTCCCGGTTCTCACAGCGGGACCGACGCCGAACATCGATACCTCGAAGTGGAACTTTACGGTCAAGGTCGGACCAAAACCGGCGAAGGTCTGGGACTGGAGCCAGTTCAACGCTCTGCCACAGACCAAGGTGAAGAAGGACATCCACTGCGTCACTTCGTGGTCCAAGCTGGACACGGCTTGGGAGGGCGTGCTGATCGAGGACATCCTGGCCGATGCTGGACTCGAGCGCCCGACCGATTTCGTGCTGGTGCATTCCTACGATGGCTATTCGACGAACGTCCCGCTGGCGGATCTGCTCGCCGATAAGGCGATGGTCGCGCTCAAATATGCAGGGCAGCCACTTCCGCGTGATCACGGTGGCCCAGCTCGGCTGCTCGTTCCGCACCTTTATTTTTGGAAGTCGGCCAAATGGGTGAAGGCGTTACAGTTCACGACGCGCGATGAAGCCGGTTTCTGGGAGCTGCGCGGCTATCACATCTACGGCGATCCATGGCGCGAGCAGCGGTACACGCATGATTGAGAGCGCTGTGCAGGCTGCGCTGTGGCAGAAATCCGTCGTTGAAAGAATCGTTCAGCAAACGCCGGCCATCAAGAGCTTCTCCCTCCGGTTGGGCAACCCATTCACTCATGTGGCGGGTCAGCACGTCGATGTGCGATTGACCGCCCCTGACGGCTACATGGCGATGCGCAGTTATTCGATCGCCTCACCACCTGATGGGTCAGGCATTGTTGAGCTCGCCATCGAACGCCTTCCGGACGGGGAGGTCTCGCCCTTTTTTCACGACGTGGCAGCGGTCGGTGACGAGATCGAACTTCGCGGGCCGCTTGGCGGACACTTCCTCTGGCCGCAGGACGCAGCTGGGCCTGTATTCTTGATCGGCGCAGGCTCGGGCCTGGTGCCGCTGATGGCGATGATACGACAGCGCCGCGTAGAGGCGCAGAATGTGCCGACGGCGTTGCTCCTATCGGCGCGCACCGCTCGCGACGTCCTGTACGCCAAAGAGCTCCAAGCCATCGAGTTCGATGATCCCGGCTTCGTGCTGTCGCTGGCGATCACGCGTGAAGCGCCGACGCGTGAAACCGACTTTGCGCGACGGATCGATGGCGCAATGGTCCAAGAGGTCATCACTCGCCTTCCCCGCACGCCTGCGCACGTCTTCGTCTGTGGTTCGAACGGCTTCGTGAACATCGCAACGGACGGCGCGCTGTTCGCCGGCCTGGACGCCGCGACAATCAAGACCGAGCGCTACGGTGGCTAACGGCGCAGATCCAGTGTCCCGGGAGACTATCATGAGCCGTTTCGCCAAACCCGTTTTCTTGGCTGCCGGTCTTCGGACCGCATTCGGTCGCGGGGGCGGAGCGCTGGCCACATACGATGCAATCTCGCTGTCTGTCCCGGTGGTACAGGCGATGGCCCAGCATGCCGAGCCCGACTTCGTCGTCTGGGGAACCGTGATACCGAACTTGGGCTGGAGCAATATCGCCCGCGAGGTCTGGCTCGACGCCAAGCTCAACCCGAGCGTGCCGGCATTCTCGGTCGTTCTCGCCTGCTCGACCAGCATGACTGCGACCTTCGCCGCTGCAGGCATGCTCGGCGGCGGAGCAGACCTGTCGCTAGTCGGCGGGGCCGAGGTCATGAGTCGACCCTCGCTTGCCCTGACGGCCGAGGCGTCCAAGCGGCTCACGGACCTCTTCGCAAAGGATGCAGGTGCCGCGCTGGCCGCGCTGCAGTCGCTTACCGTGCGGGACTACGTCCTGCCAACCAAGGGTTGGGCCAATCGCATCACCGGCCGTACGATGGGCGATCACATGGAGGAAACCGCCAAAGCCTGGAACATCTCGCGCGCGGCGCAGGACGATTGGGCGCTCAAGAGCCACCAGCGTGCAGTCGCTGGCTGGACTAACGGCTTTTTTGACGATCTCGTGGTCCCGCTTCCTGAGCTGACGCGCGACGCCAACCCGCGGGCCGATACGTCGATCGAGCGGCTCGCCGCGCTGAAGCCAGCCTTCGACCGGGATAGCGGGCTGGGGAGCATTACGGCCGGCAACAGCTCACCGATTACCGATGGCGCGGCTGGTTGCTGGGTCGCCAACGAAGCCGGCATTGCCAGACTGCCGACTGATACCCCGCACGTCCGGCTGGTCGATTACGAGGTATCGGCCGTCGATCTTCATACCGAGGGACTGCTGATGGCGCCGTCCTATGGCATCCCGCGCCTCCTCTCACGGCATCGGCTCGGCTTCTCCGACATCGCGCTGTGGGAAATCCACGAGGCGTTTGCAGCACAGGTGCTGGCGAATGTCGCGGCCATCACCGATCCCGACTGGGTGCGCGCAAAGGCGGGTGTCGAGGCGGACATGGGCCCGTTCGATTGGGAGCGGGTCAACCCCATGGGTGGCTCAGTGGCGATCGGGCATCCGTTCGGCGCCACCGGCGCCCGCGACCTCAGCCAGGCGGTGAAAGAGCTGTGGGCGCTACCGGTCGGAGCACGCGCGATCGTCAGCATCTGCGCCGACGGTGGCCAGGGCACTGTCGCACTTCTCGAACGCGTTTGAGGGGAGACCTGAGAAGTGAAGGCTATTCGTTTCCATGAGTTCGGCGCGCCGAGCGTGCTTCGATACGAAGATGCGCCAAAGCCGGAGGTGAAGCCGGGTGAGGTGCTGGTCCGCGTATCGGCGGCCGGGATCAACCCGCCCGATTGGTATCTTCGGGAAGGATATGCGGAGCTGCCGCCCGAATGGCGGCCGGAGGTCGCATTCCCGGCGATCCCTGGGTCCGATGTGTCTGGCGTCGTCGAAACTGTTGCCGATGACGTGCAGGGTTTCACGCCGGGTGACGAAGTCTTCGGGATGATCCGCTTCCCAAGCTACGGCGACAGCCACGGATATGCGGAGTACGTATCCGCGCCATCATCTGATCTTGCCCTCAAACCGAACACGATCGATCACGTTCACGCCGCAGCGATTCCGATGTCTGGCCTGACCGCGTGGCAGTTCCTGATCGGGCTGGGTCACGACGAGCCTAATCCTTTGCAGCCAGATAGGCACCGGCCTGTCCCGCTCGCGGGCAAACGGGTCCTTATCAACGGCGCCGCGGGCGGGGTGGGGCACTTCGCAGTTCAGCTCGCCAAGCAGGGAGGTGCGCGGGTCATCGCCGTCGCATCCTCTCGGCACGCAAAGTTCCTGGTTGATCTCGGCGCTGACGAGTTCATCGATTACACGAAGACGGCGCCGGAGGATGTCGTGCGAGACGTCGATCTGGTGATCGATGCTGTTGGGGGCCCTGCGGCAGACCGCTTCCTGCGCACGCTCCGCAGCGGTGGCGCTCTGTTTCCAATTTTCCCGTTAGGCTTCGCAGGGCACGACGAAGCAGCCCGGCTCGGCGTGACCGTGTCGGCGACACAGGTGAGATCAAACGGCGCGCAGCTCGCGGAGCTCGGGCGGTTGCTTGCAAGTGGGGCGGTCCGCGTCGCAGTGGACAGCACCTATCCACTATCGCAAGCGGCTGCCGCGCATGAGCGCGCTGCGGCCGGGCACATCCAGGGAAAAATCGTGCTCACCGTCGATGGCGCAGAGCCGCATCCTCATCGAGCAACTTCTGCGTCCCAAACGACGTGGCCGCCGCGTCTGACCGGACACTGAGGTGAAGGCGCTAGCTCCACCGTTTGATTCAGACCGCCAGCAGCTCTGCGCTGTGTCAATGGGTGCTCGCGTCAGCGGTGCGACGCGGGGGGGGCTTCGCTCTCCGGAGCGATGCTCGGTATCGTCTCGCAGTTTCGCGCCCTCACAAAGCAACTTTTTGCTGGGAGGAGAGCAGTGGGACTGAGCGCTGGCACGACTGCCATGAGCGCGATTTCGCGCCCCAAGGCACTTGCGGACCTGATGGTCCTCGACACTCCCGCCGAGCAAGCGTTCGACGACCTTGTCTTTGTTGCGGCCAAGGCTTGCGGCGTGCCGATCGCGCTGATCACCCTTCTCGATGTCGATCGACAGTGGTTCAAGGCCAGGTACGGTCTAGATGTCCAGGAAACGGAGATCGAGCACTCTGTCTGCCGGATCGAGATCGATCGTGCAGAGATGCTGGAGATCGCGGACCTGACCGCCGATGGGCGCACGGATTGCAATCCGCTTGTTACAGGCGCCCGGCACTTCCGCTCATATGCCGGCGCTCCCCTCGTCCTTCGTTCCGGGGCCGTTGTCGGCAGACTGTGCGTCATCGACACCGCGCCTCGCCCGGAGGGGCTGAGCGAATTGGAAAGGTCGATGCTGCGGGCCCTCGCCAGGCTTGCCAGCGAGAATCTCGAACTTCGTCGTATCGCTAAGGTCAGCGAGCGTCAGACAGAGTTGCAGGTCGCGTTGGTCGAGATCGGCGAGATCATTCGCAACAGTGGCGACGCAGGGCAGATGGCCTTGGCGACCGCCGCCGTTGTCGGGCGGGTGCTGACCGCCGATCGCGCCGGACTGGGTTTGGTCGATGATGCTGTAGAGGTGCTTGACGTCGAACGTGACTGGACTGCTCCCGGTGTCCTCAGCGTCGCCGGCCGGCACGCGCTTGACGAGTATCACGGCTTGCAAGCTCCCCTCTCCAGCGGAGATCCACTTGTCGTATTCGATTCCCTTGCCGACGAACGGACACTGCCGAACCTAGCGCTCGCCTTGCGCAATGGGGTGCGCGCGCTTGTCGACGTGCCGGTGCGGGACCCCGGCCGGACGACCGCCCTGTTCTTCGTCCATTCGACACGGCCCAGGTACTGGCTAGCAGAGGAGATCGCGTTTCTCCGCAGCGTCGCCGATCGTCTTGAGGCGGGCGTGGCGCGCCATCGATCTGAGGAGCAGCAGCGCATTGTAAACGGGGAGATCGCGCACCGGCTCAAGAACACGTTGACCATGGTGCAGGCAATCGCGAGCCAGACGCTGCGATCAGCGACCGACCGTGAGTCCGTCTATGCTTTCGAACGCCGCCTGATGGCGTTGAGCGGCGCGCACGACGCTCTGCTCCATAATAGCTGGGCGCGGGCTGACCTCGCATCCATTGCGACAAATGCCATCGAGGCGATCGGCTTCATGGATCGCGTCAGTATGAACGGCCCGCCGGTTGCGCTTGGAGCACAGGCAGCCTTGTCTTTCTCCTTAATCGTGCACGAGCTCCTAACAAACGCCTGCAAGTACGGGGCTCTCAAGGGCGACAGTGGAGAAGTATCGCTGACATGGGAAATCAAGAGCGACGGTGATGAAGCTGGCCTCATGATCAAGTGGCGCGAACGGGGTGGACCTCTTGTCATCCCACCGGCGCGCCGCGGCTTCGGCTCCAAGCTCATCAGCATCGGTCTAGTCGGGACTGGCGGTGTGGATACTCGTTACGATCCGGAGGGGTTTGAGGCCGACTTGCGAGCGCCGATCCGCCATCTGGCAAAGGGCTGACGTAGGAATGCGTATGATCATCAGGCCGATAATTCTCGTCGTGGAAGACGAGCCAATCGTCCGGCTGTTCGCTTCGGACATAATCGAAGAGGCTGGCTTCGAAGTGCTTCAGGCGGCGGACGCCACCGACGCGATCAGCACCTTGGAAGAGCGCTCAGATGTCCGCGTCGTATTTACGGACGTGGATATGCCTGGCGGGATGGATGGCATCATGCTGGCGATCTGCATTCGCGAGCGCTGGCCCGACATCCAGGTTATCATCACGTCAGGACGACCTTGGCCGCAGGAAACCAAACTGCCGAAAAACATGGTCTTCTTCCCGAAGCCGTATCGTCAGGACCGGGTGTTGGAGACGGTCCGGAAGATGGCGGCATGATAATTCGCGCCTGCGTATTGCGCATCGACGCCGCCGAGCGTCCGAGTACCATTAGACAGCGGGCCTCTCACGACCCGAAACCCAGGCTGTTTCCATGGTCGGGGAGGGATCGCCCGTGCTGCTGCTGATCCTCTCTTACCTCGCCGGCGCGCTGACCATCATCAGCCCATGCATCCTGCCGGTGCTCCCGTTCGTGTTCGCGCGAGCGGGTCAACCGTTCATGCGCAGTGGTCTGCCGCTCCTATTGGGGATGGCGGTGACATTCGCCGGAGTGGCCACGTTGGCGGCAGTCGGCGGCAGCTGGGCCGTACAGGCGAACAGCCTCGGGAGAGCGGTAGCGCTGCTGATACTGGGCGTGTTTGGACTGCTGCTGGCGTTCCCCGCGCTCGCCGATCGCGCCACCAGACCGATCGTCAGGCTCGGCGCCCGGCTCACGGAAGCTGCCGGACCAGAGCGGACTGGTGATAGTTTCTGGGCATCACTGCTCCTCGGGGTAGCCACCGGTCTTCTTTGGGCGCCGTGCGCCGGACCGATACTGGGGTTGGTACTGACCGGAGCCGCGTTGAACGGCGCCACTATCGGCACTTCGCTGCTGCTGCTGGCTTATGCCGCTGGTGCGGCAACATCGCTCGCGCTGGCGCTGCTCATCGGCGGACGTGTGTTCGCTGCGATGAAACGGTCGATCCGTGTGGGAGACTGGTTCCGCCGCTCTCTGGGCGCGCTAGTGCTTCTTGCAGTAATCGCCATCGCTCTGGGCCTCGACACGGGCTTATTGACCAAGCTGTCGCTCGCCGGAACGTCCACCGTCGAACAAAGACTCCTGGACAGCTTCCGGGTAGACGATCGTTTGGGGCAGACCAGCACTCTTGGGGATGGTCCGCTCGAAATCGAAGGGGAATTGCCACCGCTCACGGGCGCAACGAGTTGGCTGAATTCTGCGCCGCTCACGCGCGAGACGTTGCGCGGCAAGGTCGTCCTGGTCGATTTCTGGACCTATAGCTGCATCAACTGCCTGCGGACGCTGCCCTACGTAAAAGCCTGGGAGCAGAAATATCGGGCGGCCGGGCTGGTAGTGATCGGGGTTCACGCCCCCGAGTTCGCTTTCGAGAAGGATCCTGACAACGTCGCGAAAGCCGCGCGTGACTTAGGCGTCACCTATCCCGTAGCGCTCGATAACAATCACGCGATCTGGCGCGCCTTTGACAACCGTTACTGGCCGGCCCACTACTTCATCGATGGTCGCGGCCGCGTCCGATACCATCATTTTGGCGAGGGAAATTACGCCGAATCCGAGAAGGTCATCCAGCGGCTTCTTGCCGAAAATGGCCACGCGGTCGGCGACATGCGAACTGTATCGGTGCGCACTGCGGGATCCTCTGCGGCAGCGAGCTGGAACGATGTACGCTCACCCGAGACCTACCTGGGCTATGTGCGTGGCGAGCGTTTCACGTCACCGGGGGGCTTCGTGCGCGAGACCGCGCATGACTATGTCGCGCCGCCTCAGTTGCCCCTGAACGCCTGGGCGCTTTCCGGACGCTGGCTTGCAGGGTCGGAACATGCCTCGTCACAATCCGCCGGGGCCCGCATCGTCTACCGGTTCCATGCCCGCGACGTCCACCTTGTGCTCGGCCCTTCCGCTACGGGCCGACGGGTCCGGTTCCGCGTCACGATCGACGGCAAGCCACCCGCTAGCGATCATGGCTCGGACATCGACGACGCCGGAAACGGCACGATCGAGGGACAAAGACTCTACCAGCTCGTACGGCAGAAGGGCGCCGTTCGCGAGCGCACGTTCGCGATCGAGTTCCTCGATCCCGGCGCTCTGGGTTTTGCCTTCACCTTTGGCTGAGTCTGTTAGGTTTCAGCCGTTGCAATCCATCCCAACTACGTATGATCGGAGACGAGAGCCATGACGCCAAAGATTCTCATCTTTACGACCAACTGGTGCCCCTTTTGCCGGCGCGCGAAAGCACTGTTCACCGAAAAGGGTGTGAAATGGACTGAACACGACATCGAGGATGATCCTGCTCAGCGGCAGGCGATGGAGGAAGCGACAGGACGGAGCACCGTTCCGCAGATCTTCATCAACGGCAAGCACATCGGGGGCTCTGATGACCTCCTGGAGCTCGATGCCAAAGGCGAGCTCGACAAGCTTCTCGCCGGCGAGGTCTCCGCCACCTGATCAATGGTGCCGCTCAGCCAATCGATAGAGCGAAGGAGCGCACGATGGTTTCTGCAGTTTGGAACGACGCCACTATCGCCGCGAGCGACAAGACCGTGATTGTCGACGGCAATCACTACTTTCCGCCCGAAGCCGTCGATCATACTCGGCTCGAGGGAAGCGATCATTCGTCCGTCTGTCCGGTAAAGGGTCGGGCGCGCTATTATCACGTTCGGGTGGGCGAAGAGTGCAACCTGAACGCGGCTTGGGCCTACCCCAACCCGACACCAAGAGCCGAAGCGATCAGAGATCATGTCGCTTTCTGGAAGGGCGTTGAGGTTGCGTAGCAAGCTCCGCGCCGGGGGCGGCCGCTGATGCCGGCAGCGCTTCACGCTCGCGTCTCCGAACACGTCGGGCGGGCGCTCGACGGGCTGGAGACGTCTGGCGAGCTGCCGACCGGTCTCGCACGGAGCGGCGTGACTGTGGAAGCGCCGCATGACGCTGCGCACGGCGACCTGTCGACCAACGCTGCGATGGTGATGGGGAAGCGCGCCGGGGTCCCGCCGCGGCAGCTCGCCGAGGCGCTGGCCAGCCGGCTGGCGGCGCTCGAGGAAGTGACAAGCGTCGACGTCGCCGGGCCGGGCTTCGTCAATCTGCGGGTGACCGATGACGCATGGCGGGACGAGCTGGCGGCGATCGCACATGCGGGCGAGCGATATGGCAGTTCGGACACTGGTGCCGGCAAAACGGTGAACGTCGAATATGTCTCGGCTAATCCGACCGGCCCGATGCATGTGGGGCATTGCCGCGGAGCGGTCGTCGGGGACGCGCTGGCGAACCTGCTGGTGTTCACCGGGCACCGCGTAATCCGCGAGTACTACGTCAACGATGCCGGCGGACAGGTGGACGTCCTCGGGAGATCCGCCCACCTTCGCTACCTCGAGGCGCTGGGCGAAAGTATCGGCGACATCCCGGAGGGCCTGTATCCGGGCGACTATCTTAAGCCCGTGGGCCAGACCTTGGCTTCGGACTTCGGCGACCGCTACCGACATGCCCCGCAGGCCGCGTGGCTTCCGATCTTCCGCTCGCACGCCGTGGCAGCGATGATGGAGACGATCCGCGCGGACCTTACGTTGCTGGGCGTTCGCCATGACCGCTTCGCATCGGAGGCCGAACTTCTCGAAGCGGGACGGCCCGCCGCCGCCGAGGCTTGGCTGCGCGAGCGCGGCCTGATCTATGATGGCGTGCTTGACCCGCCCAAGGGAGAAACCCCGGAGGACTGGCAACCGATCGAGCTGCCGCTGTTCCGCTCGACGCTCTTTGGCGATGATCAGGACCGGCCGATCCGCAAGGCAGATGGAAGCTGGACCTACTTCGGCGTCGACCTCGCCTACCACTTCGAGAAGGCACGCGACGCCGATGAGATGATCGACGTCTGGGGTGCGGATCATGCCGGCACGGTGAAGCGCATCGTCGCAGCTACCGATGCCCTCACCGAAGGGCGCAAGCGCTTCGACGTCAAGCTGGTGCAGATTGTTCGGCTGCTTCGCGAAGGCGAGCCGGTAAAGATGTCGAAGCGTGCAGGCAACTTCGTGACCCTCGCGGATGTGGTGCGAGAGGTCGGCAAGGATGTCGTTCGTTTCACCATGCTCACCCGCAAGGCGGAGGCGCCAATGGACTTCGACTTCGCGAAGGCGGTCGAGGCGTCGCGTGATAATCCGGTCTTCTATGTTCACTACGCGTACGCGCGCATACATTCGCTTTCTCGACGAGCAATCGAGGCCAAGATCGACTTGAGCGCTGAGCCCGACCTTTCCCTCTTAGACGGTCGGGATTTGATCCTAGTCAAGCTGATGGCCCAGTTTCCGCGAGTAGTGGAGGCGGCCGCGTCAGCGCGCGAACCGCATCGGATCGCCTTCTTCCTCGCCGATCTGGCGGCGGCTTTCCACGCCGTGTGGAATGCCGGATCCGATGATCCGGCACGCCGCTTCATCCGCGACGATAACGCGCCGCTCAGCCGCGTACGGCTCTTCTTGGCAGCTGCCGTCGGACAGAGCATCCGCAATGGCTTGGCGCTGATGGGCGTCGAGCCGATGCAGCAGATGCCTCGGAACGACGTTGATTTCGGTTAAGCGGATGGGTTCGCTGCGCAGCGGTTGGGTAAGCCGGGTGGCTGGCTGGTCGGCGGTCATGCTGCGGATCGGCACCGTTCTTGCTCGCCGAACGAGGGCCATCTTCGGTTATGCACTCGCCGCCTGAAATGGAGAAAGCCGCCTTTGAGGCAGCGTTGGAACGGCTGCCAAGCGGCTACAGTGAAGGCGTCTTTGACGGCTACCGCTACGGCGTGACCGTCAAGCGATCTGACGACGGTCGGCGAAACAGTCTGTTTGCGAGAGATCTCGCCGCCACCGATATCGTAAGCTTCAACCTGTACCGCCTGGAAAGCGGCGAGACATTTCTCAGACCCTGCGAAATGTCCTCAGACAAGGTAGTGAAGTTCGTGCTCGGCTTCACGCCCTCAGAATAGCCTCGTGTCGAGTTCTGTTTAGCCACTGCCATGAGTGTTTTGCTCGCAGCCTCCGTAACGTCAGGCTATCGAAACTATAGCCGCGAGTCATTGGACTTAGACCTTGGGCAGCCTCATTCTGATGGCCTCTACGGCCTTAGGGGAATCGATGCCGGCTCCTGCGAAAGCCACCGATCAGGGAGCCTTCTGATGACCGACGCTACAGCTGCGCAACTTGCGACTCCGACCGACCTTGATGAGGCCGCAACGATGACCGTAGCGGACGCACTTAAGATTATCCTCGCAAACAGCTATGCAGTCTACCTGAAGACCAAGAACTTCCACTGGCATGTCTCTGGACCCTACTTCAGGGACTACCATCTTCTTCTCGACGAGCAGGCTGCGGAGATCCTGGCCGTTACCGACGCCATCGCCGAGCGCGCCAGAAAGACGGGCAATCGCACACTTACATCGATTGGTGACATCGCGCGGCATCAGACTATCCGAGACAACGATGCCGAGTTCGTGACGCCGCAGGAAATGCTGGCCGAGCTAAGGGCCGACAACCTCCATATGGTGGAAGGGTTTCGGAAGGCGAAGGCAGTCGCGGATGAGGCAAAGGACAACGCCACCTCTGGCTTGGTCGACGCTTGGACCGATGAGGCCGAACGCCGTGCTTGGTTCCTGTTCGAGGCCAGCCGGCCGAGCCAATGAGCGCTAGCCCGAGGTAGAAGATGTTGAAGGTAGGCCTTGGCGGCGGTTGCCATTGGTGCACCGAGGGGGTGTTTCAAGCATTACAAGGGGTCACGCAGGTCGATCAGGGCTATTTGCAATCCGAGCCACCGGCGGACACTTGGGCCGAGGGCGTGGTCGTGACGTTCGACCCGTCCACCATCAGCCTGGGAATGCTCGCCGAGGTACATCTTAGAACGCATTCATCGAGCAGAGCTCGTTCCCCGCGTGGGAAGTACCGCAGCGCAATCTATATCTTTGAGCCCGGACAACGGGCGGAAGCTGAGCGAACGGTGCGCCGGTTCGCGGAAGAAGCCGCAAAGACGATTCACACGCAGGTGGTGCCGTTCGTCGACTTCTTGCCATCGCAGGAGCGCTACCAAAACTACTATCGCAACGATCCCAATCGGCCATTCTGCCGCCGATACATCGATCCGAAACTCGATCTCATCCGCCGCGAGTATGCGGAACATGCGCTACCAGGTGGGTGAGCGCGTGTGTGCCTCGTCGAGCTGGAAGGTGAGGTCGATGAAAGACCGCTTTGTTGTGCGCTGCCGATTTTCTGCATGCGGCGCCCATCTGCTCGCGAGTAGATCCCACGCGGACTCGCAGGATTACCCGGTTAGTGAGAGCGATCTTTCTCGGCAGACGGTTTGAAGGTGCGCTCCCTCAGGAAGATCAGGTCTGAAACGGCAATGCAACTTCGGAGCGCGCGTTAGGGGAGGTAGATCGATGATGGTCCCGATGATCTCAGTTCTGTCCCCGTCCCGGCTGTGATCGAGGGAGTTAATGGAACATGCAGGTGACGATCCTCGCGATCATTACGGATGGCACACACTGCCTGAGCCTCCATCATTCCCATCTTGCAGCCTGGAGCCAACTCATGAGCTTCATCGACGCGAGATGGTCCGAGCGTATGGGATCTACAGCTCCGCCGGCTGATGACGAGGCGAAAGCGCAGATGTTCTTTCGACACAATGATGACGACCTGTACGCGATCATCGATGCTGACGTCTCGGAACTCCAAGAGGCGTTGGGTTCGGCCAGCGACCCCGTCATTGGTTAGCGCGGCGGCCCGCCAAGCTGCTTCGACCACATCGAACCAAGGGGCGCTCTATGTTCGAATGCCTTATTCTTGGCGACAGCATCGGGCTTGGCACAGCGAAGGCGATTAACAGCCAGTACGCTCCACGTTGCGACGTTCAGGCGGTCGAAGGGGCGACGGCCGCGCAGATCCTGAGTTGGAGAAGGGGACCGGTGAGAGGATGGTCGAAAACGTACGCTCTCATGACTGCCATCCGAGACGCTGGCCGAGTTTACTCCTTCGCTGGCCAGGAAGCCAGC
>NZ_FWXL01000002.1 GCF_900176395.1 Novosphingobium sp. B1 | reverse complement strand
CCCCAGACTGGTCAGCCAGGGGCGGGTTCAAACATGGGTCAATTCTCAGTGGAAATTTATGCCCCTACCGGGTCAATTCTCAGCGGAAATCTACAGCCCTGCAACTTGCGCAGTTCCACCACTTGCCGGCAACGTTCAGGCAGACCGGCAATGATGGCGAGCACGCGTTCGTAGTCCATGCGGCTCTCGGCCTGATGCTCCGGAGACTGCAGGGAATCATCGCTGAAGCATTCAATGTCAGCGACAACATCCAGCATGACGACTTGTTGCCGCTTGATGCGGCGCAGCACGAGGTTTCTCGCAACAGAGTAAAGGTACGCCATGGGATGCTCGATGTGATCGACGGCCGGGAGCATCGCAATTCTGCAGTAGGCTTCTTGCATGACCTCGTCGATCTCCTCGCCGGGTAAGCGGGAACGCGCAAGCCAGCCCCGAACCTGCCGCTCATGCGGCAGCAGCTGTTGCGCAACCCACGTTGCCCTCTGGCGACGTTTCGCCAGCTCTGTGTTCGCCTCGCCTCTCGTAACATCCTCCTGTGCGGCCGATTTTCGACCTTGCAAGATAAGAGCCACAGGATCGCCTATTCCTTCCACGCCGAGCAAATATTTATTCGTCGCGGGAGGGAGAGCATTCAAAGGCTCTGGCCGGGCCGACATCGCGCCATCGAGACGATCTCGAAAGTCCTGCGGCCTCTCCGCCTCATCAGGTGCCACGAAAATCCAACTTTTGTTATGTCATATACCATATGGTTCATGCGCCCACGCGACGAATCGATATTCTTCCCCTGAAAGCTGGTCGGACAGACCGGACTTCAGGGAGAGCACTCAGATGAAATTCGCACGCAATTTTCGTGTGGTCGCAGCGTTTCTTGCATTTTCGGCCCCTGTGTCTGCATCCGCGCAGCAGGATTTGCCGGCCCAGTTGCAGACGGGCGCGAAGTCCGACGTGCCCGTGGCAACGCAAATCATGCGCTGGCACATGAACGACGGTGATGTGAACAGCTTTGCCTTTCGCAACATGGACCAGCTGTTCACCACCCGCACCGTCGCGCATTCCGGTTCACCCTGGGCTTTTCCCAAGGTCGAACGCCCGATGGACTTCAGTTATTCGTTCGCCGGCAAGACCTTCACCGCCGAACAGGCGATGGAGCGAACTTACACCAATGCCCTTCTGATCATGAAAGACGGGCGCATCGTTACCGAGATTTATCGGAACGGATCGAACGAGCGCACGCGCTTCATGGGCTGGTCGATGACCAAATCGATCACGTCCACGCTTGTTGGTGCGGCACTGGCCGACGGGCTGATCACCTCGCTCGACGATCAGATCATCAAGTACCTGCCCGAATTGAAGGGCAGCGGCTATGATGGCGTGACCGTCCGCCAAATCCTGCAAATGCGCTCGGGGGTGGATTACGAAGAGCGCTATGATTTCGCCAACCCCGGCATCGCGGCGAGCAACCACATCAACGCGCTCGTCAAGAACGTGGCGCGGTTCGCCGACGTCGCCCGGACCATCAAGCGCAAGTCGAAGCCGGGCGAAGTCTTCGCCTACAAGACCATCGACACAGCCGTTCTGGGCTGGCTGATCGAACGCGTCAGCGGTGGCTCGGTCGCCGCCTATACTGCGCGCAAGCTGTGGGAGCCGCTCGGTACCGAGGCTGATGGCTTCTATATCATGGACGGCCAGCCTGGCACCGGCCGCGAGTTCAGCGGCGCCGGCTTCAACGCCACCCTGCGCGACTGGGCACGCATTGGCCAGATGATGCTTGATGGCGGGGTCGCCAATGGCAAGCGCATTGTCAGCGAGGAATGGGTCAAGGCTGCGCAGGCCCCGGCGGGACCGGAGACTGGCCCCGAGGGCGGCTACGGCTACCAATGGTGGACGATGGCCAATTCGCCCGCATACTCGGCGATCGGTTTGCAGGGGCAGTACGTCTACGTCGATCCGGCATGTCGCACGGTCGTCGTCAAGCTCAGCTACTACCCGCCAGCGGAAGGCAGCGTCGGGCAGGAGACCATGGCGTTTCTCGCCGCAGCCTCGGCCTGGCACCCGGCACCATAATCAAAGCATAAAAGGGAGGATATCATGAAGACTCAGTTCACGCTGGGCTGCGCAACGGCGCTCGCCCTGATTGCGCAGCCTGGCATCGCCTTCGGGCAAGTGCAGGAGGATACCGCTGCCACGGCTGGCGACGCCAGCGAAGGCGTCAGCGAGATCATCGTTACTGCGCAGCGCCGCAAGGAAAAGCTGCAGGACGTTGCCGTTTCCGCCACGGCCTTCGATGCTAGCGCTCTCGCCGACAAGGCCGTGACCAAGCTGGCTGACCTGCAGAACGCCAGTCCTGCCCTGTCGATTTCCGACGGCGGCATCACCCAGTCGATAAACATTCGCGGCATCGGCCTTGCCAGCAACTCGCCCAGCGTGACGGCCGGCGTCGCAACTTACGTCGACGGCCTGTTCCAGCCACCGATCGTGCAGGCCAACAGCTTCTACGACCTTGCCAGCGTCGAAGTGCTGCGCGGGCCGCAGGGCACGCTGGTCGGCTCGAACTCCACCGGCGGCGCAATCTTCATCAACACGCAGAACCCCCAACTCGATGCAGGGCTTGGCGGCTATGCCATGTTCGGCGGCGGAAACTACGGCTCGGTACAATCAGAAGCGGCAGTGAACCTGCCCGTCTCGGATACGTTTGGCTTTCGTGCTGCGGGTTTCTATCGCAACCGCGATAGCTTCTACACCAGCGTGGGTCCCGTTTCCAACGAGGCCGGCAAGCTTCGCGAAGGCGGCGGCCGCTTCACCGCAATGTGGAAGCCTGGCTCGTTCCAGGCCATTGCCAAGGTCTCGTTCAACGATCGAGACACCGGCGGCTATGCCTACCGCCCGATCCTCGGCACACCGTACGAAGCCTTCCGCGTCGGCGACATCCGCACGATCAGCTTCGACACGCCCGTCGCCAATCGCGAACGCGCGTTCCAGGCCAGCCTCGAAATGCGGCAGGAACTGGCCAGCGGCATCACGCTTCGCTCGGTGACGGGCTATCAGAACAAGCGCATCAACGCCCTCAACGACGTTGACGCCTCGGCGGAGCCCGGCGGCATTGCCGAGGACTACTTTGCGGGCGAAAAGGTCTACACGCAGGAAATCAACATCATCTCGCCCACCGAAGGTCGGTTTGACTGGATCGTCGGCGGGTATTTCCAGCGCAACGACATAGCGATCCGCATCCTTCAGGATCAGCAGGGCTTCCCGACCGACATCATCGGCGGCAACCAGCGCACGACGACCGGTGTCTTCGCGCAGGGCAACTACGAGATCGTCCCCGGCCTCGAAGCCCAGCTCGGCGCGCGCTATTCGACCTACAAGGCCACCGGATACGGCGACGTAACCATCGGCGCCGGCATTCCGGGCTTCCCTCCGGGCGGCCTGGCCGTTGCCTCACTGGCAGGCAGCCACGAGGACTCGCTTGCCACCGGCAAGTTCGCGGTGAACTGGAAGGTCGATCGCGACAACCTGCTCTATGCGCTGGTCGCGCGCGGCTACAAGCCGGGCGGCTTTAATTCGCCGACGTCCAACTTCGATCCGGAGCGCGTGATCAGCTACGAAGCCGGGTGGAAGTCTGCCTTCCTGGGCAACCGCATCCGCACCCAGATCAGCGCATTCTACAACCAGTACGCCAACTTCCAGTTCAATGTCGTGGAACCCAGCACCGGTTTTGCGGGCGTCGAAAACATCTCGACGGTCAAGATCAAGGGCGTGGAAGCGCAGGTGCAAGGGCGCTTCGGCGGCTTCGGTTTCGATGCCAACGTGGCATTCGTGGACTCCGATCTGGCCAGCGTCACATTCGTCAACACGCGCCAGCTCGGCGGCGGCAACCTCGGCCCGCAATGCCCGGCGGGCACGCCGTCCGCGCCGCCGTTCTGCTTCGACTACGCACCCTTCATCCAGACAACCGGCGGCGGGCCGAACCTTTACGCCCCGCGCTGGACCTGGGGTGGCGGCGTGGAATATGAAATCCCGCTG
Organism: Novosphingobium sp. B1; assembly: GCF_900176395.1. Taxonomy (GTDB): domain Bacteria; phylum Pseudomonadota; class Alphaproteobacteria; order Sphingomonadales; family Sphingomonadaceae; genus Novosphingobium. Next base: position 528,237 of record NZ_FWXL01000002.1, on the reverse strand, counting down.
GGGGGAGAAATGTCGCTGACGCCGCGCATGAACTATGCCTTCGTGGGCGAGCAGTTCACCTACATCGGCTATTCGCCACTATCGGACCGCCTCAATCCCCGCGGGCTACTCTCGGCGATCTTGACGCTCAAGGTCAGCGAAAGGCTGAGGATCGAGGCCTGGGGCACCAACCTCACCAACAAGGAGTACATCACGGGCCAGTTGAACTCGAACGAGTTCTACGGCGCGCCGCGCGAGTACGGCGTCAAGCTCAACATCACATTCTGATAATGGTGAGGGCCGGAGCGGATCGTCCGTTCCGGCCCGCTACAATCTGGCGAGTGACTGGCACACCTGTCGCACCAGATCGGCCTGTCGACCGACGCCAGCCTTTGCCAGCGCACTCTTGAGCTGCATGCGCGCCGTTCCCTCGGCGATGCCGCGATGCAAGGCATAATGCTTGACTGTCATGCCACCCACGAGATGGGCCGTCAGAGTCGCCTCGGCCATCGTCAGGCCGAACAGGTTGGCAACTTCGGCCGCGTTTATTGTCGGAGCCGTCCCTGGCGATGCCATCGCCAGCAGCACCATGCCGCGTGCTCCGCGCCGCCAGCCGGCGGCATCGCGCCGCAACACCCGCAAATGCAGCACCTGCGCCGGTTCATTCCCCGGCACACGGCAGGCATCCCCGCCGGCACCTGATAATGCTGTCTTGAGCAAAACTGCGCTCTCGCATGACCGGAAGCGCAGCGTGTTGCCGGCGATTGCAACCTGCGGCAACTCGTCCACCAACCGCTCTGCAGCGGCATTCATCCAGTGGATTCCAAGGTCAAGATCGCACGCCAGAAGTGCAAGCGTGGTGGAATCCATGAAGGCTTCAGCCACCGCCAAGCGCGCGCGCTGATCGGCAAAGTCGTTCAAAAGCCGCGAGACCTGCCGGAAATGCGGCATCAGCAAATGCAGGAACTGCTGGTCGTCATCGGTAATGTCACGGCTGTCATCGACATGGCGATGCAGGATGATCGTGGTATGCTCACCCGGCCCGGTCTTGCAATCGAGCCAGAACCCTGGCCCAAGGCCGCAGGCTGCCAAGCCATGCCGCAGCACTTCGCGATCTTCGGCAGTGAGCGCTGCACTAAGCTGATCGCTTGCGATCTCGTAGGGGCCGATAGGTGCGGTATTTCGCCGGAAGCGCGGATTGAGCGGGGAGTTGGCCCAGGAATCATGCCGCTCGGCCTCCTGCGTAGACCACGTGTCTCGCAGGCTGAACATCGGGACAAGGTCATCCTTGTCAATCACGAGGCGCTGGAACACGGCGCTGGCAACGCCGAGCCGCAACTTGATCGTATCGAGTACGGAAGTCCAACGCGCATCGTCGCCGATGGCGCCATACATGGCAGCGATCAGATCATTGTCGCTCACCGCCTGCTGTAGCCCCTCTCCAGCATCTCCCCTCCTCTTGCTGAGGAGGTATACGCTGTTTGCGCAGGTCAGGCGATACTGCATAGGGGCAAAATCAGTCCGATGATCCGCGCGTCAGGCAAGCCAGTGCTTTGCAAGCGCCACATGAAGCCGTACGCCCGTTGCCATTACGCTGTCGTTGAAATCATAGTGCGGGTTGTGGAGCGGAGCGGCGTGATCGCCCGTGGCCTGGCCGAGCCAGATATAGGCGCCGGGCCGCTGTTGCAGCATGAACGAGAAGTCTTCGGACGTTGGCGCAGGTTCGGGCGCAAGTTCTGCTCTTGCCACGGTGCCCGCCACCTCAAGCGCATCGGCTGCCGCCGCCGGATCATTTATCGTGGCCGGGTAATAGCGGTCGTAATCGAGGGCGCACACCACCTCGAAGCTGGCTTCGACACCCTTCAGCATGGCCCGCATCCTGTCCTCGATGCGATCCTGCACGGCCGGATCGAAGGTGCGCACGGTGCCTGCCACCATGACCTCGGCCGGGATTACGTTGTGGGCATGGCCGCCGTGTATCTGCGTGATCGAGAGCACTGCCGAGGCATAGGGCGGCACACTGCGCGACACGATGGTGTTGAGCTGTTGCACCAGGCTGGCCGAGGCAAGGATGGCGTCGGGGCTGTCCTGCGGAATGGCAGCGTGGCCACCCCTGCCGGTCAACGTGATGCGGAACTTGTCGGCCGCGCCCATGATAGCGCCGGGGCGCGTGCTGATCGTTCCGGCAGGGAGGCCGGGCCAGTTGTGCAAGGCATAGACGCGGTCGCAGGGAAAACGTTCGAACAGGCCTTCCTCGATCATCACCCGCGCTCCGCCCTGCCCCTCTTCGGCGGGCTGGAAGATGAAGTGCAGCGTGCCGGCAAAATCAGGATCGTCGGCAAGGACCCGCGCTGCGCCCAGCAGCATGGCAACGTGGCCGTCATGCCCGCAGCCATGAAACGCGCCGGGATGTGTGCTGGCCCATGGCAGGTTGGTCTGCTCATCGATCGGCAGCGCATCCATGTCGGCCCGAAGACCCAGGGTGCGCGTACCTTCGCGCTTTCCTTTCAGCACGCCGACGAGCCCGGTAGTGCCAATGCCTTCATGCACCTCGATGCCGAGGCTGCGCAATTCGTCGGCGATGCGCCCGGCCGTGCGGTGTTCGCAAAAGCCCAGTTCGGGATGAGCATGTATGTCCCGCCGCAGGGCGACAAGATCGGGCAGGATCGCCTCGATTTCAGCCACATTCCCTTCAGCCATGGCTCTGTCCGAAGAGGTTCTGGATCGGAAACTTGTGCTTGATGAACGGCGATTTGATCACGATGTAGCTGAAGTATTTCTCTATCCCGTAGTCGCTTTCGAGCATGTTCTCGATGATCGACTGGTAGTGCGAGACGCCCCGGGCCACGAATTTCAGCAGATAGTCATAGCCACCTGAAACGAGATGGCATTCCACGATCTCGTCAAGCTTGGCGATGCGTGTTTCGAAGCGGCTGAAATCCCCCTGGCGATGTTCGCTGAGCGTGACTTCCGTGAACACCGTCAGGTATTCGCCAAGCTTGTTGAAGTTCACGTGCGCGCCGTAGCCGCTGATATAGCCCGCTTTTTCCAGCCGCTTGACCCGTGTCAGACAGGGGCTGGGAGAAAGACCCACCGCATCGGCCAGTTCGACATTGGTAATCCGCCCCTCCTGCTGGAGCTTGGCGAGGATCTTCAGGTCGATCCTGTCTAGCTTTGGTCCCGGCAGCATGGTCGGCCTCCCTCAGGCGGTTTGCAGCGCGACGACAGCGCGAATATCTGGCTGGTCGAGCAACTGGTCGAGCGAACGTTCCACGCGTTCGAAGATCATGTCCATCTCTTCCAGTGTGCAACACAGGGCGGGCGCAAAGCCCAGGACGGCATTGGCGAAGCAGCGCACGATCACGCCGTTCCCGTAAGTAAGCTTCGAAAGCCGCCCGCCGATATCGAGTGCCAATTCGAAGATCGCCTTAGTTGCCTTGTCCGGCGTCAGTTCGATGGCGCCCAGCATTCCGCGATAGCGCACATCGCCCACCAGCGGGTGGGCCCTGATCCGCTCCATGTGCTCGGCAAAGCGCTTGCCGACAGTGACCCCGTTTTCGAGGAGCCCGCCTTCACGGTACAACCGCAGGACCTCAAGCCCGACGGCTGCGGCAACAGGGTGGCCCGAATAGGTTTGGCCATGGCCGATGGGAAGCGCAGCGGGCGCAGCGTCCGCGATCGTCTGATACACGTGATCGGCCATGAACATCGCGCCCATCGGCACATAACCTGCCGTCAGGCCCTTGGCCGTGGTCATGAAATCGGGCGAGACGTCTTCATCGAGACAGGCAAACAGCGGTCCGGTACGGCCAAAGCCGGTGATGACCTCGTCCACCAGCATGAGAATGCCGAGCCGGGTGCAGGCCTCGCGCAGGGCCTTTAGCCAGCCCTTCGGAGGCACGATCACTCCACCGGAACCCTGGATCGGCTCGCAGCAGAAGGCAGCGACGTTGTCGGGTCCGAGTTCGGCCACCTTCGCCTCGAGCGCGGCGACCGTCGAGGCGATCACCGCCGCATCGTCATGCCCTTGCGGATGGCGATACTGGTAAGGCGAGGCGATGTGGTGCTGCCACGGGCGCGGCAGGTCGAAGTTGCGATGGAAATTGCCCAGCGCCGTCAGGCCGGCACCGAGGCTGCTCGATCCGTGGTAGCCCCATTCCAGCGCGATGAAGTGCTTCTTGGCGGGCTTTCCCGCTGCATTCCAGTAGTGGATGATGTAGCGGATCGCGCTGTCCACCGCGTCAGACCCGCCCTGCGTGAAGAACACATGATCCAGTCCTTCGGGCGCCGCCGCAGTCAGTTCTCCGGCGAGGCGAATGGCCGGTTCACTGGCGAAGTGGAAATAGCCGGTTGCGTAAGGCAGCTTGCGCATCTGCTCTGCGGCAACCTCGACGATGGAGTCCTGCCCGTACCCGACGTTGACGCACCAGAGCCCGGCAAAGGCATCAAGCAACTGATTGCCCGCCGCGTCGGTCAACCACATGCCCTTGCCTGATTCCAGCACGATTGCGCCGTGCTGTTCGTGCCCGCGGAACGACGTGACCGAATGGATCAGGTGATCGCGGTCGATGTCAGCAAGCGAACGGTTGGTTTGGCCAGATGCAGGTGTGGTCATTGCTTTCGGTCCATTTCGTATCACTTGTCGCAGCCTATGTCAGCGGCAAGAGCGGGTTGCGCCGAATGCCATGGGAAATGCCAGTGGCCGCCCTCTTGCAAATGAGGCGCGCGGCATATTCTGCCGCGCGCCCCTTCAAGCACATCGTCGAGGTAAAAGCTCAGCCCTTGTTAGAAGTACTTGAGCCAGGTGATGTCCCGCCGCCTACGCTTAAGGCGGGCGTACCAAACCGTCGGCAGGTAAAGCGGCACGATCATGGCCACGAACCACAGCAGAACCCAGTTGTAGTTGTCGAACATGTAGGCGGTGCCGTTGTTCGGTCCCCAGATGGCGAGCGCGCTGTGATAGAGGATACGCAAAACGGTCAGGTGCAGGAGATAGAAGAACATCGGTGCGCCGCCGAAGATCGCCAGCTTCGCCACGAGGCCTGAGTCGTTGATCTTCTCGAACAGCACCAGCAGCAGCGCTCCTCCCCCGAGCGTCGGCAGCAGGAACAGCAGCGACGGCGGGTACTTGGTCAGCGAAATGAAGCTGATGACGGTGCGGACCGGGCTGCCTTCGACGACGAACCACGGCTTGTCGCCATAGACGTTCAGGAAGCGCAGCAGGATGAAGGCCGCGATCATGCCGAAGCCGAGCGTAAGCATCCGCCGCTGGCGAACCTGTGGCTGCACTTCTCCGGTGAACCAAGGTCCGATGCCAAAGCCCAGCAGAATGACGCCTACCCAAGCAAGAATGGGGTAAGTGGTCTTGGCCATGAAACCGAACGGCAGAGCGAAAGCGTCACGCTGATGAAGCATTGCCCAGACCGGGAACAGGGCGTCGTCCTTGGTCAGGACGATGGGGTCGAGCAGGTTGTGGAAGCACACGATGCCAAGGCCCAACGCGATCAGCACCGGCCGCGGCAGCCGCATCAGCGCGGCCAGCAGGATCATGCAGATGCCGATCGCCCAGATCACCTGCAACCAGAACGTCGGTTGCGGCACGATCCCCCAGTACAATGGCGAAAGATAGAGCAGCTCGATCGCGATCAGGAGGAAGCCCCGCTTGAGCAAGTATTCCGTCGTCTCCGCGACCGTATGGTTGACGCTGAACAGATAGACGCCAAGTCCAGTGAGTGCGACGAAGATCGGCGCACAGAAGCTGACAGCGAACCGCGCAAAACCAATCGCCGGCAGGATCGTCACCGCGTTGATCGGGTCAGTGACCGGATAGTTGACGAACCAGGTTTCGCGCAGGTGATCGAGCAACATCAGCACCATCACGAAGCCGCGAAGCGCATCGATGTTGGCAAGGCGGGCATGCGCGGTTGCCTTGACCCCCGGCGATGCCTGGCTGACGATACCTCCCGGAGGCAATGTGATACTGCTGGCCATGATCCCTGCCCTCGTTCCCTTTCCGATGCCGTTCCCGGCTTGTCGCATCAACGCCGCTGTGCGGCCAGATCCTTGTTGAAGCCGGCTGGGGTCAGCCGGCCTCTGCTATCGTCAATCGATCGCGAAGGACGCCAGCGTCTTTGCGCCGGTGTCCTTGGCCGTCAGCGCAACCACCACCTTGGAGCCGGCAGGAATTGCCAGGCCTGGCGCCGCCATGTGGTTGCCAGCCTGCGCCGCCAAGGGGGTTTCCGCCTTGGACCCTGCGGTGCTTACTGTCAGCTTGCCGTCAAAGCCTGACGCCGCCAACGGTTCGTCCTCTTCAGTGATGTAGATGTCGACGCCCTGGGGCGCGCGAACCAGTTCGACAACAGTTTCGCCGGTCATCGTCACGATGCCGCCGTGCATCGGCTTCATCGAACCGTGGGCGAAGGCTGCTGCCGGAAGGGCGGCCAGAGACAGTCCGGCCAGCGTAGAAAAAGCATACCCGAAACGCATTGCAATTCTCCCTGAGATTCTTGTCATTCCGGCTGGTGCGGCAGCACGAAGGTCAGCGAAGCGCGATGCTCCATCTGCTGGTACTTCGCCGGATTGTCGGACGTGCCGACAAGGATCCCGACGATCACGTTCAGGCCCTGATTGCGCACCGGCACCGTTGCGTAGCCCTGGGCGTCTGTCATCGTCGGCTTCTGGTCGGGATCATTGACGTAATCGTGCATGATGGCGACCTTGGCCGCCGGCTTGCCCTCGTACATCGCCCGTACACGAATGGGCTGACCCATGGCTTGCGGAATGGCAGAGCTGGCCGGGACAAGCTGGAGCTTGTGCCCGGGGATGAGGGGAATGGGCTTGGACGGAAGCTGGTTGATGTGCACGGCGTACTTGAAGTTGTGCTCGCTGACGATGGCGTCCTTGACCTCGTCCCTGCCCTTGTTGTGCCAGGTTCCGGCAGCATCCTTCGACCACACACCATAGTCCATGACGGCGGCGACCACAGCCATTGGCTCGTCGCTGTCGACCACCGGGATCGCCCCCGCCGCGCGCAGTGATGCCTTCACCGGCAACCCGTCGGCATCATAGGCATTGACGGCCGTGATCAGCGGCAAGCGCTTCACCGCGTCAAGGTCATCCGACCCGACGCCATAGATCAGCGCCAGTTGCTTGGCGCGTTGCGCAAACCATATCGCATGACCGCTCGCCGCTGTCGAAGCGAGCGCTGCGCCGACTGTTGCAAAGGCCAGAGCGGCTGAAATACAAGGAGAAATCCTGCGCACGATAGTGGCCTCCGGATTGATTGCCGGGCATTTCCGGCATGACGAGCTTATGACTCGCCCTCGGCATTTTCGCCCGAAAGGCCATGGCTGTCGACATCTTGGCCCGTCGTTTCGGGCGCCTGCGGCAGAATTGGTCGGGCTTACGGGTCAGCGCCGGTTTGCCTGCCGGTTACTGCAGCGCCTCGGCGATAGCCTTGCCGCATTCGGCGGTCCCCGCCGCGCCCTTGAGATCGCGCGTGCGCGCTGCAGTCGTTGCCAGAACCTGCTCCACCGCCTGCATGATCGCCGCTGCGGCTTCGGCCTCGCCAAGATGTTCCAGCATCATCGCCGCTGACCAGATCTGACCGACCGGATTGGCAATACCCTGGCCCGCAATGTCGGGTGCCGATCCGTGGACGGGTTCGAAAAGCGAGGGATGATTGCCCTCGGGGTTGATGTTGGCAGAAGGCGCGACGCCGATTGTCCCCGTGCAGGCAGGGCCAAGGTCCGAGAGTATGTCGCCGAAGAGATTGGAGCCAACCACCACGTCGAACCTGTCAGGGTTGAGCACGAACTGCGCGGTGAGAATGTCGATGTGGTACTTGACGTGCGTTACGTCGGGATACTGTTCGGCCATCGCTTCCACGCGCTGGTCCCAGTACGGCATGGTGATGGCAATGCCGTTCGATTTGGTCGCACTTGTCAGATGCTTGCGCTCGCGCGTCTGCGCCAGATCAAAGGCATAGCGCAGAACGCGGTCCACGCCGACACGGGTCATCACCGTATCCTGGATGACCAGTTCACGCTCGGTCCCGGGAAACATGATCCCGCCGACCGATGAATACTCACCCTCGGTGTTTTCGCGTACCACCCAGAAATCGATGTCACCCGGTTCGCGGCCGGCAAGAGGGCACGGCACTCCCGGCATCAGCCGCACGGGTCGCAAGTTCACGTACTGGTCGTATTCGCGCCGGAACTGGATGATCGAGCCCCACAGCGAGATATGGTCGGGCACGGTATCGGGCCAGCCCACTGCACCAAAGAAGATCGCGTCGGGCCGACCGATCTCTTCCTTCCAGTTGTCGGGCATCATCTTGCCATGACGTGCGTAGTAGTCGCAGGAGGAGAACTCGTGCCACTTCTGCTCCAGCTCGAAGCCGTAAAGCGATGCGGCCTTCTCGAGCACGCGCATGCCTTCGGGCATGACCTCGTTGCCGATACCGTCGCCGGGGATCACCGCGATCGTGTGCTTGCGCAATTTGCTTGTCATGGCTTGGCCCCCAAACTGCTTCAGATCTTCAGGCCACCGATGTGGAAGGCCTTGGTCTCCAGGTATTCCTCAATGCCCAACGTGCCGCCTTCGCGGCCCAGGCCGGACTGCTTCACGCCCCCGAACGGGGCAATTTCCATGGCGATCGAGCCCGTGTTGAGAGCGATCATGCCGGCTTCGAGCGCCTCGGCCACGCGGAATGCGCGATCCAGGCCAGAGGTGTAGAAGTAGCTCGCAAGCCCGTATTCGGTGTCATTTGCCAGTGCGATCGCTTCATCCTCGGTCTCGAAGCGGAACAGCGGCGCGACGGGCCCGAACGTCTCCTCATGGGCCAATCGCATTTCGGTATTGGCCTCACCGATGATCACCGGGCGGGCAAAGTTGCCACCTTGCGCACCCTTGCCGGAAAACAGCACCCTGCCGCCCTTGCCCAGAGCATCCTCGATGTGCGCCGCGACCTTCTCGGTGGCCGCCCGGTTGATCAGGGGACCGGTCGTGGCGTCTGCGTCCATGCCATTGCCGACATTCAGCGCTTCCACTGCCGCGCCAAGCAGTGAGGCGAATTCGTCGTAAATGGGCGCGTGGACAAGGACGCGGTTCGCACAGACGCAGGTCTGCCCGGCGTTGCGGAACTTGCTGGCCATTGTTGCCTTCACTGCCAGATCAAGATCGGCATCGTCGAACACGATCAGCGGAGCGTTGCCGCCCAGTTCAAGGCTCAGCCGCTTGATCGTGTCCGCACTCTGCCGCATCAGCAAGGACCCCACGCGCGTCGAGCCGGTGAACGACAGCTTGCGCACCACCGGACTTGCCGTGATCGCCTCGCCGATGGCCTTGGGCATGCCCGTCACGAGGTTGATCGTGCCTTTGGGAAAACCCGCGCGTTGCGCCAGTTCAATCAGTGCCAGAGCAGTGAACGGCGTCATCTCCGAAGGCTTGATCACCACCGGGCATCCGGCCGCCAGTGCCGGCGCGCACTTGCGAGTGATCATCGCGGCGGGAAAATTCCACGGCGTGATGGCAGCGGAAACGCCAACCGGCTCTGTCAGGACGATGATGCGGCGGTCCCGCTCGGGCGAGGGAATGTTGCGCCCGCCGACGCGGCGGCCTTCTTCCGCGAACCACTTGATGAAGGTCGCGGCATAGCGGATCTCGCCCTGTGCTTCCTCAATCGTCTTGCCTTGCTCGGCAGTCATAATCCGGGCAAGGTCGTCCTGATGGGCAAGGACTAGCGCGTGCCACGCTTCTAGAAGGGCGGCACGCTCGCCGGCGGTGCGCCGCCGCCACTCGGGCCATGCAGCCTGCGCCGCAGCAATCGCAGCTTCGGTTTCGGCGGTGCCGCAATCGGGCACGGTGCCGATGACCTCGTCAGTTGCAGGGTTGGTCACCGCAAGCGCCGGGAGACCTGCGGATAGCCATGTGCCATCAACCAGGGCAGCTTGCCGCAACAGTGAGGGATCGTTCAAGTTCAGCATGTTATCCAAGCGCCTGTGCAGCAAGACCATAAATGGCGACATCTTCTCCGGGGACCGGGGCGGGGCCGTACACCATCCGGGTCACCCGTCCGGCCTCAGGCAACCCCACCTCCTCCAGCCAAGGTCCAAGACCCGTCGCCTCGGGCACATCGACGCGGCAGAAGCTGCCAGTCTGTGTGCCTAGCCAATGCGCAATCAGCGCCTTGGCTCCTATCGCGTCGGGGGCAATGACAGGGCCAATCAACCAACCCCGCCCGAACCGACGGATCACAGCAAAGCCCGTCTGCACATGCTCGCGGCACAAGACCACCGCGCTGCCATCTGCCAGCAACGCGTCGAGCAAGGCCTTCCGGTCCATGCCCGTGGCCGAGGAATAGAGCGTCTCCAGCGCGCCAGCATCGGCTGCACCCATCGGGCGGACCCGCTCGCCGGAGCGCAATTCGACAAGGGGCTGCACCGGTGCGGTGCCTTGATGCTGCAGCACCTTGCCCAGCGGGACAAAGCCCAGCTTCGAATAGAGCGGAATACCTTCGTCGGTGGCATTGACCAGCACGGTCACGCCCTCAAAGCGTGCCAACATGGCCTCTGCCATCTGGCGGCCCAGTCCCTTGCCCTGCTGCGCCACTGCCACGATGATCACGCCGAACATTGCGAAGGATTGGCCAAAGCGCCAGGCCATGATCGTCCCGCAGATCTTGCCATCTGCTTCGGCCACCATCCCGCCACCGATTGCCAGCAGCTTCTCGAGATCCTCTTCGCGGTGCGGCCACTGCTGCTCGAAGCACAGATCGGCAACGGACGGAATATCGTCTTCCGTCATGTCCCGCAGAACGATCTTCGTCACGTCCTGAACTGTCATCCGATACTCCCGCGCACATCCCTGTGTAACGCCGACCTCGCCGCCGTTGATGTTCCGGCTTTAGCGAACAATGCTCAAAAGAAGCTGCCGGTTTGCGCAGGATTTCGAAACATTATGGCGAAAACCGAAAGCGTTGCTTGAGGTCAGAACTCGGATACGGCGATCCTGCCACCGGGGTCGAAACGCGACAGCCGGTAGGGCCGTGGGTCGACGATCGGCTCGTGGCCCGAGGCAATGTCGGCGACAAGGTGCCCCGCCCCCGGCCCGATGCCGAAGCCATGGCCGCTGAAGCCGGCGGCCAGGATGAAGCCCGGAATGGCAGGTATCTCACCGATCACCGGAACGCCATCGGGCGTGCTGTCGACGAACCCGGCCCACTTGCCGACAATCGGTGCCTGCCTCACGGCAGGGATCAACTGCGATACGCGCTCGATGGTCAGCCGCATGGTCTTGGGGTCCGGCTTCGGATCGAGGATGCGACGTGCTTCCATCGGGGTCGGCCGGTCCAGTGCCCAGCGAGAAAGCGTCTCGTGGCCGGCTTGCAATCCCTGCAGGCCTCCGGGCGACACCTTCTTCCAGCGCTGCTTGAACATCGGCAGAAACTGCTTCTGAAACCGCATGAACTGCATCGTCGGGTCCACCTTGGCGCGCCCGCTGTAGGCCAGCGCGTGGGCTCCATCGCCGCGACGGGTGATCGACATCGAATTGCCATAGAAGGCGTCGGGCAGGCTCATGTGGCCCGTACCAATGGCAAGGATGGATTGGCGGACTGTCGCTTGCGGAAAACGCACGCCCAACTGGTGCATGAACGAGGATGCCCAGGCGCCACCTGCATGGATGACGAGCTTGGTGGCGATGGTGCCGCGCTCGGTTACCACGCCGCTGACAGCGCCAGCGATGGTTTCGATCCCACGTGCCGCGCAGGCCTGGTGGACCGTGCCGCCCAGCGCCATGATGGCACGCGCGACTCCTGGCACGGCAAGGCCGGGGTCGGCGATTCCATCCATCTGCGAATGCACGCCGCCCTTCCAGACCTGCTTGGTGAAGCTGCCTTTTTCGGTCGCCTGCTGGCTGTTCAGCATGCGGGTCTTCACGCCGATCGAGCGGGCATACTCGCCCCATTTCGCCCACGTTGCGATCTCGGCTTCGTCGTTGCTGACATAGAACAGGCCGCACCGACGGAACCCGGTTTCCTCACCGCTCTCGATCCCGAACTGCTCCCACAGGTCGAGCGCCTTGGTTGCCAATGGCAACTCGCGCTCGTCCCGGTTCTGCTGGCGGCACCAGCCCCAGTTGCGGCTCGATTGCTCGCCACCGACCACACCCTTTTCGATGAGCGCAACTTTCAGCCCACGCTTAGCGAGGAAATAGGCGGTAAAACTGCCGACAATGCCCGCGCCGATAACGACGACGTCAGCCTGCTTTGGCAGCTCCGGGGTGGACTCGATGAACCTCAAGGGCGCGGGCATGTCGTACTTCTCCGGTGATCTTGTGAAGTCATGCGAAACCGAGGATGGCCTTCACCTCGAGATATTCCTCGAAGCCGAAAAGGCCGTACTCGCGGCCGTTGCCGGACCGCTTGTAGCCACCGAACGGCGCGTGCCGGTCCCACGCCGGGGCGTTGATGTGGACCTGCCCGGTGCGGATGCGCAGCGCGACGCTGCGCGCCTGCTCCAGGTCGGCACCATGCACGTGGCCGCCGAGCCCATAGTCCGTGTCATTGGCGATAGCGACAGCCTCGTCGATGTCATCGTAAGGGATGATCGCCAGCACCGGCCCGAAGATTTCCTCCTGCGCGATGCGCATCGCAGTTGTGACATCCGAGAAGATCGTCGGTTTCGCGAACAGCCCGTGGTCCAGTCCTTCAGGATTGCCAAGACCGCCGCAGACCAGCCTCGCGCCCTCTTCGATGCCTACAGCGATCATCGTCTGGACCCGCCGATGCTGCGCAGCATTGGCAATCGGGCCGATTGTCGTCGCATCCTCGGTGGGATCGCCTACGACGATGTCTTCGGCCGCTTTGCGCGCAAGGGCTTCGACCTGCGCCAAGGCAGAACGCGGCACGATCATCCGTGTCGGCGCACTGCACGATTGACCGACGTTGCGAAACGCGGCCATCACGCCCAGCGGGACGACCCGCTCGAAATCGGCATCGGGCAGCAGCACGTTGGGAGATTTGCCGCCAAGCTCCTGCGTCACCCGCTTCACGGTCGGCGCTGCGCCCTGCGCAACAAGCACGCCTGCACGGTTCGATCCGGTGATCGAGATCATGTCGACGTCGGGATGGGCTGCCATCCCTGCCCCCACTTCGCTGCCAGTGCCGTTCAGTAGATTGAAGATGCCTGCGGGCGCGCCTGCGTCATGCATGACCTGCGCAAACATTATGGCGCTCAACGGCGAAAGCTCGCTGGGCTTGAGCACTACCGTGCATCCTGCGGCCAGAGCCGGTGCAACCTTCGCGGTGATCTGATAGAGCGGCCAGTTCCACGGCGTGATCAGCCCGGCAACGCCTATGGGTTCGCGTACGATGGCAGTTGTCCCGCGCATCGTCAGGAAATCATAGTCCCGCAGCACCTCGATCGCGGCCTGCACATGGGCCATCGCGAAGGGCACGTGCGATGCCCGGGCGAAGCTGATCGCAGCACCCATTTCCATCACAAGCACTTGCGCCAGCGTTTCGGCTCGTTCGGTCATCAGCGCGTGAATGCGCTCCAGCAGGGCAATGCGCTCTGCCACCGGGCTTTGCGAAAACCCGCCGAAGGCCGCGCGCGCCGCTGCCACCGCCCGGTCAAGATCCGCCTCCGTGCCCGCGGCCACTTGCGCGATGCAGGTGCCGTTGGCCGGATTGATCACCGGCAGCCTTTCGGCGCCTGGCAGGTCGATCCATTCGCCGCCGATATAGGCCTTGCCTGTCAGCGGCAGCACTGCCTGCAGTGCGTCCTGTGCTGGATCGCTCATCCAACCATATCCTTGTACCGGTAATATGCGCCGACGAACGGCAGGAACCACGGCGTGCCGAAGTAGCCGGGGATCGCAGGCCAGTCGAAGTCGCGCCACGGGTTCGCCTCGGCCTTGCCGTCCAGCACGTCGGCCATGATCTTGCCCATGTATGTCGCCATGTGCGTGCCGTGGCCGCTGTAGCCCATCGAATAAAACAGGCCGTCGCGTTCCCCTGCGCGGGGTAGGCGATCGCTGGTCATGTCCACCATGCCGCCCCAGCAATAGTCGATGCGCGCTTCGGCCAGTTCGGGGAAGAAGTTCGCCATTGAACGCCGCAAGATCGCGCCGCTCCTGGCGTCCGCGGCCGGATCGCTGCGACTGGAAAAGCGCGCCCGGCCGCCAAACAGGATGCGATTGTCAGGCGTCGTGCGGAAATAGCTGACGAAGTTGCGCGTATCGACTGTGTTGCGCCGAAGCGGCGTCAACCTGTCCAGCAATTCCACCGGCAGAGGTTCCGTCGCGATCAGGTAGGCTCCCACCGGCACCAGGCGGCGCCGGAACCATCCCAATGGTCCAACGCGCGACGTGCCCGTGGCCAGTAGCACCTGATTGGCGATCAGGCTGCCATGGGGCGTCGTCAGCTCGTGGCTCGTGCCAGCAACGCGACGCATCTTGATCAACGGGTTATGCTCGAAAATCGTGCCGCCACGGCGTACCACCGCTTCGGCCAGGCCCTGCCCGTACTCGCCCATGTGCATGCTGGCGCTCTTGCCGTAGAGCATGCCGCCGCAAAATATGTCCGAGCCGATCTCTGCATGCAGGTCCTGCGGCAAGACCAGGCTTGTCTCGGGATCGACGGTGCGCGCCAGCAGGTCCTGCGATCGCTTGATCTTCTCGAAATGCCCGGGCTTTGCCGCCAGCTTGAGCTTGCCGACGCGGCCGAAGTGGCAGTCGATCCCCTCGTCAGCCACGATCTGCTCGACCAGGTCAACGCCCGCGTCGAAGGCGCGGTAGAACATGTTTGCACGTTCCGACCCAAACTTCTCGACCATGCCGCCATAGTCTTGTGCAAAGCCGTTGTTGCACATGCCGCCGTTGCGCCCCGATGCCGCACCGGCCACCCGGTCCGCTTCGAGAACAACGACCTTGGCCCCCTTTTTTGCCAGCGCCAGCGCCGCCGACAGGCCGGTAAAGCCCGCTCCGATCACGGCAACGTCGGCAGTGCCGCTCGGTCCGCCCTGCGCGCCAGAGGCAAAGGGCCTGGCACTATCGAGCCAATAGGAGGTCATCTTCATGTCGTTTCTCCACCCTTGCGGGTTGCGGAAGACAAGGCGGTGTCACCAACCCCGCATGCGTGGCCAATGGCCCACGATTTCGCGACCCGCGCCATCTACCACGTTGTAGGCTTCATGCTGCGCACAGGTGGCGCAGGCGTGATTGGGCAGGATGCGCACCCGCGAACCGATCGGCAGGTCGGGCAGGCTGCCGCCACTTCCCGGGCGAACCTTGATGATGCCGTGCTCCTGGCTGGCATCTTCCACGATCACGTCGGCAAAGGGCTTGCCGTCGATGTCGCAGACCATGCCATAGCCCTGGTCGACCGGATGGCGCTGCGTCCCGCGATCGCGCGAAAGGGCCATCCAACCCCCATCGGTAAGGATCCAGCCCTTTTCCGGGCGATGGCCGATCACCGTCAGCAGCACCGACGCAGCGATATCCTCCACCGCGCACACGCCGATCCCGTGCATGACCAGGTCGAAGAAACTGAACACGCCTGCGCGCACTTCGGTCACCCCTGAGAGGTTTTGCGCGAAATGCGCGGTCGGCGTCGAACCAACGCTGACCACGGGACAGTGATGGCCGGCAGCCCGCAAGACTTCAGCCGCCGCCACCGCAGCAGCGCGCTCGCCCTCTGCCGCTTCGGGCAACCCGGCGCCTCCGCGTGCATTGTAGGATTCCCCGGCGTGGGTCAGCACGCCCGCCAGTTCCAGCCCGCCGTCTCGCACCACGTCGGCAATGGCGACAAGCGCGGGATCATCGGGCAGAACACCACCGCGATGTCCGTCGCAATCGATCTCGATCAGTACCGCCGGCATCGGACCGCCATCCGCCGCAGCTTCTGCCAGGGCATGGGCCTGCTCCGGCGTGTCGATCAGCACCGAAAGCCGCACGCCCCGGGCCACCAGCTTGCGCGCCCGCTCGATGCGATTGAAGCTCAGGCCCACGGCGTACGTGATGTCGGTAAAGCCTCCGTCGGCGAAGTATTCGGCTTCGGCAAGGGTCGAAACCGTGATCGGGCCGGTTCGTTCGGGAAACAGCCTGCGCGCCACGTCCAGCGACTTGCTCGTCTTGACATGCGGCCGGAACCCCGTGCCCAGCTTTGCGAGGTGCGCCCGTAGCCGGGCGATGTTGCGATCCACCTTGCTCACATCGAGGACAAGTGCCGGGGTCGCCACCGTATCAAGCGAAACCGGGTTTGCCGTTACGGCGTCGAGAACTGCAGTTTTCGTCATCATTATCCCGCCTGTAACAATGGCTTCAGCCCAGCGACTGGTTCGAAAGCGCCACCAGCATGGCCCCCGGTTCAGAGATCGGCGGCGCGCCCAGCGCCATGATCGGTGCCCGGTCCACCTGCGGCAGGCCGATCTCGACCAGCCACGGCGCAAGTCCGCTCGCATCCGTGACGTCGACCCGCACGAAAACGCCTTCATAGGCCGAAGCGAGCACGGCAACGATCGCCTTGGCGTCGTCGGCAGTCGCTGCGACCACAGGTCCGATCACCACCCCGCGCCCCCAACGCCGGACGCAGCCATAGCCGGAGATGACGCCGGCCCGTTCGATCACGACGGCATCTGCCACAGCAAGCAACGCGTCGAGCAGCAACCGGCGATCCATGCCCGCCGCGGCCGCGTCGACCGCGTCGATCGCAGCCCGGTCGGCGGTTGTGGCAGCGCGCACCGGCACTGAGGTATCGATGGCGGGAACCTTGTCCAGCACCGCCTGATGCTGGGTGATGAAGCCGCAACGTGCAAAGCCCAGCTTTGCATAAAGCGGTTCGCCATCCTTGGTGCTGATCAGCGTGATCCGCCGCCCTGCCGCGTCTGCCAGCAGCGCAGCCATCAGCCTGCCGCCGATTCCCCGGCGCTGCGCATCGGGAGAAACGATGATCATGCCGATGGTCGCGAAATCCTCGCCATAAGGCCACCACAGGGCAGTTCCCAGCAGCTTGCCATCAACCTCCACGGCAAAGCCGCGGCCCAGTTCCAGCGCGAATTGCCAGTCTTCCAGCCGGTAGGGCCACTTCAGCACCTCCGAAAGACCGTGAGCCTGTTCGAGATGGTCAGCCCGCAGCGCGATCACGCCGTTGCTGTCGCTTGCGACCATGGCCCCCGACATTTCCAAGGTTACTCCTCCACACCAGCGCTGGCTGAATTCAGATTACGGCGCAGTGGCCAAGGTTAAAGCGGATTTGCGCTGGCAAATTGTTCCGAAAGCCGAAAATCTTCGCCACGGTCCTGCGCTAGATGCTGCCGAGCGCGGAATAATATGCCGCACCCGCAAACTCCGTTATCAGCCAAGCGGCCGTTGCGTCGCGAAGACCTTCTTCACGTATTCCTCGCTCAACCAGGCGCAACCGTCGCCGCGCACGAACATGCACACATCGCCTTGGCTGAAAGATACGCTGCCGTTCCCATCGGTGAAGGTCACCGCCCCTGCCATCAACAGCATCAGCTCCACCTGGCGGTAGGGGATCTGGCGGCGATGATAGGGGGTGGAATCCCACGTCCCGGCACAGAATTCGGCATTGGCCGAAACGTAGTCGGAGAAACCGCGACAGGTCGGCACTTCCCCGAGCAGGTTTTCATTCGCAGGCGGGCTCGAGGGATTGAGCGGCGCATTCTTGTCGATCATGACCGGCGTGGTCCGGTTCCCCGCACGATCGGTTGGCGCCGAATAGACCACCGCCAGCAGGTCGTCCGACGCCGTCCATGAAAAGCTGCAGCCAAACGGCAGCGCACAGCAATCGTCAGCGCCCAATGCCAGCATCGCGTCCTCCGCCGCAATCTCCAGCCTGCCTTTCAGCACAAGCACGAACTCATCGGTCGGAAGGGCAGAAACCTCCCCTTTCCCACGCAGCGCAAAGGCTGAAATTGCTGCCTTTTCGTCGGCAAAGGCTGGTGCGGCACGGCCTTCAAGCCAGTCGGTCGCAGGCTTGGCTACCGGCGCATAGGCGCGAATGTCCACAACCGCACCAACTGCGGTCTGCCCAGCTTGCAAAGTCGTCATGCGTACTCTCTTTCCCATGCGGTAATCAGGCTGCGGGCGATCGTCAGGTCCTGAAGGGCGATGCCCGAGCTGTCGAACACCGTTATCTGGTCAGGCGAAGTGCGGCCCTCGGCCCGGCCCAGCAAGACATCGCCGATCGGCGTGATCCGGCTGCGATCGCCGGTAAAGTGCTGCAGATCGCCCATCACCACCGCTTGCGCCGGATGGTCGCAGAACAGCGCAGCGCGGTCGAACAGCGCCGGCGGCATTTCCTGCTTGCCCGCCGCGTCCGATCCCATGCTGGCAACGTGCGCACCGGGGCGGACCCAATCCGCTTCGAACAGCGCCGCACGCGCCGGTGTCGCCGTCACGATGATGTCGGCCCGTTCGCAAGCTTCCTTCGCGTCGGCCTGAGCGGCTTCAAGCCCTTCGGCCTGCAGCGCCTCGACGAAGCTGCGCCCCTTCGCCTCGTCCCGTGCCACGACCAGGATTCGCTTGATCGGGCGGATGCGCGAAATGGCAAGGCATTCGAACAAGGCCTGGTTGCCTGCACCGAACACCGCCAGCACCGAAGCGTCAGGCCGCGCCAGCACGTCAGCGGCAACCGCGTCGGCGGCGGCCGTGCGATAGGCATTGACCTTGCCTGCCTCGATCACCCACTCGACCCGGCCGATGCGCTGATCGAACAGCAGGATCACGGAGTTGTGCCGGGGCAGTCCCAAGTCGGGATTGTCTGGCCAGAACGAGCCGACCTTCAGCCCGGCGAAACTCCCGGTCGAAGCTGACTTGATCGAAAAGCGGTTGGTCGGCGCAGTGCCATGCGCCAGTACCGCCGGGAACAGCACGGCATCCTCGACCACTGCGCACAGCGCCTCACGCGCGGCGGCAAAGGCCATCTCGTGATTGACGAGCGCTGCAGATTCTTCTTCGGAGATGAACTTCACATCGTGTTCCTGTTGGGTCGGATGGTCAGTGGGCCAGCTCGGATTCGGTCCGGTGGCACAGCACGGCGTTGCCCGCATCCATCAGGCGCAGCGGCGGCGGGCTGGTATCGCAGCGGCCCGCGATCGCCACCGGGCAGCGCGGCAGGAACCGGCAAAGTCCTGCATCGTCCGTAACTGCGCCCAACTGCGGCGTGGCCTTCGGCCCCACGCCGGAAAGCCAGTCGGTGCGCAGTTCAGGAACCGAAGAAATGAGCAGGTCGGTATAGGGGTGATAGGGCGGTGCGTTGTAGGTCCCGCTCTGCCCGCTTTCCACGCGCGTGCCCTTGTAGAGCACCACGATCTCGTCACACAGCGCCTTCACCGTCGCGATGTCGTGGCTGATGAACAAGTAGGCAACGCCCAGATCGCGCCGCAATTCGGCCAGCAGATCGAGGATCGCCTCGCGCACCACCGTGTCCAGCGCCGAGGTCACCTCGTCGCACAGGATCACATCAGGATTGGCGGCCAGCGCACGGGCAAGGTTCACGCGCTGCTTCTGCCCGCCCGAAAGTTCATCGCAGCGTCGCCCCGCCACCGCAGATGGCAGGCGGATCAGGTCAAGAAGTTCGGCCACGCGGGCGGTGGCTGCCCTGCCGCTCATGCCATGATAGAAGCGCAGGACCCGCCCCAGGATATCGCCGACGCTATGGGCCGGATTCAGCGCCACGTCGGCATTTTGGAACACGATCTGGATGCGTCGCAATTCCTCGCGGCCGCGTTCGCTAAGCGATGCCGCCAGCGTCTGACCATCCAGCACAACCTCCCCCGCAGTGGGGGCCAGCAGACCAGCCACGACGCGCGCAACGGTCGATTTGCCCGAACCGGATTCCCCGATGACTCCGACAGCACCCCCGCGCGGTACGGTCAGGCTGACGTCGCTCAACACGGGATGCGCTGGCCGTCCCTGCCGGTCGATCGACCCGTATCCTGCATGGATCCCGCTGATCGAAAGCAGCGGTGCGGGTTTGACGGCAACCGGGACCACTGTCTTCAGCACCGGCTGTGCGGCGGCCAGAAGCGTGCGCGTATAATCGTCTGCGGGCGCTTCAAGCACCGCTCGCACGGCATTCTGTTCGCGCACGGTGCCGCGATTGAGCACAAGCACCTGGTCCGCCATCTGCGCGACCACTGCCAGGTCGTGCGAAACGTAGACCCCGGTCGCGCCCTGTTCGCGCACCACCTTGCGGAAGGCCTGCAGCACTTCCACCTGCGTCGTCACGTCCAGCGCCGTGGTCGGCTCGTCGAAGATCACCAGGTCTGGCCGCGTGATCAGCGCCATCGCCGCCATGAGCCGTTGCAACTGCCCGCCCGAAAGCTCGTGCGGGTAACGGCTGCCGATGGTCTGCGGATTGGGGAGCGCAAGAGCCGCGAACAGCTCGACCGCACGCGCCCGTGCCTGGGCATCCGTTGCCGTGCCGTGGATCAGCGCAGGCTCGATCACCTGCTCGATCACCCGTCGCGACGGATTGAACGCGGCAGCAGCGCTCTGCGCCACGTAGGTGATGCGGTGGCCGCGCTGCGCTGCCAGGCCCTTGTCGCCAGCGCCATCAAGCGTGGCCTCGCCAACAGTGATCTGGCCCGAAATCCTTGCCCCGCCCCTGGCATAGCCCATCAGCGACAATGCAATCGTGGTCTTGCCTGAACCCGATTCCCCGATCAGCGCCAGCACCTCGCTACGCGGAATGGCAAAGGAGACGTTATCGACAATGCGCAAGGGCGATCCATCGGGCGCCCGCACCGTCACGCACAGGCCGCGCACGTCGACATGGGGAGTCATGGTCATTCGGCCTTCCCCTGCGTGGCGGCATCGATCAGCAGGTTCACGCCCACTGTCAGGCTCGCAATCGCGGCAGCCGGCGCAATGATCGCCAGCGCGCCCTCGGCGAGCCCGGAGGTATTCTCGCGCACGAGCGATCCCAGATCGGCATCCGGTGGCTGCAGGCCAAGGCCAAGGAAGCTGAGCCCCGAGAGCAGCAGCACGATGAACACGAAGCGCAGGCCGATATCGGCAAACAGCGGCTTGAGAATGTTCGGCAGAATCTCCACCACTGCAAGGTGCAGCCGCCCCTCGCCCCGCGCCCGCGCCACTTCCACGTAATCCAGCTTCGCCAAGCCCACCGCCAGCGAACGGGCAATGCGGAAATTGCCGGGTATGTAGGTAATGGCAATGATCAGCGTCAGCAGCGCCATCGACGAACCGAACGCTGCCACCAGCACCAGTGCGAAGATCTTGCTGGGGATCGAGATCAGCGTATCCATTGCGCGCGACAGCAGTTCATCGAGCCAACGCGGGCCAACGGCTGCCGTCAGCGCCAGCCCCGTGCCGATGCTGGCCGCGATTGTCACCGCGATGGCCGAAAGTCCTACCGTGAACCGCGCGCCCGAAACGAGACGACTCAGCACGTCACGTCCCAGAAAATCGCTCCCCAACCAATACGCCCGGCTTGACCCGGCAAACACTTCCTCGTTCACGAAGGAGCCTGGCGGATAGGGCGCGATCCACGGCCCGATCACCGCAATGACGATCCAGAACAGGACAAGCGCAAGACCGATCTTGCCCGGCAGCGGCAAGCGTGTGGCGCGGCGGATGAGATTGGCCATTGTCATCCTTGTCGCAGGCGGGGGTTGGCAAGGATGGCAACGGTGTCGGCGATCAGCACCAGCAGCAGGTAGGCGGCACAGAAGATCATCGCGCAGGCCTGCAGCAGCGGCATGTCGCGCGAGGTTACCGCATTTACCATCAGGCTCGCCAGCCCCGGATAGCTGAAGATCGTCTCGACGATGATCGCCCCGCCGAACAGGTATGACAGGCTCAGCGCCATCGCATTTGCGATCGGGCCAACGGCATTGGGCAGAACATGGCGCACGATCAGGCGGGCTTGCGAAACGCCCTTGAGCCGGGCCATTTCCACATAGGGCCGGTCCAGTTCGGCAATGATCGCGGCACGGATCATGCGGCTCAGTTGCGCAATCACGCCCACGCCCAGCACCATCACCGGCAAGGCATAGGCGCGCAGGAATTCGCCCAGCGTCGGGTCCTGCGGCACGATCGTGATCGAGGGCAGCCACAGCAGCTTGACCGAAAACACCATCACCGCGATCGTCGCGACGAGGAATTCCGGCAATGCCACCATCGCCAGCGTCATGATGTTGAGCGAGCGGTCCGTCGCCCGCCCCCGCGTGACGGCCGACCAGATGCCGACCAGAAAGGCAAACGGCACCGCAAAAACGGTCGTCAGCCCCGCCAGCGTCAGCGTATTGGGCAGCCGCTCCGAAATGATGTCGGCGACCGGCTTGTTGGCCACGATCGAATTGCCGGGATCACCTGCAGCGATGGCTGCGAGCCATTCGAAATAGCGAACCGCCGCTGGGCGATCGAGCCCCATCTCGTGGCGCAGCGCCGCCACCTGCTCGGGGGTTGCACCCTGCCCCAGCACTTCCTGCGCGGCGTCACCCGGCAGCAACCCGCTAATCGTGAAGACCACTGCCGAAACCAGCAGCAGCGTGATCAGGGCAAGCCCGATGCGCTTGCCCACCAGCCTGATTGGCCCGCGCCATGCAGATACTGAGGGTGCACCGCTCATGCTTCAAGCCAAACGTTTTCGCCGAAGGTATAGCCCATGAGGCCGCCGAACGGGATCGGCTCCAGCCCGCGGATGCGCCGGTCGTACCCGTCGAGCAGGCTGATGAACACCGGAATGCCCAAACCTCCGGTGCGGTGGATCATCCACTGCATCTCGCCATAGATTGCCTTGCGCAGAACCGGGTCGCGCGATTGCCGCGCCTCGATCAGGAGCTTGTCGAACCGCGGGCTGTTCCAGCCCGCCTCATTTTCCGTCGCACCCGACTTGAAGAACAGGCTGAACATCATGTCCGTAGTCGGACGCTGGTTGATGTTACCGAATGTCAGCGGATGCTTCATCCAGTGGGTCGACCAGTACCCGTCGCTTGGTACCCGGTTGATCGCAAGGTTCAGCCCGATCTGCGCGGCATGTTCCTGCAGGATCGAACCCATGTCGACCGACTGTGTCGCCGCCGGAGAGACATAGACGGGGAGCCGCGTGCCGAGCAGTCCCGAGCGCTTGAGCAGGAACTTGGCCATGTGCGGATCGAACGAGCGCTGCGGGATCTCGGCATTGAAGTTGGGGTCGAGCGGCGAGATCGGCTGATCGTTGGCCACCGTCGCAAAGCCCCGGAACAGCGCGCGCTTGATCAGGTTGCGGTCCATCAGGTGCTTCATCGCCAGGATGAAATCGGGATGGCCGGTCACCGGATTGTCCTGCCGCATTACCAGATCGGTGTAGAGGCCGGACTTGGTCTCCATCACCAGATGCGATGACGATGCCCGCACCCGCTTGACCGAGCCGGGGCTGACCGCGATGCACATCTGCACATCGCCCGAAAGCAGCGCGTTGACGCGCGAAAGCTCGTCCGGGATTGCAATCACCTCGATCTCGTCGAGATAGGGCTGACCCGGCTTCCAGTAATTGGGGTTGCGCTGCACGATCGTGCGGATGCCCGGCGCAAAGGCCTTGAGCATGAACGGTCCTGTGCCATTGGCCTTGCTGAATTCACGCCGTCCGTTCTCGACGATCACGAACTGCGGCTGCGCCAGGATGATCGGCAGATCGGGGTTCGGCCCGGTCAGCCGCAGTTCCACCTCGTGCGCGTTCACGCGGCGCGCGCTGGCAAACTGCTCGGCCACGGCCTTGACCTTCGATCCAACCGCCGGATCTCGATGGCGCAGGAGCGAATGGACGACATCGCTTGCGTCGAGCGATTTGCCGTTGTGGAACTGCACGCCGCGCCGCAGTCGGATCGTCCACACCACGTTGTCAGTTGACTCGACGGATTCAGCTAGCCCGGGCTTCACCGCCAGCCCGCGGTCGTATTGCATAAGCCCGCTGTAGAGCAGGAACATGCGCATGAAATCGCTTGAGTTTCCGGCGCGCGCCGGGTCGAGCGTGTCCGAAGTCGACGCCACGATCCCGGCCACGCGGATGCGTCCCCCCCTGCGCGGCTTGCCGATCAGCCGTTCGGCAGGGGCAAGCGCCACCCCCGCCGCAAGGCTGCCCAGCAGGAGGCGGCGCGATAGCATCAGAGGCCGACGACCGCCGGAAGCGCGCCGATGTGCGGGATTTCGACATCGCGGTAGTTGCCGTTGGAAGGCTCGTGCCCGCGGCCGACGAACACCCGGCAGCCAAAGCCGAGGTCGGTTGCGGTGTTCTGGTCATACCGGAAGCTGGACGAGACGTGCATGCCGACCTCGGGCCCCATGCCAAGCTGGTCGAACATGTATTCGAACGCCTGCATGCGCGGCTTGTATGCCTGCGCGCTCTCGGCCGTGTACACCTTGTAGAAGGTTGCGCCGAGCTTCTCGACGTTCGACATGATCTGGCTGTTCATCGCGTTGGACAGGATTACCAGCGGGATCTTGTCGCATATCCTGGAAAGGCCGCCGGGCACGTCGTCGTGCGGACCCCATGTCGGCACCGCCTCGTACACTGCGTTCGCCTCGTCCTCGCGGAATTCCACGCCCCACTTCTTCGAGCAGCGCTCCAGCGAATTGGCGATTACTTCGCGGTAGGGCTTCCACGGGCCTAGCACCTCGTCAAAACGGTAGGCGCTCCAATCCTTGCAGAACTCGGGCAGCGCTTCTGCGGCGATCCGGTCGGCATAGAATGCCGTCGCCATCTCGGTCATGCGAAAGCGGGTCAGCGTGCCGTAGCAGTCGAAGCTGATGAACTTGGGCTTGAAAACGGCTGTGCTCATGATCTGAACTCGTTCCCTGTTACTGACCCGCATGCAGGCCCTGTGACGTGGAAAGATGACCACCGTTCGAGCGGAACTTGCACCTGTTCGACACGGCTTGGCAAGCGGGTTGAAACCGTTCTGACCGAGCTTTGCAGCATGTCGTGCCGCACCTCAGTAACCCCGCTTTCGGTCGACTTCGCCCAGCAGCGCTTCGCCCGCCAGCAACCTTTCGAGATTGTCTGCAAGGACATTGCCAGCCGTATCGTGCCGCGTCTCTGCAGCCACATGGGGGGTCAGGAAAATCGCAGGATGACGATAGAATGGATGACCCTCGGGCAGCGGCTCGGGGTTTGTCACGTCAAGCATCGCAGCGCGCAACCGCCCCGCATCCAACGCTTCGATCAGGTCGTCGGCAACCAGGTGTCCGCCACGCCCGGCGTTGATCACGGCGCTCCCTGCCGGCATTTTCGCGAAGTTTGCGCGGCACAGGATTCCGCGCGTTTCGTCGGTCAGCGGCAGCAGGCACACGAGGATGTCGCTTTGCGCCAGAAAGGCATCGAGCGTGCTCGTCCCGGCAAAGCAGGTCACGCCCTCGATTTCGCGCCCAGACCGGCTCCACCCCGAAAGCGGAAAGCCCAGTGGCCTAAGCACATCCAGCGCGGCGCGCCCCAGCTCGCCCAGCCCCATCACCCCGATGCGGCTCTGCGAAGCCAACCGGGTATGCCGGTAAGACCAGCGTCCGGCGCGCTGTTCCGAAATGAAGAACGGCAAGTCGCGGTGCAGCGCCAGGCAGGCCAGGGCAACATATTCGGCCATGCCGGTGATTATGCCCTGTTCCACCATTCGCACCACCCGAACATGCGGGGGGAGAGCATTGATCGGCAACTGGTCTATCCCGGCGCCGACGCTGAACAGTATTTCCAGATTTGGGAATTGCCCGAAAAATTCGGCAGGCGCATTCCATGCTGCAATATAGCGCACCTCTTGCGGATCGACTTCGTCATGCCCCCAACGCAGTAACGGCATCTGCGGCACCCGCGCCGCCACGATATCGCGCCATACCAGCCCCCGCTCTTCGAGGCCGTGATAAAGCAATGTCACTTGCGCAATTTCCTTTGCTGCCACCACATCATGGGGCCGGTAATCGAAAGCGCTGCCAGCGCCAACGCCTCGAGAATCAACACGATCATGCCTGCGACGCCCGCGCTTTGCCCGGTATGAAGGGGCATGACCGTCATCCACAGCGCCGTGCTCTGCGCTGCCGGCACGATCTTGAGCACTTTGGCGTCGGACAATCTTACCTGCACGGCGTGCACTGCCAGGGGCCTGACCTCTGGCGCCAGAAGGTTGACGTCGATGCGGTCGGCCGGTGGAAAACGGATGTCGCGGATCGCCGCGTCAGGATAGGTGCGCTGCGCAGCCGCCACGGCACGGTCGATCTGTGCCGGGCTCGCCGCGTATGCATTTGCCGGCGCAGCGGTTGCCGGGATCAGGTCGGGCACCGCCAGCAGGATTCCGGTGAAAGCGCTGAACAGTACCATCAGCGAAACGACCACGCCTGTGCTGCGATGCCAATGCCGCAGTTTGATCCGCGCGGGCATCCGGCTGTTGACTGACAGCGACTTGCGCCAGCGCCCTTTCGGCGGCAACCAGAAGGCAAGGCCGGTCCCGGCAAGAACCAGCAGTGCCAGACCGTTAAGCGCCACCACGGCAAGCCCGGTCGTGCCCCAGATCAGTCGATAGTGCCACTCCAGCGCGCTCTCGATCGGAAAGTCCGCGATTCCGCCCTGCCGGAGCACAACGCCAGACGTCGGTTCGATTGCAGCATAACGGGCCGTCCCGTCTGCCGCAGCCAGATGCGCCATTGCCGGAGCACCCGGATGGGAAGCCGGATAAAGCCGCATCACCCGAAAGCCGGTTGCGACAGCCGCAGCAACCAGCGCCGAAGGATGGAGCGGCGGTCCATCTGACGCCTGTGGGCCGATCACACGGCCCAGCGGTTCCTTCAGCAGCAGCACCGCGCCGGTCAGCACCTGCAGCAGGAGCAGCGGCGCAAACAGCAACGCCAGGCGCCGATGCCATGTCAGAAAAGCGCTACGCCGCATCAAGCCTGCTCAAAGGGAGTCAGGCTGCCGGAGCGGTGACCCCGGCAGCCCCGTTGTCAGAACGAGAACGTGGCGCGCACGTTGAACGCGCGTGGTGCACCCGGAGCGATCCAGAACCGTGAATACGACGCAGCATAGTACTGCTTGTCGAACAGGTTCGTCACGTCGGCGTTGATCTTGACGTTGTCTGCCGGTGAATAACTGGCGGTCAGACGACCGAGCACGTAACCCGGAAGCTCGAATGCCGTTGCCGTCTCACCGAGCCGCTTGCCCACGTAGTTCAGCCCAGCGCCAAAAGTGAAGCGCTGCCCGCCAATCAGGAAGCCCTTGTTGACGAACACGTTGGCCGAGTGTTTCGGAACATTGATCAGGCGGTCGCCCGGATTGATCGTCAGGCCAAAGTCCTTGTCTGCCGAAGCGGTCGTCCAGAAGGCATCGATGTAGGCATAGGATGCGAGGATCGACAGGTCGCCTGGCAGGTTGGCGCTGAAATCGAATTCAAGCCCGCGCGACTTGGCCGCACCGCCCGCGATCGAGAACCCGGCATGATCGGGGTTGGGGTCTGCCGTCAGGACGTTGTTCTTCTTCATCTCGAAGACTGCAACCGATGCCGTTATCGCATCGCCGGGTGCCGCGAACCTCATGCCCACTTCGTAGGACTTGCTCAATTCCGCCGGGAAGGCATTGGCGAAGAAGTCGGTACCGCTGTTCGGACGGAAGCCTTCGCCGTAACCGCCGTAGATCGAGAAATCCTCGGTCACCTTGTAGAGCGCGCCGGCCGTGGGGCTGAACTGCTTTACCGTGGCGCTGAACGGCCGATTGTTTGCGCGGTTGAGGATGTCCTGCTGGAAGTGGTCGAAACGGCCACCGACGCGCACCTTCAGGGCTTCGGTCAGGTCGATCTGGTCCTGGAAGTAGATGCCGTAGGCCTTCTGCACTTCATCGGTATTGACGGTGACGGCGGTGGGCGCCGGCAACTGGCCGTAAACCGGGTCGAAGACATTGATGACGTTGTTTGCCGCGGTGAAAGGCCGACCTGGGGTGTAGGAGGGTGGGCGATAGCGTGACTGGAACAGATCGATATGAAAGCGATCCCAGTCTGCGCCGACAAGCACGTGATGCGTAATCGAACCAGTATACAGCTTGCCCGAAAGTTCTCCGCGAACCGAGGTGTTGGTCGTTTCGTAATCACGCAGGATCCGCTGGCGGGTCAAATTGGTGGCGTCGTTGTCGAACGCCTGGCGTCCCAGTGCCAATTCCGCTTGCGTGCCGAAACCGTAAAAGCTCGTATCGCGGTAACCGAAGCCGGCAAGGAAGAACCAGTCCTTGGAAAGCTTCTGCTGGAACTGCAACTGATGACCAAGCACCTTAACGTGAATGTTGCCGTCGCCGGGCTCGCCCAAGAAGCGCGAGTTCGGAATGATGCCGAGGGTGCCGTCCTGCTTGGCAAGAACGCCGCGATCGAACGGCACCTTGTTGTCGACGAACTCCATCTCGTAGCTGAAGCTCGTGCTGTCGGTCGGCTTGAACAGGATTGAAGGCGATGCAACGTACTTTGTCTGGTGCACCGTATCGCGGAAGCTATCACCGTCCTGCGCCGCACCATTGAGGCGAATGGCCAGGGTATCGGTCAAGGCAAGGTTGTAGTCACCCTCGACACGGTAATTGTTCCAGCTGCCGCCCTGAACGGCGAACGAGCCGAAGGTTTCGTCGGTACGGGCCTTCTTGGTGATGATGTTGACCGTACCACCGGGCTCGCCGCGGCCGAACACGGCGCCGTTCGGACCCTTCAGGATCTCGATCCGCTCGATGTTCGAAGCATCGCGCGGGCCACCATAACCGCGGCCACCGTTGAAACCGTTGACGAGGAAGCCCGAAGGGAAGTTTTCATCACCGGCAAAGCCTCGAACGGCAAAGGCATCCCAAAGCCCGCCGAAGTTGTTCTGCTTGGCAATGCCACTGGTCAATTCCAGGGCGGAATCGAAGCGCGTGATGTTGAGGTCCTGCAAGACCTTGGCGTCCAGCACCTGGACGCTCTGCGGGATTGAGGCGAGCGGTACGTCGCCGCGATACTGCTGACGCTGTCCGATGACCACCATTTCGTCGGCCGGAGCCGCTTCTTCCTCTGCGGGGGCCTGGCTTTGCGCCTGGGCCGTGATCGGCATCGCTCCCATGGCCACGCTGGCAATAAGCGCGCCTCTAATGGCGGACATTCTCTTCATCGCAACTTCACCCCTCGTCTATGATGCGTGTCTCCGCTCCCACCCGGACCATGTAACAATGTTACATAGCCTGCAAGCGAAACCGTCGGTTCGAACCGTCCTGCGTCTTTGTTGTTATGCATCCAGCTTATGCCTGTGCAGACGAATCTTTGGTCGAAAGGGCGCGCGGCAACGAACGATTATTGTGAAAATGAGATGACACCGATGCCTTTGTGCCGTGGTGCCGGTCTGGCGCGCTTGCCCAGGCACCGGAAATTAGGCGGTGCGGACAAGGTCAGTCCCGCAAAGACCTGCACTCGGTAGCTTCTGCCGAACATTCAGCATCGGCAGGATCATCCAGCGACAGGCATGACTTTGCATGCTGACCAGCACCACTGGGGCGAACGACGGCTATCGCGAGATGCGCTGCTGCGGATATGCTAGCTGCACCGTATAAGGGCACCATCACGCGAATAAAGATGGTTTGTTTCCCCGGGGAAACACTCCATATGGGTTAGCAATGGCCTCTGCCGGTCATTCCGGACGAGCAGGCGCCTGCTAAAAATACCGCTTGGCGATCCTTCAACAAGGTAACAGTCTTAGATCACTTATCCAAAACGGAAGCTGGTGACCGCGAGTCCGCCGAAGAAGTCATCCTGATGGAATTGCACGCTGCACGGACTTTCTCCGGCAGCGCCTGCAACGACCATCAGCGGAAGAAGATGTTCTGGCCGTGGATGAACCTGAAAGGCCGCTGGCGCCTCGGCCCACTGTTCGAGGGCATTCCTGCGTTCTGCCGAGCCGACGCCATCCAGATTCTCGCGCAGCCAGCGATCGAAGGCATGCGAAGCCGCCTGTCCGCTGGCGCCGAATGCGCGCAGGTTGTGATACGACAATCCCGATCCGAGGATCAGCACACCTTCGTCACGCAACGGTTCAAGCAGGCGCCCCAT
The DNA here is from genome assembly GCF_900176395.1 of Novosphingobium sp. B1. Lineage (GTDB taxonomy): Bacteria > Pseudomonadota > Alphaproteobacteria > Sphingomonadales > Sphingomonadaceae > Novosphingobium. Next base: position 498,211 of record NZ_FWXL01000002.1, on the reverse strand, counting down.
TGCGATATGGGCGGCAGCATCGAAGCTGGTCAGCACCGATAGCTGGACGATCGGCAGATCGGCTTGTGGCCGGATCGGCTGCATCATCGAGAAAGTGCCATGATCGAAACCGCGCTCGAGGTCCTCGCGGCAATCTAGCCCGCCTGCGCGCAACAGTGTGCTTATCCGCGCCGCAAGCTCTGGGCTGCCCGGCGCGGCATAGCGGATATGATATGTATGCTCGGGAAAACCGAAGTAGTCATAGAGCATTGGCGGCTGCGGGTGAGCCGAAACATGCGGCACCGGCTCCTCCCAGTGCGCGGAAACGACGAGGATCGCCTTGGGCATGATATCGCCAAGCGAGGGCAGGACGGACTGCAACGAAGCCTCGAGCCGGTCGTAACCGCGCCGCATCGGGCCATCCATCCACGGCCAGGGGCCCCCGCCGTGGTTGAGAAAGAACGTGGGCAGACGGGCATTGGCGTGGGTCAAGCGATCATTCCTTGGGCGGTCGGCGCTCCGAAGATGGGGCGTCGGCGCACAAGGTGCAAGCTTGGGTGCCTGCGTGCCAGCGTTCCCGCCTCGCTCAAGCTACTGGCGGTCTAGCGAGACAAGTTCGTAGCGTTCGCCGATGGCAGGTAACACGGTCAGCAGGGGCAGGCAGTCGACCGGGTCGATCCAGAAGTCGGTATGATGCGGGACCTTGTCGCTCCAGCGGATGGTATAGTGCAGCGCGTCGAATGTGCCGGCGGCAACGTCGATCCGGCCCGGCCCCACGAAACACACCTCGGGCTCCACCAGCATTACCGAGAGATCCTCGTCGCCAAGATGCGCCATGGAATTGGCGGCGCAAAGCACGCTCCTGGCCGATCCTGGCACATCCGTTCCGCGGACCATGGCGGTGATCGCGTCTCCGGCAAGCGGATGTGTCCCGAGAAACTCCACGCGCCGATCCGCTTCGATCCGTCGCGATATCCGCCCGGCGGTTTGCGTCATGCCTTCGCATTCCACAGTATTGCCATTGATGGCATACCAGCATGACCCGATCGTCTTCCCGTCGCGGATATTCCGGACGAACCCTTCTTTGGGATGCCAGCGCTGATCCACAGCCCAGCTGGCTTCGCGCAGCAGCCCTGCATCGTCCATCTCGCACAGCGCGCGCAAGGAACGGCCATGAGCGTGGACCGCGCCCGAGAAATGTTCCCGGCCCCACTCCTTGCCCGCCGCATTGATGTACGCGATCTGGCCAGAATAGTGTCGGTAGGGCGATGCCATGGTTGAATGATTCCCGGGGTTTGCGAATGTCCGCGCACCCTAGGTCGGCCTGCAAGCACCTATCGCTGCGCCGTGGGAATCCTCCAGCTATCGGATAGGCACCTGCAGCGCCTTGTCACGTGCCGTGGCTCGTTACCGCGTCGCCTTCACCTTCTGCCTGAACTTGTGAAGCAGCGGTTCGGTGTAGCCGCTGGGTTGCTCCACACCCTCGAACACCAGCGCCCGCGCCGCCTGAAAGGCCAGGCTGCCCTGCGGATTGCCCGCCATCGGCTGGTACATGGGATCACCTGCGTTCTGCGCATCGACCTTGGCGGCCATGCGCAGCAGCGCTTCATCGACCTGCTCGGCCGTGACCACACCATGCAGCAGCCAGTTGGCAATGTGCTGGCTGGAGATGCGCAGGGTGGCGCGGTCTTCCATCAGGCCGACGTCGTTGATGTCGGGCACCTTAGAACAGCCGACACCCTGATCGACCCAGCGTACGACGTAGCCGAGGATGCCTTGCGCGTTGTTGTCAATCTCCTCGCGCACTTCGGCCTCCGACCAGTTCTTGCCGGCAGCCACCGGAATGGTCAGCAGCGCATCGAGGCTGGCGATGCCTTCGGCACGGCGCTCTTCCTGCCGGGAGAAGACATCGACCTTGTGATAGTGCGTCGCGTGGAGAGTGGCCGCCGTGGGCGACGGCACCCACGCGGTGTTGGCCCCGGTTTTGGGATGGCCGATCTTCTGCGCCAGCATTTCGGCCATGCGATCGGGCATTGCCCACATGCCCTTGCCGATCTGCGACTTGCCCGAAAGCCCGCAGGCAAGGCCGATCTGGACATTGCGATCTTCATAGGCGGAGATCCACGCGCTGGTCTTCATGTCGCCCTTGCGCAGCATGGGCCCCGCCTGCATCGAGGTGTGCATTTCATCGCCGGTGCGATCGAGGAAGCCGGTGTTGATGAACATCACGCGGTCCTTCACCGCATGGATGCATGCGGCAAGGTTGGCGCTGGTGCGGCGCTCTTCGTCCATCACCCCGATCTTCAGGGTGTGGCGATCAAGGCCCAGCAGGTCCTCCACCGCATCGAACAGATCGTTGGCGAATGCGCATTCTTCAGGCCCATGCATCTTGGGCTTGACGATATAGACTGAACCCGACCGGCTGTTCTGCAATCCGCCAGTGCGCTTAAGGTCGTGAAGGGCGATCAGGCTGGTGACGATGCCATCGAGAATGCCTTCTGGCGCTTCGCTGCCATCGGGCAGGAGCACGGCGGGGTTGGTCATCAGATGGCCAACGTTGCGCACCAGCAGGAGCGAGCGGCCCGGCAGGGTGAGTTCGCTACCATCCGGCGCGACATAGCTGCGATCAGGGTTGAGGCGGCGGGTCATCATCTGGCCGCCCTTCTCGAAGGTATCCTCGAGACTGCCCTGCATGAGCCCAAGCCAGTTCGCATAGGCAGCGACCTTGTCCTCGGCATCGACGGCGGCGACGGAATCCTCAAGATCGCAGATCGCGGTGATGGCCGCTTCGAGCACGACATCGGCGATATGGGCGGGATCGTCGCGCCCGATGGGATGGGCTGCATCGATCACGACTTCGATATGCAGGCCATTGTGGGCAAACAGCAGGTTGTCCCCTGCCCGGCCGACCAGCTGGCTGCTATCCTTCAGCGCCGGCTCACCACCGGTCCAGTCGGCCCATGAGCCGGAAGCGAGCGGAACGGCTTCATCAAGAAACGCCTTGGCCCATGCGATGACCTGCGCGCCGCGCGCGGCGTCATAGCCCTTGCCCTGAGCCGCGCCGGGGATGGCATCGGTGCCATAGAGCGCATCATAGAGGCTGCCCCAGCGTGCATTGGCAGCGTTGAGCAGGAACCGGGCGTTCAGGATCGGCACGACCAGCTGCGGCCCGGCAACTTGCGCCAGTTCGCGGTCGACGTTCCTTGGGGCGACCGTGAAGGTTTCAGGTTCGGGCACGAGATAGCCGATCTCGCGCAGAAAAGTCTTGTAGGCGGCGAGATCCTGCGGCTGGCCGGCCCGTTCCTTGTGCCAGGCATCGATCTGTGCCTGCAGGTCCTCGCGCTTTGCCAGAAGTTCCCGGTTGCGCGGGGCAAAGCGGGCAAACACATCGGCGGCGCCAGTCCAGAACTGTTGGGCCGCAAGCCCGGTGCCCGGCAGCGCCCGCTGCTCGACGAATTCGGCAAGGACACCTGCAACCTTCAAACCTGCGCGATCCACGTAACCGTTCATCGAGACTCTCCTGCTTGTGCGGGAGGGTCTACCGCGCGCCTCCAACATGCGGTAGCAGGAAAGAATTCAATACAGCTTTTCCTTCAGGTTTATAATGTTCGACCCAGACTATGACCTTTTCCTGAGCATCGTCGCAGCCGGATCGATCTCGGCTGCGGCTCGCGAGCGGGGACTTTCAACGGCGGCCCTGTCCAAGCGGCTGGTGCGCCTGGAAGAGCGACTTTGCGTGCGGCTGATCAACCGCACGACCCGTCGGCTGACGCTGACACCGGCTGGGCGTGACCTGCACGAAGCGCTTCTGCCGCTGCGCAGCACGCTGCAGGCGGCCGAGGAGCGGATCAGCGGACGGCATGCGCTGCTGGGCGGCCCGTTGCGGATTGCAGCGCCTACGTCATTCGGACGCATGCACGTGGTTCCTTGCCTGCCGGGCTTCATGAACGATCATCCCGATGTCGCCCTGTCGCTTGATCTGTCGGACGAGTTCGTCGATTTGCTTGACGGATCGTGCGATCTGGCAATCCGTATCGGGGCGCAGATCGGAGCAGGCCTTGTCGGCCAGCGCCTTGGTACGAGCCATCGCGTGTTGTGTGCCGCACCCACGTACATTGCCCTGTTCGGCGCGCCTGCCACCTTGCCAGACCTCAGGCAGCATCGCATCCTCGCCACCTCGGCCCAGTTGCCCTGGCAGCTTGACGGGCCGAACGGCAGCGTCATCTACAATGGGCAGAGCCATGTCGGCACCAATTCCAGCGAAGTCGTGCGCGAACTGGCGATTGCGGGGTGCGGGATCGCGCTGCGATCGCTGTGGGACGTAAGCGACGAACTGAGGCAGGGCAAACTGGTGCGCGTGCTCCCCGATTTTCAGGGTTCGCACGACGTCGGAATTTTCGCGGTTCATGCGCCCGCACCGGCAATCCCGGCAAGGTTGTCAGCATTCGTGCGGCATCTCGAAGTTCATCTTCGACAAGGCGGCGCTTTGGCATGACCGGCAAGAGATCGCCCATCCTGCGCAAGCCTGGGCGGCTGGAAGCAAAACGCTCCGGGGCAAAGGGCGGCAGCGTGACATTGCCGGGCATCGCTTCCTGAGGCCAGGAAGAAGCCCATGATCACGGATCCCACCGCCCGGCTTCACCCGATCTATGCCCAGATGCCGGTGACCATTTTCGAGGAAATGTCGAGCCTGGCGCGCCAGACCGGCGCGATAAACCTTGGCCAGGGCTTTCCCGATGGCCCCCCGCCTTCGGCCTTGGTCGATGCGCTTGCCGAAGCGAGCCGCAAGGGATCGCACCAGTATCCGCCAATGGCCGGGCTGCGCGACCTGCGAGAAGCGGTGTCTGCGTTCTACGCGAGGACGCAAGGTCTGGAGGTTGCTCCCGACGGCGTCATCATAACGTCCGGTGCGACCGAAGCCGTGGCCGCTGCGGTTTTTGCAGTGATCAGGCCGGGTGACGAGGTATTGCTCTTTTCGCCCGCCTACGATGCCTATGCGCCTCTCGTTCGCCGAGCCGGAGGAACACCCGTGTTCGTTGCCTTGCAGCCACCGCGCTGGGCCCTTGACCGTGCGGCAATCGAGGCCACAATCACGCCGCGGACCAGGGCGATCGTGTTCAACGATCCCCTCAATCCCACAGGCGCCGTCGCCTCTCTCGCTGACCTTGCGATGCTGGCGCAGATTTGCGTCGCCCATGATCTGTTCGTCATCTGCGACGAGGTTTGGGAAAATGTGCGTTTTGATGGCCGGGCCCATGCGTCGCTTCTGGCACAGCAGGGGATGGCACGGCGTGCGGTCAAGATCGGGTCGGCCGGCAAGATCTTCGGCGCAACCGGCTGGAAGGTAGGCTGGTTGGTGGCCGATCCCGCCATCGCCGCAGTCCTTGGCCGCGCGCACCAGTTCCTCACCTTCACGACGGCACCGATGCTGCAATCAGCCGTGGCACATGGATTGCAGCAACCGGACGTTGCACTCGATTGCACTGCCGACTGGGCCGAGAGCCGCAAGGTTCTGCTCGATGCCCTGTCGGAAAGGTCTTTTGCCGTACTTCCTTCCCAGGCCACCTGGTTTGCCTGCATCGATCTGCGGGCAAGCGGGATCGATCTTGACGATCGCGTCTTCGCCCTGCGCGCCGTCGAGGAAGCGAAGGTCGCCTCGATCCCTCTTTCGGCGTTGTGGGAAGGGCCGGATGCGCCTGTGCACATTGCGCGGCTGTGCCACTGCAAGCCGGCGAAAATGCTGATCGAGGCGGCAGATAGGCTCGCCAGATGGCGCGATGCGCTTCGCAGTTAAAGCGGCCAAGCCCACAAGATGATCGGCGTCCCCAGGCAGATGACCAGCAGCGAAAGCGGTGCGCCGAGGCGGGCATAGTCCCCGAAGCGGTAGCCGCCCGGACCCAGCACCAGTGTGTTGCACTGGTGGCCGATGGGCGTCAGGAAATCGCACCCGGCGCCAACCGCCGTCGCGATCAGGAAGGCTTCGGGCCGATAGTGCAACTGCTCGGCGAAGACTGCGGCAATCGGGGCCATGACCAGAACCGTCGCGGCATTGTTCAGAAACGGCGTCACGGCCATTGCCGCCACAAGGATCAGGGCGACTGCACCCCAAGTGGGTAACTGAACGGCAAGATCGGCCAAAAGCCTTGCGATGACATCTGAAGCACCGGTCGTCTGCAACGATTCACTCACCGGGATCAGCGCTGCAAGCATAATCAGAATTGGCCATTCCACGGCGCGATAGGCTTCCTCTGCCGGCAGTGCGCCCGTGATGACGGTAAGGCTGGCAGCGGCGAAGAAGGCAAGCGCGGCCGGCATTACGCCGCTTCCTGCCCCAGCCATGGCAGCCGCAAGTATGATCAGTGGCAGCCAGCGTGACTTGCGCGAACCGAGGCCGATCTTGCGTTCGGCCAGCGGCAGGACGCCCATTTCCGATAGTCGCGCAGGCATTGAGGCGATCGGCCCTTGCAGGACGATGACATCGCCGGCCTGGAGCAGGGTATTGCCGGGCTTGCTGGCAATAGTCGCGCCTTCGCGCGAGATCGCGATGAGGTTTATGCCCAGCCGGTCCCGCATCTGCATGCGGCGGGCGGTACGGCCAATCAGCGCGGAATCGGCATGGATCACGGCCTCGATGACACCAAGGCCGTCGGCGCCCTTGCCCTCGTCCTCGCGGTCGCCACCGGCAAGAACCAGACGATCCGCACCGACCACGCGTTCAAGCACGTTGGGCTCGCCACTGAGGATCAGGACATCACCTTCCTCGATGCAAATATCCGCCGACACTGCGCCCCGCATGTCACCGCGCACCAGTCCGGTCACGCCGACGTCGCCATCGTGTCGCTCGATGAAGGCGGCAACCGTCGTTCCGGCGGCGGGGGAGCCTTCGCTGACCTTGGCCTCGATCACATAGGCGGAAATGTTGATCGCCTCGTCCATTCCTTGCGCGGCGTTGCGGTCGGTCGGCAGAAGACGCCAGCCAACGCTGAGGAAGACCAGCCCCATCGCCAGCAAGGCCAGACCGGTGGGCAGGTAATCGAACATGCGGAAGGGCTCGCCGGTCATTTCCTCGCGAACGCGGCTGACGATGATGTTGGGCGATGTGCCTATCAGGGTGGTCAGGCCGCCGAGCAGCGAGGCAAACGCCATCGGCATCAGATAGAGCGAAGGCGACGCATTTTGCTTGCGCGCCATCTGCACGGCTCCGGGCATGAGCATAGCAAGGGCACCGACGTTCTTGATGAAGCCTGATGACAGCCCGACCGCCGCCGAAAGCACGAGCATCTGCCGCTGCGGCTTCTTGATACGCTGAGCAAGCGATTGCAACATTCGCTCGATCACGCCCGACCGCTGGACCGCAGCCGAGAGCACTAGAGCCGAACCGACGATCACCACGATGTCGTCAGAAAAGCCGGTGAAAGCGGATTTGGCGGGCACGACACCGATGGCAATCGCTGCCAGCAGAGCGATCCCCGCAGTTACGTCATATCGGAAGCGGCCCCAAAGAAACAGGGCCATCATCCCCCCGAGAGTGGCTATCGATAGCCATTGGGCTTGTGTCATTGCCGTTCAGAATGAACGGCACCGCCGCCAGGTTCCCTTCAAGCGAAGCGTAACTCACCCTGCCGGGGGGGCTGCCGCACTGATCGCTTCGCTGGCGGGGCAGCCGGCCGCTTGGCCAGCAGGCAGCGCGACGCGCCCTGGAGCACGTAGACGGCGTGACGCTGGCCGCCACGGTTCTCATGATCCACGGCATAGCCCTTGTAGTAGCGGCGCAGCAGGCCAGCGCCGACGAGTTCCGACACGGCGCGGCTGAGGTTGGTCTTGCCCGAGGCACGCACCCTCGCGCGGACCTCGGCTTCAATGGCACTGGCGGCGTCAGCCGGATCTTCGGGCATGGTACCCTCGAGGATGAGGTCAGACCGGACCCGTTCAGCCAGAGCGCTGCGGCGAGGATCGCGGTTGCCCATGGGGGCCAGACTGTCGCACAGCCAGTCCCGCAAGGTCACCATCCCGGCCCCGCGCCGCACGAAGGGGCCCGCCTCGCCCGCAGTGTCAGCCACTTCGGCAATGAGGCTTAGCAGCATGAAAGCGTAGCGCGGCCGCGAGCTGACCTGGGCCAGCATGTCCAGCAAGACCGACACATCGGATCGGGCCGATGGGGATGTTCCGGCATCTTGCGGCTGAAAGGCGTTGGTGTGGAACATTACGTGATTCAACAAAGCACATAACAGGATTCTTGTGAATCCCCCATGCGACCGCCCGACCCGATAACTGCACATTTGTCCCCTGTGACACTTTGTCCGAGGGCAAAGTGTCACGATTGATCTTCTCCTACAAAATTCGACGACCGGGATTGGCAGCTTGCGACATTGCGCTGGGACAGGCTGAGATTGAGATCTACTCAACCTAGAATTGGGATCGTGAGCGCTCCACGCCCAAACGGTAGAAATATATCACTTTAACCCCGAACGTTGATCCGTCGGCGGACATCCCACGCCTCTCAGCCCGCTGGCGCATGACTGTGCGCCAAAGCGCCAATCTGTGGCGATCGGCTCGCACCTGCTCACGATGGTCGTGAACGCAGAGTTACCCAATTTCGCGCCCCCCCTGACTCTTCCGATCCGGCAAAAAATCAGAGCTGTCCATGTCCGATTCCGCTTGCGCCGCTCGCCGTGGTTGCCATGATCCGAGGCCTGTAGGGGAGTTCTGCGATGGGCGGGCTGCTAGCCCCCGAAAATCTGCCGTTTGCAGTTGCGCTGGCCCTGCTGGCGCTGCTGGTGATAGTGCAAATTACGGGAGTATCGGATTTTCTGGGCGACGCCGATGGGCACGACGCCGACCTTGATGCGGGGTCAGTGCTGGCCAGCGTGACCGGGTTGGGCACACTGCCGTTCGTGGTGTGGCTCTCGTTCTTTCTTGCGACCTTCGGACTCGTCGGCTTGTCGCTGCAGGAGCTGGTGACCTCGTTCTTCGGCGCGCCGTTCGGCCCTGGCGCAGCGACCGCGATGGGGCTGCTGGCTGCCTGGCCAGTGAATGCCGTCATTACTCGGCTGGTAGGGCGTGTCTGGCCGCATGACGAAACCACCGCCGTACCGGTCGACGCCCTGCTCGGGCGCAAGGGCACAATCCAGATCGGGCGCGCCATGCGTGGCAGCGCGGCGCGGGCGCAGGTGCGAGACATTCACGGACAGGTCCATCTCGTCATGGTCGAACCCCACGAAGACACAGCCACCTTGGCCGAAGGCTGTGAGGTCCTGCTCGTCCATCGCGAAGGCGAGACCTTTTACGCGATTGCGGTCGATGGCCCGCTGCGCCTTGCAAACTGAACTTACACCGGATTTCTTCCTCCTCGGAGACTGACATGAACCAGCTTGTTCCCATCGGCATCTATGCGGGCACTGGCCTTGCGCTCCTGCTGGTGATCGCCTTCACCTTGACCCGGCTCTATCGCCGAGCGACCAAGGAAGTGGGTTTCGTGCGAACCGGCTTCGGCGGAGAGAAGGTGGTAATCAACGGTGGCGCACTGGTGCTACCGGTGCTGCACGAGACGATGCCGGTGAACATGAACACCGTGCGCCTTGCCGTGGAGCGCAAGAACACAGACGCGCTAATCACGCTCGACCGCTTGCGGATCGACGTGAAGGCCGAATTCTACGTGCGCGTGCGGCCGGATGCCGGAGCCATCGCCATGGCCGCGCAGACGCTGGGCATGCGCACTATGCAGCCCGAAGCGCTGAAGGATCTGGTCGAGGGCAAGTTCGTCGACGCACTGCGCTCGGTCGCGGCCGGCATGACGATGAACCAGCTGCACGAACAGCGCGCCGACTTCGTGCAGAAGGTACAACAGGTATCCTCGAACGACCTTGCAATGAATGGGCTCGAACTTGAATCGGTCTCGCTGACCGGGCTTGACCAGACCAGCATCGAGCACTTCAACGCTAACAATGCCTTCGACGCCGAGGGCCTGACGAAGCTGACTGAGCAGATCGAACTGCGCAAGAAGGCGCGCAACGACATCGAGCAGGACACGCGCGTGCAGATCGAGCTGAAGAATCTCGAGGCCGAGCAGCAGTCGCTTAAGATCAAGCGCGACAACGAATTTGCCCGGCTGGAGCAGGAGCGTGAGATCGAGATGCGGCGCGCCGAGCAGGCGGCGGAAGTGGCGCGCGAACAGTCGCTTCGCAATCAGGAAGCGGAAGCTGCACGGATCGAGGCCAAGAAGCTGGTCGACAGCCAGCAGATCGAGGCCGACCGCGCGGTGCAACAGGCGCGCATTGCGCAACAGCAGGCGATCGAGATCGCACGGCAGGAACAGCAGATCGCGATCCAGAACAAGAGCCGCCAGGAAAGCCAGGCCAAGGCCGAGGCCGACGAGGCGCGCGCCAAGGCGGTCGCTGCCGAGGAACAGGTGACGACCTCGCGCGAAACCGAGGTTGCCGAGCGCGGCAAGCGCATCGAACTTATCGAAGCTTCCAAGGCGGCCGAGCGTGACGCGATCCGGGTGAAGGTGGAAGCCGAAGCCGAGAAGGCCGCCGCCGCCAACCGTGCCGAAGCCGCGCGGCTTGAAGCAGAAGGCGAGGCCGAGGCGGAAAAATTACGCTCGGAAGCCGCGCGAGTGCGATTCGAAGTGGAAGCAGCGGGCCAGCGCGCGATCAACGAAGCGGCGAACCTGCTCTCGTCCGACCAGATCTCGTTGCAGACCAAGGTGGCGCTGCTCAAAGTATTACCCGAACTGGTGCGCGAGTCGGCAAAGCCTCTCGAAGCGATCGATTCGATCAAGATTGTCCAAGTCGATGGGCTGACGCGCTCGTCGAGCGGTTCGGGTGGCAACGGGGAGGCCGCATCGAATGGCAACCTTGCCAGCGATGCTTTGACCGCCGCGCTGAGCTATCGCGCGCAGGCGCCAATCATCGATGGCTTGATGAGGGAACTGGGGCTGGACGGCGGCTCGCTGGAGGGGCTGGTCAAGGCAGCACCGATTGTACCCGCCGCAGCAGGCCAGCAGGCGGCGGTAGATCCGGAGGGGGATGGCTGACCCCCTCATCGCCTAAGCGTCGAAATCTTCGATGGATTTTACGGCACCGTCGTAGAGGCCGGCTTTCACATCATGACAGCCCAAATCAAGACGTCATTGGATTTCGTTGCCGCGCCCTCGGTCAGGACTTTGCAATCAAAGCCCCTTCCTTGGTCAATTCTCAGCGCTACTTAACACACTATCAGCATTTCGATCTGGCTTGCGTACCTGCTGATCTCCGACAACCTCAATCTGCTGCTCCGCATACGCGTAAAATTGAGGGCGTGAGGCCTACAGGCCTGCTCTGACCCTCCCTCGTTTCAAGTCCACGCTGTCATGATTTGGGCTGTTCTCGAAGCGAAGCGATACAGCCCATGAGCACACGTTTCCTTCGTTATGGAGATCACCGAAGGTTCTTTGTCAGCATTGCAATCGAGCGATGAGCCACTGTCCATCGTTCGATTTCCCGTACCGCGTAATCACACAATCAAGTTATGCTAAGGTCACACAAACCCACCGCATACGTCCACGCCATTATTGCGGCAGCGGTGGGCGCGATCTTCAATCGCGCCGCTGCAGCGGGTCAAGATGATGCCGAAGGCGACGATAGCGGCCCCAACAAATGGCGTTGCCCGCAACCCCAATTCCTCGACCACGAGGCCCCCAACCCATGCCCCGATCGCAATGCCAAGGTTGAACGCACCGATGTTGAGCCCTGAGGCGACATCCACAGCCTTGGGAGCAACATCGCGCGCGATCTCGACAACGTAGGACTGCAGCGGTGGCACGTTGCCGAAGGCGAAGCCACCCCAGAACAGGCTCACTGCGACCGCTGCCAATGCCGATGCAAGGCCAAGACCAAGAAGCAGCAGTGATAAGGCAAGGCCTGCAAAAATGATCGTCAGGGCCGCGACAGGACCGATACGGTCGGACAGCTTTCCGCCCACTATGTTTCCGACCGCGACCGACATGCCGTAGAGAAGGATCACTAGACTGACGGCCCCCGCACCAAGGCCGGTCACGTCGGTCAGCATCGGCGTGAGATACGTGAAGGCAATGAAGTTGCCGCCATAGCCGACCGCAGTGATCAGATAGACCAGCAGCAAGCGAGGGGCCGTGAGGACCTGTGCCTGCTGACGCAAGGTCGCAGGCTCGTCCAGTGCTAGGTCAGACGGAACGAGCAGAGCGCTCGACGCGAGGCCGATCAAGGCAAGCGCTACGACGCCCAGAAAGGTAGATTGCCAACCGAATGTCTGACCGATCCACGTACCCAAGGGCACGCCAGTGACCAAGGCGACGGTCAGTCCGAGGAAGACGATCGCAATGGCCGATGAGGCTTTCTCGGGCCGGACGAGCCTGGTCGCGATCGTGGATGCGATTGCGAAGAACACACCATGCGCAAGACCGGTGATGAAGCGAGCGGCGATAAGCGCGTAGTAACCCGGCGCAAGGGCAGCAAAGAGATTGCCGATCGTGAACAGGACCAACAGCGAAAGCAGCAAAGTCTTGCGTGGCATCTTGCCGGTCAGGGCCGTGAGGACGGGCGCACCAATCGTGACGCCAAGCGCATAGAGGCTGACCAGTAGTCCGGCAGATGGAAGGGAAACGCCAAGATCGGCTGCAATTGTGGGAATCAGACCCACGATGACGAATTCGGTTGTACCGACCGCAAAGGCGCTGATGGTCAGCGCCCACAATGCAAGCGGCATCGCGTTCTTACCTGAAAACATGATTATGGCTCCACTGCGATCCGGCAGGATCGAGAACATGGAACCGGATCTAGTTTCGATGCATTGCTGCAAAAAGCGCATCGAGAGCACTGGACCATTGCCAATATCGCATGAATTGCCAGATCTTAAAGAACTGGCTGCATTTGTCGCCGTTTCAGAAGACGGTGGCTTTGCCGAGGCGGGACGCCGGCTGGATGTAGCGCCTTCATCGCTCAGCCGTGCCGTTGCCAAGCTTGAGGCACGGCTGTCGTTCAGGCTTTTGAGAAGAACGACGCGCCGGGTCGTGCTTACGGAGGAAGGAGCGACAGTTCTGGCTCGGGCCAGAGCGATCCTCAGCAGCACGGAGCAGCTTCTGGATCAACGATCCGCGGCAAGGGCGCCTGCCGGCATAGTCAGGGTAAACGCGCCGGTGCCATTCATGCTGCATGTACTGATTCCACGGATGCCGGAATTTCATCTTCGCTATCCTGCTATCGAGCTCACGCTCGACATGACCGACAACGTGGTTGACCTGATCGGCGCTCATGCCGACATCGCGATCCGATTTGGTGACCTCCCCGATTCCGAGCTACGCCATCGTAAACTTGGTGAGGCGGCCTGGCGCCTGATAACAGCGCCATCGCGGATCGCGGAGGATGGTCAGCCGCGCACGATCGACGAATTGGCGACTCGTCAGCAAGTGCGATACGTGAATCCCTCGCGGAATAATGACTGGTGGTTCAGGGGGCGAGTCAAAGCAATGCGCCCGCCCGCCGCAGTACATGCCGAGAACGGAGAAGCAGTGCGCGCGCTGGTGCTGGCAGGATGCGGATACCAGCAATTTTCCGATTACATGATCGATGATGATATTGCAGCGGGTCGTGCTGTTTCTCTGTTCTCCGAAGCACTGACCACGCCCCCTCTCCCGGTTCATGCGGTCTATTCAGAACCGGCGGCCAACCTAAAACGCCTTGAGGTGTTCCTCGATTTCCTGACCGAAATATGTGCCTCAAAATTGACGGGCTGAGGCATATAAAGGCTTTTGCGATTAGCGGGCACATGTCCAGAAGATCACCAATCGACCCCAAAGGACGCCTGATGACGAAAAATACAATGTAAACCGTTTTTGTGTCCGCAGGTGTGCCCAATGGCCAAGAAACTACACATGAATAGCCTTCGCCAATGCGGGGCTTTGCGATTTTGGTCGCATGAAAGATCTGCTGAAAAAAACGATCTGCTTGCGCTTCAAGTTGCGGGCGACATGATGGCCGTACTTTTTAAAAGGGGGGGAACCTTGCGCCTAACCAATTCTGCATATCTGTTGGCCTTGCTTGCAAGTGCAGAGGCGCAGGCAAGTGCTGACCAGATTCTTCAGTCGCCACCGCCGAAATGGGTCACGCAATCCGAGCCGCTGGACGTACCATCCGATGCCCGCGGCGCATCGTTTATCCGGCGACAGGATGTTGAAGTTCATCTCGATGGCAAGGGGCAGCTCGTCTACACCGGCTATCGGATCAAGATACTGCATCCCAATGCGCTGGAGGCTGGAAATCTCTCGCTTGCCTGGAACCCCGCTTCAGGCGCACCCACGGTCCATGCGATAAATGTCTATCGTGACGGCCAGCTGATTGACGTGCTGCGCAAAGTTTCGTTCGAGGTGCTGCGCCGCGAAGATCAGCTCGAAGCCTCGCGGATCGATGGCATCCTGACGGCTGTGTTGCGCGTGCCCGACTTGCGCGTGGGCGACGAGCTTGAATTTGCTGCTACCATGCGCACGACCGACCCGACATTGGGCAAGGATGATGCAGGATTGCTGTTTCTTGGCGGTCAGCCCGGGCCCGGCCGTTATCATTTGATGCTTAGTTGGGAGAATGAGGCGAAACCGAACCTCAAAATGACGCCCGAAATGGCTGCTGTGGCAGAACAACACGGCAATCAGTTGCACTTCCGGTTTGACAATCCATCGACGATCGCGCCACCGAAGGATGCTCCGCCGCGTTATCAGTGGCAACGCGTGATCGAGTACAGCAGCTTTCCCGACTGGCAAGCACTGTCGCGTCGCTTCGCATCGATCTTCGCCAATTCCTCCCGCTTGTCCTCCAATTCAACCGTAAAGGCCGAAGCAGCGCGCATCGCCGCGGCTCATGCTGATCCATTCGAGCGCGCCGCTGCTGCCTTGAAACTCGTCCAACATGATGTGCGCTACATTTACGTTGGACTCAACGGAGGCAATCTTACGCCGGCTTCCGCCGAAGCGACCTGGCAACAACGCTATGGTGACTGCAAGGCAAAGACCGCGCTTCTCCTTGCCATGCTGAACGAATTCGAGATTGAGGCAGAAGCTGTTCTGGTGAACAACGGCGGTGCCGACGACGGGTTGGATGCTCGCCTGCCGAGCGCCCGAATGTTCGATCACGTCCTTGTCCGCGCAGTGATTGGTGGAAAGGCCTATTGGCTCGATGGCACGTTGCCACCGGTCGTTCCGCCCGGCAAGGATCCGATCATGCCCTACCAATGGGTGCTCCCGCTTTCGGCGACCGGTAAAACGCTCGAGCAATTGCCTTGGAAGCCCCAGGCGCGGCCCGACGAAGTGACATTGTTCGAGATCGATGCCCGGGATGGCTTCGACAAGCCAGCCCGCATCACGAATACGACCATCAAGCGCGGCATCGAGGGGCTCAAGCAGCAATTCCAGTTCTCAGCGCTGACGCCAGACCAATTGCTGACTGCATTCCAGCAGAACGCGATAGGCGATACCTGGCAGTCTATCGACGCGGTTGAATGGCGTTATGACCAGAAGACGCAGGCCAGCGTACTGTCGGTGAAGGGTTCGGGCACGGTCGACTGGAGCGATGATGGCGATGGCATGCGATCCCTTGCGTTGCCCGGCGGTGGCTTCAATCCGCCGGAAAAGCGCGTCCGTCCCGCGGATCAGGACCAGGATCTGCCGTTCTACAAGAAGCCCGAGTTCGATTGCCGCGCTACTTCGGTGCGCCTGCCGCTTAACACCAGATCCGAACACTGGACACACAAAGACGACATCGACACCAGCATCTTCGGAAGGACATATTACCGCGCTTTCGATGTCCGTGATGGCACCTTGCGAATGGTACGTGGTGCAAGAGTTGAAAAACCGGAACTTCCTGCAGCAGACGCGCGGCGCGACAACACGCGCATTGCAAAGTTCGATAACAGCATGGCGTGGATCACGTACGACCCTGCCGGAAAAGGTGCCGGGACGAAGGCCGCAATACCGGTGCCCGCGACCTACGAGATCGACTGGACTGCCGATGGCGTACCGTGCTTGCCCGCCGATATGCTATCGGTAAGGTGAGGACGCCCGATGACGGCCGCCGCATCAGTGCGGCGGCAAATGCGGAACGATGGGTTCCGCCACCAATTCTCTATCGTGAGCAGGCTCGCGATGGGGGTGGTTCTTGAAGAAATGGCATTGGGCATTGCGCATTCTCACAAAGCGAATGTGGTTTCGGGCCGGTCTGTTCTGCTTGTTCGCAATAGGCCTTGCCTTGGCCAGCGCATTCATCGGCCATGCCATCTCGTACGAGTTCGCAACCAAGGTCGGCGCCCGGTCGGTCGACAGCATACTGAATGTGCTCGCCTCAAGCATGCTGGCGGTGACGACATTCTCATTGACGGCCATGGTCTCGGCTTATTCAGGGGCAACGAGCAACATAACCCCGCGCGCAGTCCAGTTGCTGGTCGAGGATACGACCGCACAGAATGCTCTGGCAACCTTCCTCGGCAGCTTCCTGTTCGCCATCGTCGGCATTATCGCTCTGTCCACGGGTTTTTACGGGGAAAGCGGTCGCGTCATCCTGCTTGGCGGAACCATCCTAGTCATTGCCAGCATCGTCATAACTTTTCTGCGCTGGATCGAACACATCACGCGCTTCGGGCGGGTAAACGACACTATCGCCAGGGTCGAAATGGCTGCGGCAAAAGCAGCGCAAGCGGTGGGAAGGCCCCTACGCTTCGGGCCGCGCCAGCGCCGCAGTGTCCCGGATGGTGCAACCCTGATCCATCTCGAGGACATCGGCCGCATCACCCACGTCGACATCGCCCTGCTACAGGAAGTGGCCGACGACCTCGATTGCCAGATCGTGCTGTCAGCGTTGCCCGGGGTCATGGCCGATCCTGCGCGTATGGTGGCATGGAGCAATACCCAAATAGACGCCAAGCAGATCGAGAGGCTACAGTCGGCATTTACCGTTGCACCCGATCGCGCATTCGACAACGATCCGCGCTTCGGTCTTGTCGTCCTTTCGGAAATCGCCTCGAGAGCCCTGTCACCGGCCGTCAACGACCCAGGTACCGCCATTTCGGTGATAGAAGCCGGCACGCGGGTACTGTCCTCGATGCTGGCAATACAGGAGAAAAACGCAGATGACGACACAGGCAGGGTGATTGTTCCCTCGCCCAGTTTTCCCGAACTTCTCGAGGATTTCTATCGCCCTATCGCGCGCGATGGTGCCGGACTGATCGAGGTAGCGATAAGGTTGCAGAAGTCGCTTGCCGCCCTTGCAGAGGCGGATCCTGCGGCACGTGGGGATTGCGCCAACGCAGCTGCCGACGCGATGACCCGCGCAAGAGCCGCGATGACCGCAGAGGCAGACCGAGCGCTTCTGGACCGGATACACCGTCGCTATTGGCCATGACGGAGCGGCAGGACAGGAGTCAGACGAGTGATCGGTAGCTTGTACCTTACGCCTTTCAACGCGGCGGCAGTGCTGATCGTGGTCGCGGCCGTGCTGGGCTATGTAAACTTCCGCTTCCTGCGCCTGCCATCATCCATCGGATTGACGGTCATGGGAGCGCTTGCTTCCTTGCTGGTCGTCGCTCTCGACGAAATCCTGCCGTCGAGTTCTGTCAGTCGCGATCTGGCAGGCTTCATTGCCAGAATCGATTTTCACGCCACCCTCATGGACGGGATGCTTTCGTTCCTTTTGTTCGCCGGGGCACTTCACGTTTCCTGGCAGCAACTGCAAAAGGGGCGCTGGGCGATCCTTGTGCTCAGTACGGTCGGCGTCGTGCTCTCAACGGCCATCGTCGGCACGGGGTTCCTTTTTCTGACAAAGACGATGGGTTATACGATACCGGCAATCTGGTGTTTCGTATTTGGCGCCCTGATCAGCCCGACCGATCCGGTTTCGGTCATGAGCGTTCTGAAACGGACCAGTGTGTCATCTCTGCTTGAAGCGACTGTTGCCGGAGAAAGCCTGTTCAACGATGGCGTGGGTGTCGTGATCTTCGCGATCCTGCTTGCCACGGCGACAAGCGGCGCTCCGCTCGATCTCGGCCACGCCGCGCTTCTGTTCGTCGAGGAAGCCGGCGGCGGTATCCTGCTCGGCTTGGTTATTGGGGGTATCGCATATCGGGCCATGCGCTCTATCGACGACTACAAGGTCGAGGTACTGATCAGCCTGGCGACCGTCATGGGCGGGTATGCCATCGCCAGCCCGCTCCATGTCAGCGGGCCTGTCGCCATGGCGGTCGCGGGCCTCATCATCGGCAACGCCGGGGTGGCCCACGCGATGAGCGATACCACGCGCGATTACCTGCACAAATTCTGGGATCTGATCGACGATATTCTCAATACCGTGCTGTTCCTGCTGATCGGGCTGGAAGTCGTGACCGTGCCGCGCGATGCTGGCCTGATCCTGCTCGGCGCAGGAGCCATAGTGCTTTCGCTGCTGGCGCGATCGTTATCGGTAATCCTTCCCCTTTCAGCGTTTGGAAAGGCCCGGGCAGCGGGTGCCATCGTGCCTGTCACGCTTATCTGGGGTGGGTTGCGCGGCGGCATTTCGGTGGCGCTTGCACTCGGCTTGCCCCACGGCAGCGAACGCGACCTGATCCTTGCGGCGACCTACGCGGTCGTCCTGTTCACCGTCATCGTACAGGGGGGAACGATCGCGGGCATCCTGCAGCGGATGGAACGATCAACGCATACCTCCCCTGGCGCGAAGGCCTAGCTGTCCCAGTCGGCAAGAGTTTCACCGCTTCCGGCATCCTCGAGGGCAATCTTGCCGAACTCGACAGCTACTGCGCAAACGGGTGGTCTGCTCGTCTGGCGCGTCACGCAGTGGACCGGCTGGCCATCGCTGAAGGTCGTGATCCGCCCCTTGATCCTGACCCGAAACGCGCGAGGTGCCAGGTCGGCATCCTTGGGAAGCTTCGCCGTGTAGGCATAGGGCCGCTTGCCGCGGAGGAGCGTGCGCGGCGCATCGGGTGAGAAATACTGCACAAGAGCGAGCGTACTTTCGGGCGTGGCTTGCTCTTGGGCAACTGATGCTGCGGTTTCCTGACTTGTCGCCTCGGGCTTTTCCTGCGTCGCCGAACTGGCTGCAGCGCGCGGACATTGCTCCGAGCGTGTCCAAGGCCGTTCGATCCAGAAGCCTTCGGCAGTCTCGTACACCTGACCTTTGGCAAGATCCGCAAAGAGTGGCACGCCTGCCCAGTTCTGCCGGTTAAAGGTTGTCCGCAGGACCTTGGTGGCAGGATCAACGCTCCACGACCCCCACCCACCGGTTACGCCATCATCGCAAGCAATAGGCATCACGAGTTCAAAGCTTCGGTTCGCCAAATCAAGATTGGCGCCAGGCAGGGCGTTTCCTGCGGCGACCTCGTCTGCCGCCGCTGCGACTGCTGCGAGGATCTCTGCCCGCCCCAGTGCCGACAGCGCCTTGACTGCCGCATTCGTTGCAGGGGGCGCAGTTTCGGTCGGCCCGGGGGTTGCCGATGCCTCAGGTGCCGGATTGGAGGGCTGGCAGCCTCCCATCGCAACGAAGGCTGCCAGCAAGACCGTCCGGCCCGAAGACCATCGGGGACGGATAGGAATTCTGGGAAGCGCCTTGATCATATCAGAAGCCTACCATCGATTGTCGGCAACGTCATCTGCCTGTAAGCATTGAAGAATAATGACGGTTGAACAGATCCTGACCCTAGTGGTCCTTGTCGGCGTCGTCGCCGCGCTGATTGCCGACCGGATGAGGGCAGATGTCGTTGCTCTGAGCGGAGCGGCGATCCTGCTGGTAACCGGAGCCGTCCGGCCCAGCGAAGTTCAGGGTGCATTCGCAAGCCCCGCTATTCTCACGCTGGCATCGCTCTTCGTCATTGCCTACGCGATGGAGCTTTCGGGCCTGCTCGACAAGGCCATTGCCAAGGCGGTCGTATTTTGCCGCAGGACCGGGGCAACGGGGCTGTGGGGCCTGATCGGCATGTCGGGCTTTGGATCGGCCTTTCTCAACAACACGCCAATCGTGGTGGTAGCCGCACCGGTGATCCGCGACGTGGCCAAGTCCATCGGGCTCGATCCTCGGCGCTTCCTGATGCCGCTATCCTACGTGGCGGTGCTTGGTGGCAGTTGCACGCTGATTGGAACATCGACGAACCTGCTGGTCGATGACATGGCCCGCTCATCCGGACAGGCGCCGTTCGGCATTTTCGAGATTACCCCAGTTGGGCTTGCCATGGCACTGGCGGGCGGGATCTATCTGGTTCTATTCACCGGCAGGCTTGTAAAGGGCGCGCCGGCAGCGCGCGAGGAGGCGGGCGAGGCAAAAGCCCGCAACGACGTCGAACGCCATTCGGTCAGCCATGTGGACCTTACAGGCGATTCCTTGCAAGACACGAAGGTCTACGCGCAGGTTCACGAATTCCGACCGAGAATGGCGCTCATTTCCGTGGCGGTCTTCGTCGGTGCCATTGTCGTCGCGGCAGTCAACCTTGTGCCGATTGCCGCAGCGGCCTTTGCCGGTGCCGTCCTGCTCATCCTGCTTCGCGTAATATCGCCCGATCAGGCCTATGCTGGCTTGCGGCCGGAAATCCTGCTGTTGATCGCGGGGATGGTCGTCATCGGCATTGCCATGGAACAGACCGGTCTTGCCGCTGAAGTCACCCGCTGGATGATAGGGTCGGTCAATGGCGTGGGTCCGCTTACAGCCCTTGTCCTGCTCTACGGCGCGACGTTGTTGCTTACCGAACTGCTGTCTAATGCGACCGTCGCTGTGCTGCTGACGCCTGTCGCAGTGGCTCTGGCCGAAAGCCTCGGGGTCAGCCCAAGACCGTTTCTTGTGACGATAATGATGGCAGCCAGCGCCGCCTTCGCCACGCCCTTCGGCTATCAGACCAATGTGCTGGTCTACCAGATGGGGGGATATCGCTACACCGATTTCGTGAAAGTGGGGCTACCGCTAAACTTGATCACCTGGGCTGTGGCAGTCGTCGCCATACATCATTTCTTTCCGTTCTGATTGCCTTTGCGTTACTCGTGCAGAACCGCGCACCCGCGGGCGGTCATATGAGATCGGTGAACGGACGACCACCTCGCGCTAGCCGACATCCTGTTGCAGCAGCGCAATCTGGCCGCGACGACGCACGAACGCCTCGGGCATCTCGTCCCGGATGAAGGCGATCATCGCTTCCCGAACCTCGCACCGCAAATCAAAGGCCTTGCCAGCATCGGCCGCGCTGACCAGGGCACGCAATTCCAGATGATCGGGCGAAGTATCGGTCACCTGCAGTCCTGCGACCCTGCCATCCCAGTTGGGATTGCCTTTCACCACCTCGGCAAGTTTCGCCCGTAGTCTGGGCACGTCTGCTGTCGGGTCGACATGGAGGAAGGCCGTTCCCAGCAATTGGCTGGTCTGCCGCGTCCAGTTCTGGAAGCTGCCCTCGAGGAACTTCGAGACCGGCACCACCAGACGTCGCTCGTCCCATATTTTCACGACGACAAAGGTCAGACGAATTTCCTCGATCCGACCCCATTCGCCATCGATGATGACGACGTCGTCGATCCGGATCGGTTCGGTGAAAGCCATCTGGATGCCGGCGATCAGGTTCTTCAACGCTGGCTGCGCCGCCGCGCCTACCGCAAGCCCGGCGAGACCGGCTGATGCGATAAGCGTGACCCCGATGCTGCGCACCGCAGGAATGCTCATCAGCATCATGCAGAAGGTAGCCAGCAGAACGATGAACACAGCGATGCGATGGAGGATGCTGGCACGGGTCCGGCGGCGTCGTGCGGCCAGATTGTCAGCCACAGTGATGTCCGCACGTATTTCAAGCAGGGTGAAGCCAATGCCGATCACGGCGACGACAAACCAGCCGATCAACGCTGGCACCACCAGCCCTGCGACCTGGCGCCAAAGCCCGGTCACATTTTGCTCCAGACCAAGCGCGGGTTGCACTGCTGACAGAGCAATGGCGATGGTCAGCCACTTAGAAGGTTGGCCAAGACGCTGTGCCACATGCGCTTCCGAGAGGCCGGACACCCGATCCGTCACGCGCCGCAGCACGAGCAGTAGAAGCCGATGAGCCGCGAGCGCGACAATCAAGGCGATGGCAATCACCGCAAGTGGCTGCAGCCACTGCGGAAGTTCGGCGACTATGCTAGGCAATCAGATCTCCTGGTTTGATGCCCAACGGAGCCGTCGTGCATCAAGTTCCCGGAATCCCGGCAAGCGCCGTGCCACCCGGCCTCCTGCGCGCTCAGTGTGGAACGGCGCCCAGTTCGAACCCGGTCTTGTCGTGAAGAGCGAACCGGTCGACGAGATCGGAACTGGCTTCATTGTAGCCGATGACTGTTACCGCACAGCCGGCCTTGCCCAGGCGGGCAACGATCTTGTCCAGTGCCCCGACCGCCGAGATGTACCAGAAATGCGCCCGGGTCACGTCGATGACGACGGTCCTCGAGCCTTCCTCGGCCTGAAACGACCGTGTGAAGCGATCAGCCGAGGCAAAGAATATTTCCCCCTGCACACGGTATGTTGCCGTGCTGACATCAGCCGAGAT
The DNA here is from genome assembly GCF_900176395.1 of Novosphingobium sp. B1. Taxonomy (GTDB): domain Bacteria; phylum Pseudomonadota; class Alphaproteobacteria; order Sphingomonadales; family Sphingomonadaceae; genus Novosphingobium. The sequence goes on along the minus strand of NZ_FWXL01000002.1, from coordinate 475,699 downwards.
TTCGCGGTTGACCGCGAACAATCGCTGAACCTTTCCGGCAAAGAAGATGCCCGAAAGCAGCACGCCTGCCAGCACGCCCAGGGAGAGATCGCGCGTTGTCACCACAACCGCTACCGTGACCAGCATCACCACCGACGACGTCGGTGGATGGCGGCGCAGGTTCGGGATCGAGTTCCACGAGAAGGTACCGATCGAAACCATGATCATCACCGCCACGAGCGCCGGCATCGGCACACGACCGACCCAAGGACCGAGCACTGCAAGAAGGAACAGGAGAAATGCGCCGGCCACAAACATCGAAAGGCGGCCGCGTCCGCCCGATGTCACGTTGATGACTGACTGCCCGATCATGGCACAGCCCCCCATGCCACCAAGCAGCGCAGCAACGACGTTAGCTCCGCCCTGCCCCAGACATTCCTGGCGCTTGTCGCTTTCGGTCTGGGTCATGTCATCCACAATTTGCGCGGTGAGCATCGATTCCAGCAGCCCGACCGCCGCCATGGTCAGCGAATAGGGCGCAATGATGCGCAGGGTTTCCCAAGTGAACGGGATGTCCGGCAGTGCAAGGCTGGGCACGCCTTCAGGCAGCTTGCCCATATCCCCAACTGTCTGGACCGGAAGTCCAAGGCTGAGGCTGATAGCAGTCAGCGCAAGAATGGCCACCAGCGGCGACGGCAAGACCGTGGTCAGCTTCGGGAACAGGTAGATGATGGCCAGGCCGGCAGAGACCATCACGTAGGTTTCCCACCCCATGCCGACGAGTTGCGGCAACTGCGCCAGGAAGATCAGGATGGCGAGAGCGTTGACGAAGCCGGTAATGACCGAGCGTGATACGAACTGCATGAGAAGGTCGAGCCGCACAAGCCCGGCGACCGCTTGAATAACGCCCATCAGGATCGTCGCGGCGAGAAGATATTCAACGCCATGTTCGCGCACGAGCGGCACGACCACCACAGCAACGGCTGCGGTCGCGGCGGAAATCATGCCCGGGCGACCGCCGATCAGGGAAATGACGATGGCAATCGCAACCGAAGCATAGAGACCGACGCGGGGATCCACGCCGGCCATGATCGAAAAACCGATAGCCTCGGGGATCAGCGCCAAAGCCACCACGATGCCGGCAAGAACGTTGGCCCGCACACCCGCACCGTCGGCAAACCACTCGCGACGGTAGCGCTCAAATCTGTCTGTCATCAGAATTCCACAAAAGCACGACGCGCGCAGATGCGCTTTAAACGAAGATGGTCGTGCATGATGTTGTCCGGCGGATCGGCGGCCGGAATAGCCACCCAGAATTGCACCGGGTCCTTGCGGTTGTCGTGGCCAATAGTGGCGATTGCTGGTCGATTCAACCCTGCTTGCCGAGAAAGCGCAAGGCTTGCCGGCCATGGGAGACCGTCATCAAGAAGTGAATGTGATGGATCAGGAAAACACTGCCTGACGTATCCAGTCGACGCTTGTCACGCTGGCAGCAAGGCGCTGTTGCCCAAGCACCTTTGACCAGTAACCCTCCGAGCCATCAGCCATGCGCCACTCGTGCAGGCGGCGGGTGAGGAGCTGCAGCTCGTATTCCTCGCTGATGCCGATAGCGCCGTGGACGGCGTGGGCAGTGGAGGCGATGCGCGGAGCGGAGGCGGAAGTGGTGACCTTGGCTGTGGCGGCGACGGCGAGCGGCACATCGATGCCTTGCGATGTACCAAGCTGCGCGGCGATACGACAGGCGATCATGTCCTCTGCCATGACGGCCAGCATCTGCTGCAGCGACTGCTGGCAGCCGATGGGCTTGCCGAACTGCACGCGTTCGGAGGCGTAAGCCGTGGTCACGTCGCACAGTCGCGCGGCGGCGCCGGCGATCAGCGCGGCACGGAGCAGGGCGGATATGGCGCGCAGACCTGCTGCGGGCCTGGGCAAGATCTGCCCCTGCGGCTTGCCGGAAATGCGCGCGGCCAAGGAATTGGTGACGCCGGTTGATCGGGGCGAAAGCTGCGCCATGTCGCAAAGCACCAGCGCATCACCACAATCGACCAGCGCGGCCTGCGCCACCAGCCCGCACGGCACCGGTTGCGCGAGCGAAGCGACCAGCGTGACCGGTCCCTCCGGCGCGGTAACTCGTGCAGACGCCAGCAGCGCGCGCGCAACCATCGTCTCGGCCACTGGCAGGGGCACGGCGCGAGCACCAATGGCCTCGATCAGAGGCTCGATATCGGGAAGGCTCAGCCCTGCGCCACCGTACTTCTCGGCCACGAGGGCATCGAGGAAGCCGGATTCGGCGATTTCGCCCCAAAGTGCGTCGGCTGAGCCGCCATGTTCGATGGCACGCACCACCGTCGGGGTCGCCGCCGCATCAAGCATGCGGACGAAGGGTTTGAGCAATTCGTTGACGTCCATGATCTCTTCACTCCTTACCGCAGGCCCATGCCGCGCGCGATGATCCCGCGCAGGATCTCGCGCGTTCCGCCGCGCAGGCTGAAGCTTGGTGCAATGTGCGTGACGTAGAGCAGCGTGCGGTATAGTTCCTCGCTGACCGCCTCATCGGGATTCGCGGCGACGTCATCCCCGATCACCACCGGCAATTCCTGTTCGAAGCCTGTGCCGCGATCCTTGACGATGCTCGCCTCGACCACCGGGCTTTCCCCCGCCACCAGCCGCGCTGTGCAGGCAATCGACATGGCGCGCAACGTTGCGAGTTCTGCCGTCAGTCGCCCGACCAGCGCAGCGCAATCGCTGCGGCCTACCGCTTGCAGGTGCTTTATCCATGCATCGAGCAACACGGCACTGGAATAGATGCGCTCCGGCCCGGAACGTTCGAACGCAAGTTCGGCGACGACCTGCTTCCAGCCCTCGCCTTCTGCCCCCACAAGCGCATCCTCGTCCAGTTCCACGTTCTCGAAGAACACCTCGGCAAAGTGCGCGTCACCCGTCAGGTCGACGATGGGCCGCACGGTCACGCCGGGCGCCTTGAGGTCGATGATCAGCTGCGACAGGCCGCCCTGCCGGTCAGCCGAGGTGCCGGAGGTTCGGACCAGAGCGATCATGTAGTCCGAGTGCATGGCATTGGTGGTCCAGATCTTCTGGCCGTTAATCACCCAGCCCTTGGCTGTCCGCTCTGCGCGGGTGCGTACGCTGGCAAGGTCCGAGCCGGAACCCGGTTCGCTCATGCCGATGCAGAACAGCTGCTCGCCCCGGCAGATTGCGGGGATGTGCTTCTGGCGCTGCGTCTCGGTGCCGAAGTTCAGGAGCAGCGGGGCGCTCTGCCGGTCGGCAATCCAGTGCGCGGCAACAGGTGCGCCGGCAGAAAGCAGTTCCTCGACCACCACGAAGCGCGCGAAGGGTCCTTTGCCGTTCCCGCCGTATTCCTTGGGCAGCGTGAGGCCGAGAAATCCAGCCTGCCCGAGCGCGCGGCTGAACTCGGCGCTGAACCCCTGCCACGAGCGTGCACGCCGGTCCAAGGGGATACCAGCGATGTTCTGTTGTATAAAGGCGCGGATCGCAGGCCGCAGCGCTTCGTCCTCTGCCGGGAGCCGAGCAAGCGTCAGGGTATCGAACACGTTTATCCTCTCTATCGTTGCCCGGCTTCGCCGAACCAGCTAGGACTTAACCGATCAATTAAGTGCTTGCCAAGAGGACCCTTCAGGCCATGTCTGCCAAGATCCCTGATGACACCGCCCCCTTCCTGCTCGTCGAACGCGATGGCCCGGTGGTCATCGCCACGCTCAACCGCCCGGACACGCGCAACGCGATCTCCGAAACCGCACACAGTGAGGAAATCGCCCAGTTCTGCGCCAGCGTGACCCGCGATGCCTCGGTACGCGCCGTGGTGCTGACCGGCGCAGGCAAGGCGTTCTGCGCGGGCGGCAACGTCAAGCACATGGCCGAGAAGACCGGCATGTTCGGAGGTACGCCGTTCTCGATCCGCAACCAGTATCGGACCGGCATCCAGATGATCCCGACCGCGCTCTACGATCTCGAAGTGCCGGTCATCGCCGCCGTGAACGGCCCGGCCATCGGTGCCGGTCTCGATCTGGCCTGCATGACAGATATCCGCATCGCTTCGGACAGGGCGCTGTTTGCCGAAAGCTTCGTCAAGCTCGGCATCGTGCCGGGCGATGGCGGCGCATGGCTCCTGCCGCGCGTGATCGGCATGGCGCGCGCCAGCCTGATGACGCTGACGGGCGATACCATCGACGCGGCTAAGGCGTTGGAATATGGCCTCGTCAGTGAAGTGGTGGCGCCCGACCGGCTGCTCGCCCGCGCGCTGGAAGTCGCACATTCCATCGCCGCCAATCCCGGTCACGCTACGCGCATGGCAAAGCGCCTGATGCGCGAAGGGCAGGACATGAAGCTGGCACCGCTGCTGGAACTCTCCGCCGCCTATCAGGCGCTGGCCCATTACACCCATGATCACCACGAGGCGGTCAGTGCCTTCCTCGAAAAGCGCAAGCCAGAGTTGAAGGGCGAGTGAGCAAGGCGACGACAATAGGCCCCCTTGCCGGCATTACTGTGCTCGATCTGTCTCGCGTGCTGGCCGGGCCTTGGTGCAGCCAGGCGCTGGGTGATCTTGGCGCGGATGTGATCAAGATCGAACAGCCGGGTCAAGGCGACGACACGCGCAAGTGGGGGCCGCCGTTCCTCGACGATGGCAGCCGCGATGCCGCCTATTACCTATGCGCCAATCGCAACAAGCGCTCTGTGGCGATCAACATGGCTGATCCTGCAGGCGCCGACCTGATCCGCCAGTTCGCCGCGCAGGCCGACGTGGTGATCGAAAACTTCCGCGTCGGTGGCTTGGCCAAGTACGGCCTCGATTATGCATCGCTGCGCGCAATCAAGCCCGACCTGATCTACCTCTCGATCACCGGCTTTGGCCAGACCGGCCCCTTGCGCAACACCGGGGGCTACGACTTCCTTGTCCAAGGCATGAGCGGTCTGATGAGCGTCACCGGCCTGCCCGATGGCGAGCCGGGCGGCGGGCCAATGAAGGTCGGCATCCCGATCAGCGACCTCACCACCGGGCTTTACGCGACGATCTCGGTGCTGGCGGCCCTGAACCACCGCCACGCCACTGGCGAGGGGCAGCAGATCGACCTTGCCCTGCTTGACACGCAAGTGGCGCTGCTCGCCAATCAGGCTTCGAACTGGCTCAACGGTGGCGTGGCGCCCCGCCGCATGGGCAACCAGCATCCCACCGTCGTTCCGTATCAGGATTTTACCTGCAGCGACGGCGATGTGCTGGTGGCAATCGGCAACGATCGGCAATTTCGCCAATTCATGGACATACTCGGCCTCAGTGGGCTGGCGGATGATCCGCGGTTTGTCATCAGTAGCGGCAGGTGCCTCAATCGTGATGCGCTGATGGACGTAATGCGCCCCGTCATTGCACGATGGAAGGCGGCAGACCTGATCGCGGCGATGCAGGGCGCAGGCCTTCCCGGCGGCAAGGTCAACGAGATTCCCGAAGTCTTGGCGCACCCTCAGATCGAGGCGCGTGGCCTAGTACATGAAATGGCGCGGTCAGATGGTACACCGGTGAAGGTCCTTGGTTTTCCAGCGCAGCTTTCGGCATCGCCCGCGACCTATCGCCATGCGCCGCCGCGCTCGGGCGAGGATACGGCAGCGGTGCTTGCCGAGAAGCTGGGTCTTGTTCAGGACGAGATAAAACGTCTTCTGGCGGCTGGCGTCATTTCAGAGAATCTGGCCTGAAGGCCCAGGTCCTTGAGCAAAGCCGTGAACATCTTAACGCCGTGGATAGTGAAGAACCGCTTTGTCCGCCGCGAGGTCAGACTGAGCAAGCCGTGCGCAATCTCGGTAAAGAATCCGGACGATTTCGTTAGTGATTGCAGGCCCGCTATCCCGTAGTAATTTCAGCTAGTCGTTGCTGAGCCAAAAAACACAAGTTTTGCCAAGAATGTCGCCCTGTCACCAAGTTGAGAGGGAGATGGGGTATGGCAGTCGTCATTGGTCCGATAGCCAACCTCGGCAACATCCGCGAAATAACCGAGGCGATCCTCGAAGCTTTGGCCAGGAGCGATGCCTGCAGCCTCGATCTGTCGCAGGCTAACGAGGCTGATCTCACCCTGCTCCAGGTCCTGGCCGCCACGGCGAAGATGGCGGAGCGCGACAGCAAATCCCTTACTCACAGCCAGCCCCCGAGCGAAGCGGTCATCGCCCTGATGGAGCGTGCCGGTTTCGCCAATCTGCCGGGGTGGCAAGACAATTCCTGCAACGCCGGAGTAGCCGGACAATGAGCAATATCCTTACAGTCGACGATTCCATGAGCGTTCGCATGGCAATCCGCCTCGCCCTTGCAGGAGCGGGCCATGCGGTTACCGAAGCAGCTGATGGTCGAGAGGGTCTCGACAAGGCCTCGGGCGCCAAGTTCGACATGATCATCACCGATCTCAACATGCCCAACATGAACGGGCTGGAGATGATCCGCGAGATCCGCAAGCTGCCGCAGCAGGTCGGCACGCCCATCATTTTCCTGACCACTGAGTCCGATGAGGGCATGAAACAGCAGGCAAAGGCCGCCGGTGCCACCGGCTGGCTAGTCAAGCCTTTCGTGGCCGACGCCCTGTTAAAGGTCACGCGCAAGGTGCTTGGACAGTGACCGGGGCAGACCCAATCGCGGCCTTCAGGGTTGAAGCAGCCGAGCTGCTTGACGCTACAGAACAGGCCCTGCTCGACCTTGCCCACGCTCTCGACAGCCGCGACCTGATCGACACCGTCTTTCGCGGGATGCACACGCTCAAGGGTTCAGGCGCGATGTTCGGGTTCGATGCCCTGGCCGCGTTCACGCATCATTGCGAAACCGCATTCGACAGCGTGCGCAAGGGCCACGTCCCGGCAACGGCAGAGCTTGTCGCGCTCACCCTTGCGGCAATGGATCACATGCGCAGGCTCGTCGAAGACCGCGAAGGCACCAGCGCTGGTGATCAAGGTGAGGCGCTGCTTGACCGTCTCCACGCCTTGCTGGGCGATAGCGGCGGCGGCGTAGACGCAGTCGATGCCGCCAAAGATCCCGCAAGCGCAGACGGCTGCTCCGCTCCCAGGCAAGGCTGGCGAGTTTCTTTCCGGTTTGCGCCCGAAGTTCTGGCGAACGGGACCAATCCCCTCATCCTGCTCGATGAATTGCGCGATCTCGGAGCGACAAACCTCTCAGTCGACCTGTCGCAAGTCCCTCCGCTTGACGAACTCGACCCCACGCAATGCCACCTTGGCTGGACGCTCGCCCTTCCCGCCTCAGTGACACGCGAGGAGATCGAGGACGTTTTCATCTTCGTGCTCGATGACATGGAACTGGCCATCGAGGCAGTCAGCGAACAAGCCGCAGCTCCCAAGCACCCTGAAGAGCGGACTGCAAGGGCAGAGGCGGCAGCAGCATCCCCAGCTTCAGATGCAATCCCCGTAGCGGAAGCGAAAGCCAGCGCCACCTCGCGATTACCCAGTGAAAGCGTTCGCGTACCGGCGGACCGGCTCGATTTGCTGATGGACCGGGTTGGCGAGTTGGTCATCGTGCAAAGCAGGCTGGCCCAGCTCGCCGGCAACGGCGTTTCCGGGCCTGCAGGCGAGCTTGCCCTTCGGTCGATCTCCGAAGAGGTTGAACGGCTGGCAAACGAGTTGCGCGATACGATGATGGTGTTGCGGATGGTGCCTATCACCTCGTTGTTTGGCCGCTTCCGTCGGCTGGTCCACGATCTGGCGCGCGAAACCGGAAAGTCCATTGATCTGGAGACTGACGGCGAGAGCACCGAAATCGACAAGACCGTGTCCGAGCGGCTGGCCGACCCGATCGTCCACCTGATCCGCAACTCCTGCGACCATGGACTGGAGACCGAGGAGGAGCGCATTGCGGCGGGCAAGCCCGCTTCCGGGCGCCTGAAGCTTTCCGCGCAGCAGGCCGGTGGCGAGGTGCTGATCACCATCGAGGACGACGGGCGCGGTATCAGTCGCGATCGCGTCCGCGCCAAGGCAGAGTCCAACGGGCTGATCCAGCCCGGCCAGGTGCTGAGCGACAGTGAGCTGCTACAGCTTATCTTCCAGCCGGGATTTTCGACCGCAGCCCAGATCACCAACCTATCCGGGCGCGGCGTCGGCATGGATGTGGTCAAGCGTACGATCGAGGGTCTGCGTGGCCACATCGACATGACCAGCGAGGCCGGCAAGGGTTCGGTTATCACGCTGCGCATTCCGCTTACCTTGGCGATCATCGACGGCCTGCTGGTCCGGGTGGGCGACGGAAAGTACGTCATTCCGCTCGCCGCGGTCGAGGAATGCCTTGAGCTGAGCCTTGAAGAGGACATCCGTTCGCGCGGCCGCAGCATGATCCAGTTGCGGGAGCGGCTGGTCCCGTTCCTTCGGCTGCGCGAGCTTTTCGCGACGGGCACGCGGCCCGACCCCTACCAGAAGATCGTGGTAATCGCGACCGGCGGCGAGCGCGTCGGCCTTGTCGTCGACCAGATCATCGGCAGCCATCAGACGGTGATTAAGTCGATGTCGAGCCTGCACCGGTCGATCCCGAGCTTTTCGGGCGCGACCATCCTTGGCGACGGCGGGGTCGCGCTCATTCTCGATGTCGTCCAGCTCGTTGCACTGGGCCAGAGCCACGAGGAGCGTCTGCGTGCAGCAGGATGACACGATCATGACCGGCAGCTCCACCCCTTGGGATGAAGCGGGCCAGTTGGAGGTTCTGACATTTGACGTCGGCGACGAACGGCTGGCGATCGAGGCGGTCAGCATTCGGGAGATCCTCGATCTCCTTCCCGAAACGCCGGTTCCGGGCGCACCGCCGCTGGTGGCGAGCGTCGTCAATTTTCGCGGCAAGATCATTCCCATCGCGGACTTGCGCGTTGCCTTCGGCATGACGCGCGAGACTGGTGAGGAGGCCAGTCCCGATAACCGCATCGTCGTGATCGAGACACAGATCGGGGGCGAACCTCTGCAGATCGGACTGCGGTCGGACAAGGTTCACGAAGTCACTATCCTTAATCGCTCAGACAGCAGCGAACCACCCTTGCTGGGCATGCGCTGGCGCCGAGAGTTCGCCCGCGAACTGGTGCGCCAGCCCGGTTCGGTCATCGTCATTCCAGATCTTCCCACCATCTTCACATCGCTTGCGGAGGCCGCATGATGAGCATTTTGTCCAGAGTTTCGGAGCAGCGCGTACTCGAGGAGGTCAGCCGGGTCGAACAGGCCCTTGCAGCCGGAGATCTCTCGGTGCGCCTTGATGAGACGGCCGGCAATGACCCGACCAAGGCTGTCATCGCAGCATTCAACCGCCTGCTGGACAGTGCCACCGCACCGGTCGAGGCACTGTCCTCGCAGATCGCGCGGATGACCGACGAGCACGCGCGGGGCGACATCGACGTGGTCATCGATGCGAAGACCCTACCTGGCAAGCTTGGCGTGATGGCAACGCAAGTCAACGAACTCGTCGATGCGCACATCAGCGTGAAGAAGCAGGCAATGGAATGCGTCCGTCAGTTCAGCCTGGGCAACTTCACTGCGCCGATGGAGCAGTTGCCAGGCAAGAAGGCCTTCATCAACGATACAATCGAGACGCTGCGCGCGAACCTTTCGGGCCTGCTCGCCGAAATGAACCATATGTCGGCTGAGCATGAGCGCGGCGATATCGACGTGGTCATCGACCATGCGAAGTTCCCCGGCGATTTCGGCGTTGTTGCCCGGGGTATCAACGACATGGTTGCTGGCCACATCGCGGTGAAGAAAAAGGCCATGGCCTGCGTCAAGGCTTTTGGTGAATGCGATTTCCAGGCTTCACTCGAACAATTCCCGGGCAAGAAGGCCTTCATCAACGATACCATCGAGACGCTGCGCGCAAACCTCACCGGCTTGCTCGCCGAAATGAACCACATGTCGGTCGAGCATGACCGTGGCGACATCGATGTCATGATCGACAGCGCGAAATTCGACGGCGACTTCCAGGTAGTCGCACGCGGCATCAACGAAATGGTCGCTGGTCACATAGCCGTGAAGAAGAAGGCGATGGCTTGTGTGAAGGCGTTCGGCGAAGGAGACTTCAACGCCCCGCTCGAGCAGTTCCCGGGCAAGAAGGCCTTCATCAACGACACGATCGAGACGCTGCGCATGAATCTGCGCGAGATCACTGCCGAAGTGCAGCGACTGATCAAGGCGGCAACCGACGGGCTCCTTTCGGAACGCGGCACCGCTTCACGCTTTGTCGGCGACTTCGCAAAGCTCGTGTCGGGGATCAACGGCATGCTCGATGCGATCATCCTGCCCATCGAGGAAGGCAACCGCGTGCTGCGGCTTCTCAGCATCGGCAATCTGCAGGAGACGGTCGATATCCAGTGCCACGGCGATCACCAGGGAATGCGCGATGCGATCAATGGCCTGGTGGCAGACTTGCGCAAGACCGCCGCAGTGGCCGACCGTATCGCCGATGGCGACCTGACCGTGGAGCATCGGGCAAGCTCGCCGGACGACCAGCTCGGCACCGCGCTTGCAACAATGATCGAACGGCTGCGCAGCGTGGTCGGCACCACCGCCGCGGCAGTCGACAACGTTTCGGCAGGAAGCCGCCAGCTTGCAGCCAGCTCAGAGCAGGTTTCGCAAGGTGCGACCGAACAGGCGGCCTCCGCCGAGGAAGCCTCCGCTTCGATGGAACAGATGGCTGCCAACATCAAACAGAACGCCGACAACGCCGCCCAGACCGAAAAGATTGCGCGCCAGTCGTCCAAGGATGCTGAGCTTTCCGGGTCTGCCGTTGAAAAGGCGGTGAGCGCGATGCGCACGATCGCGGAAAAGATCAGCATCGTGCAGGAAATCGCCCGGCAGACCGACCTCCTCGCGCTTAACGCCGCTGTGGAAGCGGCGCGCGCGGGCGAACACGGCAAGGGCTTTGCCGTCGTCGCTTCGGAAGTGCGCAAGCTGGCCGAACGCAGCCAGACCGCAGCTGCCGAAATCGTCTCGGTTTCTGCCGACACCGTCAAGGTTGCGACCGACGCCGGTGAAATGCTGTCGCGATTGGTGCCGGACATTCGCCGTACCGCCGAACTCGTGACAGAGATCAGCGCCGCCTGCCGCGAACAGGACATCGGCGCATCGCAAATCAACGAGGCGATCCAGCAGCTCGACAAGGTAACGCAGATCAACGCCAGCGCATCTGATCAGATTTCGGCCACTTCCGAAGAGCTGGCATCGCAGGCCGAGGAACTGCAGAGCGCCATTGCCTTCTTCCAGACAGGCAACAATCATGCCGGCGAAATGCGCCGCAGCGCACCGGCCAGGCGTCCGGCTTCTCCGGCACGTAAGCCCGCTGCGCAGGCTCGCCCTGCAAAGGCCGCGCCGAGCAAGGCGGCGCCGCGCAACACGGTTGCAGCGCAGCAGGAGCGTCTCGCCGGCTTTGCGCTAAACCTCACCGACGGCGGCGCCGATGCCGACGATGCTGACTTTGGCAGGGCAGCATGAGTGGGGCCGACCTCCAGGGCGGCGAACTTCAGGTCGTCGAGTTCGGTCTGGGCGAGGAGGTCTTTGCCTTCCCGGTTACGCTGGTTCGCGAGATCCTCGACTATGCACCGCCGTCGCAACTGCCGAATGGCCCTGCGCACTTTGTTGGCTTGACGGACTTGCGCGGTCAAGGCGTGCCGACCGTAGATTTCCGCAAGCGTCTGGGCCTGCCCGCGGTCGAACCGACACTGGCCACGCGCATCCTGATTCTGGACGTGCCGCTGCCGGACCGTCTTCTCGCATTGGGCGTGGTCATCGACCGGGTACTCAGCGTCACGAGCTTTGAGAGGGCAGAGATCGAACCTGCTCCGGACATCGGGATCCGCTGGAATTCTCAATACATCACCGGCGTCGTTCGCCGGGAGACGGGCTTCGTCGTCATCGTCGACGCCGCCCGCATCTTCACGACCGAGGATGCCGTCGGGATCGGCAGCCAAGGTCAATTGGTAAGCGCGTAGCACACGTGCGGAAACGAAGGGACGCGGAGCCGCTGCAAAAGTGAGCCGGAAAAAGGACGGGAACGGGAAATGACGATCAACCCATTCAAAGCTGTTTCAGCAAAACGCATACAGCAGGAAATTCTGCGGGTTGAAGACGCGATTGCCCGGGGCGACCTGCAAGCACGTTTGCAGCCTGCCAGCTGCAACGCCACCACGGCGAGCGTGTTCGACGCGATCAACGGGTTGTTGGACAAGGCGCTCCTGCCGGTCAGCGACCTTGGTGCCAGCATCCGCCAGATGAGCGACGAACACGAGCGCGGCGATATCGACGTGGTCATCCCCACGCAGCGGTTCAGCGGCGAGGTCGCGAGGATGGCCGCCGATGTCAACAACCTGGTGAATGCACACATCGCCGTGAAAAAGCTCGCGATGGGCGTGGTCCGCGAGTTCAGCCTTGGCAATTTTGAGGAACCCTTGGCGCAGTTGCCGGGCAAGAAGGCCTTTATAAACGACAACATCGAAATGCTGCGCCGCAATCTCGTGGGGCTTATTGCCGAGATGAAGCACATGGCCAGCGAGCACGACCGCGGCGACATCGATGTGGTGATCGACGATCGCAAGTTTGAAGGCGACTTCGGCGTAGTCGCGCGCGGCATCAACGAAATGGTCGCCGGGCATATCGCGGTAAAGAAGAGGGCCATGGCCTGTATCAAGGCCTTCGGCGAAGGGGACTTCAACGCGCCGATGGAACAGCTTCCCGGCAAGAAGGCCTTCATCAACGACACGATCGAGGCGCTGCGGGAAAACCTGCGCGCCATCACCTCGGAAATCCAGGTGCTGATCGGCGCAGCAACCGCAGGACGCCTCAGCGAGCGTGGCGACGAGCGCCGCTTCGTCGGTGATTTTGCTGCGCTGATCAGTGGCATCAACGGCATGCTTGATGCCACGATCCTGCCGATCGAAGAAGGCAACCGCGTGCTCGGCAAGCTATCTGCTGGGGACTTGACCGAGCGGATGGAGCTAGATTGCCACGGCGATCACCAGAAGATGCGGGATTCGATGAACATGCTGGTCGATAATCTGCGTGCATTTGCCCGCAACGTCAGCCTCGCTGCCAATGAGGTTGCCGACGGCAGCGCCCAGATGGCGAGCAGTTCGCAGCAACTCTCTCAAGGCGCCACCGAACAGGCAGCCTCGGCCGAGGAGGCTTCGGCCTCGATGGAACAGATGGCTGCGAACATCAAGCAGAACGCCGACAATGCCGCGCAGACCGAAAAGATTGCGCGCCAGTCGTCAAAAGATGCCGAGCTTTCGGGCGCAACGGTCGACAAGGCCGTGAACGCCATGCGCACCATCGCCGAGAAGATAAGCATCGTGCAGGAGATCGCACGCCAGACCGATCTGCTCGCGCTCAACGCCGCGGTAGAGGCCGCCAGAGCGGGCGAGCATGGCAAGGGCTTCGCCGTCGTCGCATCCGAAGTGCGCAAGCTGGCCGAACGCAGCCAGACCGCCGCAGCCGAGATCGTTTCGGTCTCGGCTCAAACGGTCAAGGCTGCCTGCGAGGCTGGCGAAATGCTGGGACGGCTGGTGCCCGACATCCGCCGCACCGCTGAACTGGTGACCGAGATCAGCGCAGCCTGCCGCGAACAGGACATTGGCGCGGCACAGATCAACGAAGCCATCCAGCAGCTCGACAAGGTCACGCAACAGAACGCGAGCGCTTCGGAACAGATTTCTTCGACGTCGGACGGGCTCGCCGCCCGGGCCGAGGAACTGCAGCACACCACGTCATTCTTCAAGATGGAAGAAGAGCGCAGCTTCTTGCACGACGGTCCGCGCGTCGAGCGGGCTGCCAGGCCGAAGCCAGGTCTCAAGCCGCGCGCCAAGGCAAACGCTGTCAGGCCGAACTCGGTTGCACATCAGAAGGAGCGGCTGAAGGGCTTCGAACTGGACCTGACCAGCGGCGCTGCCGACAAGGAAGACAGCGATTTCGGGCGCGCGGCGTGAAGTGAGGCTTGGCCGTAACCGGTCTTTCAGAAAGGTGCAGACTTGAACGATCTCAGCCCCCACGCTTTTGGCCTTGCATCCGAAGACGACCGGATTTCAGCACGGCAGTTCAAGGCGCTTGCCGAGCTGATCCAGCTTGAGACCGGCATCAATATCAAGTCGAGCAAGCAGACCATGCTCGAAGGCCGGCTCAGGCGACGTGCCCGCGCGCTCGCGGTCGGGAGCATCGGCGACTACTGCAATCTCGTCCTCGCCGGAAACCTGGGCGGCAACGAGCTCGAACACCTCATCAATGCTGTCACTACCAACAAGACCGACTTTTTCCGCGAACCGGCACACTTCGATTACCTGACCAACACGGTCCTGCCGCTTTATGCCGAGGAAAGCTGCCGCCAGATCCGCTGCTGGAGCGCAGCCTGCTCGACCGGCGCCGAGCCCTACACCCTTGCCATGCTGCTCGATGATTTCGCCACGCGCAGCCGCGGCATGGATTATCGTGTGATCGCCACCGATATCGACACAGACGTGCTCGCAACGGCAGTGAAGGGCATCTATCCGCGCGAACAGGTAGAGCCTGTGCCTGCGCACTTGCGTCGCCGATACGTGCTGGAACCCAAGGATCCATCTCGCGAGGAAATCCGCATCGCCCCCGAGTTGCGGCGACGGGTGGCGTTCGGCCGTCTCAATCTCATTGATGAAGCCAACCCCATCGACGAGACATTCCACCTGATCTTCTGCCGCAACGTTTTGATTTATTTCGACAAGAAGACTCAGGAGGACGTCGTCCTGCGGCTTTGCGAAAAGCTGCTGCCGGGCGGCTACCTGTTCCTTGGCCATTCGGAATCGATCACCGGCTTTCGCCACAATCTCACCCAGGTTGCCGGCACAGTCTTCCGGAGGCCCCTGTGATGAGCGCAAGACAACGGACCCGGGTTCTTATCGTCGATGACAGCGCCAGCGTGCGCCAGACGATGAAGGCCATCTTCGAGGAGGATCCCGAGATCGAAGTGATCGGGACGGCCCCCGATCCCTTTGCTGCTGCCCGGATCATCCAGGAACAGGTTCCCGACGTCATCACGCTCGATGTCGAGATGCCCAGGATGGATGGCATAACCTTTCTGCGCAAGTTGATGAGCCAGTGCCCGGTGCCGGTGGTGATGTGCTCGTCGCTCACCGAGCAAGGGTCGGAAACCTTGCTCCAGGCGCTCGAGGCAGGGGCTGTTGACGTAATCCTCAAGCCGCGCATCGGCGTGGCCGACCACCTAGCCGAAGCCCGCGCCACGATCCGTGAAGTCGTCAAGGGCGCCGCGCGCGCCCGCGTATCGTCGCGCCGGCCAGCACCGCCGCGCATACGTCCGGAGGCGAAGCTGACAGCCGATGCCGTCCTGCCTCCGCCGAGCGGGCGGGCAATGAGCCGTACGACCGAGATGGTCGTGTGCCTTGGCGCTTCGACCGGCGGGACCGAGGCCCTGCGCGAAGTGCTGGAGGCACTTCCCGCCAATTCGCCGGGCATCGTCGTCGTCCAGCACATGCCTGAGCGCTTCACCAAGGCCTTTGCAGACCGGCTCAATTCCATCTGTGAGGTTTCTGTGAAGGAAGCAGAGGAAGGCGACACGGTCATGCGCGGGCATGTGCTGATCGCACCCGGAGGTAAGCACACCCTGCTGGAGCGACAGGGTGCGCGCTACCTCGTGTCCGTGCGCGACGGCCCCCTCGTCTCGCGACATCGCCCTTCGGTGGACGTCCTCTTCAGATCGGCCGCGCGTTGTGCGGGGTCGAATGCGGTGGGCGTCATCATGACCGGCATGGGAGATGACGGAGCACGCGGCCTTCTGGAAATGAAGGAGGCCGGCGCCCGCACCTTTGCGCAGGACGAGGCATCGTCAGTAGTATTCGGCATGCCCAAGGAAGCCATTGCCCGCGGCGCAGCTGACCGGGTGATCGGCCTTCAGGCAATCGCGGGGGAAATCCTCCGCGCGACGGCACGCTGAGCGATGCCGGCCCTGAAGCTCGTTACCTCCCGCCCCTTGCCCGACGCCGACATCGCGTCCCTGGCCGATGAGGTCGCCGCATTTCTGCTGCCGATGAACGAGAACTTCAACAGTGCAAGCACACAGTTGTGCCACGCGGTTGGCAAGATCGAGACGATCGTGAATGCGCTTGGTGAAGTGACCGGGATGCTGGATGGCGGGGTGGGCAGCGATGCCATCAGCGGCTTGCACAATGCCGCCATCTCACTGCTCAACGTGCGTGACACCGTGCACCAGCGCTCGGGCGAAATCGCCTCGCTTCATGAAGCGTCCCGCGAGATCAGGACGAGCATCGGCGAGGTTCAGCGCTGCCTCCAGGTGCTCGACATCTATGGCATGAACGTCAAGATCACCGCATCGGGTCTTGCGCAGTTCATGGACTTTGCCGACGCGATGCGGGTCAAGCTTGGCCAGGGCGAACAGGACCTTCGCGGACTTGAGCATATGCTGGAAGCGCTGGCCAAAAGCCTCCATGACATGGGCCGGAATGACCGCCTGCTGGATCTGGAGTGCTCCAGGGTTTTCCCCCAGGTCCCCGATGCGCTGCTGCAAGGTGCAGCTGACCTGCAGGCACACCAAGGCAACCTCGGGCAGATGGCGCGGCTGGTCTCTGCCACTGCCACTGCCATCCAGACCGAACTGCACGGCGCCATCTCCGCCATCCAGATCGGCGACAGGGTGCGCCAGCGCTTTGAACACGTGCAGAAGGGGCTGGGGCTGATCGAGGGGGCGGTGACCGGCAAGGTCATTGCCCTTGAGAATGCTCAACCCGCACTGGCAGTCCTTGCCGCCCTTTCGGACGCCGCGACTGCAGAATATGTGCATGAAACCGCCGAGCTTGCCGCATCCGTGATGCGCCTGCGCGCGCAATGCGACAGACTTGGCGATCTTGCTCCTGCAGGTTCCGATGAAGGCGACATCGACATTCTCGGACGAATCGAAGCCAGCGTCGGTGAAGCGCGGGCCATGCTTGGCCAGCTTGGTCGCGCAAACAGCGAAGGCATGGCAACGCTCGCCTTCATCCTCGAAACGGTCGAGGAGGTGACCAGGCGCGCAAGGTCGATAGCCATGCTGAGGCTTGATGTGCAATACATGGCGATCAACATTGGCCTCAGTTGCCGCACCGCTCAGGGGGTTGGTCGACCGGTCATGGTCATCGCCAACGAGATCAGGACGTATTCGGAACGGCTCGATGCGATTGCCGAGACGATCCTGAAGACCCAGGATCACCTGTCAGGGCCATGCCACCGGCTTCAGGAGCGCTCGAGCGAAAATGCGGCGGCATCGGGGGAGCTCCTTGCGCGGTTTCTGGCCACCATTGCCGATTGCAATCAGGCCGGTCGCACCGCGATGGCGATGGTCGTAGCAGAAGCTCAGGAATTGCGTGCGCATCTGGCGTCGGCAATGTCTCTGCTCGAGGAAGCTGCCGCCACCGGAAAGTCGATGCGCGCGATGTGCGACAATTTGCGGGCAATCACCGGCGGTGACGCTAGCACCGAACCTGGCACCGTCGCCGCCATTCAGGCGATCCTCAAACAGCTCGCCTGCACCTACACGATGGCCGACGAGCGAGACGTCCACAACCGCTCGCTTGGCGAAGGCTACGCCGGCATCGCCACGGCACCAGACGGCCAAGGTTTTGAAGCGACAACAGACGACGACGACGACGACGGGCTATTCTGAAGCGGTTAAGTAGCGGCGGGAATGGACTTATCCCTTCCCGTCGAGCCGGCAGGGGTTTCGTCAGAACTCCGACAAAAGTCTGCCGAGGCCTTCGATCCGGTCGTTGACGCCAAGGTTCCGCAAAGCATGCCAATAAGTTGCCGTGTTGATAGCAATCACGGGCTTGTCGAGCTTCTGCTCATACTCCGCGGCAAGGCTAACCATGGAAAGGTTGGTGCCGACCTGAACGATGGCATCCACGTCGCTGCCGTTGAGATGGTCGATTACCTCGCGCAATCGCTGCGGTGTGACCTTGGCGATGTCGGTCCACCGCTTGCATTGCAAGGGCACGTCCCGCACCACCGAAAAACCGGATTCCTCCAGGAAACGGCGCACTTCTGCGTTGGCAACCGGATAATAGGGCGAAACGAAGCTGACCGTCTTCACATTGCCATAGGCATGCAGCGCAGCGGCGATGGATTCAGAGCCAGTCGACGCGCCAACGCCAGCCAGCGCCTCGACCTCAGCCTTGAACTTCCTGCCGCCCTCTACACCACCGTAAAAGGTGATCGCCGACATGCCTAGCACCAAGTATTCCGGGCGAAGCGTCATCACCGAGCGCACGGCGTCCATGGTGTTTTCGGCAATCGCCGTGGTGCCTGCGATGAAGTCCTCATTCGACAGGGCGACCGGGTCTTCGACGAAGATCCGCGAAAAGTGGTTGGTCACACCAGCAGGGCGCATGCGCTCCATGTCGGGCTGGACGGTAGTGTTGGTGGAAGGGGCAATCACGCCAAGACAGGCGCGGTAACCCTGGACGTCGACCATCGGATTTGTCTCCAGAAGAAGCCACGCCGCAGTCCCACCACTGCAGCGCCACTCCGCATCAAACGATCGCAGCCGCCTGGGCGAGGCTGTCGAACATGGCTTGCCGCATCAGGTAGTTGCGGCGAGTTTCATCATTGTTCTTGATTTCCAGCATCTTGGCACGGCGCGCTTCGTGCGCCCCGTCCTGTCCACCCTTTATGAAGGCCATGTTTTCCTTGGTCTGCATCTGGGTGAAGCTGTGCGTCACTTCTCGGCGCTGGCGGTCATAGAGGGCGAGACTTGGTTCCATTGCCGCCGTGCCCTTGAGCACCGGCGCAAGCTTTTCGAACAGGTTGAAGGCATCGTGGACGCCCGAGTTCATCCCGAACCCGCCCAGCGGGTTTTTGAGGTGCGCAGCATCGCGGACAAGCACGACGCGTCCTTCGCGGAACGACTTGGCGACACGCTGGTGCACGCGATAGAGCGTACGGTGTTCGGTCTTTACAGCCGCACCATCACCCACGAGGCGGTCAAAGATGCCGTTCTTGATCCTGTCCGAACGCAGTTCTTCATCGCTGAGCGAGCCGTCGGTTGGCACCAGCACCCGCCACAGTGACGGCACGCGCAGCAGCACGAGCCACTCCTTCGGGTCCGACACGTAGTTAACGTAAGCCAGGTTCGGCAGATGATCGGCGAGTTCCAGATCGGTGGACAGGCACAGGAAGCGCTCGGGATAGGTAAACCCGTCGAACTCGATGCCAAGCCATTTGCGCACGATCGAATTGGCGCCATCGGCCCCGACAAGATAATCGGCGCGGAGGCGGTTTATGCCGAAAGGCGTTTCTGCCCAGAGATCGACGCCGCTGTCATCTTGCTGGAAGGTCAGCAACTTTGTGCTGAAGCGCATCTTGGCGTTCGAATACTTCTCGAGCCCAGCAGCCAGCGCGCGCGACAGGTGATACTGTTCGCACTGGATGCGGAAGGGATAACGGGTCACGTCCGAAATCTCGCTCAAGTCGAAATCGATGACCTCGCCGCTGGTCCTGTCACGCCAATGATAGACAGGCGCCTTCAGGCCCTTGTCCAGCAGCATCGGCGTGATGCCGATTGTATCCAGCATCTCGAGCGTCGGTGGATGGAAGGTGGATGCGCGCAAGTCCTGCGCGCAGTCCTCCCCGGCTTCCAGCACGACCACGTCCACCCCCGCCTGGGCCAGCAGCGTGGCCAGAACCGTCCCGACGGGACCGGCTCCGACAATCGCCACCTGGCACCGTTCAACCCCTGTCATATCCAGCGGACTCCAATCTAACTTCTTGGTGGAGATATGGACCGGGCCGCTGCGAGACGTGGCCAAAGCCGCCAAACTATCCGCCTTGCGGTGATAAAGGGTTGGGAGGCAGGAAAACGGGCGTTGCTGCCGCACGGATATCCGCATTCCAGCACGCGCCGCGTCTGCGGCGCGACTGGGCTGACCGGCAGGCGGAGAACGAATTCATGAATGTCGGAAGAAGTGCGCTCCTGATTTTGCAGTCAGCCCTTGTAGCCTGTCTCATGACAACTGTAGCTAGTGCGCAGACCGATTGGTCCGACGCCCAGAAAGTCTACGAGGACCGGCTGGCCACGTTCTTCAAGGACCCCGGAAACTTCCCCTACGCCCCGATGGAACCGCTGGCCGGAGTGGATCGCTGGACCCCGCTTCCGCTTGTCACGCCCGCACAACGCTCGATTTCCGAGAAGGCTCTGGTCGAAAGCCGCTCCTACGCGGAGGCGATGAACAGCACGGCGTTCATCGTCTGGCGCAATGGCCGGATTGAAAGCGAATGGTATGGCAAGGGCGTCGATGCGAGGACACCGCTCGTCTCGAGGTCCCTGTCAAAGCCACTGACGGCGATCGCCATCGGTCGCGCGATGGCGATCGGCAAGATTCGCTCGCTCGATCAGTCCATTGCCGAGTTCATCCCTTCTGCAAGAGGCACCGCGAAAGCCAAGATCACAGTCCGCTACTTGCTCGACATGCGATCGGGCATGCTCGACCAAGGGTTCAGCGCCGATCCCGCCCATCCATACAATCTGGCTTTGCTGGATACAGAGTTCGGCAAGAAGATCATCGACAGCTACCCCATGCCGTACGAGCCGGGAACACGCTATTCCTATGCCAACGCGCCGAGCGATCTTGTTGCGATGGTCATCGAAGGAGCGACCGGAATGCGCTATGGGGATTTCCTCAGCAGCGAGGTCCTTAAGCCGCTGGGCGCAAGGCGGACGTATCTGGGTCGGCAAGCCGAACGGCCTCGCCCATTCGGGCTGCTGCACGTATTTGCCGGCTGACAGTTATCTGCGCCTGGCCATCCTGCTGATCAATGATGGCAAATGGCAAAACAAGCGGCTGCTCCCTGCTGGCTATGTGGCCGAAATGCGCAAGGGCACTGCGCAAAATCCCAATTTCGGACTGGGAGTATGGCTTGGCGAGCCGTATCGCCAGCGCCGGGGCTTCGGTGCGCCGGGCACCATGGGGCCGCAAGTGCTCCATTCCGAGCCCTTTCTCGATAGGGATCTGTTCCTGTTCGACGGCAATTCCAACCAGATCGTTGCAATCAGCCCCAAGTTTCGGCTGATCGTGCTGCGCGTCGGGGCTACGCCGCCTGCTCCCAAGGACGGGCGCCCGGAATGGGACAACGCCTTTCTGCCGAACACCATCATCCGTGGCCTGAAGCAACGCTAAATCGGGGCAGCACTCGACTGCCGAACAACGATCTCGTGGCCGAGTATGACGTCGCGCCCTTCACCGGACTTTTCCGCACCGGATTCGATCTGCTGGACCAGTAGGCCAAGAGCTTCCTTGGCGAGACGGTGAACAGGTTGATGCACGGTGGTGAGCGGGGGCCAGAGCATTACGGCGGCGGTCGTATCATCGAAACCGACGACGGTAAGCTCGTCTGGCACGTGGAGCTGGCGGCGGTGGGCTACTGAAACCACTGCCGCTGCCATTTCGTCGTTGCTGGCGAAGATTGCTGTCGGCGGGTTCTCGCTGCCAAGCAACAGTTCACCAGCGACCAGACCGGATTCGTAGCGGTAGTCACCGGCTACGACGATGGTTTCAACGCCTTCGACCTCGCGCACCGCTTCGTGGAAGCCAGCCATGCGCTCGGCGCTGGCTGCCTGGTCGGGATTGCCAAGAATGAACCCGATGCGTCGGTGGCCGAGCCCGATAAGGAGGCGGGTGATTTCGCAGGCCGCCTTGCGATCGTTGATACGGACGCGGATCACGCCCGTCCTGCCATAGGCACCCACTGCGGCGATCGGCAGGCCAGCTTCGCCAAGAATCCGCAGAACACGTGGCGATTCGCCCAACGGTGGCGTGACAAGCACGCCAAGCACGCCCGAGCGGACGAGTTCCTGCAAGGCCTTTTCGGATGGGGGCTGCCCGCCTTCCCCCTTCACCAGAATGAGGCGTGCGCCACGTGCCGAGGCTTCTTCGTAAACCCCAGTGAGAAAGTCGCTCATGAAGGTCGCGCTGGGGTTCGAGTAGACCACACCGATGCGCAGTTCGGTCGACCTCACCAGACTGCGTGCGGCCACGTTGGGCACATAGGCCAGTTCGGCTATCGCACGCTCCACGGCCTCGCGGGTTTCGGCTTTGACCCGGCCGTTCCCATTGATCACACGCGACACAGTCATCGCAGAGACCCCCGCGCGGGCGGCAACGTCTATTACGGTCGCTCCGCGCTGATGGCGTTCCGCCTCGTGGCCGCTATTCTTGCCCCGCCCCCTCATATTAAATCAGACTTATCCCTGCTGGCACTGTGTTTTACGTTAACATACGTTTGGGCAGGATGCACTTGGCAAAATCTCGCGGCGGTCAGTCCGATGCGAGTCCCTCGTAACGGAAGAAGCGAAAATCTGCATGAGCGCCGTCCCCGGACAAGTCCTGCGCGGCCACGCCAACGAAAGTGCCGGTAAAGTTGGGCAATCCGGGCAGCGAAACTTCATCGGACAGCGCGCTCGCGTCGAGGACTACGGGCCATTCGCTCCAGTCAGTCTCGCCGCAACGCCAGCTGAAGCGCAGTTCGGCCCCGCTAACATCGACACGCAGCTCGATCTCCCCTTCGGGTAGTGCATCGGCCACGACGAATGCGACGGTTTCCTCGCCCGGCACGGCCGACAGCACTTGCAGTTGCCGGCGATCACCTTCCATCGTGAGGTTGAGGTAGTGGAACTTTGTGCTGTTGTAATAGCAAATGAGCCCGGCGGATTGCTGGAAGTCCTGCGGGTCAAACGCCACAAGCGTGCTTGCGGTAAAGACGAAATGCTCCTGCCGGCGCGCAACGAGCGCTTGCTCGAAGAAGCTGCCGACAGTTTCGCGGCCGTAGAGGCGCAGCCAGCCTGGACGGGCAGAGAGGCTGAAGAGCCGCTCGGGCACCGGGGAACGCAACCATTGCAACGGCAACGGCAAATTGCCTTCCTGGAAAGCGCCGTCCCAGGCCGGATCTGCAATATCGGGCGCGGCGGGCAGGTTCGGCAAGGCGGGGGTGGGTTCTGGCGCTGCATCGCCGGCAAGCGTCCGCAACCAGCCGTCCTCGCACCAGACCATCCGCTGGATCGCCGTCTCGCGCCCTAGGACACAGCGCTCCTGCCGCGGCAGAGGTCGGCCGCAGAGGTAGGCAATCCATGTGCTGCCATCGGGCAGGTCGACAAGATCGCCGTGCCCGGCGCGGGTCAACGCACCGTCGCGCGTCCCTGCAGCAGTCAGTACCGCGCCGTCGGGATGCACATCGTATGGCCCGAGCAGGTCACGCGAACGCGCCATCACCACAGCATGCTCCCAGCCGGTGCCACCTTCTGCCACCATGAGGTGATACCAGCCATCCCGCTTGTAGATGTGCGGCGCCTCAGTAAAGCCGCGCTCGGTACCGGCGAAGACAAGGTGGCGATTGCCGACAAGCCGCTTGGTCGCTCGATCGAGCTCCTGAAGCACGATGCCGCCAAAACGGCTGCTGCCCGGGCGGTGGTCCCACATCATGTTCACCAGCCATGTCCGGCCATCGTCATCATGGAACAGCGAGGGATCAAAGCCGCTACTGTTGAGATGGACCGGATCCGACCACTCACCATCGACGCTGTCTGCCGTCACGAGATAGTTGTGAAAATCGCGCAAGGATGCCCCGGTGGCGCCGTTCACGGTGGTCTGGCCGTAACGCTTGACGTCGGTGAACATCAGCCAGAATTTTCCGTGGGCGTAAGTGAGATCCGGCGCCCAGACCCCGCAGGAATCCGGATCGCCGCGCATGTCCAACTGGCTGGCGCGCCGAAGTGGACGTGCAATCGTACGCCAATGCACGAGATCGCGGCTGTGGTGGATCTGCACTCCGGGAAACCACTCGAACGTCGAAGTGGCGATATAGAAGTCGTCGCCCACACGCACGATCGAAGGATCGGGGTTGAAGCCACGAAGAACAGGATTGGCAAAATGGGTCATGCGGGCTTTCGCACCAAGGTCCAGAGAAGGGCTGCACCGATCAGGTCGAGCAGACCCAGAACGATGAAGAAGGGTTCATAACCAACGCGATCAACCAGCCCGCCCAGCAGGAGCGAGAAGAGCAGGACGCCGAGGTTGGCAGCGAGGCCTGCGAGACTTGCGGCAGTTGCCACTTCGTTGCGGCGGAACAGGTCCGATGCCATGGTGATGACAGTGACAGACAGCGTCTGGTGAGCGAATCCGCCGAGACAAAGCAGCGCTATCGCGACGTAAGGGCTGCTGACCATTCCGACCAAGGCCATGCCCGTCATCATCACTGCGCCAAGCGTGAAGGCCATGCGACGTGCATCGATCAGGTTGACGCCGCGCCGGTTGAGCGCGGAAGCAACCGCGGGACCGAACAAGCAGCCAAGGTCTGCTGCAAGAAACGGCAGCCACGCGAATATCGCGATCTGTGTCAGGTCGAAGTGATGGACCCGCGCGAGGTATAGCGGCATCCAGAACGACAGCATGCCCCAGACCGGGTCGGCCAGAAGGCGAGGCAGAGCGATGCCCCAAAGGTTTCGGCGCCGCAGGATGGCAGCGATCGAGGCGCGCTGCTCGCTTGCGGCGAGGTGCGCCTCCTGCCCCGAGGCAATCAGGGCACGCTCATCCTCGCCGATGCGGCGATGCCGGGCGGGGCTTTCATACCAGAGTAGCCACAGCACGACCCAGACCAGTCCCAGCCCGCCAGCGACGACAAAAGCCGCGCGCCACGAATAGGCAAGCACTGCCCAAGCCACGAGTGGCGGCGCGAAGACAGCGCCGAAGGAGGCCCCGATGTTGTAGATGCCGCCTGCCGTGCCACGCTCGCGCGCCGGGAACCACGTGGCGACAAGCTTCTGACCAGCGGGCTGGGCCGAGCCTTCGGCAAGGCCGAGAAGGCCGCGTAGTGCGGCGAAGCTGAGCCAGCCTGAGGCGAAGACATGCGCCATCGTGATCAGCGACCACAGGCCCGCGCAGACCGCAAAACCGATGCGAAGGCCCGCGCTATCGAGGAAATATCCGGCAAGCGGCTGGAGCATGATGCCAACCTGGAAAGCGCCGGTGATCCAGCCGTATTGCTGGCTGGTGATGCCCTGCTCCTGCAGCACGACCGGTGCAGCAACGCCGAGCACTGAGCGCGCCAGATAGTTCAGCACCATTGCGCCCACGAAGAGAGCAATGATCGTCCAACGGATTCGGGTAGCCTTCAAGCTGCGCAACCAATTATCTCCCAAACCTCGGCCTTTTGCCGGATCGCACGGTGTGACCTGCTCGGCCCACCCTGACCCGCCCATCGCATTGCCAATTTGTCAGACTATTGACAAGCATGGAATCGCAACGTAGACGAAAATGAGTTAACGTTACCACTACTTGGGGAAAGTGGCTTAGTAAATCCCCGGAAAGTCGACGATTGGAGAGGTGTTGTCAGACCGCCGAGTCGCGCCGAGAGGTTCGCAAGGCAGTGGTTTGATGGATCGCGCCGTATCAGCGCCGCCCCTCCCTGATTCGACTTGTCAGTTAAAACGCTGCGCAGACCGATGCAGCTCTAACGAAATTTATGTGGAGGAGTGGGATGTTGTTGAACTTGCTGGATTGCCGTCGCCTGTTGCTGCAAGGCGCATCGCTCGGGGTCGTAGCGCTTGCCGGACTGATGCCAATCGCGGCGCAGGCGCAGGATGCGGCCAATCCATCCGTGGCCGCAGACAGTGCAGCCGAGCCTGACGAGCGCCCGAGTGCGGCTGAAATCATTGTTACCGGATCGCGCATCAACACGAGTGGCTTCACCGCGCCAACGCCGACCACGGTAATCGGCAGCGAACAGATCGCCGCCAACGCGCAGCCCAACATCTTCACCACGATCTCGCAGCTTCCCTCGCTGCAGGGGTCGAGCGGTACGCAGGTCAACACCTTCAGCACTTCGAGCGGCGCACAGGGCCTCAGCTCGTTCTCGCTGCGCGGCGTGGGCACGATCCGCACGCTGACACTTCTCGATGGCCAGCGCGTCGTCGGCGCGAATGTCACCGGCGTGCCGGACATCAGCCTGTTTCCGCAGCTCCTGACCCAGCGGGTTGACGTGGTGAACGGGGGCGCATCTGCATCCTACGGCTCGGACGCGGTAGGCGGTGTCGTCAACTTCGTCACCGATACCCGCTTCAAGGGGATCAAGGGCAACATCCAGGGCGGCATCACCAATTATGGGGATGACGAACAGGCTGTCGCCCAACTCGCATTCGGCACGGCCTTTGCCGAAGATCGCCTGCGCGTGATCGGCAATGTCGAATATTCGCACGAAGGCGGCGTTGGCGGCGGAGAATGGGGCATCGGCCTTGCCAACGGACGCGACTGGTTCAAGCAGACGACGCTGATCAACCGTGGCGTCCTCAACGACGGTTCGCCACAATTCCTTCTGCGCGATTTCGCCCAGTCGACCACGTTCACCAAGTATGGCCTGATCACGGCGGGCCCGCTCCAGGGCATCGCATTCGATGCAGCAGGCAACCCGTTTCAGTTTCAGTACGGCTCGAACGGCGTGCCCGACAAGAATGCTGCGGGCACCATCACGGGCTGTTTCCCCGGTTTCTGCCTGGGCGGTGATCTGACCGGCAACGTAGATGCGGGCCGTTCGCTCAAGTCACGGATCGATCGCTACAACGGCTATGGCCGCATCGGCTTCGAATTCACACCGGGCAGCGAGGTCTATGCCACGTTCAACTATGGGCGGGTGAAGACCCAGAACCAGCCAGTGAATGGCCAGAACCGCCCCGGCCTTACTATCCAGTGTTCGAACCCCTACCTGCCTGCCAGCATTGCCACTGCCTGCACAAATGCCGGCATCACCAGCTTCCGCTTCGGCACCAGCAATGCCTCGCTCGGCAACACGCAGGTCCACACGGACCGTGAGCAGGTGCGCGCAGTGATCGGTGCCAAGGGCGCCGCCGAAATCGGCGGTACCGAGTGGACTTACGACACATATTACGAGCATGGCGTTAACAACACGCGGATCGACGTCGACAACATCCTGCTGAGCAACCGCTTCAACAATGCGATGGATGCCGTGCTGGACAATGGCGTGATTGTCTGCCGCAACCCGGTTGCCCGCGCCAACGGCTGCGTCCCGCTCAACATCTTTGGCGACAAGGCGTCCGAGGCTGCGCGCAACTACATCATGCCCGAAGCCGGGCCTTACCAGCGCACCCGCCAGACCCAGGATGTCGCCAGCATCAACTTCTCGGGCTCTCCGGTCGAGCTGTGGGCTGGCCCGCTCTCGGTCGCCTTCGGTGGTGAGTGGCGCCGCGAACATTATCGCGTTACTGCCGATCCTTATGGCGCGGGCTTTGCCAACACTCCTGCCGGCGGCGATTATCCGGCCGATCCGCTACTGATACCTGGTGGCAACAACTGGTACGCCGGCAACTACAAGAACGGCAACGGCACCTACACGGTCAAGGAAGCCTACCTTGAAGTCGACGTGCCGATCCTCAACTCCGACAGCACGGGCAAGCTCAACGTCAACGCTGCTGGCCGCGTGACCGACTACAGCACCTCTGGCACGGTCTGGGCCTGGAAGGTGGGCGGCACCTGGGAACTGCCCGTCGATGGCCTGCGCGTCCGCGGCGTGATGTCACGCGATGTGCGCGCTCCCAACCTGTCGGAACTGTTTGCGGCACCAGTCACCACGACGCTGCCCAACTTCTTCGATCCGTTCACCAACTCGAACGTGCTGGCGATCCAGAACACACCATCGGCAACACGGCGCTGACGCCAGAATTTGCCCGCAACAACACCGCAGGTATTGCGCTGGCCAACCCGTCGTGGCTGCCCGGCCTCAACGTCTCGTTCGACTGGTACCAGATCAAGATCAAGGACGTGATCTCGAGCCTTGGTGCCAATGACATCGTCCAGCTCTGCTTCCAGAAGGTGCTCAATTCCACCTGCAGCGCATTCAACCTGAGCAACACCAACGGGCCGAACTTCATCAACGTGCAGGCGTTCAACCTGGCTTCGATCAACACCAGCGGGTTCGACATCGAGGCCTCGTACCGCTGGCAGCAGCCGCTTGGCCTGCCGGGGAGCCTGACCTTGCGTGGGCTCGCCACTCACGTGATCAAGTTCATCACCGACACCGGCCTTCCAGGCACGCTGCCGGTGGACACGGCAGGCAACAACAACGGCGCAACGCCCGACTGGAAGTTCCTGCTGATCCAGAGCTACGAGAACGACAAGTTCTCGCTGCTGGTGCAGGAGCGCTGGTTCAGCGATGGCGTGATCGGCAACCAATACGTGGTATGCTCAGCCGGAAATTGCCCGGCCTCCACTTCGCAGCGGCCGACGATCGACCAGAACTTCCTGCCCGGTGCATTCTACCTCGACATCGGCGGCAGCGTAAACATCACCAAGGAAATCGTCGCCTACGCCAAGGTCGACAACGTGTTCGACAACGCTCCCGCGCGAACGAACATCTTCTCCAACCCCGCGCTCTATGACGGGCTTGGCCGGATCTATCGCGCAGGCGTCCGCTTCCGCTTCTGATCCCATCCCTTGCGCGGCGGCCCACCACAACCACCATCGCGCAATCGTCCGGGCCATGCCGTTCCACCTCTCCCGGAGCAGCATGGCCCGGCCCCCCTGTATCCCCCGAGTTCCTGCGGAGCCCGCCATGAAGCACTCCCTGCCTGCCGCCCTCCTGTGCGCGGCACCGCTTGCCGTGCCGGCCCATGCCGCGCCGAAGCCCGTAATCGCCCGCATCGATGCAACAAAGCGGTCAGCCCCGGTCTCCCCCTATCTTTACGGCATGTTCATCGAGCCGATTGGCAACCTGATGACCCGCACATTGTGGGCAGAAATGCTGGACGATCGGAAATTCTATTTCCCGGTGGTCGACGCGGCACGCGATGTTCCGCCCCCTCCCAATGCAGAAGGTCGCCCCGGGACCGAATGGCGGCGCTGGCGCCCGATCGGGGGTGGAGATGCCGTTGTCATGGACCGGGACACGCCGCTTGCAGGAGAGCAGAGTCCATCGGTCGCGGTGAGTGCGCAACCACGTGGACTGATGCAGTCGGGCATCGCGCTTGCGGAGGGACGCAAATACACAGGGAGCCTTTGGCTTTCGGGCGACGCGAGCGCCACCGTTTCGGTCGCGCTGGTTTGGGGTGACGGCCCCAACGAACGCCAGTCCATCGCTCTCCCGGCCCCGACCCGTGACTGGGCGCGCACCGCCTTTTCTTTCACACCCGCAGGCCCCAGTGCCGACGCCCGGATCGAAATCACCGGCACTGGCACCGGCCGCTTCCGCGTGGCTGCGGTGTCACTGATGCCAGCCGACAACATCAACGGCTGGCGCGCCGATACCACCGCTCTGGCCCGGTCCCTCAATTCGGGCATGTGGCGCCTGCCGGGTGGCAATTTCCTGTCCGACTGGGACTGGCATGAAGCCCTCGGCGACCGCGACAAGCGGCCACCCATGTTCGATCATGCCTGGGCGGCGATGCAGACCAACGATCTGGGCATGGACGAATGGATGGAATTGTGCCGGCTTCTGGAGGTCGAGCCATATGTCACAGTCAACGCCGGACTGGGCGACGCAAACTCTGCCGCCGAGCAGGTGGAGTATCTGAACGGCTCCACTTCGACCTACTGGGGGTCGCAACGCGCTGCCAATGGTCACCCCGTACCCTACCGGGTCAAATGGTGGAACATCGGCAACGAGCCGTTCGGCTGGTGGCAGATCGGCAAGACCTCGCTGGATTACTATTTGATCAAGCACCGAGAGTTTGCCCGCAAGATGAAGCAGCGTGATCCGTCGATCCTGCTCATCGCATCAGGTGGCATGCCCGATCAGCTTCACGAAAAGGGCGTGAAGGAGAACTCTTCGCTCGAGTCGATCCAGTCCAAATTCAGTACCGAGCACGACTGGACTGGCGGCTTCTTCGCCAAAGCCTGGGGCACGTTCGACGGCATCACGGAGCATTGGTATGACCGTGCCGAGGAGCGACCACAGGCTGCTCCGGCGGACGAGTTAATGGAATACGTCCGCTCACCATCCAACCACGTCCGCATGGATGCGCTCGAATGGGAGATCTATCGCGGCAAGTATCCGCAGCTGGCAAAATCCGACGTCTTTCTCGCCATTGATGAATACGCCTATATGGCTGGCGAGCCGACGCTGAAAACCTCACTCGCCTACGCCATGGTCTTCAACGAGATGCTGCGCCACAGCGACTTCCTGAAGATGGGCGCTTTCACGACTGGAGCGTCCACGATGGACATTACGCCGCACGCGGCCGTGTTGAACGCAACAGGCATGGTATTCAAGCTCTATGGCGAGAAGTTCGGCAAGGGCGTCGTGCCGCTGGCGCTCGAGGGTGGAAGCCCGCAGCCGAAAATGAAGTACCGCGTCGGCAATGCCCATCCGCAGGTCGAAGCGGGAAGCCCGACTTTCCCGCTCGATGTTGTCGCCGGCCTTACACCAGACGGAAAGTTCCTGCGGCTGGCGATCGTCAACGCGACGTTCGAGCAACAGACGCTCGACCTTGCGCTGACCGGAACTGCGGTAGCCCCGAAAGGCGAAAGCTGGTCGCTGTCGGCACGGAGCCTGTCCGCCCGCAACAAGGTCGGCCTACCAACCGAAGTCACTATTGCCAGGGCGCGCGCAGCGCTGCGGGGAAAGCACCTGAACATTCCGGCAACGTCGGCGGCGATCTACGAATTCCCGATCGTTCAGGACTCGGGCAAGCGATAGCGGCTGAAGATCAGCAGCGCGATCACCTGCAGGGTGGCAGGGATCACGCTATACAGCAGGACAATGCCCGTGATTGCGCTGTCGCTCTGCGCGGCGGCGCCACCGGTGGAGGACACGAAGCCGAACGCGCTCATCACGATACCGGCGATGACCGGCCCGAGCGCAAAAGCCAGCTTCTCCATAGCCGAGAACAGCCCAGCGAAAACGCCCTCATTGGCAACGCCCTGCATCCGGCGCTGGTAGTCAACCGTGTCTGTCATCATCGACAGCGCCAGAAGAATGAAGCCGCCATTGAATGCACCGATGATCACCGCACGCAGCAGGATCAGCAAGTGCTGGGTGTTTATCGGTTGCCCGCCAGGCAGCGTGGCGACATCGGTGCCCCCCTTGCCGACCCACAGCCAGGTAATGGTGACCGCTGCCCAGATTGCAGCAGCCAGAACGTAGGCATGCGGCTTGCCAATGCGTCTGGGAAGCCACAGCCAAAGCGGTTGCGAGGCAAGGCTTGCAGCGGACATGCGCAGGATGAACGCGGGGATCAGCCAGATCGCCTGCACTGCATAGAGGAACACGAAACCGATGACCGTGTAGCTCGCCGCCTGCCCGGTGTTCGAAACGAAGGTTGTGGCAAGAAGCACGAGATAGGGCCTGTTGGCCGCAACGGTGCGCAACTGGTCAAGCAACGAGCCCGGCACGGCACCTGCGTTGATCAGCGGTACGCGCCGCAGGGCACTCGCCGTGGTAAGCATGGATATGAGGCGCAGGCCGCCGAAAATCCAGCTCATTGCCCGCCAGCCTGCCGCCCCACCCCCGAAATGCGCGATTGTCGGCTGCGCAAGGCCCACTCCGACCAGCACGCCCAGAGTCGCAAAGAACATGCGCAACACCATGATGCGGTTGCGCTGGTGCGGATCGCTCGAAAGCTCGGCCGCTATGGCGAGGTATGGCACGGAATAGACGCTGAACGCGGTCGAGGCGAGAAAGAACAGCGCGCAAATCGCCGCCGCGGCGATGTAGGGGCTGGGATAGGCGTATTGCAAAACGGAATGCCCGCAAGCCGAGGGGAAAGGTCACCCTCCATCAGGTTGATGCCGATGACATAACCAGCCACCATGCGGCCCTGCAGCCTGGTGCCCTTGATCCGCTTTTCCAGCAGCGAGGTCGTGTGCGCCCCGCCCTGGCTGTGCCCGGCGATGATGAAGGGGCGGCCCTTGTTCTCGTGGGCCATGTACCAGTCGAACGCACGCTCGATGTCGGAATAGGCCAGCGCAAAGGCCTTGTCGCGATTGGCCGGGTCAGCCAGCGCCTTGGTGGTAGCGGCGCGAAAGCGTGGGGCGAATACCCGGCAGCATGCCGAAAATGCGCTTCCCTGCCGCTGCACCGCGCTTTCCTCGGTCCACTTGATCACTGCGGGATCAAGCGGATCGTGGTTGAAATCTGTCTGCGAACGCGTCGTCGTCGGGTGGATCCAGAACACGTCGACGCCGCGCAAGCCCTTCGGCGTCGCCATGCCCTGCGGCAGGCTGTCCACCGTGCTCCAGTACTGCGCCTGCCCGTAATCGGGCACCGGCACATCGGCCAACGCTGGCCCGGCAATCGCCGCAAGCAGCGGTGCAAGGATCAGGCGCAACCTCATTTGCGCGCCATCTCCGCATCCAGCCAATAGCCAAACTCGTCGATCCAGTGGTCGGCCGTCGACCCGCGGGTGGCCATGCCGAAGCCGTGGCCCCCGCGCTGGTAAAGGTGCAGTTCGGGGCGGTATCCTGCGGCGAAAAGCCTGTCGTAAAAGGCGCGAAAGCCTTGATCCACGGCACGGTCTTCCTGCGCCATGACCATGAACATCGGCGGCAATCGGCCCGGTGCCGGGGTCGGCGGCGGAAGCAGCCATGGCTTCTTCGCATTGCTGTCGGGCGAAGGCAGATTCGCCGGAGGGATCGGCGGTGTGGGGCCGAAAGGCATGCCATAGATCAGCGCGGCGAAATCCGGCCGCTCTGCCGCGTTGGGCGCAAGCATCGTCATCCCCGCCACATGCCCGCCAGCGGAAAAGCCCGTGACGCCCACGCGATGCGGATCGATCTTCCACCTGGCGGCATTGGCCCGCACGATGCGCAGCGCCTCCATTCCGTCTTCCACGCCGGGAACG
The DNA here is from genome assembly GCF_900176395.1 of Novosphingobium sp. B1. GTDB lineage: Bacteria > Pseudomonadota > Alphaproteobacteria > Sphingomonadales > Sphingomonadaceae > Novosphingobium. The sequence continues at coordinate 442,884 of NZ_FWXL01000002.1, read as the reverse complement.
CCGCCCACGCCCGGCGCAAGCGTCGCCTGCACCCGCTGGCGCATCGCCTCGTTGGTCTCGCCCGGAGGCGACTGGATGAGGCGGTATTTCAACACGAACGCCGCAACTCCGCGCGCTGCCAGCCAGCGGGCCACGCGCGTGCCTTCGTGGTGGATCGCCAGCAGGCGAAAGCCGCCACCCGGCGCTATCACCACCGCCATGCCATTGGCCTTCGCCGGATCGGGCAGGAACGGCTGCAGCGTCGGCACTGTCACGTTCCAGACCTGCTCGCCATTGTCGCGCAGTTCCTCCTGCACCGGCACCTTGGCCAATCCGGGCCATCCCTTGATCGGTGGCACACCGGACGGCCACACCGGCATCGGTGCAAGTTCCCCCTCCTGCGCCGACGCTGGCGTGGCAAGCAGAAGGGCAAGGCCGGCAAGGACGATCCGTAGCATCCACGCTTCTCCGGGAGTTTGGAAGAGGCGCACAGTGGCAATGCGCAAGCCTTTGCAGCACCGACGCGTCGCCTCTATCCGCCCATCGGTCAGCCTGATTGCACCTGCGACATCGCCGGTCTAACCCTGGCCGGACCTAGCCCTCACCTTGCCCTTACCTTCAGGAGCTTGCCATGCACGCCAAAGCCGTCCGCCTCACCTCTATCGGCGGCCCCGAAGTCATCGCGTGGACAGACTTCGACCTCAAGGAACCGGGCGCGGGCGAAGTGCTGGTCGAGCATACCGCTGTGGGCCTCAACATGATCGACACCTATCATCGCAGCGGCCTCTATCCGATCCCGATCCCCGGCGGCCTCGGCGTGGAAGCGGCGGGACGCGTGGTCGCGGTGGGTGACGGCGTGACCGGATTGCAGGTTGGCGACCGCGTCGCCACCTTCGGGCCGGAGCTGGGTGCATATGCCACGGCGCGCATCTATGCGCAGAGCGCGCTGTTCAAGCTGCCCGATAGCATTGCCGATGAGGTTGCCGCTGCCGCCATCCTCAAGGGCTTTACCGTGGAATTTCTTGTCGAACGTTGCGCAAGGGTCGAGGCAGGCTGGCCGGTGCTGGTCCACGCGGCGGCAGGAGGTGTGGGGCTGATGCTCGTGCAGTGGCTCAAGCATATCGGCGCCACGGTCATCGGCACCGTCTCCACCCCGGCCAAGGCCGAGGCCGCGCACGCCGCCGGTGCAGATCACGTGATCGACTATGCCCGAGAGGATGTCGCCCCGCGCGTGCGCGAGTTGACCAGTGGCGCAGGCGTGAGCGTGGCCTTCGATGGCGTGGGCAAGGATACCTGGGAAGCCAGCCTCGGTTCCACGGCACGGCGCGGGCTGATCGTCAGCTATGGCAATGCCTCCGGCCCGGTCAGCGGCGTGGCGCTGGGATCGCTCGCGCAGAAGGGCTCGCTCTTCGTGACGCGGCCCACGCTCTATCATTACTACACCGAGCCGGCCGAGCGCGCAGCAGGATCGGCGCGGGTTTGGGACATGATTGCGAGCGGCACGGTGAAGGTCTCGATCGGCCAGCGCTATGCGCTTGGCGACGTGGCACAGGCGCACCGCGATCTTGAAGCGCGGCGCACCACCGGTTCGACTGTTTTGACGATCTGATCAGCCGAAGGTCGGCTTGCGCTTTTCCAGAAAGGCGGCAGTGCCCTCCTTGAAGTCCCGCCCGCCGAACGCCGCGGCGAAGACCTGCAGTGAGCGGGCATCGTCCTGCGCCTGACCATCGAGAACAGCGCGCACGAAACCCTTCATCGCCTGGGTGGAGTGCGACGATGCCGCCAAGATCTGGGCGATCAGGTCATCCTCGGCGGATGCCAGTTCCTCGATCAGGCCGATCCGGTGCGCTTCGGCCGCATCGATCAGCATGCCCGTGAAAAGCATGCGCCGCGCCTGCCCGGGTCCGACGAGATCGACCAACAGCTTCACGTCGTGAAGCGGATAGACGATCCCGAGCTTTGCCGGCGTGATGCCAAAGCGCGCGCCAGCACCAGCGATGCGAATGTCACACGCGAGCGCAAGGCCGCAGCCGCCGCCAATGCAATCGCCTTCGACCATGGCCACCGTGGGCAGGCGGAAACGGGTCAGTTCGAACTGTGCCCGGTTTATGGCCTGCTGGTTCTCTTCGTGCCAAGCCATGTCATCGCGATTTGCGACAAGCTCGGCTATGTCCGCGCCGGCGCAGAAGGCACCGCCGCTGGCAGACTTGACCACGAGCACGCGGCATTCGGCATCGGCCGCGGCCTGCGCCAGCAGATCCGGCAACATCCGCCACATCGCGAGGTTGAAGGCATTGCGCCTGTCGGCGCGGTCGATCAGCAGATGCGAAACCGGTCCATGCTTTTCCAGCCGCAACGTCATCGCTTCTATTGTCCCTCGCCTGGCGCGTTGATTGGCAAGCGCCGTGGCACGCCAGCATGGCCCTGCCAAGCGAAGATGCGGGAACGAAGACCGCCGCCTGCCCACCAGGGACAAGCGGCGGCCCTGATCGAGACGAGCGCGCCGCGATGCCGCAACGCGCTCGTTCCCCTCCCCCAAGCAATCAGAACGATCGACGGACCGAGACCGACCATGTGCGCGGACGGCCCGGTTGGCCCGAGGCGGTGCCGGCACCGAACGCTTCCTGCAGCAGGGTCAGGAAGTAGTACTTGTTGGTCAGGTTCTGCACTTCGAGAGTGACGCCCCAGTCCTTGGCATCGGACTGCCAGCCAAGCCGTGCATTGGCGAGGAAGTAGCCATCGATGCGGTTCGAAAGGCGCAGCGTGGTGATCGGACCGCCGCCGCCGGCATTGCTGAACGGCGATGGCGTGACCGGGCTGTTGGCCGGCACGGTGCTGCTTACCGCCAGACTGTCGAGATTGGCGGCTTCGGTGTATATCTTCGACTGGTAGGCGCCATCGAGACGCGCGGTGACCACGCCCTTCAGAACGTCCGGAATGTCATATTGGATGCCGAAGGCCGCTTTCCATTTCGGCGTATAGGGCGTCACGTCCTTCAGCGTCACGCCGGTCGCCAGCGTGTCGACCTTCTGGTACTTGAAGTCTAGATAGCTGACCGATCCGTCGATGGTGAAATACTCGCTCGGCCGGATCAACGTTTCGACCTCGAAGCCCTTTACGTGGGCCGACCCGACGTTTGACGGACGAAGGCAAGGCGTTGCCTGCGAAGACCCTCCGGGGCCTGCCTTGGCCAAATCTAGGCAGTTCACGCTGGACAGGATGATGTTCTTGTAATCGTTGAAGAACGCCGAGACATTGAGGCGAAGCCTGCGGTCGAACAGGTCGGACTTGAAACCGGCCTCATAGGCGGTGATCGTCTCGGGCTTGAAGGCGGTTGCCTGGCTCGGGAAGAACGGGCGCGGGTTGACGCCGCCGGCGCGATAGCCGGTCGAGACCTGCGCATAGAACAGGAATTCGGGGCTGAAGCGGTAGTCTGCAGCAACGCGCCAGTCGACGCGGTTGTCGCGGAAGCTGGCTTTCAGCCCGTCCAGTCCGAACAGCAGGCAGTTCGGCTGGTTGCCCAGCCCGGTCGGGCCGGCCGTGGGTGCGCCGAGGAAGAAGTTGCACGGACCCTGGATGTTGGTGCCATCGGGATTCTTGCGGACATAGCCATAGTCCTTCTCGTCCCAAGACTGGCGGATGCCGCCGGTCAGGTTCGCAGCATCGGTCAGCGCATAGGTGAAGTTGGCGAAAATCGCCTTGTTCTTGGCGGGCGTCGGATCGGGTCCGTGACGGAAGTCGATCCCGGCGTAGTTCAGATTGATGCGCCCGGTGAACGTGCCGCGCCTATCGAAATAGAAGCCGCCGAACGTGAAATCGAGCTTGTCATCCAGCACCTTGCCCGAAAGGCGCAGCTCCTGGCTCCACTGCCGGTTCTTCTGCGTCTGGTTCAGGTTGTTGTTGGCAATGGGCGAGCCATCGGAGTCATAGGACCAGTCCGCCGTGTATTTGCGCCAAGAGGTGATCGACTTGAGCTTGAGCTGGTCGGAAACGTCGACATCGATGGTCAGTGCCGCGCCATAGTTGTCGAGGTCCGAATGCGGATCGGTGAACGTCGGCTTGTAGGGCATCTGGCTGTCGGGCCGCGAAGGGTCGGCATAGGTCGCATAGGAAATGAAGCGCCGGTCATAACCCGAGATCGTATCGCAGCTGTTCACGCCATTGGGCACGAAGGCGCAGTTTAGCGGAATGCCTGCGCCATTGGTGCCAACCAGGAACGGCCGGCCACCGGTGAAGGTTGCATTGGGTCCGTCAAACACGGCAGACGTGTTGGCATAGAGCAGGACGTTCGCGCCCGGCTCGTTGCGCTCGCGCGTGTAGTCGCCCGTAAGGTTGATATCGACAGTCGAGGTGGGCTGCCAGCGCAGCGAGACCTTGCCCGCAACCGACGACGTGCCGCCGACCTTGCCCAGCACCGGGTCCGCGCCCTTGGCGAAGGTCGGCACGTTGGTGCCAGGGTGGGTCAGGTTGTAATCAAGCCGCTTGACGTAACCGTCGATGTTCTTGGTAACGCCAGCCACGCGCATGAACAGGTTTTCCGACAGCTTGAGATCGAACAGCCCGCGCACGTCAATGCGGTTGTACCGGCCATAGGTGCCTTCGAGCGAACCGCTGTTGCTGCCCTGCGGCTTCTTCGAATAAAGCTTGATCGAGCCGCCCAGCGAATTGCGCCCGGCCAAAGTGCCCTGCGGCCCGCGCAGCACCTCGACGCGATCGAGATCGGTCAGGTCAAGCAGCGATCCGGTCAGCGTCGGAAGATAGACATCGTCGATGTACATGCCCACGCCCGGCTCAAGCGCGAAGTTCGGGTCGGTCTGGCCAACGCCGCGAATGAAGGCGATGATGCCCGGTCCCAGTTCCTGGCCTTGCGGCTTCAGCGTGACGTTGGGGGCCTGCGAGGCGATTTCAGACACATTGGTCTGCCCGCGTTGCGCCAGCAATTCCCCGCTGACGGCAGTGATCGCCAGCGGCGTGTCCTGCAGGTTCTGTGCGCGGAACTGTGCGGTAACGACGATCTCGTCGGCCGTCGGTGTACGGTCCTGCGCCTCCTGGGGGCTTTCCTGCGCCTGGACCTGTGCCGAAACCGAAAGGGCAAGCAGGCTCGCGCCCGCGCAAAGCAGTTTCATCATCCTCTCCTCCCACGCCGGGCCCGGTTATTGGCCGAAAGGCTTTTCACCTGTTGGCACGATCCGATTTTTCGGGTTCGCAGCCTTCAGCCAGATGCCCAGCGATTTGGGGAGTATGCCCGATTCCTTGTTATGGTCAATAGCAACATATGGTAGAATATTTTGCGCCGCCAGCAGTGTGCAACATTGCAGCATCAATGATACACGCGATGTGATGAAGCACCCGCTCGATCCCCTGCTCGGTTTCCATCTCGTGCGCACTGCCACGATGGCGCTGCGCGCGGTCAACCAAGCCTATGGCGATCTGGGTATCCGCCATCCCGATGCGGCGGTCATGATGGCGATCGAGGCCAACCCCGGCATCACGCAAAGTGCGATTGGACGGATGCTCAACATCCAGCGGTCCAACATGGTGCCGATGGTGACACGCCTGACAGAGCGAGACTGGATCGTTCGCGAGCCCGGTGCCGGCAAGACCATCCGCCTGTTCCTTTCGCCAGAGGGCAAGACGACAATGCCCCGGCTGCACGAAGCCTCACGCGCTGGCGAGGATCGCCTGAAGGACGCGATAACTCCCGAAACCTACCGCATGCTGTTGCTCGAACTGCGCAAGCTGCGCTGACCGGTCAGGCGGCGCGGCGCATCACCTCCAGACCGGAACGGCTGACCCTCGAAAAGATGGCGACGGCAGACGCCAGGCGGCCCGAAGTGGTGGCCATGCTGCGCGTTGCCGCAGCGCTCTGTTCGACCATTGCGGCATTCTGCTGGGTTGCAAGGTCGATCTCGGACAGTGCCTTGTTCACGGTCTGGGCGTTGATTGCCTGCTCCTGGGTCAGCTGCGCGGCTTCGGCAACGCCATTGCTGATGTCTGTGACCTTGCCGATGATGGCGTGCAGCATCCCGCCCGCGCCCTTGACCAGATCCGCCCCGCGATCGACCTGCTCGCGGCTGGACGACAGCAGCTTCTTGATGTTGTCAGCCGCCTCTGACGATCGTTGTGCAAGAGCGCGAACCTCATTAGCTACAACCGCAAAACCCCGGCCCATCTCGCCAACCCGCGCTGCCTCGACCCCGGCGTTGAGCGCGAGCAGGTTCGTCTGGAACGCGATGCCGTCGATGATTTCGGCGATCTGAACCACTTCCTGTGCGCTCTGCTGCGCATCGTCCATGGCGCTGACCGCCTCGCGCACGGCTTCGCGGCCCTGGGTTGCTTCCTGCTCCGTCTCGCGCGCGGAGACCCGCAACTCGGCCATCGATTGCGAGGTGCGGGCAAGGCCCGAGGTAAGCTCGTCCATGCCGCGCGCGCAATCCTGCACATTGTTGGCCTGGCGCTCCGTTCGCGAGGCAAGGTTCTCGGTCGCAGCGCGGATCTCGTCGGTCGACGTCGCGATATGGCCGCTGCTCTCCGAAACCAGGCCGATGGTGGCGGACAGCTTGTCCATCGCGGCGTTGAAATCGTCCTCGACCTGGCGGAAGCTGTCGGGAAGATCGCTCATGCGGGTGCCGAGGTCCCCCTCGGCAAGGGCCCGCAAGGATACACCCATCTTGCCCAGCACAATGTCGCGCGTGTTTTTCTCGGCCATCTCGAAGTAGGTCGACAGCGCGATGTCCATGTCGATCATGGAAACCTTGACCAGTGCGACGAGATCGTTCGCCATGCGCCGGCGAGCGGGGGAAAACCGGCCCGCGCCACGAAGCATCATCGCAGTGATCATGTGTTCGAGGATCAGCGCATAGCCGCCGATGTACCACTTCGGCTCCAGCCCGATGCGGGCATGGGTATTGCCGATCTTGAGCGCACGCTCGTGGTAGGCCTGATCGAGACCCGTCTCGAACACCTTGATCCAGTGATCGCGCTGTGCGCTGCGGGCATGGCGAACGCGGTCGCTGGACGAGAAGAACTTGCCCAGCGCCGGCGTGGCACCAAGCTTGTCGTAGAACTTCTCGAGACCGCCATCCACGGTCTGTCCGACAAAACGGGCAAGCCTGCCAAAGCTGCTCTCGTTCCTGTCGAGCTCGTAGAAACCGATACGTTCCTGCAGATCCGCGGCGACCGCCATATTCACTCCCCAACGACTGGAAGCCTTGGATTATGGCAATGCGACTGAATTGGTCGGAAATGCGAAATTACGGAAATCTGGCTATGCCCTAAAGGACAGGGTGGATGGGTTTGCGGCGTCGTTGCGACCGATTATCAACCAAAGACAGTTAATCGCAGAAACAATGCGCACGTCCGCCGCAGCTTCGGCGGAACAAAAACTGCGCACCCGACTTGCGCAGGGATGACCGCAGGCCCCTCCTCCCTTCCCGAAGACGCCGCTGACAGCCTGCCCGGCGGGCCGCTCGACGTGATCGTGATCGGCGCGGGACCTGCCGGTTTGACGGCCTCGATCTACCTTGCCCGCTATCACCTGCGAATTGCGGTTCTGGACGCCGGGCGCAGCCGTGCAGCCACGATCCCAAGGACCCACAACCACGCCGGATACCCCAACGGCATTGCAGGAACGGAACTGCTGGGCCTGATGACGGAGCAGGCGGAACGTCACGGCGTCCGGGTCGAACGCGCGGTCGTCGAGAAGATCGCATTGGAGGACGGCCTCTTCACCGTGGCTTCTGCAGACGCAACGTGGAATGCCCGGAGCGTGCTGCTGGCCACGGGCGTCGTCAACAATCCGCCGCCTCTTGCGCCGGAACTTCACGACGCTGCGCTGGCGCGAGGGCTGCTGCGCTATTGCCCGGTATGCGATGGCTATGAGGTGACCGACCAGCGCATCGGCGTGATCGGCCATGGCGAGCGCGGGCTGGGCGAGGCGCGCTTTCTTCGATCCTACAGTTCGGACGTGACCCTGATCGGCTGGCCCGATGGCCATGGTCTGGATGAGGCACAACAAGATTCGGCGCGCGAACTCGGCATCGCCCTGGCACCAGCGAAATGCGAAAGCCTGCATCTTGATGGCGAGCGGATCATGGTCAACTGCGGTGGCCAGAGCCTTGGCTTCGATACGATCTACCCGGCTCTGGGTTCGGTCATCCGCTCCGAACTTGCCATTTCATTGGGTGCTGCCTGCAACGATGAAGGCTGCCTGATCATCGACACCCACCAACGCACCAGCATCGCCGGCCTTTATGCCGCGGGCGACGTGACCAAGGGCCTCGACCAGATCAGCCATGCCATGGGCGAGGCTGCGGTTGCCGCTACCGCCATCCGCAACGATTTGGCCGGACAGGCGCCACTCCTGCGATAGACCGGCTTGGGTCGAACCATGGGCACATCCGCGCCGCATTGACGTTATATCTGCCGTAACCCATTGGGAGGATGACCAAAAAGGGGATCGCGAAATGGCGTTTGGCACATCGGCATCTTTGCCGACACACGAGGCGGGGCCGGCAGCCGAAGCAGCACCGCGCATGGCTTACCGGCAACCCGCGAAAACGCTCGACGGCATCGTAAGCGGCTATCACCTCTATGCCGTCGCGCCGCCGGCAGGCCAAGTTCATGCCGACACATTCCAGCCTTCATGGTTCAACTTGCGCGTGCTCCTGGACCCCGCAACTGCGTGGACGATCAAATGGGGCGATGGCGTGCCGCAGCGCATCCCCGATGTCGCCCTGTTCGGTCCATCGAGCACTGTTCATTGGTCAAGTAGCGATCGGGGAACGGTCCTTGGAGCCGGCATAACGCCGCTTGGCTGGTCCCGCCTTGGTCATCGGCCTGCCGATACGCTATCGGATCGCGTCACGCCCGCTGCCAGTATCTTCGGCAAGCAGGTGCAGGTTCTGGCGCAGCAATTGCGCAACGCTCCCGAGGCGATGATCGGCGCAATATTCGACCGCTGGTTTGAACAGATGCTTCGCCCGCCCGGTCGCGATGACGATGCCATTACCGTGCTGAGTTCTGCCCTGCTCGACCCGGCGGTGCGAAGCGTGGCGAGACTTTGCGAGCAGACCGGCATCGCTCCCCGCACGCTGGAGCGCCTTTGTCGCAAAGTCTTCGGGTTTCCGCCCAAGTTCCTGTTGCGCAGGGCCCGCTTCCTGCGCTCGCTTCATGCCCTGATCGGAGGTGGCCCCGGCCGCGGCGCACTCGCCATCGACGCAGGATACACCGATTATCCCCACTTCGTACGCGAGGCTCATGAGTTCCTCGGGATGTCGCCCACCCGCTTCCTTGCATGCAGCGGCCCGTTGTTCCACCAGTCGCTTGCCCTGCGCAAGGCTGTGCTGGGCGAACAGGCGCAAGCGCTGACAAGGCCGAGTTGCGCGGGTTCCCTTTCGATCCCACGATAAGGCGCAGGCCCGTCCACGCTGCTCTTGTGATGGCTTTCGCGCAGGCTTCCTCCGTTGATCGAGGTCTCGCCGGGGGCCGCCGTGGCCCCGGCCAGCAGTTTCAGTGGTTGTCGCGGGGCAGGCCCTTGGTCTGGGCAATGCGCTGATACTTTTCCGCGCCTTCGAGGATGGCACCGTGCGAGAGTTGGCCGACGCGTTCGCGCTGAATTTCCTGCCACGGCGTCTGCGATTCAGGATAGGCATAGCCACCCGCCGCCTCGAGCGCCGCACGCCGCTCAGCCAGTTCTTCTTGGGAAACCAGCATGTCCGCAGTGCCCTTGCGCAAGTCGATGCGCACGGGGTCTCCGGTTCTGAGGATGGCAAGCCCACCCATCGCCGCCGCTTCGGGGCTGGCGTTGAGGATCGAGGGACTGCCGCTGGTGCCTGATTGGCGTCCGTCGCCGATGCACGGCAACGCCGTCACGCCTTCGGTGATGAGGTAGGACGGGGCACGCATGTTGACGACTTCCGCCGCGCCCGGATAACCGATTGGCCCGGCTCCGCGCATGAACAGCAGCGTTTCGGGCGTGATGCCCGTCGCCGGATCATCGATCCGCGCGTGGTAGTCTTCCGGCCCATCGAACACCACGGCCGGGCCTTCGAAGGCATCGGGATCGTTCGGGTTGGAGAGATAGCGTGCACGAAACTCTTCGCTTATCACGCTGGTCTTCATGATCGCGGAATCGAACAGGTTGCCCGACAGCACGAGGAAGCCGGCGTCCTTGACCAGCGGCTGGCCGAACGGGCGGATCACCTTCTCGTCCTCGATTACGGCATCACGGCAGTTCTCGCCCATGGTCTTGCCGTTGACGGTCATCGCGTTCTCGGCGATCAGGCCCTGCGCGATCAACTGGCCCACCACTGCCGGAACGCCGCCGGCGCGGTAATAGTCTTCACCAAGGTATTCGCCGGCAGGCTGCAGGTTCACAAGCAGCGGCACCTTGTGGCCAAGGCGCTGCCAATCTGTCAGCGGCAGATCAACGCCGATGTGGCGGGCGATGGCAGCAAGATGGATCGGCGCATTGGTCGATCCACCGATCGCGGAGTTGACGACGATGGCGTTATGGAAGGCATCCAGCGTCATGATGTCGGAAGGCTTGAGGTCCTCGTGCACCATGTCGACGATGCGCTTGCCGGTGCGCCAGGCACACTCCTGCCGATCGCGATAGGGGGCGGGAATGGCGGCCGAACCGGGGAGCATCATGCCCAGCGCCTCGGCGAGGCTGTTCATCGTCGTCGCCGTGCCCATGGTGTTGCAGTAGCCGGTCGAGGGCGCGGAGCTGGCGACAAGCTTGATGAAGCCTTCCTCATCCAGTTCGCCCTTGGCCATCAGTTCGCGGCCCTTCCAAACGATCGTGCCCGAACCGGTGCGCTCGCCCTTGAACCAGCCGTTGAGCATCGGGCCGACCGACAATGCGATGGCCGGAATGTTGACCGTGGCCGCCGCCATGAGCAGCGCCGGAGTGGTCTTGTCGCAACCGGTGGTCAGGACCACGCCATCGATCGGGTAGCCATAGAGCGCCTCGACCAGTCCGATATAGGCAAGGTTGCGATCGAGCCCTGCCGTTGGGCGCTTGCCCGTTTCCTGAATGGGATGCACCGGGATCTCCAGCGCGATCCCGCCTGCTTCACGGATTCCTTCGCGCACGCGCTCTGCCAGCACGATATGGTGGCGGTTGCATGGCGATAGATCGCTGCCGGTCTGCGCAATCCCGATGATCGGCTTGCCCGAACGCAGTTCCTCGAGGCTCAACCCGAAGTTGAGGTAACGCTCGAGATAGAGCGAGGTCATGTCGATATTGTCGGGATTGTCGAACCACGCGCGCGAGCGGAGCTTCGAGGCCTTTGGGGAGGAGTCGGTCATTGCTGCTTTCGGCTTTTTCGAGGGGTGGTCAGCGGGCCTTGGGCGCAACGCTGACGCGATAGATCATCTGGTGGCGATAGGGCTTGCCAGGCTCGATCCGCGTCGAGACAAAGCTGGGCCGGTTGGGTGCATCCGGAAACTTCTGAGGTTCGAGCGCGATCCCATCGCCCATGCGATAGACATGCCCCTGCTTGCCCAGCACCGTCCCGTCGAGGAAGTTGCCGGTGTAGAACTGCACGCCGGGCTCGGTCGTCAAGACTTCCAGCACACGGCCCGATGCAGGGTCTTCCAGCCTTGCGGCAAGCTGCGGCGTTGCGGTCACTCCCTTGTCGAGCGCGAAGTTATGGTCATAGCCGCGGCCAATGGCGATCTGCTCGTCTCGCCCATCGCGCAGGCCGTTGGTGATGCGCTTTGCTTTCGTGAAGTCGAACACGGTCCCGGCAACCTTGCGCAGCTCGCCGGTGGGGATCAGGGTGGCATCCACCGGGGTGTAAGTCGACGCCGGGATCATCAGGCGATTGCCCATCGCGCCCATCGGCGCGCCTTCACCCGCCATGTTGAACAGCGCGTGATTGGTCATGTTGACGATCGTCGGCTTGTCGGTCGCCGTTTCGAAGGTGATGCCAAGGTTGCCGCGTTCGTCCAGCGTGTAGGTCACCCTGGTGTCGAGCTTGCCGGGATAGCCTTCCTCGCCATCGGCGCTGACGTAGGACAGCACCACGCTCGCCACCGGGCCCGACTTGACCGAGACAATCTTCCAGTTGCGCTTGTCGAAGCCCTTGGTGCCGCCGTGCAGCGAATTGCCGAGGTTGTTCTGGGCAAGCTGATAGGCCTTGCCGTCGAGCGTGAACCGGCCCTTGGCAATGCGATTGGCATAGCGGCCAACGGTTACGCCGAAGAAGTTGGGCTTTGCCTCATAGGTCTGGACATCATCGTAGCCGAGCAGGATGTCGGCGATCTGTCCATCGCGCGAGGGCGCCATCAGCGATTGCAATGTTGCTCCATAAGTCAGCACGCGGGCGGAAACGCCATTGGCAGCCTTCAGCGTGATCGCGAAAGCCTCGGTGCCGTCGGCCAGCTTGCCAGCGCTTTGCTGCTTCGCCTCGGCTGCGCTGGCTGTCTGTGCCAGCAGGGCAACCGATGCCGACAGTGCCAGCACCAGCAGGGTGCCGTTGTTCGGCTTGCCCGCAATCCTCATCCTCAGGGTCCTTTCGGAAAACATGCATCACTCTTGCGCCCATTGACGCGGTCTGCGTGCCGATATAGTCCGACAAATAGAAATTGCGCAAGACGGTAAGCGTACCGCAGCGCGCCCCGGGCAAGAGAGAGGAAGCGCAAGTCCATGCCACCAGTGGCTTCAACCCAGGCAAACACCGTGACAGAGGGCGATTCCGGCGTACGCTATGGTCCCGCGCTGACCTTGCTGGCCAGCCTGTTCTTCATGTGGGGGTTCATCACGGTCATCAACAACACGCTGCTGCCGCACCTGCGCAGCGTGTTCGATCTGAATTATACACAGACAACATTGATCGAATCGGTGTGGTTCATAGCCTACTTCGTCGCCTCGATCCCGTCGGCAAAGCTGATCGAGAAGATCGGTTACCAGAAGTCGCTGGTGATCGGGTTGCTGGTGATGGCGGCGGGCGCTCTGGGCATGATGCTGGCGGCCTCGATCCCATCCTATGGCGTGACGCTGGCGATGCTGTTCGTGATCGCCAGCGGCATCACCTTGCTACAGGTAGCGGCCAATCCTTACGTCGCCGTGGTTGGCAAGCCGGAAACGGCGTCCTCCCGCCTGAACCTGGTCCAGGCGATGAACTCGGCGGGCACGATGCTCGCACCGATGTTCGGCGCCTACCTGATCCTCGGTCGCTCGAAGGGCGGCACAGCCACATCGGATGTCGTGCTGACCCAGGCCGAGCGCCTTGCTGATGCGCAGTCAGTGATCCTGCCCTACGGCCTGGTTGCGGTCGTTCTCGTCGTTCTTGCCATTGTGATCGCACGCTTTCCGCTCCCTTCGATGGGCAGCGCAACGCAGCGCCTCGCGCCTGAGGAGCGAGCCAAGCTTTCGCTGTAGAAGCACCGCAATCTCGTTTTCGGCATTCCGGCGATATTCATCTACCTGATCGCCGAAATCGGTGTAGCCAACCTCTTCGTGAACTTCGTCAGCCAGCCCGATATCGCCAACCTGACGCACGAGAAGGCCGGCCAGTACCTGACCTTCCTGTGGGGCGGCATGATGGTCGGGCGCTTCCTCGGCTCGGCGATCATGCAGAAGGTTGACGCGGGCCTCGTGCTTGCCGCCTTCTCGGTTGGCGCCTTCGTCGTCATGCTCGTCACCGTCTTTACCACCGGCCCTGCCGCGATGTGGGCGCTGATTCTGGTAGGCCTGTTCCACTCGATCATGTTCCCGACGATCTTCACGCTCGGCATCAAGGGCCTCGGCCCGCTGACCGAGGAGGGCTCGGGCCTGCTGATCATGGCCATCGCTGGCAGCGCGCTGGTCGTCGTTCAGGGCTGGCTGGCCGATGCCTATGGCTTGCAGGCCTCGTTCCTGCTGACGGCAGCATGCGAATTGTATGTCCTGTTCTATGCACTGTGGGGTTCGAAGACCACCGCCGATCCAGCCTGATGCATAGCTATGAACGCAATCGGGCCGGGACGCATGAGATTGCGTTCCGGCCTTTCTGATAATATGTCAGACTAAATCAGGAGATGTTAGATGACAGAATTCCGTTCCGTGGTCGCCGCCACGGGTGAGCCGATCGGCCCTGCCTTTGCCGTCCACGGCCCCGCCGAAGTCGATGCCGCCTGCGCCGCCGCCGCCGCCGCGTTTGACACCTACCGCGCCACCAGCCGCGAGGAACGCGCTGCCTTTCTCGAAGCCATAGCATCGGAAATCCTCGCCATCGGCGACGATCTGATCGAAGCAGCGATGAGCGAATCCGGCCTGCCCCGCGCCCGCCTCGAAGGCGAGCGCGGCCGCACCGTGGGCCAGTTGCGCCTATTTGCCGATGTGGTCCGCAAGGGCGCGTGGCAGCAGCTGCGCATTGATCCGGCAATGCCCGATCGTCAGCCCTTGCCCAGGCCTGACATCCGCTTGCGCATGATCCCGGTCGGCCCGGTTGCCGTCTTTGGCGCATCGAACTTCCCGCTCGCCTTCTCAACGGCCGGGGGTGACACCGCCTCGGCGCTGGCAGCGGGCTGCCCGGTGGTGGTCAAGGGTCACCCCGCCCACCCGCGCACCGGAGAGCTGGTTACAGCTGCCATCACGCGCGCGGTTGCCTCCTGTGGTCTCCCGACTGGCGTCTTCGGCCATCTCGTCGGCCCATCGAACGAACTTGGCGCGGCACTGGTGCAGGATCCACGCATCGCCGCCGTGGGCTTCACCGGCTCGCGCGCTGGTGGGCTTGCGCTTGTCCGCCTCGCCCAGGGCCGTGACGTACCGATCCCGGTCTATGCCGAAATGTCGAGCATCAATCCCGTCCTGCTTCTGCCCGAAGCACTGAAGGCTCGTGGCCCGGCGCTCGGCACCGCATTCGTCGGCTCGCTCACCATGGGTGCGGGCCAGTTCTGCACCAATCCCGGCCTCGTCCTGGCGATAGCAGGCGAAGGCCTTGAAGCCTTTATCGCCGCTGCTACCGAAGCCGTCAGCGGCGCGACTGCGCAAACCATGCTCACCGGCGGCATCTGCAAGGCCTACCTGTCGGGCGTTGCGGCGCTTGAAGCGGCGGCCGGCGTTGAAAAGTTGGCCGAGGGCGTTGCCGGCGATGCCATGCAGGGCCACGCGGCGCTGTTCCGCACCACCGCGCAGGCGTTCCTCGCCGACAAGGCGCTGGGCCACGAAGTGTTCGGCGCCTCCTCAGTGGTCGTGGTATGCGCTGACGAGGCAGAACTCACCTCGGTCCTCGCAGGTCTCGAGGGCCAGTTGACGGCCACGCTCCACATGGACGCCACCGACGATGCACTCGCTGCGCGGTTGATGCCCGTGCTGGAACTCAAGGCCGGGCGCATCCTTGCCAATGGCTGGCCTACCGGCGTCGAGGTATGCCATGCCATGGTCCACGGCGGCCCCTTCCCGGCAACGTCCGATCCGCGCACAACCTCGGTCGGCAGCCTCGCCATCGACCGTTTCCTGCGCCCGGTCAGCTACCAGAACCTTGCCGCCGATCTCTTGCCGCCCGAACTGCGCGACGATGCGCGCGGCGATGGCGCGCCGCGCCTGATCGACGGGACGCTGACGCTCTGAGCGCCTGACGGGAGACCACGCAATGTCACTTCGCCTCCTGCAGCACCGCGCCAGCGACGGCACGCGCAGCGTCATCCTTGCCGATGGCGATGCAGCACACGTCCTTTCAGGCGTCGAGCGCACGACTGATCTCGCCCGCCGCGCGATCTCTGCGGGCACCACGCTGGCGGAGGAGGCGAAGGCCTGTTCGGCCGGCGTGCCGGTGGATCTTGCGACGGAGTTCGCAGCAGGACGCCTCCTCGCACCGATCGATCACGAGGATCCGGCCCACCTTGCCCTGACCGGCACCGGCCTTACCCACCTCGGCTCGGCCGAAGGGCGCGACAGGATGCATCGCGAGGCTGCGGCAGCTGCCCACCAGACCGACTCCATGCGCATGTTTCTCGAAGGTCTCGAAGGCGGCAAGCCCGGCGACGGCAGCGTCGGCCAGCAGCCCGAATGGTTCTACAAGGGTGATGGCAGCCAACTGGTCGGTCCCGGCGAGCCGCTCGAAATGCCGAATTTCGCGCAGGATGGTGGCGAGGAGCCGGAACTCGCCGGCATCTACCTGATCGGTCCGGACGGCACGCCGTTCCGCCTCGGCTTTGCGCTCGCCAACGAGTTTTCGGACCACGTCACCGAGCGCCACAATTATCTGTGGCTGGCGCACTCCAAACTGCGGCGCGCCGCCCTCGGCCCCGAACTGCTAATCGGAGAGGCCCCCGCCGACATTCGCGGCACCAGCCGCATCCTTCGCGATGGCGTGGCCTTGTGGGAAAAGCCCTTCCTCACCGGCGAGCACAACATGAGCCACAGCCTCGCCAACCTGGAGCACCATCACTTCAAGTACGACCTGTTCCGCCGCCCCGGCGATGTCCACGTTCACTTCTTCGGCACTGCCACGCTGTCGTTCAGCGATGCAGTGCGTACGCAAGTGGGCGACGTGTTCGAGATCGAGGCTGAGCCCTTCACGCTGCCGTGCCGCAATCCGCTGACGCAGACGGCAGGCGACGCTTCCGCGTCGCTCAAGGTGCAGGTACTGTAACCGGCATGGACCCGATCAGGATCGCCGTTGTCGGCATGGGCAAGATCGCCCGCGACCAGCATTTGCCCGCCATCGTCGGCAATGGCGCGTTCGGGCTCGCTGCAACCGTCAGCCCGCACGACCATGGGGTGGATGGCGTGCCCCATTTTGCCAGTCTAAACGACCTGTTGGCGAGCGGTCCGGCTGTCGACGCCATCGCGCTGTGTACGCCCCCGCAGGTGCGCTACGATCTGGCGAGCACGGCGCTTTCGCGCGGCGTCCACGTGTTTCTCGAAAAGCCGCCCGGTGCGACGCTGGCAGAAGTCGCCGCGCTGGAAGCTCAGGCAGACAAGGTCGGCGCCACACTGTTCGCCGCCTGGCATTCGCGCTTTGCCGCAGGGGTCGCGCCGGCACGTGCATGGCTTGCCGAACGGCGCATCGACAAGGTCGAGATCACCTGGCGCGAGGACGTGCGGGTGTGGCATCTGGGACAGGCGTGGATCTGGGAGCCGGGTGGCCTCGGCGTGTTCGACCCCGGCATCAATGCGCTGTCGATCGCGACCCGCATCCTGCCCCGGCCGATCTTCCTGCAGTCTGGCACGCTCGAAATCCCCGGAAACCGCGCCGCCCCCATCGCAGCCGACCTTTCCTTCCGCGACAGCACTGGCGCGCCCGTCCACATGGACCTCGATTGGCGGCAAACCGGTCCGCAAAGCTGGGACATTGTCGTGGAGACCGATGCCGGCACGCTCAAGCTGTCGAGCGGCGGCGCGGTCCTGACGCTGCCTTCGGGCACCAGCCACGACGAGGACCACGAATATCCCGGCCTCTATGCCCGCTTCGCCACGCTTATCCGCACCGGACGCAGCGATGTCGACGTGGATCCGCTGCGCCTTGTTGCCGATGCCTTCCTGCGCGCGACGCGGGTCAGCGTCGAACCGTTCGAGGATTGATCGTGGCGGGCCGCGCACGGCGCGTGATCGGCGACTGGGGCAGCACACGCCTGCGCCTGTTTCTCGTTGAAAATGGCGAAACCACGGCCCGTCTCGACGGACCCGGTGTCACGCAGCTTGTCGAACCGGCAGAGCGCGTCCTTGCCCGGCTCCTCTCCGTCTGGCTGGCAGCCGGCGCGATCGAAGCGATAACGCTTTGCGGCATGGTCGGATCGCCTGCCGGCCTTGCCATCGCCCCTTATGCCCCGTGCCCGGTGGATGCAGAGAGCTGGCACCATGCCCGCACCCGTCTGCGCGTGCTTGGCCACGATGTCGAAATCCTGCCGGGGCTTTCCTACCGGACCGCCGATGGCGTGCCCGAGGTGATGCGCGGCGAGGAGACGCAGGTCTTCGGCGCGATGGCGCTGAACCCTGCCTTGCACGCTGGCGATCACGACTTCGCGCTTCCCGGAACCCACGGCAAATGGGTCAGCACCAGCGACGGCACGATCACCGGCTTCCGCACGGCTCCGACCGGCGAGGTCTTTGCCGCGATCACCGGCCACACCTCGCTGACGGGCCCGGATACGCCCGGCGAGGGCAGCTTTGATGATGGCTTCGCGCACGGCCTGAGCCGTTCGGCAGAGCCGTTGCCCGGCACCCTGTTCGAAGCACGCGCGTCGCGCTTGCTCGACGGCCGCTCGCGCGAGTGGGCCAAGGGCTATCTGTCAGGCGTGCTCATCGGCGCGGAAGTAGCGCAGTTCGGCATGGGCACGCAGAACGTGACGCTGATCGGCGATCCCGCACTTGCCGCACTTTATGCGACCGCGCTTGCACATCACGGCGGTTCATCGCAACTGGTCGACGGCGAGAACGCCGTGGTGGCCGGCCTTGCCCACGCCATAACTCTTGCCGAAAGCCTGCGCCCGTGACAGTCGATGAAGTCCTTGCCCAAGGCGCCCCGCCCATCGTTGCCATCCTGCGCGGCATCCGCACGCAGGAGGCCGTCGGCATCGCGACCGCGCTGGTCGAGGCAGGCGTCCGTTTGATCGAGGTGCCGTTCAACTCGCCCGATCCATGCGGTTCGATCAGGGCCATGGTCGAAGCGCTTGGCGGTCGTGCCGCCTTCGGCGGTGGCACCGTCACCAGCATCGCGCTTGCCGAACAGCTTGCGGACGCTGGCGGCACATTCATGGTTTCGCCCAATACGGATCCAGCGGTCATCGCCCGTTCGCTCGAACTCGGCATGGACGTCCTCCCCGGATTTCTTACCCCCACGGAAGCCTTTGCCGCGATTGGCGCGGGCGCGCGCGATCTGAAGCTGTTTCCCGGCTCGGTGCTTGGCAGCAGCTACGTGAAGGCAATTCGCGAAGTCCTGCCGCCCGCAACACGCGTGTGGGCCGTGGGCGGCGTTGGTCCTGCCAACGTGGCCGAATATCGTGCAGCAGGCGTACTCGGCATAGGGGTGGGGGGCAGCCTCTACAGGCCCGGCGATGATGCAGCGATAGTAGGCACTCGCGCCGAGGCGCTGGTTTCCGCATGGAACGCTGCCGGCTGATCTTGCTGCACTGCGCTTGCCAAGGCAGGTGAACGTCGGTAATTAGAACGCATATTTCAGATTGCCGTCGTGTTTAGGTAGCGCTATCATCGTCGCAGCAGATATGTGAAAGGCCGGACAAGCGGCCTGCAAGGGGATGACATGATCAAGGCGAAGATCACCACCGTCGCACTGTGCCTGACGAGCGCGCTCGCGCTGGCCACGTGCTCGAAGGCGGCCAATGAAGCCAAGCCCGCCAATGGCGGCGCAGACGCCAGCGCCTTCCGCGACCAGCCGCTGGTCAACGAAATCTTCACCGCAGATCCATCGGCCCACGTCTTCGACGGCAAGATCTATGTCTATCCCTCGCACGACATCGAAACGCCGACGGCCGACGATGACCTCGGCAACCAGTACGCGATGCGCGACTACCGCGTGCTGAGCATGGACAAGGTCGGCGGCAAGGTCACCGTCGGTCCCGTCGCGCTTGACGTGAAGGACGTGCCCTGGGCCTCGCAGCAGATGTGGGCGCCCGATGCCGCCTACAAGGACGGCACCTACTACCTGTACTTCCCGGCGCGCGACAAATCGAAGGACAAGAACGGCCTCGGCGCGTTCCGCATTGGCGTCGCCACCTCGAAGAATCCGATGGGGCCGTTCGTCGCCGAAAAGGAAGCGATCCCCGGCTCCTACTCGATGGATCCGGCGGTCTTCACCGACGACGATGGCACTGCCTACATGTATTTCGGCGGCATATGGGGTGGCCAGCTTCAGCGCTGGGCCGGCGGCAAGTACGATCCCAACGGCTCCGACACCGACCTGATGCAGGACGACAAGCCCGCGCTGTCAGGCAAGGTCGTCAAGATGAACGCCGATATGAAGACCTTCGCCGAAAGCCCCCGCGATGCGGTGATTCTCGGGGACGACGGCAAGCCTGTGCTGGGCGGTGATCACGAACGCCGGTTCTTCGAAGCCTCCTGGGTCTTCAAGAAGGACGGCAAGTACTACTACACCTATTCCACCGGCGACACGCACTTCCTAAACTATGCCATCGGCACCAGCCCCTACGGTCCGTTCAAGTATGTCGGCCACATTCTCAAGCCAGTGCAGGGCTGGACCACGCACCACTCGATCATCCAGCATGATGGCAAGTGGTGGCTGTTCTATGCCGACACGCAGCTCTCCAACAAGAACCACCTGCGCAACGTCAAGGTGACCGAGCTGACGTTCAACCTCGACGGCACGATCCAGACGATCGACCCGATGAAAGCGAAGTAAGCCTGATGTTCCTCGGCATAGATGTCGGCACCAGTTGCGTAAAGGCGGTTGTCACTGCCGAAACCGGCGAGGTCCTGGCGCAAAGCAGTTCCGACCTCACCGTTTCCCGCCCTCACCCGCTGTGGTCCGAACAGGCCCCGGCGGATTGGGTGGACGCAGCGCACAAGGCGGTGCTCGGCCTCGATGCCAGCTTGCGCAAGGCCATGCGCGGCATTGGCCTTGCCGGGCAGATGCACGGCGCCACCCTGCTGGGCGCGGACGACAAGCCGCTGCGTCCGGCGATCCTGTGGAACGATGGCCGCAGCTTTGCCGAATGTGCCGAGATCGAAGCCGCCAAGCCCCGGGCGCGCGAAATCACCGGGAACATCGCCATGCCGGGCTTCACCGCGCCGAAGCTGGCCTGGGTTCGCAAACACGAACCCGACGTCTTTGCCGCCACGCGCACCGTCCTGCTGCCCAAGGACTACGTCCGCCTCGCCCTTACCGGCGAAAAGGCGAGCGACATGTCCGACAGCGCAGGAACGCTGTGGCTCGATGTCGCCCGGCGGTCGTGGTCGCCTGAGATGCTCGCTGCTACTGGCCTTGATGAAAGCCACATGCCGCGCTTGCATGAAGGCTCCGACGGCACCGGCGTATTGCGTGAGGACGTCGCCCGGGCTTGGGGCATGGACCGCGTGCCGGTGGTCGCTGGCGCTGGCGACAATGCCGCAGGGGCGCTTGGCGTTGGCGTGCTGTCAGACGGGCAAGGCATGCTCTCGCTCGGCACGTCGGGCGTGATCTTCGTGGCCAATGCCGCATTCCGGCCGAACCCCGCAGAAGCCGTCCACGCCTTCTGCCACGCCTTGCCGGGCGTCTGGCACCAGATGAGCGTCCACCTGTCCGCCGCTTCGTGCATCGACTGGGCTGCGAAGGCCTGCAACGTGCCGGGCCCTGCGGAATTCTTTGCCCTTGCCGAACAGGCCGGCGCGGCCTGCGGACCCGAGCTATTCCTGCCCTACCTTTCCGGTGAGCGGACCCCGCACAACGATCCCCACATTCGCGCCGCATTCCTCGGCCTCGGAAACGAGAGCACTACGGGAAGCATGGCCGCTGCCGTGCTCGAAGGCGTCGCCTTCGCCCATGCCGACGGTATCGACGCCCTGCGCAACGCCGGAACGCAGATCGATGAACTTTGCGTGATTGGCGGCGGCTCCCGCTCGACACACTGGGGGCGCATCCTGTCGAGCGTTCTCGGCGTCCGCCTCGTCTATCTCCACGGTGGCGAAGTCGGCCCGGCGCTGGGCGGTGCACGCCTTGCGCAGATCGCCGTCACCGGCGCTTCTGCCGCCCAGGTCTGCACCCGCCCGCCGGTGCGCGCAGTGATCGAACCCGATCCCGCACTTGCCGCCCAGCTTGCGCCCAAGCGCGCCCGTTTCCGCGCCGCCTATGCCGCGCTCGCCCCGATCAAGGAGTAACAAGTCATGTCAGCCGACTATTTCGACGAGTTCGCCACCGTCCGCTACGAAGGTCCGGAAAGCACCAGCGATCTTGCCTATCGCTTCTACGACAAGGACCGCGTGGTCTTCGGCAAGCGGATGGAAGACTACCTACGCTTTGCCGTGTGCATGTGGCACACCTTCTGCTGGCCCGGCAGCGACGTGTTCGGTGCCGGCACGTTCGATCGCCCATGGCTGAACGGTCCGCAGGACGAAAACGCCGCCCGCGCCAAGCGTGAAGCGGCTCTCGCCTTCGTGGAAAAGCTCGACCTGCCGTTCTACTGCTTCCACGATGTCGACGTGATGGCGCCGGCCGAAAGCATCGGCGAGTTCCGCGCCAGCTTCGCCCGCGCGGTCGACCATCTCGAGGAACTGCAGGCCCAGCACGGCCGCAAGCTGCTGTGGGGCACGGCCAACCTGTTTGGCCACCCGCGCTACCTTGCCGGCGCTGCCACCAGCCCCCGCCCGGAAGTCTACGCCTGGGGCGCCAGCCAGGTGCGCGATGCTCTCGAGGCGACCCATCGTCTTGGTGGCTCGAACTACGTGCTGTGGGGCGGCCGCGAAGGTTACGACACGATCCTCAACACCGATCTCAAGACCGAACAGGAAAACTTCGGCCGCTTCCTCAGCCTCGTGGTCGAGCACAAGCACAAGATCGGCTTTGCCGGCACGATCCTGATCGAACCCAAGCCGCATGAGCCGACCAAGCACCAGTACGACTTCGACACCCAGACCGTATACGGCTTCCTCAAGCGCTTCGGCCTCGAGAACGAGGTAAAGGTCAACATCGAGGCCAACCACGCCACGCTTTCGGGCCACACCTTCGAGCATGAAATCGCCATGGCCGGTGCGCTGGGCGTATTCGGTTCGATCGACGCCAACCGCGGCGACCCGCAGAATGGCTGGGACACCGACCAGTTCCCCAACTCGGTCGAGGAACTGACGTTGGCCTGCATCGAGATCGAACGCGCCGGTGGCTTCACCGATGGCGGCTTCAACTTCGACGCCAAGGTCCGCCGGCAATCGGTTGATGCGGCTGACCTGTTCCACGGCCACATCGGCGGCGTGGACGTCATCGCCAAGGCCCTGCTGCGCGCCGAAGCGATCATTGCCGACGGTCGCATCGATGCCTTCCGCGCCGAGCGCTATGCCGGCTGGAACGGCGAACTCGGGGCAACCATCCGCCAGTCGAGCCTTGCCGAAATCGCCGACCTCGCCGTGGCGCAGAATCTCAAGCCCGCTCCGGTTTCGGGCCGTCAGGAATGGCTAGAGAACATGCTCAACCGGTTCTGATTAATGGTCTGAGTAAATAGGAAATCCCGCTCTGGACCTCAGGGGTTCAGGGCGGGCTTTTTATTAGTTATATGCCATAATTATCGTTGAATCAGCTTCCACTTTAAATCATACAATTGTGAAATTTGAGAGGATGCCATGATTCGAACGTCCCGCATGCTTGCGGCGGCTTGCGCGATGCTGTGCGCAGCCGGCGCTCCCGCCCTTGGCCAGACAGCGCCTTCGTTGGCGCCTTACTTCACGCCCGCCGCATCCGGTGCCACTGGAGTCGACGAAGACGGTTTCATCCGCCGCTGGATGCTGCTCGAACCGATCGCCAAGCCCAATCGCACCAACCAGCTCTTTACCAGCGACTACGTGCGCAAGGCCTTCTCCGAAGACCGCCCGACGAGCCTCAGCAGCAAACTGCCGACGGACGGCCAGACCATGACGCACAAGGGCGCATCCCTCACCTGGCACGCGCTCGACGCGGCGCAATGGGATGCCAAGCTGTTCTATTTCGCCGCCGCCTACGGCAAGCCGACTTACGGCGTGATCTTCTGGGCCACGACGGTAGTGGACGCCCCGCGCGACATGCCCGACTCCCACCTCGCGGTCGGCTCCAACTCTGCATCGATGTGGTGGTTGAACGGCAAGGAAGCCGCCGCCTTGTTCGGCGATCGTCGCATGGTCATGGACGATGTCGTCTCGCCCGCGCTCGGCCTGAAGAAGGGCCGCAACGTGCTGCAAGGTGCGGTGATCAACGGCCCCGGCCTGTCCGATTTCGCGGTCCGCTTCGTCGATGGCAAGGGCCAGCCGATCCGCGACCTCAAGATCACGCTGCGCTGAAGGAGGCCGCAATGAACTCCAAGCTTATCGCCGCCGCAGTCCTTGCCGGCATTGCCGCCCCCGTTCTTGCGCAGAGCAACCCCGTCGCGCAGATGGAGGGCGAACCGTGGATTCATGATCCCTCCACGATCGTGCAATCTGATGGACGCTTCTACACGTTCGGCACCGGCAAGGGTGGCCTCGTGTCCTCCGATGGCTGGACATGGGCCAGCGGCCCGGTTCGCCCGGGCGGCGGCGTCGCGCCCGATGTGATCAAGCTTGGCCACCGCTACTACGTGGCGTGGGCTGTAGGCGGCGGCGGCATGAACGGCGGCCACAAGAGCGACGTCAAGATCATGTGGACGAAGTCGCTCGATCCCGCATCGAAGGATTTCGGCTTCCACGATGTCGGCACCGTGGCCTCGAGCGACGGCTTCGAGATCAACGATGCGATCGACCCGGCATTCCTGCTCGCCGAAGGACGCCTGTGGCTCAGCTATGGCACCTACTTCGGCGCCATCCGCATGGTCGAACTCGATCCGAAAACAGCGGAGCGCCTGCCCGGCAACCAGCCCGTCGATATCGCGATCGACATGGAAGCCACTGCCCTGCTCCACCGCGAGGGCTGGTACTACCTGCTCGGCACGCACGGCACCTGCTGCGATGGCCCGAACTCGACCTACAACATTCGCGTCGGCCGTTCGAGGAGCCCGCTCGGCCCTTACGTCGACAACTTCGGCGTGCCCTTGTTGAAGGGCGGCGGCAAGCTGGTGTGGGGATCGAACGGTCGGGGTCGGGGAGCTGGCCATTTCGGCCTGGTCGATCTCGGCGATGGCGTCGAAAAGTTCTCGTTCCACTACGAGGCCGACATGGACCGTTCCGCGCGCAGCGTCCTCGCGATCCTGCCGCTCACCTGGAAGAACGGCTGGCCGCTGGGACAGGAAAACCTGCGGCCCGGCACCTACGAGATCCAGTCCGAACGCGGCGGCGCGCTGCAACTGGCGGTGGACGAAGTGCGCCTGCCGTGGTCATGGACCGGCTTTGGCGCGCCGAAGGAGCCGGTCAAGCCCGTACCCGACCAGACGCTGGAGCAGAACCGCACCGTCTGGCCGCTAGGCGCCATTGCCGTGGACATGGGCGCCTATCAGGTCCGCCCCAACCAGCACTGGACGATCGAGCCGGTCGCCGGGGCTGGCGGTTGGTTTGGCGCGCCATACGTCAAGATCGTCATTGCAGGTACGAGCAGGGCGCTCGCCGCAACGCCGTCGGGCGATGTCGTCGCCGTTCCGCAGTTCACCGGCGCGCCCGAGCAGCTCTGGCGGATCGACATGCTGGGCGACGGAACCTACCGGATCATCCCCAGGAACACGCCCGATCCGATGAAGCCGCTCGCGCTTGCCGCCGTCGGAGCCAGCACGCCGCGGCTTGTCCGCTTCGATCCGGCGTCCGAAGCGGGCAAGTGGACGTTCCGCCTGCCCTGAGCGCTAGCCCGCGCTGGCGGCCAGCGCCTGTTCGAGATCGGCAACGATATCGCCCTCGTTCTCGATCCCGATCGACAGGCGCACCGTGCCGTCACGCACGCCGAAGCGGTCGCGCGCTTCGGCCGGCACGCCCGAATGGGTCGTCGTCGCCGGATGGCTTGCCAGCGATTCCGTGCCGCCAAGACTCACCGCCAGCTTGAAGATCTGCAGCGCGTTGAGGAAGCGGAAGGCCGCCGGCTGCCCGCCCTTGATGTCGAACGAGAAAGTCGAACCGGCGCCCGAGCATTGGCGGGCAAATACCTCGTGTTCATGCGATCCCGGGCTTGCCATGTGCGGGTGCGCCACGCTTTCGACCGCCGGGTGATCGGCAAGGAAGCGCACGGCGGCAAGCGCATTGGCATTGGCCCGCTCCATCCTCAGGCCCAGCGTTTCGAGCGACCGGCCCAGCATCCAGCAGCTATGCGCATCCAGCTGCGTGCCGATGGCGCTGCGCAAAAGGCGCACTTCGCGCATCAGCGCGGCCGAGCCGAGCGCCGCACCAGCGACTAGGTCGGAATGCCCGCCGACGTACTTGGTCAGAGAATAGAGCGAAATGTCCGCGCCGTGCCGCAAGGGGTGCTGATAGACCGGGCCAAGCAGGGTATTGTCGCACATCAGCAGCGGGCGCTGATCGCCCTGCTCTGCGCCTACTGCTTCGCAGACGCGGCGCATCATCTGGATATCGACCAGCGCATTGGTAGGATTTGCCGGGCTTTCGATCAGCACCAGCGCCACGCGCCCGCGCGCCATCGCCCGGCGCGCCGCTTCCATCACTGCGGCTTCGTCGAGACCATCCGAAAAGCCTTCGGCCGCGATGCCGAGGCGTGCAAAGGTCTTGGCCAGAAGCGTCTCGGTGCCGCCGTAAAGCGGCTGTGAATGAAGGATCACTTCGCCCGGCTTGGCGAAGGCCAGCATAGCCGTGGTGATCGCCGCCATGCCCGAGGAAAACACCACGCCCGCCTCGGCGCCTTCGTAAACCGCCAGCCGGTCTTCGACGATCTCGCTGTTCGGGTGATTGAAGCGCGAATAGACCAGCCCGCGCCCCTGCCCTGGCGGCGGCTCCTTGCGCCCGGCGACGTAATCGAAGAAGTCGCGCCCTTCCTCAGCCGTCGGGAAGACGAAAGTCGATGTCAGGAATACCGGCGGCTTGACCGCGCCCTCCGACAGAAAGGGATCATAGCCGTAGTTCAGCATCAGGGTATCAGGATGCAGTTCGCGGCTCCCGATGGTGGTCTTGCTCTCGCGTGGTGCATTCATCTCGAAACCCCTCCTGCGCCGCCTGTGCCGGCCGCGTCTTGTCAACGCGCGCGGCTATAAGTGGTTTCAGTTGAGACTTTCAAGCTTCGGTCTGGACAAAACTTGTGCGGAACAGCGTAGCTGCGCGCAGGAAGCACAGGCCGGCCAGCATCGGCGTGACGGCAATGATCAGCATGGAATAGCGCACTGCCTCTTCTCCGAAGCGGGGCGTGAGCAGGTCGGTGGCAAAGCCGACCGCGCTGGGGCCGACGACGTTGCCGATGAAGCTTGCGCCAAACAGGATCACCGCGATGGCAAGCGCCCGGCGATGCTCTGCCACGATGCCCACGGTCGCGGCATAGATCGGCGCCTGGTGCACCAGGGTAAGCAGGCTCGCCAGCGCAAATCCGGCCAGCCACACCGACTGGGCATCGCCCATCAGGAACAGCAGTTCAGCCGGTCCTGAAAGCAGGCAGGCCAGCGCCGGAAGCCCGATGCGCCAACCCGCCCGGTCTGCGGCGAGCCGGTCGATGATCAGGCCGCCGGCAAGGATGCCCAGCGCTCCGGCAGCGCCCCGCGCCGGGCCGATCGTGCCGGCGATCTCGGCCATGCCCATGTGGTGCACCCGCGTGAAGAACGTCGGCGTCCACGCCCCGGCAGCCCAGACGTTTGCGCCCATCAGCGTTACGCCAAGAAAGATCCAGCCGAAGCAGCGGTTTGCAAACAGCGCCCGGATGTCTCGCGCCATTGCGCCAATCGATCCGCCCAGACGCGGCGGGGGGGGGTTGCGGCGGACGGGTTCGCGCACAGTCAGCAGGAAGATCAGCGCCAGCACGATACCCGGCGCGCCCATTGCCACGAACATGGCGCGCCAGCCGTGGTTCTGGGCAATCCACCCCGCCACCGGGAAGAAGGCGATGAAGGCGATGGAGTTGGCCGTCCCGAAGATCGCCATCGCCAGCGAGCGCCGCGCCGGCCGGAACAGGTCGGCCAGCATGGCATTGGATGGTGCGATGCCGCAAGCTTCACCCGCCCCCATCAGGAACCGCGCCGCGGCAAGCTGCCAGAGCGAGGCAACATAGCCGGTCAGCATCGTCATCAGGCTCCAGAAGGCGAGGCCTGCGGCAACGATGTTGCGGCGGTTGGAACGGTCGGCCAGCCAGGCAATGGGTACCCCGACCACCGAATAGAGCAGCACGAACGCCAGCCCCGACACCAGCCCGAGCACCGTGTCGGACGCGCCGAATTCCTTCTTGATTGCCGGAAGCGCCAGCCCGAGCAGGGAGCGGTCGAGGTAGTTGAATACCGAGATCAGGGTGAGCGCCGCCAGCGGCCATGTCGCTCGCCAAGGCCACGGCTCGCGCGGCGATGGAGCTTCGGCCGGGCCGTCGATTGCAAAGTCGGTCGGCAGTGCCTTGTCCGGTGTCATCCTTGCATTCCTTCCAGCATTGCCCGCTTGTGGTCCCGGTCGATCGCTTTCCCGCGCTCGGCGAGACGCGGGTCCAATGGCTTGATCAGATCCGAATGGAGCCAGAGCCGCAAGAGCAACCGGCCCGCCCCGTCAGCGTCACCTTCACCGTCGGCAAAGGCAGTTCGGCCGTGCAGCCAGCTCCAGTTGTGCCAGAACAACACATCGCCGCGCTCCAGCTTGAAAAGGGCCCTGCCCGCCAGCATTGCCGCCGTCCGCTGCAAAGCGTTTATCGCCGTTGCCAGATCAGGTGGCAGCGCCTCCGCCCGGGCCTGCGCCGCGGCACCCAGAAAGTAGCGGTTGAAGCAGCACTGCACCTGCCGACCACACCGCACGAAGACCGGCGCCTTGGCGACGGACACGGGGTGGTCGGAATCCAGCGCCGGATTGCTGCCAAACCAGTAGCCCTCGTACAACGGCTCGAGCAGGTTGGGCGCGGTCTGCTGCATCGCCGCGTAAAGGTCGGCAGCGCTGATCAGGAAGCTGTCGCCACCGTGCTGCGCAGTTCATATGGCGGCCAAGGCAAGGATATCGTGGAGATCGGTATGGGCCTTAAGCTCGCTATCGGAATGCGTTCCCCGCGCCTGCGCATCGCCTGCACGCCGCTCCACCCGCGCAACGGTCTCCCCGGCAGGAGATTGTATGGCCGGTGTGCCGAGCCATGATCCCATCTGCAGCAAAGTCTGCGCAAACCGCGCCTCGCCCAGCAAATCGGGATCAAGCCCGGTGACAACAACCGCTCTCGGGCCTGAACGGAAGACGCGCAGCAGGTCTTCGCGAAGCCCGCCTAACGCCGCCTCGTCTCCTCGCATCAGCGCGTCCGCCTCGTCGCGGCGCAGTTCTCGCAAGGCGGGGCGCAGCATCAGCTCTTGCCTGTCACAGTCGCGAGGCCCGCGTTTCCGTGCTGGTGATGAATTCGAGCAGCGCAGGCCGACCCGCCTCGGTGGCGGCGATGCCACGCGCAATCGCGCCCATGATGTCTTCGGGCCGGGTAACCCGCTCGCCATATCCGCCCAGCGCTTCGGCCAGTTTGGCATAGTCACCTGAAATGTCGGTCGCGCGGAACCGCCGCGTCGCCTCGGGCATCTGGTCAAGCTCGATGGCCATGGCTGAATTGTTGAGCAGGATCGAAAGGATCGGCAACCGCTCGCGCGCCGCGGTCTCGAAATCCATGCCGGTAAAGCCGATCGCGGCATCGCCCCAGACGTTGATGCACAGCTTTTCCGGGCAGGCCAGCTTGGCGCCCATCACCAGGCCCAGGCCATAGCCAAGCTGCGTCGACTTGCCCCAGCCGATGTAGCTGAGCGGCGCGCGCGATTTCCAGAACGGCGTCAACTGATCGCGGGGCGAACCGGCGTCGTGCGTGATGACAATGTCGCGCCCGCCCACCGCCTTCTGCAGGTCCCACAGCACGCGATAGGGATTGAGCGGCGCATCGTCGCACTCGAGCAGGGGCAACCATTGCGCCAGCCAGCGCTGCTCCACCTCACGGATTTCCGCGATCGTCGCGGAAGGATCGCGCGCAGCCTGCAACCGCTGCCGACAGGCCTCGATCAGCGCCCGCAACGTCAGCTTCGCATCGCCTGCCAGCGCCATCGTGCACCGCACGCCCTTGTTGAAATCCGCAGGGTCGAGCGTGGCGTGGATGATCTCCACGTCGCGCGGCATGGCGACGCCGAACGCGGTTTCGGCAAAGCTGCAACCGATGCCGAGGATCAGGTCGGCACCATCGAGGAAATGGCGCAACTGCCCGGGGATCGCCGCGCCGCCCGATCCCAGTGCCAACGGGTGCGTTTCGTCGAACGCGCTCTTGCCTTCAAGGCTGGTCGAAACCGGAGCGCCAAGGAGGGACGAAAGCTCGCGCAGTTCGCCATAGGCCTCGGCCCAGTGCACGCCCTGCCCGGCATGGATCACCAGCCGCCGCGCTGCCACCAGTCGCTCGGCAACCTGCTCCACCATCTCGGGGTCCGGGCCGCACCGCGTCGAAACCACGGGCTGGTAATCGAGTTTGCTGCCGATCTCCTCGCCCAGCACGTCCCACGGCATTTCCACCAGGGCGGGCCGGAAGCGGCCATTACGCAGCGCAGTGAAGGCGCGCGCCATGATCGCCGGGGTATCCTCTGCCCGCAGGATCGGTTCGGCCAGCTTGGTGATGTCGCGCATCGAACGGCTGGCATTGTAGTTGTCGCGCACGTGAGCCAGCCTGCGCGCATAGCCCTGCGGCAGCACCAGCACCGGCACGCTTTCCGAATAGGCCTGCGCCACGCCGCCATAGGCGTTTTCGGTGCCGGGGCCGTGCTGCATGGCAAACACCCCCATGCGCTTGCCCCGCGTCATCCGCGAATAGGCATCGGCCATGTGCAGGCCGGTGCGCTCCTGCCGCACGATGATCGTGCGGATGCCGCGCGCCGCTGCCTGTTCCAGCACGGCGTTGCGCGGGTAGCCGAAGATCGTGTCCACGCCTTCACGGACGAGGATTTCGGCAATGGCCGTGCTGACTTTCATCGCGCTCAGCCAGCCCGCTTCCAGTCTGCCGGCCCCAGCGGACGCTCGCCCATGACGGTGGTCCGGATCAGGTGGCGGCGCTCATAGATGAAGTCGTGCACCCCGCGGTGCAGGGTAAAGCGGTTGTCCCACACTATCAGCGTGTCGCGCTGCCACTTCACCCGGCAGTGATAATGCAACTGCTGCGCCTGGCTCTGGAGGTAATCCAGCAAGGCGCGGCTCTCCTCCTCGGTCCAGCCGACGAAGCGCTTGAAATAGGCAGTGTTGGCAAAGATTGCCCGCCGGCCCGTTTCCGGATGGACCCGCACCGCCGGGTGGATGCTTTCGAGCTGGTCTTCGCTGAAACCGTGCGTCTCGCGCAAGCGCAGGCGCTTTTCCGGCGGCAGGCTCTCGTTCTTGCGCCAGATGTCCTTGCCAGAATAGATGATCTGCAACCCGTCGACGAGCGTGCGCAGGCCTTCTGAAAGGTTCTCGTAGACCAGATAGGCATTCGAGAAAGCCGTATCGCCACCCCACTGCGGACAATCGAGCGCGCGCATGACGATGCATTTGGGCGGCTGCGGCAGGAACGGGCTGTCGGTGTGGAAGTGCTCGAACGAAGGCACGACGTTGACCGGCTCGTCCGCCTCGCGGCGCACTTCCTGCATTTCGCGGTCGCCGTTGTAGGTCGGCGCCTGCGGCAGTTCGGTCAGTTCTCCGAACAGGCGGGAAAAGGACTTGTGCTGGTCCGGGGTCAGGTCCTGGTTGCGGAAGACGATTACCAGGAACTGCTGGAACGCGGCCATGATCTCGGCGGTCGTCTCCGTATCGAGCGGGCGGGACAGATCCACCCCGCCGATCTCGGCGCCGCACGCGCCACTCAGCGGTTCCACGGTGATGCGCCGGAATGCCGGCATCGGCAGTCCGGCCGCCAGCGGTACGCCGGGGGCAGGGCGAAGGGGAGAAACTGGTTGCGTGCCCATGGCGGCGCCTTTCAGGAAACAGGAAGGGTTTCCCCCGGACGGGAGGGGTGTCCGGGGGATGGGGGTTAAGCAATCAGAAGCGCCGCTTGAGCGTCACCGCCCAGGTGCGTGGCTCGGCCGGGGTGCCCTGAACCGAAGCGGTCGAGCCACGGTTGTCGAAAACGTCGGCGTAGTAGAGCTTGTTGGTCAGGTTGCGGCCTTCCAGCGCGATCTCCCAGTCACGGTCCTCGGTGGCATAGGCCAGCCGCGCGTTGACCAGGGTGTAGCCCTTGATCTCGCCGAAGATGTCGCGGCCGCCGCTGACGGCATCGACGTTGTTGGCGTTGCGGTTGAAGCTGTCGATGTGCGAAACATCGACCCGCGGCGTCAGCGTGCCGGCACCGCCGAGGTCCAGCGCGTACTGTGCTGAAAGGCTCCACTGCCAGGGCGAGATATACTGCCCCCGATCCTCGCGGCCGATCCCGGAATTGGCAGCGGCTGCACTGATCGAGTCATACTTGAAGTTGAGATAGGCGAGCGAGGCTTCGATGGTGAAGGCATCGACCGGGCGCAGCGCCAGTTCCGCCTCGAAGCCCTTGATCGTGGCGTTGCCGGCATTGAGCGGCAGCGAACACGGTGCCGCAGGGGCCCCGGTGATCGGGCAGTTGGCCACGGTCACCAGAATGTCGGTGTACTTGTTGATGAACGCCGAAGTGTTCAGCCGCATGCGCCGGTCGAACAGGTCGGTCTTGAAGCCGACTTCGTAGGCCTTCAGCTTTTCGGGATCGTGTGGCAGCGCCTGCTGCGGGAAGAACGGGCGCGGGTTGACGCCGCCACCGCGGAAGCCGGTCGAGAACTGGGCATAGCCCATGATCTCGGGTGTGAAGCGATATTGCACGCCCGCGCGGTAATCGACCCGGCTGCCCGAGAACTTGCCGACCAGACCGTTAAGCGGGGCCAGCGATGGCGGCACCGCCCCGCCCGAAGCCGATCCCGGCACACCGAACCGGCCATAGCGGAAAGACTTGGACTGATCGGTGTAGCGAATGCCGCCAAGGATCGTCAGGTTCTCGATCGGGCTGACATCGGCATTGGCGAAGACGGCCTTGGTGGTTGCCGGGATCGTGTCTTCTTCAAGGAAGGCCAGCGTGGTCAGCGTGATGCGTGCTTCATAGCGGCTGGTCTTGTTGAAATAGTAGCCGCCCACCGTGATGTTGGCGATGTCGCCGACCTTGGCCGAGGCGCGCAGTTCCTGGCTGAACTGGTGGTTGAACACCTTGTTGGCCTGCAGCGACGGATTGAACGGTGATCCATCGCCGGTCGAGTAGATGCCATCGAATTCGCGATAGGCGGTGATCGACGTCAACTGCAGGTTGTCCGAAACGTCAGCCGTCAGCGTGCCCGAAATGCCCCAGGTATTGAGCGCCGCCTTGAGCGGGGCCGACCAGGGCGCCGACCCGTCGCGCGGGGCGGTATCGGTGTAGTTCTCGTAGTTGATGTAGGGGCTGTTGCTGAAGGTATCCTGCGCGAAGTTGCCGAACGGCGAATAGCTGACATAGGGCGAGCCCGTGGCGTTGCCGAAGAGATTGCCGTTGAGGACGTAGGCCGGCAGCGTCGGCGTGGCGAGGCCGTTTAGCACCACGCCCGGCGCGGCTTGGCGACCAACGTAAAGCAGCGTCGATGCCCCCGGCTCGCTGTTGTCGCGCGTAACGTCGACCGCAATGTCTGCCGTGATCATCGAAGACGGCGTCCAGCGCAGCGCAAGCCTGCCCGCGACATAGCTCTTGCCCCCTTCGGTGCCGAGCTTGCAGTCCTTGCCGGTCACCGTGCTCGGGATCGTGCTGCCGGGATGGGTGCAGCGGTAGTCGTAGCGCGTGATGTAGCCGTCCTTGTTGACCGAGGCACCGGAGATGCGCGCGAACAACTGGTCTGGCGCCAGGGTGAAGTTCGCCCCGCCGCGCAGTTCGAGCCGGTTGAACCGCCCGTATGTCGCCGAAACATAGCCGTCGGTATCGGCGCTGGGCTTCTTGGAATAGAGCCGGATCGCGCCACCGATCGAGTTCTGGCCGGCCAGCGTGCCTTGCGGACCGCGCAGGATTTCCACGCGGTCAAGATCGACAAGGTTCAGCAGCGAGCCATGCATGGTCGGCAGGTAGACGTCGTCGATATAAAGCCCGACGCCGGGTTCGAGGGCGAAGTTGGTATCGCGCTGACCCACGCCACGGATATAGGCGACAACCGCCGGGCCGAAGCTGGCCGCGCTCTGCCGCAAGGTCACATTGGGGGCATTTGTGCCAAGGTCCGCAAGGTTGGTCTGCCCGCGCTGCTCCAGCGTCTCGCCGGTCACTGCGGTGATCGCGATTGGCACGTCCTGCAGCTTCTGGCTGCGGAACTGGGCCGTGACGATGATTTCGGCATTGCCTTGCGCAGGCTCGGCCTGCGGGTCCTGTGGCGCGGATTGTGCGATGGCCGGCGAAGCGGCCAAGGCTGCGACGAGGAGCGCTGCCCTTGCCACGGTCGTGCGCATCGATGACTTCGCTGAGCCCATTCCCTCTCTCCCAAACAAGCCTGCATCCTTTGCGGCAGGTCCGGGATCTGATCATGATGTTGATTAATCAACTGTCAAGCGTGTTTCCAGATTGTGAAAGCACATTTCCAGATTGCGGAATTCTCTCAAGCGCCTTGCATGGATGCCAGTTCGGTCAGGTCGCGCGCTACCTTGCCCACGGCACTGGCAAGGTCATCCGCCAGATGGAGCTGGTACCGGCGTGATGGCATGGTCACGCCGACACAGCCGAGGATCTCGCCCTCGGGCCCGAAGATCGGCCCGGCGATCCCGGCGATATCGATCTGCGGATCGTAATAGCGCGATACGCCCTCCGCCCGGATCGACTCCAGCGCGGCATCCAGTTCTGCCCTTTTCGAGCGCGGACGCCCGGTCAGCGGTCCGGCGTTCGACTGGCGGATGATCGCTTCCTGTTCGCCGCGCGGCAGGTAGGCCAGCACTGCACGCCCCAGCGATCCCCACGGCAGCGTGATCTCGCCATCGCGTTCGACGGCATAGCGCAGCGGGTGTGGAGTATGAACGACATCGGCAATGATCGCCTTGCGTGAGACGGGACTGTAAGTGCACAGCACCGCCGTCTCCTGCCATGAATCGACAAGTTGCTGCAGCATCGGCCGTGCGCTGCGAACCAGGTCGAAGCGCGAAACGATCTGCGATGCCATGCGCTGCAATTCACGACCGGGCCGATAGGATTGTCCGGTACCCCGCTCCACCAGTCCGAAACGCAGCATGACCTTGAGCAAGCGGTGCACCGAACTCTGCGGGAGGCCCGCCCTCTCTGCCAGGTCGCCCAGGCCGAAGCGGGCAGGACCGCTGGCGATGAACGGCAGCAGATAGGCCAGGCGCTCGGCAGCTCCCTTCGGTGCTTCAGCCATCCGCATCCCCTTCCCGATATTATTGTTGATCTATCAACACAACTCGTGAATGCTGCAAGTCACGCTGCCTGTCGAGGAAAAATCCGCTTGTCTGCCGTCCCTGATCTTGCCGCCTATGTCGAAGCTTTCAACCGCGGCGATGACGAAGTCTACGGAGCCTTCTACGCACCTGACGTCGTGCTGCGCAATGGCGGCGGCACCGTGCTGGAAGGCCGCGAGGCGATCCTCGATTTCTACGCCAGCGTCCGCCTGCGCCTGCACCGCGTGATGGAATTGCGCGCAGTCCTCGTCGGCCAGGAGTGCCTTGCCGCAGCGCTGGCATCGACATTCACCGCGCTCGAGGATGACGTGCCGCTCGCAGGCGAAGTGCTCGCAACCGGGGACCGCCTCATGCTCGAAAGCATGGCCCTCTACCAGACGGCGGATGGCCGCTTCACCAGCATCGAAGCCACCACGCTGCGCCATGCCGTCAAGCGCAAGGATCCTGCCCAATGAGAGCTACCTACCAGCCGCAGAACGGCACCACGCCAGCCCGGCGGCGCACGCTGATCTTCGTGCTGTTTCTCGCCTCGGTCCTGAACTTTGCCGACCGTTCGGTGTTCTCGGCGCTTGCCCAGACGATCAAGGCCGATCTGCGGCTGACCGACCTGCAGCTCGGCCTGTTGCAGGGCCTCGTCTTTGCTCTGCTTTATGCCATTGCCGGCATGCCCATCGGCCGCCTTGCCGATCGCCTTTCGCGCACCCGCATCATCGCTGCCGCCACTGTCGTCTGGTCAGCGGCCACCGCCGCCACGGGCCTTGCCGCGGGCTTCGTGCAACTCGCCCTCGCCCGGCTGACCGTGGGTCTCGGGGAAGCGGGCTTCACGCCACCGGCAGCCTCCCTGGTGGCAGATGTCGTGCCCCGCGTTCGCCGCGCCTCGACCATGGCCGTGGTCCAGCTCGGCAGCCCGTTCGGCGCCTTTGCCGGAGCAACGCTCGCCGGACTGATTGCCGGCGCCTACAACTGGCGCGTCGCCTTCTTCGCATTTGCCCTGCCCGGTTTCCTCGTTGCCGCAGCACTTGTCTGGCTGGTGGCCGAACCGGCGCGCGGCCAGCAGGACGAACCTGGGAGCCTTTCGCCGCAGATGCCGTCGCTGGGTGAATTCCTGCGCACCGTCCGCCAGTCCCGCGCGCTGCCCTGGGTCATCGCCGGCGGCAGCATCGCCGGGTTCGGCATGACCTCGGTCTCGCAGTTCCTCGCGATGTTCCTGGCGCGCAGCTTCGATCTCGACGTGCGCCAGGCCGCAGCGTCCTTCGGCGCCATCTCGGGTATCTCGCTCAGCATCGGCCTCCTTGCCGGAAGCTTCGGCACCGACCGCCTGCTCCGCCGCGATCCGCGATGGCCGGCATGGGGCGCCGCTGCAGGACTGTGCCTTGCCCCGCCGCTCTACTGGCTGGCCTTCCATGCCGAGAGCCTGCAACTGGCCTTCGCGATTCTGCTCGTGGCCGGCGCGATGCTGTTGGTGTTCTATGGCCCCACCGCCGGCATGATCCAGAACCTCCTTCCGGCGCAGATGCGCAGCAGCGGCGTCGCGCTCTACACGCTGCTCTATACGCTGATCGGCTCTGGCCTCGGGCCGGTCTTCGTCGGAGGCTTGAGCGATCATTTCGCCAGTGCCGCCTATGCCGGCAATTATCTGGTCGATTGCCCTCGCGGACTGCCTGCTCCGGGCGCAGCGGCGGCGATGGTCGAAGCCTGCCACCGCGCCTCGGCCAGCGGCCTGCAGACGGCTTTGTCCTTGGCGGTCGCCGTCCTGCTCATCGCCGCGGCCTGCTTCCTCCAGGCCGCGCGCGGCCTCAAGGAAGCGCCGGTTCAGACCAGCGCGTAATAGCGGAACAGCGAACGGTCCGGCCCGCTGCGCCGCTCGCCCCCGCCGACGATCACCGTGCGGCCGAGCCAGTCGTGCGGCCCCTCCTGCACGCGGAAATAGGGCGTCAGCTTGAAGTACGACGGCTGCGCATTGCCCGGCTGCGCCGGCACCAGATAGCCCATGTTGCGGATGTAGATCATCGGCCCGTCATCGGCCTGCAGCAGGTAGTGGGCATTGAGCTCGATCGTGCCGTCGCCGCGCACCACGGCATAGTCTGCCCCGCTGTGCGGCACGACGCTGCCCTGCAGGCGCGGGCCCGTGATCGTTCCGCCGATGGCAGGGGTGTACCCGTGCTTCGCACCGCCTGGCAGTGGTCCGAATATCTGCCTGTCTGAACCGAAGTGCACCTCGATGTCGAACACGTGCTCAAGCCGGCAATCGGCGAATGTGGGCATCATGCTTGCTGGTCCCTTTCCGGAATGATCGGCACGATCAGGTGCGACGGATGCGCCCCGCCCGTGCGGATGATGTGACGCCCGCGATTGCGCGTGGCCTCGTGCAAGGGGAACGGCAGCATCGCCCCTTCCTCCTTGCGGTAGATATCCGCTCCGGCGATGACCACGCGCAGCGTTTCCCCGGCTGCGAACCGCGTCGAGGATGGCCAGAGCTCGATGGCCACCGGCACGCATTGCCCTGCCACCAGTCGCTCCTCGCGATCATGGGCATGAAGCGGCCGCTCGGGCGTCGATGCTTCGGGCACGGTTGCGCGATGGCTCACCCGCTGCCAGCCAAGCGCCACCGGTCCGTTCTCGAAGAAGGCGTAGAAGGTGAAGCCGACGACCTCGCCAGCCGCATCAAGCTTCTGCAGGGCGACGAACAGGTCTATGTCGTCGCTGCCCTCGGCTTCCACCCACAGATGCAGCGCGGCGTGGCCGGTGATTTCCGTCTTGGCATCGAAGCGCAGGTCGAAGACCACGCGGCCCTCGCACGCGGCATAGCTTGTCACGGCATCGGCAGCGGGCGCCTCCAGCATCGCCCCGCTCGCTGCATCGAGGAAAAGCTTGGCATAGCGGGTGTCTGCAGGCGGAAAAGCCGTCTCTGCCCGCTCCACCTGCACCCCGTGGCGCTCGCGCACCTCCAGCCGCACCGGCGGCCATGCGGCGATCGCTCCGGTCCGGTCGCGCAGGAACTGGTCGAAGAACGCCAACTGCCGCTCGCGGCTTTCGGGCATGTAGTAATGCGCCCACTTCTTCTGCCCGTGCACGTCCAGCCATTTCTGTGCCGAGGACATGCGCTTCCACGCCTCGATCGTCCCGCGCAAGTGCAGCCCTTGGTCCGACCAGCTCGCCACGACATAGGCCGGCTGCACGATCCCCTCGAGATCGAGCGCCTTCGATTGCCAGTAGTCATCGATCAGCGGGTGCGCCTGGACATTGGCCCAGGTGTCTTCGGTTCGGCCCAGCGAGAAGCGTATGTTGTCCGAGGCGCGCGGCACGAAGTTGGTTTCGGGAATGCCGCCATGATAGGCAAATTCGCGATACCAGTCGGAAAAGCCTTCCCATGGATTGATCGCGGCCAGCGCCGGTGGCCGCAGCGGAGCGACGAGGTACTGGATCGCCGCAAGGTAGGACACCCCGGTCATCCCCACGCGCCCGCTGCACCACGCGCGGCCCGCCAGCCATTCGATCGCGTCGGCGCAATCTTCAGCTTCCTGGATGCCGTTGTGGTGAAAGTCCCCGCCCGAAAGCCAGGCCCCGCGTGGATCGACGACGGCCACGGCGAAGCCCTTCGCCCCCCAGAACACCGCGTCCGGCGCCTCGAAGGCGGTCAGGTCGGAAAGCCAGCCGGGGTCCACGCCCGATCGCGGCCAGAACACCTTGTTGGTCAGCGCATGCTTGCCATAAGGTCCCCACGCCAGCAGCACCGGCACGCCCCGCATCGCGCCTTCGGGCCGGTAGATGTCGGCAAGGATTTCCACCCCGTCGCGCAGCGGGATGCGGCAGTTGCGTTCGATCAGCAGGCCGCGTTCTGTCCGCAAGTCATGGTTCGGCGGCGGCAGCGGAGGCTTGTTGGGCGCCGTGTGGGGATCGACGCCGGGCCGCATGATCACCGGATAGCGCACTGCCACAGGCCTATCGCACGACGAAGTAATGGATGCGGTTGGCACCCGGGATTTTTTCGGCCACGCCCACGAAGACGTGGCGCGACATCCAGGCGTGCGGCCCCTCGGGCGCATCGAAGCGCGGCGTCACGCGCATGTAGTAGTCGTCGAAGCCCACCGGCTCGTTGCGGCTCATGCGCTGGGCGATCTCCTCGCTGCGGGCCCAGCGAAAGCCGCGGTTCTCCAAATAGATCACCGCGCCGTCCTCGGCCTCCAGCAGATAGCGCGCATCGAAATCGATGACTCCGCCCGGCCGGGTCAGCGGGAAGTCGCCGCCGGACATGGGGATGACCCTGCCCTTGAGCAGCGGCCCATCGACTTCCCCTTCCGCGGCATAGATCGCCGCCCGCGTCTCGCCCCGCGCCGTTGGCGTGATCCAGTGCGGCTTGGTCAGCGTGATCGAAATGGTGAAGGCGAAATCCAGCGTGGGCTGAAAGGGGTGGGGGCTCGTCATGCTGCGAACCTATGATCGCACATGTTGATCTGTCAACACATACTCTTGCATTCTGCCTTGGGGTTTGGCAGCGCAGGCAGCATGACGCTGCCACCAACCTGGGACCTGTTCGATGAGGCGCACCTGCCGCATCGCATCTTGCTGCTGGCGCGCATGCTCGATCGTGAAACCGCGCGACACCTGCAGGAAGACTTCTCCCTTACGCTTGCCGAATGGCGCGTCCTCGCCTTCGTCTGCTCGGTAGGACCGTCGAGCGCGGCCGACATCGGCTCGGCGTTTGAGGTGGACCGGGCAGAAGTCAGCCGCGCCGTGGCCCGGCTTGAGGCACGCGGCCTCATCCTGCGCGAAACCGCGCCCGACAACCGCAAGAAGATGATCCTCCAGCCAACGCCCCCGGGTCGCGAGACTTTCGAGAAGGCGCGCCTGACGCGCCAGCAGTATTTCGGGACGATCCTGCAGGACCTCGACGGCGATCAGGTCCACGCCCTGAATGAGGGTCTACAACGCATCGCGCGACGGGTGAAAAGCACGGCCTGACAGGTCACTGGCGGCGGGCCCCGCCAAAAGTCAGTGTTCTGTGCCTGCCCGACCCTTGCCGCAGCCCGTGTGCAAAGCGCGGCATCAGACCATCGAACCGCTGGACTTTGTCGAATTTGCGCCCAAATAGGGTGGCAGGGGCGAAAGGATCTTATGGTGTCGCGAAGCAAGGAACAGGGCGGGGACGCGATCGACAGGTCTGACAAATCGTTGCGGCTGCACGGCAGCATCGCGCGCGATCTCGGCATTGCGATCGTCACCGGCAAATATCCCCCCGGCCACGTGCTGACGAGCGAGGTCGATTTTGCCGAACGTAACCACATTTCGCGCACTGCCTATCGCGAAGCCATCCGTATCCTCGCCGCCAAGGGTCTGGTTGAAAGCCGCCCCAAGGCAGGCACCAAGATCACCGATCCTTCGCGCTGGCACATTCTCGATCCCGACGTGCTCGCCTGGACGTTCGAGGGTGAACCCAGCCAGGCCGCGATTGACGACCTGTTCGAACTGCGCCTGATCATCGAACCGGCCGCTGCGGAAATCGCCGCCACCCGCCGTACCGGCGCGCAACTGGCGCAAATGGGCCACGCGCTCGAGGAGATGGCGCGCCACACACTTGCCTCGCCGCTGGGTCAGGCGGCCGACCAGTCGTTCCACACCACGCTGCTCAAGGCCACCGGCAACATGGCCCTGATCTCGCTTGCCAGCACGATCTCGGCGGCGGTGCGCTGGACCACGATCTACAAGCAGCGCAAGCGCAAGCTGCCGCGCGATCCCCTGCCCGATCACCGCGTGCTGTTCGACGCCGTCGCCGATGGCAACGGCCCGGCCGCCCGCGCGGCGATGCAGAACCTGATCGAACTCGCGCTCGCCGATATCGATCCGCCCGCGCGCACCTGAAGCAGGAACTTCCGATTTTCGCTGGACAGTCCGGCATTTAATCATACTTATTATCCGGCAACTTGGCGTTGCCGGATCTGCCACTCGCACGCCGATCCGCGATCCAGAAAAACGCCATCCGACGATGGCGATCGGACTACGGGAAGCAGGATGCCACTTACACGCAGGCAGGCAATCGCGGCAGGGGCTGCTGCTGCCGGACACGGACTTGTCAGACTTCCTGCCAATGCCGCGCCACTCGCGCCCGCTCAGGACATGCTGTGGTATCGCCAGCCTGCCTCGACCTGGACCGAAGCCCTTCCGGTCGGCAATGGCCGGCTCGGCGCCATGGTCTTCGGCGGCACAGCGTCGGAACGTATACAACTGAACGAGGACACGCTGTGGAGCGGCGGCCACTATGATCCGCTCAATCCCAAGGCGAACCCGAACGCCGTCGAGACAATTCGCGACTTGATCGCGCAAAGGCGGTTTGCCGAGGCCGAGGCCATGGCCAACGACTGTCTCATCGCAAGGCCCGCCTCGCAGATGTCCTACCAGACGTTCGGCGACCTCTTCCTCGA
The DNA here is from genome assembly GCF_900176395.1 of Novosphingobium sp. B1. Taxonomy (GTDB): domain Bacteria; phylum Pseudomonadota; class Alphaproteobacteria; order Sphingomonadales; family Sphingomonadaceae; genus Novosphingobium. The sequence goes on along the minus strand of NZ_FWXL01000002.1, from coordinate 401,448 downwards.
CATGGTGCAGGCCGACGCGACAACATCCTATCGTCGCGAGCTCGACCTCGATACGGCCATCGCCACGACACGATTTGACATTCCCACCGGCACTATTACTCGCCAAGTGCTAGCGAGCCCCGTGGATCAGGTCATCGCGATCCGTCTTGCGGCCAGCCGGGGTGCCGCGCTCGACTTTGCTGTCCGGTTCGAGACACCGCAGGACGCCACAGTCAGCGCTACCGACGACGCCATCTATGTAAAGGGCCGCAATCGGGCCGATCAGGGTATTCCCGCCGGCTTGGGCCTTGCCGCCAAGATTACCGTGAGCATCGAGGGCGGTAGCGTCAGAACGGAAGGCGCGACGTTAGCGATCAGCGGTGCCGCGCAAGCGACCATTCTCGTCGCGCTCGCGACAAGTCACGCAGGCGATCCTGTCGCCACCGTCGCCCGCCAGATCGCCGCGGCCAGCGCCCAGCCATGGTCCACCTTGCGCAACGCCCACATCGCCGAGCACCGCCGTCTCTACCGCCGCGCTTCGCTGCACCTTGGCCCAGCCAGTCCGCTCCCCACCGATGAGCGCATCAAGGCCAATGTCGCCACCGACGAGCCGGCCCTTGCCGCGCTCTATTTCGCCTACGCCCGCTACCTGCTGATCTGCTCCTCGCGCCCCGGCACCCAGCCTGCAAACCTGCAGGGCATCTGGAATGAGAGCACCAAGCCGCCGTGGGGCTCGAAGTACGATCAACATCAACACCCAGATGAACTACTGGCTGGCCGATCCCGGCAATCTCGGCGAATGCACCGAACCGTTGCTACGCATCGTGCGCGAACTTGCGGTCAGCGGTGCGAAGACCGCCCGCGCCATCTATGGGGCAAGGGGTTGGGTTGCCCACCACAACACCGATCTGTGGCGCGCCTCCAGTCCGATTGACGGTGCAGCCTGGGGCATGTGGCCCCTGGGCGGCGCATGGCTGTGCAATGCGTTGTGGGATCGCTGGGACCACGGCCGCGACCAAGCATGGCTTGCCGCGATCTACCCTCTCATGCGCGGCGCGGCAGAGTTCTTTCTCGATACCCTGCAAACCTCGCCGCAGGGTCTTGTCACCTCGCCCTCGATCTCGCCCGAAAACCGCCACCCCTTTGGCGCTTCAGTCTGCGCCGGCCCTGCCATGGACCGCCAGATCTTGCGCGATCTGTTCGATCGCACCGCCGATGCTGCCACCGTGCTCGGCAAGGATGCCTGTTTCGCCGCGACACTTCGCCAGACCCGCGCCGCGCTCGCACCCGATCGTATCGGCAGGGCCGGGCAATTGCAGGAATGGCTCGAGGACTGGGACGAAGCCGCGCCCGAACAGGATCACCGCCACGTCTCGCACCTCTACGCGCTTTACCCGGGACAGCAGATAGACCCTGATAAGACGCCCGATCTTGCGCGAGCGGCGCAAGTCTCGCTCAACCGCCGCGGCGATGAATCGACCGGATGGGCCACGGCCTGGCGTATCGCGCTCTGGGCGCGGCTGCGCGATGGGGCGCGCGCTCACAAGATCCTGCGCAGCCTGCTCTCGCCCGCCCGCACTTATCCCAACATGTTCGATGCCCACCCACCCTTCCAGATCGACGGCAACTTCGGCGGCAGCACGGCCATGGTCGAGATGCTGATGCAGAGCCGCCAAGGCACGCTCCACCTGCTGCCCGCCCTGCCCAAGGCCTGGGCCAGCGGCTGGGCGCGCGGGCTGGTGGCCCGCGGCGGCGTGGTGGTGGATCTTGACTGGGCTGAGGGTCGCCTCACCCAGGCGCTGCTCAAGCCCATGGAAAGCGGGCAAATTACCGTGCGCGTGGGCGATCAGCGCCGGACGCTGCAGCTTTCCCGGGGCCGGATGATTGCGCTCAAAGGCTCCGATCTGGCGACAGGCTGAAACCACTTGCCGCCACGGGCGTTGCGCTGGCACTTGGATATCTGCGGGTTTGGCCGCAACTCGGGGGAACAATGCTGGAGCGCAACAGGATCGAGAAGGGCGGCTTCGTCCTCTTTCTGGTGATCGTCACCATCGGGCTCACGCTGGTCGTATCGCACTTCATCGGCGCGATGCTCTGGGCTGGCCTGGCAGCGATTATGTTCCATTCGCTGAACGAACGCCTGCTGGAACGCTGGCCGGAAAAGCGCACCCGCGCGGCGACGATGACCTTGCTGATCATCACTTTTGCCGTGATCATCCCGGCCATGCTGATCGGTACCATGGTGGTGGACCAGGCATCCGGCGTGTTCGAACAGATGCGTACCGGCCAGATCAATTTCGCCGCCTACTTCAAGCAGGTCCACGATGCCCTGCCCCTGCGCATCCAGACCATGGCCGAAAACGCCGGCTTCGGCACCTTCGAGCTGGCACAAAGCAAGATTTCCGAAGCGCTGGGCAACAGCGCCAGCCTGATCACGCAGCGCGCGCTTGCCATTGGCGCGAACGCGGCGGCGTTCATGCTGGCCTTCGCCGTGGGTCTCTATGTCACCTTCTTCCTTCTGCGCGATGGCTATGCGCTTGGCCCGCAGATCGTCCGCGCGCTTCCGCTGGAACCTTCAGTCGCCAGCCGCCTTGTTGATCGCTTCGTTGCGGTGGTGCGCGCCACGATCAAGGGATCGGTTCTCGTGGCGCTCGCGCAAGGTGCGCTGGGCGCCATCACCTTCGCCATAGTCGGCCTGCCCGCTTCGTTGCTGTGGGGTGCGCTGATGGCCATCGCCGCGCTGCTGCCCGCGATCGGCCCGGCAATTGTCTGGGGTCCGGTCGCGATCTACCTCTTCGCCACTGGTGCGATCTGGCAGGGTGCCGTGGTGATCGCATCGGGCGTCATGGTCATCGGCCTTGCCGACAACGTGCTGCGCCCGATGCTCGTCGGCCGCGATACCGGCATTCCTGATTGGCTGGTGCTGGTCACCACGCTCGGCGGCATCGAACTGCTCGGCCTTTCGGGCATTGTCGTCGGCCCGGTCGTCGGCGCACTGTTCCTCACCGGCTGGCAAATCCTGACCGAACAGAGGCTCAGTAATCAGGGATTGGCGCTCCGCCCTGCCGAGGGGCAAGGCGAAGCGCCCTGATCCTCACTTTGGCAGGTCGATCACTCGATCAACGCTGAAGGTGGTCTCGGTCCCCGGCAGGCCGCTGTCGGGCTGGCCGCCGCCCAGGTTCAGGCGATAGCTGCCAGCAAACACCTGCCGCACCCCGTCGGGACGCACCGCCGAAAGATCGCGCGGCGAAAGCTCCAGCGTCAACGCCTTGCTCTCGCCCGGCTTCAACGACACGCGTTGCATCCCGCGCAGCGCGACGCGTGGGGCACCCGGCTGCTCGGGGAAGCGCAGGTAAGCCTGCACCACTTCCTCGCCTTCGCGCGCGCCGGTGTTGGTCACTTGCGTCGTCACGCGAATGCCATTGGCCGTATTGCCACCAACCGGCTCGACCTTCGCCGGGCCATAACCGAAGGTCGTGTAGCTCAGGCCATAGCCAAAGCCGTAGACCGGCTTGCCGGTGAAGTAGCGATAGGTCCGCCCCTTCATCGAATAATCGGTAAAGGCGGGCAGGTCCGCCGTGTCCTTGTAGAACGTCAGCGGCAGGCGCCCCGATGGATTGGTCTTGCCCGTCAGCACATTGGCCACGGCAAGCCCGCCGGCCTGCCCCGGGTACCACGCCTCGACCAGCGCATCGGCATTGTCCTTGGCCCATGAAAGGTTGATCGGGCTGCCGTTCATCGTCACCACGACCAGCGGCTTGCCCAACGTGCGCGCCCTGATCAGCAGTTCGCGCTGGTCCATCGGCAGTTCGAGACCGGTCTTGTCGCCACCGTCGAAGCCTTCGATCTTGAGCGGCATTTCCTCGCCTTCGAGGTCCGCGGTCAAGCCGACCACGGCCACCAGCACGTCAGCCTCGGCGGCGCCGCGCGCGAGGTCGCCCCAGGGATCGCGGCTGATGCGTTTCCAGAACAGGCCCGGCCCCGCCGCGCCGCCGCCTTCGATGTCGAAGTGCAGCGGATAGCGCTCGCCCTTCTTCAGTTCGACCTCGACGTACTTGGGCGGCTCGCCCCACAGCGAATAGTGGTCAGACGTGATCACCGGCTTGCCGCCGATCTCGATCGCCCCTTTCACCGCGGTCACGCCCATCTTGTAGAGCCCGCTTTCCGGCGCCACGAAGAAGCCGTCCCACACCACCTTGTGCGCCGGGGTCACCTCTTTCAGCTGCATCGCGCTGCTTTTGAGGTTCGTCTCGATCCGGGTGGCAACGGGTTTTGTGCCGAATGTGCGTTCCCCGCGCGGCTTGTCGGGATCCACCGCGTTGTAATATACCGCCCTCAGCCCCGGCTTGCCATCGGGCGTCAGGAAATTGCCGTCCGTCACCAGATCGCCATCGGTGATCGAGGGCGAGAACGGCACGTAATTCACCTGCGCTCCCGGCATGGCGCGGCGCAGGCCGTCCACCACCGAGATCGGCGGCGCTGAGTTGGCCGAGGAGTAATTGCCGCGCAGCACGCGCGTCGCATCGCCCAGCGGCCCGATCACCGCCACCCGCGCGCCGGGCTTGAGCGGCAGCACGCCGGTGTTCTTCAGCAGGACCAGACTCTTTTCGGCAGAATTCAGAGAAAGGTCCCAGCCTTCCCGCGTGCCCACCGCGCTGACCGGCGTGGCATTGGGCTTGCGCGCGCTCATCCCGCCAAGGTCGCCATTGCGAAAACGTGCCGAGAACAGCCGCACCAGCACGCGATCAAGGTCGCCCTCGGTCAGGTAGCCCGCCTTCAAGGCCGCCTTGTAGCGGTCCGCCAGCCCTTTCGCCTCACCGATCGTGCCGGTGTGGCATTCGTTGTCGACGCCCGCCAGCAGGCCCACCGCCACGCCCGAGGCAGCATCTGGCGCGTACTTGTGGCGGTCATAGATATCAACCACGGCATCGCAGTCGGAAACGACATAGCCCTTGAAGCCCCAGGCTCCGCGCAGCCGGTCCTTGAGCAGCAGGTCGCTGGCACAGGCCGGCTGACCATCGACGCGATTGTAGGCGCACATGATCGACCCGGCCTTGCCTTCGACGATCGCCGCGCGGAACGCCGGAAGGTAGGTGTCTTCCAGGTCATGGCGCGAAACCATGATGTTGTCGGTGTGCCGTGTCGGCTCCGGTCCGGAATGCACGGCAAAATGCTTCGGGCTGGCGATCACGTCGGGCAGATCCGGGTTCGGACCCTGAATGCCCTTCACGTAGGCCACGCCCAGTTGCGCCGTCAGGTACGGGTCCTCGCCATAGGTCTCCTGACCACGGCCCCAGCGTGGATCGCGGAAGATGTTGATGTTGGGCGCCCAGGTGTCGAGCCCGGTGCCGATCTTGCCGAGATGCCCGGTCTGCCGCGCCAGCGTGTGCAGGCCCTGCAGTTCGGTGCTGATCACCCGCGCCACGTCATGGATCAGCGGCGGATCGAAAGTGGCGGCAAGACCGATCGATTGCGGGAAGTTCGTGGTCGGCACCGCCCCGCCTGCCCCATGCAGGCTCTCGGTCCACCAGTTGTAGGCAGGCACGCCAAGGCGCGGGATCGCGGGCGCGACGTTGAGCAGTTGCTCCACCTTCTCGTCGGTGGTCATCTTGGCCACCAGCGATGATGCCAGATTGTCTGCTTCGGCCCGCGGGTCGGCCGCCTGCGCGTGGGCACTGGCCATAGTTAGCGTTACCACACTTACAGAGCCGAGCAGCAGTCGCGCGATTACGCGCGTTGGCAAAGAACTGGCGGTCACGATTTTCCTCTCAGGTATCCCATGCCGGTGCGATGCGGCATGGCTCGTTTGTGGATCAGACGGGCTGCAGACCGTACTTGACGATGCGGTCGATCAGGTCGCGATGCTTGGGCAGTCCGCTCAGCATCCGCGCGGTGATGTCGGCGTTATCGGCCCGCGCCCGCCGCGCCTCGCGCACTTCCGGCTCAAGCGTGCGCGCGGAAACCTCGGTGCGGAAGCCCATGCCATAGAGCACGTACTGGTAGGATGCCGAAGGGAACACCTCATCCACCCGGTCGAACTCCTCGTGCATGTAGGGACCCTGATACTGCCACAGCGCCATCAGCTCCTGCAGCCGTTCGGGGATCGAGGCCGGGTCCATGTTGTCGCGCCAGAACGCGGTATCGCGCCGCTTGCTCAGCACGTAATGCAGCTTGAGGAAGTCGATGATGCGGCCCCAGCGGTACAGCGTCTTCTCGTTGTAGCGCCGCGCCACCACGTCCATCACCTCGCGCACGGGCGGCATCTGGTCGGCGATCATCTTGGCCGAAAGCTCGATCAGCACGATCGCCGAGGCTTCAAGCGGCTCGAGGAAGCCCGCCGCCAGCCCGACGGCCACGCAATTGTTCTTCCAGAAGATCTCGCGGTGGCCCGAGCGGATATCGATCTTGCGCACGGAAAGGCCTTCGGCGGCAGGGCCGACATAGGCGCGCAGTTCCGCCTCGGCATCTTCCCGAGAGATATGGCGGCTCGAATAGACATGCCCGACGCCCCTGCGCGTCGGCAGCCCGATGTCCCAGATCCAGCCCGCTGATTGCGCGGTAGAGATCGTGTGCGTCGCGACCGGCGCTTGCGGGTCGGGATAGGGCACCTGCATGGCAAGCGCGGTGTCGCAGAACAGCACATCGTTGCAGTCCTTGAAGCCCACGCCCAGCGTCTGGCCCAGCAGCAGGCTGCGCATCCCGGTGCAATCAATGAACAGGTCGCCGCTGATCTCGCCTGCCTGTTCGGTTTCGATCGCGCGAATGTCGCCGCTGTCGTCCGGCAGCACTTGCCGCATGTCGGCCAGCACGTGGCGCACGCCCAGCTTCTCGGTGCAGTGGCGCTGCATGAACGGCGCGAACTTTCCGGCATCGAGGTGGTAGGCATAGTTCGCCTGCCCCTCGTACTCGGCATTGACCATGGACTTGGGCGCAAGGTTCTCGTCGCACAGCCGCCCTTGCGGACAGACCGCGTCGCAGAACGTCTCGCCGTTGTCGCCGCCCTCGTTCAGCGTGCCCGCCAGCCAGTGTGGCGCAAGGTTCAGTTGCCCGAAGCGCTGCGGCAGGACCAGGGGGTGGTAATAGGCGTCGTCCTCGGCGCCCGTGGTCCACTTTGCGAACAGCGCGCCCTGCTTGAAGGCGGCATCACATTCGCGGAAGAAATCGGTTTCGGAAATGCCCACGTTCTTCAGCGTCGAACGCAGCGTCGGCCAGGTCCCCTCACCCACGCCGATGATCGGCACGTTGGGGCTTTCGACCAGGGTGACGGAAAAGTCGTGCCCGATCCGGGCCTTGTGCTTTGCGGCAATGATCGCAGCGGTCAGCCATCCAGCCGTTCCGCCACCGACAATCACGACATCGCGCACTGCACGAACCATCCGCGCCACTCTCCGCCTGCGTATTGGCAGCAGTGCCGGGGCATCACACCCCGGCACCACCAGTTTACGTCACATCAGTAGTTGAAACGGGCGCCGAAGACAAAGCGGCGGCCGTAGTTGAACGTGTCGAGCGACATGTTCGAGAAGCGACCATAAGTGCTGTAGTTCGAATTGTTGAGGTTGGTACCCTCGACAAAGACCGACAGCTGCTTGGTCACCTGGTAGCTTGCGCTGGCATCGATCTGGAACTGGCGGTTCACGTTGACCGGTTCCGCACCGAACGTGCCGCCCTGCCCCTGGCCAAGACCAAGCAGGTACTTGTCGCGCCAGTTGCCCGCAACGCGCACTTCCAGGCCGTTCTTGTCATAGAACGCCACCAGGTTTGCCGAGTTGGCAAGGCCGGTGATGGCGAAGGCCGAACCCGAGATGTCCGAGGTGTCGAAGTTGCGGTTGGTATTGACCAGCGTGGCGTTGGCGTTGAAGCCGAAGCCGGTGTCGCCGAACACCTGCTGCCAGGCGATTTCCACACCGCGCACAACGCCGTCCGGACCGTTGACCTTGCTGTTCACCTGGAACTGCGCAGGCTGGTTGGTAAACGGATCGATCACGCCGTTGATCGTCTGGGTGCTGACGCCGCCGACGATGAAGTTCGAGATGAACTTCATGAAACCGTTGACCGCGAAGTACGAGTTGGAACCGTAGTACCACTCCACACCTAGGTCGAGGTTGTCGGCAAGGTAAGGCTTGAGGCCGGCGTTGCCGCCCGATGCCGCAAGGCTGCCCCTGCGCAGCGTGCCGAGGTTGATCGTCGGACGCAGATCGCCCAGTGCCGGGCGGGTCAGCGTGCGCGATGCATCGAAGCGCAGGATCAGGTTGGGCTTCACCTCCAGCTTCACGTCAAGGCTCGGCAGGACGTAGTTGTAGGAAATGCTGCGCTCGATGAGCTGCTGCGCCGTGAAGGTATCGACCTGGATCAGCGTCGGGTCGGTCGGCACCGTGATCAGCTTCACCGGATTGCGGCCAAGCGCGCCCGAAGTCAGCTTGGTGTACTCGTCACGTACGCCGGCGCTGACCTTGAACGGCATGTCGCCGATCTCGCTCTCGAAGTTGATGCGCAGGTATCCGGCGAAGGTCTGCTCCTTCACGTTCAGCACGCTGTCCGGATTGAACGCCGGCGCGGTGGTCCCGCCGCCGGTTGCTTCCAGCACCTTGTACACGGCAACCGGATCGTACTTGATGATCGCCGGAGCGAGGTTGCCCTGATAGCCGGGGATGAAGTTGTTGGTGCTGATCAGGCCCTGATAGACACTGTCGGGCAGCGGCGCGACGGCGCCGGTGCGGCCCGAAGGCGCGCCGTAACCGCCATAGCGGAAGAACGTGCCGTTCACGAACGGGCTTTCGCCTTCCTGGTGGTACTTGTTCTCCTGGAAGCTGCCGCCGAAGTGCACCTTCAGGTTGTCGCCATCCCACTTGCCGCCAATCTTGATCTGCTTGACCAGGTTGGTGAAGTAGTTGGGGAAGCCGGCAATCACGTGGCTACCGATCAGCGATTTGTCGGTGAAGCGGCTAACGTTTCCGCCGGGGCCGACATCGTGGATGCTCGGCAGGAAGTCGCTGCTAGGCCCGCCGATCTTCACGCCGGTGTTGGCGCCAAGGATCGTCGAATAACGGCTGCAAGAAGTCGGCGCGGTCGTCGGGCCGGCACCGGCGGGATAGGTGCAACCGGTCGACAGGAACGGTCCGTTCGGATCGGCATTGGTGCCGCCGTAACCGATGTCCATCGCGTTCTGGAAGCCATTGCGGCCGGGGTTGAGGACCGAGCGCGACAGCGATGCGTCGAAGTCGAAGCTCAACTGGTCGGACGCATCCCACTTCAGGTTGCCGCCGAACATGTAGGTCTGGTTGATGGTTCGGGCCAGGCTGGCGTTGAAATCCATCGGCGTGCCGAACTGGTTGAAGTCGATGACCGTGCCGTTGCTGTCCTGCTTGACGTTGCGCAGGTCATCGCCGTTGAACCATGCACCATAGCCATAGGTCGCAGTGTTCAGCGTCTGGCGGGTGAAGTTGCCGTCCAGCGTCAGCAGCACGTCGTCGCCTGCCTGCCACTGGTAGGCCAGACGACCGTCGATGCGCTCGTCCTTGGTGGTGATCTGGTTGGCGCCCACCTGCTGCGGGAACCAGCCGAGCACGTTCTTCTTCGCCGGCGTGAAGTCGCTGGTCTGGCAGGCCGGGTTTGCCTGGCACTGGTAGAAGTAGTTGCCGATCCAGCCCGGGATGAACACCTGGTTGGTTTCGGTGTCGACACGGCGATAGGCGGCATAGGCAAGGATGCCCATGGTGTCGTCGGCAAAGCGCGTGCTGGCCAGCGCCGCGCCCGAAGGCGTGACCTTGCCGCTGCGATCCTGCACCGCGCCCGATGCCTTGACCGCGAACTTGCTGTCGGCGCTGTCGAACGGCTTGGGCAGGGCCACATTAATCGTCGCACCGATGGCGCTGGCGCCGAGCTCGACGTCAGGCGTCTTGTAGACAGAGATGTTCGAGACGAAGTCGGAACCAATCGTGGTGAAGTCCACCGCGCGGCCGCCAGATGCGGTCGAAAGATGGCGTCCGTCGAACTGGGTGTCGTTGAAGTCGCCACCAAAGCCGCGCACGGTCACGCCGTTGGCTTCACCGCGAGCGCCCGACCGCTGGATCGAGATGCCCGGCAGACGCTGCAGCGCGTCAGCGACGTTGGCATCGGGGAACTTGCCGATGTCTTCCGCCGAGATCGCATCGACCACGCCCGATGCGGTGCGCTTGATTTCCATGTTGCGCTGAAGCGAACCACGGATGCCGGTCACGATGATCTCGGCATTGCTGGGCTCATCGCCCATGGCCTGCGGCGCTTCCTGCGCGGCTGCCGGCATGGCTGCTGCAAGCGCAAGCGCGCTCGCCGCGCTTCCGATCAGGAGCCGCGAATTGATGGATGTCCTCATACCCTCTCCACTGCTTTCTCTGACGGCCCCCCCGCCCGGGAAGATGATTGCAATCCGGCCGCCCCACCACAGGACCAGCAGCCGGAAACCAGAGCTTGCGCAGAAAGGGGTGCACACGGCTGTCCCGTGCTTCCCTGATACCTCTCACCACGCAGGCGCTCTGTCAGCGTCACCTTGCGAGACCGGTGTAACTTAACTAGGTAGCGCTATCAATAACAAATTGTCTGCGGAATAAACGGAATGCTGCGCAGTGTTGCAAGAAGGCCGCGGATCGCAGTAGACCAGGCTTGGTAGCGCGCACAAAGCATGGGCTGGCAAAGCACGGTAAACCGCGCCAAAGCTTGGAAAAGACGGGAGAGGAAATATGGCGGAACAGCTCGAGATCCTGAACAGCGAAGCGCATCGGTCGCTCGCCATGCACCCTCTTGCCGGCCCGCATCCCCACCTCGTGCAGATCTCCCTGCCCGAGGTCGAAGCGGCCGCCACATGCTGCCCCGTGCTGCTTGCCAAGTCTCCTGAGACGGGCCGATTCGCCATCGTCGCACTGTTTGGTTTCGCGCCGGGTGAAGTACTGATCGAGGGCGCGGGCACTGGAAACGCTGCCTTTCTTCCGCTCGAGGTCCGACGCCAGGGATTCTTCGCCTCGGATGACAACATCGCCATCGATCTTGCGCATCCACGCTTTGCCCCCGGCGGCTCGATCCCGCTGTTCGATGCCATGGGCGGCCCCAGCGACGAGATGCGCCTCGTGCAGCAGGCCATCGGCACGCTAATGGGCAACGCCGCGCGCACCGAACAGGTCATCGCCGATCTGGTCGCGGCCCGACTGGTCGAACCCGTCGACATTTCCCTGCGCTTCGACGATGGGCAAAGCGTATCGCTCGACGGGCTCTATACGATCAGCAACGACGCGCTAAACGACCTCGACGACACTGGAATCGTCAGACTATTCCGCAGTGGCGCGTTGCAGGCCGCATATGCCATCCGTGGCTCGCTGCGCCAGATCGGCCAGCTTGCCCGCCGCCGCAACGAACGCATCCATGCCTGACATGTCCGCGCGTCTGGGTCTGCTCGAGCTCGCCGCCGGTGACCCGGCGCTCGGCACTGCGGAGCAATTCCACGCGGCGGTCATCGCGCAGGGCAGTCCTGCGGTGATCCGCGACTTCTGCGCCGATCTGCCCGCCGTGCGCGCCGCCACCTCGGACAAGGCTGCGCTCGATCACCTGCTCGCCTATGACAGCGGCCGTCGCCCGCAGGTCTTCGAAGGTCACGCGGATAATCGTGGCCGCTATTTCTACAGCGACGATCTGTCCGGCTTCAACTTTACCCGCAGCGAAGTCCCGCTGGCGCAAGCCTTCGCCCGCATGCTCACCTGCGCGGAAGATCCTGCGCGGCCGACAGCCTATATCGGATCGCTTGTCGCGCCGGCCTACCTGCCTGGCTTTGCCGAAGCCAACCGCCTCGCCATCGTCCCGCCGCAAGTCGAACCCCGGCTGTGGATCGGCAATCCATCGACTGCCGCTGCGCATTACGATGCCTATGAAAACCTTGCCTGCGTTATCCACGGCGCGCGGCGCTTCACCCTCTATCCCCCCGATGCCATCGGCGATCTCTATGTCGGCCCGATCGACATGACCATGGCCGGCCAGCCTGCCAGCCTCGCGGCGGCAAGCGGCGATCCCGCGCGCTACCCGCGCTTTGCTGCCGCTCAGGCCCGCGCCATCACCGTCGAACTTGAACCCGGAGATGCCCTGTTCCTGCCCAAACTGTGGTGGCATCAGGTAGAGGCCACGGCGCCCGTCAACGTCATGCTCAACTACTGGTGGGACGCGACCGCCATCGGTCCCGACGCTCCGATCCTGTCGATGCTCCACGCCATGATCGCCATTGCCGAGAGGCCCGAAGCCGAGCGGCAGGCCTTCCGCGCCTTCTTCGATCACTACGTGTTCCGCACGCAAGGCCACCCCCTTGCCCACCTGCCAGAGGAACAGCGCGGCGTGCTGCGTGATATCAAGGGCGCAGGCTACGGCCAGATCCGCGCCATGATCATGCGCGCGCTGCGCGGCGGGTGAGACGGCTTGACTTTGCGCCCGTGCGCAAACTAGTCTGATTTAAACAGAGCTGCTGCACCGGGGCACAGGATCGCAGCGCCACATCCCATGAAAACCCTATTAGGGTCAAAGTCTTGGCCGTTCGGCCTGGGCGCTTCCTGCCCGTACCAGATAGAACCGGAGAGTCATGCCCATGCGCCTGTCCCGCGCCCTGCTCTGTTCGCTTGCCCCACTCGCAATTGGCGTTTTCGCATTTGCGCCTGCCCAGGCCCAGGTCACCACTGCCGCCCCCGCTGCGATTGCCAATGCGCCTAGGGCCAGCGTTCAGAAGATCTCCGTCCACGGCAAGGCGCTCGAGGGGGCGCTTGAGGGCGACAGCGCCGATCGCGATGTCTTCGTCGTCCTGCCGCCAAGCTATGCCAAGAACCCGAAGCGCCGCTACCCGGTCGTCTATGCCCTGCACGGCTATTCCATCGGCGCGCAACAGTGGATGGGCGAAATCCACGTGCCGCAGGTGATCGAGGGCGGCATGGCTCAAGGCGCGCGCGAGATGATCTTCGTCTTTCCCGACAGCAAGACTGCGCACAACGGCTCGATGTATTCCTCCTCGGCCACGACCGGCGATTTCGAGACCTTCATCGCCCGCGATCTCGTAAGCTACATCGACAGCAATTATCGCACCCTGCCCACGCGCGAAAGCCGCGGCCTCGTCGGCCATTCGATGGGCGGCTACGGCGCCACGCGCATCGGCCTGAAGCATGCCGATGTGTTCGGCGCGCTTTACCTGATGAGCCCGTGCTGCCTTTCGGCGCGCGGCCTGTTCGGCGTCACGCCCGAAGCGATGAAGGCCTATGCCGCGATGAAAAGCCCGGCGGACTCGGTCAACCTGCAATGGGCGCAACGCGGCACGCTCGCCGCTGCCGCAGCTTGGTCGCCCAACCCGAAGAGCCCGCCGCTCTATCTTGACCTGCCGCTCAACCCCGATGGCAAGACGCGCGACGATGTCATGGCCAAGTGGGCGGCCAACGCCCCGCTTTCCTTCGTCGACCAGTACATCCCCAACATGCGCCGCTATGCCGCCATCGCGATGGACGTGGGCGACAAGGACGGCCTCAAGACCGACACCGAAACCCTGCACAAGGTGCTCGAGACCTACGGCGTGGCCAACAACTTCACTCTGTACGAAGGCGACCACACCAACCGCGTCGCTTTCCGCTTCCAGGAGCAGGTCCTGCCCTTCTTCAGCCAGCATCTCCTGTTCGGAAGCGCCAAGTGATGCGCCTGGCCCCCACCGCGCTGCTTGCAGCCACCGCCCTCGCCGGCGCCGCAAATGCGGCTGACAAGCCACTGGCAGCCCAGAGCACGTGGAGCGTCACCGCGCGCGGTTCGGCCCCGCTGCCGCCGATGGGCTGGAACAGTTGGAATGCCTTCGGCACCGATATCGACGAGGAAAAGGTCATCGCCTCGGCGCAACTGATGGTCGACTCCGGCCTCGCCGCCAAGGGCTACCGCTACGTCAACATCGACGATGGCTGGTGGGCCAAGCGCCGGCAAGGCGATGGCCGCGTGCTTATCCGCACCGACAACTTCCCCTCCGCCCGAACAGCTGATGGCGACACCACCTTCCGCCCCTTCACCGACCGCCTCCACGCCATGGGCCTGAAAGCGGGCATCTACAGCGAGATCGGCCGCAACAGTTGCGGCCAGATCTACGGCGATCCCACCGGCCCCGGCCAACCCGCCGGCACCATGGCCGAGCGCGAGATCGGCCTCTACGGCCACATCGATCAGGACATCGCGCTCTACTTCGGTGAATGGAATTTCGACTATATCAAGGTCGATGGCTGCGGCATCCGCGCGCTCGCCGCCGACAGCCCGCAGGTCAAATCCGGCCGCCTGCGTGCGCTCGCTCCGCTGATCGACTACGATACCATCCCCCGCACCGACATTCCGGCAGTGAAGGACCTGTTCGCCCAGGTCGGCCAGGCCTTGTCGCGCAACAAGCCGGGCAACGATTTCGTCCTGTCGATCTGCCTGTGGGGCTCGGCCGACGTCCGCTCGTGGGCGCGCACCCTGGGCAACCTCTCGCGCACCAGCGAGGACATCTCGCCCAACTGGGAGCGCATGCTCCACAATCTCGATTCAGCCTCGCGTCGCGAACTCTATGCCAAGCCCAATAGCTGGAACGACCCAGACATGCTGTTCATCGGCAGCGGCGAATTTGACGACGCGCACCTGACCGAAGCGCGCTCGCACATGGCGCTTTGGGCCATGCTCAACGCACCGCTGGTCATCGGCTTCGATCTGCGCAAGGCCTCGCCTGCGATCATGGGCGTGCTCGGCAACGCGCAAGTCGTCGCGCTCAACCAGGATGCCGCTGCCAATCAGGCGGTGCTGGCCTACGATGGCGACAGCGTGCAGATCTTCGTCAAGACGCTGGCCGATGGCACCAAGGCGGTTGCCCTGTTCAACCGCACCGGCAGCCCGATCGATATGAAGCTGATTGCATCGCACCTCAAGTATCGCGCCGATGCGCCGATCACCCTGACCGACTTGTGGGACGGCGGCACGATGTCCTTCACCAGTGAACTGCCGGTTCATCTCGAACGCCACCAGACCCTGCTGTTCAAGGCCACGGGCACCCGCGAGCATGCACATGGGCTCTACTTGTCCGAACAGCCTGGCAACGTGAACCCGGCGGTCGACGGTGTCGTCCATCCCATGGCAGATCCGATGGTCTACCGCGGCCTCCTGCCGTGGCGCTCGACCAAGGCCGATGGCGAACATCCCGTCTACGGTGGCTGGGGCGGGGCAAGAGCCGACGCCACCCCCTTCGCCCAGACCCCGAAGATCGCCGGAAAGACCTATCACAGCGCCATCGGCACCCTGGCCAATTCGCGCCTCGAAGTCCGCAACGCAGGCTTTGCAACATTCACCACCCTCGCGGGCATCGACGATTCCACCGCCGATCCCACCGCCCGCGTCCGCTTCTCGGTCCACGCCGATGGCAAGCTGCTGAAGCAGACCGGATGGCTCAAACCAGGCGACGCGCCCGCCGCGATTTCGGTGCCGGTCAAGGGCGCAATGATCGTGGAACTGGTCGCCGAAGGCAATCGCCCGGAAATGCAGAACGTTGCCGTCAACTGGGCCGAGGCCGCCCTCGACCGCTGATCAGCGCCGAAGCCAGCGCCAGATCTTCAACGCACCCAATGTGACCACGGCCCAGAAGCCGAGGTCCGCCAGGAACGGGCCGGGCCGGAAATGATCCTGCGGCCCGATCTGGTGCGGCACGGAAGTGTCGGGACTATCCACCAGAAACGACGCCGGCCATCCAGCAACCACGCGCGGCAGCCAGTTCTGCTCCAACGGCCCCTCGAACCCATACATCGTCCGCTCGTCGGTGGCGGGACGAACCACCGCGCTCGCGCACGTCAGGAACAGGGCAACCGCGGCCACCAGGATCGCCTTGATCATTGGCCTTGAACGCTGAAACCGCACCAAGGTGCCCAGTTTCACGCTCCTCAACGTTCCTACTGGCTGCGGAGCCGGATGTCCGCCATTGGGTGATCCTCGCTTAAAGCGGACTTACAGGACACGCCGCCATTGCGGACATTAGCGTGACTGACTTGGCACCCACCCTGTCTAACGTGACATGAAGCAATCAACGGCGTCACCCCGAATGGGCGATACCCCACAACCGGAAGCGGATTTGAATATGAGAGCGAAATCACCGTCACAGTCGGGATCATAAGCAAGGAGGATATTCTCGTCCTCAGCGACGATAACAACCCGTCTTGGCACTGGCTTGGGCAGGCTTCTAGGAAAGCGTCCGTCGCCATCAATTTCAGTGAGGTAAGGCTCGATCAATGCCGCCCTCATTTCGTCTAGTTGCTGCAAAAACCATTCGGTGGGGAGTGCCTCGCCTAACTGATCAGGGCTCGGATCAGGCACCACGAAGGTTTCGATCTCCATCAGGACCTTTTGGCGGATGTCAGCTAGAGAGATGGGTGCTTCCATATTTCGGTGTGTGAGCCAAAGGCAATACGGGAGCAAGGTCTTCTAACACCCCAAAGCGGCCATCCAAGCAGCCCAAACTTCAACCCAAAACTTGCCGTTACCCGCGGCTCCAGGCGCGATCCCGACCCATCGCGCCCAGACAAAAATTGGCCCGGAAAGCACTGCGCTTTCCGGGCCGTTCAAGTATTGCAGCAGCCTCAGGAGGGAGGTTCGAGACCGCCGCAGGGCACCTCTTCAAATCACTTCGCAACCTTCACCACCGTTACCGAGCGCGGCGGCAGGGCAATCGTCACGCCGCCACCACCAGCCTTGCCGCTGATCGCCCTGGGGGCGACGACGGACGGCGCGGCAAAGGTGTTGATGCTGTCCACCTTGGGCGCGGTCAGCACTTCGCCGCTGGCAGTGCGGAAGCCGGGGATCGTCACGCTCGTGCCCGCATCGGGATCGACATTGACGAGCGAGACCCACACCTGCCCGCTCTTGTCCTTGGCCGCCATCGCATCCACGCGCGGCAGCTTGCGGTCACCCAAGGCAAGCTCGCCTGCGGCGAACTTCACCGGAGCGAACTGCGCATCCTGGAAGGGCACGTACATCTTGAACACGTGGTAGGTCGGCGTCAGCACCATCTTGCTGCCGTCGGTCAGGATCATGGCCTGCAGCACGTTGATCATCTGCGCGATATTGGCGATCTTCACGCGGTCTGCATGGCGCGCGAAGATGTTGAGGTTGAGCGCGGCCAGGATACCGTCGCGCAAGCTGTTCTGCTGCTGCAGGAAGCCCGGATTGCTGCCCGGCGTGGGCGAAAGCCACGCGCCCCATTCGTCCACCGCGATCAGCAGCTTCTTCTCGGGATCGTACTTGTCCATGATCGCGCTCTGCTTGGCGATCAGGCTGTCCATCTTCAGCGTCTCGTTGATCACGATCGCATATTCGTCATTGCCGAAGCCGGTGGCAGGCAGGTGCGGCGGCCAGCCTCCGGTGGTGTAATTGTGCAGCGAGACGCCTTCGATATCCCAGGAATAGACGTGGTCCTTCCACGCCTTCATCACTTCCTCGGTATAGTCGAGCTTGTTGCCGTCCCAGCCGACGGCAATGCGCTTCATCTTGTCCTTTTCTCGCTGCGCCGGATTGAAATTGCGCACGAAGTTGGAGAAGCGCTTCATCTCCTCGACATAGTGCTCGGCCGACATCGCGCCGCCGCAGCCCCAGTTCTCGTTGCCAAGACCCAAGATCGGCACCTTCCACGGCGCCGGATGCCCGTTGGCGGCACGCTCCCTTGCCAGCGTGGTGTCCTTCTCGGCAGTCATGTATTCGATCCACGCCGAAGCTTCTGCCGCCGTGCCCGAACCGATGTTCACCGAGATATAGGGCTCCGATCCGATCTGCTCGGCAAAGTCCATGAACTCGTGCGTACCGAAGGCGTTGGATTCCGGCACGCCGCCCCAGTTGGTGTTGATCTGCACGCGGCGCTTGTCGGCAGGGCCGATGCCATCGCGCCAGTGGTATTCATCGGCAAAGCAGCCGCCCGGCCAGCGCACGTTGGGCACCTTCAGCGCCTTCAATGCGGTGACCACGTCGGTACGGATGCCGCGCACGTTGGGGATGGGCGAATCCTTGCCGACCCACACGCCGCCATAGATTCCGGTGCCAAGATGCTCGGCGAACTGCCCGAAGATGTGCTTGTCGATGACCGGTCCGGCGGCCGTCGTATCGACCGAAACTTCGACCGAAGCGTCCTTTGCCAGGGCGGAAGTACCCAACCCGGCAGCAAACGTCGCCACCAGCAGCGCGTTACGGAATCTCTTGGCAACGGACGTCATCGAGTTCGCTCTCCTGTATCGCCGGGGGCCGTTTGCGCCCCCGGTCGTATTCTTCGGCGTCAGCGGATCAGTGCCCGCCCCAGCCCTCCATCTGCTCCAGCTCCTTGCCCTTGGTTTCGGGCAGGAAGGCCTTGACCAGCCAGAAGCTCACCGCCGCGCTCACGGTGTAGAGCACGTAGGTTTCGGCAAGGCCGAGGCCGCTGGCCATCGCCGGGAAGCTCTGGACCACCGCATAGTTCGCGCCCCACTGCGCCAGGCCACAGACGGCCAGCGCCGATCCGCGCAACTGGTTGGGGAACATCTCGCCCAGCATGACCCACATCACCGGGCCCCAGCTGACGTTGAAGAAGATCACGTAGATATTGGCCGCGATCACCGCGATCATGCCCAGCGAAGGATCCATCTGCAGCGCGCCGGCAGCGTCGAGTGTGCCTTGCGAGAATGCCCAGCTCATTGCGCCCAGTGCCAGCGTCATGCCGGCCGAGCCGACCAGCAGCAGCGGCTTGCGCCCCACCTTGTCGACCAGCGCCATCGTGATGAAGCACGCCGCGATCGAGACCACGCCCGAGATGATGTTGCGCTCGAGCGCCGCCTTCTCCGAAACGCCGGCCAGCTTCCACAGCGTCTCGCCGTAGTAGAAGATCACGTTGATGCCGACGAACTGCTGGAACACGGCAATGATCAGGCCTGCCCATACGATCGGCCGCAGCACCGTGCCCGGTGCCAGCACGTCGGCGAGGCGCGGACGGTGATCGGTCGCGAACGAGGCGCGGATTTCCTCGACCTTGCGGGCAGCCTCGGTCTCGCCGAAGATGCGCGTCAGCACGGCCTTGGCTTCATCGGGGCGGCCGCTGCTCACCAGGTAGCGCGGGCTTTCCGGGATGAACTGCAGCGCCACGAGGAACACCACTGCAGGCACGGCCTGCGCCAGATACATCCAGCGCCACGCCGGAACGCCTGCCAGTTCGCCCAGCGAATCCCCGGCCTGCTGCGCCAGCACATAGTTGACGACGAAAGCCGCGGTCAGCCCGGTGATGATCATCACCTGCTGAACGCTGGTCAGCCGCCCACGGATCGCCGCCGGCGCCACTTCGGAAATATAGGCCGGCGAAAGCACGCTCGCCGCGCCCACGGCCATGCCGCCGAGGAAGCGGAACACCACGAACAGCGTGTGGTTGTCGGTCGTCCCCTGTACCAGCGCGCCGACAAGGAACAGGATCGCGGCCAGCACCATGATGCGCTTGCGGCCGAAACGGTCGGCCATGCGCCCTGCCGTGAAGGCGCCCGCGGCACAGCCGACGAGCAGCGAGCCGACGGTGAAACCAAGCCCATTGTCATCGAGCGCAAAGGCCGCCTTGAGGCCCGCCTGCGTCCCGTTCACCGCGCCACTGTCGTATCCGAACAGCAAACCGCCGATTGTCGCCACCGAGACGATCGCGCCGACAAGCGCCATGTTGACCCGGTCTTGCTGCACTGCAGCCATTTCCCTCTCCCAACTCGTTGAACTGGCGCGAACACTGCCATGCGCGCGGCATAGCGTCGACGGGCCTGTTTACGTTCTCACCAGTTATCCCGGCCGGCTTGTCCGACACTGGACAGGCCCGCTCTCATTCATTGATAGCGCTACCTATCTACCGCAAGCACCTGCCCATGCAAGCGAGAATTGCGTTTAAGTCTGCTTTATTCCAAATCCGCCTTGCCAAGTGCGCGTGGCACGGTCAAGAAATCGGCGAACGGGAGCAACCTGAACCCATGAACGATACCCGATCGCGCCGCAGCGCCGGCCGCCCCACCGTCAACGATGTCGCTCGCCTCGCGCAATGTTCGCCGATGACGGTCAGCCGCGTCGTCAATGGTGGAACAGGCGTCCGCGAGGAAACCCGGATCGCGGTAGAGGCGGCGATCAAGCAACTGGGCTATGCTCCCAACCGTGCCGCGCGCAGTCTTGCAGGGGCCTCGCAACTGCGCATCGCGCTGCTCTATGCCAACCCTTCGGCCTCATATCTCAGCGAATTGCTGATCGGGTGCATGGACGCCGCAACCCGGCTTGACGCTCACCTCATGGTCGAACGGTGCGAGCCAGACCGCGACCAGTCGAAGATGATCGCCCGCCTCGTCGAAAGCGCGGTCGACGGCTTCCTGCTGCCACCCCCCTTGTGCGACGATACCGCCCTGCTCGCCCGCCTGCGCCGCGCCGGTACCCGCGCCGTGCTGATCGGGCCGGGACAGGCCGAGGCGCACCACGGCGTTGTCATGATCGACGACTACCAGGCCGCCTACGACATGACCCGGCACATCCTTGGCCTGGGCCACGAACGCATCGGGTTCATCATCGGCAACCCGCAGCAATCGGCCAGCGCCCTGCGCCTTGCCGGCTTCCGCGATGCCATGTCGGAAAGCGGCGCCAGCGTTGATGAGGCCCTCGTCCGCCAGGGCCTGTTCACCTATCGCTCCGGTCTCGATGCGGCGATGGAGATGCTCGGTACATCAGATCGGCCAACTGCCATCTTTGCTTCGAACGACGACATGGCTGCGGGCTGCGTTGCGGCTGCGCATCGCAACGGCCTCGATGTCCCCCACGATCTCACGGTCTGCGGCTTTGACGATACCGCCTTTGCCTCGAACATCTGGCCCGAACTCACCACGATCCGCCAGCCCATTCGCCAGATGGCCGAGACCGCGCTCGATCTCCTGGCGCAGGAAATCCGTGCCGACCGGGCGTCGGACAAGGCCAAGCCCCGTCTCGCCACGCTCGATTACGAGCTGGTGCGGCGCGATTCCGATGCAGCTCCGCCCAAGGGCTGATCAGTTCGGCGTAATCGCCAGTTCGAAACCGGGAACGGCCTGTGCGCGCCCGTCGAACAGGTTGACTACCGGACTGTCCGCCCAGCCGTAGCGGACGCGGGTTGCAGGCTTGCCGTCGCTGGCGATGACTACCGCATCACCATCGACCCGTGCCGGAGCAAAGCGGCATGCCCCGCCGGCATCGCACAGCTCGAACCCGTTTGCCGTGTCGGAACTCCACGCATGCAGTTCGCCTTCGACCCCGCTGAAGCTGACGCGCACCGCATTGCCTTGTGCCCTTGCCGCAACCGGCATCGGCAAAGCCTTGCCCTGCGCGCCCATTGCCAGCCGCTGCGCCACCAGCAGCTTGTTGGCGGGGTGAATGTCGGTCCGCTCGCCCAGGTCGATCGCCGTGGCGAGGAACGCCTTGGGATCTTCGGCCACGATCCGGCGCTGCACGTCGCGCGTGCGTGCCCAGCCCGATTCCACCGGCCTGTCCGTCGCCGGGCCATAGTTGGCCAGTTGCACGATGCCGACCTTCAGGTCCTGTCCGAACCGCGCGCGCCAGCCCGCGATCAGCGCCTTCATCCGGCGAGCATAGTCCGCCGTGTCGACATCGCTTTCGCCCTGATACCAGACCGCCCCATCCATCGCGAAATGGCCGAGCGGCGCGATCATGCGATTGTGCATCAGGCCGATGCCGGCATTGGCGTCCCACGGCGCGCGCGGCGGATAGGTCTTTGTCTGCGCGATGGCAAAGCGCCAGCCCTCGCCCAGCGGCACGGTCTCGCCGCTTGCCTGCGTCAGGAACAGGCGATCGGGCGCGCTGGCAAAGCCGCCGTTGCCGTAAGTGTTGGTCACGGCGACCATGATTTCGTTGGTGCCAGGCTTCAGCAACTTCGGCGGCACCGGATAGGACCGCTCCTCGTCCCAGCCGAAGGTATTGCCCACAGCCTGACCGTTGACGAATGTCATGTCCATGTCGTCAAGCACGCCCAGCGCCAATGTCACCCCGGCCTTGGCCTGTGCCGGCGTCAGCGTCACCTGCCGGCGCATCCACACGGTGCCGGTCGGCTTGGCCGCAAGCGCCGTCGTGTCCCACGCCTGCCAGCCCCGGATCGATGGAACCGGCTGCCATTGCAGGGCGTCAGGCTTGGTCCACGGCGTGCTGCCACCGGTCTCGCCTGAATACCAGGTCGTCCAGCGCGGCGTGAACTGCGTGACAGCCGCCAGCTTGTCGCGCGCGAACAGCGCCAGCAGCGCCATGTCTTTCGCCCCGCCAATCTCGGCGCCGGCTTCGGGATCGAGCCACGGCGTGACCTTCGATCCGCCCCAGCTGGCGTGAACCGCGCCGATCGGCACGCCCCGCGCCCGCCGCAGTTCGCGGGCCATGAACCAGCACACCGCAGAAAAATCGCCGCTGGTCTCGGGGCCCGAAACTGCCCAGCGCGTCGGCCTGCCGAATTCAAGCTCGGGCAGGTACGATGTCGTCTTCGGTACCTGCAGCAGGCGCAGCGCCGGATCGGCCGACATCGCCACTTCCACGCCGCCGTTCAGCGCGCGCGAAAGCTGGAATTCCATGTTCGATTGGCCCGAACAGAGCCACACGTCGCCCACCAGCAGGTCCGCCACGCGCAGCGTCTGTGCGCCCGCGCTGACCGTCAGGTCCACGGCCTGCGCCGAAGCTCCGCGCGGTCGGAACGTCAGCGCAAACGCCCCGTCCGCCCCGGCCTTGCCCTCGGCCCGTTCCGTACCAAGCGTGCCGGATACGACGGCGCCCGGTTCTGCCCGGCCCTCCACCACGACAGGCCGGTCGCGCTGGATCACGGCATGATCGCTCCACACCGCGCCCAGTTCCAGCGACGGTGCGGTAGAAACGGGTGCGGAAAGGGCCGGCGTTGCCACCCCTGCTGCCAGCACCGCCAGAACGGCGCGCCTCACGCCCAGAACTCTGCCAGCGCCGAGGCCACGCCCGGAACCTCGACATCGAACGCAAACAGGTCGCCCGCCATCGGCTGTGCCGCGAGCGCCGCCTCGTCCAGCCCCTTGCGCGCAGTGGTCACGAAAGCGCGCTTGAGATCGGGTCCGCCGAACGCCAGCTTGGTGACGTTGCCCACTGGCAGGTGCACCTTGCTCAGCAACTTTCCGTCCGCCGAATAGCGCGCCACGCCCCAGCCGTTCCACAGCCCGGTCCAGACGCAGCCTTGCGCATCGCACACCGGCCCATCGGGATAGGCGTCGGGAAAATCGGAAGCGGTATCGGCAAAGACCCGCGCCTCGCCAACCTCGCCCTCGGGTGAAAGCTCGGCCACCATGATCATCTTCGCCAGGGTGTCGGTAAAGTAGATGCGGCTGCCGTCAGGGGCGACCGCCGGCCCGTTGGTGATGCACACCGCATCCGGCCCCTGCGCGACGACTTCGCGGCGATGCGCGCGATAGAACCGTCCGACAGGAGCCGTCTCGCCATCGTCCATCGAACCGAAGAAGACACGGCCCTTGCCATCGACGCAGGCATCATTGAGGCGGTTGCCCGCAGGCTCGCCCGGCACTTGCGCCACTTTCACGCTGCGCCCGGTAGCGGGATCGAACAGATAGAGCCCGTCGCGCATGCCCGCCAGAAGCTGCCCGCCCTTGGCCGGCAGCACCCAGCCCACCTGATCGTGCACGGGAAAGCTCTCGTGCCGGCCCGTCACCGGGTCGAAGCTGTGGATGCGGTGGCTCTTGATGTCGGTGAACCACAGGCATTCGCGCGCCGCGTCCCACACCGGGCCTTCGCCCAGCGTGCAGCCAGCCTGCAAAACGCGGGCCACGGCGCCAGTCGTCATGCTATCGGCTCCTGCATCGCTCATCGCCATCCTCCGTCGACCCAGTATTCGTGCCCCGTGCAGAAGCGGGCATCGTCCGATGCCAGGAACAGCGCCATCGCGGCGATATCCACCGGCTGCAGTCGGCCCTTGAGGCATTGTGCCGCAACGATTTCCGCCTCTCCTTCGGGCGTGTACCAGCGCATCTGGCGCTCGGTCTGGACATTGCCCGGAATGATCGTGTTGACGCGGATGTTATAGGGTCCAAGCTCGCGGGCAAGACTGCGCGTCAGCCCTTCCACACCAGCCTTGGATATCTGGTACAACGCCAACTCGTCCAGCCCGAGGTGCCACGAGATCGACCCGAGGTTGAGGATCACTCCGCCGCCATTGGCCTTCATGTCCGGCCAGACGGCTTGCGATGCAAAGAACTTGTGCTTGAGGTTGACCGAAATCCGCTCATCCCAATAGGCCGGCGTCACGTCTTCCAGCACGTGGCGGTCATCACTGGCCGCATTGTTGACCAGCACGTCGCACCCGCCAAGCTCGTCGACCAGCCCCTGCATGGCAACGCCAAGGCCTTCCACATCGGAAACATCCTGCAGGCGGAACACCGGCAAATGATGCGCCTCGCCCAGCCGGAGCACCAGCCCAGCCGCCGCCTCGGCCTGGATATCGACAAAGCCCACCTGCGCGCCCTGCGATGCAAAGGCCTCGACCAGCCCTTCGCCGATGCCGCTGGCGCCGCCGGTCACGATCACCCGCTTGTCGCGCAGGCTGGGATACCGTGCGGCCATCAGCCGGGTCTGCGCGGCCTGCCCTGCAGCCGGATCGGCAAGCGTGTGATGTGGCATGTCAGGCCTTCTCCACCAGGCCGCGTTGGGCCAGATTGCGCATGAACGCGCCGATGCCGACCTGCCACTTGGGCGCATCGCGCGAGGTCATCACCGTGTTGGTCAGGGTGCCCAGCCGCTCCGACCGGATCGTCACCACATCGCCCACCTTGTGGGTAAAGCCGCCACCGGGCTCGTCGCGGTCCTGCACCGGCGCAAACAGCGTGCCGCAAAACAGCACGAAGCCATCGGGATAGCTGTGCTCGCTCATTGTCTGGTCCACAAGGTCCAGCGGATCGCGGCTGATTTCGGTCATGCGGTTGGTGCCTTCCATGCGGAAGTTGTCCTGGCCCTCGACCACCAGTTCAACTTCGGCCTGGCGCACGTCGTCGATCCCGAAGCCATTGCCGAACAGTCGGATGAATGGCCCGATCGCGCAGGACGCCGTGTTGTCCTTGGCCTTTGACAGCAGCAGCGCCGAACGCCCCTCGAAGTCGCGCAGGTTGACATCGTTGCCAAGCGTCGCGCCAACGACCTCGCCTGCCGGATCGACCACCAGCACCACTTCGGGTTCGGGGTTGTTCCAGCTCGAATCCGAACGCACCCCGATCGGCGCACCATGTCCGACCGTGGAAAGCACCGGCGATTTCGAGAACACCTCGGCGTCGGGCCCGATCGCCACTTCGAGATATTGCGACCACATGCCCTGTGTGATCAGCGCCTGCTTCAGCGCCATCGCCTCATCGCTGCCGGGCACAACCGCGCGGATGCCTGCACCGATGGTGGCTTCCAGCCCCTTGCGGATCTCGACCGCTGCCGCCGCATCGCCACGCGCGCGTTCCTCGATCACGCGTTCGATGGCGCTGACCGCAAAGGTCACGCCGCAGGCCTTCACGCACTGGATGTCGATTGGCGAAAGCAGGTCCCAGCCATCGGGCAGGCCATCCTCGATCGCGCCGATATCGCTACCACCGCCAAAGATCCGCCGCGCCACTGCACCCGAAACCGTGCTCGCCTCGCCAGTAATGTCGTGGATTCGCCCGCCTTGCAGAACGATCACGTGTGGACCATCCGGACCCTGCGCGCGGCCCAGAAACACGCCATCTGCATAGTCACGCGGCAGGCAAGCCGTAAGGCCCAAACCCATCAGTACATCCCCCGGCTTTCTCGTTGTCCAAGATTTCTAGAATTGATAGCGCTACCTTAAAGCGCACCAACCGCCTTGGCAAGTATGCAACAATGCTAAATCGTTGCGCGCAAGCCGTGCCATCCGGCAGCACAAATGCCCGGACAAGCGGCACTTGCGATCGTTAATTGCGTCAACCGCCCATCAGCCATCCCATGCATCGAGCGCGGCGCGATAGCTTTCGCCCTCGCGTTCCAACCGCTCCTTCAGCCTGCCGATGGCCGCGTCGAACTCGCGGCGCAGCGCGTCGCGCTCCTCTCGCAACCGCTCGATCCTTCCCGAAAGCTCGGCAATGGCACGTGCGGCATCGCGCTCCTCGTCCTCCAGCGCCTTGCGCGCTGCTTCCAGCTTTGCACGGCTGGGCGGGGGCTGGCGCTTGCGTGGGGCAGGCGGGGGCGGGGTCGACGGCTTCTCATCGTCACGATCGGCGCGTGGGGTTTTGCGCCGCGCCTCGGGCGGCGCCTGTGCCGCCGCCGCCACCAAGTGCTGCTCCAGCGTCCCGCGTGGCACGCGAATGACCTCGCCCGGGCGGTCGAGCGCGGCTTGGCAAACCTGCGGATCGCCAACCTGTTCGGCCATGCCACGGGCGAACAGGTCCTTGTCGGTCCCCCACGCCGCCAGCGCCGCCTTGCGGCTCGGCACGGCGACATAAGCGTCCTCGAACCCGGCGGTCGTCCGGAAAAGCTTCAGCGCGCGCCCTGTCTTGCCCTTGGCCATGCCAAGGCAAAGGCTCAGTTCCCGTCGGGTTCCCTCGCCGTTTCATCCGGCGCGCGAAGCACATCCACCAATGCGCGGGCAATGTTGCCGATGGTGTAAGGCTTTTGCACCACCGGCCGGCCACGGTGCACGTCCGGGAACTTGGCCTGCTCGCCATAGCCGGTGGCGAACATGAACGGCACGTCTCGTTCCAGCAGGGCATCGGCGATGGCAAAGCTGGTCGTGCTGCCAAGATTGATGTCGAGAATGGCTACGGAGGGTGGAGCCGCTGCGATCAGGTCGAGTGCAGAATCCACCGACGAGGCCGTCAATACATCCTGCGCGCCAAGACGGGCAACGATGTCCTCGGCGTCGAGCGCGATGATCAGGCTGTCCTCGACCAGCAGCACGCGCTGCCCGGCCAGCAGGTCCTGCGGCGGCTCTTCCTGATGCCCCGGTCCGCTCTTGGCGAACTTGATCGCGCGCATGCCGGTCAGCGCCTCGGCGACATGGCGCTTGGGGATGCAGAAATCGGCCTCGAATCCGCTTTCAAGAAAGCGCACCGCAGCCTCGCCGCCCAGATCATAAGGCACCGAGCGCTGGATGATCGTCGTGCCGAAGCCCTGCCGTTCGGGCTGGGTCACAGGTGGCCCACCAACGTCGCGCCAGCGCAGTCGCAGGTCGCCCTTGGGACCAAAATCCCAATCGATCGCCACATGGCCTTCCTTGACCGACAAGCTGCCGTACTTGGTGGAATTGGTGACCAGTTCGTGCAGCACCAGCGCCATCGTTGAATAGGCCAGCGGATTGAGCATGACCGAAGCACCATTGCTGCGGATGCGGTCCTCCTCGACCATGAAGGCTGCAGCTTCGGCATCGATCAGCGACTGCAGCGGTGCCGGGCCCCAGTGGTCCTCGGTGATCTGGTTGTGCGCCCGCGCAAGGGCATGGATGCGCCCGTCGATCATCTTCACGAAGCCGGCAAGCGCCGGGTCGCTCGGCTGCGATTGCCGGATCAGCCCGCGGATCAGGCCAAGGATGTTGCGCACGCGGTGGTTCAGTTCGGCGATCAGCAGTTCCTGCCGGTCGCTCGCCTGCTGGCGCTCGCTCGATGCCTCGTCGGCCAGTCGCAGCACCACTTCGATCAAGGTGGCGCGCAGCGTCTCTGCCACGCGCAATTCCGATTGCGTGAACGGCTTGGACCGCCCCCGCACCAGTTCCTTCCATTCGGCAAAGCTCTGCCGCGGCGTCAGGCGCGGACCGTTGGGGCCATAGTCGACCGGCTTGTGCGGATCGCCAGCCCAGCGCACCGAATGCACCATTTCCTGCCGGAACAGCACCACATAATCGCGCGGGGATCGCGAGATCGGAATCGCCAGCATCCCCGCTGCCTTGTCCGAAAACGCCTCGGCATTGGGGATCAGCGCACCGATGCGGTCGGTTGCATAGACCTTGCCAGCCGCCGTGGTGTTCAAGGCGCGGATGATGCGGCGGAAATCATCGGTCGGCGGGCACTGGCCGGAAAAGGCGTAACTGCCTGAAAGCCACACGCCCACCCCGTCGGCGCTGATCGCGTGGGTCAGGATGTCGGCCAGCCAGTCGGGATCGCGCAGCAGGGAATCATCCGATGCCACAGCGCCCAGAAGCTGGTCGGATATGTCGCGCGCACGGCGCTCGAAATCCATGGTCTCCTGCCGCTCGCGGCTTTCCAGCCGCATGCAGAACATCTGCGAGAACAGCTCGGCAATCGCGCGGCGTTCGAAGTTCGGGTTGTTCGGGCCATAGTGATGGCACGCGAAAAGGCCCCACAGCTTGCCCTCGACAATGATCGAGATCGAAAGCGAAGCTTCGACCCCCATGTTCTTGAGGTACTCGATATGGATCGGCGAAACCGATCGCAACAACGACAGCGAAAGGTCAAGCGGTGCCCCGGTCTCGTCGCGCCCGGGCACGATCGGCACCGGTTCGGCACGGACGTCGCCGATCACGCGCAGCAGGTTGCGCATGTAAAGCTGGCGCGCCTGCGCCGGAATATCGCTGGCGGGATAGCGCAGCCCCATGAACTGGCCGATGCCCGGCCGCACCGCCTCGGCCACCACTTCGCCCGATCCGTCCTCGGCGAACTTGTAGACCATGACCCGGTCGAACTGCACCAGCGAACGGATCTGCCGCGCGCCCATGCGATAGAACGAGGCCATGTCGGCACATTGATCCAGCCGCGAGAACATCGACCGCACGATGCCGGTAACGTCGCCCATGCTGCCGCGTGAAGGCTCGGCCTCGATCACCACGCTCGAACCGGAAAAATGCACCGCCACATCGAACGGTACACAGCCCTGCACCAGCTCGATGCCGAACATGCGCTCAACCGCATCGTTGCCGCGCAGCATGGCCGAACGGTTGCGCAAGTCGTGCACGGCCTGGGGCGTGAATACTTCGCCCAGAGGCAGGCCCAGAACGTCTGCCACTTCGCGTCCTATGAACTGGACGAGATTGACGGAGGCGCGCGCCACCATCCAGTCGGCCGTCAGCGCCAGCAGAAAGCCGCTGGGCTGGATCGCACCGAGAATGTGGATCGGCTCGCGATCGCAGTTGGTCAGGTCGACCGCAAAATCCGTGCTCAAAGGACCGGTGCCTTCGCCTGGGCCGCCGCTCCATGCTCGAACAGGCTGAACACCGCCCGCGCTGCGCGCAACGCTTCGTCGCGCTGCGTGGTGGTGACCAGCGTTTCGTCGATCAGCGCAACCAGCGCGCGCCAACGTGCCGGGTCGGATGCGGCAAGATAACGGCGCGGCAGATCGGCGGGCACGCGTTTGGCCAGCATGGCTCCGCCCAGGCGCGAACCTTCGACAACATAGAGCGCGCCCAGTACGGCCTCGGGTGAATCAAGTTCGATCGGCGCAGTGCCAGCCGGTGCCACACGCTCACCCAGATCGGCCAGATCCTGCACCAGCCGATAGGCGCGGCGGCGCTCTGGCCAGTCGGCGAGCACCGCTTCGGCATCCGCTGCGTCAAGCGCGCGTTCCACCGGCAGCAACGCGGCGGCATGTGCGCGCAGGAAAGCAGCGTAGTCCGCCTTGTCGGCCAGATCGAAGCGGTCGAAAACCGCATCGACACGGTCGTGATCCTCGCGCGTCGAGGTCCGTAATTCCCACCGTGCCATGATATTGCAGTCTTCGACTTCCAAAATCGCCCCCGTACCTTTCCCCGCAGCGCTTTCAATGCCTCACCCGACAATTGGTTTCCGCCGACCAGCGTGACGACTGCGATGTGACGAGGGGCATTGCCTAGCTGCCATCGATTGATCATCCCCTCAAGCATGACAACACACCTGCCGCCGAATCGCCCCCGCATCCGCACGATCCGCCGCGCCGCCATTGGATTGAGCGTGGCTGGGCTGGCCACGGCCACGGCCCTGTGGGCCTGCGCCGACAGTTCCTGCTATCCCGGGTGGCAGCTTGGCGCTTCGGATTACGATTGCGCAGGCCGCGCGATGATCAGCCCCGGCAACGATACCCGGATCAATCTGCTGATGCTGATGCAAAGCCTTGGGACGGCCAAGGCCCCGGCGATTGCCCCGCGTGTCGATCCCGAAGATCCTCAGTTCGGCAAGACCTACATGACATGGCCCGGCCTGCGCGCCGCGCTCTGGCCCGAATCCGTGCCGCCGGCACCCAACTACGATGCCCCCGCCCCCGCGTGCGAGGCTGCCGTCCCCGGCACCGATGATTTCCTTGCCGCGCTCGCCTCGGCCAGGGGCATCTCCGCCGCTGAACGCGCCACGCTCACCACCTTGCGCGAGACCGCTGGCTGCCACGATGGCGCCTGGCCCGATGCGCAAGTCACCGGCGAGGACGCGCGCGATTTCGTTAGCTACCTCAAGGCCGCCGATGCCTTCCACAAGGGCGATTACACGGCCGCCAAGCAAGGCTTTGCCGCCCTCACCCGCGCCTCGTCACCATGGATTGCCGAAACCGCTGCCTACATGCCGATCCGCATCGGCCTGCGCGCCGCCGTGGCGAACGCGGTGAACGAATGGGGCGATTTTGCCGGTGCCGAAAAGGTCGACAAGCCGGCGGTAACCCAAGCCCGCACGGCGATCGACGCCTATCTCAAGGCCTACCCTAAGGGCCGCTACGCTGCCTCGGCGCAGGGACTGAAGCGCCGCGTCGCCTGGCTCGGCGGTGACATCACCGGCCTTGCCCGCACCTACGAGGCAATGCTTGCCGCCACCCCGGCGACCAGCCCCTCCGCCGCCGATCTTGTCGAGGAAATTGACCGCAAGCTGTTCGAACGCGAAGACCTCGGCACCGTGCTCACCCCGCAAGCGGGCACGCCGCTGCTCCTTGCCGTGGCCGACATCAAGCGCATGCGCCCGACGGGCGAAAGTGCCATCGGCCTCACCGCCGCCGATCTCGCCGCGCAGAAGCAGGCCTTCGCCGGCCAGCCTGAAATCTACAGCCTGCTGCAGGCCAGCCGGGTCCTCGCCGCCGGTGAGAATGCCCGTCCGGTGCTTGCCCTCCTGCCCGATGCGGCGCGGCAGGGCAGCTTCACCCCGCTGGCCTTCAGCCGCCAGATGGTGCGCGGGCAGGCGCTTGCCACCTTGCGCGATCCCAACGAGGCTGGCTTCTGGCGCGAACTGCTTGGCGGTGCCGCGCCACAGTACCAGCGCCCGCTGGCCGAACTGGGCCTTGCCCTGCGCTGGCAGCGCGATGGGCGCGTCGAACAGGTCTTCGCCCCCGGATCGCCGGTCACCGACCAGTCGATCCGCGAGATCCTGCTGCAGACGCTGGCCAGCCCCGCCACGCTGCGCGCCAGTGCGGCAGACGCAGCGCGTCCCGGCCACGAACGCGACGTTGCCCGCTTCACTCTGCTGCACAAGGACCTGACCACCGGCGCCTATGCCGATTTCACCCGCGATCTCGCGCTGGTCCCCGCCACGGCGAACGTCGATGGCGGGATGTGGGATTTCGCGCGGCAGGACAGCATTCCCGCAGGCATCTTTGCCCGGGGCCGCTGGTCCGATGGCTTTGCCTGCCCTGCCCTGGCGCAAACCGCCGCCACGCTCGCCCGCACGCCGGCCGACGCCCGCGCGCGGCTGTGCCTCGGCGATTTCTGGCGGCTCAACGGCTTTGACGATTTCGCGCTCTATGCACCTGGCGATGGCGCCATGGTGCTGGGCAAGGGCACCAGCCAATTCCCCGGCCGCGCCCTGTCGCGCGACATGATCTACGCCGCGATAATTGCCGACAAGGCCGCCGCGCCTGACTTGCGCGCCTATGCCCTCTACCGCGCGATCCGCTGCTATGCCCCGTCCGGCAACAACGGCTGCGCCGGCCCTGCCCGCACCTATCAGGACTATGAGGCGCAACAGGCGCCGCAGGCCACGCGCAAGGCCTGGTTTACCGAACTCAAGCAGAAGTACCCGAACAGCCAGTGGGCAAAGAGCCTGAAATTCTACTGGTGATCCGCCGCGCAATCCTCGCCCTGCTGGCCTGCGCGATGCTCGGCGCGTGCGAACGCGCGCCCGAAGCACCGCGCGTCATGGCCGCCGCGCACGATGCGATCTACGTCTGGCCCGGCGTTACCCCTGCCCCCGGCACCACGGCAAAGACGGTCTATCTGCTCGATGGCGAAGTCCGATCCGGCCCCGCGCCTGCCGCTCTTCACCGCCTGCGCATGGGCACCCCCCTCCTGCCCGGCCGGACGCTCTGGCTCGTCGTCCGCGCCAACCGCCTCGACTGGACACCGGCGACGCGCCCACAGGTAATGGCCAGCATCCTGGCCGATCTGGAGAAATGGCAAGCCGCCGGCAACACCGTCGCCGGGCTGCAGATCGATTTTGACGCGGCCACGCGCGGCATCGGCAACTACGCCGCTTTTCTCAAGGCCTTGCGCGCCGCCCTGCCCCGCCAGTGGCAGCTCTCGATCACCGGCCTGATGGACTGGAGCGCGCACGGCGATCCGCAGGCGCTCGCACAACTTGCCGGCACGGTCGATGAAGTCGTCGTCCAGACCTACCAGAACCGCACCACCATCCCCGGCTACGAAGCCTATTTCGCCAGGATGGCCCGGTTTCCCATTCCCTTCCGCGTCGCGCTGGTCGAAGGGGGCGAATGGCAGGCCCCCGCCGGCCTCGAAGCGCACCCGCAGTTCAGGGGCTACGTGGTGTTTCTGCTGAACGGCGCTCAGCCGCCCGCCTGAACCGCCGCGCAATCGTTCGGCAGGGGCGCCCCGGCAAAGCGGGCGTCGATCCACGCCAGCGTCGCATCCACGCTGTCACGCGCGCTGTGGCCATGGTCGCCGCCGGGCAGGCTCAGCCAGCGCAAGGGCCGACCGCTGCGGCAATAGGCCTGCGCAAAGGCCCGCGTCACGGCGGGCGCCACGATCGGGTCTGCCACGCTCTGCGCCAGCAGCAAGGGGCCGGGAACGGCCGCGGCGGCGATGCTGTTGCGACGTGCCAGCGCCGACCACGGGCTGATCCTGCCGATGTCCTTGCTCTTCAGCGCCGCCTTCACCGAGAGAACCCCCAGCACCGTGCCCAGCTTGGGCGAAGCGTCCAGCGCGATGCAATTGTTGCGCGCCAGCCGTGTCGCCACGCCCTGGTTGGTGCGGTTGAACAGCGAGGCCAGCGGCGCGCCATAATGCGCGTTCCAGCTATAGGCGAGGAACGCCGTCAGCATCGCCCGCGCATTTGCGTCGGAGGCCTGCGCCAGATTGGCGGCAAGCGCGGTCGGCGGCGCAGCAGCGGCGGTGCCGACCAGCATGAGATCGGGCGCGTAACCCTTCGCCTGCGCGGCGGTCCACAGCGCGGCGTGCCCGCCTTGCGATTCTCCCCACACGGCATAGCGCGGTCCTGCGCCCGCCCCGGCAATCCCGCGCGCTGCCCGAACCGCATCGATCACCGATCGCGCCGTGTCGACCCCTGCCAGATAGGGGTGCACCATCTCGGCATCGCTGCCCAGCCCCGGATAATCCGGTGCCACCACGACATAGCCCTTGGCCACCATCTGCGAAAGCGCCGGCGTCGCCTCGAAGAAGCGCGGTGAAAGCGATGGCCCGCACTTGGCCGCCACGCCCCAGGTGCCATGCGCCCAGGCAATCACGCGGCGCGGCTGCGTCGGCAGCGCCTCGCGCGGGGCAACCACCACGCCGCTCGCTGTCACCGCCCGGCCCGCTTCGTCCTGCGTGACATAGCGGATCATCCAAGCCTGCATCCCGCCCGGCGTCTCGGCCAGCGGCGCGGCCTCGATCAGCTTGCCCGCCTCCTGCGCGAATGCGCCCGCGGCTCCCGTCGTCAGCAACGCCAATGCCATTGCCAGGCGCATGATCGTGGTCAACATCGCGCTCACCTGTCGTTCGCCGTTGCCAGCGCCTCGGCATTCCAGCCACCGCCCAGCGCCTGATAAAGGCTGACCCGCGCGGCCAGCGCGTCGCTGCGCGTCTGGATCAACGCCAGTTCCGCGCTCAGCAGCCCGCGCTGCGTATCGAGTTGTTCGAGCAGCGGCGAATAGCCCTCGCGATAGCGGTTGCTCGAAAGCCGATAGGCCTCGGCCAAGGCATCGCGCTGCGCGGTCTGGATCAGGACCTGCCGGTCCAGTCCATCGACCGAAGCCAGCGCATCGTTGACCTCGCGAAACGCCGTCAGCGCCGCCTTGCGATAGGCAAAGGCCGCCGCATCGCGCTGCGCGCCTGCCACTTCCGCCCCGGCGCGCAGGCGCCCGCCTTCGAACAGCGGCGCCAGAATGCTCCCGCCGATCGACCACAGTCCCACGGGGTTGGCGAGCAGGTTCGAGAACGCGACGCCCGCCGACGCCGAAAGCCTGAGCGATGGGAGGAAGCGCTTGCGCGCCGCCGCCAGATTGCTGTCGGTCGCTGCCAGCTGATATTCCGCCTGCGCCACATCGGGCCGCCTGCGCAGCAGTTCGGACGGCAGAGCCTCAGGCACTGGCGGCTTGGTCAGCGCGGCCAGTCCCTCGGCCCGCTCGACCGGCCCCGGCACGCGCCCTGCCAGCACGCTGAGGGCGTTCTCCGCCTTGGCCCGCGCCTGCTCCAGCGCAGGCACCAGCGCCAGCGCCGCCTGATAATCGACCTCGGCCTGCTGCAATTCCAGCTTGGGGGAATAGCCAACGTCCACACGGCGCTTGATCAGATCGCGCGATCCCTTGCGGATTTGCGCCGTGCGCTGCGCCAGCGCCAGCCGGTCATCCAGCGCCAGCAGCGTGACATAGGCATTGGCCGTGGCCGAAGTGACCGACAGCCGCGCTGCATCACGCGCCGCCTGGCTCGCCAGCCATCCGGATCGCGCCGCGCTGACCTGGTCCGAAAGCCGCCCGAACAGGTCCACTTCCCACGCTGCCTGCAACTGTGGCTGCGCCGCGCGCTGCACCACGGGCGTGCCGAACGGGCTGATCGTGCGCGAATCCGTCGCCCCCAGCGCCGCGTCGAGCGAAGGCAGCATGGCCGAGCGTGCCAGATCCTGCTGGGCCCGCGCCTCGCGCACGCGGGCTGCAGCGATATTGATGTCGGCATTGCGCGCCAGTGCTTCCTTTACCAGCGCCGCCAGTTGCGGATCGCCAAAGCTGCGCCACCAGTCTGCCGTCACCGGCACGCCCGGTCCCAGATCGACGCGGAACGCATCCGGCGCCTCGACCGGCGGCACTTGCGCGGTTTTCACCTGCGGCCCGGCACAGCCTGCCAGCAGCACCAGCCCGACAAGACCAAGCCGCCTCATTGACCCGTATCCACGCGCGCTTCGACCGACATCCCGGGCCGCAAGCGCTTCGCCAGCGGCTGCCCCGGATCGACCCTGATCCGCACCGCGATCCGCTGCGCCACCTTGACGAAGTTGCCGGTGGCATTGTCCGCCTTGAGCACCGCGAATTCCGAACCTGCTGCCGGCGCAATGTTCTCCACCCGCCCGGTCAGTTCCTCACCCGCCAGCGCATCCACGCTGAACTTCGCCGGCTGGCCCACCGCCATGCGCGCAGTCTGCGCTTCCTTGAAATTGGCGATCACCCAGATCTCGTCGGGCACCAGGAACAGCAGCTGCGTGCCCGCCGTGACGAACGCGCCCAGTCTCACGCCCACTTCGGAAAGCTGCCCGTCCTCGGGCGCGCGGATCACGGTATTTTCGAGATCGACTTCCGCCGCGTGCAACTGCGCCCGCGCTGCCTCGACCGAGGCGGCAAGTCCGCCGCGCCCGACGATCACGCTCTTGACGTCCTGCTCGCCCACCCCGCGCGCGGCCTGTGCCTGCCGCACGCTCGCCTCTGCCGCCAGCAGCGCGGCGCGGGTCTGGTCGCGCTCGCGTTCGGAGATGGAGCCATCGCCGACCAGCGCCGATGCGCGCGCCATGTCTGCCCGGGCCTTGGCAAGGTTGGCCTGCGCACTGGCAATTGCTGCATCCTGCCCGCCCAGCGCCGCCTTGCGCGATCGCTCGCTCTGCTGCGAATTGGCGAGCGAGGCTTCCTGAGCGGCAAGGTTGGCGCGGGCCTGTTCGACCTTGGCCTTGTACTGGCGCTGGTCGATCACCGCGATCGCCTGCCCCTTCTTCACCCGCGCAAAGTCCTTGACGAAGACTTGCGTGACATAGCCGCTGACCTGCGGGGAAATCACCGTCGTCTTGCCTCGGACATAGGCGTTGTCGGTCGATTGCGAGAGGCCCGCAAACGGCGGCAGGTGCCAGGCATAGAGCACCGCCACCACCGCGCCGAGCACGGCCAGTGCAATCAGCGCCAGCCGGCCACGATTGGGGCGCGGCGGCTTCCAGCCATCGGCAGGGGCTGCATCGGTCTCGCTCATTCGGGTGTCCTTGGCGTGTTGGGGGTGGCCGGGTCGGGGGTGGAAGGTTGCGCAGCCGCCGCAGCGGCCTGCATCTGCAGCTTCTGCAGAGTCACCAGCGGCGATTCCTCGCCCCGGCGCTGCATCCGCCAGCGTTCGAAATAGGTCCAGATCGCCGCCAGCACGGCCAGCACACCGACAAGCAGGAACAGATCGTTGAACGCCAGGATATTGGCCTCGCGCGTGACCTGCTGCGAAAGGATGCCGGCGCCCTGGGCATTGCGCAGCACCGGATCGCCGATGGTGCGTGCGACCAGCCGCCCGCCCGACGCGATCCGCGCAGCCACTTGCGGGTCGGTCAGCACAATGTGCTGCACCAGCTCGGCCGAATGCATCTTCTCGCGTACCACCTGGAACGTGCCGAGCAGCGCCGCGCCCAGCAACCCGCCCAGCGACTGGCTCATCGTGAACAGCACGGTAAAGCTCACGAAGTTGCGCGGCCCTGCCAGCAGCGTGCGCGCCAGCCCCACGATCATCGCCTGCGCCAGGAACAGGATCGAGGCAAAGCCGATGAGCGCCTGGCTGAAATAGAAGTTTTCCGGCCGCGTCAGATTGGTCGACCCCATGTCCATGAAAGCGCCGATCGCGATCAGCACCAGCGCGATCGAGAATGGCCGCGCGGGCTTTGCCGGATTGATCGTAAGCAGGCCGACCACCAGCCCCGCCAGCGAGGCGGCAATGATCACCAGGTTGAGGCCGACCATCTGCTCGTTGTTCAGGCCCACCACGGTCAGCAGCCCGACCGAGCCGAAAGCCTGTTCCGAAAGCAGGATGCGCACAGCGGCGGCTATGCCGATCAGCCGCACCATCTCGCGCGTGCCCAGCCAGCGCGTGTTGATCAGCGGATTGCGGCGAAAGTGCTCCAGCACGAAGGCAGTGACGACCAGCACCAGCCCGCCGATCAGCGCCCAGCCCATCCATGGCCGGCTCGTCCACCACTCGATCCTCCCCTGCGTCAGCACTGCGATCAGCAGCGACATGCCCGGGACCAGCAGGAGGATGCTCAGGGCATCGCCCTTTTCGAACGCTTTCGTCCGCTCGCTCGGCGGCAGCGGCAGCGCAAGGATTGCGGCAAGGCTCGCCAGCCCCAGCCCCAGTTCGAACCAGTAGAGCATGTGCCAGTCGCCCGAGACCAGCAGCGATGGCGAGACCACCCGCGCCAGCGGCGTGGCGATCTGCGGCACGGAAATGCCGATCATCAGTCCGGCCAGCCGCTTTGCCGCGGGCATCGCCTGCATCAGGTACAGGATCGTCAGTGTAGAAAGCGCGCTGCCGGCAAGGCCCCCCGCGGCGCGCACCGCAATGGCCGACCAGAAGCCGTGGACGAACAGGTGCAACACCGTGGCCACCACATAGATGCCCAGCATCCAGCGAATGAACGGCTGCAGCCCGAACTGCTGGCGGTATTTCACCAGAACCAGATTGGCGACGGTATTGGTCATCAGATAGGCTGCGGTCAGCCAGGCCGCCTCGTCTGGTCCCAGCCCCAGCGTGCCTTGCGCAAAGGGCAGGTTCACTGCAATCAGCGCATTGCCCAGCCCGCCTGCCAGCCCGATCAGCACGCCGATCGCGCCATAGGCCACGCGGCGGCGTGCCGGATGATCCGGGTTCGCCGGCGAGCCCGGCAAAGTCGGCCTCTCGTGCGGCTTGAATTCATAGGCCGCGGCCTGTGGCATGCATGTCCCCTTGAATCCGGGGCAAATGCCGGTCCGTCGAAACTTCCCGGCGGCACAGGAAGAACCGAAACGGATGAAGGCGCCCCTCGCGCCAAACGTCATGCCGGACTGCCGGTTCCCCGGCTTGTGCGGCCTTGCGGGCGATTGCTCGGGTTTTACGGTGTGCCGTCTAAGTAGTTATCCGGTGGCTAGCACCGATAATCGCTTATCGCGCAACATGTTAACCGCTGAGGCTTAGTGATCTGCATCCAGCCGAGCGCGTTTGTCACGTCCGGTCCGCGTCGAGGAGTACCGCTTTGGAAACGGCAGGGCAGCGCAAGGGACGTTTCGCGCAGATGCTTGCTGGCTCGTCCACCGCGGCGATCTGCGCCGGGCCAGACAACCTGATCGTCTCCTGGAACTCTGCAGCCGAGGCGCTCTTCGGCTACAGCGCCGAACAGGCCATCGGCCAGCCGCTTTCGCTTATCATTCCCGAACGCCATCGCGACGCCCATCACGCAGGCCTGTCGCGCGTGGTGCGCAGCGGCCGCTCGCGCCTTGCCGGCAACGCGGTCGAGATCCTTGCGCTTCATGCCGAGGGCCACGAAATCCCCGTCGACCTCTCGCTATCGACGTGGAACGAGGACGGGCAGCGCATGTTCGGCGCGCTGATCCGCGACATCACCGATCGCCAGGAAGCCACCCGCCGGCTTGAACACCTTGCACATTGCGATACGCTAACGTCGCTGCCCAACCGCCATGCGCTGCAGGCGCGCCTTGCCGAACTCATCGGCAGCAACGACGGCGCCGGCACCCCGTGCGCGCTCCTGCTGCTCGATCTCGACGGGTTCAAGCACATCAACGATACGCTCGGCCACAGCGTCGGCGATAGCCTTCTGGCCATGGTGGGCCGGCGGCTGAGCGGCGCAGTCGGTGGCGACAACATGGTGGCGCGTCTTGGCGGCGATGAATTCGCGGTCATCCTGCCCAACTGCGCCGATCCGCTCGCGGCAGACCGGTCAGCCACGGCGCTGTTCGATTGCCTCAAGGCTCCTTTCGACGTGGCCGGCCAGCATCTTTTCGTCGAGACCAGCCTTGGCATCGCCCTTTTTGCCGGTACGGGCGAAGCTCCGGGTGGCGAAGGCGTGCCATCCAGCCTTGTCTCGCTGTCCGAGCGACGGTTGGAGACGCCGCCGACCGATGTGCCGGGACCTGCCGACCGTGCGCTGACCGTGGAGCAATTGCTCGCCCACGCCGATCTGGCGCTTTACAGCGCCAAGGCGGCGGGTGGCAGCATGCGGCGTTTTTTCGTCCCCGCCATGCAGAACCGCTCCGAACAGCGCCACCGCCTCGGCCTCGAACTGCGCCGCGCCCTTCCCGAGGGCGAACTCGAAATGTGGTTCCAGCCCCAGGTTTCGCTGGCGACCGGCGAGTTGCGCGGCGTCGAGGCCCTGTTGCGCTGGAACCATCCAGAGTTGGGCCTGCTCCATCCCGATGCCTTCATCTCGGTGCTCGAGGACAGCACCCTGGCCGAGGAGGCCGGGGACTGGATCATCGCCCAGGCCTGCCGCACAGCCGCGCATTGGCGCGAGATGGGGCTGGGTCACGTGCGCATGGGCGTCAATCTCTTCGCCGCGCAACTGCGCAGCGATCGCCTGCCCGGCGTGATCACCGCAGCCCTTGCGTCCCACGACATCGCCCCCGAAATGCTCGAGATCGAAGTCACTGAAAACACCGTGCTGCGCCAGAACGATCACGCCTCGCGCGTGCTGGAGCGGATCAGGGCGATGGGCGTGCACATCGCCTTCGACGATTTCGGCACGGGCTTCGCCTCGCTCAGCCTGCTGCGCCGCTTCCCTCTCGATCGCCTCAAGATCGACCGCAGCTTCGTGGCGCAGATCGATCGGGTCGAAGCCGATGCCGCGATTGTCCGCGCCGTCGCCGTCATGGCAAGGGAACTGGGCCTCGAAGTGATCGCCGAAGGCGTGGAAACCCAGGCCCAGGAGCAGGTCCTGCGCAAACTCGGCTGCAACGAGGCGCAGGGCTTCCGCTATGGCCGGGCCATGGTTGCCAGCGATCTTGCCGCAAGGTGGCTCGACACCGGCGGCATGATGACGGACGAGCGCCGGCGCGCCTGAAACGCAACCCGTCGCAAAGATTGAAACATCACCGTCATGCGATTGCGCAAATGAAGGAATTCTGTTAGCCACGCCGCCAAACACCTTCAAACAGGCGGGCGATGTCGGATCAGAATTCAATAGTCAGCCAGATCGGCGATCTTGCCTCAGCTGGCGAGAAGATGATCGAGCGCCTGCGCCGCAAGGCTTTCCTGCCAGACAGTCGCAAGGGACTCAACGTCCGTGTCGGAATCGCCGAGGCCGCACAGTTGCTCGGCTGCTCGACGAATCGCATCCGCATGGCCGAAGACGATGGCCGCCTGCCCCCGCCCCCTTCGGGTGAAAACGGGCGGCGGCTGGGCTATTCGATGGAAGAGCTGATGCACATGCGCGAAGTGCTCGGCGCCTCCCCTGCCCGCGCCCCGCTCGACGTTCCGGCGATCATCGCCGTGCAGAACTTCAAGGGCGGCGTCGGCAAGTCCACCGTGACCACTCACCTTGCCCATTACTTCGCGGTCCAGGGCTATCGCGTGCTGGTCGTGGATTGCGACAGCCAGGCGACGACGACGACACTGTTCGGCTTCAATCCGCATTTCAACATCACCCGCGACGAAACGCTTTATCCCTATCTTTCGATCGACCCGACCCAGACCGACCTGCTCTACGCGGTCAAGCGCACGCCGTGGCCCAATGTCGACCTGATCCCGTCGAACCTCGAACTGTTCGATGTCGAATACGAACTGGCCGCTGCTGGCTCTGACGGGCAATCGGTGCTCGCCGCGCGCTTTCGCAAATTGAAGGCCGGGCTGCTCGACATGGCCCGCGATTACGACGTGGTGATCCTCGATCCACCACCCGCGCTCGGCACGATCTCGCTGGCGGTGATGCAGGCAGCCAACGCGCTACTCGTCCCGCTGGCCGCCACCACGCCCGATTTCTGCTCTACCGTGCAGTTCCTCTCGATGATGGACCAGGTTATCGCCCAGCTCATCGAAGCTGGCATCGCGGTTGACTACAGCTTCGTCCGGCTGATCTGCTCGAAATTCGATGGCGGCGATCCTTCGCACGAAATGGTCCGCACCATCATGGAGCAGACATTCGGCCCTGCGCTGCTACCCGTCCCCATCCTCGAAAGCGCCGAGATCAGCCATGCGGCCCTTCGCATGATGACGGTCTACGAACTGGAAAAGCCGATCGGCACCCCGCGCACGCACAAACGCTGCCGCGCCAACCTTGACGAGGCGATGGGACAAATCGAACAGCTCGTCCGCGCCGGCTGGGGCCGCGTCGCTCCGGCGAGGGAAGAGGACGTGATCCATGCCTGACCTTATGGCCGGCGCATTGGAAACATCTTTCCTACAGGCAATCGTTCACTTTATGTTCCGCGCCTTTTCGAACGAGGTGACTTATGGCGCGTAAGCAATCCGATTATCTCGCAAGCCTGCTGGCAGATGAGGAAGCGCTTGAAACAAAGGCGGAAGTTACCCCTTCCGCAGCAATTGAAGCGGAGAGCGAAGCGCCTGCTCCGCCCCCTGCCCCGGCACGCAACGAACGCCTTCGCGGCACGACCCTTCTCGGCCGCGAAAGTGCGCTGGCCCGCGTCGCCAGCGGCGAGGTGCGCCAGGTCACGCAGCTTCTGCTCGACCCGGCGCGGGTGCGCGTGTGGACGGGCAATGCCCGCTCTTACGAACACCTTACTGTCGATTCGTGCCGCGAACTGATCGATTCGATCATTGCCGAAGGCGGCCAGAAGGTGCCGGCAGTGGTCCGCCGTATCGATGGTGACCCGAACCACGATTTCGAGGTCATCGCCGGCACCCGCCGCCACTGGTCCATCTCGTGGCTGCGCAAGCATTCCTATCCCGACATGCAGTTCGTGGCGCAAGTTGCCCAACTGGATGATGAAGCCGCCTTCCGGCTGGCTGACCTCGAAAACCGCGCCCGCAAGGACGTGTCGGACCTGGAACGCGCGCGAAACTATGCCCAGGCGCTCCACGATCACTACGGCAACTACATGACCCGCATGGCCGAGCGCCTCAACCTGTCAAAGGGCTGGCTCTCGAAGATGCTCAAGGTTGCGAGCCTTCCCGATGCGGTGGTTTCGGCCTTCGCCAGTCCGGCCGATGTCCAGCTCAAGCCTGCCTATCCCCTCGCCCAGATGCTCGACAATCGCGAACTCGCCCCGGCAATCCTGCGCGAGGCCAAGGCTCTGGCCCGGCTGCAGGACGAGCGGCGCAAGGCTGGTGATCCGGCGATTGCCGCCAACGAGGTCATCTCGCGGCTGCTGTCAGCGCGCCAGCCATCGCAGGCCGATGAAGCGCAGCCGCGCGAGATCGTCATCACCGGTCGGGGCGGCCGTCCGGCAGCGACGCTGCGTTCGATCAATCGCCAAGGCGTGACGGTCCGCTTCCACGCAGGGTCCGGCCTGCATCTCGATGCCCTGCTCGATCTCGTTCGCGAGGCGATGTACGATCTCGAGCAGCAGGGGCGGAGCGTCCTGCTCTGATGCGAGGCGGGGGGAGGAACATCAAGCGGCATAGATATCAGGGCCTGCCAGCCTCCCTTTCCGGATGTTTCCCCGGGGAAACATGCTTGTCCCCTTCCCCGCCCCGGCGCGCCGCCCGGTCACCAGTCACGGATGTTTCCCCGGGGAAACATCGGCTCCAGGGCATCGAACCATTTGACAGCTGCAAACGGATTTCCGCCCCCCTTCCCCGCCGGGCAAGGGATTCCGCATGCGCTGCTATCCAATCCGGCCCTCTTACCGCCTCCCCGACGTTTGTAGGCGCGCGGTACATAAGATTTCGCGTGGAACGCCGTGTTTCCCCGGGGAAACATTGCCAACCCATCTCTGACAGACATCCCCTGCAACGGTGTTTCCCCGGGGAAACATCTACGAAAGCACCCGTTCCTTGACGCGCGCCCGCCCTGCCCCGCCCCAGCCGCAAACGCCAACCCGTAAGGGTCAGGGCGGCGACCAGTTCGACCTGTTCCTGCCCTACGTGGCGGACATGCCGATGCGCGATCAACGCGAGATGATGGAGCGCCCCTTCTTCAGCCTCGCCAAGTCCAAGCGGATCAAGCCGATCGATTACACCTCGCCCGACGGCAAGCTGTGGGTCCACGTATCGGCCAGCCCCGAATACGGCATGGCAACGATCTGGGACGCCGATATCCTGATCTACTGCGCCAGCGTCCTCGCCGACATGGCGCGGCGCGGCGTGAACGACGTTCCGCGCAAATTGAACCTGATGCCCTACGACCTGCTCCGGGCCATCGGGAGACCTACCACGGGCCGCGCCTACGAATTGCTCGGGCAAGCGCTCGACCGTCTGGTGGCGACCACGATCAAGACCAATATCCGTGCGGAGAACCGGCGCGAGGCCACTTTCTCATGGCTCGATGGCTGGACACAGCTCGTCGATGAGAAGACTGAGCGTTCGCGCGGGATGACGATCGAGCTTTCGAACTGGTTCTGGGAAGGCGTGATGATGAAGGGCGGCGTGCTCTCCATCGACCGCGCCTATTTCGACATCACCGGTGGCCGCGAACGGTGGCTTTACAAGGTGGCGCGCAAGCATGCGGGCGGAGCAGGCGAAGAGGGCTTTGCCATCTCCATGCCGACGCTGTTCGAGAAATCGGGCGCGGAAGGCGAATATCGTCGCTTCAAGTTCGAGATCCTGAAGCTCGCCGAAAAGGATGCGCTGCCGGGATATGGCCTCAGCGTCGAGACGGCCAAGGGCGGCGAGCCGATGCTGCGGATGCGACGCATAGACGGCAAGGACGGAGCCGAACCAGCGTTGCCTGTGCAGGGCAGGGGGGCTACGACTGCCCAGCAAAGCGTCCCGGTCGCTGCTTCGGCGACACCGGGAAGCAGCGGTGCAAAGCGTGTTTCCCCGGGGAAACACCAGATGAAACCTGCCGCCAAGACGGCGACTGTCGACGTGACTTCGCTGATCCGCAAGACGGTGAAGGGCCTTAGCGACAATGCTACGCGTGGCTTCATGGCTGATGAGACGATTGCGCACTTGCGCGAAACCTGCCCCGGCTGGGACCTTCATGCGCTCCATGCCGAATTTGAAAAGTGGGTCAACGCCGATGCGGCACGATTGCCTGCGAATTGGCAGAAGGCGTTCATCGGCTTCGTGAAGCGCCATCACGAGAAGCACGGCCACACCCTTCGCGGCTGACGAATGATTGGCATCTGCCGGATAACTGCGGGCCATTGCGCCGTCTTCGCGTTCTCAAAATGTCGTGTCCTTCGGTCAGTAGCGCCATCGCGCGTTCCCGAAGTGTCGGCTGCCCCGAAGCCGCAGCGATCGTGTTAACAGGGGCTTCAGGTTGTCCACCGAATTTGAACGTCTCCGCGCCCGATGTGTTGGAAACTGATTCAATAACCCGGGTCGGTGCAGCTCTCACTCCGGTCCATCGATACATCAGGAACACGATTTGCGCCGCCATCGACCTTTCAGGAACGATGCAACGATCTATCAGGAACGCGTCACCGACCTTTCGGGAACAGTTCGCCGACACTCCGGGAACAGGCTGAAGCTCCCGACTCGCGCGGATATCGCGATTCGCAC
Organism: Novosphingobium sp. B1; assembly: GCF_900176395.1. Classification (GTDB taxonomy): domain Bacteria; phylum Pseudomonadota; class Alphaproteobacteria; order Sphingomonadales; family Sphingomonadaceae; genus Novosphingobium. The sequence goes on along the minus strand of NZ_FWXL01000002.1, from coordinate 356,729 downwards.
CCCGTGCCGCGGCGCTTAACCTGTCTAACTCACTCTAAAGACCTTCTAACTCCCAAGAAGTTTCGCTCCTGGTTTGGAAAAAGGAGAGAAGGGCAGCGGTCCTGGCTTACGGGGTAACGGCCCCGAACGCGGCCGAAGGCAAAGGGCTGCAAGCGAAGGGTTCGAACGATCCGCCGGCCCTGACGAAGCGTGCATCGGCCAACTGCCTGAGCAACTTGCCTGCGCCCGCCTTCGTAGCGGGAAGGGCACGGGCCAACTGCGCGGGAGTGAGTTCGCCAAGCCCGACCATCAGATGCCAGGCGTGCCCAAGGCGGGCGTGAGAGCGCAGATGCGGGAATTCGGCCTCGAAGCGGCGAGAGGCGCGCCAGACACGATCGATATCGCAGGCTAGGTCCTGCAGGGCGTCGAGCAGGCCATCGCGGGCGCGGCTGCGTTGAGATTCGTTGGAAAGGTCGGCACGCCACAGGCGGCGTTGCACGAGCGCAGGGCAAGGGAGGGGGACTGCGCAAAGCGCGAACGCCTCTGGGCGGGCTATTCCGAGAAGGTTGACCGCCCAACACGGGCTGTGCGCCGTGGCGGCCAGCGCTTCGCCCGCCGGGCCGAGCGAATAGCGGTGCTGGTTGACGATCGCGAGAAGGCGCTCGAGCGGTTCGTCCGGCAGGCGTCCGCCTTCGAGCGTGGCGATGATGGCATCGAGCTGTGCCGTGCTCTGCGCCTCGATTTCAGCCGCCTGACGGGCCTCTGCGGCAAGGGGAGCCACGGCGATACGGCGGACGGTGCGGATCGCCTCCATGAGCGGCACGGAGGGCGAGGGGAGGGCGCGCGCCAGAAGGGCAAGGAACGCGTCGCGCTCTGCTGCGCATTCCGCGCCGACGAGCCTGCTGCCGAGCGTTATCGCGCGGTCTTCGCGGTATTGTTGCCAGGCGCGGCCGAGCAGGCGCAAAGCCAGCGTTTTCTGCATTTCCGGGGTATAAAGCCCGCCCTTGGCAAGGTGCGTGGCGGCCAGGGCATCAAGCTGGCCGCGCCGGAAAGCGAGGGTCAAGGCGCCAGGATCGAGAGCCATTCGTGGGACGGATGGTTACCCGCCGGGAACGCTCGCGTCAATCGAAGAGAATACCAAACTGACGCTTTGGTATCCTATCATGATGAACGATGTGCGTGCCGAAAGCCTCAGTCAGTGTCCGGCTTTGCCGAGGCCACCCCGGTGGCGATCTTCTCGAGGATTCGGGTGGCAATCCGCACTTCCTCCTCGGTGAGGTTGGCGAAGACTTCGGTGCGGATCTCGGACAGCACCGGCTGCACCCGGTCGACCACGGCGCGGCCCGCATCGGTGATCTCGATGTAGCGCGATCGCTTGTCATGGGGGTTGGCGTAGCGTCGGATCAGGCCATCGGCTTCGAGCGAATGGAGCGTGCGGACCAGTGGCGGCCACTGGATGGCCAGGCGTTCGGAAAGAAGCGAGGTGGTTACCGGCGGCTGCGCGACGCTGAGCACGAACAGCGTCTGCCAGCGCGACCGCGACTGCCCGGTCCGCGCGAGCATCCGGCTTTCGACATGCGTGCCCCAGCGCCGCGCCGAGATGGCGAGGATGCGGGTGAGCTGAAATTCGGCCTCATCGCGCGAATCTTCGGGAAAGTAGGCGCGGTATTGCGGCGTATCTCTGTCAAACACGCCCAAGGCGTCAAACGCCTGATCCTGTTCGCTTTTCACCCCAAGTCCCCTTCCTGCCCATCTTGCGGGCCGCATGGCTGCTTCTAGCGACCGTTTCCAGTCGCCGCCAAACGCCATTTGACGCGCGTTACCATTTGGCTGTTGACGATATGCGTATCAAGGTACATAAAAATATGTACCGAGGTTCGCTTTAGACGTGCCGCGAGTGGGAGTATCAAGGATGCAAACGAGCACGCATGCGGCGCGCAACGCCGCCAGCAGGACCGCCCTGATCTTTGCAATTCTGGCGATGACGCCGGGCGTTGCGATGGCCCAGGATCAGCAGCAGGAGCAGGACCCGCTCCAGACAGCGCAAGGTTCGCGCGGGACTGAGGCTGCCTCGGCAGACGCGGCTGAGGCAGACGGCAACGCAGTGCCCGAAGCCGGTATCGTCGTTACCGGAACGCGGCTGGGTTCCAGCTTCAAGGCACCGACGCCGGTCACCTCGATCGGATCGGAGCGGCTGAACGCGCTGAGCATCAACAACGTGGGTGAGGCGCTGAACCAGTTGCCGAGCTTCCGGCCTTCGTCGGGCCCTGCCGCGCAGGCCAACCTCGGCGGCAATATCGGTGCCCGCCTGCTCGACCTGCGCGCTCTTGATCCGCAGCGCACGCTGGTGCTCGTCGACGGACGCCGCTTCGTGCCGAGCACGGTGCAGGGTTCGGTCGACACCAACCTCATTCCATCATCGCTGGTCCGCACGATCGACGTGGTGACGGGCGGCGCTTCGGCGGCCTACGGCTCTGACGCAGTGGCCGGCGTGGTCAACTTCGTGCTCGACCGCAAGAAGGAGGGGCTCGACGGGCAGATTGCCGGGGGCGTTTCGCAGCGCGGCGATGACGGCAACATCTTTGCAAGCCTTGCCGGCGGCACGCGAATTGGCGACCGCATCCACGTGATCGGCGCGATCGAGTACGAGAAGCTCGAGGGCCTGGGCAATTGCACGACGCGGGCCTTCTGCAACAGCCAGACCCTGATTTTGGGCAATACCGCGCCGGGAGCGGGCGGATTGCCGGCCAACCTGATCATTGCCGGGGTCAATACCTCGACGATGGCTCCCGGAGGGCTGATCAACCGGTCGTACAACGCCGCAGGGCAGGTGATCGGGACGACCGCCACCGACCCCTTGCGCGGCACCAAGTTCCTGGCCGATGGCACGCCTGCCCCGTTCCAGTACGGCACACTGGTAGGCCCGCTGTTCATGCTGGGCGGAGAAGGGCAGGGGCGCAACGGCTTCATCTCTGGCCTCAAGCTGAAGGTGCCGCTGGAGCGCGTTTCGGCCTATACCGCACTGACTGCCGACCTGACCGATGCCGTGACGCTCAGTGCCGACCTGTCCTATGGCAAGGTGACGGGATCGGTCGACGGCGCGCTGTTCCGCGATTTCAACGGGACGCTGCTGGGCCGCATCAAGCGGAACAATCCGTTCATTCCGGCATCGGTTGCCGCAGCGATGGACGCCAATGGCGTTTCATCGTTCATCCTTGGCAAGGCGGCGTTCGATATCGGCCCCGGCCGGGCGACATCGACGACCGAAACCTATCGCGGCGTGCTGGGCATCAAGGCGGACCTTGGCAGTTCGTGGACGGTCGAGGCATCGTACCAGTATGGCAGGACCAACTTCACGCAGACCGCCACCAACCTGATCAATCAGGCCAATCTGCTGAAGGCGACCGATGCGGTGCGAGCGAACGGGCAGATCGTGTGCCGGGTCAACGCCGATGCCAGCACGGCCAACGACGATGCGGCGTGCCGGCCCTACAACCCCTTCGGCGAAGGCAACTACAGCGCAGAGGCACTGGCCTATATCACCGGCGACGGGCTGCAGCGCACGGTGAACGAGCAGCATGTGGCTGGCGTCGATCTGCGCGGTGACCTGTTCCAGCTTCCGGCCGGCGCGGTGGCACTGGCCATTGGCGCTGAGTATCGCCGCGACACGGTGAACGGCACGACCGATGCGATATCAGCGGCCAACGGGTTCTATTCGCTTAACGGTTCGGCGCTTTCGGGCGGGGTGACCGTGAAGGAGGCCTTTGCCGAAATCGCGGTGCCGGTGTTGCGCGATTCACCGCTGGGCTATGCGCTGGACCTCAACGGGGCGATCCGCCGCACCGACTACAGCACATCGGGCGCAGTGACGACGTGGAAGGCTGGCGCAGTCTATGAACCGGTGGCGGGCATCCGCCTGCGTGGCACGCGTTCGCGCGATATCCGCGCGCCCAACATCTTCGAACTGTTCGGGCCGTTGACGCGCCGCTCGATCGGGTTGTCGGACCCGCTCAACGGCGGACTTCAGACCAATCCCAACGTCATCACCGGATCGAATGCCGACTTGCGCGTGGAGAAGGCTGACAGCCTGACGCTGGGCGTGGTGGTGGCGCCGAGCGATGGGTTTTTCCGCCGTATGCGGCTTTCGGTGGACTATTACGACATCAAGGTGCGCGATGCGATCGGTGCGCTGGGTGCGCAGACGCTGGTCAACCGCTGTGCACAGGGCGCGACGGCGTTCTGCAGCCAGATCACCCGCGATGCTTCGAACCAGATCCTTGAAGTGCGCGACGTGATCCTCAATTCCAACGCGCTCAAGACCAGCGGTTTCGACATCGAGTTCCAGTACCAGCAACCGCTGGGCAGCCTCGGCAACCTGAACGCGCAAGTCATCGCCAACATCACCGACAAGCTGACCACGACCGACGCGCTGGGCGAAGTGGATCGCGCCGGGCAGACTGGCCAGCGCACCGGGACGATCGCGGGCGTGCCCGATTACGTGATCGACGGCGTGCTGACCTGGACCAAGGACGATTTCCAGTTGACCGGGCATGGCCGCTACATCCCTTCGGGCCTGTACTGGACCAACTTCGTCGGGCCGGACCAGGATGGTTATGCAGTGACGCTGCCCAACAGCGTCGACAACAACCGCGTGCCGAGCCGCTTCTACCTCGACCTCACGGCGCGGGTGAACATCGATCCCGGCAATGGGCGCACCTTCCAGTTGTTCGCCACGGTCAACAACCTGCTCGATCGCGATCCGCCGGCCATTCCGGGGCCGTCGGGCGGTACCAACCAGATCCTGTTCGATCCGGTCGGCCGTGCGTTCAAGGTGGGGGCGCGCTTCCACTTCGGTGGCTGAGCCCGATCAGGATCAAAGCCCATGACCACTGCAACGCAATCCGCCGAGCCGCCTGCCACGATTATCGTGACCGAGGTCATCGAACGACAGAAGATCAATGCCTTCGTGATCCGGCTGGTGCTGCTGTCGTGGGCGGTGACGTTCCTTGATGGCTTCGACATGCTGGTCATCTCGTTCGTGGCGCCATACCTGCGCGACGGTTTTGGCGCCGATGCGATTTCGCTGGGCGAGCTGTTCTCGGTAGGCGTGTTCGGGGCGATGGTGGGCGGCATTGCCTTTGGCTGGCTGGGCGACCGCTTCGGGCGCAGGCCGGTGATCATTGCCTCGGTTGCCGCCTTCGGGCTGACCGGATTGGCGCTGGCGGCTGCGGCCGACATGCAGCAGTTGCTGGTGCTGCGCCTCCTGAACGGGGTGGCACTGGGCGGGCTGATGCCGCTGGCGTGGGCGCTGAACATCGAGTTCGTGCCATCGCGCTATCGCGCCTCGGTGGTGACGATCATCATGCTGGGCTACACACTGGGCGGCGTGGTGGCCGGGCCGATCACGGTGTGGCTGGCACCGCACTTCGGCTGGCAATCGGTGTTCGTGGCATCGGGCGTGGCGACGCTGGCGCTGGTGCCGGTGCTGCTGGCAATGCTGCCCGAATCCGCACGTTACCTGGCCGTGAAGCAGCGTTCGCCCGAACGCATCGCGCGCAGCCTCAACGCCATTTCGCCCGGGCTTGGCGCAAGCCGCGACAGCCGCTTCGTCGTGACTGACGAAAGCGCACCGCAGCAGGAGAAGCGGTTCCGGCTGGGCGCGCTGTTCGAGGGCGATCTGGGCGTGGTCACCACCTTCCTGTGGCTGGCCTATATCGGCAGTTCGATGGCGGTCTATTTCAAGTCGAACTGGGGGCCGATCATCTTCGAGGATGTTGGCTTCACGCGCACGCAGGCGGCGTGGATCATGTCGGCAAGTTCGGTGGCGGGATCGCTGGCGGGCCTTGCTGTCATGCGGTTTACCGATCGCTTCGGGCCGATCGCCATCATGTTCTACCCGGCGCTGGCAGGTCCGCTGCTGCTGGTGATGGGGCTGGCCGACCTTTCGCTGCCGAGCCTTGCGCTGCTGTCGCTTTCGACCATGGCGATGATCGGCGGGACGCACTTTGGCATGCACAGCCTGGCCGGGTTGTTCTACCCCAGCGCGATCAGGGCCAACGGCGCGGGCTGGGCGACATCGGTGGCCAAGATCGGATCGGTATTCGCGCCGCTGCTGGGCGGATACCTGCTTGCCACCAACCTGCCGCCGCAGCAGCTTTTTGCGGCGCTGGCGGTGACGCCGCTGCTTTCGGCGATCTCGCTTTATGTCCTGGGCCGCAACCACATGGCGCGCGCCCGCCAAACTCCATTGCACGGCAGTGCCGCACCTGCGGCCGAACCTGCGCAAGCCAAGATCTGAAAGAAGGTATTGCCCATGACCCTGACGGTTGTTCCCATCACGCCGCGCTTTGGCGCGGAAGTTTCCGGCGTGGATTTTTCAGGGCCGATCAGCGCGGAGGACCGGCAGGGCATTGTCGATGCGATGAACCAGTGGGGCGTCTGCGTGTTTCGCGGGACGGGGCTAGACAATGCCTCGCACATCGAATTCAGCCGCAACTTCGGGCATCTGGAAAAGGCCCCTGCCGTGAAGAACCGGCCGCGCCGCCATCCCGATCATGCCGAGATCTTCGATGCCAGCAACCTGACGCCTGCGGGTGAAATCCTCGTCGACGAGGGCATGGTGCTGCACAAGAAGGGCGACCGCCTGTGGCACACCGATTCCTCGTTCATGACGATGCGTTCTGCCTATTCGCTGCTGCTGGCCTATGAAGTGCCGGGCGAGGGCGGGCTGACCTACTTTGCCGACATGCGCAGCGCCTATGAGGACTTGCCCGAGCGGCTGAAGACGCTGGTCGACAGCGGCCAGGCCGAGCATTCGCTGTGGTATTCGCGGCTCCTTGCCGGCTTCCCCATCTCCATCGAGGAAATCGACAGCCGTCCCAAGGCGTTGCAGCCGCTGTCGCTGCGGCAGGAGGCGACTGGCCGGACCGCGATCTATATCGGCAGCCACGCGCTCGACGTGGTCGGCATGCCGCGGGAAGAGGGGCAGGCGCTGATCAGGGAACTGATCGAATTCGCGACGCAGCCGCAATACACCTTCGGCGTGCGTTATGAACCGGGCGACATGGTGATGTGGGACAACCTGACGACCATGCACCGCGGCGGCGACTTCGATATCTTCAACGAGCGACGCGACATGCGCCGGACCACGGTGCGCGAAGGCGATGCGCCGCTTGAAGCCGACGATCCGTTCACTGCATACTTCGCGGCATCTGTACCGGAGACCTGATAGATGAATGATGTGCCGCGCGCCCGGGTGCTGGTCACGCGCAGATGGCCCGAACGGGTCGAGGCGGAAATCGCGGCGCGATATGACGCGACGTTCAATGCCGAGGATCGGCCGCTCACCACTGCCGAACTGGTTGCCGCGATGGGGCAGTACGATGCGATCTGTGCGACGATCACCGACCGCATCGACCGTGCCGTGCTGCAGGCGCCGGAGCGGCGCGCGCAGATCATCGTCAACTTCGGCGCCGGGGTCGATCACATCGACCTGGAAGCTGCGCGGGAGGCGGGAGTGGCGGTGACCAACACGCCCGGCGTGCTGACCGACGCCACGGCGGACATCGCGCTGACGCTGATGCTGATGACCACCCGGCGGGCAGGCGAGGGCGAGCGCGAATTGCGCAGCGGCGGCTGGACCGGCTGGCGACCGACGCACCTCCTGGGCACGAGCCTGCGCGGCAAGACGCTGGGGCTGTTCGGGTTCGGGCGCATCGCCAAGGCGACCGCCGAACGCGCGCGTTTCGGCTTCGGCATGGACATCGCCTATCATTCGCGCCGGCGGGGGGATGCGCAGGACGAAGAGCACCTTGGCGCGCGCTATTGCGCTTCGCTGATCGAGCTGGCCGGGAGTTGCGATGTGCTGTCGCTGCACGTGCCGGGCGGCGCGGCGACGCGCGGGATCATCGGCGCCGAGGTGTTTGCGGCGATGCGGCCACACGCCGTGCTGATCAATACTGCGCGCGGTGACGTGGTGGACGAGCCGGCGCTGGTGCAGGCACTGCGCGAGGGCATGATCGCCGGGGCAGGGCTGGACGTGTTCGTAGGCGAGCCGGCGGTGTCGCAGGACCTGCGCGATGCGCCGAACACGGTGCTGCTGCCGCACCTGGGCAGCGCGACGATCGAGACGCGCGAGGCCATGGGCTTTTGCGCGCTGGCCAATCTCGACGACTGGCGCGAGGGGCGCTTACCGCGTAACGCCCTGGCGTGACCGACATTGCCACGATCATCGCGCGCGAGCGGCTGCCGGCGGACTATGCCGAAACGGTCGAGCGCTGGTGGCGGCCGCTCGCCCGGCAGATCGCGCAGTGGCATGGGGCGGCGGGCCGGACGATTGTCGTGGGCATCAACGGCGCGCAAGGCAGCGGCAAGTCCACGCTATGCGCGTTCCTCGAACAGGCGCTGCTGCCCGAATTGGGCCTGAAGGCAGTGACGCTGGCGCTGGACGACCTCTATCTGACGCTGGCCGAGCGGGAAGAGCTTGGCCGCACGGTCCATCCGCTGCTGGCCACGCGCGGGGTTCCGGGCACGCACGACACGCAGCTTGGCAGCGCGATCCTGCAGGACCTGGCCGCCGGCCGCCCCACCCGCATCCCGAGGTTCAGCAAGGCGATCGACGACCGGTTGCCTTTGGAGCAGGCGCACGCCGTGGCAGGACCGGTCGACGTGATCCTGTTCGAAGGCTGGTGCGTGGGTGCCAAGCCGCAGGAGCCGGGGGAGCTTGCCGTACCCGTCAACGACCTTGAGGCAGAGCAGGACCGCGACGGCGCGTGGCGGCGCTTTGTCAACGAACGCCTGGCGAGCGATTATGCCGCGCTGTTCGCGCAGATCGACCGTCTGGTGATGCTGCGGCCGGCATCGTTCGAAAGCGTCTTCGACAACCGGCTGCTGCAGGAGCGCAAGCTGCGCGCGGTGGAAAGTGGCGGAACCGGTCAGGTCGACGAGGACAAGCTGCGGGCCTTCATCAGTACCTATGAGCGGATCACCCGCGCGATGATGGCGCTGACGGCACTCGACCCCGAGGTGATCTATGCGCTGGGGCAAGGCCAGGCCATAGCCGGGATCACGCATCGCGGCGGCGCGCAAGAAATGTCAAATCCTGCATCATCTGCGTCTAAAGCCGCAGGCACCCCCGCGCGCTAATCTTCCTCCCGAGGCTCGCAGAAGCCGCAGACGAGGGAGAGATGACTATGGCTGCAAAGCCGTTTGCCGCGGCGTTCGTGCTGGCACTTTCGTGCACGGTTTCACCCATGGCGCTGGCGCAGGACGCTACGCCGGAAGCAGCGGTCGATGGCGACATCGTGGTGACCGCGCAGCGCCGGGAACAGTCGCTGCTCGACGTGCCGCTGGCAGTGACAGCGCTTGGCGGTGACAACCTGGCGCAGCGGGGCATCACCAATTCGGCGCAGCTTGGCGATGCCGTGCCGAACCTGCAGATCAACAGCCCTTATGGCAGCACCCAGCCCAACTTCTCGCTGCGCGGCATCGGCGTGGCGAACGAGTACAATTCCAATCAGGCGTCGCCGGTCGGCGTCTATCTCGATGACGTGTATCTGGCGCCGCGCACCAGCCACGGCATGGGCCTGTTCGACCTTGATCGGATCGAGGTGCTGCGCGGGCCGCAGGGCACGCTGTTCGGCCGCAACACGACCGGCGGCGCGATCAACTTCATCACGAAGAAGCCCGATCTGTCGGGGGCTGAAGGCTACCTCCAGGCAGGCTATGCCAACTTCGATACCTTCACCGCACAAGGCGCTGCCGAGGCGACGCTTTCGCAGGACAAGGTCGGCCTGCGCGTGGCGGGCAACTATGCCAAGGGCGATGGCCAGATCCGCAACGTCTTTCCCGGCGGGCGCGATGCCATGTCGACCGATACGCTGCAGGGCCGCGTTTCCTTGCGCGCGATGCCGTCAGAAGCGCTCGACATCACGCTGCGCGCCTATGGCGGGCGGGACCGCGGCACGCAGGCGGCAGTGCATGGGCTGGCACCGTTCCGCACCGGGCTGGGCTTCTTCGAGATCAACGAGAACCGCGTCGGCACCAACCGCACCGATGCCTGGGGCTTTTCGGCCAACGTCTCGCTGGAACTGGGCGACAATTTGAGCCTGACCTCGATCACCAGCTATGACGGCGGCAGCCAGAACCTGCAGCAGGCGGCTGATGGCTCGCCGCTGGACATCCTCGATATCAACTGGCGTTCGGACTATCGCCAGTTCAGCGAGGAACTGCGCGCCAACTATGACGGCAACGGGGTGAACTTCGTCGGCGGGCTGTTCTATGGCTGGGACCGCAACATTACCGACAACACCTTCAACCTGCCGCTGCCGCCGGCGGGGGGCTTCTTCCAGCACTACCGGCAGGTGCGAAACAGCTATGCCGTGTTCGGGCAGGCCGATATCGACCTTGCCGAAAAGCTGGTGCTGACGCTGGGCGCGCGCTTCACCCACGATACCTCGCGCTATGACGATGCCTATGCCTACCTGTTCGTGGGCGAGATCGGCGCGCCGCAGATCCCCATCGCCACGACCGTACCGTGCCCGGGCGTTGCCGGAACCTGCGCCTACAACCCTGCTGCCCGCTTTGCCCTTTCCGACAGGAACGATGCGCTGACCGGGAGGGTGGCACTGAGCTACACGTTCGACAGCGGCACGCTGGTCTATGCGAGCTACAACCGCGGCTATCGTGCCGGCGCGGTCAATGGCGGTGGCTACACCTCGTCTTCGGGCATCGGTTACATCAAGCCCGAGCGGGTGAACGCCTATGAAGTGGGCTTCAAGGGGCGTGCCGGCGGGCGCTTGCTGACTTATGCCGTTTCGGCGTTCTACTACGACTACACCAACCAGCAGTTGCAGGACACGCGCGCCGGGCCGGTATCGTTCCTGGTCAACGCGCCCAAGTCTGAAGTCTATGGGCTGGAGGCCGAAACAACGCTGCGCCCGGTCGATGGCCTGCGTATCGATGCCTCGCTGGGGCTGCTCCATTCGCAGTACAAGCGGCTGACGCTGCAGGGCGCAGACCTTTCGGGCAATCGCCTGCCCTTTGCGCCAAGCGTGACCGCGCAAATGGGCTTCGAATGGGACATGCTGCAAGTGGGCGGCGGCACGCTGACCTTCGCGCCGAACATGGCCTACGCAAGTCGCCAGTTCTTCTCGCCCTTCAACGAGGAGAATGCGCCGGGCACGCCGCAACTGAACCGCGAACTGCAGCAAGGGGCCAATGCCAAGGTCAACGCTTCGCTCAGCTGGACCAGCGATGCGATCACCGTTCGGGCCTTTGCCAACAACCTTTTCAACCGCGAGACCTATGGCTACGGCCTCGATCTGCGCGGGGCAGGCTTTCCGTACAACTTCCTCGTGCCAGCAGCGCCGCGCACCTATGGCGCCAGCGTGCGCTACAGCTTCTGACATGGTGGACCTGAAGAACCCCGACACTTACGCAGGCGGCGTTCCCTACGCCGCCCTGGCGGAGATGCGCGGGCGCGGACCGGTACATTGGAACCCGGAAAGCGATGGCGCGGGGTTCTGGGCGGTGCTTGCCCATGACGAGATCGTTGCCGTCTCGCGCCAGCCCGACCTGTTCTCCTCGGCCCACGAAAACGGCGGGCACCGCATCTTCAACGAGAACGAGGTGGGGCTGACCGGGGCAGGGGAATCGGCCATCGGCATTCCCTTCATCAGCCGCGATGCGCCAAGCCACACGCAGTATCGCAAGTTCGTGATGCCCGCGCTTTCTCCGGGACGGCTCGAAGGCATCGAGGCGCGCATTGCCGAAAGGGTCGAGCGTCTGTTCGCGCAAGTGCCGCTGGGCGAGACGGTCGACATCCTGCCACTGCTCACCGTGCCGTTGCCGCTGCTGACCCTGGCGGAATTGCTGGGCGTGCAGCCTGAGATGTGGGGCGACCTGCACCGCTGGACCGATGCCTTCGTGGGCGAGGACGATCCCGATTTCCGCCAGTCGCCAGAAGCCATGCAGGCGGTGCTCGGCGAATTCATGAGCTTTGCCAGCGCGCTGTACGAAGAGCGCCGCGCCAATCCGGGGCCGGATATTGCCTCGCTGCTGGCCAATGCGCAGATTCGGGGCGAGGCGGTGCCCTTGCGCGATTTCATCGCCAACCTGATCCTCGCGCTGGTGGGAGGCAACGAGACCACGCGCAATTCGATCAACCATTCGCTGATCGCCTTTGCCGACAACCCCGACCAGTGGGACATGCTGTGTGCCGATCCGGCGCTGCTGCCCGGCGCGGTCAAGGAAATGGTTCGGTTCGCAAGCCCTGTCATCCACATGCGCCGCACCGCGATGCGCGATACCGAGCTTGGCGGTGAGACGATCCGCAATGGTGACAAGGTGGTGGTGTTCTACCCCGCCGGAAACCGCGATCCGGCGATCTTTGCCGACCCCGACCGGTTCGACATCACGCGCCCGGCAAAGCACCATCTCGCCTTCGGAGCGGGCGCGCACGTCTGTGTCGGCTCGCGGCTGGCGGAGATGCAATTGCGGCTGGCCTTTGCCGAAATGGCGCGCCATGTTCGCAGCATCGAAGTGGTGGGAGAGCCTGCGCGCGTGCGCTCGAACTTCATCAACGGGTTCAAGCGGCTGGAGGTCAAGCTGCTGGCATGACGCAAGGCGCCGCCTGGGATAACAAGGCGATCATCTGCGACGTTCTCGGCCGGTCCCCGGACGTCGAGATGGGTTCGATCGGCGAAGGCTGGTCGCTGTGCCGCTGGCGGCAGTTCGTCGGCGCCTATACCCTGCCGGCGCTGCCGCAGCCGATCTTTACCGTGCACCTTGCCGGCAAGCCGCAGGTCAAGACCTGGGACAAGGGCGGCTGGACCGAGACGAGTTCGATCCCCGGCTGCGCCACCATCGTTCCGGCTGGGATGCCGACCGGCTGGCTGGTCGACGGCGAGCTGGACGTGGTGACGCTGTCGGTGGCGTCCGATGCGCTAGCCGGGCAGCCCCATGCCGACCAGTTCAACCGGATGCGCTTTGCCTTTGCCGATCCGCTGGGCGTGGCGCTAACGCGGCAGATCCTGTCGGAAATCTACGCCCCGCAGGCCGACGAGCGCACGGCCTATGTCTCGGCCATGGTCGGCGCGCTCAAGGCGCACATCCTTTCGGGGCCACCGGCGCACGGCAACCCGGTGGACATCCCGGTATCGGACTTTTCGGCCTATCGCCTGCACAAGATCATGAACGCGATCCTGGCTGATCCTGCCGCCGAGCACAGCCTCGAGGCGATGGCCGCCACCGCCGGGGTCACGCCATCGCACTTCTGCCGCCTGTTCAAGAAGGCCGTCGGCATCTCGCCGCATCAATATGTCATGAAAGCGCGGCTCGACCGGGCGCAGCAGATGCTCGTACAAACCGAGATGAGCCTTGCGGCGCTGTCCGAGGCGGCGGGATTTTCCAGCCAGAGCCATTTCAGCCGCGCCTTTCGCGGCTGGTTCGGCATGGCGCCCAGCGATTTCCGCCAGCAGGAACGGCGCCGCGCCGACTGAATTGGCAATTGGGAGAGAGAACGATGGCACAAGCCACTGCAGCCGTGGTGCGCGAACCAGGCGGGGCATTCCTGCTCGAACAGATCGACGTCGAGGAGCCGCGCGCGGGGGAAGTGCGCGTGCGCATTGCCGGTGTCGGCCTGTGCCACACCGACCTGATCTTCCGCGATCAGTTCGCGCCCTTCGCCCTGCCCGGCGTGCTAGGCCATGAAGGTGCAGGCGTGATCGATGCCGTGGGCGAGGGGGTGGAAGGCCTTGCCGTGGGTGACGAGGTGGTCATCGGCTTTTCAAGCTGCGGCGCCTGCCCGCGCTGCGCCGAGCATCTGCCGAGCTACTGCCAGAGCTTCGTGCCTTTGAACTATGCCGGGATGCGGCTGGAGGACGGATCGACCGCCTATGCCTCTGGCGGCGAGAAGGTAACCTCGCACTTCTTCGGGCAATCTTCGTTCTCGGCGCTGACTGTCACCCGCGCGCGCAACGTGGTGAAGGTGGATACCGCGAAGGTGCCGCTCGCATTGCTGGGGCCGCTGGGCTGCGGCTTCCAGACCGGCGCGGGCGGGGTGATGAACTCGCTCGCGTGCACGGCCGGATCGAGCATTGCGGTGTTCGGCGGTGGGCCGGTGGGCCTTGCTGCGGTGATGGGCGCGGTGATCAGGCAGTGCAAGACCATCGTGCTCGTCGAGCCGGTGGCGGCGCGGCGTGCGATCGCGCTGGAACTGGGCGCGACCCACGTGATCGATCCGGGCAGTACCGAAGACCTCGCCGAAGCGCTGCGCGCGATCGAGCCTATGGGACTGGACTTCGCGTTCGACACGACCGGCGTGGTGCCGGTGATCGAGGCGGGCATGGCGGCGCTGGGCAGCCACGGCGCGATCGGCCTCGTCGGCGTGCCGGCGAAGGCAAAGGCCGCAATCAGCGTCAACATCGCCGCGCTGATGACGCCGGGGCACCGCATCATCGGCATCATCGAGGGCGACAGCGATCCGCAGGCCTTCATCCCCGAACTGATCGCGCATCATGCGGCGGGGCGTTTTCCGTTCGACCGGCTGATAACCACCTTCCCTCTCGACCAGATCAACGAAGCATTGGCCGCGCAGGCGCGGGGCGAATGCATCAAGGTGGTGCTGGTGCCCTGACGCGCTGCCCCGCGCCCGGGGGTGTCAGTCCAGCGCGCGATAGCGAAAATCGCGGAATAGCACGCGCCCTTCGCCTGCAGCGAAGAGCGCCGGCCGCAGGCTTAGCAGGTTGTCCATCGTGTTGGCATTGTAGCCGCTGACCTCGGTGCGCACGCCATGGCGGGTCCAGGTCTTGCCGTCGACGCTGTAGTGGAATGTGGCGATCTGATCGCGGTTGGAAATGCGCAGGAACATCCGGCGCGCCGGCGGAGCGGGCTCCGGCCAGTACGAGGCCTTGCCGCCGCGGTAGCTGGTCATCCGCGCACCGTCGATGCCCATGCCAAGATAGAGCCGGTCATCGAAGAACAGCAGCAGCCCGCCGGTAGCCTTGCCTTCAAGTTCGATTTCGACGGTGACCTCGTAGGCGCGGTCGCCCACCTGCTGGGTCACGACGACGCGGTCCGATGGGCTGGCGCCCTTTGCGGTGAGGGCGAGGGCACCATTGGCAATGGCCACCCGAGCCCTTTCTGCCGGCGCGCTGTTGTAGAGGTTCCACAAGGTGCCGAAGCGGTCGCTCTCGAAGTTGTCGGAATGCGGCATGCCATGTGGCTGGCCGGCCTTCGCCGGGCCGGGCTTGCGCAAGGGGGCTGACAGGTCGCCGCCGCGCGCGCGGAACCATCCGTCCGCGGTCCATTCGATCGGCTCGAGCAAGGTCTGGCGGCCGAGCGTCTGGTAGCCGTTCTCGTAACCGTGATAGACCATGTACCACTGCCCGCCCGGCCCTTCGACGCAGGTGGCGTGGCCGCGTGACCACCACATCTCGTTTCTGGAGAGGGTGCGCTGGATGGGATTGTGCGGGCAATTCTCCCACGGGCCATTGATCGAGCGTGATCGCGCCGCGACGATCATGTGTCCGGTAGCCGGGCCACTGGTGCCGCCGACCGCGTTGACGAGATAGAAATAGCCGTCCTTGCGGAACAGCTTCGGTCCTTCGGGAGACCAGGCCTCGGTGATCCAGTCATCGGGATAGCGCCAGGCTTCGTAGGCGGTTTCGACCGGGCCAGCCGTGGCAAGGCCATCGGCAGTCAGCCGCACCCGCTTGCCATCGTTGAAGAACAGGTAGCGGTGGCCGTCCTCGCCCACGACATGACCGGGATCGATCAGACCGCCGACCTTGAGGTCGATCGGATCACTCCACGGGCCGTTCATCGACGGGGCGTGGATGACGAAGGTATTGGCAAAGCTTGGCAGTTCGGGCGACCATGGCGCCTTCATGAAGGGAATGTAGATGAAATAGCGCCCATCGTGCTTGGCGATGTCGACGGCAAAGACCGTGCCGAGCGGCTTGCTCAGAGCCGGTCCGAGCGGGCGCCAGTTCACCAGATCGCGCGAGTGCCAGATCAGCAGACCCGGTGCCGAATCGAACGACGAATGCGTCATGTAGTAGTCGTCGCCGTCCTTGAGGACTGACGGATCGGGATAGTCTCCGGGCAGGATGGGGTTGAGGTAGCGGCCATCGCCCAGGTCGGCGATGCGCTGCCCCTCGATCCCGGCGCGCCAAGTGGGGGATCCCAAAGCGCGGCATGGTGCTTCGGGAGTGCTGGCGCTGCGTCGCCCGGACGCGGCGAGAGCCTGTGGGGCAAGCGATCCAGCGGCAACGGCACCGAGCGCCAGCTTCATTGTGGTCCTGCGCGATTCCATCGTGGCACCTTATTAGAATTTATATTCCATAGCGAAAGCGCAGACGGTTGGCCTGGTCAAGTGGGCAAGGCGGCAAAATGTGGGGAGATATTGCTGGTTACTGCGCCCACAACGCCGCGGCGATAAGCGCTGCGCCTGCAACGATCGCCGCGGAAATCCACAGGTAGCCCGCCGCTGCACGGGGGGATGAGGCAGGCAGGGCCGGGACAGGATCGCTTTCCAGGCGGCGGATGGCGGCGCGGATCAGGCGGGGGGCGTCTTCGCCCAGGCGCAGCAGTTCGAAACCGACCGCCTGCAGGATCGGCGACCAGTGTTCGGGCGACAGCCGGGCGCGGGCGATGCGCAGCGAGGATCGCCGCATCGCGCCGGTCAGGTCAAATCCCGGTTCGATCCGCGCCAGCACGCCATCGATGGTGACCAGCGCCTTGAACACCAGCAGCAGGTCGGCAGGCATGGTCAGGCGCTCCTCGCGCATCAGGGCAAGGAAATCCCCGACCATCGCGCCGAGGACGAGACGACCGCTGCCGTGGCGTGCGATTAGCCGTTCCGAGGCGGCAAGCAACCGGTCCGGCGTGGGCGCGGTGCCTGCTGCGGTCGGATCCTGTCCCGCCCAAGCCGCAAGGACTTCAGCCAGACGGGCTGGATCGCCAGTGGAAAGTGCGTGGACGAAGGCGATGAATTCCTCGCGCCGCCGGGGCGAGACGTGGCCGATCATGCCCAGATCGAGCAGGGCAATGCGATTGCGGGGCAGGCAGAGCAGGTTGCCGGGGTGCGGATCGCCATGAAAGCGGCCGTTGATCAGCACCATGTCGAGCACGATGTCGGCACCAAGCGCGGCGATGGCGGCCGGGTCGATCCCGGCATCGAGCAGAGCCTGCCGATCGCGTGGGGGCACACCGGCGATATGGTCCATCACCAGCAGCGTCTCGGACGTGAGGTCCCAGTGGATTGCGGGCACGGTCACCTGCGGGTTGGTGGCGAAATCGTCGCGCAGGCGGTCGGCGTTGCGGGCCTCGTGCGTGAAGTCGAGCTCTTCGAGCATGGCCTCGGCAAGCTGGCGCATCATCGCCGCAGTGGCAAAGCGGCGGGCTTCGGCGCTGGCGCGTTCGGCCAGAGCGGCAAGGTGGGCGATCAGGCGCAGGTCGGCCTCGATGCGCGGGCGAATGCCGGGTCGGCGGATCTTGAGTACGACCTCGCGCCCGTCGTGCAGCGCGGCGCGGTGCACTTGCGCCATCGACGCGGCGGCGAGGGGGGCAGAATCGAAACGGGCAAAGGCGGTCTCGGGCGGCTCGCCCAGCGCTTCCTCGACGAAGGGGCGCAGATACTCGAACGGCAGGGTGGGGGCGCGGCTGTGCAACTGTTCGAATTCGGCGATCCATTCCGGCGGCAGGAGATCGCCCCTCGTCGCCAGGATCTGCCCGAGCTTGACGAAAGTCGGGCCGAGTTCTTCCAGAGCGAGGCGGGTGCGCTGCGGCAGCGATTGGGCAGGGCTGTGCTCGCCGGCTTCGGTCGGCTCTGCCGCGTCGCGCGCGATGCCAAGCCGGGCCAGCAGGATGCCAAGGCCAAAGCGCGAAGCGATGCCGACAATCTCTTCGAGCCGCTTGCGGTCTCGCCCGGCGATGCGCAACGTCGTGATCATGAATGCGGCAATGCGCGGCACCGCGCGGTCGTTCCGCGATGTCCGCGCGCCGAAGTATCACGCCGCGTTCGACCGGTAGGTGGCAGCGCGGGATCAGCGGAGGGCCTGGTCAGGCAAGGCCCCAGCGTTCGAGTGCTGCGTTGCGGAACAGGCGCTTGCCTTCGGCGCCCAGCAGCAGATCGCGCGTGACCTTCCAGCGGGCGATGCGGCTTTCAGGGTCGGTTTCCGGACCGAAGCCGCGCGCGATGGTGGTGGGATCAATCGGGCCGAGCTTGGCCCAGTGTGGGCTGAAGGCGATCCGGGCCGAACGCAGCGCACGGTGGATCAGGGTCAGCGATTCCTCGCAGGCTGCGGCGATCTCAGGCGTAACTTTCAGCCCTTCGAAATCGAGCACGACGCTGCGCGGGAAGCGGGCATAGGCCATGGTTCCGGCTGCACTGCGCGTGAAGCGCAAGGTGAACAGGAAGTGCCGGGGGCGTCCTTGCACCGCCTTGCTCATGATCGGCAGGGCACGCATCAGCCGGTCTTGCGAGAAGGCGAAGGCGGCCGAATAGATCAGCGCCTTTTGCGAGGGGGCAGGCGGCGTGGCGTGAAGCTGGCCCCAGGTCTGCGCGCCCGACTGTTCTGGCGTAGTCGGCGTAATCAGGCAGGTGCTGTAATAGGCGTGCAGATCGGCCAGCGCATTGCGCATGTCCTGGCACCATGCCGGATGGGGCTCGGTGTCTGGGAACCGGTTCGCAGCGGGCGCGGGTCTAGCCGTGCACGCTTCGGCCCCAAGGTCCGTGCGCGAAAGGGCCCATCCCAGATTGCCGAGCAGCCCGGCCACCGGGACATTGGGCCGCGTCGGCGCGGGTGTATCGATGAGCGGCGCTTCGGTCCGTAAGTAAAGCGTGTGGATCGCCGGCGTCTTGTCCCAGGCGAAAGGATCGACCTGCACTTCGTAATAGACCGGCGCCTGCGGATAACCGAGCCAGGCGGCGATGGCGTCGTAATCGCCGGCCTGAAGCCATGACAGCCAGGTGGCGTCGACCGGTTTGGTCATCTTCAGCATGGTGAAGCGGGCGGGAGCCGCGGTTTCGACCACGACGCCATTGACGAGGCCCATGCCCCCCAGATGCACCAGCGCATCTTCGAACACGCCATCGTTGCGGATCACCGTATCGCATAAATCGCCGGCGACATGGCCGATCACCGGATCGGATGCGCGTTCCACCCAGATCGAGCGGCCCGGACCGTTGGCGAAGTGGATGGCGATGATCTGGTTCTGCACGCCGCCATAGCCGAGCCGCGACCCGCCGGTGGCGGTGCCGATCGAACCAGCCACCGACTGCGCCAGGTGCGATCCGCTGGTGACGATGGTGCGCGGGCTTTGCCGGTCGTTCTCGACGAAATCGGCGACCTGCTTCCACGTTGCCCCGCCGCCGACGAAGACCGCCTGCCGGGGGGCAAGTCGGGTCCGATGGTGGAGGTGCACACCCTCGACCCAGGCAATGCCATCGAGCTGATCGAGTTCGAGCTGGCGGGCAGGGTTGCCGACAATGTCGCTGAGGCTCCACGCGCGGCCGAGCAGGCCGGCGGCGGCGCGGCCTGGCAGGGCGCCGAGATGTTCGCAAAGACGCTGTGCGCTGGCGCCGAACAGCGCAGGGCCATCGGGCGCGGGCGCATTGCCGCGAATGTAGCGATAGTGCTCGGCCACGGTGAAGGCTTGCGTCTCGTGGTAGTTGGTCCACGCCCGGTCACGCTCGAGAACGATGTCGGCCACGGTTGCCTGGCTCCTGTTGCTTCTCCGGGGATACGAAGTGCGCCTGTCCGCCTGTGCTTGGCGCAATTCGGGCGCGGGGCAATATTCGGGGCAAATCACGTGCGCTTTTTCACGCTGTTGGCGCACTTTTTCACGCTGCTGGAGCGCTTACACCTCGATTCCGGCCAGTGCGGGATCAGCAAGGATGGTGCAGGAGCCACGTTTGACAGCGTTGACAAAAGGCAGGTGACGGGAGAGATAAGGGCGCAAGCGGCCAGGCTTGCGACTCTTTCGCACAGGTTTTCCTGCCTTGGTCGAAACCATGACGGGAAGGGTGCAGGAATGAACGGGATGAGTTCGGCAGCGAAGGCTGCGTTTGGCGCAGCGGCTGGATTGACAGCGATGACAGCCGGCCTCGCGCACGCGCAGCAAGCTCCTGCGGTTGACATGAAAGCGGCCGACGCGCGGGCAGCGGCGACTGTCAGGCAGATGACGGCGGACGAGAAGGTGGTGCTGACCCATGGCATCATGCCGCTGCCGCTGGGCGGGCCGCCCCCGCCGATCCCCGCCGATGCGCTTGCCGGCGCGGGCTACATTCCGGGGATCGAGCGGCTGGGCGTGCCGGCGCTGAAGGAAACCGACGCCAGCCTCGGCGTGTCCTACGTAATGGGCATCCGCAAGGACGGGGCAACCGCGCTGCCTTCGGGCGTGGCGCAGGCTGCTTCGTGGAACCCGGACCTGATGTATCGCGGCGGTGCGATGATCGGATCGGAAGCGCGGGCCAAGGGCTTCAACGTGCTGCTGGCAGGCGGCGTCAACCTGATGCGCGATCCGCGCAATGGCCGCACCTTCGAATACCTTGCCGAAGACCCGCTGCTTTCGGGCATGCTGGTGGGCGCGGCGATCCGTGGCATCCAGTCCAACAACATCATTTCCACGATCAAGCACTTCGCGCTGAACGGGCAGGAGACCGGGCGCAAGTACGTCGATGTGAAGATTGCCGAGGGCGCCGCGCGCGAGAGCGACCTGCTCGCCTTCCAGATCGGTATCGAGCAGGGCCAGCCCGGCTCGGTAATGTGCGCCTACAACCGCGTGTGGGGCGAACAGGCCTGCGCCAACGACTGGCTGCTCAACAAGGTGCTGAAGGGGGCGTGGGGCTACAAGGGCTTCGTGATGTCGGACTGGGGCGCGGTGCCGAACATCGAGGCGGCGCTGAAGGGGCTTGACCAGCAGTCGGGCGAGCAGCTCGATCCGGCTGTGTTCTTCGGCGACAAGCTCAAGGACAAGGCGGCGGCAGACCCGGTGTGGAAGGCGCGTCTGGATGACATGAACCGCCGCGTGCTGACCGCGATCTATGCTTCGGGCCTCGACAAGAACCCCGCCAAGCCCGCTGGCAAGATCGATTTCGCCGCAAATGGCATGGTTGCCGAAGAGGTGGCGCGGCAGGGCATCGTCCTGCTCAAGAACAATGGCGCGCTGCCGCTGGCCAAGAGCGCCAAGGCGATTGCGATCATCGGTGGCTATGCCGATGGCGGCGTTCTTTCGGGCGCGGGCTCGAGCCAGGTGCATGGCGAGGGCGGCCCTGCCGTGACCCGTCCGATCGGCGGCAAGGGCGTGTGGGCCGGCTTCATCGCCCAGCAGTACCACCGCTCCAGCCCGATTGACGCGATCCAGGCGCTGGCCAAGGACGCGAAGGTTACATACCGCGATGGCCGCTATATTGCCGATGCGGTGGAGAAGGCGAAGCAATCCGAAGTCGCCATCGTCTTTGCGACGCAGTGGACCACCGAAGGGCTGGACGTGCCCGACCTTTCGCTGCCCGATGGCCAGGACGAACTGATCGCCGCGGTTGCGGCCGCCAATCCCAACACCATCGTCGTGCTGGAAACGGGCGGGCCTGTGAAGATGCCGTGGCTGGACAAGGTCGCAGGTGTCATCGAGGCCTGGTATCCCGGCGCCCGCGGCGGGCCGGCCATTGCCTCGGTGCTGTTCGGTGACACCAACCCTTCGGGCCGCCTGCCGCTGACCTTCCCGGCCAGCGAAGCGCAATTGCCGCGCCCCAAGCTCGATGGCAGCGACTGGGTCGAACCCGACTTCTCGGGAAACCCCTCGTCGGGCAGCGACAAGCTGGTGTCTGATTATGACATCGAAGGATCGGACGTGGGCTATCGCTGGTTCGCGCGAAAGGGCACCAAGCCGCTGTTCGCGTTCGGCCACGGCCTGTCTTACACGACGTTCGAGAGCGCGGGCCTGAAGCTGAAGGGCATGACCGCCAGCTTCACCGTGAAGAACACCGGCAAGCGAGAGGGCGCCGAAGTGGCGCAGCTCTACCTTGTCGACCGCGCCGGACAGGCCAAGCGCCGCCTTGCCGGATTCCAGCGGGTGAACCTTGCCGCGGGCGCATCGCAGAACGTCAGCCTGACGATCGACCCGCGCATCCTTGCCGACTGGAAGGACGGCGGCTGGACCATGCCGGCCGGTGATTACAGCTTTGCCCTTGGCAAGGACGCCGAAACGCTGGGAACGCCGGTAAAGGTCAGGCTGCCGGCAAAGAGCTGGAAGGACTGATCCCCCGGCCCCATGGTTAGACCTTGTTCGCGCTTGCCCTTGGGGCGGGCGCGGGCCAGTCTGGCAGCATGAGTGGACGGGTTGCGGGACTGATGGCGCTGGCGCTTCTGGCGCTGTTGTTTGCCGTGGCCGCGCTGACCGAACGTGGCAGCCTGCGCTGGCGGTATCGCCCGCGTCTGCGGCACGGTGCCTACACGCTGGCGCTGGGCGTCTATTGTTCGAGCTGGACCTTCTACGGTGCGGTGGGATCGGCAGCCAGCGAGGGCTGGAACTACCTGCCGATCTACGTGGCGCCAGCGCTGTTCCTGCTGCTGGCGCCGGGGTTCCTGGCGCGGCTGGCGGAAGAAGTGCAGCGCGAGCGGGCATCGACCATTTCGGATTTCATCGCGGCGCGGTTCCGCCACGATCCGGGCGTGGCGCGCATCATCACGGTGATCGCGCTGTGCGGCACGGTGCCCTACATCGCGCTGCAACTGCGATCGATCGGCTCTGCCATTGCCGCGTTTTCGGGCGAGGACGTCGCCATTCCGGCGATGGCCGCGGGCGCATTCGTGCTGGGCGTGTTTGCCATCCTGTTCGGTGCGCGCCGCTATGAGATCGCCGGGCGCAGCGAGGGGCTGGTCTTCGCGATTGCGCTGGAATCGCTGATCAAGCTCATCTCGCTCACGCTTGTCGGGGCGGTTGCGGTGGCGGTGATCTGGCGTGCCGAGGCGGGCGCGCTGGCCAGCGCCACGCGCACAATCGCCCGGCAGTTCGCGCCTGATCACGTGACGCTGGAAACCGGGGTGATCGGGCTGATTTCGGCCTTTGCCGTGATCGTGTTGCCGCGCCAGTTCTACATGGGACTGGCCGAGGCCCATTCGGTGCGCGATCTGCCCCGTGCGCGCAAGGGCCTTGCCTTCTATGTGCTGGCGATGGCCGGGCTGGTCGTGCCGATTGCACTGGCGGGATTGCTGGCCTTGCCGGCGGGCGCATCACCCGATCGCTTCGTGCTGCTGCTTCCGGCCAGCGCGGGCTATGACGCGGTGGCCGTCTTGGCGTTGCTGGGTGGATTGAGCGCCGGCGCGGCGATGGTCATCGTCGATGCCACGGCGCTGGCGATCATGGTCTCTAACGACCTGATCTTTCCGGCGGTGTTGCGCAGCGGGACCGACGTGCGCGGCGAACAGGGCCCTTCGGGCAGCCTGGGCCGGCAGATGTTGCTGGTGCGGCGCGGGGCAATCCTTGGCGTGGTGCTGCTGGCGCTGTTCTGGGCGCTGATGATCGATCCGGCGCGCTCGCTCGCCTCGATCGGGCTGGTTGCCTTTGCCGCGATGGTGCAGTTCGTGCCGCACCTGATCATGGCGGTGAACGCACCGGGGCACGATCCGGCGGCAGCGCGGGCCAGTTTGCTGACCGGGTTTTGGCTTTGGCTCTATACCCTGGCACTGCCGCCGATCCTGCCGCGCGAAGTGCTTTGGGCGCTGCAGGGCACGCCGTTCGACCCGCTGCGCCTGCTGGGAATCGGGCAGGCCACGCCGCTGGTCCACGGCGTGGCGTGGAGCCTTTCGGCCAACCTTGCGGTGCTGGCGCTGTGGCGCGCTAGGCAGGGCGGCACCTCCAGCCTGCCGCGCCTGCTGGCGGGCGGGCGCAGCGCAGGCAACATCGGCGACCTTGCCGCACTTACGGCACGGTTCGTGGGCGAGGCCCGCGCGGTCGAGGCTTTCCCTGACGAGCGCCATGCCCTGCCGGTCGATCGGGGTGCGGCGCGGCGGGCGCAAGATCTGATCGCCGAAGTGGTGGGCACGTCATCGGCGCGTGCGCTGATCGCCTCGGCGCTGGCGGGCGGGCGCATGAGCATGGACGACGTGACGCGCCTGCTCGATGAAGGGGGCCAATCGCTGAGCTTCTCGCGGCAGTTGCTGGCCGCCACATTCGAGAACCTGCAATCGGGCGTGAGCGTGATCGACAGCGACTTGCGGCTGGTGGCGTGGAACACCCGCTATGTCGACCTGTTCGGTTATCCGCCTGGTCTGGTGAGGGTGGGCGTGCCGATTGCCGACCTGATCCGCTTCAATGTGATCCGCGGAACCTTTGCCGGCCCGGTGCAGGTGGAAGTGGACAAGCGGCTCAACCACTTGCGTGCGCGCCGGTCCTATTCGTCGGAGCGGCGCCACGGCGATGGCCGGGTCATCAAGTCGGTCGGCGGGCCGATGCCCGGTGGGGGTTACCTGACCTCGTTCACCGACATCACCGAGGAAGCGCTCGTGCGCGCCGAGCTCAATCGCACGCTTGATCAGCTGGAACAGCGGGTCGAGGCGCGGACACAGGAACTGAACGACGCAAATCAGCGGCTTGCGGCAACAACGCGGGAAAAGACGCGCTTCCTGGCTGCGGCCAGCCACGATCTGCTGCAGCCGCTTCATGCCGCGCGGCTGTTCACCTCGGCGCTGGATCGGCGGCTGGAAGGCGATGCGCGCGCGCTGGCCGGCCGGATCGACCGGTCGATCGTTTCGGCAGAGGCGCTGCTGCGGGCGCTGCTCGATATCTCGCGGCTCGATGCAGGTGGTATCCAGCCCAGCCCGGAAGCGGTGCCGCTGGCCCCGCTGATCGACGAAGTGGTCGAGACGCTGCGGCCGCTGGCCGAGGAGAAGGGCCTGCATCTGCGAACCGGGCCGCTGTCCGGCACGGTGATGACCGATGCCGGGCTGCTGCGCTCGGTGTTGCAGAACCTTGTGACCAATGCCGTGCGCTATACCCCCGATGGCGGCGTGGTGGTGGGGGTGCGGCGGCGCGGGGCGAACCTGCGCATCGACGTGATCGATAGCGGCGTCGGCATCGCGCCCGATCGCCAGCGCGAGATCTTCGGCGAATTCACGCGGATCGGCGCGGTCGAGGCCGAAGGGCTGGGGTTGGGCCTTGCCATTGTCGAGCGCATTGTGAGGCTGCTGGGCGCGCAGGTCACGCTCGCCAGCCGGGAAGGCCGTGGTAGCCGCTTCAGCATATCGTTGCCGGCGCTGGAGCACGCGCTGCCGGCGGTAGCGGTGCGCACGGAGGTGGCGCGGGCCGCTGACCATAACGTGGCGCGCGTGTTGCGGGTGCTGGTGGCCGATAACGAGCCGGACATCGTCGAGGCGGCGGTGGCGCTGGTCGAGGCGCTGGGGCATCGCGCAATGGGGGCCGCCACTGCGGCGCAGGCGCTGGCGTTGGCCAGCGATGCCGACGTACTGCTGGCCGATTACCACCTGGGCGAAGGCGAGGACGGCTTGCGGCTGATCGACCAGGCCCGTGCCCGCCATCCGGCGCTGGCCGTGGGCATGATCAGCGCCGAAAGCGGGCCAGCCTTGCGCAACCGGTTACGCATGCGGCGCGTGCCGCTGTTCGTGAAGCCCGCCGATCCGGCGGCGCTGGCGGCGTTCCTGGGCGCGATCGCGCGCGGTTCAGGCGATCAGGTCGAGCCCGAGTGAGCGGGCGATAAGCGCTGCCTGCGTGCGGTTCTGGACATCGAGCTTGCGCATCACTGCGGTCATGTGCGCCTTCACGGTGGATTCGCTCATGCCCAGATCGAAGGCGATCTGCTTGTTGAGCTTGCCGTCGAGCACGGCGAGCAGGACCTTGAGCTGGGTGGGCGTGAGGTTGGCGACCTCGCGGCGGACCTGATCGACCGGTTCGGCACTGGCCGGCACGGCGGACTGCCCACCAAGGGCAACGCGGATCGCATCCTCGATCCGGGCAAGATCGGCGTCCTTGCGCAGGAAGCCGACCGCGCCGAAAGCGCGGGCTTCATCGGCGACCTTGGCCCCTTCGGCGCTGGAGACGACAAGGATCGGCACGTCGGGCCGTTCGGCATGGAGCAGGGCGATGCCCGAATAGCCGATGGCGCCGGGCATCTTGAGATCGAGTGTTATCAGCGCCAGATCGGGCGCGTCGCCGGCTGCCTTGGCGGCAGCGGCCAGCGTACCGGCCTCGACCACGCGGGCCGCGGGCGCGACGCTGGCAATGGCCATGGACAGGGCCTGCCGGAACAGCGGATGGTCATCGGCAACAAGGATCGTTCCGTTCACGCAAGGCTCCCCCAGCGGCCCTTCGCATCGGCCCTTGGTCTCATCTGCCCAGACTATCGATTGCGACGCGAACGGCAAGTCTGGCGCGATTTTCGCAAGATGACGCATGCGGGCGGGGTCGTAGTCTGCGACTTTGGTCGTAGAGCCTAGACCTTTCGCGCGCTGGCGGTCGGGGTCGATCGCGCAGAACCTGCAATCCGGAAAGTGTGAATGACGCACGCCGGGAGAGGGATGATGTCGGGTTCTTATGTGAAAGGCCTGCCGGGACTGTTGGCCGCAACAGCATTGACGGTGTCGCTGGCGCTGCCGGGCACGGCTTGGGCGGCAACGCCATCACGGCATGAGGCCGAGCTGGAAGCGCGGCTGGCGCGGCTCGAAGCAGAAATGGCCGAGATGCAAGCAGCGCTGCAGCAGGCGCGGGCCGAGCGCGCGCAGGCCAGCGCAACTGATGGCGAAGTGGCGCTGGCGATGGCGCGCAGTGCCGAAGCCAAGGCCGAGGCCGCGACCGGCCGGATCGCCGCGCTCGAGGCCAAGCCGCAGCCCGATGGCTTCAAGGTTGGCGGCACGACCTGGAAGATGGGCGGTTTCGTGAAGGTCGTCGGCAGTGCCACGCGCTTCGCCAATGGCGAACTGGCTGGCGGATCGCTGGGCAAGGAGTTCTTCCTGCCGCAGCAGATCCCGGTGGGCGGCGCTGCCAGCACCGACCTGATCGGCCATGCACGCCAGACCCGGCTGTTCTTTTCCACCAGCACGCCGCTGGGCGGCAAGGAGCTGAAGGGCCACGTCGAATTCGACTTCGCGCTTGCCGCAGCGCCGCTCGGTGCCCAGCGTTCGACAAACGCTTATACGCCAACCTTCCGCCGCGGCTTCATCTCCTATGGCAACCTGCTGATCGGGCAGGAATGGACGACGTTCCAGAACGCGGCGCACCTGCCCGAAACGACCGACTTTGTCGGGCCGATGGATGGATCGATCTTCGTGCGGCAGATGATGGTGCAATATCGCCAGCCATTGGGCAGCGGGCTGGATCTCTATCTTGCCGCCGAAAACCCGCAGACCGAAACGCTGACGACGACTTCGGCGGCGATGGTCGACAACGATCAGGACCGCATGCCCGATCTTGTCGCCAAGCTGGCGTTCAAGGACAGGACCAAGGAACTGCACGTTGCCGGGCTGGTGCGCTCGGTCTCGGTCCATTCCGCAGGCGCCGGCGACAATGCGCTGGGCTATGGCGCGACGGTGGGCGGCAAGATCCTGTTCGGGCCTGACTTGCGCCACGATTTCCGCTTCGTCGCCTCGGCCGGGCGGGGCATCGGGCGCTACTTCACCGTGGGCTTCGCGCCTGACGCGCTCTACGACCGCGCCGTGGCCGACCGGCTCAATCTCGTCAGCAATGTCGCGGGTTGGGCATCGGTCAAGCTCGGCTGGACCGAGCGGCTGCGCTCGACCTTCATGGCGGGCTACCAGCACGCCGATTATCCCGATAGCCTGCCCGTACCGGGTCTGGCCAATGTCGAGGCGTGGAGCGTGGCCGGCAACCTGTTCTACTCGCCGGTGCGCAATCTCGATTTCGGGGTAGAGTATCGCCATGCCGTGCGCGAAGTTGCGAGCGGACTGGTCGGCAAGATGGACCGCCTCGAGCTGGCGGCAAAATATACGTTCTGAAGGACGACGGAGAGGACCGATGGCAACAATCGATGACGCGCAAGGCCTGCCAAGACACCACCAGGCAACCCACAGCGAGAAGCTGATCATTACTGCATCCTCGCTCGGCACGGTGTTCGAGTGGTACGATTTCTACCTCTATGGCCTGCTGACCGCGATCATCGCGGCGCAGTTCCTGACCGGGCTCAATCCCACGACCTCGTTCATCATGGCGCTGCTGGTCTTTGCCGCCGGGTTCATCGTGCGCCCGTTCGGCGCGCTGGTGTTCGGCGCGATCGGGGACATCGTCGGGCGGCGCTACACCTTCATCGTCACGCTGCTGGTCATGGGCCTTTCGACGTTCCTTGTCGGCTGCCTGCCGACTTACGAAAGCGTCGGCGTGGCGGCGCCGATCATGCTGGTGGTGCTGCGCATGTTCCAGGGGCTGGCCTTGGGCGGCGAATATGGCGGCGCGGCGACCTACGTTGCCGAGCACGCTCCTGACGGCAAGCGCGGCCTCTATACGAGCTGGATCCAGATCACCGCGACTGCGGGCCTGGCCATGGCGCTGCTGATTGTCATCCTCGTGCGCTCGCCCGTGACCGGCGTGGGCGAGGAAGCGTTCAAGCAGTGGGGCTGGCGCATTCCCTACCTGCTTTCGGGGCTGTTTCTGGCGGTTGGCCTGTGGCTGCGCCTGAAGCTGCATGAATCGCCGGTGTTCCAGAAGATGAAGGAAGAAGGTACTTCGTCGAAGCGCCCGCTGGCCGAAGCCTTCGGGGAATGGAAAAACCTCAAGATCGTGTTGATCGCGTTCTTCGGAGCGATCGCCGGGCAGGCCGTGGTGTGGTACACCGGCCAGCTCTACGCGATGTATTTCCTTGAAAAGATGCTCAAGGTCGATGGCCTGACCGCCAACACCCTGATCATCATCGCGCTGGGTTGCGCCACGCCGTTCTTCCTGTTCTTCGGCTGGCTGTCGGACAAGATCGGCCGCAAGAAGATCATCCTGACCGGCTGTGCGCTGGCAGCGCTGACCCTGTTCCCGGCGTTCAAGATGCTGACCGTGGCGGCCAATCCGGCGCTGGCATCTGCGCAGACGAGCGCGCCGGTGCAGGTCATGGCCAATCCTGCGGAATGTTCATCGCAGTTCGATCCGGTCGGCGCCAACAAGTTCGACACGACGAGCTGCGATATCGTCAAGAACGCACTGGCCAAGGCCGCGGTGAATTACGAGAACGTGGCGGCACCCGCCGGCACCATCGCTGCAATCCGCATCGGCGACCTGACGCTGACCGCACCCGATCCGGCCAAGGTCTCGGGCGAGGACAAGAAAGCTGCGATTGCCGCCTTCGCCAAGCAGGTGACGACAGACCTGGAAACGGTTGGCTATCCCGCCAAGGCGGACCCCGACCAGATCAACAAGCCGCTGGTCGTGGCGATCCTGTTCTACCTCGTGCTGCTGGTGACCATGGTCTATGGTCCGATTGCGGCGATGCTGGTCGAACTGTTCCCCAGCCGCATCCGCTACACCTCGATGAGCCTGCCCTATCACATCGGCAACGGCTGGCTGGGCGGTCTGCTGCCGGCCATCGGCTTTGCCATGGTGGCGGCCAACGGGGATATCTACCACGGCTTCTGGTATCCGGTGATCGTCGCGGCGGCGACTTGCGTGATCGGCCTGATCTTCCTGCCGGAAACCTACAAGCGCAGCATAGATGACTGACGGCAGGGGGTGAAACTCCCGCCATCGGTCGGGCTGGTGCGGGTCTCCTCCCCCATAGCACCCCGCGCCAGCCTTTCGATTTGTTGAAGACATGCAAGCAGGACGAGATCATGAGCGAAGCCTACGACCGGGCATGGCAAGCGAGCATTGCCGATCCCAACGCCTTCTGGGGAGCGGCGGCGCAGGCGGTGGACTGGATCAACCCTCCGGCTTCGACCTACAGCGAGGCGCAAGGGTGGTTTCCCGGCGGCACGCTCAACACCGCGCACAATTGCCTTGATCGCCACGTGGCGGCGGGGCGGGGCGGGGCAATCGCGCTGATCCATGACAGCCCGGTGACCGGCTTGATCCGCCACTTCAGCTATGCCGAACTGCTGGAGGAATCCGGCCGGGTCGCGGCGATGCTGGCCTCGCTCGGCGTGGGGAAATTCGACCGGGTGATCATCTACATGCCGATGATCCCCGAAACGGTCTTCGCGATGCTGGCCTGCGCGCGGCTTGGCGCGATCCATTCGGTGGTGTTCGGCGGCTTTGCGCCGCTGGAACTGGCCAAGCGCATCGATGACGCGACGCCCAAGGTCCTGCTGACCGCATCGTGCGGGATCGAGGGCAATCGCACCATCGCCTACAAGCCGATGGTCGACGAGGCGCTGGCGCTGGCGCAGCATCAGGTCGACCATGTCGTGGTGTGCCAGCGCGAGCGGCAGCAGGCCGATCTTGGCGGCGCCCGCGACACCGATTGGCACGCCTTGCGCGCAGCGACGGCGGCAGACCCCATGCCCGAAGCGGTGGCGGTGGGGGCGGCCGATCCGCTTTATATCCTCTATACCTCCGGCACCACCGGCACGCCCAAGGGCGTGGTGCGAGAGAATGGCGGCCATGCGGTGGCGCTCGCCTGGTCGATGCAGAATATCTACGGCATCGGCGCCGGGGACGTGTTCTGGGCGGCGTCGGATGTGGGCTGGGTCGTGGGGCACAGCTATATCGTCTATGCGCCGCTGCTGGTCGGGGCGACGACGGTGCTGTTCGAGGGCAAGCCGGTGGGCACGCCCGATCCGGGCACATTCTGGCGCGTGATCGAACGCCACGGCGTGAAGACCTTCTTCACCGCGCCCACCGCCATCCGCGCGATCCGCAAGGAAGACCCCGACGCTGCGCATCTGGCTGCCATCGGCACCGGCACATGCCAGGCGGTGTTCCTTGCCGGCGAACGCGCCGATCCCGACACGATCAGCTGGCTGGAGGAAAAATCGGGCCTGCCGGTGATCGACCACTGGTGGCAGACCGAACTGGGCTGGCCGGCCATCGCATCGTGCTTTGCCTTGGGCGATCTGCGGCGCAAGCGTGGCAGCGCCGGGTTTCCGGTGCCGGGCTATGCCTTTGCCATTCTCGACGAAGGCGGGCAGCCGCTGCCGGAGGGGCAAAGCGGGGCTGTGGCGATCAAGGCGCCGCTGGCGCCGGGCGCATTCCGCACGCTGTGGAACAACCATAGCGGCTATGCGAAGAACTTCGCCACTTATGCCGGCTATTACGAGACCGGCGATGCCGGCTTCATCGACGAGGACGGATTCGTCCACATCATGGGCCGCACGGACGATATCATCAACGTGGCCGGCCATCGCCTCTCGACCGGGCAGATGGAGCAGATCGTGGCGAGCGCCGACGGGGTGGCCGAGTGCGCGGTGATCGGGGCGGACGATGCGATCAAGGGCATGGTGCCGATCGCCTTCGTGGTGCCGCGCGCGGGCTTCGAGCATGACGAGACGATCGGCCCGCGCGTGATCGCGGCAGTGCGCGCGGAACTCGGCGCCGTGGCGGCGCTGCGCACGGCCTATGTCGCAGGCGGCCTGCCCAAGACCCGCTCGGGCAAGATCCTGCGCAACCTCTTGCGCAAGATCGTGAATGGCGAGGAATGGACCACCCCGCCGACCATCGAGGATCCGGCAGTACCCGACAGGCTTCAGGCGCTGGTGCAGAGGCATGAGGTGGTCTGAACCGGCCCGCTCCTGAACGAGAAGCACCTGGATCAAGAACCATGTGGTTTCGTGGTCAGGCCAAAAGGCAGGATTGACGCAAAGCCATTGCATTTGCTTGCGAATGTTGCTTCCTTATCGGTAAGACCAATCTGACGACAGATTCTGCCGAGGGAGAGACATGAGCACTGCACGCCTTGCCAACCGGATTTCGCTGGCTGCAATTGCTGTGGCGATTGCGCTCGCAGCGAACGGGCCTGCCCTGGCGCAGGGAGCGCGCAGCGTCACCGTGCTGGAATCGGGCTGGCGCTTCAGCGCTGAAGATGTGGCGCAGGCTTCTGCGCCCGACTTTGCCGATGCTGCGTGGGAGCCGGTCTCGGTCCCGCACACCTGGAACCGGGTGGGCTACTACAAGCATGACCTTGGCGGCACGAACACGGCCGCGACGGTGGACAAGCGGCAGGGCAGGGGGTGGTACCGGCTGCATTTCGCATCGCCGGCAGATGCCCGGGGCAAGCGCCACTGGCTGGAGTTCGACGCGGCAAGCCGCGTGGCCAAGGTCTGGCTCAACGGTGTGTACCTCGGCGAGCATCGGGGTGGCTTCTCGCGCTTCCGGCTGGACGCGACTGCGGCGATGAAGCCTGCGGGCGACAACGTGCTGGTGGTCCGCGTCGACAATACGCAGCCCAAGGCGGGTAGCTCCACGGCGGACGTGCTGCCGCTTTCGGGCGACTTCTTCGTGCATGGCGGGCTCTATCGGCCGGTGCGACTGATATCGACCGCGCCGCTGCACATCGATCTAGGCGATGCCGGTGGGACTGGTATCCGCGCAACGACCATCAGGGCCGACAAGGATCAGGCGCAGGTCGATCTGGTGGTGCGGGTGGCCAACGACGGCGCGAAAGCCGCCAAGGCCAGCGTGAAGGTGATGCTGCTCGATGCGCAAGGGCGCGAGGCGGCGGCCGCCACGGTTCCTGCAACGCTGGTGCCGGGCAAGACCGGCGACGTTGCGGCACGGCTTGCGCTGGCCAATCCGCACTTGTGGCAGGGCACCGCCGATCCATACCTTTATGATCTGGTGACGCAGGTGGTGCAGGCCGATGGCACCGTGTCGGACGAGGTGCGCCAGCCTTATGGCCTGCGCACGATGGCGTTCGATGCCGATCGCGGATTCCTGCTGAACGGCCAGCCCTATCGCCTGCATGGCGTGGGCTACCATCAGGACCGCGACGGCAAGGGCTGGGCGATCAGCCGCGCCGATGTGGCCGAGGACATTGCGACCCTGCGCGAGATGGGCGCCAACACCATCCGGCTGACCCACTATCAGCACGGGCAGGACGTCCACGATCTGGCCGACCGTGCCGGCATGTTGGTGTGGGACGAGATCCCGCTGGTTTCGGTGTGGACGCTTGGCGGCAAGAAGGTTGCCGATCCGGCGCTGGTCGCCAATGCGAAGTCGCAACTCACCGAACTGGTCCGGCAGAATCAGAACCATGCGGCAAGCGCAATCTGGAGCATCGCCAACGAAGTGGACTTCGGCAATTCGCTGCCCGCTTTCCTGTTCGGCGGGGCTGACGGGCGTGAGGTCGATCCACTGCCCTTGCTGAACGAACTGCAGAAGACGGCCAAGGCGCTTGATCCCTCGCGCCCGACGGCGCTTGCCACGTGCTGCGAGGCGCGCGCCTTCGGGAATGATGTGGAGATCCCGACCACGGCGGTGGCGGCGGACCTTGGCGGCGCGAACCGCTATTTCGGCTGGTACTTCGGCAAGGCCGGCGATCTTGGGCCGCATCTCGATGGCCTGCATGCCAAGCGGCCGCAGCAGCCCTTGGCGGTGACCGAGTATGGTGCGGGTGGCGCGCTGACCATGCACACCGACAACGTGCTGGGCGGCCCGGTCGATTCACGCGGTGCGGCGCAGCCCGAGGAATACGAAAGCCACATCCACGAAACCGCGCTGGCGCAGCTTGACGCCCGTCCCTGGCTCTACGCCACATGGCTGTGGAACTCGTTCGACTTTGCCACCACCGTGCGCACCGAAGGCGATGCGCAGGACATCAACACCAAGGGCCTGATCGCTTACGACCACAAGACCCGCAAGGACGCCTACTACTTCTACAAGGCGAACTGGAACCCGGCGCCGATGGTCCACATCACGTTGAAGCGCTATGTCCAGCGCGCTTATCCGGTGACGGAGGTGAAGGTCTACAGCAACACCGGCAGCACCGAACTGCTGCTCAATGGCCGCTCGCTGGGCGTGAAGAAGGACTGCCCACAGAAGGCCTGCGTGTGGAGCGGGGTGCGGCTGGACGAAGGCAGCAATGCGCTGATGGCGCGCGGGCTTCATGCCGGCGGCACGGTGGAGGACCGTGCAAGCTGGACGCTGGCGCCTGAAACTGCGCGGCATTTCGTGATCGATGCCGGCGCGCTGCTGGCCGCGAAGAGCGAGGGCCGCTTGCTCGGCTCGGACAACTGGTTCGAAGGGGGCGAGGCGGCATCGCTCGACAAGCCGGCAGACTACGGCAAGCCCGCCGTGCCGACCGCGATCGCCGGAACCAATGATCGCGACGCGCTGGCGACGTATCGAAGCGGTGTCTTCTCGTATCGCGTGCCGGTGCAAAAGGGGCGCTACAAGGTGACCTTGTGGTTCGCCACCAGTTCGGCCCAGAAGCCGGGCACGTTCGACATTGGCAGTGGCAGCAAGCTGCTCCTTCGCGGGTTCCAGCCCACCATCCCGGCGAGCGGCGTGGCGGCGCAGTCCAAGGTGTTCACGATCACGGCGAAGGACGTTCTGCAGCTTGATTTCGTGAGCCGGACTGCTGAAGCGCGGGTCTCGATGATCGAGATCGAACGGCTGCGCTGACCCTAAAGGCAACGGACCCAAACGATGCTCAGGAAGCTTCCGCTGCGCTGGTGGATCATCGCGCTGATCACGCTCGGCACGATCCTCAACTATCTTGCGCGCTCGACGCTGTCGGTGGCTGCACCCACGCTCAAGACCGAGTTCGCGATGACGACCGAGCAGTACAGCTGGGTCGTGCTGGCCTTCCAGGCGAGCTATACGGTGATGCAGACCGTGGCGGGGGCCGTGCTCGATGCGCTGGGCACGCGGATCGGCTTCTTCCTGTTCGCGGTAGGCTGGGCATTGAGCAACATGGCCCATGCCTTTTCGACCGGGTGGATGAGCCTTGCCTTCTTCCGCTCCTTGCTCGGCGCTTCGGAAGCCGCAGCAATCCCGGCGGGCACCAAGACCGTGGCACAGTGGTTTCCGGCCAAGGAAAAGCCTCTGGCCACCAGCCTGTTCCAGATGGGCACGAGCGTTGGCAACATGATCGCGCCGCCGCTGGTGGCATTCTGCATCCTTGCGTGGAACTGGCAGGCGGCGTTCATCGTGACCGGCGCGCTCAGCCTCGTCTGGGCGGGCATGTGGTGGGTGGCCTATCGCGATCCGGCCGAGCACCCGCGCCTGTCGCAGGCGGAGCGCGACGCAATCGTCGCAATGAACCAGCCTGATGCGACCAAGCCCGCCACCAAGGCGCAAGTCCTGCGCAGCCGTTCGTTCTGGGCGATTGCAGTGCCACGCTTCCTGGCCGAACCGGCGTGGCAGACCTTCAACTTCTTCATCCCGCTCTATCTCGTCGCGGTGTGGAAGCTCGATCTCAAGTCCATCGCGCTGTGGGCGTGGCTGCCGTTCCTCGCTGCCGACTTCGGTAGCCTGGCGGCGGGCCTGCTGCCGCCATGGCTGATGAAGCGGGGCTCCTCCATGCTGTCATCGCGCAAGATCACGATGACAATGGGGGCGCTGTGCATGGTGGGGCCTGCCTGCATCGGCCTTGCCACTTCGCCCGAGATGGCGATTGCCCTGTTCTGCATCGGCGGCTTTGCCCACCAGCTTCTGAACGGTGCGTTGATCACCCTGTGCGCCGATGTGTTCGACAGCCGGACCGTTGGCACGGCGAGCGGCATGGCGGGGACCTCGGCATGGATCGGCGGCATGCTGTTCACGCTGCTGATCGGGCAGAGCGCTGATGTGTTCGGCTACAACCCGCTGTTCGTGGCGCTGGCGGGGCTGGACCTGCTCGCGGCAGTGGTGCTGTGGAGCCTGCTTAGGGCGAGAACCTAGGCGGCTTGGAGAGTTTCAGGCGCTCGCGAGAAGACCGTTATTGTCCATTGCCGGGAGGGCAGTGAACGGCTGGAATGGGGTGGGGAGCTGCCACCGATGGCTAGCTCCATTGCGCCACTTCAGCTTGGGTGGCGACATACCAGACGAAGCACATTGCTTCAGCAGGATCGCCACCCGCCACTTCCCATTTTTCGAACTGCTCGCCGAAGGCCGAGCGACCTTCTGAAATGAAGTCCCACTTGGATTGAAGTTTCTGAAATTCGGCGAGTGCTGTTTCTGAAGTGAGTGCAACTCGCTCCGCCCAAGACAAATCAGAAGACAGCCATTGGTGGGTGTCCACCTCTATCCAGTAGCATTCGCAGGTGCCTCCTTCCGGGAACCGAAATTGAAGCTGGCCTCCGACACTGGCGAGATTACAATTTCTCGCCGCTGCGATCACCTTCGGAATATCTTCCAATCGCCAAGCATATTCCTTCCCACGTAGGGTAGCCCGCGAAAGGATTTCCTGTGGCAGTAGGTTGTCAGGGATTTCCATTGACCTTACTTAGCTTTCGGAAGCCAACGGCAGCAATGGCGTCGTGTCCGGAAAGGCAGCTTTCAGCAAAAAGCGGCGGCTAGCTGACGTTCACATCATGGCGGGCGCGTTCACCCGCTCTGAGAATCCCCGGCGGTATCGCGCCCCGGCGCATGATGGTCCAGCCCGCCAGCGCGTGGCCCGCGATTGCGGCCTGTGCTGGTGCTTCGCCACGCAGCCGCGCGCCGAGGTAACCCGCGTTGAAGGCATCGCCTGCGCCGCTGGTGTCCACCGGGCGCAAGACTTCGGCGGGGGGGATGATCTGGCCGTCTGGCAGGCGGCAGCCTTCGGCGCCAAGCTTCACGATGGTTTCGCTGCAGCCCAGGCCCTGCCAGTGGGCGGCGACTGCGGCGGCATCGATCTCGCCCGAGAGCATGGTCTCGTCCTCGAGCGTGGGCAGGCCGATGCTGGCGACGGCAATCGCGGCATCGCGCGCGGCGCTGGCGGTGGCGTGATCGGGCCAGAGACGGGGGCGGTAGTTGCCGTCGAAGGCGACCGTGCCGCCATTTGCGCGCACCTTGCGGGCAAGCGCCAGCAGTGCATCCCTCCCGCTTTGCGGCAGGATTGCCAGCGAGATCAGCGAGAAGGCAAGCAGGTCTGCGCTCTCCGCATGGGCCAGCGCGGGCTCGATCCCGGCGCAATCGAACAGCGCCCGCGCGGCGCTTTCGCCGCGCCAGTAGGTAAAGCTGCGCTCGCCCAGATCGTCGCACGTGATCGCGTAGAGCCCGGGGTTGCGGGAGGGGTTGGCGAGGACCAGCGCGGTATCAAGGCCTTCCGCCGTCCAGCGCGAGCGCAAGTCCTCGCTGAAGGGATCGGTGCCGAGCGCGGTGAGATAGGCCGTGTCCACCCCGCTGCGGGCGAGGTGGATCGCGGTGTTCAACGTGTCGCCGCCATAGGCGAGGCGCCAGAGGCCGCCTTCCTGCGACAGCTCGAGCATCGCCTCGCCGACAAGGACTGCGCGCATCAGCGGCAGGCCGGGTTGGCGGCGCCGGGCATGGCGTAGAAGGCGATGGCGTGGCCGGGCAGGGTGACCTTGCCGTTGACGGCGACGCCATCAAGGCCGGTCAGCTTGTTGTCCGCCGAGAGAGCCGGGGCCTTGCCATTGATGAGCACGCTGCGTGTGTCGAGCGGCTGGCCGGTCATCGTCCAGCCGGTGCCCTTGCCGCCAAGGTCGATGCCTTGCGCGGCCTCGCCGGTGTTCAGCGCCATGACGGTTACGCCGCCGCGCGTGCCGGGCAGGCACTGGGCGTAGAGGCGCAGGGCAGGGGAGGGTGAGGCGGGCGAGGCCAGCACGGTGCTGCCCATCGTGCGCTTCCACAGCACCGCGGCCCAGTAGTTGGGGCGCGGGGTCATGGTATCGCGATCGATCAGGGCATAGTCGCTGGCGGCAAGCGTGTTGTGCATGACTACCTGAAGGCCCTGCTGCGCCAGCGCGGCGTTCTGGTTGAGATAGCGGAAGGTATCGAGGAAGGTCGAGGCCCATGGGCTGCCACCGCACGCGGCCTGCGCGGTTTCGGTGTTCCACATCGGCTTTCCGGGTTCGAACCTGTCGCGCAGCGCCGCGTAATAGCGATAGTCGCGCACGGTCATGTCGAGCCACTGGGCGCTCAGCGCGTCCTGCTTCTGGGCGGTGCCGATGCCAAGGCCCGCACAGCGCTGCGACACGCTGCCGTAGAAGTGGTAGGATACAGCATCGACGCTGCCGGGGTTGGCCTTCATCATGTCTTCGCTGCTGACATGCGCGCCCATCTCGGCAGGCACCGGCACGTCCTTGAGCAGACCTGCCTCACCCACACCGCCGACGCCGAGGATCTTCATGTCGGGCACGGCCTTGCGCGCCCAGTCGCGGAACAGGCGGAATTCAGCGCCGTAGTTGGCGGCGGTATAGCCCTTGGGCATCTGCGGCGCGGCACTGGGCATGTTGGCTTCGTTGAAGAACTCGGCGGCGTAGAGCGTGCCGCCCGCCGTGCGCGTCAGATCGACCAGGCGTTGCGCCTGCGCGGGCGTCCACGTGCCGTTGGCATCGCGCGTGCCGTTGCTGACGGCAAAGCTGGTGACGATGGGCGCGTCGACCGCCTTCGAGAAGGCGACCACGTTCTTCCACTGCTCGCGCGTCAGCACCTGAACGAAGCCCGTTGGCGGGGCAGAGAGGTGTTCGCCCTCGGCTTCGAGGTAGGTGTTGTTGGCCCAGGTGCCGCTGACGCGCACGAGGCTGGGGCCGAGCGCCTTGGCGAGTGCGACAAGCGTCGGGTCGGTGAGGTCAATCGGCGGGCGTTGGCGATAGCGTTCGTCGGCCGGGCCGCCATAGGGCGCCCAGAAGCGGCCGCCGGTAACCTCGACCATCTCAATGTTGTAGGACTGGTAACGATCGCTGACGGTGCCGACTTTCGCGAGGCTGCCAAGCTGGAGCGAGGGGGCGGGAACGGACGCCGCCCCGGTCAGGGCGACGAGTGCGGTCGCCGCAAGAAATGCCTTCTTCATCGTATCCTCACCGGTTTTGTTGTTGTCTCACCAGTTCCACATGGTTCCATCCTGGAGTCTTGCGACTGGGAGGTATGCGGGTTTGTAAGGGTATTTGGCGGCGAGCTTTTCGTCGATGTCGACGCCGTGTCCTGGGGTGTCGCCGATGAAGAGTTCGCCCTTTTCGAAGTGGTAGTCGTGGGGGAAGACCTCGTCGGTTTCGGGGGTGTGGCGCATGTATTCCTGGATGCCGAAGTTGGGGACCCAGGTATCGAAGTGGAGCGCACAGCCCATGGTGACGGGCGAGAGGTCGGTGGCGCCGTGGCAGCCGGTGCGGATCTGGTAGAGGCTGGCAAGGTCGGCGATGCGGCGCAGGTGGGTAAGGCCGCCGGCGCCTACGACGGTCGCGCGGATGTAGTCGATCAGCTGGTTCTGGATGAGATCCTTGGCATCCCAGATGGTGTTGAAGATCTCGCCCACGGCCAGCGGGGTCACTGTGTGCTGGCGCACGACCTTGAAGGCTTCCTGGTTCTCTGACGGCGTGCAGTCCTCCAGCCAGAACAGCTGGTAGGGCTCGAGCATCTTGCCGAGGTTGGCCGCTTCCTGCGGGGTGTAGCGGTGGTGGCCATCGTGCAGCAGGTGATGGTCGAAGCCGTAGGTCTTGCGCAGCTCCTCGAACATCTTCGGCACATAGTTCAGCGCCAGCCTCGTATCCCAGCCGGTGACCGAGGGCAGCGCGGCATCGGCCGGTTCGTAGTAGAGCTTGCCGCGGCCCACGCCATAGGCATCCTTGATGCCGGGCACGCCGGTCTGGGCGCGGATCGCCTTGTAGCCCATGTCGATGTAGTGGCCGACGGCCTCCACCGTCTCGGCAATGTCCGAGCCATTGGCATGGCCATAGACCATCACGCCGTCACGGCTGCGGCCGCCGAGCAACTGGTAGACCGGCATGCCGGCCATCTTGCCCTTGATGTCCCACAGCGCCATGTCGACCGCGGCGATCGCGCGCATGGTGACCGGGCCCCGGCGCCAGTAGGCGCCGCGATAGAGATACTGCCAGATGTCCTCGATGCGGCGCGGGTCCATGCCGATGAGGCAGGGGATGACGTGCTCTTCAAGATAGGCGACGACCGAAAGCTCGCGCCCGTTCAAGGTGCCATCGCCGATGCCGTAGACGCCCTGGTCGGTTTCGATCCTGAGCGTCACGAAGTTGCGGCCCGGGCAGGTGACGATGACGCGGGCGGCGGTGATTTTCATGGGAGTTGCACTCGCTAAGGACAGGCGGCTTGTGGTAATACCGATTGACGGACCAGTTTCGGTCTGTCAAGTTCCCTGAATTGGTATTACCAGAAAGTTGATATGGCAACTGGCAAGTCCCACGACCGGCTCTATCAGGATCTCGCCCGCTCGCTGCTCGATGAACTGGCTGGCGGGCGCTATCCGGTCGGCAGCCGCCTTCCGGCCGAGCGCGATCTGGCGCTGCGCTACGAGGTCAGCCGGCCGACGGTGCGCGAGGCGATCATTGCGCTGGAAGTGCAGGGGCTGGTCGAGGTGAAGGTTGGCTCGGGCGCCTATGTGAAGCGCCTGCCGGGCGAGAACGACCGCCCCGGCTTCAACGTGACCGCGTTCGAGCTGACCGAGGCGCGGCTGCTGTTCGAGGGCGAGGCGGCGGCGCTGGCAGCCACGCAGATGACCGACGAGGACCTTGCCGAGATCGAGGACCTCGTCCAGCAGATCGCCGAGGAGAACCGCAGCGCCAACGGCACCGAGAGCGCCGACCGTGCGTTCCACCTCGCCATCGCCCGCG
Organism: Novosphingobium sp. B1; assembly: GCF_900176395.1. Lineage (GTDB taxonomy): Bacteria > Pseudomonadota > Alphaproteobacteria > Sphingomonadales > Sphingomonadaceae > Novosphingobium. Next base: position 316,140 of record NZ_FWXL01000002.1, on the reverse strand, counting down.
CCACCCGCAACGTTGCGGTCTACAACACCGTGGCGCAGCTGTGGGACCTGCGCGGGACCTCGCCCGAGGCCGCACTGCTGCACGAGAAGGCGCGCCACGCCAACATCAAGCCGGTGGTCGAGGAGCATACCGCCATCCTCGATGCCCTGCGCGCGCGCGATCCCAACGCCGCCCGCGCCGCCATGCGCGCCCACCTCTCCGCCGTGCTCGACGGCCTCCTCTTCGCCACCGAAGAACGCCTCCTCGCCGAAGCACGAAGAGCCACTCAAGCCAAACGCGAACGATACGCCAAAGCTACGGCATAAGGGGCGGCGCGTTCACGAAAGAAAAGTGAGGGCTTGGGTCAGGGACCCGGTCTGTGCAAAAGGCTGCGCAAGCACAATCCCGGCGCCAGCTGCATGCAATTCGGAGCTAGTTCAATGACAGTGTCCTACCCCGCGTTCGACCCGGGCCAGGTCTATGACCTGCTGGTGATCGGTGGCGGCATCAATGGCGTGGGCATCGCCCGCGATGCGACGGGCCGGGGCCTGCGCGTACTGCTGGTCGAACGCGACGATCTGGCCGCGCACACCTCGTCGGCCAGCACCAAGCTGATCCACGGCGGCCTGCGCTATCTCGAATACTACGAGTTCCGCCTTGTGCGGGAATCGCTGCAGGAGCGCGAGCGGCTGATCCGGATAGCGCCGCAGATCAGTTGGCCACTGCGCTTCGTGCTGCCGCAACCCAAGGGCGGGCGTCCGGGGTGGATGATCCGGATCGGCCTGTTCCTCTACGATCATATCGCCGGACGGCACAGCCTGCCCAAATCGCACGGCGTGAACCTGCGCGACCCGCGCTGGGGGAAGGGACTAAAGCCCGGCCTTGCCAAGGGATTCGTCTATTCCGACGCCTGGGTCGATGATGCCCGCCTTGTCGTCCTCAATGCCATCGATGCGGCACAGCGTGGCGCAACGATCCTGACCGGCACAGCGGTGACCGGGGCGGAGCAGCAGGGCGACGCCTGGGCGGTGACGCTCGAGCCCAATGTCCACGCACCCGCTCCCGCCATAGCTGCGCCCTGCACGGTGCGCGCGCGCACGATCGTCAATGCTGCCGGGCCATGGGTGGCTAGCATGCTGGGCTCGCTCGCCGGGGCAAAGCGCGATGGCGCGATCAAGCTGGTCAAGGGCAGCCATATCGTGGTGCCGCAGATCTACCCGGGCGACCATGCCTTCATCCTGCAGCAGGAAGACGGCCGCATCGTCTTCACCATTCCCTACGAAGGCCAGTTCACCCTGGTGGGCACGACCGATGTTGCCGTGGACGAACAGGAGCGCGCGCGGCCCAAGATCAGTGCCGAGGAGATCGAGTATCTCTGTGCCGCCTCCAACAGCTATTTCGAGCGGCAGATAACGCCCGGCGATGTGGTCTGGACCTATTCGGGCGTGCGCCCGCTGTTCGATGACGGGCAGGAGGACGCCAAGGCAGTGACGCGTGACTATGTGCTCAAGCTCGGGCGGTCGGAAGGCCCGCAGGTGTTGAGCGTGTTCGGCGGCAAGCTGACGACGTACCGGCGCCTTGCCGAGCATGCACTCGACGATCTCAAGCCGTGGATGGCCGGCGCGAGCGGCGCCTGGACCGATTCGGCGCCGCTTCCCGGTGGCGATCTGGGGGCCGGGGGCTTTGCGGCATTTCTGGCACAGGCACGCGAGCGCTGGCCGTTCGTTCCGGCCGCGACCATGGAGCGGATGGCGCACGCCTATGGCACGCGCATCGCCATGATCCTTGGCAATGCACAAGGCTGGCAGGACCTCGGCAGTGATTTCGGCAATGGCCTGACCGAGGCGGAGGTGCGCTATCTGCAAACCTGGGAGTGGGCGCGCAGTGCCGAGGACGTGCTGTGGCGGCGCAGCAAGCTTGGCCTGACGGCGGCACCCGAGGTGGCGGATAAGCTGGCGTTCTGGTTCAAGGCTAACGCCTGACGCGATTGCGCCGGAAAAGATTGTGGGAGTAACGGAAATGGGTGACCTCGTACTGGCGATCGACCAGGGCACGACTTCGACGCGCGCGCTGGTGTTCGATGGGGCGCGGCGCGTGGTGGCAAGCGCGCAGCGGGAATTCGCGCAGCACTATCCGGCCGATGGCTGGGTGGAGCATGACCCCGAGGAAATCTGGCGCGACACCCTGCAGAGCGCGCGCGACGCAATGGCCAAGGCTGGCCTGACCGCGCAGGATATCGCCGCCATCGGCATCACCAACCAGCGCGAGACCGTGGTGCTGTGGGATCGCGCCACCGGTGAAGTCCTGCACAATGCCATCGTCTGGCAGGACCGGCGCACGGCCGACATCTGCGCCGGGCTGCAGGGGCAGGGGCACCAGCCGTTCGTGCACGAGAAGACCGGCCTTCTGCTCGATCCCTATTTCTCGGCGACGAAGATCGCATGGCTTCTCGACGCCATTCCCGGCGCGCGCGAGCGTGCGGAGAACGGCGAACTTGCCGTCGGCACGATCGACACGTTCCTGCTGTGGCGGCTGACCGAAGGCCGCAGCCACAAGACCGACGTGACCAATGCCAGCCGGACGCTGCTGTTCGATATCGTCGAGCAGCGCTGGTGCCCCGACCTGTGCAAGCTGTTCCGCGTGCCCGCCGCGCTTCTGCCCGAAGTCTGCGCCAGCGCGGACGATTTCGGCACCACCAACCTGCTCGGCGGCAGCATTCCGATCTGCGGCGTGGCAGGGGATCAGCAGGCGGCTCTGGTCGGGCAGTCCTGCTTTGCGCAAGGCCAGGCCAAGATCACCTACGGCACGGGCGGCTTCATGCTGCTCAACACCGGCACGACCGTGGCGCGCTCGCGCAGCCGGATGCTGAGCACCATTGCCTATCGCATCGATGGCGTGACGCACTATGCCGTCGAGGGGTCGCTGTTCGTGGCAGGGGCGGCGATCAAGTGGCTGCGCGACGGGCTGGGCATCATCGTCGAGGCGCGGCAGACGCAGGAGATGGCAGCGCGGCTGCCCGATAATGGCGGCGTGTACATGGTGCCGGCCTTCGTCGGGCTTGGCGCGCCCCACTGGTGCACCGAGGCGCGCGGCATGCTTGCCGGCCTCACCTTCGATTCAAGTGCAGCGCACATTGCGCGGGCGGCCCTGGAATCCGTGGCATTCCAGACGGCGGACCTGGTGGCGGCCATGGCGGAAGACGGTGCAGGGCCGCTTTCGTCATTGCGCGTGGATGGCGGGATGGCGGCCAACGACTGGTTCTGCCAGTTCCTTGCCGATTTGCTCGACATTCCCGTCGAGCGTCCCGTCAATCTGGAAACGACCGCGCTGGGCGCGGCCATGCTTGCGGGGCACCGCTGCGGGGGGTGGCCAGACGTACTTGATGGGGCCGCTGCGGACGAGGGCCTGACCCGCTTCACGCCGGCGATGGAGCCCGAACAGCGCTCCCGTCTCACCAGCGAGTGGCAGGCAGCGATCCGTCGCGCGACCATGACCTGATAAATTCCGACACCTTCTGGTATGACCAATGCTCGGCGCTGTCTCGCGCGCTGGCTGCCGATGTGAAATCGTTCGTAGTTAGAATTTCCAGCATATTCGGCAGTTTGGCCGTTTCATGCAGGCATCTGACCAATAGGCATGGATATCTGTAAAACCAGTCTTGCATCTGGCTAGGCCATTTGGTAATAGACCCTCGTATGTGGTGGCTAACAGGCCGCCGAGGAGGAGGGGATTTCATGAAGTGCTTCCGTAATTCGTTGGGTGTCAGCGCCATGGCCATGGCCATCGCCTTTGGAGCCCAGGCGGCATGTGCCCAGACCGCTGCCGATGAAGCTGCTGCTCCGGCAGACACGGGCGAGATCATTGTCACCGCCCAGAAGCGCGCGGAAAACGTGCAGAACGTGCCGCTGGCCGTGTCTGTCGTCGGCCCGACCCAGCTTGCCGCTGCAGGCGTCCGTGATTTTGGCGACCTCGGCAAAATTTCGCCCTCGCTGACCATTCGTCCGGCCGAACACCCCGTCAACGCCAACGTCTCGCTGCGCGGCGTGGGCACGTTCGCCTTCGGTATCGGCGTCGAGCCGAGCGTTGCGGTTCTGGTCGACGAAGTTCCCCTGGCCTTCCAGGCTCGCGCGTTCAGCGACCTGCCTGATATCGAGCGCATCGAAGTGCTGCGCGGTCCGCAGTCGACGCTTTATGGCAAGGCCGCCTCGGCCGGCCTGATCAACCTGATCACCCGCAACCCGACCGACGAACTGAAGATCCGCGTCAACGCAACGGGAACCACCGACAGCGAATATGGCGCGAATTTCAGCGTTTCGGGCCCGATCAGCGATACGCTCGGCTTCGTCGTTTCGGGTGCCTATTCGCAGTGGGACGGCAATACGCGCAACCTTTTCAACGGCAAGAAGGTCAACGGTCGGGAATCCGGCAGCGTGCGCACCAAGCTGCGTTGGGAACCGTCGGCTGATGCCAGCCTGACGCTGTCGCTCAATTACATGACGGGCAACACGACGGTCGGCCGCCCCTACATCCGCATGACTCCGGGCCTGCGTTTCCGTGGCACCGGCCAGTCTGCAACGGTGGTGATGCCGGGCGTCACGCCGGGGCCGGAAAATACCAACGTCAGCAACAACTACAACGCGCGCACCGATTATGAAGGTGGCGGCGGCAACCTGCGCGGCGAATTCACGCTGGGTGACCACACCCTGGTGTCGATCACGTCGTACGACAGCTTCGAGCTGAACGACTACTTCGACTCCGACGAAACATCGTCGAGCCTCGCTTCGGAAAACAACATCCAGACGGGCACGTTCCGTTCGAACCTGTTCACCCAGGAACTGCGTCTCCTTTCAGACGGTTCGAAGCCCTTCCGCTACACGGTCGGCGCCTATTACGCGAATGTCGACTTCGAGCGACCGTTCTATCGCGGCCCGGCATTCTCGCTGGCCAACTGGTTCGCCACATCGAAGTCGAGCCAGATCGCGGCCTTCGTGCAGGGTGACTGGCAGTTCATGCCGCAGGCGACCCTGACCGGTGGTGCGCGCATCCAGAACGAGCGGATCGGCTACACCTTCAAGGATATCCAGAACGGCAACGCGCAGTTCGCCGGCAATGCCACGGACACCGCGGCGACCTATCGCGCCAGCCTGCGCTATGAATTCACGCCGACGGTCAACGCATTCGTGACCTATTCGACCGGTTACAAGGGTCAGACCTATGACCTCACCACCGGTTTCAACGCGAACCGCGCCAATGCCGGCCCGATCAAGCCCGAAACCTCGCGCGACATCGAATTCGGCCTGCGCACCCAGCTCTTCGATCGCAAGCTGACCTTCAACGTCACCTACTTCGACACGACCTACAAGAACCTGCAGGCGCAGGCTGTGGAAGTGCTGCCCGACCTGACCACCAACTTCCGTCTGACCAACGTCGGCAAGCTGGGCACGAAGGGCGTGGAAATCGATGCGGGCTTCCGGCCGAGCGACGTGTTCAACCTGAATTCGTCGATCGCGATCCTCGATACCAAGTACATCAGCTTCCCTTCGTCGCCCTGCTTCCCGAACCAGTCGGCAGCACAGGGTTGCGACCGCACGAAGTCCCCGGCCTTCCAGAACCTGACCGGCGAGCGCGCCGTCCAGGCACCGAAGCTGAAGTTCAACGTGACCGGCGAAGTGACGCCTTCGCTGACCGAGAACATCCGCGGCCTGATCCAGGCGAACGTGCAGTACACCGGCAGCGTGTTCTACGTGGCCCGCGATCCGCAGACCTTCCAGAAGGAATTCACGATCGTGAACCTTTCGGTCGGCGCGCGTGACGAGAGCCGCAAGTGGGAAGTGGCGGCATTCGTCAACAACCTGTTCGACGTGCAGTACTACCCCACCCTGATCAACAACTCGGGCGTCTGGGGCGGCGGCAGCAACATCGCCACGGCAACAATTCTCCCTCGTGATTTCCGCCGCTACGGCGGGGTTCGGGCCAGCCTGAACTTCTGATCACGGATGGCCGGGCGGGATGATCGCCCGGCCTTTTTTCTTGGTAGGACTGGCGGCCGGATCGTACTGCAAGAGCAGGCCCGGCTGCCGAATTGCGCCCGGTAAACAGTGGCAGGAGAGAGCATGCGCGTGGCACGATTTGATCGAGCAATTCTTGGCCCGCTGCTGGCGGGCGCGTTTGCATTCGGGACGCATGCCCTTGCCGCCGAGTCCGTATTCACGACGCTGCCACTCGCCACTGTCGACACCGCGCCGCTGCTCGTTTCAGCCGACATGCGCGAGGGCATGGACCTTTCGGGCGAGTGGAACTGGTCGATCGATCCTTACCGGTCAGGAATTGCCGGGTTCCATGGCGAAGCGCCCAACCGCACCGAACAGCGCTGGCTCGACATTGATGTGCGCAAGACGCTGGCGCAGGACAATCGCGAATTGTTCGAGTTCGATCTCGATCATGATCGCAAGGTGAAGCTGCCGGGATCATGGCTCGCCGCCTCGCCCGAGATGCGCCATTATCAGGGGCTGGTGTGGTACCGCCGCCATTTCGATAGTCCGGTGGGCCGCAAGGGCCGCTATTTCCTGCGTTTCGGGGCGTCGAACTACGCCACCGTCGTCTTCGTCAACGGCCAGCCAGTGGGGCGGCACGAAGGCGGGTTCACCCCGTTTGCCTTCGATGTGACCAAGCTGCTGCGCGATGGCGACAACCAGATCACCATCGGCGTAGACTCTGCGGCCACCGCTGCGACGGTTCCGCCACCGGTGACCGACTGGGAGAACTATGGCGGCGTGACGCGCGAAGTTAAGCTCGTCCACACCAGCGACACCTTTGTTGACAGCGCATGGGTGCGGCTGACGCGTGAAGGCAAGATCGCGGTCGATGCGCATCTTGATGGGCCAGCGGCCGCCAACCAGCCCTTGCAGCTCAAGGTCGCGGGATTGCCGTTCGAGCTGAAAGGGCGGACCGATGCGCAGGGCAACTGGCGCGCCAGCGCCACGGCGCCGCGCGCGCTGATGCGTTGGACTCCGGAAAGCCCGAAGCTTTACGATGTGACGCTGGCGGCGGGCGAGGACACCTGGCGCGACCGCATCGGCTTCCGCACGATCGAGCGCAAGGGCGCGGACATCCTGCTTAATGGCAAGCCCGTGTTCCTGCGCGGCATTTCGATGCACGAGGAAGAGATCGCGGCAAATCCTGCCCGCGTGATTACGCCCGAGAATGCCAAGGCCTTGCTGGGCGAGATCAAGAGCGGCCTCCACGGCAATTTCGTGCGCCTTTCGCACTATCCCCATTCCGAGGTGATGACCCGCACCGCCGACGAGATGGGCCTGCTCGTCTGGAGCGAGGTGCCGGTCTACTGGATGGTGGCGTGGTCGAACCCCTCGACCCTGGCAACGGCGCGCAACATGCTGGCCGAGAACATCCTGCGCGATCGCAACCGCGCATCGGTGGTGATCTGGAGCGTGGCCAACGAAACCCCGGTCAGCGATGCGCGCAACACCTTCCTGCGCACATTGATCGGTGATGTGCGCCGCCTCGATCCCAGCCGCCTGGTCAGTGCGGCGCTGCTGGTCGAGCGGGACAAGGCAGCCTCGGTGCCGACCATGACGATGGCCGATCCCCTGGCGGACGATCTCGATATCGTGTCGATCAACACCTACAACGGGTGGTACACCTCGGACCGCCTCGCAGATTTGCCGGGCAGCGTGTGGAACTTGCCCGCGGACAAGCCGCTGATCTTTTCGGAATTCGGTGCCGACGCCAAGGCCGGGTTCCACAGTCCGGACGGCATGCAGAAGTTCTCGGAAGAATTTCAGGCCGAGTTCTATCGCAAGACGCTGGAAATGGCCGATCGCGTGCCGACCTTGCGCGGAATTTCACCCTGGATCCTCAAGGACTTCCGTTCGCCACGCCGTCAGAATCCGGATTTCCAGATGGGCTTCAACCGCAAGGGCCTGATTTCGGAGACGGGCCAGCGCAAGCAGGCGTTCAGCGTGCTGGCGGAATACTTTGCCCGCAAAGCCGGAGAGCCGACGAAGTGAAGCGTATTCTTGCTGTAGTGCTGAGCCTTGCGGCAGCGCCAACGCTTGCCGCGCCGGGCGACTGGGTCAAAGGCGTGCTGCCCGCGGCCACGCCCCCGGCGCTGCCCAGCGTGGACCTGCCAGTGACCTTGCCGCGCGCCAACCCTGCGCACGAGGCCTGGGCGCAGCAGACGCCGGACCAGCGACTGGTCTACAACGTTAGCAAGCCGCAACTCATCGCGTGGCCGAGCAGCCTGCCGGCCGATAGCGATGCGCCTGCAGTGTTGCTCGTCCCCGGCGGGGGCTTCCAGTTCCTCGCCATGGACAATGAGGGCTTTGACGTTGCGCGCCGTCTCGACAAGCTGGGCGTGCGCGTGTTCATCGTGAAGTATCGGACGCAGCCGGTGCCAGGCAGCATCGACGGGTTCAGGGAAGCGCTCAGCAACCTGTTCCAGAAGGGCGCGCCGGTCGACCTGACGAACCGCGACTATGCTGTCGCCGATACGCAGGCGGCGATCCGCATGGTGCGCAAGGAAGCGGCGCGCTGGCACGTCAATCCTGCAAAGATCGGGATCCTCGGCTTTTCGGCCGGAGCGATGACGACGCTGGCAACGACGCAGGCCAATGCCGAAGATGCGCGGCCAGACTTTGTCGGCATGGTCTATGGGCCTACCGAAAAGTCCGAAGTGCCCGCCAATGCGCCGCCGCTGTTCGCAGCGATTGCTGCGGACGACCGCTTCTTCATCAAGCAGGACTTCGGTCTGTTCCATGCCTGGCGGCAGGCCGGCGCAAAGGTGGAGTTTCACCTCTACAGCGCAGGTGGGCACGGGTTCGCCTCGCAGCCCAACGGCACGACGAGCGATGCCTGGTTTGACCAGTACGCCCTTTGGCTCAAGGCAAACGGCATCACTGGCCGCTAGCTTCAGACCACAGAGTCCACCCTGCCATCTGGCAGTTCACGAACCGGCCCGTATGCGGAACGCGTTCGGGCCGGTTCCTTTTTTGCGATCAGATCTGCCAGTCAAAGACCTTGCGCTGGAGACCCAGCACCTGTGCCAAGCGAACTGGCGGTGTGGTGCCGTTGACGGTGATCTCGCGCTTTTCGCGCTCCGGCACGACAAACGACAGGACCGTCGAAGGCGCTGCGCCGGGGCCGCACCATGCGGCCTCGATTGCGATGGCGTTGTCCGAGGTCTGGATGGTCGCCTGCCATAGCGGGGGCTGATCCGGATCGGGCCAGGCGTCGCTGGCTTCATCGTAACCCGTCCACTCCAGACGGCTCTCGCCCGGTGCCAGAGTCAGCAGCACCGCAGGTTGCGGCGCTGGCGGGGCGAAGCCGCCCGGCGCGATGTCGACGAGGTGGGCCGAGCCTTCGCGCGCGAGGATCGGAGGGAGGCCTTCGGCGGGGGCGGGCAGATCGTGCATCTTCCCGCCATCCAGAATCCGGTCGTCGCGCAGGTCTATCCAGCGGGCCGGGCCGGGGAGGTAGGCCTGAACCGTGGTCACGCCCTTGTCCAGCGCGGGGGCGACCAGCAGGTTCGGGCCGAGCAGGTAGCTGTCGCCATCGACCCACGCCTGCGGGTCTTGCGGAAAGTCCAGCCACAGCGGACGGGTGACGATCTCGCAAGCAGCGTGATGTCGCCACAGCAGATCGTGCAGGAGCGGCACCAGCGCGCGGCGCAGGTTCATCATGCCGACGATCGCCGGGGTGGTCTCGGGATACATCCACGGCTCGTTTACCGTGCCATCGCTGTTCCAGCTGTGGATCGAGAAGCGCGGCATCATGATGCCCGCCTGGACCCAGCGCAGCAGCAGTTCGGGTTCGGGCGAGGGGCCGGCAAAGCCGCCGATGTCGTGCCCGGTGTTTGAGACCCCGGAAAGGGCAAGGCCAAGCCCCATCTTCTGGTTGTAGCGCAGGGTCTTCCACGCGGTGAAGTTGTCGCCAGACCAGGTCTGTGCATAGCGCTGCATCCCGGCCATGCCGCTGCGAGTGACCAGATATGGGCGCTCTTCGGGGCGATAGGCGATCTGCGCGGCGCGCGAGGCGCGCATCATCAGCAGCGTCTGCGCCGGGCGTTCGGCTGCGGCGGGGCGCGGCGCTCCGAACCCGGCGAAGCGGGCGCTCGTGTCCCAGATCTCGTACTCGTTGTTGTCGTTCCACGTGGCGCGCATGCCATAGGAGAGCAACTGCGCGGTCACCTGCTCACGCCACCACGCGGCGGCATCCGGGTTCGTGAAATCGAGGTAGCTGCCCAGTTCATCCCAGAACAGGCATTCCACCGGCTGTCCGTTCTCGTCGCTGACGAACCAGCCCTTCGCCGCCAATTCGGCGTAGCGTGGGTGCGACAGGAGCAGCGCCGGCTTTATGTTGGGCACAAGCTCCACCCCGGCATCGGCGTAGCCTTTGACGAAGCCCGCAATGTCGGGAAACTTGTCGTGGTTCCAGTTGAAGACGTAGCGCTTGTCGCCGATCGAGGTGTAGCCCGATGACAGGTGGAACGAGGTGCAGGGCACGCCGTGCCGTTCGAGCCCTGCGAGAAACTCGCCCATCTGCTCCTGCGCGTTGGGCGCATCGGTATAGAGCATGGTCGAGCCGGAATAGCCCACCGACCAGCGCGGCATGAAGGCGGGGCGGCCGGTCAGCCAGGTGAAGCGTCTTGCCACTGCGCCGGCATCGGGCCCGGCGATCATGTAGTAATCGAGGTCACCGCTCTCGGCGCGCATGTAGCGATAATGCGGGTGGTAGTTAGAATGCTCGTGCCCGAAATCGAAAACCGGATCGGCCAGCGTATCGTAGAACACGCCATGCGCCGCGCCTTCGCCATCGACCACGAGCACCCAGGGGATCGACTTGTAGAGCGGATCGTCGCTCTGCGCGTCATAACCCATGCAATCGAGATTGGTCAGGCGCAGGCGGCGGCCGGCGCGGTCCAGGTCACCGCTGCGTTCGCCAAGGCCGAAGTAGCGCTCGCCTGGGCGGCGCTTGACGTAATGATAGGTGGCCTCATCCCACCAACCGAAGTTGTAGGCTTGGGTGGGGCGGTCTTCGGAAATGAGCTGCCAGGCATCTGCTGTCGCCTGATGCCAGGTGCAAAGCAGGCCTTCGGGCCTGATCGTGAGCTTCAGCCGCGCGGTTGCGATGACGATCCCGTCGGGCGAGTCCTGCAGCGTGAATGCAGGCGCGGAAAACCCGCTCGTGTCCATGCGGTCACGCCCCGGTTCGGCAATGTCTTCGGCACCGGGCGCGATGGTCCAGCTTGGCGGAGAAGTGACCTCGCCCTTGGCCAGCAGCAGCACGCGGATCATGTCGTCTTCCAGCACGAAGACATGGGCGACCGCTCCGGTGTCGGAGCCGAGCGTGATGCGTGGCCCTTCGACTTGCGTCACGGCGAAGCGCGGCGGTGCAGAAAGGCGCGCGCGGCGGGGCGGGGAGACTTCGTTCATCAGCTCAGGCTTTCGCGAAAGTGAGGCGGCGGCGCAGGGCGAGGAGCCAGATCGCGCCGATCAGGTCGAACAGGCCAAGGCAGGCGAACAGCGGCGCGAAGCCGATCTTGTCGGCGAACTGGCCAATGGCGAGGGAGAACAGCAGGCCGCCGGTCCATCCGGCCATGCCGACGAGGCCGTTCGCCTTGGCAATGTCTGACTTGGGGAAGACATCGGCGGACAGGGTGTTGATCAGGACGGAGATGACCTGATGCGCAAAGCCGCCGATGGCGAGCAGTCCGATCGCGGCATAGGGGCTGGCGACGAGGCCGACGCAGCCCGGGGCGATCATCAGGATGGCGCCGATCCAGATGCCGGCAATGCGCGACCCTTCAAGCGACAGCCCCTTCCAGCGCTGCAGCCATGGCGCGAGATAGCCGCCAAGGATGCCGCCTGCGTCCGCCGCAAGGAATGGCACCCACGCGAACATCGCGATCTGCGTCAGGTCCCAGCCACGCTCCTTGGCGAAATAGAGCGGCACCCAGAAGCTGAAGGTCTGCCATGCCGGTTCGGCAAGGAAGCGGGGCACGGCGATGGCCCAGTAGCGCGATGAACCGATGATCGAGCGAATGGTCGTGGCAGAGACCGGAACAGGGCGCTGCCCATCCTGGATCGCGGCCAATTCTTCGGCGCTGACGTACGATGCGTCCTGCGGCGAACGATACCAGCGATACCATGCCGCCGCAAAGATCAGCCCGATGCCACCGGTAACCACGAAGGCGGCCTGCCAGCCATAGTGCTTGGCCAGCAAGGCAGCCATGACCGGCGCGATCACCGCCCCCAGCGCCGTCCCGGCGTTGAACCACCCAGTCGCGACCGAGCGTTCGCGATCAGGGAACCACTCGCCGATGGTCTTCATGCCGGCGGGGATCACGGCGGCCTCGGCCATGCCGAGCAGGCCCCGGAAGGCCGCGAGCGACAGCCAGCCCCGGGCGAATCCGTGCGCCATGTTGGCAACGCTCCACGCGACGGCGAAGAGCGCGAAGCCGGCGGTCAGACCGATCCGGTCGATCAGCATGCCGCCAATCGGCTGCATCACGGTATAGGCAAGCTGGAATGCGCCGACGATGTAGGAATACTGCTCGGTAGTGATCTGGAGATCGAGCTTCAATTGGGGGGCCAGCGCGCCCAGCGAGTTGCGCGCGATATAGTTGAGGATGGTCCCGACCATCACCAGCGCCAGGATGCGCAGCCGCGCTGATTTCCAGTTCATGCCTTGCTATCCTCTCCCCGTGCCTGGTTCTACCAGTTCCACATGGTTCCATCCTGGAGTCTTGCGACTGGGAGGTATGCGGGTTTGTAAGGGTATTTGGCGGCGAGCTTTTCGTCGATGTCGACGCCGTGTCCTGGGGTGTCGCCGATGAAGAGTTCGCCCTTTTCGAAGTGGTAGTCGTGGGGGAAGACCTCGTCGGTTTCGGGGGTGTGGCGCATGTATTCCTGGATGCCGAAGTTGGGGACCCAGGTATCGAAGTGGAGCGCACAGCCCATGGTGACGGGCGAGAGGTCGGTGGCGCCGTGGCAGCCGGTGCGGATCTGGTAGAGGCTGGCAAGGTCGGCGATGCGGCGCAGGTGGGTAAGGCCGCCGGCGCCTACGACGGTCGCGCGGATGTAGTCGATCAGCTGGTTCTGGATGAGATCCTTGGCATCCCAGATGGTGTTGAAGATCTCGCCCACGGCCAGCGGGGTGACGGTGTGCTGGCGCACGATCTTGAAGGCTTCCTGGTTCTCTGCCGGCGTGCAGTCCTCCAGCCAGAACAGCTGGTAGGGCTCGAGCATCTTGCCGAGGTTGGCCGCTTCCTGCGGGGTGTAGCGGTGGTGGCCATCGTGCAGCAGGTGATGGTCGAAGCCGTAGGTCTTGCGCAGCTCCTCGAACATCTTCGGCACATAGTTCAGCGCCAGCCTCGTATCCCAGCCGGTGACCGAGGGCAGCGCGGCATCGGCCGGTTCGTAGTAGAGCTTGCCGCGGCCCACGCCATAGGCATCCTTGATGCCGGGCACGCCGGTCTGGGCGCGGATCGCCTTGTAGCCCATGTCGATGTAGTGGCCGACGGCCTCCACCGTCTCGGCAATGTCCGAGCCATTGGCATGGCCATAGACCATCACGCCGTCACGGCTGCGGCCGCCGAGCAACTGGTAGACCGGCATGCCGGCCATCTTGCCCTTGATGTCCCACAGCGCCATGTCGACCGCGGCGATCGCGCGCATGGTGACCGGGCCCCGGCGCCAGTAGGCGCCGCGATAGAGATACTGCCAGATGTCCTCGATGCGGCGCGGGTCCATGCCGATGAGGCAGGGGATGACGTGCTCTTCAAGATAGGCGACGACCGAAAGCTCGCGCCCGTTCAAGGTGCCATCGCCGATGCCGTAGACGCCCTGGTCGGTTTCGATCCTGAGCGTCACGAAGTTGCGGCCCGGGCAGGTGACGATGACGCGGGCGGCGGTGATTTTCATGGGAGTTGCACTCGCTAAGGACAGGCGGCTTGTGGTAATACCGATTGACGGACCAGTTTCGGTCTGTCAAGTTCCCTGAATTGGTATTACCAGAAAGTTGATATGGCAACTGGCAAGTCCCACGACCGGCTCTATCAGGATCTCGCCCGCTCGCTGCTCGATGAACTGGCTGGCGGGCGCTATCCGGTCGGCAGCCGCCTTCCGGCCGAGCGCGATCTGGCGCTGCGCTACGAGGTCAGCCGGCCGACGGTGCGCGAGGCGATCATTGCGCTGGAAGTGCAGGGGCTGGTCGAGGTGAAGGTTGGCTCGGGCGCCTATGTGAAGCGCCTGCCGGGCGAGAACGACCGCCCCGGCTTCAACGTGACCGCGTTCGAGCTGACCGAGGCGCGGCTGCTGTTCGAGGGCGAGGCGGCGGCGCTGGCAGCCACGCAGATGACCGACGAGGACCTTGCCGAGATCGAGGACCTCGTCCAGCAGATCGCCGAGGAGAACCGCAGCGCCAACGGCACCGAGAGCGCCGACCGTGCGTTCCACCTCGCCATCGCCCGCGCCACCCGCAACGTTGCGGTCTACAACACCGTGGCGCAGCTGTGGGACCTGCGCGGGACCTCGCCCGAGGCCGCACTGCTGCACGAGAAGGCGCGCCACGCCAACATCAAGCCGGTGGTCGAGGAGCATACCGCCATCCTCGATGCCCTGCGCGCGCGCGATCCCAACGCCGCCCGCGCCGCCATGCGCGCCCACCTCTCCGCCGTGCTCGACGGCCTCCTCTTCGCCACCGAAGAACGCCTCCTCGCCGAAGCACGAAGAGCCACTCAAGCCAAACGCGAACGATACGCCAAAGCTACGGCGTGACTGCCGCCTGATCACCGCAGATATTGCCTGAGAGAATAGAAATGCCCCGCAATCTTGAGCTTCATCCCGACCGGTTGTTGCCGGCCGATCCTTCGGTGCGCGGTCTTGCGCGTGCGCTTTATGCGAGCGTGGCGGGGTTGCCGATCGTTTCGCCGCATGGTCATACCGATCCGCGCTGGTTTGCCGGCAACGAGACGTTCGGCAATGCGACCGACCTGCTGCTGGTGCCCGACCATTACGTGTTCCGCATGCTCTATTCGCAAGGGCTGGCGCTTGAAGACCTTGGCGTGCGCAACAAGGCTGTCGATCCGCGCGCGGCGTGGCGGCTCTTTGCCCAAAGCTACTGGCTGTTTCGCGGCACGCCCTCGCGGATGTGGCTCGACTGGGTCTTTGCCGAGGCCTTTGGCATGGGCGTGCAATTGTGCGCCGAGACTGCCGATCTTTACTTCGACACGATCACCGAGATGCTGGGCACGGACGCCTTCCGCCCGCGCGCGCTGTTCGATCGCTACAACATCGAGGTCATCGCCACGACCGAGAGCCCGCTCGACACGCTCGAGCACCATGCCGCGATCCGCGCCGAGAATGCGCGCGAGGGCGGATGGCAGGGCCGCGTCATCACCGCCTATCGCCCCGATCCGGTGATCGACCCCGAGTACGTCGATGACCATGGGGGCTTCCAGGCGAACCTCGACCTGTTCTCGCACCTGACCGGCGAGGACTGCCGCAGCTGGACCGGCTACCTTGCCGCGCATCGCCAGCGCCGCGCCTTCTTCGCTTCGATGGGCGCGACCAGCACCGACCATGGCCATCCCACCGCGGCGACCGCCAACCTCTCGGCCAGCGAGGCTGCCGCGCTGTTCGGCAAGGTCGTGGCCGGCACCTTCACCGCAGCCGAGGCCGAACTGTTCCGCGCGCAGATGCTGACCGAGATGGCGGGCATGAGCCTTGACGATGGCCTCGTCATGCAGATCCATCCTGGCAGTTTCCGCAACCACAATGCCCAGGTGTTCGAACGCTTCGGCCGCGACAAGGGCGCCGACATCCCGACGCGGACCGACTTCGTCCATGCGCTCAAGCCCCTGCTCGACAAGTTCGGCAACGAGCGGGACCTCTCGATCATCCTGTTCACGCTGGACGAGAGCGCCTACGCCCGCGAACTGGCGCCGCTCGCCGGGCACTACCCCTGCCTCAAGCTCGGCCCGGCATGGTGGTTCCACGACAGCCCCGAGGGCATGAAGCGCTTCCG
This sequence comes from Novosphingobium sp. B1, assembly GCF_900176395.1. Classification (GTDB taxonomy): domain Bacteria; phylum Pseudomonadota; class Alphaproteobacteria; order Sphingomonadales; family Sphingomonadaceae; genus Novosphingobium. The sequence continues at coordinate 300,117 of NZ_FWXL01000002.1, read as the reverse complement.
CCAGATGACGACGGAGACGGCCGGCTTCTACAACACCGTCGGCTTCAACGACGATACCCGCGCCTTCCTCTCGATCCCGGCGCGGCACGACGTTGCCCGGCGTATCGACTGCGGCTTCCTGGCGCAGCTTGTCGCCGAACACCGCATCGAGGACTGGGAAGCGGCTGAACTGGCGCAGGACCTGTCGTACAACCTTGCCAGGAAGGCCTACAAGCTGTGAGGCTCTCTCCCGAAGCGCTGGCCGCACTGCCTGCTGCCATCGCCCGCCCGCTCTACGATCGCGACGCGCAAGCCGTGGGCATCGTCCACTTCGGCATCGGCGCGTTCCACCGCGCGCACCAGGCCTGGTACACCGATGCGGCGATGAACCTGGGTGCCGAGCGCAGGGACGATGCCGACTGGATGATCACCGGCGTCTCGCTGCGCTCGCCCGGCGTTGCGCGGCAGATGAACCCGCAAGGCGGGCTCTACAGCGTGGCCGAACAGTCTGCCGAAGGCATGGCCCTGCGCATCGTCGGCGCGGTGCGCAATGTGCTGGTGGCCAGCGAGGAGCCCGATGCGGTGATCGCTGCCGTCGCCGCGCCATCCACGCACATCGTCAGCCTGACGGTGACCGAGAAAGGCTATTGCCGCGCTGCGGATGGCAGCCTGGACTTCGACCTCGCCCACTCCTTGAGCTTCTACTACTTCGTCACGCAAGGGCTGCTGGCGCGGGCCAAGGCGGGCCTGCCGGGCGTGACGCTGCTGTCGTGCGACAACCTGGCCGACAATGGCGCGAAGCTTGAAAGCCTCATGCTGCAGTACCTCGAACGGCACGAGCCTGATCTGGTGGACTGGTTCAGCCAGAACTGCACCTGCCCCTCGACCATGATCGACCGCATCGTGCCGGCCACCACCGACGAAGACCGCGCCAGCGTGGCCGCGGCGCTGGGTGGGCTTCTTGATGAGGCCTGCGTCGTTACCGAACCGTTCAGCCAGTGGGTGATCGAGGACCGCTTTGCAGCCCCGCGCCCGCGCTGGGAAGCGGTCGGCGCGCAACTGGTGACCGAGGTCGCGCCCTACGAGACCGCCAAGCTGCGCATGCTCAACGGCGCGCACTCGCTGCTCGCCTATTGCGGCCTGCGCGCCGGCTACGCTTACGTGCACGAAGCCATCGCCGACCCGGACTTGCGCCGCCTTGCCGGACAGCTGATGCGCAACGAGGCCGCGCCGACGATCACGCCCACACCGGGCCAGGACCTCGACGCCTATGCCGACGCGCTGATCGCCCGCTTTGCCAACCCCAGCCTCAACCACCGCCTGATCCAGATCGCCATGGACGGATCGCAGAAGATCCCGCAGCGCTGGCTCGAAACGCTGGCCCACAACCAGGCGCAAGGCCGCACCTGCCCCGCCATCCGCGAGGGCCTCAGCGCATGGATCCACCACCTCCAGGGCCACAACGGACCCGTCGACGACCCACTCGCCGACAAACTCTCCCGCGCCGCCAAAAGCAACGAGCCACTGAACGCGCTGTTCGGTGAAGGGGGGCCGATGGCGGGGATCTGGAGGCCGCAAGGCTGAGACCCAATCCACCCTCGTCACCTCCACCAACGTGACAGGCACTCGATCGGGGAAGGGGGCACCGCCGCCTTCCCCTTTTTTGTGGCGCTCTAGCGCGCGTCTTCGAGGATCAGTTCCGCAGCCCGCTCCGCCACGGCCATGGCCGGACCGTTGGTGTTGCCCGAGATGGGCGTGGGCATGATCGAGCAGTCTACAACGCGCAGCGACCCGATGCCGTGGACCCTTGCGCGGGTATCGGTGACCGAGTTGGTCTCATCGGTGCCCATGGCGCAGGTGCCGGTGCCATGAAGGCCGACTTCGACCATCTTGGCCAGTTCCGAAAGGATCGCGGCTTCATCCTGCACGTCGGGGCCGGGCATGCGTTCGGTGCCGATGTAAGTCTTCAACGGTTCCGACCCGGCGATGGCCCGGAAGAGGCGGAACAGTTCGAGGCTCTTGGCCCGGTCCGACGGGTCGGACCAGATCGCGGCGTCCGCGACCGGGGCGTCGCGATAATCGGGCGAGGTGAGGCGAATCGCGCCGCGGCTTTTCGGGCGCAGGTGATAGCCCGAGAAGGTGAGGCCGGGATTGGGCGTTAGCGGGCTGCCGGGGCGGGCGGCCATTTCGTTCACCGTACGCATGGCGAAGGGCGCAGCGCCGACCTGGAGATCGGGCCAGTCCTCGGGCGTGCCCTCGCTGGCATAGAGGCCGGTGATCGGCATGCCGACACGGGCAAGATGGCCGCTGCCGGTGAGGAAGTATTGCAGCGCATTGCGGTAAAGCCGCCAGCCAAAGAATTCGCGGTTGGTGCCGGGGTGGTTGGTCAAGTCGAACGAGACGCCGAACTTGGTGTGATCGGAAAGGTTCTGACCGACGCGGACGAGGTCCTTGATCACCGGGATGCCCAACTCCTGCAGCACCGCGCCGGGGCCGACGCCCGACAGTTGGAGCAATTGGGGCGATCCGTAGACCCCGGTGGAGAGGATGACTTCCCTGGCGGCGGTATGGATGCGCTCTTGCCCGTGGGCTTCGGTGACGACGCCGGTGGCACAGCCATTCTCGATCATCACGCGCGAAACGGCGGTGTGCTGGGCTATCGTGAGATTGTGGCGGCCTAGGATCGGCATGACAAAGGCCTTGTACGAGCTTTCACGCACGCCCTTGCGGTCGACAGTATACTGGCTGCGGCCCACACCCTGTTTGCCCGGCGTGGTGATGTCATCCAGCCAGGGCATCCCTTGCGTGCCGAAGCCAGCGACCAGTGCATCGAGCACCGGGGACTGGTAGGTTGAGGCGGTGACCTGCAGTTCGCCGCCCTTGCCCCTGCCGGGGTGGGCGCCAGGATCGCGGTAATCCTCGAATTTGGTGTAGCAGCGGGCGATCTCATCCCAGCCCCAGCCCGCGAGACCGTGGTCGGCCCAGCTGTCGAAATCCTTGGGCATACCGGTGAGATACCACGTGCCGTTGATCGCCGAGGAGCCGCCAAGCCCGCGCCCGTAAGTGTGGATGCCGCCGCGCATGCCGGGGCGCGGCTCGGTCTGGTAGACGCGGAAGTAATCGGGGTTACCCATCATCTTGATGAAGCCGCCGGCCATCTTGATGAAGGGGTGCTGATTGTCACCGCCGTCTTCGATCAGGAGCACGCGATTTGAGGGGTTGGCGCTCAGGCGGTTGGCAAGAACGCAGCCAGCCGAGCCTGCGCCCACGATGATGTAATCGAATTCCGCCATGACCCTCTGGCACCTGCCCGTTTATTAGAATAGAACTGAAGTTCCGTTTTATCTGCACAGGCCTTGACCCACTGTCAAGCGGTGATTAGAAGGCAAATTCTAATTATCGGGAGAGCGAGTGTGTTGCCAGTCGAACGGGTGATCGGGGAAGAAGGTCTTGCCGCCACGGCAGGCGGGCTCAAGCTGGCGATGCGCTTGCCGTGGTATCGCTCGCTGCCGTTTTCGGTGGTGGAAGTGGGGCCGCTGGCGGTGGACGGCGAAGCTGTGGATCTGTCTGACGCACTGATCGAATACGACGGCCAGCAATGGCCGCTGTCCCAGAACGGCGAGAAGGTCGACACCTTCTGGTTCATCCGTGATTCGGCGTTCCTGGTGCTGCCTTCGCTGCGCGCCGAGGTGGGCGAGACCCGCGAGGTTTCGCTGAACCTGTTCATCAGCCCACCCTACATTCCGGGGATGCGGCGCACCAATCCGCAAACCTCCACGCTCACCGTCGAAGCTGCCTGAGAGAGGACCGGCAATATGACCACGACCGCAACCGGCCCCCAGACGGGCGTCACGCTCTATTCCTTCACCAACGAGTATCTGACCCGCCAGTTCGAACTCGATACGCTGCTGGCCGAAGTGGCCAAGCGTGGGCTGGGCCCGAATATCGAGATCATCGGTTTCCAGAACTTCCGCGAGTTTCCGGACGTTTCGGACAAGTTCGCCGAAGAGTTCAGGCAGATGATCGCTGAGACCGGCCTGAACCCCGTTTCCTGCGCAATCAATTCCGACCGCTTCCTCAAGCCGGGCGCGCAGCCGATCGAGGATGCAGCGCTGGTCGAATACCACAAGCGCCAGCTCCGCTCGGCCAAGAAGCTGGGATTCAGCCTGGTGCGCTACCAGTTTGCTCTGCCTGTGCACCTGCTGCCCGAAATCGCGCCCTATGCCGAGGAACTGGACATCCGCATGGGGGTGGAAGTCCATGCGCCGATGTGGGCCGGGCACCCCGCCGTGCAGGCCTATGGCGAGATGTACGACAAGCTGGATACGCCGTACCTTGGCTGGATCCCCGACTTCGGCGGCACGGCAAGCCGCATTCCGGAATCGATGCTCGATGCCGCGCGCGCCAAGGGTGCCAAGGAAGACCTGCTCGACAAGCTCAAGGAAGTCTGGCTCGAGGACGGGATGAGCCACGAGAAGGCCGGGCGCTTGCGCGAATGGGCGGCGCCCAAGGGTCACGGCCCGCTGGAAATCCAGGCGGCTTGCCTCGCGTTCTTCATCCTCTCCAACCACGATCCCAAGAGCTGGGCGGCGCTGGTCGACCGGACCATCCACATCCACGGCAAGTTCTATGGCGTGAGCGAGGATCTGGTCGAGGAAGCGATCGATTACGACACGATCCTGCCGCTGTTCAAGGATGGCGGGTTCACCGGCACGATGGTCTCCGAGTGGGAAGGCCATGCCTATGACATGCGCGATGCCTTCGAGCAGGTCCGCCGTCACCAGGCGATGGCCCGCCGCATCTGGGGTTCGTGAGCGATGGCCTTCGAACTTTCGGTAAACCTCGAATATGGCTTCACCGAAGCCGGCGAGAAAGTGGAAGACCGCATTGCCGCAGCAGCGGCTGCGGGCTTCCGCAAGGTCGAACTCTTCCTGCTCAAGGGCCGCGATCTCGTCGCGATCAAGGCGGCGCTCGACGCACATGGCGTGGAGCTGATCAGCACGGTAGCGGACTATGTGACGCAGCTGGTCGATCCTGCCACGCATGAGGGCTTTCTCGAGACCTTCCGCGAGGCGGCTTCGGCGGCGAAGTTCCTTGGCTGCTCGAACGTCGTGGTCACTTCGGGGCGCGGCGTGCCTTGGCTGAAGCGGCCGGTGCAGCTTGCGATCTTTGCCGATGCGCTGCGCAAGATCGTGCCGATCGCCGAAAAGCTCGATGTGACCATCCTGCTTGAATCCGCGAACACCCGGCATGATCACCCCGGCGTGCTGTGTTCGACCACGCAGGACAGCGTGGTGGTGGCCGATATGGTAGGCAGCACGCGCGTGAAGGTGCTCTACGACCTCTACCACTCGGTCGTCGAAGGTGAGGACCCGGAAATAGCGCTCGCCGCAGCGATGCATCAGGTGGTGCATGTGCAGATCGCCGATGCGCCGGGTCGGGGTGAGCCAGGATCAGGCGAGATCGACTGGCCGGCTGCGCTCGCGCTGTTCGAGCGACTTGGGTATGCCGGAACGGTCGGGCTGGAACTGCAGCCGACAAAGCCTTCGGCAGAGGCGTTCGCCTACATTCAGGAGCTTTGCGGCTGATCCGCCGAGCCGATGACAACGCTTTCCCGTACGTAGCCGAACGGACCCTGGCCGGCCCATGCGGCACCGTCGGGAAAGCGCATTTCCAGGCCTGTGAGCTGGCTTTCATCGGCCAGCGCCATGTTGACGCCGGTCACGGTGTTGCCGTGCTGCGCAATCGTCTCTGGCGTGAGCACGAAATGCGTGGTGCTGCCGCAGGCGGCGCAGAAGTGGATCTGTGCTCCCGCGCCGGGCTTGTCGGTGCGGACGTAGCTGCTCGTTACTCCAGCGGTCCGGACTTCCGTCGGGGCGAAGTAGGCCCACTGCGCGCCGGATTTGCGGCAGAGCGAGCAGTTGCAGGCGTGAACGAAGGCAGGCATTTTCGCGATCTGCACTGTGACTGCGCCGCAATGGCAGGAAAACTGCATCATTGCAGTGGCATAGCTGATCCGCCTTTGTGCGCAAGACGCCGCCTGCAGATGCAGGTTGCATGACCGGGCGATAACGCGCAGACCCTTGCCCCATGCAGCCTCATGTCATTGCCGCCGTCCTCTGGGCCCTGATCCTCGGCGGGGCGGGCGGAATCCTGACCGAAATCGGCCCCTGGTATCGCAATCTCAAGAAGCCGTCATGGCAACCGCCCGACTGGCTGTTCGGCCCGGCGTGGACGGTCATTCTCGGCCTTGCCGCCTGGGCTGCCGTGCTGAGCTGGAACGGCGCGAGCAACGAGGCAGGGCGGATGACCGTCATCGCGCTGTTTGCCGCGAATTTCGTGTGCCACTTTTTGTGGTCACCATTGTTCTTCACGCGCAAGCGGCCCGACTGGGCGCTGATCGAGGTGGTGCCGCTCTGGCTTTCCGTTCTGGCGTTGTGCGTGATGCTGCGACCCTTCTCGGTGCTCGCGACCTGGCTGATCGTGCCTTACCTTGCGTGGGTGAGCTTTGCCGCGTGCCTGAACTTCGCGATCGTCAGGCTGAACGGGCCCTTTGCAAACGATATCAGTGCGTGAAATTTTCCGCACGTGTGAATTGTCTCACATTCACCGGTCCGGATTGGCGCTAATCAGGCCCCGCGACCCGAAGGGCTCTGATGACCAGAGTTCTTTAACTTCAAGGGGGCGGCGCGAGCGATCGCACCGTCCCCCTTTTTTGTTTCAGCACGATCCTCCGCCGTGGAAGTGCCGCTTGACCGCCTATTTAGAATAATCATACTATTCTCATACATGCCCTTGCGAGCGTGAGGAAATCTCGCGGCGAGAGCGCAAGGATGGGAGAGCGAGATGATATCGGCCAGGATTCGCAGGGGCGCTGCCGCGCTGTCTTCGACCAGCGTTCGCACCTTCGGCGGACTTGCCGAGCGCGAGCACTTCAGGCTGGCGCTTTTGGGGGCGTTTGCCCTTGGTTTCAGCGCGCAGGCCACGGCGCAAACCGTGGTTACCACGACCGGTGGCGAAATTCGTGGCAAGGCGAGCGGCAGGGCCGAGGCGTTTCTAGGCATTCCTTATGCCGCGCCACCGGTGGGGTCGCTTCGCTGGCGGGAACCGCAAGCAGCGATATCCTGGCGGGGCGTACGCGATGCCTCGGCGTTCGGACCGGTGTGCCAGCAGGGCGTGCCTGCACCATGGGGACCCTACACGGCCGAATTTCTTGCCGCCCCGCCAATGAGCGAGGACTGCCTCACGCTGAACGTCTGGCGCCCCAGAGGCGCGGCCGTAAAGAAGCAGCCGGTGCTGGTGTTCATACACGGTGGCGGCTTCGGCGGTGGGGCAGGGAGCCTGCCGATCTACGATGGCGCGAAACTGGCGTCGCGTGGGGCGGTGGTTGTGACGATCAACTATCGCGTCGGCGTGCTGGGCTTCATGGCGCATCCGGCGCTGACGGCGGAATCGCCGCTCGGATCTTCGGGGAACTACGGTCTGCTCGATCAGATCGCAGCGCTGAAATGGGTCCGCGCCAATGCCGCGCGCTTTGGCGGCGATGCGGGCAACGTGACCGTTTCTGGCGAGAGCGCCGGTGCGGCCTCCGTGGCGGACTTGCTGATCTCTCCCATGGTCAGGGGCCTGTTTGACAAGGCTATTGCGTTCAGCGGCGCAAGCATGGCGGTGGACGTACCACCTCTTGCCGAGAACGAGAAGATCGGCAGCGATCTTGCCGCAAGGCTGGGCAAGATCACAGTGGCGCAGATGCGCGATGTTCCGCCCGAAGTTCTGATCGAGGCGACGCGCTACGTTCCCGGCGCGAACAGCGGTCCGCCGCGCCTGATGTTTGTGCCCAACGTCGATGGCAAGGTGGTGCCGTTTGATCCGATCCGCGCCAGCGGCCCGGTCGCAAGCCTGGTGCCCCTGATCACCGGCTATAACAGCGCCGAGATGATCGACATCTCGGTGCGCACCCCGGCGCAATTCGCAGCGGCTGTTCGCGCGCGCTATGGTGCTTCGGCAGATCGCCTGCTGGCGCTCTATCCCCATGCCACCGATGAGGAAGCCGTTGCTTCAAACGCGCTGATCGCGCGGGATCGCTACATGGCAGGGCTGCTGCTGTGGTCGAAGGAGCGCACGCGTAGTGCAGCGCAGCCGGTCTATGCCTACCTTTACGACTATGCCTACCCGGTGGTGAAGGGTGGGCAATCGTGGGGCGCGTTCCATAGTTCGCAACTGCCCTATGTCTTCGGCAACATCGGCCTCGGCGACCGCTCGTGGACAGCGGCTGACAGCCGCGTGGTCAGGCAGTGGCAGGACCGCATTCTGGCCTTCATGCGCGGCGCGGTGCCAGGCAAGGGCTGGACCCAGGTTGGCAAGAGCAGCACGACGGTGATGTTGCTGGGCGACCGTGAGGGCATGCGAGCCGCCGTCTCCTCACCCGAACGGTTCGAGGCGTTCAGGGCCTATGCCGCAAGCGGCGGCAAGCTCGGGCTTATGTGACAAGCCGGCGCGGCGGCCTGCAGAGTCTCAACGGACGTTCCACCTTACTCCGCAGCTGCGGGCTGGCGTGCGGCGATGTCGTTGCGGATGGTGACGTGCATGCCATCCATTGGCCACATCAGCACGACGACCGTCTGCAGGGCGAGCAAGACGACGGCACTGCCGTAGTAGGTCCAGCGGATCGCCTCGCGCGCGGTCTCGGTCACGGCGTCGGGAGCATAGCCTGCCGCGCCGAGCATGAAGGCAAACCCGGCTGTGCCGATGGCCATGCCGACCTTGGTCGAGAGGCTGATGCCTGCCGAGAGCAGGCCTTCGCGCCGGGTGCCGAACTTCCATTCGTGGTAGTCCACCGTCTCGGCGATCATCGCGAAGGCGGCGGTGATGGTGATCGAAGTGGCAAGGCAGGCGGCAATGTAGAGAGTGAGGAACAGGCCCGTGTTGCTCTGCGCCAATGGCAAGACCGCGAAGATCAGCGCGGCCAGGCCGAGAACACAGGCGCTGCCCTTCCTGATGCCGGTGCGTGCAAGGATCGGCGGTGCAACGAAGGAGGACAGCAGCAGCATGCCCGAGACGGCGGGGAGCATGACCGAGATCAGCCAGGGTTGCCGCATCACGTCGATCGCGAAATAGGCGGTCGCGCTCATCATCAGGCCGAAGCGGATGAAGTAGAGCAGGCACGAGACAAAGACGACGGCCCACGCCTTGTTTCGCAGCATTTCCTTGACTGCAGGGCCGATGGCGAAATCGGGTGAGGACCCGTCCTCGAAGCGTTCCTTGCAATTGGCGAACAGGGCAAGCGTGCAGGCAAGGCCGATCGCGGAAAAGAGCATTGCCACGTACTGGAAACCCTTGTTCTGGTCTCCGTCGCCAAACACGCCGACCAGCGGCATCACGGCCGCGGTGCCCAGCACTACCGAGATCGAGGTCCCGACGCCGCGCATGCCTGAGAGCTTCAGGCGCTGCTTGGGGTCGAGCGTCATCATCGGCATGAGCGCGGTATAGGGGATCGCCTGAACCGACATCAGGATGCCCAGCGCCTTGAAAGTGACGAAAGCATAGACCAGCTGCGCGCCGTGGCTCCACGCGGGAACGTGGAATAGCGCCACCGTGAGCAGGGCATAGGGGAGGGCGGTGAACAGGAAGTAGCCCCGCGTGCGGCCCCAGCGGCTGCGGGTCTTGTCAACCAGGATGCCAACCACGGGGTCGATAACCGCATCCAGCAGGCGTGCGATGAGGAACACTGTGCCCACACCTGCCGCCGGCATGCCGACGACGTTGGTGTAGTAGAAGAGCAGAAATCCGCTCGCCATGTTGTAGGCAAGGCTGGTGCCCATATCGCCCATGCCGTAGCTGACGCGTTCGGCCAAGCTCAGTCTGTCGTTTGCCACATCCCTCTCCCGGATCGCAGCTTGGGTCTTGTCAGAGCGCCAGCGTCTTGCGGGTCAACTCCAGTGACTGGTCCATCGGCAGGGTAGGGAAGTACTCCATCCCTATGCTGCCGTTGTAGCCAAGGCTTTCGAGGGTCCCCATCACATGGGCCCAATCCAGGGTGCCGGTGCCGGGCTCGTTGCGGTCGTCCATATCGGCGACCTGAACGTGCGCGACGAGGTGGATGCGGTCTTTCAGCACTTCGGCAATGTCCTCACCCATAACGGCGCTGTGCCAGACATCGTAGAGCAGGCGCAGGGCGGGACTGCCGACGGCCTCGATCAGGTCCAGCCCGAGCGTAGTGCTGACAAGGTACATCGCCGAGAACAGTCGAGTGTTGAGCGGTTCGAGGAGCAAGGTGACACCTGCCGCTTCGGCGAGCGCGGCGGCTTCCTTCAGTGCGGCGACGGCGTTGATGAAATGATCTTCCTCGCTCATGCCTTCGACCTTGAAGCCCGAGGCGACGATGAGCGGCGGGTTGCCGAGGGCAGGGGCGATGGCAATGGTTTCTGCCACGGCGTTGACCATCTCGGCACGCTCGACCGGATCTACGATCGAGCGGCGCGGATCGACGCAAATCCCGGTGAGCTGGATGCCGGTTTCGGCCAGTGCAGCGCCGATTTCTTGCACCGGCTTGTCGCGCCAGAGGTGGAATTCGACCAGGTCGAAGCCCCCTGCCTTCGCAGCGCGGATACGCTGGGCAAGGTCACCGGCTTCGGCGAACTGCCATTCGATACAGGATGAAAGCGGATAAGCAGCAGGCACGTCGATCTCCCAATCGGCGGCCCCATGCTAGCGCATGTTTGCCTGGCGGCGAGCGGGCCGCTACTTTATTGGAATGCATGTTCGCATTCTTCGCCGTGGCGGTCAAGGATGTTGATGCCCTTCCGGAACCATATCCCCGCCCCACGGTTCTGGAGGAGTTCCAAAGAGGTAATCCATGATTGGCAAGATCATTTCCGCAGTTGTCGGCAAGAAGATTGCCGAACGTACCCCTGGCATGAGTGAAGGCACCGGCGCCATAGTCGGTCTGGCCGCAGCGACGCTGGCCCGCCGTATGGGCCCGCTGGGCATGATTGCCGCAGCAGGCGGCACCTGGGCCATCTCTCGTGCAATGAAGAAGAAGCAGGCCCGGGAATTCGGCCGCACCTACTGATTTAACCCCCTAGGACCGTCGCGCGCTACCCCCCCCTCCCCCGGCGCGCGGCGGTCTGACCGGATCAGGCCACACAGGCCTGCAACTCCTTCGCGCCCCGGCGTGGAGGGTGTTTTTTTGCGCGCGCGACGCGCCCAACGAAAAGGATTTCCCATGGCCAAAACCGGCAAAAAAGCTTCCGACGCGCAGCATTCGCCCGCCCTCGACAATGGCTTGTCAGACCATCAGCCTGGCGCAGGCAAGGCGCCCTACGCAACCGAGACCGGCAATGCCGGCGAAACGCATCAGGACGCGAAGGACGGAGCGCCTGCCTCTGCCTACCTGACCGACAATTTCGGCCATCGCCTGTCCGACAACCAGAACAGTCTCAAGGCCGGCACCCGCGGACCGACGTTGCTCGAAGACTTCATTCTGCGCGAGAAGATCTTCCACTTCGACCACGAACGTATCCCTGAACGCATCGTCCACGCCCGTGGATCGGGCGCACATGGCGTGTTCGAGGTGACCAAGGCCATTCCCGAACTGACCAAGGCCGGGCTGTTCCAGGAAGCGGGCAAGACCTGTCCGGTCTTCGTGCGCTTCTCGACCGTGGCAGGTGGCGCCGGATCGGTTGACACCCCGCGCGACGTGCGCGGCTTCGCAGTGAAGATGTATACCGACGAAGGCAACTGGGACCTTGTCGGCAACAATATCCCGGTATTCTTCATCCAGGATGCGCTGAAGTTTCCCGATCTGGTTCATTCGGTGAAGATGGAAGCCGACCGCGGCTATCCGCAGGCAGCCAGCGCTCACGATACCTTCTGGGATTTCGTCGGCCTGATGCCCGAAACCATGCACATGATGATGTGGGCGATGAGCGACCGCGCCATCCCGCGCACCCTGCGCATGATGGAAGGTTTCGGCGTCCACACCTTCCGCTTCGTCAATGCGGCGGGCGAGGGCAAGTTCGTCAAGTTCCACTGGAAGCCAGTGCTGGGCATGGAATCGCTGATCTGGGATGAGGCGGTAAAGATTGCCGGTGCCGATCCCGATTTCCACCGTCGTGACCTGTTCGAAAGCATCGATGCTGGCAGCTTCCCGGCGTGGGACCTGGGCGTGCAGGTGTTCGACGAGGACTTCGCCGCCGCGCAGCCGTATGACGTGCTCGATGCGACCAAGCTGGTCCCCGAAGAGGACGTGCCGGTGCAGATCATCGGACGCATGACGCTCAACCGCAATGTCGACAACTTCTTTGCGGAAACCGAGCAGGCAGCGTTCCTGCCGACCAACGTGGTGCCGGGCATCGATTTCTCGAACGACCCGCTGCTGCAGGGACGGCTGTTCTCATACCTCGATACGCAGAAGTCGCGCCTTGGCACGACCAACTTCCACCAGATCCCGATAAACGCGCCCAAGTGCCCGTTCCACAACATGCAGCGCGATGGGCTGATGCAGACGCTGGTGCCGACCGGCCGCGCGAACTACGAGCCCAACTCTCTTGATGAAGCAGGCGAGGACAGCGGCCCGCGCGCTGCGCCGGAAACGGGCTTCACCTCGTTCCGCGAGAACGGCGAGCGCAACGATCCCACCGAGAAGGTACGGGTTCGTGCCGAACTCTTCGCCGATCACTACAGCCAGGCAGCCCTGTTCTACCACTCGCAGACTGAGAACGAGCAGGCGCACATCGCCTCGGCGCTCGTGTTCGAACTGTCCAAGGTCTCGCTCGAACACGTCCGCGCCCGCGTCCTGTCGCGCCTGCGCAACGTTGACGAGACACTTGCGGCCCGCGTGGCCGATGGTCTGGCCATGGACCTGCCTGAAAAGGCGCCTGCCGCACGTGAGCCGGTGGACATGAAGCCATCGGATGCGCTGTCGATCCAGAAGCAGAGCAAGATGACGTTCGAAGGCCGCAAGGTCGGCATCCTCTTTGCCGAAGGGTCGGACAAGGCAACGATCGACAAGCTCAAGGCAGGCGTCGAAGCAGAAGGTGGCTCGGTGTTCCTGGTTGCTCCCAAGGTCGGCGGGATCCCCGTCAAGGGCGGCACGCTCAAGGCAGACGGCAAACTCGATGGATCGCCTTCGGTGATGTTTGATGCAGTCGCATCGGTGCTGATGCCCGCCGAGGCCGAAAAGCTCAGCAAGCAGGGCGCTGCGGTGCAGTGGTTCATGGATGCCTATGGCCATTGCAAGACCATCGCCCACTGCAACGGCACCAAGGTGATCCTTGAGAAGGCCGGCGTCGAGCCCGATGAAGGCGTGGTGCCGAATGAAAAGCTGCTAGAAGTGGGGCCGGTGCGCCACTTCGAGCGTGAACCCAAGATCCGCGATCTCGCCTGAGGAGTCGATGATGGCAACGAAAGCTGCAACCAAGACCAAGCCGGCCGAAGCGAAGGCCAAGGCCGTAGCCAAGGCAAAGGCCATTGCCCCGGATGTGCCGGCGCATATCGGCCAGACCCCCGTGACCGACTTGCGCGGCTTGCCGGACATCTTCGGCCGGCTGGTGGAGGACCACGATCGTCACCGCGCGCTGCTGGCCATGCTGGAGGCGACCGGCGGCAAGGGCGATGACGCCACTGCGCTGTTCGAAGAGCTGGTGCACGAACTGAAAGGCCACGCCGCTGCCGAGGAACAGGCGCTGTGGTCAACCGTGCTGCGCAACCCGAAGACGACCGAGTTCGCACGCCACGCCGTGGCCGAGCACAAGGACATCGACAAGATGCTCGACGATCTTGCTGCCCGCGACATGGGCAGCAAGAAGTGGCTGGAACGCTTTGCCGCGCTGAAGGAAGAATACCTCCATCATATCCGCGAGGAAGAGCAGGAGCAGTTCGTCGAAAGCGAAAAGATCCTGACCGCTGCTGACCGCAAGCACATGCTGGCGGTGTTCGAACGGCGCAAGAAAGCCGAGAAGGCCGCGGCTGAAGTAAAGCCGAAGCTGAAGATCAACGATATCGCCTGAACTGAAAAAAGCCCGGTGCCATATGACACCGGGCTTTTTTATCAGGAGTTGTCAGAACTCGGACCAGTCGTTGTCGAGCGCCAGGTTTCCGCTGGCGCGCGGGACTGGCGGCAAAGGCGCTGCCGATCGTACCGGCGCTGGCGCTGAAACCGGCGCGCGCGGTGCGAGGGGTGCCACAGTCGGGCGATGTTCGCGCCCGATGCGGAAACTGGCAAAGGCGCTTGAAAGCTGACCAGCCTCCTGCGTCAGGTTCTTGGTAGCAGCGTTGGTTTCCTCGACCATGGCTGCGTTCTGCTGGGTCATCTGGTCCATCGCCCCGATCGCACCGTTGATCTTGCGCAGGGCAACGCTCTGTTCTCCGGCGGTCTCGGCAATCGTTGAGATCGACGTGGTCACCGTGCTTACGCGGCTGATGATCGTTTCGAGCGCGCAGCCGGTTTCGTTGACCAGCGACACGCCCGAGCGAACGTGGCTCGTCACCGCCTCGACCCTCTGCTTGATCGCATTGGCCGCCTCGGTCGCGCGCTGTGCCAATGCGCGCACTTCCGATGCGACAACGGCGAAGCCCTTGCCCGCCTCGCCAGCGCGCGCGGCTTCAACACCAGCGTTGAGCGCAAGCAGGTTGGTCTGGAAGGCAATGCCATCAATCATCGTGGTGATTTCGGAAATCTCGACGCTGGCGCGTTCGACATTGTCCATCGCCTCGATCGCCTTGCCGACAATATTGCCGCCATTCTCGGCCTCTCCGCGCGCCTCGACCATCGACCCGCTCACTTCTGCGGCGATCTTGGCATAGTCCTCGATCTGCGTGGTCAGGTGTTCCATCGCGCTCGACGATGCCTGCAGGCTGGCCGCCTGCTGTTCGCTGCGGCTGGCAAGATCGGTCGTCGCCTGCTGGATCTCCGACGAGGTGAGGTTGATCGCCACGATGCTGTCCTGGACCAGACCCATCGCCTGGCACAGTCGCTCCATCGCCTCGTTGAAGTCGTCCGCCACGGCCTGGAATGCCGGAGGCACGCCGGTGATACGCACCGACAGGTCCGCCTGCGCAACGGATGACAGGCGCTCGCCGATCTGTGCCATCGCGCGCTCGCGTTCGGCGATTGCGCGGCTGCGATCGAGCGCTGCATCGCGGAACACCATCACCGCGCGGGCCATGTCTCCCAGTTCGTCGGCGCGCGTGGTGCCGGGGATGGGGGCATCGTTCTGGCCATCGGCCAGCGCAGTCATCGTTTCCGTCAGGTCACTGATCGGCTGGGCGATGGAGCGCGACAGGCGGCGCGACAGCACCAGTGCCAGCCCGATCAGCATGGCGCCGCCGATGGCGAGGCTGATCCAGGCATAGAGGATGGCGCTCTCCTGCCATCCGGTCTCGTCGGCGATTTCCTTGCTCTTGGCATCCTTGATGGCACGCAGGGGCAGGACCGCGTCGCTGACCAGCACGGCCTTCCCGGCAGCGCGGACAGCCTCTTGCGCTGCATCGCGCTGGCCCGACTTCACCACGGCGATGTATTTGTCGCCCCACGCCTCGCGCCACTTGGCGGTTTCGGCGCGCGACGTCCGCACCTTGTCCTGCAGGCTCGCGTCGGTCAGCCGACCTTCAAGTTCAGCCGATGTCTTGTCGTAATCGTCACGCCCTTCGTAATACGACTTGAGATAACTCTCGTCGGCCGTGACGAGAAAGCCGCGGAACTGGCTGTTCTGACGCAACAGCGCGGTTTCGAGCGCAAGCGTATCGGCCAGCACCGCCTGGCTCTCGGTGTTGCGCGCCGTCACTCTGGAAACCATCGCGAGGCTGATTCCGAAGACGATCATCATCAGCGCCGCAGTCACGTTGAGCGCGACGAAGGAGAGACCAAGGCGGCGGGGGATGTTCATGCGGTCCAAGACTGTGTTTCCCTAAGGTATCAGGCGCTGGTTACGGCCCGCCCGATTAAGGGCGGGCCGCCGGGGGTATCAGAAGGAAAAGCGGAGCGAGCCGGTGAGCGTGCGGCCATTCATGACCTGCGCATTGGTCAGCCCGCCCGTCGGGATCACCGCCGAGGCGATCTGGACCACGGCCAGCTTGTTGAACACGTTGAAGGCGTTGAGCGAAAGCTGCACGCGATCCACCGGCCGCATCTGCAGGAACGGGCTGACGATCACGTAGCCTGGCTGCTCGAGGATGTTGGTGTCCTGCGCAAAGCTGCTGGCCGTGCCATTCACCACCGCGCCAAAGGTCACCGCGTCAAATTCGACCTGCGGACGGGCCTGGAACGAGAACTTGGGGATGTGACGCGGGCGGTTGCCTTCGAGTGCGGGCGACGTGCGGTCCTTGTCGATCTTGGCGTCCGTCCACGTCGCGCCAAGCGCCAGCGCGAAAGGCCCTTCGCGCACTTCGCTTTCGAACTCGATGCCCTTGGCGCTGTAGGTGCGGTTGATCGGGATGACCACGACCTGGCCTGAATTGTCGGCGCCGATCTGGTAATTGCGCTCGCTGGTCGAAGCCCAGAAGCCGGTGACGTAGGCGGTGATGCCACCTTCGCGGAACTTCACGCCGCCTTCGGCCTGCTTGACCGGGCTGAACGCGGTCGAAGGATCGGCCAGCTTGCCGGTGAGGGGATTGAGCGAGCCTGCGCCGAGGATGCGTTCGGCATTGGCGCGGCCGCCGCGGCTGTAGCGCGCGAACACAGAAAGCGGCTGGGCGATGCGGTAGTTCACGCCGGCCGAGTACGACAGGTAGTCATAGTCGTAGTCGACGTTCGCGGCCTGGCCCAGCGGCAGGATCGCCACCTTGGTTTCCGCCACCGAGATCGCACCATTGCCGTTCATGTCGACCACGGCTGAGCCATTGCCCCGGAGCGACGAGGACAGGATGCTGCCCGAGACGCGGCCCTTGTCCCAGCGCAGGCTGCCGCCGATGGCCAGCTTGCCGATCTGGTAGTTGAGCGAGCCGTAAGGTGCGAGGATGCGGTACGTCAGGTCGTAATGGGTATGATACGATGCCAGGGGCACGCCGAAGCCGAAGCCATAGGCATATACGCCCGCATCGCTCTGCGGCACGCCGCCGAGGCTCGTCAGGTTCAGCGGATTGTTTTGCCCGTTGCCCGCAAGATCGTTCAGGGTGTTGGCGAAGTTCCAATACATGTCGACCGACTGCGAGGCCGCATAGAGGCCTGCCGTCGTGGTCAGCTTGCCGCCGCCGGTTTCCCAGACGCGGCTGGCGCGCAGGTCGTTGGTGACATTGTCGATCTGGTTGAGCTGGGCATTGATCTTGATCGAGATCGCCGCCAGTGCGGCGGGGCTGAACGGCTTGCCCGCATCGGGTCCGCCGGCATAGGAGAACGAACCACCCGGGCTGCCCAGAACCGCGCCGAGGATGGCGGCCGGGGCCGTGACCATGGGGATCGTCTCGTTGTATTCGCCGCTCACATCGGCGTAGCGGAAGCGGTTGCTGATGGTGAAGCCGCCGACGTCGAACTGCGCTTCCAGGCCGACCGACTTGTTGATCCCGCGAATGCCCACGCGGCCGTCCAGGGTCGTCCGGTTGTTGTTCTGGTCGAGCGCGATATAGCTTGCGGTCAAGGGCGATTCATAAACGTCGCCGCGCACGCTGTTGCCCGGCAGATCGTTGATCTTCACGGCATCGTTCGTGCCTGTCAGCTGGACCGGATAGAGCGAGTAGTTCGGCTGGCGATCGTCGAGATACTTGCCGTAGAAGCGGACATAGCCGCTTGCGAACTGCTTGGTGACGTTAAGCTTAACCTGGCCGCCGCGGAAGCCGTCGTAACCGATGTCGCGCGGGCCTTCGCCCTGGCGGTAGAAGCCACCGACGTGGAAGCGCCAGCCGTCGCCTAGCGGCGCACCATACGTGAAGTCGAGCCGCTTGAGATCATAGCCGAGCCCGCTGGAAAGCTGCACTGCGCCGCCTTCGGTCTCACCGGTCCGGGAGATGAAGTTGACGACGCCGCCGGGCGAATTCGAGGCAAACGTCGAGGCCGAGCCGCCCCGGATCGCCTGAACCTGCGACAGCGAAAGGTCGGCGCGGATGAACTGGTCGGCAGACGAGAAGTGCAGGTCACCGAACTCCAGAACCGGCAGGCCGTCTTCCTGCAGTTGCAGGAACTTCGAACCATCGGCCGAAAGCGGCAGGCCGCGCACCGTGATCGAGGAGAAACCGTCGATGTCCGATGTCTCGGCGCGGATGCCGGGGATGTTCTGCATGATCCCGGCAACCGAGCTGACAGACAGCTTGGGCAGGTCTGCCTCGTCGATCACGCTGGCCGAAATTGCCGTGTCCAGAAGGTCGCGGCCCTTGGCAACGCCCGTGCTGAAGGCCTTGCCTGCGGGCTTGGCCGAGGCCGGAGCAGGTGCCGATTGGGCGGCAGCAGACGATTCAGGGCCAGCTTCGCGATCGGCGGCTTCTTCGGCAAAGGCGGGGCTTGCAAGGCCGAAGCCGAGAACCGTGGTGGCGAGCAACTGCCAGTTACGCATCGTATTCCTCATGTGGTTAATCTTGTTCATCGCAGTTAGCGGAGAGCGGATTAATCCACGGCGAGGAGGCGGTTACGTAATGTTACGCCTCAAAATCCTCGGTACTGTGGCGTCTTCGGGACGAGATAGGGGAAAACCGAAAGTACGTGTTTCCGGCTTCTTGGGGATGTTCGCCTAGGGCTGATGCTTGTTCGGGCGCATTGCCAATTTCCTGAAAGAACAGACCCTTGCCTATCGCTGCCCTTGCCGAGCCCGCTTGCCTGCCGGCTCCTGTCAAAGGCCGCGCGGCGGCCCAGCTCGCCATCGAAGCGGCCAAGGCGCGCAGCTTTGGCAAGGTCTTCGTTGCGGCTGTTCTGGAAAGCGTGGCGCGGGTCCTGCCGCAAGCTCCGCTCCTTGCCCATGCCATCGAAACCTGGCCCGGAGACCTTGCCAGCGCGGGCGTGATCTTCAGGCTTGGCGCGGGTCTTCACGCCATGGCGCGTTCGGGCCGCCATCCCGGCCTTGCGGCGATCTATCGCGATGCCCGCGCCGATGCAGCGGATGCAGCGCCGGAGCCTTTGCTGCTCGATATCACGCTGTCTCTGGCGCTTCATGATGGAGAGGCCGATCTCCTGCAATGGATGAGCGGTCCGACCCAGACCAACGAAGTGGCGCGCGTTGCAGCGCTTGCTGCGGTGCTGATGGAACTCGATGCCCGCGCGCCGATGCGGACGAGCCTGCTTGAACTGGGATCAAGCGCAGGATTGAACCTCAATCTCGAACACTACGACATTCACATGGGTGCGCAGCGAGCGGGCGATTGTTCCAGCGAAGTCTGCATTGCGCCCCGCTGGAGCGGACATGCGCCGCTGCCCGGGCGGACGCGCATCGCAGGCGCGCGCGGCGTCGATCTCAATCCGCTCGACGTGCGGCGCGAAGCTGATGGTGAACGGCTCCACGCCTATATCTGGCCGGGCGAGCGCGCCCGCTCGGAACGCCTGCGTGCCGCCCTTGTGTTGGCCCGGTTCCACCCGCCGCAGGTGGACAGGGGCCGCGCCGGGGAATGGCTGGGGCAGCAGCTTGCCCTGCCGCAGCCGCAAGGCGAACGGCGCGTCGTGTTCCATTCGATGGTCGCGCAATATCTGCCTGAAACCGAACGCCGCATGATCGATCTTGCCCTGGCCCAGGCAGGTCGCGTGGCCACGCCCTCGACGCCGCTCGTGCGCGTCGGCCTCGAATGGAATGCCGACCGCACCGCCGTGGAAGTGACGCTTACGCAATGGCATGGACAGGCGGGAGCCGGGCGCCCGCAGGTAGTGGCCCAATGCCACCCCTATGCCGAATGGTTCGACTGGGCGGGGCTTTCCGGCTGAACCTTCAGAACCGCACGATCGGTTTCACCACCTTGCCGCTCTCGCCGGCAGCGACCGCATCGGCGATCTCCTCGAACGCAAAATACTGGACCAGCCGGTCGAAGGGGAACCGGCCTTCGCGGTGGAAGGCGATCAGCTGCGGGATGAATTGCTGCGGATCGGCACTGCCTTCCACCACGCCCCGGATCACGCGCCCCGCGCTCATCAAATGCGTGGTATCGGCGCAGACTTCGGTGCCGGGGGCATAGGCGCCCACCAGCGCCATCTCGCCGCGCGGCGCAAGTGCAAGGATCGCAGCGTTGACCAGCGACGCGATGCCGGTGGTGTCGATGACGTAGTCGAAGCCCGCCGGACACCCCGCTTCCGATGCCAAAGCGGTGAAGTCGCCACCACTGCGCAATGCATGAGTTGCGCCAAGCGCGATGGCAAGGTCGAGCCTTGCCGGGTTGATGTCGATCGCGGCAATCGTTGTGGCACCGGCAATGCCCGCCGCCATCACGGCAGAAAGGCCGACCGCCCCGACGCCGATCACCGCCACGCTCGATCCTGCGCGAACGCGGCAGGCGTTGAGCACCGCGCCCGCTCCCGTCTGGATGCCACAGCCCAGCGGACCCAGCAGTTCGAGCGGCAGGTCCTTGTCCACCTTGACCGTATTGCGCCGGTTCACGACAGCGTGCGTCGCGAAGGAAGACTGGCCAAAGACATGGCTGTGAACCGGTGCGCCCGCCGCGTCCGTCAGTGCAGTCGAGCCATCGGAGCGGGCGCCGAAGAAGTTGAGCGGCACCCACGAATGGCAATAGGCCGGTGAACTCTCGGCGCAGCTCGGGCAATGGTTGCATGACATGAAGCTGAGGACGACGTGGTCACCCACCGCAAGGTCGGTCACGTCGCTGCCGAGTGCGCGGACGATGCCCGAACCTTCATGGCCAAGCACCACAGGCAGCGGCACCGGCAAATGCCCATCGCGCATGACCATGTCGGTATGGCAGATGCCGACGCCGCGCATCTCGATGAGCACCTCGTCGGCGCGCGGCTCTTCCAGCTTCACAGGTTCGATCGCGGGCGCAGCGCCAACGGTGCGCAGCACGGCGGCCTTGGCAGTGGTCATGGTGGGTTTCCTGTAAATGGCAAAGGCGATGGTGGCAGAGCCCCGCCGCGTGGCGGGGCTCCGGACGATCAGAACCTGAAACCGACGCGGGCGTACCATTCGCGGGGCCGGTTGTAGCTGCCGAAATAGACCCCGGCCGCATCGTTCGCGCCTGCCGAGACCAGATAGCGTTCGTCGGTCAGGTTGGTGCCGCCAAGGGTCAGGTCCCACTTGCCGCCGGGTTCACGGTAGGTGATGCTCGCGTTGACGATATCGATCGGCTGGCGCCGCAGCGGCAGGTAGCGCGCCACATCGTTCCACACCGCGCTCTTGTGCGTCCAATCGGCCAGCATCACCAGCGATCCGCCATTGCCAAGGCCAAGTTCGTAGCGCGGGGCGACGTTGGTCGACCATTTCGCCGTCTTGGGCAATTGCCCGCCTACCACGGCCCCTTCGCGCAGGCCCGGAATCGCCCCCGCCACGTCAGGCCGTGAAACGCTGGCCGAAAGCGCGGTGAAGTAGGCGTCGAGATAGCCGACCGAGGCGTTGATCGTCAGGCCCTTGACCGGGGCGACGATGGCCTCGAGCTCGACGCCCTTGATGCGCGCGGTACCTGCGTTGTCGATGGTGGGTGATGTACCGACCTGCTGGTTGAGCTGGACGTTCTTGTAGTTGGTGGTGAAGGCCGCGACATTCACCTGCAGGCGGCGGTCGAGCCAGGTGGACTTGACGCCCACTTCATAGGTCTCGGCGATTTCCTCGTCGAAATCGGGCGCGACGTTACCTTGCGGATTGGTCAGGCGCGTTGTCCAGCCGCCGGTCTTGTAGCCTTCAGAATAGCTGCCGTAGACCATGACGTCGTCACTCGGGTGCAATTGCACGCCGATCTTGGGCGCAAAGTTCGAGAAGGTCTTGCGGTTCACGCCCGGCGCATAGACGCGCACCGGATTGCTCGGATCGGGGAAGGACAGCGCGGCAAAGCAGGGCGGGCCGCCCGCCGCCTGTGGCGGAGCCAGCGGGAAGTCGCCGAACGGGAAGATCGTGCCGGCGGCATTGGCGCAACCGAACAGCTTGTAGTTGCCGCCATTGAGGTCCTGCTGTCCGCCTTCGAACAGCTTGGTCTCCTTGGTGTACCGGCCGCCCAGCGTGATGCCGATCCAGTCATTCACGCGCAAATCGACCTGGCCGAAGAAAGCGTAGTTCTTGGTGTCGAATTCGTTCGGGCCGTCAACCTGCAGCAGGCCTTCATCGAAAGTCACGTAATCGTGAAGGTCGCCGTCTTCCTTGAAGTAGTATCCGCCAAGAACGAAGTTGAGCTTGCCATCGAGCAGGTTGTTGCCCAGCAACTGCACTTCCTGGCTGAACTGCTGCTGGTTCTGGCTGAACGTAAGTTCGAGCATCGAAAGCGGCGAGCCGTCGAGGTCGGTGCCGGCCTTCCAGTTGGTCTTGCGGTAGCTGGTGATGGACCGCACCATCAGGCCGTCGGCAAGGTCGTATTCGAGATTGCCGGCAAAGCCCCAGGCGCGCAGCTTGTTGAGCGTCGGACCGGTAGCGTAGGTCTTGTCAGGATCGCCGGTGATGAAGCGGCCGTCCCACGGCAGCCGGTCGTTGGCGGGGTTGGCATCGGTGTTCACGCCGGCCAGTGAGCCGAGCAGCCGGCCAGGATTGACGCTGGTGCCGCGCGCACCGCAGATTGCGCTGGCCCCGCGGGCGGCAATCTCGGCCTGCGTCGACCCGATGCAGAAGTTGTAGAGCCCCGCGAACAGGAAGCCACCCGCCGGATTTATTGGATTGATGCCTGTGCCGGGCAGCGGATTGGTTGGCGCAAACGGCCCCGGCGGGAAGGACACGCCCAGCAACGAGTTGTTCTGCCCCGAGGAATCCTGATTGGTATAGTCACCCGAAAGCGTCACGCGGAACGCACCGCCATCGTCCCAGCGCAGCTTGCCGCGCAGGCTCATGTTGTTGTCGGCGCTCTGGCGGCTGGAGGTTGAATAGTCGGCGTTGTTGAATGACGTGAAGGCATCGGAATTGGCAATGGCGCGCATTTCCGCCGCCGTGCCCTGATAGGGGATGCGCTTCTGGAAGCCGCTGCGGCTGGTGACCGCGCCGGTCAGCGAGGCGGCAAGGCCCTCGGCCAGCGGCAGGTCGATCGTGGCGCGGGCGCGCAGCAGGTCGAAGCTGCCGGTGGTCAGATCGCCCGAGAGGCGGAACTCGTAGCCGGGGTTGTGCGTGACGATGGAAATCGCGCCGCCGATGGTGTTGCGCCCGAATAGCGTGCCCTGCGGTCCCTTCAGCACCTCGATCCGCTCGACATCGGGAAGGTCCTGGTTGGCGCCAACGGTGCGCGCCAGGAACACGCCGTCGAGGTAGATACCCACGCCCGGATCGATGTTGAACGCAAAGTCGTCGGAGCCGATGCCGCGGATCGTTGCAGAAAGCACCGCAGACGAGCCTGAGAACGGCGTGCCGCCATCAAGGTTCACATTGGGCGCAATGCCGCTCAGGGCCGAAATGTCGGCCACCGCGCGCTCCTTCAGCGCAGTGCCGCCGAAGGCCGAGATGGCGATCGGCACATCCTGCACATTTTCAACCCGCTTCTGGGCGGTAACGACGATCTCCTCGATGCCGCCGGCAGCATCGGCCTGTGCGGCCTCTTGCGCGAAAGCGGGAACGGCGAGAATGGATGCAGCAAGCGCAACGACGCTAGCCGAAGTAAATCGAGCCTTCATGCAGAACCTCCCATGTTTATGGGGAAGGTCTAGCTCACGTGGCGGGGCGCGCCTGTCTGCACGCGCAGCATTTGGGACGAGCGCGCAAGGCGCCTCAGTTCATGCGCCGATATTGCGTAGGCGTCATGCCGAAGTGCTGCTGGAAACGCCGGGCAAAATGCGCCGAATCAGCAAAGCCGCATTCCAGCGCGATCATCGTCACGCTGGCCAGCGGCACGCTCACCAGTCGCTTGGCCGCGCACTGCAGGCGGCGGCGCATGATAAGGGCACCCAGCGTCGTGCCGGCCGCGGCGGCCGTGGCTTGAAGCGTGCGCAAGGGCACGCCAAGTTCTGCCGCCAGCGTCGACGGACCCAGCGTTGCATCGCCGATGCGGTCGAGTATCACTGATTCGGCGCGCTTCAGGAGGGCACCGGCTGAAGCCTCGGTACATTCGCGGCTCCCTTCGATGCAGGACGCAATGATGTCGCCGAGAATGCCGGCGTGCATCTGCCAATGCGCGGGCGGGAGAGTCTCGGGCGCTTCCTGCCACAGCGAGGACATGTAGCGATGGGCAAGGCGCGTCGAGGCAAGCTCGCCCGAGATCCGCCGCGCGACGAAGTCGTCGATGCCCGGAACGCGGTCGGCAAGCGTGCGCCGGTCAAATTCGACCACCATCATCTCGTGCGTGGTGCGGGTATCGAAGCGGTAGAATTCTTCTGCTGCGCAAAGCACCATGTCGCCCTCTACAAGATCGACACTTCGCCCGCGCTGTTCCAGCCGCGCCTGTCCGCGCGTCAGGAGATGCGCCACCATCAACTGCTCTGTCCCTCGCGTTGACCTGTCGGCATGACGGGAAATCACCGCAGCCCGTGAATAGGGCCGCACCATGCGCAGCGCGCCCATCTGCCAGACGGTCAACCGTGCGTCGAAGCGGTCGCGCGGGGCATCGACCACCATGCCCTGATAAGTCGATGCGATAAGATCGTTCCAGTAATCCAGCCGCTCCACTGGTGCGAGATCGCGCGTGCTGATGACTTCGATCATGCTCCGTTCCGCCTGAGTTCAGGTCTCTCCAGTGGGAATGTTACATGGTATAGCAATCCTTGCCAAGACTTTCCCCGGTCCGATTGGGTGCAGTCTTCACCAAAAGATCGAGACTGCGCAGCAGGCCTGGAATTTGCGACTTGAGGTTGAAGAAGCCCTTGCCGCAATGTGGCCAGCACTGCCTGTCCCAATCGCGCTGATGCTCGACCAGTCTCACGCCGCGTTCGCCAAGCCTCTTGCGCAGGGCAGCCAGCTCGCTCGCCACCGGTCCGGCGGGGGCAAGGCCGGTGACGATCTGCTTGCAGTCATGGCG
Source organism: Novosphingobium sp. B1 (assembly GCF_900176395.1). Classification (GTDB taxonomy): domain Bacteria; phylum Pseudomonadota; class Alphaproteobacteria; order Sphingomonadales; family Sphingomonadaceae; genus Novosphingobium. The sequence goes on along the minus strand of NZ_FWXL01000002.1, from coordinate 275,148 downwards.
CAGGGCCAGCGCGACGATGTCGCCCGCTGCGGCCGGACATTGCCAGTGCCCCGATGCCCGCGCGGCAGCATCGCCCAGAGCGGTGCGATCCCAGCCATTGCGCGCCATGCCATCGGCCACGGCCACGGCTCGAACGTCAAGCTGGGGCAGTACGGTCTCGAGCGAGCAGTCCTCGGGCGTGATCAGAACCATTGTGGGCTGACTGGGGTCGATCTCCTGCGTCGCCGGCAGGGGTGTCCGGCCGGGCATGGGTGAGGCCTCGGGCACAGCAGCGCTTTCGGCCAGTCCTGCCGGACGGAACCGCCCGCCTGTCATCGCAGCGATGCGGTCGGCATCGGCGAGGTATGTCTTGCCCGCGGTATGCAACCCGGCCACCCAGCGCCAGCTCAGCGTGTTGGAGGCAGGATCGGCATCGATCAGGCGATCCAGGAACCATTGTGCGCCAAGCTGCCACGGCAGACCCAGCGTGAAGATCCAGATCGAGGCAACCTGCATCCGCGCCCAGTTGTGCAGGTATCCGGTCTCGGTCAGTTCGCGTGCCCAGTGGTCGAAGGCATCGATGCCGGTGCGTCCATCCATCGCGGCATGAACCTGCGGGGTAACCGGCAGGCTCTCGCATTCGGCCAGGTAGCTGGTCCACAGTTGAGGGCGCTGTTCCAGCCAGCCTTTCCAATAGGTCCGCCAGAACACTTCGGCGACGAACTTCTCGCATTTATCGAAGCGATGTGCGGCAAGGACGGTGCGCACCACCTCGTCCTCGCCGATCAGACGGCGGCGCAGCGTTGCAGATAGGCGCGAGACGTTGCGGTGATCGCCTTGCGGGTCCACCAGATTGCGCCGCGCGGCATAGGCGCCGGCGGCCTTGGGCACGAACCGTTCGAGGCGCTCCAGCGCTGCGGCACGGGTGAGGGGAAACCTGTCCATGGCTCTGGCTAGCGTTGACGCGCGCCGGTCTCGACGTGGCAACAGGTCCGTGTTGCGGTAGCCTTGGCGAGCGGCCAGACGGAAGCGATGCTGAAGGACTCCGCCCACATGAAGCTCGCCTCGCTGCCCCCTGCCGTGACCTTGCTTGGCCTGGCCGGCTGGCTCCCGCAGGCGCTGTGCATCTGGGCCGTGCTGGACAAGGGCGCCTATCAATGGACGGCGCGGGCAGCGGGCTGCTTCTATGCCGCGCTGATCCTGTCGTTCCTGGGCGGTCTGTGGTGGATGGCAGGCCTGCTTGGCGGCGTTCGCAAATCGGGGCTCTATGTCGTCTCGGTGCTGCCAAGCCTTGCTGCGTGGGCAGCGCTGTTGCCGTGGAGCGAGGGCTGGCATTGGCCGGGGCCTTCTCTGGTGGCGCTCGGTCTACTCCTGCTGGCCAGTCCGCTTGTCGATCACAAGCTGGCGGGCGAGGTCATTCTGCCCGAAGGCTGGTTGCGCCTGCGGGTTTGGATGGCCAGTGGCCTCGGCGTGCTGACGCTCGTGCTTGCGGCAGTGGGGTGACCGTTCGCGCGCACGTTTCGCTTGGTGGAACGCGCGATGACACCGTCGATGGCGAGCCGCGCTGAGCCGCGATAACCCTTTTCCGGAAGCGGAGATCACGCCGCACCGGAGGGGACATATGCCGGACAATACCACCGCCTTTGCCATTGCAGGGGCAGCGCTGCTTGCGCTCGCCGCGCCAGCGCTGGCTGGGCAGAAGCTGGGCGAGGCGCAACCGATCCGCCCGCCTGAAACCATCTACGCCAAGACTTGCGGCTACTGCCATGGCCGCAATGTCGGCCCGATTATCCTCGGGCGCGGCCTGCCTGCCGAGAGCGTCAAGTATATCGTCCGCCATGGCCAGAACGGCATGCCCGCCTTCCGCCCGACCGAGGTGAAGCCGGAAGAGTTGGAAGCCCTCGCAGCGTGGATAGAGAATAGCCAGCCGCGCAAGGAGGAGCACGGACAATGAGCAGCATCGACCTCGACCGCCGCGGCCTGCTCGGCGCAGGGATAATCGGCGCGGCCAGCCTTGGCCTTGGCACCGGTGCCAGCGCGAAGAACCCCGCCCCGCTCGCCCCGCGTATGTCGAAAGCCGACTTTGCCGGTGCCATGAAGGCCTTCCGCGCCGTCGTCGGCAACGAATGGGTGTTCGGCGACGAGGAGGCGGTCGCGCCCTACACCAAGGTCTACGTGCCTGACCCTGCGCACCGCCATGTTCCCGTCGGCGCGGTCTGCCCCGAGACGGTGGAGCAGGTGCAGGAAATCGTCCGCATCGCCAACACCTACAAGCAGCCGTTGTGGACGGTCTCGACCGGCAAGAACATGGGCTACGGCATGACTGCGCCGGCAACGCCCGGGCAGGTGGTGCTCGATCTCAAGCGGATGAACCGCATCCTCGAAGTCGACGCCGATCTCGGCACCTGTCTGCTGGAACCGGGCGTCACCTACCAGCAGCTCAAGGACTATCTGGTAGAGAACAACATCCCGCTGTGGATCGACGTGCCCACGGTCGGCCCGATCGCCTCCGCGGTCGGCAACACGCTGGATCGCGGGGTGGGCTACACGCCCTATGGCGAACACTTCATGTTCCAGTGCGGCATGGAAGTGGTGCTGGCCGATGGACAGGTCATGCGCACCGGCATGGGCTCGATCAAGGGCAGCACTGCGTGGCAGGCGTTCAAGTGGGGCTACGGCCCTTACATCGACGGCCTGTTCACCCAGTCGAATTTCGGCGTCGTCACCAAGATGGGCCTGTGGCTGATGCCCAAGCCCCCGGTCTACAAGCCGTTCATGGTGCGCCACGCTGAAATGGCCGACGTTCCGCGCATCATCGAGGCGATGCGCCCCTTACGCGTCTCGAACCTCTTCGCCAACTGCAACCTGATGATGAGTGCGTCCTACCAGCTCGCCATGTTCAAGCGCCGCAACGAGATCGTGCCCGATGGCATGCCGCTGGATGAGGCCTCGATCAAGAAGGTGGCCAAGGCCAACGGTCTCGGCATGTGGAACACGTACTTCGCGCTTTACGGCACCGAACAGACGGTGGCGGGGGTCGAGCCGATCATCCGCGCAAGCCTGACGGCGAGCGGCGGCGAAGTTCTGACCGCTGCCGAAATGGGCGACAATCCCTGGTTCCACCATCACGCCACGCTTATGGAAGGCGGCCTCAATCTCGATGAGATCGGCCTGCTGCGCTGGCGCGGGGCGGGCGGGGGACTTGCCTGGTTCGCACCGGTTGCCGCCGCGCGCGGCGTCGAGGCCGAGCGCCAGACCGCATTGGCGAGGGAAATCGTCGAGAAGCATGGCTTCGATTACACGGCTGCCTATGCCATCGGCTGGCGCGACCTGCACCACATCATCGCGCTCCTGTTCGACAAATCCGATGCCGAACAGGAGAGGAAGGCCGACGCCTGCTACCGCGAACTGGTCACGCGGTTCGGGGCGCAAGGCTGGGCAAGCTATCGCACCGGCGTAAACTCCATGGACCTCGTTGCGCAGCAATACGGTGCGGTAAACCGCGAATTCAACGCGAAAATCAAACACGCGCTTGACCCCAACGGCATTCTCGCCCCCGGCAAATCAGGGATCATCTGACATGATGCGTTTCGAAGGAAAGGCCGTCCTCGTGACCGGCGCTGCCACCGGCATAGGCCGCGCAACCGCTCTCGCTTTCGCGCGCGAAGGCGCAGCCGTCATGATCGGCGATGTCGATGCCCGCGCTGCAGAGACGGTCGAGCTGATCGTGGGTGAGGGCGGACGCGCAGCATTCCGCCAGACCGACGTGCGCAAGGCCGCCGATCTCGATGCGCTCGTCGCCGAATGCCTTGAACGTTTCGGGCGGATGGACGCGGCATTCAACAACGCCGGTGTCCTCCCCCCGCAGCGCCCGATCCATGAAGTGACCGAGCAGGAGCTCGACCTTGCCATCGATGTCGATTTCAAGGGCGTCTTCTTTGCCATGCAGGCGGAGATACGCCACTTCCTCAGCGTCGGCGGGGGCGCAATCGTCAACACTGCCAGCGTCGGTGCGTTGATCGCAGACCCGAACATGAGCGCCTACTGCGCGATGAAGCACGCCGTTTCGGGCCTCACCAAGGCAGCGGCGGTGGAATATGCGCAGATGGGCATCAGCGTGAATGCCATCGCGCCCGGCTTCGTCGTCACCCCGATGACGCAGCACTGGGCCGACAGCAACGAGTTCACGCAGATGTTCTTTGCCCAGAACATTTCGGGCCGCGCGGCCCGGCCAGAGGAGATCGCCCCCACCGTGCTGCACCTGTGTTCCGACGGGGCGAGCTTCATCAACGGCGCCACTTTCACCATCGACGGCGGCCAGACCGCACATTGATTCATGCGTACCGAGGAGACGGAAATGCGAATGGTACTCTCGCTTCTCGCGGCATCAGCGCTATCGATCAGCGCTGCCCAGGCCAAGCCGCTCGATTACAAGGTGATCCCGACCAGCCCGGTCAGCATGGTTGCCAATGTCACGCTGATCACCGGCGAAAAGGAAGCCGTGCTGGTGGACGTGCCCTTCGCCCGGTCCGACGCCATGCGCGTCGCCGCCGAGGTGCTTGACAGTGGCAAGAGCCTCAAGGCGATCATCATCACGCACGATCACCCCGATCACTTCTTCGGGCTGGACGTGCTGCAGGATGCATTCCCCGACGCGAAGATCATTGCCAATCCGGTCGCCGCCAAGGACATGGCGCGCTCGATCCCGATCAAGTTCAAGCGCTGGAGCGGACAGCTCGGCACCAATGCACCCAAGCGCCCCGTCCAGCCGCAGGCGATGAGCGGCGACAGCTTCGACCTGGAAGGCCACAAGTTGCAGGTGATCGGGCCGATGCAGGGCGATCATGTCCACTCGACCGCGGTGTGGGATGCCGAGACGCGAACCCTTGTCGCGGGCGACATCCTCTACAACGGGGTCTACGTCTGGCTCGGTGAACACGGCCCTGCGCAATATGACGCATGGCTCAAGACGCTCGACCAGCTAGAGGCGCTGAACCCGGTCAAGGTCGTGGCCGGCCACACCAAGCCGGGCCTGCCCGATGACACCATGAGCATCGGCTGGACCCGCACCTATATCAACGCCTTTGCCGACGCGCGCTCCAGATCGAAGACCTCGAAAGAGCTCGCCGCGATCATGGCCGAAAAGTACCCCAATGCGACCGAAGTCTATGGCGGCTTCCTGCTTGGTATCTCCAGCCAGGTTGGCGCCGGAGAGATTCCGCCGTGGGACGAATAGAGGCCGTCAGAACTCCGACCAGTCGTCGGCCAGCGCAAGGTTGCCTCTGACCGGCGGCGGCGGCGTGCGCGCAGGCGCGTGATCGACAGCCTGCGGGGCTGGGGCAGGCGCAGGTCGGGCGGCAGGCATTCGCGCAGTTGCCGTGTGGCCGGCCAAGCTCGCAGGGATGGCAAAGGCGCTGACACCCTCGGCTAGCGCGTTGGCCTGCTCCGACAGGCTGCGCGCGGCGGCGGCGGATTCCTCGACCATTGCCGCGTTCTGCTGCGTCATCTGGTCCATCTCGGCGACGTCGGCGCTCACGCCGGCCAGGTTGCGCACCTGATCGCCCGTGTGTGTGGCCACTTCGTTGATGAAGCTGTTGATCTCGTCGATCAGCCCGGTCAGTTCAGCAAGGACCGACCGGGTCCGCTCCACCGTGGTCACGCCCTTGGCGACGGTCGTGCTGCTGGTATCGACCAGCCCCTTGATGTCGCGCGCAGCTTCGGCGCAGCGCTGTGCCAGCGCGCGCACTTCGGTGGCGACGACGGCAAAGCCCTTGCCGGCCTCGCCCGCACGCGCGGCTTCGACACCGGCGTTAAGTGCCAGCAGGTTCGTCTGGAAGGCGATGCCATCGATCAGGCCGACGATGCGGCCGATTTCCTGCGAGGACTTCTCGATTTCGTGCATCGATTCCATGGCCGTGGCGGCAACCTCGTGTCCCTCGGTCGCCTTGGACGCTACGCTCTTGACCGACTTGTGCGCCACATCGGCGCGCTGCGCGGTCTGGCCAAGTGCCTCGGTCACTTCCATCATCGCGCCGCTGGCTCGCTGCAGGTTCGCAGCCTGCCGTTCGTTTCGGCGCGCAAGGTCAGCCGACGCTGCGTCGATTTCCTCCGAACCGGTCAGCACGCTGTCGGAAAGGGCGCGGATGGATTCGAGTGCGCTGGCAATGTTGGCAATGCCGGCATTGTAGCTCAGACGCATTGCCTCGTACTCGCCGGGGAACGGAGCGGTAATCGAGGCGGTAAGATCGTTATTGGCAAGCCGCGCCAGTGCGGCATTCATCTGATCGATGATCCGGCGCTGTGTGTCGACGTCGGTAGAGGCCCGGATCGACTGGCGGAAGGTTTCCATCGCCTTGGTCATGCGGCCGACGCAATCGTTGTGGTGCGTGTAGCGGATAAGCGTATCGGTATCGCCCGCCGCCATGGCTTCCATGCGCACGACTGTCTCGACATACGGTCGGCACACCCGCTCGGCGGCCAGCTTCATGATCGTGAAGGTCAGGCCCATAGAAACAAGCGCGATTGCACCAACGGCCAGCATTGCCTGTTCGGGAAACAGTTCGATTGCCGGCACCGCAAGGAGGTTGAGCGCCGAGGCTGCCAGTAGGACAAGCAGGAGAACCCGGAACTTCTCGCGTATTGGCGCCTGCGTTTCGAACCATTCCAGCATTAAAGGCTGCTCCTGTCGCGTATCGCTATGATTTGACAGGGTCTATAACTGCCGGGCGTAAAAAGCGCTGACGCCACATGCTCGGTAAATTACGCATGTCAAATGGTGCAGGTTTTCGCCCGTCCAGGTTTAACGCGCACATCCCTGCGGGAACATAATGCAGGGGTCACGGTTCTCCCGCCTGTCGACTGTACGATCAAGGCAGTGACTGGCAGGGGAGGTGGCAATGTCCGGATTGATGCGCGAGGTCGCTGCAGCCGCGTCCATGGTCACATCCTCGACCGAACAGAATCTGCTCATGCTGCGTCATCATCTCAACGAGGCTTTTCTGTTTTGCGAGGAACTGGGGCTGAAGTCCGCTTCGCATGACCTTTGCCGCATGCTGCGCATGATCGAGGATTAACGCCCGGTTGAGGTGTTTCGCTGGCGGTGGCATCCCGGGTTTTCCTGACAAAAGATTGCTGCAATGCACTGAATGGGCTGGACCTTGCCCTTGCTGCCGATACGGTCGCGCCTGCGCCAAGGCGCACTGAGTCGTTTCTGCTGCAACCGGAAGGCCACTGCATGTCCCATCGTTCCGCTCGTCCCGTAATGCTGTCCCTGCTCGCAGCCTCGGCGCTGGCGGTGATGGGCCGCGCTGCCGTTGCGCAGGACAGCTTCCCCCCGAGCGATATCCCCGCCAAGTTCACCCCGCCGCAGGATGCGCGCGATTACGTGAAGCGCGAAGTGATGATCCCGATGCGTGACGGGACGAAGCTCTACACCGTCATCGTCTATCCCAAGGGCACGACGAACGCCCCGATCGTGCTGACGCGCACGCCCTATGATGCAAAGTCGCGCGCCAACCGGATGGACAGCCCGCACATACTGTCAACCTTGCCGCAGGCGGACGAGGCTTTCGTCAAGGCGGGCTACATCCGCGTCTATCAGGACATTCGCGGCAAGTATGGCTCGGAAGGCGATTACATCGTTACCCGTCCGGTCCGCGGCCCGCTCAACAAGACGCAGACCGACCACGTCACCGATGCCTATGACACGATCGACTGGCTGGTGAACAAGGCGAACCTGCCCGAATCGAACGGCAAGGTCGGCATGATCGGGTCGAGCTATGAAGGCTTCACCGTGGTCATGGCGCTGCTCGATCCGCATCCTGCGCTGAAAGTGGCAGCGCCCGAAAGCCCGATGATCGATGGGTGGATGGGCGATGACTGGTTCCACTACGGCGCGTTTCGCCTTGCCAACATCGGCTGGATCGGATCGCAGACCGGCTACAAGGGCAAGGGCGACGATCCGGCGACCGGGATCTACGACAATTACGAGGAATTCCGCCGCCTCGGCGGGGCCAACGAATGGGCGAAGAACTCCGGCTTCGACCAGCTTCCTGCCTGGCAGAAGATGGTCAAGCACACCGCCTATGACGAGTTCTGGCAGGGCCAGGCGCTCGACAAGCTGCTGGCGGCCAATCCTTCCAACGTGCCGACGATCTGGGAACAGGGGCTGTGGGATCAGGAGGACATGTACGGCGCGATCACCGCGTGGGAAGCGCTGAAGGCAAAGGGCAAGACCGGCAACAACTTCCTCGTCATGGGGCCGTGGCGGCACAGCCAGGTCAACCGTGACGGACGCGAACTGGGGCCGTTCAAGTGGAATGGCGATACCGCGCAGCAATTCCGCGAGGACATGGTGCTGCCGTTGTTCAACCAGTACCTCAAGGATGGTCCGGCGGCGAACCTGCCGCAGGCGGCGATCTACAACACCGGCGAGAACCACTGGGACAAGCTGACGCAATGGCCGCTGGCCTGCGAGAAGGACTGCGCCTCGCCCCTCAAGCCGATCTACCTGCAATCGGCCGGTGGTCTGGGCTTCGACAAGGGCGCTGTGGGCGAGGATTCCTATGTCTCCGACCCTGACAAGCCGGTGCCCCACCTGCCGCGCCCGGTGAACTTCAGCGACGGGCGCTGGGGCGACTGGCTGGTGAGCGACCAGCGCCACGCCGATGGCCGGCCCGACGTCATGACCTACACCACGCCGGTGCTGACCAGCGCTGTACGAGTATCGGGCGCGCCGATTGCGGACCTCTATGCCAAGACGACTGGCACCGACGGCGATTTCGTGGTGAAGGTGATCGACGTGTTCCCCGATGAGGTCGCGGGTTCGGATCCCAAGATGGGGGGCTATCAACTGCCGATCAGCCTCGACATCTTCCGTGGCCGCTATCGTGACAGCTTCGCCAAGCCGACGGCAATTCCGGCGGGTAAGGTGCAGCGCTACAAGTTCCGCCTGCCGACGGTGAACCACGTGTTCCAGCCGGGCCACCGCATCATGGTGCAGGTGCAGTCCTCGCTCTTCCCGCTCTATGACCGCAATCCGCAGAAGTTCGTGCCCAACATCTTCCTCGCGAAGAAGGCGGACTATCAGAAGGCGACCGTGACACTGGAGCGTGGCGGCGCGGCCGCAAGCGCGGTCTGGCTGCCCGTTGTTGCGGAAGGAACCCCGTTGCCCAAGGCGCCGTGACGGCGCCGGCAACTGCCGAGCCTTTCACATCGGTTGAAACACAAGGGCGGGGCTTCGGCTCCGCCCTTTTTCATTTGTCCTTGCAGGCTAGGATATTTCAACTATTATTGAAATATCAAATCGAATGAGGCGAAGAGTGGAATCAGCATCGGTCGTGCGCGCGCTTGGCGCATTGGCGCAGGAGCATCGGCTCGCGGCCTTCCGGTTGCTCGTGCAGGCCGGACCGGACGGGCTGGCCGCAGGCACGCTGGCCGAGGCGCTCGACATCGCGCCTTCGTCCTTGAGCTTTCATATCGCCCAACTGGCCAATGCCGGCCTAGTCAGCCAGCGCCGCGCGGGCCGCTCCATCCTCTACGCCGCCGACTATGACGCGATGGCGGATCTGATGGGCTTCCTGACCGAGAACTGCTGTGGCGGCATGCCTTGCGCGCCTGCCCAGTGCAAACCTGCAAAACCTTCTGAAAAGGACGTCGCATGAAGCGCTTCCATGTCCATGTCGGCGTTGCCGATCTCGATGCGTCGATCGCATTCTATTCCGGCCTGTTCGGTGCCGAACCGACAGTGACCAAGGCCGATTACGCCAAGTGGATGCTGGAGGACCCGCGCATCAACTTTGCCATCTCGCAGAAGGATGGCGCGGTGAAGGGGATCGAGCACCTTGGCCTGCAGGTCGAGAGCGCTGGCGAACTGGCGGAAGTCTATGGCCGTCTGGCCAATGCCAAGGGACCAGTGATCGAGGAGGGCGCGACAACCTGCTGTTACGCCAAGTCCGAAAAAAGCTGGATCGCCGATCCCGATGGCGTGATCTGGGAAGCCTTCCTGACCGAGGGCGAAAGCACCGTATATGGCGAGAGTCCGGACTTTGCACCGCTTGGGTCTGCCAATGCTTCGGACAGCGCGTGTTGCGCGCCGAAGGTTGCCGCACCGGCTGCAAAGGCGGGATGTTGCTGATGAGCGACCGGCCATTTTCGGTGCTGGTCCTGTGCACCGGCAATTCCGCCCGTTCGATCCTGGGGGAAGCCATTCTCGGAACGATGGGCGCGGGCCGGATCGTCGCGTACAGTGCCGGCAGCAAGCCCAAGGGCGTGCCGCATCCCGGCGCGCTGCGGCTGCTGGCGCGCAAGGGCATCGACGTGGCGCCGTTCAGCTCCAAGAGCTGGGACGAGTTCAGCGGGCCGAGCGCGCCGCCGATCGATCTAGCCATCACGATCTGCGGCAATGCCGCAGGCGAGGCCTGCCCGGTGTTCATGGGCGCGCCGTTGAAGGCGCACTGGGGCCTGCCCGATCCGGCTAACGTTGAAGGGAGCGAGGCGGAAGTCGACGCCGCGTTCGAGCAGACATGGAGCTGGCTCGAAATGCGCGTGGCCGCGCTGCTGGCCCTGCCGTTCGAGACCATGGCGCGAGCCGAACTGACGCGCGAACTTGCCCGCATCGGCGCAATGGAAGGAGCGGCGTGATGGCCACGATGGCTGCAGAAGCGTTTGAAAAACCGCGCCTAGCGTTTCTTGATCGCTGGCTGACGCTGTGGATTTTCGGCGCAATGGCGCTGGGCATAGCGCTGGGCAGCCTGGTGCCGGCAGTGCCTCGGGCGCTGGCCGCTATGTCGGTCGGTTCGACCAGCATTCCCATCGCGATTGGCCTGATCCTGATGATGTTCCCGCCGCTCGCCAAAGTGCGCTACGAGGAACTGGGAGAGGTGTTCCGCGATCGCAAGGTGCTCGCCGTATCGTTCGGCCTGTGCTGGATCGTGGCGCCGGCCTTCATGTTCGCATTGGCCGCCTTGCTGCTGCCGAACAATCCGGAATACATGACTGGCCTGATCCTGATCGGCATCGCGCCGTGCATTGCCATGGTGCTGGTATGGAACCAGTTGGCGGGGGGAAGCCCGGAGTACGTTACCGGGCTGGTTGCCTTCAACTCGTTGTTCCAGATCCTGTTCTACGTGCCCTATGCTTGGTTCTACCTGACGTTCCTGCCGCCGGTCTTCGGGCTTGAAGGCCAAGTGGTCGACATCGACTTCACGATGATCGCCAAGGCCGTGCTGACTTATCTTGGCGTGCCCTTTCTCGCGGGCTTCCTGGTGCGCAAGGCGCTCGTCGCTGCTCGCGGGCGGGAGTGGTACGAAACGCATTTCGTGCCCACCATCAGCCCGCTGACGCTGGCAGCGCTGCTTTTCACCATCGTGGCGATGTTCAGCCTCAAGGGAGGCGAGATCCTCGCGCTGCCGTTGGATGCGCTCAAGGTGGGCTTGCCGCTGGTCATATTTTTCGTGGTGATGTTCGTTGCGGCCTTTGCAGCCGGACGAGCGCTCGGCGCTGGCTATGAGCGCACGGCCTCGCTTGCGTTCACCGCAGCGTCGAACAACTTCGAACTGGCGATTGCCGTGGCGATCGCCGCCTTCGGCCTTGCCTCGCCAGTGGCCTTCGCCGCTGTCATCGGCCCGCTGGTTGAGGTGCCGGTGCTGATTGCGCTGGTCAACCTGGCGCTCTGGTTCAAGGGTGCGTGGTTCCGCGCACCCTGAACTTCTTGCGCAATGCACCCGGTTCTGGCGCGATGAGGCGGCGACAGAACGCGCAGATGCTCTCCCGCGCGCCGCAAGCACTGCCACTCATGCTGCGATGATCGATCCGTGTCCTCCCTGTCGTTCCAAGGTACAATTGGCCGCAAGCCAGCTTGGGCGCACACTCTCTCCAGATCTCGAAAACAAGTTTCTGGAGGACCGGAGGATGTTGCAGCAGGCCCTTAGCCAGTTCACTGGCGTTTCACTCATTCGCGAGAAATTCGACAACTTCATCGGCGGCAAATGGGTTGCCCCGGTCAAGGGTGCGTATTTCGACAATATCTCGCCCGTCACCGGACAAGTCGTGTGTCAGGTGGCCCGCGGCACTGCCGAGGACATCGAACTGGCGCTGGATGCCGCACACGCCGCCAAGGATGCTTGGGGCAAGATGTCGACCACCGAACGGTCGAACATCCTGCTCAAGGTTGCCGACAAGATGGAAGCGAACCTCGATCTCCTCGCCATGGTCGAGACTATCGACAATGGCAAGCCGATCCGCGAGACGACCGCCGCCGATATTCCGCTCGCCATCGACCACTTCCGCTATTTCGCTGCCTGCGTCCGCGCACAGGAAGGCTCGATCGCCGAGATCGACCACGATACCGTCGCCTATCACTTCCACGAACCGCTGGGCGTGGTCGGCCAGATCATTCCGTGGAACTTCCCGATCCTGATGGCGGCGTGGAAGCTTGCTCCGGCGCTGGCCGCAGGCAACTGCGTGGTCCTGAAGCCTGCCGAGCAGACCCCGATGTCGATCCTCGTCCTGGCTGAACTGGTCGCCGACATCCTGCCCGCCGGCACGCTCAACATCGTCAACGGCTTCGGCATCGAAGCGGGCAAGCCGCTCGCCACCAACAAGCGCATCAGCAAGATCGCGTTCACCGGTGAAACCACCACCGGCCGCCTGATCATGCAGTATGCGTCCGAGAACCTGATCCCTTGCACGCTTGAACTGGGTGGCAAGAGCCCGAACATCTTCTTTGCCGACGTGATGGACCACGACGACGACTTCCTCGACAAGGCATTGGAAGGCTTCACCATGTTTGCGCTCAACCAGGGCGAGGTCTGCACCTGCCCGAGCCGCGCGCTGGTGCATGAATCGATCTACGATCGCTTCATCGAGAAGGCGATTGCCCGCGTCGAGGCGATCAAGCTGGGCAGCCCTCTCGAAGGGTCGACCATGATCGGCGCGCAGGCTTCGAACGATCAGATGGAGAAGATCCTCTCCTACATCCAGATCGGCCGCGATGAGGGCGCCAAGGTCCTGACCGGTGGCGAGCGCGCGATGCACGAGGGCGATCTGGCGCAGGGCTACTACGTCAAGCCGACCGTGCTCGAAGGCCACAACAAGATGCGCGTGTTCCAGGAAGAGATCTTCGGCCCGGTGCTCGCCGTGACCAAGTTCTCGACCGACGAGGAAGCGCTCGAGATCGCCAACGACACGCTCTATGGCCTTGGTGCCGGCGTGTGGACCCGCGATGGAACCCGTGCCTATCGCTTTGGTCGCGGCATCCAGGCCGGGCGCGTATGGACCAACTGCTACCACGCCTATCCGGCTCACGCCGCCTTCGGGGGGTACAAGCAGTCGGGCATCGGGCGCGAAACCCACAAGATGATGCTCGATCACTACCAGCAGACCAAGAACCTGCTGGTCAGCTACAGCCCCAAGAAGCTCGGGTTCTTCTGAGGCGGATGATGAAATTGCCAGCCTGATCGCTGGACGGAGACGGCGCGGCGCAGGGAGGAAGGTCCCGGTCGCGCCGTCGCCATTTGTGATCTGCCGATTGCCAAGGCCCCGCAAGAGGGCAAAGGTGAAGCGACAAGCAAGAGAGGATGAACCGATGGCCCAAGTCGTTGTAAACGTGCTGTACCACGCGCCTGCCGATCCCGAGGCGTTCGAATCCTATTATTTCGGCACGCACATGCCGATCGCCGAGAAAATACCGTCGGTCGAGAAGGTCGTCCTGCTCAAGGGCCTGCCCGGTCCCGATGGCAGCCCGCCGCCCTATTATCGCCTCACGCAGATCTGGTTCGCCGATGCCGCCGCCATGGCCGCAGGCATGGGCTCTGCCGAAGCGCAGGCCGCGACTGGTGATATTCCGAACTTTGCCTCGGGCGGGGCAACGGTCATGATTTGCCAGGCCGGATGACCAATCTGCCGCCCCGCATCCTGAACACGCCCGAGGCCGGGGAATGGATCTCCCGGCTGACGGCGCAGCACGGGCCGCTGATGTTCCACCAGTCCGGCGGCTGCTGCGATGGCTCGGCGCCGATGTGCTTTGTCGCCGGCGAGTTCCGCGTCGGCGGGCAAGACGTGCTGCTCGGCCACGTGGCCGAGGATACGCCGGTGTGGATCGGGGCGGCGCAGTTCGAATACTGGCGGCATACGCAAGTGACCATCGATGTGGTGCCTGGCCGAGGTGCGGGCATGAGCCTGGAGGCACCCGAAGGCGTGCGTTTCATCGTGCGCAGCCGGGTGTTCTCCGACGAGGAAAGCGCCGCGCTAGAGGCTGCCGGCGAGCCTCTGCGGGGTGACAGCGTGGTGCTTGGCGAAAGGGCAGGTTGACCTTAGGTTGACGCAGGTGGTGGCAAGGTCCGGTAGAGGTCAGGCCATGGAGGATGCGGTGATGGGCATGGCTGTGGAAAGCATGACGGCAGTCGACGAAGTGCGCATGATCGCGTGCACCTCGCGCGCCGCCGATCCGCGCCTGGCAGTAGCCGAACTGGCCGAATGCATCGCCGGGCGCAAGCTGGCGGGTGCCTTGTTGTTCTGTTCCAACAGCTATCCACGCGATGCCCTGCAGGACGAACTTGCGCGCGCCATGCCCGATGTGCGTCTGTTCGGCTGCACCAGCGCGGGCGAATTGAATGATCAGGGATACGATACCCATTCGGTCGTGCTGATCGGCTTCCCCGAAGGCCCGTTTGCGATGACCTCGCTGCGGTTCGACGATCTCGACAACTTCGATGCGCATGCCGCACAGGGCGCGATCCGCCAGCTTGTCGCGCAATCCCGCCGCGAACAGACCGAGGGGCTGCATCAGGTTGCGCTGTTCTTCGTCGATGGCCTGTCCCACCGCGAGGAGCTGCTGACGATGACGGCGCAGCACGCCTTGGGTGACATCCAGCTTATCGGCGGGTCCAGCGGCGATGGCCTGTCCTTCCGCGATACCGCGATCCTTCATGAGGGCGCCTTCCACAAGGACGCCGCCGTGATCGTGCTGCTGACCAGCCGCCGTCCGCTCCATGTCTTCTGCAAGAGCTTCTACCGCCCTGGCCCGGCCAAGATGGTGATAACCGAGGCCGACGCCGAATCGCGCGTCGTCACCGAAATCAACGCTGCGCCCGCCGCCGAGGAATACCGTCGTCTTGCGGGAAGTCCGCCATGCGAGTTGAACGCGCAGTTCTTCGCAGCCTATCCGCCCATCGTGCGCACTGGCGGCCAGTTCCACGTCCGCTCGATCCAGACCGCCAATGATGACGGCTCGCTGACGTTCTATTGCGCGATCGATACCGGCGTCGTCCTTTCGATCGGCGAGCCGGTCGACCGGCTTGCCGAGATGGACGCCCTGTTCGACGAGATCGGCCGGAAGGTCGGCGAGATCGATCATGTCGTCGGCTTCGACTGCGTATTGAACCGGCTCGATGCCGAGGATCGCCAGCAGGCCGGCGCCGTTTCGCGCATGTATGTTGCCAACCGCGTGTTCGGCTTCAACACTTATGGCGAGCAGTTCCGCGCCGCGCACATGAACCAGACCTTCACCGGTCTCGCCGTCGGTCGATGAGCAGCGCCAATCTCACCGGCATCCTTGCCCCCGCCATGGTCAACGGCGAGGACGAGGTGACTGCGCTGCGCGCGCGCGTCCGGCAGCTTGAAAAGATCAACGCCGCGCTGATGGACCGGGTGGAACGCTCCGTCGACATGGAGGGCGGCGCGTTCTCGATGTTCGAGACGGCAATCGCGCTTGAATCCGTCGTTCGTGACCGCACGAGTGCGCTGGAATCCGCGATGGCCGAACTCGCCGCTGCCAACGAGGACGCCACCATTGCCCGCGTGCTGCTGCGCGATGCCATCGAATCCTTGAGCGACGGCTTTGCCCTGTTCGATGCCGACGACCGGCTGATCCTGTGCAATCGCGCCTTTCTGCGACTGTTTCCGGCAATCGAGCCGATCTCGCAGGACTCGCCCGAGTTTGCCGAGATGGCCAGCCGCGTCGCCATTACCGGATCGACGATCGGCGCGGCCATGGCGCCGGATCGCTGGCTGAGCGACCGGGTCGAGTGGCACCGCCGCGCCGAGGGCGCGCATGTGCAGGCGCTGGGCGACGGGCGCTGGATCCAGATCAACGAGCTGCGCACCAGCGATGGCGGCATCGTCGGCATCTATACCGACATCACCTCGGTCAAGGCTGAGGATGCCCGCCAACGCGCGCTGGAACTGGCAGAGCGCAACCTTGCACTGCAGGCCACGCTCGATACCCTGTCAGAAGGCGTCTGCCTGTTCGATGCCCAGCGCCGGATGCAGGCATGGAATGAAGGCCTCGTCCGCGTGCTCGGGCTTTCAGGCGCGGATCTGATGCGCCATGTCGAAAGCCATGTGCAGCTTGTGCAATGGTGCAGCTGGCGCCTCGGTCTCGCCTGCGTTGACAGCCTTGCCTGGCGGGAAGGCGACACCCGGCAGCTTTCGGCCGAGTGCCTGATGGATGGCCGGCATTTCGTGATCCGCTCGGTCCCGCTTGGCAGCGGCGGGATGGTCTTTACCTTCGATGACGTGACCGACCACGTCAGCCTTCAGCGCTCGCTGACCGAAACCGCCGAACTGCTGGAGCGCCGCGTCGAGGAGCGCACGGCCGAACTGGTCGAGGTCAATCGGCAGCTTGTCGAAGCCAAGAACGAGGCCGAGACGGCCAATCGCTCGAAGACCAGCTTCCTTGCCGCGGCCAGCCACGATCTGCTCCAGCCGCTCAATGCCGCGCGACTGTTCGTATCGGCGATGGACGGCCAGAGCCTGCCGGAACGTCCGCGCGCGCTGGTCAGCCAGGCTTCGACCGCGCTGGATTCGGTGGAGGACCTGCTCGAGGCCCTGTTCGAGATTTCACGCCTCGATGCTGGAGCAATCCAGCCCGAGATCGCCGATCATGCTCTTGGTGGCATCCTGCACGCGCTCAAGGTGGAATTCGCGCCACTGGCTCTTGCCGGCAATCTTCATTTCGATGTGCCCGACACTGACCTGTGGGTCCGCTCGGACGCGCGACTGCTGCGGCGTGTCCTCCAGAATTTCGTGTCGAATGCGATCCGCTACACCGAGGCGGGCCACGTGATCGTCGAGGTCAGCGATGATGCGGGCGGGGTGCGGGTGGCAGTGCACGATACCGGTCCCGGCATCGCCGAAGCTGATCGCGAGGAGATCTTCGGCGAGTTCCGCCGCGTCGGCAAGACACAGAAGATTCCGGGCAAGGGGCTGGGGCTTGCCATTGTGCGGCGTGTGTCCATCATGCTTGGCCATACTGTGGAGCTGGAAACCGAACTCGGCCGTGGTTCGACATTTTCTATCCTGCTGCCAAAGGTTGACCCGGTCCGCACGGAATGCGCAGCCGAGGCAATCCCCGCCTCGACTGCAGGCAGCGGCGGGCTGGTGCTGGTCATCGACAACGATCCCGCGATCCTTTCGGGCATGGAAGCGCTGCTTGAGAACTGGGGGCTGGAAGTGCTGGTGGCGCGCGATCCGGGCGATCCCGCTGCCCGCAACGGGCTGGCGCAGGGTCCCGCCATGCTGATCGTCGACTACCAGCTTGATGACGGATTGACCGGCGACATTGCCATCGAACGGCTGCGGGCCATGGCAGGTGTGGCAATCCCGGCCATGGTCGTGACCGCCGACCGGAGCGAGGACACGAAGGCTCATCTGTCCTCGCTGGGACTGCCAATCCTCCACAAGCCGGTCAAGCCGGCGCAGCTTCGCGCACTGCTTCGGCAACTTGACGTGTTATAAAAGCAGTAAAAAGCGCCAGCCCGTGCCATGACGGGGATGGGCTGTGGTCTTGGCTGGAACAAATCCTGTAAGTACGGATTTGATCATCCGGGTTGGGCAGGATTGTGCCTTCGTTTGGCCGTCGCCCAGGAGCTTGGGAACCATGACTATTCTGCAGTTCAAAGCGCCGCAACCGCGCCGCAGCTATTCCGAACAGGTCCGATTGCGGGCAGAGCTTGTGCGCAGCCTGGAAATTGCCCTGACGCTTGCAGATGATCTGCGGCTTGGCTTTGTCGGCATCGACATCTGCCAGGCGCTGGAGCGGCTTGATAGCACGTCCGACGAAGCCAACTAGCGCCTAGCCGCGAAAGCCGACCTTCCCGGCCATGATGACCGCCTGCGTACGCGAGAAGACGTTCATCTTCTGCAGGATGGCCGACACGTGTGCTTTCACCGTCGTCATCGAGACATCGAGTTCATAGGCGATCTGCTTGTTCAGACGCCCTGCCACCAGATGACCTAGCACCACGCGCTGTTGCGGCGTCAGACTGTCGATCCGGGTGCGGATCATGTCCTCCTCGGCTGCTGCGGATTCATCGCCGCCCAGTTCCGGCATGAAGATTTCCCCACACAGAACCTGATTGAGCGCATCCAGTATCGCTGCGCGCTTGAGGCTTTTCGGCACGAATCCGGCTGCGCCGGCTGAAAGGGCATCGCGCACCACGTTGCGGTCCGTCACGCCCGATACCATCACCACCGGCGTTGCCGGGAATCGGTCGCGCAGGGCTTCCAGCCCGGATAGATGGGAAACGTCGGGAATGTTGAGATCGAGCAGGACGAGGTCGACGTCGCCTGCCTGCTCCAGCGTTCCCAGTGCAGCCTGCAGGCTGTCGGCCTCGAGGATCTCGCAGGCAGGAAACGCGTCATCGAAGATCGAGCGCAGGCCATCGCGCACCAACGAGTGATCGTCGACGATCAGGACCCGCTCGGGGATGATGCGAGGCGGCGAACCGGTTTGTGCCATGGCGACGCTCCCCCTTTCGGCCGCTGCTGATCCTGCTGCGTTGGTGCTGATTGCGACGGTATCGTTCATGGCTCTTTACCCGGGGAGGGGGTGGAGCGCCAGACCCCCAACCCGATCTATGGGCAAAGGTCTGACGCTCCGGGGAAACATTACTTCGGCAGCTTGAACACCCAGAGCGAGCCGCCCTGGCTGATTTCCTTGAAGGTCTTGGCAACTTCGCCGCCCCACAGCGGAACGGCACCGCCCCAGCCGGACATGACGGCGACATACTGTTCACCATCCTGCTCCCACGTCACGGGCGAGCCGACCACGCCCGAGCCGGTCTGGAACTTCCACAGCTCTGCGCCGGTCTTCGCATCGAAGGCCTTGAGGTAGCCTTCGGGCGTGCCGGTGAACACCAGGTTGCCGCGCGTGGCCAGAACGCCGCCCCACAGCGGAGCCTTGTTCTTGTATTCCCACACGATCTTGCCGGTGGCCGGGTCCATCGCGCGCAGGGCGCCGATGTGATCCTCGGCAATCGGCTTGATGGTGAAGCCGGCGCCGAGATAGGCCGCGCCCTTCTTGTAGGCGATCGGCTCGTTCCAGATGTCCATGCCCCAGTCGTTCGAAGGCACGTAGAACAGGCCGGTATCCTTCGAATAGGCCATCGGCATCCAGTTCTTGCCGCCGAGGAACGACGGGCTGGCGAACACGGTCGTGCCCTTCTCGGCGCCGTTCGGCGCGCCCGGACGGTTGGCGGGGATGAAGTTCGGGCGGCCCGTCTTCATGTCGATGCCGTTGGCCCAGGTCGTCTGCATCACGAACTTGTTGGCGCCGACGAGCTTGCCGTTGGTGCGGTCGAGGACGTAGAAATAGCCGTTGCGGTCAGCCTTGGCGCCGAGCTTCATCGGCTTACCCTTGATCGTGGCGTCGAACGGAATGAACTCGTTCACGCCGTCAAAGTCCCAACCGTCGTGCGGGGTGGTCTGGTAGTGCCACTTGATCTCGCCGGTATCGGCATCGATCGCCAGGGTCGAGGCGGTGTAGAGGTTGTCGCCCGGACGCAGGTTGCTGTTCCAGGGGCCAGGGTTGCCGGTGCCGAAGAACAGGAGGTTGGTTTCCGGATCGTAGGTGCCGCCGAGCCAGGTGGCGCCGCCGCCGGTCTTCCACAGGTCGCCGGTCCAGCTGGCATTGAGCTTGCCGGTCATGGTCGAGGGCTTGCCGGCCAGCGTGCCCATGTGGCCCTCGATGGTCGGACGCGTCCAGATCAGTTCGCCGGTCTCGACATTGCGGGCGGAAACTTCGCCGATGATGCCGAATTCGCCGCCCGAGTTGCCGGTGATGACCATGTCCTTGACAATCAGCGGCGCGGCCGTGGCCGAATAGCCAGCCTGGTAATCGGCAAGCTTCTTGTTCCAGATGACCTTGCCGGTGTGGCGATCAAGCGCGACGAGATGCGCATCGAGCGTGGCGAAGATCACCTTGTCGCCATGGATCGCGGCACCGCGGTTGACCACGTCGCAGCAGGGCATGATGCCATCGGGCAGGCGGGCGTTGTATTCCCACTTCTTCTCGCCGGTGCGGGCATCGAACGCGAACAGGCGCGAGTATGAACCGGTCACGTAGATCGTGCCGTCATAGACCAGCGGCTGCGATTCCTGGCCGCGCTGCTTTTCGCCGCCGAGCGAGGCTGCGAACACCGGCACGAGGTTCTTGACGTTGCTGGTGTTGAGCTTGTCGAGCGAGCTGAAACGCTGCTGCTGCGGGCCCATGCCGTAGCTGATCACGTCGCCGGGCGTGGCCGCATCGTTGATGATGTCTGCGCTGGTCGGGCCGCCCGCGATGGCCGGGGCCGCCGAAAGAATCGTTGCGGCCGCAAGGCCCGCCAACACTGTTGAAAAACGCCGCTTCATCCTATCCCTCCTGTTATGGGGTCTTGTTCTGCGATGGAGCGCGGTCATGCGGGAATCCCCCCGGTTCGCCACTGGTCCCCTATCGTCGAAGTTGAGCCTATCCCATGCCGTTATGCGCACAATTGAACCTTGGGATAAGAACTGTGCCGTGAATAATGCTGCGCAAAAAACCTGCATCAGAAACGGTTCGGGGAACACCGGTCGCAGTCGGTGTTCCCGTCCCCCCGTTGGCCCGCCGATCGAGGATGGCGGGTGCGAGCTGACTGATCAGGATTGGGCCGAAAGCGCCGGCTTCCAGTTCACGCCATGGCGCTTGAAGATCGCCGCCATGCGCCCGTCGGCGGTCATCTGTTCAAGCACTTCCTCGAGCCGGAAGCCTAGGTTGCGCGAGTTTTCCTTCACCGCGATGCCGATGTCCCAGCCTGGCGACATCATCATCGGCAGCGGACCCTTGCGCACCTTGATCCCGGCATCGGGGTGGTCGGCCACGACGGCCTCGATCTGCGCTGTCGTGGCCACCGTGAAGTCCGCGCTGCCATCGACCAGCGCGGCGGGCGCGTCATAGCCGTTGGGCACGTGGATCAGGTCCTTGGCCAGCACGCCGCCAGCGTGGCCGAGCAGATAGAAATCGGGGATCGAGGCCAGTTCCGCCGTGATCTTGTGGCCCTTGAATGCAGCAGGCACCGCCTCGCAATTGCCGCCATCGCGCGAACAGGCCGCGCCGAAGGTCTCGCGATAATAGGGCGCGAGGAACACGACGTTGTCTTCGGCCTGCATCAATTGCCGCTCGAACGGTACGTGCAGCATGACGTCGCAAGGCTGGAAGCCGAGCAGGCCGCCGCGCCAGACAATGTTGCGCAAGTCGTCGGAAATATCCTCGCCTGCCAGGAACAGTTGCAGGTCGGCCCGCACGCCAAGCGCCTCGGCGAATGCCTTGGCGATATCGGCATCGATGCCAGCGACCTTGCCATCCTGGTTCCACGACCATGGCCGGTTATCCGCATAGAGTCCGACCCGAAGGACTCCGAGGTCTTTGACCTTCTCTAGCGGCGCGGCAAAGGCAGAGGATGAGGCGGCCAGCGCGGAGAGCGCCAGCCCTTGCAGGAAGGAACGCCGGCTGGCGCGCACGTCCGCGCTCACTCGTCGGTGTGCTTGGATTCGACCCAGGTGCGGATCGCCCATCCGGCCTTCTGGCCCAGCACTTCGCCCATCGGCGGCATGTAGACCTTGCCGTCGCGGGCCGAGCCATGCTGGAAGCGCTGGATGAACCATTCGTCGCCGCTGTCGCCGGTCTCGAGATAGCGCAGGTCAGGCGCGATGCCGCCCGAGATGGCATCGAGGCCATGGCAGCGCGCGCAGTTCTGGCCATAGGCGGACTGCCCGATTTCCAGCGCCTTTTCGTTCCCGCGATAGGGATTGACCGTAACCCAGGTGTCGTTGCCACCGGCAAGGTCGGGCAGGGCAGAGGTATCGACCGCCTGCGGGGTGACATTGCCGTGGGCGGACAGGCGCGATGCAATGGCGCCGGTGGCGAGCGCAGCAGCGCCCAGCAGGGCGGCACGGCCCTTGGAGATCTTGAACATCAGTCATCCTCTGCGACACGGGTGCGAATTGGTGTCCGCCCCGATGATGGCCTTGCTTATCGTGTGGTTGCGCCAGCGCAAATTGCACCATGGTACAAGACCAAGGTGTTATTTATGCAGGTTTGCACAAGCGGTATCGTGTGCATCATGGAGAGAAAACTGAAGGCTTTCGCAGCAGCCCTGTTGCTTGGCACGACGCTCGCGCCGGCAGCGCATGCGACCCGCGCCTATGTCAGCAACGAACGGTCATCGACTGTTACCGTGATCGACGTGGAAAAGGGCACGGTCGAGGCGGAGTGGCCGGTCGGCAAGCGGCCGCGCGGCATCGCCATGACACGCGATGGCAAGGCGCTGCTGGTTGCCGCAAGTGCCGACAACGCCGTGGAGATGCGCGATCCGGCCACTGGCGCGCTGATCGCCGCGCTGCCCTCGGGCGCAGATCCCGAACAGTTCTTCCCGGCCTACGCGGGCGATCTGCTTTTCGCCGCGAACGAAGACAATGGCGCGGTCACCGCAATCGATCTCGCGAACCGCAAGGTCGCCTGGCAGGTTTCCACCGGCAATGAGCCGGAAGGCGTTGCGCAGAGCCCTGACGGGAAGTGGCTGCTGGTCACCAGCGAGGAGGACAACACCGTCGCCTGGATCGACCTTGCCACGCGGCAGGTCGTCGAGGAAATGGATACCAACACCCGGCCCCGCCACATCGAATTCGAGAGCAATGGCGCGAAGGTGTGGATCGCCGCCGAGATGGCCGGCACCGTGCAGATCGCCGATACCGCCAGCAAGGCGATCGAGCAGACCCTGACCTTCGCCCCGCCGGGTGTGCCGGCCTACAAGGTGATGCCCTGCGGCATCCGGTTCACGGCTGATGGCAAGACCGCGATTGTCGCCCTCGGACGTGCTGACAGCATCGCGGTCGTCGACGTTGCCACGCGCAAGGTGCGCGGCTATGTGAAGGTGGGTGAACGTCCGTGGCATCTGGCGATCACGCCCGACGGGACCCGCGCCATCGTCGCCAATGGCGCGAACGACACCGTGTCGTTCGTCGATATCGCCGCGATGACGGTGACGGGCACGATCAAGGCCGGGGAAGGGCCCTGGGGCGTAGCGCTGGGACGCTGACGCCCGGGACCTTCAGGCCCTGGCCGGAACCTTCGCCACTTCGTCCAGTACCGTGACTGCGTGTTCCTTCCGGCAGATCAGCAGGTCGGGCATGTAGGTATCGGCCTGGTTATAGACCAGCGGGCTGCCATCGATGCGGCTGCAGTGAAGGCCATGGGCCAGCGCAACCGCGACCGGCGCACAGGAATCCCATTCGAACTGGCCGCCTGAGTGCAGGTAGATGTCGGCATCGCCCAGGATCACCGCCATGGCCTTGGCGCCGGCGCTGCCCATCGGCACGAGCTCTGCACCGATGGCTTCGGCCACGGCAATCGCCTCGTTCGCAGGGCGGGTGCGGCTGACGACCATGCGCAAGGTGGCAGGCGCGGGCGGAACCACGCGCGGCTGATCGGTGCGCAGGACGATGCCCGCGCCGGGCAAGGCGACCGCGCCGACACGCGCCACGCCACCGACAGCAAGGCCGACATGCACTGCCCAATCGGTCCGTGCCTCGCCATACTCGCGCGTGCCGTCGACCGGATCGACGATCCAGGTGCGCGAGAACGCCAGCCGGTCGAGATTGTCCTTTTCCTCTTCCGACAGGAGGCCATCCTCGGGCCGCTGTTCGCGCAGAGCGTGGACGAGGAACTGGTTGGCAGTGGCATCGCCCGCCTTGCCCAGCGACTTGAGGCTCAAGACCCCGCTATCGCGCACGGTCAGCAGCAGGTTGCCGGCCACTTGCGCGAGATGAGCGGCCAGTTCCGCGTCGTTCATCGGTCAGTTCCTCCCGGCCCGTCAGATCGTGGGCGCCCAGCCAAGCAATTCGTTGACGATACGCTCGGCCGCGTCTTCGGGCTTTTCGCGGGTGGTGTCGATGCGGAAATCGGGCTTTTCCGGAGCTTCGTAGGGGCTGTCGATCCCGGTGAAGTTCTTGAGCTGGCCGGTACGCGCCTTCTTGTAGAGGCCCTTGACGTCGCGCGCTTCAGCGACTTCCAGCGGCGTGTCGACGAAGATCTCGACGAACTCGCCCTCGGCCATCAGGGTGCGCACCATCTCGCGCTCGGCACGGAAAGGGCTGATGAAAGCGGTCAGCACGATCAGGCCCGCGTCAGTCATCAGCTTTGCCACTTCGCCAACGCGGCGGATGTTCTCGATGCGGTCGGCCTCGGTGAAGCCCAAGTCCTTGTTCAGGCCATGGCGCACGTTGTCGCCATCGAGCAGGAAGGTATGCTTGCCCACGGCGTGCAGGCGCTTTTCGACCATGTTGGCGATGGTCGACTTGCCCGAGCCGGAAAGTCCGGTGAACCACAGCACCTTGGGCTTCTGCCGCTTGAGCGCGGCGTGGGCATCGCGGCTGATGTCGAGCGCCTGCCAGTGCACGTTCTGCGCGCGGCGGAGCGAGAAGTTGAGCATGCCAGCGGCGACCGTGGCGTTGCTCATCTTGTCGATCAGCACGAAGCCGCCCAACGTCCGGTTATCGCCATAGGCTTCGAACACCAGCGGCTTGTCAGTGGCGATTTCGGCCACACCGATGGCGTTGAGCTCAAGCGTCTTGGCGGCCAATTGCTCCATGGTGTTCACGTTCACCACGTACTTCGGCTGTTGCACCGTGACCGAGACGGTTTGTGTTGCCAGCTTGAGCCAATAGGCGCGGCCCGGCAGCATGGCCTCGTCGTTAAGCCAGACCAGCGTCGCCTCGAACTGGTCGGCGGCCTGCGGTGGATTGTCAGCAAGGCTGATCACGTCGCCGCGCGAGCAATCGACTTCGTCTGCCAGGCACAGCGTGACGGACTGGCCAGCCACTGCCTGATCCAGATCGCTATCAAGGGTGACGATGCGGGTGACCGTGCTGGTCTTGCCCGAAGGCAGCACGCGGATCTCGTCGCCCGGCTTGACCGAGCCTGTGGCAATCAGCCCGGAGAAGCCGCGGAAGTCGAGATTGGGGCGGTTGACCCACTGCACCGGCATGCGGAATGGCTTGTCGGCATCGACCGAGGACAGCACTTCGACCGTCTCGAGATGGTCGACCAGCGTCGGGCCCTTGTACCACGGCGTATTGGCCGAGCGGGTGGTGATGTTGTCGCCCTTGAAGCCGGAAATCGGCAGGGCCGTGAAGCTTTCGATGCCGATCGAGCGGGCGAACTCGGCATAGTCCTTGACGATGGCGTCGAAGACGACCGGATCGTAATCGACCAGGTCCATCTTGTTGACGGCCAGCACGATGTTCTTGATGCCGATCAGGTGGCACAGGTACGAGTGGCGGCGCGTCTGCACCAGCACGCCCTTGCGCGCATCGATCAGGATCACGGCGAGGTCGGCGGTGCTGGCACCAGTGACCATGTTGCGGGTGTACTGTTCGTGGCCGGGGCAATCGGCGACGATGAACTTGCGCTTCTCGGTGTTGAAGAAGCGGTAGGCGACGTCGATGGTGATGCCCTGTTCGCGCTCTGCGGCAAGACCATCGACCAGCAGCGCGAAGTCGATCTCCTGCCCCTGCGTGCCGACCTTCTTCGAATCGTTCTCAAGTGCGGTGAGCTGGTCTTCGAAGATCATCTTCGAATCATAGAGCAGGCGGCCGATCAGCGTTGACTTGCCATCGTCCACCGACCCGCAGGTGATGAAGCGCAGCATCGTCTTGTGCTGGTGCTGTTCGAGATAGGCGTCGATGTCCTCGGCGATGAGGGCTTCGGTCTGATAGATTACGTCCCCGGAAGTCATCAGAAGTACCCCTGCTGCTTCTTCACTTCCATGCCGGCGCCACCGGCATCCTTGTCGATCACGCGGCCCTGGCGTTCGCTGGTGGTGGTGAGCAGGGTTTCCTGGATCACTTCGGGTAGCGTCTTGGCGGTGCTTTCCACAGCGCCGGTCAGCGGGAAGCAGCCGAGCGTGCGGAAACGGATTGAGCGTTCGGTGATCTCGGGCCGGTAGCCCAGGACCTTTTCAAGCCGGGGAAGGTCGTCGGCCATGAACAGGCCGCCTTCCCATTCGAATGTCGGGCGCACATCGGCAAAGTAGAGCGGGACGATGGGCACGTTGTTGAGATGAATGTACTGCCAGATGTCGAGTTCGGTCCAGTTCGAGATCGGGAAGACGCGGATCGATTCGCCCTTGTTCTTGCGGGCGTTGTAGAGGTTCCACAGTTCCGGGCGCTGGTTCTTGGGGTCCCAGCCGTGGCTGGCAGTGCGGAACGAGAAGATGCGCTCCTTCGCTCGGCTCTTTTCCTCGTCACGCCGCGCGCCGCCGAAAGCCGCGTCGAAGCCATACTTGTCGAGCGCCTGCTTCAACCCTTCGGTCTTCCACATGTCGGTGTGGAGCGAGCCGTGGTCGAACGGGTTGATCTCCTTCTCGGCAGCTTCGGGGTTTTGGTAGACCAGCAGTTCCATGCCGCTCTCGGTCGCCATCTTGTCGCGCAGGGCGTACATGTCCTGAAACTTCCAGGTGGTATCCACGTGCAGCAGCGGGAAAGGCGGCGGCGAGGGATAGAACGCCTTGCGCGCCAGATGGAGCATGACCGCGCTGTCCTTGCCCACGGAATAGAGCATGACCGGGTTGGTGGCCTCAGCCACGACCTCACGCATGATGTGGATCGCCTCGGATTCGAGCCGTTCCAGGTGGGTGAGTGTCTGTCGATCTGCCATCGTGGATATCGCCTTGCTGCGCCGCTGCAATTTTCAAAGACGCAGGTGGCGTCTCGATCGGGGCAGATAATCTCCCAGATGGGAGCAGGCGAGACGAGTTTTGGCTTACCGGGCAATAGCTGCGGTATCTTGGCCCGGATTATCGCGGCAAAAGACCATGGCCGAGGATGCCGACGAGGCCGCGCGCAAGTTCCAGCGGGCTGCTCTCGCCCGACGGCTCATGCCATCGCGCGGGCCAGTTCAAGGCGCCGGCCAGCGCAAATGCGGTGAGTTTGACATCGCCTCTGGCAAGGGACCCGTCGTCCATGCCGGCCGCGATCAGCTCGCGCATGTCGGAATCGATGCGGCGCTTGAGTTCGCGAAAGCGAGTGCGGCTTTCTGGTGCCAGCGCTTCTTCCGCCGTGCGGATCACGCAGCGGCCAAAGTCATCCATGTTTATTTCGGCGTAGCGGACGAGATAGGCCATCAGCCGGTCAGCGCCGTTGCCGGGCGCGGCGCGGCCCTGTTCGGCCGCTTTGATCAACTGGCCAAGGCCGATGGTCACGCATTCCAGCAGCACCTGATCCTTGTTGCCAAGGTAGTGGTAGATCGTGGGCTTTGAGATCCCAAGTCGCGCTGCCACGTCATCGAGCGAGGTCTGGTGGAAACCGCGCTCGTTGAACATCTGGACTGCCGCGCGCAGCACCGCCTCACGCTTGGCCTCGCGCGCACTGCGCTTCTGCTCGGGCGAGAGGAAGGGGGAGGTGGCGTCTGACGGGTTGCTCATGGCTAAACGGATAGTTGACAGAAAACTCCGGGGCACGCAATCTACTCGTGAGTAGAAGATGAGGCCGTGTAGCGAACGATTCCGTGAGATGTCGTTCGTTTTGTGGCGTGGAAAGATTACCCAAAGAGGACTTCGATGGACATCAATGGATTGGCCGCAATCGTTACCGGCGGCGCTTCGGGCCTTGGCGCGGCAACGGCGGAACTGCTGGCAGCACGCGGAGCCAAGGTCACGCTGTTCGACCTCAACGCCGATCTCGGCATTGCCAAGGCGCAGGACATCGGCGGGCGGTTCAGCGCGGTGAACGTGACCGATGAGAACGCCGTTGCCGATGCCATCGCTGAGGCTGAGGCGGTCAACGGCAAGGCGCGCATCCTCGTCAATTGCGCAGGGATCGGCCCGCCGGCCAAGGTGCTCAATCGCGATGGCAGCCCGCTGCCGCTGGCAGACTTCGCCAAAATCGTGAACATCAACCTGATCGGCACCTTCAACGTCCTGTCGAAGTTCGCCAGCCGCATTCATGATGCCGATCCGTTGAACGAGGATGGCGAGCGGGGCGTGATCGTCAACACCGCCAGCGTGGCCGCCTTCGAAGGCCAGATCGGCCAACCCGCCTATGCCGCGTCCAAGGGCGGCGTCGTGGGCATGGCGCTGCCGATCGCGCGCGAGTTTGCCCGCTATGGCATTCGCGTGAACACCATCGCACCGGGCATCTTCTGGACCCCGCTGCTCGGATCATTGCCGCAAGAGGCGCAGGATTCGCTGGGCAAGCAGGTGCCTTTCCCTAGCCGTCTTGGCAGGCCCGAAGAGTACGCAAAGATGGTAGAGGCCATCGTGACCAACCCCATGGTCAATGCCGAAGTGATCCGCCTCGATGGGGCAATCCGCATGCCTCCGAAGTAAACAGACCCAGCTTTCGGGAAGGTTTCGAGGAAATGACGATCAGCCAGGAAGCGCTGGAAGTGGCGGCACGGGTCGAGGCTTTCGTGCGCGAGCAGGTGTTCCCTTACGAACAGGACCCGCGCCGCGACCACCACGGCGCCCCGACCGACGAACTGGTGATGGAACTGCGCGGCCTGGCGCGCGAAGCTGGCGTGCTGACCCCGCACATCAGGCAGGATGGCGGCCACTTCAACCAGCGCGAGACGGCGGTCATACTGATCAAGTCGGGCCTGACGCCGCTGGGCATGCTGGCCTGCAACACGCAGGCGCCGGACGAAGGCAACATGTACCTCATCGGCAAGGTCGGCAGCCCAGACCTGAAGGATCGTTTCCTCAAGCCCCTGGTCGATGGCACGGCGCGGTCGGCCTTCTTCATGACCGAACCGGCCGAATTGCAGGGCGCAGGCGCCGATCCTTCGATGATGATCACCACCTGCCGCAAGGACGGCAACCATTGGGTGGTCAACGGCAAGAAGGCCTTCATCACCGGAGCCGAAGGCGCCAAGGTGGGCATCGTCATGGCCAGGTCGGAAGACCCGGACAGCCAGGGCGGCGCCTGCATGTTCCTGGTCGACTTGCCCGACCCGGCGATCCGCATCACGCGCGTGCCCAACACCATCGACAGTTCGATGCCCGGCAGCCATGCCGAGATCACGATTGAAGACTTGCGCATTCCGGCTGACCAGATGCTGGGCGATGCCGGCGAAGGCTTCAAGTACGCGCAGATCCGCCTCAGCCCGGCGCGCCTGTCGCACTGCATGCGCTGGCTCGGCGGGTGCATCCGCGCGCAGGAAATCGCGGTCGATTACGCCAACCGCCGCATGGCCTTCGGCAAGACCCTGATCGACCACGAAGGCGTTGGCTTCATGCTGGCCGAGAACATGATCGACCTCAAGCAGGCCGAACTGATGATCGACTGGTGCGCCTCGGTGCTCGACACCGGATCGCTTGGCACGGTCGAGAGCAGCATGACCAAGGTTGCCGTGTCTGAAGCGCTGATGCGCGTGGCCGACAAGTGCGTGCAGGTGATGGGCGGCACCGGAGTGACCGACAAGACCATCGTCGAGACGATGTTCCGCGAGATCCGCGCTTTCCGCATCTATGACGGCCCCACCGAAGTCCACAAGTGGAGCTTGGCCAAGAAACTGCGGCGGGACTGGAAGCACGCGCAATGAGCGCAATCGCAGATGCCAACAAGGGGGCGGGCAAGGTCCGCGTGGGCGTCGACGAAGCGGCACTGGCCGCATGGCTGGCTGCCAACGTTGACGGATTTTCCGGCCCGCTGACGATCGAGCAGTTCAACGGGGGGCAGTCCAACCCTACCTATCGCCTGACCACGCCGACAGCCCGCTACGTCCTGCGCCGCAAGCCGCCGGGGCCGTTGCTCAAGGGCGCGCATGACGTGCTGCGCGAAGCACGCGTGCAGCAGGCGTTGTTCGGGACAGACGTCCCCGTCGCCCGTATCTTTGCCACGTGCGAAGACGAAAGTGTCATCGGCAGCCAGTTCTACGTGATGGACATGGTCGATGGCCGGGTGTTCTGGGACGCATCGTTCAGCGAAGTGCCGACGGAAGAACGCGCCGCCTATTTCGACGAGATGAACTGCGTGATCGCGGCGCTGCACTCGGTCGATCAGGCTGCCGTGGGGCTGGCCGATTACGGAAAGCCCGGCAACTACTTTGCGCGCCAGATCGGACGCTGGTCGCGGCAGTATCTCGAGGATGAACTGGCCGGCCGCCTGCCCGACATGGACGCGCTGGTCGAATGGCTGCCGACCGCGATTCCCGAGGGCGATGAAACCACCATCGTCCACGGCGATTTCCGCTGCGACAACATGATCTTCCACCCGACCGAGCCGCGCGTGCTGGCGGTGCTCGATTGGGAGCTTTCGACGCTGGGGCACCCGCTGGCCGATTTTGCCTATCACGCGATGATGTATCGCATGCCGGCCGATATCGTCGCCGGGCTTTCGGGCCAGCACCCGGTGCCCTTGGGCCTGCCGACCGAAGCCGATTATATCGCAGCCTATTGCCAGCGCACCGGGCGGGACAGCATACCCAACTGGGACTTCTATCTCGCCTTCAACTTCTTCCGGCTGGCGGCCATCTTCCACGGTATCAAGGGGCGCGTGCTGCGCGGCACGGCATCGAATGCGCAGGCACGCGAACGTGCCGAAGCGCTGCCCCGCCTTGCGGCGCTGGCACGCGAAGCCATGGAGAAATGTCGATGACCACCGTCCTTGCCGCGACCGAGAATGGCGTCGCCACGCTCACGCTCAACCGGCCCGAGCAAGGCAACGGCATCGACATGACCCTGGCCGAGGATCTCCTGCAGGCGGCCAAGGCAGTGGCGCAGGACCCTGCCGTGCGCTGCGTGGTGCTGACCGGCGCCGGCCGGATGTTCTGCGTAGGCGGCGACATCGCCGGATTTGCTGCAGCGGGCGATCGGGCAGGCCCGTTCCTGGAGGCATTGGCCGGCAAGTTGCATGAGGCGGTTGTGGTCCTGTCCGAGATGGCCAAGCCACTGGTCTGCGCGATCAATGGTCCGGCCGCTGGGGCAGGGCTCAGCCTTGCTGCCGCTGGCGACATCGTCATCGCCAGCGAAGCCGCGCACTTCACCGCCGCCTATACCGCCATCGGCTTGACCCCGGACGGCGGGATGAGCCGGACCCTGCCGCGTCTTGTCGGGATGCGCGTGGCGCAGGAGATGATCCTGACCAATCGCCGCGTCTCGGCTGCCGAGGCAGTTACGCTGGGGCTGGTCACGCGCACTGTCGCGCCAGAGAGCCTCGCGTCCGAAGTAGGTGCCCTCGCAGCAAGACTCGCTGATGCGCCAACCGGGGCCCTTGGTGCTGTGCGCAGCTTGCTGCGTCATGGGCAGACGCAGGATCTTGCCGCGCAACTCGACCTTGAAAGCCGGACGATCGGCATGGCAGGTGCAGGACCCGAGGCAAGGGAAGGCGTCAGCGCATTCCTGGCCAAGCGCAAGGCGGATTTTCGCACCATATCCGGATGAAGGTGTGGGCGGCCACAAGGAGGAGGACCGAATGGCATTGAAGACGCGGATCACCGAAATGCTCGGCATCGAGCACCCGATCGTGCAGGGCGGCATGATGAATGTCGGCTATGCCGAACTCGCCAGCGCCGTATCCAATGCGGGCGGACTTGGCATCATCACCGCGTTGACGCAGCCCACGCCGCAAGCGCTGCGTGAGGAGATCGAGCGTACCAAGGCGATGACCGCCAGGCCGTTCGGCGTGAACATGACGATCTTCCCGACCGTCAATTCACCGGACTACAGGGCCTATGCCCAGGCCATCATCGATGGCGGGGTGAAGATCGTCGAAACCGCAGGTACGCAAGCCGTGCGCGAGATCTGGGAAATGCTGAAACCCCACGGCGTGACCATCCTGCATAAGTGCACGGCGGTGCGTCACGCCCTGTCGGCAGAACGCGCCGGGTGCGACATCATCTCGATCGACGGCTTCGAATGTGCCGGCCACCCCGGCGAGGATGACATCCCCGGCCTGATCCTGATCCCCGCCGCTGCCGACAAGGTGAAGATCCCGATGCTCGCCTCTGGCGGATTTGGCGATGGCCGGGGCCTTGTCGCGGCGCTGTCGCTTGGGGCCGAGGGCATCAATATGGGCACCCGCTTCTGCGCCACGGTCGAAGCGCCGATCCACGACAACGTCAAGCAGGCCTACATCGCCAACGACGAACGCGGCAGCTACCTGATCTTCCGCAGTTTCAAGAACACCGCCCGCGTGGGCAAGAGCGAGGTCTCCGAGGAAGTCGTTCGTCGCTTGTCGCAACCTGGTGCCAGGTTCGAGGACGTGCAGGAACTGGTCAACGGCCGCGCCGGCAAGCAGCTGCTCGAAACCGGTGATATGAGCAAGGGTGTGTTCTGGGCTGGCATGGTACAGGGGCTGATCCACGACATTCCCACCTGCCAGCAACTGATCGACCGTATCGTCGGCGATGCAGAAAGCATCATCCGCGGCCGTCTCGGCAGTCTGCTGGCCTGATCGCGTGATCGCCTGATCGGTGCTGCGGGCCGGGCGTGTTCCGGTCCGCAGCACGGGTCCCTCTTATCCCAAAGTCCAACGCCCAAAGTCCAATATCGCAGCGCGTTGTTGCGCAGCATTGTCCCCTCTCAGTCGCAGAATAATCGACACGACCTTTCACGGAGGGGATGGAAATGAACATGAAGAAGGCGCTTTGCGCCTCGGTCGCGCTCGCCACCATGGCGATTGCGGCAACGCCCGCCTATGCCGGCACCGCTGAACTTCTGAAGCGCCTGCACGAGAAGGGCATCCTCTCCGACGAGGAATATGCCGAGCTTCTTGCCGAGGAAGCCAAGCCTTCGCCGGTCGCCGCAAGCGCCGCCCCGGCAGGCGACACGATGACCCGCGCAACCGAGTCCGTCGATTCCAGCCGCAACGTGCGGATGACCGAAAGCGGCATCGGCCTCGAGGTCGGCCCGGCCACGATCACCTTCTCGGGCTCGGTCAACGGGTTCTACGTTCACGACAACCCTGCAACGCCCACCGCCCGCACTGCCGTAACTGGTGGCATCGCCAGTGTCGGCGGGAACAATTCCAGCGCGATCCGCAATGGTCTGCTGCCAGGCTTCCTGAAGGTTTCGGTCGCAGCCAAGCAGTCGGGCTGGGACGTCGGTGCCACCTTCGGCATGTATCCCGGCATCAATTCCACCGCCTACGGTACTCTTGGTGCCAATAACGGCGGCCAGCCGACCGCCCTGGCGACCGCCGGGATCGACTTCCGCCAGACCTTCATGACGTTCGGCAAGCCGGATGTCGGCACTTTCAAGATCGGCCGTGACATCGGACTGTTCGCCTCGGAAGCGATCCTCAACGATATCACCCTGCTTTCGTCGGGAACGCCAGGCAACAACGTGGCCCCGGCCAATACCACGCTGGGCCGCATCGGCGTTGGTTATATCTACACCGATTTCCAGCCGCAGATCACCTATACCTCGCCCAGCTTCTCAGGGCTTCAGGCATCGGTCGGCGTGTTCCAGCCGCTGTCGTCGCTGACGGGCCCGGCCGAAAGCAACTCGGCCCCGGGCTTCCAGGGCAAGCTCACCTATGACGGCAAGTTCGGCGAGGTGGCCACGCGCCTGTGGGTTTCGGGCATCACGCAGAAGCACGACGTCGTCGGGGGCGGCAGCTTCACCGGCAGCGGCATCGACTTCGGTGGCAAGGTAACGGTCGGCCCGCTGACGGCCACCGGCTATTACTATACCGCCAGCGGCCTTGGCACGACGGTGCTCGGCCTGTTCGATACAGGCGTCCGGCAGACCGGTCCCGGCGTTGCCAAGCGTGACTCGAGCGGCTTCTATGCCCAGGCTCTGGCAACCTTCGGCAAGGTGTCGGTAGGCGGAAGCTATGGTGAGAGCCGGCTCGACTATGCCAGCAATGCCGATCGTCTTGCCAATCCGAACCTGCTCGATGTCAATTCGAGCTATGTCGGCCAGGTTCGCTACGGCCTGACCTCGTGGGTCACGCTGATTGGCGAGTACATCCATTCCAAGGCGGTTGCCCATTCGGGCAACAAGGCCGAAAGCGATGCGGTGGCTCTTGGCGGTATCCTGTTCTTCTGATCCGGATTTCATAAACTTAACATCCGATATCGAAGTCCACCCTTGTCGGCGGCGCAAATCTCCTCTCTTACCGCCGCCGACATACCTGTTTTCAAATCGTCATCCGGAAAGTCGCAGCAGATGGACGACACCAAGTTTCTGAAGGCCCGTTCGATGCGGGTCGGCGGCCTCGTGGCCGCAGCCGCCCTTGCATCGACCGCATTTCCGGCCCTTGCCGATGAAGGCCCTAATGGCGAAATCGTCGTGCGTGGCACCGGTCTCGAAAAGACCCCTGGCACGCCCGCCTATTCCACGGTCGAGATCGGCAGCGATGCAATCACCACTTCGGCCTCGGGCCGCATCGAGGACGTGCTGACCTCCGTTGCCGGATTCCAGCAGTTCCGCCGGTCCGACAGCCGCTCCTCCAACCCCTCGGCGCAGGGCGTGACGTTGCGAGCGCTGGGCGGCAATGCCACCAGCCGCGCGCTTGTGCTGCTCGATGGCGTGCCGATGGCCGATCCCTTCTTCGGCTATATCCCGCTGCCCGCGCTCGTGCCCGACACGCTTGGCAGCATCCGCGTCACGCGCGGCGGCGGCTCCGGCCCGTTCGGCGCAGGAGCGCTGTCCGGCACGATCGAACTCGAGAGCGCAGGGCCGGATCAACTTGGCCTGATCAATGGACAGCTTCTAGGCAGCCAGCGCGGCGAGACCGAAGCGGCGCTCAGCGTCGCCCCACGCCTCGGTTCGGGCTTCGCGGTCGTCTCGGGCCGCTGGGACCGCGGCAAGGGCTTCTTCACAACGCCCGAGGCCCAGCGTGTGCCCGCCACGGTTCGCGCCCGCTATGAATCGTGGTCGACCCAGATTCGCGCCGTCGCGCCGCTGACCGACACGGTCGAACTTCAGGCCCGCGCGCTGGTCTATCGCGATGACCGGCTGCTCCGTTTCAAGGGCGCGACCACGTCCAGCGAAGGGCAGGATGCCAGCCTGCGCCTTGTCGGCAGGGGTGATTGGCAATTCGATGCGCTCGGCTATGTCCAAGTGCGGAACTTCGACAACATCGTCGTTTCCGCCACCAGCTTCAGGCCGACGCTGGATCAATACGATACCCCCGCGCAAGGCCTTGGTGGCAAGTTCGAGTTGCGCCCGCCGGTCGGCGAGAACGATGTGCTGCGGCTCGGTGTCGATTGGCGCCGCGCATCTGGGACGATGAAGGAAAATGCGCTGAACGCGACGACGGGCGCGGTAACGGCGCGGCGCCGGGCGGGCGGCGTCAACACCGATCTCGGCTTCTATGCCGAAAACGACCTGACGCTGGGCAAGCTTGTGCTGACTGGCGGTTTGCGTGCCGACCGTACCGTTATCGCCGATGGCTACTTCGAAGTGCGCAACAATGCCGGCAACGTCACCAGCAGGACCGACTACGCCACGCAGAGCGACTGGACCGTGACCTGGCGCGGCGGCGCGGTGCTGCGCGCCAATGCCGCAATCGCGCTGCGGGCTGCAGCCTACAGCGGCTTGCGCCAGCCGACCTTGAACGAACTCTACCGACCCTTCACGGTCTTCCCGGTGACCACCCAAGCCAACGCCTCGCTGCGCAACGAGAGGCAGAAAGGTTTCGAGGCGGGCATCGACCTGACGCCTGCTGCGGGCTTCCGGATTTCGGTGACGGGCTTCGATAATCGCATCGAGGATGCAATCGCCAACGTCACGGTTGGTACGAACCTCAGGCAGCGTCAGAACGTGGACCAAATCCGCGCCCGCGGCGTTGAAGCCGCTGCGCACGCTGAGCTTGGCATGGTCCGCTTCGATGGTTCGCTGGCGTGGACCGATGCCGAGGTGCGCAACGGTGCCACCTCCAACCTCACTGGCAAGCGCCCGGCCCAGACCCCTCGCATTGTAGCGTCGGCCACGCTTGGCCTGGCCCCCGCGCCGGGTTGGGACGTCGCCGCCACCCTGCGCCATGTCGGCCAGCAATACGAGGACGACCTGCAGGTTGACAGCCTCAAGGCTGCCACCACGCTCGACCTGTTCGCGCAACTGCCGTTGCCCAAGGGCGTCAGCCTTGTTCTGCGCGCCGAGAATATCTTCGACGCCGAGATCGTGACGCGCAACGCGGGCGGTTCGATCGACCTTGGCAATCCGCGCACGATCTGGGCTGGCTTGCGTGTGAAGATCTGACGATGCGCAAGCTGATCCTGCTGCTTTTCGCTGCCGCTCCCGCGCCTGCGCTGGCCGGCGAGGCGGTGCCGATCGTCGTCACCGCGCCCGGTGGCATCATTGATCTCGACGAAGCGCGAGGGCTCGACCTCGCGGCGATAGATGCGTCGGGCCGCGCCGATCTTGGCCGTGCGCTCGAGCGTGCGATCCCGGGCCTGACGCTGGGAGAAGCGGCGGGCAATCCATGGCAGGCCACGATCAACTGGCGGGGTTTTTCGGCCGGCGCGCTGCAAGGGGCGGAACAGGGCCTCGCCGTCTATCTCGATGGCGTGCGCTTCAACCAGCCGTTCGGCGATGTCGTGCTGCTGGATCTTGTGCCTGATACCGTTCTGGTCAGCGCGCAGGTCAATGATGCCAACCCGGTGCTTGGCCGCAATGCGCTCGCAGGATCGCTGCTCGTCCAGACTGGCGACGGTGTCAGCCTTTCGGGTTTGAGGGCGCAGGCTGATGCCGATACAGAGGGTATGGTTGGCGGCGCGGTTAGCTTCGGCTCCGGAACGCAGGCCGATAACCTGCTCGTTGCTATCGAGGCCCGCCACGACAAGGGGTGGCGCGTTGCCAGCCCCTCCACGCTATATCGCGGCTTTGCCAAGGGCGTTCACGTGGGCGAGGGCTGGGGTATCGAGTTTTCCGCGCTTGGCGCTTCGACAGACCTGACCGGAAACGGCGTGTCTCCTGTCGAACTGCTCGATGCCCGCTATAACGCCGTGTTTACCCGCCCGGACACCACCCGTACGCGGTTCGGCCGCCTTGTCGCCGCACCTTGGCTGGCGACGGGTGACAACGGGCGCATCGAGTTGCGCGCGCACTGGCAATACCTCGACCGGCGCAATGCCAACGGCGACCTTGCCGATTTCGGCCCCTGCGAAGCCGATCCCTCGCTGCTCTGCGTTGAGGACGACGATGAGGGATTTGCCGACCGGCTGTTCTCGAATGGCGCCCCGATCGCCGCCGATGCTGCAGGCGATGATCCCGCCGTGTTCAACCGCGGGCAAGAGCGCACCCGGGCCTTTGGCGCCACGCTGCAATGGCTGGACGAGCGTGAAACCGCCATCGGCACCCGCCGCATCGCGCTTGGCGGTACGTGGGAGCGCGCCCGCACCCGCTTTGGCGCCAGTACCGATCTGGGCGAGCTCGAGGATGACCGCTCGGTCGAGGATCTCGGCCTGCCGCTGATCTCGGAAGAAGGCGCGATCCAGCCAGTCGATCTTGCCACACGGCTCGATGACCTTGCCCTGTTCGCCAGCGTCGAACTGCCGCTGCTGCCACGTCTGTCGATGGAGGCAGGCGCGCGCTGGTCCCACAATCGCGTGGTGATGGACGACCGGCTCGGCACCGCGCTCGATGGCAGACACAGCTTCAACCGTTTCAACCCGTCGGTCGAACTGGACTACGCGCTGGCCGATGGCATGCGCGCTGCCGCCGGCTTCGCGCTCACCAGCCGCAACCCCACCCCCGCAGAGCTGAGCTGCGCCGATCCCGACGCACCCTGCACCTTGGCCAATTTCTTCATCGCCGATCCCCCGCTCAAACAGGTCACGGCGACCAACTGGCACGGCGGCATAAGCGCAACGAGCGCTTCGCTGGCCTGGCGCGTTAACCTGTGGCGCTCGGAAACCAGCAATGACATCCGCATGGTTGCCTCGGCGGTGCGTGGCCGCGCCTACTTTGCAAACCTTGGCCACACCCGCAGACAAGGCGTCGAGGCTTCGGCGGAATGGCGCAAGGACGGCTGGCATCTCTCCGCGGCATATGGCTTTACGGATGCCCGCTTCCGTGAAGGCTTCACCATGTCGAGCCCGTCCAATCCCGCGTCCGACGACGACGGCACGATCATGGTCATGCGCGGTGACCGGCTTCCGTCGACACCGCGCCACGCCCTTAATCTGCGTCTGGCGAGGGAGGAGCGAACCTGGTCTGCCGGACTGACGATGCGTGCCCGCTCGGGCCAATACCTTGCCGGTGACGAAGGCAACGACAATGCCCTGACTCCGGCCTATGCCGTGTTCGATCTCGATGCTTCGGTAAAGCTTCTTCCCAATCTTCGCCTTGTCGCGCAGCTACGGAACGTGCTCGACAAGCGCTATGCGACTTTCGGGACTTTCTCGGAAGTAGATGATATCGAACTGACCGAAGCCCCCGGTGCCGAGAATCCGCGTGCCTATGCACCCGGCGCGCCAAGGCGGCTCGCGGTTTCTTTGCGGGCAGCGTTCTAGAGCTTGGGCAGCAGTTCCGCTTCCAGCCGCGGGTAGAAGTGCGAGACGCTGCGCTGCAATTCGTAACGCGCGGCCTTGAGGGCGGCGAAGCGCGCCGGGATCGGCAGATCGCCAGCCTCGCTCATGTCGAGGCCATCGACCACCGCCTTGTGCAGGCTCTGTTCTACCCAATCCAGCCAGTCGCGCGTCTGGGCAATCGCGCTGCCATCCCTGTCGAGCGGACCATGGCCCGGAACCAGCACCTTGTGCGGCAGCCCGGCCAGCACGCCCAGCGAGGCGCGCCAGTCGGGCAGGCTGGCGTGCGGGGTTGAGGGCGCGCGGTCGTGGAACACCAGATCGCCTGTGACCAGCGTGGCGGTGCGCTCATCGATCATAGCAAGATCGCCGCCGGAGTGCCCCTTCAGTGCCAGCAAGCGGAAAGGGCGACCGCCGAACTGCGTTGACCCGCCAGCCAGATCGCCTTGCGGCAGCACCACCGCCGTGCCCTTCATCCAGTCGGCCAGCAGGCGGTACATCGCATCCGAAAAACCTTCGCCATCGCGCTCCAGTTCGGCGCGCGTGGCCGGCAGCGCGTGAATGATTGCCGGATCGAACGCTGCTGCGCCCATCGCATGGTCGGGATGAAGGTGACTGATATAGACTCGGCCGACAGGCTTGCCGGTCAGCCTCTGCGCCAGCGCACCAAGCGCCAGGCCATGTTCGCGCGAGACGCCCGGATCAAACAGCACTGCGCCCGCGTCTGTGGCGATGATCGCGCTGTTTGCGATCGCGCCGCCATTGGCAAAGCCGATGGCCTCATCCGCACCGCGCACCATCCAGATGCCTTCGCCGATAGGCTGGGCTTGTGGTTGGTACTTTCCCGCAAACTGCTCGGCAAAAGCGGCGGCTGGCGCAAGCAGTCCTGCCAACAGCAGGCCGCGACGATCGATCTTCATGCCTCGTCGCGTTCTCAAGCGCCGGTCTTGCCGGCAAAGCGCAAGCCCGCGCTGTCACGCGCCTCGAAGCTGACCGGGCCAGCCGTCTTGACCAGCACGGTGAAGGCAGGGTCTTCGGCCACCGATCCGAACACCTCCATTTTCCCAAGCGACTGGCCTGTAGCATCGTGCAAGGTCAGGTGTTCGATGTTGTAGGGCGGGATGTTCTCGACCAGGCCGGTGTCCATCGGGTGGCGGAAGGTCATGCGCAGCCGCGTCTCGCCGGCGCTTTCGTGCCAGGCCTGGCCGCGTACTTCGCCAAGATGTTCGGCCCAGTCGCCCTTGACCCGGCTGACCGGCGGGGCAGAGCAGCCGCCGCCCGCCGCATCGACCCAGCTGCCGGCAACGTGCCAGCTGCCATCCATGGTCTGCACGACAGCGCGTACGGGCGTGCGCTGGTCGAGCTTGATCCGGGTGGCAATAAACGGCTCCGCCCCCGTGGGCACATAGTCGATGGCGATGGGGATGGGATTGAGGTCGATCAGCAGGACGATCCGCTTGACCTGCGGCAGCGCGCGGGCATCGATGGTGACCGGGAAGACGCGCTGGTTTTCCGCGATCTGCGGTATGCGAACGATCACGCGCGGGTCGAAGCTGACCGGATCCTTGCCGAACAGGCCCGCGCCATGATGCTCCCACATCGGCGATCCCAAGGGATCGGCCACCAAAGTCCGCGCTTGCGCTGCGCCGGGTGCAAGCGTCTGGACGGACACATAAAATGACGCAGTAAGGATGGACAGCCTGTTCATTTCGCGCATTCTCCCATCGATCAATATCGCAGGTCACAGGGTCCGTGCATATTGGACCAAGGATCAATGGAGAGGAGCGCGAGACGATGGTGCGGCATGGGCTGGCAATACTTGCGCTGGCAGCGATTGCGGCCCCGGTGGCCGCGCAGATGACGCACCCGACTTCCGGGCTGCCACAGGCCACTGACGACGCTGAGGCGTTGTTCGATGCATCCGGTTACAGGATGTCGCGCTATCGAGGCCCGGTTGACCGTGCTCCTGCCCCTGCCTTGCGAATCGCCTTGGCCGATGCGCTGAAGCTGCGCGCCGGTCAGGATGCGCTGTTTATCGATGTGCTCCCAACAGAAGGCGGGCGTCGCGATCCGCTGTCGGGCGTCTGGACCCTCGCCCAGGCCCACGAGACAATTCCTGGCGCGGTGTGGCATCCAGAAACCGGACGAGCCAGTCCTGATGTCGCGCTATGGCACGGCCTGCACGATGCCGTCGCGCTGGCGCGCGAAAAGGCGCCGGGATTGCCGGTGGTGGTGTTTTGTCGCACCGATTGCTGGATGGGCTGGAACGCCGCCCGCCGCCTCGCTCGTGACGGCTTCGGCAATGTCTACTGGCTGGCCGAGGGGATCGAAGGCTGGCACGATTCCGGGCAAGAGCTGGCTCCGGCGTCGCCTGTAGTGATCGCAAGGTGACAGCGACGTTTATTAAACTTTCGTTGAGTCATATTGCCAATACATGTCCACGCGTGACAAAAAATTGACGACAAGTTCCTGAAATACGGTGTTGTCAAAATGCCGCATATCCAAACGAAAGTGAGTTTTCGCGGCCGG
Organism: Novosphingobium sp. B1; assembly: GCF_900176395.1. GTDB lineage: Bacteria > Pseudomonadota > Alphaproteobacteria > Sphingomonadales > Sphingomonadaceae > Novosphingobium. Next base: position 233,927 of record NZ_FWXL01000002.1, on the reverse strand, counting down.
ATTCCCTTCCGGGCGGTTGACCTTGGTATCGTCTGTAAGGAATTGACCTGATCAACGCGTTGTCGCGTCGCGATTTTCAGGGACTTATCATGCAGAAGAACACCTTCGCACGGGCTGCGATGCTCGTTTCCGTCAGCAGCCTGGCAGTTGCCGCTCTCCCTGCCGTCGCGCAGGAAGCACAGGCCGAAGTTTCAAGTTCGGCAGAGAATAACGCCGAAGTCGACGAGGCCGCCGCGCCAATCGTCGTTACCGGCAGCCGCATCCAGCAGCGCGCCGATTACAACACCCCCAACCCCGTCGTCGCGGTCACGGCCGAAACGCTGTAGCAGGCCGGCAACATCCAGATCGTCGAAACGCTGGCGCAGAATCCGGCGCTGATCAATTCGGTGTCGGCGGCCCGCACGTCCGGTTCGAATGCCGATTTTGGCGCAGTTGGCGTCCAGCTCCTCAATCTGCGCGGCCTTGGCTCGAATCGCACCCTGACCCTGGTCAACGGCCGCCGCCATGTGTCGAGCCTTTCCGGCTCCGCTGCGGTTGACGTCAACTCGATCCCGACCGACCTGATCGAAAGCGTTGACGTGCTGACTGGCGGCGCTTCGGCCATCTACGGCGCCGATGGCGTCTCGGGCGTGGTCAACTTCCGCCTCAAGCGCAATTTCGAAGGCGTGACTGCAGGCGGCCAGATCGGTATTTCCGACCAGGGCGACGCCGGCCAGCGTTACGGTTCGGTCACCGTGGGTCGCAATTTTGCGGACGGCCGCGGCAATGTGGCGCTGTCGTACGAATTCCGCGAGATCGACCGGGTCAGCAGCTTCGCGCGCGACTTCACCGGCGATCCGCAGAAGACCTTCGGGCTGGTGCGCAACCAGGCAGACTTCCCCGACAATCCGAACGTGCCGGACCGCGTCCCCACCAACAACCTGCGCTACGCCGACAGCTCGATCGACGGCGCGGTCGACCTCGATCTCGATGGCATTCCGGACTTCACCGGATCGGGCAAGATCTACGACCGCGGCCGTTTGCTGCGCTCGGCAGGTGGTCTGACCCAGGGCGGCGACAGCACGCCGCTCGCCGGTTACCAGGGTGATCTGCAGGCCTACAACCGCGTTCACAACGTGAACTTCCTTGCGCACTACGACTTCAGCGACGCGGTTTCGTTCTATGTCGAAGGCAAGTACGTGAAGAACCGCACGTTCACGCTGGCCCAGCCATCGTTCGACTTCTTCACCTACCTCACGCCGGACAACCCCTATCTGCAGGCGCGCTATGCCGGGCTTGCCGATACCAGCAACGGTGCGCTGATCTCGCGCGACAACTTTGACCTTGGCGTGCGTGGTGAACGCAACGATCGCGAGACGATCCGCGCTGTCGCCGGCTTTGAAGGCCGCATCTCGGACAATGCCCGTTACGACATCTCCTATGTCTTCGGGCAGACCAAGTCGAACATCCTGCTGACCGACTACCGCATTGCCGACCGCTATTTCGCAGCTGTCGACGCAGTGCGCGATGGCAGCGGCAACATCGTCTGCCGCAGCACGATCAGCCCCGCCGGCAACATCGATCCCAACAACTACGATGCGCCGGCATCGACGTTCACGCCGGGCGCCAACAGCGGCTGTCTTCCGCTCAACCTGCTGGGCGATGGCGTGCGCAGCCAGGCCGCGCTCGATTGGGTCAATGCCGATATCCTGAACCGTGCGCGTATCCGCCAGCATGTTGTCTCGGGCGCGATCTCAGGCGACTTCGGCCAGTTCTTCGAACTGCCGGGTGGCCCCGTCGGCTTCGCGATTGGCGGCGAATACCGCAAGGAAACGAGCAACTTCGTGCCTGACCAGCTCCTGCAGCAGGGCGCGCTGGCCGACTTCTCGCTCCAGCTTCCCGAGCAGGGCGAATTCAACGTGAAGGAAGCCTTCGCCGAACTGCAGGTGCCGCTGCTTCGCGACATGCCGCTGGCGCACGAACTCTCCTTCGGTGCAGCGATCCGCCTGTCGGACTACTCGACCGTAGGCAAGACCACGACATGGAAGGTTGACGGCACATACGCGCCGATCCGGGACGTCACCTTCCGCGGGACGTACTCGGAAGCGGTCCGCGCTCCGAACATCACCGAGCTGTTTGCCCCGCGCAACGGTGGCTTCTCGTTCATCAGCGATCCGTGCGACCCGGTGTTCGTCACCGAAGGCACGCAGTTCCGCGCGGAAAACTGCCGCGCTGCGCTGACCGCTGCAGGACTGACCCCGGCTCAGATTGCCGCGTTCAATCCTGAAAATGATCCGACCGCGACGGTCAGCCTTCCGGGCTTCTCGGGCGGCAACCGCAACCTGCGCGAGGAAACCGCGCGCACCTGGACGGCGGGCGTCGTCGTGCGTCCCAGCTTCATTCCCGGCCTCGTCGCCTCGTTCGACTGGTGGGACATCAAGCTGAGCAATGCAGTGAACACGCCATCGGCGCAGGATCTGGCCGAACTGTGCGTCGACCAGCCGAGCCTCGACAACGTGTTCTGCCAGAGCATCACTCGCTCGGGCACCACGGGTTATATCTCGAGCTACTTCGTCCAGCCGGTCAACGTCGCGAACTTCCGCACCGCGGGCGCCGACTTCAAGTTGAACTACAGCTTCCGCACCGAGAAGCTCGGCTCGTTCAGCATCGGCCTCGTCGGCGGCTATCTTGATCGTCTCGAGTTCATCCCGACTCCGGGCGCCCAAGTCGATATCGATCGCGAGGAAGCCTACAGCCCGAAGTGGAACGCCACCGGCGACATTACCTGGAAGATGGAAGGCGTAACCATCAACTACGGCATCAGCTGGTTCAGCAAGACCCGCCGTTACGAGCTGGAAACGCTGGCGGCCAATCCGGACCTCGTCGATCCGCAGTACCTTTACTTCAAGGAGCGCTGGCAGCACGACGTGCAGATCGGCTTCGACGTGGCCGACAAGTTCCGCTTCTATGTGGGCGGCAACAACATCTGGAACCAGAAGCCGGATATCGCCTCGAGCAACTATCCGATCAGCTTCGTCGGTCGCTATCTCTATGCAGGGGCCAAGGTCACTCTCTGACCTCAACCCTGTTGCAAAACGCGAAGGCCGGTCCCCGTGGGGCCGGCCTTTCGCGTTCATGCGCGATCAGCGGTAGAATTCGTCCTCGATGCGGGCGAGGGTTTCGAAGCCGTCGCCGATGTGCTGGCGCATGGCGCGTTCGGCGCCATCGGCGTCGCCGGCAAGGATCAGCGCGAGCATGGCCTGATGGTCGGCATTTGCGGTTTGAAGGCGTTCCTCGTCGTAGAAGCTTTCGAACAGCAGGCGGTGGATCGGCACATTGAGGCGCTGAAGGTGATCGGCGATCACCTTGTTGCCTGATCCCTCGACGATGAGGCGATGCCATTCGTTGTTGAGGCGGCCGAAGCGATCGGGCGCGCGTTCGCGCACGCATGCGTCAAGCTGGTCCTGCAGCGCCTGCAGCCGTGCCAGCAGGGCTGGATCGGCGTTCTGTGTGAAATCGTGCGCGGCCATGCCTTCCAGCGCCATGCGCGCGCGATAGATCTGGCGCACTTCATCAAGCGTGGAACTGCGGACCGACGCGCCGCGAAATTCCTCGATCTCGACAAGACCTTCGCCTTCAAGGCGCTTGAGCGCTTCGCGCACCTTTGACCGGCTCGCCCCGGTCTGGCGGATGATGTCGACTTCCACCAGCCGCTGGCCGGGGACAAAGCGACCGGTGCGGATGCGCTGACGGACCCAGTCAGCAATCTCCTGACCTGTTGGCGCACGCGGTGTTTCCTGATCGGGCATGACAACATTATCCGATGTTATTGATAAAATTGTCAACAATATCGTCATCTATTTTTCTGTTGTAAGCGCTTGCGGTATGGGTGATCACAGACCTGCAAGAGCGGCAGATTAATCCGCTCGGGAGAGCATCGTGAAGGGATTCCGCGAACTTACGGGCGCCATCGTGGCGCTGGCCAGCGTGGCGACGCCAGTCGCTGCGGTTGCGGAAAGCTACCCCGATGTCGTGCGCACGTCGATATACGTGCCGGTTCGCGATGGTACGAAGCTGGCGGTCAATATCTACCGGCCCGCCAATGGCCAGGCCGCCGTGGCCGAGCGCCTGCCGGTGATCTTCTCGTTCACGCCCTATCGCGCGCGATTTATCGACAAGGACGGCAAGGTCGTTGAACTGGCGCTCGATGACCGGCTGGCCATGCGCTCGCTGATCCGGGCAGGTTACGTCGTGGCTACGGCAGACATTCGCGGCAAGGGCGCGTCCTTCGGGTATCGCCGGGGCTTTCAGGATCGCACGGAGGCCTACGACGGCTATGATCTGGTCGAGTGGCTCGCGCGCCAGCCGTTTTCGTCGGGCAAGGTCGGCATGATCGGCTGTTCCTACCTTGGCGGATCCACTTTCCATACCACATCTACCACACCGCCTTCGCTGAAGGCCGTGTTCATCGGCGCTTCCGACCTCGACAAGTACGCTTTCGTGCGGCGCGGCGGCATTCCGGCGCAGTTCAACACGCGTCCGGACGAGCCTGCCGAGGTCGATCTGGCGAGCATCCCGGTTGATGCCGATGGCAATGGAGCGATGCTGAAGGCCGCCGTTGCCGAACATGCCGCTAACACGCCGATGGCCCCGCTGTGGTACGGCATGCCCTATCGCGACAGCGTTTCGGTCATCACCGGCAACCAGTTCTGGAACGAGGTCGGGACCTTCAACTACCTCGACCGCATAAGGGCTGCCGGGATCGCCACCTATTTCTGGAGCAACTGGCAGGACGAGCCGACCGCGCAAGCCTTGCTCAGTGCCGCCAACTTGCCGGGATCGAAGTTCCTCGCCGGGCCCGGCAGCCATTGCGTGCCGCCGCCGGGCTTCGACTTTACCGGCGAGATCACCCGCTATTTCGACCATGCCCTGAAGGGCGCAGCCAATGGCATGGAATCCGCCCCGCGAGCGACTTACTGGCTAGAAGGTCTGGACGGGAAGGGCGGCTACGTGCGTTCCAGCCTGCTGCCCGGCGAAGGGGCGAAGCCGGTTTCCTGGTTCCTTGGCAATGGCAGGAGCGGCACGGCACGCTCAATTAACGATGGCCTGCTGGGAAGCGTGCCGTCAGGTGCTGGTGCCGACCGCTTTACCGTGAACTACGATTTGCCGGATCCTGAATACTTCGCGTTCTGGGCGCAGCCGATGGACGCAAATGGTCTGTCCTACACCACGCCCGCGCTGACTGCGCCGATGAAGTTGGTGGGCTTCCCCGTGGCGCGGCTGTCCGTCTCGGCCGACAAGACCGATGCCAACGTGTTCGTCTATCTCGACCAGGTTGATGCGAGCGGGAAGGCGGAAGTCGTGGCCTTTGGAAGGCTGGCCCTGTCCCACCGCAAGGAAGGCAAGGCCCCTTACGATACGATGGGCCTGCCGTGGCATTCCGGGATCAAGGCTGACGTTGCGCCGGTGCGGCCCGGACAGGCCGTGCGCGTCAACATCGACATGACGCCGGTATCGCGAGTGGTGCCCGCAGGCGCGCGGCTGCGGCTGACGGTGGCAGGCGCCGATCCGCGCCAGCGCAATCTCAAGGACATCCGCGTGACGCCCGCGCCGGTCATCACCGTGCATCGCGGCGGCGCCAATGCATCCCGGCTCGATCTGCCGGTAAACAACTGAACTTTCGTTGAAATGCAAAGCCGCATCGACGGCTCAGGGAAGGAGTAGGGGATTATGAAGGGCAAGAGGATCGGGGCCTCGCGGGCCATGCTGAAGCTGGGTTGCTGCGCGCTGGCCATCACGCTTTCAGGGGCGGCAATGGCGCAGGAAGCAGCACAGGAAACGCCCGATGAAGCAACGGCGAGCAATGCCGAGATCATCGTCACCGGCAGCCGCGTGCGTGGCGAGGCGCCGGTCGGCTCCACGGTCACGACGCTTGGCCGCAAGGAGATCGAGACTTCGAGCCAGGTCACCGTCGACCGCATGATCAAGGAAATCCCGCAGGTATTCGACCTTGGCGTTTCGGAAAACTCGCGCGGGCAATCGGGCGGCAGCGGCAACATCACCTATGGCAACTCGGTCAACCTGCGCGGCATCGGACCCTATGCCACACTGGTGCTGGTCGACGGGCACCGCGTAACCAACAACAGCCGCTCGATCGACCCCTCGGTCATTCCCTCGCTCGGCATCGAGCGGGTGGAAGTGGTGGCCGATGGCGCTTCGGCGATCTACGGGTCCGACGCGGTTGCCGGCGTCGTCAACCTGATCCCGCGCCGCTCGCTCGATGGCGGCGAGGTGTTCGCCCGCGCCGGTATTTCCAGCCGCGGCGATTTCCATGAATACACCCTTGGCGCAGCGCTCGGCAAAGTGTTCGAACGTGGCCAGATCATGGTTGCCTACGAGCATGTCGAACGCTCCAACCTGTCGGGTGACGACCGCAGCTTCTTCACCAGCGACCAGCGCGCATTTGGCGGCGGCGACTATCGCATCGTTCGTTGCACGCCGGGCAACATCAACGCCAACGGCACGACTTATGCTATTCCTGCCGGCGGCGTGACGCAGGCGACGGCCGGAGTGCTTGCCGCAGGCACGCTCAACAAGTGCGACGAGCTCGACAACCAGGACCTCATCCCGCGCCAGAAGTATGACTCGGTCAACAGCACGGGCCGCTATGAACTGACCGACTGGCTCGACGTGTTCTACGACGGCTTCTATTCGAAGCGCTCGTTCTATCGCACTTCGGCGTTCTCGAACGCGCGCCTGACGGTGCCGCAGACCAATGCCTTCTTCGTGCGTCCGGCCGGCTTCACCGGCACGAGCTATACGCTCGACTACAATTTCCGCTACGATCTGCCGACCAATGATTCGAGCGGTTATGCCCGCTCGTGGCAGATCACGCCGGGCCTTAAGGCAAAGCTGCCGGGCGGCTGGGAGGCCGAGGCCCTGTTTGGCTATGGCAAGACCAACGACTTCTCGGGCTCGTACTTCGGCGTGAACAACGCCGCGCTCAACGCTGCCCTTGCCAGCAGCAACCCGGCTACCGCATTCGATCCCTATGGCCTTGGCCGCACCAGCCAGAGCGTGCTCGAAACCATCGGCAACCAGATCTTCCTGGCGCCAACCAATGGCCGCTTGCGCACCTATGAAGCGCGCGTCAACGGGGGTCTGTTCGCGCTTCCGGGCGGCGAGGTTAAGCTGGCTGCGGGCTACGAACGGCAGGACTTCAAGGTCGCGCTGGGCTCTGCCCGTGGCAACCCGACGGTGCCGATTACCTTCCGCAACTTCGGCCGCAAGGTGGACTCGGTCTATGGCGAGTTGTTCATCCCGGTCTTCGGGCCCGATAACGCCACGGCCGGCATCCAGCGGCTCGAGATCAACGCCGCAGTTCGTTACGACAAGTACAGCGACGTCGGCGGGACCACCAATCCCAAATTCGGCGTGAACTGGGTGCCGGTCGAAGGGCTCAAGCTGCGCGGCAGCTACGGCACCTCGTTCCGTGCGCCGACGATCCCCGAAATCTACGGCAACTCGAACAACCTGTTCGGCCAGTCCTACCAGAACCCGGCAGGCGGTGCGCCGCTGCAGGGCTATGCCCTGTCAGGCCCGAACCTTGACCTGAAGCCCGAAACGGCATCGACCTGGTCAGTCGGCGCGGACTTCGATCCCACGTCGAACCTGCACTTTGCCGTCACCTACTGGGACGTGAACTACAAGAACCAGGTGCTGGCGAACCTTTCCAATCTCGCCATCCTTGGCACCGAGGCGCAATATGCCGGGACCGGCATCATCCTGCGGGGCGCCGATGCTGCCACTCGCGTCCAGCAACTGCTGGCACAGGGCGTGACGCTTGCCGGCGGCTCCTTCCCCGGCGGCAGCGCGGCGAACGTGACGCTGTTCGTCGATGGGCGCAGCCAGAACCTTGGTGTCTCGATCACACGGGGCATCGACTTCCTCGGCTCATGGCGTGCGGAATTCGGCACCGAGGACGCGCTGACCTTCAACGTCTCGGGCACGTATCTTACCAAGTACCGCGTCGCGCTGACACCCAAGGCCCCGTTGATCGACCGGCTCGACTTCATCTTCAATCCTCTCAAGTTCAAGGCGCGCGGCAGTGTGACCTGGGATCACGGCCCATTCAGTGCCCGTGTGCAGGCAACCCATGTCGGCGGGTACTTCAACAACCTCACCGTCGGCGGGCAGAAGGTGGGGAGCTACACGCCCGTCGATCTCAACCTGACCTTCCGCATCGGCGATCAGCGCGCGAGCGGCTTCTTCGAGCGCGGCATGACGCTAGGCCTTGAAGTGCGCAACGTGTTCGACACCGATCCGCCCTACGTGAACCTTGCCCCCAGCGGCAACGGCAGCGGCGGGTATGATGCCACGGCCAGCGATCCCATCGGACGGCTGTTTGCAGTAAGCCTGCGCAAGTCGTTCTGACAAGTGAAGGGCCCTAAGTGCTGAAGGCGATGACGATAGTGCTGGCGGGGGACCTCGTGCTCGACGAGCCGGACGCCCCCTATTGGCTGGCGGGCATCGCCCCGGCGTTGAAAGCGGCTGACCTTGCGGTGGGCCATCTCGAGGTGCCGCACACCTCGCGGGGACAGGAACTGCAAGGTGATGTTCCCGCGCCCGGTGCTCCGCCCGAGAATATCGCCGCCATCGCTGCGGCGGGGTTTCGCATGCTGAGCCTTGCCGGAAACCACATCACCGACTGCGGCGCGGAAGGGATTGCCGACACTCTCACGCTCATGACTGGGGCAGGTCTCGTCGGAGCGGGCGCAGGCCTGTCGCTGGCCGAGGCGCGCAAGCCGGCGATGATCGAGCGGTGCGGCAGGCGCGTTGCCCTGCTCAGTTACAATTGCGTCGGGCCGGAAAACAGTTGGGCCAGCGAAGCACAGGCGGGGTGCGCCTATCTGCAGATCGAAACCGCCGATGGTGCGCCGATTGCGCCTGCCGCCGATCTTGTCCGCGTGACGGAACAGGCGCTCGCAGTGCTCCGCGAGGACATCGCCGCCGTGCGCAAGAGCGCGGATCTGGTGCTGGTCGCGTTGCACAAGGGGGTAGTCCATACCCCGGCGCGGCTTGCGCCCTACGAGCGGGCGATCAGCCATGCGGCCATCGAGGCCGGGGCCGACGTCGTCATCGGCCACCACGCGCATATCGTGCGCGGGATCGAGTTTCATCGCGGCAAACCCATATTCCACGGGCTCGGCAACGGCTGCGTCGTCACCAGCGCTCTCAGCCCGGCACAGGACCATCCCGCCCGGCGCGAATGGGCGCAGCGGCGCAAGGTTATGTTCGGGTTCGAACCGGACCCGGCCTACACGCTGGCACCGTTCCATCCCGAGGCGGTCAACGCCATGCTCGGACGGTTGACGGTTCATGAGGATGGCCGGATCGAGGTTGGAATCACGCCGGTCGATGTGCTGGCGCCCGGGAGGCCAGTGCTGGCCGCGGGCGAGCGGAAAGCGCAGATCGCTCGATACATCGAAGACATCACGGAAAAGGCCGGACTGCCGCCGATCTCCATCAACGCTGACGGCGCGGTGACGGTATGAGCATGATGCGCAAGGGCATAACCCTGATCGGCGGCATCGCACTGCTTGGCGCAACCGCGACCGATACCGTTGCTGTGATCGGGCGGCACGTGGGCCTGCCATTGCGCGGCTCGATTGAACTGGTCCAGCTTTTCGTGCTCGTCGCCGGATCGCTGGCCTTGCTGGTAGCGACGGCAGAGCAGGCGCATGCGAAAGTGCATCTGGTGGTGGACCGCATGGGCGATGCCGGAAAGGCTGTCATGGCGCGGCTTTCCGGGCTGCTTGGGGCGGTGTTCTTTGCCGGGCTGCTCGCCGGATCGCTGTGGCTCATGGGAGATCTGTGGAGCGGGCATGAGGAGAGCGAACTGCTCGACATATCGTGGCGCTGGATGCGCGTGTTCGCCAACCTGACATTGCTGGCGACAATCGTTGTGCTGATCGGGCAGTCCATGCGGAGGCGCAAGTGATGTTCGCAACGCCCGCGACCGGAATTGTCGGTGTCCTGATCCTGTTTGCGCTGCTGCTCTCGGGCCTGCCCATCGGCGTGGCGCTGGGGCTGGTCGGCCTTGGCGGGCTGTGCCTGGTGCTTGGTCTCGAACCCGCGCTGATCAAGGGCGGGGTGGTGCTGGTAGATACGCTGACCCGCTACGAACTCGGCACCTTGCCGCTGTTCATGTTCATGGCGCACCTGTTCTTCTCCTCCAACGCCAGCCGCGACCTGTTCGATGCGGCGGCCAAGCTGGTCGGCCATCGGCGCGGCGGGCTGGCCTATGCTTCGGTCGGCGGGTGCGCAGGCTTTGGCGCAATCAACGGCTCAAGCCTTGCCACGGCGGCAACCATCGGCCTCGTCGCGCTGCCTGAAATGCGCAAGCGCGGCTATTCCGATGCTCTTGCCACTGGCACCGTGGCTGCGGGCGGCACGCTGGGGCAGATGATCCCGCCCTCGGGCGCGCTGATAGTGTTCGGTATCATTGCCGAACAGTCCATCGGCAAGCTGTTCACCGCCGCAATCGTACCGGGGCTAACCCAGGCGCTGCTGTATTGCGCGGTCATCTGGACCGCCGTGCGCCTGCGTCCGCACATCGCCCCTGCCAGCGAGCGCGCCTCGTGGGCCGAGCGGTGGCAGGCCATCGGCAGGATCGCCGACATGATCGTGCTGATCTCGCTCGTCATCGGCGGCATCGCGCTCGGCTGGTTCAGCCCGTCCGAGGCAGCCTCGATCGGCGCAGCAGGCGCCCTTGTCATCGCCGCGTGGCGCAAGCGCTTGAACCGCGCCATGATGATGCAGGCATTCGAGGAAACGCTGCGTACGAGCGGCCTCATACTCATGGTCATCATCGGTGCGCTGGTGTTCTCGGTCTTCGTCTCGGTAACAGGCCTGACCGATGCCATCGGCGCGTGGGTTACCGGTCTCGGGCTTGGTACGGTACCGACTCTGATCCTTGTCGCCGTAATCCTTCTGCTCCTCGGTTCGGTGCTCGATGGCCTTGCGCTGATGCTGCTGACAACGCCGATCCTGCTGCCGGTGGTGGAGGGCGTAGGCATGTCGGCCATCTGGTTTGGCATCTTCCTGTGCCGTGCGATGGAAATCGGCTTCGTCCATCCGCCCTTGGGCATGAACCTGTTCGTGATTCAGGGCGTGGCCAAGGACGTTTCCATAAACCGCATCTTCAAGGGCGTGCTGCCGTTCCTGGCGAGCGATCTCCTGCATCTCCTTATCCTGATCCTGTTCCCCGCCTTGGCGCTGGGGCTGCCAGAACTGCTGGCAAAATGACTCTGGGAAATTGACCATGCTTGCTTATGCCGGACCCAACCTGCCGCATGCCCTGCTCGAGGCATCCGGCCGCAATGCCGGACCGCTGACGTGGAACGTCGATCGCGCCATGCCCGCGGCGGAACGCTGGCTGGAAAGCAAGTTCGCGCCTTGGACGCGTTCGGTCCTGCAGGACTGGGCCGACGGCGCGCTCGATCACCTTGAAGCGGTGTTGTTTTCGCGCGCCGACGACAGTGCGCAGCGCCTGTACTACTACCTGTGCGAGCTGCAGCGGTCAGGCGCGATCAAGGGACCGGAACCCCTGATCCTGGATATTGCCAAGGGTCCGCGCGAAAGCAGCATTGCCCGCGATGAAGCCGCCTTGCGCAAGCTGGCTGCACGGCTGGGCGTGGATGAAGCAGCGCTCTCCGCAGCGATCGCGGCCGGAAACTGCGCGCAGCAAATCGCCTCGCCCAGTCCTGCTGGGCCGAACGTTTGCCTGATCGCTGGAAGCCCGCTGCCCGATGACCGCATGCACCGCATGATTGAGGGCGAAGGTTGGGCAGCGGTTGGTCGCACGCTTGCCGAAGTATGGCAGGATGTGGGGCCGCCGGTGGACGAAGGCGGCGATGCCTTTGTCGCGCTCGCCCGTCAGCTTCACGCCCGGCGCGTTGATACGCGTGGTTTCTTTGATCGCTCGGGCACGCTTGCCGAACGGGCCCTGGCGGTCGGTGTCGGAGCGGCGATTCTGTGGCTGATCGAGGAGGACGACACCACCGTCTGGCACCTGCCGGCCATGCGTGCCGCGCTCGAAGCACAAGGGCTGCCCGTCCTGGTCGCCACCCGCCGCGACTGGTCCTGCCGTGACGGGATCGATGCCGAAATCTCTGCTTTCCTTGCAGGAGTGTGCGCATGAAGCCGCTTGCCGGACATCGCGTTGCCGTACTTGGCGGCATGGCGGATCGCGCGCTCGCACGCTTTCTCGCATCACTCGGCGCGCAACTGGGCGGGTCGGTCGAAGGTGCGTCGTTCGTGATCGACGACCTTGGACTTGAAGGGCTTGAAGGCGTCAGCATTCCCGAAACGGCGGTGCACGTGTCGGTCACGCCGTTCGGGTCGGGCGGGCCACGCTCGGCTTGGAAGGGTGGCGAACTGGTTGCCTCGGCGATGGGCGGGGCCTTGCGCGTGACCGGCGAGCCCGGCTTGCCGCCGGTCAAGGAGGCCGGAGACGCCTGCACTTTCCATGCGGACATGGTTGCTGCGTCAGGCGCGCTCGCGGCGCACTATGCGCGCGGAACCCACGGCAAGGGCCAGCACGTCGACGTCTCGATCCAGCAGGTCGCCTTCAGCCGAAACTTCAATGGTGTGCTGGTGTGGCAGTTCGACAAGCGCAAGCTCGTGCGGGTCGGCGGCGCGCTCGCCTATGGCAAGGCCACGGTGCGCGCGATCTGGCGCCTGGCCGACGGGTGGTGCTTCCATTCGCTGATGACGGGCCGCCTGGGAGCGCCGGCCAACCAGGCGCTGTCCGATTGGATCGATGAGGTCGGCATGCCCAACCCCATGGCCGGGACCGACTGGCTTTCATACAACCGATCCACCCTGCCGGCGAAAACGCGCGCCGTCTGGGAGGCTGCGATCGCGGCCTTCTTCCTTTCGCGCAGCAAGCACGAGATCGCCACCGAGGGCTTGCGGCGCGGGATAAATGCCTGCGTGGCCAACGAACCGGCTGACGTTCTGGCGGACCCCCACCTTGCCGCGCGACAGTTCTTCGACACGAGCGATGGTCTGCCCGAACGCTTCGCCGCATTCCGCGAAGGCACCGGCCAGGTTGCCGCGCCAGCCGTCCACACCGGCACCCGCCCCGGACCGCTTTCGGGCGTCAAGGTGCTTGACTTCGCATGGGCGCTGCTCGGGTCGATCACCACCAAGACGCTGGGTGACCTCGGCGCCGAAATTGTGAAGATCGAGACACGCACCCGGCCCGATCTGGCGCGGCTCGATGTTCAGGTCTCGGCCTCGAAGCCCGGAAACTGGGACGACAAGCCGTGGTTTTCGCACCTCAACACCTCCAAGCGCAGCCTTTCGCTAAACATGAAGAAGCCCGAGGCGCGCGAGCTGATCGATCCGCTTGTCGACTGGGCCGACGTGGTGGTGGAGAACTTCTCGCCGGGCACGATGGCCGAGTTGGGGCTTGACTACGACAGCCTTGCCGCCCGTAATCCCGGCATCGTCATGGTTTCGGGCAGCGTGTTCGGCCAGACCGGGCCAATGGCGCAGGAATGGGGCGTCGATGGCACCGGCGGTGCGCTGTCGGGCCGGACCTACCTGACGGGCTGGCCGGATCGCGATCCGGTGATTCCCGGCGCGGTGCCGTTCGGTGACGTGATCGTGCCCTACGTCATGGCGGCTGGGGTTGCAGGCGCGCTGCAGTATCGGCGCGAGACCGGGCGCGGCTGCCATATCGATGCTTCGATGTACGAGATCTGCGTCCAGCAGATGCGCGACTATCTTGCACAGGCAAAGCGCGGCGAGCGGCCACAACGCAGGGGCAATGCCGATGCGCGGGTGTTCTGGCAGGATGTGCTGCCCGCTTCCGGTGAGGATCGCTGGGTCGCAGTCTCCTGCCCCACCGAGGCTGACCACGCCAGGCTGCTGGCGATCACCGGTGGCGATCCCGCCGCATGGACCGCTGCGCGGCAGGACCACGCCATTGCCGCCGAGCTTCAGGCCCAGGGCATCGCCTGCGGGGTGGTGCAGGATTGCGAGGACATGATCGAGATCGATGCCCAGTTGATCGGGCGCGGCGCACTGGTCACGCTCGACCACCCGCTGCTCGGGCCGTTCGGCCACATCGCCACGCCGCTGCAATTCTCGCGGGATCAGTTCCACCCCTTCCGCGCGCCCGGCATGGGCGAGCATGTCCATGAAATCGCCCGCGATCTGTGCGGCCTGTCAGAGGCCCGGATCGCCGAACTCGAACAGGCAGGAGTCTTCCAGTGAGCGCCGAACCCACCACGAAACCGTCGGGCCAGCGCAGCCGCAAGGATCTTGCCTGCACTGCTGCGGCCAGCGCCTACCAGAAGCAGTTCGGCGCAGACCTCAGGCGCCGCGTGGTGGACGAGGGCGAGCCCTTTGCCATCGTCCAGGCCGATACCCCGCACGAGATATTCCACGTTATGGGCATTCCCATCATCACGAACCAGTGGTGGTCTGCCTACATCTCGGCCAAGCAGCTTTCTAACCACTATTTCGAAGTGATGGCGCAGGCCGGTTACCCCAAGAACAGCTGCAAGTACTGCTCGCTCGGCCTTGCCTGCACGCTGGCCAACGATCCCAAGACCGCGCCGTGGGGCGGCCTGCCCAAGCCCACGGTACTCGTCGCCCGGATGACCTGCGATTGCATCCAGCACGTGTTCGGGCAATGGGCCGATGCGCTGGACAGCGAATTCTTCCCGATGGAAGCGCCGGCGTGGGAGCACAAGGATCCGCGCTGGTTCGCTCACTCGAAGGACCAGTGGGAACAGGTCTACGATGCCGATCGCATCGCGCTCGCCGTCTCGGAAATGCGCGACCTGATCGCGCTGCTCGAGAACCGTACGGGGCGCAAGTTCGACGAGGCAAAGCTCCATTACCTGATGGAGCGCATCAACGAGCAGGAAGGCTATATCTGGGAAGCGGCACAGGCCATCGGCAAGGCGCGGCCCTGCCCGGTCTCGATTGCCGAACAGATGCCCAACACGATGATCCCGCAGTGGCATCGCGGCTCGGACTGGGCGGTAGGCCATGCCAAGCGCTTCCGTGACGAGGTGATTGAGCGCATCGTGGCGGGCGAGGGTACAGCCGCCAACGAGAAGATCCGCCTGATGTGGATCGGTGCGGGGGTGTGGCATGATCCCGGGTTCTACCAAGCGCTGGAAGAGCGCATGGGCGCGGTGTTCGTCTGGTCGATGTACATGCCGTTTGCCGGGCCGCAGTATATCCGCGAAGTGCAGGGCCGTCCGATGGAGGCGCTCGCCAGCCGCATCTGCTCGATGAACGAGGTGCTGCACCTGCCGCCATGGATGAACGGGTGGATGACCAGCGAGGCCGAGCGCTGCGGCATCGATGCCTGCGTCGTGCTGCTGCCGCCGGAGAACCGCTTGTCGCAATCGGGCACAAAGATCACTGCGGAGGCGCTCGAAAAGGCGGGCGTGCCGGTTCTGATGATCGACGCCGACATGGTCGATGCCGGCAATTGGGATCACGACAGGATGGTCGGCATGGTAGCCGAGTTCCTGCAGAAGCGAGGGCTCGCGTGAGGCTTTTCGCCACCCTTCTGCTCCTGCTCCTGGCTGCCTGTGCGCGCCCGGCCGATCCGGACGTCACTGAACTGACCTACGCATCGCCCTATACGCCGGGGCATCCGTTCTCGAAGGCGGATCAGGAATGGATGGCCTTCATCGAGAAGCGCTCCAACGGACGCATCCGCATCAAGCCGGTGTGGTCGGGCGCGTTGCTTTCGTCGGACATGTCGATGGAGGAACTGCGCCATGGCGTGGCAGATATCGGCCTGATCACTCCGATCTATGTGCGCGGTGGCACCCACCTGCTACGCATTCAGACCGGGTTCTATCAGGGCGCAGACAGCGTGGAATCGCAGGTGGCGCTCTATGATTGCATCGTTCGGGCAAACCCGCAGGTGGCCAAGGAACTGGCCGGCCTGAAAGTCCTCGCCGTGCAGGGTGGCACGCTGCCAGGGCTGATCACGACCAACCGTCAGGTGCGCAACCTTGCGGACATGAAAGGCCTGCGCATCCGTGCCCCGACCGAGCTGCTTAGCGTCTTGGATTCTCTCGGCGCTGACCCGGTGAACATGCCGATGGGTGAGGTCTATTCGGCCATGGCCAAGGGCGTGATCGACGGCGTGATTGCACGCGAAGACACCTTCAAGTCGCTGCATTTCGCCGAAATCTCGAAGCACTTCTATCAGATCGCCGTGCCGCGTGGCGCCTATCCAGCCCGCGCGATGAGCGAGAGGCGCTGGAACGCATTGTCCGAGGTCGATCGCCAGATCCTGACCGAGGGCATTGCCGTGTGGGAAGCGGCGCTGGCTCGCCAAGTCCGCGCGGCGGTTGAAAAGGGCAAGGCCGAAGCGGTCGCTGCGAAGATTTCCTTCAGTCCTGCCAGTGCCCGCGATCAGCATCGCTTCGATGCAACCTACCTGCGCGATTCCGAGGCCAACGCGCGCGCGCTTGCAACTTTCGGCATCGATGGCGAGGCAGCGTTCCGTTCGGCCCGCGCCGCAGTGAAGGGGCGGGACCAGATCACATGCGGGAGTGGTACATGAAGCTCCTGACGACGCTCGCCATCATGATCGCGCTCAACGTGGCGCCAGCCTCCGCCGAAACACAAGGCGTCTGGGCGATCGGCGCTCCTGCCGGATCTGGCGGCATGCCCGCCATTGCGCAAGGCCGTGCCGATGCACCCGGCTACACGATCTACCGTCCCGCCCGTTGGCCCAAGCAGAGCCTTCCGCTCGTTCTCTGGGGTAACGGCGGCTGCCGCGACAACGGCCTCTCGGCCAGCCACTTCCTGCGGGAAATCGCGAGCCACGGCTATCTCGTCGTCGCCAACGGTGCCCCGCGCGAGGAGCGGCCAGTGCTTGACGCGCTCCCTCCGGCCAACGGCCCGCGACCAACCGGTGCTCCGCCATCCCGCGCAACGCCGGATGAAACGCAGGTAAGCCAGTTGCTCGGCGCAATCGAGTGGGTCAGGGGCAGCGACTTTGCGCGCCATGCCGATCTTTCGCGCATTGCCGTCATGGGGCATTCCTGCGGCGGCCTGCAGGCCCTCAAGGCTGCTGCCGATCCGCGCATCGACGCGGTCGTCGCCTTCAACAGTGGGGTCTACGTGCGCGCCGGTTCAGGCCTCAGCGGCGTGGGCATAACCAAGGACGACCTCGCCAAGCTGCACACGCCCGTCGCCTACATCCTCGGCGGCCCCGACGATATCGCCTACCCCAACGGGACTGACGACGTTGCCCGCATCGCCCATGTGCCGGTGTTCTTCGCCAACTCGCCCATAGGGCACGGCGGCACCTTAGGCCTAACCAACGGCGGCGATTATGGCCGCATCGGCGCGGCGTGGCTCGATTGGCAATTGAAGCGCAAGCCGAGGGCAGGCGCAATGTTTACCGGCCCCGACTGCGGGCTGTGCAAGGACAAGCAATGGACCGTGGTCCGCAAGCAATTTCCGGAGAAGCCATGAATTCGCCTTCTGTCACCGGCCCGCTCTCCGGCATTCGGATTGCCGACTTCAGCCATGTCATGGCCGGGCCATACGCTTCGCACCTGCTGCGGATGATGGGGGCCGAGGTCATCAAGATCGAGCCGAAGGGCGGCGACGGCTTCCGCAACTATGGTGCCGACCGCCGCTACGACGGGATGTCGCCTGCCTTCATCGCCGCCAATGCCGGCAAGAAGTCGATCGCCCTCGATCTCAAGGATGAGGCCGATCTTGCCATTGCCAGGGGCGTGATCGCCCGGTCTGATGTATTGCTCGAAAACTTCCGCCCCGGCGTGATGGCGCGGCTCGGCCTGGGCTACGAGGCGGCGTGCGATCTGCGCCCCGATCTGATCTACTGCTCGGTCTCCGGCTATGGCCAGGACGGCCCCCACCGCGATTGGCCCGCCATCGACAACATCGTGCAGGCTACCAGCGGCATGATGATGCTCAGCGGCGACGAGGGCGATCCACCGGTGCGCGTGGGCTTCCCCATCGTCGATACGCTGACCGGGCAGACCGCAGCCATGGCGATCCTCGGCGCACTTATGCAACGGGAGCGTGGCGGCGGCGGCAGCAAGCTCGATGTATCGATGTTCGATGCCAGCCTTGCCTTCATGACCTCGGCGCTGACGCCGTTCCTGGTCACAGGCAAGCCGATGAGCCGCATGGGCAATACCGGCTACAGCGGGCTGCCGACGGCGTCTCTGTTCAGCACGCGCGATGGCCGGCAGATCTCGCTTGGTGTCGTTCAGCCCCCGCAGTTCACAGCGCTGGCCCGCGAACTCGGGCATGAGGAATGGCTGAGCGACGAGGCTTTCGCCACACCCGATGCCCGCCGCGCCAACTTCGGCGCAATGCACGCCGCGCTTTCCGCAGTCTTCGCAACGGGCGATGCCGCGGACTGGGAGCGGCGGCTCAGCAACGCCGGCATTCCTTGCGGCATGGTGCGCCGGGTAGATGAGGCCGGCGCGCTGGCTGGTGAAGGTGCCTTGCTCGACGTTGAAATCCCCGGCCTGCCGCAAGAGAACGTGCAGATACCGGGACCCGGCTATCGGGTCGCCGGGCAATCGGCTCCGGTTCTCGCCGCGCCGCCCCGGCTCGATGCCGACCGCGCCGAAATCATCGCCTGGCTGGCGCAGGACGCTGTCGCGTGAAGTCGCGACTGCTCCTGGCATCGCTCGCACTACTCGCTGCACCGCTCTGCGCGCAGGACGCGCCGCCGCAGCCGCGCATTCTCGATGGCGTGCTGCCCGGCGGGGCGAAGTGGCAGGCAATGGTGCCCGCCAACTTCAACGGCAGCCTGCTGCTGTGGAGCCATGGCTATTCGCCGCGGATCGATCCGGCCGAGCCAGCACCCGCACAATATCGCGATCTGCTCCTCGCCAGGGGCTATGCGCTGATTGCTTCAGACTATGGCGCAGGCGGATGGTCGCTCGAACAGGCTGTCCCGGCGCAGCGTGCCACGGTCGAAGCCTTCGCCGCGCGAGAGGGACGGCCCGCACGCGTGCTGGCCTGGGGCTCGTCGATGGGCGGCCTGATCTCTACCGCGCTGGCCGAACAGGACAGGCCGGTGATTGACGGCGCGCTGGCGATGTGCCCCTCGATCGGTGGCGCGGTCGGCATGATGAACATGGGGCTCGACGGCGCCTTCACCACGGCCACACTGATCGCGCCCAATTCCGGGCTGTCGCTGGTCAACGTCGCCGACGACATGGCCAATGGCCGCAAGGCCATGGCGGCGATAGACGCTGCTCTCCAGACCCAAGAGGGCAGGGCGCGGATCGCGCTGGCCGGCGTGCTTGGCGGCATTCCCGGCTGGACCCGGCCCGAACGCCCGGAGCCCGCAGCCGACGATGTAGAGGCGCAAGTCGACGAGATTGCCGCAACGCTGGTCATGGGCACCTTCATGCCGCGCAACGATCAGGAGGGCCGCGCCGGCGGCGCGTTCTCGTGGAACACGGGCGTCGATTATGCCCGGCAACTGGATCGTTCGGGACGCCGCCCTTTCGTCGAGGCCATGTACCACAAGGCGGGGCTCAGGCTGGACCGTGATCTGGCGACCCTTGCAAGAACGCCGCGCATCACTGCCAAGCGAGCGGCGGTGCGTTACATGTTGCGCCACTACACGCCCAGTGCCCGTCCGCGCGTGCCGCTTGTTTCTCTGCAGGCCGTGGGTGACGGACTGACCTCGCCCTCGCTGCAGCGCGCCTATGCCGATGCTGCGCCGCGCGCGATGATGCAGCCGCTGTGGCACAAGGGCGCAGGCCATTGCCGCCTGCCGCCCGAACAGGTGCTTGCGGCGATTGCGCATCTCGAACAGCGCCTCGCTTCGGGCAAGTGGCCTTCACGCCCGGCACAGTTCGTCGACCACACGCCGCCGCCGATGCTGCGTCCCTGCGTACGGCAGGAGGGCCCCTCGGGCCCCCGCTGCCGCTAGCGTCCTGGCGTCCGGTGTCAGTCGATCTTCTTCTTTTCGATCGTCCAGCCCGGCACCACGCAAAGGCGGCAATTGCTGCCGGTGAAACTGCGCGCCGCCGCCTTGTCGCCGCGAAGCTGCCAGTCCAGCCAGTCCACAGCGATACCCGCCACTGCACCGCCGTTGGCCGTGCGGAAGGTTCCGCCATGACCGACAGGCAGCTGCACGAGCGTCGCCGGAACCTTGTCGATCCGCTTGAAATCGTCGGTGCCGTTCGGGAAGGCGATGTCATCCGGCCCGCCCAGAACATAGAGCACAGGGGTGTGCAGCTTATCCAGCATGGCCTTGTTCACGGTGATGCCGCGAATGGGGTTGGTGCCATCTGTGAACACGCCGCTGTTGTGGACCAGCACCGTGCGAATGCGTGGGTCGGGCGCAAGTTCGAGCGCTTGCAAGCCGCCGCAACTGTGCCCGGCAACGGCAAGCGCCCTGGTGTCAATCTTGCCATGAAGCGCACTGCCCTTGCGGGCATTCTCAGCCAGGGCCCAGTCGAGGCCCGCCTTGACGTCGGCACTTGTCGTCGCAACCGGCGGCAACTGGCCGGACTTGTCCGGCGCCCGCGGTTCGCGCTTCTTCGTCGCCCCCGGGCCGCTCATGATCTCGCCCGGCGCGATGACGACGTAGCCGTGGCTGGCAATCTCGATCAGGTGCTGTCGCGCGCTGGCACCATCGGCACTGCATCCGCCATTGCCCCACACAAGCACACCCAACGCCCGCGACTTCGCAAGGTCGGCGGGGCGGTAGATCACGTGCGCGGGCAGGCTTGGCTCCTGCACCATGATCGAAGGCCAGGGTCCAGTGCCCGGCCCGAGCGGCATTTCCTCGGCCATGCCGGATTGCTCCTGCGCTGCCAGCGGCGTTGCAACAATGCACAGGGCCAGGGCGGCGGCGATCGTGTTTTTCAAGCAGTCCTCCATCATGTCGACGCCATATTTGTCCAACATATTCGCTTATGCAAGCGCTTGCGTAAATCGCCGGTCGCATTTAAGCAATGTCGCATAACAATGAAGGGAGAGGCGTGATTCACACCGTGCTGGCCACTGGCGATCTCGCGATGGACCGCGATGCTTACGACGCCTGCTTTGCCGGGACGGCCGATCTCCTGCGCGCTGCAGACCTCACGTTCGGCCAACTCGAAACCAGCTTTGCCGAAAGGGGCGTGCGCTTGCCACAGGCGCGCCATGCCGTACTCGCTCGCCCGGAAGGGGCCGCAGCGCTCGGCCGCGCCGGCTTCGACGTCATTTCGATGGCCGGCAACCACGTAATGGACTGGGGCCACGAAGCTTTCTTCGAAACGCGCCGTCACCTCGAAAGTGCGGGCATGAGCGTGGTCGGGGCAGGGGCCAACATCATCGAGGCCCGCCGCCCGGTGATCCGCACGCTCGGCGATGGCACGCGCGTCGCCTTCCTCGCCTATTCCAGCATCCTGCCGCATTCCTACTGGGCTGACGAGCGTCGCCCCGGCTGTGCGCCGATGCGCGCGTTCACCGTCTACGAGCAGATCGAGCACGATCAGCCCGGCACGCCGGCCCGGGTCCACACCTATCCCCACCGCGAAGACCTGGCTGCGATGAAGGCCGACATCCGCGCCGCGAAGGCCGAGGCCGACGTCGTGCTCGTCTCGCACCACTGGGGCATCCACTTCGTGCGCGCGGTCATCGCCGATTATCAGCGCGATGTAGCCCGCGCCGCGATCTCTGCCGGAGCCGACGCGATCTTCGGGGGCCACGCCCACATCCTCAAGGGGTGCGAACTGATCGGTGGCAAGCCGGTGTTCTACTCGCTGTGCAACTTCGCCACCGACCTCGCGATGGATGAAGCCCACGCCAATTCCAAGAGCTTCAACGAAATCCGGGCGCTTGCCGAGGAATGGGAGCCGGATTTCGAGAGCCTCTACAACTTCCCCAAGGCCGCGCGCCTGTCGATGATCGCGCGGCTGGAAATCGCCGGCGGCAAGGTGCTGCGCGCCGGGCTGCTGCCGCTTGTAATCGGTCGCGATGCCGTACCCCGCCTTGCCGAGCCGGGCAGCGAGGATCATGCCGCCGTCATCGATTACCTCGCCGCCGTCACCGAGGAAGCCGGCCTCAATGGCCGCTACCGGCTGGCCGATGGCATGGTCTTACTGGAGCAGGCGGCATGAAGGCGCGTCAGTCCGCCTTTCCGCTCGAGGGCTACGTCCTGCTTTACCTGCTGGCGTACTTGCCGAACGTGATCGTGACCAAGCTTGTCACCTCCACCCCGCACGCCGGTCTTGGCCGGCCGCTGACCGGCCTTGAAACGCTGCCCGCCTCGCTGATCATCAACATGGTGCTGACGTGGGGCTTCATCTGGCTGTCAGGCTGGCACCGTGATGCCAACAAGATCGCGCTCGGCCCGATCCGCCTGCCATTCCCCACGTTCTACACGTTCCTGTCAGGCCTCGGCACCTCGCTGGTGCTGTTCACCGTGCCGCTCAGCTTCACCATCCCCGACGTCAGCATTCCCTTCATCCAGCTTGTCATGCGCGGCGATATCCTGATCATCGCGCCGCTGGTGGATGTGATGTTCGGCCGCCGCGTCCGCTGGTGGAGCTGGACCGCGCTGGCCATGGTGCTGTTCGCGCTGCTCATCACCCTGTCCGACCGGGGCGGCCTCAAGCTGCCGCCGA
Source organism: Novosphingobium sp. B1 (assembly GCF_900176395.1). Lineage (GTDB taxonomy): Bacteria > Pseudomonadota > Alphaproteobacteria > Sphingomonadales > Sphingomonadaceae > Novosphingobium. Next base: position 211,275 of record NZ_FWXL01000002.1, on the reverse strand, counting down.
TCGCAATCCTCACCGTCGTGCTCTACACGCTGGGTTATTTCCTGCGCCTGTTCGTGATGACCAAGATCTCGAAGAGCGGCGATCCAGCGTCGGTAAGGCGTTATTTCGTCGAGGAAAAGATGATCGCGCTGCCGATGTCGGTGGTGATCCTCGCTGCCATTTCGGCAAGCGGCATCGGCGGGCAGTCCGGCGAACTCGCCTGGGGCTTCATCGGTGTGTGGAGTGATCCGGTGCTGCTCGACCTGTTCTGGATCGGCGCGACGCTGACCGTGATCTCCGTGCTGGCTATCATCATCCTGCTGGACCCGCGCGAGAACGCCTATTGCGTGCCGCTGGAACGTGCGGCCAGCCTTGTTGCGGGGATCGGCGGGTCGGTCCTGCTCGCCTGGTTCTGGGGCGTGAAGATGCCGCGCGAGGCCGAACTGATCGGCGCAGGCGTCCTCGTCGGCGCCATTGTCCTGCTGTCGCTCGCCCCGCGCCTGTCAGCCAGGCGCCAGGCACACAGCGAATCCGCCTGATTGCAATGATTTGCCCGGAAGAGCGCGCCGGGCCGTGAAGATACAAATGGGAGACTGAAAATGGGGAACCGGAACGCTCTGAAGGCGCTGCTTGCAGCCTCTTCTGCAATCGCTTGCATCACTGCTGTCCACGCGCAGGAAGCGCAGGATACGGCCACAACGACACCTGACGATCAGTCGATCGTCGTCACCGGCAGCCGTATCCGCGGCATTGCGCCCGTCGGCTCGAATGTCATCGCCATCGGCGCCGACGACATTGCCGAGCAGCCGGTCACCTCGACCAGCGACTTGCTGCGCCGTGTGCCGCAGGTCGTCTCATTGGGCGCCAACCGCAACGGCGGCTCGGCGCAGAACGGCGCGGCCAATGCGACACGTGGCGCCGGCATCAACCTGCGCGGCATCTCCACCAACGCCACGCTGCTGCTTTACGATGGTCGCCGCTTCCCGCCACAGGGTACGCAGGGCCAGTACACCGATCCTTCCGTGCTTCCTGCCATCGCGCTGGAGCGTGTCGAGGTCGTCGCCGATGGCGCTTCAGCGGTCTATGGCTCCGATGCCATCGCCGGCGTCGTCAACTTCATCCTGCGCCGCAATTTCGATGGCGTGGAAGTGCGCGCCCGCGCCGGGATGGCCGAGGGCGGATACACCGAAAAGCAGTTTGCCGGCATCCTTGGCAGGAAGTGGAACGGCGGTTCGGCGATGATTGCCGCCGAATACACGCATAACACCCACCTGCGCGGCTATGATCTTGATTTCTATCAGGACGACAACCGCGACCGCGGTGGGCGCGACTTGCGCGTGCAGAACTGCAACCCCGGCACGATCAGCCTCGGTGGCAGGACTTACGCGATCCCGCAGGGCGGTGCGACCACGGCTAACGCGGGTTCGCTGGTCGCCGGCACTGCCAACCGCTGCTTCTACAACGCGCTCGACACCGTGATTCCCGAACAGAAGCGCTATAACGTGACGGCGGCCGTCTCGCAGGACGTCGGCGATAGCGTGCGCCTGTTTGCCGACGGTTTCTATTCCTATCGCAACGGCACCATCGCCGGCATCAACAACATCAGCGCCACTGTTCGCAACACCAACCCGTTCTTCGTGACCCCCGTTCCGGGCACCACACAGGAAACGGTGCTGTGGTCGATGGTCCCGACGCTGGGGCCCGATTTCAATCCTTACCACGGTGAATCCTGGAACGTTGTGGGCGGGATGGAAGCCAAGCTGGTCGGTGACTTCAAGGCGACCGCCTATTACGCGCACGGTGAATCCGAGGACGTCGCCGATCGCCGACTTGGCGTGAACACCGCCGCGCTCAACGCCGCACTTGCCGACACCAACCCGGCCACTGCGCTCAACGTGTTCGGCGGTCCGAACAATCCGGCGACGCTGGCGAAGATCCGCGACAACCTGTTCGTCATCACCGGCCGGACCAAGCTCGATGTCGCCAACGTCCAGCTCGATGGATCGCTGTTCGATCTTCCCGGTGGCGCCGTCCGCGTCGCGCTGGGCGGCGAATATCGCGAGGAGTACACCTACACCGATCTCCTCACCGGGCAGGCCGCTACGCCGCGCAGCGTGGCCGATTCCGGCACGCGCAACGTGAAGGCCGTCTTCGGCGAACTCTTCGTGCCGATCGTTGGCAGCGGCAACGCCATGCCGGGGATCGAGCAGCTCTCGCTCTCGATCGCGGGCCGCTATGAAAAGTACAGCGATTTCGGCAGCACCACCAATCCCAAGATCGGCCTCACCTGGAAGCCGGTGGAAGCGCTCACATTGCGCGGCAGCTACGGCACCTCGTTCCGCGCGCCAACCTTCACGGAAGTTTCGACCATCGCGGGAGGGGCCGGGCTCTATTACGATACGCTGCCGGGCGCCTCGGGCAATCTCACTGGCATCGGCCTTGCTGGCGGCAATCCGGGTCTGAAGCCCGAGACGGCAACGACCTGGTCGGTCGGCGCCGAGTTCCGCCCGATCAGCGCGGTGCGCCTGTCGCTGACGTACTTCGATATCGACTACAAGGACCAGATCCAGGCGCTGCGCGGCACGCCGGGGATCCTCACAAATCCGCTCTACGCCTCGTTCGTGAAGCTGAACCCGACGCAGGCCGAAGTGAACGCGCTGATCGCCTCGGGCCTGCCGATCAACCAGCCGATCAATGCCAATGCCGTGCAGTTCATCGTCGATGGCCGTCGCCAGAACCTCGGCCGCTCGCGCGTGCGCGGGATCGACTTTGCCGCATATGCCAACTGGGACATCGGCGCGGTCAAGTTCGATGCGAGCGTGTCCGGCACATACTTCACCAAGTACCTGTTCCAGCCACTGCCGGGCGCTGCGGTCTCCAACGTCGTCGGCCTGATCAACTTCCCGCAGAAGTTCCGTTCGCAGGCGGACATCGGCGCGAAGCTGGGCATCTTCTCGGGCCGCCTGACATGGAACCACCTCGCGTCGTACACCAACACCACGGTCACGCCGATGCAGAAGGTTTCCAACTACGATACCTTCGATCTGGGCCTGAACGTCGAGGTCAACGAACGCCTGCGCATCGGCTTTGACGTGCGCAACTTGGCAAACGAGGACCCGCCGTTCGTTGATACCACGCGCGGCTATGATCCGCAGTCGGCCAACCCGATCCCGCGCATGTTCTCGATGACGGCAGGCGTGAAGTTCTGATGGCGGCGCTGCTATCGCTTTTGGCGGCGGCCACGGTCGCCAACGCCAGCCCCGGCGATTGCAGCGCGCTTGCCGGTGCCAGCGGAGACGTAGTGGTCGACAAGGCCACGGCGATCCCCGCGGGCGCTGCCTACAAGCCTAACGACAAGGCCACATTCTACAAGTCCGTTCCGGTCGATGCGCCGTTCTGCCGGGTTGAAGGGCGGATCGAGCGTACCATCGGCTTCGAACTGTGGTTGCCGATGGCGTGGAACGGCCGGTTGCTCGGCGCGGGCGTTGGCGGCGATGCCGGGGTGTTCAACTACCTCGACATGAGCCTGCGCGTGGCCCAGGGTTTCGCCACTGTCACCACAGACAGCGGCCACCGCATTACCGACACGCACTGGATGCGGGCACCCAAGGCCCGCACCGATTACGAGCACCGCGCCGTCCACCTTTCGGCGCTTGCGGCCAAGGATCTGGCTGCCCGCTTCTATGCAAGGCCGGTCAAGCGCAGCTACTTCACCGGCTGCTCGGGCGGCGGTCGCCAGGCGCTCAAGGAAATGCAGATCCATCCGCTCGATTACGACGGCGTTATTGCCGGTGCGCCGGGGCCCAACATGCCGTTGCAATCGGTGCGGATGATGTGGTTTGCCCTGGAAGCACAGCGCAAGCCGGCGGCCGCGCTCAGCGACGCCGATTGGTCGCTCTATGAAAGCGCCGTCACCCGCGCCTGCGATCCGCTGGACGGCAAGGTGGACGGCATCATCACCAACCCCCTTCAGTGCCGGTTCCGTACGGCCAAGCTCCTGTGCAAGCCCGGCCAGTCGGAGGGCTGCCTGACCCCGCCCAGGCTCGCCATGCTGAATGCCGTGATCGCCCCGCTGCGCGATGAACACGGCAAGGCGTTGGATCGCGGCCTGTTCCCTGCCGTTCGTACCCGTCCCGGCCCGCCATCGCCGCTGCTGCGGGCGATGTGGGCCGATGCCGCGCACAATGATCCCGATTGGGATGCGCTGACATTCAGCCGCACGGATGATCTGGCCACGATCAATCGCGTGATGCCGCAGCTTCGCGCAGACAGCACGGCGATAGCCCCTTTCCTGACCGCGAACCGCCGCGCCATCATCTATCAGGGCTGGCAGGACCCATCGACCAACGCCGGGCCGACGCTTGAATACTACGGCGCGCTCGCCCGCGATAACGGGGGTCTGGCGAAGCTCGCGGAAGCGGTCCGCCTGTTCATGGTGCCCGGCATGTACCACTGTCGCGGCGGGCCCGGCGTCGATACCTTCGGCGCGTCCGGCCACGCGCCTGTCAGCGAAAACCCGGCAAACGACATGCTCTGGGCGCTGATCCGCTGGGTCGAGCAGGGCGTTGCGCCAGCGCGCATCGAGGCCCGCAAGATCGCAGGCGAGTCCAGCTTCACCCGCCCGATCTGCGCTTTCCCCTCATCGGCCCGGCTTGAGCGCGGCGAGTGGACCTGTCGCCAAGATCCCGCCCTCCTGGCATGGCCCTCTGCCCGGCTGAAACGATGATCGATACTCTCAGCGACCTGCTCTGCCGCCACATCGCCATGGCCCGCTGGGAAGGCCTGCCCGATCCTGCCCGTGACGGTGCGCGCAACGCCGCGCTCGATGCGATCGGCGTGATCTACGCGGCAAGCGGTCTTGCGCCCGAGGCCGCGCCGTTCATCGCGCTTGCCCGCGCCAATGGGGCAGGTCCATGCACGATCATCGGCACGCACCACACTGTCCAGCCCTTCGGCGCCGCACTGGCCAACGGCGCGCTTGCCCATGCCGTGGATTATGAGGACGCCTTCGATCGCGCGCCTGCCCACCCCAATGCCTCGCTCGTCCCGGTGCTGCTGGCGCTGGCCCAGTCGCAAGGCCCAGTCGATGGACGCCGCTTCCTTACCGCGCTTGCAGTGGGCGGCGATGTGGCCTGCCGGATTGCGCTTTCGCTACGCCAGCCGATGGAGCAGGGCGGATGGTATCCCCCGCCGATCGTTGCCGCTTTCGGCGCAGTGGCGGGTGCGGCCAATCTGCTGGGCCTGTCCCCTCAGCAGACCAAGGATGCCCTCTCGCTGACCTTGTGCCAGGTAACGATGCCGGGCGAAATCAAGCACAGTCGCCGCACCACCTTGCGCGCGGTGCGGGAGGCCTTTCCCGCCCAAGCCGCGCTGACCTCCGCGTTGCTCGCGCGCGAAGGGGTGGACGGTTTCGAAGAGCCGCTGGAGGGCAAGTCCGCCTTCTTCGCACTTTATGCCGGCGGGCAGTTCGACCCTGCCGATCTGACCGATCGCCTCGGCACGCACTACTGGGGCAGTGAATTGACCTTCAAGCCCTGGCCTTCCTGCCGTGGCACGCACCCATTCATCGAAATGGCGCTGGATCTTTATGCGCGGCACGGCATTGCGCCGCCCGACATCGCCCACCTCGAAGTGACCGTCGATGGCATCCAGTCGATGCTGGTCGAACCGCTGGCGCGCAAGCAGGCACCCGAGACGGCCATCGACGCCAAGTTCTCGATCCCGTTCACCATCGCGCTGGCCCTCGTCCGCGGCGCGGTGCGGCTTGACGATTTCGACGCTGCCAGCCTCGCCGATCCCGAGGTTCTGGCCATGGCCACCCGCGTCAAGGCCCACGTCGAACCTCGGTCGACATGGCAACCCGGCGTCGGCGGCGCGATCAGGATCGTGCTGACCAATGGCGAAACCTGTGAAGCATGTCTGGAGAACGCGCTGGGCTGCCCGTCGCGCCCCCTCTCCGCAGCAGCGCAGCGGGCGAAGTTCGTCGATTGCGTCGGACGGGCGGCGGTGCCGGTCATGGCCGAGGCGGCTGACCGCCTTGCCGACGCCATCCTTGCGCTCGATACCCTGGCTGACGTCGGCGCGCTGTTTCAGCCGCCGGTGTAAGCGCCTTCGGCGTCAATCCTCGCCGGACGTACCGCCAGCACCTCAATCGCTTCGGCCTTGCCGCCAAAGTCCACCAGTTCGCCTTCCTCGGCCTCCATCATGGCGCGTGCAAGCGGCGCGGACCATGCGATCAGCCCGGCTGCAGGATCAGCCTCGTCGTCGCCGACGATTGTGATCCAGCGCGTCTTGCCATTGAGCCGGAAGTGCACCGAGCAGCCGAATGCCACGGCATCGCCATCGGGAGCCGACATCAACTCGGCCGTGGCCGCGCGCGTGCTCCAGTAGCGCAGTTCGCGCCGTGCCTTCTTCACCTCGGCCTCGTCCGCGCCCTCGGAAAGCAGCGCCTGTACCTTGTCATCGCAAGCTTCCACCTGCGCACGGATCAGGGCAAGGCCCCGCTCGGTCACCAGGTTTGGCCCCGGCGGGATCGGCAGCTCGAACACTGGCTCGAGATGCTCGTCATCACTTTCCCGGCGAAACGCAACACTCATTCACAAAACTCCAAACAGGCTGGCGTCCGTCAGGCGGCCCTGCCAAAGGACCGCTATGGCACAGGCAACCCGGGCAACGAAAGCGCTCGAACAGGCCGGTATCCGGTTCGAACTGCGCAGCTACGATTATGATCCCGATGCGGACTCCATCGGGCAGGCCGCCGCGTCCGCGCTGGGCGTGGAAACGGCGCAGGTGTTCAAGACGCTGATGGTGCTGATCGACGGCAAGGCTGCCTGCGCCATCGCGCCCAGCGACGGCGAAGTGTCGATGAAGCGCGTCGCCGCCGCATTGGGCGCAAAGTCTGCCACGATGATGCGCCCCGCCGATGCCGAACGCCTCACCGGCTACAAGGTCGGCGGGATAAGCCCGTTCGGCCAGACGAAGCGCGTGCCCGTCGTGATCGACGAGACCGCGCTGCTGTGGGACGCGATCTTCATAAACGGCGGACAGCGCGGGCTTCAGGTCTTCCTTGCCGGTGAGGACGCGGCAAGCGCTCTGGAAGCAGTGGTCGCCGATATCAGCGCAGCCTGATCCTACTGGCATTACGGCGGCGCTTCGATGCCGAAGCGCCGCCGTCCCCTGTTATGCGATCAGATGCCTACGTCCTTAGAACGTCACGCTGGCACGGGCGTAAAGATAGCGCCCGTTGAAGCCGAATGGCGAGAAGATCGAGAACGGAATGTACTGCTGGTTGGCAGGGTACGAACCGCCCACCGAGGCCGGACGCGGTCCGAAGGGCGAACGCGTCGGATAGACGTCGAACAGGTTGTCCGCGCCGATGGCGAAGGTCAGTCGCTCGGTCGGCTTGGCCTGCAGTTCGAGGTCGGTGATCCACTTGGCTTCAAGGAAGATATCGTCCGGCCCGTATTCGGTCAGGCTCGTCGGATTGGCGATGGGATTTGCCGATCCGGGCGAGGTGACCTTGCCATAGCGCGTGGTGCGGGCGGTGATGCCGAACATGCCGACAGTGCCATCGAGGCTGAGCACCACCTTGTCGCGCGGTTGGCCTTCGGTGAAGCGCAGGCCTTCGACGCGGCCGAACAGGATCAGGTTCGGAATGGTCGCCAGCGGGCCAAGATCGTTCTTGCGGGCAAGGATCTTCTGCTTGTTGTAGTTGTAGGCGGCGGTGAAGTTCCACCGACCGATGCCTTCGATCGGCAGGCGCCAGTTCAGCACGGCATCGACACCCTCGGTGCGGGTGTTCAGGCCGTTGATGAAGAAGCGCGCCGCGCCCACCGAGTTGAACCCGTTGGAATCGAGGATCGCCTTCACCGCGCTGTTGACCGCGGCCGTGCCGCTGCCCGCTGCACCGAGGTTTTCGGTCAGCACCACGCGGTCATTGATGCGGATGTTGTAGTAGTCGACCGTCAGCGTCAGGCCCGAAACCGGGCTGGCAGTGAAACCGCCCGAGAGGTTGAACGACTTTTCGGCCTTCAGGTCCTTCGAACCCAGCGCACGGGCAACCGGGCTGTTCACGGCCACGGTCGAGATGTCGACCGGCACGCCAGCGATGAAGTTGGTCGACGTGGTGGTGAAGTACTGCTGGTGCAGCGACGGCGCACGGAAGCCGTTTGAAACCGATCCACGCAGCGCGAAGCCTGGGACAAACTCGTAACGTGCGGCGAACTTGCCATTGAAGGTGCTGCCGAAGTCCGAGAAGTGTTCATACCGTGCAGCAGCCGTGGTCGTCAGGCCCGGGATCAGCTCGGCGTCAAGCTCGAGATACCCTGCAAACGAATGGCGGCCCTGGTTGGTCGCGCTGCTGGCAGGAAGGCCGGGGAAGCCTTGCGCGCCCGCACCGGCGGCACGGCCGGGGAAGCTGCAGATGCCGGTGCCGGCGTTGAACACGCCCGACTGCGCGGCGCAGTTGACCGCGGTCGTCGCGAAGGATGCGCGGAACAGCGGCCCGATCGCGTAGGACTGCAGTTCGCCCGGACGGATCTGGAACTTCTCGTCGCGATACTCGCCACCGAAGGCCACGGTCAGCGGGCTGGCCAGCCCCATGTCGAATTCGCGGCTGATGTCGAGGTTGGCAAGGAGCTGGCGATAGCGCAGGCCGCCGGCGTCGAAGCTGCGCTGGCTGGCAGGACCGAAGCTGGTGTTCAGCGAGTTCTCGACGCGATAGTCGAATTCGTTGCGGCCCCAGCCGAACGACCCGTCGACATTCCAGTCGCCGCTGGTGGTGCGCAGGCCCACGGTCGCGGCGCTGTCGGTCAGGTCCGACTGGATGAACGGCAGGAAGCCATCGGGCGTCAGCGCGACGAAGTTGGCGTTGTTGGGCGTCTGGTTGGGGGCAAGCGCGGAAAAGTCGCGGTTGGCCGCGGCATTCTGCTGGCGATAGTTTGCAGCGCTCAACGAATCGCGCTGGTTGAAGCTGGCGAACGTATAAAGCTCGAGCGAGTCACCCACCGGCACGGCCGCGTTGGCGAACAGGATGTAATCGTCGGCCTTCGGATCGCCGAAGCGGAATTGCAGGCGGTCGAAGCTTGCCTCACGCGGGTCGAACGTGGTTGCCGAAGGGCGGATGTAGTTCGGACGCAGGTCGAAGCCCTGGCGATTGGTGTAGCCGCGGTGGCGGTATTCGGCGGTCAGGTTGATGTAGCCACCGGCCGCGCCGAAGAAAGGCAGGCCGACGTTGGTCGCCACCGAATAGCTTTCGCCATCGCGCACCTTGCGGTCGCCATCGGTCTGCGCTTGCAGATAGCGGCTGTCGGTGGGGTCCAGCACAGGCTGGCCGTTGTTGGTGATCAGCCCGGTGACATTGGCGACGCCGTCGATAGTCGTGTCGTACTTGCCGTAGCTGATCGAGGCGCGGCCGCCTTCGCTGGCGCTCTTGAGGCGGATGTTGATCACGCCGGCGATGGCGTCAGACCCGTATTGCGACGATGCGCCATCGCGCAGCACTTCGATGCGATCGATCGCAAGGGCAGGGATCGAGTTCATGTCGACCGCTGCCGCGCCGCGGCCAACCGTGCCATTGATGTTGAGCAGCGCTGCCACGTGGCGGCGCTTGCCGTTGACCAGCACCAGCGTCTGGTCAGGCGAAAGGCCGCGCAGCGTGGCCGGGCGTAGCGCGTCCGAACCGTCGGCAATGGCGGGCTGCGGGAAGTTGAAGCTGGGCACCAGCTTGTTGAGGATCTTGTTGGTTTCGACCTGCCCGCCCTGCGTGATCGCAGCGTTGGTCAGCACGTCGACGGGGACTGGCGAATCCTCGACCGTGCGGGAGGATGTGCGCGTGCCGGTGACGATGATCGTCGGCTGATCGGTCTCAAGGGTATCGGTAGCGTCCTGCGCATGAACTGCGGCAGGCATCGCGAAGGCGAGCCCCGAAAGCGACGCAAGCAGGATTGCCCGGCTGGAACTGGACATGATCGACCTCATTTCGTGCTCAGCCGCCCTGTACGGCTGTTTCTTTTTGTGTCGTCTCTGATGAAACTGCTGAAACCGCGATTTCATTGCGAAATCAGCAGCTTCGCAAAATGTTTCCGAATTGCGACGGCGCATGGCTCGCACATCGGCCCCAGCCAGTCAATCTGATCAGAAGCATCAACCCCACAGGTGATGCGAATGTGCAACACCACTGGCGCAGCGCCAAAGGGAACGTTCGCTGCGGACGCCAGTGGCTGTCAGTTCTCAGGGCCTGGTGCCTCAGAAGAGCGCGCGGATCTCCACACGCCGCTGGCTTTGCCATGGCAGGCCGTCGGCCTCGGCATCGTCCGTGGGCTGCGCGCTCGGTTCCGACCGGACGTCCATCACAATGCCGGGCAACAGACGTCGCAGGGTTTCGGCAATCGCTTCGGCGCGTTCGCCCGCCACCTCCGGCCGCTCGGCCAGGGTCACGCCGCTCACCACTTGCGGCTCCGTCGCGGCAAAGCCGGTCACGATCAGGCGCTTGGGCTTGGCCGCCCTGATCCAGGTCACCGCATTGTCCACCAGCCAATCGTCGTACTGATAGACGAGGAAATCCTTGTCGAACTCGAAATAGACCGGAAAGACCCGCTCTGCATAAGGCCCGGCCGGTACTGGCCGGGTTACTGAAAGCGGCGCGATGTTGCGGCGGGGCAGCACGAACTTGCGCCCGGTGAAGCCTTCGGCCGGGATCATGTGCTGCACGCACGGCGTATCGAGCCGCGAAGTCCGCACCGGATCGAGGGTCGGCGCTCCACACGGCTTCGCCGCATCGGTCGATGGCCTGCCCTCAACCAGCATGGCGTAGTTCCAGTCCGGCTTGTAGGGGCTTTGGCTCACGTCCCAGCGCATGCCGGTGTCGCGGTCGTCGCCCAGCCAGCATCCGGATTTCTTGCCGGAATCCGTGTCGCGATAGACCGGGCACGCCACGAACCGCACCAGGTCGCCCGCCTCCGCTGCCTGGGTCGATCCGCAGCCGTACAGTGCTGCCAGAACCGCAAGCCGCTTCACAGCACGCTCATCAGGTTGACGAGATCCTGCTTCTCCTGCTCGGTATAGCCGATGGAGTAGCGCCGCTCGTAATAGTCGACCACGCCGCGCAGGTCCTTTGCCAAACCGTTGGAGAAATAGGGTGCGCGCGCCGAAAGCCCACGCATGGATTGCAGGGTGATCTTGCCAACGTCGGCGCACTTGCCCGAAGTCAGCGCAAAGCCCGGGTCATAGGTGTAGATTACCCTGCCATAGTGCGGATGCGGCCGCCCGGTGCAGGTTACCTTGAACAGCGGCAGGTCGGCCCAGGGATCGGCAAAGGGCAGGGTAGTGGTGCCAAGGTCCACCTGACCCGGTGCCACGTCGTTGCCCATCTGGCTCATGTTGTGGCAGAACACGCAGGAGTTGCGCACCGGATTGCCGAAGCCGATGCGGGAATTGATCCCGGCGGTATCGGTGATGAGGAAGGTCTTGTCGCGAAACACCTTCGCGCCGCGCGCCACTGATTGGCGGAAGGCCAGTTGCTCAGGCGTAAGCCTGGCCGCTTCCTCGGGCGGGATCGATTCCCAACCCTTGAACTCGCTCCACACCGGCTCGCCGATTGATCCCAGGGCGCCCGGTGCGCTGTCGCGAAGGCGGGCCGGGCCGGCCTTGGCACCGCCGCTGTCCACCGCGCCCCCCGCCTTGCTCACCTGCATCGCGGTAAATACGCGCAGTTCAAAGTCCTGCAGCCGCTTGCGCTGTGCAGGTGTCAGCCGCTTCAGCATGCCGAGGTGGCTGGATCCGGCATCCTCCATCTGCAGCCGCAGGTTGCCGGCGCGATTGTCGGCCATAAGGTTGCCGGATTGGGGCTTGCCGTCATCGGGGTCGAGCGGCAGCGCATAGCCCTGCTTGGGATCGTAGGGAAAGCCGACCGCCAACAGATACTTCATGTTCGCCACCGGGCGCGGCCGGCGATAGACCGAGATCCTGCCGGCTGCCGGTCCATAAACGCCCGAATTGCAGCCATTGGGGTCGCGCACCACCTCGATGGTAAAGTCCGGCGTCACCGGCTTGCCGTTGAAGCTCCTCACCGGCCAGGGGCGCTCGATGCGAAACAGCCCACGCTCGAGAAGCAGGGAATGGCTTTCACGCTTCTGTTGAGGCAGCGTCGGGCAGTTCGATCCATCGATCGCCGCGAACAGAGGGTCCTTGCCGCCGGTCCGCTCCCACTGGCGCTGCGCGCTGGCTACGGAAAGGCTCATCGCGTCGGCTGGCTGGTGACAGGTCACGCAGGCGCGGCCATTGGGGCCAAGCGGTTCGAAGAATGGATGGCCCTTGGTTTTCAGCGGCCCGCCCACCACCAGCGTGCGCAAGGTGCCATTCGCGTTGTCGTAATCGAGGACCGCCGGCAGGACCCGGCCCTCACCGGGTGCCCACCAGCGGTCTGGGGTGTCCCCGCCGCGAGCGCCGACCGACAAGGCCAGCACCAGCGCGCCGAGGGCAAGAGGCAAGGACCTTTGCGGGAGGAGTTGCATCAGCCCTTGTCCCCTTGTTCCTGGATCACGTGATCAGTTGCCGATTTCCACGCGCAGGCGCACGCCGAAGGTGCGGGGCGCGCCATAGATGATGCCGCCATCGGCGCTGGAGCTGTTCTGGATCTGCGAGGCGATATAGGTTTTGTTCGTCAGGTTGTTGATGAAGCCTTCCAGCTTGTACTTGCGCCCCATGTCCAGTGTCAGGCGCGCATCGAACAGGTTGCGGCCGGGCACCAGCGTGTTCGCGCTCGGGAACGGGGTGGCATACTGTTCGGCCACATAGGACCACTGCACCCGCGGCGTCAGATCGACCGATCCCAGCGAAAGCGTGTATTGCACGCCGGCATTCAGTGTCCATTCCGGCGAGAACGGCAGCACCCGGTCCTTGGGCACGAAGCGCAGGTTGGTGGGGCAGCCGGTATCGGTTCCGGGCGCATTGGTATCGGAAATGCAGGCCGAATTGGCGAACTTGGCATCGAGGTAGCCCACGCCCGCATTGGCGGCAAAGCCGCCGAACTGCGCGGTCAGCTCCAGTTCGCCGCCCCACGATTTGCCCGCCAGCGCGTTCTGGGTGACGGGCAACCCGCCGACCAGACTGGAAAGCTGGATGTCCTTGTAGTCGGAATAGAACACGTCGCCGTTCACGCGCAGGTGGCGGTCGAGCAGCTCGGTCTTGAGACCGGCTTCATACACGAAGTTGCGCTCCGGCTTGAAGTCCGGGGTATTGGGCGTCAGGTTCACGCCGCCGGCCTTGTACCCCTTTGACGCCGTGACATATACCATGCTGTCATTGCCGAAATGGTAGTTCACGCCGATCTTGCCGGTCAGCTGCTCTGACGTGGTCTCGCTGGTGAAGGGCAGGGTAAAGCCTGCGCCCGGCACGGCAAAGCGGGTATAGACCTGTTTGTCCCAGGAATAGCGTGCACCGGCCAGCACCTCGATCGCGTCGGTCAGGTAGTAGTTCACCTGCCCGAACACCGATTGCGAGGTGTTTTTGGCTTCGGTGATGATCGGGCTGTTCGACTGCACCAGATCACGCACGTTGCGGTTGTCGCGCAGCAGCGTTACCGGCACCTTCTCGTCCAGGACGAAAGCGCCGACGACCCACTGCAATGGCCCCTTGCCGGTGGACAGCAGGTTGGCCTCGCCGATCAGTGTCTTGAAGCGCGTGTCGCCATTGCTGACACGGCCGGGGAAACGTGCCGTGTTGGCGCCGCTGGTCGGCAGGTTCGCCGGCACCGGCAGGGCCGTCGCGGTGCGGTCGCCATCGGTCTGGTCGTGGGTATAGCCGTCCTGCCATGAAACCAGCCCGCGCGCCTGCACGCTGTCGGAAACGTCATAGCGTGCCTCGGCCGAGACGCGATATCCCGCCTGGTTCTGGAACGACAGGCCGTCTTCCTCGATCACGAACGGATCGCTGCTCACCTTGTCGTTGCGATTCTTCACCGCATTGTTGTCGCTGCGCACGTCGAAATATTCGCCGCGCACGTTGACGTTGAGCCGCCCGTCGGCCCCGCGCAGGCGCAAATTGGCGCGGATCGCGTCCATGTTCAGATTGCCGGGCTGGCTTTGCGCATTCGCCGCGATGTTGCGGGTGAAGCTGTCACGCTGCTCGTGCACACCGGCTACGCGCAGCGCCACGTTCTCGCCGCCGATGTTGGCAGCCACCACGGCGCGATAGCGGTCGTAATTGGCTACCGTCACGTCGCCTACGGCAAAGGTGCTGCCGAATTCGGGCTCAGGCGTGCGGACATAGAGTGCACCGCCGGTCGAGTTTTGCCCGGTCAGTGTGCCCTGCGGCCCGCGAAGTACTTCGATCGTGCCGATATCGAAGAAGGAATGGCCGATGAACTGCTCGTGCGGGATCAGCTGCCCGTCGATGTAATAGGCCACACCCGGATTGGACGTGGGCGCCGATTGCGCGATGCCGACGCCGCGGATGTTGATGTATGTCGATCGGTTGAAGGTGTTGATCGCGATCGAGGGCGCCACCTGCTGGATGTCGTTGAGATTGTTGACCCCCTTGCGCTGCAGTTCCTCGCCCGAAAGCACGGTGGCGGAAATCGGAATGTCCTGCAGGCTCTGCTCGCGGCGCTCCGCAGTCACGACGATTGCAGCAAGGCCGTCGCTGCTTTCGGCCTGCGCCTCCTGCGCGATGGCAGGCACGGCGATCAGGCTGGCTGCACTGCAAAGCAAGCTTGCGATCATGGCGCGCCGACGCGCAAATGGCATGAACATCGAGATTCCCCTCCGAATTACTGCTCTAGGCTATAACAGTGCAAATGACTCCGAATGTAAGCCCTTGCAAGCGGAAATTTGCGTGGCGCCTCAACGCAGTCGCGCCAGCGCACACAGCAGCGCCGTCCAGGTCGTGGTGACCAGCGCCAGGGCAAGGCGCAGCGGGTCGATCGGTGCGACAAGGCCAAGCAGGGTCATCGCTGAACCGCTGGCCAGCATCTGCAATGCCCCGGCAAGGCTGGTCGCCGTGGCGGCGAGACCGGCCTCGGAAAATGCCACAGCGTTGAAGGCGACCGGCCCCGCCAGCCCGGCGCCAAGTCCAAGCAGCATGACCGGAGCGATCAGCGGTACCACGCCTTCGATCCCGCCCAGCGCCAGCACCAACGCCGCAGTTGCCCCCATTGCCGAGCTCGCCGTGCCGACGATCAGTGCACTGAAGTGCCGCTCCACCGGCACGACCAGCCGGGTTCCGAAGATGCTCGCGCCAGCAACCCACAGCAGCGCCAGCCCGGCTTCGCCCGAAGTCAGGCCAAAGCGATGGACCAGCAGGAAGGGCGCCGCGCCCAGAAACATGTAAAGCCCGCTGCTTGCCGCCCCAAGCGTCGCCACGGTCAGCACGAACTGCCGGTTGCGCGCCAGCTTGGCGTAGGACGCGGCAAGTCCGCGCCCGCCGGGCCGGTTCTCTCGCGTGCCGGTTTCGGGCAGGCGCTTCCAGGCTGCCAGCAGCGCCGCACCTCCTGCAAGCGCCAGCATCACGAAAACGGCCCGCCAGCCGGCCAGATCCGCAACGGTGCCGCCGATCACCGGGGCAACCGCCGGCGAAATCAGCACGATCGTCATCAAGGTGGCTTGGACCCCGGCGGCGCGCTCTGGTCCGAAGACGTCGCCGACCATCACCCGAGCCGTCACCACGCCACAGGCTCCGCCGGCCGCTTGCACCAGCCGCGCAAGCAGCAGCGACTGCGGATCAGGCGCGATGCCCGCGACTACCCCGCCGAGAATGAACAGCGCCAAGCCTGCCAGCATTACCGGACGCCGCCCGATCCGGTCGATCAGGGGACCGGCGAGCAGTTGCCCCCCGGCCAGACCAGCCAGATAGACGCTGACCACTTGCTGCGCCTTGGCCTCTCCGATGGCAAAGTCCGCTGCGATCAGGGGCAGGGCGGGTACCAGCATGTGGATCGCCATCGATCCCATCGCCGCAATGGCCGCAAGCGTCAGGACCGTCGCGCGGTAACCCGGCGTGACCTGCTCGGTCACTGGCCAGACGCTCCGGCAATGCGCCGCGCGATCAGGGTCAGGACCGCGCAAAGCACGGCAATGCCGAACAGCAGCAGCGTTGGCGGGAAGAACGATCCGCTCGTCTCGCGCAGCCATCCCATCAGCGGCGGCACCGTTGCCCCTGCCAGGCTTCCGGTCATGTTGATCACGACGATGCCCATGGCAAGGCTGCCGGGAGAAAGCAGCCTTGTCGGGATCGCCCAGAATGCTGCCACCGTGCACCCGGTGCAGGCACCGCCGATCACCAGCGCGATCAGGCCCGGCAGGCCGGCGCCGAACAGGTTGGCCGCCAGAAGCCCGATGCCGCCGAGCAGGGCCGGTATCGCCACGTGCAGATATCGTTCGCCGGTGCGGTCCGAATGCCGGGCGTTGAGCACCAGCCCGATCCCGCTCGCGGCCCAGGGCAGCGCCACGATCAGGCCGGTTTCGGCAGCGCTCAGGCCTGACAGGCTCTTCACCACCTGCGGCAGCCAGAACATGATGCCGTAGTTCGATGCCAGGATGCAGAACCAGATCGCGGCGCAAAGCCAGCCCAGCGGTTCGCGCAGCACCGCCCAGCGCTCGCGCCGGTCCTCTAATGCCACCGGCTTGCTGGCACCCTTCACGTTCAGGGCGATCCAGTTGCGCTCGTCCGCGCGCAGCCAGCGCGCGTCGGCTGGCGTGTCGGGGAACCAGGCCCATGCGAACCCCGCAAGCGCCAGCGCGGGCAGGGCTTCGATCAGAAACATGAACCGCCAGCTCTCCATGCCCAGCGGACGCTCCAGATCGATCAGCCAGCCCGAAACAGGCGCGCCAATGACTTGCGCGACAGAGATCGACGTGATCGGAATGGCAAGGATCGAGGCGCGATAGCGCTCCGGTGCCCAAAGGCTGAGGTAAAGCATCAGCCCGGACGACAGGCCGCCTTCCGAAAAGCCGATGGCCACGCGCAAGGCATAGAGCTGCCATTCGTTGCTGACTGCAGCCATCAGGCACGAGCATAGCCCCCAGGCGGCGGTAATGGTCGCCAGCCAGCGCCGCAGGCCCACCGCTTCGTAGAACAGCACGCTCGGATACTTGGCGATCATGTAGCCGACGAACAGCACGCCGGCGCCGAAGCCGTATTGCGTGCCGGAAAGGCCAAGCGCGCGGTTCATCTCCAGCGCCGCGAAGCCGACATTGGTCCGGTCAATCGCGCCGATCAGGATATACAGCGCCGCGGGGATGACCAGCCTGCGGATAACCTTGCCGCCAACGCTGCTTTCCAGTGCATCGTCCTCGCGGCTCGCAACTTGGGCCGTCACGCATGCTCCCCTTGGTTCATATGTCTTGCAAACTGAATGATAGCGCTTGCATGGCTGAACATGCCTGCTTATGCAACCGCTCATGACTGACCGATTGCAGGATTTCGATCCGGAAGTTCCGGAAGACTTCGACAGCCCCCATGCCGAATATGCCCGCCTCCGCGCGCAATGCCCGGTTGCCTGGACCGAAGGCTTGGGCGGCTTCTGGGCGCTGACCCGCTATGAAGACGTGAAGCGGGCCGCTTCGGATTCGTCGACCTTCATCACTTCGTTGCAGAATGTCGTGCCCAAGGTTGCCTACACCGGGCGGCGGCCACCGCTGCATCTCGATCCACCGGAGCACACGCCCTACCGCAAGGCGCTGAATCCGCTGCTCTCGCTTGAGCGGGCCGAAACCTTCGCGCCGCGCGCCCGCGAATTGACCCGCGCCCTGCTTGAACCGATGGTGGCAAAGGGCGGCGGCGATATCTGCGTCGAATTGTCCAGTTATCTGCCGGTGCACGTGTTCGGCGAATGGATGCGAATTCCCGAAGACTGGCTCGATACGCTGCATGACAATGGCCGCGCTTTCATCCTTGCGGTCCATTCCAACCGGCCGGAGACGATGAAGGAAACCTCGCTTCGTCTCTATGAAATGGCTCGCGCGCTGATCGCGTTGCGGCACGCACATCCCCAGGACCCGGCGCTCGATCCCACCAGCGCGCTGCTCGAAGCCCGCCATGAGGGCGAGCCGCTGCCCGACGAACTGCTGGTCGGCACGGTGCGCCAGGTGCTCGTCGTCGGCATGGTCGCGCCGATGGTGATGATCGGTAACATCTGCGTCCACCTTTCGCGCGATCAGGCGCTGCAACAGCAATTGCGCGCCGATCCCTCGCTGATCCCGGCTGCAATCGAGGAATTCCTGCGTCTTTACACGCCCTATCGCGGCTTTGCCCGCACCGCCGTCTGCCCGGTGGAGATGGGTGGCCGCACGATCCCGCCGGCAGAGGCCATCGCCCTGATCTATGCCTCGGCCAATCGTGACGAAACGGTCTTTCCCGAACCCGACAAGTTCATTCTCGATCGTCCCAACATCTCTCAGCACCTTGCCTTCGGGCGCGGGCCACACAATTGCCCCGGGGTGCACCTGGGCCGCATGCAGTTGCGCGTGGCGCTCGAGGAGATCCTTGCCTCGACCAGTGCCTTCGATCTCGATGGGTCGGTCACCGTCAGCCGCTGGCCGGAAATCGGCGCGCTTTCGGTGCCCTTGCGCTTCTCCTGAACCGTAGCGGCGCAAGACAGCGATTGCATCCTTGCGCCGCGCCGCGCTAGCGTCGATCCATGAACGGAACGATCGACAAGACGCCGACCCTCGATGATGTGGCCGCACGGGCAGGTGTGTCCACCGCCACCGTCAGCCGCTTCATCAATAACCCTGAAGTCGTCGCTGCCGCCACGGCCGAGCGTATCCGTACCGCCATTGCCGAGACGGGCTACATCCCAAACCTTCTTGCCGGCGGGCTTGCCTCGAGCCGCTCGAAGATGGTGGCGGTGTTGATCCCCTATCTTACGGATTCGATCTTCAACGACACGATACAGGCCATGGTCGAGGAACTTTCCGCCGCCGGGACCACGGTCATGCTCGGGCTGACCGGTGTGTCGGAGGCGCGGACCGAGGACCTGATCCGGGCCGCGCTCAGCCGGCGGGTGGATGCGATCATCTTCACCGGGCCAGTCACGCCGCAGGTCGAAGCCATGGTGCGGCGCAGCCCCGCGCTGTTCATCCAAGTCTGGGAACTGCCTGAAGACCCGATCGGCATGGCTGTGGGCTTTTCGCATCACGCCGCCGGGCGCGATATCGCGCGTTTCCTGATGTCGCGCGGCTATCGACGCCCGCATCTGGTCACGGCCGTCGGCGCGCGCGCCAACATGCGGCGGCAGGGCTTTGTCGAGGAGTGGCAGACCTCGGGCCACGATGCGCTGACCGAATCCGAAGTGGAGGTCCCATCGCGCTTTGGCCATGCCCGCCGGATCTTCGCCGAGGTGCGTCGCCTGCCGCAGATGCCGGATGTGGTCGTTTGCGGGTCCGACTATCTTGCCCAAGGCGTCATCGTCGAGGCATTGGCCGCCGGCCTGCGCGTGCCGGACGACATCGCCGTTGTCGGCTTCGGCAACAACTCCATCGCCGGCGAAATGCGCCCGACAATTACGTCAGTCGAAGTCGATGGTGCGCGCATCGCCCGCGAGGCGATTGCCGCAATCCGCAAGCACCGCCCCAACCAGGCTCCGGCAGAGCGCTGGGTGGACGTCGGCTTCCGACTGGTCGCTCGTGAAAGCGCATAAGCCTGATTAATCAGATACTTGCGATATAACATTTTTCGGCACAAATCGTTTCCCCGGGGAAACATCTGATAGAACAAAGCAAGAACTGCCTAGCGCGGTCCACCCGGTGCGAATGGGAAATGCTGCTGCTTGTACCAGGACAGATCGTGGTCCGGCTTTCGCACTCCAGCCGGCAAGGCAAGACCATTGATCGACATCCAGTAAGCGAGGCTGGCATCGCGCCACCAGCGTGCCTCACGCTGCTGGATGCCGAGATAGGCATCGGTCTTGGTCCACCGTTCTGCATCGACCTGCGGTTTGAGGCTGGCCCATTCGCGCCGCAGCAGGTCAACCTCCGCTACGCCGTGATCATAACGTCGGACCATCGCTTGCCACAAAGTCTCGCCGCCTGGCATCGGGTAGGTCCACGGCACGTGGTGGAACCACAGCAGCAATTCCGGGGGCGTCGTCTCCGGGCGGGCAAGGCGGGCGGCGAGGCCGGGGGCATATTGCGCCACCGTGTTGCTGCCGCGCGCCGTGCGATCGAAGCCGATCCCGTTGCGGTCGGCGCGATGATAGTAGACGGGGTTCCATTCCGGCCGCTTCAGGTCATCGATCCACGGTCCCGGGCCATAGTGGTGATCGCTGCCGAACAGGTGGGCAAGGCCGAAGGGGCCGGTATAGTCGACTACCGCCTCGCGCGATCGCATCATCATGGCAACGATCTTGTCGGTGGCCGCGGGTGGCAGGCCGAAGGTCTGCAATGTCCACTCCCGCGCAATGGCCCGGGGGTCGAGCGTGAAGTCCCATGCCAGCCTGCCAAAGGCGTACCAGTTTGCCTGGTTGAAAGTGCTGCCGGACCAGTCCCGGTCACGCCCGACGTTGGCGACGCCGGCGATGGCAGCAAGGCTCGATCCCATTGTCTCACCCGCCCTGCGCTCGGTTGGCGTATCCAGCGCCTCTGCAAATAGCGGGCCGAGATAGGCAAGATGGGTGGCGAAGCCGAGATACTCCTTGGTCACCTGAAATTCGGCAGCCAGTCTTGTCGCCGGCATGGCGCCGAACAGGGGGTGCATCGGCTCGCGCGGCTGAAAATCGATCGGCCCGTTTTTGACCTGGACGATCACGTTGCTGGAAAACTTCCCGTCGAGCGGCTTGAACTCGGCATAGGCCTGGCTTGCCCGGTCGGTCGGGTCGGTCTCGGCATAGACGAAAGCGCGCCACATCACCACGCCGCCATGGGGGGCAAGCGCTGCGGCAAGCATGTTGGCACCATCGGCGTGGCTGGCGCCATAGTCGCGCGGGCCGGGCTGCCCTTCGCTGTTGGCCTTGACGAGGAAGCCGCCGAAATCGGGAATGGCCCGGTAGATCTCGTCCGCCTTGGCTTGCCACCATGCCGCAGCGGCTGGATTGCGCGGATCGGCCGTCTTGAGACCGCCCAGTTCCATCGGCGCGGAAAAGCGTGCCGAAAGATAGACGCGCAGACCATAGGGCCGAAAAACGTCCGCCAGCGCCGCGGCCTTGGCGATATAGGCCGCACTCAGGCTGTCGGCCTTGGCGTTCACGTTGTTGAGCACCACGCCGTTGATCCCGATCGAGGCATTGGCGCGGGCATAGTCGGCGTAGCGGGGGTCCTTGTAGTCCGGCAGCGTCCACCAGTCCCACAGCGATTGCCCGGCATATCCGCGCTCTACCGAACCATCGAGATTGTCCCAGTGATCGAGCACGCGCACGGGGATGCGGGGCGTCGATGCCAGTGTAAGGTTGGCGGTATCGCCACCGGCCCGAGCGTGGCGAAGCAGTGCGAAGGCGCCGTAAAGTACTGCAACGTCGGTGTTTCCCGTGACGATGGTCAGCCGCTGGCCCGAAAGCGTGACACTGTGTACGAGATAGCCTTCGTTGCCGAGCTGGTCGGTAGCAAGCTTGAGCGGCGCAAGCGCTGGCTCCCCCGCCCGCGCGAGGAGAACCGGAGTAGCTTCTCGGGGCAACCCCTTGCGCAGTTCCTCAGCCGCGATGGCAAGGGTGCGGGACGTGCCGATGACCTCGACTTTCGCCGCAGCCGCCGTTGGTCCTTGCGGGCCGAGCCACAGATCGTAGCCATCGTTGGCGCGTGCCGGAGGTGCTGTGGCCGCGCCAACAAGCAGCGCAGAGGCTGCAAGACCTGCGCGAATCCACAGAGGCCGTGCACTGTTCATCTGACATCCTCTTCCACCGTTATGGTAGCGGTATCATCGGAAGGTCGCCTGGGGCAACCCGCTGCTTGCGCTTAATCGCACGATTAATTACCCAGATGTCAGTAACCGGGCGGTGGATTCGGGAAGAGGACGCGCAGATGGGCGAAGATCAGTTCGATTATATCGTGATCGGTGCAGGCAGCGCGGGCTCGGTATTGGCCGCGCGGCTTTCCGAAGATCCGCAGGTGCGGGTTCTCCTGCTTGAGGCAGGCGGGCGCAACACATCGGTGCTGGTGCGGATGCCGGCGGGCGTCGGCACGCTGATCAAGCAGAAGAGTAAGCACAATTGGGGCTTCTGGTCCGAGCCAGAATCGCACATGGACGGGCGGCGCATGTGGCACCCGCGCGGCAAGGGGCTTGGTGGATCGTCCGCGATCAATGGCATGGTCTACATTCGGGGCCATGCGCGCGACTACGACCAGTGGCGGCAGATGGGCCTCCAAGGTTGGTCCTACGCCGACGTCCTGCCCTATTTCAAGAAAGCCGAGGATTACTGCGGCGGGGCCGGGGAATTTCACGGCGCGGGCGGACCGCTCAAGGTCAACTGGGGCGAGAATTCGGACCACCCGCTCTACCGCGGGATCATCGAGGCAGGCCGGCAGGCAGGGCACAAGGTGACGCCTGATTTCAACGGCGCCGATCAGGAGGGCTTCGGCCGTTACCAGCTTACCATCAACGATGGCCAGCGCTGGAGCGCGGCGCGCGGATATCTGACGCCGATCGCCGGGCAGCGCCGCAACCTTTCCATCGTGACCGGCGCGCGGGTCCACCGCATCGTGATCGAGAACGGGCGCGCAAGCGGGGTCGAATACAGCCTCGGCAAGGGCAAGACGCTGCAGCGGGCCAAGGCCGCCCGCGAAGTGCTGCTGTGCGCCGGTGCCTTCCAGTCACCCCAGATCCTTCAGCTTTCAGGCATTGGCGATCCCGAACAGCTGAAGGCGCAGGGCATTTCACCAGTCCACACTCTGAGAGGCGTCGGCTCCAATCTTCAGGACCATCTTGATGTCACGCTCAACTGGACCTGCACCCAGCCGATCTCGCTTTACAACGAGATAAAGGGGCTGGGCCAGTTGAAGGTCGGGCTGCAATACTTGCTGAGCGGCAAGGGCACCGGGCGTCAGAACGGGCTGGAAGCAGGCGCATTCCTCAAGTCACGACCCGATCTTGACCGGCCTGACCTGCAGATTCACTTCGTGATCGCGATCATGCAGGAACATGCCAAGGTCAAGGCCAACCGGGACGGCTTCACCATCCATGTCTGCCAGTTGCGCCCGGAAAGCCGGGGGCAGGTCAGGCTCGCGTCGAACGATCCCTACGATGACCCGTCCATTGTCGCCAATTTCTTGGCCACTGAAGAAGACCGGCGGGCCGTTCGCGCAGGCATTCGCATTGCCCGCGACGTGGCTGCCCAGGACGCGCTGGCGCCCTATCGCGGTGAGGAAATATGGCCGGGACCTCAGGTCCAGTCTGACGCTGACATCGATGCGTGGGTGCGAGCAAAGGGCGAGACGATCTATCACCCGGTCGGCACGGCGCGAATGGGCATGCGCGACGATCCGCTGGCCGTGGTGGACAAGGACTGCCGGGTCATCGGCCTTGAAGGCCTACGCGTTGTCGATGCTTCGGTCATGCCGACGCTGATCGGCGGCAACACCAACGCCCCGACGATCATGATCGCCGAGAAGATCGCGGACGTGATCAGGGGACGCGAGGTGTTGCCTGCCGTTGCCTGACTGCACCGATGGCCTTCCACACTACGTAGGTCTACGGATTTCGACGGCGCGTTAATTCAATCGTTTCAACGCATTGTCATGCGATATTAACACCTTTGAAACGGGTGGACGCAGACAAACCCGATCGATGCGCGCGCTGATTGATCTTTTCCGGCTCGATACTTCGGACGCCGAACTGGCGCGTGCGCAGTTCAAGTCGTTCTCGCGGCAGATGCCGCTCTTGTACGCTATTCTGGTCTGCAATGCGCTCGCCATCACGATCACATACGCCGATGTGACCGCGCCATTTTCCACACTGGTCGCGCCGCTGGCGATGTGCGCCTATGCCTTGCAGCGTGCGCTGTGGTGGTGGCGCCAGCCGACTGCCGCAGCGACCTTGTCGGACGCAAAGATCGCCTATTACATCCGCCGCACCTGCCGCCTTGCCGTGATCATGACACTGGCCTTCGAAGGTTGGTGCATGTGGATTTATCCGGCGGGCAACGCTTACGCCAAGGGCAACCTGACGTTCTTCCTCGGCCTCACCGAAGTCAGCACGGTGTTCTGCCTGATGACATTGCGCGCGGCCGCAATGCGCACGGCCGTGGCCTGCACGCTGCCATTTGCGCTGTATTTCTCGTGGGTTGATCAGGGCCAGTGGCTGGCGCAAACGATCGTGCTGTGCCTGGTCAGCACCGGGATGATGGTGGTTACGCTGCGCTATAACGAAGCCTTCTCGCAACTGGTGCGATCACGGGCCACCCTGCGCAAGCGCCAGCTCGAGACCGAGAAGCTTAGCGAGGAAAACCGCCGCATCGCGTTCAGCGATCCCTTGAGCGGGTTGCCGAACCGACGCGAGCTGCTTGCGCGGCTCGACCGGCTGGAAAGCAGGCATGATCTGCCGGCCAACACCCTGGCAGTGCTGTTCATCGACCTCGACGGGTTCAAGGCGGTGAACGACGAGCACGGCCATCAGGCGGGCGACGCGCTGATCCGCAGCGTCTGCTTGCGCCTGAGCCAGCACTGCCCGCCGCATTCCACGCTGGCCCGCGTCGGTGGCGATGAATTCGCGGTCGTGATCGAAGGCCCCGATGCCGAAAGCAGCGCGCTGATACTTGGTCGTGCGTTGCTGGAAGAGATCGCGCTGCCCGTGCTGGTGGACCGCCATGTGCTGCAAGTGGGCGGAAGCATCGGCGTTGCTGCCAATACCGATGTCGAAGGCCGTCCTCGCGAACTGCTGCGCCGCGCCGACACGGCCATGTATCACGTCAAGACTCGCGGCAAGGGACAGGTCGCGGTCTATGATGTCGGATTCGACGAAGGGCGGTTGCGCCGCCTCACGATCGAGGCGCAGATCGGACGCGGACTGGACCGTGGCGAGTTCGAGGTCTTCTACCAGCCGATCGTCGATGCGCAGAGCGGGGCGATCGTCTCGGTGGAAGCACTGCTGCGCTGGCCGCGCCGACCGGAAGGGCCATTGCCGCCCGACGAATTCATCGACATTGCCGAAGCGACAGGTCAGATCCACCCGCTGGGGCTGTTTGTGCTGGAGCGCGCCTGCCGTGATGCGGCGCTGCTCGACGGGCTGAAGCTGAGCGTCAACGTTTCGCCCGCACAGTTCCGCGATCCGGCCTTCGAACGGCAGGTAATGCACGTGCTGGAGCAGACACGCTTTCCGCCATCGCGGCTGCAGCTCGAGATCACCGAAGGCTATCTCCTCGCCAATCCCGAGCGCGTCGTGGGGGCGGTGGAGTCATTCAAGGCGGCGGGCATGTCGGTGGCACTCGACGATTTCGGCACCGGCTTCACCAGCATCCACTATCTGCGGTCCTACGGGTTCAGCCACATCAAGATCGACAAGTCGCTGCTGACCGGGCTAGCACCGGGCAGCAAGGCGACGATGCTGGTGACCGGGGCGATCACGCTGGCTTGCGGGCTGGACATGCAGGTGATCGCCGAGGGCGTTGAAAGCGAGATGCAGGCCAACCTTCTGCGCGCGGCGGGATGCCACGAATTGCAGGGCTATCTGTTCGGTCGGCCAATGCCGCTGGAAGAGCTGCAACGCGCGCGCGACATTGCCCGGCGTGCGGCGGGCGAAACGGTGCGGCTGGTCGGCTGAACTGTCAGCCGGTGGCGAAAGCGGCCTTCAGCCGCGCACCGGCGCGAGCAATGTATGGTGCAGCGTCTGGCACCATCGGCGCCATCGAGAAGAAGCCGTGGATCATATCGGGTGCGGTTTCGATTTCGACCGGCACGCCTGCTGCCTGCAAGGCTTCGGCGTAGGCCAGGCCTTCATCTCTCAACGGATCGTAATGGGCGACGATCACTGTGGCGGGGGGCAGGCCGGACAGGTCAGAGTGGCGCAGCACGGCGGCTTCTGGGTGGGGATCGCTGCAATCGCCAAGATAGTGGTTCCAGAACCACTGCATGGCGCGCGTGGTAAGGAAATAGCCCTCGGCGTTCTCCACGAACGAGGGCCGGGTGAAATCGGCGTCGGTGACGGGATAGATCAGCAACTGATGGGCAAGGGCCGGACCCTTGGCATCACGCAGGCGCAAGGCGACAGCGGCAGCAAGGTTTCCGCCGGCACTGTCTCCGGCGACGGCAAGGCGCGCCGGATCGATGTCGAGTTCGGCAGCGTGGTCGACGGCCCAGAGCAGCGCATCGTGGCAATCATCGAGCGGGCCGGGGAAGGGTATTTCGGGCGAGAGGCGGTATTCGATCGAGAGCACGGCGGCACCACTGGCTGCGCAGAGCGCGCGGGCGAGTTCGTCATGGCTGTCGACCGAACCGACGACCCATCCTCCGCCGTGATAGAACAGCACCAGCGGAGCGGGCGAGGGTGCGCTTTCGGCACGGTAAAGCCGCGCGGCGATGGTCCGGCCAGGCAGGTCGAGCGCGAGATCGCGCACTTCTGCCACCGGCGTCGGGTTTTCCAGCGGCGGCATCATGCGGCCTTCGCGCATGACCTGCGGCGTGATCGTCTCGTAATCGGTCGGCGGCAACTGCGCCATCAGGCCAAGCAGCATCTCGATCTGTGGGTTGAGTGCCATGCGATTGTCCACCCTCTCTCGTTTTGCTGCCTAGCCTAGTGTGCGCAGGCGCAATGTCAGCCCCCTGATTTTGCGGATTTGCTTTCCATGAATACCCGGGCGCGGTCAGCCGCCCAGTTCTGCAGGGCTTCGGTGCGCAGCCGGGCGCCTTCGGGGTCGGCCTCCATGGGCAGGACGGAATCCAGGATCTGCGCGTAATGGGCGGCGAGGCCTTCCTTGGCCTCGGGATAAGGAATGATGTAAAGCTGGTTCGCTTCGATGCCGCGCTTGACGTGTTCGGCCAGTTCGACCGGGTCCATGCCGTGCTGGTGGATCGAATGCAGCGAGGCGATGGAATCGTCGTTCTCGACATAGCCGCTCTTGCCGAACTGGGCTGGGCGCAGGCGGCTGGCCTCGGCGATGTTGGACTTGATGTTGGCCGGGCAAAGGACAGAAACGCCGATGCCATGCTTTTCAAGGCCCTGGCGATAGCTCTCCATGAGGTTGATCACCGCCGCCTTGGCCGCGGAATAGGGCGCGGCGAGCGCGCTGCCCATCAGGCCTCCGAGGGACGAAGTGGTAACGATGTGGCCGGGCTTGCCCGAGGCGATCATGCGGGGCACGAACGTCACCATGCCGTTGATCACCCCGCCAAGGTTCACGCCGACGATCCAGTCGAAATCATCGTAGCTGGTATCTTCCACCGGACCGAAGCTGTTTACCCCGGCGGTGTTGAACAGCAGGCTGGGCGGAGCGCCGAATACGGCCTCGACCTCGTCGGCGGCGCGGGCGTAGGCTGCGCGGTCCATGATATCGAGCGTGATGCCGTGGGCGGTGATGCCTTCTGCCTGAAGCGCAGCCACGGCCTGCTCGACTGCGGCGGTGCGGATATCGGCCACCACCACGCGTGCGCCCGCCCGACCGAAGACCAGGGCCTGCCCGAACCCTGCGCCCGATGCGCCGCCGGTGATGAAGGCGATCTCGTTGTGGAATGATTGCATGGCTGGCTCCTCTGCCCGATATTGTTAGTGTTGCTTACAATGTTGGGTGGATGGCGGCAAGCGTTGGCTGTGCGGTGCAGAGGCAAAGACAAAGGACCGGACCTTGCCAGTCCCAAGGCTTGCTGCGAGGAGTCCTGGCAGGCTTTATCCAAGAGGAGACAGGGATGCGGACGGTTGTCGTGACGGGCGGATTCGGCGTTCTGGGGCGGGCGGTAGCCGCAGCCTTTCGCGAAAATGGCGACCGGGTTGCACGGATCGATTTCGCGCCCCAAGCCGCCGATGCGAACCCCGGAGGTCTCGATCTTGGCGGGGTCGACCTGACAGATGCGACACAGGCTGCGGCTGCCGTGGCCGAAATCACGGATGTGATGGGTGGCATCGCGGTGCTGGTCAACGTGGCGGGCGGCTTCGTGTGGGAGCCGCTGGACGAGGACGCGCCGGGCACGTGGGCGCGGATGTTCGCGATGAATGCGACCACTTGCGTGACGATGACCGCCGCCGCCCTGCCAACGCTGAAGAGCATGCCGGGCGCTGCGATCGTCAACATCGGTGCAGGATCGGCGCTTGTCGCGGGTGCGGGAATGGGCGCCTATGCCGCGTCGAAGCAGGCCGTTCACAAGCTGACCGAAAGCCTGGCAGCAGAGCTTGCCGGCAGCGACTGCACGGTAAACGCGGTGCTGCCAAGCATCATCGACACCCCGGCCAACCGTGCAGACATGCCGGACGCCGATTGGGCACAATGGGTACAGCCCGACGCGCTGGCCAGAGTAATACTGTTCTTGGCCAGCCCCGGTGCACGCGCAATTTCTGGAGCGCTGCTTCCGGTATCGCGCGGGGGCTGATCAGGCCAGCGGAGCCAGGCCGGTGAGGACCTCGCGTACGAGGTCCGCCTGTCCGCGCGTGCCGGTCTTGGCGTAGATGCGCTTCGAATAATTGCGCGCTGTTTCGTCGGTCAGGCCAAGCGCTCGGCCCGCCTCGATCAGGCTTTCCCCACGGCTCAGGCGCTGGGCGAGGGCGGCCTCGCGCTCGGACAGGCCGTGAAGCTCTCGCAGCGCCGCGGTGCCAGCGTGCTCGCCCTCACGCGTGCCGATGCGCAAGGTGCCGATGACGGCGGGAGAGGCGGCGGGTTCGGTAAGGGCAAGGTCGCCCTTGCGCAGCAGCAGGTGCAGATCGCGGGCAGGATCGACAAGCAATACCTCGCCACTATCGTGTGAACCTGTAGCGATACTGGCGCAGGCCCTTTCAAGTGCGGCTGCCACCGCCGGCAGGAGCTGTAGGCGCCTGCCCGAACGCGGATCGGGTGCGACGGTGAATGTGAGCAGGCGTTCGGCCAAGGCATCGCTGGCCATGACGCGCGCGGCGGCATCGAAGGCGATCTGGCCGATTCCGAGGCGCGCGAGCGGCGCTTGTGCCATCGCGGCACGCAGGCGCTGTTCGGCCAGCGCCACCAGCGCGCGCAGGGCCGCAGCGAGATGCGGGGCAATGGCCGACATGGTGGAAACCGCCGACGAGGAAAAGTCCTCACGCTCGCGCACCAGCAGCAGCCAGGCATCAGCCAGGCCAGCCGCAGAAACGCGCAGCCAGCGACCATAGCGGATGCCCATATCGGCCAGGGCCTCGCGCTGCATGGCAAGGCGGCGGCGATCGTCGAAATCGAGCATCTCGTCGATCGTGTAGACCCGGCCCGGGCGGAGCTGACCATAGGGGCGCAGGCCAAGCGCGGCGATGCGGCGGAAATCGAGCGGCGGCTCCTTTACCGCGCGCGGCGCGGCCACGTGCAGCACCGCCGGCTCCTGTGCTGCGCTGGCATTGGCGAGCGTGATGATCAGGAACGCCCGCCGCGCATGAGTGCGCGCGACGAGGTTGCGCATGAATGCACCCCACGGCGGCGTTTCATGCGCGCCCTCGACCAGCGGCAGGAACAGTTCCTGCTGGTCGCTATGCGTGAATGCCACAGCAACCTCCCATTTGGGAGATAAGCGATAGCTGGCGAGTTTTGAAATGCAAGGTCAGGCGGCTGGCAGCCCGACGAACGCGGCCCAAGCGAGCAACGGACCCACACCCACGATGATTGCGGCATAGCCGAGGAGTTTGCGCAGCATGGCCGGACGTTCGTCTTCGGGGACATTGCTGACGATGAGTGCGCCATTGGTGGAGAATGGCGAGGTATCGACGATCGTGTTGGCAATGCAGATTGCCGAGATCACCGGCATGACGGCAATGTTGGTGCCGGCAAGGATCGGCACGGCCAGGGGGATGATCACGCCAAGCAGGGCGGTTGACGAGGCAAAGGCCGAGACGATGCCGGCGAGGTAGCACAGCAGCAGTACTGCGAGCACCGGTGATCCCACCGCGCCGATGGTGGCGCTGGCGGCATCGAGCGTGCCGATCTTGTCGAGCAGGGCAACATAGACGACGATTCCGCAGATCAGCAGGATCGTGCTCCAGTCAACGCGGGCAAGCGCGCCACGCTGCGTGGCAGGAGCGGCGATGGCAAGGCCAAGGATCACGAGCAGGGCCATGAAGCCGATGTCGACCTTGAACAGCAGGCTGCCCAGGGCAAGTGCGGCAAGACCGGCGAGCGTCCAGGCGCCGTTTCGGTCGAGCGCGACAGGAATGATCTCGCCATCGTGGTGGACGCCCGCCTGCGCTTCGCGACGAGCATAGACACCCCAGATGGCCAGTGCGATGGCACCGTTGAAGGCCGCGCTGGCGAGGAACAGGTACATCGGGTCGGGCGCGATGTTGCTGCCGACGAGGACCTTGGCGGTGATGCCGCCATAGATCGATATCGGCGAAAACCCTCCTGCTTGCGCACCATGGACGACGAGCAGGCCCATCATCAGCGGCGAAAAGCCGTGGCTGCGGGCAAGGCGCAGGGCTATCGGCGCGACCACGGCGACGGCGGCGGGGCCCATTGCGCCCAGAGCAGTAAGTACGGCCGCGACGAGGAATACCAGCAAGGGCAGGAATGCGGTGTGACGGCCCAGCAGCGCTGCCGCGCGCGCCACCAGCCAGTCTATCGCGCCGTTCTGGCTGGCGATGCCAAAAAGGTAGGTGATGCCCAGTAGCGTGACGAACAGATCTGCCGGGAAGCCCGCAAGCACGTCCTTGACCGGCAGGCCCGCAACGAGGACGCCGAGGCCCAGCGCACAGGCCAGGCCGATCAGGCCCATGTTCACCGGCAGCCATACCGCAGCCATGAAGATGGCGACGAGGATCGCCACCGAAAGCAGGATCAGCATGGTACGGCAGTCATGTCGGCAGCCCCTCCCAAGGCCGGCGCCGGTGCGCGGTCTGTCAGTTGGCGAACAAGTTGGCGTAAGTCTCGCGTAGCAGCGCCTTCTGGACCTTGCCCATGGTATTGCGCGGCAATTCATCAACGAAGACGACCTTGCGCGGTTGCTTGAAGCGGGCGAGCCGGTCCGCCAGGGCGGCGCGGACAATGGCTTCGTCAACCCCCGGATCGGAAGCCTTGACCACGCCGACCACAGCTTCACCCAGGTCGGCATGGGGTACGCCGATCACCGCGCTTTCGGCAATGCCGGGGATTTCGTCCAGCGCCGCTTCGACCTCGGCGGGATAGATGTTGAAGCCGCCGGCGATGATCAGGTCCTTGGCGCGCCCGACGATGTGCACGTAACCCTGCGCGTCGATAAAGCCGAGGTCGCCGGTGATAAAGAAGCCGTCGGCGCGGAATTCCTCGGCGGTCTTTTCCGGCATTTGCCAGTAACCGCCGAACACGTTTGGCCCCTTCACCTCGATGACGCCAATCTCGCCTTGCGGAAGGAGTCCACTGCTTGCCGGGTCGGCAATCCGCAAGTCGACGCCGGGCAACGGAAAGCCGACGCTCCCCGGCTTGCGTTCACCCTCATACGGGTTGGACGTGCTCATGTTCGTCTCAGTCATGCCATAGCGTTCGAGAATGGCATGGCCGGTGCGGGCGCGGAAGTCCTTGTGCACTTCGGCCGAAAGTGGCGCGGACCCGGATACGAACAGGCGCATGGATGACGCCAGATCGCGCGTGAAGCCCGGGTGCGCGAGCAAGCGGCTGTAGAAGGTCGGCACGCCCATCAGCACACTGGCCCGTGGCATCAGGCGAATGAGATCGTCCACGTCGAAGCGGTTGAGGAAGATCATTGCCGAGCCGGCCGCGATGGTGATGTTCGTGGCGACGAACAGGCCATGGGTGTGGAAGATCGGCAATGCGTGCAACAGCCGGTCGGCTGCGGTGAAGCGCCAATAATCGCGCAAGGCAAGTGCGTTTGAAGCAAGGTTGGAATGGGCGAGCATCGCCCCCTTGCTGCGACCGGTGGTGCCCGAGGTGTAGAGGATCGCGGCGAGATCGTCTGGGTTGGATGCAGCGTGGTCGAAGGTGGAGGGCTGGTCTGCCGCGGCTTCGACCAGGGTGCCGGCAGTGCCATCGCTGTCGAGCGTCAGCACAGAGGGCAGGGCAAGATCGGCGCAGAGCGCGGCAATGGCGTCTGCATCCTCGGTGCGGCAGAGCACCAGCGCAGGGCTCGCATCGCCCAGGAAATACCGCAATTCGCCAATCGTATAGCCGGTGTTGAGCGGCAGGTACACCGCGCCGGCCTGCAACGCGGCAAGCCAGGTCAGGAGGGCAGTAGGAGATTTTTCGACCTGCACGGCGACGCGGTCTCCGGCACGGACGCCGGCATTCCGGAAAGCATGGGCAATCTGCGCCGAACGTGCCGCGGCCTGCGCATAGGTGGTGACAGTTCCATTAGCGAGAAGGAGGAACGGTGCATCCGGGGTCGCGGTGCAGGCGGCACGGAACAGTGACCAGATGTCGGTCTGGCGGGCGGCGTTCGAAGGCAATTCGGCCAAGACGGTGTCTTTCGATGCGTGCTTGCAGAAGCGGTTGTTTTGAGCCGCTGTGTATGCAAGATTCAGATATCCTTAGATGTGGGCATGCACCAACCATGATTTCCGAGCAAGAGGGCAATGGCTCTCCGCTTCTTTCCGACAAGATCCGGCTGGCTTTGGCCGACGAGATAACCAGTGGCGCGCTCGTACCTGGCACGCAGCTTGACGAGCAGCAGTTGGGCGCGCGGTTCGGTGCTTCGCGCACACCCGTGCGCGAGGCCTTGCGCCAATTGGCGGCGTCGGGGCTGGTCGAGATGCGGCCACGGCGCGGGGCGGTCGTTGCCGAGATCACGGTTGCGCGCGTGTTCGAGATGTTCGAACTGACCGCAGAAATCGAAGCCCTCTGCGTGCGGCTCGCAGCCTGGCGCATGACGCCGCAGGAGCGCTCCACCTTGCGGCAGTTGCACGAGCAGAGCCGGAGGGCGGTCGAGGAAAGCGATATCGACGAGTACGACCGGCTGAACTGGCTGTTTCATGACGCTATCTACGAAGGCACGCATAACGCCTTTATCGTGGAGCAGGCCAAGGCCTTGCGCGAACGTATGGCCGCGTTTCGTCGTGCCCAGTTGCGCGAGGCCACCCGTCCGGCGCATTCGCGGCACGAACATGGCGAGATTGTCGAGGCAGTGCTGCGCGGTGATGGCGAGGAGGCCGCCAAGCTGATGAGAGCACATATGTTCCACGCGGCGAGCGCATTCGATCGGTCGACCTGTGTGCTTGAGAACGATCACAATTAGTCGATAACGCATGCAATGTCCGTGAAAGCTGGCTGAATTGCATACCTGATGATGCAAAAGGCTAGGTGCCGCATTTTCTGACTTGCGCTGTCAAAGCGCTTATGTAACACCAATCAGGCAACGAGCGGGACACACGCTGCGTGCAGGGAGTGGGGAGCTGCATCGGTATGGGGCATACGTCCCGCGACCTCCCGATACCTTGACAACGCTGTCTCGTGAAAAGGCAGTCAGAGAGG
The DNA here is from genome assembly GCF_900176395.1 of Novosphingobium sp. B1. Classification (GTDB taxonomy): domain Bacteria; phylum Pseudomonadota; class Alphaproteobacteria; order Sphingomonadales; family Sphingomonadaceae; genus Novosphingobium. The sequence continues at coordinate 177,842 of NZ_FWXL01000002.1, read as the reverse complement.
GAGGATTACATGAAGCTAACCCGCAGTGCATGCCTGGTATCGGCGTTCGCACTTATGAGCGTCCCCGCGCTTGCCCAGGAGGCGCAGGACGCCCAGGATCAACAGGCGCAGAATGGCGACATCATCGTCACTGCCAATCGAACATCGTCGCTGCTGTCCAAGACGCCGATCGCGATGTCTGCCGTTGGCGGTGAAAACCTGATCCAGTCTGGCATCACCAATCCGACCCAGCTTGAAGAAGCCGTGCCCAACCTCTCGATCGTCCGTGGCAACGGGCTGCAGATCACCATTCGCGGCGTGACCAGCACCGACGGCACCGAAAAGGGCGATCCTTCGGCTGCCTTCATGGTCAACGGCATCTACCTTGCCCGCCCGCAGGCGCAGGAAGTGTCGTTCTATGACATCGAGCGCGTGGAAGTGCTGCGCGGTCCGCAGGGCACGCTGTATGGTCGCAACTCGACCGCAGGCGTCGTCAACATCCTGACCGTGCAGCCCAAGTTCGAGTTTGGAGCCCGTGCCGACGTTTCCTACGGCAACTTCAATGCCCTGAACGGTACCGCCGTGATCAACATTCCGGCAGGCGATACCCTGGCCTTCCGCGTGGCGGCAAACGTCGACCAGCGCGACAACTACATCATCGATGGCGTTCCCAACGACAACTCGAAGCTCGACAAATTCAAGAACAACAAGTCGGTGCGCCTTTCGGCCCTGTTCAAGCCGAGCGCTGACCTGAGCCTGCTGCTTGTCGGCGATTACAGCAAGGTGAAGGGCAATCCGACCAACGGCGTGCCGCCTTCGCAGTTTTACAGCAACATCACCAGCGGTGGCCGCCAGAACTTCAGTGCGCCCACCTATCGCGGCCTTGATCCCGATGTTGCCCGTCTTCTCAGCGTGCGCCAGGCCCAGCAGGCCTTCCGCGACAACGAGGAAAAGGGCGTGATGGGCGAACTGAACTACACGATGGGCAACGTCACGTTGACCTACCTTGGCTCCTATCGCGAATCCGAGCGCCGCGAATTCGGCAACTCGGCCAACGGTCTGTTCTCGAACGACTTCAAGGGCAGTTACTGGCAGACCTCGCAGGAAGTGCGCCTTGCCTACGGCGGCGACGGCCCGCTGCAGGCCCAGGTCGGCGGCTACTACTTCAAGGAGAAGTCAGGCATCGCTTTCTTCCTGAACAACCTGCTCGGGCCGAATACGCGGTTCGGCTTCCCGCAGGACCCGACCATTGCCGAAAACAAGTCGGTATTCGGGCAGGCGACGCTTGAAGTGGTGCCTGACCTGCGCATTACCGGCGGCGTGCGCTATTCCAACGACCTCAAGTCACGCGTGGGCAATACCGTGGTCGACTTCTACGACCGCATCGGCAACTCGTACAGCATCGGCAATTTCATCCGGCGCCAGATCAACCAGAACAACGATGCCAAGCGGACCTTCAGCAAAGGTGACCTGGCGCGCCGGTATCGATTACGACAGCCCGTTGGGCCTCGTCTTCGCCTCGGTTTCGACCGGCTACAAGGCAGGTGGCTTCAACGACGGTTGCGAAATCGGCAAGGGTGCGAATTGCGCGCTTCCTGCAAATGCACTATACTACGATCCGGAAACGCTGACCGCCTACGAAGCAGGCTTCAAGTTCCGCTTCAGCCCGGCGTTCCGCCTCAATGGCACAGTGTTCCACTATGACTACCAGGGCCTGCAGCTTTCGCAGCTTTCAGACATCTGTGGTGGTCCATGCCAAGTCACCACGAACGCGGCGAAGGCCAAGGTCGATGGCGTAGAACTGGATGCCACGCTGCAGCCGACCGACCGCTTTACCGTTCGCCTTGCGCTCAACTGGCTTGATGCCCGCTATGACGAGTATGCACCGGCTTATAACGATACGACCGTGACGCCCAACGTGCGTCGCTCGGTCAACTTTGCGGGTCGCCCGCTCAATCGCAGCCCGAAGTGGAGCTGGATTGCCGGCGTGAACTACGTGGTACCGGTGGGCGACGGAAAGATCGTGGCCGATGCGCAGACTTCTGCCCGCAGCCGCTATGAAGTGACCGATCTTGCCAACTTCGCCTATTTCTACCAGCCGGCAGCGACCAAGACGGACCTCTCGCTCACCTACAATGCGCCGGAGGACAAGTTCTACGTCGCAGGCTTCGTCGAGAACCTGGAAAACAACCTGATCGTCACTGGCGCTTCGACCGGCCTGTTCGGCAGCGTGACCTTTGCCGATCCGCGCACTTACGGTGTGCGCGCCGGGTTCAAGTTCTGATCTGAAACTCCCTCGCCGTCCTGCAGGCTATTTCAGGCGGGACGGCAATCGGGCGGGCAGGGCTTCGGCTCCGTCCGCCCTTTTTCGTCTTTGGCCATCTTCTTGTCTGGTGAAAGAGCGAAAATTAGAGCAGCCATGCTGCAGCGCGCAGCTCAAGCTGGCAGGTGGTTCAGGGAGCTTGGGGGAAAAGCGAGGGTAAGGACGGTCGCCGTCCTGCGTGCACCTTTCAGATGCAAGGGGCGGCCGGCTCATGGAGGAGAACCGACCGCCCACGCGACGATAGCGTTCAATAGTTAACGCTTGCTTGCCGCACAGTTCGATCAGTGACGGTTTTCCCAGCCCCTGCGTGCTGCCTCGGAGTGGCCGCGGGAATCGCTGTGCCAGCCACCCTGTCCGCGCTCGTCATCATCGTTGCGTCCGCGCGATGAGGAGGATGAGCGCGAACTGCCACGGCTTCCGCGATCGTCATCGTCATCATACCGGCCGCGCGAAGACGACGAAGACGACGAACGCGATCCACCGCGTCCACCGCGATCATCGTCATCGTCCCTGCCGCGGGAAGAGCGCGAGGAACTGTCGCGATCATCCCAGCCCCGACGCGAGGCTTCGGAATGACCGCGCGAGTCGCCGTACCAGCCGCTGTCGCCGTGATCGGGATTGTCCCATCCGCGCCGAGCGGCTTCGGAGTGACCCCGGCTGTCGCCGAACCAGCCACCGCGTCCACCATTGTCGCCGCCGCGATCACCGTCATTGTCGCCGCCACGGACTCCGACGCTGCGGCTGCCTTGGTCGTCATCGTTGCGCGAACTGGAGCGCGACGAACCGCCACGACCTTCCCAGCCTCGGCGGGCGGCCTCGGTCTGACCGCGGGAATCGCCGTGCCAGCCACGACCATCGTCATTGTCACGCCCGCCACCGCGATTGTTCGAGCGGCCGCGATCGTCATCGTCGTCGCGTTCACGCCCCCGCGAAGCGCGGCTGCGGTCATCGTCGTCGTCATAACGGCTGCTGCTCCGCCTCCCGCCGTCGTTGCCCCAGCCGTTTCCGCCGCGCCCACTGCTGGTGAAGCGACCGTCGTCGTCACGTCCTCGTCCTCCGTGCTGATAACTTGCCATTTCGTTGTACTCCTCTCGGTGGTCATTGTTGTCGTAATCGTGGCGATTGCGGCTCTGACGCTCCGCTTGTCGCTCGCCTTGGCGGTCCGTCTCCCCGCCCGGCACGAGGATCGACACCGACTGACCGGCCGGCAGCCGATCCTCGTCCTCAAGCTGTTCGCGCAGTTGCAGCATTTCTTCGGCAAGGTCGGGAGTGTCGATCCCCTTGGCCTGCGCCTTAGCGAAGATGCTGTCCTTGGGTTCTTCTTCCTCGGCCACGTGGTGCCGGACCTGTTCTGCCAGGACCTTGACCTTGGCATCGCGGAAGGGATCGTTTTCCCGCATCGCCATGAGGTCTGCGATCAGCAGCTTGGCGCTGTCATGTTCGACCTGCGCTTCATCGAGCGGATCGGCCTCTTCAATTTCTTCGCGGCAGGCGGGATAGAACACTTCTTCCTCAAGCAGGGTATGCAAGGTGAGGGCCGTGCAGACTTCTTCGATGATGCTACGCTTCTCACTGTCCTTGGCCTTTTCGTAGCGCGCAAATAGCTGCTCGGCCTTGCGGTGGTCGGCTTTCAACGCCTCGATCGCGCCGCCGCTGCGTGATTGGGCGCCGCTGCCGCTGCCGCTGCTGTTGCCGTTGGCCTTTGCCTTGGGCGTGATGCTGGGCGACTTCTTCGGTTCGTTGCCTTTTGCGGCAGACCCTGCGGCCACTGCTATTGCTTGGGCCGGCTTTGACGTTGCAGAACCGGCCTGCTGGGCGGCCGCGTTTTCGTCGCCGCCTTTTGTCGCCGTGCTGGCGGATTGTTTGGCTGCGTCGCTGCTGGTTTCTCCGGGCTTGTTGCCGCCCGAAGAGCTTTCGGACTGGGACCCGTTTGGTGGTGACATGGTGTTGCCTCCTGTGGCTTTGCCGACAGTTCGTTCCGCTGCCGTGCAGGGAGGCAATCGTGTTTCTGGCGTGATGCTCCATGCCTTTAACGCAGGTTGGCAAGCTTCGGCTAACTGCCTTCAACGCGCGTCAGGCAGGCAGTCGCGCACAATCAACGCTTCGTCGCGCACGGAGAAAAAACCAATCTGGATCAATATCCTAATTGAAATTGTGGCGCACAAGCAAGGCGGGTGGACGGGGCGCGATTAGAACAGGGACACACCGATGGATCTCCCCACCGCTATCAAGCACTTTCGCCGCCAGCAGCATATTGCGAGACCCGGCGAAACCCGCACTGCCATCTATCGCTTAGAGGAGGGCTGGGCCTGCCGGTACAGCCTTCTGCCCGATGGCAGGCGGCAGATCACTGTGCTTTATCTTCCCGGCGATTATTGCGAGCCGCAGTGGCTGCTTTCAGGCAAGGCCGAACTGCCAGTGCTGGCAATGACCGGCGTGCGCGCCACGGTCGTCCCGCTGGCGACGATCCATTCGCAGCCCGGTGATGGGGTGAAGCGCCTGCTTGGCGACATGGTCCAGGTGATGGAGCGACAGAGCCGCTGGATCGTGAGCCTTGGTCGCAAGAATGCGGTGGAACGGGTGAGCGAACTGCTGGCGGACCTATATGCTCGGCTGGGCGGCGCTCAAGGTGCCGATGGGCTGTGCACGATTCCCCTTACTCAACGCGATATCGCGGACGTGGTTGGTTTGACCCCGGTTCACGTCAACCGTGTGCTGCAAGGCCTGCGGCAGAGCGGTCTTGTGGAGATCAGGGGGCGAACGCTTCTGGTGCGGGGCGAACAGCTGCCACTCGGGGCAGCTGCCTGAGGTGCAGGTAGACCGGATCGAACATTGCCGCCCGGCCCAGCGCCGCCGGGCGGTGAATGGTGAGGCGGCGACGGGTGAGCTCTATGATGCCGTCGCGACGCAATTCCTGCAGCACGCGATTGACGTGGACCGAGGTAAGCCCGGTGGCCGAGCCGATGTCGATCTGCGTCAGTGGCAAATGACACTGCCCGTCCTTGACAAGGTCGATTGCTTCAAGCCGGGCATGCAGTTCGCATAGCAGGTGCGCGACGCGCTCAAGCGCGTTGCGCTGGCCCAGGCCGAGCGTCCATTCGCGCTGGATCGCCACGGTCACAAGTTCGTTCAAGGCAAGCGCATCGGCAAGCTCGGTCGATTCTCTGGTCATCTGCGCAAACGCATCGGGGGTGATTTCACCCAGAGTGACCGGCGTGATCGCAGCGATCGAATGATCCATCTGATCAAGCAGGAAAACCGCTGAATCGCACAGGTCGCCCGGCACGAAGAATGCCAGAATCTGGCGCCGGCCATCAGGCAGTTCCTTGTAGCGGCAGGCCCAGCCCTCAAGCACGACGCGGACAGCGCGCGGGTTGTCGCCCTCGTGCGTGATGTCTGTCCGCGCGGTGATCTGCCGGACGCGGCGACCGAGCGCTTCAAGGTAGAGATGACAGTCCTCTTCGCGCAGCGGCGCGAGGGAGAGGAGCTTGTGAACAGCGGCATGACCGCCTGGGTTCTCGGGCAAGTCGGACATGATGGCTGTGCAATGCACGGCCGCCCAATTGTTTCCTCAGAAATGCCAGCAAATGCATGATTAACATAGATAAAGATGCTAATGGGGCGGTCTGGTCCACAGACAAGCCGAGCGCCCTGACGGTAAGGCAACGCATGGAGCATCCCAACCGTTCATACCCATTGTCGCCATGTTCCTGGCGAAATGGGAGTTCCTGACATGAAAGATGATGATCGCAGCCGCGGCGCTGCCGGCTTGGCCGGTCTGGTCGCGGCCGGAGCCATTGTGGCCGGGGTGGCCTTGGCTGCCTCGTCGCGCAAGCGCGGCGGGGGAGATGTGCCCGATGATGCGCCAGGCTTTACAGCGCGCGGCTGGATGGGCGGACGATCCTTCGGCAAATACGATGTCGTCGGGCGAAGCGTTACAATCGGGCGGCCGCGCGAAGAGCTTTATGCCTTCTGGCGGGACTTCGGCAACCTTTCGCAGTTCATGGAGAACGTCGAGAAGGTTCAGCCGGTGGGGGAGGACGGACACTGCGTCTGGACCTTCCGAGCGCCCGCTGGTCGCACGGTTGACGTTGAAACAAGGATCGTGAGCGAGGAGGAGGGGCGCCTCATAGCCTGGCGGTCGGTCGACGGATCTGACATCGATACCGAAGGACGCGTGACTTTCGATGATGCACCGGGCGAGCGCGGCACGCGCGTCAGTGTGCGCGTGGCCTACAAGCCGCCGGCGGGCGAGCTTGGCCGCCTGATCGCCAAGATGTTCGCGCGTGAGCCCGAGGTTCAGGGCCGCCACGACCTGCGGCGGTTCAAGATGCTGATGGAAACCGGCGAGATTGCCACCTCGGCGCGCCGCAAGGACCAGACCCGTGCCGCCAAGCAGGCGGAAAAGCACCAGACGAAAGAGGAGGCCGCCTGATGCGCGCGCTCACGTTCCAAGGCACCCACGATGTGCGTGTCGACACTGTCGACGATCCCGAGATCATCAATCCGCGCGATGCGATCATCCGCGTGACCTCGACCGCGATCTGTGGATCGGACCTCCACCTTTATGACGGGGTCATACCCGGCGTCATGCCTGGCGATGTTCTTGGCCATGAATTCATGGGTGAGGTCGTCGAGACCGGGCCAGGCAGCACGCTGAAAAAGGGACAGCGCGTGGTCGTCCCATTCACGATCAGTTGTGGCGGCTGCTTCCACTGCAAGATCCAGCAGTATTCTGCTTGCGACAATTCCAATCCTGCCGAAAAGCAGGACGCGTCGGAGATGATGTATGGCCATGCCTCATCCGGGCTGTTCGGCTATTCGCACATGACCGGCGGCTATTCAGGCGGGCAAGCCGAGTATGTGCGCGTGCCGTTTTCGGATGTCGGCCCGATCATGGTGCCCGATCACCTGACCGACGAGCAGGTCCTGTTCCTTTCCGACATCCTGCCGACGGGGTGGATGGCCGCCGAGAATGCCGAGATCGAGCCCGACGATACCGTGGCAGTTTGGGGCTGCGGGCCGGTCGGACTGTTTGCGATCCAATCGGCACTGGTGATGGGCGCGGCCAGGGTCATCGCCATCGATCACTATCCGCATCGGCTTGAACTGGCGCGGCAGCTTGGCGCCGAAGTCATCAACTTCCGCGAAAGCAACGTTGCCGAGGCGCTGATGGAAATGTCGGGCGGGATCGGCGTTGATGCCGTGATCGACGCCGTCGGCATGGAATCGCACGGCTTTGCCATCGAGAACATGCTCGACGTGGTGAAGCAGAAGGTCGGCATCGGTGCCGATCGCTCGCACGCCCTGCGCCAGGCGCTGCTGGCGGTGCGCAAGGGCGGCCGGGTTTCAATCCCCGGTGTTTATGGCGGACTGACGGACAAGTTCCCGCTGGGCGCCCTGATGGAGAAGGGGCTCCAGATCCGCACGGGGCAGACCCATGTGCAGCGCTACATGAAGGACCTGCTGGAAAAGATCGAAGACGGCACGCTCGATACCACGTTCCTGATCAGCCATCGGCTGCCTCTGGAACTGGCAGCCGATGGTTACCGCAACTTCAAGGAACAGCAGGACACCTGGACCAAGGTCGTGCTGAAGCCGTGATGGTCAGGCCTTGATCGTAAGGATTTCCTCCGGGGCGCTTTCTTTCTGTTCGAGAGCGTCCCGAAAGGTTTCCAGCCACCACATCACGTCCCGCTCGAGAACGTCCTGGACGGTTGCCTTCCACCGCTCCTTGCGTTCGTGGATGGACATTGCCAGCGCGCGGCGGATGGCGTCGGACATTTCCTCTGCGCTGTAGGGGTTGACCATCAAGGCTTGCGGCATCTGGCTGGCCGCGCCGGCAAAGCGTGACAGGATCAGTACGCCGGGGTCCTCCGGGTCCTGCGCTGCGACGTATTCCTTCGCGACAAGGTTCATGCCATCGCGCAACGGGGTGACAAGGCCGATGCGCGCGGCGCGATACACCCCGGCCAGCACATCGCGCGGGTAGCCCTGGTTGACATAACGGATCGGGACCCAGTCCAGCCCGGCGTGAGCCCCGTTGATGCGGCCCGCGAGTCCTTCGAGCGAGGAGCGGATGCGCTGGTAGCTTTCCACCGCACCGCGCGAAGGCGGCGCAATCTGCATGAGCACCACGCTCTTGCGGACTTCGGGGTTCTCTTCGAGAAAGCGCTCGTAGCCGAGGAAGCGTTCCTCAAGCCCCTTGGAGTAATCCAGCCGGTCTACCCCGACGATCAGCGAGCGACCGACCAGGCTTGAGCGCACCTTTTCATATGCGCGCCGTGCCTTCTGGCTGCGGGCCATGTCCTCGAATGCGCGGGCATCGATACCGATCGGGCAGGCGAGCAGGCGGATGGTGTGGCCCTGCCACCTGATCAGATTTTCACCGACGATTTCCGCGTCAAGTTCGGCCTTTACGAAGTCGAGGAAGGAATCGAGCCATTCCTGCGTGTGGAAGCCGATAACATCATAGGCGAACAGGGTTTCGACCAGCGCGGCGGCCTCGGGCAAGGTGGCCAGCAGGCGGCGCGGCGGCCAGGGGATGTGCAGGAAAAAGCCGATGCGGTTGGCAATGCCGCGCTTGCGCAGTTCGCGGCCGAGGGGGATCATGTGATAATCCTGCACCCAGACGACGTCTTCGGGTTCGATGAGTGGCAGGACGGTTTCGGCAAAGCGCTGGTTGGCGCGTTCGTAGCCGCCGGCAAAGCTGCGTTCGTATTCGGCCAGGTCGATGCGATAGTGAAACAGCGGCCAGAGCGTGCGATTGGCGTATCCGTTGTAGTATTCCTCGACGTCCTGCTCTTCGAGGTCGACGGTGGCGGTCGCCACGCCATCGGTGCGCTGGAAATTGATGTGGCCGGTGAACTGTTCGGTGACCTCGCCGGACCAGCCGAACCAGATGCCGCCGTTGGCACGAAGCGCCGCCGAGAGGGCGACGGCAAGCCCGCCCTGCGCCCCGCCACCCGCGCTGACGCGGTTCGAGATGACAACGAGGCGGCTCATCTTACCGACGTCCAGGGACGACTTAGCAGCCCGGCGCAGTTGATGATGCCGACGAGCGAGTACGTCTGCGGGAAGTTGCCCCACAATTCGCCGGTGGCAGGGTCAATGTCTTCCGACAGCAGGCCGGATTTGGTGCGGCGCATGAGCATTTCCTCGAATAGCGAGCGCGCTTCGTCCGACCGCCCGGTCAGATGGAGCGCCTCGATGAGCCAGAAGGTGCAGACATTGAAGGCCGTCTGCGGCAGGCCGAAATCGTCTTCCGTGGCATAGCGAAGCATGTGCGATCCACGCCGCAAGCCTGCCTCGATGGCGGTGAGCGTGGACAGGAAGCGCGGATCGTCAGGCGTGAGAAAGCGCAGGTCGAGCAGTTGCAGGACGCTGGCATCGAGATCGTCGCCTGCGAAGGTCGCCGAAAGGCGCTTGGTGTCGGGGCGCCAGGCGGACTTTTCGATGACCGCGCGGATCGTAGCGGCGCGATCGTTCCATAGGCCGGCCCGAGCGGTCAGCCCGAGGGTGGTGGCAATATTGCCGAGCCGGTCGCATGCCGCCCAGCACATCGCCGAGGAATACGTGTGGACCGACTGCCGTGTGCGCAGTTCCCACAGGCCGGCGTCGGGCTGGTTGTGTGCAGTCCAGGCACGCTCGCCAACCTTTTCCAGGGCTTCGAAATCCTCGATGCCCGAGGGACGCAGCAGGCGGTGGTCGAAGAAAGCCTGCGCGCTCGAAAGGACGATCTGGCCGTAGGCGTCATGCTGGATCTGCTCGTAGGCCTGGTTGCCCACGCGCACCGGACCCATCCCGAGAAAGCCAGGCAGTTCCGGGGCAAAGCGCTCTTCCAGCTCGGCTTCACCCAGCACGCCGTAGAGCGGCTGGATATGGCCGCCGCGCGCATCGTCGACGATGTTGCGCAAGTAGGAGAGATAGTTCTCCAGAACGTCCAGCGCGCCGAGCCGGTTCAGCGCCTGCACCGTGTAATAGGCGTCGCGGATCCAGCAGTAGCGGTAGTCCCAGTTGCGCTGCGAGCCGGCGTGTTCGGGGATCGAGGTGGTGAGCGCCGCAACGATGGCACCGGTTTCGGCATGCTGGCACAGCCGCAAGGTAATGGCCGAGCGGATCACCGCGTCCTGCCATTCCAGCGGGATGGCAAGCCCTCGCACCCACCCTCGCCATTCGGTGACCGTGCGTTCGAGCATGTCGTCGATCGTGCGGCCGATATTGCCGGCGAAGCTTTCATCGGGGCCAAGGTAAAAGTGCACCGGGCGTTCCAGACGGAACGTGCGCTCACCCGCGACCATGCCGGTCGGCGCGTCGGTGGTGAGGCGCATGGTCATGTCAGGGCCGGGGAAGCGGATGTGGCTGGTGCCACCGATGCTGCCGGGGCAGGGCTTTCCCCAATCGCGCGTGGGGCGCAGGCGCACGGTGATCCGTGGACTGCCGGCGACCGGGCTCACCACGCGAGCGAATGCCACCGGGCGGAAGGTGCGCCCCTGGTTGGCGTGGTAGGGGCAGAAGTCGGTGACCTCGATGGCGTTGCCCTGCGCATCCTCGTGCCGGGTGACCAGCACCGGAGTGTTGCGAAGATAATGCTGTGTCGTGGTGACGACACCTTCCAGCGCAATCTCCCAGAACCCGTGCTGCGGTGCCTCGCCGCCGACCAGCGCACTGAACAGGGGATCGCCATCGACGCGAGGCACGCAGGCCCAGACGAAGCGACCGGCTTCGTCGACGAGAGCCGAGACGTGGCAGTTGCCGATCGGCCAGAGTTCCAGCGATGCGCTCATGCCGCGCTCCTTTCGAGCCATTCGAGGACCTGCGGTACGCCGCGCAGGAAGTAGCGCGCGGCGGTTTCGCGCGGCGGGCCGACGAGAACGCCCCAGCCGCCACCGGACACGGCACTGGCAAAACCGGGTTCGTCGGTAAGATCGTCACCCACCATGATCGGCGTGGTCCCTGCAAAAGGGGCGCGTTCGAGGAAACGCGCAACGGCAGTGCCCTTGTCACCGCCCGCACTGCGCAGTTCGATCATCATCTTGCCCGGCTGCAGTTGCAGGCCATGACGTTCGGCAAGTTCGGTGGCCAGCGTCCGGCTCCACGCTTCCATCTCGGGAACTTGGCGGTAGTGCAGGGCAATACCGAGCGGCTTGCGCTCGACCAGTACGCCGGGATGGCGCACGGCCTCGCGATCAAGGGTTTCGGCAAGTGCACCAAGGACTGCAGGCGGCGGAGGCGTTTCGTGACTGCCGTCGCCGAAATGCAGTTCCTGTCCGTGACTGCCGGCAATCGGCAAGGCTGCAATGCCGATGCGGTCACGCACGAAGTCCACCTCGCGGCCGGACACGACGGCTAGCCGACCGTTGAGCTTTTTGAGAAGCCTTTGCACCAAGGTGCGAACCCGGTCGCCGGCGGTCACGGCGTCCGGCTGATCGGCGAGTTCTACAAGCGTGCCATCAAAATCGAGGAACAGGCTGGCGTCCTGCGGCAAAGCAGGGGGCGGCAATAGCAAAACGGTCGGGCCTTGCGGGTCCAATTGAAATTCCGGGCATGGTGGCTGTTGATCTATGAACCGCCGCACCCCGGGTGGGTTCCCCGCTTTTTTCGTTGAAGATCAGATGTGAAACGCTGGCCAGAAAGACCATTGTCGCAAATGTTATGATGTAGCACATTCGATCCAGGGATGGCGCGCGCGATGTCGCGGGAAAAGCGCCCGGGAGAGACGATGGCTACTGTACGGGACGCGACCTTCGCGCTGCTGGAAGCCTACGGGATGACGACGATCTTCGGTAACCCGGGGTCAACCGAGTTGCCAATGTTCCGCAATTTCCCCGCGCATTTCCGCTATGTGCTCGGGCTGCAGGAAGCGGTTGTCTTGGCGATGGCCGATGGCTTTGCCCAGACGACGCGGAATGCAGCGCTGGTCAACCTGCACAGTTCGGCCGGAACAGGCCATGCCCTGGGCAACCTGTTTACTGCGTTCAAGAATCAGACGCCGCTTGTCGTGACCGCAGGGCAGCAGGCGCGCTCTATCCTGCCATACGAACCGTTCCTGTTCGCCCAGGAAGCAGCGGATTTTCCCAAGCCCTTCGTCAAGTGGTCGTGCGAGCCGGCGCGGGCGCAGGACGTGCCCGCGGCGATTGCACGAGCCTATCTGGTGGCAATGGAACCCCCTTGCGGCCCGACTTTCGTATCGGTGCCGATCGACGATTGGGACCAGCCCTGCGAGCCGGTGCCAGCGCGACGCGTCTTTGCCGGCAATCCCGGCGATCCGGCGGCGCTGGCCGAAGCGGCAGAGGCCTTGGCGCAAGCGCGCAATCCGGTGATCGTGGTGGGTGCGGGCGTGGCGCGCGACGATGCCTGGGACGAGGCAATCGCCTTGGCCGAGCTTCACCGCGCCGGCGTGTGGGTCGCGCCGATGTCCTCGCGCAACAGCTTTCCCGAAGATCATCCGTTACTCCAAGGCTTCCTCACGGCAGGGCGCGAGGCAATCGTTGCAAGCCTTTCAGGACATGACCTCATCCTGGTACTGGGCGGGCCGATGTCGCTCTACCATGTCGAGGGGCATGGGCCGCACGTGCCGGACGGAGCGCAGGTCTGGCTGATCGGCGACAATCATGTTCATGCCGCCTGGGCACCGGGGGGGCAGGCGATCGTCGCCAATTGTCGGCTTGCGTTGCGGAGCCTGCTCAAGGGGCCGCAGCCCGGCCGGACCAGCACGGCCGCGCCCAGGCAGTCGGCTCCCGTCCTCGACGGCAGCATGATGACCGACCGCTATCTCCTGCAACAGATCGCGCGCCTGCGGCCAGCAGGATCGGTGATCGTCGAGGAAGCGCCATCAAGCCGAGGGCCGATGCATGACCATCTGCCGATCGTTGAGCGAGACACCTTCTACACCACCGCCAGCGGCGGCTTGGGCTACGGGCTTCCCGCCGCCATCGGAGTGGCATTGGCGCGGCCAAGGGACAAGGTGATTGCCCTCCTGGGCGACGGATCGAGCATGTATGCCATTCAGGGACTGCACGCCGCGGCGCAACTCGGCGTGCCGGTCAGCTTCGTGATCGTCAAGAACGGGCGGTATGAGGCGCTGCACAGCTTCGGTCGGCATTTCGCCATGCAGGACCTGCCGGGCACGCAACTGCCCGATCTCGATTTCTGCGCGCTGGCCGAAGGGCAGGGCGTGCGTGCAGCGCGGGTCAGCAGTGCAGCGGAACTGGACGATGCCTTGCGCGCGTCCTTCGCGGCCGATCATCCGACCTTGGTGGAAGTGAGCGTGGCATGACGGATTGGCGCCTTTGCAATCTGATCGACGACCGTCCAGCAGACGGCGTTTTTCGCCTGCACCGCGCGATCTTCGATGATCCGGCAGTGTTCACGCTCGAAATGGCGCGGATATTCGAAGGCGGCTGGGTGTTCCTCGGCCTTTCCTCGCAGGCGCCCGACGCACACGATTTCTTCACGACGCAAGTCGGGCGCGTGCCGGTGATGGTCAGCCGGGATGGCGAGGGCGCGTTGGGTGCCTTCGTGAATTCCTGTCCGCACAAGGGCGCGAGGATCGCCCAGACCTGGAGCGGGAATGCGCGCGTGCACGTTTGCCCCTACCATAGCTGGACTTTCGACAGCGCGGGGCGAAACAAGGCGATCAAGTGGAAGAAGGCCGGCTGCTACCCGCAGGAATTCGATGGCACCAGCCACGATCTTGCCGCCCTGCCGCACTTTGCCGAATATCGCGGTTTCCTGTTCGGCAGTCTTGTCGCCGACGTGATGCCGATTGAAGATTATCTTGGCGAGGCGTCAAAGCTGCTGGATCTGGTGGCTGACCAGAGCGAGGAAGGCGTGGAGCTTGTCCCGGGGCGGGTGACGTTCACCTATGACGCCAACTGGAAGCTTCAGCTCGAAAACTGCGCGGACGCCTATCACTTCACTTCGGCCCACCCATCGTACATCCGCATCCTGGAAGAGCGGCAGCGCGAAGCTAGTGACGCCGGGGTTGTCCGCTCGGTCTGGGAAAACAGCGATTACTGGAAGGAGGAGGCCGAGGGGATCGGCGGCGGCAGCTTCAGCTTTGCCAATGGCCATGTGCTGAACTGGGGGATCTTCGGCGTCAGCGATGCGCTGCCGCTGTATGAGCGGGCCGAGGCGCTCAAGGCCAAGTTCGGCGAAGACAAGCGCAACTGGATGTTCAACATGCGCAATCTCACCATCTTCCCCAACCTGCAGATCGCCGAGAACGCATCGAGCCAGTTGCGCGTGATCCGCCCGATCGCGCCGGGCAAGACCGAGATGCGGACGTGGTGCATCGCTCCCAAGGGGGAAAGTGCAAGGGCGCGTCAGCAGCGCCTGCGGCAGTATGAGGACTTCTTCAATCCCACCGGCATGGCCACGCCTGACGACACGGTTAGCTACGAAAACTGCCAGCGCGGGTTTGCCGGCAAGGTCGATCCCTGGCTGCAAAGTTACGTGCGCGGGGCCACCGCCTCGCGGCCATCGGGCAACGCCTTTTCGGAGATGCTCGGCATGGCGCCAGAACGCAGCGTGCTGGCAGATTCGCAACTGTGCGACGAGACGCTTTACCAGAGCTACTATCGCGCATGGGCGCAGCGCATGGCCGGGGCTTTCGGGGAATGACAGCGATGATCACGCGACCCGAGGCCGAAGACCTGCTCTATCGCGAGGCGCTGCTGCTCGACACCGGGGCCTGGCAGGAATGGCTCGATCTCTATGATCCTGACGCCGAGTTCTGGATTCCGGCGTGGAAGGACGAAACCACGCCGACCAGCGATCCCGCGTCCGAACTTTCGCTGGTCTACTACAAGGGCCGCCGGAACCTGGAGGACCGCGTCAAGCGGGCAACATCCGGGCTTTCGGTTGCGTCGACGCCACGGGCGCGCTGCGTCCATGGGGTGACCAACGTTATCGTGAGCGAAGCGCAGGACAGCGCGGCGCAGGTTTTCGCCAGTTTCACCGTGCACCGTTACGATGCCCGGGCGGAACGCAGCGACCTTTTCTACGGGCGGTACGAATACCAGCTGCGCCATGACAGTGGGCGCTGGCTGATTGCCGCGAAGAAAGTGATCCTGCTGAACGACGTGATCCCGACCGTTCTCGACTTCTATTCGATCTGAGGCGCCCGATATGACCGACCGCAATTCCGGCAAAAGCGTGGCGATCATCGGCGCAGGAGCGATGGGCTGCTTCTTTGCCGCACGTCTTGCCAGCAGCGGCGCTGAGGTGACCCTTGTCGACATCGACGCTGCACGACTGGCGATGCTTGAGGAATCGGGCATCGTGCTGGAGGCGGACGAGGGCGTGGTGACGGCCAAGGTCTCTGCCCGGCTCGCAGCCGATCTTGAAGGGCCCTTTTCGCTTGTCGTGGTATTCACTAAGGGCATGCACACCGCAGCGGCGGTCGCTTCGGTGGGGCATGTTGCAGGCGGCGGCACGCCGGTCCTGACCTTGCAGAATGGCATCGGCAACGCCGAGGTGATTGCCGCCCACTTTCCGGGCGAGAACGTGCTGATGGGCGTGACCGACTATCCCGCTGACCTCAAGGACGCGAGGACGGTGGCGTCTCATGGCAAGGGCCAGATCCGGCTGGGAGGCTTTTGCCCGCAAGCCATGGTGCACGTGCCCGACATCGCCGACCTGCTCAATACAGCCGGCCTGGACACGGTGGTAGATGACGAGGTGGAAGTCGTCATCTGGGAAAAGCTCGCTTTCAACGCGGCGCTCAATTCGATTGCCACGGTGACAGGGCTGCCGAATGGTGGGTTCGATATGGCGGCCGGGCATCGAATCATCGAACAGGTCGTTGCCGAGACCGTGGCCGTGGCAGGTGCAAAGGGAATC
The DNA here is from genome assembly GCF_900176395.1 of Novosphingobium sp. B1. GTDB lineage: Bacteria > Pseudomonadota > Alphaproteobacteria > Sphingomonadales > Sphingomonadaceae > Novosphingobium. Next base: position 161,695 of record NZ_FWXL01000002.1, on the reverse strand, counting down.
GCGCTGGACAGCCAGCGCATCCACGCCAAGATCGCATGGGCGCTGAAGCATCACCGTACGCACCAGCCTTCGATGCTGCAGGACCGGCTTGCAGGCCGGCAGACCGAGATCGACCAGATCAACGGCGCCATAGCGCGCGAGGCCGCAGCCCTGGGCCTGCGCGTGCCGGTCACGAGCACGCTGGCCGATCTGGTCAGGTTGGTGTCCTGAGCATACTCAAATCTGCGCCGGCACGCCGCCGCCATCGGTCTGAAAATCGGCAAGCAGTTTCTGCCGGACGTCCCTCCAATTCTCTTCCTTGGCAAAAGCGAAGCTCAAGGCGCGGATCGACGTATAATCGACCCTTGCGCCGGTGAAGGACAGTGTGCCGTCTTCATCGAACTGGCGCACAGCATCGAGCAACAGGCGGCGGGCGCGGTAGATCACGCGGTCGCAGGTGCCGAGGTATTCCTGGCTGCGATCGACGATCGCACCCATTGATTCCTGAACGGCAAAATCCTCGTAAGGGTTGCCGCGGTTGACGATGCCTGACCAATGGCCATCCTTCATCGCCGCGCGGTCCTGATGCCAGAGGTTGGACTCATCGCCCATGTCGGCATTGAAGTGATCGGGGTTGCCGCTCCAGTTGCCCATCAGCGTCAGGTTGCTGCCATCCACCGGCGCATCGACGTTGTACGAGATGTACCATTGCGCCGTGGTCACATCGTCGATCGGGATCGAGCAGCAGACAATACGCGGGCCGGTTGGCGCGGCGGGAATGAAGCTGAAGAAGGGCAGGGCGACTTCGCGAACCCGAGCATAGTCGTGGTCACCCAACTCGGTACGGATGGCGCCTTCGGTGAAGCCATAGGGCTTCTCATCGAATTCGAAGATCGGGGCGCCATCGCCCAGCATCATGTCGCTTTCCTCCTGAAACAATTCGCGGCCGATTGCACTGTCGAGGTTGGTGGCGTGAAGGAATGTTACGTGCGCGCTATCCAGCAGTGCTTCCAGTCCCTGGAGCCAGTTGGTCCGGATGATGCCGCGCAACGGAAACACGTGCGAGTCCGGCAGCTGCGTGAATTCGAAATCGGGGAAGGGGGGCGGGGTTTCCTTTTCGCCCATGTAGACCCAGACCAGGCCGCCGGCCTCATGCGTGGGATGACTGCGAACCGGAACGCTCTGCGCGAAGCGTTCACGCTGGCTGCGCGGTTCGGTGGGGGCATCGACGCACTTGCCTTCGACGCTGAACTTCCAGCCGTGGAAGATGCAGCGCAAGCCGTTGCCCTCGTTGCGGGCAAGGCGAAGGCTGGCGCAGCGGTGCGGACAGGCTTCCTGCAGAAAGCCGACGCGACCGTCTGTGGCGCGGAAGGCCACGAAATTCTCTCCGAACAGGCGAACTTTCTCCGGCGCACCATCGATCTCGAGCTTCGCGGAGCGGCAGGCCGGGACCCAGTATTCCCGCAACATCCGGCCCATCGGGGTACCGGGTCCGATCCGGGTAAGCAGGGTGTTGTCCGCTGAATTCAACATGTCCGATCTCCCAATCGTGGCCCAGTGGCAGACCGCTTCTGGCAGGCCCCAAGCTGTTGATCCCAAAGCTATGCAATTAATTCCTGTTGGCAAGAAATAATCGGCGGGTGGGACATCAGACCCGCTTGCAGAGCCAAATATTTCATGATAGCCGGAATTAATAATTCAGCAGCTCAGGAATAATGGGCGCGCAAAGGGAGATGGATGATGAAGCGATTCCCGCAGCACGTGTCTTTCGTCGCGATGGCTATGGCTGCCTTGCCGGCAGTGGCGCAGGCGCAAAGCGCAAATGGCGATGCAGCGGCCGGTCAGCTGGGCGAAATCATCGTTACCGCTGAACGTGTCAGCCAGAGCCAGCAGAAGACACCACTTGCGATCGACGTGGTTTCGGCAAGCGAGCTTGCCAACCAGCGGGTGACCCGCGCTGAAGACCTGTCACGCACGTCCCCGGCGCTCGCCGCTATCGGTGGGTCGGGCGGGACGACGACGTTCTATCTGCGCGGCGTCGGCAACAACACGGTGAACGCCTATTCCGACCCGGCCATCGCCTTCAACTACGACGGCGTATACGTTGGGCGGCCGAGTTCCACCTCCGGCGTGTTCTATGATCTTGCCCGGGTCGAGGTCCTGAAGGGGCCGCAGGGCACGCTCTATGGTCGCAACGCCACGGGCGGCGCCATCAATGTGATCCCCAATCGCCCGAAGCTCAACACAACCGGCGTCGAAGGAAATGTCGGCTACGGCAACTTCGACTGGTTGACCCTGCAGGGCGCGGTAAACCTGCCGGTTGGCGAGAATGTCGCGATCAGGGCAGCAGGCAACCTCTCGCACCACGACGCCTTCCTCAGCGATGGCACCGGCAACCAGCGTGAAGAGGGGGCACGCGTCCAGATCTACGCCGAGCCCAGTGCCGATCTCGATCTACGCTTGGCATTCGACTATGCACATCAGGGCGGCGCCAGCGCCTCGGGATACTACGTCGGTTCGGTGAATCCGACCTTCGGGCCGACCGGTTTTGCCGGTTACCGCTTCACTCCTTCGGGCCTTTCGACCCAGCAGGGTACCGGCGATCCCGCATCGCAGGCCTTGCTGGCATCGCGCTTTCTTGCGCAAGCCGGCCGGGCCGGAGCGGTGCAGGACGGGCGGCCTTCCAATGACAACAGCTATTGGGGCGTCACCGGCGAGCTCAACTACAAGACCGATGGCGGCACGCTGACGATCCAGCCCGCCTGGCGCGAAGCCAGTCTAGACTATGTTTTCACCAACATCTTCCGCGAGGCGGCATCCAAGGAGAAGGATCGCCAGGCCAGCGTCGAAGCGCGTTGGGCCGGCAAATTCGGTGATCAGGTCGACTATCTGGTCGGCGGCATGTACTTTGACGAGCGGATCTCGGCCACTGCTCGCTACAACCAGTTGACGCTTACGCCCTTCCAATCCTTCAAGACCAGCACGGAATCCTGGGCCGGTTTCGGCAAGGTGACCTTCCGGCCTGTCGAAGAGCTGAGCCTGACTGCGGCTGGTCGCTACACTTCGGACAAGAAGACCTTCAACGGGCTGTCGCAGGTCTACATCCTCTTCTGCGGGCAGCCGGGCATCGGCAATGTCTGCCCCACCTTGCCCCTGATGCCACGCGTTCAGTCGGCGGCGGACCTGGAGGCTTTCTATACCTCCAATGGCGTGCGCATAACGAACGTGCCGCTCTTCGTCTTGCCACCGGTGGCCGGTGGTTCGACGACCGCCCCGTTCGTGCTGCGCTCACCCATCCCGATCAATTCCGGGCTGAAGAACGACAAGTTCACCTACCGGCTTGCCGCGCAGTACGATTTCTCGCCGCGCAACATGGTCTATGCCAGCTTCGAAACCGGGTACCACGCCGGTGGCTTCTCGTTCGCGCGCGGACTGGAATCCTACGCGCCGGAAACGCTGGACGCCTACACGATCGGCACGAAGAACCGCTTCCTCGACAACAAGCTGCAGATCAATCTCGAAGGCTTCCTGTGGAAGTATCGCAACCAGCAGTTCAGCCAGTTCGGCTATGATCTTGGCAGCCCACCCTCGACGGTGTTCCTGACCCGGAACATCGGCAACAGCACGATCAAGGGCTTCGACCTTGACGTCGAACTGCTTCCGGCCAGCAACACGCTGCTCTCCGCCTCGGTGCAGTATCTCGACACCAGCTACGACAGCTTCGTCTACTTCGTGCCGAACCAGGGCCTGCCGCCCAACACGGCTTGCCCGTTCACGCCGCAGACCCAGACGACGCCGGGCGGGGTCATCAACGTTTTTGCGATCGACTGTTCGGGCCGGCCGGCGTTCAACGCGCCGAAATGGTCGGTCACTCTGAACGGCCAGCAGACCATCCCGCTGGACACGGTCAAGCTGGTCCTGCAGGCCAACACGCGGTTCCGCAGCGCCAACTTCGTTAGCGCGGATTACCTGCCCTATCTCAAGGCCCCGTCGACGTACGTCACCACGCTTTCGGCAACGATCGCGGCAGAGGACGATCGCTGGTCTCTCACCGGGTACATGTTCAACCTGGAAAACAACCAGCGCATCGTGAATCCTTTCACCAACAGCGCCAACCTGGTCGTCGCCAACGCGGAACAGCCGCGAACGTACGGCATCAGGGCAGGCTTCAAGTTCTGACATCGGCCAGCAGTTGCGGCCCGGAGCGATTTTCCATGACAGTCTCGGTTACCGACCTTCAGTATGTTGCCCTTGCCGTGCCGGACACTACGGCTGAAAGCGATTTCTTCCGCGATGTCTGGAAGCTGGAGCCTGCCGGCGAGCAGGACGGCATGGCCTATTTCGCCGCCGCCGGATCAGCGCATCCTTACGTGATACGGCTGCGGCAGGATGATGTGCGCAAGACCGATCTGATCGGCTATTCGGCGGCGAGCAGGGCCGATGTCGACGCGCTGTTCGGGCAAGTGCAGGCTTCCGGCGCCCGGATCATCAGCGCACCCGGCGAAGCGTCGGGGCCAGCCGGCGGCTATGCCTTCCGGGCCTTCGATCCCGACGGCCATGCCTTCGAAGTTGTGGCTGAAAGCCGCCAGCGTGACATGACGGAGGTGCCGCCGGCCATGGCGGTGCCGCTGCGCATCAGCCATGTCGTGCTTCATTCGCCGGCGCACAAGGCGCTCGAACAGTGGTATCGCGAGGTACTCGGCTTCCGTCTCTCGGACTGGCTGGGCGACTTCATGGTGTTCCTGCGCTGCAACCCGGCACACCACCGGCTGGCCATCCTGCCGGGACCACCGGCGCTCAACCACATCGCCTTCGACGTTGCCTCGGTGGATGCGCTGATGCGCGGCCTGGCGCGGATGAACGGAGCGGGCATTGAGTTGCAGTGGGGGCCGGGCCGGCACACGGCCGGCAACAATACCTTCACCTACTACACCACTCCTAACGGCAACACGGTGGAGTACACCTCCGACCTTGAAGAAGTGGACGAGGTAACCTGGCAGCCCAAGGTGCACACTCCGGGGCTAGAGACGATGGACCAGTGGGGCACCGGGCGGATCATCCCCGGCAACAAGCCCCATGCCGAAATGGCGCCGGACCCCGCGCTGTGGCAGGTGCCGGCATGATCGCCTCTGCACTTGTCATCGGCGGCGGCATTGCCGGGATGAGCGCGGCACTGGTGCTGAGCAGGCTGGGCGTGCCGGTGGATCTGATCGACGCCGATCCCGAATGGCGCACCTATGGTGCCGGCATCAGCGTTACCGGCACGTCGCTGAGGGCGCTTGATGACCTCGGGATGCTGGACGAGGTGCGGGCAAGGGGCAATGTCGCTTCGGGCATCAAGGGCCGGTCGCCGGACGGGTCGATCCTCTTCGAAGTGCCGCCGTCGCCTGATGCTCCGCCAATCCAGTGCAGCGGCGGGATCATGCGTTCGGAACTGCATGAGATCCTGTCGCTACGGGTCAAGGCCTCGCCAGTCAGGGTGCGTCTCGGCCTGAAGGTCGCCGGCATGGACGATCAGGGCGATAGCGTTGCGGTGGCCTTTTCCGACGGAACGCAGGGGAACTATGACCTCGTCGTGGGGGCCGACGGGATCTATTCCCAGACCCGCAACGCTTTGTTCCCCGATGCTCCACAGGCCGTATTCACCGGGCAAGGTTGCTGGCGCGCGGTCGCCCCAAGGCCCGAGGGCATGACCGGTACCGAGATGTTCTTCGGCGGGCAGGTGAAGCTCGGCTTCAACCCGGTTTCGTCAACGCACATGTATATGTTCGCGCTGGAGAATGTGCCTGACAATCCCCGCTACGCCGAACACGAGCTGGTCGATCGACTCAAGAAACTGCTCAACGGTTTCGGAAGCTATGTCGCGCAAGTGCGGGACGGGCTTGGTGCGCATTCGCTGGTCAACTATCGCCCGCTTGAATGGCAGTTGCTGGCTGACCCATGGTACAAGGGCCGCGTCGTGCTGATCGGCGATGCCGCGCACGCGACCACGCCGCACATGGCCTCGGGCGCGGGCATGGCGATCGAGGATGCACTGGTACTCGGGCGCGAACTTGCCGCGCACGATGGCATTGAGCAGGCCCTCGCGGCGTTCATGGCGCACCGGTTCGAACGCGCCCGGATCGTGGTCGAGAACTCGGTACGGATCGGCACTATCGAGATGACCGGTGGCGATCAGGTCGAGGCCAACCGGATGCTTGGCGGCACGCTCGCCGCCCTGCAGCAACCCTACTGACGAAAGCGCGAACGACCGTGGATATCACCGGCATTGCAACGATCCTCATTGACGGCGCACCCTGCGCCGTGGCTGTGCGCGGCGACAAGGGCCTGCCATTGGCCCGCGTCGGCATTGCCGGTGACATGCTGATGCTGCTCGGCCGGTGGGAGGAAACTTGCGAGGCGATCACCGCGCTGGGAGCAGATGCCTGGGCGCAGGCTGTCCCGTTCGACATGGGCACAGCGCTGGTGCCCTATGTGCCGAGACAGGTGTTCTGCACTGGCGCCAATTACCGCAAGCACGTGATCGGCCTGATGATGGGCGACCCCTCGATGCGCACCGCCGAAATGGCGGACAAGTCGCCCCAAGAACTGCGCGCCCACGCTGAACGGGTGATGGACGAAAAGGCCCGCACGTCGACCCCGTTCTGCTTCATCAAATTGCCCTCGGCGGTGATCGGCCCCAACGACACAGTGGTTCTGCCGCGTCAGGTTGAAAAGCCCGACTGGGAGCTGGAACTGGGCGTGGTGATCGGCAAGCGTTGCCGTCATGTCGCGCCGGAACAGGCAATGGACCACGTTGCAGGCTATGCCGTGGTCAATGACGTGACGGCGCGTGAGCTCATCTTCCGCAAGGACGGCTCGGCCGTTGGCCCAGATTGGCTGGCGGGCAAGAGTTTTCCCACATTCCTGCCCTTCGGACCCATGCTGGTGCCGCGCCGGAACGTGGCAGATCCCTACGCGCTGAACATCCGGCTTTCGGTGAACGGCAAGGTCTATCAGGACGAATCCACGCAGGACATGATAATCAGCATCGAACGCCAGATCGCGTTCCTGTCCAGTCTTGTCGAACTGCAGCCGGGCGGTCTGATCTGCACCGGATCGCCCTATGGCAACGGCTCGGCTTTCGGAGTCTACCTCAAGGACGGCGACATCATGGAAGGCGAGATCACCGGCCTTGGCAGGCAGCGCAACCCTTGCCTCGCGGAAGGGTAGCGGGCGTCAGCGCTTGCGCAGGCCGTCGAGCAGCAGGCGTGGAATGAACGCTTCGTATTCGCGCTCCAGTTCGGCGAGGTCAGTGCCCTCTGGCACCAGCATCTTCACCACTTCCTCGCCCGAATGGAAAAAGTCGCTGATCCCGATCACCGCGAGGTGCACGAAAAGGGGTGTGAAGTCGGTCAGATGCGCCCCGCCGTCCCGCTCCCGCAGTTCCTGGTAGGCGTCCACGGGCATGCGCTGCCATTCGCGCAGCTTCTCGCGCACCTCGGGCGAGCGCACGGTGCTCAATTCCTCGGCCATAAGCCGCTGCATGTAGCGTGCCGAGCGGGTGAAGCGGAAAGTGCGGTGAATCAGGTCTTCCAATCCGGCTGCGGGATCGAGTCCGGCAGGAGCGCTTTCCGTCTCGGCCTGCATCGTGATCTGCTGTGTGACTTCGAGCAGCAACGCCTCGCGCGAGCCAAAATAATAACGAACGAGGGCGGGGTCGGCGCCTGCTTCACGGGCGATCGCCGCGATGGTCACCTGCGCCGGGGTCAGTTCCTGAAGCAGCTTCTTGGCCGCCGCAATCAGGGAATCCCGACCAACGCCTTCTCCCGAGCCAACGGGCCGTCCCTTGCCGCGGCGCTGCTTCTTGCTTTCGCTCATTTGCGGACCTTAGCGCGCCACTTAATTCTTGAGAACAGGAATAAAACAGTTAGGGTTGCGCCGGGAGAAGGAGATCTGAATGGCGAACTGGGCCTTTACGCAAGGCGTCCATGACATCGGCAATGGCGTCTATGGCTATATCCAGCCTGACGGAACATGGGGATGGTCGAACGCGGGCTTGATCGTGTCCCGAGGGCAGACGTTGCTGGTCGACACGCTGATGAGCCGGAGCCTGACCCGGACGATGCTCGAGGATTTTGCCGCCGTCGAAGGGGGCGATCACATCGATCGGCTGGTCAACACCCACGCCAACCCCGATCACTTCGTCGGCAACAGTCTGGTCGAGGGCGCGGAGATAATCGCCACGGTCGAAACCGCGCGCGAAATGGGCGAGTTCGATCCCGTTCGCTTTGCCAGCCTCGCCGACAACTGGCAGGCGATGGGCGATGCCGGTGCGTTTCTGTGCGAGACGATGGGCCGCAAGTTCGACTGGAGCGATCTCGATGCGGTCGCCATGCCCAACCGCACGTTCGAGAAGGCGCTCAGCCTCAAGGTTGGCGATACTGCTTTCGAACTGATCGATCTCGGCCCGGCGCATACCTCGTCCGACACGATCGCCTGGCTGCCGCAGCAACGTGTTGTATTCACCGGAGACCTGCTGTTCAACGAAGGCCACCCCATCATGTGGGACGGCCCGGTCGAGAACTGGATAGCCGCTTGCGAGCACATCATCGCGCTTGATCCCGAAGTGGTGGTGCCGGGCCATGGTCCGATCACCGATGCGACAGCCGTGGCCAACCTGCGCGACTATTTCCGCTACGTCAGTGACGAGGCACGCGCCCGCTTCGAAGCAGGCATGGGCTGGAAGGAAGCAGGGCGCGACATCAACATGGCCGAGTATCGCGGCTGGACCGACCCAGAGCGGATCGTGGCAAACGTCTTCGCACTTTACCGAAACTGGGGTGCACCGCTTGCACCAGAGGACGGGCGCGACCTGTTCGGCGAGATGGGACGGTACGCCTGCGAACTGGCGGCCCACGGGGAAGGTTGCGGCCATGACCACTGAGTTCGCGCTCAACGTCACGCATGATCCCGCGCGGCGGTCATGGGTCGCGGCGGCCAACCTGCCCGGCACCGATTTTCCGATCCAGAACCTCCCGTTCGGGCTGTTCGAGCACGAGGGCCGCGTCCGCGGCGGCGTGGCGCTGGGCGATCGGGTGATCGATCTCGCCGCGCTGCACGCCGCAGGGGTGCTCGAAGGCCTCGCTGCACAAGCGGCCGCCGCCGCGTGCGGCGCGACTCTGGCGCCCTTGCTGGACTGCGCTCCAGCAGCCGTCAGCGCCTTGCGCGCGGCGCTGTCTGCCTTGTTCTGCGAAAGCAACGCAGGTCAGCGAGCCGTGCTGGAGGCTGTCCTGCTGCCGCTTTCCGAAGTCAGCCTGCGCTTGCCGGTGCGGCCGCCCGCCTTCACCGATTTCTGCACTTCCTACGATCACATTGCGCGAATGGGCCGGAAAACGCCCGGCCTTGCGGCGCTGTCCCTGCCGGTCGCCTATAACGGGCGCGCCAGTTCGGTTGCGGTGAGCGGTACCCCGGTGCAGCGGCCGCTTGGCCAGTTCGAAACCTCGCCGGGAAGCGGCGAGGTGCGTTTCGGCCCCGAACCAATGCTGGATTTCGAACTGGAGTTCGGTGCCTGGCTCCGGGGTGGCAATGCGCTCGGCCAGGCGCTGACTGTCGAGGAAGCCGAACAGGCGCTGTTCGGATGCTGTCTTGTCAATGACTGGTCGGCGCGCGGCATCCAGTTCTTCGAATCCGTTCTCGGGCCCTATCTCGGCAAGTCGTTCATTACGACAGTCAGCCCCTGGATCGTGACGATGGAGGCACTCGCCCCTTTTCGTATCGCGGCGCGCGGCCGCGGTGAAGGGGAGCCGCCGTTGGCAGTTCATCTGCGGGGCGAACGCGATGTTGCTGCAGGCGCCTTCGCGATCGAGTTGACGGCAGACCTGGCCGGACCGGGCCTGTCACCACAGCGCATCGTGCGGACCAACACGCGCGACCTCTACTGGACGCTGGCGCAGATGGTGACGCATCAGACATCCAACGGCGCGCCGATCGAAACCGGTGACCTCATCGCCACCGGGACCGTCTCAGGGCCGGAAGATGAAAGCCGAGCCTGCCTTGCCGAGATCACGCTCGGCGATGCCGCGCCTGTCGTGCTTGCCGACGGCAGCACGCGCAAGATGCTGGCTGACGGCGACACCCTTTTTATCCACGGCCGCGCAGTGCGCGACGGCTTTGTCCCCATTGGTTTCGGCGAATGTGCCGGCACCATCCTGCCCGCCCGGAGCGTAGCATGAGCCTGTTCACCTGCGGAAACCGCAAACCGATTCCCGTCAGCGCGCGAGGCAGCCATCTTGTCGTCGACATTCACTGCCACCTTGGGATACCGGCGGCCGATGCCATCGTGCAGGCGCGCTACCCCGGTCCGCCGCCCGGTATCAACGACTTCACCAGCGCCAAGACCAGCGAGGTCAACCGGGCGATGTTCGGCGCGATGGGGCGGACGCTCAACACGCTCGACACGCGGCTTGCCGACATGGACCGGCTAGGCATCGATGTTCAGGCGCTTTCGCCAAGCCCGGGGCAATATTTCTACTATACCGATGCCGAGACCGGGCGGGACGCCGCGCGCACGGTGAATGATGGCATCGCGGCCGCCGTCGCCAGTCAGCGAGACCGCTTCGTCGGTATGGGCACCGTGCCGTTGCAGAACACCGAACTGGCCGTGGCCGAGATGCGCCGCTGCGTGGCCGAGCTGGACCTGCGCGGCATCGAGATCAGCTCAAACGTCAACGGCGAGGACCTTCACGCCGAACGCCTTCGCCCGTTCTGGGCTGCTGCCGAAGAACTGGGCGTGCTGATCTTCCTCCATCCGCTCGGCTTCACCCAGGGCCAGCGGATGAGCGAGTATTACTTCAACAACCTTATCGGCAACCCGCTCGAATCCACGCTTGCCATCGGTCATCTGATCTTCAGCGGCACGCTGGATCGCCATCCCGGTCTGAGGGTCTGCGTCGCCCACGGAGGCGGCTACATGCCGGGGTACTGGGGGCGCATGGACCACGGCTGGCGGGCGAGGGCTGATTGCAGCGAACATTGCCAGCACGCCCCGTCAAGCTATCTGCGCAAGCTCTGGCTGGATACGCTGGTATTCGATCAGGACCAGCTCGACAGCCTTGTGCGGACGCACGGCGCCAACAGGCTCTGCCTTGGCACGGACTATCCGTTCGACATGGCTGAACCCGATCCGGTCGGTTTCCACGCGCGACTTGCAGATGCGGACAAGGCGCGAATTCTTGGTCTTAACGCGGCAGATCTTCTGGGATTGCGCGTCGCGTGACCGCTCCACCGCCTGCCCGGGGGAGCGCTGCCGCATCTTCCTGGGCATTGGCGATGCTGTTCATCACGAACGTGTTCAACCAAGGGGATCGGATGCTGTTCGGCGTGGTTGCCGAACCGATCCGCAAGGATATCGGCCTCACCGATACGCAATTGGCGCTCGCCAGCGGGTTGTTCTTCGTCCTGTTCAGCCTTCTCGGCGGGATATTCATCGCTCGCCTGATCGATCGTGGCAATCGCGTCCGCATTCTCGCTGCGGGCATAGCGCTATGGTCTTTGGCAACGGCTGCGACCGGATTTGCGCATGACTACCTGACACTGTCGATGGCGCGAATTCTTGTTGGCATTGGCGAGGCCACCGCGTTTCCGGTGGCCATGTCGCTGATACCGGATCTGTTTTCGGTGCGTGTCCGTGGCCGTGCCGTCTCGATCTATCAATCGAGCAATTTCGTCGGCATTGTCGGCGGAACGATCCTGGCGGGCGTGCTGGCAGCTTCGATGGGATGGCGCAGCATGTTCATCGTCTGCGGTCTGGCAGGTGTGATCGTCGCGACGGTAATGGTGCTTACGGTGACCGAGCCTTGTCGAGAAGCTGCAGGGGACAGGCAACCTGTAGATGCCTACTGGGCAGACCTGGCCAGCGGCTTTCGGCGTGTGCTGGCAAACAGCGATGTAGTGGTCCTGTCGCTCGGCCTTGGCTTTGCAACCATGATGGGCGCGGTGCTGGGGGCGTGGGGACCGGCCTTCCTGATCAGGGTTCACGGCGTTGCTCTTGGACAGGTGGGCTTGCTGATCGGGCCTCCGGTCGGGCTTGGCGGCATCATCGGAACGGTGGCTTCGGGCTTCATGGCCGACATGCTGGTAAAGCGCAGTGGACAGCCCGAGCGAATGCTGGTGCTGTCCCTGTTCTGCGTGCTGCTGGCTCTGCCCTTCATGGCGGGCTTCGTCTTCGCGGCCGATCTGCGCCTGGCACTTGTCAGTGCAGGGGCCATGAACTTTTTCCTCAGCGCGGTAATTCCGCCGATCACCAATTACACGATCAACCATGTCGGGCCTCGGGATCGTGGAGTTGCTGCCACAGTCCTGCTGATTGCGATGGGCCTCGTGGGCGGTGCACTGGGCCCGGCAATTGTTGGTGCAATCAGCGATGGAGGACAGGCAGCCCTGAGGCCTGATGCCTTGCGGAACGGTCTGGCTTTCATGCTGCTTTCGCCAGTTGCCGCCGGTGTGCTCGTGCTTGTGGCTCTGCGCGCCCTACATCACAATCGTACGATTTCTGACTGAATTTGTTCGCAGTTCTGTGGTTTCCTCGAACTTTGCCATGGTCTCTCCCATGTATGTGAATTCAGGGAGATAACCTTCCTTGTTGCTGATCGCGCCTCTGTCCGAATGAATCGCAAGCGGCCTCTACCGAAATCAACGGCAACGCGGCGGTCCCTTGTGGGGACCGCCCGCCGCACTGCATTGACTTATGTTTACTTCGCTTCTTGCGCGGCCGCGATCGCAGCCTTGGCCGCCAGGATGTAGGCCGATGTCGTGCTTACGGTATATTCGCTTTCGAACCACAGGAACGGCCAGTCGGGCTTGGCTTCGGGATAGTCTGGCTTGATCAGAATAACGCCGGGGACAAGACCACCGGGAATGAACGAATAGTCGGCGCGGTTGTGGCCATAGGCTGCCAGCTTCGACTGCGTACCGACGCCGGATACCAGCGAAAGGTTGTTGGCGGGATGGCGACCGAGCAGATAGTCTATGGCACGCAGCGTGTAGGACCCGTCCACGACATCGGGGAATGCACGATGAAGCATGAACATCGTCGAGCCGAACGCTGCCACTTCGTGCGAACCGGCCCACGAGCCTTCGCCGATTGGAACGCCAAACGGATTCTGGCCGACGCGAGCGTCGATCCTCGCCTTCGCCCTGCGGACCTGGTCCTTCATCCGGGCGCGATATCTGGCGTCCATGAAGGGAAGCACCCTTACGGCAGGCGCAGCCGCCTGATCGAAGTCACTTTCGATGAAGGGCAGCAACTCCTTCATGCGGCGCGCGTACGTGGCATCGCCATCGGTTGCCAGCAGCAGTTCGGCCGTGGCGGAGATGTCGGCAATTTCCGGCTTTCCGGAGGCAAAGCCGGCCCCGCGTCCAATTTTCTTCACGTGAAGCCGCGTGCGCTGGTTTTGCCAGACGGCCTTGGCAGCGGAGAGCGCTTCGCTCGCCAAGGACGGGTCTGAATCCTTGAGCGCGCGGCTGGCCGCCGCAAGGGCACCTACCATGTCGAGATCCGTGGCGGGCTGGTCGGTCGTGAAGGCCCAGCGATCGTCCGGTCGGCCCGAGCGGTCACCTTCGATCTCGTTGGGGCCGAGCTTGGGGTCAAAGAGCCGCCCGTCTGTCTGCGCGCCGGCGTCACCGAGATGAGTGTATTGCTGCAAGGTGGAATCGACGATGCCATCGATGGCATGGCCGAAGATCCGATATTGCGCCAGAAGCTGGTGCGTGCCGTGCCGTACCTGCTGGATCGCGTCCTCGACCCCGTCCGGCTTGCGGATCTGCACCTCGCGATTCTTCTCATCGACCGTTGTTTCGTCCCAATCAGTGCCGAACAGTTCGCGCGTCCAGACCAGATTCTTGATGACCCAGCTGTTGTCCGGCGTCTGGATGTCGAAGTCGCCCGCGTCCTGCCATCCGCCGACAGCAAGGCCGGGGATGTGCTCGCCCGGCTTGAACGGTGAATCCAGTTCAGGGCCAGTGTTGTAGGCATCGAAATGGGTAAGATTGGCCGGCGCCTGCCGCGTATCGTCCATGTGAGGGCGCGCCTGCCAGACCCGGTACTGCTCGCGAACGCTGACATGATCCATCTGCACCGGCAGGAAGGTGTCGAGCGAGGGCTGCCAGATATGGTCATAGGCATCCGCGGCGATGCGAAACGGATTGGTCGTCCGACCATCGTAGCGAATGGCATAGACGCCTGGCTCGCGGACGGCTGAAAAGTCGAAGGCGGCGTAATCATACCGCTTCCATCGGCCGCGCGGAGTGACTGCCGCGCGATAGACCGCCTTTTCACCGTCGGCATTGAGGCGGACCAGTTCCGCTTCTTTCGGTCCGCTGTAGTTTGGATCGAGTTCGATCAGGGCGGTCTTTTCGCGTCCGGGCGTGTACCCGGCCTGATTGAATGAAACCACGGGCATGCGGACCCAGTCCTTGATCCGGTTTGGCCGCATGTGCCAGACGACGGCGTCCTTCTGCGCCCCTTCGGCGATCAGCGAGCGCACGACGAACCAGCCATTCTGCGCGCGGTTTCGTGCATCGTAGAGCGCCAGCGCACCCTTGTCGGACGTGATCGTCACCCGCGTCATCGGGTCTTCGGGCGACAGCGTTATAGTGTTCGCGCCAGAGGCGAGCGGCTGCGGGTCACCGGAACCGTCCTTGGCCATCGGGCCTCCGGCATTGCGCGGAAACAGGCCCGGCGCCGCCCCCATCAGGAAGGTCTTTCCGAAATAGGCAGGCGGCACGAAATCGAGATTGAAACCGGCCTTGCCCGCAAGGTCCCTTGGCAGAGGCTTGTCGAGATCGACCGCGATGCGAAAGCCGTCTTCTTCCGGAGTCACGCTGACTTGATAGGACAGGTCCTGTTCCTTGAACGCCGATCTGACGAGGACCTGATCGGGCGCGGCGCCCAAGCTGCGACTGACGAAGAGAGGGACGGGGTCCCACTGCTCGGGTGTGGGATTGAGGCGTACGGCGCCGTCGGTCGCCACGCGCTCGCCGTGCAGGATCAACTGTATCCCGGCGTTCTTCTCGTCAAAGAAGATCGGGCTGAACTGGTTCTGGTCAATGATGACGCTGAGTCCCCGCCCTTCCAGCGTCTGTTGGGGGCCGAGCTTGAGCGGGTCCGCCATCGCGGCAGGCGTCATGGTGGCGAGCGTCGTGGCGGCCAGGAGGCGGCCGAAAAAGCTTCTGGTCATTCGCGATTTCCTCAGCGAGCCGGCTTGAGCCAGCCGTGCATTTCCATCCAGCGGGCAAAAGCTTCGAACCATCCCGTGCTGGTCGTGGCCTTCGGATACATGCCGAAGCCGTGACCGCCTTGTTCGTAGAGATGGAACTCGACCGGGCGCTTGGCCTTTTGCCAGCTTTCGATCAGGCCGAAGCCGCCATTCGAGAAGAAGGGATCGTCGGCCGCAAGCGCCACGAACATGGGCGGAGCTTCAGCCGGGACATCGACGGAGAACAGCGGGCCGTAGACAAGACCGATGAACGCGGGCTTTGCCTCACCGCCGGTAAGTTCGGTTGCCAGCGTCAACATGGCACCGGCAGAAAAGCCCACCATGCCAACGCGATCGGGATTGACATGCCATTCGGCTGCGCGCTTGCGGATCAGGGCAAAGGCTGCGCGGGAATCGGCAAGCTGCGGGGCCAGAGCCGCCATGCGATCCTGCGAGCTTTGCTGAGCCTGCTGCGGCGCACGTGTGAGCCCCGAGAACATTTCCTGCATCGACCTTTCGAACTCCGGCATTGTGGCCGGGGTCTGGTTAAGCCGGTATTTCAGCACGAAGGCAGCAACGCCCTTGGCTGCCAAGGCCTTGGCGACGTCAGACCCTTCGTTTTCCATCGAAAGCGTCCTGAAGCCGCCGCCTGGCGTTACAATCACCGCGGTCCCGTTTGCCTTCGCCGGGTCCGGCAGATAAGGCGTCAGCGTTGCGACCGTGACATTGCGGGCAAAGCGGCTGCCGTATTGCGAATGCCAGGATTCCGCGTTCTTTGCTCCTGGCAGTGGCCCTGTCCCGAGCACGATCGCGTCCGGCTGGGCCGGGATCGCAATGGGCGTCATGGCATCATTCTGGGCTTGCGCTGGCGTGGTGGTGGCAAGGGCAATCGTCATGATCGTAGTGGCGAACCATCCGAAATGTCGCGGGCGCACAGCTGATCGGCTCTCGGGCGTAACTCTCATGCCATCTCTCCTCGTTGGCGCGCCGGTCTTGTGACTGCCGAACGCTTCCTTGCGACTCTGGTAACGCTACCAATTGAGTTATGCAAGCCATTGCATCTGCCTCGGCTATTTTGCTCGCAGTTTTGCTTTCAGAACCGGGTGCAATCTGCGGCCGGAGGGAGCATGATGAAAATTGTCGACGCAATGATCGCTGTCCTCGAGCGGATGGACGCAGTCCTCTCGAGGACAGTGACGAGCAGGGGCACATGCGAAGCTACGGCAAGGTCGCCGTAGCCGCGATGGTTGGCAACGAAGACGGCGCGCACTTCTAGTTGGCGCACCCCTGAACGATGTCAGCTGGACCATTCCCGCCGTGGCTGCATGCTACTGGGTTGGAGAGGCGATGCGGTCGACCGATTTCAAGGATCTGGAGAAGACCCCTGGCAAGGTGACAGAGACTGCCAGATGGTGGTGGGTAATGCAGCGCACCTTGCAGGTTTGCTGTAGGTGTGACCCTACCCCGGTTAGAAGCGTCGCGGTTGCCGTCTTCATGCATATTCTGGTTTCGGGAACAAGGTACTGTCGCAAAAGCGATAAGTCGGCGCGTCTGCGGCAATCCGGGCTTCCGGATGTGCGGCGGTCGCGCCGTTTGGCTGGCCTTTCGCGTTTTGGCGAAACCAACTGGGCGGGCAGCGCGTTAGACGACGAGTTCATCTCGTATTCAGGGACGCGAATTGCATCAGGATAATCATAAAGTAAGGGTCCGAGGATGAACGGTCAGGTGCCCGGCATCCCGACGTGGCAGCCCTACTGCGGGGATGCGCCCTCTCCGGCGGGCTGGTTGTTGCAATGGAACTTCGATCCGCTGCTGATCGGTATCATGGCGCTGCTTGTCGCGCTCGGTCTGCGTCAGTTCCCGGCGACGGCGCGGAGCCAGATCGCTCTTCTTGCAGGCATGCTGGTCCTGTTCGTGACGCCGTTTTGCGCGCTCGGTTCGGCTCTGTTCGTGGCGCGGTCGGTCCACCATCTTGCTCTCATCCTCGTCCTTGCCCCTCTCCTAGTCAAAGCAGTCGGCACTCGCGCGTTCGGAGGCCTTTCGGTGGCTGCCGCAACGGTCTTGGAGACAGCAATCCTCTGGGCATGGCACGTGCCCTCCCTTTACGATCAAGCGCTCTCAAGCAGCCTCGTGTTCTGGATCATGCAATTGTCGATCCTGTTGAGCGCGGCTGCCTGGTGGGCCTCGGTGCGCAAGGCCGCGGCTCTTGAAGCGACAGCGGCCCTGCTGGCGCAAATGGTCCAGATGGGCTTGCTCGGCGCCTTGCTGGTTTTCACCGGTCGCGCAGTTTATGCCCCGCACTGGTTGACGACCTCGGCCTGGGGCCTGACGCCGCTTGAAGACCAGCAGATTGCGGGTCTGGTGATGTGGGTCGTGGGCGGCGGCGCCTACCTTGCCATTGTCTCGGCAATGCTGTGGCGGACCCTTGGTCCGGCAAGTCAGCCGCGCGCTGCATGAGGACAGATCTGCTAAGGTGGGCGCACTCCTATCGCAGCCGTGGGCGCTACACCCCGGTCGGCGTGACATTCCATTGGGTCATGGCGGCGGTGGTTATCTTCCAACTGGCGACAGGCTGGTGGATACAGCGCTATCTCGCCGGAGGGGACAAGCTTTCCGCCTACGCGCTGCATTCCCAGATCGGGTTAACGCTTCTCGCGCTGGGCCTGTTGCGCCTGTTGTGGCGGCTTGTGGTGCCCGGTCCGGTCAACGACGCGGACAAACCCGGCTTCTCCTCGACTATCGCTCATCTGACCCACGCAATCTTCTACGCGCTGTTTACGATCCTGCCCCTGTCTGGTTGGGCGATGTGGTCGGCGATCCAGCCGGCACGACCGCTCTTCCTCGGAGGCCTGATACCCGTTCCGGCCATGCCCTTCCACGATCTGTCACGCGCCTGGCAGTTCCGCGTGATGGATCTGGCGATGGACGTTCACGTGGCGGGCGTGATCGTGCTGGCGCTGCTGGTTCCGGCCCATGCGCTGGCGGCGATCAAGCATCACCTTATCGATCAGGATGATGTCTTCGAAGGCATGTTGCCCGAGTTGACTGACCGTCGCGAGCATCCCCAAGGCGCGAGGCATAGTCCGCCACCGCTTGCCGATCGGCCGGATGGAGCGCGCGACTGATGGTGCGCATCCCGCCACCACCGTCGCCATATCGCTCGCCCTTCGCCCAGGCATCGAGCTGGTGGGCGAGATACCGTGCGGGTTGGGCAGCCAGCGGCGGGTTGCCTGCGTCGCCTTTACCACCTGCGCCGTGGCAACTGGCGCAGGCCGCAATGCCGCGGGAAGGAATGCCTTCATGGTAGATGGCTTCACCTGTGCAATCCGTGCTGGGCGTGGCGGAGGCGGCCTGCAGAGGCAGGCGCGCGTAATACTTTGCGACTTTCTCGCGCGCTTGCAGATCGAGCCGTCTGGCGATCCTTTGCATCTGCGGGTTGCGCCGCGCGCCGGAGGCAAAGTTTTCAAGCTGGCGCAGGGCATAGCCTTCGTCGAGACCTGCAAGGCGGGGCGCCAGGTTGCCGTCGCCTTGGCCTCGGGTACTGTGGCAGGTCGAACAGGCGCTGTCAGGACCTGCTTCGCCGCCGCTGAACGCGACCGTTTCTCCGGTTGCCTCGAATGGGTCAATGGTCCGCACGGGCGAGGTGCATCCGGAGATGCTGAGGGCGCCAAGCGCAACGAGGAACGCGGAAGGGCGGGTCATAGGTCTCCCCTTCAATCGCAGTGGTGGCCGACGGGTTCCGCGCTGCGCCGGCTTTTCGGTGCCGTACTGCTCGTGACGACGGTGGCGGGTTGCAAGCCGCCGCCTCAAGCGCGCCATGACTTTGACGCCGCTTCCATAGCCCGTGGCCGTGGAGTGGTGGCGCGGGCCGGCTGCACGGCCTGCCACACCTTCCCCGACATCTCATGGCCGCAGGGGCGGGCCGGACCGGATCTCACCAGCTTCGACGGACGCGGTCAGATCGCCGGCGTCTTGCCCAATATTCCGGCCAATCTCGCCGCTTTCGTTCGCAATGCGCCGTCCACCAAGGAAGGCAGCACCATGCCGCCCATGCCGATAACGCCCTCCGAAGCGCGCGATGTCGCCGCTTATCTTTATGGTATCGCCAATGACTGACGCTCCAACTGCCTTCGACGCCTGGTGGGGGTGGCCGCCGCCGGTCCTGGACCCCGCCGGACCTTACGTAGAGAGCGTGACGGTGCTTGCCTGGGCGTTGTTCGGCATGGGGGTGGCGGTTACCGCGATCGTGGCTGGAGCGCTCTACCTGGCCCTGGCCGGACCGACGCGCTGGAAGGCGCGGCTGGGCGGCGAAAGGCTGATCTGGACAATGGGCGTGGCCTTCCCGGCGGTGGTGCTGGCCGGGCTGCTTGTGTGGGGGTTGACCCTGACCGCATCGCTTACCGATCCGATCCGGGGCGATGAGCAGCGGATACGTGTGACTGGGCACATGTGGTGGTGGGATGTCGAATATCTGGACGCAGATGGACGCGTGGTGATGCGCGATGCCAACGAGCTTCATCTTCCGGTCGGGCGGCCGGTGGTGCTTGAACTGCGCAGTGCAGATGTCATCCACAGCTTCTGGGTGCCCAACCTTTCGGGCAAGGAGGACATGATCCCTGGCCGCACCAACCTGCTGAAAGTGCAGGCTGACCGCGCCGGGCGCTTCGGGGGTGTCTGTGCGGAATACTGCGGCGGCCCACATGCCCTGATGGGCTTCGTCGTCGCCGCGCATGAGGACGAAACCTACCGGCGGTTTCTTCGTGGAGAAGCAGTCGCCGTTCCGGGGGCAGCGGTGCAGGCGGTGCCCGGCGTGATGCCGGCAGCCGATCGCACCACGCCGGCAAGGGACCGCGCGACCGAGGCTGGCTCTGCGCTGGACGGGCACGCGTTGTTCATGGCGAACGGTTGCGCCGCTTGCCACAGGGTCGCCGGAACGCCCGCAAACGGCGCGTCGGGACCCGACCTCACGCACCTGTCGCGCCGTCTCACGCTTGGCGCTGGGGTGCTGCCAAACAATCGGGGCACGTTGACGGGCTGGATAACGGACAGCCAGGCAGTGAAGCCCGGCAATCGCATGCCGAGCTATGATCTGCTGTCGGCGCAGGAAGTCGCTGCCATTGCTGCCTGGCTGGACGCACCGCGATGAGCGAGACCGGTTTCGACCACGCGCTCTATGATCGCTTCCCGACGCAAGGTCCCCGACCCGAGGGGGAACTTGAGGAACTTGAGCGGATCTGGTGTGCGCCCAAAGGCTGGCAGCTGCTGACCGCGGTAAACAACAACTACATCGGCATCTACTACGTCGGCACGGCCTTCCTGTTCTTCCTGCTTGCTGGTGTCCTGTCGCTTGTCATGCGGGTGCAACTGGCTGCGCCGATGCAGGACATCCTGCCGGTCGAGACCTACAACCAGTTCTTCACCATGCACGGCACGGTGATGATGTTCCTGTTTGCCGTGCCCATGGTCGAGGCCATCGGCGTGTTGTTGCTGCCGCAGATGCTGGCCGCGCGCGACCTGCCGTTCCCGCGGCTTTCGGCCTATGCATTCTGGGCTTATTTCGTCGGCGGGCTGCTGTTCTTCTGTTCATTGTTCGTGGGGCTGGCGCCCGACGGCGGCTGGTTCATGTACCCTCCGCTGACCAGCATGGCCTATAGCCCCGGGATCAACACCGACTTCTGGCTTCTGGGCATCGGTTTCATCGAGATTTCCGCCATTGCCGGCGCCATCGAGATCATTATCGGCGTGCTTCGCACCCGCGCACCGGGGATGACGCTGAGCCGCATGCCGGTGTTTGCTTGGGCGATGCTGGTGTTTGCGGTGATGATCGTCGTCGCCTTTCCAAGCGTGATCCTCGGCACCTTGCTGCTCGAGCTGGAGCGTGCGTTCAACTGGCCGTTCTTCGACCCCACGCGGGGAGGCGACCCGCTGTTGTGGCAGCACCTGTTCTGGTTCTTCGGGCATCCCGAAGTCTACATCATCTTCCTGCCCGCCGCCGGGCTGATGAGCATGATGGTGAGCACCATCGCGCGTACCGAGCTGGTCGGCTACCGGCTTAACGTGCTGGCCATCATCGCAACGGGCTTCATCAGCTTCGGTGTGTGGGCCCATCACATGTTCGCCACTGGCATGCCCCGCGTCTCGACCGGCTACTTCAGCGCGGCAAGCATGGCAGTCAGCTTGCCGGCCGGCATCCAGGTGTTCTGCTGGATCGCAACGCTTGCAAGCGGAAAGATCCGTTGGTCGGTGCCGGCGCTATTCGTCATCGGCGGGCTGATGGTCTTTGTCATGGGCGGACTGACCGGCGTCATGGTCGGGATGGTGCCGTTCGACTGGCAGGCCCATGATACCTACTTCATCGTGGCGCATCTGCACTATGTGCTGATCGGCGGGATGGTACTGCCGATGTTCGGCGCGTTCTATCATTGGTTCGGGATGTCGAGCGTCCGCGCCTTGAGCGAGCGGCTCGGGCACTGGGTGTTCTGGCTCATCTTTGCCGGCATCCACATCTGCTTCCTGCCGATGCACTTGTCGGGCCTGATGGGGATGCCCCGGCGCGTCTACACCTATCTGCCAAATCGCGGGCTCGATCTTCTCAACCTCGTTTCCACCCTGGGTGCATTCATCATTGCCGCAGGGGTGCTGCTGTTTGTCGTGGACCTGGCGCGCAAGTTCCGTTTCTCGGCTGAGGAATCGGCGGGGAACGTCTATGGTGGCGGGACGCTCGAATGGTTGCCGACAGGGCTCTATTCAACGCGGTCGATCCCGCTGGTGCGTAGCCGCGATCCGCTGTGGGACGACCCCGACCTTGCCCGCCGGGTCGACGAGGGGCGCTATTTCCTGCCGGGGAGCGCCACGGGCCTGCGCGAAACCTTGATCACCAGCCCGGTCAACGCCGAGCCGCAATATCTCCAGATCATGCCCGGACCTTCCGCCTGGCCCTTGGCGGCCGCCGTGGGGACCGCGCTCCACTTCATCGGCCTGACCGTGCAGGCCTATGGCTTTTCACTGTTCTGCGGATTTGTTGCCATTGTCTGCGTGCTGCGCTGGCTGTGGGATACCGACCGCCCGTTGAAACATGAAGAGGTGGACGTCGGCGCGGGCATCGTGCTGCCGATAGCCATCACAGGTTCGGCGAGCCATGGCTGGTGGGCGCTGAACACACTTATGGTGGTCATGGGCATGATCGGGTTCATGTCCGTCTTCGGATACCTCTACCTCTACGGCATTCATCCCGAGGTCTGGATCGCTCCGCCGCCGCTTGGCGAAACCACGCTGGTTGCTGCCTGCGGATGCGGAGCTTTCCTCCTTGCTGCGCTTTCGCGCCGGCGGCTTGCCCGCTCGGAAAAAGGCGTGTTTCCGGGGCAGGGGCCATGGTTGTGCGCCGCCTTGGGCAGCGTGGCGCTGGCGGTCGGCTCCTGGCTCGATTGGACTGGCTGGCAGGATGCCGGGCTTGATCCATCCATGACCGGCCAGGGAGCAACCGTCTTCGCGCTCGTGGCGTTTCAGGCGGTTTGCGCGGCGATTGCGGTGATCATGGGGCTGTATCTAGGTTATCGAAGTGGCCGGGGACTTCTTTCGGGCCCGACCAACGTCACGCTGGACATCGTCACGCGCTTCATCGGCTATGTCGCAATGCAGGGCCTGATCACGTCGCTGGTCGTGCGCCTTTTCCCCGGGAGCTGGCCATGACCGAGCGCTATACGGAAACGACCGACTGGCGAGGGGCTACGTGGGCGTTCGCGGTATGGGCAACACACTTTTCGTTATTGTGGGGTGCAAGCAGCATGTTCCCGGGCATGGCCGTTGCACGATGGATCGCGCTGTTTGCAACTATTGCCGCGCTGGGTGCCCTTTTGTGGCTGTGGCGAATTCGCCAAGCCCGGCGTGGCAACGCCATATTATTGTTCGCAATCGGGATTTCTGCGCTCTCGATCCTGTTTGGGGCAATGCCGGCCTTGATCGGGTGATCGATCAGTTCGGACCTTTTCGGGGCCTGACCGGTTGATGCATCATCATATTCAACGGTGGGAGTTCCAGCGATGTCCGATCCAGGTGTGCGCACCGCGCCGCTATCCAGCGCGTTGCACGCAATCGTGCTGGCGTTTCCCGTTGCCCTCTATCCAGCAACGCTGATCAGCGACATCACCTACCTGCAGTCTTCGGTGCCGCAGTGGACGAACTTCTCGCAATGGCTGATTGCGGGGGCCGACGTATTCGCCGGTGTCCTGCTGGCTTGGGCCGTGCTCGCCTTGCTGTTGCGCCGGGCGGGTAAAGGGCAGAGCGCTATCTACGTGGTGGTCGTGGCGATCATGTTCGTGGTGGGCGTAATCAACGCGTTTCAGCATGCCAAAGATGGCTGGGCGTCGGTTGGCACGGCCGGAGTTGCGATGTCGCTGGTCTGCAGCGTTCTGGCGCTGGCTGCCGCATTCATGTTTCATTCCAGACCCGTGATACGGGAGGTCCGCCCATGATGCGCCTTGCGCCGGTTTCGTTGCTCCTCCTGGCCTTGGCCTCGGGGTGCTCTCCCTCCTCGCAGAACCTTGACCAGACCGGACAATCGCCCGACCTGCCCGGCCAGGCGGACAGCCTCATTCCCGCGATCGCCATTGCGCCTCCTGCCGCATGGGGCGGCGAACTGCCTACCGTGCCTGCAGGGTTTCGCGTGGTGCCGATCGCCAAGGGCCTGAAGATCCCTCGCCAGATGCTGGTCTTGCCCAATGGCGACGTGCTCGTGGCGGAAGGATCGGGGGGCAAGGCGCCGAAGGTTCGCCCCAAAGACATCATCGCCGGACTGCTCAAGGCGCGGGGCAAAAGCCCGGTGAAGGGCGGCGATCGGGTTACCCTGCTGCGCGATACCAATGGTGATGGCCAGACCGACCTGCAGACGACCTTCATCTCCGGGCTGGATGCGCCATACGGCCTTGCGTTCGTGAACGGAGAGATCTTCGTCGCCAATCAGGGTGACCTGATGCGCTTTGCATATACCGACGGCGCAACCAAGATCACGGCGCCAGGACAGAAAGTCACTGCGCTGCCGGCCGTGATCAACCACCACTGGACCAAATCCCTGACTGCCAGCCCCGACGGTACCAAGCTCTATGTAGGCATTGGCTCGAACAGCAATGTCGCCGAGCGGGGCATGGATGCCGAGGAAAACCGTGCAGTGATCTGGGAAATCGATCGCGAAAGCGGAAGCAGCCGCATCTTCGCCAGTGGCATTCGCAATCCCACGGCGCTGGCGATCGATCCCTGGACAAACCGCCTGTGGAGCGTGGTCAACGAGCGCGATGAGCTCGGCCCTGAGCTTGTGC
Source organism: Novosphingobium sp. B1 (assembly GCF_900176395.1). Taxonomy (GTDB): domain Bacteria; phylum Pseudomonadota; class Alphaproteobacteria; order Sphingomonadales; family Sphingomonadaceae; genus Novosphingobium. The sequence goes on along the minus strand of NZ_FWXL01000002.1, from coordinate 137,169 downwards.
CCGATTACCTGACATCGGTCCGGCAAGGAGCCTTCTACGGATGGCCGTACAGCTATTATGGCCAGAACGTAGATCCGCGCGTCCACCCGCAGAAGCCCGATATGGTGAGGAAAGCGATAAAGCCGGACTATGCCCTGGGAAGCCACGTGGCTGCGCTCGGGCTGACCTTCGTGAGCGGCCAGGGGATGGGCGGAAAGTTTCGAGAAGGCGCATTCGTAGGCGAACACGGGAGCTGGAATCGCAACGACCGCTCCGGCTACAAGGTCGTGTTCGTGCCGTTCAGCGGGGGGCGTCCTTCCGGCAAGCCGATCGACTTCCTGACGGGCTTTCTGGCCGATGGAGAAGCGCGGGGCCGGCCCGTGGGTGTGCTGTTCGATGCACCGCGCAACAGGCTGCTGGTTGCAGATGACGTATCGAACACGGTGTGGAGCATCACGCCACTGTCGGCGCAAACCGCTCCGCAGGTGCAGAGCCGTTGACAAAGTTGCGTGTAATGCGCGCGAAGTTCGCCCTATTTCTTTGCCAGCAGGGATTACCTGCTGTTTAACATACCGAATGTCATGGCACGATGCGCGCTTGGCGGTAAGAGCGACAGACCACAATCCAAACCAGGCGGCGATCGATGCACTCCGACGAAATTACCGTTGAACGCCTGGGCCGCATTGTCGAGGATTCGGCAAGCGAGGTTTACCTGTTTTCTGCCGAAGATTTCCGGTTCGTGCTGGTCAATCGCGGCGCTCGAGACAATCTGGGGTATTCGCTGTCAGAACTGCGTGAACTAACGCCGTGGGACATCAAGCCCGAAGTTTCGAAGGAACAGTTCCTGGAGCTCGTCGAGCCGCTGGTTTCGGGGTTGCAGCAGCGTCTGGATTTCCAGACTGTTCATGAGCGCTGCGACGGCAGTCGTTACACAGTGGCAGTTCGCCTCCAGTTGATCGAGTCCGAAGGAAGCGCGCTGTTTTACGCGGCGGTCCAGGATATCTCGTCGCAGGTCGAAACTGAACGGGCCTTGCGCGAAGTATCGGGCCGGCTCGACGCCATTCTTGGCAACACTACCATGGCTGTGTTCATGATGGACGACCGGCAGCACTGCGTGTTCATGAACACTGCAGCCGAAGAGCTTACGGGATACAGCTTTGCCGAGACGCAGGGGCGGCCGCTGCACGACGTCGTGCACCACACCTACCCAGACGGGCGCCCTTTCCCGATACATGAATGCGCGATAGACCGCGCGTTTCCGGAAAACAACCAGACCCGCGGCGAGGAGGTTTTCGTCCACAAGGATGGCAGCTTTTACCCAGTGGGATTCACGGCCTCACCGGTAAAGAGCATTGGTGGGCAAACGGTTGGCACCATAATTGAAGCCCGGAACATCGCCGCCGACATCGAAGCGCGCAGGGCGACCGAGGCATTCAACCAGACGTTGAAGGCGCGGGTTGCCGAGGCTATCGAGGAACGCAAGCGGCTCGAAGCGCAACTGATCCAGGCCCAGAAGATGGAGGCGATCGGTCAGTTGACGGGAGGGATTGCGCACGATTTCAACAATCTCCTCCAAGTGATCAGCGGCAACCTGCAGTTGCTTCAGAAGGAGCTTGGCGAAAGTGACCACCAGCGGCGCATCAGCAATGCGCTGGCCGGGGTCAGGCGCGGTGCGGACCTGGCAGCGCAGTTGCTGGCTTTCGGCAGGCAGCAGGCCCTTGATCCCAAACCCGTGAACATCGGCAGGCTGGTGCGCGGCATGGACGAAATGCTCCGCCGCACGCTTGGCGATGCGATCGAGATCGAAACGGTTATCTCTGGCGGACTGTGGAACTGCATGGCCGATCCGGCTCAGGTCGAGAACGTCCTGCTCAACCTCGCCATCAATGCTCGGGATGCGATGGAAGGCGTGGGCAAGCTCACGATCGAGGCCGGAAACGCGTCGCTCGACGATACCTACGCGACGTCCCATTCGGAAGTCAGTCCGGGCCAGTATGTGATGCTGGCGGTGACGGACACCGGTTGCGGTATCCCAGCCGAAATCCGCGACAAGGTATTCGAACCATTCTTTACCACCAAGGGGCCGGGAGACGGCACCGGCCTTGGCCTGAGCATGGTCTATGGCTTCGTCAAGCAATCGGGCGGGCACATCAAGATCTACAGCGAGCCCGGCGAGGGAAGCACGTTCCGCATCTATTTGCCGCGCACCCGCCTTGCCGAGGAGGTCAGGCCGGATTTGCTGATTACCTCCGCAAGCATTGGCGGGACCGAAACCATCCTCGTCGTCGAGGACGATGATTCGGTGCGCGAGACCTCGGTCGAACTGCTGAAGGACCTGGGTTACAGCGTGCTCGAGGCCAACAACGCGGACAGCGCGCTGGCGGTGATCAAGAGCGGTGTCCGCATCGACATGCTGTTCACTGACGTCGTCATGCCCGGAAAGCTGCGCAGCGCCGAGCTTGCGCGACTGGCCTGCCAGCACATCGCCGATCTCAAGGTACTGTTCACCTCCGGCTATACCCAGAACGCGATCGTGCACGCTGGCCGGCTGGACGAAGGCGTAGAACTGATCGCCAAGCCGTTTACCGGGGAGGGCCTGGCACGGAAGATCAGACAGATCCTCGGGCCGGTCAGGCCGCCTGTCGTGGCCGGCGTTTCAGATCCGGTTGCTCATGGAGAAGATGCGGCATTTCCGCTTACTAGAGAGTCTCGGCTCAAGATCCTTGTGGTCGAGGATGAAGTTCTGATCAGCATGATGCTGGCGGACATGCTCGAGACAATGGGGCACGAGACGACAGAAGTCGGCACGTTGCGCGATGCGCGGTCGTCTCTATCTGGACAATTCTTTGACGTGGTGGTCACGGACGTTGGCCTGCCCGATGGCTCGGGTATGGATCTCGTCCGCGAAATTCGCGCCCAGCACCCCGACACGCTGGTGGTCATCGCCAGCGGGCGTGATCAGGGCGCAGCATTCGAGGACAGCTCCTCGACCAAGATCAAGCATCTGCAAAAGCCTTTCGATCAGGCAGCTCTGGAAGAAGCGCTTCGGGGGCAATAGGCGAAGGTACCTAAGGGAAAAGTGGTGCCTGATCTCAGACCTTGCGGCCTGGCCTTACCAGTAGCAGCAGAGGGATTGCGCAGGCACAGGCCAGTGCCATGGCATAGAAATCGTTGATGTACGAGATCATGGCTGCCTGCTGATTGACCATGCCATCGATCACGCGAAGGCCGGTTTCAGCAGCGCCATTAGATGCGGCGATCTGATCGAGATTGAACGGGACGAGGTTGCGCGTCACGTGCGCCCCGATCTCTGCATGATTGATCTGGATATTCCGAGTCAATTCTACCGATGCGGCCGAGATGCCGATGGAGGAGCCAATGTTTCTCATCAGGTTGCCAAGACTCGAGGCGTCTGTGCGATATTGCGGTGCGAGCGTGGCGAAGGAAATCAGGTTCATCGGCATGAACGTGAAGCTTAGGCCGACGCCTTGCAGAAAGCCTGCGGCGATAATCGGTCCGCGGGGCATCACGAGCGACCAGCCGGTCATCATCCAGAGCGATGATCCCATGAGCGTCAGGCCCAGCGCCAGCAGCAATCGTGCATCGACACGTGCCATCCAACGCCCGAACAGCGTGATGGAGAGCAGCATCCCCACGCCGCGCGGCGCAAGCAGGGCGCCCGATTGCAGGGGCGTATAGCCGTAGATGTGCTGAAGCAGGCCAGGCAGAAGGGCCATGACCGACATGATCACCAGCCCGACCAGGAACATGAAGGCGAGGCCGACGGTGAAGTTGCGATCGCGGAACATCGCGGTCGGGAACAGCGGATTGGCGGTTCCGGTCAGATGAAAGACCGCAACCCACGTGGCTGCCAGAGCGATCACGGCGTAGACGACGATCTCGCCGGCGGCGAACCAGTCGAGCGTGAGACCGCGATCGAGAATGAGCTGGATTGCCGAGACCGCCAGCGCCACCAGAAGCCAGCCACGAAAATCCACCGGTCGATCGCGGGTCGGGGTCTTTGGCAGGAAAAGCATCAGCAGCAGGAAGCAGATTATGCCGACCGGCACGTTCACGTAGAACACCCAACGCCAGTTGTAGTTGTCGGTCAGAAAGCCCCCGATGATCGGCCCGGTGATGGGACCGAGCATGACGCCCTGGGTGTAGATACCCATCATCTTGGGGCGTTCGGCGGGCGTACTAGAATCGAGCATGACCGTCTGGGCAAGGGGAGAAAGGAACGCGCCGCCCAGACCCTGCAGAACGCGAAAGAGCACCATCTGTTCGAGGCTTTGCGCAGCGCCACACAGCATCGAGGCGACCGTGAACAGCAGCACCGAAGCGAGCATCATGTTGCGAATGCCGTAGCGATCCACCAGCCATCCTGCCAAGGGCAGGGCCACGGCCGAGGCCAGGACGTAGCTGGTGAGAACCCAAGTGATGGTGTCCTGCGTCGCGCTCAACGATGCAGTCATGTGCGGCAGGGCTACGTTGGCGATTGTGGTGTCGAGCGTGTACATCACCATCGCCGCCATCGTGCCGACCAGCATCAGCGGCCGGTTGCGCGATACGATCGGCGGTGCGGCGGGGTTACTTGCCGACATGGACGGTCACGTCCGAGCTGAGGCCGGCGATCAAGGGTCGCTCCGACTTGCTGTCGATCGCGATACGGACCGGCACGCGCTGAATGACCTTGACCCAGTTGCCAGTGGCGTTTTGCGCCGGAAGGACGGAGAATTCAGAACCAGTTCCAGCGCCGATGGACTCTACGTGGCCCTGCAATTTCAGGCCGGGGTAGGCATCGATCTCAATCTCTGCGCGCTGACCCGGGCGCATGTGGTTGAGATCGGTTTCCTTGAAATTCGCTTCGACCCGGGCGCTGCCATCGCGCACGATCGATACCATCGGTGCCCCAGGGAAGACCATCTGGCCGACCTGGAGGCGCGAGACCTGTGTCACCACGCCATCTGTCGGCGCCCGAACGACCGTGCGCGCGATATCCAGCGTTGCCTTGGCGCGGTTTGCCTGGGCCGCGGCAATTGCGGGATTGACGCCCGGCACTTGCGCGCCATTAGCAAGTTCTGCCCGCGCCTGCGCCACTTCTGCGCGTATCGAGACGATCCTGTCCCGCGCTACGGCGACAGCGTGCTGGGCCGCATCCATCCGGGCACGGGTGTTGAAGCCCTTGTCCATCAGGGCCTTTTCACGGGAAAAGTTGGCTTGAGCGAGAGCGAGATCATCGTTGGCCGCAGCCAGATCCGCCGCTTTTGCAGCGACATCGGCGTTGAGCGCGGTTACCCGGGCCTGCGCGGTTGCGATCTGCGCGTCGGCCTGGCGGATCGTCGCGTCGAAGGTCGCCGGATCGATCGTGAACAGCACGTCACCCGCTTTCACCTGCTGGTTCTCGCGAACATTGACCTTGGTAATCAATCCGCCAACTTCACCTGCAACGGCGACAATGTCCTGCTTCACATAGGCATTGTCAGTCTCGACTGTTCCCTGGTTGCCGAACCAGTACCACAGACCCCCGGCAATGATGGCAACCGGTCCGGCGATCATGAGGATCGTGCGCAGCTTGCGCGACCGGGCCTTGCCGGGGCTGGTATCGGCCCGCAAGCCAGCTTTATCCGGCGACGCCCCGGTGGTGCCCTCAGGCGGAAAGGGATCGGCTTCAGCCATGGCTTGTCAGCGCTTCACATTCAGGGTTGGCAAGAAGGTTCGCACGCACGCGCTCCAGCAGTTCGAGAAGCTTTGCATGCTCCGCCTGGGTGAGCCCGGATACGGCGTCGTCGATCGCCTGCTGGGCAAGCGGTGCCATCAGGCTGAGCAGATGCTCGCCCTTAGCCGTGAGATGAAGCCGCCACGACCGGCGGTCGGCGGGGTCATCCCGCCTTTCGACAAGTTCCATCTTTTCGAGACGGTCGACCATGCGGCCAGCGGTAATCGGCTCGACTTCAAGCCAGCTTGCGAGCGCGCCTTGAGTGGTCCCGGGATCTCGCTTGATGGCGGCCAGCACGCGCCACTGCGGGCCCGTCACGCCAAGGTGCTGGACGCTGGCGCCAAAGCGCTTGCGAAACAGCCGCCCGATGTCGGACGAAAGAAAGGCGACGCTGACACTCACGCCATGGCGATAGTAGCCGTAGTTATATTCTGCAATGCAAAGTTTCGAGGCATTGTCGCGCCAAGGGCAGGCAATGGCGCGCCTGCGCAGGTGGCGTTTGCGCAAGGTTCGGATTAAGGGGAGCGGCATGGAATCGCCCGTAGCCGTTGCCGCGCTCTATCGCTTCGCTCCCATTGCCGATCCCCGCGCCTTGCGGGACGAACTCGAGATCCTGTGCAGGACGAACGGGATCAAGGGGACGCTGCTGGTAGCCGGGGAAGGTATCAATGGTACGATCGCCGGGGCGCAGGACAAACTCGCCACGGTCATAGCTTTCATCCGCTCGCAGCCGGACCTTGCCGGAACCGACGTCAAGTTCTCCGTAGCGGCGTCTATGCCCTTCTATCGCATGAAGGTCCGCATCAAGCGTGAGATCGTGACGATGGGCGTCGAGGGCATCGACCCTCGCGCGAGTGTCGGGACCTATGTCGCGCCCCAGGACTGGAACGCGCTGATCAGCGATCCCGGGACTATCGTCATCGATACCCGCAATCACTACGAAGTCGGGGCAGGGACATTTGCCGGCGCGATTGACCCGGGGACCACGTCGTTCAGCGAATTTCCCGAATGGTTTCGGCGCGAGCGCGAGCGTCTCATGGGCGATGGCAAGCCACCCAAGGTCGCCATGTTCTGCACCGGTGGAATCCGTTGCGAGAAGTCGACCGCTTTCCTCAAGGCCGAGGGGATCGAGGAAGTCTATCACCTCAAGGGCGGCATTCTCAAATACCTCGAGGAGGTGCCCGAGCGGGAAAGCCTGTGGCGCGGCGAATGCTTTGTCTTCGACGAGCGGGTGACGGTGGGGCACGGTCTGGCACTTGGCACGCATGTCCTGTGCCGCGCCTGTCGTCGCCCCATCAATGATGAAGGGCGTGCGTCCCCATTGTATGAGGACGGCGTCTCGTGCGAGGCATGCTACCATGAAAAGTCCGACCGACAGCGAGCCTCGGCGCGCGAACGGAACCGGCAGGAAAAGCTGGCTCGGGCAAGGGGGCAGGCCCACGTCGGCGCGACGCGCGACTGATCCTGGCAGCAACGGCTGATTGGCGAACATGCAGGTTCCCCATGTGTGCCGCTGCAAACATGGTCAGCGCACATGGGAACTGTGCCGTCGCTATTTGGTGATGAGCGGTTCCACCAGCATTTGCGAAATCACGGTGCGACCGGGTTGGGTCAGCACGAACTGTGTTGCCACGGCGATATCTTCGGCACGCAGCATCTCGTCTGCGTTGATGGCATCTGCCTGCTCCTGGCTGCTGTAATTCTCGTACTGCATGTCCGACCCGGTCCGTCCGGGTTCGATCAGACAGACCTTGATGTTACGCTCTGCCATTTCCTTGCGGAACGACGTTGCAAAGCCCTGGATGCCGGCCTTTGTCGCGACATAGGTCGATGCACCCTCCCCCAGGGTTTCCGCTGACATCGAACCGATCAGGACAATGTGCCCACCGTGGGGCATCCGTCGCGCCGCTTCCCGCGCGCTGATCAGGTACGAAACGAAATTGGTCTCGAGGATATGGCGGAGTTCTTCCTCGTTGCCGTCAAGCACTGTCTCTGCACCAACGGCAGCATTGATTACTGCGACGTCCAGCCCGGCAAGCCAAGCGTCGGCTGCCGAGAAGAAGCGACGCAGGCCTTCAGGCTTGGCGAGGTCCACTGCAACCCCGTCGCCCTGACCGACTGCGTTGATGCGCTGAAGTCCATCGGCAAGGTGCTGTTCGTCACGTCCGCAGACGAAGACGCGCGCGCCCTCGCTTGCCAACAGCACGGCAATGGCACGGCCGATGCCGGTTGACCCGCCTGTCACGATGACGCGGCGGCCTTCGAGCGAAGTTTGCGCGGTGTGCGCGTCGGAAAAATCTTTGGTAGGCTGGCTTGCCATCATGTGCTCCAGGAAGAGCTTCTGAAACCAGAAGCGTTTCATGGCAGAACGGCCAGCCTCTTTGCGAGTTTCGCGAGGTTATCGAATTACACCGTCTTGCCGAAACGCTATGCCGCCTTCGGCCAAGCTCGCAGGAGTGCGCAATAGTCCTCGAACCTCAGGGGCCGGGAAATGACATATCCCTGCAGGGTGTCACACTCATGCGCGGCCAGCCACCGGCGCTGCGATTCCAGCTCGACCCCTTCCGCGACGGTCTCGACGCCGAGAGATCGGGCAAGCCCGATGATGCCAAGGACGATCTTCTGGTCAGGACCGGATTCTCCCACGCCCTGGACGAAGCTTCGGTCGATCTTGATGGTATCCACAGGGCATGCCTGCAAGTGGCTCAGCGACGAATAGCCGGTACCGAAATCATCGAGGGCAACGCCAATGCCACGCTGATGAAGAGCGTTCACGATGCCCTCGGCCTGACCCGGATCGGCCATCATCGAAGTTTCGGTTACCTCGACCTCGAGCAGATCTTCGCGCGCGCCGAGCTCGGCGAAGATCGCGGCAATGCGATCGGGCAGATCGGCGGTAAACTCCGAACCGCCGATATTGACCGCAAGGCGTGGTGGCAGCCCGTTTCGCACAAGCTGAAGCTGCGCGACGGCGGCCTGCCGAAGAACCCAGTCCGTGAGGTGAGAAAGCAGGCCCGCGCGTTCGACCACCGGGATGAAGGTGGCAGGCGAGAGATGGCCAAGCATCGGACTTTGCCAGCGGACCAGCACTTCGGCTGAAAGCGGAGCGCCGCTGCCGGCGCTGACCTTGGGCTGAAAGCAGACGTGCAACTGCCCCTGTCGCAAGGCGGTGATCAACTCGGCACGGATAGAGCTTGCAAGGCGCACATCCGACATCTCCGGGCCATCAAATTCAAGAAGCTGTCCACCACCCTCGCGCTGCAGCAGGCGGGCCGATTCCATCAGCCGGTCAAGGAGGCTGTTGGCTTCGTCCTCCGGCGTGTTCTTGCCGACCGGGGCAATTACGCCTGACAGGGTCGCCCTTGCCGACCCCTTGCGGGAAGTATCGCGCAGCCGCAATTGCACCAGTGGTTCGATTGTCCTGGCAAGAAGCGCCGAATCAAGGCCAAGCACTGCCCAGCCATGGGCATTGAGCCGAAACGCCTCGACGCCTGCAGCGCGGGACAGCCGGGCAACGACGGCGTCGATGTTCCCTGAAAAGCGCCGGGCAACCTCCGTGTGGCTATCGGCCTTGACCACCGCGAGCGCTGCATCAGCCGACAGGGTCGTCAGCCGTTCGACAAGAACATCACGCTGCGAAACGGTCCCGTTCGCCACCGCCGATTGCTTCGCCGCAGCGGCTCGCTGCGCAGCGTTGCTGAGGTGACTCTCCACTGTCGCGATCAGCAGGTCGTAATCGACAGGCTTTACCAGATAGTCGTCGGCCCCGGCTTTGCGGCCGTTGATGACCGTCTCGCGATCGCTGAATGCCGTCAGGAAGACGAAAGGTACCAGAGCGCGCGCATCCTTGTGGGCGCGCAGATTTTCAAGCAGTTGCAAGCCGTTCATGCCCGGCATCTGCATGTCGCAAATGACCAGATCGGGCATGGACGCCGAAATCTTGCCGAGAGCTGCCTCCGCGCTGCAAGCCTGATCCACGCGAAAGCCATGGTCGGCCAGCTCGTCTGCCAGATCGCGCAGGATGTCCGGCTCGTCCTCGATGCACAGCACCCTGAAGTTCTCGGGTGAATAGACCCCCATCACGCAGCCTCCCAGAATTCGGTGGTTGTTGCCTTGGCCAAGGGCAGGCTGGCGGTGACGCACGTGCCCTTGCCAACCTCGGACTGGATCGAGAGCAGCCCACCATTTGCATCCAGCAGACTGCTGGCGAGATAAAGACCGGTCCCGGCTCCCGCCACAGCCGTACTGTTCGATCCGCGGTAAAAGCGTTCCTGGACCATCGGCAGGTCCTCGGGAGAAATTCCGCTGCCCTGATCCGTGACTGTCACGATACAGCGATCCCCATCGATTTCGGCGGTGACGGTCACCGGTGCAGTATCCGGCGAGTAGCGGCAGGCGTTTTCGATGATCGCCGCCAGAGCGGAATGAACCAGGACACGATCGACGAAGACCGCTGCCGTTTCCGCTTCTGGAGAAATCTCGATGGTAACATGGCGCGTGCCTTGGGCTGACGCCACAGCATCGCGAAGCAGGCTACCGGGTGAGGTCGGCGCTGGGTGACAGGTGGTCTTGCCATCTTCCATCTGCACCAGCTGCAGGGCGCTCTGCATGACCTCGCGGATCCTTCCCGCGGCTCCGCGGATCATGTCAGATCGCTCTACCACTCCCTGCGCCGTGAGCCGGTCGGCACGACGACGCAGGATCTGTCCGCAACTGTCGATGACCGTCAAAGGCGTGCGGAACTCGTGGCTGAGGATCTGGATGAAGCGGCGCTGGCCGCTGGTGACCCGACGCTCGCTCTCGAGAGTGCCTGCCATTTCAGCTTGCTGCTCGACTATCACGTCATGCGCATCGCCAAGCCGCTGGCCCATGTCGGCTAGCCGCGCAGAAAGATTGTCAATTTCGCGCACTCCGAATTGGGGGGCTGCCTGGCTGTAATGACCAGCGCCAATTCGGTCGATCAACTGCTCGATCGCCAGCAATGGCTCGGCGACTCGGCGGCTCATGACTCGTGCCCTCCAAAGCAGGAAGGCAAAGAAGACGACATAAAATGCCAGCAGGATCAATAACATAATAACGCCAACCGTAACTAGCTGATCGTGGAGGTAGTTGGCATCAGCGAGAATGCGCGCCGCCGGGGCGACGACGACCAGCGACCAGCCCGGCCCGGTTACCGACGAGGTGGTGGCGAGCATATCACGGCCCGCAAGGTTGATGTGGCTGACCTTCGCGCGCCCCGCACGCACAGCGCGCTCGAGTTCGCGCAATTCCGGCCGCCGGGCAATGTTGAAGCGATCAGGCTTGAAGGTGTCCGAAACGATCGCTTCAGCATAATCGTGGTTCTTGAGTTCGGCTAGGTCGAGATCCTTTTCGCCTGCAGGGGGCAGCGCAAGGATCGTACCGTCGCGGCCGATCAGCATGGCATACCCCTGCCAGGGCAGATTGAGCGAAAGGATGCGTTTCACGATCGTGTCGATCGTCAGGTCTATTCCGACGACTGCCTCAAGTTTGCGCGATGAATAGACCGGCGCGACTGCGGAAACCATCCAGCCGCTCCCGGCAGGATCGACGTAGGCGTCGGTCCATACGACCTTGCGCGCGGGGTTATGCGATGCGTCCGCCTCGTAGAAGAAGTTGTAGGACGGGATGTTCATGCGCGGCGCGTATTGCTCGAGCACGTTGAAATAGGGATAGATGCGGTTGTAGCTGTCCCAGGTGTTCAGATACACCTGCCGTACCAAGGGTGATGCCGTCTTGATGTGACGCATGGTGTGATCAAGCTGGCCGGTCTGCCAGGCTTTCTCGATCTGCTTGCGTCCGACTGGGACGTAACCGCTGTAGAAACTGGCGGTGTCGTCCGGGCCACCGCGGATCGTATGAAACACGCCATCGGGACCTATGTGGTAACGGGCCTTCTCGGCAGTGTCCGGCTTCCATGGGGTGGCCAGAGCTTCCTTCGTCTCCAGCGAAAGAATCCTCGCAAGCCCTTCAATGCCGCTCAGCGTTGCATCGATGTTTGCTGCCTCTCGCGCAGCGATGTCGACAAGATATTGTTCTGAAACCCGATTTACGGTCTGAACGTTACGTTGATACGTGAAATTACCGGTCGCCCAATAACTCAAGAGGAAACCGAGCTCGATAAGGCAAAGTGGAATAACGGCGGTACGCAGATAAGACGCGCTGAGCCAGCGCACCAAGGGTACTTGTGTATTCTGCGTTTTGTTCCGTGTCTTCACAGGTACCGGCCAGTCCCTTGGGAATGAGGCGGGTATCATTGCAGATGCTAATTTGGGCTACTGGAGGATAAGCGGAATTACATATGCCAGCTCAGCCTCGCCAGACTGTGCCCTGCTCCGACAGGGCTGATGCAACCTCGCTACCGGTCGCAGATGATGGAGCGCTCAGGCTGCTGGATCTGGTCGACCGCGTCCTGTGGATCTACGATTTCGACCGCAACCGGATGCATTGGGCCAACAGCGCGGGCTTGCAATTCTGGCATGCGGCCGACGCCAGTGCATTGCGCGGGCGAGACTTCAGCCCGGCTGCACTCGGCACGATCGATCGCCTGGCGAATTTGCGCGCGGCCATGGAATGCGGCGAAACACGCCGCGAACAGTGGACATTTTACCCCAAGAACCAACCGGCTTCACGAGATTGTCGTCTGTCAGGCGTGCAGCTTCCCGATCACCGCGTTGCCGTTCTGGTCGACGCGGGCAATCCGGATCACGAAAAGGTCGATAATTCACCCGAGTTGCGGGCAATCGAGGCTATTCGCCAGACGCCGCTGATGATTTCGCTGGTCACGGAAAGTGGCCAATGGCTCATGCACAATCCTGCCGCGGAACGGCTGGCCAACGCGCTGGGCATGGTCAATCTGCCAGGTCTCGACAACTTCCTTGCCATGTTCGCCAATCATGCGGAAGCTTCTCAACTGAGGCGCAGCGCGCTCGAAGCGGGCAGTGCCGATGCAACCTTGCGCCTGGCTGGACCAACCTTTCTCGTCCATGACGTAAGCCTGCGGCGCCTGACGGATCCGGCGACGGGCCGGATCTCGCTGATCATGACTCAGCAGGACGTGACACGGGCCTACCGCATGGAGCGCAGGCTTCACAAATCTCTGGCGCGTGAGCGTGCCATTGCCGAGATGCAGCGGCAATTTTTGTCCGTAACGAGCCACGATTTCCGCACACCGCTGGCAGTCATTGACGGTGCCGCGCGGCGCATAGGCAAGCTTGCCGAACCCGGTTCGCCGATTGCCGAGCGCTCCGAGACGATCCGCGAGACGACCCGCGCAATGGTTGCAGCGGTTGACCGCACGCTAGGATGGGCCAGCATTGCCGAGGGCCGGGTGGACTTTCGGCCTGAGCGCATGGCGCTACGGCCGCTTGTCGAACGGGCATTGCTCAACCAGCGCGCATTGAACCCCGCGCGCCCGTTTGTGGTCGAATTGGCCGATGCCGCGACGCTGATGCTCGATGCGGGATTGGTCGAACGCGTGCTTGACAACCTGTTGTCCAACGCCATCAAGTATTCGCAGCCCGACCAGCCGATCGAGATACGCTGCTTCGAGCGGGGCGGTGAAATCCTGCTGACGGTCGCCGACCATGGCATCGGTATCCCGTCACAAGACCTCTCCCGGCTGTTCACGCGCTTCTTCCGCTCTGCCAATGCCAAGGGCATCAAGGGCAGTGGCGTAGGCCTTCATGCAGCGCGATTTTATATGGAACTCCACGGCGGGCGCATCAGTGTGAAATCACGGGAAGGGCAAGGGACGACCTTCACGATCGCCTTTCCCGTACCCGCCTGAACGGCAAGGTCTGGTCAGAAACTGCGCCGCAGGCTCGCGCCCCAGGTCCGGGGCGTTCCGACGTGATTGTAGTCGAAGCCGAAACCTGACAGATCGATGCGTGAGGTGAAGTACGTCCTGTCGGTGAGGTTCTTGCCCCAGAGCGACAGGGTCCAGTCGCCGCGCTGATAGTCGATACCGGCGCCTATCAGCGCATATCCGCCTTGGCGCAGGCGCGGGATGTTGACGATCTCGAAGTACTGCGAGGAAACATAGGAAGCGTCACCACGCAAAATGATCCGCGTCTTGCCATCTGACCACGCGGTCCACGTGACGCTACCGTTCGCAGTGACGGCAGGCGCATTCGAGAGATGATGCCCGCGCACGTCGAGACCACTGATCAGGCCGCTGATGGCACGTGCATGAAGCAAGCCCAGCCCGCCGCTCAACAAGACATCGGGGTGCGGGCGCGCATCGATCTCCAGTTCCGCTCCGTAGATGCGCGAACGGTCAAGATTGACCAGTGTTTGCGTTGCGTCAGCGGGATTGACCGACAGAAACTGCTGGTTCCGATAGATGTAGTGGAATGCTGTGAATGACAGCGCGAGCGTGCCAAGTTTGCCTTTCGAACCTGCTTCGATGGCGTCGATCGTTTCCGGGCGTGCGACGCCGGCTTCTGCCGGGTCGAAAAAGGCCTGTGCGTTGAATCCGCTTGCGCGATAGCCGCGGCTGTAGCTGGCAAACAGGAGTGTGCCGCCCTCCAGTTCCTGATCCAGGCCCACCTTGCCGGAAAGGTTGTTGCCCGAGAACCGCCGGTCGAGCGGGGGAATCAGGGTCGCAACCAGCACGCCATCGACACCGCGCACCTGCGAAGTGAGGCCGCTTTGCAGGCCGCTGTCATGCGTGAAGCGCAATCCGCCGCGGAGCGTTGTACGTGGGGCGATCTTGAGGCGCGCATCGCCGAATGCTGCCCACGACCGCTTCTGCTGATCGAACCGGTTGGAAATGACGCAGGCCAGCAGGCTGCTGTTCGCGGTGCAATCGCCGGCATCAACCTGTCCATTGCCGTCAACGTCGAGATCAGTCCAGAAGTTGAGGTCGGTAGCGTTGAACAGATCTTCGCGGTGGTGGTGTATTCCAGCAATCGCGCTGAAAGGTCCGCCATCATCCCATGCGAGGCGCAACTCCTGGCCGAGCTGCGTACCGCGATCGGTATAGGGGATCTCCAGGGCGCGGGTCGGACTGCCGTCTGTATCCTCTGGCACGAAAAGGCTGCCGCGGTCCCACCCGCTGACCGAGGTCAGTGTCAGGGCGTCGGTCAGCCGAAATGTGCCGGTAAGGGCAGCAGACCAGGTGCGGGCACGGCGGCGGGCGGTGAAATTTGCTTCCAGTTCGCGTGGGCCCAGTCCTTCGCGGAAGTAGCTGCTGCCTTGCCCATAGGCCTCGTACACCCCTGCGCCGACACCATCCGGGCCGGGTTTGGAATAGTTGCCGTAATTGCGAGGATTCTGCAGACTGGTGGACAGCCGCAGAACGATTTCTGCGCGGTCCGACGGTTCCCACAGCAGCGTGCCGCGGACGCCATACTCGCGCGTTGAAGAAAGATCGTCCTGCCCTGGCAGGCGATTGCGGAACCAGCCATCGGCGCGGGCGGCGGTGAAAGCGATGCGGGCTGCGATCGTGCTGGTTGCAGCAATGTTCAACGCGCCTTGCATTTCGGCCCGGTTGTAGTTGCCAAGGCCTGCTCTCAGGTATCCGCCATTTTCAAAACGCGGCTTCTCGGCGACATAGTTGATCGCGCCTCCGGTCGTGTTCTTGCCATAAAGCGTCCCCTGCGGACCGCGCAGGACCTCGATCCGGGCAAGATCGTAGAGTTGCAGCCCCAAGAACGCGAAGTTTCCCTTGTAGACCTCGTCGTAATACGCTGCGACCGGTCCTGCCTGGTTCAGGCTGAAGTCTGACATGGAGACGCCGCGCAACGAAAAGATCGGGGTATTTTCTCCGACGGTGGCGCTGAAGCGCAAGTTGGGAATGCGGCTGACGAGATCGTCGGCCTGCGTGAAGCGAGCGGCTGCAACGGTTTGACCGTCCAGCACAGAAAGCGACAGCGGAACTTTGCTCAAGTTCTCGGCGCGCTTCTGCGCCGTCACAACGATTTCGGCAGAAGCCTCGCCAGCCGACGCGGCTTCGGGTGCTGGCGCGGCAGCTTCAACCGAGGTGGCAAGTAGGCTGCACAGCCCTGCGGCAAGGACGGACATGACGGCTCCGGAAGGGTTTGTCCCGCACTAGGACAAGGCGGTTGCATCAGCGCCAACCGCCGCCTCCGGAAAACCCCCTAGAGGCCTAATTGCTCGCGGTCGGCCAAGGCCGCCACGAGTTCTGCCTGTGCCGCGGCATGCCGATATTTCGCGTCGATCTCGCGAATTGTGGCATCGGCCAGCGATTCCTCGCGCAGATTGACCAGCAGGAAATCGCTTGCCCCCAAGGTGAAGCGCCGGCGTTCGGCCTCGGCCATGCGGCGGGCAAGAGCCGCCTCGGCGGTGGCGAGACCCGCAAGCTTTTCTGCGCCGGCAACTTGCGTTCGCAGGTTCGAGATTTCGACGCCGATCTGCTCTTCCAGAAAGCGCAAGCGGAGCGACAGGGCGTCCTGTTCGGCAGCCACTTCGGCGATCCGTCCCTTGGCCGCACGCTGTTCGAGCGGAACCGAGAAGCGTACGCCAACCGACCCTTCGAGGGGACGCCGTACCGGCGATCCAGGACCGAAATCCTTCGATGCTTCGGCACGCACGTCAAGACGGGGCTTGAGTTCGTTTTCGGCAAGGCGTGCGCGAATTCCCGCCTGCTCGATGCGTGTGATTATCGTCTGGTAGTCAGGACGCCCGGAGATGGCCGAGTTCTGGTCGACCAGCCGGGGGACGACACCATCGGTCAGCATTCGCGGCAACTGGTCGGGCGAGGGTACGACTGGCTGGCCAAGGCCATCACGGAGGAACAGCGACAGCGCAGTTGCCTGAATCTGCAGGTTCTGCTCCCACTGCAGCATCAGCCCCTTTCGGCGCATGATATTCTGCTGGTTCTCGATCCCGAGAATGGCGGGGCGGGCGCCGAGCCGGATCTGCTGCTCGATCGAGGCCTGGCGCGCTTCGGCAAGTTCGAACAGCTCGCGATAGATGCGCACGCGGAGACCTGCGGCCACCCACTGCTGGTACGCATCGATCGCACGGCGCTGAACCCCGATTGCCACAAGATCGCGGTCGAGTTCGGCAAGGTCGATATCGCCTTGCGCCAGCTCACGCCGGCCGCGACGCTCGTCGATCACCCGGTCGCGCAGGAGCGAGAACACCCCACCCGCCTTCAGCTCGCCCAGCTTGTTGGTGATCTGCTTGCCGTCATAGCTGGCGAAGCTGCCGCTGGAGACGCGATAGCCGCCATAGATCTGGCCGCCGTTGTTCTGCAGTGGTCGATAGGCCGAAACTTCTGCCGTGGACCCATCATAATAGCCAAGTGGCCGAAGGTTCGCCTCGGCATTGAAGACCAGATCGAACGCGCCTTCTGCCGTCAGCGCACGCGCGTCTGCCTGACGTTGCCTTGCCATGGCTTCGAGAATCTGCGGCGCGTGCGCGGCCGATGATTCCAGCACGTCGCGCAGGGTGAGCTCGGGAGAGGTGGCAGTTCCCTTCGCCGGTGGTGCGATACTTGTCTGGGCAGCTGCCGGCGGCAGAGCCCCGGCAAGCGCCACGACCAGTCCCAGCGCGATCCGCAGGGGCAGGCGGCGGATCATTTCGCGTCCTCGCTCCCGTAACCGTCGCTTTCATAGCTGCCCGACTTCGCGCTCTTACGCTTTGCCGCGTCCTTGTCCGACAGGGCCTTGGCTGCTGTACCCTTGCGAGGACCGGGATCGACGGGCGTCGGGAATTCGAGCGGGAAGTCGTTCAGCTGGCGCCATAGTTCGTAGCCGATGCTGACGGTTTCCATCTGGATCCAGCCACGCACTTTCGACCCTAGACGCGCGTAGTTGACGTCCGGCCAGGCAGGCTTGCCTGGCGCCGGCTCGACCAGCACGCGGAACAGGCCGTTCGTCTGCGCCGAAGGGTCAACGGTCAACACCCTGCCATCGAACATCCCTTGCGCCACTGAGGGCCAGCCGCTGAACTGGATCGCCGGCCAGCCTTCAAAGTGCAGCCGCACCGGTTGTCCCTTGCGGACCAGCGCGACATCCCGGCCATCGACCAGTAGTTCGACAACGCGCTGTGCGTTATCTGGTGCGAGGGTCGCCAGCATGTCGCCTGCGCTCACCAGCGTTGCACCGGCGGCGGTGTTGAGCGACTGAATCCGTCCATCGTGCGGCGCGCGAACCAACTGCGCCGATTGCCGGCCAAGTGCGATATCGACCTTGTTGAGCTTGGCACGGGTCTCGGCCAGCTTTGCATTGAGTTCGGCCACCTTGATCTGCGCAGATTCATAATCGCGCCGCGCAGCCAGGCCTTCGGCGTAGAGAGCCGAAAAGCGGTTTACGTCGAGACGAGCGGTTGTCATCGCCTGTTCTGCAGCCGCGATCTGGGCGAGAACCTGCTCACGCTCGGCGCCCAGGCGTGACAGGAGCATGGGGTCGTTGTCGATGATCCGGGCAATCGGATCACCCTTTCGCACCTGTTGGCCATCGACCACGTACCACTTTTCCACGCGGCCCGGGACCAAGGCAGTCACCTGCTGCACGCGATCCTCGGGATTGAGAGCGATCACCTCACCGCGGCCAGGAGCCGTCTGCACCCAGTCAACCGCAAACAGCAGGATCAGGATCAGGGGGATCGACACAAGGATCATCCGGCCAAGCGCGCGTGTGGTGCGGGGCACCTTCAGCGACGCAAGCGTACCGAAGCCGGGAAAGTCGTGGGCACGGTGGGAGCTTGATGGTGCAGCCATGGCTCAGACGTCCCCTTCGCGGGTCGGCACGACCGCTTGCGGCGTTGCGCCCTGTCGTTGTTCCGATGCCCCGAGCCATAGCCACATGTCGCGGCCAAGGCCCTGTGGGCGCCCTGTGAACTGGAGCACCGTGGTGCCATGCGGGCGCAGCGCTTCGAGCACTCGGTCCAGCCGTTCGGGCGGGAGCATATCGTAGATCGCCGAGAGCATCAGCACGCGCGGCCGGGCCAGCACCGCGCCAGCCAGCTTGAGCGCCATTGTCTCTCCGATCGACAGCGGCCAGCCCGAAGTGGACAGCAGGGCATCAAGGCCGCCTTCAAGCGAACCGATCCGCCGATCCAGCCCGACCAGTTCGAGCGCTTCCAGCATCGCCTCGGCTTGGCCCGGCGCACTGAGCGACAGGTACTGGCGCACCGACATCTCGACGATCGTCGGGCGATCAAGCACGATGATGTCGGAGCGCAGGCGATACATGTCGAGCGTGCCGAGGTCCGCGCCACCAACCGACACGAAGCCGCTCTTGGGCACCTCAAGCCGCTTCAGCAGCGCAGCAAGGCTGCGATCAACGCCAGGCTCTGCGATCACGCCGACCTGCGCGCCAGCCGGAACGGCAAAGTCATAGCGGTTGCCGCCGTGGCGAACATCACGCAGCCGGATCGAGCCATCAGGCGGACAGGCTGCGTCGGGCTGCGGTATGGCTTCCTGCGGCACTTCCCAGAACAGGTGCAACTCCTCGAGGCTGCCGGCCATTTCGTAGAAGACCTCAAGGTAAGTGCCCAGTTGCGCAACGCCATAGAACACCCCCGACAGGATCAGTTCTGCCGCCACCAGCTGGCCGATCGAAAGTTCTCCCTGAAGAATCAGCCAGCCCCCCATCGCCAGAAGACCTGCGCTTGCCAGTGCGTAGAGCAGCAGCAATGCGATCGTCTGTCCGAAGGTATAGTGGAAGTGTCGGCGATGGGCGGCGACGTATCCGGCCGTCATGTCTTCCGACCGGGCAATGGCGAAAGCCATGTGGCGGCTCGACTTGTAGACGCCGTTCGAGGCGCCGACCGTTCCCAGCCAGTGGGCGGTGGCGTGTTTTGCATGGCTCTTGGCCACGGCGCTTGCGATCGAGGAATTTGCCCAGACTCGCCATATCACCAGTACGGTGATCGTCAGCACCAGATTGAAGGCGAGGAAGAACGGGTGGTAGAAGCTCGTCACCACCAGCCCCACGATGCTTTGCAGGACGATCGTGAATCCGGCGATCAGCAGGCTTGTCAGTGATTTCTGCACGACGCCCATGTCGAAGAACCGGTTGAACAGGTCCCCACGCCGCGCATCGACGAAGAACGGGTTCTGAGCATGCACCGCGCGCATCGTGATCTCGGCCACGAGCCGCGCGAAGAAACGACGTTCGAAATGCGCCAGCAGATGCACGCGGAACGCGCTCAATACGGCCCAACAGAGGAGCAGAACGAACAGTATCGCGGCAAGGGTCAGCAACGGCGCCGGAAGCGCAGTGTTCGCAACCGAATTTATCAGAAGCTGAACCGATATCGGCGTTGCCAGCGAGAGCAGCGAGATCGCCACGCCAAAGACCAGCGCGAGGCGGATGAAACCCGAATCCGGTCCCAGCACCTGGCGCGCCCAGCGAAGGAAGTCGCGAAAGGTAGGAACGTGGTGGCTACCGTGTGCCTCGCCCCCGGGCGGGCTGGTTTCGGCATTCAAAGCCATGGAATTGGTTCGATCCGATCTGTTAGAGCCAATGGCGGAAGGTCTTCGCAAGTGCAGCACAAGTGGAGAGCAAACGGTTACGATGTGGCAACCTTGTGTGAACTTTTTTTGCTGGACGGCAGTCGATATGAACCGGGACATAGCTGTAGCAGGCGGGGATATCGATAGCACAGTTGGGAACCCGCGAGGGGTTCGCCCGGTTCGGATTGCAGTAAAGGCGTTTGGCCAAGTCCGCAGGGTTTGTCTAAAGGCAGTTTGGGCAGGCCGGCTGCGGCTTGCCGGATACTCAAAGGAACATGCTGGCGATGAACGACTTTCCCGAAGAAGCCGGACCGACGGTTGCAGAACTGATGGCGACTTCGGGCGTGCCTTTTGGCACCAGCGGAGTTCGCGGTCTGGCCAACGACATGACCGATCGGCTCTGCCACGCCTACGCAACGGCGTTCCTTCAGTATTTGCGCCAGATTGGAGAGTTTTCCGCCGGTGATCGGGTCGCGCTGGCAGGCGACTTGCGCATCAGCACCCCGCGTATCCTTTCGGCTTGTGCCACAGCAATCCGCGATTGCGGCGGTGAGGTCGTCTATTGCGGCCGCACGGCTACCCCCGCTCTGGCCTTCTACGCCATGGGCGAAGGAATGCCGTCGATGATGGTAACCGGAAGCCACATCCCGGCCGATCGCAACGGCATCAAGTTCTACCGTCCCCATGGCGAAGTGCTCAAGAGCGACGAGGCTGGCATCGTCGCGCAACGCGTACGCCAGGATCCCGCCAGTTTCGGCAACGACGGCGGTCTGCTGTCGTCTTTTGACCTTCCCGAAGCGGTCGATGTCGAGGCTCCGTATGTCGCTCGATACGTTCGGCACTTTGGCTCTGATGCACTCTCTGGCCTGACGATCGGGGTCTATCAGCACTCCGCCGTCGGTCGTGACATGCTCGTGAGTCTCGTCGAGGCACTGGGCGGAAAGGCGCTCCCATTTGGAAGGTCGGAAACCTTCGTACCTGTCGATACCGAGGCAATCCGGCAGGAGGACAGCGAACTCGCTGCCGACTGGGCAGGCTGGAACCAGGTCGATGCCATAATATCGACCGATGGCGATTCAGACCGCCCGCTGATTTCCGATGCCAGTGGGACCTGGCTGCGTGGTGACATCGTCGGCCTGCTTTGTGCCAAGGCGATGGATGCCGATGTGGCGGTAACGCCGGTCAGTTCAAACACTGTCCTGGAACTTAGCGGCGCTGTGCCCAAGGTCTTGCGGACACGTATTGGATCACCCTATGTCATTGCCGAGATGATGCAGGCGGCGCAGGCTGATCCCGCAGCCCGCGTCTGCGGTTATGAAGCCAACGGCGGCTTTCTACTCGGCAGTCCGGTGGGAAGTCTTGCACCCCTGCCGACGCGCGATGCTGCGCTGCCGATCATTGCGGTTGCAAGCCTGGCAAGGCAATGCCCCATTGCCGATGTTCTGGCAGAACTGCCGCCACGCTTCACCTTCAGTGATCGCGTGGCTGATTTTCCGCAAGCTGACAGCAAGGCGCTGCTGGCGCTGCTCTTGGAAGGGGAGGAAGACGCACAACTGGCGCGGATCGCGCGCCTCTTTGGCGAAATTGCCGGTTTCCCCACCACTATCGACAAGACCGACGGCTATCGCATGACCTTTGCAGATGGTGCGATCATCCATTTCCGTCCTTCGGGAAACGCGCCCGAATTGCGTTGCTATACCGAAGCGGAAAGCGAGCAGCGGGCACGCGCGCTAAACCATGCGGCCCTCTCTCACGTGCTGGAAGAGATCGTGCCCGAAGCAAAGGCTGCATCGTGATTGTATGCAACACATACAATATTGTCAGTTGCGCCATGGTTGGCTAGGGAAAGCTCCGCAATAATCGCGGGGTGAGGCAATGGCAGAAATCATCGACGGCAAGGCGCTGGCTGCAAAGGTGCTGGCAGGAACGGCGGAAGAGGTTCGCGCAATCGTGTCGGCCGGCGGTGACGCACCGGGCCTTGCGGTGATCCTGGTTGGAAAAGATCCCGCCAGCGAAGTCTACGTGGGCCGGAAGATCGCGCAGTGCCGCAAGGCCGGTATTCGGTCGATCGAACACCGCCTGCCAGCAGAGACCGAGCAGGAAGTCGTCCTCGCCTTGATCGACGAACTCAATGCCGACCCGCTGGTTCACGGCATTCTCGTCCAGTTGCCGCTGCCCAGGCACATCGACGCTGCACGCGTGCTTGATCGGATCGATCCTGCCAAAGACGTCGACGGCTTCCATCCCGTCAACGTCGGGCGCCTGTCTACCGGAACGGGCGGACTTGTGCCCTGCACGCCGCTCGGCGTGATGCTCCTGCTCGATAGCGTAATCGATGACTACCGTGGCCTGAACGTCGTGGTCATCGGCAAGTCGAACATTGTCGGCAAGCCAGTGTCGATGTTGCTGCTTGAGCGGGAAGCGACCGTGACGGTCACGCACATCGAAACGCGCGATCTGCCCGATATCGCACGCAAGGCCGACGTGATCGTTGCCGCTGCCGGCGCGCCGCAACTGGTTCGCGGTTACTGGGTCAAGCCGGGTGCGGTCGTCATCGATGTCGGCATTACGCGGGTTGCCGATCACGATGGCAACACCCGCATCGTCGGCGATTGCGCGACTCATGAACTGGACCATGCCAAGGCTGTTACACCGGTCCCCGGCGGCGTGGGGCCGATGACGATCGCCTGCCTACTCAGCAATACGGTTCTTGCTGCCAAACGCGCAGCAGTTGCATGAAACGCAAATATAGAAGCGCTATTCTCATTTGCGGCCTCGACTGATCGTCCGCATATCGGACGGGCCTTTCAGGCATCCTCTCCCAAACTTCAAAAGGGCCGGCGCGAGTCGGCCCCTTTTTTTGCCTGGCATGGGTCAAGCCCCGGGCGCGTGCGACACTGTCGCCCACAGATGCTTGCGGTATCGCGCAAAGCAGCGTTCCCCGCAAACCAGCCGCATCAGCGCACCTTCGGCCATGGCCGTTGCCCGGCGGGGGTCTTCGGCGACAAGCGGACGGAAAGCCTCCCTGTTCCAGTCTTCGCTGTGCTTGACATCAAGGACGGCATGAAGGTCGAAATATCGTCGCTCCCGATCGCTCAGTCCAATGCGTCGCAGACCCTGTGCAACCATGGCCGAGCGTCCCGGTGCAGTGAGTTCGATCACCCCCAGCGCACCGACCGAATGCCATGCGAAGGCGCGGTTGGTGGCCATCGCCGTCATTGCATTGGCAAGGGCGAGACTTTCCCAGACGGTCCCCTCGATGGTGGGCCGGACGCACAGCGTATCTGCCAGTGCGGCCAGCATGGGGCCATGCATCCCGCGGGGATTGCCACGTCCCATTTCATCCCAGTAATTTCGTGCCAGTTCGAGTTTCGCAGACTCGGGAAGCTTGATCTGCGTGAAGGCAACGAGATCGTCGAACCCGGCTTCTCCGGCGGCTTCCTGTTCGAAGAACCAGCAAAGTTGCTCGCGGTTCGCATCGCCCGCAAGCCAGGGGAACAGAGGATCGCCTTGCCCGGGGCCGACATCCTTGAGATCCTCGAACCATTGTACGAAGCCGTCGACGTGAGTTGGCGCAGAAGCCGCCCATCCTTGCACCTCGGCGCGCAAGTCTTCGAGAAACTGCGCCTCGAGATATCGCATGCGCGCTTCGTGTTCGAAATGATCGGCCCAGTCGGCTACCGGATAGCCCGGTGACAATCGGGTGCGGTTCCAATGCGCCAGCATTTGCTGGATCTTGTCGCTGGCAAAGCGCTGTGCTTCGATCGGGCGGGGCTGGCTGGCTATCTCCATGAAATCACAACGGATTGTGATCAGCCCTGTTCCGCCATATGCACTTATTGTCCGGCTGCAATCACTTGCGTCAAGTTTGCGCCGATGGCTTGGGCTACCATGTCTCGCAACGGCAAACGGGCTTTCATCCGTATGGCCAGCAGCGCTGTCCCGCTGACCTTGCGCTGCACGAATAGTGTATCGATCGGAGGAATGTGCCACGATGAGCGGTCCGAGGCGATCTTCTCGGCTTCGGCCCGCACACGTTCGACGAACGAGCGGTCGGCAAAATCGAACAGACCAGGTTTGCCCAGGTGGTCGATCAGCACATCAATCGCGCGGTCAAACGGATCGTGATGGCGGGCGATCTGTTGTTCGGACACGAAGCCTACTTCGATCAGCGCTGCCCGCAGCGCGTCCTTGTCCTCGGACAGCCCGGCTGCCATCAACCGGCGATAGGCCTGCGTGGTGGCCGGTGGAACTGGCCGCGCGGCACCGAAATCGAGCAGGACCAGGCGCCCGTCGTCAGGGCGCCAGCGAAAGTTTGCGAAATTGGGATCGGTCTGCATGAACCCGAACCCGAACAGTTCGCGCAGCACCAAGCCGAGCAGCGCCTCCATCGCGTTGTCACGCACAGCTTGCGGCGCGCTGGCCAGAGTGTCGATCGGACGAGCTTCGATATAGTCCATCGCCAAGACCGTGGCCCCTGAGAGAGGCGCATAGGGCCGCGGCACCACGAAGCGGCTGTCATCTGCCAGCAGTTCGCCATACCGGATCATCATCTCGGCCTCGCGAACATAGTCCGACTCTTCGTGAAGCTGGCGCTTTGCTTCGGCCAGCAGCGGCGTCACGTCCAGGGTCTGGGGCAGTAGGCCGGACACGCGCAGCAAGGTTGCCACGTTGTCGACATCGGCATCTATGCTTCGTGCAATGCCGGGGTACTGAACCTTGACCGCAAGCACTCTTCCGTCGGGCAGGACGGCACGGTGCACCTGTCCGATCGAGGCCGCCGCGATCGGTTGAGCGCCAAAGCTACGGAATTGTGCACGCCAGCCCGCACCCCATTCGGCGGCGAGAACCTTCTCCAATTGCGCAGGCGGCATGAAATGGGCCGATTCACGCAAGCGAGAGAGAATTTCGGTCAGTTCGCGAGGCAGGACATCACCCGCATCCATTGAGATCATCTGCCCGAGTTTCATGGCCGCGCCACGCAGGCGCGAAAGCTGGTCAGCCACCCGCCTCGCATTGCCAGGCGTGAGGAGCATGTCCGAAAGACGCGGTGCCTCGCCGCGCGCGAGACGGCGCGCCCCTTCGGCAAGCACGCCGCCGGCAACGCCACCGGCAAGCTGGCCAAATGCTGCCAGCCTCGAAATCCGGGCTTGGGGAACCTTGCGATAACGTGATCCGCTCACTTCAGAAGCCTTTGCAGTCGGGGGCGGACCGACAGGAAACCCAGATATGCCCTTTCCAGCAAACGCTCGACCACGCCAAACCGCGCCAGCACACCGAGCCAGCGCAAAGCCGGTATCGCGCGCCACATTGCTGCAAAGGCTGCGGCGCCGGACAGGATGCGCTCGCCCTCCATTGCGTGAAACCTCGCAAGCGCAGCGCGACGGTCAACCGGGCACGTCGCGCTTTCGTTTGAAATATCAATGAAAACCAGAGCGTTGCGGCGATCAAGCCACCGCATTGCCGCGATCTCGCGACGGCATAAGGGGCACGCGCCATCGTACCAGACGGTCACGCCCCTTTGCTGTGCCCGCAAGCCTGGCTTCGAGATTTCCAGCGCCAATCGCTTGTCCCACGCCTGTCATGCGGCACAATGCCGCAGGACGAGCGGGTTAGGCTGCGCTCGCCATGGCCGATAGACGGCCTTTCGCCCATGTAATGACCATGTCAGGCCTCGTAGGGCAGGGATCGTACCCGCCTTCCGGTCAGGCTTGAGATGGCGTTGGCCACGGCTGCGACCGCAGGTGGCAGCGCCGGTTCTCCAAGACCGGTCGGTGGGAAATCGGTACGGACCATCGTGATCTCGATCGGCGGGACAACATCGATGCGGGGCAGGGTATAGGCGTCGAAGTTGGCGACCTGAACCTGCCCTGCGGCAATCGGAACCTTCAGGCCGCTGATGACCTGGCCGATTCCTTCGATCATTGATCCACGGATCTGCTGCTCGGCATTCATCGGATTGATCACAGTGCTGCCGATGTCGGCCGCTACCCACATCTTTGCAACCTTCACCGTGTCACCGGACTTCACGCAATCTGCCACCACGGCAAAATAGCCAAGATGGCTGAAGTAGAAGCCGAATCCGCGCCCCTTCGGCGCAGCACCCCGCCAGCCGGAGCGCGCCATCACTTCGCGAATTACGCCTGCGGCACGTCCCGTGTGGAAGGCGGGGGGCTGCCAGATGTCGGGGACGCCGGGTAGCTTTGGCGGTTGCACAAGGCGGGACTCGCCCAGGGTCTCGAGCATGAACTCCGGAAGCGGCTTGCCAGCAGCAGCCGCCACCTCGTCAAGGAACCCCTGCGTTGCGAAGGCCAGCGCGTTCGATCCCGGCGCGCGCAGCCAGCCTAGCGGAATGTTGCTTTCCAGCAGCGTCAGCCCGAGCTCCGCGTCGGGCACGAGATTGGCGGGCACCAGATCATTGGGAAGCTCGCTTCCCCGGCCTGGTTCACCCTTCGCGCCAAAGCCCACCAAGTGCGTCCGGAAAGCCGTGAGGCGCCCCTGCGCATCAAGACCGGCCTCAAGCTTCTGGAAACCCGCAGGGCGGAAGAAATCGAGCTTGAAGTCCTCCTCGCGTTCGAGGATCAGCTTGACTGGCAATCCCGGCACTTCACGGGCGATGGCGGCAGCCAGGATCATGAAATCGCTCTGCAGACGGCGGCCGAAGCCTCCGCCGATCCGGGTGAGGTTGACGGTCACAGCCCCGACGGGAAGGCCCATCGCCTTGGCTACTAGTTCCTTGCCCTCGTTGGGCATCTGGCTTGGTGCCCACAACTCGATCTTGCCGTCCTTGAACTGCGCGGTGCAATTCTGCGGCTCGAGCGTGGCGTGCGAGAGGAACGGGTAGCTGTATTGCGCCGAGACGGTCTTTGCCGCCTTGGCAAGCGCGGCATCGACATCACCTTCCTTGCGCACCGAGGTTGCCGGCTTCGCTGCAAACGCTGCCGAGGCAGCAGCGGCAAACGTCGCATCGGAATGCTTGTCCCGTCCGGCATTGTCCCATTCGGCCACGAGCGCCTTGCGTGCCTCGCTCGCTGTCCACCAGCTGTCGGCCACCACGGCGAGCGCATCTACCGGGGCATCGTCATGCCCAAGCTGGCGCAGCACCACGACCTTGCGAACACCCGCCATGGCCAGCGCTTGCTTGGGATCGTGGCTTTTCAGCGTCGCGCCGCGCACCGGTGCGGTCAGCAGTGCCGCATGGACCAAGCCCGGCAGCACCGTGTCGACGCCAAACAGCGGTTTGCCCGCAACGATGGCGGGGGTGTCAGGCCCCGGCACTGGCCTGCCAATGATCGAGAAGGTCGCCGGATCCTTCAGCTTCAGCGAAGCTTCGGCAGGAACGGCTTCCTTGGCAGCGGTTGCGGCCAGGGAGGCATAAGGTGCGCGCCTGTTCGTTCTGGCATGGAAGATCTCGCCCTTCGCGGTCGTGATCTCTGTCGCCGGGACGCTCCACTGCCGCGCTGCCGCGGCCACGATCATGGCGCGCGCGGTCGCGCCCGCCTGCCGCATCGGCATCCAGTTCATCGGGGTCGACATCGATCCACCGGCGAACTGTTCGCCAAACCTTGATTGGTCAGCGACGGCCTGCTCCACCTTGACCGCATCCCAGGCCACGTCGAGTTCCTCGGCGATGAGCATCGGCAACATGGCCTTCACGCCCTGGCCGATTTCCGGATTCTTTGCCGTGATGGTCACGGTGTTGTCCGCCGCGATGGCGACATAGGCGCTGATGCGGGATGCAGCAATTCCGGCCGAGCGGGCAGCCGCAGGTTGTGATGCCTGCGCCATCGCGATTTCGATATCGAAAGCAAGCGCGCCGCCTGTTGCCAGCATGGCCTTGATGACAAGGCGGCGGTCGGCTGCAAGAGCACGGGTATCAACGGACATCTGCGCCTCCTGCCGTTTTCTGCGATGCAGCCTTGCGGATAGCGTCGCGGATTCGGTGGTATGTGCCGCAGCGGCAAAGGTTGCCTGCCATCGCGCTGTCGATGTCTTCGTCAGTCGGGCTTGGGTTGCTTTCGAGCAGGGCCACGGCGCTCATTATCTGTCCGGCCTGGCAGTAACCGCACTGGGGCACGTCGATCTCGGTCCAGGCCTCGCTGACGCGTTTGCCGACCGGGTTGGCCGACACGCCCTCGATCGTCGTGACCTGGCCCGAGCCGACAGCATTGATAGGCGTGATGCACGAACGGACCGCCTGGCCATCAAGGTGCACGGTGCACGCTCCGCACAGGCCAGCACCGCATCCGAACTTGGGGCCAAGATAGCCAAGGTCCTCGCGAAGCACCCACAAAAGCGGCTTCTCGTCAGGGACGTCCACTTCCCTAGGCTTGCCGTTCACCTTTATCATCGTCGGCATCGCGATTTCCCCATGCGACATGCATCATCGCTTTGCCGTATGCGCACGGCAAAGCGATGACAAATACCTTTTCGTGCGGCCGGACCGTTTACAAGGCAATTACGAAGCGAGCCTTCCGCGCGAAGGCGCCGCACACTTGGGTGGTTGAAGTCATCTGATTTCACGTGCAATCACCTGCCGCAAAGGAGAGTTTGAGATGGTAGGTATGGTTCCGTTCGATTGGGAAGATGCGTTGGCGCTTGATGGCCTGCTCACCGATGACGAGCGGATGATCCGCGATGCCGCGCGCGCCTTTGCGCAGGATCGCCTCGCCCCGCGCGTGATCAGGGCATTTGCGGACGAGTACACCGACCCGGAAATCTTCCGCGAAATGGGTGAGCAGGGCCTGCTCGGCGTGACCTTGCCCGAGGAGTACGGCTGCGCAAATGCCGGTTACGTCTCGTACGGGCTTGTCGCGCGCGAGGTTGAACGGATCGATTCCGGCTATCGCTCGATGATGAGCGTGCAGTCGAGCCTCGTGATGTTCCCGATCTATGAGTACGGTTCGGAAGAGCAGCGTCGCAAGTACCTGCCAAAGCTCGCTACAGGTGAATGGATCGGGTGCTTCGGCCTGACCGAGCCCGACGCAGGGTCCGATCCCGGCGGCATGCGCACGCTCGCCCGCAAGGTCGATGGTGGATACGTGCTAAACGGTGCCAAGACATGGATTTCCAACGCGCCCATCGCAGACGTGTTTGTCGTTTGGGCCAAGAGCGACGCGCATGGCGGCGGAATTCGCGGATTTGTTCTCGAAAAGGATATGGCGGGCCTTTCCGCGCCCAAGATCGACAACAAGATCAGCCTGCGGGCGTCGATCACGGGCATGATCGTGATGGACGAGGTGTTTGTGCCTGACGAAGCCCTCCTGCCCAACGTGCAGGGGCTCAAGGGTCCTTTCGGCTGCCTCAATCGCGCGCGCTACGGCATTTCATGGGGTTCGCTAGGCGCCGCCGAGTTCTGCTATCACGCTGCGCGGCAGTATGGCCTTGACCGGCACCAGTTCGGACGGCCGCTGGCTGGCACCCAGCTGTACCAGAAGAAACTGGCCGACATGTTGACCGAGATTACGCTGGGTCTTCACGCCTCGCTGCAGGTCGGGCGTCTGATGGATGCGGGCAAGTTCGCGCCCGAGATGATTTCGATCGTCAAGCGCAACAACGTCGGCAAGGCGCTCGACATCGCGCGGATGGCACGTGACATGCACGGCGGCAACGGCATTTCCGGGGAATACCAGGTAATCCGCCACATGGTAAACCTGGAGACGGTGAACACCTACGAAGGCACTCATGACGTTCATGCCTTGATCCTTGGCCGCGCCATAACCGGTATCGCCGCTTTCTGAGACAAGCCTGCACCGCACGATGCGGTTTGAGCGCGTGTTCATGCCTCCCGCGCAGGTCACAGCGCCGGAGGCCACGCCGCAATCTTGTCAATCGGCCTCAGGGGACTGGAAACGGTCCGCCACGGGATGATAGCGCAGGACGAGAGGTGGAAGAGGATCTGTAGGGCGAATGGACGAACAGTTCGTGATGCTGCTTGAGCCTGCGCGAGCCTATCTCGCGGCAGCCCAGCGGGCGCTGGCGATCCGGCTCGAAAAAACGCGGATCGATACCGAGCAACGGGCCGCGCATGGCGTGGCATGGCTGGCTACAAGCATCGCAGCCCTTGACGCCGTTTCCAACTGGGCCCGCGCGGCAAATTCGGACCTGGACCTGGACATCGCAAGGCTCGCCCTTGCCGAAACGCTTGCGCAGATGGCCGGTGGCCTGCCGATGGGCCAGAATGAGCTGTTCCGTCCTGCCGATCTTGGACTTGGGCGCGAAGCACGTGATCTTGCCGCCGCCTGCGCGGATGTGGTCGATGTCGATCATTCCGAGACCCGTGCGCGCGTGGCCAAGGCACTTGTCGATGGGCAATGGCCGTCCGAGAACCTCGGTGATCCGGAGCTTGATGCGATCCGCGATCAGTTTCGCCGATTTACCGATGCCGAAATCCTGCCCCATGCGCACAAGTGGCACCTGGCCAATGCGCTCATTCCCGAAGCAACGATCCGCCAGATGGCCGATCTTGGCACTTTCGGTGTCTGCATTCCTGAAGATTTTGGCGGGCTTGGGCTGGGCAAGCTGGTCATGTGCCTCGTTACGGAGGAGCTTTCGCGCGGGTGGATCGGTGCGGGATCTCTGGGCACCCGGTCCGAAATTGCCGGCGAGTTGATTGTTCTGGCAGGCACCGCCGAGCAGAAGGCGCAATGGCTGCCCCGTATTGCGCGCGGCGAGGTCCTGCCGACCGCTGTCTTTACCGAACCCGATACCGGGTCGGACCTGGGCTCGCTGCAGACCCGCGCTCGCCAGAATGCTGCTGGGCAATGGGAGATCACTGGCGCCAAGACCTGGATCACCCACGCTGCCCGTTCCGATCTCATGACCTTGCTGGCAAGAACGCTGCCGGACGCGCAGGGCTATGCCGGCCTTTCGATGCTGCTCGTGCCAAAGCCCCGTGGCCGCGACGATGACCTCTTCCCTGCCGAAGGAATGAGCGGGAGCGAGATCGAGGTGCTCGGCTATCGCGGCATGCGCGAATATGCGCTTCAGTTCGATGGCCTTGTCGCACCGGCTGACGCGCTGCTTGGCGGGGTGCAGGGGCAAGGTTTCAAGCAGTTGATGCGCACTTTCGAGGGCGCCCGGATCCAGACGGCCGCCCGCGCAGTCGGCGTCGCCCGCCGGGCGCTAGAACTCGGGCTCGACTATGCGCGTGCCCGCAAGCAGTTCGGCAAGGCGATCGCGCAGTTCCCCCGCGTGGCCGACAAGCTGGCGATGAGCGCCGTGGACATGGTGCTGGCGCGCGAGCTTACGTATGCCGCTGCCCGGGCCAAGGATTCCGGCAAACGGTGCGATATCGAGGCAGGGATGGCCAAGCTTCTTGCAGCGCGAACGGCATGGTCGAACGCTGACGCTGCGTTGCAGGTTCACGGCGGAAACGGCTACGCGCTTGAATACGAGATCAGCCGGGTACTTTGCGATGCGCGCATCCTGAACATCTTCGAAGGCGCAGCAGAGATCCAGGCGCAGGTAATCGCTCGCGGCCTTCTTGAAGGGCGTAACTGATGTCGGCATGGCAAAGCTGGATCGGCCGGACTCAGCAGAGCCATGACCGCGTCGATGCCGGGCTTTGCGCGCGATGGCTTGCCACGCTGGATCGTGAGGGTCCGGCTGACGGGACCATTCCACAAGGGTTGCATTGGTGCCTGTGTGTGCCCGATTCAGCAACTTCGGCGCTGGGCCTCGATGGCCATCCCTTGCGGGACGAGAGCGCAGAAGGGTTTCTTCCGCCTGTTCCATTGCCGCGCAGGATGTGGGCCAGCAGCAAGGTGGAATTTGCCCGGCCAATGTTGATCGGCGCCGGAGTGTCGCGCAAGTCCACGATCGTCTCGGTCAGCGAAAAGACCGGAAGTAGCGGTCATCTCGTTTTCGTCGACATTGGCCACGAGACTTCGTGCGACGGGGAGGTTGCCGTGCGCGAAACCCAGACGGTGGTCTATCGCGCTGCTCTGGCAGCAGGAGCCCCGATAGTCCCTCCGCCGGCAGGCAACGCGCACTTGGATCTTTCGGATTGGCGCACCAGCAAAATGGTAGTGCCGTCCGAGACCCTGTTGTTTCGATTTTCCGCGCTGACGTTCAACAGTCATCGCATTCACTACGATCTGCCCTACGCCACCCGAGTGGAGGGCTATCGCGGTCTTGTCGTTCACGGCCCCCTGACCGCAACCTTGTTGCTTGACCTTGCGCAGGCAGAACTCGGCGACAATGCGCTCAAGTCCTTTTCCTTTCGCGGGCTTTCTCCGGCAATCTGCGGCGAGCCGCTTCATCTGGCGATGCGGGGCGCGGAACAAGCGATGGAACTGGCGGCCTTTGCCGGAGACGGACGGCAAGTCATGGCAGCCAAGGCATCGGTTTGAAAACGATGACGGCTCCGCAGCACGCTACGGAGCCGTCGATTACACTCAGGCCAGATCGAAGCGGTCGGCGTTCATGACTTTCGTCCAGGCCGCGATGAAATCCTCGACGAACTTCTTCTCGTTGCCGATCTCGGCATAGACTTCAGCCACCGCGCGCAATTGCGAGTTCGAGCCGAAGACAAGGTCGGTGCGCGTGGCGCGCCAGCGCTCCTCGCCGGTTGCCCGGTCGGTGCCGACGAATTCCTCGTCACCGCTGGTGTCCACCGTTTTCCACTTCGTGCCCATGTCCAGCAAGTTGACGAAGAAGTCATTGGTCAGAAGCCCCGGTCGGTCGGTAAGGACGCCCAGCTTCGTATTACCGGTCGTGGCACCAAGAACGCGCAGGCCCGCCACCAGCACGGCCATCTGCGGGATTGAAAGTCCAAGCAGATGCGCGCGGTCAAGCATGATCTCCTCGGTTTTCACCGTCTGCTTCGTGGCAAGGTAGTTCCGGAACGCGTCGGCTCGAGGTTCGAGCACGGCGAAGCTGTCTGCGTCGGTCTGCTCTTCGCTGGCATCGCCGCGGCCACCGCTGAATGGAACGGCCACGTCGAACCCGGCATCATGCGCGGCCTTCTCGACCGCCGCTGTGCCAGCCAGCACAATCGCGTCCGCCATCGAGATTTCACCGCGCAGTCGCTCGATTGTCGAAAGCACCCGCGCCAGTTCCTGCGGATCGTTCACCGCCCACTCCTTCTGCGGGGAAAGGCGGATGCGTGCGCCATTGGCGCCACCACGATGATCAGACCGCCGATAGGTCGAAGCCGAGGCCCAGGCCGCCTTGACCAATTCGGCGGTGCTGAGGCCGCTGGCAAGGACCGATGCCTTGAACGCATTCGCGGCGGCGTCCGATGGCGTGGTGCCGCGCGGGATCGGGTCTTGCCAGATCAGGTCTTCGGCCGGCACCTCGGGCCCGAGGTATCGGACCTTGGGTCCCATGTCGCGGTGGCAAAGCTTGAACCAGGCCCTTGCGAATGCATCGTCGAGCGCAGCCTGATCGTCGCGGAAGCGTTCCGAAATCTTGCGATAGTCCGGGTCCATCTTCAGCGCCATGTCGGCAGTGGTCATCATGGTCGGCACGCGCTTCGACAGGTCGCGGGCATCCGGCGCCATGTCTGCGGGATCGGGGTTGATCGGCTGCCACTGCTGGGCACCGGCCGGGCTGCGCACCAGTTCGAAATCGTACTTGAACAGCAGGCGGAAGTAGTCACCGCCCCATTGCGTCGGATTGGGCGTCCAAGCCCCTTCGATGCCGGAGGTGGTGATGTGGCCCTTTTCGATCTGGTCGGCATCTGTGGCCCAGCCAAAGCCCATCAGTTCCATGGCCTCGGACTCAGGGGCGCCGCTCAGCTGCTCGGCGGGAACCGCACCATGGGCCTTGCCGAAAGCATGGCCGCCGGCCGTCAAGGCGACGGTTTCCTCGTCGTTCATGCCCATGCGTTCGAAGGTGACGCGCATGTCCCGGGCCGACTGCAAGGGATCGGGCACCCGCCGGGGCCTTCCGGATTTACGTAGATCAGACCCATCTGGATTGCCGCAAGCGGGGTTTCCAGTTCCCATTCCTTGTCGGGCTGGATGCGGGTTTGCGCGCCTGTATCGACCCAGGCTTCTTCGGTACCCCAGTAGACATCACGCTCTGGCTCGAAGCTGTCTGGCCGGCCACCGCCAAATCCGAACACGGGGCCG
Source organism: Novosphingobium sp. B1 (assembly GCF_900176395.1). Taxonomy (GTDB): domain Bacteria; phylum Pseudomonadota; class Alphaproteobacteria; order Sphingomonadales; family Sphingomonadaceae; genus Novosphingobium. Next base: position 102,944 of record NZ_FWXL01000002.1, on the reverse strand, counting down.
CCCATCGATTCAATGGCGACGTTCCCGGTCAGGATGAACAAGTCGGCCCAACTGATGTGCTTGCCGTACTTGCGCTTGATCGGCCAGAGCAACCGGCGGGCCTTGTCGAGATTGCCGTTGTCGGGCCAGGAGTTGAGCGGGGCGAAGCGCTGCTGTCCGCTGCCCGAACCACCGCGTCCGTCGGCTGTGCGGTACGTCCCGGCCGAGTGCCACGCCATGCGGATGAAAAACGGACCGTAGTGGCCATAATCGGCCGGCCACCAGCTTTGCGAGTCCGTCATCAGGGCACGCAGGTCTGCCTTCAGCGCGGCATAGTCGAGCGTGTTGAATGCCTCTGCGTAGTTGAAGTCGGCACCCATCGGGTCGGGCGATGCACCGTTCTGCGTCAGGATGTCGAGCTGCAGTGCGTCGGGCCACCAGTCGCGGTTGGTTCGTCCCAACAGCGCGCGAACCCCGCCGTCCTTGGCATGGAAGGGGCAATTGCCACGCATTTCGCCTGTTTTCATGTCCATCGCTTTTGCTCCTTGATCGTTTGGAGGCAACCTATGGCAAGATCATTGATCGCAGAAATGACTATTTCGCGTCAGACAAATCAACAAAATCGATTTACTCCGAACCATTTGATCAACGGGGTGGAGTGTCGGTCACATGGCGACACGGGTCAACTGCGCGCTCCGGCAACAGTGGCATCCACGCTGCCGCTGCGATCAAGCTTGCCCCAGCCGACCACCCAACCACCGATGGCAGAAGCGAGCGCACGCAACACCACCCAATACATGATCTGGCGATAAACCAGCCGCTGCGCGATCAGCAGTCCTGCCGGGTAGGTCGGCCGCTTGTCGTCAAGCCGGTAGGCAATCCAGCCGCAGGCCACGTCAATGGCGCAGAACGCGCTCCAGTGCAGGGCCATTGTCCCGAGATCGCCTTGCGTCTGCGCCCAGCCGTGCTGCACCACACGCGCCACCGTCGAGATGATGGAAATGACCAGTGCCGCGTCGATCAAGGGTGAGATCGCAGCGAACACGATCTGGAACAGCCACGCCTGGGGCAGGCCGATGAGTCCAAGTCCTGCCGGCTGGCGCGACGTGATGACTGCGCGGTGCTTCCAGAGGCATTGCAGCGTGCCGAAGGCCCAGCGATAGCGTTGCTTTGCCAGCGAGCGGAAGCTCTCGGGCGCTTCGGTCCACGCCACGGCGCGCGGATCGTAGGTGACGCGCCAGCCCTTGCGCTGGATCGCGATCGTCAGGTCCTGATCCTCGGCAAGGGTGTTTTCAGGATAGCCGCCCACCGAATCCAGCGCCGCGCGCCGCCACGCGCCGACGGCGCCCGGAACCACGGTCATCGCCTCGAATCCGGCAAGCGCGCGCCGTTCGAGGTTTTGCGCGGTGATGTACTCCACCGCCTGCCACCGGGTGACCAGATTGACGCGGTTGCCCACGCGCGCGTCGCCAGCCACTGCGCCGATCTGGGAGTCGGCAAACCATCGTGCCAGGCGGCGGATGGTCAGCGGCTCGAATTGGGTATCGGCATCCAGCGCGATCACCACTTCGCCCGAGGCGTGCTCGAGCGCACGGTTGAGCGCAGAGGCCTTGCCACCGTTGCGCAAGGTCAGAAGGGTTACGGCGGAATTGTCCCCGAAGCGTTCGCGGATCACGCGGCTGGTGCCATCGGTTGAACCGTCATCAGCCACGATGACCTGCAAGGCGGGGTAGTCGCTCGCCAGCACACGCTCGACCGATGCAGCAATGACGCGCTCCTCGTTCCACGCAGGGATGATGACGGACACGGTTGGTCTGTATTCCGGCGGTGCCTCGCGCAGACTGCGGCTTTGCCACCAGGCCAGGCCAGCCATCATCACCGCGCGTGCTATCCCGAGGGAAATGGCGAGGAAGAACAGCCAGGTCACCCCCAGGCCCAGGAAGTGCAGCACGACGAATGCCGCCACGTCGATCCGCACTGCCGTCAGGTCAGACGGCGCCAGTTTTGGCATGGCTTGAGCCGGCGGAACGCCGACCAACTGCGACGCGGTGACGAAGTGATAGCCTTCGCCTTTCAGGGCGGAGATAATGCGGGGAAGGGCGGCGACGGTCTGCGCGCGATTGCCGCCACCATCGTGCAGAAGGATCACGTTGCGGCTCGACTCTTCGCTGGCCCCGTGAACCTGATCGATCACCTGCTTTACAATAGCGTCCGCCCCGGGGTTCTGCCAGTCGTTGGGATCAACGTGCAGGCCGACGATGGTGTAGCCTGCCTTTTGCGCATTGAGAGCTGGCTGCAATTCATCGGCCGTGGTCGGTTCCGCGTCCCCGAAATAGGGGGCACGAAACAGCGTCATGCTGTGGCCGGTGAAAGCTTCGACCAGGCGCTGCGTGGCATTCAGCTCCAGCGAAGTGCCGCGGTCGGAAGCGTTGGCCAGGTTGGGATGCGTATAGGTGTGATTGCCGATTTCATCGCCATCGGCCACCATCCGGCGCAGCAATTCCGGACGAACGAGCGCGTTCTCGCCAATCACGAAGAATGTGGCAGGGACATGCGCACCTTCGAGCGTTGACAGCACCTTTGGCGTCCATTGCGGATCGGGCCCGTCGTCAAACGTCAGCGCCAGCAGCTTGGGATCAGCCCCGCCGCTGCGCCGCACCACGAAGGGGGTGGGCAGGGCGGAATAAGTCTCTTCACGGATGAGGTGCTGGCTGTCAAAGCGCAAGGTGCGCGCTCCAGCAACAGGCGTCGCGGTAATGCGCAGGATCTCGCCGTTGCCTTCAACATCATTGCCACTTTCCGAGGCCAGCCGAGAAAGATCGGGCGTCTTGCCCGAACGCAATGCCGCAAGGTCGCTCCAGTAGCCCGGGTCCTCGGTGCCGAGACGCCACAGCGCGATGTTGCCGACGCCGAGGCGCCCGAGAGCAAGCATCTCGTTCCAGTTCGTTGCCGCATCCAGCATCCATACGGTGTGTTGCGAACCATCGATGGAATAGGCGAAGCCGGTATTGCCGCTGGCCTTGTCGAAGGTTGGCTTTGCATCGCTGTCGTGCGCTGCCAGCCAGGCTTCGTTGATCGCCAAGGCATCGGCTTCCTTGCCGTGCCAGTCATAGGCGTAGCTGCCCAGTGCAATGACCAGCCGGTCGGGGGCGATGCGCCGCGCCGCGTCTTCCACCTGCGACAGGTACCAGCCTTGCGACGCGATCGGACCTGCACTCCCGCTCTGCCAGTGTTCGTCGTAGGCCATGACGATGACCTTGTCGGTTGCCTTGGCCATGGCTTCGAGCGGCCATGCCGGATCGCCCGCCGGCGCAGTCACAGCAAGCTGCGCATCGGTTGGCAGGGCAGTGTTAAGCTCGTGCAGGAAATGCAGGTAGGCTGGCATTGAACTTGCCGGCAGATTCTCGAAATCCATGACAAGGCCGGCGCCGCCATGCTGGGCACTGTAATCGACAAGCTGGCGCACGAGCATCGCGCGCCTTGGCCGCGATTCCAGAAGGTGGGCGATTCCCTGGCCATCCCAACCGTCCTCGCTCACGTTCTGGACCATGGGCAGAACATGGAAGCGATGCGGGCTTTTGGCAGCAAACGCATCGAGCCGGCTGTCGTTGGTGACCGCAATGGTCCTGTCAGCGCCGGTCACGTTGATGGTGGCCGGCACCACCCAGTCAAGCTGGTCGGCGTGGCGTGACAGCGAGAAGAAGCTGCCGTCGCTGCCGGGCTGATAGAAACCGATGCTCAAGCTGGTCGTGTTTGCGTGGTGGTGCAGCCGCGGCAGCCAGGATTTCAGTCCTTGCAGCCCATGCGCGCCATGAAGTGCGGCTGACGCGTAGCGCGGCTGGGGCAACTCAAGTTCACGCTGGCGTGGCACCATGACGAGCGTCGTGGCAAAGGCAATGGCGCCCAGCACGATGGCCAGAAACAGAAGGGCAAGAGAACGCTTGGCCAGGACGCTGCGACGTCCGGTGGGATCGAAGAAGATCGGGCGAGTCATGGTGTGTCAGATGCTCCGAGAGGTTCGGATGTCATGCCCTTGCGCACATTCCCCGGCGGTGGGCGTTTCATGAACTCTGTGTCATGACCGGCCGTCAGGGGCCGCACTTCTGTCATTGACGTGCGGGGCAGGTGCCGTTGCAGCGATGGCTGCGGTCATCGTTTCGATGACCCTTGCCGCATCGTGATCGAGGTAATGATCGCCGGGCAGCACGATACTGCGCTGGGACGGTCCATGCAGGAGCGGGCACAGACTGGAACCCTCCTTCTCGCCCTGGATGCAGGTCAGGGGCAGATCGATAAGCCGGCCTAGCGCCGCTGCAGGCCGGGCATCCGGCTGGCCGAGATAGGCAAGACCGCTCGGATCGGCTCGCAGGTGGACGTTGTCTGACGGCACGACAAGGATCGCGGCGGCGATGTGCTGGCGCACCTGTGCGGGAAGCTGCGGCAGAACCGAGGCAATCACGTCTGCACCGAACGATTGACCTGCGAGAACTACCTTTTGCGCGTGGCCGCTCAATGCCGCGCTGATGGCGTCGATCACGATTTGCCGCGCCTGATCGGGGGTCTTGCGGCTGGCGAATGCCACGGGGGAACTTACGCCGGTAACGCGATAGCCTTGGGCGGCAAGGCCGCGGGCAATGCTCCCGCTCATGCCCAGATGCAGTCCCATGTCCCCTGACAGGAACACCATCGCGTCCGCCTTGGGCTGCCCATCCGGCGCATAAGCAACTCGCTCTTGCCAACCGAGCAAACCAAGCCGGGGGGCCGTGGCAACAACGCCGAGCAGAAAGCCGACAGCCGCCAGCACAATGGTAGTCCAGCGCCGGCCAGATCTGCGCCTGCCGGAACTGCGCTTGGCGACGATTGTCCCCGTCATGCCGCTTGCTCGACGAGTGGCGGGACGTTGCCAGAAACAGGTATCGGGATGATCGCGGCCTTGGCCGGGTGCTTTCCGATGAGCCGCGAGGCGTCACGCAGCGATTGCAACAAGGCGACGCCCTGTGGCCCGGCCAGATAGCGCGGCTGCCATTGGGGAGCGAACTTGTCCTTGTAGGCGCGCAGGCCGCGAAAGCCGTAGAATCGTTCGCCATGCCGAAACACGAGTGCGGCAGCACGTGCCCATGCAGGCGCAAGGCGTCGTCCCTCGATGCCCGAAAGTGGAACCATGCCCAGGCTGAAGCGGCGATAGTCCTGCCGTTGCGCCCAATCCAGCAAGTTCACGAACAGGAAATCCATCGTGCCGCGCGGTGCATCTTCGGCATGGCGCATCAGGTCTACCGAAGCTTCGCTTCTGCTTTTGGTGAGCCAGAGGTTCGCAAAGGCGACGATGCGACCCTCGTACATGACCACGGCTACATCAGTCTTTTGAATGTAGACCCGGTCAAACCAGCCCAGGCTGAAACTCTTCTCCCGCCCATCGCGCGCGGCGAGCCATTCGTTTGAAATCTTCTCCAGATCGTCAAGGATCACAGGGACGGCCTCGGCCGGGACTATGCGGAAGCTGGCACCGTCGCGGGCAGCAACCCGCTCGGACTTGCGGACTGACCGCAGAGCAGGCGTGTCGATGGTGAAGTCGGCAAGGTCGATGACCGCTTCTTCTCCATATTTCACGATCTGGAGGCCAAGGCTGATGGCAATATCCAGGGCAGCCGCGGTCGCCTCGTATAGTAGCACACGGCCTTGCTGGCGATGTGACATGTCGCGGATGCGCCACAGCAGACCTTCCCAATCCTCGGTCGCACCTACCGGGTCACCCATCACCACCCACGTCGCACCTTCCACCTGGTACATCAGGAACGCTTTCCCGCTTTCGGAGATCAGGAAACGCTTGTCTCCGGTCATCGCGAGCATCGCCTCGGTGCGGTCGGCGCGGGCGAGGATGCGCTGGATTTTCTCCCATTCCTCGGCGCGGGGCAGTGCCGCCGGCAAAGGGGCAGCGGGCGAGAGCATACGCCAGGTCGCATAGCCCAGGAGCAGGACGACGCAGCCCAACATCGCCCGAAGGTAGCGCGGAGCCTCGGCGGTCAGCGTAAAACGCCACCACAGTGCGTCGCTGTAAGGCACGTGGCGATAGGCAAACAGGCCTGCCCACCCGGCGAGGATGGCAGCCATGGCGATAGCCACGATCCAGCCAGCACCGACGGGTTGCGCCGTCAGCGCGGTGCGGCGATCGAAGCGGCGGCGGCCGCGTTGCAGTAGGAATGCGACGACTGCGCAAGCAGCGGCTTCCTCGTAGTCAAGCCCCTTGCCCAGCGAGAACAGGACGCCGCCGACAAGAAGCACGCGCGCCAGTACCGATGCACCATCGAGCCTGCGATAGAGCCCCGGCGCGACCAGCATCAGCGCCGTCCCGACCATGCTTGCCGCAACGTGACTGGTTTCTATCGCCGCCAGCGGCAAAACGTCGCCCAGTGCGCCGATGCGCCAGCCAATTGGCGGCAGGGCGCCAGAAAGCAGCAGCATCGCGCCGGCAAGGAAGGTGGCCGTTCCCAGCAGCACGGGCAAGAGATCGGCAATGACCGCGCGCAGGCCGCCGAAAGCCTTCGCGAGGCGTGGCGACCGGCTGAGTTCATGCCAAGCCAGAAGAAACACGCCCAGCACGAGCGGCAGAAGGTAATATATCACCCTGTAGGCGATCAGGGCGGCAAAGACGCTGGTGCGGTCCTGCTGCGGAAGTACGGCAAGAACGGTCGCCTCGAACACCCCGAGACCGCCGGGAACATGACTGATCAGGGCCGCCACGATGCCGAGCGACCATGCCAGGACGAACACGGGCAACAGATGGTGGTCCGCACCGGGAAAGAGGACGAACAGTGCCGCGCTGGCGCAGGCCAGATCGAAGAGCCCGGTCGCGAATTGCGATGCAATCGCCGAGGCACCCGGCAGGGGAAGACTGATCCCGAACAATGTCAGAGGCCGTGAATGCCGGACGGTGAGGATTACAAGCAGAACGATGGCAGCAAGCGTCGCAAGCCCGGAGTACTGGAGAATATTGCCGCTCAGCATCAGCGGGCCAACCTGGATGGATCTGTGACCGAGCATCATCGCCAGCGCAGCAACGAGGCTGACCGCAGCCCAGAACGTAGCTCCGGCCAGAACCACGACACGCGCCACGTCCGGCCCATCCAGCCCTGCGGCAACATAGATGCGATACCGCGCCGAACTCCCCGTCAGCAGTCCGAACCCGAGGTTGTGGCTGAGCGTGTAGCTGGAGAATGATGCGAGGGCAGCTGTGCGCCAGGGCAGGGGCCGTCCGATGACATTGAGCGCGATGTAATCATAGAAAGTGAGCGCAAGGTAGCTTGCTGCTGTGAGACACAAAGCCACACCGATCCGCCAGGGCTGCAGATCATGCACCGATGCGCGCACGTCGGCATATCGCACCTCGCCCGTCAGGCGGTCGAGTGCGAAAAAACCCAGCACCGTCAGCGCGATCACGACAGCGATGGTGCCCAGCCGCCGCAGGCGGTCCGTGGGCGCAAAACGGAAGCGCATGATTGTTGCCCCTTTCACTGCGGAAGCGCGCCGATGCGGGTCCAGATCTGCGACTTGCAGATCAGGCCATGGAAGATGCAGCCGCTGATCTTGATGCGGTCGGCCGCTAGGACATCGATTTTGGATGAGAAAAGCCGCCCAAGGTCGGGCACGAAAACGGTCCCTTTCCAGCTGCCAAGTCCGCTCGGGCGGTAATCCTGCAGCAGGTCGGTGCCGACCAGATTGGTGATGCCGCTGTCACGCGCATCGGCTTTGGCGTCGGGGCTCGCCCAGACGACATGGCCGCACAGGGCATTGCCGCAAAACTGGTTCTGCACTGCTACTGAGCGATGCGGGTTGATCCACATGCCGGTAATGGATTCGTTGCCCAAAGCAGGCGCTGCATTTGCGGGGGTCAGCTGCACAAGCAAGGACACCACGATAGCGAGGATGGCTGGCAGTCGGGCCATGAACGAAAGTCTCCCTGCGTAAAATCGGCAGAATGACGGCTATTGCGCGGGCGATTGCAGGCTGCTGGCGGCAAGGTGAAATATTGGCAATGTTTGGCGCGCCCTCTCGCCGCGCCGCAAAGAGGCTGTCATAACGGTGGCCATGAGCAGCAAGATACTGCTGGTCGAGGACGACCAGTCCACTGCCGACTTCATCGCCAGCGGCCTTGAGCAGGAAGGCTTCCTTGTCGATCGTGCCACGAACGGTCGAGACGGTCTCTTCCTTGGAACCGACGCCGATTACCAGTGCATAGTGCTTGATCGCATGCTTCCAGGGCTCGACGGCATGGCGGTACTGGCGGCCCTGCGCGGAGCGGGCGTCCACACACCCGTCATCGTATTGTCAGCCCTTGGGGCTGCAGAGGATCGCATCGCTGGGTTGACTGGCGGATCGGACGATTATCTCGCAAAGCCCTTCGCGTTTGCCGAACTTCTGGCACGCATCCGGCTACTGATCCGGCGCAGCCAGAACGTGCCGGCACAACAGACCACCCTGTCCTGCGCGGACCTTGACATGGACCTGCTCGCCCGCAGGGTCCGCCGAGCCGGGCAGACGATCGACCTGCAGCCGCGCGAATTCCGCCTCCTCGAATTTCTGCTGCACCATGTCGATCAGGTGGTCACGCGGACGATGTTGCTAGAAGGCGTGTGGGACTACCATTTCGATCCCGGGACCAACGTGATTGATGTCCACGTCAGCCGGCTCCGCAAGAAGATCGACGAAGGGCATGACCGGCCATTGCTCCACACAGTGCGTGGTGCCGGCTATCGCCTCGGTGCGGAACGTTGAATTCGGCACTAAAGGCCGCGTTGCGACCCATTCCGCTGCCGCGCCTGATCCCGCTGCGTTCGACGACGTTCCGGTTGGCCCTGCTGGTCTTTCTCCTGCAATTGGTCGCAGCAGCCGCGCTGCTGCTTGGCCTGGGCGCGCTCGTCCGCCAGCAGAATCACGCCGAGGCCGTCAACCTTGCCGAAAATCTGCGCGATGACCTTCTTGCGATAGCGTCGCCCACAGATCCCAGGTCCACATTGGCCAAGGCGATAGACGAACGCCTGTCGCGTCGCCTGTCGCGCGGCATCGTGCTCGCTCTGGTCAATAGCCGTGGACAGATCATTGCCGGCAACATCGAATCCCCTTTGGTGCCACTGACGTCCGGAAGAGCACCGCGCACGCTCGACATGGTAAGACGCGGCCACGCCCACGCCGAAGCAACGCTTGTGATGCCGACAGCGCTTGCAGGCGGAGACGTGCTGCTGGCCGGCACCGTAGTGGAAAGCGACCGGCAGTTTCTGGCGATCGTAGAGCGCGCCAGCCTCGCAGCGCTAGCAATGGCCGTGGTGCTTGCAGCTTTTGCTGCGGTCGTCGCTGCACGCCAGATCGCAAGCCGGCTGCAGGCCACGATCATCACCCTTGGAGGCGTCGGAGACGGCAATCTTGGCCGTAGGGTTCCGCCTGATGACTCCGGCGATGCCTTCGCCATTCTCGGCATGGAAGTGAACCAGGCGCTGGACCGCGTGGCGGCACTCAATGCCGAACTCAAGATTGCGACCGACCTTCTCGCGCATGATCTGAAATCGCCTCTGACCCGCTTGTCTGCAGCGCTCGACCGGGCCGAGGCGCTTGTCGAGGATCAGGACGCTGCCGATGCGATTGCAAGGGCAAGGGCAGAAAGCGCGCGCGTCCTCGCGATGGTCGATACCGCCTTGAGCATTTCGCGGGCAGAGGCGGGGCTGGGGCGTGAAAGCTTCCGTGAAACCGATCTCGTCCACCTTCTCGAGACGATCGGTGAGATCTACGAGCCGGTGCTGGAAGAACAGGGGCGCACACTGTCGATTGAGGCCCCACGAAGCCTGCTTCTGCCGATCCATCGCCAGCTGATCAACCAAGCCATCGGCAACCTTCTCGACAATACCATCAAGTATGGTGAAGGGCCTATCGTGCTGTCGCTGCAACACGCGTCCGAAGCCGTGCTTCTTGCGGTGAGTGACCAAGGTAGTGGTATTGCCCCCGACCTTCGCGAAAAGGCGCTCAGCCGGTTTGGAAGACTGGACGAGGCAAGAGGAGGTTGGGGCGCAGGACTTGGCCTGGCGCTGGTCCGGGCCGTCGCGCACCTCCATGGCGGCACTGTTATTCTGGGTGATGGCCCAGGTGGCAAGGGACTGCGCGTGACGCTGAGCCTTCCCTTGAGGAAAATCGCTTTCTAGGCCCGCAACCTAGTAGCGATCGCCTGGCCCATGCGCAGCGTGTCGCCGGCCTTCAGATTTTCCAGCCATGCGATCCGGCCAGGTTCGAAGAGCAAGACCACAGTCGAGCCGAGGTAGAATCGGCCCATCTCATCCCCTGCCTTCAGAGAGGGACCTGCCGTTTCGAAATCGTCTCTCACTGGCTGCTTCATGTGGGTGTGGAAGCGGTTGGGCCAGACCGTGTCGATGCCGGCCACGATCATTGCGCCGACCATCACGCTGGCGAACGCGCCATCTTCGCCGTCGAACAGGCAAGCCAGCCTCTCGTTGCGGGCGAACAGGCGGTCGACACCCGCTGCGGTGGCAAGGTTCACCGAATAGAGCTTGCCCGGGACGTAGGTCGTCGACTTGAGAACGCCGGCGGCGGGCATGTGCACGCGGTGGTAATCGCGGGGGCTGAGATAGATGGTCATGAAGTGGCCGCCATCGAAGCGCCGCCACTCTTCTCCACCGTCGCCTAGCAGTTCGGCCACGGTATAGTCGCGGCCCTTGGCCTGAAGCATGCGCCCTCCGGTAATCTCTCCAAGCTGGCTGATCGTGCCGTCTGCCGGGCTGAGGATGAACTGTCCGGCGTCGGCCAGCGGACGGGCGCCGGGACGCAGTTCGCGCGTGAAGAAGTCGTTGAAGCTGGCAAAGTCGCCTTCGCCCCTTGCCGCATCCCTCATGTCGACGTCGAAAGCCTTGATGAACCTGCTGATCAGCATGTCGCGCAACCAGGGTTTGCGACTGGCCGCGAATGAACCGGCCAAACGGGACAATGCGTGTTGCGGGAGGATGTGCTGCAGCGCTACGAATGCGTTCATCTGCACCCTCTAGGGCGCAGGTCGAGCCGAGCGCAAGAGTATCGTGGTGTCAGAACTTGTAGGCGGCTTCCAATCCGGCCATGTAGATCGGATCCGTGCTCCCGGTCTCGCGCAGGAAGCGCCCGCTGCCGAACCTGGCGATAGAGCCGGACAGGGCGATCGTTTGTGTTGCCTGCCACGACACGCCCAGTTCCACTTGATTTCCGATATGCCTGGCGCGGGAGTTCCCCGCCGAACGTATAAGTTGGCCCGGCACGTCATATATTCCGTCGCCGGTCGACGCGCGCCAGAACGCGGTGACGGACAGCTCGACATTGACCGATTTCGAAGGTGCGATGTCGATACTGGGATGCAGGTTGATGATGTTACGCGGCCCCAAGGGTGTGAGTTCGCCGAAATAGCGGCCTTTCGGAAACAGCGCATTGAAAGTACCGACCTTGTCATCGCGGTTATCGGCATCGCCGCTGGCGTAATTTGCGCGAAGACGCACACGGGGCGACAGCGCTGTGTCGGTAAACGCCAGTGATGTCTCGGTTGCCTGCGACCATGCCCTGACCGACTGGCCCGCAAAGCTTCCGCGCTGGATCATGGTTTCCCAGTTCCAATTCATGCGTGCACTGCGGCCTACCGTTTTTTCGCCGAATATGCGAAACCCGAACGTCTCGCGCCGCTCGTCGCCACCGAGGCCGCCGAAGCGGGCAGTGCGATTGCGGAAACCGATCCAGTACAGATCGAACGATCCGGCTTTCCGGGTTGCAATCGTTGCATAGACGGCGCGCAACCGCCGCCGATCTGAACTGCGATCGTTGAAGTCGCCCGGCTTCGTGTTCACAGCGCGCAGGTCGAGCAGGTCAGCCTTGAATGGTCCATGCTTCCAGACAAGACGTAATCCATCGAACGGTTGCGGGACATTTGGCCCATAACGCAGGCCGACCAACCGCTCCGATCCCAACGCCACCAGTGCGCGACCGGCACGCAAGGTCAGATCGTCGCGTTCACCAGACACGAGCCGAGCGTCCGCAAAGCCCTGCATGAGATCCAGGCCTGTCTGGTCAGCAGGACCGTTGCCACCGCCGACACCCCGCGCAATGGCGAATATCGGCTGGATGAAGGCACGCACCGGGCCGGCGTGGAGATCGGCAAACGGCATCGCACGTAGCCACAGGTAGCCATCGTCGGCGGCATCACCCCACAACGGATCGGCGTAGCTTTCCCGTCTGGCCCGCAATTCCACGCCGATGGTCAGGCGAACGTGTCCTTTGCTATCGACCGGCAGGTTTTTTGGCCCGGCTGGCTGGGCCGACCAATTCTCGTCATAGCGCAGGTTCGTGCGGGCCGGCTCTTGTGCAAGCGCGGGAAGCGCCATCCCCAAGCTTGCCGTCAAGAGGGCTGCGCATCGGATCACTTGCGCTGCATTTCTGCAATCTGCGGGTGTCGCACGAAGACCAGCGTAGCCACCAGCACCAGCGCCCCGGTGGACAGCAGCGTTGCGCCAAGGCCTAGCCAGCCGAAGATCAATGCCCCCACGACGGCCCCGCTGAAGATTGCGCCAACAGCACCCAGTCGCGCGGGGAGGTTCATACCCGTTCGTGACGCCATCTGGGAGTCGGCTGCGATACCGGTGATCGTCAGCGTCAGCACGGTCGTCGTCAGGTCCGGGACCTTTAGAGCGCGGACCACCGCATTGCGAAAGCCCATGGCACCGGCAGTCAGGGCGATGGTAAGCAAGATCACATCGGCGGGCGCGATGCCGGACTGCCATGCCAGGATGGAGATAATCCCGCCGAGGAACAACAGGCCGCTTTCGATCGCGGCTGCACGTACCAGCCAGTGATTGAGCCGTGGCGCGCTATCGCTTCGCCACAGACGACCGGCAATCGCTGCGCCGGCCATGAACGCTGCCAGTGCCACGATGTAATGAAGCGGGTGAAAGCCCGCTGCACCGCTCACTGCGAAGGCGAGGAACACGACATTGCCGGTCATGTTGGCTGTAAAAACCTTGTCCATGCCAAGGATGCTGGCAGCATCGACCATTCCGGTGGTGGCAGAAAGGATCAGAAGCAACCGGAACAGCGGCGCCGGAGTCTTCAGTGGTACGCCTTGCTCCATAATCTCTCCACGGCGGGCCCGAAGTGCGATTGTCGAGGCCGATCAGGGCCGTCCGGTTCTTCGCGCATGTTCGGCCACCAAGGCCGCGAGGATGAAGCCGCCGACAAGCCCGACATGTTCAAAGAAGGCGTTGGTCGCAGCGAACCGCGCTTGTCCGGCCATCTGCCAGAAAGGATTTGCGACGAACGCGGCGAGCAGGGTGAATACCCCAAGCATACCTGCGCCAAGCCAGACCAACCGCCCCAGCAGGATCAGCATTGGACCGATGATCTCTACCGCGATGGTCAGTCCGGCCCACAGCGCAGGAGGGCTCATCGCGAAGTGCGCCTGCTCGGCCACCGCAGCGTTCCAGTCGGTCAGCTTTGCAAGGCCGCCGATCATGTAGGCGCCGACCAGCAGGAGACGGGCAAGAAACCACGTCGGCGGCCAATCGAGCACCACATGGACAAGGCGTGGCTCGGCATCTCTCATCGCATCAGACTGCCCAGCAACCGCAACCAAGCGCACCCCAGAAGCTCTGGACGTCGCCTGCTGAAACGCTCGCACCCAGGGCGGAGGCGTGGTCATGGCCGTGAACCCCGCAAGCCGAAGCGCAGCCGCAGGCGCTGGCCATCTTCGCCGCCGTTTCCGGTTCACGGTAATAGCCGCCGAACATGCGCACCGGGGACCAATCAGGCATGGGCGCCGGAAGTGCGGGGGCAATCGGGCCGAAATCGCCTTCCCCATGCACGACCTCGCCGCCGAGCAAAGTAAGCACGGACGAATATGCGGGATGTCGTGCTCTGGCACGGCGAAGTAATCGGCCGAGAGCAATGCACAGTCGGCCAGTTGCCCGGCCTTGATCTGCCCCTTCTTGCCAACCTCGCTGGAAAACCAGGTATTCTCGTGCGTCCACATCGCCAGCGCCTTCTCGCGGCTCACCCGGTTCGCGCCGGGGTAGAGCGAAAGGCCGCCGATCGTGCGTCCAGTGACGAGCCAAGAGAGCGATACCCAGGGATTGTAGCTCGCCACGCGGGTGGCATCCGTGCCTGCTCCGACCGGAATGCCCGCCGCGAGCATACGCGCGATCGGCGGGGTGCGTTCGGCGGCGCGAGCACCATATCGCTCGACGAAGTATTCGCCCTGATAGGCCATGCGGTGCTGTACCGCGATGCCTCCACCCAAAGCGGCGATGCGGTCGATATTGCGTTCGCTGATGGTCTCGGCGTGGTCGAAGAACCAGTTGATGCCGGCCAGCGGCACGTCGCGGTTGACCGTCTCGTAGACGTCGAGCGCTCGCCCGATCGTCTCGTCATAGGTCGCGTGCAGGCGCCACGGCCAGCGGTTCTCGGCCAGCAGGCGGATCACCGGCTCGAGATCACCTTCCATCGACGGCGGCATGTCGGGCCGCGCCACGCGAAAATCCTCGAAGTCGGCCGCCGAATAGACCAGCATTTCGCCCGCCCCGTTGTGGCGATAGCTGTCGTCGCCCTGCCCCGGCGTGACCTGCTTCACCCAGCCCGCAAAGTCGGCAAGTTCCTCTTTCGGCTTTTGGGTGAATAGGTTGTAGCTGATGCGCACGGTCAGTTGACCATCATCGTGCAGCTTCTCGATCACGTGGTAATCGTCAGGATAGTTCTGGAAACCGCCGCCGGCATCGATCACGCTGGTCACGCCCAGCGAATTGACCTCGCGCATGAAGTGGCGGGTGGAGTTGATCTGGTAATCCTCGGGCAGCTTCGGCCCCTTGGCCAGCGTCGAATAGAGGATGGTCGCGTTGGGTTGCGCCAGCAGCAACCCCGTGGGGTTGCCGGCTGAATCGCGGACGATCTCTCCGCCGGGAGGATTGGGCGTGTCCTTGCCATATCCCACCACGCGCAGCGCCGCGGCATTGAGTAATGCACGGTCGTAAAGGTGGAGGATGAACACCGGCGTATCGGGCGCAACCGCATTCAGTTCTGCGAGCGTGGGCAGGCGCTTCTCGGCGAACTGGTGTTCGGTAAAGCCTCCGACTACGCGCACCCATTGCGGTGCTGGCGTCCGGTCCACCTGCGCTTTCAGCATCGCCATCGCGTCGGCCAGGGTCGGGACGCCGTCCCAGCGCAGTTCCATGTTGAAGTTCAGCCCGCCGCGGATGATGTGCATATGGCTGTCGATAAGTCCGGGGATCATACGCCGGCCCCCGGCGTCGATCACAGTCGCATCAGGCGACGCTGCGCGCACTTCCTGTTCGGAACCTACCGTTAGAAAGCGCCCGTGACGGATCGCCACGGCTGCGGCACGGGGGTTCTCGCGGTCGAGCGTGGTGACGAGGGCGTTCACGATGATCAGGTCGTCGCGCATTGACTTGGGCTTTCTGTCGGCGGCGCGGGCAAGGCCGGGGAGCAGGGATAAGGCCGAGGCACCCAGCGCGCCGACCAGAGTCTCGCGGCGGTTCGCGTTCATGTCGCGTCATCCGGGACGGGGGGCAGGCCCGTTACCCGCTCGGCACAGCTGCTTTTCCAGAACGAGGCGACCTCCTGTCCATGGATCACCCGTTTCGCCAGCGGCACGGCCTGTTCGCCCAGCAGCATGCCAAGCAAGCCGAGTAGCGCGACCGCGGGAGGGGCGGGCGATCGCGTACCAAGCAGGCTGTAGAGGGCACCGACCAGCAGTCCGATGCCAAGAGCGGCGAGATAGGGTTTCATGGGCAGGAGGCTTCCGATTTGGCCAACAGGAGATCATTGGCCTTCAGGCTGCGGTGCCTCGTGCGGGAAAGTGCCACGCTGCGGGGCCTTGTGGACCATGGTATAGGCATAGTCGACGCCCATGCCGTAAGCGCCGAAGTGCTCCCGCACGATATCCATCACGCCGTTGTATGTATCGCGATGCGCCCAGTCGCGCTGGAGTTCGAGCAAGGCATTGATCGTGGTCAGGGGATGGGCACCGGCCTGTTCCATGCGCCGGATCGCTGCTTCGTGCGCTTCTAGCGAAGTGCCGCCTAAAGCATCGGTAACGAAGTAGATCTCAAACCCTTCCTCGATCGCGCAAAGCGTGGGGAACAGCAGGCAGGCCTCGGTCCACAACGCGGCGATGACGAGCTTCTTCTTGCCGCTCGCCTTCACCTGCGCGACGAGTTCCTCTGAATCCCACGAATTCATCGAGGTGCGCTCGATCGGCTTCTGCTGAACCACGTCGAGCAGTTCTGGCCAGATGTAGCCCGAGAAGCTTTCGGTCTCCACCGCTGTCAAGATGATCGGCACGCCAAACAGCTTGGCGGCCTTGGCCAATGCCACGGTGTTATTCTTGAGGGACTGGCGGTCGATGCTCGTCACACCAAACGCCATCTGCGGCTGGTGATCGATGAAGATGAACAGCGTGTCGTCGGCGTTGATCAGCTTCTGGGATCGGAAGGACATGGAATTTCTCCTGAGGGTATTTGCGGGATCAGTGCGCCAGCAGGTGCGCTTCGAGGAACCAGAGCTGCTTGTCGGTCTCGCGCGAGACCTGTGTGAACAGGTCCGCCGTGTCGGCATCGCCAATCACGCTCGCTTGATCGATTGCCTCGCGCACGGCCTTGCCGAACGCGCCGAGGCTGGCGGCCAGCGCCTTGAGGTGCGCCTCGCCGCCAGCGGCCTCCAGAGGATAGCCATAGAGCGTGGTCGCTGCGGCGGTGGTTGCCACGCGCCCATCGGCGACATGCCCCAGAGTGGTGATGCGCTCGGCCAGCAGATCGACGAACTGCTCGATCTCGTCGTGCACGGCGTCGAACAACTGGTGTAGTTGCAGGAAATGCGGTCCCTTGACGTTCCAGTGCGCTTGCTTGGCCTGCGCTTCCAGATCGAGAGCATCCGACAGGCGGGCCTGCAGCAATCCGCAGGCCTGCTTGCGTACGTTTTCCGAAAGATCGATGCGGCTGGTGAAGCTCATTGCCTCAAGCCTTGATGAAAGCCAGGATGTCGGCGTTGATCACCTCAGGGTGGGTAGATGCCATGCCGTGCGACAGTCCTGGGTAGGTCTTGAGCGTCCCCTTCTTGAGCAGCTTGATTGCCGCATGGGCAGAAGGGCCGATCGGGACAACCTGGTCATCCTCGCCGTGTTGCAGCAGCACCGGCACGGTGATCGCCTTGAGATCGTCGGAGAAGTCGGTCTCCGAGAAAGCCTTGATGCAGTCGTAAAGCGGTTTGGCACCGCCCGCCATTCCCTGGCGAAACCAGTTGTCGATCAAGCCTTGGCTGATTTTCACATCGGGCCGATTGAAGCCGTAAAACGGTCCGCTCGGGACATCGCGATAAAGCTGCGAGCGGTTGGCAATGTGTGCGGCCCGGAACCCGTCGAAGAATTCGATCGGCAGACCATCGGGATTGGCGGCCGTCTTCAGCATCAGCGGAGTAACCGAGCCGATCAGGACGGCCTTGGAGACCCGCCCCGGACGCGCCCGAGCGACGTAGCGCGCTACCTCGCCGCCGCCCGTGGAATGGCCGATATGAATCGCGCCGCGAAGATCAAGATGATCGGTCAGCTCGGCGACGTCGGCTGCATAGGTGTCCATCTCGTTGCCGGAAAAGGTCTGTGTCGAACGACCATGCCCGCGACGGTCGTGCGCGATCACGCGATAACCGGCTTGCAGGAAGAACATCATCTGGTTGTCCCAGTCGTCCGCCGTCAGCGGCCAGCCGTGGTGGAACATGATGGCCGGCGCGTCCTTCGGCCCCCAGTCCTTGTAGAAGATCTGCGTCCCGTCCTTGGTGGTGATCGTAGCCATCCGGCGTTCTCCTGAAGCAAGAGTGTCCTTGGAAAGTGCAAGCGAGGGCATGGTTGCCAATGCCGCTGCCAGCGAACCCGCGGCAAGAAAATCGCGTCGTTCCAATGTAATGCGTGGATGCGCGGCGTCTGCGGCCATGTCCGTTCCCCCTGTTACGCCACAAGGATGATCCGCATCGGACCTTCACGATACACCCGGTCGAGGGAACCTCCGGCCCGCTTTCGGGTGGCTGTAAACCCCCACCGGTTCGTGGTATTCTGCAGAGCGTGGCAAGCACTTTCCCGAGCGTCGGAAGGCATCGGGCAACACTGATTGGGGATTACATTCAAAATGCCGGCGGGGAACGCTGACCTGATCCGCATCCTCGTTGCGGACGATCATCCCATCCTGCGTGAAGGCGTCAGCGCGATCATCTCGATGCAGAAGGACATGGAAGTGGCCGGAGAAGCCGCAACAGGCCTTCAGGCAATCGCCCTTTACGAAGCGCTCCGCCCCGATGTCGTGCTGATGGATTTGCGCATGCCCGAAATGAACGGCGTCGAGGCGATCGAGAAGATCCGGGCTGCACACCCGGACGCGCACATCATCGTGCTGACCACCTATTCGGGTGACGCCAAGGCGCTCGAAGCGATGCGCGCGGGTGCCGCAGGCTTCCTGCTGAAGTCCAGTCTGCGCCGCGAACTGCTTGACGCGATTCGCGCCGTACATCGCGGACAGCGGCATCTCCACCCCGATGTGGCCCAGGACATCGCGCTGCATGCCATCGAGGATTCGTTGTCCCCGCGTGAGGTTGAGGTGCTGCAGATGATTGCCGGCGGTCATTCCAACAAGCAGGTCGCTTGGAAGCTTGGCGTCGCCGAAGAGACGATCAAGTCCAATATCAAGAGCATCTTCGGCAAGCTGCGCGTAAGCGACCGTACCCATGCCGTTACCACCGCTGCAAAGCGGGGCATCATTGAACTTTGACCTGATCAGAAGATATGTCGCGCGCCTCGTAGCTGCGGCAGCCCTCATCCTGGCGCTTGCCCCCACGTCTTTCCTGCCCGCCCTTGCCACGGTCGACGCGGAAGATGGCGGGCGGGCGCTGCGTGGTTTCAAACTCCGGCACTGGTCGCTTGAAGAAGGCGCGCCCAGCCGCATAAATGCCATCGCCCAGTCAGCCGATGGCTTCTTGTGGATCGGGGGTGTGGAAGGTCTGACCCGGTTTGACGGACGCACCTTCGAGCGAATCGGCCCAGGCCCAAGCAGACCTGACCGTCTGGTCGTCGCCCGCTTGCTCGCGGCACGCGATGGCACGATGTGGATTGGCCTTGCCCGCAGCAGGGGCGTGATGATCTGGCGCGCCGGACGCCTGCGCGATGCGGGCATGCCCAACCCCTCGCGCGAGGTGAACGATCTAGCGCAAGGCCCGGATGGTGCCATCTGGGTTACGCGCGGGGGGCGTGGAACACGTTCGCTGGCACGATGGTCCGCAGGGCGATGGACCGAATTTGACGAGACATCCGGCCTTCCGCAGGAGCCAGCGTGGAATCCGCTGTTCGCCAAGGACGGTACCATTTGGCTGACCACCGAAAGCGGGGTCTATCGCAAAAGGCCGCACGCGCAGCGGTTCGAACCGACCGGCATCCCCACCGTGCCCCGCGCGACGCTCGCGCAGGCCTCCGATGGAGCGATCTGGCTTACCGAGAAGACGAGAACCCGCCTGATTGCCCGGGACGATGTTCTGATAAGGGGAGGAACCGAATTCGCCACCCCGTTTGCGATCCGTACGCTGTTCGACAGGCATGGAGACTTCTGGGGCGCGACCTGGAGCAACGGCGTCGTTCGCGTCCCAAGCCTCAGTAAGACTGGGCGGGCGACGGTGCTTGGGCTGGATACGCGCGGGGGTCTGTTGTCCAACCCGGTTCGAGCCTTGTTCGAGGACCGCGAAGGCAACATCTGGATCGGGGGCGAGATGGGCCTCAACATGCTCCGCCGCGTTCCTATTATCGCTGCGCCGGGAATAGTGGCTAACGCCTCGGCAAATCACATGCTTGCCGCAACACGTGATGGGACGGTCTTCATTGCCGATGATCATGATCTCTTCCGCGTCGCAAGCGGGAAAGATCCTGTCCGCGTCGCGCATGGCGCAGGCCTGATCGAGGCAATCTGCGCGGCCAATAGCGGAGGCCTGTGGATCGTCGAACGTGGGCGGGCAATCCTGATGACCAGCGACGGTCGCAGTCGGCCTTATCCTGTGCCCGATAGCTTCGCGCCAAATTCGTGCGGCGAGGATCGGAGTGGGCGCCTGTGGCTGCCGGCGCTGCAGAAAGGTCTGTGGGTCTTGCATGGGGGGAAGGCGCATGTCGTCGCCGGCTCGACGGGTCCGGGCGCGCTCCCCGGCAATGTCGTCATCCTCGCTGACGGACGCGCGGCGATCCAGTTTCGGGGCTCAGCGCCCCCGCTGGCGGATACCCAATTCGTTGCGCTGACCGACAGGCAAATGCCGCGCGGCATCGTCGAGGGCATACTAGCCGTGGATGGCACGGTCCTGTTGAGCGGCGCTGCCGGTCTTGCTGCGCCTTTTCTCGCTGGGCAGCCCTTGCTCGAACCGGCACGCTATCCCTGGGCCGGTTCGATAAATGGCATGACCCAAAGCGCTGCCGGGACCGTCTGGATGATAGGCGATACTGGTCTGGTCAGCATGCCATTGCCGCAGTTGAAGCGCGCACTGGCGCACCCGGGCGTGAGTGTACCCTACCGGCTTTTCGATTTCCGCGACGGACTGGCTAGCTTCGCCCAGAAATCGTCAGGCGCGCAGATCGTGGCCGGCGGCGATGGTCGAATATGGTTTGCCACGCGCGGCAATATATCCAGCATCGATCCAGGCAAAATCAGCCTCAACACCCTGCCGCCCACCGTCGAGGTATTGCGCATTCGCACGGGCCCCGACCAACGCTTCGCCGCCGGGGCCAGCCTGCCGGAGGGCACATCGCGCGTCGAGATCGACTACACGGCAACCTCGCTCGCCGTGCCCGAGCGTGTGCGATTCCGGTAACGTCTGGTCGGGGGGACCGGTCCGTGGCTGGAATCCTCGCAGCGCACAGCCGCCTTTGCCAACCTTGGGCCGGGGGAATATCGTTTCGAAGTGATGGCAGCCAACGAGGACGGGGTCTGGAGCACAGTCCCGGCGGCTGCAAAGTTCCATATCGAGCGGGCCTTCCACCAGACCTGGTGGTTTCGCGTCACTGCCGTGCTGGCCGTCGCCGCAGCCCTTTATGGGCTTTACGAAATGCGCCTGCGACAGGTCGCGGCTCGCATCCGCACCAGCATGATGGCCCGCACGGCCGAACGCGAGCGCATAGCCCGAGAATTGCACGACACGATGATTCAGGGGGTCCAGGGTCTGGTCCTGCGCTTCCAGGCTGTGGCCGATCGCTATGCCGACGATCCTTCAGCGCAAGCGGTGCTTTTGCCGGCACTGGACCGGGCCGAGGAGATGCTGGTCGAAGGCCGTGAACGCGTCACCGGTTTGCGCCGTACCCGCGTCCGCGATTTTCACAAGGAACTCGCAAGGCTCATGCACAATGAGATATATCCGCAGGATCTGATTGCCCCGCTTGTCGTGCAACGCCCACCGCGCCCGATCGCATCGGGCATCATGGACGATATCCTTGCCGTGGTGGGTGAGGCGTTGAACAATGCGGCCTGCCATTCGCAGGCGAGCCGCATAGAAGTGGGCGTGCGTTACGGTCGCTGGGAATTCGATGCCTTCGTCCGGGACAACGGCATCGGGATGGATGCCGAGACCCTGGCCAGTGGGTCGCCCAAGGGGCACTTCGGGATTCTCGGAATGCGCGAGCGCATGGTTTCCGTCGGCGGGAAGCTCCGCGTGGAAAGTGCCAAGGGCTTCGGCACCGAGATCCGTCTCACGCTCCCGGCAAAGCTTGCCTATTCGGCCAACCGGGACGCTGGCCCCGCGATTGGCGAAGCTTGAGGCAGGGGCGCATTTGGTGCGAACCCTACGCGATTGCGCGCAGAGTTCCCTTGCGTGCCTCGTACCTTGCGGCGATGCCCCGGGTGAACTGGCGTGACGTGACCGTCGAAACGGTCACGAACTCTGCCGTTGCTGTCTCCGGGCTCAGGGTAACGATCGTGTAGCCCTTCAGGTCCTGATCGCAGAAGGCAACTTCGGGGCTTTGCTGGGCGATGATCTTGCCCAGCCCTGGCAGCAGCGAACCATAGGACGGGCTGGTGATCGCCGTGGTGCCGAATTCTGTACCGATGCGCAGCCCGCTGTCATCGTGAAGATTGTTGGCCCAGGCAGCGTGGCTGTCGCCGGCGAAGGCGAGGGGATTGGCACCGACACGACGCAGCATGGCATAGAGCCGCTCACGCGCTACCGGGTAGCCGTCCCAGGCATCGAGATTGAATGGCAAACCCTGCGCGTAGGCAATCTGGGCCTTTGCAATAAGCGTGCGGTAGCTTTCGGGTAGCCGCGCGACCATCGCTTCGTAGGCTTCATCGCCCACAGCCTTGCGCAGATCCGGACCGGGGACGCGGGCCATGACCACCTGATTGCCAAGCATCTGCCACGGCTTGCCCGCCTTCACCGAACCGGCAAGCACGCCTTCGAGCCATTTCATCTGCTGCGCGCCAAGCAATTCGCGCGACGGATCCTGCCGCGCGGCAAGCATTTCCGCCACTTCGGCCGCGTCTGGTGCCGTCCCCTTGGATGCAATCTGCGGCGATCGGGCCAGCAACCGCGTTTCGACCATCGCCAGGGTGGCAAGATCACCGAACTCGAAGCTGCGGTAGATCGCTGCCGGTTCATCTGCGTTCCGGGGGGCGCGGATCGGCATCCATTCGAAATAGGCCTGCAATGCCGCCGCCTTGCGTGCGCGCCAGTCGCCTTCGCGAGCAGGGTCGTGGTTTTCAGCGCCGCCAATCCATGAGTCATTGGCAACTTCGTGATCGTCCCACACGCAGATGAACGCGGCCCGGGCGTGGGCCATCTGCATCTGCGGGTCGGCCTTCACCTGGGCATGCCGCCGCCGATAATCATCGAGGGTGACAATCTCGTGAGATGGGTCGGGCAAGCGGCCCGTCTTCTTGCCGGTCTCGGCCCCGTAACCATCGGCACCATATTCGTAGATATAGTCGCCCAGATGCACGACGGCATCGAGCCTCTTCAGCTTCGCCATGTCCTCATAGGCGTTGAAGAAGCCGCCCGGATACAACTGGCATGTCGCCAAGGCGATGACGAGCTGGTCGGTCTTGCCGGTCGGCAGCGTCCGGAAGCGCCCCTTTGGGGTGGTCTTGCCGTCACCTGACTGGAACCAGTACCAGTATTCGGTCGCCGGGGAGAGGCCGGAGACGTCGACTTTCGCCGTGTTATCGGCGGCGGCCGTCGCAGTGACCGTGCCGGACTTGACCGGTTTGCCAGATGCCGAGCGCGCCACGTGCCATGTCAACGGCACATCGCCGCTCTTGCCGACGGGCACGGTCGCACGCGTCCAGATAATGGCGCCATCGGCAGACGGATCACCACTGGCCACGCCGTGCAGGAACGCAGCACTCGTCACCAAGGGCGCGGCACCGGCAACCGGAGCCAGACCGATGCCGGCACCCGATCCAAAAGCGGCGAGCAGGCCCCGGCGGTTGATCGAGAAGGTCATCGGCTTGGCATCCTTGTCATCGTTCACGTTGGCTTAGAAGCGGGCGGTGAGGGCTGCACCATAAAAGCGCGGTTCGCCCGGAATGAATGTGGGAATGCCGAATGCGCCACCGGTGTTACCGGCATCAAGCAGGTAGTCCTTGCCAGTCACGTTGCGCATGAAGGCGGAAAGTTCGTACCTGCCATCCGCAAACGAGACGCCCCCGCGCACGTTGACAAGCGTGACCGGTCCCTGCGAAAGCAGATCTCGGTTGGGCAGTTCGAAGAAGATCTTGCTGCGATAGGTGACCGAGGGCGTGACGAACAGCTTGGCGCCATCGCCCACCGGGGCATCGATGGTGAAGCCGCCCGCTGCCTGCCATTCTGGCTGCAGGCGGAAGCGTGCGCCCGAAAATGCCGGCGCGAAGCTGTTGTTCTTGTCGATCCCGCCGTCGATGTAGCCGATGTTTCCGAACAGGCGCAGCCAGTTCGAGGCCTTGATTGCGATTTCGGCTTCGACGCCAAGGTTGCTTGCCTTGCCGGCGCTCTGCGTCACAGTGGTCCCGTTGCCTTGCTGGACGCTGACCTGAAAACCATCGTACTTCTGGTAATAGACGCCAAGCGAACCGGAGACCGCGCCTGCCGCACCCTTCAGACCAACTTCGTAGTTCCAGACCGTTTCCTGCGGCACGTTCTGAAGGTTGGGCTGCGGCACGCCTGCAACGCGCGCCGCAGAAAGCTGGACCACCGGCGATCGCCGTCCCTTCGATATTGTTGCAAAGACGTTGGCGCTGCCGGACAGGCGGTACAGTATGTTGAAGCGCGGCAGGAAAGCTTCGGACTTTCCTGTGGCCGTGAAAGTCTTCCCACCAGTGTCGACCTGGCCCGGAATGAGCGACGTTGCGGCGGGGTTAAGCGCCGGACGGGGAACGCGGGCAAAATAAGTCGATCTGCGGTCCTCCCAGACATAGCGCCCGCCAGCGGTGAGCTCCAGCGCTGGTGAAGCGATGAATGTGGCATCGGCAAAGAGGGAGTACGCGGTATTGATGCCGCCGTTGATGAATTCAGACGAGTAGGGCACCTGCGTGAGCAGTCCCCGCGAGGCCAGCGCCGTTGCCTGCGCGGCAGTCACAACGCCAGCCGCATTCACGCAACCCAGGCCCGGAATGATGTTGGCGGCACACTGCAGGAATGTGCCTTCCTCGGAACTGAACGGCACCGCCTGCGTGCTGTCTTCCTTGAACACGTTCCAGCCGGCCGAGGCGCGGAGCCTTTCGGTGTCCACGCTGAAACGGCCCTCGTGGCTTGCCTGCCAGCCCTTGGCATTCTCGGCAAATTCCAGATACCAGGCGGCGCTGCCATCGGCGTCAAAGACTTCGCGGCTGTCGAATTCGCGATAGCCATTGACGGTGGTGAAGGTCAGTGAGTCCGAAAGCTCTGCCGCGATCGTCAAGTTTGCGTCATACACGTCACGCGTAAGGCCGAGCTGTGCATTGCCGAGCACTGTGGCCGAGAGAGGCGATCCGCCAAGATTGGCCTTTCCGAACGGATTGGCTGGCCCGGCGGAGGTTGCGTAAGTGCCCGAGATGAATGGCGTGCCGCCGTTGCGTTGGCCATCGTAAGTCCCGATGAAATCCACGGTCACTCGATCAGTCGGCTTGAGCCTGACCGAGGCGCGCAGGCCGAACTGGTCCTGCGCGTAGAGTTCCTTGTCCTGCCGTGGGCTGAGGTTCTCGACATAGCCATCGCGGGTCCGCCATTCGAAGGCAACGCGCAGGGCGGCCTTTTCGGAGCCTGCATTGAAGGACCCGCCAAGCAGGGTCTGGTCATAGTTGCCGTAACCTGCAGTGATGGAGGCCGAAGAGCCGGGCTCGGGCCGCTTGGAGACCATGCTGATTGCGCCGACTGCAGAAGCCGTGCCGAACAGGGTGGCTTGTGGCCCCTTGATCACCTCGACGCGTTCGAGATCGTAGATCGCCTGATACGACCCGCGCGAGCGGGAAATATCCACGCCGTTGTAATATAGCGTCACGCGCGGACCCTGCTGGGCAGAGCCGGAATCCGAAGTAATACCGCGGATCACAACGCCCGGATTGTTCGCGCTCTGCTCCTGAATGTTCAGGCCGGGGACGTAGGCGGAAAGCTCGTCGAGATCCGATACGCCAAGCTCGCGGATACGGTCACCCGTAACGGCTGAGATAGTAATAGGAACGTCAACAAGCTTTTGTTCGAACTTCTGGGCAGTAACAACAATGGTATCTGTGTTGTTTTCTTCATTTTCCGGAAGATAACCCTGCTGAGCCAGCGAATGGCTTGGAAGAAGAACGCAAGATGTAAGCGCCGAAGTGATGAAAAGAAGATGCCGCATTTTGCCCCGCCTTTGATGCTGTAGGGCAATTAGGGGGCGGATGTTTCGCCTATGTGACGCAAAGCACATCCTTTTGTACGTAAGGATGCAATTTTCATGTGCAGCGAGTAGGCCGCTTGCCAGTTCTCTTAGATCGGCAGAACGGACGTCCAATCTGCTTCAGGTGTCGGCGGCGACCGCAACCGACGAATGCCTGGCGGGCATGATGGCGTATAGGATTGCGCCGGAAACTAATGCCACGGCAGCGATCATAAAGCCAGGCGTCGCCGGGGAATTGGACCAGCGCTGCAACTCGTAAGCGACAAATGGTGCCGCCCCTCCGAAAATCGCGGTCGCGGTGGTCGCCCCCAGGGCAAGCCCTGACAACCGGATGCTTGCCGGAAATTGTTCCGCCGTCGCAACTGCACCTACCGCAGAGACACCCCCCGCCAAGGCCGCCAGCAAAAGAACTGCAATCCCTGCCCATTCCGACAGAACGAGGTTGAACAGGATGGGTGGTAACAAGATGCACAGCCCACTCAGAGCAAGCAGGACCCGCTTTCGCCCGGTGAGGTCGGAAAGCCAACCCACCAGCGGCGTTACAACGATCACGCAAAATGCAGCCATGGTCGAAAGGTGCAGCGCGGTGGCATCGTTAGCCGCGTTGGTCAGCTTGATGAACGACGGAACGTACGTGATGCCGACGTAATAGGTGATCGATCCGAGCGCGGAAATTGCAAAGCCGATAGCGATGCTCTTCCGAGCCCCGCTCAGGGACCGAGCGAGCGGCGAGCCGGTGATAGTCCCACTGTTGCGCGCGGCGACAAAGGCAGGCGGCTCGGGCACGATGGCACGCACCAGCCAGATCGCCGCAGCCAGCAGCGCGCCGATCAGAAACGGAATGCGCCAACCCCAACTTTCAAGTGCAGGGGCGTCGAGATTGACTGTCAGCCACGAACACAGGCCGACGGCGATCAGTCCACCCACTTCGCTGGCTGCGGCGGCAAGCGATGTCACCAATCCGCGCCGGTGCGGCCGAGCGGTTTCGAAAAGATAGGCAACGACCGCCGGATATTCGCCGCCGATGCTGAAACCCATCACGCATCGCATGGCGATCAGCAGCAATCCCGCCACAGGACCGACTTGCTGGTAGGTTGGCAGCAGCGCCAATCCCAGCATGGCAATCGTCATCAAGGACATTGAAAGCAGCAGCGTCGGCTTGCGACCGCGCCTATCACCGAACTGACCGAAGAAAATTGCACCGACCGGTCGCATCACATAGGCAATAGCGAACCCGGCCAGGGTCTTGCCAAGGCTTTCGCCGTCGCTGCCGAAGAAAACGCGCGAAAGCGTGGGCGCAAAGTAGAGGCACAGGGTAAAATCGTACCATTCAACCACGGTCGAGAGGCCGACGGCAATCATTGCCCGTCGCGGTGCGCGAGGCGACCGGTCGTTCATGCGCAATCGCGAGCGAGCCGCAATCCCATGAACTGCCAGCGCTGGTGAGGGTAGAAGAAGTTGCGGTAGCTTGCCCGCACGTGACCTCGTGGCGTGGCGCAACTGCCGCCGCGCAGTACGAACTGGCTGTTCATGAACTTTCCGTTGTATTCGCCGATGGCGCCGTCTGCGGCACGAAAACCCGGGTAGGGGCGATAGGCGCTACCCGTCCACTCCCAGACGTTGCCGAAGAATGCTGGCGCATCCCCAGCGCCGCGGGGCCGGATGTCTCCGCCTGCATCGAGCAGGTTGCCGGCGAGGGGATCGTGCGTTGCAGCGGAAGCTTCCCACTCGAACTCGGTAGGAAGCCGCGCTCCTGCCCATGTCGCGAAGGCATCGGCCTCGAAAAAGCTTACGTGGCAAACCGGTGCGTCCAGATCGATGGGCCGACCGCCCGAGAGGCTGTAGCTCGTCCATTCGCCATCGCTTTCCTGCCAATACATCGGCGCGCGGACGGCTTCAGAATTACGCCATGCCCATCCATCGGAAAGCCACAGTCGGGCGTCATCGTATCCGCCATCAGCCATGAAGGCGAGCCATTCGGCATTGGTTACGGTTCGGTCGGCCAACTGGTGCGGGTGCAACAAGGCCTGGTGGCGCGGTCCTTCGCAATCGAACGCGAAGCCAAGGCCATTGCCTGTATCGCAGCCAACCTCCGCAAGACCTTCGTACATTGGGAGCCAGCCCGCTTTCTTCGCCGCAGGCATCGATGGGTTGGCGTCGCGTTGCCAGATCTCGCATTGCAGTGGGTTTTGCGCAAAGGCGTGCAGAATGTCGGTGAGCAGGAGTTCCTGATGTTGCTGTTCGTGGTGGCAGCCAAGCTCGACGATGGCCAGAACATCCGGTGCCAGTTGCCCTAGCGCCACCAACAGTGCGGCATCGACCGCTTCGCGATAGTCGATCACTTGTGCAAGCGACGGACGCGAAAGAAGTCCCCTTGCGGCTCTCGCCAGTCGCGCACCCTCGGCTTCGTAATAGCTGTTGAACAGGAACGGCCAGTCTGGATCGTAAATCCGATAGCCTGGGACGTGATCACGCAGGACGAAAGTCTCAAAAAACCAGGTGGTATGGGCAAGATGCCACTTGGCCGGGGATGCATCGAGCATCGACTGTATCGTTGCATCCGCGTCGCTTAGCGGCGCGCAAAGTTCACGGGTCAACGCGCGTACCGATGTGTAAAGCGAGGCAATCTGCGCTACATCGGGCTCGGTGCTTGCCTCTGGCCGGTTGCTGATCCTGATCCCCCCTAGGTCCATTGATCTGGTCTCAGGCCTTGGCAGTAAGCAACTGGACGCTGAACAACTTGGCCTCGTCTGTCCAGACCCTGGTAACGTCAAACCCAGCATCACCTGCGAGATCGGCGAATTCAGCGACGGCATATTTGTGTGAATTTTCCACGTGAATCGCTTCGCCCGGGGAAAACGCGAAAGTTCGACCGCCGACGCGGACGTCCTGCTCTGCCGTGCTGACCAGCGTAATCTCGATATGTCCCGGGTCGGCGACATAGCGTGCGCGGTGCCGGAAGTGGGCAGTGTCGAAATCCGCACCCAGTTCGCGATTGGCGCGGCTGAGCAGATTCATGCTGAAGCGTGCGGTCACCCCTTGGGCATCGTCATAGGCCTGCTCCAGGATGGCTGAGTCCTTCTTCAGATCGACACCGACAAGCATCATGCCGCCCGGGCCAAGCCGTTCGCGCCATGTTTGCAGGAAGGCGCGGGCATCGTCCCGCTCGAAGTTGCCAATGGTCGATCCGGGAAAGAAGCAGACGTCGCGCAGGCCGGTCGCCTTGGGCAATTCAAGTTCGCCCAGATAATTGCCGCACACCGAGCTCACTTCGAGCCTGGGGTAGCGCTGCCTGACCGCTGCTTCAGTTCCTGCGAGCGGCACGGGGGAAATGTCGATACAGACGTAAGAACGTGCTCCAGGCATCTGGTCCAGAAGGATTTCAGCCTTGCCGCCAGATCCTGCACCCAGTTCGATAAAGCGCACATCTTTGCCAATGGCCGCAGCTATTTCGGACGCATGCGCCTTCAGGATTCCGCATTCGGTGCGCGTGGGATAGTATTCAGGGAGTTCGCAGATCTCGTCAAACAGAGCGGACCCGGCCGCGTCGTAAAGGAAGCGACACGGCACCGCGCGATCCGCTCGAGACAAGCCCGCCAGCAATTCAGCCATGAAGCTGTCGTCGCAGGTGGTCTCTTCCCGCGATGTGGCTGCTTCGTCCAACTGCTCTTCAGCCGATGAGTAGTCCAGGCTCGTCAGAAGTTGCATCAGCTGCCCTCGGAGTTCGGTTGCGCTGGCCGAAATCCGCGCACTGCAAACAGGACGACGTCGGTCGCTCATGGAGGAGCGGCATGCGCCAGAGGATTCGGTGCCCCCACTGGAAAACCAGCTTGTCTCGCGAATGTTCCGCGCAAAAGTCAGCCAGCAACATGACGGCGTCGCAGCATTGTCTTTTCCACGAGCGCCGCCAAGAGCAGGAGTGTGCGTCGGTCGTCAGTCGTAGATCGGTCGCAACTCGTTATCTAGGTAATAGCGGGTGAGCGCCATCGAGGCGAGCAGATCGGGTGAGCCATCATATTCGATGCCCATCCAGCCCTTGAACCCGTGCTTTTTCAGCAGGTGATACAGCCCTTTAAGATCAAGCGTCCCGAGGCCGGGCTCCCAGAACCAACGTGTCCCGTCATCGGTAATTTCAGGGTCTTGCGCATAGCGCACGCTGTCAGGCTGGCCAGCCGACGCCGTGTCCTTGAGATGGAACGTGCTGATGCGCTCGTGGTAGTCGTCATAGAACTTGAGCAGATCTTCCCCCATGATCGAGATCTGCGCAGTATCTATGCAGTAATGGACATGGCGTGGGTCGGTGCTTTCGATCAATTCGCGATGGTTTGGCAGATTGATCGCGCAGAAGAATTCGTTGTGAAGCCCAAGCTTGACGCCGTGGTCGGTGGCATAGCGTCCGATCTCGTTCATGACCTTGGCGCACTGCTGCACTTCCTCGCGGGTCAGAGGCCCGCAACCGAAGTGGTTCTGCGTTGGGCAGGTATTCATGTAGGTCCCGCCGAAGCGCACGATCGTGTCAACGGCCTCACGCCCGGATTTCACTGCTTCGTCAAAGTGGTCGGCAGCGTGTGATGCATGGGCACCATGAAACATGCCGATAACCTCGACGCCGCGCTCGCGAGCAAAGGCCGTAAAGTTCTCGGGTGAGCCGAACAGCGGCAGGATATCGGCCATATCCCACGGCGCGATCTCGATGCCGTGGAAGCCCAGCGCTGCCTGATACTTAAGGATGCTGTCCCAGTCGGAGTAGTAAGCGCTGTTGGTCTTGTCCTCGTAATAGAAGTCACGAAAGTTCTCGATCTTCTTGTAGGGTATCGACTTCCAGTGGCACATGTTGGCGTAGCGAATATTGGTCATGGCGGAATCTCCGTCCGTCTTGAATCTGGTTCAGTTCACGATCTGGTTCAGCAGGGCGCGCGTACGCAGCAGCGCCCGGAACGGGTCGCGGGTCTGGCGGGCGCTGCTGACCACCGGGCCTTGATACCCGTGCCGGTCCAAGGCCTGGGCAAAGCCGACAAGGTCGACAGATCCGGTGCCCGGGTCGCGGAACACCTGGGTCGCATGATCTTGCGGAAACTCGGGATTCGGGGTCTTCCAGATGCCGGTCGTGTCCTTGAAGCTGGTGTCGGTCAGGTGGACGCACCCAATCCGGCCACTGTACGCTTCAAGGAAGTCCGTCGCCGAGATGCCGGCAACGAACAGGTTGGCCGTGTCCAGGTCAAGCAGGACGCTCGCAGGAAGCCGCGCCAGTAGCGGATCGAGGCGTTCTGCGCCGAACAGACTCCAGTATTCGTTGCGCAGCACCAGCTTGATGCCGCGCTCCTCTGCCTTGCTGGCCAAGCCCGATAGCAGATCAACCGTCCGGTCGGTGAAGGCCTCCTTCTCGTTCTCCAGATCGGGATGATATTGCGTGATCCGGCCGTAGAAGGGGGACGGGCTGATTGCGAGGTAATCTGCCCCCAGATCAACTGCATGATCGAGCGCTTCGCCGGCGAAGTGTCCTGTCGCGCCGAAATAGAAGTGGATGTTGTCGTTGCGCATGAACAGGTTGGGATCGAAGGTCACGCCCGTCACCTGCTCCACACCGCAGCCGGCAAGAAATTCGCGATAGCTGGCAGCACTGCCATACTTGGTATTGATACAGTAGCGGTTCATGGGCACGCCGCTGCGTCCGCCGAATTGCCAGACCGGTTCGTAAGGTATCTCTATCGATCGAAACCCGGCTGCTGGAAAAAGCTTGTAAAGTTCCTCCCAGAAGTATTTGCTTTCAAACCGATTTCTATTCGGCTCCTGATAATGGCGATTGATCAGGTCAAGGCTGATCGCGACTGATTGCGCATTCATGCGGGACATCCATTCTCCGACGTGGCCACACCATCAGCGGTGCGGACACAGGGCTGCCAATAGAGAACGGGATCGGGGTTAGCCTGCCAAGGCGTGACCAGATGACAAGCCTCGTACACCATTGCCGAGGCAGGCGAGGGCCTGCGCTCCGCAACGCGAACGTCATGATCATCCGAATGTTTGCTTGCCGCAGACACAGGACCCAGTTCCCATTCCGCGGCCCCGACGCGCGCTAACGCTCGTTTGCCTGGCGGGAGATCGCACCCGCTACTTTATGCCGGACCAGTGCCGCATTTCGCGATGAAAGGCAACTGCCCTGGACGATCCGGTTCAATCGGCAAGAACCCAGATGCTGACGCTGCCACCGTTGACCGGAAAATGAGCGCAACCGGCTTCGTCGGTCTTCACCATGTCGTCGCGGTGCATGAGCCAGTCACGGAAGGTCCTCGAGCCAAGGTCAGGACCGAGGACGACAGACTTGCCATTGTCGCCACCATTCGAAATAACGACGACGCATCCCGGCTGTTCTGCAGTGCCGTGGCGGACCAGGCCAATGCAGCCCGGATCTTCGTCCATGAGGTCGGTCTGCGGGCCATGGGCAAAGCGCTTTCTTGCCTCGACAAGCGCCGGCAGGCATCCGATCGCCGGAAGATTTACGTCGTGCTCGTTGCCGTCGTCACCGGTGTCCCGGTAGTCTGCACCATAGAGGTCGGCGTGGAAGATGCAGGGCAATCCCTGCTCGCGCAGCAAGATGAGCGCATAGGCTATCGGTTTGAACCAAGGCTCCACGGGCGTTTCGAGAGCCTGCAGCGGCTGTGTGTCGTGATTGCCGACGATCGTGACCGCGTGGTCCGGCATGGCTGCCACAAGCGTGCCGTCGAAGATCGTCCGCAGATCGAAGTTCGAGTCGGACCGCGAAGCGTGATGAAAGCTGTGCTGAAGTGCCACGTCGAACAGCATGAGTTGGTGATCCACCTTCTCGAGGTAAGACTTCAGCACGTCCTCGTCAGGGTGCCAGTATTCGGCGACGACGAGAGCATCGTTCTTCACGGCATCACGCATATGGCCCACCCAGTCGCGGAAAAACCAGGCCGGGATGTGCTTTGCAGCGTCAAGACGAAAGCCGGCGACAGGCAACTGCTCTGCTATCCAGCGTCCCCAGTATTTAAGTTCTTCTTGCACGGCCGGATTGCGGAACTCGATGTCGGCGCCCATCAGGTAATCGAAATTGCCAAGCTCATCGTCGACCTCCTCGCTCCACGTGCCCAGATCATGTTCGTTCTCGATCTTGAAGACGCCCTCGGCATCGGGGTCCTCGACATGGTCGACCCCACCAAAGCACTGCGCATCCCATATGAACCGGGAATACTGTCCTGCCCGCGCCGGGAAGGTAAACTTCGTCCAGGCATGAGCCTCGAAGGCATGGTCCTCTATCTCTGTCCGGTCATCGGCATTTGCGCGACGCACGGTTACCTGTTCGCGCTCGTCGGCGCCCATCTTGTGGTTGAACACCACGTCAACGATTGTGCCGACGCCACAGTCGGCCAGCGCTTTGGCGGCGGCAATCAGCTCATCGCGCGTGCCATATTTCGTGGCCACCGAACCTTTCTGATCAAACTCCCCAAGGTCAAAAAGGTCGTAGGCATCGTAGCCGACGGAATGGCCGCCCGACGCGCCCTTGCAGGCAGGCGGCAACCACACATCGGTCACGCCCATGTCTGCCAGGCGCTGCGCCTCCCTGCGCGCCTGTGACCACAAGGAGCCATCGGCGGGAGTGTACCAGTGGAAGAACTGGATAAGCGTACGGTTGGTCACGTGGCCCCCTGTGTTGCAGTGCAACATTGATCGGCCTCAATACGCATGACACTCGCAAAGGTTCTCGACCCGTGCCCGAAAGTGCGGCCGCGTTCAGCCGCCCGGAGGCGTGCCCGAATCCTGGTCAGCCGGCAACGCCAGCGGGCGCGCCGCGCAAATCGTCCGCAAGGCAGGCTTCAGCCCTTCCTCGATCGTCGGATGATAGAAAGGCATTTCCAGCAACTGCGTCGCCGTCAGCTTCATCTGGACAGCCCATGCCAGCATATGCGCGAGATGTTCGCCGGCCGGGGCAAACATGTCAGCGCCGATCAACTGTCCGTCGGGTGCAGCGGCATAAAGCGTGAGCACGCCGCGATTGATGCCTTCTACCCGCGCCCGGCCCTGGTCCCTGAAGTCCGAGGTCGCGGTAATTACGCCCTCATCCTCAGATTGTCCGATGCGACAGAGCGACGGCGATGTGAAGGTAATCGCAAGGGGCGCGAACCGCTCGCTCTCGACTGACGCCGGGGAGGCCGCCGCATTGCGCCCGGCAATTGCGCCATCATGGGAGGCCTCGTGCAGGAGTGGGAGATCCTGCGCTGCGTCGCCAGCCATGAAGATCGAGCTCTTCCCGCAACGCATGGTCGCACGGTCATGGCGCGGCACGCCATGGTCATCGAGTTCAAGCCCGCTTGCCGACAGGTTGAGGCCCTGCAGATTTGGCCGCCGCCCGGTCGCCACCAGTACCTTCTCGAAAGTGCCCTTGCCCGAGTTATCGCCAGACCACGAAAGGGTGATTCCATCACTGGCCAGACCTGGCTGCAGCTTTACGCCCAGCCGCACCGTGAGCTCTTCACCGATCGCGCTGGCAAGAGCGGCATGAACCTTGTCACAGCGGACGCCACCAAGCCTGCGGCCTTCGTCGAATATGGTGACCTCCACGCCGAGCCTTGCCATGGCCTGGGCGAGTTCGAGCCCGATTGCGCCAGATCCGATCACCGCAAGGCTTGCGGGCAAGTCTTCGAGATCGAAGACCGTCTCATTGGTCAGGATATTGCTGCCTAGCTCTGCATAGGCTTCAGGCACGTGCGGTGACGCGCCGGTGGCGATGACGATTGCGCCGGCCCGGATCGTGCGACCATCATCGAGGGCCAGCTCGTCTGGTGAAATGAAACTGGCTCGGCCGCAGATCCTGATCTCTTCAGGTATCTTCGTAATATCGTCCTGCGTGTGCCTGACAAAGCGGTCTCTTTCCGCCTGAACGCGCGCCATCACGGCAGGCCCGTCGACCTTCACGTCCTGTACACGAATCCCGAAGCGTTTGGCATCGCGCGCCGATTGCGCGCCGTTCGCCGCCGCGATCAGCAGCTTCGAGGGCATGCAGCCAATGGTTGCGCAGGTTGTACCCGCGAATTGCGGATCGATCAGCATAGTGCTTGCCCCATTCGAGCGTGCCGAACGTTCAGCGGCAAGCCCGGCCGTGCCGGCACCGATGATCGCAACATCGCAAGTCAGGCTGTCGGGCACGTCAGTTCGCCACCGTGATGGATTTGACGTTGACCCACTCCTTCAGGCCTTCTGCGCCATGTTCACGGCCGTACCCTGAATCCTTTACACCGCCGAAGGGCATGTCGGGCGAGGCGATGGTATAAGTGTTGATGTTGACCATGCCGGTATCGAACAATGCCGAGGCCATCTTCACGGCCCGGTCGACGTCGCGGCTGAAGATCCCGCCGCCCAGACCATAGCGGCTGTCATTAGCGATGCGCATTGCATCCTCGTCGTCGCGGGCCTTGATGATGGCTGCTACCGGGCCGAAGATCTCGTCATCATAGGCAGGCTGCCCGGGCACAACATCGGCAAGCACCGTGGCGGGATAGAACCAACCCGTCCGGTCGGGAACGCTGCCGCCCACGAGTACCCGTGCCCCCTTCGCGACGCTCTGCTCGACCTGCTGATGCACCTGGTCGCGCTGCCGGCGCGATACCAGCGGGCCTAGCTGGGTTCCCGTTTCTGTCGGGTCGCCGATCACGACGGATCTGAAGATCTTGACATAACCTTCTACGAAGGCGTCGTAATTCTTCTCCGTGACGATAAACCGCTTTGCGTTGACGCAAGTCTGGCCATTGTTGAACAGGCGCCCCTTGGCACAAGCCTTGATTGCCAGTTCCAGATCGGCGTCGTCGAAGACCATGTAGGCGTCATTCGATCCAAGCTCGAGCACCGTCTTCTTGGAAACGGATGCAGCTTTCTGCGCCACGGAGCGTCCGGCCCGGTCGCTGCCGGTCAGGGTCACGCCACGCACCAGCTTGTTTTCGATGACGGCATCGGATTGTTCGTGCGAGATAAGCAGCACACCGAACAACCCTTCGGGAAGGCCTGCCCGCTCGTAAATGTCACGCAGCATCAGTGCGCTGCCAGTGCAGTTCTCCGAATGCTTCAGGAGGACGCCGTTGCCTGCCATCAGGCTCGAAATCGAATAGCGGACGGCTCGATAGCAGGGGAAGTTCCACGGCTGTATGCCGTAGATGACGCCCAGCGGCGCATGGGTGACCAAGCCCCGTCCTTCAGGCACCTCACGGTTTTCGTTGGCAAGAACTTTCGGGCCATTCTTCGCTGTGTAGTCGCAGATGCCCGCGCACAACTCGATCTCCGACCTCGAGTCGCTCAACAGCTTGCCGACCTCGTTGGTCATCAGTTGTGCAAATTCCTCGGCAGAGCTGCGAAGTTCTTCGGCAATGCGGGACATGACGGCAGCCCGGTCTTCAAGCGAACGCAATCGCCAATCGAGAAAGGCACTGTGCGATTTCTCGATCACCTGCGTCGCTTCGTCATCCGACATAAGTTCATAGACGTGAAGCACTTCTTCGGTCAGTGGATTGACTGTCGCGATGGTCTTTGCGGACATGGGAAATCTCTCAGCAGGGGGAAAGGTAAACAGCGGACACGGAAGTCAGGAGTAGCGTTCGCGATGCTCGTCGAGCGTCTTGGATGCCTGCGCAAGAGCATCGGCCATCGCTTCGGCAAATGTCTGCTCATCAAGGTGAACGATGCCCTTGTGCGCAGCGCAGACGATTTGCGTGTCCGCCCATGCCTCACCCAGATCCCGAGCCCAGCGGATGTAATCGTCCGCCGCACCGGGACGCTTTTCGAGGCCCTCGGCAAGCTTCGGATGGAAGCGCAGCTTGGGGCCCGGCACAAGCTTTTCCACGAACCCCGGCAGGTCGAGATACATAAGCGTGTCATCGACATGCACGATCCGGCTTTCGCGGTGACGAACAAGGACTGAACTGACGTGGACGGATTCATCTTCAGGAATGAAGTCCACGCCGGCAGGGATCGAGAAATCGAAAAGATCGGCGAATTGGCTGTGGGTGGCATTGTCCTCGATCAGGGACGGATCCCAATTAAGGTGTGGCATCTTGAGGTGGTGCCGGCGCGTGCCGATCAGACGGGCGTGCGGAAGGGCCTCGTGCACGAACTTGCAGTGAATCGTATGGAACGCGTGCACGTTGAGCACCGCTTCGATTAGGTCACCGTTCCCGGTCAGCGCCAGTAGTTCCTCGCGTTCCTCGTCCTCTGGCTCATAGGCGTCGATCAGCACGAATGTTCCGCTCGGCCGACGCACGAGCGACATATGTGTGCCGATGTCGATCGTGTGAGCGATCTTGAATTGCCCGCGTAGGTTCCAGAAGTTCGGTGCGAGATGTTCCATGGGTACTCCGGTTAAGCGAGTGCTCGGATTGCCGAACGGCGCAAGGAGGCCAGCCGTTCCTGAAAGGCAGAATATTGCGCCACTCGGATGGCTCGGTAAAAGTCTCGATCAGGAGGCAGTGCGCCGTGACAGCCGCTTTCGGTTTGCCGTCACCGCCCGCCTGTAGTGCGCGACCGATTTCGTCATGGCCGCATATGGGGTTGTGCCAAGGCCTCCCGTCATGGCGCGGAACTGCAGTTCGAGCGCGGCGCCGATCTTTTCGGCAACCATGAGGTCAGCCTCTTTCTGCGCCTTGGCATCCCATACGATGAATATGGCCATGCGCATTGCCATCACCATCGAGGCTTCGGCGGTGAGGAGCCAGCTGTCTCGAAGGAGCGTCATTGCCTGTTTCTGTCGCATGCAACCGGAGCGGTCTGCCGTCCATTCGGTTCCCGACCTCTCTCGAAACACTCTGTCTTTGCCTTCGCGCCCTGAACCAAACGGCCAGCGCGAGCGCATTCAGCCGGCAAGCGGCAGGACTTCGCCTGTCGGCAGGATCACTGCGGGCCGATCCAGCAGCTCTATCAGGTCCTGCGCTGAGGTCGACGCGTCCGCAGAGCTGTTCTGCGATTCAACAATCGCCTCGCTCACTGCACGCGCCATGCCGGCGCACTCCACGAGGCCCTGCACGAATGGGCGGTTGCGCAACAGATACGGCAGCGCGCACAGATGGACGCGTTTGAGCGACGAGTCCTGATCGCAGACTGTAAGATCGCTGGCGGGGTTGACCCCGTCCTTCCAGTCGAGGTCGTCCTCAAGCGCACTCGCGCAAAGCTGCAGCCGCAAGGTCGGGAACGGAAAGCGGGTCAGCGCGGCGGCTTGCGGGCCGCGTGCATCGACGAGTTCGTCGAAACGTGCGGACCATCCCGGCGACTTCACCAACCACGCCTTTCGAGCCGGCGCTATCTCGTAATCATTGCCCAAGGCAATGACATCTAGCACTCCGGCTTCGTGCATGGCCAGCAGCCGCTCTATCGAGAGGTGTGGCACAGCTGCGTAGTTATCTGTGAACACGCGCTTCAGCCCGCGATGAAGGCGCGCAAGATCGCTTGGTGAAAGCGCGGCAATGACCGTGGCAAAGATCTCGTGCGCCTTGAGGATGATGATACGCCAAGCCGGGGTCCGGTGGCTCTGGCTCCATGCCTTTACATCTGCCAGGTTCTGGCGGGCATGGTCCCAAACGTCGGCGGAGCGGCGTCTGGCAAAGTAACGCTCGGCAAAATCATCGGCATTTGCTTCGGCAAGGCCGATTTCAGCGGCCCAATCGGGCGCGCGTGCCTGGAGCACGTCGGCAAACCGTGCGAACAGGCGATCAAGATCACCGTCCTCGCCCCGCACACACTCGGCGGCGAACTCTTCGGTGAACCCGTCCAACTCTGGCAAGGGATGGGGAAACCAGAAGTCGGCCTCCGGCAACAGCCCGTTGCGGCTCATCAGGACGCACTGAAACGGATTGGCTGCAACATAGCGAAGGCCTGCCTCGTCCTCGACGAACGACCCACGCGCAACCGCGATCGAAACGGCCGCGTCAATTCCAGACAGGGACGAGCCGAGCACCCCGAATCGTGCAGCCTTGCCATTCTCTGCTGCCATGGCTGCAGACTTTCCAGTGCTTTCGGCAGCCTCGGCATCTCCGCCGGTGATTGCACCATAACCTGAGGCAACGACCACGCGATCGAACTCATCCTGACTCGCTGCACCGTGTCGGTCGAGCCACTGGACGCGGCAACAGTCCGGCAGAGTGACAATGTCCGTGACCTCGACCTGCGAATGGACACTGACCGGCACCTTGCTGGTGGCGCAGATCACGCGGAACTGTTCGGCAAGCCACTCGCCAAGCACCACGCGCGGGAAGAACGCTCGGTCGTCGCCAGCACTTTCGGCAATGCCCCACTCCGCAAGGCGTTCGGGCGTCTGGCGAACGGTCCAGGAATTCAGCGGCTCCATCAACGGAGGAATCTCGAAACCGGCAATGTTCGACAGGGCATGGATTTCGTTCAGCGCCGGGGAGTAGGCAAGCCCCGGCCCTGGGCAGTCGCTCGCCTCGAATACAACGATTTCGGCAGCCGCTTCGGCTGTCACCAAGGCGTGCAGGCAATAGGTGCCGGTCGCACCTGCGCCGACGATGGCGACGCGCTCGCGAGCGCGAGGATGTTCGGGTTCAGGGATAAGGAATTCCATTTTTGGATTGCCGGCCTTCTTGGCAACGCCACT
Organism: Novosphingobium sp. B1; assembly: GCF_900176395.1. Lineage (GTDB taxonomy): Bacteria > Pseudomonadota > Alphaproteobacteria > Sphingomonadales > Sphingomonadaceae > Novosphingobium. The sequence goes on along the minus strand of NZ_FWXL01000002.1, from coordinate 63,456 downwards.
TCAGTCTCGGAACGCCCGGCTTGGTTGCGAGTTCCGGATCGCCCACTTTTGCGTGTGTGGCATTTTTTGCGTTTGCTGCACGAGAGGTCGGGCATGAAATTGTATCTCGTGGAAATCGGTGGGATGCGCGAGGGCAGTCTTTTCGAGAGTCATGAGGTGCACGCCGTGGTGGCCGCCGACGAAGGCCAGCTCGTTGCGACATGTGCGGACCGTTTTGCCGGGACCATGAGTGCGGCTCACCTCGATGGCTGGACCGAGATGGACCTTGACCTGCACCAGAATGAGAGCCGCCCGCGAGAGGCGTCATTCTTCGTTGCGGAACTGGGCCGCAATTCGTCCGCATCCATGCGCGAGGAGCACGACTATCGCTTTATTGAGGCGGCAAACTGGAAGTCGGCAGTCCAGGCTGCCCGGCAATCGGCTCCGGGCTGGCATGTTGATGCCTGCGTCGATCTGGATGCGCTGGCCGAGCAGAACGGCTACGTACTGATGCGCACGGCCGATGGAGCACCGCCGCTTACGCGTTCGCAAGCTCGCTACATTCGCTTCGTATGAGTGGCTGCAAGGCGCATGTGAAGATAGACTGTCCGATGCGCAAAGTTGCGTGATCGCCAAAGGTTGCACACGAGGGCTGGCCGATAGAATGGGAAAGCTGATCGAACCGCGGCAGCGTCGAGGTGTTCTTGAGCAGCGGCGCCGCATCAAGATGGCGCAATCAACCCACGCTTATGTCCGCGGAAATACTGCCAAATTCTATGACTGGCTGGCCGGTTCTGCAGTGGCGGCGGCTTTGCCACAGGGGCCTGGCGTCTGGATCTGCGGCGATTGCCATCTTGGAAACATGGGACCCATCGGCGATTCCGACGGGCGCATCTCGATCCAGATTCGCGATCTCGATCAGACCGTCATCGGGAACCCGGCGCTTGATTTCATACGCCTCGCGCTCAGTCTTCAGACGGCGGCACGTGGTTCGGATCTGCCGGGCGTCGTTTCGGCGCGCATGATCGAGGGAATGGCCGATGCTTATGAAAAGGCGTTTCTTCCGCGCAACTTCGCTTCCCCCGAGGATGAACCCATAGCGGTCAGCACAGTCAAAAGGCGGGCGTTTGGCCGTCGCTGGAAACACCTTGCACATGAGCGCATCGAAGGTGGCCGCGCCGCTATTCCGCTCGGCAAGACCTACTGGCCGATTACCGACGAAGAACGGCAAGGCATTGAACGCCTAATCACTTCCGATGCGGTGCGCCGACTGGTGTTGACCAATTATGGATCGAGCGAGGATTGCGAACTCACGATTCACGACGCAGCCTACTGGCGCAAGGGATGCAGTTCGTTGGGATTGCTTCGCTATGCCGTTCTGGTTGGAATTACGCCAAGTAGCGGTCGTGAATCCTTCGGTCTCGTCGACATCAAGGAGGCTGTTGCAAGCGTCGCTCCGGCATCGCCGCTAGCTGACATGCCGTCCGAACCTGCCCACCGCGTCGTGGCGGGCGCTCGCGCTCTTTCGCCGTTTCTCGGCGATCGCATGGTCGCAGGCACGCTTCTTGGCAAATCGGTGTTCGTCCGTGAACTGATGCCACAGGATCTGAAGATCGAGATCGACCAGTTCAGCCGCCACCAGGCCGTCGCTTCGGCTCGCTTCCTGGCGAGCGTGGTTGGCAAGGCGCACGCGCGACAGATGGACGATGGGGCCCGCACGGCATGGCTACGCGCGTTGGCAGGCTCGCATGGGCCGGATCTTGACGCACCGCGCTGGCTCTGGAGGTCTGTCGTAGAACTCGTATCGATGCACGAGGCGGCCTATCTTGATCATTGCTTGGCCTACGCGTTGGATACCTCCGACTAGACCAAAGAGCTACCGTCCGGAGCAATATGGCCTCGGCTCCCGCTTCACGGCGGCCAACAAGAAATAGGATTTGCGCACATGCCCTTAGGGGCGGGAACGAACGCAGTGTTGGCCGCTTGACCAGATCATGGCAGCTAGGGTCAAACGCGTGAAAAAAGAATACCTTATCGGGCAGTCCTTCGCTTGACCTCCCGTGCCGATCTCGCACTGCGCGCCCTTGAATGCGCCCAGGATCGCCCTCTTGTCATTTTGTGCGCAGATGAGCTTGCAGCGCATAACCTGTCGGCCACGCTCGCGTCGCTGTTTGATGATCGCAAGGTCGTCCATGTACCCTCCTCAGACCAGTTGCCGGGAGATACAGCACCGGCTTCGCCTGCAAACATCGGCAAGCGATTGTCAGCCCTGCGCCAGCTGCGACTTGCCGCAGTTTCCGGTGAAAGCGCTGGTCTGATCGTCGTGGCGAGCGGCGAGGCCGCCGCGCGGCGTTACCCACCGCCTACCGTTTTCGACGAACGGCCGCCGCTGCTGGCGGTTGGCGATCCCATCGACCCCAGTGCCTTTCGCGAACTGGCTGCGCAGATCGGTTACGTCGAAGACGAAGTGGTCGACGAACCCGGCGAAATCTGTGTGCGTGGTTCAGTCATCGACATTTTTCCGGCTGACGCAGGAGCGCCGGTCCGGGTCGAATTCGAAGCTGGCGTCATCACCTCGCTCGCCCATTATGACCCGCTGACGCAGCTTACCACCGAGGACTTGCAGACGATCGGCGTCGCGCAGGCGGTCGAACCTGCCTGCGATCGACTTGCGACCTTGCTCGATCATGTCGAGCCGGGCCAGATACTGATCGTCAGGGAGGCGGAAGAACGTCGCAAGCGGTTCCTCGCCCTGGCATCCGAAGCTGCTGCGGCGCAAAGCACGCTATCGCGAGAGGTCGTGGACGAGGCTGCGTGGGTCGATGCCTGCAAGGCATGGAGCGCGCTTCCTGCTGATGATGATGCCCTGCAACCGACCCCCCGGTTCGTTGAGCAGAAAAACCCGACGCGCGCGCTGAAGACCTATATCGCCAAGCGTTCCGCTGAAGGCTCCAGAACAGTGATCATCGGCAGTGCCCGCGATCTTCGGTTCATCGCGATGCGCCTGCAGCGCGAGACAGACATCGAGGTTCGCACGCTTGCCTCCATGGCCGAAGCGGCGGATCTTGCGCCGAAGCAGGCCGGGTTGCTGCGGGGACCGCTCGATGGCGGGGCCGCAAATGCGCAAATCGCGCTCGTCTCGGCGGGCGACGTTCTTGGATCGCGCGCCGAGATAGAGGGCAGCGCCGACGGGGCTACCTCCCTCGAGAATGGCGCGCTGGATTTTCTGTCAGTCGAACTGGGCGATGTCGTCATTCATGAGGATCACGGCGTTGCTCGGTTGCTTGGGCTGGTCGAGGATCCGACGGCTTCAGGAGGTGAATTGATTGCACTCGAGTTCGCCAAGGAAGGCCGGCGTTTGGTGTCGCCGGCAGAAGCCGGGCGGATATGGCGCTATGGCAGTGATGGGGATGCGGTCTCCCTCGACACGCTGAACGGCAGCAGTTGGGAACGTCGCAAGTCCGGCGTGCTGGATGCCATAGCAGCAACAGCAACCGAGCTTGTCGCTCTGGCGCAGGCCCGTGCCTCGCTCGAAGCGCCCTGCATCGTTCCCGATCCCGCTGAATACGAGCGCTTTGCCGCGACCTTCCCGTTCAGCGAAACGGCTGACCAGGCACGGGCCATTCAGGCGGTGCGCGCCGATCTTGCGAGCGGCAAACCCATGGAGCGGCTCGTGATTGGGGACGTTGGCTTCGGGAAGACCGAAGTGGCGCTCCGGGCAGCGGCCATGGCCGCGCTCGCCGGTTTCCAGGTGATGGTAGCCGCGCCAACCACCGTGCTCGCGCGGCAGCACCTGCGCGAGTTCGAACGCCGCTTTGCAAAGTCTGGCGTGTCGGTCGTCGGACTTTTCGGCTCGACGCCTGCCAGCCAGAAGAAGGCTATCGCCGCCGAGATCGCTGCAGGAAAAGCGCAGATCGTCGTCGGCACGGCTGCAGTTGCGGGCAAGACGCTGCGTTATCTGAAGCTTGGCCTGGTCATCATCGACGAGGAGCAGCGCTTTGGGGCGGCGGACAAGGCACGATTGCGCGGCCGTCCCGAAACGCACTTGCTGGTCATGAGCGCCACCCCGATCCCGCGGACCCTGCATCGCTCGCTCGTCGGACTGCAGGCCATGTCGGTCATCGCAACTCCGCCTGCGCGCCGCCAGCCTATCAGGACGGCGCTGAAGAGTGCCTTCGACAATGGTGTCGCCACTGCACTGACGCGCGAGAAGCTGCGCGGCGGTCAGAGTTTCGTCGTCGTTCCGAGGATCGCAGATCTGGACAAGGTGGAAGCACTGTTGCAGCGCCTTGTTCCGGATCAGTCGATCATCAAGGTCCACGGCAAACTCCCGGGTGCGCAGCTCGATCAGGCGATGATCGACTTTGCCGAAGGCAAGGGCGACGTCCTCCTGGCAACGAACATCATCGAGACGGGGCTGGATGTGCCACGGGCGAACACCATGGTGGTGTGGGACGCGGACCGTTTCGGGCTGGCGCAGCTCCACCAGTTGCGCGGAAGGGTCGGGCGCGGCCGGCGGCGCGGGACGATCATCCTGCTTTCGCCCGGAGACTCCCTGACCGACCGCTCCCGCAAGCGGCTCGAGACCTTGGCCCGCCATGGCCAGCTTGGGGCGGGTTTTGCCATCGCAGCGTCGGATCTGGATCAGCGGGGTGGTGGCGATCTCGTCAGCGATGCACAATCCGGTCACATGAAACTGATCGGGTTGGAATACTATCAGCATCTGCTGGAGGGCGCGATTTCTGCCAGCCGTGGCGAAGCAGCGCCACCTCCCGAGCCGGAGATGCGCCTTGATAGCCCCGGCAGCATTCCGAAGGACTGGATTCCTGACGAAACCGTCCGGCTGAATCTCTATCTGCGGCTCTCCCGGGTCGAGAGTCCGGACGAGATCGAGGCTTTCCGAGAGGAATTGACCGACCGTTTTGCCGAACTGCCGCCAGCGGCCGAAGCCCTGTTGTCTGCAAGGGAACTGGCCATCTGCGCGCGCCGCCGGGGCGTTGCAAGCCTCACACTTGGACCGGGCGGGTGTGCCATCACGGCAGGGAAGGGCACTACAGGTCTCGACCGCGCAGGCTTTGCGCGCAAGGATGACCGTTGGATCAGGAAACCCGATGGCAACTCATCCTTTGGAGCAAGCGCTATTGCAGCAGCACTTGAGGATTGTGAAAGTAGTACCGAGGTGGGCGAAACGTTGATGGCCGGTTGACCCAAGATCAGTTGGAAATGACCTCCGAAGAAACGTGAACCGTTTGCGCGGTGTTTCCCCGGGGAAACATTCCAAATGGGTTGTCGGCGTGCGATTGTTCTTATACTCATTCGTCTGCGTGCCGTTTTGTCGGTGACAGTGGACAAACTGATGTCTAACGGCGCCCGCGATGGCGGGCCTTTCCACCTTGATTCGAAAGCATCGTTTTCTTGCGATCTGGTTGGTTGCCGCGGCGCTGGTGATGAAGGCTGTCATGCCCGCGGGCTTCATGCTGGGCAGGCAGGACAAGGTTCTGACCGTGCTGATATGCGCCGACGCTTCGGGTGCGCATCTTACGAAGGCGATCACGATCCCGGGCGCCGGGAAGGCGGACAGCAGCGCGAAGTCGAAAGATTCCTGCCCCTTCGCGTCGCTGGCTTCAGCATCGCTGGGCGCGGACGAAGCGCCCTTTGTCGCTTTGGCCATCGCGTTCATGTTGCTGCTGGGCTTTGCGCCGGTGCGCATTCCGCGGCTTGCCGGCATCACGTTCCTGCGGCCTCCCTTGCGCGGTCCGCCAGCACTGATCTGACAGACTTTCTCGCTTCGCTGCAGGCGGAGCATTTCTGACAGACAGCTTCGGCGCCTTTGGCTGCGCTGGGGCGAGGGACGGACACCCTTCCATGAAGACTTCACTTATCGCGCTTGGCGTGGCGCTGAGCCTTGCCGCGCCCGCACTTGCCGACGAAACCGACAGCACCGATGCTGCCGCTGAGGCAAATCCGATCCTGGTCTTGGGGCAAAAGGACGCTCCCATCGAGATTGCCCCGCGCGGTCTTGCGATCAGCCTGGGTGCCGAGCAATTCGCCGCCGTCAACGCCTTCAACACTGAGGACCTGATCAAGTACGCGCCCAACTTCTTCGTGCGCAAACGCTATGCAGGAGACAGCAACGGCGTCCCCGGCTTTCGCGGAACGCACTCCACCCAGAGCGCCCGCACATTGACCATGGTCGACGGCTTCGTCGTGTCGAACTTCCTTGGCAACAGTTTCGCATTCGCGCCCAAGTGGGGCGTGGTCGGCCCTGGCGAGGTCGAGCAGTTCGATATCGTCTATGGCCCTTACTCGTCACGCTATGTCGGCAATGCGATGGGCGGCATCGTCAACATCACGACCCGCGATCCGCGCGAAACCGAAGCCTTTGCCACGGTGCAGGGCTTCATCCAGCCTTATGACCAGTTCTCGACCCATGAAGATTACCGCGGCTTCTCCAGTGAAGCTGGCATCGGCCTCAGGCAAAAGAACGGTCCGTGGTCGCTGCGCCTGACGGGGCGCCATTTCCGCAACACCGGGCAGCCGATGACATACCTTGGTCTCACACCGGTGCGCGGCGCTACGGGCACAGTGGTTACTGGTGCCGTTGTCGACCCGGAACATGTCCGCGCCACTGCGGCAGGGACCGGCATTCCCGGAGCCCCCGGCAATGCAACGAACCCATACTTTGCAGCCCAGTCGCCAGCCCGGATCACACAGGAACAGGCCAAGCTGAAGGTCGGTTTCGACGATGGCAGCATCACCGCGCAGGTCCTGCTCGCCTATTGGCACAACGAGGACAGCCAGACCGCGCCGGATTGCTATTTGCGTGATAGCGCCGGCAATGTCGTGTGCGAGGGGCGGGTAACGATCGGCACGCAGACCTATACTGCCGCAGGAGCCAACTTTTCGAGAACACTTCGCGACGAGCTTCTCGCAGGCGTGAAGCTGGCCGCGCCTCTTTCAGGGGACACAACGCTGCGCCTTGTGGTTTCAACCTATCAGGTGCCGCGCACGGATGTGTTCACGTCCAACGGCTATCTGGCCGGAAAGAACAATACGGCCGGAACACTGGCCGAACAGGGCCCGACCGGCTGGTGGACCGGGGATATCACGGTCGAGAACAAGACTGCGAGGCGCGAACTGGCCGCAGGACTGACGGCGAACGCCTACCGCACGGACCAGACGCGTTACAATCTCGCGGCGTGGCAGAGCGGGGCCGGCAAGTCCTTCGCGACACGGACTTTCGGCAAGACCCGCCAGCTTTCGGCCTGGGGCGAGGCGCGTATCGTCCTCGATCCGCTGACGGTGACGCTTGGTGCCCGCTATGACAACTGGCGCGCCTATGATGGCGGGCTGGCCCGGCTTGGTACAGGACCACTGGCAGGCAAGCCGGTTTCGAACATCTACGCGACGCGCCACAGAGGTTCGTTCAATCCCAGCCTGTCGTTCGAATATCGTCTTGGCGCAGAGACAAGCCTCCAGCTCAGTCTCGCCATGGCAACCCGTTATCCCACGGTGGGAGAGCTGTTCCAGGGCAGCCTGAACGGCGATGGCGCCTTCAATCCAGACAGCTTCGATCCGGCGCTCAAGCCAGAGAGGAGCAAGGATGCCAATCTGGTGATTGCGCACGATCTCGAGCGGTTCAAACTTGTCGGCTCGGCGTTCTTTCAGCGCGTCGACGATGCAATCTTCTCGTTTACCGGGTTCAACCGCAGCGGCGTGCTGACTTCGAACTTCAAGAACATCGACCTCACGCGCCAGTTCGGCTTCGAAGGGATCGTCGAGATGCACGACTGGCCGGTCGAGGGCCTGCAGGCGGATTTCAATGCTGCCTACACAGACGCCAAGACCTTGCGGAATCCTTCCGCGCCAGCGGCGGAAGGCGTGCAATTCCCCCGCATTCCCAAATGGCGCGTCAACGCCAACATGCGCTACGATTTCTCGGAGAGCCTGCAAGGCTATCTCGGCCTGCGCTACGCCAGCCGTCCGAACACCGACCTGTTCGGGCTGCAGCGCGGCGACACTTTCGGGTTTACGTCCGAGCTGTTCGCGATGGATGTCCGCATCAACTGGAGGATGTCCGAGCAAGTTCGCGTGTCAGCAGGGATCGACAACCTGACCAATGACCGTGCCTGGGTGTTTCATCCATATCCCCAGCGCACGTTTCTTGTCGAAGCTGGTTGGAGGATGTGACGATGAACCGGATGACGCTTTATCGCACCATCTGGCGCTGGCATTTCTATGCAGGGCTGTTTGTCATGCCGATGGTCCTGCTGCTTTCGCTGACGGGAGCAGCCTATCTCTTCAAGCCGCAGGTCGAACGCTGGGAGGAACGCGCCTGGCGCGGCTATCCGGTGGCAGGCTCGGTTTCGCCCGATGCGCAGGTCGCGGCGGCAATTGCGGCCTTTCCCGGTAGCAGCTTCGCATCCTATCGCCTGCCGGAAGCGGAGGGCGACGCCGTGCTGGTCCATCTCGCACTGGCAGGCGCGCAGGACGGTGCAAAGCCGATGCGCGACGTGTTCGTGTCACCTCAAGGCACGGTTGCAGGCTCACTCGACCCCGAACAGCGGATCATGCAGATCGTTCATGACGTCCATGGCCAGTTGCTTCTGGGCGAGCGCGGGAGCTGGCTTGTCGAACTGGCGGCAAGCTGGGCAATCGTGATGATCCTGAGCGGACTCTACCTGTGGTGGCCTTCGCAGCGTGGTCTTGCCGGCGTTGTCTGGCCGCGCTTCGGTCTGGGGGCGAAAGTCGCGTGGCGCGATCTTCATGCCGTCACGGGCTTCTGGGTTGCGGGTCTTGCGATGGTCCTGTTGCTGACAGGCCTGCCCTGGGCCGACGTCTGGGGCAGTGCGTTCAAGATGGTCCGGGCCGAGATGGGCTGGGTGAAGGGCAAGCAGGAGTGGACAATCGGCGGCCGGCCCGCCGACGCAGACGAACATGCCGAGCACCGTCATCGTGCGATGAGCATGCACACTTCGACGATGCCTGTGGGCAGCCACGTGATGCCTGATGGATCGATCATGACCACGCCACCGGTGACGCTTGGGGAAATCGTTGCGGAAGCGAAGAGTCAGCATCTTGCCTTTCCGGTCATCGTGACGCCGCCCGGCGGGCCGCAACGCTTCGGCGGAAAGGCGACGAGCGCGTGGTCTGTTCGCTCCGACACGCAGAATCGTCCATTGCGCGTGTCGCTGACCTACGATCCGATGACCGGCCGTCAGACCTCGCGCGAAACCTTTGCGGAGAAGCATGTGATCGACCGCGTGGTGGGCTATGGCGTGGCTTGGCATGAAGGCCATCTGTTCGGTGTCATCAACCAGGTGATCGGCGTGTGCACCGCACTGATGCTGACGGCGCTATCGGTGACAGGGTTCGTCATGTGGCGCCGGCGCAAGCCCGCAGACAAGCTTGGCGCACCCACGCCCAACAAGCAGCCAGTCCGCATGGGCGGTGTCGTGGCGCTAACCTTGTTGCTCAGCTTGCTGCTGCCGATGCTGGCGATCTCGTTGGTTATTCTGTTGCTGCTTGAATTTGCCATCCTGCGCAGATTACCTGGCACAGCACGCTGGCTGGGTCTGCCAGCGCGGTGATCGTCGGGCTTCGGCGCGCAGGCGATCGCGGGATTTGCTCAGTGCTGCAATCCCGCGATCCATTCTGCGATCATCGAACGCCCGGCAGCAACGGCCCTCGGTCCGTGCAGATCGTGTGCGATGCGCAGGTCTTCCTCGGTGCCGCCGGCTTCCACCACGGATTCCGGCCAAGTCTCGATCCACTGATGGAAGCGCTCATCCTCGCCCATCTCGGCGTGGAACTGCAGCGCGAGAAGGTTCTGGCCCCGACGGAATGCCTGATGTTGGTAAAGATGGCTGGAGGCAAGAAGTTCCACGCCCTCGGGCAAGGTAAAGGTATCGCCGTGCCAATGCAGCACGGGTACGCCGACGAGGTGATGGAGAGGGTTGGCCGGTATATCTGCCCGAACCGTTACCGGGTGGAAGCCCACTTCCTTGACGCGACCTGCGTAAACGCTAGCTCCCATTGCGGCGGCCATCATCTGCGCGCCAAAACAGACGCCAAGTGTTGGAAGATCGGCATTTAACCTCTTCTCAAGCCGACGCAACTGGCAGGAGATCCAGGGATATTGATCCTGTTCATAGATCCCCATCGGACCGCCCATCATGATCAGCAGATCATGGTTGCAAAGATCGAGCGAAGCGAATTCCGGGTCCGTCACGTCGATGCGGTCGACGGCGTAACCTGCCGCCTCGATTGGCTCACGAAAGCCCGCCACGCCTTCGCGCGGGACGTGCCGGATGATGAGCGCGCGCTTCATCGGCGGGTGTCAGGATGCGCGTGCGGCGGTTCGCACGCTGTGACAGCGGAGGATGGCAGCGCAGTTTGCATGTTGGTCGGCATTGGCAATTCCGATGAGCACCGCTTCGATGAAAAACTCTACTATAATACTTGATTATCACCATGGTGAGCGAAATTGGCGGTTCCATAGAAATTCTTGTGCGGCCAAGCACCAACCGCAGGACAATCCAGGTGACTGACATAATTAGATAAATTTCGGTTTTCTGACGAGGCGACGTTGCATGGCATCAGCTTGGCCCGAATAGAAAACCTATCGTCGATTGGGCTTGATCTCAAATCTCTATAAGATAACTAGAGTTTGTGTAGCGGGCGAATCGTCGCCTTGCATGAGGATGGACTATGACGAACAGAGGGCTTTCAGCCGTGTCCGCCACGGCCACCCGGACCATCTCTGCTGCCGAATATGATGCCGTTTCCGAAGCAATCGCGGGCATCCAGTTCGGCTCGGTGAATATCACGCTGCATGAAGGGCGGATCGTGCAGATCGACGTGACGGAAAAGCGCCGCCTTACTGTGCAAAGGCAAGGCCGCCACGTCGCAGGGTAAAAAAAGCAAATCAACATTGCTGACCGGACCACCGGAAGCATTGGTCTGAATTCATGAGGTCAATGCAATGCGTGTAAAGAACCTGCTTCGTGCGGGGGCGGCTTCGTTCGCCTTCGCCCCATTTGCCATGCCGGCTTTTGCCACTGAGAGCTCGGGACCCGAAACCGCTGCTGCCGAGGTGCTTGCCTATGCGCCGGCTGATGCCGATCAGGCACCGGCGGGTGGCGGCGATATCGTCGTGACCGCGCGGCGCCGCTCCGAGAACGTGCAGTCGGTGCCGATTGCGGTATCGGTCGTGGATGCCGGTCGTCTCGAGGCACAGGGGACCTTCAATATCTCCCGCCTCACGCAGATCCAGCCGACGCTGCAGTTCTACACCCAGAACCCGCGCAACACCTTCATCAACATCCGCGGGATCGGTGCGCCGTTCGGCCTGACCAACGACGGCTTCGAGCAGGGTGTCGGCATCTATATCGACGATGTCTATTACAACCGCATCGCTTCGGCGACGCTCGACTTCGTGGATGTGCAGCAGATCGAGACGCTGCGCGGGCCGCAAGGCACGCTCTATGGCAAGAACACCACGGCGGGCGCGATCAACATCACGACGACCCCGCCCAGTTTCGACTTTGGCGGCAAGGCCGAGGTGACGCTGGGAAACCTGAACTTCAAGCAGGGAAAGGCGACGATCACCGGCCCGCTGTCCGATACGCTGGCAGCGCGCATCAGCGCCTCGACCACCAGCCGCCGCGGCACGATCTTCAATGTCGCGACCAACACCTACATCCAGTCGATCGACAACATCGGCGTGCGCGGGGCGCTGCTGTGGAAGCCGAAGTCCGATCTGAGCGTAACGCTTTCGGGGGACTGGAACCTGCAGGACCCGATCTGCTGCGCGCTGCCGTTCTACAGCTATGGCAAGACGCAGCGCGCCGTGAACCGCCAGTTGCCGGCGCTGCTGAGCTACTTCCCCGGCTATCCCCGCGCCGACTATCCGCTGCCCAACGTCGATCCGTTCGATCGCCTGACCGACGTCGACGCGCAGCTTGCCGCCCGCAACGAGCATGGCGGCCTTTCGGCCAAGGCGCTGTGGGACCTTGACGAAAGCAACACGATCACTTCGATCACGGCCTGGCGCTACTGGGACTGGGGTCCGGCCAACGACCGCGACTACACCGGCCTGCCGGTCTATACCAAGGTCAACAATCCCACGAAGCAGAACCAGTACACGCAGGAGCTGCGCTGGAACCACAAGGGTTCGGGTTACGATTTCGTGATCGGCTTGTTCGGCTTCCACCAGTCGATCCGCACCAGCGGCATCCAGCAGACCGGTTCGGCGGCGAGCAAGTGGCTGCTCAACCCCACCAACGCCCTTTCGAACAATCCCAACGTCGCCAACAACCTGGTCGCGGTCAACGACATCCGTCTCGACAACACCAGCGCTGCGCTGTTCGGCAAGCTCAACTGGGACGTGACCGACGCGTTGGTGATTTCACCTGGCATCCGCGTGAACTATGATCGCAAGAAGGGGCTCTACAATTCGACGGTGACCGGCAATGCCTCGGACGGGACGCGGCAGGTTGTCTCGCCCGTGCCTGGTTCGCCCTATTACAGCGATCCATGGATCACGCAGTTGCGCGGCATCCAGGCATCGCAGTTCTTCGAGCCGACGTTCAGCGCCTGGAATCTGTCGTACGATCTCAACGTGCGGTACAAGATCACGCCGGACATCAACGTCTATGCGACCTACGCCCGCTCGTTCAAGACCGGCGGCATCAACCTCAACGGCGTTCCCGCTGATGCCAATGGCGTGCCGATCGCATCGGTCTTCACGATCAAGCCCGAAAAGGTCGATCACTTCGAAGCCGGCTTCAAGACCCAGTTCTGGGATCGCAAGGCCACGTTCAACGTCACCGGCTTCTGGACCGAGATCAAGGATTTCCAGGCCAGCGTCAGCAATGGCCAGCTTGGCACGGTGCGTGGCTATCTCGCCAATGCCGAGAAGGTGCGCTCGCGCGGCATCGAGGCCGACCTTTCCTTGCGCCCCAGCGACCGCTTCAGCACTTATGCCAATGTCGCCTACACCGACGCCACCTTCGAGAAGTTCTGCGACGCGCCCCCGCCGCCTGAACTTTCCGGCGGTTCCAGCACCGGCATCGTCGTCACCGGAAAGTGCACTTACACCGGCACGATCGGCGCGCCGGGTACGCCGGGGGCGGTAAGCCCACCGTTCGTCGACATCTCGGGCTCGCCGCTGCCGGGCGTTTCGAAGTGGGCGGCAGCATGGGGAGCCGAGTTCAATCTGCCGACGCCGATTTTCGGTGAAGAGGGGCAGGCCTATTTCGGCTACGACGCAAGCTATCGCTCGAGCTGGTCGTCAAACCCGTCGCCATCGATCTACACGAATGTGCCGGGTTACTCGCTGCATAACTTCCGCGTGGGCTTCCGCACCGACCGTTTCGACATCTTCGGCTGGGTGCGCAACGCATTCGATCAGGACTACGCCGAACTGCTGCTTGCGGGCACCGGCGGTAACACCGGGCTGATCGCCGGACAGATAGGCGATCCCCGCACATTCGGCGGCACCATCAAGGCGACCTTCTGACATCGTATCCGCAGCGCATGCGGTACCTTGGGCCGGTGGAGCAATCCACCGGCCAATTTTCATCGGGCATCAAACGCATCCCGACTTGTGCAGGCACCTGATTTTGCGCCACTTACCCGGCGAAGTGGTCTTCGCGTTGTGCGGCGATGGTGCGCAAACGTCACTTGGCTGGGCTACTTCCGCAATTGAATCACTGACAGGATTACAGATGAACCAAGTGGACGTGCGAAACTGGGGCCGCCGGGAATTCCTGACCGCTTCCGGCCTTGCGCTTGCGTCAGCGCCGGCGGTGGGCTTGGCAAAGTCGGTGGAGATGCCGTTTGCCAATGGCGTTCGACCACTGGTGAAGTTTCCGCAGAAGCGGGAGATGATACTGCTGACAACGCGCCCGCCGCAGCTCGAGACACCGTTCGAGGTGTTCAATCAGGGCCTGATCACGCCTAACGATGCCTTCTTCGTGCGGTATCACCTGTCCGGTCTTCCCGATGCCGTCGACCCCGCAAGGTTCCGTCTGAAGATCGGTGGCCATGTCGGCAAGCTGCTCGAACTTTCGCTGGCCTCTCTCAAGCGCGACTTTGCAGTGCAGGAGATCGTTGCGGTCAACCAGTGTTCGGGCAACAGCCGTGGCTTTGTCGAACCCCGCGTTGGTGGCGGGCAGCTTGGCAACGGCGCCATGGGCAATGCGCGTTGGCGCGGGGTATCGCTCAAGGCGCTGCTCGACCGGGCTGGCGTGCGCGAAGGCGCGCGGCAGGTCACGTTCAATGGCCTCGACAATCCGCCGCTCGACGTCATACCCGACTTCGTCAAGGCGCTCGACCTCGACCACGCCCGTGATGGCGAGGTCATGGTCGCGTTCCAGATGAACGGGCAGGACTTGCCCTACCTCAATGGCTATCCGCTGCGCCTGATCGTGCCGGGTCACTATGGCACCTACTGGGTCAAGCACCTGAACGAGATCACCGTGGTCGATGCCCAGTTCGACGGGTACTGGATGAAAACCGCCTATCGCATCCCCGACAACGACTGCAATTGCCTGGTGCCCGGCCAAAAGCTGGAAAAGACCAGGCCGATCGGGCGGTTCAACGTGCGCTCGTTCGTCACCAGCCACGCCGATGGCGCAAAGGTTGCGGCAGGGCGGCCGGTCGAACTGCGCGGCATAGCGTTTGCCGGTGGCTCCAACATCGCGCGCGTCCTTGTTTCGGCAGATGGCGGGCAGACCTGGCAGGAAGCACGGCTGGGCGAGGACCTCGGGCGCTATTCGTTCCGGGAGTGGCGGCTGGGCGTTGACCTGCAAAGGGGCAGTCATGCAATCATGGTCCGCGCGATGACGGCCGATGGCGAGACGCAGCCGCTTGAGCAGCGCTGGCAACCCGCCGGCTACATGCGCAATGTCGTAGAAAAGCTCAAGCTGGAGGTCGCATGATGCGCCGCGCACCGATCATTCTCGTCAGTGCTGCGGCGCTTCTGTCCACCGCGCTTGCGGCAAAGCCGGTGACGTTCACCGCCCCTGAGGAAACCACACCAGCAGAATTGGCCGATGCCGAAAGCGAGGTCGTGCGGAACAACTGCTCCACCTGCCATTCGCTCGAATACATCGTGACACAGCCCCGCGGGAAAGGCGCGCAGTTCTGGAAGGATTCGGTGGCCAAGATGATCAACATCTACAAGGCTCCGGTCGAACCGGGAGACGCTGAGGCGGTGGCTGCGGTGCTGGCGAAGAAGTTCGGCTGAGCACCAATACCGACGTCCTGTTGAAAAAGCTTTGCGCGCAATTGCAATGCCGCGCCTTGCACGAATACCCATCGCCATGAAGATAAGTGCGAAGGACGATGGATGACCTCGACTGCGAATGGGATGGCGCTGTTCAATACTGATCCGGCGTTGCAGGTGCAGTCGAGCAGGCGCTATCTCGTCTGGGCAATTCTCGGCTTTGGGTTCTATCTTGCCTGCGTAATCGGCGGCAGCATGCTGCAAAGCGCGCTGAAACTTGGCCTGACCATGGGATGGGGCCAACAGATCCTGAGCGCACTTGCCGTGCTTGTGCTGGCCATGTTCCTGAAGAACTGGAAATCCATCCTGGCATGGCGGCGGCCTGAGCCATCCTGGGTTCGTTGGAGTATCCTTTCAGGTCTGGCGATTGCTGTCGTCGGGCTTGTGGTGGGCCTTGCCATCGGAGATCAGCCGCAGCGCCACGGGATCGAATACTTCGTCTACGAGGCGACCATGCCGGGATTGGCTGAGGAACTGGGCTTTCGCGGACTCCTTTTCGGATGCTTGCTCGCGGCCTTCGGCTCCCGACCCAGATCGCCATTTATCATCTGTCTGGCTGCATTGCTCCAAGCAGTGCCGTTTGCGGCGCTGCATGGTCTGGAAGCGAGCGGTTTCAGGCTGCTCGGGCTGTTCTGCTACACTGCATTCGCCGGGGTGGTCCTCGCCATGGTTCGGCTCAAGACTGGATCGATCCTGCCAGCGATCGTGGGGCACAATATTGCGAACGTTGCAGGCGGACTCATCGACATGATCTTGTTGTTCTGATCGAGATTTCCCGCCCTGGCTGGCCCACCGCTGCGGTTGTCTTATGCCTAGGCCGCCCTTGCCAGCCTGCGCAAGGTCTGCGGAGGTTGACCGTATTGGCGCATAAACGCCTCGCGCATGCGGCGGATGTCGACAAACCCCGCTTCGCGCGCGATCTGGTCCATCGGGTGGCGGGTTTCCTCAATCATCAGCCGCGCGGCCTCCAGGCGCATCTGCTCGACCGCCTTGGCCGGGGTCTGGCCAGTTTCGGCGCGGAAGGCGCGGGCGAACTGGCGGGGGGATAGCGCGGCGACTTCGGCCAGTTCCTCCACCGTCAACGGATTGGCGAGGTGGGCCTTGGCAAAGATCACCGCCCTCTGGATGCGGTCGCTGCTCGGGGCCAGTTCGAGCAGTTCGGAGTGCTGAGACTGCCCACCGGCGCGGCGGTGATGCATGACCAGGCGGCGGGCGATGGCACCGGCCATGTCGCGGCCCAGGTCCTTTTCGATCAGGGCAATGGCAAGGTCGAGGCCAGCCGTCAGCCCTGCCGAAGTCCACACCGCGCCTTCGTTGATGAAGATGCGATCGTCCTCGACACGGACGTTTGGGAAGTCCTCGCGCATCTGGCGGGCATAGGACCAGTGCGTGGTGGCGCGGCGGCCATCGAGCAAGCCCATTTGTCCCAACAGGAAAGCCCCGGTGCACAGCCCTGCCACGCGGCGCGATTCTCGCGCCATGGTGCGCAGGGTCCCGAGCGTTGCCTCGTCTTGAGGGGGCGGGGGCACGAGACCGGCGAGAAGCAGCAGGGTATCTACCTGGCCGACTTCGGCGAGGGGGATGGTGGGTACGGCAAAGCCGCTGGACGAGGTGACCGGCCCGCCTTCGACCGAGGCGATCGACAGGGTGTAATAGGCCTCATCCTTCACCGCATTGGCGAGTTCGAACGCGGCCTGCACGCCAAGCGCGAGGAACTGGAAGCCGGGAGTCAGAACCATCGAAACGTGTGGCATTTGGCCTCCAACATGGAATGGCAGAAAAACGTATTTTCTACGTCATATCAGTCACGGCACTTCGCGTCCATAAGGTCCGTGTCGAGAGCGATGGCGCTCCCCCCGACATCAGGAAGGACCACGACCATGACAACGAATTTCAAGGGAACCGCTCTGATCACAGGCGCGTCGACCGGCATTGGCGCAATCTATGCCGATCGCCTTGCCGCCCGTGGTTATGACCTCATCCTCGTTGCCCGCAACAAAGACAAGCTGCAGACGCTCGCCGCGCAGATCTCGGACAAGACCGGCCGCACGGTGGAGGTGCTGTCTGCCGACCTCGGCAATGCCGACGATCTCGCCCGCGTCGAGAAGGTGCTGCGCGAGGATGCGAGCGTGACCGCGCTGGTCAACAACGCCGGGGTCGGCACGCACACCACGCTGCTGGAAAGCGATGTCGAGAAGATGGCGGCGATGGTGCAGCTCAACGTCACCGCGCTGATGCGGCTGACTTATGCCGCGGTGCCGGGCTTCGTGGCGCGCGGCGGCGGCACGGTGATCAACATTGCCTCGATCGTGGCAGTCGCCCCCGAACTGCTCAACGGCGTCTATGGTGGTACCAAGGCCTTCGTTCAGGCCTTCACCACCTCGCTGAACCACGAACTGGCCGACAAGCGCATCCGCGCTCAAGCCGTGCTGCCCGGCGCTACCCGCACCGACTTCTGGGCACTGGGCGGCTTGCCGGTGGAGCACCTGCCGAGCGAGATCGTGATGGACGCTGAAGACATGGTCGATGCCGCGCTGGCCGGCCTCGATCAGGGTGAGACAGCCACGATCCCGGCGCTGCGCGATATCGCACTGTGGAACGCCTTCGAGGCCGCCCGCGCCGCGCTCGGCCCGCAGCTTTCGGCCACCCGTTCCGCCCCGCGCTTCCACGTCGCAGCCTGATCCCTCCCTCCTGCCATTCTCCCCAGACAAAGGACACTTCGCCATGAAACTCACCGGCAACACCATCTTCATCACCGGCGGAACCAGCGGCATCGGCCGTGGCTTGGCCGAGGCGCTGCACAAGCTTGGCAATCAGGTGATCATCTCGGGCCGCCGCACCGCGCTGCTCGACGAGGTGACCGCAGCCAATCGGGGCATGGCCTCGATCCAGCTGGACGTGACCAGCCTCGAGAGCATCCAAGGCGCGGCCAGCGAACTGGTCGAACGCTTCCCTGACCTCAACGTCGTGTTCAACAACGCAGGCTTCATGCCATTCGACGATGTGAGCGGGCCGGTGGATGACGATCTGGCGCAGGAGCTGATCACCACCAACCTGCTCGGCCCGATTCGGGTGACCTCCGCCCTGATCGAGCATCTGAAGACCAAGGCGGAAGCGACGGTGCTCTATACCAGCAGCGTGCTTGCCTATGTGCCGATCGCCAGCAACGCAATCTACTCCGCCACTAAGGCCGCGCTCCATTCCTACGCGCTGTCGCAGCGGTTCCAGCTGCGCGACACCGGGGTGCGGGTGCAGGAAATCGCGCCGCCGTGGGTCGATACCGACCTCATCTACAAGAGCGGCGATCCGCGCGCGATGCCGCTGCCTGACTTCATCGAGCAAACCCTGGTGGCGCTGGCAACCGATGCCCCCGAGGTGATCGTCGAAGGCATCAAGGCGATGCGCGACAATCCCGGCGCAGGCGAGCACGCCTTGTTCGAAGCCTTCAACCAGAGCCTTGTCGAAAACCCCATTCCGACCGGCGCCTGAGCGGCGAGCGACCCAAAATCGAAGGGAAATGATCTTATGTCACGCATCAACATTCCCCAACCGGCAGCGGCGCCCGCCGGATCGCAGGAAACGCTCGAGGCAATAAACGGCAGGTTGGGCCGCGTTCCAAACTTTTTCCGCGTCCTGTCCAACAGCCCGGCGGTGATCAATGCCCACGCCGCGCTGAACCAAGGGCTCGGCAAGGCGCTCGACCTCAAGACCCGCGAACGCATCGCCCTGGCCGTGGCGGCAGTGAATGGCTGCGAATATTGCGATGCCGCCCACACCTTTACCGGCTACACGTTTGCAAAGCTTAGCCGGGAGGAGGTGGATCTGGCACGGCGGGGCACTTCCGCCGAGCCAAGAGCCGCAGCGGCAACGGCCTTTGCCCACAGGGTTGCTGCAACGCGAGGCAAGGTAACCGCCGATGACCTTGCAGCCATCCGTGAGGCGGGGTTCAGCGAGGGCCAGATCATCGAGATCGTGGCAGTGGTAGCCGAAAACTTCTTCACCAACCTGATTAATAATGTGGCCGGCACCGAGGTCGATTTCCCAGCCATCTAAGGGTCAGCCGACGCCAATGATCAGACCGCGCAGGTGCAGGCCCTGCGCGGTCGAATGGCTTTCAGGCAGCCGCCTTGGCCATGTTCAAGCGGTGAGCGCGCCGAGGTGCGTTTCCCAGGTGATCGTATCGTTGTGGGAGTGCGTGAAGCCGATCGAACGCTCGAACTCTACGCAGGCCTTTGATCGGAACGCGACGATATAGGTGCGCCGCCAGCGGTCCGGCGAGGTATTCCCACCCGAACCGTGAACGATCAACTCATCATGCACCGTGATGTCGCCGCGCTTCAGTGGCAGGTCGACCACAGTATCGGCATCGGTCAGTTCGACGCTGAGGATATGAGAATTGCTGCGATCCTCTCCCAACAGCGGACGGTGGGGACGCAGGCCCTGCTTCTGTGATCCTGGCACGACCTTGAGGCAACCGTTTTCCAGATCGGCATCGTCTAGCGCGAGGCTGCAGGTGGCGGTGAGCGGCTCGGGTGTTCCGGTTGGCCAGTAACCCAGATCCTGATGCATGGTGAAAACGGCATCGGGCTTTGCGGGCCTCTTTGCCAGGAACTGATCATAGTCCAGCGTAGCCGTTTCTCCCAGCAGCTGCCGCGAGATCGAAGCGGCTCGCCTCTCGTAAAGGTTGTCGCGCAACGTCGGTTCGTAATGGCGTGGCAGCACCGCGTTGACGAGGCTGAAGTTCTCGAACTCCCGGTCGTAGGGTCCGGACATGTCGCAGAAATCCTTGCCCATGCCGCTGACTTCGCCGCGGATGAAGCGCTCGAATTCGGGCTCGAGCGGGGCAAGTTCATCCTCGGTCATCACGCCGCGAAGGGTGATGTAGCCATCGCGATGAAACTGGGCGATCTCCTCTGGCGTGAGGATGTAGTCGTCGCCGTTTCGGCCAAACTGCTGCGTCATTTGTGCTGAAACCTTCGTGTTCTCGATGGGGTCATAGCGCGATGTTAAGATTGCCGGAGACGCGCTCCGTCAGGCGATGCAGATGGTGCCAAAACGTTCGGCGTGCATCGGGAAGATGTGGACGTCAGGCGGGAAGTAGGAATACCGGATGCGGGCGACGACCTCGATCTTGTGGACTCCTGGCTCAAGCCCGCCCGGCTTGTCGACGAGGATTTCGCCCCATTCGGTGAGGCCCCAGCGTGCGGTAATCTCCTCCCGCATTTCGGCCATGGTGTAGACTTCGTCGCGGATGCCGAAGCGGTTGATCTCATGGTCATAGAAAACGCCGTCGACTGTGACGTCGAAGCCGTCCAATTGCGAGAGGCGGGTGCCGTGATAGTTGGGAATGCGGATGCGGATGGCAAAGCCTTCACGCGCACCGACAGGGCCGAAATTGCGGAAGCCGGTGCTCTGGATGAGCTGATGTTCGAGCATGGTGTTCTCCGGAGGATCTTGTTGGGCTGAAGGTGTCAGGCGAATTTGCCCTCATCGTACTCGCGCTCCAGCTTTCGCAGCAGCACGTGCTGGCGGCGGACCTGGTCGATCGAGCGCCAAGGCGCGCGCCAGCCTTCGTATTCGCTCGACAGGTAGCCCGAATAGCCCGAGCGCTTGATTGCCGAGATCACCGGCTGCCACGGGATGTTCTGGTCTTCGAGGTTCTCGTCGATGTCGTGGAACTTGGCTTGGATGAAGACGACGTACTGCGCGACGTCGAGGAAGTGTTCGGGCGGAACCTTGATGCCGTTGAGAAACTCCATGTGCTTGCGCGCCTCGTCGTTGATCTGGTGCGAACCCCAGTGCGTCAGCGGGCGGTCCTGGAAAATGCCGGTGTCGATCATCAGGCCGAAGTTCTTCGTGCCGGTGCGCTCGATGAAGTTGATGTAGCCATCGACCACTTCATGCTTGATCGGCGTGGGCGCGTGGATTTCCGGGCAGATCACCACGCCGAGCTTGTGGGCAAGGTCGAGGTTGCGCTCGGCATAGGCTTCCCACTGCGGTTCGGGGATCAGGTCGTGCGAGAGCACGCCAAACTTGGGGCGAAGGAACTTGAAGCCCAATTGGTGGGCAAGGCGCAAGTCGCGTTCGAGCTCTGCGGCGCCTTCCTCGACGGTGAGGTTGCGCTGCAGGGTGATGCGCATGTCGACCCACGAGCACATGTTGGTGGGTTCGAGCTTGTACTTGTCGAGCAGGCCGAACCAGCGGTCGAGGAACTGGCTGGAGGGGTTGGGATAGCCTTCGATCTGGCCTTCGCCGAGGATCTCGATGCCGGTGGCTCCGGTATCTGCGATGTGATCGAACGCGTCCTCCAGCGTCATCACGGAACCGTAGTCGTCGACGTAGCTGTAGGTTGAAACACCGTATTTGAACGAACCGGGCATGTCTTGCTCCTGCATGGCGGGAGAGGGCGCCATGGGCATCCTCTCCCGCCGGTATGCTTGTCAGATCAGAAGTTCACGCTGGCCCGCACGCCGTAGGTGCGGGGCGGCTGGAACTGGTAGTTGTCGCTGAAGCCGTTGAAGTTCTGCTCGGCAAACGACAGCACGTTCTTGTTGAAGACGTTGCGGACATAGGCCTGCAGCTTCCAGCCACCCGCGTTTGGCTCGATCGAGGCCGAGAGGTTGCCGAGGAAGTAGGACGGCGAGCGGATCTGCGACAGGTTGAAGGCCGAGAAGTAGTAGCTCGACGAGTACTTGCCGTCGGCGCGGAACGTGAGCAGGTGATCGCCCAGCGGCACGCCCTGTTCGAAGCCCATCGAGGCGGTGAAGTGCGGGGCGTTGGGCAGCTGGTTCTTGCTGATGTCGACGTTCTGGTTGTTGCCGTTGGTGACGATGATGTTGTCGCCGAACTTCGTGTTGAGCAGGGTGCTGTTGAGGTAGAGCTTCGTGTTCTGGGCAAGGCGGGCGTTGACCTGCCCTTCGAGGCCGAGGACGCGGGCGCTGCCGACGTTGAACACGCCGGTCGAGCAGGTCGGGCAGGTGCTCTGCTGTGCCTGGTAGCCCTTGTAGTTGAAGTAGAAGGCCGCGAAGTTGAGCTGCAGGGCATTGCCCATGAGCGTGTTCTTGGTGCCGATCTCGAACGCGTCGACCTGCTCGGCGCCATAGGGCGTGGCGGCGACCGAACCGTTCGAGTTGAAGCCGCCCGACTTGTAGCCGCGATCGTACTTGGCATAGATCAGGCGGCCGGATCCCGGGCGCCAGTTGAGGCCGAGGTGCCAGGTCGGCTTGCTCTCCCTGGTCTCGCCATTGCCCGAATTCACGATGGGGAACGGCGGGCAAGAACCGGGTGCGGGGAAGCTGTTGGCGCACAGCGGGAATGCGAGCGCGGGCAGGACCAGACGGGAATTGCCGGTGCGCGACTTTTTGTCCCAGGTGTAGCGCGCGCCCACCGAAAGCTGGAGCTGTTCGGTAAGGTCATAATCGGCCTGGGCGAACACGGCGTCGGACCTGGTCTTGATCGCGAAGTCGAAGGCAATGCCGTAGCGGAACGACTGGTCGGCGTTGGGCGCGAAGGAGAGCGGTCCGCCCGGCGCGAACAGGCCGGTCATCTCGCGGTTGTACAGCCCGGCGCTGAGCGCGTTGTCTTCCGAGAAGTGAAAATATCCAGCCTGGATGAACAGCTTGCCGGTCTTCTCGTTACTGACGCGCACTTCGTGGTTCCACGTCGTCGGCGCCTGGGTGTTGAGGTACTGGCGGTTGGCCGGGTAGTTGGGGCCGGTGGCGTCGAGCGTGAGGTCAAATTGCTGCTTGTCCCATCCGCCCGAGTAGATCAGGTTGAGGTTGCCGAGGCCGCTGTAGCTGGCTTCCCAGCGGATGCGTTCGCCCTTGAGCACGGTGCGGGTCGGTGAATCGCTGCGGAAGGCGGGAAGCGGGTCGAAGCTCGGCTGGGACGCGCCCAGCGTGTTCTTGAGCACGGCCTCGCCATCGGTGTCGCGATCGTCGCGCTGGTAGGAAACCCACAGTTCGAGCCCGTCCTTGGCGAAGCGGGCCTGGATGCGGCCGGACTTGAAGTCCTCGTTGTCGGCCGACTTCATCACGCCGACCTGGCGGCGGTAGCCATCGTGCTTGAGAAACACGCCCGAGGCGCGCAGCGCGAAGTTGTCCGACAGGGCGAGGTTGACGGCGGCGTCGGCGTTGGTCGTGTCGTAGTTGCCGTATTCGAACGAGGCGGAAACCTCGTTCTTGAACTTGGGCCGGTTTGTGATGATGCTGACAAGGCCGCCGGTCGAATTGCGCCCCTGCAGCGTGCCTTGCGGACCTTTCAGGACTTCGACGCGGGCAACGTCGTACATCGAGGTGTTGATCGAATAGGCGCGGTTGGTGAAGAACCCGTCGCGCGAGACGGGCACGGATGGATCGCCCAGCTCGGTGACGTCGGTCGAGGCGATGCCGCGCACCGCGACATAGGCCGAGCTGTTCGAGCTTGAGACGTTGAGGCTGGGGTCGATCGACGACAAGTCGCGCACTGAATTGATACCGCTTTCGGCAAGGTCAGCGCCGGTATAGACGTTGAGCGCGATCGGCGTGTCCTGCGCCGTCGTCTCGATACGGTTGGCGGTGACGATGATGTCGCCGACGCCGCGATCGGCGGCGTTCGCCTCATCGGCCTGTCCGGCAGTTTGCGCAAAGGCCGGCGTGCCCAGCGACAGGGCGGACGTGGCAAGCAGAATGGCAGTGGTCTTCATGGCTCTCCCTCCCGAGATCAACAGCCGGCACCTCGTCGGCCGGTCTATTTGATCGGTGATTAAATTGGCGCCGGCGGGGCGTCAAGCGGGAATCTAAGCACTGCTTTGATTGCGACGGGGCGCCATCATGCGAGCGCGGCAACGCGCCATGGATCGGCGTGTTAGGGCGGTCAGTCCGCCAGAGCGGCCAGTGCGGCCCGGGCGACGATGGCTTCGGCGATGTCGACAGTCGGCACCGCGCTTTCGCTCGGCCGGATGACGCCCTTCTTGCGCATCGAGGAGAACCCGTAGATCGCCGACCAGAAGGCGATCACGCGCAGGTCGGCTTCGTCATCGGTCAAGCCGGGAAGCGCGGCGCGGAGGTGGTCGCGCAAGTTGAAGTGCCCCTTGAGCTGGTAATCGAGCAGCGCCGGATCGAGCACCGGGGAAGTCAGCTCGCTCTCGTACATGAGATCGAGCAGGAAGGGGTTGGTTTCGGCAAAGCGGATGAACAGCAGGCCCATGCGGCTGAGCTTTTCCGCCGGGGCGACGGTGCTGCGGCGGACCTGCTCGGCACCGTCGAGCATTTCCTCGAAGCCTTCGATGGCCAGCGCCAGCAGGAGCGAGCGGCGATCGGGGAAGTGGTGGTAGGGCGCGCCTGGCGAGACGCCGACCTGCTGGGCGAGCGTGCGGATCGACAGCCCGTGGTGCCCATGCTGCCGCACGTATTCGCGGCCGGCATCGAGGAGGTCGCGGCGCAGGTTCTCGCGGTGATAGGGCTTCTTGGCGGGCATCAAATCTCTCGGGCGAACGGACAATCCTGACGGCTTTCGGATGCCTTCCCTAACAGCAAACCGCCTTCTGGCCAGATGGAAAGCGCCCGCTCCTGCTCATTAGGGTTGGTAACTGCAGGCATTTCAACGGACTGTAGCGGGCGGGTTGTCAGTCAATCTGATCAATGATCAAAGACCGGCATGGATGAAGACGGCCTGGTGACGCTGGTAGCGGCGGATTACGAAGTAGTGATAGCGCCGGACATCGGCGGTTCTCTGCGCAGCCTCGACTGGAAGGGGTTGCCGCTGTTCCGCAGGGCGCGAACCGGGCACATTCTCGACGCGGCATGCTTTCCCATCGTGCCGTTCTGCAACCGCATTGCGCAAGGTCGATTTGTTTTAGAGGGGGGCGACCATTGCTTGCCGTCCAACTTCCCCGATGGCTGGCATCCCCACGCCCTGCACGGCTATGGCTGGGTGCGCCCGTGGAAGCTGATCTCGCATGATGCGTCGTCAATCCGGCTGGTCCACGACTATGCCGAAGGGGAGTGGCCTTGGCGCTATCACGCTGAACAGCACGTTTCGGTGGCTATGGACGGTGTGCGAATGCACATGAGCGTAACCAACCTTGGATCCGGTGCCATGCCAGCAGGATTGGGCTTTCACCCCTACTTTCCGGGCGATGCCAGTGCCGTGTATCATGGCCTGCATCGCAGCGAATGGAAAACTTCGGCCGATGGCCTGCCGCTGGTCCTCGTCGATGCGGGCGAGGCGGTCGACTGGTGGCAAGGCGCGCCTGTCATCAGCCGTGTCGTCGATACAATCCAGGAGGGGCGCGCAGGAGCGCTTACGATCCGACGACCGGCGAGCGGTCTGCAGATCGAGATGGAGCCGTCCGATGCGTTGTCCTGCACCGGGGTCTATGTCGGGCAGGATGGCGACTTCTTCTGCGTCGAACCGCTGACGCACCCGACCGACGCGATCAATCGCGAGCCCGAACGCATGGCGATGCTGGCAGAAGGGCAGACGCTTGAGGCGAGCTTGCGGATCCGTGCGCGACACATCCCGGTGGAGGACGATTGACTTCGGCGCGCGATAATCTAATCAACGATTAAATTATCGCAGGCGAAAGGCTCAGGTGGGCCCGCGCCTGCGCGGGAGGGATGGATGGAACCTGTCAAAATCGGCGTCGTCGGCGCGGGCGATATCAGCACGGTCTATCTCAACGCGATCACGCGCTCGCCGGCAGTGGAACTTCGCGCCATCGCCACGCGCGACCCTCAGGCGACTTCCGAAAAGGCCGCCTTGTTCGGGGCGCGTGCCGTTTCGGTGGCCGCGCTGCTGGCGGATGAGGCGATCGAGCTTGTCGTCAACCTCACGCCGGGCGTGGCGCACGAGGC
Organism: Novosphingobium sp. B1; assembly: GCF_900176395.1. GTDB lineage: Bacteria > Pseudomonadota > Alphaproteobacteria > Sphingomonadales > Sphingomonadaceae > Novosphingobium. Next base: position 37,350 of record NZ_FWXL01000002.1, on the reverse strand, counting down.
CATCAACGGCGCGGCGCTGGAGGCGGGCAAGCACGTCTATTCGGAAAAGCCCTTCGCCCTGTCGCATGCGGCGGCACGGCGGCTGGCCGACCTTGCCGAGAGCCGCAGGCTGCTGATCGGCTCGGCCCCCGACACCTTCTATGGCAGCGCGCACCAGGCCGCGCGCAAGGCGCTCGATGCGGGCGCCATCGGCAGGCCTGTGTTCGGCACTTCGTTCCTCGGCCTGCCGGGGCTCGAGCTGTTTCATACCAACCCCGAGGCGTTCTACCGCCCCGGTGGTGAGCCGCCGTTCGATGCCGGACCCTATTACACCACTATGTGGATCAACCTGCTGGGGCCAGTGAAGCGGGTGTTCTCGGTCTCTGGCGCAGGGAAGACTGAGCGCACGATCCTGCGCGGGCCTCGGCAGGGCACGGTGTTTCCGGTCACGGTCGACACCTCGTTCAACACGGTGCTGGAGTTCGAAGCAGCCTCGGTCAGCTTCATCATCTCGCTCGACGTGGTGGTGCCGACGTTGCGGCCGGGGGAACTGTTCGGGTCGGGCGGCATCCTGGCCATGGCCGATCCGATGTTTTTCGGTGGCGAGCCTGCGGTGATTGCGCCGCCTGAGCCGCGCGCGACCCTCGCCACCGCGGACCAAGGCTTTGCCACGCCCAACCGCCATGACCATACCGGGCGCGTCGTGGCCGATTATCGCGGCGCCGGGCTGGTCGATCTCGCACTCGCCATTCGCACCGGCAGCAGGCACCGCACCGGTGCAGAGTTCATCGTTCATTCGGTCGAGGTGATGGAAGCCATCGTAAAGTCGGCGAGCACGCGCTCGGTAATCGATCTCGTTTCCACCTGCGAGCGCCCGGCGACCATCGATCCTGAAGCAGACGCGGCGCTGATCGCCTTGACCGCATCGCCATTCGATTTGACCGAAAGCAGCTCGGACCACTGATTTCTCACTTTTGATGGAGCTTCCCGAAATGTCCGCACGCCACCGTCTTCTTGCAGCCCATCTTGCCGCCAGTCTTGCCCTGCTTGTTCCTGCCAGCGCGATTGCTGCCGATGGCCCGCCCGATGGTTCGACGCCCGAACAGAAGGCGCTGATTGCCAAGGATCCGGCCTACAGCAGGCAGGACCTCGTGCTGACCAATGCGCCGCGCAGCAAGGCCGCGCCCCGGAAGCTCTTCAATGGCCGTGACTTGACAGGATGGGACAGTTGGCTCGGCTACAGCGTGCCGGCCACAACTTATGGCACACCCAACAGCGCGCCGATCGGACTAAATAAAGATACCTTTGGCGTGTTCAAGATTGTCCAGGAAGACGGCGCACCGGCAATCTATTCCAGCGGCAAGCTGTTCGGCGGACTGATCACCAAAGCGGCCCACCGCAACTACCACCTCCACGTCGACTACAAGTGGGGCGCGAACACGTGGATGCCGATGCCGCGCAACAACGGCGTGCTCTATCACTCGCACGGGGCCTATGGCGCGTTCTTCGGCACGTGGATGAGCGCGATCGAGTTCGAGGTGGTGCCGCACTCGGTCGGCATGCTGCTGACGGTGGGGGATTCCAAGGGCAAGCCTTCGTTCGAGACGGTCGACTGGCGAGTCGGTGCGACGGTGCCGATCGCCAACGATCCATCGATCCCCTATCCTGGCCGCCGCTACTTCCATGGCGGCCTGCCCGCGCCTCTCATCTACCCGACGTGGAACGTCGATGCCGGGACGGACGCGGAAAAGCCGCTGGGCGAGTGGAATTCGCTCGACCTCTATGTCTTCGGCGACAAGTCGATCCACGTCGTCAACGGCGTGCCAGTGATGGCGGCGACCAACCTTACCACGAAGGACGCCAATGGCCGAAAGGTGCCCCTGACCGCAGGTAAGATCCAGCTGCAGTCGGAAGGGTCTGAGACCTACTTCCGCGCGATCACGATCGAGCCGATCAGACACCTGCCTACCATCACCGAACGCAAGCCGGGCTGATTGAAAGGGAACGGGCATCATGGCAGAAACGGTCTTCGAACAGGTGACGCAGCAGGAGGACTTGCTCGACGTTGGCGAATTTCGTGCGGCGACCGAACCGCTGATGCCCGAAGCCTACCGCAACTTCGTCAACAACGTGGGTATGGAGCGCACGTTGCAAGACGACATCGCGGCTTGGCAGGCGATGCACCTGCGGCCGCGGGCGCTGGTCGACGTCTCTCATATCGATACCTCGGTTACGGTGCTAGGGCACAAGATCGCAATGCCGGTCATGACCGCGCCGTTCGTCGGATCGACCTTGATCGATCCCGAAGGTGAGGTGGCGACCGCGCGCGGAGCAGTCGCGGCAGGCACCATCACCACGCTAAGTATGATGGGGACGCGCCCGCCCGAGGCGGTGGGAGCGGTGGCGAGCGGGAGCTACTGGCTGCAGATCTACTTCATGCGCGATCGCGGCGTTGTGGAAGACGTCGTCGCCCGCGCCGTGGCGGCGGGTGCCTCGGCACTGGTCTTCACCGTCGACCTCCCAGTCATGCCCGCTTTCCCGCGCCCGATGCGCCTTGCCGCGCAGGGGCTGTTCCAGCGCTGGCAGGAACCGGAGCACATGATGTATGCGATCCGCGACTATGGCGACCGTCCGATTGGAGCCACTTTCCCGGATGCCAAGGCAACTTGGGCCGACGTTGAGTGGTTGCGCGGCCTGTCTGACTTGCCCGTGATCCTCAAGGGCGTGATCCGCGCGGATGACGCGATCCGCGCGCGCGATCATGGCGTGAGCGCGCTGATCGTTTCCAACCATGCGGGGCAAGGGCTGCGCAGTTCCCAGCCGGTCGCCCATGCGCTGCCCTCGATTGTCGACGCGGTGGGCACGGATATTGAAGTCTATGCAGACAGCGGCATTCGCAGCGGTGCCGACGTTCTGCGGGCACTGGCGCTGGGCGCAAGGAGCGTTCTGGTCGGACGACCGGTGCTGTGGGGCCTTGCTGCGGGCGGCTCGGGCGGGGTCGAGCGCGTGCTCAGACTTCTGCAGGCTGAACTTGCCGAAGTGATGGCAATAACCGGTGCACCGAGCGTCGCGCAGATCGACCGCTCGGTGCTGGGTTGACCCCTGTCCGTTATCACTTCGTAAGCAGGACGGGCTTTGTGCCGATCTTGATGCGAAGCAATTCGTATGGCTTCTGGCGGCGATCGACACCGCCATGAAAGCCGGGCTGGCGATGCAGCTGGTTGGCGATAAAATAGAGATACCCGTCGTTTCCGACTGAAAGCGTGTCGGGCCAACTGATGCGGGGATCGCTTATGACTGTTGACCAATTGCCGCGGTCCAGAACCCGGATCGCGTTGTTTTCATAATCACCGGCAAAGATCCGCCCTGCGTCGTCCTCGGCGATGCCGTCCGATGCACCCTTTTTCCCCATGTCGCGGATAGCCCGCTCGAGTTCGGCGTCAGATGTTTGCGGGTCGCGCAGCAGTGAAGTCGGAACCGCGTGCAGCGTGCGGCCGGATAGCGGCCCGTAGAAGAGCAGACTCCCATCAGCGCTGAGCGCGATCGCGTCACTGGCGATCGCAAGCGGCGTGGCAGCACCGCTGGCGGGGCGATTCATGAGGACTTCGCCATCGACTACCGGAGAGAAGCCGGGCTCTGGGTTCATGGTCGGATGATTGGACAGACGGCGGATTGAACGCCCGCTGGCAATATCGACGACTATGATCCCGCCGACCCCGGCATTGGAGCTGTCAGTGATATAGGCGACACCTTCCTCACCATGGCGAAGATCGAGGCGAACGTCATTCAGGTAAGTTGTTGGCAGCACCACCGATGAGGGCAGGACAATCGTCTTCACGATCTTGTTGGTTGCCAAGTCGATTGCCACAAGCTTTGCGCCGCCCGGTTGTGGACGGGAAAAGCTGGGAGCGGCGGTGTCGAGCACCCACAACCGATTGGCTCCGTCCGCGACAACGCTCTGGACCGAAATGAAGTGGCCTGCGGGATCGGCGGGATCAGGACGGTTCGTGGCAGCATCCGGATAGGCGACCGCCTTGCCATCAATCAGTTCTGCAACAGCAAAGGGTGCGTTATCGCCCCACTGCGGGAAATTGACGAATGTGCGCCCGCTTGGTGAGACAGTCACACCCGTTGGCATCGCACCTTGGAAAGTCGCGACTCGTTCAACGGCAAGCGGAACCTGGCTGCGCGTGGTCGCGCAGGCTGCGAGCGAGATGGTTGCAGCAGCAAGCAATAGCGTTGTCCACTTTCTCATGGCTTCATCTCCTGAAGTACCCGCCCGGCACCCCGCGGCTCGGAGCGCAAGTACTGCGGTGGCGCCTTGACTGCAGCGCCCAGTGCAGCAGCGGCATGCCAGGGCCAGTGCGGGTTCCAAAGGACACCGCGGGCGATGGCAATGGCATCTGCCTCGCCAGCTTGCAGGATCGCTTCTGCCTGATGCGGATCGGTTATCAGTCCGACCGCTATGACCGGAATGGAAACAGCCTGCTTGACCTTGTTGGCCAAGGGGACCTGATAGGAAGGGCCAACCGGGATCGTCTGGCGCGGGTCGAGCCCCCCGCTGGAAACGTGGATCGCGGCACAGCCGCGTGCTTCCAGCTCTGCCGCAAGGATTGCAGTTTCTTCAACGGTCCATCCGCCTTCCACCCAATCCGTGCCCGAAACGCGGACGGTAACCGCCTTGTCCGGTGAAAAAGCCGCGCGAACGGCATCGAACACCTCAAGCGGGAAGCGCATGCGATTTTCAAGGCTGCCCCCGTATTCGTCCTCGCGCCGGTTGGAGAGAGGCGAAAGAAATTCGTGAAGAAGATAGCCGTGCGCTGCGTGAATCTGGATGGCGTCTAGCCCGACCCGATCAGCGCGGCGGGCGGCGTCGACGAAAGCCTTGCGGATGTCATCAAGGCCGGCTCGGTCCAGCGCGATCGGCGCGTTTTCGTGGGATTCAAATGGCAGGGCACTGGGCGCGACCGTTTGCCACCCATTGGGTGCAGTGGGAGCGATCTGTGCGCCGCCATGCCACGGCTTGGCCGTACTGGCCTTGCGACCGGCATGGGCGAGCTGAATGATGAGCGGCATGTCCGACCAGCGCCGCACGCCGTCGATGACGCGTTGCATTGCCGCTTCGGTACGATCGTCATAAAGCCCGACGTCACCATAGCTGATCCGCCCTTCCGGACTTACGGCGGTGGCTTCGATCGTCAGTGCCGCTGCGCCGGACAAGGCGAGCTGGCCGAGATGAATGAGATGCCAGTCGGTCATTGCGCCGTCTTCGGCCGAATATTGGCACATCGGTGCGATGACGATGCGATTGGCGAGCGACAGGCCGCCAACATCGATTTGCTCGAAAAGCTTGGCCATTACCATTCTCCAACGTTCGGCATCGAGGCCCACGGTTCTTGCGGCGCCTTGTGTTCGCCCATCTGCAGCAGTTCGATCGAGATCCCATCGGGTGAGCGCACGAACGCCATGTGGCCATCGCGCGGCGGGCGATTGATCGTCACGCCGCCGGCCTTCAGCCGGGCGCAGGTTTCGTAGATATCCTCGACCCGGTAAGCGAGGTGGCCGAAGTTTCGACCACCGGTGTAGTTTTCAGGCGCGCTGCCGTCTTCCGGCGGCCAGTTCCACGTAAGCTCGACCTCCGCCTTGCCTGGCTGGCCTTGGCCGCAAAAGTCCTTGTCGGCGGCCAGGAAGATGAGCGTGTAGCGCCCGCGTTCGCTCTCTAGCCGCCGGGTCTCCTTGAGACCCAGCAGTTCGAAGAAGCGGACCGACGCCTCGGGATCGGTCACTCGGAGCATAGTGTGCAGATAATGCATGATCAGGCACCCTTTGCGTCGAGAGCTTCGAGGACGAGTTCGGCGGTACGCGTGGCCGAGGCCGGGTTCTGACCGGTGACCAGATTGCCGTCGCGCAAGGCGAAGGGCTGGAAGTCCGGGCCGGCCTCGTGGATTGCACCCAGGTCCTTCATGCGGGTTTCGAGCAGGAACGGAACAGCCTGATCCAGCCCTACAGCGCGTTCTTCACTGTCCGTGAAAGCGGCAACGCGGCGACCTTCCACAAACGGCGTGCCATCGGGCTTCTTCGCAGAGACGAGGCCGGCAGGCCCATGGCAGACGGCAGCCACGATGCGGCCTTCGCGATCGAAGCGTTCTACCAGCCGGGCAAGTTCTTCACTGCCGGGATAGTCGAACATCGTGCCATGGCCGCCGGGCAAAAAGACCGCATCGAACGAGGTCGTATCCAGGCTGGCGAAAGACGGCGTGTCGGCAACCGCGCTCTTGAGCGTCTCGTCCTTGAGATACCGTTCGACAGAGGCGTCGTTTTCGCCATCGGAATTGACGCTGCGTTCGTCGACCGGGATTGCCCCACCCTTGATCGAAGCAAGCGTGACGTCGGCCCCGGCATCGATAAAGGCGTAGTATGGGGTGGTCAGTTCCTCGAGCCATACGCCGGTCGGCTCGGTACCGGGGATCATGCGATCGGCCGAAGTGGCAATCATGAGAATGCGGGTCATGAAACTGTTCCTTGCATAAGAGAGGCGGGCGGGGGGCTGCCCGGACATCTGACTTCAGTGTGCGGCTGCAGATGCCAATACGGCGCGCAAGCCGATAAGGTCCTGCGTCGATGGCGCGTTGCCGCACGCTACGAATGCAACGACAGATAGGCCCGGCAGGTGATCAGGAAAGCCAAGCAAAAGAACCACCGACCATAAATCATTTTATGGCGAGCGGAGAGGTTCGCTGTTTGCAGGGGCCAGCTTGGGAAGCCGGTGCAAGCCGCGTGCGCTAAATCGCGGCAGATGTCAGATGCGCGCCATCAAATGTTGGTCAACCGGTATCCTACGCCAGGCTCATTGCGGATGAGACTGGGCTGGGACGGATCGCTTTCAAGCTTGCGGCGAATGCCGCGCGTTGCAACGCGCAGGTATTCGACATCGGTATCGTGTCCCGGTCCCCAGACCGCACGCAGCAGTTGTGCATGCGTTATGACCTTGCCGGGCGCTTTTGCCAGTTCGGCGAGGAGCCCGAATTCCTTCGGGGTCAGGTGGATCTCCTCTCCGAGTTTTGTCACCATGCGGTCGGCAAGGTTGATCTCGACATCACCGATGGAAATCACGGCCGACTGGGCATGACGCGACAGTCGATGACGAAGGGCCGTGCGGATGCGGGCCAGCACTTCCTCGCTGTCGAACGGCTTTGATACGTAGTCATCTGCGCCAAGATCGAGCGCTGCAACCTTCTGGTCGGTCGCATCCCGAGCGGACACCACGATCACCGCAGGACCGGCACTGCGGACAAGCTGGATGAGTTCCAGCCCATCCCGGTCCGGCAGGCCGAGATCAAGCAGGACAATGTCAGGCTTGTCGATCTGGACGGCGTTCAAGGCGGCACGCCCGTTCTCCGCCTCGGTCACCTTGTGGCCGGCCCGGCTGAGAGCTGCATGAAGCAGTCTGCGGATAGCCGCATCGTCATCCACCACCAGAACCGCGTGCTGGCCACTCATGCCTCGACATACTCCCTGGTCTGGTCGGGCCGGAAGGAAATCGTGAAACGCGCGCCTGCGCCTTTCTCCCGGTTCGCTGCGCGCACCGCAAGGCCCATTGCGTCTGCAAAACCCTTGACGATCGCCAGGCCAAGGCCTGTCCCGCCTTGCCGATCCGAGCCCTCGAGCCGCGTGAAGGTCTCGAACACACGTTGTTCCTGTCCCGCAATAATGCCCGGCCCTTCATCCTCTATCGACAGGACAACGCCGTCCTCGCCGCTGCTGGCCGACAGGCGAAGCGAACTGCCGGGCCCGCCATACTTCGCCGCATTCTCGATCAGGTTGATCAGGCAGTGATGGAACAGTTGCGGATCGACCAGCACAAACGGAAGGTCCGAAGCGATGTCGCGGACGACGACATTCTCGCGCAGGATCGCAGCCAGATCGTAAAGCGCACTCTCGACTGCATCAGCCAGGTCGACAGGTTCGATAGTCTGGCGCAGCGAGCCGGCCTCAATCCGCACCATGTCCAGCAGGTTGCCGACGAAGCGGTGCAGGCGATCGGCCTCGGCGCGTGTTGCCGAAAGCATGGCTTCCTGTTCAGGGGAGGTGGCGCGCAGTTCGCCCAAGGATCCCAGGATCGTGGTCAAGGGCGTGCGCAGATCGTGGCTGACGGAGGAGAGCAGGGCGTGCCGCAGGCGGTCCCGCTCGCGCACGTGCGACAGCGCCGCCATTTCATCTTCGAGCGCGATACGACCAAGAGCAAGGCCGGCCTGATCGAGCAAACTCAGCAGCAAAGGAAGCTGGTCTGCCCGCACCGGCGCCTGCGCATCCGAGCGTGACAGGCCGAACACTGCCATCACTTGATCGGTCTTGCCCACGGGCATGAACAACCATTCCGACGCGGTAAGCGTGTCCGATCCGCGCCCGGCGGGCTTGATATTGTCTCGTGCCCATTGCGCTGCCGCTTCATCGAGCGTCTCCAGCTTCGCGCCAGCGGGGCATGCCGCGCGAATTTCGAGGCGCTCGCTTTGGGGAAACAGCACGATGGTATTGCCGTCAAGAATGCGGGCAATTTCGGTGCAGACGACTTGCGCCAGTTCGTCCGTCGTGCTGATCCCGGTCAGTCTTCCGGCAAATCCTGCAAGTGCGCTGTTCTGTTCAGAGCTTGCCTGCGAAAGCAGCGCCTGTTCGCGCACGCGAGAAGCCAACTGGCTGCTGACAGTGGCAACGCTAAGAAGGACGAGTACCGTCAGAATGTTCTGCGGGTCTTCGATCGTGAAGGTGTGGGTGGGCGGAATGAAGAAGAAATTGTAGGCGAGCGACGAAGCAAGGCCCGTGACGATGCCGGTGCGAAGTCCATAGCGCGTAGCCGCGACCATGACCGGAATCAGGAAGAGAAAGCCGATATTGGCAATATTGCCGCGTTCGAACACGGCTGCCCCGACAAGGCTGACAAGCAGGACCAGCAACATGGAGACGGCATAACCAGCGGGAGATCCCCATGGTCTTGCCGCGCGCTGTTGGGGCAGACCAGCTCTCGCCAGCCCTGCTTCTAGCGGTAGTACATGGACCGCAAGGCCTGGGGCTTCACGCACCAGTCGGTCAACCACCGAGCCGTGGCGAAGTTCGAACCACCGCGAGCGGGCAGTCTTTCCGACGATCAGCTGCGTAGCTTGCGAGGCGTTGGCGAACGCCTTCAGCCCCTCGATGACGCTGGTCGCAGGTACCGTTGCCACCTGCGCGCCGAGCTGCGCGGCAAGGTGCATGGTCTCGGCAAGGCGGGTGTTATCGTCCGTGCTGAAGCGGGCGCTGCGCGGGGTCTCTATATGGACGGCAGTCCATGGGGCGCGCAAGGCATCGGCCAGGCGCTTGGCGGCCCTGACCAGTTCAGCAGCACCGGCCTGCTCGCTAATTGCAACGACAAGCCGATCGTTGACTGCCCAGACCCCGCCTACTGCATTGGCGCGCATGTAGTCGAGCATCTGCGCGTCAATCGCCTGCGCTGCCCGGCGCAAGGCAAGTTCGCGCAAGGCCGAAAGGTTCGACTTGGAAAAGAAGCTGCTTAGAGCGCGAGCGGCCTCGTCGGGAACGTAGACCTTGCCTTGCCGAAGCCGTTCGATCAACTCGTCGGGCGGAATGTCGACGATCTCGATTTCGGCGTCGTCCAGCACGCGGTCAGGCAAGGTCTCGCGCACCCGGACCTTGGTGAAAGAGGCAACCAGATCATTGAGGCTTTCGAGGTGCTGGATGTTCAGCGTCGAATAGACGTCGATGCCGGCATCGAGCAGTTCCTCGATATCCTGGTAGCGCTTGTCATGACGACAGCCCGGCGCGTTAGTATGAGCAAGTTCGTCGACCAGCACGAGGGCAGGGCGCCGGGCGATGATGGCGTCGATGTCCATCTCTTCGAGCACATGCCCCTGGTAGTTCACGCGGCGGCGCGGGATGATCTCGAAGCCCTGGACGTGCTCTGCGGTTTCACGGCGGCCATGGGTTTCGACGACGCCGATCACCACGTCCGTCCCCGCGCGTTTGCGCGCCGTACCTTCGAGCAGCATCTCGAATGTCTTGCCGACGCCGGGCGCCGCCCCAAGGAAAACCTTGAGGCGGCCCTTTCCCTCACGCGTGGCGGCACGCAGCAGGGCGTCTGGATCGGGGCGTGGCGGGGTCATCGGCTCCCGTTTGCGCGCAATGGGGCCATCGTGTCGAGTGCGAGATTGAGTTCGAGCACGTTCACGCGCGGCTCTCCTATGAAGCCAGCCAGCGGCATTTCAACATGGCGCTCCACCAGTTCACGTACTCTTCCTTCCGTCATGGCGCGCGCACCTGCGACGCGGCGAACCTGAAAAAAGGCCGCCTCGGGGCTGATATGGGGATCGAGCCCCGAGGCGGAAGTGGTCACCAGGTCAGGCGGAACGGAAACTCCCGGTGATGTCTTGAGAGTGGCGCTGTCGGCCGCGACGCGGTCGGCAAGGACCTTGCTGGCAGGGCCAAGGTTGGAGCCGGAAGAGGCTGTGGCGTCGTAGCCATTGCCTGCGGCGGACGGTCGCGGGTGGAAGTAGCCCGTGCCGGTGAACGCCTGGCCGATCAGGGTTGAACCCACGACTGCGCGATTGCGCTCGATCAGGCTGCCATTGGCGGCGGCGGGGAACAGCGTCTGGGCAATGCCGGTGATGGCCAGCGGATAGGCAAGCCCAAGCAGGGCGGCAAAAAGGCCGGTCATGACCAGCGCAGGGCGCAGGGCGGTGGCAAGATCCTTGAGCATGGAAAGTGCTCCTCAAACGAGGTGGAGACCGGCAATGGCAAGATCGATTGCCTTGATGCCAATGAAGGGTGCGATCAGGCCGCCAAGGCCATAGACCGCAAGGTTGCGCGCCAGCAGCGGGCCTGCCCCCATGGGCTTGTAGGCCACGCCCCTGAGCGCCAGCGGCACGAGCGCAGGGATGATCAGCGCATTGAAGATGATCGCTGAAAGGATTGCGCTTTCGGGCGATGCAAGTCCCATGACATTGAGCACGCCAAGACCCGGATAGAGCGCGACAAACATCGCCGGAATAATGGCAAAGTACTTGGCAACGTCGTTGGCGACCGAGAAGGTGGTGAGCGCACCGCGCGTCATCAGCAACTGCTTGCCGAGGCCGACGATCTCGATGAGCTTGGTCGGATCGCTGTCGAGATCGACCATGTTTCCGGCCTCGCGTGCGGCCTGCGTGCCCGTGTTCATGGCAACGCCGACGTCGGCCTGGGCAAGCGCGGGCGCATCGTTGGTGCCATCGCCACACATCGCCACCAGCTTGCCGCCTTGCTGTTCCTTGCGGATCAGCGCCAGCTTGTCTTCGGGCGTGGCTTCGGCAAGGAAATCGTCGACCCCGGCCTCGGCGGCGATGGCGGCAGCGGTCAGCGGGTTGTCGCCGGTGATCATCACCGTGCGGATGCCCATGCGGCGAAGTTCGCCGAAGCGCTCGCGCACGCCGTGCTTGATCACGTCCTTTAGCGCGATAACGCCCAGCAGGCGTCCGTCCTGTGCCACGGCCAGCGGAGTCTGCCCCGTGCGGGCGATGTCTTCTGATAGACGGCGCAGTTCCGCCGCTGCAGTGCCTGTCGCCGCTTCCGGATTGGCGCGCAGGATCGCGTCGACCGCGCCCTTCTGCACCAATCCAGCAGAAGTGCGCACGCCCGAGATGCGAGTCTGGGCGGTGAAGGGGATGACTTCAGCTTCGACTGGCAATCTGTCCGCTTGCTGGCCGAACTTTTCGCGCGCCAGCACCACGATTGAGCGGCCTTCGGGCGTTTCGTCTGCGAGGCTGGCGAGCATTGCCGCATGCGCGAGGGTCGCCACGGCCACGCCGCTGACCGGACGCAATTCACTGGCGGCGCGGTCACCAATGGTAATTGTGCCGGTCTTGTCGAGCAGCAGCACATCGACGTCGCCCGCGGCCTCCACCGCACGCCCCGATTTCGCCAGCACGTTGAAGCGGACAAGGCGGTCCATCCCGGCAATGCCGATTGCCGAAAGCAGCGCGGCGATGGTCGTCGGGATCAGCGTGATCAGCAGCGCGGCGAGGATCGCCACGGGAATGCTGCCACCAGCGTAAGTGGCAAAGGCCGGGATCGTGGCAACGGCGATCAGGAAGATGATCGTCAGGCCCACCAGCAGGATCGTCAGCGCGATCTCGTTGGGCGTCTTCTGGCGCTCGGCGCCTTCGACCAACGCGATCATGCGGTCGAGGAATCCCTGACCCGGCTCTTGCGTCACGCGCACGCGGATCGAGTCCGAGATGACGCGCGTGCCGGCGGTAACGGCTGAACGGTCGCCGCCGGCCTCGCGGATTACCGGAGCGCTCTCCCCGGTGATTGCCGCTTCATTGACCGAGGCGACGCCAGCGATGACCTCGCCATCGGCCGGGATCAGGTCACCGGTTTCTACAATCACCTCGTCACCGCGCCTCAATTGCGATGCCGGCACGGTGCGGCCATCGGGCAGGCGTGCGGTGAGGTCGCTTTTGGTGGCGCGCAGCGAGGCGGCCTGTGCCCGGCCGCGCCCTTCGGCCAAAGCTTCGGCAAAGGTGCCGAACAGCACGGTCAGCCACAGCCAGGCAATCAGCTGTGCCTGAAAGCCGAATGGCAGCGGCTCGGCCCCGATCGCCAGCAGCAGCGTGAGCAGAACGGCGACGACAGCCGTGGTGCACAGCACCGGGTTGCGCACGAGTTTCCTCGGATCAAGCTTCCGGAAGGCGCCGCCGATGGCGGGCGCGACCAGCTCGCCCGAAAACATGGATGATGCATTTGTCATTGGGAGTTGTCCTCAGAACAGCTGGCCGGAGACCATCGCGAGGTGATCCGCGACTGGGCCGAGAGCGAGGCTGGGCAGGAAGGTGAGCCCGCCGACGATAAGGATTATGCCAACCAGCAGGCCGATCCACAGTGGACCCGTCGTCGGGAATGAACCTGCCGTCTCGGGCGTGTGCTTCTTGGCGGCAAGGCTTCCGGCGATGGCCAAGGCTGGCACGATGATGAAGAAGCGCCCGATCCACATCGCAATGGTGAGCAGGCCATTGTACCACGGCGTCCCGGCGGTCAGCCCGGCGAAGGCCGAACCATTGTTTGCCGTGCCCGAGGTGAAGGCATAGAGTATCTCGCTGAAGCCGTGCGGCCCCTTGTTGAGCGGACCAGCCAGGCCCAAAGGCAGGACCGCGCTTAGCGCTGTAAAGCCCAGGATGCACAGCGGCAGCATGGCGATTGCCAGCACGGCGAGCTTGACCTCGCGCGCCTCGATCTTCTTGCCGACATACTCGGGCGTGCGTCCAACCATGAGGCCGGCGATGAAGACGGCAAGCAGGGCGAACAGGAGGAAGCCGTAGATGCCGGCACCCACGCCACCGACGACGATCTCGCCCAGCTGCATGTTGAACAGCGGGATCATGCCACCCAATGCGGTGAAGCTGTCATGCATGGCGTTGACCGCGCCGCACGAGGCCGCCGTCGTCACGACCGAGAACAGCGCGCTGGCGGCGATCCCGAAGCGGACTTCCTTGCCCTCCATGTTGCCGCCAGCCACGCCAAGCTGATGCAGCACGGGATTGCCGACTGCTTCCTGCCAGTAGGTGACGCTGACGCCGGCGAGGAACAGCACCATCATCGCCGTGAGGATTGCCCAGCCCTGGCGCGTGTTGCCGACGGCCTTGCCGAAGCAATAGGTCAAGCCCGAGCCGATGGCGAAGATCGAGAGCATCTGGACGAGATTGGTCAGCGCGGTCGGATTCTCGAACGGATGGGCGCTATTGGCATTGAAGAAGCCGCCACCGTTGGTTCCGAGCATCTTTATGGCCTCCTGGCTTGCCACGGGGCCAAGAACCAGCGTCTGCTTGACGCCCTCAAGCGTTGTCAGGTCGAACGTTGACGTGAAAGTCTGCGGAACTCCCGAACCGACCAGGAACAGGGCATAGACCACGCAAATCGGCAGCAGCAGGTAGAGGGTAACGCGGGTGACATCGGCCCAGAAGTTGCCGACAGTCCTGGCTTCCGAGCGCGCAAAGCCCCTGAACAGGGCAAAGGCGATGGCGATGCCAGTAGCGGCCGAGAGGAAGTTATGGATCGTCAGGCCCAGCATCTGCGCCAGGTTGCCGAGCGTCGCTTCGCCAGAGTACCACTGCCAATTGGTGTTTGTGGCGAACGATACGGCCGTATTCAGAGCGCCATCAGGTGAAACGCCGGCCAGTCCTCGTGGATTGAGCGGAAGTATCGCTTGCAGCCGCAGGATCGCGTAGCTGAATGCCGTCAGCACCAATTGGAACAGCAGCATGTGCAGCGCGTAGGCGCGCCAGCCCTGTTCAGTCTCAGGCCGGATACCGGATAGCCGGTAGAACCCGCGCTCGAGAGGGCCGAGCACGCGATGGAGGGGAGTGCTACGCCCCTCATAAAGCGCAAAGAGCCATGACCCGATAGGTTTGGCGAGCGCCACCGTAAGTGCAGTGAACAGGAGTATGAGGCTCCAGCCGGCAATAGTCATCGCAGCCCCCTCAGAAACGTTCTGGCCGCAGCAAGGCGGCGAGGAGATAGAGAAGCAGGCCCGCAGCGGTAAGGGCTGCAAGAAGCAGGGGTGTGGTCATGGCGGTGTCCTCAGGCCTTTTCGCAAAGACGAACGAAGGCAAGCGTGAGCAGGAAAAGGCAGCCGAGCAGGGCCAGCCAGGCAAGGTCGGACATTATGAAGCCTCTCAGGTTAGAAAGCTGCGCGGGGGCATCGGCACGAGGCGGAACAGCCCAGCGCCCTCGACGGCAAAGGCAAGGCCAGATACGAGCGCCGCGAAGGCGGACGCGACAATGGCAAGATCCGCGAGCGTGGCCTGGCCATGATGCGGTGTCGCGAGCTGGCGGTGCAGGAGCAGCGCCATGCCGTAGCTTGCAGCAAGCAGGAGTGCGCCGAAAGCGCGAAGGCCGATATCCTTGGCCAAGCCTATCGTGCCGGCACTCGCGAAGTGTAATTTTTCGAGCATTGAGGGCGTCCCGCAATTCCTGTGCGGAACGGCATGTGCGTCTGGTTGCCGTTAAGATTCCACGGGGAACATCGCCTGCCCCGTAAAGATTGCGTAAAGTTCGTGGGCAGTCGCGCTGCTCGCGCCTATTTGCCAAGTCATGAGCGAAGCTATCCTGGACGAGGTGCCGTCCGAACATGCACAGCACGGTGAAAAGCTGTCAGCGCTGGCACTGGGGGCAATCGGCGTTGTCTTCGGCGACATCGGCACATCGCCACTCTATGCGCTGAAAGAGAGCTTCATCGGTCACCATCCCTTGGCGGTCGATCGTCCGCACGTGTTCGGCGTGCTGTCGCTGATATTCTGGACGATGATGCTGATCGTCACGGTCAAGTACGTCTTCGTGATCCTGCGCGCCGACAACAAGGGCGAGGGCGGCAGTCTGGCGCTTCTCGCGCTGATCGGGCGAAAGCTCGGCACAAGTCGATGGACGCCGGCCGTTGCGATGCTCGGCGTGATCGCGACGGCCCTGTTCTATGGCGACGCGATCATCACGCCCGCGATCTCCGTGCTGTCGGCGGTCGAAGGGCTTAGTGTGGTCAACCCCGCCTTTTCGGCATGGGTACTACCCTTGTCGATCGGCATCCTCGTGGCGCTGTTCGCAATCCAGTCGCGCGGAACAGCAGTCGTCGGTCGGCTATTTGGCCCCGTGATGATTGTCTATTTCATCGTGCTAGCGGGGCTCGGTCTGATGAACATCGCGCAGGCGCCCGAGGTCTTGTGGGCGTTGAGCCCGCACTATGCGGTGGAATTCTTCCTCATCGATCCAAAGCTTGCCTTCCTCGCGCTAGGCTCGGTGGTACTGGCAGTAACGGGCGCTGAAGCGCTCTATGCCGACATGGGGCACTTCGGGCGAAAAGCCATCATGATATCATGGCTTTACATCGCGTTTCCTTGCCTTCTTATCAACTATCTCGGACAGTCGGCACTGCTCGTCGCCAATCCGGCTGCGGTGGAGAACCCGTTCTTCCTTCTCGCCCCCGAATGGGCACGCCTGCCGCTAGTCGTACTGGCCACCATGGCCACGATCATCGCCAGTCAGGCGGTCATCTCGGGAGCATTCTCTGTCTCGCAACAGGCCGTGCAACTGGGATTCCTGCCGCGGCTCAAGATCTTGCACACCAGCGCCAGTGCGGCGGGCCAGATTTATATCCCGGTGGTCAATTGGCTCCTGCTGCTGCTGGTAATACTGCTCGTCCTCGGCTTCGGAAGTTCGAGCAACCTCGCAGCTGCCTATGGCATCGCCGTCACGGGAACGATGTTCATCACCGCCTGCATGTTGGGGATATTGACCTGGAAGGTGTGGCGTTGGCCGCCGCTGGCGTCGATCACCATAACTGGCGGATTTCTCCTCATCGACGGGCTTTACTTTGCCTCGAACGTCACGAAAATTCCTGACGGCGGCTGGTTTCCGCTGCTCGTTGCGGCGGTCGCATTCACGCTGCTGACGACGTGGGCGACGGGCCGCAACCTCGTGCGCGACAGGCTTGCCGAGGATGCAATGGACATCGAACTGTTCCTCAAATCGTCGAGCGGGCGGGTCAAGCGCGTGGCAGGAAATGCGATCTTTCTGACATCGAGTGCTGAAGGCGTACCGCCGGCGCTGCTCCACAATCTGAAACACAACCAGATATTGCACGAGCGCGTGATCATCCTGACGGTCGTGACCGAAGGCGTGCCGCACGTTCCCGCTGCGCGCCGCCGCGAGGTCATTGACCTCAGTAACGGCTTCTATCGCATACTGCTGCGCTTCGGCTTCATGGACGAGGCAGATCTGCCCGCTGAGATGGCGCTCGAGACGCGTGCCGGCGGGGCGATGCGCCCGTCTGACACCAGCTATTTTCTGGCCCGCCAGACGCTCATTCCGTCAAGCCGTCCCGGCATGGCGATCTGGCGCGAGAAGCTATTTGCATGGATGGTGCGCAACGCCGAGAGCGCGATGGAATTCTTCAAGCTGCCGACCAATCGCGTCATCGAACTGGGCAGCCAGGTCGAGATTTGATCGCCTCAGCCTTCGGCCACGAGTGGATAGCGAAGCCTCACGTCATCGAGCAACAGTTCGATCGCCGCGCGCTGGGCCTGCGTACCGCCAGGGCGAATTTCCCAGTTGCAGTGCGCGTGTGTCTTCCGGTCACGGACGATGACTGTCCCTACAGCCTTGCGCCAGGACTGCGCTGTGCCGCCGATCTCGCGGACCAGCCGGGAAACGAGAAGCATTTCGAGTTCGGACGCTACCATGCCTGCCGACATAATGTCTGCGGGCCCCTCCGAAAAGGGTTGGCAATGGGCGCGACGGCATTTGTCGAAAATTCAGCTAAATTGGGAGGTCACCCTTCCAAGCCTCTGACAAAAGATATTATTTCGTCCGCAAGTCGGCGATCGGATGTGCCAATGTGCATCGCCATCGAATAGTGGTTGTGTCCCGATAACGTGACCGCGCGCGGCATGTGTCCATGCCTGTCAAGGCGCTCTCTCATCAGGCCCAGAAACTCCGCCTGGAAGCGTGGCGGATCGAACTGCGCGCAGGCAACGAGCAGAGGCACGTTCGTCGAAGCCAAGGCCTCGCGCGGCATCTTGCCGGCATATTCGTGGTTGGGACCGTAGTAAGGCTCGTCTTTCTCATCGAGCGGCGTGTAGCCATAAAGCCCTGAGAGCAGCACCGCGCCTGCGACCGGCAGGTCGGCGTTCAGCTTCAGGGCGGTCGCGATGTGCACCGCGCCTGCCGAAGTGCCAATGATGACGATCCTGTTCGGATTACCACCATGGCGAGCGGCATTGCTGCGCAGCCACTCCACGGCCTGAATCACATCCTCGCCACCTTCCGGCCAGCGCGCATTCGGCAGCAGGCGGTAATTCATCGCCACACCCAGAAACCCGGCTTCCGCCATCGTGCGGGCTACCGCTGCGTTCTGCCAGGAGCCATTGTCGCCCTTGTCGCCGTGACGAAAACCCCCGCCATGCACGAACAGCACGACCGGCAGATCGCGCTCGTCACTGGCGCGATAAAGATCAAGCCGGTGGCGCTCATGTGGCCCATAAACGCAGTCAATCGCCACAGGCGCCACGCGGGAGGCCAGATCACGCTGCTCGGCATCGAACAGGTCGCGACAGGCCTCGACGACTCGCGGCCCGAGCGTGGTCCCCATGGCGGCAATGGCTCTTGCGTAGTCCATGTCAGCCTTGCTCCTGTCCGAACAGTCGCCCCAGCGACCATCTGGTTATCGCAGCACCCAGCAAGCCGCCGAACATCACCTTGGCCCCGAACGCTCGCACCCAGTCGACATCTGCTACCGGCCCGTAAAAACAGACAGCCATCAACATCGCACTTAACGCCAATCCGGCGGCAACCGATCGTGCCGCTTGGCCCAGGATTGCGCCTGTCGCTGGCCCGACATTGCCTTGCCTGCGCAATGCCTTTCGGATCAGAAATGCCGGCACCAAGGTCGCCATCAGCGCGATTACGCCGCCTTGCGGCAGAAAATCACGCGCCAGTTGATCCGGCGCGCCAAAGGAAAGCAGGCGCGCCTCGGTGCCGAATACTGCGAGGAAGAAAACGGCGCTCAGCACCGCATTGATCACCGTGCTGGCGCGTGTCTCTCGCCGGATGGGGCGTTCAAGCGCCATTTCGCCTCAAGCCTCGTCGATGACAGGATTGGTCAGTGTGCCGACCTTGCCGATCGAGATCTCTGCGACGTCTCCGGCCTTCATATAGAGCGGCGGGTTGCGCTTGTCTCCCACGCCGCCGGGGGTGCCAGTGGCGATGACGTCGCCCGGTTCCAAGGTGGTGAAAGTCGAGCAGTATTCGATCACGAAGGCAATGTCCCAGATCATGTCCGACACAGGCTGGTCCTGCACGAGCTGGCCGTTGATGCGGGTCTGCACGCGCTGTGCGGCAAGATCGGGCAGTTCGTCAGACGTGACGAGCGCCGGGCCGAAGCCGCCGGTGCCGGGGAAGTTCTTGCCGGGCGTGAACTGGATGTTGTGGCGCTGCCAGTCCCGAACCGAACCATCGTTGAATACCGAATACCCGGCGACATGCTCCAGCGCATTTTCGCGCGAGATGCGTCGGCCGCCTTTGCCGATGACGACGGCGAGCTCACCCTCGTAGTCGAAGCGGGTGGTCTCGGGCGGGCGCACCAGCGGTTCGCCATCGGCGATCAGGCTGTCGGCCCAGCGGGTGAAGATCGCGGGGTATTCCTTTTGGTCGCGCCCCGTCTCGGCGACGTGGGTGGCATAGTTCAGGCCCACGCAAAGGATCTTGTTCGGATTGGGGATCAGCGGCAGCAGGCGCACGTCGGCGCGAGGATAAGTTGCCGTAATGGCCAGCGCAGAAAGGTCACCGGCCACGGCGTCCTTGAGCCACGCCGCTGCGCCTTGTGTGCCGAGGTCATGCACGGTTTCGCCATCGAGGCGGCCGAAGCTGGGGGTGCCGTCGGGGCGGCGGAAGCTGATGTAACGGGCCATGGTCTTGTCTCCCCTGAGGACGCCTTTTGCCTGCACCGCCGATCCTGCCAGCGCAAGGGCGGCCGCGCCGCCGACGAAACCTCGTCTGTCGATTCTCAAAGTGGTGCAGTCAAAGTGGTTGAGGGTCCCAGTCCCGACGGCAACGGAAGCGCTCTTCAGCAATGCGCAGGCGAGCAAAGTCCTTGTCCGAGACGCCCCACTGGTCGATGCGATTGTCGGGCCAGGTCCAGTCGTCGGGCTCGCCGGTGCGGTAGTCTGCCGGCACCTTCTCGACTGCGGTCGAATATTCGATAACCGGGCCGAACGGCGCGATGTAGTAGGCATAGACATTGTCGCCCGGCCCATGGCGGCCCGGGCCCCACGCGGGCGTAAAGCCGTTATCGCGCATCCAGCCAATGCCACGCATCACCGCGTCGAGATCGTCCATTTCGAAAGCCACGTGGTTGAGGCTGGCGAACCCGGCGCGGGCAAAGGCGGTGGAATGGTGGCTGTCGTTGCAGCGCACGAAGACCATGCCCTTCGTCCGGTCCGACACGCGAAAATCGAGCACGTCCTCCACGGCATGCCCCAGGAGTTCGGCATCGGTAGAGTTGAACACCACGTGCGTCAGCTTGACCGGCGAGACGCGCTTGCTGGCCTTGGAAAAGCCGTCGATGGGATCAACCTCGCTCGATCCGGCCAGGAACCGCAGGATCGTGCCCTCGGGTAGTTCGACGAGCAGGCCAGCGCCATCGCCCGGATCGGTTGAGGTCACCGGTCTTGCCGCCCAGCCCTTGTCGGCCACGCGGGCCTTGATCGCGGCAAGTTCCGCGTCGGAGCAGGTGAACGTGGTCGAGCGCACGAACTCGGCATCCGATTGCTCGAACGCAACAAGGTAGGGCATCGTGCCGGTGCCGCGCAGGTAATGCACGCTCCCGCGCACCTCGGCGGGATAGAGGCCCCAGACGTCGACCATCCACGCGGCCGCGCCAGCGGGATCGGGCAGGGCCAGTTCGATGCTTCTCAACTTCACTTGTTGTTCTCCAGATCGAAGCCTGCAGCCTTCAGACCGGCAAAGGCGCAAAGCTCGTCGCACTCGCCGGTATCGCCGCTGATGCCCACGGCACCGATGATCGCGCCGCGCGCGCGGATCAGCACGCCGCCAGGCGAGAAGGCGATATTGCCACCCACCGCCACGCTTACGCTCTGGAAGAAGGCGGGATTTCCTTTGGCTCGTTCGGCCAGGATGCGGGTATCATCGCCCATGCCCAGCGCGCCCATCGCCTTGGCGCGGGCGATATCATGGCGGAACAGGCTTGCCCCGTCCTCGCGCGCAAAGGCGACAGGGAGGCCTCCTGCATCAAGCACAATCACCGCAAGCGGCCTCGCACTGCGCGACCGCGCCTCGGCCAGCGCTGCGGTGACGATGGTCTGGGCGGCGTGGAGGGTCAGGCTCATGCGGTGATCTGCTGCTTCTGGCGCAGCATCGCATCGCGCAGGGCGATGAGGTCTGTCGCAGCGCCGGTGCCAAACACGTAGTGATCGGGGCGGACCAGCACGGCTTCAACCTCGCGCGCCTCGAGCCAGTGCGTGACCGCGCCGTTGTCGGGCAGTTCGCTGGCGGCGATCACGTCGCCATCACCGCCCTCGCGCACAAACAGCCGCCAGCCCTGGCCGACAAGATCATCGAGCTTGCGACCATCGGCAAGGATTGGCTGGATGAAGCGCTGGCCCGCTGCAGGCGTGCCCTGCGCCACGAACCCTGCCGAAATGGCCGGGATCAGGTCTGCAGCCGTCTCGCCCTGTTTCTGTGCCGATTGCGCGCGGATGCTGGCGTCACGCTCCGCCGCCTTGGCCGGATCGAGTTCGCAGATATAGCGCCCGGCGGCCACGGCCGTTCCGATGACGCCTCGCACGTGTGGGTCACGCTCGGGCTGGTACGTCGTCAGGATGGCTTCGTCCGCGCCATCGTTGACGATCGCCGCCATCTTCCACGCAAGGTTCGCCACATCGCGCAGGCCGTGGCACATGCCCTGGCCGAAGAACGGCGGCGTCTGGTGTGCGGCGTCTCCGGCGAGGAAAACCCGTCCGACCTGCCACTGCTCCGCCACCAGCCCGTGGAAGCGATATGTGGCGGCACGCACGATCTTGTGCGGCACGTCCTTCATCCACGCGCCAACCAAGGCCGCGACATTCTCCTCGCGCATCATCTCGGCATCGTCTTCATGCGGCAGGAGCATGAACTCCCAGCGACGGTGGTTGCGACGGCCAGGGACCACCGTGGCCGGGCGATTGGGATCGCACATCATCACCGACAGGCGCTGCAAGTCCGCGCCTTCGGGCACGCCGGTCAAGTCGGGGAAAGTCACTGGCCCTTCGACCTCGGCATCGACAACCAGCCACGGCTCCTCAAAGCCCAGATCGTCGAGCTTCACGCCCAGCGCCTTGCGCACAGGGCTGCGCGAACCGTCGGCGGCGATCACCCAGCGCGCGGTCAGGCTGCGCTGCGCGCCATCCTGCGCGTAAGCAACTGTTACGCCATCGTCACCCTGCGACAGGGAGGTGAACTCTGCGCCCGGCAGCAGCCCTATGCGGCCCTTGTCGGCAAAGGCCGCGCGCAGGTGCGCCTCGAATTCGGGCTGGTAAAAGAAATAGTCGTTGGCCCACCCGAACGGACGCGGCTTGCCGACCGTGCCCATGTAGCGGATCACGCCGTGGTCGGCACCGACGTGGAGGTGCCCGTCAGTCGCCACCATGTCTGGCTCGACCCGGTCGATTACCCCCGCGCTCTGGAACAGGCGCATCATCTCGTGGTCGAGGTGGACCGCGCGGGGCAGGGGGTAGTGATCGGTCTCCTTTTCGAGCACAATCGCCGAAAGACCCTGCTTTCCCAGCAGGTTGGCGGCCATTGCTCCCACGGGGCCGCAACCGATCACGGCAACGTCAAACATCGGCGACATTAGACGGCAACCTCTGCGGGCGCCTTGTAGAGCGCGCCGCCCTTCATGATCATCGCGATGCGGTTCTTGTCCTGCAGGATCGAGACATCCTGCGTCGGGTCGCCATCGACCAGCAGCAGGTCGGCCAGCCAGCCCTGCTTCACCCGGCCAATCTCGAGGTCCATCAGTTCCCCGCCCAGCGCGGTTGCGGCCTTCAGCGCCTCGGCAGGCGTGTAGCCGAAGTGGTCGACGAAGATCTGCAGGTCGCGGGCGTTGCGGCCATTGGGATTGAACGGAAAGCCATAGTCACCGCCGATCAGGATGCGCATGCCGCGGGCCTTGAGCGCGGGCACCAGCTTGGTTTCCAGCTCCATCCGCTCGGCCGCGCTCTTCTTCATGTGGCTCATGTCGATGTGCGGCGGCGGCGTGGCTTCCAGCGCGGCGATCGAAACGCCCGGCGATGGCGCGTAGAACGTGGTGTCCCTCGCCGCGATCATTGCATCGGCGGCGGCCTCGTCGGCGTAGGAGGCGTGGTAGATGATACGTGCCCCGGCCTTGAGCGCCAGTGCGATAGCCTCGGGGTAGTACGCATGCGTGGCGATCCATAGCCCTGCTTCACGCGCCGCTTCGCCTGCGGCTTCCATCTCTTCCTCGGTATAGAGCACGTCGCCTGCAGACCCCGGCTTCAGCGCATCCTCTCCCGAAACCACCAGCTTGAGCGAGCCGATGCCCTGCTCCTTGCAATAGGCCACAAACTTGCGGATCGCCTCGGCCCCGCGCCCGTTGAACACGTCACCGGTCTCCACGCCCTCGGCCCCTTCCGGGCTGCGCTCCAGCGTTGACGGCACAAGCCGTGGCCCCGGCGTATCGCCTGCTTTAATCGCGCGCGCCAGTTCCACCTCGATACCATCGACCAGCGCGCCTGCCGAATAGGCGCTGGTAAAGCCATGATCGAGCAGAATCCGCGCATTGCGCCAGGCCGCCACCTTCAACTCGTCTTCGGGCAGGATGAACTGGTGGTAGATCTTCTCTACCGAAGAACCCCACGTCAGATGCGCATGCGCCTCGACCATGCCCGGCATCAGCGTGCGGCCGGCGCCGTCAATCACCCTATCGGCATGCGACGCGGTCGGCGCACCTTCGCCCATGGCCGCGATGCGATCACCCTCGATTCGTACCCAACGCTCGCCAGCCAGCAGCGTCTCACCATCGAAAATTCGCACATTGCGGATGAGCACTGAGGACATCTCCTACTCCCGATTCTTGTCGGGAGTGGCTTATGGCCGGAAGTGACATGGGAGAAGTATCAATACCCAATACGGTCATAGCCATGCCTTATGACCTCGCCGGGCAAACCCCCTAGTCCTTGGCCGAAATGCCTCTACGAAGCTCTTTGCCAAGGCAAGAGTGCCCTGGTTTCGGGCACCATGTTGTGCAAGGTATAGCCCTCGTCTTCCCACTTGCGCGGTTGCTTGGCGGGGACCGCCGCAACGCCCAGCGTCATCAAGGCTGGCGCCTGCCAGACGACCTGCGTCCAGATGTCGGCGCGGTTCGCGCCGTGGATCGTTGCGCGAAATGCTTGAGGTGGGTCGCAATTCTCGGCCAACCAATCTACCACGACGGTGTCACCTTCCAGGCGACTGTTGCTTTTCGCGGTGGTGTTGATGCCGCCCAGCGTGTCGGGATGGAGATAATCGGCGTGGCTCAGATCTAGGATGTTGTCGCTTAACAACTGGTAGTTGGCGGCGGTAGGCATATAGCCGCAGGTTCGCGCCTGTGGCGGGGTCTCATCAATGTAGGAAAGATCCGGAATCAGCGCGGCATCAGCTTTTTCGGGATCACCCAGCCACACCCAGATAATGGTGTGGCGCTCTGCCACCGGAAAAGATCGCACGGCGAGGGCCGAGACGATTGGTCCGTGGGGATTGTGGTTGCACTTGCCATCTGCGCCAAAGCCGAGGCCGTGATAGCCGCAGAAGATAGTGTCACCATCAACCTTGCCTGCCGAAAGCGGTGCGAAGCGGTGAGGGCAGCGATCGACGAGGGCGGTCAGGCAGCCGTCTGATCGGCGATAGAACAGCAATGGGATCTCGCAGATAGTCCGTGCAAGCTTGTCGCCAACTGCGATCTCATCTGCGAAGCCGGCCTGATACCAGGTGTTCATCAAATAATTTGTCATGCTTGCATCCTGACAGGCGGTGGCACCAGCACGCAGATTGGCCAATGGTTCCTCCCTCGCTTCTTCTACAGCTGGATGGCGGTGGCGACTGCACCGAGCAAAGTCACGATAATGTACCGAGGCTTTCAGGCAAAATTTGCAGCGTCGATAGGTAATCATTGAAACAAACGTCGGGAGAATAGGGCGCGCAAAGCCTATTCGGACCCTGTAGCATTATTGGAGAAGTGGGGGCTATGAAGCCATCGGCACAAGACTGACAGCCATGCCGCATTCAGGCAGGTGACCGCCAACCTATTTGCGAGCCTGGGGAACACGGACGTCAAGATCGGGCAGGGTAGCCGGGCAATTTCCAAGGATACGCTGAAGTGAATGTTGTCGTAACAGGTGCCGGCGGGTTTGTCGGACGAGAGCTTGTCAACCTGCTCGCGGGCGCCGGTCATGCGGTGACGGGCATCGATCACGCGAAGGGCGGCATTCCCCAAGTTGCGCGCGTTGTAACAGGGGACCTCGGCGATCGAGCCGTTCGGGCCGAGGCGCTGGGCAGAGGTTGCGATGCCCTGATCCACCTCGCAACAGTTCCGGGCGGCGCGGCAGAAGGAGATCCTGCAGCATCTCGCCGGATCAATGTCGAGGCAATGTACGATCTGCTGCTTGAAGCTGCTGCGCTAAACGGCGGACTTCGCGTTGTCTTTGCCAGTTCCATCGCCGTGTTCGGCGATCCCCTTCCGCCGCTGGTTGACGATGCCACCCCGCTTTCGCCCAAGATGATCTACGGCGGGCACAAGGCAATGATGGAAGACGTAATCGCCATGTTCTCGAACCGCGGGACGATCGACGGGGTGAGTGTGCGCCTGCCCGGCATCCTCGCCCGGCCCAAGGGACCATCGGGGATGAAGTCGGCATTCATGTCGGATATGTTCCATGCGCTAAAAGCAGGCGAGACGTTCACCTGCCCGGTTTCGGCGCACGGTCGGATCTGGGCGCAGTCAGTCCGCCAGTGTGCTCACAATTTCATGCATGCTCTCGATCTTGATGCATCGCTGCTTCCGCCGACGCGGGCGGTAACGCTGCCGGCGCTGCGGATTGCCATGGGTGACCTTGCGGCAGAAATCGCCAGCCAATGCGGGGTTGCCGCAGATCTGGTGAGTTATATGCCTGACGCGGCGTTGGAAGCGGCATTCGCCGCGCAGCCCCCGCTCGCCACACCCGCTGCCGAACATGCCGGTTTTGCACATGACGGCGACCTTGCTACACTTGTCTCAAGCGCCCTTGCGACGATCTGAGGCGCGGCGGAGATGGCGATGCGATTTGGAAGGCTCGACCTCAATCTGCTCGTGGCGCTCGATGCGTTGCTTACAGAGCGCAGCGTGAGCATCGCCGCTGACCGGTTGTGCCTTTCTCAATCCGCGACATCGAGTGCGCTGGGCCGTCTGCGCGACTATTTCGGTGACGAACTGCTCGTGGTGAAGGGGCGAAACATGATCCTCACCGCACGAGCCGAGGAATTGATAGATCCGGTCCGCGCCGTGCTTGAACAGATACGCACGACCGTTGCGGTGGCGCCTCCATTCGATCCGATTACCGCAGATCGCCAAGTGCGGATCATGGCTTCGGATTATTCTACCGAAGTGCTGCTGACGCGCGTTCTGGCGACGCTGGAAACCGAAGCTCCCAACATCCGGGTCGAGATCCAGCCGATGAACGACAACCCGATCGAAGCCATCGACCGGGGCCATGTCGATCTGCTGCTGACGATCGACTATGCGATCTCACCGGAGCATCCGAGCCAGTTGCTCTTCGAGGACGACTACGTCGTAGTCGGCGCGCGCGAAAATCCGGCGATGCACGAACCGATGACGCGCGAGGTCTATTTTCGGCTTGGGCACGTCTCGGCAAGATTTGGCAAGGCTCGCGTCTCGGCTTTCGAGGACTGGTTCGTGCGCCGCCAGAAGCAGCAGCGCCGGGTTGATGTTGTGGCACCAACGTTTCTGTCGCTTCCCGGCCTGATCGCAGGGACCAATCGCATAGCCACGATGCATCGGCGGATGGCCGAATTGGTGGTGCGGACGATGCCGCTCGTGATGCGTGAAGTGCCGTTTGCCATACCCCCCATCCGCGAAAGTGTGCAGTGGAACATTGCCAACAACAATGATCGCGCCCTGCGCTGGGTAGTGGAAAAGATGCAGGTCGCGGCGCTTGCGACCGACCCGGTTCGAGATGCAAACGTCATTACACTCGAAGCCAACCCGTCGCTTGACCTTGGAGAAATCGAGGTCGAGTACCGGATGAACCACCCGCAGCGGTGATAGCATAACGGGAGCGAGCGCGACGCCAACATTTACCTGTTGCTGCTGCTTGCTTGCAGGAATTGAACGCAGCCATCGGCTCGCTAAATAGCATGGGTCCGAAAAGTTCGGTTTCCGGACCTGGCAAGTGGCAGGCATGAAGGTCTCCCGAGACAAAGCCCGGAGATTACATGGCAAACCCTGTTACGCCGCATCACTTGACACCTGCAGTGCTTGGCGTCGAGAGCGTCCTGTTCGGGGTAGAAGACCTCGCGGAGCATACTCGCTTTTGGACCGATTTCGGCCTGCCACTGGAATCGGCGAGCGGCAGCGAAAGCGTGTTCCGCCTGCAATCCGGCAGCAGTGTGATCCTGCTGCGGCATGGCGATCCGCGCTTGCCTACACCCGATCCTTTTGTCGGTGATGGCCTGAAGGAGACGGTTTGGGGCGTCGACACCGCCGCGAACCTGGAAAAGATTGCGGCCAGCCTCGCCAGCGAAGTGCATGTAACACGGGATGCCGATGGCACAGTGCGCTGCATGTGTCCCGACGGCCAGCCGATCGCCTTAAGGGTGTGGGACAAGCGGCCCGTGGTTTCCGAGGCC
Organism: Novosphingobium sp. B1; assembly: GCF_900176395.1. Classification (GTDB taxonomy): domain Bacteria; phylum Pseudomonadota; class Alphaproteobacteria; order Sphingomonadales; family Sphingomonadaceae; genus Novosphingobium. The sequence continues at coordinate 9,906 of NZ_FWXL01000002.1, read as the reverse complement.
AGTCCGGTCAACACTCCGGCGAACTGGCCCCGCTTCAACCAGCATCGCATCTGGCGCAAGCGCGCGACGCCCAAGACAATCAACCACGTGGTGTTCTTCTCGACCGATTATGTGGGCAGCTTCGAGTTCTATGAACGGCACTTGGGCTTCCGGTATGTCGACCACTCGCGCGGCACCGGCATTTTTGCGCGCGCTGGCGGCACGTTCGAGCACCATTCAATTTTCTGGGTGAACTGTGACCTGCCGATCGCGCCCGATCACTTCAAGTTCATGCACATTGCATTTGGCTGCGACGATATCGACGAGGTCATGCTCGGCGCGAACATCATGGACAAAAAGGGCTGGAAGAACACGACGATGAATACCAGCGGTGGCATCTCGCGTCACCGCATTTCCAGCGCGATCTACTATTACTGCGAAATTCCCGGCCATGCGGGAGAGGCGGAATATCACGCCGACACCGATTACCTGGACGATGGCTGGGTGCCGCGCGCGTGGGATTTCAAGTTCGGATCGCTATTGTGGTCGGCCAACGCACCGGCCATCTTCCGTGGCGACGATATCCCTTGGGACATGGCCTTCGACCATGACCGCAACAGCTTTGCGCCCTTTCGCCGCGCCAAGCCAGGCAAGCAGCCGATCGAGGGCGATCTGGCCAATCTGACCGCCGAGGACGAACACGCTATCTAGGGCTGTGCGTTCCATACGCCATGCCTAGCAGGGGGCGCTCCAAAGGATTTCTGCCTATTCTTAGGCGGCTTGCAGGTCAGTCGTCGGCCTCTTCCACGAACTCGATCAGATTGCCCGCTGGGTCGCGGATGAAACACCCTTTGCCGAAGTTTTCGCGGACCACGAGAGCTACCTCGGCCTGCTGCTCCGCCATCTCCGCGAGAAAAGCTTCGAGGTCGGCAATTCGGAAAGCCAGGTGCTTATTGCCGTGGGTCTTGATATCGGCAGCAGGATTGCGGCGATCTTCTGGCAGCGGAGCAGCGCCTTCAACCTCAAACAGTTCGAAGCGTAATGAACCCTTGCGCATCATCGCCGTATGGCTTCGTGCCGCGGTGATGTGGAAGCGCCGCTCCAGTTTGAAGCCGAGTATCCGGTCATACCATTCGATCGCATCTTCAAGCGAAGGGACCGACACCCCGCGGTGATGAAAAGTGAAGTGCGCCACGCACCTCAGCCCTCGTTCCTTGTCAATTCGTCAAACGTCTGCGCGCACCAGTCGGCGATGTAATCGCGCATTCCGGTGCCGTTGTCGGCCCCGCAATGTTCCACCTCAAAGTCCGCCTTCGTAAAGATTCGCAGGGTACGCTTGGGGCTGTTCACGGCCTGCTCGTAGCTCCTACGAGCGTTGAAAGCCGGGATCTGGCGATCATTTTCGCCATGTGTGATCAGGAACGGCACGCGGATCTTCTCTACCTGTCCATCAAGCGTGATCTGGTCGGCATAGTCGAGGAACGCCTGGTGACTGTCGATTCCGAAGACCCACATGACGTGGTCCCAGTAATGCGGGACCGGGTTCTCGCCCTCGTTCGCGACGCGCTCGCGCTGGCGCTGGCCCCAGACGTGATTGGCGCCCATCACCGCGCACAGGGCATAGCGGGGATCGTTGGCGGCAATGCGTGGCGCGTGATAGCCGCCGAACGACAATCCGAAGATACCGATCTTCGATTGGATAACGTCGCTGCGGGTCAGCAGGTAATCAAAGGCAGGGCTGCCCCAGCGTTCGGCATCGTAAATGGCTGGAAGATTGCGCTTGCGGATTGCCTCGCCGGTGCCGGGCTGGTCGAGGAACAGGGTGTTCATCCCCCGCTCCAGATTGACCGCGCCATGCCCGGCCATGTCGACCTGCTCCTTCATGGAATCGAGGCCGTTGACCGAAACCAGCGTGGGGCGCGGCGTGCCGGATCCATCATGCACGAACAGGGCCGGGTAGCTCGACCCCTGATACGGAATCTCGACCTTCTCGACGTGGAGACCACGCAGGGCGCTGCCTTTGTGATAGAGTTCGAGGCCACGGTCGTAGGCCACCCAGGGCGGTGCGTAATCACGGCTCTGGAGGCGCTCGGCACCAAGGTAATAGCCGGAGGCACGCAGGTACTTCGCGCCGGCCGAGAGGAGGAAGCCCTCCGCCTCATCGCGTTCGGCGTTTCGGACCACCTGATCGGCCACGGCAATCCAGCTGTCGAACAGCTGCGCCGAACCTGCATCAGCGCCTGCCTTGGCAGCCTCGCGAACCGGGCGGCACACCTCGTCCAATTCGCCATGGTTTCCACCCGCGATCAGCGCGAGGTTGATGCCGAGGTTCCAGACGTAGTTCCCGGGAAAGGGTTCGAACATGGAGTGTTCCTATTCTGCCGTCCAGCCACCGTCGACGACGAGGCTGGAGCCGGTCATGAGGGAGGAGGCATCGCCGGCGAGAAACAGGACGGTGCCCATCAGATCCTCGGGCGTGCCGATGCGGCCAAGCTTGATCTTTTGAAGGACGCTGGCCTTGAAGGCGGCGTCTTCGAACATTGGCCGGGTCAGCGGGGTTTCGATGAACGTTGGCGCAATGGTGTTTGACCGGATACCGTGTCGTGCAAGATCGAGCGCGAAGGCCTTGTTCATGCCTTCCAGCGCCCACTTGCTGGCGCAGTAGAGGCTGCGGTTGAGGCCTCCGACATGGCCCATCTGGCTGCCCATGTGAATGAGCGAGCCTTGAGTGCCGGTCTCGATCATGCGGCGCACACAGGCCTGGGCCACGAAGAACGCCGCCTTCACGTTCAGATCGAGCACGGCATCGTAATCGGCCTCGGTCACCTCCCACATCGCCTTGGGTCGGTTGGTTCCGGCGTTGTTGACCAGAACATGGAACGGTTCGCGATCGGCAAAGAACGCTGCGACCGCCGCCGTATCGGAAACATCGAGCTTTGCGGCTTGCGCGCCGTTGCCGATGGCATCAGCAGCCTGTTCTACCTCCGCAGTGGAGCGTGCAACCAAGGTTACTGCCGCGCGAGCCTCGGCCAACGCCGCCGCTGCGGCAAGGCCGATGCCGCGCCCCGCGCCGGTCACGATGGCGCGCTTGCCATCGAGCCGGAAAGAAGGCGTGCGTGGCAACACGATCATGCCCTGGTCAGTTCGCTGGGTTCGGCTTGTCCGGCATAGGGCACGTTGCGACCACCGAAACGACGCACGCGGATGTTCGCCTGCTCGCCGTGGCCGGCAAAGCCTTCCAGCGCGCAGAGGCGGCTGCAATATTCCCCGACCAGCGTAGAGGCTTCGTCGGTCATGACCTTCTGGTATGTGCAGGTCTTGAGGAACTTGCCCACCCACAGCCCACCGGTATAGCGCGCCGCCTTCATCGTCGGCAGCGTGTGATTGGTGCCGATCACCTTGTCTCCGTAAGAAACATTGGTGCGGCTTCCCAAGAACAGCGCGCCATAGTTGGTCATCTTCTGCAGGAAATAATCGGGATCGGCGGTCATCACCTGCACGTGCTCGCTGGCGATCTCATCGGCGATGCGCACCATTTCCTCGTAGCTTTCAGCCACGACCACTTCGCCATAAGTCTCCCACGCTTTTTGGGCGTGATCGGCAGTTGGTAGGATCTCCAGCAGGCGCTCGATTTCGGCCATCGTCGCTCGGGCGAACTTTTCGGAATTGGTCAGCAGCACACCCGGGCTGTCCGGACCATGCTCGACCTGACCGAGGATGTCGGTGGCGGCCAGTTCCGGGTCGCAGCCAACTTCATCGGCAATGATCAGCGTCTCGGTAGGGCCAGCGAACAGGTCTATGCCGACGCGGCCGAACAACTGGCGTTTGGCCTCGGCTACGAAGGCGTTGCCGGGGCCGACCAGAATGTCGACGGGCGAGATGCTCTGCGTGCCGATGGCCATCGCGCCGATCGCCTGGATGCCGCCAAGCGCATAGATCGCGTCAGCACCGGCAAGAGCCTGCGCCGCAACTATGGCGCGGGCGGGCTTGCCCTGAAACGGCGGAGCACAGGTGATGACGCGCGGCACGCCTGCAAACTTGGCGGTGATCACGCTCATGTGCGCCGAGGCAAGCAACGGATACTTGCCGCCGGGAACGTAGCAGCCTGCATTCTGGATTGGCAGGTTCTTGTGCCCAAGCACCACGCCGGGCATCGTCTCAACCTCTACATCGGTGATGCTGGCGCGCTGGATCTGGGCGAAGTTGCGCACTTGCGCCTGCGCGAACTCGATGTCCTTCCGCTCCTGCGGAGTCAGGCTTTCGACCGCCTCATCGATCTCGGCTTGCGAAAGCTGATAGTCTTCGCGATCCCAGCCATCGAACTTGATCGACATGTCGCGCAAGGCATCATCGCCGCGCTGTTCGATGTCGGCAAGGGCCCTTTCCACGGTGCCACGGACGCTACGATCGCTTTGCGCCTTTGTGGCAGCGGCTACGCCGCGCTTTAGCCAGATGGCCATTGTACTCCCCGCAGGTTCATTAGCAGTGTTCACGCCATTGCCGAAGGTGGTGGGTGCCGACCAACGCATAGTATCGATGCAAGGCTATCGACCGAATGCTTTTGCCGGGCATGACGAGAGCATTTAGCTGCGGAGTACGGTGGCAGCCGCTGGCATCCTGCAGCTCGAACCGAGCACTGATACCCTCTTTTCTCTTGTGTGAGCCCTTGCGGTTCGTTTGATTCTACCGGAGCCTGTCGCGATGCAACTATCTGATTCCGGCCTTCCTCCCGTTCAGCGCGTCGTCACCGGCCATGACGAGAATGGCCGCGCCGTGTTCAAGTCCGAGGATGTGACGCCGACCAGGATGATCCCATCGGGTGATGCTTCGTTCCTGCTGATCTGGACCACGCCGACGGTCCCGGCTGACAATAACGATGAAACCGACGGTCGGCATCGCGAAGCCGGCCTGACGCTTGAGGGCGGTTCGGTAATCCGTGTGGTTGACATGTTGCCGGGCAAGGAAAGCCCCATGCACCGGACGAACTCGATCGACTACGGGATCGTGCTCGAGGGCGAAGTGGAGCTTGAACTAGATGAAGGAGCAAAGCGGACCATAGGGCAGGGGGGCATTATCATCCAGCGCGGCACCAATCATATGTGGCGCAATACGACTGACAGGCCCTGCCGGATCGCATTCGTGCTGATCGAGGCCCCAGCCTACCTTCACAATGGGCAACCGCTGCCCGAGGACAGGCCCGAGCACAAGTGACCGGCTTGTTTGACCTTGCCGGGAAGACCGCAATCGTCACAGGATCGACGAGGGGCATCGGCCGCGCGATCGCCGAGGCGCTGATTACCCAAGGTGCCCGCGTCTTGATCTCCAGTGAGAGTCTTTTAATCGCTAACCTGTCAATCAGGCGCGGCGGGCATCGCCAGCGCTGCGTCGAGGTGTTTGTTCTCGACGATCGCCGCCTGATTTACCTGCCTGATCTTGTCGTGCATCCGGTAAGGCAGGACATGGTCGCCGTGCCGGATCTCAAGGCTGCCATCGGGATACTCGCAGACCTCGACCCGCTTGCCGGCGACCCTCCGTGCCATACACAAACTGGTAGATCGTCTCGTGACAAACAGTGATGGGATTGGCCTTATCGAGTCTCAGGCGGCCAGCAATTTGCTCTGGTGACCAGCATTGCTGAAGATGTTCTACGATGCGCGCGGCAAGCTCACGATCACGGTTGACCTTGCCACCACAGACCCGGCGCGAAGCAGCTTTCCGGTGTGCGACACGACCGAAATAGCCACGGAACCAGGCGTCCTCGTCATAGAAGAAGTTGCGCCGCAGCTCACGATAGATTGTCGCTGGATGCCGCCGGAGTTCGGCGGCGATCCGGCCAACAGGCATGCAACGATCGCGCATACGCATGATCGTATCACGCTCTTCAAGACTGAGATGTCGGTAGTTTCGAGCCATTGTGCGTCCTCTTGAGTGGGGCACAAAGTGCCCGGAAATCCTCAAAATTCGCACTTCAAGATAGAATCCACCCACTTACACACTAGCAGTTTGGCAAGAAAGATTATGTTAAACCGCATCCGTCGGTTGCGGGTTTTGTCAGTGGCGAATGAGTGTGATCTCACGACGCACACCGCTCGATTTTCAAGCGGAGCCGCTATCATTGAGCCGGTCCATGTAAGTGTGCATCGAGGTGCTCTCTCGACGATGCACAGGTCCTCTAGCCAAGGCCTGCAGCCCGGTCGAGCAATGATCTGGTTGATGATCGCGCACATCTCGTGCAAGCGCGATTGCGTCGCCGCGATATGGATCTTGGCGGCTGCAGCAACTCCATCAGCGAGAACCCTGCGGCATTGATCAGTTCGGGTTTGGCGGTCCTGACCGCCGATGCCCAACGATATGTCGAGATCCCGTAATTCTTTAAGAATGCTAAGTTTCTCGAGGATGTGTCGGGGCGCGCGGCGCGCATATTGTGTTTTACAATACACAGAATACTGTGTTTGGCGGAGATGGAATATGGCCAAGCCGCTTGAACGCAAAGATCGCCCGGCATCGATGCGACTGCCAGAATCTGACGATGCTCTGATTGACCGTGCAGCAAGAGCCCTCGGGCGTTCCCGGACCGAGTTTGTACGCGAGGCTGCCGTGCGGGCCGCCGAAGATGTCCTGATGGACAAGGGGCTTGTGCGGATGAGCGGCGAAAGCTTAGCCGAATTCATCGCGTTGCTGGAACAACCTGCTGAGGCGGTTCCAGCGCTCGTCGATGTGCTTAGGCGACCTGCTCCTTGGGACACGCATTCGGACGATTGGCAGTGACAATTGAGCTTGCCGCCGCCGGACCAGTTAAACGCAGCTGATGAAGTTAATGGCTTCGACCGCGGCAAGCCTTCGCACAAGTCCTGGCCAAGACGCGGGTCCCCGCAATTCAGGAGCGGGGATTCATGGCGGTGTTGGTCTTGCATGAGTCGATGTGATGCGATCGATCTTCGTTCAACGGCTTTGGCGTTGTCGCGTGTGCACAATGAGACGCTGATGCTGCGTCACATCTCAGCTTCTCAAGCAAACTAGACCATGATCTGGTGGGCCGTCATGGGCTGCCATAACACGGCCGAGTGCTTGCGTAGCTCTCGGCCGCGTGCTGGTTTTTCAGTTATTGTCGTCGCCCGGTTTGCGGTTTTCGCGCTTTGGTCGTAGCAACTTGCCAAAGCCGCTAATCTTTGCGGCTTCCTTCCTTCGAGCAACATAGCCTGGGGTGGTAAACGGATAATCTTTTGGAAGATTATGCCTTCTCAAATAATCATTCTGGTCAACACCCATCCTATTCAAGTGTCGTGACAAAAACGTCACTTCACGTCCATCATCAAGACAAATGATGCGATCATCATATACCGTTTGGCGCCCGTACCTCACGTAGCCAGTCTCGCGATCTTCTGGATCACTTTCGGTTGGGATCGGCTGAAGATCAACGACTTTCGCGGTCTTCTTGCGGATCGGCTGCGAGGTACCCCCCTCCCCGCCCCCCGGCGGCGGTGCCACGGGCTGGACCGTCGCACTCGAGGATGCGACAGAACCAAGCAAGACGCGCGCTGCCGCAAGTGAATGGTGCGCAAGCTCGGCCAGTTGTTGCGGTGCGCAGTTGGTATTGGACAGATACGCAGTCACGATCTGCAGAGCCATTGCAGACTGAACCGGGACCTTGTAATTCACATCAATATTCATGTTATGCTCCAATCGAAATGTAAGCTGATAGACTTCAAAAATATTTCATCCTTTATCCATCTATCAAAATTAATCTTCATCTGCTTAGACCTTTCTGCCTGTCAGCCATGTGGACGATATAGTCGTCTTCCATGACCTGCTCGTAGACCAGGCCCAGTTCGACACGGTGGCGATAGACATCCTCGCGCGCCACAGGGTCAACCGAGATCGCTTCGGCCGCCTTCCTGAGCTCTTCAGGGGGCGCATCTTCGCGCAGCAGCTTGATGAAGTGACGCGTCTGGGCAATCCTGCCATCTGCAGGATCGGGATAGATCCGGGCCAACTCAGCGAGCCGGGCCTGATTGGATGCAGAGGCGCTGGCTGGCGAATTGAGTGAAGCACCTGAACGCTCCGGGCCGTCTTGCCGATTGGGCGCAAGGAATTGCTCCGCGATTTCACGCTTGGCATCATTCCCAGCGAGGTCAATCCGCTGCTGTGGGAACGGTGGTTGCAAGGCGGTGAAGCTCCCTTCTCCAAGCGCAATCTGACCAGCCCCAGGGTTGGATCGATGGGCATCAAGCGGGGGCTGGAGCGCGTCAGCGCGGGAGTCGTTCGCGCGCGATCGACTGTGTCATCTGCAGAGGAAGGTGTCGCCGAGGCAGTCGAAAAATTGGAGCATGCGAAGAGCGAGCTTGCCATGGAAGAGGCGAAGGAGGCAGCCTTCGTCGAGTACCTCGTTACAGAGCATTTGGTCAGCCTGGTCGAGCCAATCTTTGCCCTTGGTCCAGCATGGACCTTGATGCGTGCGGCAACGGCCGCCTACGGCGTCAGCATCTGCGACAAGGCCGGCCCAGAGCGTCGTCGCGGCACCTTGCCGGGGCGATTTCCACTCAAGCGGCGGTTTGCCCTCCTTGGCCATGTCGGCATTGATCTGGCTAACGAGCGCTTGCAGCTGCCCGTCGCCCATGTGGCGATCGAGTTCGGTCCTGATGCCGCCTGGATGCACCGCAGTCGCGCGCAGGCCGTGCGAGCGATAACGCCTGTCGAATTCGACAGCGAACAGGATATTCGCTGTCTTGGAGCGCCCATAGGCGATGAACGGATCGTAGGCCGTGGTCTCGAAATTGGGGTCCACCAGATCCACATCGGAAAAACGGTGGCCGGAAGAGGCGAGCATCACCAGCCTGGAGCCGGCGCGCATAAGCCCTGCGATCCTGTTCACGAAGGCGAAGTGCCCGAGGTGGTTGGTCCCGAACTGCGTCTCGAAACCGTCGGCGGTGAGACCGAATGGCGTGGCCATCACTCCTGCGTTGGCGATCACGAGATCGAGTGGTCGGCCCACGAAGCGCGATTCGTCAGCGGCGCGGCGAACACTCTCGAGGTCGGCCAGATCAAGCTCGACGAGCTGGACCGAAGCGCGCGCAAGTTCGGCATCAGCCAGCGCTCTTCGCGCCTTGGTCAGGTCCCTCGCGGTGCCGATCACCTGTGCGCCATGGCTGACCAGGGCGCGAGTTGATTCCACACCCAATCCTGCTGAAACGCCGGTTACAAGAATGCTCTTTCCGGTCAGGTCGAGGCCTGACAGCACGTCGTCGGTGGTGGACTGGCGTCCGAAGGTCGTGTTCATAACTGCTCCTGATGATGTATGTTGCTGGTGTGCGCAGGGATCAGAGTGCCCCAGACAAGTTGGGATCGATCGTGATCGCGATCTTGCCCCGCTGCCGTGCAACGCCGTTGCGGCCGAGCACCGCATCGTATGCCGAACCGACGGCTTCGATGGAGTAGACACGGGGATCGAGCCGGGGGACGAGCTTGCCTGCTTCGACGAGGGCGCTGGCCTCTCGCAGCATGTCGCCGAAGTGGGCCCGGGCTTCGTTCGCCAGCAATGTGTGCAGAGTGAAAACGCCCGAATAGGTCGCTTGCTTGAACGAGAGCGGGGCCAGCTTGTGGTTGCCCCAGCCGAGGCAACTGACCACGTGCCCAAAGCGCCTTACGGCCAGGAACGAGGCATCAAGTACCAGGCCGCCGAGCGTATCATAGACAAGATCGAAGCCACGCCCGTCGGTGTGTTCGGCCACGTAATCCGCAGGCTCCCTCGCTGCGTCGATCGGTGTGGCGCCGAGCATGCGGACGTAGTCGAGGTCGCTGCCACGGGCCGTTGCGAACACACGGGCGCCGCGTGCACGCGCTTCCACCAGATGGCTGCGTGCGGTGATGACGCTGCGAACGCCATGCGCTGCCGGAGATTTGACATGCACCTCCTTGTAGAAGCCGGTG
>NZ_FWXL01000009.1 GCF_900176395.1 Novosphingobium sp. B1 | reverse complement strand
GCGCAATTTGCCGTGATCTTCGGCGAACGTTTCATCAGAGCCATGGCGGCCTGATGATCAACCGCCCGGCCGCACACGGAAATCCTGACAGTCCCTCTCGTATTCGCGGGCGACGCTTGCGGGGATCGCCTTCCGGCTCGGCCCATGGAAGCCATCGCAGCCCACGATGAAGCGGACATCGATGCGGACATCGGCCCCTTCGACGGTGCAGGTAAGATTGGGAGCCTCGCTCTCGATATCGTGCAGTGATACATCGCCTGCGCCGTAGATCACCTGCAGGCCGCGTTCCGGCGCGGCATCCATCAGGTCCTTGGTGATTTCGGTCTGGCCATATACCACCACCGTCTTGCCGGTAAGGTCAGCCACATCGATGCGGATGAGCCGCTCGCCATCAGCCAGGTTGAAGCCTTCTTCGACAAGCCCTTCTGCCTTCAGCCGGGCATCGAGGCCCAGACGCTCCATCAGTCCGACGGTGATCTGTTCAAGCACGCCGGCGCGGATGCGGCTCAGCACGTAATCCGGCGTCTGGCGCTCGACCACGACGCAATCGATCCCCTCGGCCTTCAGCAGATGACCTAGCAGCAGCCCGGCCGGGCCAGCGCCGATGATGGCGACCTGTGTCTTCATGGCATGTCTCCCCTCGCGCACCCTGTGCGGCTTCAGTTGCAGGGAATTTGACAAAGGAGGACTTTGTCGGGAAGGCAGGCAAGGGACAAACTGTTGGTACTTCTGGGACATGGCTGAGGCAATTCCGCGGTACGCACTTTACGGCGAGGGGAGCGCCCTGGCGCTTGGCGGATTTGCGCATATCGAAACGATTGCCGAGCGTAGCGCCTTGCATGATTGGGAAATCGGCGTGCATCGCCACGACCACTTCGTGCAGGTCCTGCTGGTAGAGGCGGGACATGCCGCCATCACGCTCGACACACAAACGGTCAGGCTGGAAGGACCGGGCAGGGTGATCGTTCCGGCTGCTGCGGTCCACGGCTTCCGCTTCCGCAAGGGTACGCGCGGCTTTGTCCTCACCTTGTCGACAGACTTTTCCACACGTGCCGCCAGCCCGTCTGATCCCTTGATCGCCGCCTTGGCGCACGGGGGAATTGCCACGCTTTCAAGGCCAGCCGCCACGCGGTCCTTCTGGCTTGCGCGGGAAATGCTCGGTTTGCAGCAGGAGTGGCAAGGGCAGGGGGGCCTGTTCCTTTCCCTTGCAGAGAGCCTTGTGCGCGCGCTGACCGGCGATGGGCAGGGCAATGACCCTGCCGAGGGCGCCGACCGCCGCCTCGATCGCTTCCGGCAGTTGGTGGAACTGCACTACCGCGATCACAGGGATCTCGAATTCTACGCGGTCTCGCTGGGTTTGACCCGCCGCACCCTGGCGCGGCTGACGTCTGCCCGGCTCGGTTGCTCGCCGATGGAACTGGTCCACCGCCGTCTCGCCCTCGAAGCGCAACGTCTGCTCAGGTATACAAATGCAACCGCAACGCAGGTTGCCTCGGAACTTGGCTTCGATGACCCGAGCTACTTCTCGCGCTTTTACCAGCGCCTCACCGGTCGTCGCCCCTCGCAAGACAAGCTTGGCGCAGGCTGAGATGCCGTCTTTTTTGCTGTCCTACATTCCCCCGCCCATGGCATGCCCGCGTCAGGATCATCGAGATGACATGGCGATCGGTAGGCATGGTCTTGCTGGGGCAAGTGTGGTCCCGCGTGCCTGGGCCTCCTGACGGTAGTCTCTCTGGACAGTGTAAACCCCGTAACCCCCTCATGGTCCAGCCAGCCCCAGGATCCCAGCAATTTCCCTTGCGTCATGCGCACAGCGCTCTATGAATTTTTCACAGATATGAATTGTGGAAGGGGCTTCTGAAATGGCAAATATCAAGACCACCCACGTCGGCAGCCTTCCGCGCGGTGACGAGCTGACCCCGCTGCTGCTGGCACGGGACAAGGGCGAACCTTACGACGCGGCCGAATTCGACGCCAAGGTTTCAGCGGCCGTGGATGCTGCCGTGAAGATGCAGGTCGATGCTGGCGTTTCGGTGGTGTCCGATGGCGAGCTCGGCAAGGTCGGCTACTCGACCTACATGATCGAGCGGCTGTCCGGCTTTGGCGGCCACATCGATCGCAAGCCTGCAGCAGACCTCGCCGAGGTGCCGAACCTTGCCAAGAAGCTCTCGGCGATCATGGGCAGCCAGGAATTCGTGCGCGCCTCGTGCATCGGCCCGGTCCGCAAGGTCACGCTGCAACCGCTGCACGACGACATCCGCCGCTTCAAGGCTGCGCTGGCCAATCACGCCGCGCCTGATACCGAAGCTTTCATGAACGCGGCGTCGCCCGGCTTGATCACCGCCTTCCAGGTCAACCGCCACTACCCCAGCCACGAGGCCTACCTCGCCGACCTCGCCGATGCGATGCGCGAGGAGTACGAGACGATCGTCGACGCAGGCTTCTATCTCCAGCTCGATTGCCCGGACCTCGCGATGAGCCGGCACACCGGCTATCAGGACATGTCGGAGGAGGACTTCCTCAAGGTTGCCGCCGCCAACGTAGAGGCGCTCAACGCAGCAACCGCGAACATCCCGCCCGAGAAGATGCGCATGCACATCTGCTGGGGCAACTACGAAGGTCCGCACGATCACGACATTCCGCTCGAACGAGTCGTCGATATCGTGATCAAGGCGCGCCCCGCCACGATCCTGTTCGAAGGCGCCAATCCGCGCCACGAGCATGAATGGACCGTGTGGCGCGATGCCAAGCTGCCCGACCACAAGATCCTCGCTCCGGGCCTGATCGACACCTGCTCGAACTACATCGAGCATCCCGAACTGATCGCCCAGCGCATCGAGCGCTTCGCCAGCTTCGTCGGCGCCGATCGCGTCGTCGCCAGCACCGATTGCGGCTTCGGCACCTTCGCCGGCTACGGCAAGCTTGACCCGATCGTGACCTGGCGCAAGCTCAAGTCGCTGCGTGAAGGCGCGGACATCGCCGCGAGCCGCCTGTGACTCAGGTTAGCTTGATACCCGAGGATCGTCGCGCCGCGGAGCATGATTGCGCCCGCCTCGTCGCGCTCTATGCCAACCTGAACGACGAGGCACGGTGGGACGACGTCGCGGCCCTCTATGCCGAGGATGGGGTGATGTTCCGCCCCACCGCGCCCGATCAGGGTGTCGAAGGACGCGCGGCGATCCTTGCGGCGTTCAAGGCGCGCCCCCCGCGCACGACGCGGCATGTCTGCTCGAACGTCGTGATCGACGTCGAAAGCGACACCACTGCGCGGGGCATAAGCGCGATGCTGCTGTTCACAGGCGAGGGAGCGCCGCTGGTCGGCTCTTTCCACGATCGCTTCGTACTGACCGCAGAGGGGTGGCGCTTTGCCGAGCGGCGCGGGAGCCTGACGTTCAAGTGAGCACCCAGCCGGCCCCCAATCCGGTCAAGTCGGCGATGCGCACGCTCGATGTGATCGAATACGTCGTGGCGCACAGGCAAGGCGCGGTGGCGCAGGAGATCGCCGGAGCGCTCGCCATCCCGGTCAGCAGTCTGTCCTACTTGCTGGCAACCCTGACCGAACGCGGATATCTGACGCGGGAAGGGCGACGCTATCTGCCGGGGCCGGGGTTGCAGCGGCTGCGCGCTCCCGAGACAGCCCTGACGCTGGAAGACCGGGTCGCCCCCTTGGTGCGCGCGCTGCGAAGCGAACTGAACGAAACGTCCTCGTTCATGGTCCGCCGTGGCTGGGAAGTGGAAGCGCTGGTCACCGAGGCCAGCGACCAGGCCCTGCGCTATGCTGTCGACCCAGGTACGCGGCGGCCCCTTCACGCACTTGCCGCAGGCAAGATCATGGCCGCCTGGCTGCCGCCTGCGGAGATGGAGCGCTATTTTGCCGAGACCGAGCGCGCCAAGCTGACCCCGCGGACCCGCACAAGCGAGGCAGAACTTCGCGCCGACTTCGCGCAAATCATGGCCAGCGGCTTCAGCCTCGCCAAGGAAGAGGCGACGGCGGGGATATGCGGCATGGCCGTACCGGTATGGATCGACGAGCAACTGGCCGGAGCGTTCAGCGTTGCAGTTCCTGCGGTTCGCTTCGACGATCAATTGGCAGAGCGGGTGCGGCAGTTGCTGGTGCGCTCGGCAGGAGCGGTAGGGTAATGAAGCGCAGGTCTTTTCTGGGCGCCGTGCCCGCGGTCGCCAGTCTCATGATCATGCCCGGTCTTGCGAGGGCCGCAGCGGATCAGCGTCGCTATCGCGTAATCTGCGACAACGATTTTTCCGGTGATCCGGACGGCTTGTTTCAGCTGGCGCACCACTTGCGCTCGCCTTCGGTCGAAGTGCGGGCGATCATCGGATCGCATCTGCATGCCGATGAAAAGTGGGCCAAGTCCGAGCATCAGGCAACCGATGGGGCCAACAAGGCGCGCGAACTGCTGGAAGTCATGGGGCTGACGGGCAAGGTTCCGGTCTTCGTCGGCTCCGAGAAGGCCATGGTGTCCGCGTCCGTTCCCGCACGCTCTGCGGCTGCCGATGCGATTATCGCCGAGGCGATGCGGGACGATCCTTTGCCGCTGTTCTACTGTGCCGGGGCCGGGCTGACCGATCTTGCCTCAGCCCTGCTGATCGAGCCGCGCATTGCCAAGCGACTAACGCTGGTATGGATCGGTGGGCCGGAATATCCCGGTCTTGGCCTCCCGGTGCCGGGGGCAGCGCCGGGGGAATACAACATCACGATCGATGTTGCCGCTGCGCAGGTCGTCTTCAACCGCTCCGCGGTCCCGATCTGGCAGGTGCCGCGCAACACCTATCGCCGGATGCTCTTCTCGATGGCCGAGCTCGAGACGATGAAGGAACGTGGCGGCACGGGCGCCTGGCTGGCAGATCACATCTCCGGACTGTCGGAGGCTGCGGGCAAGATGGGCCTCAAGGTTGGCGAAGCCTATGCCCTTGGTGACAGCCCCCTGGTCACGCTGACCGTGCTGCAATCCTCTTTCGAGCCCGATCCGTCATCCAGCGACTACGTGGTCGTTCCTGCGCCGGTTGTGCAGGCAGACGGCACATGCAAGCCTGATCCGAAGGGAAAGCCGATCCGCGTCTATGTCACGATCGACACCCGCCTGACCTTCGGCGACATGCAGGCCAAGCTCGGGAAGTAGGGGCCGGATCAATCCGGCCCCAATTGCTTACTTTTTCATGCCTTCGGTGATGCGCTGGGTTTCTGCGCGGGTCGAATCCGGGCCGGTGTTGCGCTTGTATATGCCGCCCTGGCCTGCGGCGCGGTTGAACAGGTCGGGATCGCCTTCACGCTGCTCGAGACCGAACAGGGGGAACAGGCCGGGGTGGCGCCCAAGACCGCCATAGAGATCGAGGCAGCGTTCGATCCAGGGGCGGAGCGGATCGTCATTGGCAAGGACCGGGGTCTTGCAGACCGACGCAGTGAACAGGATGCCGCCCATGATGCGGAAGTCCGCATAGTTGGGGGATGATCCGCCGAGCCATTCGTGCTGGCCAAGCGCGGCGCGCAGCGGTTCCAGAGCGGCGCTGATCCTGGGCAGGCGCTCTTCTCGGCCGGCCTGCACTTCTTCGAGCTTGCGGCCCAGCATCTTCTCGCGGCTGTGCGTCACGTATTCGTGGTCTGCCGGAACCGAAAGGTCGCGATAGTCGGCGCAGAAGCAGAACATCCACGGGCCGACGGCAGCATTCCAGAACCAGTGGTCGAGCGCCTTCAATGTGGCGGCGACGCTTTCGTGCGGGATCAAGGCAGGGCGGTCGGGGTACTTGGCGTCAAGGTACTCGACGATGCCCCAGCTATCGAGGACCACTTCACCATCATCGACAATGGCCGGCAGGCGCTCGGTCTTGCCGCCGGTGCGCTCGAGAATGCCGGTAAAGCCCCCCGGCACGACATCAAGATCGAAACCCTTGTGCTTGAGCGCATACTTGGTCGCCCAGACGAACGGGCTGATCGTTGCGCCTGTGGAAAGGGCAAGGTCATAGAATGTGATGGTGTTGTTGGCGGCCATGGGAATCCTCTCTCGTCGTTGCGAGCAGTCTGCCAGATATTGTTAGTAACACAAACAAATTTTCTGCAGATATGCAAAGAGCGCCGGACCCGTCGGGATGGGCCGGCGCTCTCGCTGTCAGGCTTGCGCCTTGAGACTTACTTCTTCGTGCGCCAGCCTTCGGCGTAGCTGTCGCGCGCGACTTCCGAATAGGGAACAGCTGCCACGGTGGCCTTGATTTCGGTCTGGACGTGGGGTTCGACGGTCGGCTTGGTGGTGCCGCCGTTAGGTTCGCCCCAGAGCAAGCTGACTTCGGTACCCGGCTCGACGTAGCCCGGCTCCATCATCGCTAGAGTAAGGAACTTGCCCTCGTTGGCGGTATAGCCGATCCAGGTGGAGAGGCCGACCATCTTGCCATCGGCGAGGACCTGATCGAACGGGTGCATCGAGTACACGGCGCTCGGGTATTCCATGAACTTGGCGCGATCGCCCTTGCTCAGTGCCGATGACTGCACGCGCATGACATCTTCGTTGTCGAGCGCGAGCGTGACCTTGGTACGGTGATTGCCTGCCGCTGCCATCTTCTCGAGTGCGGCGCGGCCGATGAAGTCATGGTCGAACTTGACGAACGGGCCGTAACCAAGGTCCCACGGCGTGGTGTAGTAGCCCTCGATGCTCTCGGGCACGTAGCTGCCGCCGACCGAGCACTTGGCTTCGTAGGAATTGGCCGAAAGCCATTCGCGGTAGGGTGCGAGCGATTCGCCGGTGTAGATCGCGGGGAAGGGCGAAGGAATCCAGCCCGATTCCAGCGTGTTCGACGAATAGGCGCGGCCGCCCACGAGCGCCATCTGGAACTCCTTGCCGGCTTCGACCAGCGCCGCGTGGACAGCGCCATAATCTTCCCAAGGACCCATCAGTTCGAAGCCGGGCTGCCCCGCCATGCCATGACGCAGCGCGCGCACTTCCTTGCCTCCGATGGTCATGCGGGTCATGTGAAAGAACTTGAGTTCGGGCGGGGTCTTGCCGGTGGCCTTCTCGATGATCTTCATCGCGTTGGGGCCCTGGACCTGGAAGCGGTAGGAGTTGCGCTTGCCATCGGTGCGCATGGCCCAGCGCTCGTCACGCTCCACGGTGACGTTCCAGTTGCCGGAAGCGGCGTGGTATTCAACCCACTCGATCGTCGGCGCACGGCCGACGAGGTTGAAGTGGTTCTCGTCGAGATAGAACAGGATGACGTCACCGATGACGTAGCCATCGGGCGTCACGGGCACGAACTGCTTGGCGCGATCGGGCTGGAAGTTCTTGAAAGAGTTGATGCCGAGATGCTCGAGCATCTTGAACGCATCAGGGCCTTTAACCGCCAGATCGACCATGTGGTACGACTGGTTGTAGAGCACGGCGGTGTGGCCCCAGGCCCACTGCTCGTTGCGCCAGTTGGAAAACTCCGACGGTACGCCCGGATAGACGTTTGGGCCGACCTGCTGGTTGCGGACAAAGTCGACGAGGTTTCCGGCGTTCTGGATGACCTGTTCTAGGGTCTGGGCCATGGTTCTATGCTCTCCCGATGCAATTTCGCGGATGTGGAGAGGCCATGCACCATTTTCGCGTGCTTGAAAAGTTCGTAATGCTGAATTGACTGAAAAATTGTATGTGCCGCATACAAAGTTGGCCATATCCATGACCGTCCAAACGAAAAGGGCCGACCCTTGCGGGACGGCCCTTTCGGAATGCGTGTTCGGGAAGATCAGCCTTCGACGTGTTCGGCGAGAACCGTCAGGCCCTTGGCGCCGACTTCAGCGAAGCCGCCCTGGACCGTGATCTCCTCGGGAGCCGAACCTGCCGACTTGTAGACCTTGATCGTCCCGTCCTTGACCGTGGACATGAACGGCGCGTGGCCTTCCAGCACGCCAAATTCACCGTCGGTGCCGGGGACGACGACCATATGGACCTCTTCCGAACGGACGAGGCGGGCCGGGGTGACGAGTTCGAAGTGGAGCGACATTTCTTGCCTTTCGGTCTCCCCGGGGTGCGCCCGGGGAGCTAGCTCTATCAGGCTTCAGCAGCCAGCTTCTTGGCCTTCTCGACCGCTTCGTCGATGCCGCCGACCATGTAGAACGCGGCTTCGGGAAGGTGGTCGTACTCGCCGTCGACGACAGCCTTGAACGAGCGCACGGTGTCTTCGACCTGGACGAACTTGCCCGAGATGCCGGTGAACACTTCGGCGACGTGGAACGGCTGCGACAGGAAGCGCTGGATCTTGCGGGCGCGGGCGACGGTGAGCTTATCCTCTTCCGAAAGCTCGTCCATGCCGAGGATCGCGATGATGTCCTGCAGCGACTTGTACTTCTGCAGCGTTTCCTGAACGCGGCGGGCAGTCTGGTAGTGCTCTTCACCGACGACGGCGGGCGTCAGCACGCGCGAGGTCGAGTCGAGCGGGTCAACCGCCGGGTAGATGCCCAGTTCCGAGATGGCGCGGTTCAGCGTGGTCGTTGCGTCCAAGTGGGCGAACGAGGCGGCAGGCGCCGGGTCGGTAAGGTCGTCTGCGGGAACGTAGATCGCCTGCACCGAGGTGATCGAGCCCTTGGTGGTGGAGGTGATGCGCTCCTGCAGCTGGCCCATGTCGGTGGCGAGCGTCGGCTGGTAGCCCACAGCCGAAGGAATACGGCCGAGCAGAGCCGACACTTCCGAACCCGCCTGGGTGAAGCGGAAGATGTTGTCGACGAAGAACAGAACGTCCTGGCCTTCCTGGTCGCGGAAGTATTCTGCCATGGTCAGACCCGACAGAGCGACGCGAGCGCGGGCGCCCGGGGGCTCGTTCATCTGGCCAAACACGAGAGCAACCTTCGAGCCGTCCGGGGTCGGGTTGCCGTCGGCGTCCTTGGCGATAACGCCGGCGTCGAGGAATTCGTGGTAGAGGTCGTTGCCTTCGCGGGTGCGTTCACCGACGCCTGCGAAGACCGACACGCCGCCGTGGCCCTTGGCGATGTTGTTGATCAGTTCCTGGATGAGCACGGTCTTGCCGACGCCCGCGCCGCCGAACAGGCCGATCTTGCCGCCCTTAGCATAAGGGGCGAGAAGGTCGATGACCTTGATGCCGGTCACGAGGATCGCGGCTTCGGTCGACTGCTCGATGAATTCCGGAGCCTTGGCGTGGATCGGAGCGGTCTGCTCTGCGCCAACCGGGCCACGCTCGTCGATCGGATCACCGACGACGTTCATGATGCGGCCAAGGGTCTTGGGGCCGACGGGCACCGAGATCTGCGCGCCGGTGTTCGACACTGGCTGGCCGCGGGTCAGGCCGTCGGTCGAGTCCATCGCGATGGTGCGGACGGTGTTCTCGCCGAGGTGCTGCGCAACTTCGAGAACAAGGCGGTTGCCATTGTTGTCGGTTTCGAGCGCCGAGAGAATGGCGGGGAGTTCGCCGTCGAAAGCGACGTCGACGACGGCGCCGATGACCTGGCTGATCTTGCCGGTAGCTGCTGCGGTGGCCATTTTGGTTTCCTTGCCTTCTATGTCGTCGTCAGAGCGCTTCAGCGCCAGCGATGATTTCGATGAGTTCGGTGGTGATCGCGGCCTGGCGGCTGCGGTTGTACTGGATGGTGAGCTTGTTGATCAGCTCGCCCGCATTGCGCGTCGCGTTGTCCATCGCGGTCATCGACGCACCCTGTTCCGAGGCTTCACGCTCGAGCAGGGCACCGAAGAGCTGCGTGGTGACGTAGCGCGGCAGCAGTTCCTCGAGGATTTCCTCCTCGCCCGGCTCGTATTCCACTACGGCATCAATCGCCACGGTGTTGGTCGGGGCGGGGACCGGGATAATCTGCGTGGTGACCGGCAACTGGGTCAGCGCGTTCTTGAACTCCGGCGCGACGAGGTGTGCGACGTCGAACTTGCCGGCTTCGAACATCTCGAGAAGCTCGCGCGCAATCGCGCTGGCTTCGTCGAAGCCGGGCGTGCGCACGTTGCCGGTGTCGTATCCTGCGGCGATGCCGTTCGGATAGTCACGACGGATCGGCGCGCGACCCTTCTTGCCGACGAGATAGAACATCACGGTCTTGCCAGCAGCTTCGAGCGCACGCGCCTGCAGCTTGGCTTCCTTGACGATGTTCGAGTTCAGACCGCCGCACAGGCCCTTGTCGGTGTTGACCACGACAAGGAGGTGACGCTGGTCGGAGCCGGTACCGCGCATCAGCAGCGGGCCATTATCCTGACCCGCAACCTTGGCGGCGAGGCTGCCCATGACTTCCGCGAGGCGGCTGGCATAGGGGCGTGCGGCTTCGGCAGCCGCCTGCGCCTTGCGCAGCTTGGCCGCTGCGACCATCTGCTTGGCCTTGGTGATCTTCTGGGTCGACTTGACCGAGTTGATCCGACCCTTGAGTTCCTTCAGCGAGGCCATGACGGCTCCCTTATCCGACACCCCGCCGCGCTGGACGGGGTGGCGTTGACTTCAAAGACTTAGGCGAACTGCTTGGCGAAAGCGTCGAGCGCGGCGACCAGCTTGCCCTTGGCTTCGTCGCCAAGGTCCTTGGTGTCGCGGATCAGGCCGAGCAGATCAGCGTGCTGCGTGCGCAGGAAGCTGAGCAGTTCGGCTTCGTATTCGGTGACGCGGCTGGTCGGCACGGCATCGAGGTAGCCCTGTGTGCCGGCGAAGATCACAGCGGTCTGCTCTTCGAAGCCAAGCGGCGAGAACTGCGGCTGCTTGAGCAGCTCGGTCAGGCGCGCACCGCGGTTGAGCAGCTTCTGGGTCGATGCGTCGAGGTCCGAACCGAACTGGGCGAAGGCCGCCATTTCGCGGTACTGGGCGAGCTCGAGCTTGATCGAGCCAGCAACCTTCTTCATCGCCTTGGTCTGGGCCGAGGAGCCGACGCGCGACACCGACAGACCGACGTTGATGGCCGGACGGATGCCCTGGTAGAACAGGCCGGTTTCAAGGAAGATCTGGCCGTCGGTGATCGAGATCACGTTGGTCGGAATGTAGGCCGACACGTCGCCCGCCTGGGTTTCGATGATCGGCAGGGCGGTGAGCGAGCCAGCGCCGTTCTCGTCGTTCATCTTCGCAGCGCGCTCAAGCAGGCGGCTGTGGAGATAGAACACGTCGCCGGGGTAGGCTTCGCGGCCCGGCGGGCGGCGCAGCAGCAGCGACATCTGGCGGTAGGCGACGGCCTGCTTGGAAAGGTCGTCGTACACGATCACGGCGTGCATGCCGTTGTCGCGGAAGAATTCGCCCATCGTCGCGCCGGTGTAGGGTGCGAGGTACTGAAGCGGTGCCGGTTCCGAAGCGGTTGCGGCGATGACGATGGAATATTCCATCGCGCCGTTCTCTTCGAGCTGGCGAACGATCTGCGCGACGGTCGAGCGCTTCTGGCCGACGGCGACATAGATGCAGTAGAGCTTCTTGCCTTCGTCGGTGCCTGCGTTGACGGCCTTCTGGTTGATGAAGGTGTCGATCGCGACGGCGGTCTTGCCGGTCTGGCGGTCACCGATGATCAGCTCGCGCTGGCCACGGCCAACCGGAACCAGGGCGTCAATGGCCTTGAGGCCGGTCTGCACGGGCTCGTGCACCGACTTGCGCGGGATGATGCCCGGAGCCTTGACTTCGACGCGGGTGCGGGTGGCGTCGACGATCGGGCCCTTGCCGTCGATCGGGTTGCCAAGCGCGTCGACCACGCGGCCGAGCAGGCCCTTGCCAACCGGAACGTCGACGATGGTGCCGGTGCGCTTGACGACATCGCCTTCCTTGATCTCGGCGTCGGAGCCGAAGATCACGACGCCGACGTTGTCGGCTTCGAGGTTCAGGGCCATGCCCTTCACGCCGTTGGCGAATTCGACCATCTCGCCGGCCTGGACCTTGTCGAGACCGTGGATGCGGGCGATACCGTCACCCACCGAGAGAACCGACCCGACTTCCGAGACCTGGGCGTCGGTGCCGAAGCTGGCGATCTGGTCCTTGATGACCTTCGAGATTTCAGCGGCGCGGATTTCCATGTTCAGTCCTTCCTGAAACTTGTGGGCCGTTAGGCCTTCATCGCCTGGGCGAGAGAATTGAGACGGGTGCGGATCGAGCTGTCGATCATCTGGCTGCCGATCTTGACGACGAGGCCACCAAGGATGTCAGGATCGACACTCGTCTTGAGCTTGATCGACTTGCCAGCGCGGGCCTTCAGCTTTTCGGTGAGGGCAGCGATCTGGGCATCGTCGAGCGCATGGGCGCTGGTGACTTCTGCGCTGACTTCACCGCGATGCGCAGCGGCGATCTGGCCGAAGGCGCGGATTACGTCGGGCAGGGCCGAAAGGCGACGGTTGGAAGCAAGTACGCCGAGGAACTTCTTCGTCAGATCACCAAGACCAAGCAGACCGGCAACCGAGTCCATCGCGCGGCCTGCCGCATCGCGGCCAAGCTGCGGGTTGTTAATCAGGCCCTTGAGATCAGCCGATTCGCGCAGTGCAGCATCGAGCTTCTCGAGATCGCCTTCGACGGCGTTCACAAAGCCCTGCTCATTCGCCAGATCAAACAGTGCCGAGGCGTAACGCCCTGACAGGCTGGCCGTAATGCCGCTGGAAATCTCCACGCGCCGAAGTTCCTTCATCCAAGGATAAGCCGAAGCAGACCATTGCCCGGAGATGAACACCGGGTGGCCTGCAGACGGGGCGCGCCTAGCAACGTCGGGCGCTTATGACAAGATGCGACTTGGCTTCTTGTGCATAGGTATGATCGTGAAATTGGCGTCGGCAGTGGATTACGGCACGGGCTGGCAGTTGTAGCGCAGCCGTTCGTTGGGCTCCGGCGGAAGCAGTGCCTTGATGGCCTGCTGGTTCTGGCCGAACTGGCGAGCCGCATCCTCGCCCGCGCCGCAGGCCGGAGCGCTGAGTTTGGCGCGCGCAGCACGGGCCTGCGTCATAGCCTCGAGCCCGACAAGGAAACGCTCGACCGTGTAGGTTTGCGTGTCCGGGTTATACGAATTTACGGAGACGGCCTCTTCCTGGTTCGGGACGAGAATCCGGCTCCAGCCATCGCTGGCGAGGCCATATTGCGTCTTGCCGTTCATGCAGCCGCCTTCGCGCCATTCGATCGGAACGTCGGTGATGTCAGAAACAGTCACGCGGCTGCGATCGGGATCAAGCACGCAGATCATGCGGCCAGCGCCTGGCGTGGTGATTGCTACGGACGATGCGCTGGGTGAGGTCTGCGGATTTTCAAGCTGTTCCCTCGCGCGGCTGTCGATCGAGGTGAGCGGTGGGCGCAGAAACCAGACGGCAACCGCCGACACGAGCAGAGCTGCTGCAGCAAATACATGCTTGCGGGCGAACTTCCCGCGGCGCTTCGAGGCCTGGACCATGCCCCAGCCGCCAGCACCCAATGCGCCCACGAGCAGCAATGCGGCAAGCGCCATGCCGTTGTCGCGCTCCGAAAGGACAGCGATCTCGGCTTCGCGACGAGCGTTTTCCATGGCCTGCTGCTTTGCCTGGCTGCGTGCTTCGTTCTCGGCTGCAAGCCGGGCCTGCTCACCGGCATTGCGCTGCGCTTCGGCACGATCGAGATCGGCAATGGAGCGACATGGCAATCCGCTGGTATGGGCATCAACCTTCGCCTTCAGCAGGAAGGCGGACAATTCGCGCATCGATATGGCGAAGTAGAACGACGAATCGGTGCTGTTGTCGCTGACCGTGCCGAACGAATTGACGCCGAGCACGCGGCCACAGGAATCGAGCAGCGGTCCGCCCGAATTGCCGGAGCCAAGCGGTGCGGTGTGCAGGAGCGTGTCAAACGATCGCGACGAACGTCCCCCCGAGAGATAGCCGCGAGTCTTCACCGCTTCCTGCGGGGTGACCAGATCCGCCATCGACAGACCCTGCGCCAGATCGACATTGCCGGGATAACCCACGGCATAGACCTCCGCGCCGTCGGCCGGTGCGCCGGGGAACAACGTGATCGGGGCAAGCGTGCCCCCGCCCTCGATGCGGAGCAGGGCAAGATCGTTGCCGGGAGAGTAGGCAACCAGCTTGGCCGGATAGCCGTTGCGGCCCTCGGCCGGGACGACACCTGCGATCAGGGAATCGTCGCTGCGCAGTTGCTCGACCACATGCGCGTTCGTGACGATGAGGTTTGGTGTCACTGCAAAGCCGGTGCCGTGCGTGATCAGGTTGGCACGATCGCCATCGCTCTCGATTATGACCACGCGCACGACCGAGCGGCCGGCAGCAGCAATGTCAGCAGGATCAGCAAACGCCGCGGGCGACAAGGCCAGGGCGCAAAGGGCTGTGAGGAGTGCGATTATCTGTTTGGCGACACGCATGCCTGCGCTTCTTGCGCCGAATTGCTTTGACCGCAAGGTGCGGGACGCCCTTGCCGGACGTTGCGGGCATCTTCTCTCCACAGCAAGGAGATGAAGCGTTGACCCAAGCGACACAGGCTTGCCCTGCCATCAGGCAAGGTTATCGACAGCACATGGACAATGTTCCGACGATTTCAGACGACGAGGCATGGCGAGCCGTGCAGGCCCGCGATCGCGCCTGGGACGGACGTTTCGTGACCGGGGTTCTGACCACGGGAATCTACTGCCGACCGTCCTGCCCCGCGCGCCATCCGCGACGGGAAAACGTGCAGTTCTTTGCCGATGGCCGGGCAGCACAGGCACAGGGGCTGCGACCATGCCTGCGCTGCCTGCCCGATAGCGTGTCGCGCGATGAACGCGCGGTCCTCGTTGCCATAGAGGCGATCAAGGCGGCAGGCCAACCGCTGGCTTTGCGCGCGCTTGCTGCACAATGCGGCTACTCGCCCACGCATTTCCAGCGTGTTTTCGCGCGTGCCACTGGTCTTTCGCCTGCCGCCTATGCGAAGGCCTTGCAGAACGAGCGCATGACGCAGGCATTGAGCGATGCGGACAGGGTGAGCGATGCGATCTACGACGCAGGTTTTTCAGGGCCGTCGCGCTTCTATGCGGCGGCAGGGAAGCGATTGGGCATGAGTGCCTCGGCTTGGGCCAACGGCGGCAGTGGCGTGACGATTCGCTGGGCTATCGTGCCGACAACGCTCGGCCACATGCTTGTTGCTGCGACCGCAAAGGGCGTGTGCCGCCTGTCGTTCGGCGAGAATGAGGAGGCCTTGCGTGCGCGCTTTCCGCAAGCCTTGCTTGAGCCAGGGGACGAGGCGTTTGCCGCGTTGCTGGCGCAAGTCGTGGCAGCGGTGGAGAGTCCGGGCAATCACGGGCACATCCCGCTCGACGTGAAGGGCACCGCGTTTCAGGAAGCGGTTTGGCAGGCGCTGCGGCGCATTCCGCCGGGTGAGACGCGTTCCTATGCCCAGATTGCGGCGGAAGTCGGCAAGCCTGGCGCGGTCCGGGCGGCAGGATCGGCCAATGGTGCGAATAACGTCGCCGTGCTGATCCCCTGCCACCGCGTGATCAGGTCGGACGGATCTCTCGGCGGTTATGCCTATGGCCTTGAGATCAAACAGCGCTTGCTGGAAAAGGAGCGCGCAGAGGACAAGAAACTGGGGGCGCAAGATGGATGAGGTAGAACCTGCAAAGGGGGGACTCGCGCGAAGAATCCTGGCCTTTCCCCTTACAGCGATGATCCTCGAGTTTCTTGCGGTCAGCCTGATTGCCGGGCTGGCTGGGCGGGCGATTCAATCGGTGATACCCCGCGGCGGACCGGCTTACACGCTTGGCGCGCTGGTAACGGTGTGCATTGCAGCCGGGGCCTATCTGTTGGGACGGCGATGGCTTGAGCGGTCAGGCAACGACGAAATGCCGCTCTCGCTGATGCCGCGAGAGCTTTCCCAGGGACTGGTGCTCGGCGCCATGCTGTTCACGGTGATGACTGCTATCGTCGCCCTGCTTGGCGGGTTTGCGATCGAACGTGTGAACGGTGCGGGCGCGATCTGGATCATGCTGGCCATGGCGATATCATCGGGCGTGGTCGAGGAATTGCTGTTCCGGGCAATCCTGCTGCGCCATATCGAGGCAATGCTGGGCACGTGGGCGGCGCTTGCGATCACGTCCCTGCTTTTTGGGGCCGCGCACCTCGCCAATCCGGGTGCCTCGCTCTTCGCTGCCTTTGCCATTGCGATGGAAGCCGGCATTCTGCTGGGCGCGGCATATCTGTGGAAGCGGCGCTTGTGGCTGCCGATCGGGATTCACGCCGCCTGGAATTTCACGCAAGGCTTCGTGTTCAGCATACCGGTTTCGGGCAGCGCACTCGAACCGGGGCTGTTCGTCACCACGCGCAAGGGACCGGAATGGTTGACCGGCGGCGCCTTCGGGCTTGAGGCCAGCGTGATCGCGATGCTCGTGGCGACCGGCGCGGGCCTGTATCTTCTGGTCAACGTGACCCGCCAAGGCGGAATTCGGCCGCCGATGTGGGTCAGGCGCTAGCGTGCCCAACCGGGTTCTGCGGGCTCGAGCGTGCCCAAGAAGGCTTCGGCGCTTTCGAGGTATTCGGCGCGCTTTTCCTCGCTCATGCGACGCCAGGTGGCGTGGGGCTGGGCGAGGCGATGGTAGCCAGCCAGCTTCTTCTCGTTCCGGGCAAGGAAGTGCCAGTATAGCGCGTTGAACGGGCAGGCATTTGGGCCGGTCTTCTTCTTCACGTCGTAACTGCACTGGCCGCAGTAATCGCTCATGCGATCAATGTAGGCGCCGCTGGCGGCATAGGGCTTCGAGGCGAGACGGCCCTTGTCGGCGTGAAGAACCATTCCGGCAACGTTGGGAAGTTCCACCCATTCATAGGCGTCGGCGTAAACCACCAGGTACCAGTCGGCCACGTCCTGCGGCTTGAGTCCCGCCAGGAGGGCGAAATTGCCCAGCACCATCAGCCGCTGGATATGGTGGGCATAGGCATGATCGCGAGTTGCGCGAACGCAATCGGCAAGGCAGCGCATCTTCGTCTCGCCGGTCCAGTAGAACGCAGGCAGGGGGCGGGTGGCGTCGAGGCCGTTGGCATCGGCAAGCCCCGGCATTTCGAGCCAGTACATGCCGCGGATATATTCGCGCCAGCCGATGATCTGGCGAATGAAGCCTTCGACCGCCTCGAGCGGCGCCCGCCCTTCGCGCCATTCGGCTTCCGCACGGCGGCACAGGTCAAGCGGATCGAGCAGGCCGACGTTGATGGCAGGCGAAAGCGCGGCGTGGAACATGAAGTCCTGTCCGGCGACCATTGCGTCCTGATACTTGCCGAACTGGGGCAGTCGGTCCTTGAGAAAGGCATCGCGCGCCTGTTCTGCCTGTGCGCGGGTGACTGGCCAGGCGAAACTTTCGAGTGATCCGAAGTGCCTTTGAAATCGGCTGGAGACCAGCTCGATGACTTCCCTGGATGTCTTGTCCGGGGTGAAGCCGGGAAGGGCGGGTGGTGTCAGATCCGATCCAGGGCCGCCGCGGTTTTCGGCATCGAAGTTCCAGCGACCGCCGACCGGCTTGTCGCCATCCATCAGCAGCCCGGTCTTGCGGCGCATGTCGCGATAGAACCACTCCATGCGCAATTCGCGCCGCCCGGCGGCCCACTCGTAGAAATCGGGCAAGGGGCAGACAAAGCGCGTGTCTGGCAGAATGCGGACGCGGACAGGCAGTTCGGTGCGCCATTGTTCCATCGCCTGCCGCACGCGCCATTCGCCCGGCTCGGTCACCTGCAGCCCGCGAGCCTTGTGGCGCTCGAGCGCGCGGATGACTTCGCCGGTGAAGCTGCCGGTGTTGGCGGGATCGTCCAAACGGACATAGTCGACGGTCCATCCAGCATCGCGCAGTTCCTCGGCGAAATGGCGCATCGCGGAGAGGATCAGCGCGATCTTGGCCTTGTGGTGGCGGACGTAGGTGGTCTCCTCGGCCACCTCCATCATCAGGATCACGGTGTCGTCAGGCTGGCGATCAGCCAGGCTGGAGATGTCGGGCGAGAGCTGATCGCCAAGGATCGGAACGAGGACAGGGCCGGTCATCCTTGCGGAATGGCCGAGCAGGCGATTGGTTCAACCTGCCCCTAAGGGTCAGACAAAGCTGTAGGGATCGATATCGATGGCCACGCGCACGCCAGGCGGGAAGCGCAACGGGTCGAGCCACTGCCGGATTACCCGCTGCAGTTCGGTGGAGCGCCGGGCATTGATCAGCAGGCGATAGCGATAGCGGCCTCGCAGCAGCGACAGCGGGGCCGGGGCGGGGCCAAGGATCAGGACATCATCGAGGCGCGGGGCAGAGCCGCCTATGCCGCGCGCTGCGTCACGCGCTTCGGCCTCATCCTCGCTTGAGACGATGATTGCGGCCCACCGTCCGAAGGGGGGTGCCCCCGCATCGCGGCGCGCCTCGGCTTCGGCTGCATAGAAGGTGTCGCGGTCACCGCTGGCCAAGGCTTCGATCACGGCGGCTTCGGGATGGCGCGTCTGGATCAGGACCTCACCAGGCTTTTCGCCGCGGCCGGCACGTCCCGCAACTTGCGCTACCTGCTGGTAGGTGCGTTCGGCAGCGCGCAGGTCTCCGCCTTCAAGGCCCATGTCGGCATCGATCACGCCGACCAGCGTGAGTTCAGGGAAATGGTAGCCCTTGGTCACGAGCTGCGTGCCGACGATGACGTCGATTGCCTTGTTGCTGGCAAGCTCGACGAATTCGGCGGCTTTTGCGGGGCTGGTCAGCGTGTCCGAAGTAACCAGCGCGACGCGGGCCTCGGGCAGGATCGCGGCGACCTCGTCGGCGATGCGTTCCACCCCCGGGCCGCAGGCAACCAGGCAATCGGGCTCGCCGCATTCGGGGCAGGCCTCGGGAGTGGGAATCTCGTGCCCGCAGTGATGGCAAGCGAGGCGGCGCGAAAGGCGATGCTCTACCAGCCAGGCCGAGCAGTTGGGGCACTGGAACCGGTAGCCACAGGTGCGGCACAAGGTGAGGGGGGCATAGCCGCGCCGGTTGAGGAACAGCAGCGACTGCTCGCCCTTGTCGAGCCGGTCCTTCAGCGCCTCGACCAGCGGCGGTGCGATCCAGTGGCCGCGTTCGGGCTGCTTTTCCCGCAGGTCGACGATCTGTATGTCGGGCATCGTCGCCCCGCCGAAGCGCGCGGGCAGGACGACGCGTTCGTACCGCCCGGCTTCGGCCATTTGCAGGCTTTCGAGCGCGGGCGTGGCGCTGGCAAGGATCACCGGGACCTTTTCGAAGTGCGCCCGCATTACGGCGACGTCGCGCGCATTATAGCGAACGCCATCGTCCTGCTTGAACGAGATTTCGTGCGCTTCGTCGACAACGATCAGGCCAAGGGCAGCGAAGGGCAGGAACAGGGCGCTGCGCGCGCCTACCACGACTTGTGCCGTTCCGGCAGCGACTGCACGCCAGGCCCTCCGCCGTTCAGAGGCCTTGAGCGAGGAATGCCACGTGACAGGTGGTACGCCAAACCGCGCTTCGAACCGCTTGAGGAAGGTTTCGGTCAGCGCGATTTCGGGGAGCAGGACAAGGACTTGCCGGCCCTGCTCGAGTGCTGCGGCCACGGCCTCGAAATAGGTCTCGGTCTTGCCGGAACCGGTCACGCCATCAAGCAGGAAGGGATGGAATTCGCACGATCTGACAGCTGCGATGAACTTCGCGGCGACTTCGGCCTGCTCGTCTGACAGATCGGGTGCGGCGTGATGCGGGTCTGCGCATGGATAGGGCCGGTCGGAATCCACCACGACCGGTTCGAGGAGCCCCGCGTTGACCATGCCGCGCAGAACGCCGTCTGAAACACCGGCGATTTCGGAAAGCTCGCGTATGGTGCCTTGCTGATCGTGCAGGAGATCGAGCGCGATCGCGCGCTGGGCCGTGAGGCGACCGGGCTCTCTGCCGGTCAGCCGATACTCCGTGATCGTGCCGCCACCTTGCAGCGCAGCCGTGCTCGACAACGCCATGCGCGCGACCGATGCAAGCGAGGCGACATAGTAATCGGCGGTCCACTCGATCAGGCGTCGCAACGGCGCGGGCAGGGGTGGAACCGGCAGGACCTGCATGAGCGGGCGAAGCTTGGCTTCCGGAACTTCGGTTCCCGGCAGCCGTTCCGCCTCCCAGACAACGCCGATGATCTGGCGTGGACCAAGCGGTGCTATCACAACGCTGCCTGGCTCGACCTTCATCCCGGCGGGCACGCGGTAATCGAGCGGGCCGAGCGCGGAATTGAAGACGAGGCATCGGACGCGGTTCATGTTCGCCGGTCTATATGGGGGCGCAAGGCCGTGGGCAAAGCCCGGGCGAAAAGGAATTGAGGAGAAAAACGTGTCGCAGGCTGCAACCACCCTGAACCGCCGCGCCTTGCTGGGAGGCGTCACATCCGTTGCCGTGCTGGCCGTTGCCGGCTGCGCGACCTACCCGCAGTTTTCGCTGGAAGAGGCAGTGCGGCGCCTGCTGTTTCTTTCGACCGACCGGGCTTTCGCGCGGCTGCTGTCGCCTGGC
Source organism: Novosphingobium sp. B1 (assembly GCF_900176395.1). Taxonomy (GTDB): domain Bacteria; phylum Pseudomonadota; class Alphaproteobacteria; order Sphingomonadales; family Sphingomonadaceae; genus Novosphingobium. Next base: position 95,981 of record NZ_FWXL01000009.1, on the reverse strand, counting down.
GGCTTCTGGGACGATCAGGTTACGCGTCTTGCGTTGCCCGAGACCATCGGCAATCGCGGAGGTGTTCTTGCCCGCATCCTGACTGGGCCGATCGTCAAGGATCGCCTGCAGCGCGCTTTCAACGACATGGCCTATGACGCGGCGGACCGCGCGGCACCCGCTGTCACCGACGCTGTGCGAACCATCGGCATCCGCAATGCCCTTGCCTTGCTGCGCGGCAGCGATCCGATGGCAGCAACGGCGTTCCTGCATCAGGAAATGGGCACCAGTCTGGTCGAGATCATGCTGCCCGAATTCGGCAACGCGATTCGCGTCAGCCGCGACCCGCTGCTCGGCGAAGTGCTCGGTGCGTTGACCGGGGTCGATGTCGGCGGAGTTGCCCGCTCGTTGGCAATGGAAGCTGACAATGCGATATTTCGCGCCATCGGCCGTGAAGAGGCCGCGATCCGCGCTGACCCGCGCTCGACCAACGACCCGGTGCTGATGACCGCCTTTGGACTCAAGTAGTCTGACATATCGCAGGCCACGGGCCTGACATCGGGCGAGGCTTTGCCTATAGGCACTGGGGAATCACTCCCCTGCTGGAAGGCCTCGTCCCATGAAGTTCTTCGTCGACACTGCCGACACTGTCGAAATCGCCGATCTTGCCGCAACCGGCCTGCTCGATGGCGTAACCACCAACCCCACGCTTATTGCCAAGGCTGGCAAGGACTTCATCGAAGTGACGCGCGAGATCTGCGGGCTGGTCGACGGGCCGGTTTCGGCCGAAGTCGTGGCGCTCGACCACGAAGGCATGATGCGCGAGGCCGAAATCCTGCGCAAGATCGCCGACAACGTGTGCATCAAGGTGCCGCTGACGATCGACGGCCTCAAGACCTGCAAGGCGCTGACCAACGATGGCACCAAGGTCAACGTCACGCTGTGCTTCTCGGCCAACCAGGCGCTGCTGGCGGCAAAGGCCGGGGCCACCTTCATCTCGCCCTTCGTCGGCCGTCATGACGACAACGGCTTCGACGGCATGGACCTGATCCGCGACATTCGCCTGATCTACGACAACTACGCCTTCGAGACCGAAATCCTCGTCGCCTCGATCCGCCACGGCGTGCACGTGCTCGAAAGCGCGCGCATCGGGGCCGATGTCATCACCGCACCGCCCGCCGTGATCAAGGGCCTGTTCAAACATGTCCTTACGGACAAGGGCATCGAAGGCTTCCTTGCGGACTGGGCCAAGACCGGCCAGAAGATCGGCTGATCGTTCCGAAACACAGGCACTTGCGCATTGGCTGACGAAACTCCCCTCGACCGTTTCCGTTCGGTGCTCACCGGCACCGCGCGGGCGATCTCGCTCGATCCCGAAGTCGAGGTGGCGTGGACTGCCGATGCGCCGGTGCAGTCCGGTCAATCAATGCGCGTGCCGATGCCGGGACGCTCGCTCCCGGCAGAGCAGGTGGCCGAAGCCCGTGGTCATGCGGATTCGATGGCACTGCGGCTGCGGCATCATAATGCTGCCCTGCACGGCCGCAATGCACCGACCGAGGCCCTGGCGCGGGCGTGCTACGACGCGGTCGAACAGGTTCGCTACGAATCGCTGGGCGCCAATGCCTATGCCGGAATGCGCGACAATCTTGGCGCGGCGCTCTCGATGCACATGGCGTCCGATCCGATCAGCCGCGCAGCCAAGCCCGAGGACGTGCCGCTGCCCACCGCGCTGGCGCTGTTGCTGCGCGAGAAGCTGACCGGGCAGGTATCTCCCGCCTCGACTGACGCCGGAATGGCGATGGTTCGCAGCTGGATGGAAAGCAAGGTTGGCGAGGACATCGAAGGGCTGGCGCTGTCGCTCGACAATCAGCGCGCGTTTCAGCAGCTTGCGCTCGATATGCTGCAGCATCTCGACCTGACGCAGTCCGCATCCGAACAGGATGACGATACGCAGGAGGACGAGGGCGAGGATCAGGAAGACGAGGGCGAGGAAGAGCCTTCGAACTCAGACGATCAGGAGCAGCAGCCTTCCGAAGTTGCAGGCGATACCAGCGAGGGCGACGAGGATTCGGAGTCCGAGCAGGAAATCGAGCAGGACGACGATGCCGCAGATTCAGACATGGCCGATGAGGGCGAGGAGGGCATGTTGCCCACGCGTCCGAACCGTCCGTGGACCGACCTGCCTGAAAACTTCGACTACAAGAGCTATACTACCCAGTTCGACGAGGTCGTTTCGGCCACCGACCTGTGCGACGAGGAAGAGCTGACGCGGCTGCGCGCCTACCTTGATACGCAGTTGAAGGGCTTGCAGGGCGTGGTCACGCGCCTTGCCAACCGGTTGCAGCGTCGCCTGATGGCGCAGCAGAACCGTTCGTGGGATTTCGACCAGGAAGAGGGCCTGCTCGATGCCGCGCGGCTGGCGCGCGTGGTGATCTCGCCCGGCCATTCGCTTTCCTACAAGATCGAGCGCGATGTCGAGTTCAAGGACACGATCGTCACGCTGCTGATCGACAATTCCGGCTCGATGCGTGGCCGGCCGATCTCGATTGCCGCGATCAGTGCAGATATCCTCGCGCGCACGCTGGAGCGGTGCGGGGTAAAGACCGAAGTGCTCGGCTTCACCACGCGCGCCTGGAAGGGCGGGCAGAGCCGCGAGGCGTGGCTTTCGGGTGGCAAGCCGGCACAGCCCGGGCGCCTTAACGACTTGCGCCACATCGTCTACAAGAAGGCGGACGAGCCCTGGCGTCGTGCCCGCAAGAATCTCGGCCTGATGATGCGCGAGGGGCTGCTCAAGGAAAACATCGACGGCGAGGCTTTGCTCTGGGCGCACACGCGCCTGCTGGCGCGGCCCGAGGATCGCCGTATCCTGATGGTCATTTCCGATGGTGCGCCGGTCGACGATTCGACGCTTTCGGTCAACAATGCGGGCTACCTGGAACAGCATCTGCGCAAGGTGATCGACTGGATCGAGAAGCAGTCGCCCGTCCAGCTGGTTGCCATCGGCATCGGCCACGATGTGACGCGCTATTACCGCCGAGCCGTGACGATCATGGATGCAGAGCAGCTTGGCGGCACGATCATCGAGCAGCTGGCCGACTTGTTCGAGGACGAGTAGCGACCTGCTTGACGAGGTCATTTTAAGCGGGCAGTTAATGCCGCATGAGCACCATGACCGTCAGCGAAGCCGTCCTGTCCCGCCGCTCGATCCGGGCGTTCAAGCCCGATCCCGTGCCGCTTGAGGTGTTGCGCCGGGTGATGGACAAGGCGCGCTGGGCGCCGTCGGGCTGCAATTTCCAGCCGTGGGAAGCGACGATCGTCACCGGCGCGCCGCTTGCAGAACTGCAGGCAAAAATGCTTGCCTCGCCGATGCAGGATCCGATCGAATATTCGTGGTCCGATCCTGAAGTCATCCCCGAATGCAAGGCGAGACTGCATGCGGTGGGAGCGGCGATGTATCAGGCGATGGGTGTGGGCCGCGCAGACAGCGATGCCCGGGCAGACTTCGTGAAGAACAACGCGACCTCGTTCGGAGCACCCGCCGTGCTGCTCTGCTATTTCGACCGGCGGATGGGTTCGCCGCAGTGGTCGGACGTCGGGATGTGGTTGCAGACTGTCATGCTGCTGCTGCGCGAGGAGGGGCTGGATTCCTGTCCTCAGGAATTCCTTTCGATGTATGCGCGCCTCATAAAGGACTTCATCGGCGTGTCTGACGAAACCCACATCTTCTTCTGCGGGATCGCCATCGGATATCGGGCTGACGAAAATCCGGTAAACGGCTTTGCTCGCGAACGCGAACCGGTTGACGGGAACGTGCGCTTCCTCGGTTTCTGATGCCATGCACGTCAGCGAAGCGGTCCGGTCACGGCGTTCGATCCGGGCCTTCCTTCCCGATCCGATTGAGCAGAACGTTCTTGAAAGAGTACTGACCAAAGCCCAGCAATCGCCGTCGGGTGGCAATGTGCAGCCATGGCACGCACACATCCTGACAGGTGAGCCGCTGGCGAGGCTGGTGGCCACGGTTGCCGATGTCATTCCGCAAGGCCGTGCCGCCCACGCACCGGAATACGCCATCTACCCCGAGGCGCTGGAGGGAGCGTACGAGGCGCGCCGGTTCGGCGTAGGGGAGGCGATGTACGCAGCGCTGGGCATCGGGCGCGACGACAAGCGCGGCCGTCTTGCGCAATTCATGAACAACTTCCGCGGCTTCGGCGCTCCGGTGCTGATGCTGGTCCATACGCCCCGGTACATGGGGCCTCCGCAGTGGAGCGACATCGGCATGTGGCTGCAGACGGTCATGCTGCTGCTGCGTGAAGAAGGACTGGATTCCTGCGCGCAGGAGGCCTGGGCCGTGTATCAGAAGCAGGTGCGGTCATGCGTGGCCATTCCCGACGATCACGTGTTCTTCTGCGGTCTGGCAATCGGGCGTCGCGATCCGCAGGCTCCTGTCAATACTTTCGACGTGCCGAGAGCCCGGCTTGCCGAGGTGGTTTCTTTCGAAGGTTTTGCACCCGCCGCGCCATCTTCCTGAATCGTGCCCGCAGGGCTGGCCGTGGTCGAATAGATACAATCGGGAAACGAAAAGTGGTGCTACCGCCTTGGCACTTGCGGTTGATCACGCCTATGCTGTGCGCCAAAGCATAAACACATTCGGGGTTCGCAGACTATCACGCCAATGGGCGGGCCAATGAGCCTGCTCCGAGGAGTATGCGATGCGGAACCAACGACGGAGCCTTGGCATTTCTGGACCCGTGGCATTTGCCGCCGGTGTTGCCCTCGTCTCTCTGCTGTCCGGCCTGGCTGCGGCCCCGGTGCGCGCGCAGGCAAAGGGCCTGACGGACCCGATCCTTCTGCGAGACAGCTTTCCGCTGGGATCGGGCGGCAGCAAGGCCCTATGTCAGGTGCAGTCTCGCGCCGTCGACCCGGCCAGCAAGAACCCGATGGATCGAACCTGGGCTATTGTTTGCCGCGATTCCGCGCTGCCAGTCGGCCATGTCTTTGCGTTGCGGCAGGGAAGCGACGATCTGCTGGCGCGCCTTGCCGAACGCCGCAAGGCCACGGTCACCTGCGACAGCAAGGCTGTCGCCTCGACTGCCGGCCGCGCCCGGCAGGATTGTCGTTGGAAGGATCCCGATCTTTCCTACGAAGTGGTAAGCATCGCGCGGGGCCGGACGATCTATGTGGTCGAAGGGTTCTCGGCCTATCACGGCGCGCTCGACCTCGCCCTGCGCTCGATCTACGCGGGGCGCATGATCGACGAGCCGATCGAGGTTGCCCTGACATCAGTTGGCGACACAGAAGCCTATGCGCGCATCCAGGCTCTCACGCTCGATCCGACGACGGCGCTTGCCGAAGGATACCGCCGCAACAATTCGGGAGACTACGCCGAGGCCGCAGCCTATTTCGAGACGCTCGAACAACGCCAGGCGTCAACCGGCGACGTTCCGATCGACCGTGTCGAATTTCTCGTCAATGCCGGTCTGCAGCGCTCGAACCTCGGCCAGTTCGTCGATGCTGCCAGGCTCTTTGCCCAGGCTGCTGCCATGCCCGCTGGAAGCGGCGTGGTCGAACGGCTGCGGCGAAATTACGAGGCAATCCATCTGCTGAATCGCGAACAGCCCGCCGCTGCGCTCAGCAGGCTTGGCCTGCCATTGCGGCAGACGAGCGCGCTGGGCTCGGACACGCTGCGCCAGACGATGGAGCTGACCCCTTCGGTCACGCGGCGGATCAATGCGACCGACATTACCGCAAACGCGATGGGGCTGGTCGATGACCTTCGCCTGACTGACGATGAGCGCGCGACCATTCTCGATGCTCAGAACCTGCAATTGCAAGGTACCGCCCTTCGCCTGCTCGGACGGCGGGCCGAAGCGCGCACTGCTCTTGAGCAGGCTCAGGCCCGCGCCATGGCAGTGCGCAACGGCAGGGTCGTGTCGATCGTGCGGATGCGTGCCCAGATCCTTACGGAACTTGCCACACTTGCCGAAGAGGAGGGCAGGCAGGGCGATGCAGAGGGCTTGCTGCGCACGGCGGTTGATATCGTCGGGGTGCAATATCCCGACACGCGCAGCCTGACCGCCGCGCAAGCCCGGCTTGCCGCCTATCTTTCACGCCATGGTCGGGTGGCGGAGGCCGAGCCGATCTATCGGCAGGTCGTGGCGAACTCCGTCGAGCGGGAAAATGGCATTTCCGGCCTTTCGCGGCAGATGGCCCCTTATTTCGATGCTTTGGCTGCGAAGATGTCGGCCGATCCTGCGGCGGCAGGCAATTTCTTCCTCGCTTCGCAAGTCCTGGTGCGGCCGGGCGTTGCTGAAACGCAGGCCGTGCTTTCTCGCGAACTGTCAGCAGGAAACGATGAAGCCGCCAGGCTGTTTCGCCAGTCCAACAGCGTATCGCGCGCCGTCGAGCGCGCCCGCATGACTTACGCCGCCTTGCAGCGCCTCGACGACGCTGCCGCGCGAACGCAGGAGATTGCCGATGCGAAGAGGCGCGTCGATGAGCTTGAGGCGCAGGAGCAGGCGACGATCGTCCAGCTTGCCAGCTACTCACGCTATCGCGTTGTCTCGCAAAGAGCCTTGCCGCTGGCTGACCTGCAGCGGGGGCTTGGCGCGGGAGAGGTCTATGCCAAGATGGCGGTCCTGGGCGACAATGTCTTCGTGTTCTTCGCGAGCAAGGATCGGGCGGTCGGCTATCGGGCCGATGTGACTGCCGGTCAGATGGCGGCAATGGTCGACAAGGTGCGGCAATCGATATCGCGCTATGACGGTCGCAACTATGTCACCGGCACTTTCGCCGCCGAGGAGGCGGCCGCGCTGTATCAGGCGCTTTTCGCGCCAGTCGCCTCGGAACTGGTGTCGGCCCATCACCTGATCATCGAGCCCGACGGCGCCATGCTGACCTTGCCTGTCAACGTACTGGTGACCGATCCTGCGTCAGCGAAGTCCTATCTCGCGCAGGCTGCAAGCCTTACTGGTGATCCTTTCGACATGCGGGGGATGGCCTGGCTTGCGCGTGACAAGGCCGTGTCGACGGCTGTGTCCGCACGTGCCTTCATGGATGCGCGCGCGCAGCCCGGTTCGAAGGCGCGAGAGGCCTACCTCGGGCTGGGGCGCAATACCGCCGCTTCGGCGACCGTGGCGGCAGGCTCTTCGGGCGTACGGAGCGGCAGTGGCGATGGCACCGATTGCAACTGGCCGCTGGCGACCTGGAACCGCCCCGTATCCGAGGCCGAACTCCTTCAGGCGCGCAAGCTTCTGGCGAGCTTCGGGACCGATCTCATGGTGGGCCCGGCCTTTTCGGATTCGGCCATCAAGACCCGAAGCGATCTCGACAATTTCCGTATCCTGCACTTCGCCACGCACGGCCTCGTCACGCCGCCGCGTGCGAACTGCCCGGCCCGGCCTGCCCTTGTCACGTCCTTCGGCGAAAATGGCTCCGACGGCTTGCTGAGCTTTTCCGAGATCTTCGATCTGAAGCTCGATGCCGACATGGTCATCCTTTCGGCGTGCGACACGGCCGGACAGGCAGACGTTGCCGAGACGAGGGCCGCGGGCGTCACCACCGGTGGCGGATCGGCGCTCGAAGGACTGGTGCGCGCATTCATCGGCGCAGGAAGTCGGTCGGTCCTTGCCAGCCATTGGCCGGCACCGGACGATTTCAATGCCACAGAGCGCCTGATCAACGGCCTGTTCGAAGCTCCGGCCGGCGAAGCATCCGGCGATGCGCTGCTCAAGGCGCAGCAGCGGCTGATGGCCGATGTCGATACCTCGCATCCCTATTATTGGGCAGGCTTTGCGGTTATCGGCGATGGGGCGCGGCCATTGGTGGCGCAGGGGGCTCGCATGGCACAAGCCACAGGCGGGGGAAGATAACGAATGGCCGTACAGCCACGCGAGACCGACCAGGGGTTTCGTGAAAGACGACAGACGGTCCTGCGCAGTGTTTCGCAACTGGGCTGGCAGCGTTCGATGATAGCGTTGGGGCTTCTCGCCCTTGCGCTCTTCGTAGCTTTGAGAAGCTGGAACCTGCCGCTCTTGCGAGATGCCGAGGCAGGACTTTATGACCTGCGCGCAGCGAACTTCGCCCCGCCGACCGACACTGACAAGCGCGTGACGCTGGTCGTCTACACGGCGGACACGAACCGGGCGACCGGGCAGATTTCACCAGTAGATCGCACGATCCTTGCCAAGGCACTTGCACAGATCGACCAGCTTGGAGCCAAGGACATTGGCATCGACGTGCTGTTCGACAGTCCGCAAGACGATGACGATCTGCTGAGAGCCGCGCTCAAGGCGATGAAGACGCCCGTCTATCTCGCCTATGCCGACAACCGCACCAATCCCGAAGCCATCACGTACGAGCAGGAACAGGATCTGCGGGCTTTCCATGCCGGTGCAGCAGGAGCAAAGGTCAAGTCTGCGTCCATTCTGCTCGAAACCGACGGTGATGGCGTCGCCCGTCGCTGGCCGCGGCAGTACAAGGGGTTGCCGCCGCTCCTTTCGGTCGCGCTGACGCAAGGCAGCAAAGATGCTGACGCGCGCTTTGCCCGCTACACCGGGCCAATCCGCTACCGGGTCCCGTCGGCAAGCGACAGGCCGGTGTTTGACAAGATTCCCATCGATCTTGTCGCAGACCCGGAGACCGCGCCGATCGTCGCTGATGCGATCAAGGGGCGTTACGTGCTGATCGGCGGAGATTTTTCGGACTTCGACCAGTTCGATACGCCATTTACGCGCACCGGCAATCCGGTCACCGGTGAGACGCGCATGATCGGTGTCGAGGTCCATGCCTCGATGCTGGCGCAATTGCTCGACCATGCCTGGAAGGCACGGCCTGCCGAGTGGCTGAAGATCCTGGCAGCGGTTCTCGCCGTCGCCTTGGGTGCGCTTACTGCGATGCCCCGTACGCGGCCCTGGGTGCTCGGCCTTGCGGTCATCGCCCAGTTCGCGGTGGTGCTGGCCGCTCCGTTCCTGGCAGAGCGGCGTGGCTACGACACGCTGGACATGCCCGCGACGGGCTGGCTGATCGGATGGGTCATTGCCTACACTGCGGTAAGCGCGAGCTTGCGCGCAATCAACGCAGCGCAACGCGAATTTGCGCAAGGGGCGCTCGGCAAATACCTGCCGCGATCGGTCGCCGCCGAGATCATGCGCAACCCCGACCGTTTGTCGCTTCACGGCGAAAAGCGCGAGATCTTCTGCCTGTTTAGCGACCTTGAGGGTTTCACCAAGCTTACGCACGCCGTCGAGCCAGAAATGATTGCCCGGCTGCTGAACGACTATCTCGACAGGTTGAGCGCGGTGGTGCTGCAGTATGGTGGCACTCTGGACAAGTTCGTCGGTGACGCCGTCGTTGCCTTCTGGGGCGCGCCAATTGCCTATCCCGATGATGGTGAGCGCGCGGTGCGGGCAGCATGGGCGATGTACGAAGCGGGCGAAGAGTTTCGCAAGTCGGTGCCTGAAGGCGTTCCGAGGATCGGCCGCACCCGTGTCGGTGTCCATTATGGCGAAGCCGTGGTGGGCAACTTTGGCGGCGAGGGACGCATACAATACACAGCCTTGGGCGATGCCATGAATACGGCCGCCCGGCTCGAAGGGGCGAACAAGCCGCTCGATACCCGGGTGCTGGTCAGCCGCGAAGCGGCAGAGCGTTCTGGTCTGGACTGGTTCAGGCCGATGGGGACGATATCGCTGCGCGGGCGGCGTACCCCTGTCGATGTGTTCGAGCCAGTTCCGGACCTGGCGCCGGAAGAGCGGGGCCTGGCGATACAGGCGGTCGAAGCCCATGCGCACGGCGATGGCGCACGTGTGAAAGCTCTCACAGACAAGATACTCGAATCAGCGCATGACGACGAGGCGATGATGAACCTCGTTCAGAGGCTGCAGCAGACGCACAAGGGAGAAAGCTATGTTCTGGGTTAAAGGCAAGCAGATGCGGTCCGCAATGGCCGGTCTTGCCGCCGTGGCCGGGGTAGCCCTGGCCGGAACCGCCTGCGCGCAATCGGTTGTCGTGCGTTCGACCGGCCCGTCTTCGGCAGCTTATCCGCAAGGCAAGAAGCTGCCGGCAGGCGCGAGCGTTGTCCTGAAGCCCGGAGATCGACTGACCGTGCTGGACAAGGCCGGAACGCGAGTCCTGAGCGGTCCCGGCACCTTTGCACTGAACGGCGAGGTCAATCGTGACAATGGGGGGGGAATGGCTCTGGCGACCATGATGGCGCGCGGGGGTGGTGCCCGCACTCGCACCGGGGCGGTGCGTGGAGCGCCGACCGAGCCAATGCCGGCAGCACCCTCCGGTCCCGAGAATGTCTGGTACATCGATGCCAGCAAGGGCGGCACCTACTGTGTGGCGGACCCGGCCACGCTGGTCTTGTGGCGCCCTGAAAAGACTGCCGAAGGCACCGGCAAGCTCCTGTCGCAGGATGGGAGCACTGCCGAGGTTACGTGGCGGGCAGGAAGCGCGCTCAAGATCTGGCCAGGCGCCAGCGTACCGCTGGTCGATGGCCAGACGTACACCTTCAGCAACGCGGTGGGTGCGCCCGTCAAGATCCGGACCCTGCTGATGCAGGAAGTGCCGGCAGATCCTGTCGACGTCGCTGCGGCGATGGCGACGAAGGGATGCAATGCGCAACTCGATCTCTTGGCCAGCCTTTCCTCTTCTGCTCAGAACGGAGGCTGACGGGGTGACGGCCAGACCAAGCAAGCTATTGGCAGACATTGCGCTGGCGGCGTCCATCGTCGTGGGCCTGGGTGCTTCGGCCCAGGCGTTTGCCCAGGCAATCGTCGTGCGCTCCACCGGTCCGTCCGCAGTGGAATATCCCAAGGGCCGTCGCTTGCCTGCGAATGCCACCGTGGTTCTAAAGGGCGGTGACGTCGTGACCGTGCTGGACAAGGCGGGTACGCGGGTGCTCAAGGGCGCCGGAAGTTTCCGACTGGACAATGCCGTTAACCGCGATCGTAACGCCGCCGCATTGCTGGCGCGTTCTCTCAGCAACCCGGCTTCGGTTCGGGCCGGCGCCGTGCGCGGCCCTGCGGATGCTTCGGGCGATCAGGTCCTGCCCGTCAGCATCTGGCTGGCCGACACCGCGCAGGGCGGAAATGTCTGCGTTCCGCGTGGCAGCGATCTGTACCTGTGGCGGGCGGATGGCAAGGCTCGCAGCTTCACCTGGCTGACCGAGAGCGCGGGTGGAGAGATGGTGCGCATGCAGTGGCCGCCGCGCACGGTCGGCATCGCCTGGCCCAAGACAATGCTTGCCCCCCAGGAGGGCAGGACTTATCGTATCTACGACGAGACTGCGCCCGAAAAGGCCGCAGAGTTCCGCATTGTCATGCTCGAGCCTGAAGTGGTTCCTGCAGACGCTGCAGCACTCGGAACGCTGTTGCTCGACAATGGCTGTCGTGCGCAGTTCGACTGGCTTGCGCAGACGCTCGCCGAGCAGGAGAGCGAGCTGCCAAGTCCCTGATGTAATGCTGGAACCAAGTGATCCAGCGTGATTCCTGACGTACCGCCTTGAAGGCTCAACAAGAGCCGATTGCCATCACAACGCCCGGGTCGCACCGTGGGATTTTCATGATGGTCAAGCCTTTTGCCGTACCTGTGCCCCGTAGCGGGACCTGCGCCAGCAGGGGCCCGCGGAGAATAGTCGGCTCGCCACGTCCCATGCGATGCTACGCGTTGGTGGCTGTGCTGGCGTTCGGGGTGTGGAGCGGTGCGGCAGTTGCGCAAAGCTCTTCGGTGGCGGCAATTCAGCCGCCGACCCGTGAAGAGATCCAGCGCGGCGTAGCCGAAGGAACATTGCAGCGGCGCGGCAGCGTGTCGGTCGATGCAGGCGAGGTCGAACGTTCGCCTTGCCCGCTTGCCGCGCCCGAATTCAGCGGCATCAGGCTGAAGCTGTCATCCGTCTCGTTCAGCGGCATGCAGGATCTGCCCGGGTTCGACCTTTCAGGCAGCTACGCCGAGTTTGTCGGCACAGACCAGCCGGTCGCGATCATCTGCGAAATCCGCGATCGGGCGGCAACGGCGCTGCGACAGGCGGGGTATCTGGCGGCGGTGCAGGTTCCTCCGCAGAAAATTGACGGTGGTGCGGTCCGGCTGGATGTTCTTCTGGTGCGCCTCACGCGGATTCAGGTCAAGGGAGATCCCGGTCGCTCGGAAGGCGCGTTGCTGCGCTATCTCGACAAGCTACGGCGGGAACCGGTCTTCAATTCGCGCACGGCAGAGCGATACCTGCTGCTGGCCAAGGACTTGCCGGGCATGGACGTGCGGCTTGCCCTGCGGCCTATCGAGGGCTCTCCGGGAGAAGTCGTCGGCGAGGTGTCGGTACGGCAGGTACCAATTTATGCCGAAGTCGGCGTCCAGAATTATGGATCGGTGGCGGTGGGGCGCTACAGCGCGCTGGCGCGTGTTCAGATCAACGGCCTGACGGGGCTCGGCGATTCCACCGTCCTGAGCTTCTTCGCAACTCCCGACCTTGATGAGCAGAAGGTCGTGCAGGTGGCGCACGAAATGCGCATCGGCGGCGAGGGCTTCGCCTTGCGAGGCGATTTCACCTACGGCTGGACCAACCCGACGGTCACCGGGGCTACCTCGGACTTTCATTCCCGCACGCTCACGGCATCGCTTGAGGGCAGCTATCCGTTCGTCCGCGCGCAGGCCTACAACCTTACTGGTGCGCTGGGCATGCAATTTGCCAATCAGGATCTCGACTTCGGCAACATCCCTCTCAACCGTGACCGCCTGCGCGTGCTCTATGCGCGCGTCGAGACCAATGGCGTGGCGCGCGACAGCCTGGCCGGACGCGACGGCTTTACCCCTTTCGAACCGCACTGGGCCTGGGGCCTGTCGTTCGAGGCGCGGCAGGGTCTCGATGTCTTCGACGCGACGAACGGCTGCCGGGCATCGGCACGAGTTGCCTGCGCAGCACCGGGCGTGGGGACGGTCACGCCCAGCCGGGTAGAGGGCACCGCCAGCGGCTTCGTTCTGCGCGCTTCCGGTGTTTTCGATTATCGCCCGGTGCGCGGCCTTACCTTCAGCCTGCAGCCACGCGCGCAATACTCGCCCGACAGGCTCCTGTCCTACGAGGAATATTCGGGCGGCAATTACACGATCGGGCGCGGGTATGATCCGGGCGCCGTGATCGGCGACAGCGGGATCGGCGCTCGGGCTGAGGTGCGTGTGGGTTCGCTGATCCCGCGTACTGCCGGCGGTACGGCGTTGCAGCCTTATGCCTTCGTCGATGCGGCGTGGGTGTGGAACAACGATTACGCGTTCGACGGCCTCGATCCGCAGAAGGTCGTTTCGATCGGGGCTGGCTTGCGCGCCTCGATCCGGGAAGCAATCCGGCTTGATGCTGGCGTGGCGATCCCCTTGCATGACCCGATCGGGCTGCAAGTGAAGGGCGACGCCCGTTTCCTGCTAAACCTTTCGTTCCAGCTCCTGCCGTGGAGGCTGTGATGGCCCGCATGCCCAAAGACATCGTTTCACGCCGCAGCAGGGGCCTCTCCCGCCTGCTGACAGGTATCTCCACGGGCGCTGCGTCGCTCATGCTAATGGCCTTGGCTCCCGAAGCGAACGCCCAGGCGGTAAATGGCGACTTTACTGCACAGTTCGGCATCGGTGGCGTTGTTCGCGATTCAGTGACCAGGACCGATACGGTTACGATCAACGCAAGTGAGGCGTTGCTCGACTGGACGGCAACCGATGCAGGTGGCGTATTCCTGCCAGACGGGGCGACGCTCGCGTTTGCGGGCCAGCAACCCTACACCGTGCTGAACCGCGTGACGTCGTCTGCCACCACCGGCGCGCTGTCGATTGCGGGCACGGTGTCTTCGGACTCCGGCGGCAGGGTGTGGTTCTACAATCCTGGCGGCTGGGTGATCGGTGAGACCGGCGTGTTCAATGTCGGCAGCCTGGTGCTGACATCCCTGCCGATTACCGTCGATCCCGACTCCGATCCGGGACCACGCCTGCTGGGCGAACAGAACGAGATCAGGTTCGGGCAGGCACCCGACCCACGATCGTCGGTCATCATCGCGTCGGGAGCCAGGATCTCGGCCACCCAGGCGGCCAGCAGCTACGTTGCTGTCGTGGCGCCGAAAGTGGTTCAGGCAGGTTTGGTAACAGTGCGCGGTTCGACCGCTTACGTCGCTGCCGAAGCCGCCACGTTGACCATCAACAGCGGTCTGTTCGATATCGTGGTCGATCGCGGCAGCGACGATGCGGTCGGCGTCTCGCACACAGGTGCAACGACCGGTCCCGCAGGCGTGACCGGAGACGCAAACCGGCGGATCTACGTGGTCGCCGTGCCGAAGAACCAGGCGATGACCGCTGTGGTCGCCGGCTCGCTCGGTTATACGGCCGCCACGAGCGTATCCGAGCGGGATGGCTCGATCATCCTGTCGGCCGGGCAGAACGTTTCGGGCAATCAGATCCTGGCGGACAGTGCGGGAACGACCAACGCATCGCTCGCCATCAATGGCCTCGCAGCATCCAATACGGTCACCGGCCAGGCCAGCGGCAGCATCTCGGTCGACGCGGCCGCCGCGAACAGCACTTTTGCTGGCAACGTCGACCTGGCAGCGCGGGGTGACATTGCGGCGACCGTCGATAACGAGCATCTGATTTCGGTTGGTGGTTCGCTCGGTCTGCGTTCTGCCAACGGCGCCACAGCGGGCTCCGTCACCCTGGGGGCCTCGCGCGGCAGCACGATAGCTGTTGGGGGAGCGGTATCGCTCGAGAGTGAAGCCATTGGCGCGATCCAGACCGATCCCGACAACGGCGATGCGCTGCTCGCCGGCAGCCGGGGTGAGAACGCCACTTCGGGCAATGTTGCGCTGACCATTTCCGACAGCAACTTCAGCGCAAGCGGCCTGTCGTTGCGCTCTTATGCGACATCAGGCGTCGGCGAATTGTCGAATGGTAATGCCACGTCCGGTCAGGTCACCGTCGATGTCAAGCAGTCGGCAGGCGCACAGTCGGGCAGGACTGTCACGCTGGGCGATGTCGTGTTGCTGTCGGGCGCGACCAACGGCGGGTTTGGGCCGCAGTCACCGGTCGTGGCTGGCAGTTCCACATCAGGCAATGTCCTGCTGTCGGTCGATGGAGGAAATTACGCGTCGAGCCTGATACGCGCCTATTCGGAGGCTTACAGCTATCCCGCGATCGAGCCGGTGCCGCTCGATGCCCGAGCCGGATCCGTACAAGCCAGTTTTGCCAACGGTGCCAGCCAGTTCAATCTGGGACGCATTGAAATTGCGAATTACGGCTCGGCCAGCAATGGCGGTGCAGTGGTCATGGGTGATGTACGCTTCGATGGCAGCAATGCCCGGATTGCAACCTCGCCCGATGCAGGCTCCATCGACATCGGGTCCTACGCCTTCGGCAACCTTGAGGTGCCCAACACCGTCGCGCTCGGGCTTGCTGCGGGAGCCGTGCTTTTCACGCAAGGCAATTACATTGCGCTGGCGGCCACAGGTTCGGGCGCGACCGACACCCAGCGCGTAGCAGGTACCGCGATCACGCTCGACGCAGCCCGCTTGATTGCCCCGGAAGTCTACCTGGACAGCCAGTCGCAGGGATCCGGGCCCGGCATTGACGCCATCGGCGGCGCGATGACGCTGACCCTTGCGAACAGCGCGCAATTGCAGTCCGATCTCGTGCAACTGAACTCCTTTGCATTCGGCGGGAATGGTTCCGACGGCGGCAGTGGTACGGGCGGCGATGTTGCGATCGCGATTGCCAACTCGCGATTCTCCGGCGTCTTGCAGGTCGATACGACCGGCTTTGCCGGACGGCGCAGCGATGCCCAAGGCGCATCCGGAACGGGCCGCGGTGGCGATATCTCCTTCGATCTGACGGGAGGATCGGCCGTATTCCGGGCAGACAGCGTTACGCTGAAAAGCCTTGGCGTGGGAGGTGCTCCTAACTTCGGCGGTCGTTACTACACGTCGGCGCAAGCCGGCGCGGGGGCAGCAGCGTCCGGAGGCAATGTCAGGGTGGCGCTTTCAGGCGGTAGCCTGTCCGTCGGATCGATAGACAATGGCAATCAGCTACGGCTGAGCGGGCCGTCAATCGCTGCCTTCTCGGTCAGTTCCAACGCTGAAGGTGGCAATGCCAGCAACGTCGAAGGCGGCTCGCCTTCTGCCGGCGGCGCGGCAACCGGTGGTACCGCAGCCTTCATCGTCGAGGGTGGTACTGCCGATATCGCGTCGCTCAGCGTTGTGGCATCGGGCTTTGGCGGAACAGGCGCCGAAATCTCGCCAGACTTCAATGTCGATGGCGGAACAGGCGGAGCCGGCACGGGCGGGTCTGCCAGCGTCACGCTGACCGGCGGAACGCTGCGCACCGATGACTTGCTGGTCGAAGCGAACGGCAACAAATCGGACGAATCAGGCTACGGTGTCCAGTATTATGGCATTGGCGGATATGGCGATTACTACGGCAACTCCGGAACCACGACAGGATCGGGCGGGGCAGGAAACGGCGGTACTGCGCTTGTGCTTGTCGACGGCGGCGCGCTCCAGACGGCCGGGGCTTCGGTAAGCAGCACTCCCACGATTGCAGTCAACGCCATTGGCGAGGGCGGATACGCCTACAGCAACCAGGTTGTCGGGGGCTTTTCGGGAACTGGCGGGACCGGCATCGGCGGCACCGCGCAAGTCCGTTTCCTGTCCGGTGTGCTCGACCTGCCCAACGTGGTCGTCGATGCCTCGGGTCTTGGCGGCTCGGCGGGTCGCTTCGGATATGCCGATGCTGCCGCTGCATCCGGCGGAAGTGCGCGCGGGGGCCAGGCAAGCGTCGAGATCGGAACCGATTTTGACGAGCTGACATCGAATGACGACACCCGGTCCATCAGGGTCAGCGCAGACGGTTTCGGACAGGCCGGCGAAGATGGCGCAATCGGCGGCGCCGGAGGTAATGGTACTGGCGGAACTGCCAGGCTGCTGTTCAGCGGTGGCCGCTCGCGTCTCACTGATGTGCAGCTGTCCGCCATCGGTACAGGTGGCTTTGGCGGCCGCTCCGACAACGCTTCCACCGGAGGGATCGGGGGCAGAGGAACGGGTGGTACGGCTGCAATCATCGCCAGTGGCAGTGGTGCCTTTGCCGATCTGCGCGACGCATCGTTCACGGTTGGTGGCACAGGCGGCGACGGTGGATCAGGCGGCGATGGTTCAGAGTCACCATCCGGGGCAGGCAATGGCGGACGCGGCGGCGATGGTGAAGGCGGCACAGTTTATCTGACAGCCGGATCGGGCGGCGGGCTGCGGCTTTCCACCACGGCATCGCTTGCAGTCATTTCCGCTTCCGGCACTGGTGGACGTGGCGGGGATGGCGGTAACTCGGCCGTCTTCGGAAACAATGCGGTCGGCAATGGCGCAGACGGCGGATCCGGCCGTGGCGGTTCCATTCTGATCTCCGCCGATGGCGCAGACAGTCTGGTCGATCTCGGTGCAGTCTCGCTTTCGGCTATCGGCAGCGGCGGCATTGGTGGCGGTCGCGCCATCGTCGAAACCAGCACAATCCCGTCGCAGTCCCTGGGCGGGGCCGGCGGGATTGGCCGTGGCGGCACCATCGAATTCTTTGCCGACAATCTCGGCAACCTCACCGCCAGCAGCATCTCGGCGAATGCCAGCGGACAGGGTGGGGACGGCGCAGAAGGCTTCGGTTACGACGGCAACGGCAGCGGCGCCAGTGGCGCCAATGGTGGCGGAGGGTTCGGTGGTGAAATCCGCATCGGCGCTGCGTTTGGAAGCTCCTCAGATTTCGCGACTGCCGCTTCGATCGATCTTGTCGCCGGCGGCATAGGCGGTGCCGGGGGGAACGGCGTTGCTGCTCTTTCCGACAGTGGCGGCAATGGCGGGAATGGTGGGGCCGGCGGCAATGCGTCGGGCGGTGTTGTCGGCATCGAGAGCTTTGCCGACGGGCACGTCATGCTTGCCCTGGCCGGGATCATGAACCTTGCTGCCAACGCAACAGGGGGACTCGGCGGGCAGGGTAGCGATGGCGCAGCGACCACCGCTCTTCACACCAGAGGCGGCAATGCCGGCAGCGCTGGCGCGGGAGGCGGCGGTACGGGCGGTACAATCTCGCTTACGTCGCAGGGGGCCGAGATCATCGTGGGCAACCTTGATGTCCAGGCGCGGGGCATCAGCAGCGTAAACAATACCTTTGCCCAGCCGGGCAATGGCCCGGCAGGATCCGGGAATCCGTCCTCGGTGTCCTACTCGGCGCCATCGGGAGGAACCGTCACGTTCCAGTCGGGGGATGGTGGCACGTTCGTGGCCGGTCAGACGCGCGCCGACGTCACGTCCGAGGTCAGCTACACTTCGAACGGCAGCAGTTTCTCGATCGTCGACCAGCCCGGTCGCATCCTCGTAACCAACGACAGCACAGCCACCCGCGACGGCATGCGCTTCGCTGGGTTCACCGGGCTGGCAAGCAGCGGCTTCAGCCTCGGCGGAGATCCGGGAATTTCGATCCAGGCAATCTCAGGGCCAGTGACGATCGATGGCGATCTGGTGCTTGAAGCCAGCGCGCCCATCGCCCTGGGGATGGCGACTGGTGCCGGCATCACTGTCGGCAACCTTGCCAGCATCACCGCCGCTGGCGGCTTGTCCATTGTCGGCGAAGGCACCGGCCGTCTGATTGCGAACGAAGTTGTTGTCACCTCATTTGCGGGGATAACTGTCAGCAACAGCGATTGCCCCGAGGCTGCCTGCACCGTCGTCACGGGCCTGTCGAGCCTGCGTTTCGATGCCAGCAGCGACATTCAGCTTCTTGGTTCCTCGGTCGTCGAGGGCGTTGGTGCGCTTGACGTATACACATTCGGAAACATCACCGGCGACGCCGGCAGCGGCTACAAGTCGGCCGGAGACCTGACCGTCCGCGCTGCCGGAGATGCCACCATTCGCAATGTGAGCGGTGGCAGCGTCGAACTGGCGGCCGGCGCCGTGGTTGATGGCAGCACGATCTACCGCAACGGCCTGCTGACTTTGGGCGAAAGCGAAGGCGGCGGTGATTTCCAGGGCGCAAGCCTGCGCCTCCTGAGCGGTGGCGACATTTCTGACCTTGGCGGCAACAGCTTCACCTCGCTCGACTCCATAAATCTGCGGAGCGGCAACGACATCGTTGTCGGGTCCGGCAGCCGGTTCGTCGCGAACAGCGGCTCCTCGGGCACGGCAGCCGTAACGTTCTCTGCCGGTGGCCTTGGCATAGCGTACGATCTGGAACCTTCGGACATTCCGACGCTGCGCTTCATGGACGGTGCAAGCGTCGATGCTGGCCTTGGGACGATCAACCTGTTCGGCGCAGCCATAGATGCACGACTGGCTTCGTTCACGGCAGGCAATTTTCGGGCAGATATCAATCAAGCTTTGGCCTTCGGCGCGCCGCGCGGGTCGGATGGCGGCAAGCTCGAGCCGGACTGTCTCGAGGGCGCGATCTGTGTCGGCCAGATATCGGCAACCGGTACGGTCTCGATCGGAGCCAGCGAAGTTCTGCCGGTCGACGTTCGGGCAACTGGCCCAATTTCCGGCACTACCGTGCGCATAGGCGCGCTCGGCAATGTGACGGTAGGCAAGTCGGGCGCGGCCGTGGACGTCGGCGCCTCGTCGCTCATCAGCATTTTCTCGCGGCAGGGCAATATTGCCTTGACCGATAGTGCCGGTCTCAAGTCGGCGCAGGTCCGTCTGTCGGCCGCTGCGGGATCGCTCACCGGCAACGGCCGCATCGAGGCAACTGCCGACGACATCGGACTGACCGTCGGGGGCGACATCACTGCGGCATCGCTGGTCGCGGCTCGGGAATTGACGTCGTTCCAGCGTGCTGGCGGGGATCCTGAGGGTGCTTTCTCAATTCCGGGGGCGCTTCAGGTCGATCTTCTGCGGCAGGGCACGGCGGCAGACATCACGACAGGCAAGTCGATAGCGATCGGCATGCTTGCCTTGCCTGGCGCTTCGGCCAAGCTGACTGCCGGATCGTCGCTCATGCTCGGCGAACTTTCGGGTATCGAAGACCTGACCATCGGTGCAGTCACCGATGTGTCGCTTGGAAATCTGAACCTTGCTGGAAACCTGGCAATCGAGGCACAGACAGTCGCTGCGACCACACTGCAGGCTGGCAAGACGATTGCCATAAATACTGCGGGTGCAGCCCGGCTCGGCTCGGCGTCAGGTGAAGGCGGCCTGTCGATTGCTGCCGCCGACCTGGCGTTCACCTCGCTCGAGAGCGGCGGACCGGTCTCGATCCGGGCAACTGGCATCTCGGGCGGAAGCGTCACCACATCTGGAAGCCTCTCGCTGATTTCGAGCGGAGCTGTTTCACTGGCTCGGGCGGGAGCAGGGACCTCACTCGATATCTCGGCCGTCTCCCTTGCCGTGCCGGTTCTCGATGCGGGCGGTGACATCACCTTGCAAGTCACGGATTCGGCACGGCTCGGAAGTTTGAACGCGGGCGGCTTCGTGAACATAGATCCCCTCTTGCTCACGTTCGACAGCATCAATGCCGCAGGTGCAGTCGACCTTACCGGAGAAACGATCACTGGTGGCACGATTACATCCGGTGGCAACGTCTCTCTCGTGGCCACCAAGGACGCCGTGCTCGGCAATGTGATTGCCGGAGGCGGCGTATCGCTCTCCTCGGCCGGGCTTGCGATCAAGGACGTGACGGTAGCCGGCACAGGCACCATTGCGGTCAAGGCAGCGGCGCTGTCGGGCGGCACCCTGAAGACGGGGGGGAGCATCTCCATCCAGTCCAGCGGTCCTGCGACTCTTGCCAGTGCCGAGGCGGGAACATCGATAGAGGTGGTCGCTGCAGAGCTTGCTGTGGCGACGCTAAAGGCCGGCGGCAACGTGAACATTGCCGTCACCCGCAAGGTGGTCCTGGGGGCTGTGTCGTCAGGGGATGCGGCCACTTTGTCTGCCGCCGTGATCGAGGCCGGGGATGTCAGTGCAGCCGGAGCGCTGTCGGTCACGACAACAGGTGCCGCCACGCTCGGCAACTTGTCCGCAGGCGGGGATCTTCGGCTTCAGGCCGGCGATGCTCTGGGCTTTGGCGCGCTGGACGGCGCGCGGGTGGTAGCAAGGGGCACGTCCGTCAGCGGCGGAAATGTCCGTTCGCGCACTGCAGAAGTCGATCTGGCGGCAACCGGCGATATTGCAGTTGGTCAGGTGTCCAGCGCGGGCTCTATCGTCCTTTCTGCTCGCGACCTGCGCTTTGGGGGGCTTCAGGCTGCCGCCAATGTCGAGGCGCGGGCTAGAGCGATTTTCGATGCGCCGATCAGGGCCGGGCAGGATCTCACGCTGCGCAGTGATCTCGACCTCACCACGACCGATATTGTCGCGCGCAATGCCAGCCTTGTCTCGCAGGGTGTGATCAATGTCAGTGGCCTGCAGTTGAGCGGAACACTCTCTGCCAACGCCACGGCTGTCGGCATCAAGGCTGTTGGCGGTCTGTCGTTGCGCGACGTAACGGCGACAAACGGCGATGTTTCGGCAATTGCCACGGGAACCGTCACTGCCAGCCGTATTGCGGCAACCGGCAACATCACGCTTGCCGCCAGTGGCGGGGATGTGGTCGTGTCGCAATTGTCTGCAGGGTATTCCGCGCAAGGGCAGACGGCCGTAACCGGCGCCGGAACCGTCACCGCAGGCGTGGTCGGACGCGGCGACATCATCCTCGATGCTGTTCGCGACATCGTCGTCGAGGGCACCGTGGATGCGGCAAAGTCCATTGCCATGACCGCAGTCAATGAGATCAGGCTGAACGGCCTGGTGACTGGCGCGGTGATTGACGTGGCGTCCGCGCAGATCGGCATCGGCGCGACCGGGCAACTCGGAGAGTCTTCGCGGACTGACGCCATCATCATCGTCAACAACGGTCAGGGCACGACATTGCTCGGGGACAACCTTCCTGCGCAGACGGCTGGCTATGCGCTTTCGCAGGCAGAGTTCGGTCACATTCGCTCACGCGGCGATCTGACAATCCGCGGTACAAGCCCGATGCTTGTGGGCGATCTTTCGGTGGCCGCGCAATCCGGCTCGGCTGGAGGACAGATCGGCGAGACCGGAACCCTCTCGCTGCGCTCATCAGGCTTGGTCTCGTTGCTGGGCTCGGCCGCGCTGGCCAACGCTTCGGGCAATACCCTTGCGATATCGAGTGACGCAGGTGTTTATCTCGACGCAGCGACGGGATCGGTAAGGCTGGGAGAAGGCGGTTCGCGTGCCGGGACGTTGGTGATTTCAGGAAACGGGATCGCCATGGTCACCCGCACGGCGCTTGCCGACATAGCCAACCTCTCCGGCACGGCTGCGATTACGGCACGTCTTGGCCAGAACGATGGCGTGACGGCAGACAGGACGCTCGTGGAGGCTGGTACCATCCAGTTGCAATCGGATCGTTCGGTCTATGTCCAGAACACGGCTGCAAGCACGGCATTGGTCGACCGGCGCGGGATTGTCGCCGACGCCTTGCAGATCGGCGTACGGGGCACCGGAACGCTCGACATCGTGATCAACGGCACGGTCAACGGCGCAACAGGCGTCGATGCGGTGGGCCTGGTTGGCATAACGGGCACGTTTACCGATCTCTCCTCTATAAATGGCTGCGTCATTCGCAATGTCGGCAGTTGTACGGCTCGTCCGCAGATGCCGACGACGACGGCCAATGTGGAAGTACGTGACCTGATCGAGGAAGTGCTCGAACTTGATCCTGCCGATACGGCCCTGCAGGTTGTTGACAGCTTCACGGGTACGACCCTGATCCGGATGAACCAGATCGCACCCGCAGGCTTTGAACCGCTGATCGACGAACCCGTCACCGGCACCGGTAACGATGACCTGCTCGGCGAAGGCAAGCCTGATGGCGAGTGACTTGACCTGACGTGCGCGGGCGGGGCAAGGGCTGATCCATGTCAGCCCATGGTCCCGCCCAGTTCGCGCCCTCCGCACCCTTGAAGCTGTTCAACAGCCTGACCCGGCAACTGGAAGCGTTCGAGCCTGTCCACCCCGGCGAGGCGCGCGTCTACTCCTGCGGACCCACGGTCTACAATTACCCCCACATCGGCAACATGCGGGCCTATGTCTTTGCCGACATTCTCGGCCGCACCCTGTCGTTCAAGGGGCTGAAGCTTACCCATGTCATCAACATCACCGATGTCGGTCACCTGACCGACGATGCCGATGATGGCGAGGACAAGATGGAGAAGATGGCAAAGGCACAGGCCCAATCCATCTGGGACATCGCCCGGCATTATACGCAGGCCTACTGGGAAGATATCAAGGCGCTCAACATCCGCCAGCCTGCGCGCTGGACGATTGCCACCGAATTCGTCCCCCAGATGATCGCGTTCGCGCAGCAGATCGCGCCAAGGCACTGCTACGAACTCGATAGCGGCCTCTATTTCGATGTGTCCACCGTGGAGGACTACGGCCGTCTGGCTCGCGCTCAGACGGAAGAGGGTGAGGGGCGCATCGAAGCCGTCGAAGGGAAGCGCAATGCCGCCGACTTCGCTATCTGGCGCAAGACACCGCCGGGCGAGAAGCGCCAGATGGAATGGGACTCGCCGTGGGGCAAGGGCGCTCCCGGCTGGCATCTCGAATGCTCGGTCATGTCGGGAGAAGTGCTCGGCTTTCCGTTTGATATCCACACCGGCGGCATCGATCACCGCGAGATTCATCACCCCAACGAGATTGCGCAGAACCAGGCGTTCTGCTGCACCAATGGCCTCGACCTGCCCGCCAATTCCGGCGCGCGGGTGTGGATGCACAACAACTTCCTCGTCGAACGCTCGGGCAAGATGAGCAAGTCGAGCGGCGAATTCCTGCGGCTGCAGTTGCTGATCGACAAGGGCTATGCGCCTCTTGCCTACCGTCTGATGTGCTTGCAGGCGCACTACCGCAGCGAACTGGAATTTTCGTGGGATGGCCTTGCCGCAGCACTAACGCGATTGAAGCGGATGCTGATCGCAGTTGGTCAGCTGCAGGAGCGGGCGGGTGTGGGCGAGGTCCAACCGGGCCCGCGTTTCATGCCGTTCCTCGAACGTTTCGATGCCGCCGTGTCTGACGACCTCAACACGCCGGTGGCCCTGACCGTCTTCGAGGAGGTCCTCGCGCTCAAGAAGGTAGACGCGTCAGAGAAGCTGGCTGCCCTCTCGGCAATGGATGCCGTGCTTGGTCTCGGTCTGCTCGCGCTTGACCGCAAGTCCCTTCGCCTTCGGCCCAAGGGCGTGGAAATCGACGAAGCTGAGATCGAAGCATCGCTGGAAGCCCGCAAGGCCGCCCGCGCCGAAAAGGACTTCGCCCGATCTGATGCCCTGCGCGAGGAGCTTGCTGCCAAGGGCGTCGAGGTGATGGACGGAGATCCGCTCGGCTGGGAGTGGAAGCTCGCCTGAGCGGGTTTCAATCTGCAATCGATGGGTTAAGTCTCTCCGTAACAATCTTCGGGAGAGACTGACAATGACCGTCCTTGTCATGAATGCCATGGCCGCGCCGCTGATCGAGCCGCATCTGCCCGATTGGGTGGAGCCGCGCTTCTTTCAAAGCGCCGACGAACTGTTCGAACTTGCGCCGCAAGCCGAAATCGGCTGGTTTGATCTCTATCAGCCCGGAGGGATGGACAAGGCTATCCGCTTGGCAACCAAGCTCAAGTGGCTGAACTCGGTCTACGCAGGCGTTGATTTCTTCCCGCTCGACGTGCTGCGTGAACGGGGCGTCGTCCTGACGAACGGGAGCGGCATAAATGCGATCACCATTGCCGAATATGTGGTCATGGGCATGCTCACGATCGCCAAGGGCTATCGCGAGGTCGTGCGTGCGCAGGATCGGCATGAATGGCTGCTCGACAGCCCCGGCAAGGTGGAACTGGCAGGAAGCCGTGCCCTGATCCTCGGTTACGGCGCGATCGGCCAGAAGGTCGAACGGATGCTGCAGGGCTTCGATGTCGAGGTCGTCAAGGTCCGGCGCTCGTCCGGCGAAGGAACGCTGGGGCCAGACGAATGGCGCGCGCAGCTTGGTGCGTTCGATTGGGTTATCCTTGCCGTGCCGGCTACGCCTGAAACGGATGGCATGATCGGCGCGGCCGAACTCGCGGCAATGAAGCCCGGATCGACGCTGATCAACGTCGCGCGTGGCAGCGTGGTCGATCAGGAAGCCCTGATTGCAGGCCTCAGGGCGGGCCGTCCCGGCCATGCCTTCCTCGACGTCGTCACGCCCGAGCCATTGCCTGCCGATCATCCGCTCTGGGCCGTGCCCAATGCGCACGTGACCAGCCACCTTTCCGGGCGCGCGCAGACGCGCATGTTCGAACGCTCTGTCACGCGCTTTCTGGAGAATTTGCAGCGCTTCCAACGGGGTGAACCTCTTCAGCCGCAGGTGGATCTTTCGCTCGGATACTGATTGCGAAGGGGTGACTCCGGTGCACGCCTTTGATAGCCATGAGGACAGCAAGGGCAGGCGCGGGGGCCATAACGACACGCGCCGGTTTAATGCCTCTGGCGGTCGCATCCGAATAGGGGAGGGTAACGCAGCCTGGCCGCGCGTTCCCATTGATGGAGCGACCAAAAATGGCCGAAGGCAAGAAGGCGTCAGACCTGTTCATCGAGTGCCTTGAGGAAGAAGGCTGCGAATACATCTTCGGCGTTCCGGGCGAAGAAAACCTCGATTTCCTCGATTCGCTCTCCCGCTCGAAGAAGATCAAGCTGATCCTCACGCGGCACGAACAGGGCGCAGGGTTCATGGCAGCCACCTACGGTCGCCATACCGGCAAGACCGGCGTTTGCATCGCCACGCTTGGGCCGGGCGCGACCAACTTCGTCACCGCTGCTGCCTATGCCACGCTTGGCGGCATGCCGATGCTGATGATCACCGGCCAGAAGCCGATCAAGAAATCCAAGCAGGGCCGCTTCCAGATCCTCGATGTCGTCTCGATGATGGGGCCGATCACGAAGTTCACGCATCAGATGGCGAGCTCGGACAACATCCCGAGCCGCGTGCGCGAGGCCTACCGTCTGGCCGAGGAGGAAAAGCCTGGCGCGACGCACATCGAACTGCCCGAAGACATCGCCGACGAGCACACAGATTCGGTTCCGCTCGAGCGCAGCCTTGTCCGCCGACCCAACGCCGATGCCAAGTCTGTCGCGCAGGCTGTCGAGGCACTTCAGAGCGCCAAGGCGCCGGTGCTTGTGATCGGTGCGGGTGCGAACCGCAAGATGACCGGCAAGATGCTGCGCGAATTCGTCGAGAAGACCGGCATCCCGTTCCTTACCACCCAACTCGGCAAGGGTGTGATCGATGAGCGGCATCCCAAGTTTCTCGGCTGTGCCGCGCTGTCTGCCGGTGACTTCGTGCATCGTGCTGTCGAGGACGCCGACCTCATCATCAATGTCGGCCACGACGTCATCGAAAAGCCCCCGTTCTTCATGCGCGAAGGCGGCACGCCGGTCATCCATGTCTCGACCAAGACGGCCGAGGTTGACCCGGTCTATTTCCCCGCCATCGAAGTCATCGGCGATATCGCCAATGCCATCTGGCAGATGAAGGAAGCGATCACGCCCAATCCGGCATGGAGCTTCGATCACATGCTGGCCTATCGCGCGGCCGAAGTCGCGCATACCGCACCGCTTGCCGCCGACACCCGCTTCCCGATCTTCCCGCCGCATCTCGTCCAGCAGATCCGCGATGCTCTGCCCGAGGACGCGATCATCTGCCTCGACAACGGCGTCTACAAGATCTGGTTTGCGCGCGGCTTCACAGCCTATCACCCGAACACCGTACTGCTCGACAACGCGCTGGCGACGATGGGTGCGGGCCTGCCCTCGGCAATGATGAGCGCGATGCTCTATCCCGAACGCAAGGTCATGGCGATCTGCGGCGATGGCGGCTTCATGATGAACAGCCAGGAGATGGAAACCGCGGTCCGCCTCGGCCTCAACCTTACCGTGCTGATCCTCAACGACAGCGCCTACGGCATGATCCGCTGGAAGCAGGCGAACATGGGCTTTGAAGACTTCGGGCTGACCTACAACAACCCGGATTTCGTGAAGTATGCCGAGGCTTACGGCGCCAACGGCTACCGCGTGACCAGCGCCGATCATCTAAAGGAATTGCTGGCGCATTGTCGCGATACGCCAGGCGTCCACCTGATCGATTGCCCGGTCGACTATTCGGAGAACGACCAGATTCTCAACAAGGATATCAAGGAACTGTCTAAGGCACTCTAGGGTTCAGCCAACTCGATGCCGTCGCCCCGGGCCAGTCCCGGGTGACGTTTGGCAGCAGACGGCGCTTCATGGAAATACGATCCCCCGCCTGATCCGGGGAGACGTTGGAGAATCAGAACAGTGACCCCACTCAAGGACGTCTACCCGCTCTACCTCAACAATAACGCGGTGCAGCCCAACACCGACCTGAAGGTGACCGACAAATTCACAGGCGAGGTAGCGTTCCGAACGGCGCTGGCCACCCCCGATGTGATCGACGAGGCGATTGCCGGCGCCGTCCGCGCGGCCGAGCCGATGGCCAGGCTTGCCTCCTACGAGAAACGCGACGTGCTCGATCACTGCGTCCGCCGTTTCGAACAGCGCAAGGACGAACTGGCCTTTGCGCTGTGCATCGAGGCCGGCAAACCGATCGCGGATTCGGAAGGTGAGGTGGGGCGCCTGATCGATACCTTCCGCATTGCCGCCGAGGAAGCCACCCGCAACTATGGCGAGGTCCAGCCGCTCGACATCAGCCCGCGCGCCAAGGGCTACATGGGCATGTGGAAGCGCGTGCCGATCGGGCCGTGCAGCTTCATCTCGCCGTTCAACTTCCCGCTCAACCTCGCCGCCCACAAGATCGCCCCGGCGATCGCGATGGGCTGCCCGTTCGTGATGAAACCTGCATCGCTCACCCCCCTTGGCGCGATCATCATGGGCGAGGTGCTGGCCGAGTGCGATGTCCTGCCCGAAGGCGCATTCTCTATCCTTCCGGCCAGCCGCGACGGCGCCGACCTGTTCACGACCGACGATCGCCTCAAGCTGCTCTCCTTCACCGGATCTCCCGGGGTCGGCTGGGAGCTCAAGGCCAAGGCCGGGAAGAAGAAGGTCGTGCTTGAACTTGGCGGCAACGCGGCAGTGGTGGTCGACAAGGACGCCGACCTTGAACACGCACTCGCCCGGATCATCTTCGGCGGGTACTACCAGTCGGGCCAGTCCTGCATCCACGTTCAGCGCGTGATCATCCACGCCGACATCTACGACCAGTTCCGCGACATGCTGACGGCCAAGGTCAAGACCCTGAAGTCGGGCGATCCCAAGAACCGCGATACCTTCATCGGCCCGATGATCTCGGCCAAGGAAGCCCAGCGCCTCAAGTCGTGGATCGATGCTGCAGTATCGGGCGGAGCCAGGCTCCTCGCCGGCGGCAACTGCGAAGGCAACATGCTCGAGGCGACCCTTCTCGAAGGCTGCAGCCGCGAAATGGATGTCTACACCGAGGAAGCCTTCGGCCCGGTTGTCATCCTCTCGAAGTTCACCGAGTGGGATGCGGCACTCGAGGAAGTGAACGACAGCAAGTTCGGTCTGCAGGCCGGTCTTTTCACCTCCGATCTCCACAAGGTCATGGACGCTTGGGACAAGCTGGACGTGGGCGGCATTGTCGTGAACGACGTATCGTCCTACCGCGTCGACAACATGCCCTATGGCGGCGTCAAGGATTCGGGCCTCGGGCGCGAAGGCATTCGCTTTGCGATGGAAGACATGTCCGAAATCCGCAACATGGTCATCCGGCGCAAGTAGGCATCGGGGCGATGGTCAAACTGTTGCTGTTTCATGTTTGAAAGTGCCATTCGGCACTTGAACGATATGGCAAGAGTGTCCTAGTCTAAGGGTAACGGGGTCGCATTGCAGCACTTCCGGCAATCATCGCAACGCTAGGCAAAGCCAGCGTTGCGGTCCGCCGGTGGGGACGAGGGGCAATGCAGAGATACTACATGGCAATCCGGCGGCTTGCGGCATTATGCCGGGCTGTTCCGCGTTCGGGCGTTATGGCCTTCGCGGCTTGCGTCGCCATGGCCGGCGTTGCGCTTGGCGCATCGTCGCTTGTTTCTCCCGCTGCAGTGCAGGCTCAGGGCGCGCCGATGGGAATGCGCGGCCATCTTGGCGTAGCGTCGTGTGCCGGCTCCACCTGTCACGGCCGCAGCGTTGCCGATGGCGCCGTCGTGCGCCAGGATGAAGTGCTGCGCTGGCAGGAAGATTCCTCGCCTACCGGCGCGCACAGCCGCGCCTGGCGCGTGATTCAGGAGCCGCGCGGCCAGGCGATCGTCCGCCGCATGGGTCTTGATGCTGCCGGCGTTCAGCGCGAATGCGCCGGCTGCCACGCATCGCCCGGATCCTCGCGTCCATCCGATGGCGTCGATTGCGAAGCTTGCCACGGCGCATCGGGCGGCTGGCTCTCGACTCACTACACCGTCGGCGCCAGCCACACTCGCAACGTCGCGCAAGGGATGACCGACCTCGTGCGGCCGCAGGTCAAGGCGCAGGTATGCCTCGATTGCCACTTCTCGGGCGATGCCAGGGGGCAGTTCATTGCCCACCGTATCATGGCCGCCGGTCATCCGCGCATCTCGTTCGAACTGGACCTGTTCTCCACGCTGCAGCAGCACCACGATGAGGACGCCGATTATGTCCAGCGAAAGGGCGGCAAGACCAGCGCCATGCGCATGTGGGCGGTGGGCCAGGCCGAAGCGGTAAAGCGCAGCCTCGAACTCTACAGCCAGCCGGCGCGGGCGATGGATGGGATCTTCCCCGAGTTCACATTCTACGATTGCCATTCCTGCCATCGCCGGATCTACGACAGCGAGGACGGCAACGTCACGGCCGTGCGCAACCCGGGCCGTCCGGTCGATCTCGGCACGCCGCCCTACAATGACGAGAACATGATCATGTTGCTCGCCGCCGCGCGCGTGGTCGCGCCAGACGCTGCGGCCCAGTTCGATGCGCGGGCCAAGGCCTTCCACAAGGCAATGCTGGCTAACCGGGCCGAAACGGTCGCAGCAGCGCAAGCATTGCGCCAGTCGGCAGATGCCCTGTCCGACCGCTTTGCGTCGACCAGCTTCACTCGCGAGCAGACCTTCGCGATCATGGAATCGATCGCCAGCGATGCCATCGGTGAACGCTACACCGATTATGAAGGTGCGGTGCAGTCGGTCATGGCGGTCGATACCCTGCTTGGCGGCATGGTGAACCAGGGCATGGTTTCGTCCGGCGCGGCCAATGGCCTGCGTGTGCAGATCAACCAGGCCTATGCCGCGGTGCGCGATCCCAACGGGTTCCAGCCGCTCGCCTTCCGCCGCGCGCTCGGCAGCGCGGTCCGTTCGATCCGGAGCCTTCGCTGATGCCCCTGCCGCTGGCTCTTCGTCAGACCACCGCGGTCGCGCTTGCCCTGTCCCTGACGCTTGCTGGGTGTGGCGGCGGTGATTCCAGCTCCGGCGGGACCTTCACGCCAACGCCAACGCCCACCGCAGCGGCGCGCTTCTTCAGCGATCCGGCGCAGGAAGCGCTGACGGCCGCCGAAGTCCAGCAGATCATCGCGCAGGCCGTGGGTGAGGCGAGGGCGCTCAATTATCCTGCGATCATCGCGGTCGTCGATCGTGTCGGCAACGTGCTTGGCGTTTTCCGCATGAACGGCGCGGCCACGCGGATGCTCATCAGCCAGCGCACCGCCACCGGCGAGATTTCCCCGCGCGAGATCGACGCGCAGGGCCTTGAGGTCGAGGCGACCATGGGCGCGATCTCGAAGGCTGTGACAGCGGCCTATCTCTCTTCCAGCGGCAATGCTTTTTCCACTCGCACGGCCAGCATGATCGTGCAGGAACATTTCCCGCCGGCGCCGAACACGCCGGGTCTGGAATCCGGCCCGCTGTTCGGCGTCCAGTTCAGTCAGCTCCCCTGTTCGGATCTTTCGTCTCGCTTTGTAACGGGAAATCCGGGCACTGCTGCCTTCATCGGACCCAAGCGCGCGCCGCTCGGCCTTGCGGCTGACCCAGGCGGTTTGCCGCTTTACAAGAACGGAGTGGTTGTCGGCGGCATCGGCGTCATGGCGGACGGAGATTATGCCTACGATCCCGATGTGACCAATGTCGACGGCGACCCTGAGGAATTCATGGCGCTCGCCGGCATACAGGGCTTTGCGCCCGCATTGGACATCCGGGCTGATCGCATCCCGGTCGACGGATCGACCCTCCGCTTCGCGGACGCCCGCATCGAAGGCCTGCACCCGTTGCAGACCAGCTTTGCCGCGATCAACAACGTCGTGGGCACGCTGATCCCGGTCCGCGGCTACTACGACGGGCGCGACGTGCTCCCGGGGACGCCCTACGGCACCGAGGCCAGCGGCATTCGTCGCGCCAAGACGAGCGAGTTCTCTCTCGCCGACGCTTACGTGCTCAGCGACGGCGCCGGCAACGATCGCTACCCGATCAAGGGAGGGACCGACGCGGCCGAGGTCGGAACGCCGCTGACGGCGGCCGAAGTGCGCGCGGTGCTCGAAGAGGCCTTTACCATCATGACGCGCGCGCGCGCGCAGATCCGTCGCCCGCTCGATAGCCGTGCCCAAGTCTCGATTTCGGTCGTCGACACCTATGGCGAGGTGCTCGGCCTTGTTCGTGGTCCGGATGCGCCGATCTTCGGTATCGACGTGTCGCTGCAGAAGGCCCGCACCGCAGCGTTCTTCTCGAACCGCGTTGCCGCCGAACAATTGCTCGCCAACACCGATGCCGAAATCCCGGCTTTCGTCCAGCGTGCGCGCGATTTTCTGGGCGATCAGACCGCACTCACTGGCAAAATCGCCTTTGCCGATCGCTCTGGCGGCAATCTCTCGCGCCCGTTCTTCCCGGATGGCGAAGTCGGCCGCCCGAACGGTCCGTTCTCGCGGCCGATCACCGATTTCAGCCCGCTTGCCACGGGCCTGCAGATCGCGCTGGTCAAGGCAAACCTCCTGCAGCACGCGGTCTTCGTCGAAGGCTCGCTCAACGCGCGCGATGTGGTGCAGCGCTGCACCGCCGTGCCCGACACCCCTACCGGCAAGAAGCGGCTGGCCAACGGTATCCAGATCTTCCCCGGCTCGGTGCCGATCTATCGTAACGGCAAGCTCGTCGGCGCAATCGGCATTTCCGGCGACGGTATCGACCAGGACGACATGATCGCCTTCCTCGGGACGCACAATGGCGGCGCCAAGGCCGGCACGATCGGCAATGCGCCCAAGGAAATTCGCGCCGATACCATCGTGGTGCCGGTCGGGCAGGGGGTGCGCCTGCGCTATGTGAACTGCCCGTTCGCGCCATTCCTTGATACGACCGACCAGAACGTCTGCGAGGGCAAGTGATGCAGCAGGTGGCTCTCCTCGTCGCGCCAGTCCTCGGTATCGCCCAGCCGCACGCCCAGCCCGCCACACTGCCGGCCACACTGCCGTTTCACGTGCTTGCCGCAGTAGAAGCCGCACAGGCAGGCTCTGGTGAGCCGCAAGCGGCGACGAGCGCACAAAGCGAGGCAGCACCGCTTCCGGGTGGCGAGACCGACGCTGATGGCGCACTGATCGACGGTCGCCGCCGGCCTGGCTTCAACAAGCAGCTCCCCGAGAAGGTCGAGCAGGACAATCCGGGCGCCGTAAATGCGCCGCCACCCGAAGCGTTTTACGACAAGTACGACGGCGAAGGCGCAGTGGGAGACCTCGGTCTCGATGTCGCGCTGCCAGATCGCTGGCGTATCATGTCATCGCTCTGCCCGCAGAAGGACAATCAGACCGGGCAGAAGGATCGGGCGATATACACGCTCTTTCCCAAGCTCGAATATGCCTGCCATTCGCAGCTCGATCCATTCCACCACAACCTGCTGAAGGGCGACAGGCCACTCGCGCGTGGCAAGCGCCCCGGCTTTCTCAAGGGCGATGACTGGTATCTCCTGGCCGGCGCCATCTCGGACACCGTCGTAGAACCGCGCAGTTTCCCGATTCCCGTTGGCAACCAGACGACGACCAACCCCAACGCCATCGACGTGTTCGGTCACAGCAACAGTCTTGTGCTGTCGCAGACGTTCATCGCCAGCCTTTCGCTGTTGAAGGGTATGACGGCCTACAAGCCGCCGGTCATCGAGTATCGCATCGCTATCGCCGGTAACATCAACCACGTTCAGGTGCCCGAGCGGCGAGTCCTGTTTGTCGAACCATCGAAGGGCACCAGGCGCACCGACGCCTTTGTTGGCCTGCAGGAAGCCTTCATGGATTATCATATCGGCCGGTTCGATTCGAAGCGGTACGATTTCGTCTCGATCCGCACCGGCATCCAGCCGATCCAGTCCGATTTTCGCGGTTTCCTGTTCAACGACAACCAGCTTGGCATCCGCCTGTTCGGCAATCGGGACAACAACCGCTTCCAGTTCAATCTTGCCGCGTTCTGGCGGCTCGAGAAGGAAACAAATTCCGGCCTGAACGACGTCAGCCGTGCCCCGCGCAACGACTGGGTGTTCATGGGCAATCTCTATCGGCAGGATTTCCCGATCGTCGGCCTGACCAGCCAGGTCTCGGTCACCTACAACATGAACCGCGAACGGAACGACATCACGGTCGATACCAATGGTTTCCCGGTCCGTCCGGCATTGTTGGGCGATCTGCGCGGCCGGGAATACGATGTCGTGTACCTCGGCTATGCCGCCGATGGCCGCATCGGCCGGCTGAACCTCACCGCGCAGGCCTATCTCGCGCTGGGCGAGGATCGCAACAACTTCATCACCAGCCGCGCGGCAGAGATCAAGGCCTTCATGGCCGCCGCCGAACTCAGCTACGACATCGACTGGACGCGGATCCGCCTCTCAGGCCTGTGGGCCAGTGGTGACAGCGATCCTTACGACAAGACCGAAGGCGGCTTCGACGCGATCTTCGAAAATCCGCAGTTCGCAGGGGCCGATACCAGCTACTGGATTCGCCAGACCATCCCGTTTGCCGGTGGGGGGCGTGCAATCTCGGTCAATGGACGCAATGGCATCCTCAATTCTCTGCGCACGTCCAAGGAGCAGGGGCAGTCCAATTTCACCAATCCCGGCACGATGCTGCTCGGCCTTGGCACCGATTTCGACCTGACGCCCACCTTGCGCGTATCGACCAACGTCAACCACCTGTGGTTCGAGAACACCAGGATTATCCAGATCCTGCGCAACGAGGGCTCGATCCCGCGGGACATCGGCTTCGATGCCTCGGTCTCGGCAATCTGGCGGCCAAACGCCTCGCAGAACATCGTCTTCCGCCTCTCGGGCGCCGTGCTCGAACCGGGCGGCGGCTTTGATGACCTGTTCGCACAACAGGGCAAGGCCAAGCGCTTCTATTCCGTCCTCGCCAACGCGACCCTGGCCTTCTGATGACCAAGCTCATGATCCACACGCGCCGCTTCCGCTCCCTTCCGCTGGCCTGGCTCATTGCAGCGCTAACCGCGCTTGTCGTGCCGAGCGCGCTCTATGCCTCGGGCGAGGAGACGGCGCAGAAGGTCACCTACACGCGCGCGCCTGCCGCACCTCGTGGCCAGCCGGGTGATACGGCCGAGGAACAGTGGGCCTTCGTCGACAAGCAGAACGCCGGCTGCGTCAGTTGCCATACCCAGAGCGACCACCGCACCATGCACGCCAGCCCGGCCGTGGTGCTATCATGCGCCGATTGCCATGGTGGCAACACCAAGGTCGTGGCGGACCGGTCGTGGAACCGCAATTCCATGGAATATGTCGGCGCAATGAAGGACGCGCACGTCCTGCCCAAGTATCCCGCCGCCTGGGGATGGCCATCTTCGGCAAACCCCAAGCGCTCCTATGGCCTGCTTGCCAAGGAAAGCCCGGAGTTCATCCGTTTTGTGAACCCGTCGGACTATCGCGTCGCGCGCGATTCCTGCGGGGCGTGCCACATGCAGATCATCGAGGCATCGGAACGCTCGCTGATGTCGACGGGTGCGATGCTGTGGGGTGGCGCTGCCTACAATAACGGTATCGTGCCGTTCAAGAACTACCTGTTCGGCGAAAGCTTCACCCGCAATGGCGAGCCGGCGCTGCTCAAGTCTGCGTCCAAGGAAATCGGCGCGGACGGCAAGCCGATGTGGGGTACGGTCACGCCGCGTGAGAAGGCCCGTGGCGCACTGCCGATCATGTATCCTCTGCCACGCTGGCACACGATTCCACCAGGCGACGTGTTCCGCGTGTTCGAGGACGGTGGCCGGACCATCAACCCGCAGTTCCCCGAAATCGGGCTGCCCAACTCGACTGGCCTTATCCAGCGTCTTGACGAACCGGGCCGCCCCGACCTGAAGCAGTCCAACCGCGGCCCGGCGACCGGCCTGCGCGTCGCCATTCCCGTGCTCAACATCCACAAGACCCGTCTGAACGACCCGTTCCTGTTCCAGATGGGCACCAACGACCAGCCGGGTGACTACCGCTCATCGGGCTGTGCCTCGTGCCATGTCATCTATGCGAATGACCGCGAGCCGCGCCACTCGCTGAACTACGGCAAATGCGGGCGTGATGGTCAGACCATCACTGCAGACCCGACGATCAATTCCCTGCGCGAGGGCCAGCACCGCAAGGGTGCTTACGGTTCATACGACGCTGAAAGGGAAGAGCATCACGACAAGGTCCGGGCGACGGTTATGGGCGGCAAGGGTGCCTACGTTGGCGGCGACAAGACCTATCCCGAACGGTCGAGCGATATGGACGGCGACTGCGCCCGGGCAATCTCGTCTGCCGAACAACTTGTCTATTCGCCGGGCAAGGGCGTCGCGCCGCATGGTTCGATGGACCATGACAAGATGGACCAGGCCTCGGCCCACGCCATGGCTGGTCTCGATGCCAAGGGCCACGCGAAGGCCGAAGCGGACCACGGTGCCGAGCCGATGGGCCCTGTCGCCATGCAGGACCGTGAACGCGGCCACCCGCTCGTCCATGCCTTCACCCGCGCCATTCCCACCGCGCAGTGCATGAACTGCCACATGCACCAGCCTAATATCTTCCTCAATTCCTACCTCGGCTACACGATGTGGGACTATGAATCCGATGCGCCGACGATGTGGCCCGGGCCCGAGAACCGTGCCCCCAAGCCCGATGGCATGTCTGACGAGCAATACGCGAAGACGTTCAAGAAGCAGTTCTATCCGAACATCGACGAGCAGCGCGAAGTGCTCGATCGCAACCCGGAAGGCGCATCGACGCGCGGATTGTGGCGCGACGTCGAATTCCTTCGCAACGTCTATGACGTGAACGATACGCTAAAGGACACGCAGTTCGCCGACTACCATGGCCACGGCTGGAACTTCCGCGCCATCCTCAAGCGTGACCGTCGTGGCAATCTGCTCGACGATGAAGGCGACATGTCGTCTTACGGCACCGACAAGGCGCACATCATCGATCCGAACGATCCGGAAAAGTTCCGCAAGGCTGGCGAGGGCAAGTTCGTCGAACCAGGGGCAAGCAATCCCGGCAAGGCCGTGCACATGATGGACATCCACGCCCAGCTTGGCATGCAGTGCGCCGATTGCCACTTCGCGCAGGACAGCCACGGCAACGGCATGATCTATGGCGAAGTCGCCAATGCAGTCGAGATCGGTTGCAAGGACTGCCACGGCACGCCCGACAATTATCCGACGCTGCTTACCTCGAACATGGCGGCGCCCGAGAAGGGCAACAACCTTGCCCTGCTGCGAAATGCCGATGGCCAGCGCCGCTTCGAATGGTTCAACGAGGCTGACGGGCGGCGTGTCCTTCTCCAGCGCTCGATCATCGATCCCAACCTGTCGTGGCGTGTCAGTCTGGTGAAGGATTCGGTCGATGCCCGCTTTGCCGGCAAGATGGATGCATCGGGCAAGCCGATCTTCAACCCCAAGGCGGCGCGCGCCAAGCTGATGGCCAAGTCCGCCTCCGATGACGGCGTCTACAAATTCGGCACCGGCGTGCCCAAGGAGGCGCGCGCCCACCGCGATGACGACATGGCCTGCTTCACCTGTCACCTTTCGTGGACGACCTCGTGTGCCGGCTGCCATCTGCCGATCGAGGCAAACTGGAAGTCGGCCACGCACAAGTACGAGGAAGACTACACCCGCAACTATGCGACCTATAACCCGCAGGTCGCGCGCGACGACATGTTCCAGCTTGGCAAGCATCAGCGCAACAAGTCTTCGGGAAGCGATCCTGTACAGTTCGATGCAGCCGGAAACCCGGTCAGCGGCAAGGCGATCACCGCGCCGATCCGTTCGACCTCGGCACTGATCCTGTCGTCCACCAACATCAACCGCGAACGCATCTACGTGCAGCAGCCGCCGATCTCCTCGATCGGCTACTCGTCACAGGCCTTCGCGCCGCACTTCCCGCATACTGTCCGCAAGAACGAGACCAAGCAGTGCACAGACTGCCACGTCAGCGAAGATGACGACAACAACGCCACCATGGCGCAGCTGTTGCTGCTGGGAACAAACTACGTGAACTTCGTCGGCATGAACGCCTGGTTCGGTCTCGACGGCGGCTTCGAAGCGGTCCGGGTTACCGAGTGGGACGAACCGCAGGCCGTGATCGGCTCCTATCTCCACCGCTACGCCTATCCCGACTACTGGAAGCAGCATGTCGAAAAGAACGGTCGCGAGTTGAAGAACTGGACGCGCGGCAGGATCGTCGATGGCAAGCTGTCGGGCGAAACCACGGGGCAGGAGCAATTCGCCAACGTGGTGGAAGGCACCAAGGACGCCGTGCGCTGCTTGCAGATGCGTGGCGAGTACATGTTTGTCGCCGAAGGCAAGGGCGGCTTCCGCGCCTATGACATCGCGGCAATCGGCAACAAGGGCTTCTCTGAGCGGATCACCACTGCGCCGTTCTCGCCCTTGGGCCATGACACGCACGTTGCCACAACGAACGCCACCTGCATGGCGCTGCCGACCAACCAGTCGATCGCGCCCACGCGCAACACGCCTGAATTGCGCGGCCTCAACCAGGAGCAGCCGTTTTCGCCGATTTACAGCTATGCCTTCGTGACCGATGCCGTCGAAGGGCTGATCGCGGTCAATGTCGACACGCTGGCTGACGGCGAATTCCGCAACAACTTCTTTGACCGCGCGCTGACCTTCAATCCCGATGGCGTGCTCACCGGTGCGCGGCACATCACGCTGGCAGGGGACTATGCCTACATCGTCACCGACAAGGCGCTGGTCACCGTCCACCTGCCCAAGCCATGGTCGGCGCAGAAGCCGTGTGAGGTAGCTGAGAAGAAGGGCGGCGAAACCTGCCTCGATCCGCGCATCACCTCGGTCGTGCCCTTGCGCGATCCGCGCGCCACCGCGGCGCAGTTCCGCTATCTCTGGGTAACTACGGCCAACGGCCTTGAGCTGATGGACATCACCAACCTGGCGCAGCCTAAGGCCGTGCCCTCGGCCACCTTGCCGCTGGCCGATGCCCGCCGCGTCTACCTTGCGCGCACATATGCCTATGTTGCGGCCAAGTCTCAGGGGCTGGTCATTGTCGACATCACCGCGCCAACGCGCCCGACGATCTACACCAGCTACACCGCCGACGGGCAGCTTAACGATGCCGAGGATGTGATCGTCGGATCAACCAACGCCTCGCTCTTCGCCTATGTCGCTGATGGGCGAAACGGGATGAAGGTGCTGCAACTGACGTCGCCGGCCAGCCAGCCCAACTTCTACGGCTTCTCGCCAGAACCCAAGCCGGAACTGATCGCATGGGCCCGCACACCCACGCCGGCACTGGCCCTGTCCAAGGGACTGGATCGTGATCGCGGCGTTGATGAGACTGGCGGGCAGATGGCAGTCTTCGGCCGCCTCGGCTCGCGTCCGTTCACCCGGCCCGAGATGGAAGAGCTGTTCCTCAACGGCAAGGGCGAGGTCTTCCGCGTCTCGAACGCCGTGGACATGAGCTTGTGGGTCGGTGCCAAGGCCGCCCCCATGCTGGCCAGGATCGATAACTAGCGTTCTGCAGTTGGAGAGGAGAGCGGGTGCCTCGCGGGGCACCCGCCAATCTCTCAGGCCTCGTCCAGCACCAGGATCTCGCACTCGACTTCCATGAGGGGAGCGCGCAGCAGTTCGTGATCGACGCGCGTCACCGCGGCATCGGCAACAAGCCGCCCACGCAACTGGAACTCGTGCTCTGGCAGGCGGACGACGAAGCTTTCCCCATCGCTCACGGCCTCGCTCCCGGCAAAGCGCAGCACTAGCTTGTGCCGCGCGCCGGTGAAGGTGATGCTCGCCCACGGCGTCTCGTCATGGCTGACAACTTCGGCATGGGGCCCTGCCACTTCGCGCACAGCCCGCAGCAGCCGTTCGGAGCCAGCAAGACGGCGTGGCGGCAGCACCGTGCCGATCACGGACTTGGTCTCGAACGCATGAGGATCAAGCAGCATGGACATTCTCTCCAAAAGTGTTCATGAAATGTTCCACGCGTGATGACAGCGCGGAGCGTGGCTCCCGGCCATTGCGCAAGTCGCCCACGAAGCGTGGATCGTGCGCGGCAAGGCGGCCGAACTTGGTGACGGGCATCCCCGTCTGGCGAAGGAAGCTCTCGATCTTGGGGAGCAACATGCGTTGAAGACCCTCCGGTTGCTAAGCCGCGAAAGACGACTCGAAATAGGATTTTTCCTATGTTGATCTTGAAATCCTACAATGCTAGGAAAAGTCCTTCGAAATCGGAGTGAGCAAGATGGTCATGGCAGAGAGCGAATCGGATGATGGCGTGCGCGCGCGTCTTGTCGGCCTCGCCATGCAGCGGGGCGTCAGCCTCTCTGCGCTCTCGGCCCTGATCGGCCGCAACACGACCTATCTCCAGCAATTCGTCCGCAAGGGCAGTCCACGCAAGCTGGAAGAGAATGACCGGCGCACCCTGGCCGAATTCTTCGGCGTGCCGGAAAGCGATCTCGGTGCCTCGCCCCGTGGCGGCGTGATCGTGGCGGGCGAGGAGCGCAATGCATTCAAGGGTGTGGGGCAGGGGGCTCCCCGTGGCAGCATGCCGCCCCGCGCAATTACGGCCGAATGGGCCGACATTCCCCGCCTGCCACTGGGCGCATCGGCTGGTCCCGGCACGCTCCCGGCAGAGGAAATTCCATCTGGCCGCCTGCGCTTCAATCATCGGTGGCTCAAGGGGCAGGGGCTCGAACCCGCGATGCTTTCGGTGATCGAAGTCGAGGGCGATTCGATGGAGCCGACCTTGCGCGATGGCGACGAGATTCTCGTCGACCGCACGCCGCGCCCGTTGCGCGCCGGCATCCACGTGATCCGCCTCGATGACGTGCTGCTGGTCAAGCGCCTCGAACCCGGCCCCGGCGGCTCGGTGCGGATTATCTCGGACAATTCGGCCTATCCCCGGCTGGAGCGCCTGCTGAACGAGGTCGAACTCGTTGGCCGCGTCGTCTGGAAGGGTGGTCGGCTCTGACCTATGCGGTGCTTGCCAATTTGCCGCCCACACGCCATCTCAGCGGCATGACCCAGCCTACTGCCGAACCGCCCTTCAAGGTCGCGATCATCCCCGTCACGCCGCTTCAGCAGAACTGTACGCTGGTCTGGTGCACCAAGACCATGCGCGGTGCTTTCATCGATGCCGGCGGCGATCTCGACAAGCTGCGCAAGGCGATCGAGGTGACAGGCGTCACCATCGAAAAGCTGCTCGTCACGCACGGTCATCTCGACCACTGCGGCAGCGTCGGGATTTTCGCGCGTGAACTTGGCGTGCCGATCGAAGGCCCTCAGGAAGCCGACCGGTTCTGGATTGCGCAACTCGATGAAGATTCGCAGCGTTGGGGCATTCCCGCCGAGGTTTTCGAGCCCACCCGCTGGCTCAACGATGGCGACAAGGTCACCGTGGGCGAGGTCGAACTCGACGTGATTCATTGCCCCGGTCACACCCCGGGCCATGTCGTGTTCCACCACGCGCCAACGCAGGTGGCGATCGTCGGCGACGTGCTGTTCCAGGGTTCGATCGGTCGGACCGACTTTCCCATGGGCAATCATCAGGATCTGATCGATTCGATCACGCAGAAGCTCTGGCCGCTTGGCAACGACGTCACCTTCGTGCCCGGCCACGGCCCCAACAGCACATTCGGGCGGGAGCGGCAGACCAACGCCTATGTCAGCGATTATGCGTTGAGCTGAGCGACAGCCCCTCCCGTAGCGGGAGGGGCTGTTGTCCTTACATATCCAGTGCGATCGATACGGCCCACACCCCCAGCGCAAGCTGCGTGAGCATCGTCGTCAGGGTGCCTGCTGTGCGCAGGAAGCCGAGCGGGCCGCCGTCCATGCCGA
Organism: Novosphingobium sp. B1; assembly: GCF_900176395.1. Classification (GTDB taxonomy): domain Bacteria; phylum Pseudomonadota; class Alphaproteobacteria; order Sphingomonadales; family Sphingomonadaceae; genus Novosphingobium. The sequence continues at coordinate 54,722 of NZ_FWXL01000009.1, read as the reverse complement.
TGCCGTGCGCCACGCGGCCCAGCATGTAGACAGCCGCCACGCCCATCAGCCAGGGATTGCCGGTCCGCGCCAGTTCCACCGCTGCAAGAAGCACCAGCACCACCGGCGTGTTCTCGACGAAATTGGCCTGCGCCCGCATCCGCGCGATCAGTTCCATGTCGCCGCCGTCACCGATGCTGATCTTCTTGGCAGTGCGGACCATGCCGCAGCGAATGGATAGCCAGATGTTGATTGCCGCTGCAGCCGCAGCCGCACACAGCGTTATTGGCAGTATCGTCATGCCTTTGATTATCCCCTCTCTTGCGGACCCCGATCCCGGCGCCCGCGGCAAAGGCTAGCGCGGGCGCGCTTGCAAAGCACCAGAAAATCCGTATAGGCGCGCCTTCGCCCAGCGATTGGCGAATCCCGTGTCCGTCTGGCGTTCTCGCCGCGTACCGGTCCTGCCGCAAACAGGGCTTGTGCGAAGGGTCGGTTTTCCCTATCGCGCCCGCAACAAAACTACGCAATTCTAAGAACAGGTGCCGAGATGGCCGTCCCTAAAAGAAAGACTTCGCCCTCACGCCGGGGCATGCGCCGCAGCCATGACGCGCTCAGCGTCGAAGCGTTCCACGAATGCTCCAACTGCGGTGAACTCAAGCGCCCGCACAACCTGTGCAACGCTTGCGGTCACTACAACGGTCGCGAAGTCATCGCCGTCGGGCTCTAAGCCTCAAAACGGGGGACTGAGGACATGAGTCTGCCGCGTATCGCCGTCGATGCGATGGGCGGCGATGAGGGTGTGCGCGTGATGGTTGAAGGCGCGGCGCTTGCCCGTCGTCGCCATGACCGATTCAAGTTCCTCCTCGTTGGTGACGAGGGCCACATCAAGCAGGCCCTCGAAAGCCACCCCAATCTTCGCGAAGCTTCGGAAATTCTCCACGCGCCCGATGTCGTTTCGGGCGACGAGAAGCCGACGCAGGCCCTTCGCCGCGCCAAGACCACATCGATGGGGTTGGCAATCAATGCGGTGAAACAGGGCCATGCCGGGGCTGCCGTCAGCGCGGGCAATACCGGCGCGCTCATGGCCATGGCCAAGCTTGCGCTGCGCACGATGCCCGGCATCGATCGTCCCGCGCTCTCGGCCTTGCTGCCGACTCTGGGCGAGCATGACCTGATCATGCTCGATCTCGGCGCCAACACCGATTGCGATGCGCGCAATCTGGTCCAGTTCGCGATCATGGGCGCCGCCTATGCCCGCATCGTCAATGGACTCGAATCCCCGCGCGTCCGGCTGCTCAACATCGGCACCGAAGAGACCAAGGGTACCGATTCCCTGCGCGACGCCGCCAACCAGCTCAAGGCTTTGGCAGGCGATCTGGCACTCAGCTTCGATGGTTTCACCGAAGCGGACAAGCTCTCGCGTGGCGATTGCGATGTCGTGGTTACCGATGGCTTTTCCGGCAACATCGCACTGAAATCGATGGAAGGGGCAGCCCGTTTCGTGGCAGACCTGCTGCGCCGCAGCTTTTCCTCGTCGCTTCGATCGAAGTTCGGCTTCCTGATCTCGCGCCCGGCAACCGAGCTGCTCAAGCACCACCTCGATCCCAACAACCACAACGGCGCGGTCTTCCTCGGCCTCAACGGCGTCGTCGTGAAGAGCCATGGCAGCGCCTCGGCGCTCGGCGTGGCCAATGCCGTTGCGGTCACCGCCCGCCTGCTGGAGGAAAACCTGACCGAGCGTATTGAAGCCGATCTCGCGCGTCTCGGCGCCGAGACCATTCGGACTTCCGGCCGCAGTTCGCGGGCCAAGGCCCAGGCCGAAACCGGTGAGGACGCGGCATGACGACACGCGCGATCATTCGCGGCAGCGGATCGGCCCTGCCGCAGCGCTGCGTCACCAATGCCGAAATGGCGCAGATGGTCGATACGACCGACGAATGGATCATCGAGAGGACCGGCATCCGCCAACGCTACATTGCCGGGGAAGGGGAAACCACCTCGACGCTTGCCACCGAGGCTGCTCGTCGCGCCCTCGCAGCCGCCGGCATCGAGGCATCCAAGGTCGATCTCATAGTATTGGCTACCGCCACGCCCGACCAGACGTTTCCGGCTACCGCGACGATCGTTCAGCACAATCTCGGTTGCAATGGCGGCATCGCGTTCGACGTCGCGGCGGTCTGCTCCGGCTTCCTCTATGCCTTGGCCACGGCGGATTCGATGATCCGCACCGGCATGGCCAAGTGCGCGCTGGTGATCGGCGCGGAAACCTTCAGCAAGATTCTCGACTGGGATGACCGCACGACGTGCGTGCTTTTCGGAGATGGTGCCGGCGCGATCGTGCTTGAAGCGCAAGACGTTGACGAGAACGATCCGAAAGCACCCGGCGTAATTGCCTCGCGCCTCCATGCCGACGGAGCGCATAACGAACTGCTCTATGTCGATGGCGGCGTTTCCACCACCGGCACGATTGGCAAGGTCCGCATGAAGGGCCGCGAAGTCTTCCGTCACGCCGTGACCAATCTCGCCAATGTTCTGCGTGAAGTGCTTGAAACTTCGGGGCATGACGCTGCCGAGATCGATTGGGTCGTCCCGCACCAGGCCAACTTCCGCATTCTCGACGCCACGGCACGCAAGCTCGACCTGCCGGCTGAAAAGGTCGTCGTCACGGTTGATCGGCACGCCAACACAAGCGCCGCGTCAGTGCCTCTGGCATTCGACGTTGCCGTGCGCGATGGGCGCATCAAGAAGGGTGACCTCGTGATGTTCGAGGCCATGGGCGGCGGCTTCACCTGGGGCGCCAGCCTCGCACGCATCTGAAGCTTGCCTCGCCTGGAGCCGTCCGGCGGCCCCGTAAAACGTTCCGTCCCGCTTCGGTCCGATCTTATCCTTTGCAGGCAACGCATTGCATTGCGTTCCGCAGAATCAGCGTTATTGTCCTGCCTCTTGGCGTTTTCTGACTTCTGGGGGGAATTTAAGGATGCGTTCCGTAGGTACACTGACCCGCGCGGATCTGGCTGAAAGCATCAACCGGCGCGTTGGCCTGTCTCGCGCAGATTCGCTGGAGATGGTCGAATCCATTCTTCAGCACATGTGCAACGCGCTCTCCGATGGCGAGAACGTGAAGATTTCCGGTTTCGGCACCTTCCTGCTGCGTGACAAGGCCGAAAGGATCGGCCGCAATCCGAAGACCGGGGTCGAAGTGCCGATCACGCCGCGCCGCGTCCTGACCTTCCGCGCCAGCCAGATGCTGAAGGACCGCATCGGCCAGGGCTGATCGTTAACGGATGAGCGAACCCGAACTTCCAGATGCCGGATCGGCTCCGGACGACCGCCCTGCGGACGTCCCAGCCGATGGCAAGGACCCGGGCGCTTTCCGCACTATCGGCGAAGTGGCCAAGGCGCTCGGCATCCGCCAGCACGTCCTGCGCTATTGGGAAGAGCAATTTCCCACGCTCCGCCCGCTCACCCGAGCGGGCGGCCGCCGCTATTATCGTCCTGAAGACGTCGCCCTCATCACCGAGATCCACCGCCTCCTTCACAAGGAAGGCTTCACGATCAAGGGCGCAAGGCAGGCGCTGCGGGGGAAGAAGGGGCGCGCGGCAACTGCGGTGCCAATGCCTGAACCCGCGCCAATCGCGCCGGAAAATCAAGCCGCCGCGCCGCTGCTGGCGTACCTCCAATCCATCCGCAACCGGCTGGCTGCGGCGTTGGAAGAATAGGCGTCGACTGCCATCGTCGACTTTTCGTGGCCGCCCCGAGTTCGAAACCGAACCGGGCTTTTCTGCAAGATTGGCAGTGTCGCCAGTTGGATAGTGCAGCTTGATCAGGAACAGCACCTCTGCTGATGATGGACGCCAATGCCTGTGGGGTGACGTCACCGTAAACAATGCCGTGAAATGGGGATCCTCTACTGCGATATCAGCGTCAGAAAGCTGGTATGCTCCAGGCACTGCATATTCGGTTGCACTCAGGATCGGCGCGATCACAAAAGGCTCGCCGCCGTGCTCCTGCACGATGGTAATTCCGGAACCTTCCTCAACGGCAGTCACGGTTCCGAAAACTTGTTGTCTGCGCACAAGCTGGCCCTCGGGGTCGACGAAGGTTATGCCCACCAACAGGGTCTGGCCTATTAGTTCGCTGGCAAACTCTTGATCCCACTCCACTTCGTCTCCGAAGTCTGTGTCGTCGTGCTCGTCCACTGATCTACCCAGGCATTAGGGAACTGAAGTATCGCCGCAGGTGCGCCGACATGACTTGAAGGCATCACGCCGCTCAATCCACCAACACCGGCCCCAACGTCGGGTCCAGATCCCGCGGCCGCTTGATCTCCACCAGCCGCGCGCAACCCTCGGTCACGTCGGCCCAGTCGTCCACATCAAGTTCCATCACCGCAAAGGTCGCGGTCGGGAATTTCTCTTCCACCACTTCGCGCAAGGGGCTGGACCCGTCATCGGGCACCAGGTCGAAGATCAGGTCTTCCAGCCCCGGATTGTGCCCGATCATCAGCACGCTCTTGGGATCGCCGGACAATTCCTTGAGAAGGTCGATGAGCGTGGCCGAACTGGCGAGGTAGATCCGCCGGTCCCATTCGATCTTGAACGTGCACTTCCACGCCTTGCTGCTTTCCTCGACCGTCTCGGCCGCGCGCACGGCGGGGCTCGCGATCATGCGGTCAAACGTGCGTCCGGTATCGCGAATGTATTCGCCCATAGCCCGCGCGCCGCGCTTGCCACGCTCGTTCAAGGGGCGGTCAAAATCCCGCGCGCGCGCATCGCTCCAGTCCGATTTTGCATGACGGAACAGGGCGAGTGTCTTCACGAAATCCCTTCCTCGCGCGGCGTGGCAGGCGCATCCTCTCGCCCAGAAACACTGCTGCTGACACTTTGTAAAGCCACATCGAGCGTCACGCGCCGGATCGGCGTGCCCGCCGGAAAGGCCGAGAGCAGCCGGGAAGGGAAGGCCGAAGACAGCACCACGAAGTGCCCCTTGTCCGTGCCTGAGCGGATCAGTCGCCCGAAGGCCTGTGCCAGCCGCGCCCGGATGATCCTGTCGTCGTAAGCCGATCCGCCGCCTGCCAATCTGCGCGCGCGGTGCAGGATCGAAGGCTTGGGCCAGGGCACCTGCTCCATCACCACGAGCCGCAGCGAATCTCCCGGAACGTCCACCCCGTCGCGCAAGGCATCGGTGCCCAGCAGCGAGGCGCGCGGATCGTCGCGGAAGATGTCGACCAGCGTACCTGTGTCGATCGGATCGACATGCTGCGCGAACAGCGGCAGTCCGCCACGCGCCAGCCGGTCGGCAATCCGGCCATACACCGCGCGCAGCCGGCGGATCGCGGTAAACAGCCCCAGCGCCCCGCCGCCCGCCGCCTCGATCAGCCTCCCATAGGCAGCAGCCAGCGCCGGAATATCGCCCTTGGGCACGTCGGTCACGATCAGAACTTCGGCTTGCGAGGCATAGTCGAACGGACTTTCCGCACTGAAAAGCCGCGGGGCAATGTCCAGATGCGGCGCCCCGCTGCGCTCCACCGCGCTCTGCCAGTCATCGCCATCCCGCAGCGTGGCAGACGTCATCATGACCCCGTGCGAAGGCGCCAGCACCGCGTTGGCAAAGGGCTTCATCGGATCGAGGTAATGGCGGTGCAGGCCTACGTCCCACTCGCGCCCGTCCGAACGCTCCACCGCGATCCAGTCGACGAAATCGGGATCGCCGGGACCACCCAGCCGCGCCAGCAGCGCGATCCATCCTGCAATGAGATCGCTGCGCCAGCCGATCGCACTGCGCGCGCCTTCGATCCGCGCCCGTGCCGGGCCATCGAGCCAGTCCGGCCCATCCTCGACAATCGCCTCGAGCCGCAAACCCAGCCGCACCAGTGGCTTGCGCAGCGCCTCCAAGGCCTCCTGCGCCTGGCCCGCCACCTCGATGAACCCACCTTCCAGCTGCGCGATCTCGGTCTCGAGCCCGTAGCCCGCTTCCTGCCCGCCGCTCTCGTCGCGCGCATAGGCCAGCGCCCGTGCCGCGCTCAGCAGTTCCTCCAGCGGACCTGAAGGCGTGCCTTCCACCACCCGCGCCAGCCAGCCTTCCGAGGGGAGGGACTCTGCCGCCTCGCGTGCTTGCGTAATCGCGCGCTCGCCTTCCTCGTCGTAGCTCGCAACATCCGCCAGCCGCGCCGAAAGCCCGCGGCGCCGTCCGCGTGACTTGCCCTCAGGCCCGATCACCCAGCGCCTGAGTTCGATCGTATCCGCACCCGTCAACGCTGCCGAGAATGTCGAATCCGCCGCCTCGAACACATGGTGGCCTTCGTCGAACACAATGCGCGTTGGCCGCTGCGCAGCGTCCCGCCCGCGCGCGGCATTGACCATGACCAGCGCATGATTGGCGATCACCAGTTCCGCATCGGCCGAGGCCCGCGATGCGCGTTCGATGAAGCACTTCCGGTAATGCGGGCACCCGGCATAGACGCACTCGCCGCGCTGGTCGGTCAGCGCCGCGATCCCGCGCTTGCGGAACAGCGTGCCCAGCCAGCCCGGCAGGTCACCGCCGATCATGTCGCCGTCCTGCGAGTAGGCCGCCCACCGCGCCACCAGTTGCGCCAGAATTGCCGCGCGCCCGGCAAATCCGCCCTGCAGCGCGTCTTCCAGATTGAGCAGGCACAGGTAGTTCTCACGTCCCTTGCGCACCACCACCGGTGGCTTGCCATTGCGCGAGGCGGGGAATGCGCGCCGGCTCTCGCGCCGCAATTGCCGCTGCAGCGCCTTGGTATACGTCGAGACCCACACCGTCCCGCCCGATTGCTCTGCCCAAAGCGAGGACGGCGCGAGATAGCCGAAGGTCTTGCCCGTGCCCGTGCCTGCCTGCGCCAGCACGACATGTGGCTGGCCCTGTCCTTGTCGCGGCGCAAACATCCGCGAAGCCTCGCGCGCATAGTCCTGCTGCGTCGGTCGCGCCTCCGCCCCGGCGCCGGTCAGTTCGGCCAGGCGCGAGACAACGGCCGTTTCGCCCAGCACCACTTGCGCCGGTTGCGGGCGCTCGGCTGTCTCTTCCCACTCCGGAAGTTTCGCAAACAGCCAGCGCTCTGCCCGCTCCGGCTTCCTGATGCGCGGGGTGAGCAGCGTCGCCCAGGGCCAGCGCATCCGCACCAGCGATTGCAGCGCTGTCCATGCCCCCTCGCGCTCGGACCAGTCGGCACGTTCGCAGGTGCCGAGCAGCGCTTCGGCCGCCTCCTGCAAAAGCTGCGGCACCTTGTCGTCGCCGGCAGGCTCGTCCAGGCCGAGCGCGTGGGCAAGGCCCTTGGGCGTCGGCACCATGAAGCGAGCAGGGTGGACGAACGCGAATAGCTCCAGCAGATCCAGCCCTGACAGGTCGGGATAGCCCAGACGGCTTGCCACGAGCGGCGCATTGAGCATCAACAGCGGCGTATCGGCCGCCGCCACGATCGCCTCGCCCTTGCCGAGGCCACGCGTGGCAAAGCCATCGCGCAGCCAGCATCCGCCATGGCTTGCATGAATCGCTGGAAGGCTAAGGGCGGGGCGCTCCGTCACCCGTCAGCGTTAGAACAGGAATGGAACACCGGGCAACCCTGCATCACGCCGAAAGGCACACCTTTAACCGGGATTCACCAGACCCCTTAAAGCTGGTCGCTGTCCGCCGTCCTTCTTGCCGGGAACCGATACCGAAGCATCCGCACCCTTGCTTCGGCCCATAGTGGAGAATGGGAAATGGCAGTCATCAACACGAATATCAGCGCGGTACGCGCTACGAATGCTTCGAATACGGCCAACAAGATGCTGGGCACGGCGATGGAGCGACTCTCGACCGGCAAGCGCATCAATGGCGCCAAGGACGACGCCGCAGGCCTCGCCATCAGCACTACCATGACCTCGCAGATCAAGGGCATGGGTCAGGGCGTCCGCAACTCGAACGACGGCATCAGCCTTGCCCAGACCGCAGACGGTGCGCTCAACGAGGTGACCGCGATGCTGCAGCGCATCCGCGAACTCGCGGTGCAGTCAGCTTCGGGAACCTACCAGGATGGTACTGACCGCGTCTACATGCAGAGCGAAGTTGACCAGCTCACCGCCCAGGTCGATCAGATCATCACCAACACCAATTTCAACGGCGTTCAGCTGTTCGATGGCAGCGTCACCTCGATCACGATCCAGGCCGGCTCGGACTCTTCGGACCAGGTCGTCCTTGAGATCGCCGACCTCACCACGCTGCAAGCTTCGGGCGGTGCTGCCGGCTCTTACGATGTCTCGACTGCGACCAACGCCAACACCTTGCTCGGCACGCTGGACACCGAACTGGACTCGATCTCGGGCGCCCGTTCGCTGCTCGGTGCCGGTCAGAACCGTCTTGAATCGGTGATCAACAACCTCAACGACAACATCACCAATCTTTCGGATGCGCGGTCGCGCATTCTCGATACCGACTATTCGGCGGAAACCACCGCCATGGCCAAGGCCCAGATCCTTTCGCAGGCATCGACCGCGATGATCGCACAGGCCAACCAGGCCCAGCAGAACGTGCTCTCGCTTCTGAAGTAAGCCTCCCTCAGAAGCCTCCACGGAAGGGCGGACGTCGCGTGAGCGTGGCGTCCGCCCTTTCGGTTTGCGGTCCATTGCCCCCTTTTCACTTGCGCAAGCGATCCTCGCGCGCAAAAGGGCGGGCACCATGACAGACGCAATCAGCACCGCCGCCCAGACCTCCAAGGCTTGGCCATTCGAGGAAGCCCGCAAGCTCATCAAGCGGTTTCCTGGCGGCAAACGCGATGCTTCCGGGCAGCTTGTGCCGGTGCTGTTCGAAACCGGCTACGGCCCATCGGGCCTGCCGCACATCGGCACGTTCCAGGAAGTCCTGCGCACCACTTTCGTGCGTCGCGCCTATGAAGTGCTGACAGGTGGCCACCCCACGCGCCTCGTCGCCTTTTCCGACGACATGGACGGCCTGCGGAAGGTGCCCGACAACGTGCCCAACAAGGCCGTTCTCGAAGCGCACCTTGGCCATCCGCTGAGCCGCATTCCCGATCCGTTCGAAAAGTTCGAAAGCTTCGCTCACCACAACAATGCGATGCTGCGCGATTTCCTTGATCGCTTCGGCTTCGATTACGAGTTTGTCTCGGCTTCCGATCGCTACAATTCCGGCGCGTTCGACGATGCGCTCAAGGGCGTGCTGCGCAACTGGCAGGCGATCATGGACATCATGCTCCCCACGCTGCGCGAGGAACGCCGCAAGACCTACTCGCCGGTCCTGCCGGTCTCGCCCCCCACCGGCGAAGTGCTGCAGGTGCCGGTTGAAGTCGTCGATGCCGAAGCCGGTATCGTCCGCTTCATCGACAGCAACGGCGAGACGGTCGAGCACACCATCCTCGGCGGCTGGTCAAAGCTGCAATGGAAGGTCGACTGGGCGATGCGCTGGGTCGCATTGGGCGTCGATTACGAGATGTGCGGCAAGGACCTTACCGACAGCGTCACGCAGTCGGGCAAGATCGCCCGCGTGCTCGGCGGGCAGCGTCCTGAAGGCCTGATCTACGAGCTTTTCCTCGACGAGAAGGGCGAGAAGATCTCGAAGTCCAAGGGCAATGGCCTGACGATCGAGCAGTGGCTGGAATACGGCAGCGAGGAAAGCCTCGGTTTCTACCTGTTCCGTGAACCCAAGAGCGCCAAGTCGCTACACGTCGGGATCATCCCCCGCGCGGTCGACGAATACTGGCAGTTCCGCGAGAAGATTCCGACGCAGCCCGTCGAACAGCAACTCGGCAACCCGGTCTGGCACCTGCTTCGCACCAACGGTCCGGCGCAGGGCGAGGGCGACAAGCTTCCGGTCACCTACGGCCTCCTGCTCAACCTCGTCGGCGTGCTCGGCGCGCAGGCCACGCGCGATCAGGTCTGGTCCTACCTCGGCAACTATGTCGAGAATGCCGACCCAGCCGCACATCCCGCGCTCGACGGTCTGGTCACCCGCGCGCTTGCCTACAACCGCGATTTCATCGCTCCCACGCTGCAGCGCCGCAAGCCCGAAGCGAACGAGGCAAAGGCGCTCGCAGCCCTCGATCAGGCGCTTGCCGGTGTGGCGGAAGACGCCACCGCCGAAGACCTGCAGAACATCGTATACGAGATCGGGAAGAACCCCGACTTCGGCTTCGAGAATCTGCGGGACTGGTTCAAGGCGCTTTATGAAACCCTGCTCGGCTCCAGTGCCGGCCCGCGCATGGGCAGCTTCATCGCGCTCTACGGCGTTGCCAACTCGCGCAAGCTGATTGCCGAGGCGCTCGGCTGATTTCGCCTCAGCCCTCGATGATGTGAGGAACAAAGCGGGCGCGGTTGCCGGTAATCAGGCCATCCTCGCGGATGCCAAGCCCGGCAGCCTCGCCCGCAACTATCCAGCTTCCCAGCACCGGATACCCGCGCCCGAAATCCTTGAGCGGATAGCGCTCCTGAAACATCATGCGGCTTGCGTCGTAGTTCCCTTCCGATCGCGCCAGCACTTCGCCATGGCTGACGACCTCGATATTCGCGCCTTCGCGCGCAAGCACCGGCTTGGCCACATAGTCCGGCCCGACGGCGGTCGGGTCGAACGAGGCCGGCAGCAGATTGGGGTGTCCGGGAAACAGGTCCCACAAGACCGCCAGCACCGCCTTGTTGCTCCATAGCATCTTCCATGCCGGCTCCAGCCACACGGTCTCGTGCAGCCGCGGCAGGATGGCTGCACCGAATTCCTCGGCGACAAGCCACTCCCAGGGATAGAGCTTGAACAGGGCGGAAATGACGTAATCGTCCTGATCGAGAATGCGCCCTTCCGCATCGATCCCGATCTGGTCGATCAGCAGGCCGAAAGTTTCCAGTCCCGTCTGCCCCGCCAGATCGCGCAGATAGGTCGTGGTCATCGTGTCTTCATGGGCCTCGTCGGCAACATGGCTGAACCACACGCGCCGTCCCGGCAGCGATGCGCCAATCGCTTCCCAACGGGCCAGCAGTTTCTCGTGCAAGCTGTTGAGCTGGTCGGCTTGCGGGAAGACGTCTTCCTTCCAGAACCACTGGATGATCGATGTTTCCAGCAGCGAGGTCGGCGTGTCGCAGTTGTACTCGAGCAACTTCGGCGCGCCCGTTCCGTCCCATGCAAAGTCGAACCGCCCGAAATCCAGCGCCAGCGAGCGTCGCTTCCACGCTTCGCGCACCGGCCTAAGCCATGCTGAGGGAATGCCGCACGATGCCATCAGCAAGTCGTCGCGCACAATCGTTTCTGCGGCCTCCACATAGAGGCGATGCACAGCTTCGGTTGCGTCCTCGATCACGTCGATCTGCGCCATGCTGAAGGCGTACGCGGCGCTTTCGTCCCAATACGGGCCGTCGGCATCACTGTGCCAGAGCAAGCCCAGTTCTGCGACTTTCGCCTGCCACTGCGGGCGCGGATCAAGCGTCAGCCGGCGCAAGGTTCAGGACCAGCTGCCGCCAAAGAACCTGCCTTTCGAACCGAAGCCGCCGCGCGCAACCGGCTTGCTGCGCACCATGTTGGCGCTTGCCGGAGCTTGCGCATAAGTCGCGTCCTTGGTCGGAAAGTAGCTTCCCCTGAAGCCGTAGCTGGGATCGCGGACAGGATCGCCATAATAGGGCACCCGGCTGCCGCGGCCGACGTAGTACCAGAAGAACGAACTGCCAGGGCGGCCGATGCGCGTGTCATTGCGGCAATTTTCGTCACGGATGCGACGACCGTCCTGATCGACGCAGACTGCGGTATCGCGGTCCGCCACAACGCCGTCGTCCCAGTCATTGCCGCCAGAACAACCGGCCAGCGTTGCGGCCATCGCGGTGGTGAGCACAAGCTGCTTCTTCATCGCTCAGGGCACCATGCAGGCGGCTTGCAGGATGCCGACGCCGAGGCTCATGCCCCCGACGAACTGGCCCGATGCCACGCACCCTTCGGTGATGCGGTCGGATATGGCGCGAAACAGGAAGCGGGCAATCACCACGAAAACCAGCAACTGGACGAGGCCTGCAAGCGCGCTCCACAGCAGCATGTCGGCAAGGCTTGCCGCGTTGGCCGTCACCACTGCCACCGGAATGGCAAAGCCGAGAAATGTCCCGCACAGTTGCGTTGCCGCCGCCGCGTTGCCCTCGCGTATCAGGGCAAATTCACGGTGCGGCGTCGCTTTGGCGTAGAGGAACAGAAAGGCCACTGCCAGCGCGACTGCGCCGCCGAAATAGGCCAGAAAGTGCGGCAGTGCCGCCACGAAATAGCTGATCATCAAGTCCCCCGGTGGACGCGCACCCCTAGCGGACAGCGGCGATCCATCCGCGCACCTTGCCTTCCAGCACCTTCATCGGCAAGGCCCCGCTGCCCAGCACCTGATCATGAAAGGCGCGGATGTCGAACTTTCGCCCGAGCCTTTCTTCCGCTTCCTTGCGCAGGCGCTGGATCGTAAGCGCGCCAATCTTGTAGGAAAGTGCCTGCCCGGGATTGGCGACATAACGGTCGACCTCGGCCTCGGCATCGCTGCGGCCCATGCCGGAATTCGCCAGCATGTAGTCCATCGCCTGTTCGCGGCTCCAGAGCTTGGTGTGGAGGCCAGTATCGACCACCAGCCGCATGGCGCGCAGCATCTCGTCGTCCAGCGTTCCCCAGTGCTGCATCGGGTCCTTGTAGAACCCCATGTCATAGCCCAGTGTCTCGGCATAGAGCGCCCAGCCTTCGATATAGGCCGTGTTGCCCCCGAACCGCTGGAAATCGGGAAGCGCCGCATTCTCCTGGGCGAGGCTGATCTGGAAATGATGCCCCGGCGCGCCTTCGTGCAAATAGAGCGTGGCGATGCCGGTCAGGAAACGGCTCTTCAGGTCATAGGTGTTGAAGAAGAATGTGCCCGGCTGGCGCGCATCGGGCGAACCTTGCGCGTAGCTCCCGCCGGCTTCGAACTTTGCGCGATAGGCCGGGTACGGCTGGATCTGCAGTGGCGTCTTCGGCAGATGCAGGAAATAGCGCGGCGCCAGCGCTTCTACCTTGTTTCCGACCGACCGGAAACCTTGTGCCAACTCTTCCTCGCTGCGCGGGTGAAAGCGGGGTTCCTTGCGAATGTAGTCGAAGAAGTTGCGCAAGGGGCCGTCGAAGCCGAGTTCGCCCTTGACCTGCTCCATCTCCCCCTTGATCCGCGCCACTTCGCCAAGGCCAAGTTCGTGCACGTTGGCGGGGTCGAGATCGAGGGTCGTGTTGTACCGCACCAGATCGCGATACAGCGCCTCGCCCCCCGGAAGGGATGAAAGACCCAGGGTCTCGCGAGCGGCGGGCCGGTATTCGCTGGCCAGGAAGCGCCGCAGGTTGCGGTAGGCGGGATAGACGTCCTGCCGCGTCGCGTCGGCCAGTTCGCGGCGAAGCCGCACCCGCTCGCGCTCGGGCACCGCAGCCGGAAAGGACCGTGCCGCGGCCATGAACGGCGATTTCTCGAGCGGCTGTGCCAACAGCGCATCGATCTGGACGATCATGTTGTCGACAGTGAGACGAGGCTCGGTCGCGCCGCTGGCCGCGCCCTCGCGGAACCGGTCGACGGCTTGGGCAAACACGCGGGGCAGGGCGCGATGGCGGGCAATCAGCGCCTCGTAATCAGCCACATTCTCGAGCGCTATGCCGCTGCCGGGTGAGGACAGTTCCGGATAGGAAACGTGAAATCCGCCGAAGTGATTGAACGGCTGCACTTCGGTGAGCGCCTGGTTGCCGGGCGCAAGAAGGGCCTGTTCCGCAAGCTTGGCGTCCTCGAGCACGGCGCGCGATATGCGATGCCCATCGTCCAGCCTCGCCGGGTCGATGGCGCGCAACTGCTGCAGGACGCGCATGTTGGCCTCGCGCCGGGCCATGGCAAGTTCGGGCGTGAACAACCGGGAGAATTGCGCGGCGCTGACCCGTTGCCCCTGTTGCAGCGCTGCCAGCGGATCGAGCGCCAGCGCCAGTCTGGTATCGTCGGCAAACAAGCGGTCGAGCGCGGCATTTGCTGGCAGGCGCGCAGGGGGAGCCGTTACGCTGCCAGCCGGCTGATCTATCCGGGCCATGGGTGCCGCGGTGCTTGAATCCGATGCGCTGCGGGCAGGGGCGACCTCGGCAAAACCGGCCAGGGGCAAGGCCAGCATCGCGGCCAGCGTGAACAGCCCGCGCCCCGCGACGAGACGGACCGGCGCGTCCCGCTCTATCCGGCGCGTCAGCTCCATGGCCGCGCCCGGTACCACTTTGTCAGGACATACTTCGTGCCTCGCACCACCGGCATGCCGGCATGCATGGCATTTGGATTGGGGGTCCCGTCGGGCTTCATGTTGTTCCAGATCAGCAGCGCGCCCGGCTGGGGCGGAATGGAGAGATCGACGCGGGTGAAGTCGGTCGTCCCGCCTTCTTCCACTTCATTGAGATAGGCCATAGCAGTCCAGCTACGCTGGCCACCACGTCTTTGTTCCGCCTCCCAGAAATGCTGGCTCGGAAGGAAGTGATCGTAATGTCCGCGAAACTCTTGGCCCGGCGCATAACGCTGGCCCTGGATCGTCTCGCCAAAGGCCGGGTCGATGCCCATCAGATCGTCGATCCGCCTCTGCAGCATCAGCACGAACGGGTCGTCAGGATCGACATCGCCGGTGTAGCTGGTCCGCCCCGTCGCGTCTGTGCCCTTGTAGGTCGGCGAAGGCCGCGCCACGGCATCCACGATCTCGATCAGTCGCGTGCACTCAGCCGAAGTGAAGAACTGCGCCACACCAAATATTTCCAGCCCTTCGACCGGAATCTTGTAGACGCCCGGATCATTCGAAAGGCGCGTGCGTACTATTTCGCCGACCTTCCGCAAGGCGACGGTCTCAGCATTAGATGCGGTTTTTTTCCGGAAGATTGTCATGATCAAATCAACAGATGCTCCAAGTCGGAACTTCGTGCAAGGCAGGTCGTTTGGTCCGGATTGGTGGCTAACTGCCGATTTTATCAAGCAATCCACGAAATATTCCATTAACTACGCAGCAGCGTGAATTTAGACGCGGTCGCAGAAGGTCAGCCATGCTCGAAAGTCGTACGTCCATGGCGTCAGGCGATCGGTTAAAGACCGGCATTCTTCCATGAAGCCGACTATCTGCGATCCGAAGGGAGTGATCCTTGGACGCCTATACTGATACCGAACAGGAATGCCTAAGACTGGCCGTCGCTTTATACAACCTGCGCAGGAAGCGGGACGAAGCATCGGAGATGAAGGCCCTTTTCGGTGAACCGGGCTGGGATATCCTGCTTGATCTTTACATCGCACAGTGTCGTCGCATGGAAATACAGGTGTCGAGCGTCTGTCTCGATGCCGGCGTTCCTTCCACCACCATCCTGCGGTGGATCGCGCGGCTCGAAAAGGAAGGGCTGATCTACCGGATCGCCGACAACGCCGACGCGCGCCGCCGTTACGTTCGCCTTACACAGGAAGGCCACGAAATGATGCGCCGCATCCTCGGCGAACTGTCGCGATCGGCCCCGTCCGGCGTGGTCTGAGACGCGTGAGCGGGCAGCATCGGCTGCCATGTTGACCATCCCGAAATGCAAAAAGGCCTCCGTCACTCGCCGAGCAACGGAGGCCTTTGTTTCAGTCGCTGTGATTACCAGAAGAAGTCATAGATGACGTCCACGACTTCGCCCGAGTAAACGTCCACCAGCATGACGTCGTCCCAGTAGCGTACCCAGCGATAGGGTCCATAGGCGGGCGGCAGGCGGTAGGACCACGGATCGTTGATCCAGTAGTTCTGGCCATAGAACCCCGAGTTCAGGAAGATCCCGATCGACAGGCGGCTGTAGTTGTAGTTCCGGTACGGCGAGTAGTAGCGCGGCAAACGATAGATCCCGCGATTCACGCTGCGATACTGGGTCCAGTTGTAGCGATTGTCGCGGCGCCAGTCGTTGCTCCACCGCCGGTAATCCCCACGGTAGCCATTGCGCACATCGTTGCCGCGCCAGTTGCTGTCGCCTCGCCAGGTGTTGTCCCGGCGCCAGGTGTTGTCGCGGTAATCGCGGTTGCGGTCACGGTCGGCATAGCTGCCGTTGCGATCGCGGTTCCAGTCGCGCCCGTCACGGTTCCAATCACGCCCGTCACGATTGCCGTCCCGCCCATCGCGGTTCCACGTGCGGCCGTCATTGCGATCGACCGTGCGGTTGCCCGGGTTGGTGCCGTTCCAGCGCGTGCCGTCCCAGCCGCGCTGTGGCACAGCCGGCGTTCCGGCGCGCTGTTCCGGTGCGGGGCGGTTCACAGTGCCCGACTGCCAGTCACGACCCTGCGCGCGGCCCCAGTCACGCTGGGCACCTTCGCTGCGGCCCTGCCAGGCCGGGCGATCAGGACGACCCTGAGCCTGCTGGCTGCTGCCGCTCCAGGCCGGACGCTGTGCCTGAACTTGTGGCTGCTGCGGCGGCATCGCCGGCCGCTGCGCTTCCGCCTGGCCGCGCCAGGCCTGGCGCTCACCCTGCTGCCGCTGCTGCTGGCCACGAGCCTCGCCGCCGTTGCGCTGCCAGCCACGGCCGCGCTCCTCGCGCTGCTGCTCCTGCGCCATCGCGGACGATGGGATCGCCGCTGCGGTCATCGCAACGGCCAGGGCCGCCAGCGCACTATTTCTCAACATTGACTTGCCGGACATCGTCGCCGACCCTTTCCCGAAGATGGGCCTCGAAAACCCTTCGCGGCCTTAATGTATTCGTAATATTCGATTCGCGCTGTCCGATGCCTGAACCGGCTTGTCTGCCTCCCGTTCATCTTCGGCTGGAGAAAACTGAATGGGTTTGACGCTTGAGTCATTGCTTGAGGATGCCGTAGTTCGCTTGTCCGCAGCAGCCAGAAATCGCCGCAGCGCGATGCACACCCCGGTCGTCGGCACGGCAGACGGAGATTTGCGCATCATGGTGCTGCGCGAAGTTGCGGGCGATCTTGCCACCTTGCGCTTCCACACCGACTTGCGCAGCCCCAAGTGTGTTCTCATTGGCAGCGGCGCGCCGGTCAGCATCCTTGCCTATGATCCGGAAACCCGCATCCAGTTGCGGATGCGCGGGGAAGGGCGGATCGAAAGCGAGGGCCCGGTCGCAAACGCTGCGTGGGAGCGTGCCACCGCGTCCAGCCGTCGCTGCTACCTTGCCGAGACCGGCCCGGGCGGCGCGCTGCCAGCGGCGGGATCTGCCATCCCTGCCGCCTTGCTGCATCGCTCTCCCACCATCGCCGAAACGGTGGCGGGCCGCGCCCATTTCGCGGTGCTGCTTATCGAGGTCCGCAGTCTCGATTGGCTGCAACTGACTCACGAGGGCGGCGCGCGGGCGCGCTACACCCGCGATGATGCTTCAGCCCCCTGGCAGGGGACATGGCTGGCACCATGAGGCAGGATAAAAGGCAAACAGGGAGGTCAAGCACATGATACGGCTCTTTCTCGTGTTCATCGCAGTCCTGTCGGTCCCCGCAATGGTATCGGCTGCACCCGCCGCGCGCCTTTCAGATATTGCCTGGCTGCAAGGCTCATGGGAAGGTGACGGCATCGAAGGCGCGCCCGCGCTCGAAGCCTATGCGCCCCCGGCTGGTGGTCAGATGGTCGGCCACTTCCGCCAGTTGAACAAGGACGGTACGGTGATGTTCTACGAACTCATCACCATCGTCGAAGAGAGCGGCTCGCTCAGCTATCGCCTCAAGCACTTCAATGCCGATCTCACCGGCTGGGAAGAGAAGGAAAAGGTCGTCTCCTTCCCGCTGACCGCGCGCAAGGGCGACAGTTTCGACTTTTCCGGTCTCGTCTACGAACGCACGGGCAAGAACACGATGACCGCCTCGGTCAAGGTGAACGAGGGCGGCAAGACCGAAACCCTTGTCTTCCGCTTCCGCCGCAAGGGCTGAGCACAAACCAGAACGCCCTGCCGTCCACGAAGGATGGCAGGGCGTCCGGTAAGCCTGTCGCTGCTATCAGCGCGTCAGCTTCTTATATGCCAGCGCGGTCGGTCGATCTGCAGCATCGCCCAGACGGCGGCGCTTGTCTTCTTCATAGGCGGCAAAGTTGCCTTCAAACCATTCAACGTGGCTGTTGCCTTCGAATGCCAGGATGTGCGTTGCCAGACGGTCAAGGAAGAAGCGGTCGTGGCTGATGACCACGGCGCACCCTGCAAAGTTCTCGATCGCGTCTTCCAGCGCGGCCAGCGTTTCGACGTCGAGGTC
This sequence comes from Novosphingobium sp. B1, assembly GCF_900176395.1. Taxonomy (GTDB): domain Bacteria; phylum Pseudomonadota; class Alphaproteobacteria; order Sphingomonadales; family Sphingomonadaceae; genus Novosphingobium. The sequence goes on along the minus strand of NZ_FWXL01000009.1, from coordinate 36,577 downwards.
GTTGGTGGGTTCGTCGAGCAGCAGCACGTTGCCGCCGGCCTTCAGCATCTTGGCCATGTGCACGCGGTTGCGCTCACCGCCCGAAAGCTTGCCGACGTTCTTCTGCTGGTCCGGTCCCTTGAAGTTGAACGCGCCGACATAGGCGCGCGTCGACATGTCCTGCCCGTTGACCTTCATGTAATCGAGGCCGTCCGAGATTTCCTGCCACACGTTGTTGGCAGGGTTCAGGTCGTCGCGGCTCTGGTCGACATAGCCCAGGTGCACGGTCGAGCCGATTTCCACCGAGCCGGTATCGGGCACTTCCTTGCCGGTCAGGATCTTGAACAGCGTGGACTTGCCCGCGCCGTTCGGCCCGATCACGCCGACGATGCCACCGGGCGGCAGCATGAACGACAGATCCTCGAACAACAGCTTGTCCCCATAGGCCTTCGAGATGTTCTTCACCTCGATAACCTTGCCGCCAAGGCGCTCGGGCACCTGGATGACGATCTGCGCCTTGCCGACCGGACGGTTGTCCTGCGCGTTCTGCAGTTCCTCGAACTTGCGGATACGCGCCTTGGACTTGGTCTGGCGCGCGGCCGGGGTCTGGCGGATCCACTCGAGTTCGCGCTGCAGCGCCTTCTGCTTGCCGCTTTCCTCGCGCTCTTCCTGGGCCATGCGCTTGGCCTTGGTTTCCAGGTAGGTCGAGTAGTTGCCCTCGTAGGGGAAGTACTTTCCGCGGTCGAGTTCGAGGATCCAGCCCACCACGTTGTCAAGGAAGTAGCGGTCGTGGGTGATCATCAGCACCGCGCCGGCATAGTCCTTGAGGTGGTTTTCCAGCCATTCGACGGATTCGGCGTCGAGGTGGTTGGTGGGTTCGTCGAGCAGCAGGATCGACGGCTTCTGGATCAGCAGGCGGGTCAGCGCGATGCGGCGCTTTTCACCGCCCGAAAGGCTCGCCACCGACCAGTCGCCCGGCGGGCAGCGCAGCGCTTCCATCGCGATTTCAAGCTGGTTGTCGAGCGTCCAGCCATCGACCGCGTCGATCTTGTCCTGCAGTTCGGCCATTTCGGCGCCCAGCGCGTCGAAGTCGGCGTCTTCCTCGGCCATCTCCATGCCGATCTGGTTGAAACGCTCGACCATGTCCGCCGTCGCGCGCGCACCGTCCTTGACGTTTTCGAGCACGGTCTTGCTCTCGTCGAGCTGCGGCTCCTGCTCGAGGTAGCCCACCGTGATGTTCTCGCCCGGCCAGGCTTCGCCGGTGAAGTCCTTGTCGATCCCCGCCATGATCTTGATCAGGGTCGATTTACCGGCGCCGTTCGGGCCGACGATGCCGATCTTGGCGCCCTGATAGAACTGCAGGTTGATATTGCTCAGCACCGGCTTCTGCGCGCCGGGGAAGGTCTTCGTCATGTCCTTCATGACGTAGGCGTATTGGGCAGCCATCTCGGGTCCTTGGGTAGAAGGCAAAAACTGTTGCGCGCCCTCTATCCGAGCGCGAAGGGTCGGGCAAGCGGGGCTTGTGTCACAAGGGCGCAGGCCGGGGCTTGGCAGCGCCGGAGCGCGGCGATAGCAAGGTTGCATGAGAAACCATGCCCGCGCCCTTGCGCTCCTCGCCACCCTTTCCGCTTCAACCGCTTATGCGCAGGATCCGAAAGGCGATGTCGCCTGGGACGTCCTGGCCGGCCTCACCAGCGAAGTCGGCCCGCGCCTGCCCGGCTCCGAAGCAGAGGCGCGCGCCCGCGTCTGGGCCGAAGCGCGCCTCAAGGCACTGGGCTTCAGCAAGGTCGCCGTCGAACCCTTCAGGATCCGCGGTTACGTCCGTGGGCGTGACGAAGCCAGCATTCTTGCGCCGATCCCGTTCAGGCTTGCCGTCACCGCGCTGGGCTACAGCGGCACCACGCCAGAACAGGGCATAGAGGGCGAAGTCGCCTATTTCCCGACGCTTGACGCCTTGAAGGCGGCGCCGGCTGGCTCTCTCAACGGCAAGATCGCCTTCATCGACCATGCGATGAAGCGCGCCCAGGACGGCAGCGGATATGGGCCTTATGGCCAGGTCCGCCGCGTCGGACCCGCCATCGCTTCGGGCAAGGGGGCCATCGGCGTCGTGATCCGCTCGATCGGCACCGACAGCCACCGCAACCCGCACACCGGGGGCACCACCTTCGCCGATGGCGTCAAGCCGATCCCGGCAGGCGCGGTTTCCAATCCCGATGCCGACCTGATCGCCCACATCGCCCGCAGCGGCAAGCCGATCCGCCTCAGCCTCACGCTCACCGGCAAGACCACCGACAACCTGCCTTCGGGCAACGTCATCGGCGAACTTCCGGGCCGCGATCCCTCGCTCCCGCCGATTCTGCTCGGCTGCCACCTCGATAGCTGGGACCTCGGCACCGGCGCGATCGACGATGCGGCGGGCTGCGCCATCATCACCGCCGCTGCATTGAAGGCGCAGGAAGGCGGCGCGCCGCTCCGCACCATTCGCGTGCTCTGGGCAGGTTCGGAAGAGCTCGGCGGCTTCGGCGGCAAGGCCTATGCCGAAAAGCACAACGAACGCCACGCTCTGGCCATGGAAAGCGATTTCGGCGCCGCCCGCGTCTGGCGGGTGCAGTTCAACATGGCCGACAAGGCGCTCACTGATCGCATCGCCGCCGCGCTCTCGCCGATGGGCATCGTGCGCGGGGCCGGGCTTGCCGATGGGGGGACCGATGTCGAGCCTGTGATCGAAAAGCAGAAGCTGGCGGTGGTCGATCTCAATCAGGACGGCACGCACTACTTCGACTTGCACCACACGCCGGACGATACGCTCGACAAGGTCGATCCTGCCGAACTGGCACAGAATGTCACGGCCTGGACCGAGGTCCTCAAGATCGTCGCCAACGAACCGGGCGCCATTGCTGCAAAGCCTTGAATGGCTGCACGAGGCCTGCCGTCTGGCGGGCCTCGCCTTGGCGGCAGTCACATGAACCTGCCCCCGACCTGTTGCTGACCTACCCCGAACCTACCCCGGACCTTGAGGCACGGTCGCGGATCGGTGTCAGCCTTGCGGAAAGACCACGACGGTGGTGACGCCGTTGCTGCCGTCGACCTCGATCGTGCCGCCCAGCTGGGTGGCAAAGCCTTTGGTGATCGCCGTGCCCAGGCCGCGGTGACGCTGCGATGCATCGGGCTGGGTCACGAGGCCGCGCCCGTTGTCGGAGATGACCAGCCGCAGCTGCTTGTCCCCGATGCGGTCCAGCGTCAGCCGTACTTCGCCGGGTGTTCCCTCGGCGAAGGCGTGCTTGATCGAATTGTTGACCACCTCGGTGATCAGCAGCATCAGCGTCAGCATCCGGTCCACTGCCAGCGGTGCATCGATGGCATCGACGCTGACAGTGACGTGCGATGCGCCGGCCACTTCCTGCGCCTGCGCCACAACGCTACGGATCTGCTCGGGCAAAGGCGTTTCGCGGGCAGCCGGGTGATAGAGCTGGCGGTGAACCCGGCCCATCAATTCGATACGCTGATCCGCGCTTTCCATGACCTTTATCGCCAGCTCGGGCGCCCGCTCGATCTGACGTCGTTGAATGCGCAGCATCGAGGAAACCGAAGCCAGGTTATTCGCCACGCGGTGCTGCAGTTCCTGGAACAGCAGGGATTGCTGCTCGGCCATGGCGGCCAGCTGCTGCTGGCTTTCAACCAGGCGTTGCTGCCTTTGCTGCAGGCCATCGATCAGCAGGATATCGACCACCACCACGCCGGTGAAGAAAGCCAGCGCTGTTGCCACGGGAGCGGAAACGCCGAAGCTGTGGAGCGGCGGAATGAAGAAGTACCACGAAGCCAGAAAGCTGAGGACGGCGCAGAGCCAGCCCGGCCCGCGCCCGGCGAGAAAGGCTGTGAGAATCACTGCTGGAAAGAAGGTCAGAAATGGAAAGCCGGGTGGCAGCAAATGATCGGCAAAAGAGCGGATGACAGTTGCCAGCGCAACTAATGCAACTGCAAGGGAGTAACCGGCGACGCGCCCGCGTACAGGTTGGAATAGAGTGCGCGGCAGCTTTGTCATCGTTTTAGTTGCCTGCCAGCGAGCACAGCTTTTTGCAATCTCCAAGCACAAAAAAGGCCCGCCAACTGCGTGGCGGGCCATGGATAAGCCATTATTACTTTAGTTAAATTCTTTCGATAATGATCGCTGGCGCCATGCCGCCTGCTGCACACATCGTGACGAGACCGTAGCGTCCGCCCGAACGTTCCAGTTCGTCAAGCGCCGTGCCGATCAGGATCGAACCGGTCGCGCCGATCGGATGGCCAAGCGCCATGGCGCCGCCGTTGATGTTCACCTTCTCGCGATCGAGTTCGAGATCGCGGATGAACTTTTCGGCAACGACGGCGAAAGCCTCGTTGATTTCCCAGACGTCGATATCGTCCTTGGTCAGTCCGGCCTTGGCCAGCACCTTCTTTGCGGCCGGGACCGGTGCGTTCAGCATCAGCGTCGGGTCATCGCCCTGGTTGGCATAGGAAACGATGCGGGCGCGCGGCTTGAGTCCGTGCTTTTCGGCATAGGCCGGCGAGACGACCAGAACTGCAGCGGCGCCATCGACCACGCCCGACGAATTGCCGGCGTGATGGAAATGCTGGATTTCCACGTCCGGATAGCGGCGGTTGATCTGCTTGCGGAAGCTGGTGCCGCCAAGATCGAAGTCCGCAAGCCCGGCAAAGCTGGGCTTGAGCGCGGCGAGACCTTCGGCAGTGGTTTCGGGGCGGGGGAATTCCTCGCGATCAAGCGCGACCGAACCGTCCTCGTTCAGGACCGGAACGACCGACTTGTTGAAGCGGCCTTCCTTGATCGCCTTGTCGGCGCGCTGCTGGCTGACAAGGGCGAGGGCATCAAGCGCTTCCCGGCTGATGCCTTCGATGCTGGCGATGGCATCGCCACACACGCCCTGGTGCGACTGCGGGTGCAATGCGTCGAGCACCATGTTGCCCGAACCCATGCCCATCGGCTTGATCCCGGCATTGGCCTGTTCGGCGCCATAGGCCGCAGTGTAGCTCATCATCTCGGTGCCGCCGGCAATCACGCAGTCTTCCATGCCCGACATGACCGACGCGCAGGCAAGGTTGACCGAGGTGATCCCGCCACCGCAGAAGCGGTCGAGCGTAGTACCCGAAGCGGTGATGTCGTAGCCCGCAGCAAGCGCCGACATGCGACCAAGGTCACCAGCCTGCTTGCCGAATTGTGACGAGGTCGACCAGATGATATCGTCGACCGTTGCGGTATCAAGGTTGTTGCGGTCCATGAGCGCCTTGAGCACGGTGGCGGCAAGATGCTGCGGGTGGAGGTGCGACAGGGCGCCCTTGCCGGGCTTGCCGACCCCGCGCGGGGTGCGGACGGCATCGATGATATAGGCTTCAGGCATCGGGTCTCTCTCCGTCAGGGTCTGTTTAATCGAACGATTAACAAGTCCTGCCTGCTGGTGCAAGCGCAATCCCAAAGGGTCGACAGCGCCATTGCAAAATGCCAGCCTTGGGCAATTCCCAATCGCACGAGGCCAGGATGCTGCACCACCAACTGCTCGAACAGGCGCGCGGATATTCCGATGCGATCGTTGCTCTGCGCCGGGCGATCCATGCCGAGCCCGAGCTTGGCCTCCATACCCCCAAGACGCGCGACAAGGTCCGTGCGGCGCTCGCCCACTTGCCTCTCGAATGGCGCGAAGGGCCATCGACGACCGGGCTGGTTGCCACGCTCAAGGGTGGCGCCGGATCCGGTCGCCGGGTCCTGTTGCGGGGGGACATGGATGCCCTGCCGATGACCGAGGAAACCGGACTCGCATTCTCGTCGACCATTGCCGGTGCCATGCATGCTTGCGGGCACGACACGCACACCGCCATGCTGGCCGGCGCCGCCGAGTTGCTCTGCGCCCGCGCCGAAACCATCGCCGGCGAAGTGCAGTTCATGTTCCAGCCGGGCGAAGAAGGCTTCCATGGTGCGCGCTTCATGCTTGATGACGGGCTGATCGATCCGCTGCCCGATGCCGCCTTTGCCCTGCACATCATGCCCAACAGCCCGCACGGGCTGGTTGCGGGAAGGGCAGGCGCCCTGCTGGCATCGGCGGACCAGTTCGACATCATCGTCGAAGGGCGCGGCGGCCACGCCTCCATGCCGCACGATGCGCTCGATCCGGTGCCCGTCGCCTGCGAGATCGTCACCGCGCTGCAGTCGATCGTCACCCGCAAGTTCCCGGTCAGCGATCCGGTGGTGGCAACTGTCGCGAAAATCGAGGCGCGCACGGCGCACAACGTCATCGCCGATCGCGTGGCGATGCGCGGCACGTTGCGCACGCTGTCGCACGGCAATCGCACGCGGCTGCGCGAGGTTGTCGAACAGGCTGCCGTGAACATCGCCGCGGCGCATGGAATGACGGCGAAGGTGACGATCACGCCGGGCTTCCCGGTGACCGTCTGCGATCGACGCGCGGTCGACCTTGGCGAGAGGGTGGTTGGAGACATGGTCGGGCCGCAAGCGTTCCATCGCCTGGATAACCCGATCATGGGGGCAGAAGACTTTTCCTACGTGCTGGAGAAGGTGCCGGGGGCGATGTTCTTTCTCGGTGTTGCGCACGAAGGGGCCGATTGGCGGTCGTGCTGCTCGATCCATTCGACCCGCATGGTTGTCGACGAGAGCGTTCTCCCGCTAGGCACTGCGGTTCTTGCCGGGTGCGCCGAACGCTTTCTTTTGGAAGGTTTTGCAGCGTGATCTGGTGGAACAACGAAATGCCGGCGCTCGAACGCCTGACCCGCATGGGCTCCTCGGCCATGCCCGCGCACCTTGGCATCGAGTTCGTGGATTGCGGCCCGGACTGGCTCTGCGCGCGAATGCCGGTGGATCACCGCACCCATCAGCCATTCGGACGTCTTCATGGTGGCGCGTCGGTAGCCTTGGCGGAAACGGTCGGGTCGATCGCCGGCGCACTTGTGCTTGATCCAGACAGGTTCGCCTGTGTCGGCATGGAGATCAATGCCAACCACCTTCGCCCCGTTCGCGATGGCTGGGTGCGCGCGACCGCCAGGCCCGAGGCGCTCGGTCGGACCACCCAGGTCTGGTCGATCAGGATCGTTGACGATCTGGACAAGCTTGTCTGTATATCGCGTTTGACAACCGCGGTCATTTCCGTGGAACAAAAATGAACGCGCTGAATTTAATCATTTTCTGCGGAACCATACCCTAGCGACTGCATTTCCCGTGGCAGGTGCCACTGATATGCATGACAACAATTCTTCTGACTCTTACCCCCGCAATTCCAGCGACCAGGCCCATACCGCGTTCGATTCGTCGGTAGCGCGCTTCCGCGCCCAGCATCCCGAGGATACATTCGAGGGCGCATCGGGCGTCCTGTTCGAACAGGCAATGGCGCAAACCAGAATGGCGATCTGCCTGTGCGATCCGCATGTCAAGGACATGCCGATCGTGTTCGCGAACCGCGCCTTCCGTCATCTCACCGGCTATGACGAGAGCGAAATCGTCGGTCGGAACTGCCGTTTCCTGCAAGGCCCGGAAAGCAACCACGAAGCCCTCACGCGCATTCGCACAGCGCTTAGCAACGAGGACGTGACGGTTGTCGAACTGCTGAACTATCGCAAGGATGGCACGGCGTTCTGGAATGCGTTGCACCTTGGCCCGGTATACGATGCCGACGGCAAACTCGTGTATTTCTTTGGCAGCCAGTGGGACGTCTCCGACGTTCGCGCCGCGCGTGCCGATGAACGGCATGCCCGCGAACTGGCGCGCGAACTGTCGCACCGCATGAAGAACATGTTTGCGGTCATCGGCGGGATCGTGAACTTTACCGGTAGGGTGCGCGGGATCGAAGTCGAGGCGCGCGAAATAAACGACCGCATCCAGGCCCTGGGCCGGGCCTATGAGACCACGCTCGACGATTCCCATCGTGGCACGGTGGAAGTGGGGCAGGCCATTCGCGCGGTCCTTGCGCCCTATGATCCGGATGGCACGCGGATACTGTTCGAGGGCAATGGCTTGCGCTCGGACTTCGCGTCCGTGTCGGTTCTCGGCCTTTCCCTCCACGAACTTGCCGTGAGCGCGATCAAGCATGGCGCGCTCAGCCAGGAAGATGGCACGATCACTGTTTCGTGGAAGAAGAACGGTTCGGCGTCCGAGCCGGCGATCCGCATCGACTGGATCGAACATGGCCGGGGACTCGATGGGCTGCAATCGAGTTTGCGTACCAAGCCCGGACCGGGCGATGGGATTGTGGACCGCATGCTCGACATGGCACGCGGAGGAATTGTGCGAGAGTGGACCCAGGAAGGCTTGCGGGCAAAACTGAACATTCCGCTGCGGGAGAACGTCGAATGAGCGGTATGGTCAATCCTGCATCCGAGCCGCGCCGGGTGCTGGTTCTCGATGACGAACCGCTGATCCTGCTGGATCTGGAATTCGCCGTCGAGGATGCAGGGTGCAAGCCGCTGACCGCGCTCGATCTCGTCGAGGCACTGCAGATCGTCCAGAACAACGCCATTTCCGCGGCCATCCTCGATGTCTCGCTCGGCCAAGGGCAGACTTGCGAGCAGGTCGCGCGCACGCTCGCGGCGATGGGCGTGCCTTACGTGCTCCACACCGGCGATCTTGATCGGATGGACGAGGCAGTGCGCAACCTTGGCGGCACTCTTGTGCCCAAACCTACCCCGGCATCGGTTGTCGTGGCCCGGGCGCTCGAACCGCTGGCCGAACGACAGGCCTGACCGCCCGCCATTCCGGCTGGCCTGCATTTGATAGCTTGCGCCAAGGCGCCAGCACGTCCATCGACCATGCCATTGGCCGCAGCATTGGACGTATTGCCGCATGGTTTCAGCTCCAGACCCGCGCGTTCTCGACCTTGTCGGGATCCACAACTTTCGCGATTATGGCGGCTATGCGGCTCGCGCGGGAAGACTGCGCACCGGGCTGCTCTGGAGATCCGGCCAGCATAGCGATGCAGCATGCGACGATCTCGACGTGGTCCATTCCCTTGGCATCGCCACGGTCATCGATCTGCGCGGCGACAGCGAACGGGCGGCCAACGCCTGCCTGCGTCATCCCGATTTCGGTGCAGAAGTCCTGTTCCATCCGGGCGAGACTGCCAGCGCTGCAGGTCGCGCGGCCCACGAGGAAGCCGCGCGCGACGTGCGAACGGCAGACGATGCCCGCAAGGCCATGCTGGCCCTGTACCGGACATTGCCCTTTCGACCGGTGCTCGTCGGGACGATGCGGCTCTATATGGACGCGCTTGCGCGCAAGCCCGCGCCGAGTCTGCTCCATTGCCTGGCCGGCAAGGACCGTACCGGCGTTGCCGCCGCGCTGGTGCACGACCTGCTCGGCGTCCATCGCGATGACATGATGGCGGACTACCTGCTGACCAATACCGCCGGCAATGCCGAGGCACGGATCGAGGCAGGTGCGCGCCACGTGCGCGAAGGCTTCGGCATGGCGATGAGCGATGAGGCGGTACGCGTGCTGATGGGCGTCGAAGCGTCATTCCTCGACGCCGCCTTTGCCGCGATCGGCGAGCAGCACGGCACCGTGGCGGCCTACGCGCGCGAAGTTCTCGGTGTCACTCCGCAGGTGCTGGCCGCTATCGAGCGCAATCACGTCGACTAAAGATTTTCTGTCCGATTGCTGCGGATAAAGCGGGGCGCGCGGACTCGCTTTTGGCCTCTGCGCTGCTTATCTCGCCATCCGACTGGAGGAGTATTCCATGGCGACGACGCACAAGACCCGCATGCTCATCATCGGTTCCGGCCCGGCCGGCCTTTCCGCCGCGATCTATGGCGCGCGGGCGGGCATGGAGCCGATCGTGGTGCAAGGGTTGCAGCCCGGCGGCCAGCTTACGATCACGACCGACGTCGAGAACTATCCCGGCTTCCGCGACGTGATCCAAGGGCCGTGGCTGATGCAGGAAATGCAGGCCCAGGCCGAGCATGTCGGCACACGCATGATGTGGGACACGATCCTTGAAGTCAGCATGGACGGCAGCCCGTTCCGCGCCATAGGTGACAGCGGCGACATCTACGAAGGCGACGTGCTGGTCATCGCGACGGGCGCGCAGGCCAAGTGGCTGGGCGTTCCGGGCGAGCAGGAGTTTTCGGGCAAGGGCGTTTCGGCGTGCGCCACGTGTGACGGCTTCTTCTACCGCGGCAAGAAGGTGGTGGTGATCGGCGGCGGCAATACCGCTGTCGAGGAAGCGCTGTACCTTACCAACCATTCGCCCGACGTGACGCTGATCCATCGTCGCAATTCCCTGCGTGCAGAGCGCATCCTGCAGGATCGTCTGTTCGCGCACCCCAACGTCAAGGTACTGTGGAACCAGAAGGTCGACAGCTTCGTGGGCGAGGCGGGCAAGGGCCTTACCGGTGTCAAGCTGGTCGATACCGTTACTGGTGCGCAAAGCGTTCTCGATACCGACGGCGCGTTCGTCGCCATCGGCCACGCTCCGGCGACCGAACTGTTCAAGGGGAAGCTTGAACTCGACGAAAGCGGCTACATCGTGGTCGAGCCGGGCACCCCGAAGACGGCAATCCCGGGCGTTTTTGCCTGCGGTGACGTGATGGACCACACCTACCGCCAGGCCGTGACCGCTGCGGGAACCGGCTGCATGGCTGCGCTCGATTCCGAACGCTTCCTCGCCGAACTGGATTTCAAGGCCGCTCAGGCCGTTACGGCCTGAGCACCTCGATCAGCCGCGCGTGAAGCCACGCACGCGCAGCGTCATCGGAAAAGCTGTGCGATCCGCTGTCGATCCGCTTGATGCGCGGGTCGGCAGCATCCCATTGCTCGGCGAACATCTGCGCGGTGCGATCGCGCGTGGCCAGCAGGATCGTGGCGTTGCCGGCGAAGCCGGCAAGCCCGGTCTTCATCTCCTCGACCAGCCCCGCAGGCGATGGTGAAGCCGTGGTGGCCGAACGCAAGCCCTTGGCCAGCTTGGCAAGATTTACCCCGCCGCTCAGCAGGCGCCAGACCTCGCGGGGGTTCTTGAGCTTCTCGATATAGCGATTGCGGATAGCTGAGGCCGGCATGGCCTGCGGCGCTTCCTCGCCATCGATGGTCCACGGATTGGCGAGGACCAGCGCGTCGACTGCAAGGCCAGGGGCATTGAGCATGAGTGATGCAGCCGCGTCGCAATTGCCGAACGCGACGATGCGCGAAAGCTGCGGAGCAGCATTGCGGAAAGCGGCAAGAGCTGCGGCAATGTCTGGCCCGGAACGGCGGAAGGTCTGGTTCTTGCCGCCACTGTCGCCCACGCCGCGCCGGTCATAGCGGAACACCGGATTGCCCTCGGCAGCGAGCCGCGCGGCCAGCTGTGCCTGCCCGCTCCACGCACCTGAGCGCAATTCGTTGCCGCCCGAGACGATCAGCAGTCCGGTGGCGTGGGTTGCGGTCTCGCGGTCGATCGTGCCGACCAGCGTCTCGCCCTCGCACGGAAAGGTAACATGCTGCCGGGTCATGCCTTGACCTCGGCGGCGATGATTGCAGCAAGCGCGGCGGATTGTTCCGGCGCCGCCGCCGGCTCGGCGCGCAGCCACAGGCCGCCGCCACCAAGCTGGCCTTGCGCGATCAGGCTTTGCCCCTCGATCTGCGGCAGGGCATGTTCAAGGCCTGCGATCAGCGAAGCGCCGCAACGCCAGCCTGCCAGTTCCAGTCCTTCGGTTCTTCCCTGCTCCAGCAAGGCGGCGCTGTCCTCGTGCTGCCCTGCTTCGCGCGCGGCGATTGTACGTGCGCGGACAAGCTGGCGCAGGATCGTTGCGCCCTTGGTTGGTTCCAGGGCCCAGCCGGGCAAGCTGGCGGGAAAGACCAGTGCTCCACCGCGCACGGCGAGCACATCGGTCGCGCCGAAGTGCCTCGCGGCGATCTGCATGGCGCTGCGCCAGCCATGCAGGCTCTGGGCGGTGAAGTTCTGGAGGCTTTCGTTGCAGCCGGGCAGGTCTGGCAGGAAACTGTCGATCCCTGCCTGATCCAGCCGGTCCATGGCGTCAACCAGCATGCGCCGCATGCGGTTGGCTTCATCGAAAAGGGCAGGGACGATCAGCAGGCGGTGCTTGCGTCCGCGATCATGCGCAATCGCATATTCAGGGCTTTGCCCGTCGGGGCCGGGGCAATGCCAGAAGACGGGTTGCGGTGCGCTCACGCGGCGACTTTGTCTTCCAGGAAGGCAAGCAGATTGCCGTAAGTCTCGAGGAGTTCGCCATCCACCTCGTCGTCCTCGATGACGATGTCGAGCCGGTCTTCGATCTCGGTGAGCAGCCCTGCGACTGCCATCGAATCGAGTTCGGGCAGATCGCCGAACAGGCCCGTGGCAGCATCGAATGCGGCCACGCGATCGGCCGAAAGGCCAAGAACGTCCTTCAGGATCGCGCGCAGGGTGCTGTCGGTATCGCTCATGGTGTTCCGGCTGCCGTTGTATGGTTCATCGCGCCCTTAACCATCGCGGTTCTTGGAAACAAGGGGTTGCAGCTTGTGTCGGGCAAGCGCGCGGAACAGTGAAGGCCAGTGCCGCACCGCCGACTTGCGCCACGCGCGCACGCGCCAGCGGGTGCGCACTTGCTCCATCCAGTCGCGCTTGTACGGATCATCGCCGGTGCCGAAATCGATAAGTTCCACGCCGTCGCGGTCGATCACGTGTTCAAACATCGCTGCGGTCAGCAGAGTACCTGGAGACTGTTTACGAAAACGTTCGTCGTGGGCAAGCTTGTGGATGTAGGCGGTGCTGCCTTCGACGGTCCAGAACTGCGCAGCCACAGGCTGGCCAGCGATTTCGGCAAGCCCCAAGCGCAGGCGTCCGGCCTTGCCGTCCATCTCGGCCCATGCGCGTAGAAACGTCGGGGAGCCTTCCTCCGGCTTCCAGCTCAACTTGTAGACCGTCTCGTAAGCATCCCAATCCATTGAAGAAAATTCGGTGATCAGGCGCAGGTTGACCTCGCCCTTGCGGCTCTTGCGCCTCACGGTTTCGCGCAGCGCGCCGGGGCGATCTGCCCAATACTGCGCGAAGCTGCGCCCCTTTACCGGAAGGATGTGGTTGCAGTCGCACGGTTCGACCAGCGCCACCCAGCCACTTTCGCGAAACGCCGCACCGAGCGCTTCGGCTTCATCCTGCGGCATGGGCGCGAAGCTTGCACGCCCCGGCGGGAGACTTTCTGCCAGTTGTGAAAGCCCGCCAATATCTCCCAGCGGTTTCACGAAAAAATTGTAGTAGTTGGCCAAGGCCTCTGCCGAATGATGACCTTCGTGCCAAGGCAGGAGTGCAGCAGAATCCTCGGAAACAGCCAGGCTCACACGTGCCTTGTCAGGATCGAGGCAATGCTCGGCAAGCAGCGCCAGCCAGTCCAGGCGCTCGAACGGCGAGGCACCTTGCGCTGCAATGGCACGCGGGTCTGCTTGCGCTTCCTTAAGACTGGCGTGATAGACGTCCAACGCTTGTGCCATTCCCTGAAGAGAGACGAGTGCCCGAAAGTCCCGATCCCACCGTGTATCCGCTCGATCACCTGGCCTTGCGGGGCGAGCGCGACGCGCCGGCGCTGGTGCTCAAGAACTCGACCCTTAGCTTCGAAGCGTTAAACGCACGTGTAGGAAGCCTTGCGAAGTGGTTGCAATCGCGAGCCGGCAGAGATGGCGCCCGCGTGGCAACCTGGCTGCCGAAGACGGAGCTGGCCTGTCTGATGCCGTTGGCTGCGGTTCGCGCCGGGCTAGTCCATGTGCCGATAAATCCGCTGCTCAAGCGCGCGCAAGTGGCGCACATCCTTGCCGACAGCGGGGCGGTGCTGCTTGTTTCCAACAAGGCGCGGCTAGATACCCTGGAGCAAGGCGACACGGATTGCGCCGTGATCGAGGAAGCGCAGGCGTGGGGTGAGGCAGAGCAGGAGGCAGACGTTCTGCCGCCCTCCAGCGCTGCGCCCGACAGTCTTGCCGCCATCCTTTATACCAGCGGCTCGACCGGGCGACCCAAGGGCGTGATGCTGAGCCAGGCCAATCTCTGGCTCGGCGCGGTCAGCGTGGCGCATTACCTCAGGATCCTGCCGCAGGACCGTGTTCTCGCAGTGTTGCCGCTGGCCTTTGATTATGGGCAGAACCAGTTGCTGTCGACCTGGTATGCAGGGGGCAGCGTGGTGCCGCTCGATTACCTTACGCCGCGCGATGTGGTGAAGGCGGTAGCGCGCCATGGCATCACGACGATAGCGGCGGTGCCGCCGCTGTGGCTGCAATTGGCCGAACTCGACTGGCCGCAGGATGTGGCCGCATCGCTGCGCCGCCTGACCAATAGCGGCGGCGCCTTGACGCCGGCACTGGTAAGGGCGCTGCGGACGAAGTTTCCGCAGGCTGACCTCTACCCGATGTATGGCCTGACCGAAGCGTTCCGTTCCACGTTCCTCGATCCTGCTCTGGTCGATGCTCACCCGACGTCGATCGGCAAGGCAATTCCTTTTGCAGAAATCCTTGTCGTCAATGATTTGGGGAACAAAGCTCAGGCAGAAGAGGAAGGTGAACTCGTGCACACCGGCCCGCTTGTTGCGCAAGGCTATTGGGAGGACACTGTCCGGACGGCCGAGCGGTTCAAGCCGGCGCCGGCCTTTTCGCGCCTTGGCGGCATGGCAGTATGGTCGGGCGACCGAGTCAGGCGTGATGCACAGGGGCTGCTTCATTTCGTGGGACGGCGCGATGCCATGATCAAGACCAGCGGCAACCGTGTCAGCCCACAGGAGATCGAGGAGGCCGCCGTTGCGACCGGGCTGGTGGCCGAGGCGGTGGCGCTCGGCCTGCCTGATCCCCAACTTGGACAGGCGATCCACCTCGTCGCGCGGAGCCTTGCAGGCGCTGCGCAGGAAGACCTGATCCCGGCGCTGACCCGTGCCTTGCCGAACTTCATGGTGCCGCGCCATGTTCACTGGCGCGCGGTCATGCCCGTCAGCCCCAATGGCAAGCTGGACCGGGTTGCGCTTGCCGCCGAGCTGGCTGAAGGGGCCGCCTCATGAAGCCGCTTGGACCAATACCGCCCGGATTTTCCGGCATTGATGGCGTACTGTCGATCGACGGGCGAACGGTGACTGATCTGGTCGAACACGCGGGCTCGACGCCCCTGTTCGTCTATTCAGCGTCACGCTTGACGGCGCGTGCCCAAGCGTTGCGGGCGGCCATGCCTTCGCGCCTCGCTATTCATTATGCCGTAAAGGCAAACCCTTATCCGCCATTGTTGAAGCACATGCTCAGCCTGGTCGACGGGTTCGACATCGCTTCGGGCGGAGAACTGGCCATCGTGAAGGGTTCGGGCATCGATCCCTCGCGGGTCAGCTTCGCCGGTCCCGGCAAGCGCGACAGCGAACTGGAAGCGGCCATCGCCGCAGGCGTGACGCTGAACCTTGAGTCAGAGGGGGAGGCGGCAAGGGCCCTGGCCATTGCCGCACGTCTCGGCATTACCCCGCGCCTCGCAATCCGCGTGAATCCCGATTTCGACCTCAAGGGATCGGGCATGAAGATGGGCGGCGGGGCGAAGCCCTTCGGCATCGACGCCGAGCGGGTGCCGGCGCTGGCGCAACGTCTGATCGCTGCCGGGGCACAATGGCGCGGCTTTCATATCTTCGCCGGCAGCCAGGCGCTTTCTGCAGATGCCATCATCGAGACACAGCGGCAGACGCTTGAACTTGCCGCGCGGCTTGCGGAGGAATCGGGTGCCGCATTGCCCAGGTGCAATCTCGGTGGCGGCATTGGCATTCCCTATTTTCCGGGCGACGAGCCGGTTGATGTCAATGCAGTGGGTGAGGCACTGGGCGAGCGGTTCGAAACCTTGCCCGACGTCCTGCGCGACACCGCATTTTGCATTGAACTTGGCCGCTATCTCGTTGGCGAAGCTGGCGTTTATCTGACGCGCGTGGTCGATCGCAAGGAGAGCCACGGCGAGGTTTATCTTGTGACCGATGGCGGGCTGCATCACCAGCTTGCGGCCTCGGGCAACTTCGGCACCGTCGTTCGGCGCAACTATCCCAGCGCCATCGCCACCCGCTTCGGTGCGGCGGTCGAGGAAGAGGCCAGCGTGGTCGGCTGCCTGTGCACGCCGCTCGATCGCCTCGCCGACAAGGGCGGATTTCCGCGCGCCGACGTCGGCGATATCGTGGCGATCTTCTGCGCCGGGGCATATGGCGCAACTGCCAGCCCGGCGATGTTTCTCGGTCAGGGACCGGCAGCGGAAATGCTGATCTGACAACGGGATAGAGTTCTTGTCGTTAACCGGTGCCGCCACGCCAGTCCCGAATCGGGACGGTGGCGAATGGCCGCTTGGCGTCATGCCCCCAAGCAATCAAGGCTAACGCAATCTTCACCCTTTTTGGCGATAGCCAGCGGTGAATTGCGGGACCTTGCGCGCCACAGCCCTCGGGCGGGACGGAAGCATGGCCGCACAGGAAGGACCGTTCATGCCGTTCAAATCGCGCCTTACCCGTATGCTTGCCGGCACGGCGATACTGAGCCTGGCACTGTCGGGATGTGGCGGTGTCGGCGGCGGGCAGCAACTGCCGCCCGCCTCGTTCGTGGCGCTGCAGGAAGGACCGGGCGAGGAATACGTGATCGGCCCGCTCGACGAGCTGACCGTGTTCGTCTGGCGCAATCCGGAACTGGGCGCGAGCGTGCAGGTGCGGCCCGACGGCCGCATCACCACCCCGCTGATCACCGACATGCCAGCCGTGGGCAAGACGCCTTCGATGCTGGCCGAGGACATCAAGCTCCAGCTGTCGCAATACATCCAGGAGCCGATCGTCTCGGTCATCGTCAACAAGTTTGCCGGGACCTTCAGCCAGCAGGTGCGCATCGTCGGCGCGACCGAAAAGCCGGCATCGATCCCGTTCCGCGCCAACATGACCTTGCTTGACGCGATGATCGCGGTGGGCGGGCTTTCCGAATATGCGGCCGGCAACAAGGCCCGTCTCGTCCGGTTCGACAAGCAGTCGGGCGCGCAGAAGGAGTATGCGGTGCGCATCGGCGATCTGCTGCGCAAGGGCGACACCAAGGCCAACGTCCTGCTGATGCCGGGTGATGTGATCATCATCCCCGAGAGCACGTTCTGAGCAGCGGGCGGGGGACACGACGGCCATGACCAGCCTTTACGAGGAAATCCGCATCGCGCTGCACGGTGTGTGGCACCGGCGCTGGATTGCCCTGGGCATTGCCTGGGCGGTGTGTCTTGCCGGGTGGCTGGTGGTGGCGATGGTGCCCAACAGCTACGAATCGAAGGCCCGCATCTTCGTGCAGATCGATGACGTGCTGGCCGACCAGATCGGCATCGGCGGCGATCGCAAGCGTGACATCGAACGCGTGCGCCAGACGCTGACCAGCGCGGTCAACCTCGAGAAGGTGATTCGCGCCACGCGCCTTGGCGACAAGGTGACGTCCGACAAGGACATGCAGGGCGCGGTTGCTGCGCTGGGCAAGAACGTCGCGGTCGTCAGCCAGCAGGACAACCTTTTCGAGATCTCCGGCACTGCCGGCGGCGGTGGTCGCAACGATGCCGAGAACGCCAAGCTGGCGCAGGACATCGTGCAGAAGATGATCGACATCTTCCGCGAGGAAAACCTTGCCGGTGGACGCGGCGAGATGACCGATACGCTGGCCTTCATGGACCAGCAGCTCGGCGACCGGAAAAAGGCGCTCGAAGCGGCCGAACTCAAGCGCACCGAATTCGAGGCCAAGAATGCCGGCTTCATCCCCGGTGCTGGCTCGCTCACCACCAAGCTGGAAGCGGCACGCACGCAGATGCGCGATGTCGAATCGAACCTGCTGGCGGCGCAATCGGCTCTGGCCTCGATCAATGGCCAGCTTGCCGGAACCCCGCAGACGATCGCCATCCCGGGCGTTGCCGGCGGTGCCAAGGGCGCGCTTGCCCAGGCGCAGTCGGACCTTTCCGGCATGCGGGCTCGCGGCCTGACGGACAGCCATCCCGACGTGATCTCTGCCAAGGCGCAGATCGCTGCGCTGCAGAAGTCGGCGGCGGGCGAGGGCGGTGGCGGCGGCGCGCCGAACCCGGCCTACAGCTCGCTCATCTCGATCAAGGCCGATCGCGAGGCGAGCCTTGTGGCGCTGCAATCGCGCAAGGGTTCGCTCCAGGCCGAGATCGCCCAGCTTTCGGCACAGCAATACAGCGAGCCGACCGTGGCCGCCGAGGCTGCGCGCATCAACCGCGATTACGATGTGCTCAAGGAACAGTACGACAAGCTCCTGCGCGATCGCGAACAGCTGCGGCTGCGCGGGCAGGTGGAGACCGAACGCGACGCGGTGAAGTTCGAGGTGATCGACCCGCCGACAACCCCGCGTGGGCCTGCTGCCCCCAATCGCCCGCTGTTGCTGTTGCTGGTGCTCGTTGTCGGGATGGGCGCGGGTGCGGCCGGAGCCTTCGCCCTGGCGCAGCTCAAGTCCGCCTATTCGACCACCGGCCAGCTTGAGCGGTCGACCGGGCTGCCGGTGCTGGGCGGCATATCCGAGGCCATCACGCGCGCCGCCCGCGCAGAGCGGATGCGCCGCCTCAAGTGGTTCGCAGGCGGCGTGGCCGGTCTGTTCGTGGTGCTGTTCGTCCTGCTCGGCGTCGAGATGCTGAAGCGCGGCATGGTGGCCTGAGGGAGACTTGGCATGACCGATCAGAGCAAGATCCCCCTTCCGCCCGAATTCGGGAAGTCCACCGGACCCTCGCTGATCGAGCGCGCCTCGGGCAGCTTCGATTTTCGTACCCTGACGCGACCGGTCTTGCCTGACCTGCCGCCTGCGCCGCAGCCCACGATTGCCCCGGTGGCAGCGCCAAGGCCAGTCGCCGCCGCGGTAGTCGAGTCTCCGCGGGAAGAACCATCGCCTGCGCCTGCGGCAAGGCCTTTTGCCGGACCGCGTCACAAGATCGACCGCGCCCATCTGCGCGAGCAATGCCTGATCGAGCCTGAGAGCGCCGTCACCGGCACGCTTGAGGAGTTCCGCATCGTCAAGCGGCAGTTGCTCCGCACGGCAGCGGAATCGGCCGATGCTGTGGCCAAGCGCATCCTGATAGCCTCGGCGCATCCGGGCGAGGGCAAGACCTTTTGCGCGGTGAACCTGGCCCTGTCGATCGCGGCTGAGAAGGACAACGAAGTCCTGCTCGTCGATGCCGATTTCGCCAAGCCCTCGGTGCTATCGACGCTGGGACTGCCTGGCGGCAAGGGCCTGATGGACGCGCTGGCCGATCCTGCGCTAAACGTCGAGGATTGCGTGATCGGCACCGATGTTGCCGGGCTTTATGTCCTGCCAGCGGGCAACGCGACCGGTTCCGATACCGAATATCTCGCGTCTGCGCGAACGGAAGACGTGCTTGCGCGGCTCACCGCCAATGCCCCGAACCGCATCGTCATCTTCGACTCCCCGCCGGTGCTGGCAGCATCGCCGGCCATCGTTCTTGCCAACCACGTGGGCCAGACCGTTGTCGTCGTGCGCGCCGACATGACCGGCGAGGCTGCGCTGCGCGACGCCGTCGGGCTTCTGGGCGCCTGCGCGGACATCAAGCTCCTGCTCAACGGTACCCGCTTTTCCACCACGGGCCGCCGCTTCGGCACCTATTACGGATACAAGGAATGACCAGAACGGCTCTTCCTCTGCGCACTCTGGTGTTGGCGAGCGCAATGCTTGCCGTTGGCCCGGTTCACGCGCAATCGCTTTCCTACGAGGACGTGGGCGCCGACGCGCCGGCGGAAAAGCCAGCGGCCTCACGCGGCTTGTCCACGCGCGGGGCCGGTGGCGGTCCGCGTGTGACGGTCCGGCCCTATATCGAGGCCGTGCAGAACGTGCTGTGGGAACTGTCCCCCGGCGACGACGTGCTGACGTATTCCTCGCTTGCCGCCGGCGTCGATGCCACGCTCAACGGCCGCCATACGCAAGGCGCGGTTTCCGTGCGCTACGAGCGGCGCATATCGCAATCCAACCGCGTAGCCGATGGCGATACGCTTTCGGGCCTCGCACGGGTCAAGCATGACCTGATACCGCGCACGCTCTCGGTCGAAGCCGGTGCGCTGGCCGCGCGCACCCGCATCGAGAATGGGGGCGCATCGGCACTCAATGCCATCGCCACCGACGATGCGGTCAGCCAGGTCTACTCGGTCTATGCAGGGCCGGCGGTCTCTACTCACGTCGGCGATGTCGCCCTCTCCGGATCCTATCTGCTGGGCTATACGCGCGTCGACCAGAAGGGCGGCACCCCGGTCACGGCGACGCGGCCCCTGGCTGACGTGTTCGACGATTCTATCGCGCAATCGGCGCAGGTTTCGGCCGGCATCGCGCCGGGAACCGTGCTTCCAGTCGGCATCACCGCTTCGGGCTCGTTCCTGCAGGAAGACATCTCCAACCTCGACCAGCGCGTGCGTGATGCGCGCGGCGGGGTGCAGGTGACGCTGCCGGTCAGTTCAAGCGTCGCATTGGTCGGCGCAGTCGGCTACGAGGACGTCGAGGTTTCCTCGCGCGATGCGGCCCGTGATGCCAATGGCGTACCGATCATCGGCAGCGATGGCCGCTTCGTTACCGACAAGTCGCAACCGCGCCGACTCGCCTATGAGACCGATGGCCTGACCTGGGACGCAGGCGTGATGTGGCGCCCCAGCCGCCGCACCGCGTTGTCGGCCTTCGTCGGGCGCCGTTATGACAGCACGACCTATTACGGCAGCTTCTCGTACAATCCCGATCCGCGCAGTTCGCTGAGCATTGCCGCATTCGACAATGTCTCGGGTTTCGGCGGTCAGGTGACGCGTGCGCTGCGCGATCTGCCGACCGACTTCCAAGTTACCCGCGATCCATTTAACGGCCAGATCAGCGGTTGTGCCATCGGATCGCAAAGCGGCGGGTGCGTAAACAATGCGCTGTCATCGGTTTCGTCTTCGGTGTTCCGCGCGCGCGGCGTCAACGCCACGTACGCTCGTCAGATCGGACGGCTGCAGGCAGGAATCGGCGCAGGCTACATGCGCCGCAAGTTCATCGCCCGCCAAGATTCGGTGCTGGGCCTTGCCAACGGACTGGTGGATGAAAGCTATTACGTCGATGCAGGGCTGAGCGGCCCGATCGATCGTCGTTCCAGCTTCACCATTTCCACCTATGCGGCCTGGTTCCAGTCGGGCGCGAGCGACCTCAACGACGTGACAACGATTGGCGCCAACGCTGCGCTGTTCCGTAACCTGACTGATCGCCTCGTGGCAACCGCAGCGGTCGGTTTGGATAGTGTTAACCGTAAAGTGATTGAAGATGAGATAGTTGCATCTGGCCTGGTTGGCCTGCGCTATTCCTTCTGATGCCCGGAGACGGCTGCGATGTACGATGAATTCTATGGCCTCAAGGGCCGCCCGTTCCAGCTGACGCCCGATGCGCGCTTCTATTTCGAGAGCGCGACTCACCGCAAGGCGCTCTCCTACCTCGGCTACGGGCTGGCACAGGGCGAGGGCTTCATCGTCATCACCGGCGAGGTCGGCGCAGGCAAGTCGACGCTGGCTGCCCATCTCATGGCAAAGGTCGATCGTCAGCGGCTGACTGCGGCGCAGATCGTAACATCCGCGCTCGATGGCGAGGAACTGATCCACGTAGCCGCGCGCACTTTCGGGCTCGAAGTTGCCGGGCACGACAAGGCCACGGCACTCGCTCAGATCGAGGCCTTCCTTCACCACGAAGCGCGTGAGGGGCGGCGCTGCCTGCTGGTGGTCGACGAGGCGCAGAACCTTTCGGTCGAGGCGCTCGAGGAATTGCGCATGCTCTCCAACTTCCAGTTGGGAGCCCATCCGCTGCTGCAGATTCTCTTGCTGGGACAGCCCGAGTTTCGCACCCTTCTGCAGACGTCGAGCGAGCTTGAGCAGCTGCGTCAGCGGGTCATTGCCTCGCATCATCTCGAGGCGATGGAGCCGGCCGAGGTGGGTGCCTATATCGAGCATCGCCTGGCGCTGGTCGGCTGTCAGGGCCGTCCGCAGTTCGATGCGCGGGTCTATGCCGACCTTGCCAAGGCCACTGGCGGCGTGCCGCGCCGCGTGAACCAGATCGTCAACCGCCTCATGCTGATGGGCGCGGTCGAGCAGCGCGACCATCTCGATGCGCAGATGCTGCAGGCCGTGCTGAACGACCTTGCCGGCGATGGAGCCATGAACGCCGCGCCTGCGGTCACGCCGGTGCCGGCAGCAGAGGCGCCGCAGGTGGAACTGCCCCAGGCCGAAGCGCCGGTGCAGGCCTTCGTCGCAGCGCCCGTGCCCGCCGACGATTCGGCCTGGCGTGCCGAGCTTGCCGCGCGTGACGAACAGATTGCGGAACTGCAGCAGGCGATCATCGAATTGGCCGACATGCGCGCCGCGCCGGTCGCTCCGGTGCCCGACTTCGATCTGGCCGCACAACTCGAAGAAGCCGGCCGGCGCATCGCAGCGCTTGAAGAGCGCGAAGGCGCCGCAGTGCCGCAGGTCGATCTGTCGTCGCAGCTCGAGGATGCCCACAGCCGCATCGCCGCGCTCGAAGGGTGCGACGATGCATCGGCCCTGCAGGCCGCCTTTGCCGAAGCGCAGCGCCGCATAGCCGCGCTCGAATCGCGCACGGCCGAGCAGGAGCAGGCGATCCGCCACACGCTGACCATGCTGATCGAGTGGATCGAGACCGAAGACTTTCACCGCGCCGCTGCCTGAGCGCCGCAAGAAGGGAAGATAGCATGGCCGCGCCGTCTGGGGTGCTGAACGGCCTTTCGGTCGACGTGGAGGACTGGTTCCAGGTCGGCGCGTTCGAGACCGTGATCGACCGCAAGGACTGGGACGGCCTGACCTGCCGGGTCGAGCGCAATTGCGCCGAGATCCTGGCGCTGTTCGACGAGGCCGGGGTCAAGGCGACGTTCTTCACGCTCGGCTGGGTGGCAGAGCGCTATCCCGCGATGATGCGCCGCATTGCAGCTGAAGGCCACGAAATCGCCAGCCACGGCTGGGATCATGCCCGCGTCTTCACGCTTGGGCGAGAAGCCTTCGCAGCCGACATCGAGCGCGCACGCCGGGTGCTGGAAGACGTGACCGGGGCCCGCGTCATCGGCTACCGCGCGCCGAGCTTCTCCATCGATGCGCGCACGCCTTGGGCGCACGAAGTGCTGGCCGAGCACGGTTATGCTTATTCCTCCTCGGTCGCGCCGATCGTGCACGACCACTACGGCTGGCGCGAGGCCCCGCGCTTTGCCTTCCGTCCGGTGACGGGGGCAGAACTGCTCGAGATACCGGTTACCACTGCCGAGGTTGCCGGGCGGCGCATGGCGGCAGGCGGCGGCGGGTTCTTCCGCCTTCTGCCCTATGCCGTCTCGCGCTGGGCGATCCGCCAGGTGAACGAGCGCGAGGGCCGTCCCGCCGCGTTCTATTTCCACCCATGGGAAATCGATCCCGACCAGCCGCGCCCGCCTGTCGCACCGCTCAAGTCGCGGCTGCGTCACTATACCAATCTCGATGTCATGGCGGCAAAGCTGGGACGTCTGGTGCGCGAGTTCCGCTGGGGCCGGATGGACGAGGTGGCAGCGATCGAGGCGGCTCGAACGCCGTCGGCGCGGGCGGCATGAACGCCCCGTTCGTGCCGGCGCGGGCCGTGACGCGCCTTGCCGATCCGGGAGACCGCCCGGCAATAGCGCAGTTCCTGAATGCCCATCCCGAAAGCACCGCCTTTCATCGGCTGGAATGGCTGGGCGCGGTCGAAGCATCGACCGGGCACAAGGCGCATGTGCTGCTGTCCGAGCGCGACGGCCATATCGGCGCAGTCCTGCCTTTGCATGAAGTCCATTCGCCGCTTTTCGGTCGTGCGCTGGTCTCGACAGGGTTCGGGGTGGGTGGCGGCACCGTCGGGACAGCCGATGCCCAGCTCTTTGCAGCCGCGCAGGAGCTGGCGAAAAGGTTGAACTGTCCGTCCGTCGAGCTGCGCGGCGGTCATCTGCCGGCAGGTGATGGCTGGCATGTGAAGACAGACAGCCACGCTGGATTCGTCACCAAGCTTGCCGCCGACGACGAGGCACAGTTGCTCGCCATCCCGCGCAAGCAACGCGCCGAAGTGAGGCGGGGACTGGGGCACGGGATGAAGGTGTGCACGGGCCGGTCCGCCGAAGACCGTGCCATGCACTACGCCGTCTATGCCGAGTCCGTGCGCAATCTCGGGACACCGGTATTCCCGCAGGGTCTGTTCGACGCCGTGCTGGAAGCGTTCGGCGATGATGCCGATATCCTGACTGTATGCGACGACGGCAGGCCGCTGGCATCGGTGCTCAGCCTTTACCATCGCGGTGCTGTCATGCCGTACTGGGGCGGCGGGGTGTTCGCGGCGCGGGCGATGCGCGCCAACGATGTGATGTACTACGCGCTGATGAACCATGCCCGGAAGCGCGGTTGTGACCGCTTCGATTTCGGCCGGTCCAAGGTCGATACCGGCGCTTACCACTTCAAGCGCAACTGGGGCTTCGAACCGGAGCCGCTGTCCTACGCGCACTGGACCGCGGACGGACAGGCCCCGCGTGACGTCAATCCGCTGAGCCCGCGCTACAAGGCCAAGATCGCGCTTTGGCAAAAGCTGCCACTCGGGATCACCAACCGCATCGGCCCCTTGATCGCGCAAGGGCTGGCATGAGCGAAGTCCTGTTCCTCGCGCATCGCATCCCTTTCCCGCCTGATCGCGGCGACAAGATCCGCTCGTGCCACGTGCTGCGCCACATCGCGACGCTCGCCCCGGTTCACGTTGCCTGCTTTGCCGATGACGAGGGCGACCTCGGCCATGAGCCGGACCTTGCCGCCGTGGCTGCCTCGCATTGTCTGGTGCGGCGGGACAAGTCGTTGAAGGTTGCAGGGCTTGAAGCTCTGGCGAGCGGCAAGCCCGTCAGCCTCACCGCCTTTCGCGACAATGCCATTGCCGGCTGGGTCGCCCGGACGCTTGCGGAGCGACCGGTCAGCGCGATCTACGTCTTCTCGGGTCAGATGGCGCAGTATGTGCCGCAAGACTTCACGGGCCGGGTCGTGATGGATTTCGTCGATGTCGATTCGGCCAAGTTCGAAGCCTATGCCGCACAAGCCCGCTTCCCGCTGAACCGGCTCTACGTGCGCGAGGCGCGCCTGCTTTCCCAGTTCGAGGGCACCGTCGCGCGGGCGTCCACTGCCAGCCTGCTCGTCACGCCCGAGGAAGCCGCGCTGTTCCGCGAGCGTCTGTCACGTGGGCCTGTCCCGCGCATTCTGGCCTTGTGCAACGGTATCGACACGGAGTTCTACGATCCTGAAGGCCTGCCACCGGCTCAGGAAATGGAGGGCGAGGGGCCGCAGCTGACCTTCACCGGGCAAATGGACTATCCTCCCAATATCGCCGCTGTCGACATGTTTGCCCGCCAGGTGATGCCGCACGTCCGCGCTACCTTTCCGCACGCCCGCTTCAACATCGTGGGCCGTGCGCCGACCCTTGCGGTCAAGGCTCTCGAAGGCCTGCACGGTACCCGCGTCACCGGGGCTGTCATCGACGTGCGTCCGTGGCTTGCCGGAGCGGACCTTGTCGTTGCGCCCCTGACCATCGCGCGCGGCGTGCAGAACAAGGTTCTCGAAGCCATGGCGATGGCGCGCCCGGTTCTCGCAACGCCGCAGGCGGCAACGGGCATCGCGGCGCGCGACGGGCAGGACCTTGTGGTGGCCGATGGCGCCGAGGCTCTCGCCAGGACGGCGTTGAGCCTGCTGCACGACAAGGTTCGCGCTGCAACGATCGGCCATTCCGCGCGCGCATTCGTCGTCCGCAGCTGCGGCTGGCAGGGGGTACTTGCGCCGCTTGCCGCGCTGCTTGGCCTGAACGGACCCGAGGCTCCTCGTGTCGCCGCGTGATTTTGCCCTCAAGGCGCCGCTCGGTGCGGCATGGCACGCCCTGCCGGATGCCTGGCGCAGGACAGTTGCGCTGCTGGCGATAGCCTGGGTCGGCAACATCGTGCTGTTTGCATCGGACTGGCAAGCGATGTTCGGCCAGTGGTGGGACAGTTCGACCTACAATCACGTGTTGCTCATCCCCTTCATACTAGGCTGGCTGATCTCGCTGCGCTGGCGCGAGGTGATGAAGATCGACCCCCATGGCTGGTGGCCTGGCCTGGTGCTGTTCGCTGGCGCGGCCTTCCTGTGGCTGCTTGGCGATTTCGCGGGTTTGTCTCTCGCCACGCAGCTTGGGGTGGTTCTCATGGCACAGGCGAGCGCGCTGACCCTGCTCGGGCCGCGAGCCAGCGCTGCACTGCTCTTTCCGCTGGCCTACATGCTGTTTCTGGTTCCGGCGGGTGACGAATTGATCCCGTCGTTGCAGACGGTCACCGCAAAGATCACGATGGTGCTGCTCGACCTGTCAGGCGTGCCCGCCCATATCGAAGGTGTCTTCATCACCACGCCGGGGGGCTATTTCGAGGTGGCCGAGGCCTGCTCGGGGGTAAAGTTCCTGATCGCGATGATCGCCTATGGAGCGCTCGTCGCCAATGTGTGCTTTCGGTCCTGGCCGCGCCGCGCCCTTTTCATGGCGCTCAGCGTCATCACGCCCATTCTGGCCAACGGCGTGCGCGCCTGGGGCACGATCTTCATTGCCGAGTTTCACGGCATCGAATTTGCATCGGGCTTCGACCACATCTTCTATGGCTGGATATTCTTTGCCGTGGTCATGGCGCTGGTAATGGGCGTGGCGTGGCGCTGGTTCGATCGCGCCATCGATGATCGCATGATCGACGTTGCTGCCATCGCTGCAAGCCCGTGGCTGCAACGCTTGTCGCGCGGCGCGATCCGGCCCGCATCCGCGCTTCTGGCGATGGCCATGCTAGCTGCGCTGTTTCTTGGCTGGGGCGCGTGGGCCAACCGGCTTGAGGCAAGTGTCCCGGCACGGATTGCCTTTCCGCAAGTGCGCGGCTGGCAACAGGTCGACTACCGCCCCCTTGCGCCGTGGCGGCCGTTGCATGACGGAGCCTCGCACGTCCTGCTCGGCCGCTTTCGCGATGCCTCTGGCCATACCGTCGATGTCTCCTACGCGCTCTATTCCGCGCAATCCGAGGGCCATGAAGCCGGCGGCTTCGGGCAAGGCGCGCTGCCGGTCAATTCCGGCTGGGCGTGGGAGCGATCGCCAGCGCCGATTGCGGGGGGTCACGCCGATCGGATCCAGACGGCAGGACCGGTCCATCGCCAATCGGAGACATTCTACCGTTCGGGCAATCTCTTCACGGGCAGCAACAGTCATCTGAAATTGCAGAATATTCTGGATCGACTGCTGCTGCGTGAGCGGACCACGGCTGCGCTGATCCTTTCGTCCGAGGACGAAATCGCAGGCCAGCCCTCTGCCGAACAATCCCTGCGCGCCTTCGCTGCCGCTGCCGGGCCGCTCGATGCGTGGATGGACCGCGCGGGTTCGGGCCGCTAGGGCAAGGCCATGTGCGGGATAGCCGGAATCGTCCATACCGAGGGTTTCAAACCCGTCGATCCCGACCGGATCCGTCGGATGTGCGATGCGATCGCCCACCGCGGGCCTGATGGCGAGGGTGTCTGGACAGCGCCGGGTGTAGGCCTTGGCCATCGCCGCCTGTCGATCATCGACCTTGCCGGATCGCCCCAGCCGATGATGGCGGGCGAGGGCGATGCAGTGATCGTCTTCAATGGCGAAATCTACAATTACAAGGCATTGCGCCGCGAACTTCAGGATCTGGGCGCACAGTTTCGCACCGATGGCGACACCGAGGTCATTCTTCAGGCCTGGCGTCATTGGGGCACCGCCTGCCTGCCGCGCCTCCACGGCATGTTCGCCTTCGCGCTGCACGACCTGCGCCAGCGCACCACGCTGCTGGCGAGGGACCGTTTTGGCGTGAAGCCGCTGTTCACCGCTCGTCTTGCCGATGGAGCGGTGATCTTCGGCTCTGAACTCAAGGCCCTGCTGACCCACCCCTCTCTGCGCCGGGAAATCGATCCGCTGGCGGTGGAAGACTATCTCGCCTGGGGCTATGTCCCTGACCACCGCTCCATCCTGCGCGGTGTCGAAAAGCTGCCTGCCGGTCATTACCAGTTGCTGAGGGCCGATGCGCCTGCGCCGGCGCCGGTGCAATGGTGGGACATCAGCTTTGCCGAACGCGAGAACGGCAATGCCGACGACCTTGGCGCGCACTTGCTTCACCACATGCGCGAGGCTGTCACCTCGCGCATGGTATCAGACGTGCCGCTCGGTGCGTTTCTTTCGGGTGGTGTGGATAGTTCCAGCGTGGTGGCGCTCATGGCCGAGGCGAGCAGCAACCCGGTCAAGACCTGTTCCATCGGCTTTGATGTCGCCGCACTCGATGAGACGGCCTATGCCGATCGCATCGCTGCGCAATTCGGTACCGACCATTCGAAGCGCACCGTCTCGCCCGATGATTTCGCGCTGGCCGATCGGCTTGCCGGCATGTTCGACGAGCCATTTGCCGATGCGTCGGCCTTGCCGACCTATCGCGTGTGTGAACTGGCCCGTGAACACGTTACTGTCGCCCTGTCGGGTGACGGGGCGGACGAGGCCTTCGCCGGCTATCGCCGCCAGGTCTTCCAGCATCGCGAGGAACAGGTGCGCGGCTTGCTTCCTCCTGCCCTGCGCGGCCAGTTGCTGGGTGGCCTTGGCCGTATCTGGCCGAAAGCCGATTGGGCGCCGCGTCCGCTGCGGGCGAAGACCACGCTGCTCAGCCTCGCGGGGTCTGGAGAGGAAGGTTATGCCCGGGCGCTCGCGGTGACGGCACCGGAACTGCGGGAAACGCTCTACAGCGACGATTTTCTGCGATTGCGCGGAGAATACCGGGCAGAACAGCCCCTGTACGATGTGATGCGCAAGGCGCCCGCGCGATCCGGGCTCGACCGTGCGCAATACGCGGATCTGAAGTTCTACATGCCCGGCGATATCCTCACCAAGGTCGATCGTGCGAGCATGGCGGTCAGCCTCGAGGCGCGCGAACCGCTGCTGGACCACCGCCTGGTGGAATTCGGCGCGCGTCTGCCGGAACGGATGCGGGTGAGGGGATCGACGGGCAAATGGCTGATCAAGCAGACCATGCGCCGCTATCTGCCGCAGGACGTGCTGTTCCGCCCGAAGATGGGTTTCGTCACTCCGATCGCCCAGTGGTTGCGCGGGCCGCTGTCAGGCGAAACGCTTGCTCTTTCGGCCAGCGGCACATTGGCTCGGACCGGCTGGTTCGATGCTGCCCGCATTGACAAGCTCGCCAAGGCACATGTGACTGGCCGGGCCGATCACAGCCGACTCATCTGGCAACTGCTCATGTTGCAGAAATCGCTCGATCGTCTTGGTTGATTGCGCGTTAGGCGTGATGATGCGTTAGGGTGATCTTCACCATTACGGACTAATTCGGTGTTGAACAACGCCAATGGGTCTATGCTTAAGAAACTGCGCTCACCGCTGTATCTAGCGCTGCTGATCCCGGCGTTGCTCGTCTGCGTCGGCGACTGGTTTGCGCCGATGGACCACAGCTTTCGGAACATGCGGTCAAAGTTGGACCGGTATGATGCGCCGGCCGACATTGTCGTGGTTTCAGTCGGGCACGCAGACAGTTCCCGCGACACAACAGTTGTCTCAAGTCGCAAGCTGTCGGATGTGCTGACGGGGATCAGCCGACAAATGCCGTACCGCGTCTTTATTGATGCGCCGGTAGAATTCGGTCTGGATGTCGACGGAGACCGCCAGCTTTTAGAAGCTATTGGCAATTTCGGCCGTGATGCCGCGCTTGTTGTTCGCAACAAGCGCTTTATCATCGAAGACTCCGACTTTCGATCGACTGATTTCAACATGCCCGTTCCCGCAATCGCCGGGTCCGTGCCGATAGTCGTGTCTTCCTGGTACACCAATTTTTTCGATTACGCGATTTCCTCGCCATACGAGGTAACTCTGGCGGGCAAGCGCTATCCAACCTTGGCGAGCACCCTGGCGGGCGTGCCGCATGGCCTTTTCGCCAAGTTTGTACCTGACAATCGTGTAGACCCGGACACGATCAGGACTGTTCCGGCTTCCGCGATCCTGATGGGCAACTTTACCCCGGGTCTCCTGACGGGCCGTACGGTAATCGTTTCGCTGGAAGGGACCGTCCCGCCAATTGGCTACTATGGCAGTGGCCGTCGTGAGCCGATTGCGGTCGACATTGCAGGAGCCGTAGCGCTGCGCAAGCCTATGGCCGTCTATCTGGGCGGCATCCCGGTCCTGGTTGCTTCGTGGCTGCTGATACTGGCGGGTTCCAGAGCGCGCCGCAAACGCCGGAAGGCGGCAATCTACGCCCTCTCGCTCGCTGTGATCCCTGGGCTTCCGCTCCTCGCCGAACCGGTGGGAATCACGTTGCAACCCAGCGCCGCACTGTTTTGCGCAATGATCTATGGCTTTTCGCGCCTGTGGCAGCACAGGATCAGGCGTGAGCAACTGACAAATGCCTCGGGTTTGCCGAACCTGATGGCGCTCGGCGCGTCACAACTCAATATTGGCTGCGATGTCGTCGTCGCAGTGATCGCCCGCTACGAGGAGATACTTGCGACGCTGCCCAAGGATCTGCACGGCGAATGCGCAAGGCAGATTGCCCGGCGTCTCTCGGTCGGTTCAGGCATCGAGACCGTCTTCAACGGCGAGGGCGGCCACTTCGCCTGGACCGAGGAAGCGCGGCCGCTCGAAATGCAGCTCGACCATCTCGAGGGGCTGCGGGCACTGTTTTCGGCACCGCTCGAGATCGGCTCGCACAAGTTCGATACGAACATTCATTTCGGGCTTGACCGGAACGAGGGTCTCGATGCCCTGACGCGCGTCAATTCGGCCGTCGCCAGCGCCAACGATGCCATGGCTAGCGGTCGCGCAGTCGAACTTTTCGAAGCCGACCGGCTCGCCGAAGCATCGTGGGAGCTGTCGTTGCATGCGCGCATTGACGAAGGTCTGCGCAACGGCGAAATCTGGCTGGCCTACCAGACGCAGTGGGACATGAAGACACGCCGGCCCTCAGGTGTGGAAGCCCTGATTCGCTGGAGCCATCCGACTCGTGGACCGATCGCGCCGGATGCTTTCATTCTTCAGGCCGAGCGCGCAGGTCGTATCGATGCACTGACCTACTGGGTTCTGAACGAGGCGATCACCGCAGGCCTTGCCCTCAACACGATGGGTTTCCCGCTGCAGATGAGCATCAATCTCTCTGCGCAGATGGTGGACAAGGCCGAACTCGTGCCAAGCATCCTCGATATCGTCCAGCGTCGCGGTTTCGATCCGCGCCAGATGACCATCGAGGTCACCGAAACCTCGAGCGTTCGCAATCGGCCTGCCGCGGTCAGCAATCTTTCGCGCTTGCGCGACCGAGGCTTCAAGCTCTCGATCGATGATTTCGGCACGGGCGAAGCCAGTCTGGCCTACCTTGCAGACCTGCCAAGCGACGAATTGAAGCTCGACCGGCGGTTCGTTTCCCGCATCCTCTCCCATGATCGCGACCACAAGATTGTCAGCAACACGATCACGATGGCCCATGCTCTCGGCCAGAGTGTCGTGGCCGAAGGTATCGAGGATGAGGCCACATTCCGGCTTCTTTCCTCGATGGGTTGCGACGTCGGCCAAGGTTACCACCTTGGCAGACCCCAGCCGTTTTCCGACCTATGTCAGACACTTCTCAAAATGGGACATGTTCAAACTGGTATCGTTTAGAAGTTGTTAACCACTGACAACGATGTTAACCAAGTGGCTCCAAAAGTGAATGGAGGCACTAATGGCATCGGCACTGAATCTTCTCGGAAGCGTTTGGGACTGGATTTTCCGCTAAGTCCCGGGGCCCGGAAATCTTAGGAAATCCGGGCTTTCTCTGGCAGGAAGTAGCGATGTCGGACTAAGGCATCGTGATCTTCCAAAACCGCCAGCGAGAATTTGAAAGGGCGATTCGTGGTTAACACGATCGCCCTTTTCTTATGGCTGCGAAGGCATAGTTTCGACCGGGCCGATTCGGTTTTTATGCTCTGACAGGTCTCGTCAGCGGCGGCCCAACGCAAAACGTACCCTGTATGATGGTGCGGGGCCCAGGCTTTCGGTCAGTCTTGGCCATGGCCAAGAGCGAGGTACTCTTCGCTTTGCATTTCCATCAGGCGGCTGACCGTCCGATCGAACATGAACCGCCCATCTTCGTCGCCCTTTCCGCTGCCCTCATAAAGGTCGGCAGGTTGCGCGTCGGCTGTCGCGATGAGCTTGACCTTGTGCTCGTAGAGTGCGTCGATAAGCGTGATGAACCGCGATGTCTCGTTTCGCAGATCTGCTCCCAGTCTCGGAATGGCGACTATGATGACCGTGTGGAAATTGCGGGCAATCGCAAGATAGTCCGATGCTCCGCGCGCTTCCGCGCACAGGCGCTTGAAGCTGAACACGCCAACACCCTTGAGGTTCTTGGGCACATGCATCGTCCGCCCGC
The DNA here is from genome assembly GCF_900176395.1 of Novosphingobium sp. B1. Taxonomy (GTDB): domain Bacteria; phylum Pseudomonadota; class Alphaproteobacteria; order Sphingomonadales; family Sphingomonadaceae; genus Novosphingobium. The sequence goes on along the minus strand of NZ_FWXL01000009.1, from coordinate 4,190 downwards.
CGCCAACATCAAGTTCGCAGGACGGGACGTGCTCGCTATCTTCGGGCGGGTAATCGGTCAGGCGGAAGAAGGCCTCCCGGACCTTGGCCGTCGACTCCGGACCTACCGGTACATGCCATGTGCCCACGCCCTGCATGCGCTCGAGCCGGTAGTCTGTAGGGCCGTTCAGAGTCTGCACGTCCAGCCGGGCTTCGATCAGTGCGATGAAGGGGAGGAAGTGCTCGCGATTTAGCCCGTTCTTGTACAGGTCCTTCGGCACACGGTTCGATGTGGTGACGACAGTGACCCCGCGGTCGGCGATCAGGGCCGTGAATAGCCGGCTCATGATCATCGCATCGGCGCTGTTGTTCACGACCATTTCGTCGAAGCACAGCACTCGGGTCTCTTCGGCGATCGCAGCCGCCACCGGGGGGATCGGGTCGCCACTTTCTTTCTTTCGCTCCTCGCGCAACCGCGCGTGAACGTCGAGCATGAACTCATGAAAGTGCGCGCGCCGCTTTGCGGCAATGGCAAGGTTATCGTGGAACAGGTCCATGAGCATCGATTTCCCGCGACCGACGCCACCCCACATGTAGATCCCGCGCGGACTTGGGGCGGGACTTGCACCAAAGAGCTTGCCGAAGAAGCCTGACGACCGTGGGGGCGCTTCAAGTTCCTGCTGAAGTGCGTCGAGCCTTGCGGCTGCGGCGGCCTGTTCGGCATCGGGGCGCAGTTCGCCTGCTGCGACAAGGGCGCGGTAGCGCGCGAGGACTGACGTCATCGCCTGGTCGGCTTGCGGATCGTGCCGTTGAAGGCAACGACCGTGTCGGCACCCTGGACGACGAGACCGCGCAGGAAGACGAGGCGGCCGGTTTCGCGCAGGACCTCGGTCACTGCGTCGAGTGGTTCGCCGACCCGTCCGGCACCGATGAACTGGCTGGAGAGGTCGAGCGTGACGGAGCCGGCGGCATCACCGTCGAGCAACGTGCGCATCGCGGCGAACAGGGCGATGTCCACCAGAGCGAGCGTCACGCCCCCGTGTACCGCATCGAGCAGGTTGGAATGACGGCGTTCGGGGAACATCCGCAGGCGGCAGCGGCGGACACCGTCTGCGCCCTCTTCAATCCGCGTCAACATGCGGCCCATGGTCTGGGCGTTGAAGCGGGTCTCGTCGGTGAGGTTCCAGGTGAACCAGCCGGGATGGTCCTCGGCCGGTTCGTAACGGAAGGCTTTCGCGGTCACCGGATCAGACGAGGCGCTCGGCCTGCATCTTCTTGATCTCTGCGATTGCGCGCGCGGGCGAAAGACCCTTCGGGCACACGTTGGCGCAATTCATGATGGTGTGGCAGCGATAGAGGCGGAAGGGATCTTCCAGCTCGTCGAGCCGCTCACCGGTCATTTCATCACGGCTGTCGGCGAGCCAGCGGTAGGCCTGGAGAAGGATCGCCGGGCCAAGAAACTTGTCGGAATTCCACCAGTAGCTGGGGCACGAGGTGCTGCAGCAGGCGCACAGGATGCATTCGTATAGACCGTCGAGCTTCTCGCGCTGTTCGGGGCTCTGCAGGCGCTCCTTGCCCGAGGGCGTGGGCGACACGGTTTGCAGCCAGGGACGGATCGAGGCGTACTGCGCGTAGAAGTGGGTGAAATCGGGGACAAGATCCTTGATCACTTCCATGTGCGGCAGCGGAGTGATGCGGATTTCGCCCGAAAGGTCCTCGATCGCGGTGGTGCAGGCGAGGCCATTGCGGCCGTTCATGTTCATCGCGCACGAGCCACAGATGCCTTCGCGGCAGGAGCGGCGGAAGGTGAGCGTGGGATCCTGCTCACCCTTCATCTTGATCAGCGCATCGAGCACCATCGGGCCGCACTGGTCGAGATCGATCTCGAACGTGTCATAGCGGGGGTTCTCGCCGCTGTCGGGATCGTAACGATAGACCTTGAACTTGCGGATCTTGCCGTTGGTGGCCGCCGCGTGGTGACGGGCCTTGCCGGTGATCGTGGAGTTCTTCGGGAGCGAGAAGGTCGCCATCGTTCTGTCCTGTATTGCGTGCATCGCGGCTTGTTGAGTCGTCCTTAGCGAATGCAGCGCGGGGGGCAAGAGGTTGCAGACTGCCCATTGGTTGAGGTGCGCTGCTTCATGTATGCGAAGAGGGGTTTACGAGGTTTACACGGTCTAGGGAAATCCGGGGCGGGGCCATCAGCGTCAATTCTGGGTCAGTTCCAGACTCAAAGTTCATGGTTTGTTCGCATATGTGAACTCGGGCGGGGGCGGAACGCTTGTTGCGGCCGAGGACTGAATAATGGAGAACACCTGACGACGTTGCCATCCCACTGCCATGTAGGACAGCGCTGAATGCGCACTCGCCAAGCGGCGTGCCGGGTCTCTACCACGAGGCATGCTGGCGCGATTTCCTCACCAATGACGCCGCTCCGAAACCAAAGGGAGAGCGGCGGCTACCGAACCCACCGCGACGATATGCGCGGGTTGCGAAGCGTGACTCGCTGGGTGGAAAGCGGAATGTCAGCAACGCGCCCCATCCCGGTCATCCAGCGCCTTGCACGGCATTCCCAAAAGCAGTCATTGGAAGGACGATAGCAAGGTCCGGTTTCGCGCGACGCATGGCAGGTCCCACCCGTTCTACTTCGTGGCCACTCTCGGCCATGGAGAAGCATCATGACCTATTCACACCTTGACCCATCCATGCAGAACCGTGCGGCATGGAATGCCGGTAAGACGGTCGGCACCAAGCGCCCCCTGACCCAGAAGCAAATTTGGGCGATCCGATTCTTCCTTGATCGCGAAGAGCGATTGCGAGATCGGGCGTGTTCGACCTTGCAATAGACAGCAAGCTCCGCGGCTGTGATCTCGTGAAGTTGAAGACAGGCGATCTTCTTGCTGGCTCGGATATCCGAAACCGCGCGATGGTGATCCAGCAAAAGACTGGCCTGCCAGTGCAATTCGAGATCACGGCTGACGCTCGCAGTAGCCTTGCGGCATGGCTCCAGCGCCGTGGCGGGACGTTGGCCGACTATGTATTTCCAAGCAGGTTCGATCATGGTCGACCGATGAGCACTCGGCAATATGCACGGCTTGTCGACGAATGGGTGACTGCGGTCGGCTTACGCCGTGAGGATTATGGCACACATTCGATGCGGCGGACAAAGGCTGCCATGATCTACAGAGCGACTGGCAACTTGCGCGCAGTGCAGATTTTGTTGGGACACACCAAGATTGAGAATACTGTACGTTACCTGGGCGTTGACGTTGAGGATGCGCTCATCCTCGCCGAGCGCACGGAAATTTGACTCCTGATGCGGCCGTCGGTCAACGTCCGATGGCCGCTTTTAGCGGCCATGAAGATTGAAGAATTCGCCCGCAACGGGGTGGCTTCCAGTCATTCAGATGGGGTTCGGATGATGCCCTTTTCGATCAGGGTAAACTGCCGCTTCTTCATATATGCAGCGAAGGCTTCGTCGACCGCCCAAGGTGATGCTTGCTCAAGCGACTTTAGGGCGAAGCACCACGTGACCGTCTCGGTAAGACAAGCGACCGCTGATATGAAATTCTGCAACAGCGGTGTGGACCGACAGCTCATCCGTTGACGAATAAAGGAATGGAACCACGTCAGGATCGAGTTCGATAGCTTCACCGCATCTGTAATCGGTGAAGTAGATGCCGCCTCCATGCGGTGGAGCCATTACATCGATAATCTCGCCACACCACGAAACTTCCATGCCTTGCCAAAAATGTCGATTTTGGGGCATGTCACATATGCTCGTACTTGGCGACCTGCAGCCGACGCAAGTCGCGAGCAGAACAATTGTTGTGGTGGTGCGATAACCATAGCCCATGACGCCAACCTAATGGATTGCGGACAGTCAGCAACGGCGTCGGTTGCTGAATGGCGGAAAATGTTGGCGATCTGGAAAAAACCGCCTTTTAGGTTCCGACCCCTGTGTGGACGGCTCTCCGTTGGCAAGGGTATTTCTGCACTGCGCTTGCTGGTCGTGGCGCCCATGTGTCCGGCCTTTCAGCGCGGCTTTGCATGGCCGCGGGCCCTGATGCCATTCGCGCGGGTCAGGTCCCTCCCAATTGCACGCACTCGAAGTGCTGGGGTCGGACGGGTTCTCCTGCTCCGGCGGTTTCAACCGGCTTGTTGCATCAGTTCAGTCTGCCCTCTCCAACTCGTGTAGCGCCCTTGTGCGCAATC
>NZ_FWXL01000012.1 GCF_900176395.1 Novosphingobium sp. B1 | reverse complement strand
GCCAATCCTTGAGCATTGCGTGTGGGGGCCCCCAGCCCATCATCAAAAGGAACCGTTCAATGGTATCTTGACAAGGCCCGGATCATACAAGTCGATCTTCCAAATCAGATCGTAGCCCCACAAGATCATGTTGCCGAAGTCGCGTTCGCCATGCGGATCACTGTCGGGATCGAAGTCGGTGTAGTCGGCCAGCGCCTTGGCTAAGACGACCGGATCAAAGCCAGTGACGCGCCGAAGGTTCTGCGTGATCATCACGCTGCCCCCGGTTTGGGTTTTACGCAGGCTATCGTTGAGCAAGGCTATCGCCTCGGCTCTGAGCACGCTGGAACCATTGGATTTAGGCATGGCAGTTGTCCTGTTAGTCGCGCAGCCACCATCGCGACGCGAATGATCGCATCGGCAGGCTGGGCAGGGAGGATTTTTGGAAAGGCGCTTCGAGAAGCTGCGCCTGTCAGCTGTAAAGACAGGTGAGCTTCACGAAGCGTTTTTGCGTTAAGCGCGCTTGGCGCCGGCGCGCACCTGCTCAAGCAGCTTGTCGAGCGCGGGCTTGGCAATGATGGCTTGCGCCATGGCTTTGCTGAACGGCTCTGCGACCGGCGTCAGGTCATTCTGCTCGAAGCCTTGCGCCAGTTTTTCGGCTGGAATGATGATTGGGATATAAAGTGCCATGCTGGCCTCGTCGCGCATGAAACCTTGCTTGATCAGAGCGGCAATCGCCTTCTCGTCGCTGATGATCTGCTCTGCGGCATCTTGAAGTCCGCGCCGAAACATGAGTTCGACGCACAGTTGCGTGGGGCCGGCTCTCGTTGCTGCTGCGATCCAGGTGTGCTCGTTATCTTCCTCGTCGGCGGAGATCTCGGACACTTCGAGCCACATGTCGCCGGTGCCGACGCCGCGCAGCATCTTCCATTCCGGGCACAACACCTGCGGCGTCCATTCGTTCTCGACCATGGCCCAAGGCGATTTGACCAACTTCTCGATTGCCAACGCGCCCTCGGTCATGAGGCGCTCGCTCAGGTGATTGGCGGCGTGGTAGAAATCAGCCTCGATCTGGCCGATCGTGCGAACGACCCGTGCTGCCCATTCAGGATCGAGCTGGTTGGAAATCTTGGTGCGCTGTTCGTGGTTCATAAAATCAGTCCTTGTGCAGAGGTGGAGCCCGCAAAGGGGACCTCCTCCGGCACGGCACCGGTCTTGCAGCAGCGCGCGTAGGGCACAGGGAACCACCCGAACCGCCGACACACGCAATCATCCGGTCAGGACAACCCGACCATCCCCTTTACGGACACCCGTCTTCGAGATTGCGCCCAACAAAATCTCCGTGTTGCCTTTTCTTGGCAAAGACAGTGAAAAAGCGCCTGACGCAACGACATGTTACTGGAATCACGCCGAAAAGTCAAAAATGGCCGGTTTTCCGAAGCGCCTCAGCTACTTACAAAACCAGCAAACTACAGAATTTTCGCGCCCCACAAGCGCTGATTCGGCGGGAGCGAACAAAAGTATTCAGTCTCACTTTCTGTAGACCTCGAAAATCGCGCATCAAAACGTGTGCGGCTGGTTGCACCTGAAGCAGCCATTCGGATCATAGGGCTAGGGGGGTTTCACAGACAAAAAAGTCACGCTACGCTCTGCTGAGTAATTGGAGGCGCCACAGTGAAGTTTTATTCTCATCTGATCGACCGCAAAATCATGGGTGTAAACATCGGCGTTGAGATGACAATAGGCGAGTATCTTCGATTCGCTCCTGAAGTAATTCACAAAAACGAATATCAGCGGAAAAAGGTAAAAAGTGCAGGAAAGACCTACGATTTACTTCGCAAAGATCTTCTAAACGGCTGCATTATGCCGCCAATTATTCTTGCGCTGACAGATAGCTATGGCCGTGAATTGGATGACCTCGTGAAGGAGGCAATCCAGGCGGGGCCAGCTTATGACAAGTGGGAAGCTCTCGATGCCATCGTCGAACGGGCGATGGCGGACAATGAGCTACTCATTTTAGATGGTCTCCAGCGATCGCTTACGATTGAAGGCATTTCCGCAAATCGTGTGGCCGACGAAAATCTAGCATTTATCAATCAGATAATTCGTGTTGAAATTTACGCTGGCCTTTCGAAGGCCGGCATCTTGTACCGGATGCTTACGTTGAACACGGGCCAAACACCCATGTCTTTCCGGCATCAGTTAGAAATTTTGTATTACGACTACATCGACAATAGCGATCTCCCGAATGGTATAACTGTCCTGAAGGAGGTGGAGGAAAAGCGCGCGAGAGGTGCCGGAAGATATAAATATACCGATGTAATCGATATGTTTTATGCATTTTCCACTGGAACTCCCATGCCATACGACCGGCAAGCCTTGGTTGGTGAGCTGCGTGAGATGGACTTCTTGGAGCGCTATTCGTACAGTCCTGGTGCGGACGATATGCGCACACTTTTGCTCATGTATCACGATTTTGTTTCGCGCGTCGACGAATTGTCCGGCGCATGGGCATACCAACCCGAAGATGATGGTGACGCGATCACCCGGCCGTTTGGAGCAAGCGTGTCTTCCATTTTCGCCCGACCGCAGGCCATGTCGGGGTTCGGTGCAGAATGCAAAAGGCTCGTATCGAACGGCGCTTATGCTCAACTTGAAGACATTGCCGCGGTTCTTCCAGGACTTGAATTTTCGGGTGAGCCGACGGTCGCATTCGATCAACTGCTCACGATTCTCAATGAAATCGCTCAAAGAGCAAAGAAAATTGGCGATGCGCAACGGGCATATTTTCAATTTGCTATGCGCGCGTTGCTCCTACCTGGCAGCGATACCTATCTTGATCTCTCGATGTGTTGGCTAAAAGCACAGACCGATTATGAGATGATGTACGCATAATGGCCAATACTTTGTCTGCGTTTGGCCTATCGGCAGACGAAGCCGCTAATCTGCGTCTTGAAATAAGCTTTTCCGGGCCTAACGCGGAGATTAAATCTTCAGAACTGCCTATTTTTGAGGTCATGCATAAGCTCCCAGATATCGACCTGCGCGATGTCAACTTATACTTTTTTGCCTTTTGCCTGACTGGCTATTCTGGCGAAGCTCAGGTCTCCAAGTTACAAATGCGCGGAACCCATGCGAGCCTGGGATATGTGTTTCCTATGACCTTTTTTCGGGGGGAGGCGGACATTGAAGGCGACTGGCAGAAGAGGTACGCTCGAGTTGCGTTCCACAAATTGATCAATCTTTCAAATATTGCCAATTTTGCTCCAGATGCGTCGATTGATGTACTTCGTGATCGGCGTGTTTTCCCGGATGAATTGTTTCCGGACAACCTTTCGATAGTGGTTGCGGGCTTGCAGAATTTGGACGACGCTGGGGTGCGTGTTGAGCAGTTTAAGCTAATGCTGCTTTCGCAGGGCATCACAATCTTGGATCGATATGAGCGTGACCGGAAGTTTTTCGCAGAGGACAAGTTTTCTGCCTCCGTTAGATTGGCGGCACTTTCTCCGGTACTTGACGAAGATATTGAGGTCATTTTCCAACTTTTAAGGCAGTCAGACGCCGACACATCTGAGGCAGGCCGATTTCTGAGGCTATACCAGCTCATCGAATACTCAATCGAGAAGGTATATTCGTGGAGCCTGAGAGCGCTGCTTGGGATGGAGATGTCTTCGTGGCGGCTTAAAAAGAGGCTTTCGGCGATCACTGCCGACCGATCTCGTCTTGGTATCCTAGCCGCGCACTGCCTTCATCCGACCGTCAATCGAGCGGCGCTGGATGCCTTGGCTGTCACATGTCGCGATCTTTTAAAGGATTTGGGCGAGAAACTAACGGGTCAGGAAACCTGGGACTTCCTCCTATACAGCGTCAGAAACGTTGTAGTTCATGATCAGATAAAGCTCATTCGAACTCCGAATGATTACCTTCCGTCTCTGAATGATACCCTTCGCGAAGTATGTCTTGAGCTTACGTCAAACTTGTTTGAGCCGGATCTATCAAAAATTTGGTCGTTAGCTAAAGACGAAGAGCAAGCTCAGGAAGCTATAGTATTTTGAATAGATCGCTGCCGACCGCTAGCCGGCCAGCGTTGATCCAGTCCGGTCGCCTTTGCCATTAAGTAAGGAGTTCCGGTTCTGATTGAAGCTGAAGTGGACGCGGTAGCCGGTCGATAACGAGAAAGTTCCATTCTGGGCCTCCAGCCGGTAGCGTGGCAGGTGATCCCGTTCGACTAGAATCCAAAGTGAGGGTGAAGTATCGAGGGCAAAAAAATGCCTTAAAACTGTGCTGTCAACGAGCAGTATGCAGCCCATGCTGCCATCAGCTCACGTCGCTTTTCCAAGGCCCGTCCGCGCCGGTAGGCACGTTCCACGGATGATGCGACAGTGTGCGCAAGTGCCATTTCTACTTCTTCGCGCCCAAACTGGGTCTTTTCGCCCGCCCAGTCACGAAAAGTCGAGCGGAATCCATGCACCGTGATGTGCGAGTATTCCATCCTCTTGAGCAGCTGCGAGAGCGCCATGTCAGAGAGCGAGCCGCCGCGTGGAGCAGGAAAAACAAAATCCATCGGCTTTAAATTGTCTACATGCATGGCGTGAAGGATCACCATGGCAGCATTGCTTAGCGGAACTTGATGCTCGGCTTGGGCCTTCATGCGCCCCGCTGGTACGGTCCAAAGTTTGTTCTGGAGGTCGACCTCGCCCCAAGTCATGCCACGCGACTCGCCAGACCGCGCCGCAGTCAGAATGGTAAACTCGAGTGCTCTTGCGGCAACGGCAGGTCGCTCGCTGAGTCTGGCCATGAAGGTGGCAATTTCTGCAAACGGAAGGGCCGGGTGGTGCTTAACCGCTGCCTTGCTTCGCTTGGGCAACAGCAAATCGAGATGGCCGCGGCCTCGCGCCGGATTCTCGCCTGTGCGCAGTCCTTTGACCTTAGCGGCGTCGAGAACTCGCTCAATGCGCCCTCGAAGACGCGAGGCAGTTTCGGCTTTGCTCAACCAGATCGGCTGAAGAACGGCAAGGATTTGCTCGGTCGTCACTTGATCGATGGGAGTTCTAAAAAGCGGCTCTGCGTATGTTTTAAGCGTGTTGCGCCACTGCTGCCGATGCTTCGGATTCTTGAAGCCTTCCTCAATGTCGTCGACCAGGTCCATGGCAAAAGAACCAAACGTTGCGGCGTGCAGCCCCTGGGCTTTTGGCTTTAAACGCTCAGCGCGCGGATCAATACCGTCGAGCAGCATGGTGCGAATTTCCGCTGCCTTTTCCCGCGCCTTCGCCAAGCTAACGTCAAGAGCCGATCCCAATCCGAGTTCTATGCGCTCACCGTTGCCGGTTCCCTTTATCCTAAGATTGCCACCTTGCTTCAGCGTTCCGATGAATATCCAAGACCGGCCTGTCGCACGGACGCGCAGATAAAGTCCCCCGCCATCGGAATAGATGTTCGGTTTGGTGAGTGACAGCACCTGCCGAGCTGAAAGTTTGTTACGCGCGTGCGAGGGCATGATTTTCGCTTCAATAGCGTCGAATCGGAGAAGTTCAAGAAATTCTGGTCATAAATTTTGCAAGGCTTGAAGCGACTTTCGGCGAACTGCTATGAACTCCACGCACACAAGAAAGCCCGGGAAACCCGGGCTTTCTAGCGTTCACCTTAGTTCGTGAAAGCTCGCTGCAAAACTTGATCTGGCGGAGACGGAGGGATTCGAACCCTCGGTACCGGATTTACCAGTACGACGGTTTAGCAAACCGTTGGTTTCAGCCACTCACCCACGTCTCCGGATCGCAGCGGCGAGGGGGCGCTATAACGAGGGTTGTAGGGGGCGGCAAGGGGCTCTCGGGCAAAAACTTGCGAGGTCTGCAAAAGCTTTGGAAAAGCACTTCGGCGCGTTTCGGACTCGGCTCATCGACGGTTCATTGTGGCGCGGGCAGGGTTCGATTCTGTTAGCCCTGCGGGGGAGCGCTGAAGCGCGGGATCGGACGGACGGATTATGACTTCACGATTTTCTAAGATGCGCGCGATCGCCGTTGGCTTCGTGGCGAGCCTGTCGCTTGTGGGTGCAAGTGCCCATGCGCAGGTCCAGACGATAGACCCCAACGCCGCGATCGATGGCGATCTCGTGCCGCAACAGGGCCAGGCCGCGCCAACTTCGCCGCCGCCGTCAACGCCGGCAGCAGCGCCTGCAGGGGCCGAGGCCGGCAGCCTGCCCGCGCTTCCTGCCGATGCCCCGCCGCCGGCTCCTGCGGAAACCTTCCCGGCGCAGCAAGCGGCGGCTGCGGCAGCGTCTTCGGGCAGCACCTACAAGGACGATGACCTTATCGGCGCGGCCGAGGGTGTCTTCGGCAAGGGTGCAGCCGGCCTTGCCGACATCATCAAGGACCTGCTCAAGAAGCAGGGTGAGCCCAATGCCTACATCGTCGGGCGTGAAGCTGGCGGCGCACTGGTCGTTGGCGTGCGCTACGGTTCGGGCACGCTTCACCACAAGGTAGAGGGCGAGCGCCCGGTGTACTGGACTGGTCCCTCCATCGGTTTCGACGTCGGAGCAAATGCTGCCAGCACCTTCGTGCTGGTCTACAACCTCTATGACAGCGAAGAGCTCTACAAGCGTTTCCCGGCCGGTGAGGGGCAAGCCTATCTCGTGGGCGGGTTCCATGTCAGCTATCTGCGCAAGGGCGATGTCGTGCTGATTCCCGTGCGATCGGGGGCGGGTCTGCGCCTTGGCATCAATGGCGGCTACATGAAGTTTTCGAAGAAGCAGAACTGGATGCCGTTCTGAGCCATTTCGGCAACTTCCGTACGAAAACCTGAGCGCATACCGTATTATTGTTATGCGGGGGTTGCTCCCGAGGCTTTCCGGCGGCATGGAGCCGCCGCTATTTGCTCCCCGCAAAGGAAGGCCTCATGCTCGAAAATCTTGCCGCTCAGCCCGCCGACGCACTTCTGGCGCTGATCAAGCTCCACAATGCCGATCCGCGCGCCGACAAGATCGACCTCGGCGTCGGCGTCTATCGGACTTCCGAAGGCGATACCCCGGTGTTCAAGGCGATGAAGGCTGCGGAGGCCAAGTTGCTCGAAACGCAGGATTCCAAGGCCTACCTCGGTCCTGAAGGCGACATGGGCTTCGTCCACGCGCTGATCCCCTATGTTTTCGGCACGGACTTCGACCGTTCGAAGGTTGAAGGCATGCAGGCACCGGGCGGCACCGGCGCTGTGCGTCTTGCCATCGAGGTGGCCAAGCGTTCAGGCGTCAAGCGCGTGTGGATGGGTACGCCCTCGTGGCCCAACCATGCGCAGATCATCGCCGCAGCAGGCATGGAACTGAAGACCTTCAGCCACATGACCGCCGATGGTTTTGCCGATCTCGATGCGCTGAAGGCTGCGCTGGCCGGAGCCGAGGCGGGCGATGCCGTGCTGCTCCACGGCTGCTGCCACAACCCGACCGGCGTCGATTACACCGAAGCGCAGTGGGACGAGATCGCGCCGCTTCTGGTCGAGCGCAACGTGCTGCCCATCCTCGACCTTGCCTACCAGGGCCTGGGCGCGGGCATGGAAGCCGATGCCTATGGCCTGCGCAAGGTTCTTTCGGTAGTCCCCGAAGCCCTCGTAGCCTATTCGTGCGACAAGAACTTCGGCCTCTATCGCGATCGCGTCGGCGCGTTCTACGCCGTCACGTCCGATGCCACCGCGCTTGCCAACGCCATGGCCAACGGCGCGACGATTGCCCGCGCTTCGTGGTCGATGCCGCCCGATCATGGCGCGGCCGCCGTCCGCCTCATCCTTGCCGACGAAAGCCTGACCGCGATGTGGCTGGCCGAGCTCGACGAGATGCGCGACCGCATGCGCTGGGTGCGCGATCGCCTTGCCTCGGCGCAGCAGGTCGGCCCGATCAGCATGGCGCCATTGGGCGTGCAGAACGGCCTGTTCTCGATGCTGCCGCTGAACGGCGAACAGATCCTCGCCATCCGCGAAAAGCACGGCGTCTACATGGCAGGTTCGGGCCGCATCAACATCGCGGGCCTCACTACCGGTAACATCGACAAGTTCGTAGAAGCCCTGCGCGACGTCGCCTGAGGCGGCACGCCCGGCTGGACGAGAAAGGGCGGGGCCTCGCGGCTCCGCCCTTTTCGTTTGCCTTCAGAAATCCGCCGCCCTTGATTGCCGCCGCGTCTCGGCAAAACCGTCGGCTCGGAACTTCTCGAAGGCCACGCGCCGGTCATAGCCGGCGTCCTTGGGATAGTCCTGATACTCGGCGATGATCTCGTCGAAGATCTCGCGCACCTCATCCTTGTGGTCGGGGTGCGAGAAGATGTGCAGGCGATTGGCCTTCATCGCCTCGATCACGCGCGCGCCGATAACGTCAGGCTCCATGCCGAATTCGTGCAGGCCCTGCAGACGCTCCACCGCCGTTGGGTCAACCGGCTTCATCGCGCCCTTCAGCGCATCGGGCCGCACTTCGTCGCTGGCATAGATGTAGCTTTTCACAAGACCCGGGCAGAGCACCGAGACGCCGATCTGGTACTTCAGCAGCGAATAGTGCAGCGATTCCGAAAGCCCGCGCACTGCAAATTTGGTCGTGTTGTAGATGCCGGGGCTGCCTGCGGCGAGGAAAGCTGCCATCGACGCGGTATTGACGACGTGCCCGCCCTTCTGCTCGCCCGCCTTCACGCGCTCCACCATGCGCGGCACGAAGGTCATCACCCCGTTGATAACGCCATGGAGGTTGACGCCAAGCAGCCAGTCCCAGTCGTCGTATGAGGATTCCTCGATCGGCTGGAAAAGGTTCACGCCCGCATTGTTGCACAGGATTGAAACCGGCCCGAACTTCGCCTCGACCTCGTCCGCCGCGGCCATGAAGCCATCGCGGCTGGCCACGTCGAGCTGCACGCCCATGACCTCGCGATTGTCCAGGGATGCGAGCGCCTTGTCGATCGAATCCTGACGGATGTCGGCAATGGCGACCTTGCAACCCTCGTTCAGCAACTGGCGCACCAGCCCGATGCCCACGCCATTCGCGCCCCCGGTGACGAAGGCTGTACGCCCTGCGAAGTCCTTCACTTGGCGCGCCCTTCCTTCAGCGTGTTCTGCCGGGCGATTTCCTCGGTGATCGCCGGGTTGCGGAACAGCATGGCGAAGGTCTGCTTGTATTCCGGGTTCTCGGGCAGGTGGGTCTGCACCGCTGCGGTGGTCGCAAGCCCGCGCTCTTCCACGCCGGTCAGGAACTCGGAGTGGGTCAGGATGTAGAGCTCGTCATTGAGGATGCCCTCGAGCACGCGCTGCCCGACCTGCTCCTTGGTCTGGTACAGGTGCATGAAGTTGCCGCCCGATGCACGGCGCTTGTCGGCTTCGGCATAACCAGTGTCTGCAAGGTCGGCGGGCCGGGTCTTGGCCGCATCGGCAATGTTCGATTGCACGGCGCCGGGGCAGAACGCGCTGCAGATCACGCCGCGTGGCTCGAGCTCGGGCCGCATGCACTCCATCATCGAAGTGACCGCCGCCTTGCCCGACGAATAGATCGTCGTACCGCCCACCGGCACAAGTGCGCTCATCGATGCGGTGCAGACGATGTGTCCGCCTTCGCCATGCGCCAGAATGCGCGGCAGCATCGTGACGATGCCATTGACAGTGCCGCCCACATTCACGCCCATGACCCAGTCCCAGTCGGCAAAGGTCGCCAGTTCCGTCGGCCCGACGACGGCAACGCCTGCGTTGTTGACCAGAATGTGGATCTTGTCGAACTTCGCCTCGACTGCATCTGCCACGGCGGCAAACTGCTCGCGGTTGGTCACGTCCAGCTTCACTGCCAGCACGCGTTCGCCGCCATCCAGTTCTGCGACCGCCGAATCGAGATGATCCTGGCGGATGTCGGCAATGGTCACGTTCATCCCCGCGCCAAGCAGCGCCTTGGCAATGCCGAGGCCGATGCCGCTGGCGCCGCCCGTCACGAATGCTGTCTTGCCCGGCAGATTTTGCATCAGATCCTCTCCATTCCTCGTCGTTCGCCGCCACGCTCCGATGGCGGGGAATCATTTTTCAGCTTGTGTATTCACCAGCGCGAATTTGTATGCAAGACTAACAATATCGCTGCATCGAAAAGGTCCGTGAAGGGACTGCTGAAGCGAGAGAGGAGAGCACATGGCAGGTGTCGCAGTCACGGCAATTCCCGAGACCGGCGTTCAGCAGGATCGCGCAGAACATCCGCCCCGGGCGGCCTACTGGGCGCTTACCGTCATTATTCTGGCGACATTCCTGACCTTTTTCGATGCCATCACTTTCGGGATGCTGGCCGAGCGGATCAAGCACGATTTCGGTCTCACCGATTCGCAGCTGGGATTTCTTGCCGGGCCTGCCAGCATCATCTGCTATCTTTTCGTTGGTATCCCGCTTGCGCGCCTGGCCGACATCTACCCGCGCAAGTATGTGCTGGGTGCAGGCGCCGCACTGGTTGGCCTGATCATCTCGGCGGGCGGCCTTGCCCAGAGCTTCGGCCAGTTCGTTGGCAGCCGCGTTTTCCTCGCCGCGGGTGGCTCGGCCCATGCGCCCGCGTCCTACTCGCTGCTGGCTGACGCTTTTCCGCCGAGGAAGCTCACGCGCGCCTTCGCCCTGCTGCAGTTCGGTTTCATCGGCGGCACCACCCTCGGTCCGCTTATCGGCGGCATGCTGGTGATGATGACGGCACCATGGGGACCGACACAGCTTGGCCCGCTGACGATTCTCGGATGGCAGTGGATCCTCATCTTCATGGGTATCCCTTCGCTGCTTGTCGGCCTGCTGTTCCTGACGATCAAGGAACCCCCGCGCATGGCGCCGGCGGCTGACGCGCCGATGGTTCCGGTCGATGCGTCGTTCGGCCGCAAGGTGCTGACTTTCATGGGCGTCGACGCGTTCCGCGCGATCAACGCCAAGCCGCGCGTCTATTATCCGCTGTTCGGCGCACTGGCGCTGAGCGCGGTCGAGACCTTCGGTCTGCAGTTCTGGCGCGTGCCTTTCATGATCCGCACGTTCGGCTGGAATGAAGGGCAGATCGGTGCGGCGCTCGGCGTCACCATACTGATCGCCTCGCTCTCCGGCCTGCTTCTCGGCGGCGTCTTCGTCGAATGGCTGGCCAAGCGTTACAAGGACGCCAACGTTCGCGCCGCCACCTGTTGCGCGGCCGGCGTCACCGTCTGCACGATAACTGCCATCCTCATGCCGACGGCATGGGGTTCGCTGATCATGTTCGGCCTTTCAGGAATGTTCGGCATTGCCGGCGCCGTGCCGCAGAACGCCGCCGTCCAACGCGTTGCGCCTAACGACATGCGCGGGCAGGTCACGGCCTTCTACCTGTTCATGTTCACCTTCTTCGGCGCCATGGGCAGTTATGTCGTCGGCAAGGTGCAGGACGTGCTGATCGGCGATCCTACCCAGTTGTGGAAGGCGCTGCTGATCACTGCCAGCCTGCTCATGCCGCTCGCCACTTTCCTGATGTTCCGCGCAATCCGCCCCTATCGCGAAGAAGTCGAACGACTTGAGGCAATGGGACGTTGACAGCATCGTCAAGGCCCGTCAGATTGTTAGTAAGACTTACAAAATAGATGCCAAAATATAAGGGAGTTGGACGTGTCCGATGACAGCCAGATTGCCGCGCTGGAAAGCCGGCTTGCCGATCTCGAAAAGCGCCTGACGGTGCGCGAGGATGAGCTTGATATCCGCAAGCTGCAGCACCTCTATGGTTATTTGATCGACAAGTGCATGTATAACGAGACGGTCGACCTGTTCACCGACGATGGCGAAGTGCGCTTCTTCGGCGGCGTGTGGAAGGGCAAGGAAGGCGTCCGCCGTCTCTATGTCGAACGCTTCCAGAAGCGCTTCACTTACGGCAACAATGGCCCGATCGATGGCTTCCTGCTCGATCACCCGCAGTTGCAGGACATCATCAATATCCAACCCGATGGCGTCACCGCACTGGGCCGCGCCCGCTCGATGATGCAGGCTGGCCGTCACAAGGACTACGAAGGCGATGCCCCGCACCTCAAGGCGCGGCAGTGGTGGGAAGGCGGCATCTACGAGAACACCTACAAGAAGGTGGACGGCGTATGGCGGATGCACATCCTCAACTACATGCCGATCTGGCACGCCGATTTCGAACATGGCTGGGCCAACACACCGCACGAATACGTGCCGTTCCCCAAGGTCACCTTCCCGGAAGATCCGACCGGGCCTGACGAGCTGATCACCGATCATTGGCTGTGGCCTACGCACAAGCTGAACCCATTCCACATGAAGCACCCGGTCACGGGTGAGGAAATGGTCGCCCAGCGCTGGCAGGGTGACATCGACCGCGAGAACGCGCGCGGCTAAACGAATGCTGGCGGGGGCCATCTCCTCCCGGCCCCCGTCGGCAACCATGGAATTGCAATGACCACTTATCCTTCGCTTCACATGATCATCGATGGCCAGCGCGTGCAGGGCGAAGGCCGCCGCACCCACGCCGTCGTCAATCCCGCCACGGGCGAGACCATCGGCGAACTGCCGCTGGCCGAACCCGCCGATCTCGATCGCGCGCTCGAAGTCGCGGCAAAGGGCTTCCGCATCTGGCGCGACAGCACCCCGCAGCAGCGCGCCGCCGTGCTGCAGGGCGCGGCCCGCCTGATGCTGGAGCGACAGGAGGACCTCGCGCGCATCGCCACGATGGAAGAGGGCAAGACCCTTCCCGAGGCGCGCATCGAAGTCCTGATGAACGTCGGCCTGTTCAACTTCTACGCCGGCGAAGTCTTCCGCATCTATGGCCGCACGCTCGTCCGCCCTGCCGGACAGCGCGGCACGATCACGCACGAACCGGTCGGCCCTGTTGCTGCCTTCGCGCCGTGGAACTTCCCGCTCGGCAATCCGGGGCGCAAGCTCGGCGCGCCGATCGCTGCCGGTTGCTCGGTCATCCTCAAGGCAGCCGAGGAAACGCCCGCTTCCGCGCTCGGCGTTCTCCAGTGCCTGCTTGATGCCGGCCTGCCCAAGGAAGTCGCGCAGGCCGTGTTCGGTGTGCCGGACGAGGTCAGCCGACACCTGCTTGGCTCACCGGTCATCCGCAAGCTGTCGTTCACCGGCTCGACCGTCGTCGGCAAGCACCTCATGCGCCTTGCCGCCGACAACATGCTGCGCACGACCATGGAACTGGGCGGCCACGGCCCGGTCCTGATCTTCGGCGATGCCGATGTCGACAGGGCGCTCGATACGATGGCTGCGTCGAAGTACCGCAACGCCGGCCAGGTTTGTGTCTCGCCTACCCGTTTCATCGTTGAGGAGAACGTCTTCGAACGCTTCCGCGACGGCTTTGCCGAGCGTGTGGGGCGCATCAAGGTCGGCAACGGTCTTGAGGACGGTTCGCAGATGGGGCCGATGGCCAACGCCCGCCGCCCCGAAGCGATGGACCGCCTGATCGGCGATGCCGTCACGCGCGGTGCACGTCTCCACACCGGCGGTGAGCGCATCGGCAACGCTGGCTACTTCTACGCGCCCACGGTTCTTTCCGAAATCCCGCTGGACGCGGCGATCATGAACGAGGAGCCGTTCGGCCCCGTCGCACTGATCAACCCGTTCGGCGGGGAAGAGGCGATGATCGCCGAAGCCAATCGCCTGCCCTATGGCCTCGCCGCCTATGCCTGGACCGAAAGCGCCTCGCGTCAGAAGCGTCTCGCCCGCGAGATCGAGACCGGCATGCTGGGTCTCAATTCGACCATGATTGGCGGCGCGGACTCTCCGTTCGGCGGCGTGAAGTGGTCCGGTCATGGGGCAGAAGACGGCCCCGAAGGCGTGCTCGCCTGCATGGTCACCAAGGCTGTGCACGAAGGTTGATCGGCGGGCTTTGACGTGATCGGGAAACCTCCGGGCAATGTGTCGACATTAACGCGCAAGGGACATCCCCACTTGCCCGGAGTTTCCCATGCGGCGCACGCGTCTTCTGCTGGCCGCCGCCAGCCTCTGCCTCCCCGCCACGGCCATGGCCGCGCAGGAGGACGAACAGGTCTGGCTCGCCCAGTTTTCGACGATCGAGGTCGGGCGGAAGGTCCTGCTCTTCACCGATGTCCAATTGCGCTTTACCGACGGCGCGGACCGGCTGGGGCAGGTTCTGTTGCGTCCCGCCGTTGGGTATCGCTTCACGCCCAGCGACACGCTGTTCCTCGGCTACGCCTATGTCCGCACGGAGCCGTTGAATGGCACGCCGACCGACGAGCACCGCATGTTCCAGCAGGCGCTGGTTCGCGTCGTCGGTGGTCCCGGCAAGAGCACGGTGACCTCGCGCACCCGTCTCGAACAGCGCTGGCTCGAAGGCCGCTCAGGGATGGGCTGGCGCCTGCGCCAGCAGGTCCGGCTCGAAACGCCGGTGGCCAAGGGCCTCAACGCGATTGTCTGGGCCGAACCCTTCGTCAATCTCGACACGACCTCATGGGGCCAGCGCGCCGGGTTCGACCAGTTGCGCGGCTTTGCCGGGGTGGGCGTGCCCATCTCGAAAGGCATTGCCATCGAGGCGGGATATTCGGGGCAGTACGTCAACCGTTTCAAAGTGCCCGATCGCATGAACCACATCGGCAGCCTGTCGCTCACCATCCGCAGGTGATGGACCGCAGGCTGCCTTCCCCGGGAAGGAAGCCTGCATGACGACAGAACTCAAGACCGGTGCTGAACAGGGCTACCTGCGCATCGCCACCGAAGAAGCCTTTGCCACGCGCGAGATCATCGACGTTTATTTGCGCATGATCCGCGATGGCACGGCGGACAAGGGCATGGTCTCGCTCTGGGGCTTCTATGCGCAGTCCCCGTCAGAGCGCGCCACGCAAATTCTCGAGCGCCTGCTCGATCTCGGTGATCGGCGCATCGCCGACATGGATGCGACCGGCATCGACAAGGCGATCCTCGCGCTGACCTCGCCCGGTGTCCAGCCTTTGCTGGATATCGAGGAGGCCAAGACGCTCGCCACCCGCGCCAACGATACGCTCGCCGCTGCTTGCGAGAAGCATCCGGACCGCTACATCGGCATGGGCACTGTCGCCCCGCAGGACCCCGAATGGTCTGCCCGCGAAATCCATCGCGGCGCGAAGGAACTGGGCTTCAAGGGCATCCAGATCAACAGCCACACGCAAGGGCGCTACCTCGACGAGGAGTTCTTCGACCCGATCTTCCGCGCCCTCGTCGAAGTCGATCAGCCGCTTTACATCCACCCGGCAACATCTCCGGATGCGATGATCGGCCCGATGCTCGATGCCGGGCTTGATGGCGCCATCTTCGGCTTCGGCGTGGAGACCGGCATGCACCTGCTGCGCCTCATCACCATCGGCATCTTCGACAAGTACCCCAGCTTGCAGATCATGGTCGGCCACATGGGCGAGGCGCTGCCGTACTGGCTCTATCGCCTCGATTACATGCACCAGGCCGGCGTCCGCTCGCAGCGCTACGAGCGCATGAAGCCGCTCAAGAAGACCATCGAAGGCTACCTGCAATCCAACGTCCTCGTCACAAATTCGGGCGTGGCTTGGGAGCCGGCGATCAAGTTCTGCCAGCAGGTCATGGGCGAAGACCGCGTGATGTACGCGATGGATTACCCCTACCAGTACGTTGCCGACGAAGTCCGCGCGATGGACGCCATGGACATGAGCGACGAAACCAAGAAGAAGTTCTTCCAGACCAACGCGGAGAAGTGGTTCAAGCTGTGATCCGCAGGCGCAGGGAGAGAACATGACCACCGAACCGCGCCGCGCGTTGGCCCCCGGGGCATGGTACGCGCTGATCCTTGTCGCGCTGACCAACGCGATGAGCCTGCTCGACCGCCAGATCCTCGCCATCCTCGCCCCGGCGATCAAGAAGGATCTGGCCATCGGCGATGCCGAGATGGGCCTACTCTACGGCACCGTCTTCGCGCTGTTCTACGCGCTGTTCTCGCTTCCCGTGGGGCGGCTGGCTGATGGCTGGGTGCGCACGCGCCTGCTGGCGATCAGCCTGCTGTTCTGGTCCGCCGCCACCGGCCTTGCCGGGCTGGCGTCGAGCTTCGCCATGCTCGCCCTGTCGCGCCTTGGCGTTGGCATCGGCGAGGCGGCAACCGCGCCGGCGGGCACGTCGCTGCTCTATGATTTCTGGCCCAAGCACCGCCGCGGCTTCGTCATGTCCGTCATCGCCTCGGCCATCGCGCTTGGCCTTGGCGGCTCGCTGATCCTCGGCGGCGTCGCCGCGCACTGGTGGGACGCCAACCACGCCGCAGGGGGTCTCAAGGGCTGGCAGTTCGCTTTCCTCGTCGCCTCCGCCCCCGGTTTCGTCCTCGCCGCTTTCCTGTGGATGCTGAAGGAACCCGCGCGCGGCCAGATGGACGGGATCGAGACGGCGCCCGAGGCCCGCCCGTTCGCCAAGAGCCTCGGTCTGCTCGGCTCGGTCACGCCAGGCTTCCACTGGATCGGCATGAAGGGCAGGGGCGCCAGCCCCACCATGGTACGCGGCAACCTGCTGGCGCTCGCGCTGATCGCCGCCGTCGCCTTGGGCCTCACCTTTATCAGCAACGCCATCAGCCCCAAGCCGCCGATGCAACTCGGCAGCGTCACGCTCAACCCCCATGCGCTGCAGTGGAGCGTTATTGGCCTCGGCGTCTTCGTCATCGTCAACCTGATGCAGGGCATGAAGCTGGGCGATGCCCAGGCCTTTCGCGTCATCTCGCGCTCGCCCACGGTGATGATGTGCATTGCCGTCGGCACGTTGCAGTCGGTGATCAACTACGGGATGATGGCGTTTAACCCCAGTTTCCTGATCCGCACCTATGGCCTGACCATGCAGGAAACTGCGTTGCAGTTCGGCCTGCTTTCGGCGGCCATGGGCATCATCGGCCCGCTGGCATGGGGCCCCTTGTCGGACTGGCTGAACCAGCGCTTCCCCGGCGCCGGCCGCGCCTGGGTCGCGCTCTTCGCGATGGCGGTGTCGCCGGTCATGTCGTTCTGGGTCTACTACGCCGCCGATCCCGGCAGCTTCTACGCCCGCTTCCTGATCTACAGCTTCATCCTCACCGGCTGGATGCCGCCGCTCTACGCGATCATGTATGATCAGGTGCTTCCGCGCATGCGGGGCCTCACCTCCAGCCTCTACCTGCTGGTCATGACGATCCTCGGCATGGGCATCGGCCCCTACGTCGTGGGTCTCCTGTCCGACGCCACCGGCTCCTTGCGCACGGCCATGCTGTCGATCAACGCCGTGGCCATCCCCATCGCGGTTCTGATGCTGTTCATCGCCCGCCGCGCTCAGCGCGACGAAGGGGCGCTTTTGGAGAGAGCGGAAGGGTGACCGATCAGGTCACCCGCCACACCCAAAGCTTGATCCCCAAGGGATAGCGCGCGCCCGAGCAGACGAAGATCGACCGGTTCATCCAGTCGTACTTCCCCTTTGGCGCGATGAACTCGGGCACGGTACGGAAGTAGTACTCCGCCGGGTCCACCTCCTGTCCCGAGGCCAGCCGCTGCATGACCTCGGGCGGGCCATGACGCAGTCCGCGATTGCGGATCTGGATCACCACCCCGTCATCTGTCTCCAGCGCATAGATCGCGTCGGCAAAGGTCACCCCATCGGGCCGCGTGACCTGCCAATCCGCCGCATTGCCGATCAGCTTGCCACTGATCAGCGGCCCCTCGACGCGCCCCCCGCCGACAATCGGAATGATCCGCCGCGTCCCGTCATAGGTCTCGCCAATCGGAATCGGCGGCTCGAGATCGCCGGTCGCCTCGTAGACAAACTCGAGGCCCGGCTGGATTCTGGGCTGGATCACGCCGCCATCTCCTTCTCGACCAGCCCGATCTCGTCCGCATTCGCCCAGTTGCCATGCAGGCCAAAGCGCAGACGGATGGGGATATGCACTGTGGCCACAGGACCCTTTTCGATTTCCAGTGCGTCGAAGATCAGAAGGTCGCTGCGCTGGTCTTCCAGCCGGTTGCACACCTGCACGATCCAGCCATCGCCCTCGAGTGCATCCTTCGAGCGCGGCACGAAGCACGGCTCCTGCAGGCTCGATACAGGGCCGCACCACCAGTGCTGTTCGCGCCCGGTTTCGAAGTCCTTGTGGAACAGGCAGTTCATCAGCAGCCCGCCGGCGCTGCCGCCGCGCAGCTCGACCGGGCGCTTCATGTCCATTTCGAGGAACCAGCCGTGGCGGGTCTTTTGTCCGGCAAAGCGGTCGTCGATACGCGGAAATTCCGATGCCGTGTCGGAAAGTTTCACGATCTCGGCAAAGTCGTCACCGTTGCTCGCCATGTCGACCACCCAGTCCGTCGGGTAGCTCATCGCTTCCATGCCATTGAACGGCGCGCCGTGGACGTCCGGAAAGAACGGGAACATGTTGTTCTTCGCCTCGCAGGTCACGAAATGGACCTTCGTTCCTTCCTGCCAGGCGTTGAGGACGTGGCTGGCAAAGCAGTTGTCGCGCGTGAACCAGCGGATGTCTTCCTGGCGTACGTCGTCGCGGCGCGGGATGATGCCCAGATGCACCGGCTTGGTCGTGTCGAAGCCGAAGTGCGGCATGCCTTTTTCCAGCCGCTCCCAGCTGCCGATCGAGGGCACGATGTGCAGCACAAGGTAATCCTCGGTGATGCCGAAATCGTGCATCATGCAGTAGTAGGGCACCTTGAACCACACCTCGCGGATCAACTCGCCGGTGGGGCTGATCTCCATGTAGGTCACATCATCGGTGCACAGGCCGGATGCAGCATAGCCGATGGCCACCATGTTGCCGGTCGCAGGGTCCACCTTGGGATGGGCGGTAAAGGTCTGGCCGGTCATCTTGCCGCCGAACTTCTCGAACCCGAATGTCTCCATCGTCGCCGGGTCCATGACCAGGGCAGGGGAGTCCTCCTTCATCGCCCACAGCTTGCCGCCGAAGATGAAGGCGTTGGTGTTGGCCGTCGAACGGATCTCGCCCTTCACCGCCTCGTCGTCGGTCAGCGGGTTGCGATAGGCGCCGAACAGCGCCTTGCCCGCCTCGTTTTCCAGCTTCCACTTGTCAGTCTTCGCCCAGCGCTGGCGGAAGTCCACCTGGCCGTCATGGATGTGGAAGCGGGTGATCATGCCGTCGCCGTTGAACGCAATATCGTCAGCAAGGCGCGGGGGAAACTGCGGGTCGGGCTGGACGCGATAGAATGCGCCGTTTAATCCTTCAGGAATCGTGCCTTCGTGCGCGAGGTCGGCAATGTCCGCCTCTATCCGCGATGGCGTGTTGAATCCCGTGAAGCTGGGGGTGTTCGGAAATTGAGCCATGGCATCCTCCTCGCGATATTGTATGTAATGCTAACAATTAGACAAGCGCAAAGGTTGGGGGCAGGGCATTGATCAAGGACAAATTTGCCGACGCTATTGCGCCCGTCGGCCATACCGACGAGGACGATGTCGGTGCGATCAACGACATCCTCGGTTTCCACATCCGTCTCGCTCACGGCGCGTGCCTCAGGCATTTCACGGAAACCTTCACCGATCTCGATCTCACGCAGAAGCAGGTCTCGGTGCTGTGGCTGGTCGACGATCACCCCGGCATCGCGCAGACCGACCTCGCGCAGCGCCTGCGCATGGACCGCGCGACGACGATGGCGATCATCAACCGTCTTCAGGCCAAGCATTTCCTGCGCCGGGACCGATCGCCAAGGGACGGGCGCAAGCAAGCCTTGTTCCTCGAACCTGGTGGCCTGGAAATGCTTGCCCGCGCCAAGCAGGCCATTGGCGAGCACGAGGCCTGGGTCAAAAGCCGCTTTACCGACAAGGAAGTGCGGCAATTGATCGAACTGCTTTCTAGAATCCACGAATAAGTTATAGCAGATAGCAATAAGCGTTTTTGGAGAGGAATCGGGCCGCATGTCACAAACCCCGCGCGAGGTGATCGAGCAGACGCCGATGGGCGTCCGGCAGTGGATCGTCGTGATCCTGATGGTGCTGTTGAACGCGCTTGACGGGTTTGATGTGCTGTCGAGCGCCTTTGCCGCGCCGGGGATCACGGCCGATTGGGGCATTGCCCGCCCGGCGCTGGGCGTGGTGCTGTCGGCCGAACTGCTTGGCATGGGCTTCGGATCCGTCCTGCTGGGCGGGGCCGCGGACCGGTACGGCCGCAAATACACCATGATTGCCTGCCTCGTGCTGATGGCGATTGGCATGTATCTGGCAAGCGTCGCGACGGCGGTTCAGCCGATGGTGGCCTATCGCTTCCTGACCGGCATCGGCATCGGCGGGATGCTCACCACCACCAACGCGGTGGTTGCCGAAAGCACCAACAGCCGTTGGCGCTCCGTTGCCATCGCGGTTTACGTGGCAGGCTATCCTCTGGGCGCGATCATCGGCGGAATTGCGGCGTCGGAATGGCTGCTACCCAGCTACAGCTGGCACGCGGTGTTCCTGTTCGGCGCGGTGGTGACTGCGGTGCTGGTTCCGGTCATTCTGGCTCTGGTGCCCGAAACTGCGGCCTATCTCGTGACGAAGCGGGATCTCGCAGGCGTCAACCGCACGCTCGCCGCTTTCGGCAAGTCTCCCGTCAGCGATCTGCCGGTGATCGTGGCTGGCGCCGCCAAGCCGCGCGTAACCGATATCCTGTCCAACCCCAAGCTGCGCCCGGTCACCCTGCTGCTGTCGTTCGGCTACACGTTCCACTGCATCACGTTCTACTACATCCTGAAGTTCGGTGTGCAGATCGTGTCCGATTATCCGCCGGGCTATCCTCCTGCCCAGGCAGCCACGGTGCTGACATATGCCAATATCGGCGGGTTCATGGGCAGCGCGCTGTTCGGCTTCGTCATGGCGCGGCTGGGGGTCAGGTGGCCGACCGCGCTGATGCTGCTGATCGGCGCGATGATGGTTGCCTGGTTCGGCACCGGGCGTGATACCCTGAATGCCTGGCAATGGGCGACGATGATCGCCGGCTTCTTCACCAACGCGGCGATCAGCGGCTACTATGCCGCCTTCGCCCGCGGCTTCCCGGCCTATGCCCGCGCGACCGGCACTGGTTTCGCGCTGGGCATCGGGCGGCTGGGCGCGGCGGGCAGCCCGTTGCTGGCCGGCACCCTGTTCGGCTGGTTGGGAGACGACCAGTTGTTGACGGTGTCGATCATCATGGCGATGGGCTCGGTCATCAGCCTCGTGCTGTTCCTGATGCTGCCCGAGCGCGATGGTGACGACTTGGTGTCGGAACAGGCTGCCGGATAGGTCCACGGGGGAGCGGCGAATGCGCTTCATGAACACCTTCGCTCTGGTACCGCTGGCCCTGCTGCTCGCGGCGGGAACTCCCCCTCGACCTGACCCTGACCTACCCCAGACCTTCGAAAACCTCCCACCGGTGTTCGACGGGCACAACGATGTCCCCGAACAGCTTCGCGAGCGCCGCAAGAACGTCCTCGAAGGCTTTGATTTCAATGACACGCGTAGCATCGGGATGATGACCGACCTGCCGCGCCTGCGCACCGGCAAAGTTGGCGCGCAATTCTGGTCGGTCTATGTCTCCGCTGATCTGCCCGAGCCGCAGGCAGTGCAGGCAACGCTCGAACAGATCGACGTGATGAAGCGCCTGATCGCGCGGCATCCGGCCGAGATGCAGTTCTGCACTGACACCGCTTGCGTCGAAAAAGCCTGGAAATCGAAGAAGATAGCTTCACTGATCGGTATGGAGGGCGGTCATTCCATTGGCGGCTCGCTGGGGGTGCTGCGCCAGATGCATACGCTTGGCGCGCGCTACATGACGCTGACGCACTTCAAGAACAATGGCTGGGCGGACAGCGCGACCGACGCCCCCGCACATGACGGTCTGACGCCGTTCGGGGTAAAGGTTGTCAAGGAAATGCAACGGCTTGGCATGCTGGTCGACCTTGCCCATGTAAGCGAGGCAACCATGCGCGATGTCTTTGCTCTGGGCGGTCCGCCGCCGATCGTGAGCCATTCCAACGCCCGCGCCATCAACCACCACGCCCGCAACGTCTCGGATGAAACGCTCAAGGCCATCGGCGCGGCGGGCGGCATTGTCATGGTCAACTTCTACCCGCCCTATGTGGTTGAAGCGGCACGCCAATGGAGCGCGGCGCGCGACGCGGAAAGTGCCCGCGCCAAGGCCTTGAATCGCGGCGACCCCGAAGCCGAGAAGGCGGTGATGGAGGCATGGGACAAGGCCAATCCGATGCCGCGGGGCAGCGTTAAGGACGTCGCCGATCACGTTGACCACATTGCAAAACTGATCGGTTCCGACCATGTCGGCCTCGGCGGCGATCTTGATGGCGTGGAGGCCACGGTACAGGGCATGGAGGACGTCTCGACCTACCCCGTGCTGTTTGTGGAACTGGCGCGGCGCGGCTGGTCGAAAGCGGATCTCGCCAAGCTGGCGAGCGGCAACATCATGCGGGTGATGAAAGCCGCCGAGGCCTATGCTGCCACCCACAGAAGCGATCTGCCGCTCGAAAGCGCGACGACGTTCTGATGTTTCATTTCCGCCACATTTTCGCTCTCGACGCCAGCGTGTGAAGGCGGCAAGATAGTTTGGTTCAATAACAATCTGGACGGAGAGACCGCCTTGTTTACCCACACGTTCCTCGGCACCAACGACATCGAGAAATCGCGCAAGTTCTATAGCGCGGTAATGGCTCCACTTGGGCACAACGCGATGGAACTGCCGCACGGCACGCTGTTTCCATCGCCCAACGGCTCGCTGATCGTGGCCAAGCCTGGCAACGGCGAGGCGCACACCGTCTCCAACGGCTACACGCTCGGCTTCAAGGCCGAGAATTCGGCCGCCGTTGACGCATGGCACGCAGCCGGCCTCGCCAATGGCGGCACCTGCGAAGGACAGCCGGGCGTACGCGAAAATTCGCCCGGCAAGCAGTATGGCGCTTATCTGCGCGATCCTGACGGCAACAAGATCTGTGCCTTCGCTCCCAATCCGAACGCCTGACCGCGTTCAACCGCACAATTAAAAATTGTGGCAGGGCAGGGGCTTGGCGCTCCTGCCCTGATTTCATCTCGCGTCAGCCCATCGCGCCTGGGCACCATTTTGCCGCATGCAGCGTTGTGGGCGACATGCAACGCCTGCTCGCTCCCATCGCAATTCTCCTGCTACTCTCCGGCTGCAACGGCGCAGGCGGGGGCGGCAAGCCCGTCCGCACGTCCGACGCGATCGAGGTCGAGCCGGCGCCGTCGCTGATCACCGTCCCGGTCGAAGCGGATCTTGCCGATCTGTCGCGCGTGCTGGAGCGCGAGATTCCCAAGCAGTTGTGGACGATCGACAAGCCGGGACAGACCTGCGTCAAGAGCAAGGGCCTCGACATCGGCATTGCCACGATCAAGACACCCAAGCTCAAGTGCCGGATCATCGGTTCGGTCACGCGCGGCAGCCTGCGGCTTGAAGGATCGGGCCGCGACATCCGCATTGCCATGCCGCTCCATGCCAAGATCCGCGCCGAGAACGTGGCCGGGCTGATCGACGAATCCGCCAATGCCGATGCCATGGCCCATGCCGTGGTCCGGCTAGACATTGCGCCCGACTGGACCCCCCGCGGAAAGGTGGACATCAGCTATGACTGGACCGACGCCCCCCATGTCGACTTCATGGGACAGCGCATCGACATTGCCGACAAGGCTGACGAGAAGCTCCGGCCGGTGATCGCCAAGCTGGAACGTGATCTGCCCGGTGAGCTGGGCAAGCTGCACTTGCGTGAGGCGGTGGCCAAGGCCTGGGCCGACGCCTTCACCACGGTTTCGCTCAACCGCGAAAATCCGCCGGTGTGGATGCGCATTACCCCGCGCGAATTGCGCTATGGCGGCTACCAGGTTGTGGGGGGCAAACTGCGCCTGCGCCTTGGGCTTCAGGCCTTGACCGAGACGTTTGTCGGCCAGCGGCGGTCCGACCCGAAGCCTGCTCCCCTGCCGAACATGAAGCGACTGGAGCAGAGCGCGGGTAAGCTGGAATTCTTCCTTCCGGTCTTTGCCGACTATCGCGAACTGGAGCCGGTGCTGATGAAGGCGCTGACCAAGCGCTCGGCACGACCATTCGAGGTGCCCGGCGTGGGTCCGGTGATGGCGCAATTCAAGGCGGTGGAAATCTATGGCACCAAGGGCGGCAAGATCGCAGTTGGCATCAACTTCTCCGCCCGACCGCAGGCGGGAGGCGAGATTGCCAGTGGCACGGTCTGGCTTACCGGCAAGCCGGTGAACGCCAAGGATTCACGCCGCGTCGGGTTCGAGGACCTGAGCGTCAGCGGTACGACCGACATGACTGGCGGCGACCTGATCATCGACCTGATCAATGCTCCGGGCGTGGTGCAATATGTCGCCTCGTCGCTGACCCAGGATTTCGAGCGCGACTATGCCAAGCTGCTCGGCAAGGTCGACCGCGCGATCGAGACGAAGCGCGAGGGCGATTTCATTGTCGAAGCTGACCTGTTGCGTACCCGCTCGGGCCAGTTGCAGGCGGCGGGGCAGGGGCTGTACCTGCCGGTCTGGGCGACCGGCACGGCGACGGTGCGCGTCGTCAACTAAGGTCGGAACTCGGTGATGCCGTAGGGCACCAGATCGCGAGAGTGGGGATCGACCACGATAGCCCGGTCGCTTGGCGGAAAGGCGCGCTGGTCGCACGCGTCACGCGGGCAGATGCGGCAGGAAATGCCGATACGCGTGACCGCCTCGGGCCGGGCGAGATTGATGCCATCGGCATAGATGAATTCATCGGCGAGTGCGGCTTCGCAGCCAAGTGCCACTGCATAGCGGCGAGGGCTGCGGTAATAGCTTCCCGAAGGCTTCACCAGGCCTTTGGCAATCGAGACATAGCGTACGCCATCGGGCATCTCGGCGGCTTGCACGTGGATCCGGTCGGGAATGGCCACGGCTTCATGGACAACCCATAGCGGACAGGCACCGCCAAAGCGGGCGAACTGCAGGCGCGTGGCCGAATGGCGCTTGGTGATGTTACCGGCCATGTCGACCCGGCAGAAGAACATGGGGATGCCGCGTGCCTGCGGGCGCTGCAGCGTGGATAAGCGGTGGCACACCTGTTCGAAGCTGGCCCCGAACAGCAGGCGAAGCTGGTCGATATCGTGCCTGAGTGCGCGGGCGCGTGTACGAAACCATTCATACGGCATGATCAGCGCGCCCGCTGCATAGTTGCCAAGCCCGACGGTAAGCAACTGGCGCGCCGCATCGGATTGCAGCGTGGCAGCTGCGACGATTGCCGCGATTTCCTCGCGCAGCCCTTCGGCGGCAAGCTGGTAAGCCATCTGGAAGCGGGCGGATTCGATCGGCTGGTTGGGGTCGATGGTCAGCCGGCGGGCTTCGGGATCGAAGCGGCGCATTGCCCCGCCGCTGATCTGCTCCACCGCGATGCCGCGGCTCTCCAGCCAGATCGCCATTTGCGCGGTGGTCGGCGTCATGCCGGTGCCGGACAGGCGCACGGCAAGGCGCTCGGCGGCGCGGTCGATGGTGTCGACATAGTTGTTGGCATGGTGGAACCAGTCGCGCACTTCCTCCCAAGGCAGGCGGCCGCCCGAAATGCTGTCCGATCCAAGCGCTTCGTCGATCGCCTCCAGCCGCTGCACCGAGCGGCGATGCTGATCCCACAACTGGGCGAAGGCCTGCGCGAAGGCGGGGTATTGCTCGGCAACGCGCTCTACCTGGTCGCCCGGGAGCACCTGGCCGAGTGCGGGATCGGCGGTGGCATCGCGCAGGGCAGACAGTACCGGTTCAACGCGATCTGCCGCGAAATCCTGCCATTCCACCGGGAAGGTCTGGTGCAGGCGGTCAGTCAGCGCCGGGGTCAGAGGGCGTTCATCGTTCTCGATCTGCGACAGGTACGAAGCGCTGATGCCGAGCAACGAGGCCATTTCGCCCTGCCGGAGCTTGCGCGTGATGCGCAGGGCCTTGAGCTGTTCGCCCGCGAACAAGCGCCTTCGCGCCATTTCCTCACCGTCCTGTTTTGCAAAGTAGTGCTTCGCAAGTTTGCAGAATAACATTGGACTTGGCAAGCCGTGCGTTGCAAGCGGGTGGCCTGTCCGCAGTTGAGCCCGAACCCTTCACCGGGTCAGGTGCGGGTCCGGCCCCTGTCGGCGCTCCGGGGAGGGAGAGCTGCAGGGGTCGGACAACCCATTGACCTTTTGCCAATACGAGAGGGCCCGAGCATGTCCGCCAATATCGCCGAAATGGAAAAGCGCCGGGAAGCCGCGCGGCTGGGTGGCGGGCAGAAGCGCATCGATGCGCAGCACGCCAAGGGCAAGCTGACCGCGCGTGAACGCCTTGAGGTTCTGCTCGACGAAGGCAGCTTCGAGGAAGTGGACATGTACGTCGAGCACAATTGCGTCGACTTCGGCATGCCCGATACGGTCGTTCCGGGCGATGGCGTGGTGACGGGTTCCGGTACGATCAACGGCCGTCTGGTCTATGTGTTCAGCCAGGACTTCACCGTGTTCGGCGGTTCGCTCTCCGAGCGCCACGCGCAGAAGATCTGCAAGATCATGGACATGGCGCTGAAGGTCGGCGCACCGGTCATCGGCCTCAACGATTCGGGCGGCGCGCGCATCCAGGAAGGCGTGGCATCGCTGGGCGGCTATGCCGAGGTGTTCCAGCGCAACGTGCTGGCATCTGGCGTAGTGCCGCAGCTTTCGCTGATCATGGGGCCATGCGCTGGCGGTGCGGTCTATTCTCCGGCGATGACCGACTTCATCTTCATGGTGAAGGACAGCTCGTACATGTTCGTCACTGGCCCGGACGTGGTGAAGACGGTGACCAACGAGGTTGTCACGCAGGAGGAACTGGGCGGCGCGGTAACGCATACCACCAAGACCTCGGTCGCCGACCTTGCACTGGAAAACGACATCGAGGCGCTGCTCGCCGCGCGCGATTTCTTCGATTACCTGCCGCTGTCGAACCGGCAGGACGTGCCTGAACGGCCGACTTCGGACCCATATGACCGCAGCGAGCCGAGCCTCGACACGATCATTCCGGCCTCGGCGACGCAGCCCTATGACATGCACGAAGTGATCCGCAAGACGGTGGACGAGGGCGACTTCTTCGAGATCCAGCCCAAGCATGCCGGCAACATCATCGTCGGCTTCGGGCGCGTCGAAGGGCGCACCGTGGGAATCGTCGCGAACCAGCCGATGGTGCTGGCCGGCGTGCTCGATATCAATTCATCGAAGAAGGCTGCGCGGTTCGTGCGCTTCTGCGATGCGTTCAACATTCCGATCGTCACTTTCGTCGACGTTCCGGGCTTTCTCCCCGGCACGGCGCAAGAGCACAACGGCATCATCAAGCACGGCGCGAAGCTGCTGTTCGCCTATGCCGAGGCGACCGTGCCGAAGATTACCGTGATTACCCGCAAGGCCTATGGCGGCGCCTATGACGTGATGGCCTCAAAGCACCTGCGCGGTGATCTAAACTACGCCTGGCCGACCGCCGAGATCGCCGTGATGGGTGCCAAGGGCGCAGTCGAGATCATCTTCCGCGGGCTTTCGGCCGAAGAGCAGGCGGTGAAGACCAGGGAATACGAGGACCGCTTCGCCAATCCGTTCGTGGCGGCCAGCAAGGGCTTCGTCGACGAGGTGATCTATCCGCACTCAACCCGTCGCCGCGTGGCGCTGGGGCTGCGGAAGCTCAAGAACAAGAGCCTCGAGAACCCGTGGAAGAAGCACGACAACATTCCGCTCTGATTTGCCCCAAGACTTTTGAAAGACTGACATGACCGACATCTACATCGTCTCGGGCGCGCGTACCGCCATCGGCTCGTTCGGCGGTGGGCTGGCCTCGCTGCGGCCGGCCGAGACCGGCGCGATCGTCATCAAGGAAGCCATTGCCCGCGCCGGTATAACGGCGGACAAGGTGCAGAACGTGGTGATCGGCACGGTCGTGCCGACCCAGCCAAAGGACGCCTATGTCAGCCGCGTCGCGGCGGTTAACGCAGGCGTGCCGATCGAGGCGCCGGCGATGAACGTCAACCGCCTGTGCGGTTCGGGCCTGCAGGCGATCGTCTCGGCGGCGCAGGGCATTGCCCTTGGCGAGCAGGACATTGCCATCGGCGGCGGTGCTGAAAGCATGTCGAACGCGCCGCACATGGTGCTGACCGCGCGCAACGGCCAGAAGATGGGCGATCAGGTGCTGATGGACGCCATGCTTGGCGCGCTGCACGATCCGTTCGAGAACATCCACATGGGCGTGACGGCGGAGAACGTGGCTGAGCGCTGCTCGATCAGCCGCGAGGAGCAGGATGCCTTGGCGGTGGAAAGCCACAAGCGTGCGGCGGCCGCGATCGCAGCTGGCTACTTCAAGGAACAGATCGTCCCGGTCGAGATCAAGACGCGCAAGGGCGTGGTGGTGTTCGACACAGACGAGCACGTGCGTGGTGATGCTTCGGTCGAGGCGATGGCTAGCCTGAAGCCTGTCTTCAAGAAGGACGGCACGGTCACGGCAGGCAATGCCTCGGGCATCAACGACGGCGCTGCGGCGGTCGTGCTGGCCAGCGGCAAGGCCGTGGAAGAGCACGGGCTGAAGCCGATGGCGAAGATCCTCGGCTGGGGCCATGCCGGCGTCGAGCCGAACGTGATGGGCCTCGGCCCGGTCAAGGCGGTGCCGGTGGCGCTCAAGCGGGCAGGGCTGACGCTCGACCAGATCGACGTGATCGAGAGCAACGAGGCGTTCGCCGCGCAAGCCTGCGGCGTGGCCAAGGAACTGGGCTTCGATCCTGCCAAGACCAACGTCAACGGCTCGGGCATCTCGCTCGGCCATCCGATCGGGGCGACCGGCGCGATCCTGACGATCAAGGCGATGTACGAACTGCACCGCACCGGCGGCAAGTACGGCCTGATCACCATGTGCATCGGTGGCGGTCAGGGCATCGCCATGGTCATCGAGAAGGTCTGAACATGAAGCTGGGCCGCCTCAACCACGTCGGCGTGGCAACGCCGGACATCGACGCTTCCATCGCGTTCTACCGCGACGTGATGGGAGCTAGCGACATCACCGAGCCGTTCGTGCTGGAAAGCCAGCAGGTCCGGGTCTGTTTCGTCAATACGCCGGGCGAGAACGGGACCGCTGGCACGCAGATCGAGCTGATCCAGCCGACCAGCCCCGACAGCGCCGTGGGCAAGTGGCTCGCCGCCAATCCCTTGGGGGGGCAGCACCACCTTTGCTACGAAGTGTCTGATATTCACGAGGCGAAGGCCTGGTTCGAATCTCAGGGCAAGCGCGTGCTGGGCGAACCGCGCATCGGCGCGCACGGCACGCTGATCTTCTTTGTGCACCCAAAGGACATGGGCGGCCAGCTTACAGAGATCATGGAAACGCCCAAGGGCGCGCACTGAGCAATTCCGAGGACGATAGCGCGATGACCGACAAGACACTGGCTGACTGGCAGGCCGCCGCCACCAAGGAAGTGAAGGGCAAGGATCTTACATGGCAGACGCCCGAGGGCATTGCCGTCAAGCCGCTCTACACCGCCGAGGACGTGACCGCCGATCCCGGCCTGCCCGGTTTTGCGCCCTTCACGCGCGGCGTGCGCGCATCGATGTATGCCGGCCGGCCTTGGACGATCCGCCAGTATGCCGGTTTCTCGACGGCCGAGGAATCGAACGCCTTCTATCGTCGCAACTTGGCAGCAGGGCAGAAGGGCCTCTCGGTTGCCTTCGACCTTGCGACGCACCGCGGTTACGACTCCGACCATCCGCGCGTGGTGGGCGACGTGGGCAAGGCGGGCGTGGCCATTGACTCGGTCGAGGACATGAAGATCCTGTTCGACGGTATCCCGCTCGATCAGATGTCGGTCTCGATGACCATGAACGGTGCGGTGATCCCGATCCTCGCGTTCTTCATCGTCGCCGGCGAGGAACAGGGCGTCGATCGCAAGCTGCTCGACGGGACCATCCAGAACGACATCCTCAAGGAGTTCATGGTCCGCAACACCTACATCTACCCGCCCGAGCCTTCGATGCGGATCATCTCGGACATCTTCGGCTATACCAGCCGCGAGATGCCGAAGTTCAATTCGATCTCGATCTCCGGCTACCACATGCAGGAAGCCGGCGCGACGCAGGTGCAGGAACTGGCGTTTACCATCGCTGACGGCATGGAATACGTGAAGTACGGGGTGGCCTCGGGCCTCGATATCGACAAGTTCGCTGGTCGCCTGTCGTTCTTCTTTGCCATCGGCATGAACTTCTTCATGGAAGTGGCCAAGCTGCGCGCCGCACGCGTGCTGTGGCACCGGGTGATGACCAAGCTCGGCGCGCAGGACGAACGCTCCAAGATGCTGCGCACCCACTGCCAGACCTCGGGCGTTTCGCTGCAGGAGCAGGACCCCTACAACAACGTCATCCGCACCACGATCGAGGCGATGGCCGCGATGCTGGGCGGCACGCAGTCGCTCCACACCAACGCGCTCGACGAAGCCATTGCGCTGCCGACCGACTTTTCCGCGCGCATCGCGCGCAACACGCAGATCGTGATCCAGGAAGAGACCGGAATGACGAAGGTGGTCGATCCGCTCGGCGGGTCGTACTACATCGAGAGCCTGACGCAGGAACTGGTCGACAAGGCGTGGGAGATCATCGAGCGCGTCGAGGCCGATGGCGGCATGGCCAAGGCCGTGGCTGCTGGCTGGCCCAAGGCGATGATCGAGGAAGCCGCCGCCGGGCGTCAGGCGCGCGTCGACCGGGGCGAGGACGTGATCGTCGGCGTCAACAAGTATCGCCTGGCCAGCGAGGACAAGCTCGAAACGCTGGAAGTGGACAACCATGTCGTCCGCGAAGCGCAGATCGCCCGCATCAAGCGCGTGCGTGAGACCCGCGACGAGACCAAGTGCCGTGCTGCTCTGAATGCGCTGACCGAGGGCGCAAAGACTGGCGGCAACCTGCTCGAACTCGCCGTGGAAGCTGCCCGCCACCGCGCGACGCTGGGCGAGATTTCGGACGCGATGGAAGTCGTGTTCGGCCGCCACGGCACGTACCCGACCCCGGTGAAGGGCGTTTACGGCTCAGCCTATGCCGGTGACTCGCGCTACCAGCAGGTTCTCGACGGCGTCGAGGCCGTCACGCGCCGCCTTGGCCGCAAGCCGCGCATGCTTGTTGCCAAGATGGGCCAGGACGGACACGACCGGGGGGCGAACGTGATCGCCTCGGCCTTTGGCGACATGGGCTTCGAAGTGACCAGCGGCCCGCTGTTCCAGACGCCCGAGGAAGCCGCCGCGCTGGCGCTCGAGAAGGAGGTCGATGCGGTCGGTGCCTCCTCGCTTGCCGCCGGACACAAGACCCTGATCCCCGAACTGATCGGCCACCTCAAGGCCGCTGGCCGCGCAGACATCAAGGTCGTCGCCGGCGGCGTGATCCCGCCGCAGGACTACGATTACCTGCGCGAGGCAGGCGTGCAGGGCATCTATGGCCCGGGTTCCAACGTCGTCGAATGCGCGGCCGACATGCTGCGGCTGCTGGGGCACAACATGCCGCCAGCAGGTAGCGAGATCGAAGCGGCTTAGTTACGTGCGTCGGGGCTTCTTCTCTCTCCTTCCCGTCACCCCGGGCTTGCCCCGGGGGCCCTCTGCTTTTTGCGAGGTTGAAGGAAACGCGGGACCCCGGTGCAAGCCCGGGCTGACGAATAGAGGCAAAAGGTGACCAGGCGGCGCAAAGTTACATTTGTCCTGTCCAGCGTCCTGTTGTGGGGTCTTTTGGGGGCTACCTTGTGGGGATTGCTCAACACACTCGAGGCCCAATGCAAGATACAGGAGCGCCAATCTGGCCTCTGGGCTGAATGCTTCGGGCCCGCAGCTTTGATTTTTACCGGCTTGTTCGGGCTGGTTTTATTTGTCGATGTGATCCGGATTGCTTCCGTTTTGTGGGCTCAAGGGCCTAAAGAGGAATGAGAATGTTCAAGAAAATCCTCATCGCCAACCGTGGCGAGATTGCGTGCCGGGTGATCAAGACGGCGCGTCGGATGGGTATTCAGACGGTGGCCGTTTATTCGGATGCCGATGCGCGGGCGCCGTTCGTGCAGATGGCGGACGAGGCGGTGCATATCGGCCCGGCACCTGCCGCGCAGTCGTATCTGATTGCCGACAAGATCATCGCGGCCTGCAAGCAGACCGGTGCTGAAGCTGTGCATCCGGGGTACGGCTTCCTGTCCGAGCGCACCTCGTTTGCCGAGGCGCTGGCCGCAGAGGGGATCGAGTTCATCGGCCCACCTGTCGGCGCGATTGCCGCGATGGGTGACAAGATCGAATCCAAGAAGCTGGCCAAGCAGGCGGGCGTCAACGTCGTCCCCGGCTTCGTCGGCGAGATCGAGGATACCGAGCACGCGGTGCGCATCTCGGACGAGATCGGCTATCCGGTGATGATGAAGGCCTCAGCCGGCGGCGGCGGCAAGGGTATGCGCCTTGCCTACAACGAGAAGGACGTGCGCGAAGGCTTTGAAGCGGTGAAGCGCGAGGGCCTGAATTCGTTCGGCGACGACCGCGTGTTCATCGAGAAGTTCATCCTCAACCCGCGCCACATCGAGATCCAGATCCTCGGCGACAAGCACGGCAACATTCTTTACCTGAATGAGCGCGAATGCTCGATCCAGCGCCGCCATCAGAAGGTGGTGGAAGAAGCGCCGTCGCCCTTCGTCACCCCGAAGATGCGCAAGGCGATGGGCGAGCAGTGCGTCGCGCTGGCCCGCGCGGTGGGCTACTATTCTGCGGGTACGGTGGAACTGATCGTTTCGGGCGCGGACCCGACGGGCGAGAGCTTCTACTTCCTCGAAATGAACACCCGCCTGCAGGTGGAACACCCCGTCACCGAGGCGATCACCGGCGTCGACCTGGTCGAGCAGATGATCCGCGTTGCCTATGGCGAGAAGCTGGCGATGACGCAGGATGACGTGAAGATCGACGGCTGGGCGATCGAGAACCGCGTCTATGCCGAAGATCCCTATCGCGGCTTCCTGCCTTCGACCGGACGCCTGATCCGCTATAACCCGTCGGTCGATCGCTGGACGGACGATGGTGCGGAAAATGGCCGTAGAGGCATTGATGGCGTGCGCGTGGACGACGGTGTCTATGAAGGCGGCGAAGTCTCGATGTTCTATGACCCGATGATCGCCAAGCTGATCACCTGGGGGAAGACCCGCGACGAGGCGGCGGACAAGCAGATCGAGGCATTGGACGCCTTCGAGATCGAAGGGCTTGGCCACAACATCGACTTCGTCAACGCGATCATGCAGCACCCGCGCTTCCGTTCGGGCGAACTGACGACGGGCTTCATCGCCGAGGAATATCCCGATGGTTTCACCGGGGCTGCGACTTCGGACGAGCTGAAGCAGACGCTGGCGGCACTGGCTGCATTCCTTGCAACGGCGCGGTCTGACCGGGCGCGGCAGGTGGATGGCCAGCTGGGCCATGATCTCGATCCGCCGTCGGAATGGGCGGTGAAGATCGGTGGCGCGACCTATGCGGTGGAACTGACCGAAGACGAGATCAGCGTTGACGGCAAGGCCATCGACATCGCACTGGAATACACGCCGGGTGACCGGATGGTGCACTGCGAAGTCGACGACAAGCCGCTGTCGGTTAAGGTCGAGACCACACGCGCGGGCTTCAAGCTGACGACGCGAGGTGCAATCCATGATGTGCAGGTTCTGCCCGCGCGCATCGCGCACCTGACCAGGCACATGATCGAAAAGATCCCGCCCGATCTTTCGAAGTTCCTGATCTGCCCGATGCCCGGCCTGCTCGTCAGCCTCAACGTGGGCGAGGGCGACACGGTGGAAGCAGGTCAGCCGCTGGCCGTGGTGGAGGCTATGAAGATGGAGAACATCCTGCGCGCC
Organism: Novosphingobium sp. B1; assembly: GCF_900176395.1. GTDB lineage: Bacteria > Pseudomonadota > Alphaproteobacteria > Sphingomonadales > Sphingomonadaceae > Novosphingobium. The sequence goes on along the minus strand of NZ_FWXL01000012.1, from coordinate 54,358 downwards.
GAGAAGGCGGGCAAGGTGAAGTCGGTCAACGCCAAGGCGGGCGACAGCCTGGCGGTGGATGCGATCATCCTCGAGATGGAGTGATGTGTCCCCCCAAGGCCCTTCCTCTGCAGAGGAGGGGCCTTGCTATAGCTGGAAGATCTTGCCCGGGTTGAAGATATTGCCCGGGTCCAGTGCCTGCTTGAGCGTGCGCATGATCTGCACCGCATCCTCGCCCAGTTCATCGACAAGGCACTGCTGCTTGCCAATCCCGACGCCGTGCTCGCCGGTGCAGGTGCCATCCATGGCCAGCGCCCGGGCGACCATGCGGTGATTCACTGCCTCGACTTCCTCCATCTCGTGCGGGGCATCCGGATCGATCGAGAAGACGAGGTGGAAGTTGCCGTCGCCAACGTGGCCCAGGATCGTGGCGGGTACGCTGCAGGTGTCGAGATCGGCGCGGGTGGCCAGGATGCATTCGGCAAGCCGGCTCATCGGCACGCAGACGTCTGTCGTCAGGCCGATGGCGCCAGGGCGCAGGTTGACGGCGGCGTAATACGATTCGTGCCGCGCGCGCCACAGGCGGCTGCGGTCTTCGGCCAGTGTTGCCCACTGGAAGGCGCCACCGCCATTGACCGAGGCCAGCGTCTTGACCGTCTCGACCTGTTCGGCGACACCGCCGGGCGTCCCGTGGAATTCGAAGAACAGCGTCGGCGCTTCGGGCAGGCCAAGCTTGCTGCGCAAGTTTACGGCGCGAACCTGCATCGCATCGAGCAGTTCGATCCGCGCCATCGGCACGCTGCAATGGAAAGCCTGCACCACTGTTTCGATCGCGCCTGATAGCGTCTCGAACGGGCAGGTTGCCGCCATGATCGCTTCGGGCACTGGGTGAAGGCGCAAGGTGATGCCGGTGATGACCCCAAGTGTGCCTTCCGAGCCGATGTAGAGCCGCGTCAGATCGTATCCGGCGGCCGACTTCTTGGCGCGCGTTCCCGTGCGGATGACCTTGCCCTGCGGCGTCACCACCTCGAGCCCCAGCACCGCCTCGCGCATCGTGCCATATCGCACGGCGTTGGTGCCCGAGGCGCGGGTGGAGGCCATGCCGCCAATGGTCGAATTGGCTCCCGGATCGATCGGGAAGAACAACCCGCTGTCACGCAAGTGTGTGTTGAGCGCCTCGCGCCGGATACCGGGCTGTACGGTGCAGTCAAAGTCGGCGTGGTTGACTGAAAGGACGGTGTCCATGCGCGTAAGGTCAAGGCTCACGCCACCCTCGAGCGGGAGAGTGTGGCCCTCCAGCGAGGTGCCGGCGCCATAAGGTACGATTGCCACCCCGGCTTCGCGGCACAGGTTGACGCAATCGACCACGTCCTGCGTCGATGCGGCAAACACCACCGCATCGGGCAGGACGGTAGCGTACTGCGATTCGCTGCTGCCGTGCTGTGCGCGTATTGCTTCCGCGGTCTGGCAGGCGGTTCCGAAGCGCGCTGACAGGGCATCGAGGAAGCCTGCGGGCAGGGGGCGAAGGCGAGCGGGTCCGGTGGAGTGCATCTGACTACCTAGTGGACAAAGCATGCATTTTGCAGCCACCCTTTTTGCAGCCCACCTTTCCCGTTCTGCTCCCTTTTGGCTATGGCGCGAATCCGTTCAGGCGGGATAAACCCCGTCCGGCAAACTCTTGACGTCTGCATCGGCGTGCGGCTGAAGCAAACAAATGGTAGCATCAAGCAAGGGCAGGATGTGGCAATGAGCAAGTTTACGGGTGCATTGGTTATGGCAGGTCTCGCCGTTACGGCGCTGGCGGGTGGCGCGGCGCAGGCGCAGGACGCCGCAGCAGGCAAGAAGGTGTTCATGCGTTGCATCGCTTGCCACGCCGTCCAGCCGACTGCAGGCCCGAAGATGGGTCCAAACCTTGCGGGCGTGGTCGGGCGCAAGTCGGGCTCGGCTGCGGGCTTCAAGTATTCGGCCGCGATGCAGAAGGCCAAGCTGACCTGGAATGAGGCCACGCTCGACAAGTGGCTGACCAAGCCTTCGACGGTGGTGCCAGGCACCTCGATGGCTTTCCCGGGCCTGTCCAACCCGGCAGACCGCGCGAACGTGATCGCCTATCTCAAGAAGCCGGTCCCCTAAGGCGTAACAATGGCGAAGGCCGGGTCCGGCTTGTCGAGCCAGCTTACCAGGCGGGCAAAGGCAGCCGGATCCCCTTCGATTTTCGCTTCACCAGAGGCGACCTTGGCGGCTAGCGGCTGGCCCGCAAACAGCGCGCCAAGCAGATCGGCATAGCGCACCGTGAGCGTCGCCTGTCGCCCGTCACGCAGGCCCGACCGATGGACCAGAACGCCGTTGGCGACGGTCACCGTGAATCGCGACGCCTTGTCGGGGAAATCGAAACCGAGCATCAGCGCGCCGTCTGCCGCCTTTGCGGGATCAAGCCTGACGGCGAGCACATCGAAAAGATCGGCCGGCGGCAGTTGCCCGATCAGGCCTGCGCCGCCTGTGGGATCGATTGCCGAGACCCCGTTCTCCAGCTCGCGCGCGCCTGAAAGGTACATATTCCGCCACAGTGCGTTTTCGCTCTGGTAGGCGAGCTGGCGGTAAGTGCGGGCGAGCAGCGCCTTGGCCGGGGCATCGCCGGCATCGGCAAAGATCGCCTTGTCGAGCAGTTCTGCCGCCCAGGCATAGTCGCCCTTGGCGAAAGCCTCTTCGGCCATGCTCCTGACCCGCGCTGCACCGCCCATTGCATTGACATAGCGCTTGGCGCCATCCTCGGGCGGCAGCGGCGCGAGGTGGACGGGATTGCCGTCGTACCAGCCCATGTAGAACTGATAGACCGCCCGCGAATTGAAGCTGTACGACCCGTAATAGGGCCGGTCGTACCACTGCTGCGCCAGCGCCGGCGGAAGCGTCAGCCGTGCGGCGATCTCCGGCCCGGTCAGACCCTTGTTCATAAGCCTTACGGTCTGATCATGAAGATAGGCATAGGCATCGCGATGCTTGCCAAGATAGTCGCTGATCTCGCCCGCGCCGAAACGCGGCCAGCCGTGGCTGGTGATCAGCACCTCGGAGCCAGCGAAGAAGTCGATCGCTTCGGTCAGTCCCTGGGCCCAGGCCTTCGCATCGCGGATGACGGCACCGCGCGGGGTAAGGATGTTGTGCTGGCTGACGTTTGCGTTCTCGGCAAGATCTGCCACCTTCCAGTCAGGGAAGCCGAAGTTCATCTCTGCCGGGGCCTCGGTGCCAGGCGTGATCTGGAACCGCACCCGCACGCCGTCGAGCATGAGTTCGGTGCCGGTCTCGGCAATCTCGCGCGTCGGCGGGATCAGGCTGCGGCCGCCCGCGGCCACGCCCATGCCGATCCCCGACCCCATCGAACCTTCTGGCCCCTTGGGCAGTTCAAGTCCGAATTGGTAGCCTGCGCGGCGGCCCATGGCGGGGCCAGCAATGACATTCTCGCTTACGGCGGCGCGCGTGAAACCCTGCGGCGCGATGGTCGGCGCATCCTTGGCCAATGCCTGCGCAAAGGCGCCAGCGCCGCCGAAATGATCGACGTGGCTGTGGGTGTAGATCATGGCCGTGACGGGCAGCTTCGCCACCTTCTCCGAGATCAGGGAATAGGCCGCGGCAGCGGTCTCGGTCGCAGTCAGGGGGTCGATCACGATCCATCCCTTGTCGCCGCGCACGAAAGTCACGTTTGCCACGTCGAAGCCGCGTACCTGCCAGATGCGGGCGGTAACCTTGAACAGTCCTGCCTTGCCGAGAACCTGGGCATGGCGCCAAAGGCTGGGATTGACGGTGGCCGGAGCCGGACCGCTGGCAAAGGCAAAGGCGGCGGTGTTCCACACCGGCTTTCCCGCAGCATCGCGTATGACAGGGTCCTTCAGCGTTGCGACAAACCCGCGTGCGGCAAAATCGAAATCGCGCACGTCGCCCATGGGCAAGGCGTCCAAGGCCGCTGCATTGGCCCGAGACGTTGCCAGCGTCGGCGCATCGGCGAATGCAGGTTGTGCCGCCGCGATGGCGGCAAGGCTTGCCACCATTGCGTGGCGAAAGGCTGATCTGCGCATGTCCTCTCCCGGCTCCGTTCTGCGTGGAGTTCCTGCGGCAGAGTGCTCTTAATCGCGCGGTTAGGGAAGCGGCAAAAACGCTATCCGAACAGACGGCGCCACAAGCTTCGCGGGCGCGGTACTGGTGGCTGCTGTCCGGTCAGGCGCATGAGGTAACTTGCCAGCAGCATCGCCTGGTTGCGCGTCATCAACAGGTGGTGCGTGTCGACTGCACCGGGCCGCGGCTGCGGCGAGTTGGTTGATTGCACCCGCAAGTGGATGTTGCGTGCATAAGCACGATGATCCCAGCCGATGACGACGCCGGACAGTTCCTGCGCCGATGCTTCGACGGACTGTGCCCGCGGCTCCTGCAGATGTGCGGTTGCCATGATTCCTCTCCCCTATTCCCCGCCGCCAAGGAATCGGAAGATTGCAACGTCGTCAAGTGTTTCTGCGAAAGAGCCGTGCCGGAATGGCGCGATCAGGCGGCGAGCTGGTAGGGCGCGATTTCACCTGCAAGGTAAAGCTTCTTGGCCTTGGCGCGTGAAAGCTTGCCCGAACTGGTACGCGGCAGCGTGCGCGGCGGCACGAGTTCGACCACGCAATTCATGCCGGTGATCGAACGCACCTTGTCGCGGATCTGGTCACGCAGCTTCACGCGTTCGACCGGATCGGACACGCGGCAGTGCACCAGCACGGCAGGCGCTTCCTCGCCGTTCTCGGTCTCGACCGAGAAGGCGGCAATGTCACCCTGGTGGAAGCCGGGGAGCTGTTCGACCGCCCACTCGATGTCCTGCGGCCAGTGGTTCTTGCCGTTGATGATGATCATGTCCTTGGCGCGTCCCACGATGAACAGGTAGCCCTGTTCGTCGACGTACCCCATGTCGCCGGTATCGAGCCAGCCATCGACCATGCAGGCCGCAGTCGCTTCAGGATCGCGGAAATAGGAGTGCATGACCGAGGAGCCGCGGCACCAGACCTTGCCGATGTGGTGATGGCCCAGCACGTTGCCGTTTTCGCCCTTGATGGCCACTTCCATGCCCAGCACCGGCACGCCGCAATTGACCATGGCGCGATAGCGAGCGGGGCGCGAAAGATCGCGAGGAGTGCCCGAAAGGCGCTCTTCCTCGACCAGTTCGACGCGGATCCCTTCGCCCGGAGGCATGACGGTCACCGCAAGGGTCGCTTCGGCAAGGCCATAGCTCGGCAGGAAGGCTTCGGCCTTGAAGCCGGCATCGGCAAAGGCGTTGACGAAGTTCTGCATCACGTCGGGGCGGATCATGTCGGCCCCGTTGCCGGCCACGCGCCAGCGCGAAAGGTCGAAACGATCGGAGACGGCAGTCTGGCTCGAGATGCGGCGGGCGCAGATGTCGTAGCCGAAGGTGGGTGAATAGGACAGCGACGTGCCCTTGTTGCGGCTGATCAGGTCGAGCCAGGCGAGCGGGCGGCGGGCAAAATCCTCGGTCTTGAGGAAGTCGACTGACACGCTGTTGGCGATCGGCGAGAGGAAGCAGCCCACCAGGCCCATGTCATGATACCACGGCAGCCACGAAATTGCGCGGTCCGGATTGTCGATCTTCATGCCATGCGAATGGCCGGCAAGGTTGGCGAGCAGCGCGCGATGGGTAACCGCAACGCCGTGGGGGAAACGCGTCGAGCCGCTGGAATACTGCAGGTAGCTGATCGCGTCGGGATCGGGCTTCGGAAGTTCGGCGGCGGACTGTTCGCCAGCGTGGAAATCCTCCCACGAAAGTCCGGCGCAACCTTGCCGCGCGGCGGCGGCGCCAGCCATTTCGGCAATCTCGCCGGGATAGACCAGCATCTTCGGATCAGAGCTGGCAAGCTGGACGGCAAGCTGATCGATATAGCTTTCCTTGCCGCCGAAGCTGGTGGGCAGGGGGAGCGGCACCGGCCAGGCGCCGGCATACATCGCGCCGCAGAAGATCGCCGCGAAATCGGGGCCGGTTTCGGCCACCAGCGCAACGCGATCGCCGGGCGCCACGCCAAATGCGATCAGCTTGCGCGCCGCGACCAGCGCATCGGCGCGCAGTTCGGAATAGGGGTAGATGCGGCTCAGCGTGCCGCGCGGATCGTGGAAGTTGAAGCCCAGCACACCCTTGGCGGCATGGTCCAGCGCCTCGCAGAAAGTATCGAAGTCCGCATAGCGACGTGGCTGCACGTCGATATTCGGTGTGGGAACGAGAATCGCCTTGTCAGCGACAGCGTTCGAAACAGTCATGCGATACCCCGATGTTCTCTTCATTCGTCCTGCAGGCCAATGTCAGCCCACTCGTGAACGGCCCATTACTGGTCCGTGACGCGAAAACAACGCCACCACGGTACGGACGTTCTCATTTAGCGGGGACTGTGGCACGAATATGGCGAATGGATCGCAATTCCCCAGATCGTCGCCGGGCACCGCGCGAACGCAAGCAGCCTAGGCCGCTCGATGCCCCGCGCCTGAACGAGATGGCGCTGGCTTATGTCGCGCGCTTTGCCATCAGCGCCGGCAAACTCTCCGATTATCTGCGCCGCAAGCTGCGCGAACGCGGATGGGAAGGCGAGGGGAAGGCCGACATCGGCGCTATCGTTGGCCGGTTCATCGAGCTCGGCTATGTCGACGATGCCGGTTTTGCGCGCAGCAAGGCACAAAGCCTTTTGCGCCGGGGCTATGGCGCGCGGCGTATCGACCAGGCGCTGGGCGCTGCCGGGATTGACGAGTCCTTGCGCGACGAATCGCGCGGCAGTGAGGTCGAAGCCCGCCGGGCCGCGCTTGTCATGGCGCGGAAACGTCGCTTTGGCCCGTTCGGCAAGGGGGAAGGGCTTGACCCGGCTATCCGGGAAAAGCAGGTCGCAGCGATGCTCCGTGCAGGGCACCCCCTTGCACATGCGCGCGAGGTGGTGAATGCCTTGAGCGCTGAGGCTCTGGAAGAGTGGATCGATGAAGCAGCTGAATAGACTTGCCGCCTTTTCTGCCCTTGCGCTGATCGCGGGCTGTTCCCCGGGTGCCGCAGATGCCGGCACCAAGCCCCCGGCGCAGAGTGCTGCCGCGGCCGTGCACCCGGTTTCCGGCCTGCAGATCGAACCTGTCACGATCACCAGCGGCAAGACGGCGCACGTCTTCAAGTCGGAAGTCGCCCGGACATCGGCGGAACAGGCCAAGGGGCTGATGTTCCGGACCGAGATCGGCGACGATGAAGGGATGATCTTCCTGCGCAATCCGCCAGACGTTGCTGCCTTCTGGATGCGCAACACGGTGATTCCGCTCGACATCATCTTCGTGGGGCTCGATCGCCGGATCATGAACATTGCCGCCAACGCCCGGCCCTATGACGAAACGCCGCTGCCGGCCGCCGGTCCGACGCTGGCCGTGCTCGAGATCAACGGCGGCCTTGCGGCAAAGCTTGGCATCAAGCCGGGTGACAAGGTCGATTGGTGAAGCGACCGGGGGCAGGCGCATCTGAGCGCTTGCCTGTTCCCCCCATCAGCGGCTAAGCGCGCCCAATATCCAAGGCAGGTATCATGAGCATCCTCGGCAAGATCTTCACCTGGTGGAATGGCGCTACCGTGACCACCATGCTCGACAGCGCCCTCAGGGGCGAGCAGGTCGGCACCGACGCGCAGGGCAACACGTATTTCCGCGCCAAGAAACCCTATCCCAAGGGCCATCCCTTCGCCGGGCGCGAACGCCGCTGGGTGATCTACAACGGCGCGAACGACGCCAGCCGCGTGCCTTCGGAATGGCACGGCTGGCTGCACGGCTCGTTTGACGGCGTGCCCGAAAGCAATCTGCCGCCGCCGCGCATCTGGGAAGTAGACTACACCCCCAACGCCACCGGCACGGTCAAGGCCTATCGCCCGCAGGGTGCGCTGGAACGCGGTGGCAAGCGGGCTGCAGCCACGGGTGACTACGAAGCCTGGGTGCCGGAAGCCTGATGCCATCGATTGCGCCGGCGGTAGCACGCGGGCTCGCGCTTGCGGGCGTGCTGGCGCTTGCCGGTTGCGGTGACAAGGCTCCTCCGCCTCCGCCCGAGGCGACCGAGACCGGCTCGGCCGTCGTCAGCGCATCGGGCGCTGCGGTGGAAAGCGAATTCGGCACACCGATCAAGGACCGGGTGGCAACGCTGGGCTTCCTCAACAAGCGCAACAACATCACGCAGGAAGTTGTGCTGAAAAGCGGCGAATCGCGCCGCATCGGCAACGCCATCGTGAAGCTTGCCACGTGCGAGAAGACTGCGCCGTGGGAAGACCCCCCGGAAACGGGCGCTTTCGTTCAGCTCTACGTCGAGGAACGCGCCACCACCAGCGAGCCGCTTGCCTGGCGCAAGGTCTTCTCCGGCTGGCTGTTCAAGAACGCCCCGTCGCTGAGCGTGGTCGAACACCCGGTCTATGACGTGTGGGTCAAGGATTGCGCGATGACGTTCCCGGGCGAGGAAGAGCCTCTTGCCGCTGCGCGCAATGCGGCAAAGCCCAGTGGCAACGCCAGCGGCGCTTCACCGCCGGTTACGCCGCCCAGTCCAAAGCCCAGCTCGTCGCCCAGCGCCCGGCCGGCTGCCAGCTCTGCCGACGAATAGGGCCGCTGCGCAGCTGAAAGCAATTGCAGATACTGGCTCTGGGGTAATTCCACCGCCCCGAGCGATGACAGGTGCGCGGTGGTGAACTGGCAGTCTAGCAGTTCGGCCCCCACTCTTCGCAACGACGCAACAAGCCATGCCAAGGCTACCTTAGAGGCATCGCTTTCGCGGCTGAACATCGATTCGCCGCAAAACACCCGGGCGAATCCCACACCATAGAGTCCGCCGACAAGGCGCCCGTCCTGCCAGCATTCGATCGAATGAGCATGGCCGTGCTCGTGCAGGCCGATATAGCTTTCGCGAATCCGTGCGCTGATCCAGCTTTCCTCGGCCCCGGGGCGAGGGGCTGCACAGGCGTCGATGACCGCCTCGAAAGCCGCGTTGCAGGTGACGGCAAAGCGTCCGCGCCGGAGCGTGCGCGCCAGTGACTTGGACAGATGGAAGCTGTCCAGCGGGAGAATCGCCCGCATTCTCGGCTCTACCCAGAACACTTCAGGGTCGTCGCGACTGTCCGCCATCGGGAAGATCCCGGCGCGATAGGCCTTGAGCAGAAGCTCGGGCGGGATGGAATGGGGATCGTTGCGGGCCATAATCTTCAATAATGTGTTTCGGTCGGTTGCACTCCTGTCGTCAACCCTTTAAGGGGCCGCCCAGAGCACAGGAGTGTAGCTCAGTTGGTAGAGCATCGGTCTCCAAAACCGAGGGCCGTGGGTTCGAGTCCCTCCACTCCTGCCATCTCCCCGCAAGGCGAAGCCCTTGCCGGGTCGAGGTCATGATCTGCTTCTCAGCATAGCCGCAAAGCCCCTCAACCACGCTACACCATCACGAACCTGCAGTGGGTGCGTTCTTGCCAGCCAGGGTCTCAACGGCAGCAATTCCTTAACCATGTTCGGTCGAAAAGGCTTGTGCAACGCTAGGGGGCAGGCACGGGCATGGCATCGATAGGGATGGAAATTCGGCAGGTGCGGTCTGCGGTGCGCCTGCCGTTCCTCATCGTGGCCGTCGCGCTCCTCTTGTGGGCTGCGCTGGTGCGCCTGCCCTTCGGCATCGCGCCCCGTGCCGATGCCGATGCGGCGCTGTTCTGGTTGATCGGCCATGGCTGGCGCATGGGCGAACTTCCTTATCTTGGCACATGGGACATCAAGCCACCGGGCATCTTCCTGGTGTTCGCATTCGCCGATGCGATGTTCGGCGCGGCCCCGTTCGGCGGAAGGATTCTCGCTGCGCTTGCCATCGGGGCGGGGGCGGCGGGGCTCTATCGCTTTGGCCAGCGCGTTTTGGGTGATTCGCGCCTCGCCCTGATCGCCGCGCTCCTTCTGCCGACCTACAGCCTGCTGTTCGATGGCCTTGCCAACAAGCCCGAGCTTTTTGCAGCGCCGTTTGTCATCTGGGGCATCACGCTTGCCGCGACGGCCGGAAGGGCATCCGGTCAATTGCTGCTGGCAGGCCTTGTCATGGGCGCAGCGCCGATGATGAAGCAGACGGCGGGCTTCGAAATCCTGTTCCTCGCCGGCTATCTTGCTTGGCGCCATCGCAGCTTGCCCGCACTTGCCGCGTTCGGTGCAGGACTTGCCATGGTCCCCTGTGCCTTCGCGCTCTATTTCGCGGCCCACGGCGCTTTTACCGAGCTGTTGGACGCCAGCGTGTTCGGCGCGCTGCTGCGACTTCATGGCGATGGCGTGACACTGGCCGAAGCGCCAGTGCGGGTGCTCGCCTCACTGAAAACCGCAATGCCGCTACTGCTTCTTGCCGGCCTTGGCTGGGCCGAGCGCAAGCGCCTGTCGTGGCGGGGAGCAGGCGTCAGACCTGCCAATCCCGATGCCGCGCTGCTGACCTGGGGCTGGCTGGGTGCGGCCGCGTTGGCAGAGCTTGCCATGCGCGCGACATATCCTGCCTATGCCTTGCCACTGCTTGCGCCGCTGTGCCTGCTTTCGGCAAGGGTACTGGCCGCACTCACTCTGGTGGAGCGCAGGGACCTTGCCAGATGGGCCCTGGTCATTGTCGCCGCGGTCGTGCTCTGGCCCGTTTTGTTCCAGCTTTTGCGCGACGATCCCGATCACGATTCGCAACCCCTTGGCATTGCAGCCTACTTGCGCCAGCACGCTCCCGGCAAACCGATCTACGTGGTGAATTACGACCCGGTGGTCTATCAGCTTAGCGGCGCGCCGACACTGACGCGGTTTTCCTTCCACCAGCATCTGGTCTGCGAGTTCCCGGCATTGCCGGTCGCAGCCGATGCCGAAATTCGCCGCATCATGGAAAGGCGCCCCGCTGCACTCGTCTTTGCATCGCCCACGCATCACATGGTCTGCGAGCTGCCCGAGCGCATAGCGCTGGTGCATGCGCTTGCGCGAACTGGAGGTTATCGCAAGGTCGCTGCCATTCCCGGCAAGGCCGGTGCCGTCGAAATGTGGATGCCGTCGTCCGGCTTCTGAAGGAAAAGAGGGGCGGCGCCGATCCGGCACCGCCCCAAGTCGCGTCCCAATGCGTCTGGTTCGCTTGAGAACTGAGACCAGGCTAGCAATCGTCGCGCGCATTGGAAGACTGCGGCCCGGCGTTTTCGGTAGAACCGGCACGAAAAAGGGCGAGCCGCTACGCCCGCCCTTTTCCAGTACTGCGAAAATGATCGCGTAAGTTTTGGCGTCAGTTCCGGCCCCGGCCGAGGCCGCCAGCAGCGGTGCCAGCAAGGCCGCCGCCGATACCGGCGGACGCACCCATGCCGGTGCTGCCGAGCGAGCCGCCCAGCGCGCCGCGCCCGGAAACTGCCGTATCAAGGGCGCCCGAAGTGGCTACATCGTTGATGGTACGATCGGTGCGGTGCTGAGCGCGATCGGCAGTGCTCATCGTCTTGCGTTCAAGGCGGTCTGCGGTTGCTTCGGTCTTCCGCTGCGCACGATCTGCTGCACGTGTTTCGGCGCGAGTGTCGTTGCGGACCTTGGCCGTTGTCGAAACGTCTGCGCCGATGCCCTTGTCGTCGGCTTGGCGCTGGGCTTGTGCGCTTACGCTGACGTCAGCACCAAGTCCGGTGTTGGCATTGGTTGAACCCGTTGCGGTGCCAGTGGAAACCTGGTCGCCCGCTGTGGTGGTGGCGGTGGTACTCTGCGCCTGCGCAGTGCCGGCAAAGACAATGGCCGCCAGCGGGAGGATGATCTTCTTCATGGTTGCGTTCCTTTCAGCCCCCGTCAAACTCACCCCTGTTCGTGGGGGTAAGAACCGACCAGAGATGCAAAGGGTCCAGGCTTCTGGGCGGACCATCGGGTCCAAGGTGCAAGTTGTCGCTTACGCTCCATCTTGCCAAACCGCGTCGCTGCGACTAGATCAGGCCCACTTCCGACATCGGAAAATCGCCAGCCCCTCCCGGACCTGTCCGGGGCGGCGATGTCCCCTAGACGGAAGAAACGAGTTTCCACGCGGCCCCGGCCGCAGCAAGCAAGGCGTTCGAGCAATGGCCAAGACCAGCCCCGGCGAGTTCTTCAACCAGGTGAAGGCCGAAGCGCGCAAGGTGGTCTGGCCGACCCGGCAGGAAACCACCACCACCGCGATCTTCGTGGCAATCATGATGCTGATCCTTGCTGTATTTTTCCTCGGCATCGATTCGCTGTTCGGCATGATCGTGCGCTTTCTGCTGTCGCTCGCCTGATCTGACCACCTCCAGGACCTGAGAGAACAAAAATGGCCCGCTGGTACATCATTCACGCCTATTCCGGTTTCGAGAACAAGGTGAAGGAAGCGATCATTTCGGAAGCCGAGCGCATCGGTCTTTCGCAGCTGGTCGAAGCGGTCGAAGTGCCGACCGAGACCGTCACCGAAGTGAAGCGCGGCAAGAAGGTTCAGGTCGAGCGCAAGTTCATGCCGGGCTATGTGCTCGCCAAGCTGGCGATGAACGACGACATCTATCACCTCGTCAAGAACACGCCGAAGGTCACCGGCTTCCTCGGCACCAACAACAAGCCGCAGCCGATTTCCGACAAGGAAGCCGCCCGCTACTTCGGCGCGCGCGAACAGGCCGCTGCCGAGCCGCGCAAGAACGTTTCGGTCGACTACGAGATCGGCGATCAGGTCAAGGTCAACGCGGGTCCCTTCGCCTCGTTCAACGGCGTGGTCGAGGAACTGGATTTCGACAAGAGCCGCGTGAAGGTTTCGGTCTCGATCTTCGGTCGTGCCACACCTGTGGAACTGGGCTTCGAGGAAGTCGAACTCGTTCGCGGCTGATCTTTCGACGACGCAGGCAAAGGCGCGTCAGCTCACCAGCTGGCGCGCTTTTTCCATGGCCCGATCCCGGCGCGATGCGATGTCCCCGGCGCTCGTCTGCACTGGGACATCCGGCATGACACCCGCGTCCGGTTGAGGGCTGGATGGAAAGAAGCCGATCAGCGGGAGGTCCACCTCCAAACCGGTCTCCGGCAGGCGCAGGAAATAGAACGCACCGCCGTTGATGCCCCGCAGGTTGCCGCCAGTGGGCTCGCCGACCAGCACGGCCACGCCGCTGCGCTTGACTGTTTCGGCGAACTGGAATGTGGCTGAAGAGCAGGTCGGCCCCACCAGCACCGCGACCTTGCCTTCGAAGCGCTTGCCTCTCGGTTCGAGCCTTGCACCCGGCAGGTCGAAGTCTCCGCGCACAAGCCTGTACATGCCCTTGCGTGAGGAGGGCCTGACCGCATCGCCCCAGTCGTCGAAACTGCGATCCCACGTGTCGAGCACCGGGCGCAACGCATCGGGAATTGACCTGTAGCGCACGTGGCGTTCCATCACCGCCTGCGCAAGCGGCCGGTCGATCAATCTTGCCAGCACCGCATCGCCGCAGTCGATGCCGCCTTCGTTGGCGCGTATGTCGATCACGAGACCATGGGCTTTCTCATCGATCATGCGATCGAATGCGGCTTCCAGCCAGGCCTGCCAGTCCCACTTGCTGTCATAGAGACCCCAGTTGTCCATGCGCAGGGTGCCCACGCCTGCGCTGATGGAAAGGTTCCAGCCATTGCTTTCGGCATCGTTCCTGTCGGCTCCGCGGACCCTTGGGGGACGGATGAAAGATGGAAGGTCGATGGTGCGACCGTCCGCCAATGTCAGTGCAATGCGATGGGCAGGACCGTGCCTGGCAACGAGCGGACGATAGAGGTCGAACGGATTGGCAGTGTCCTGACTCTCCACGCCAAGCAGCGCAAGCCGCTTGGCGTCGTTGCTGCCGTCCGCACGGGCTAGCGGCAATAGCCGGCGCAGGAGCGTGGAGGTCGCAACACCATCGACAGCGGTGATGGTATCTCCGCGCCTGAGCGGGACATCGGCCCGCAAGATGCCAGTCACCACCATTTGTCCGTCGATCCAGCCAAATGTGAAGGGCACGGCCGCACTTGTGCCCACGATCTGCGCGATGACGGATTTCGACTGATTGGATGGATTCGGGTAGCTGTGGCCACAGCGGACGCCAGCTGTCACCCGCGCGAGAGAAAGATACTGATCGCGGGTGGTCATCGGCCCGTTGACGAGCCGGCTGACTTCGTCCTGCACCAGATCACGAAAGCGGTCGTGGCCAAGATAACGGTCGAGGCCGGGATGGAGGCGATCATAGGCTTCTGACAGGATGGCAAAGTCTCGCCTGATCGCGGCGACGGTGGGCAGCGCTGGCGCAGGCACGGCGGCTACCGCACGGGTGGCAAGGGCTGCAGGGGCAGCGGCGAGCAGTGTCCGGCGATCGATCCTCACGTTCCAAGGCTATCACGGCTTTGGCAGATCGCCGCATGCTTTGCGCCTGGCCTGCGCTTGGCGCTTGGCTTTCGGCACCATTGTCGCTAAGGGCGCGCACTCTTGCGGGCGAATCTGTCCGTGGGTCCGTGCGGGAGTCCCAGTATCGGGGCGTTTGACCGCTCACTCTGAGGTCTGCCTTGGCTGGCGGGCCGACAGGAAGAAAGGAGGCCATCGTGGCCAAGAAGATTGAAGGCTATATCAAGCTGCAGGTATCGGCTGGTGAAGCCAAGCCTGCTCCGCCGATCGGTCCGGCGCTGGGTCAGCGCGGCGTCAACATCATGGAATTCTGCAAGCAGTTCAACGCTGCAACGCAGGAAGTCGAAAAGGGCACCCCGCTGCCGACCGTGATCACGGTCTACGCGGACCGCTCGTTCACTTTCGTGACCAAGACCCCGCCTGCCACCTTCTTCATCAAGAAGGCTGCCGGTATCAAGTCGGGTTCGAAGACCCCGGGCAAGGCTTCGGCCGGTTCGATCAAGCGTTCGCAGCTGGCGGAAATCGCCCAGGCCAAGATGAAGGACCTGAACGCGAACGACATCGACGCCGCAACGAAGATCATCGAAGGCTCCGCTCGCGCGATGGGCCTCACCGTGGTGGAGGGCTGATAGCATGGCCAAGCAGACCAAGAAGCAGAAGGCCCTCGACACCAAGCTGGGCGACAACCAGAAGCTCTATGGCGTCGATGAAGCGATCGCGCTGCTCAAGGACCTCAAGTCCGCCAAGTTCGACGAGAGCCTCGAAGTCTCGCTGAACCTCGGCGTCGATCCTCGCCACGCCGACCAGATGGTTCGTGGCATGGTCACGCTGCCTTCGGGCACCGGCAAGGACGTCAAGGTTGCCGTGTTCGCTCGTGGCGACAAGGCTGAAGCCGCTCTCGCCGCTGGCGCTGACAAGGTTGGTGCCGAAGACCTGCTGGAAGACATGCAGAACGGCAATCTCGACTACGGCCGCGTGATCGCGACGCCCGACATGATGGGCATCGTCGGCCGCCTCGGCAAGGTGCTGGGTCCCAAGGGCCTTATGCCGAACCCGAAGCTCGGCACCGTCACCCCGAACGTCGCTGAAGCGGTCAAGGCTGCCAAGGGCGGTCAGATCGAATTCCGCGTCGAAAAGGCCGGCATCATCCACGGCGGCATCGGCAAGCTCTCGTTCTCGGACGAAGCGCTGCGCGCCAACTTCGAAGCCTTCGTTGACGCCATCGTCAAGGCGAAGCCTGCTGGCGCCAAGGGCAAGTACCTGCGCAAGGTCGGCCTGTCGTCGTCGATGGGTCCGGGCCTCAAGGTTGACCTGGCACAGGTCAACGGCGGCTGATCTTCAGCGATCGCAGCCTGCGAAAAAGAAGGCCGGGGAGGGAAACCTCTCCGGCCCTTTTTCTATCTGTGCAAGGCGTCTAGGAGCGGCTGATGCCCCAGCCTGAACGCCCCGAAAATCCCGTTACCGCCGCCCGCCTGCAGGTCGAGGCGATTATCCCGCCTGAAAAGCGCGGACCTGGCTGGGACCGTCACTGGCGCGAGCTTGAGGCTTATGCGCAAGCGGCGATGGAAGGGGCAACAGGGGACTGGACAGTGCCGCCGCGCCCCTGAAACGCGGTCAATCGACCGCAAATTCCAGCGTTATGCGCAAGCCCGGGGCTGCCGACTGCGTATCGAGCGTCGCGCCGAGCCCGCGTGCCATGGCCT
This sequence comes from Novosphingobium sp. B1, assembly GCF_900176395.1. Taxonomy (GTDB): domain Bacteria; phylum Pseudomonadota; class Alphaproteobacteria; order Sphingomonadales; family Sphingomonadaceae; genus Novosphingobium. Next base: position 38,338 of record NZ_FWXL01000012.1, on the reverse strand, counting down.
TGACCAGACGCTGGCCCAGGCCCGTTCCCTTGGGCTGTGCTGACTCGTCGAGCCCCAGACCTTCGTCCTCCACCGTCAGCCTCATGCGCCCATCACCGTTCGTGCCGAAGATGATGCGCACATCACCTTCGCAATCGCTGCCGTAGGCGTACTTGCAGGCATTGGCGACAAGTTCGCAAATGACGATGCCGAGCGTTACCGCCTTGTCGGTGGGCAGTTCGACGGCTTCGGACGTTGCGGTGACCCGGCGTGGCGCATGGGGAGACGTCCACGTCTCGGCCAGGTCACGGGCAAGATTTTCGAGATACTCGTCCATGGCAACATGTTCGACGTTGCCGGTCGCGTAGAGGTGGCGATTGACATGGGCTATCGCGCCGATGCGCTGCTGTGAGGCGAGCAGGGCGTTGCGTGCCTCGCCCTCGGGAAGCACCGAGGCCTGCATGTTGATGAAGCTCATCGTCATTTGCAGGTTGTTGGCGACGCGGTGGTTCACTTCGCGCAGGAGGGCGGCAAGGCGTTCGTTGCTTGCCAGCAGTTCGCGTTCGGCCTGTTCCTTGGCACGACGCAGGCGCACGCGTTCAAGCGACTGGGTGAATGCCGAGCGGAGCAGGTCGATGAAGTCCTCGCCGACAGTCTTGACCACGTAATCGTCTGCACCGGCGCGCAAGGCGGCTGCAGCAAGCCGACCGTCATCGGCACCGGTCACATAAACAATTGGTGGGCAATCGGGCAGGGTGAGCAGCCGCTCGAGCGTTTCCATGCCGTCCATGCCGGGCATGTGATGATCGACCGCGATGACATCGAACGTATTGTCCGACGCCATCGAAAGACCTTCATTGCCATCGCTGGCCAGAGTTATCGCGAAGCCGTCATTATGCAGCCTGCGCTGTACCAGTCGCCTGAGGCCAGCATCGTCGTCGACGTAGAGAAGGCGGATCTGCTCTTCGCTCAAGCGTCCCCCTCGGCGTCCGGCACCTGGATCACCGACAGGAAAAGTCCCAACTGCCGGATCGCTTCCGCAAAATTCTCGTAATTCACCGGCTTCGTGATGTAGACGTTGCAGCCCAAGTCGTAGCACCGCTGGATCTCCACCTTGTCGTCGGTCGTGGTCAGCACGACCACGGGAGTGCGGCGCAGGTGCGCATCGCCCTTGATCTTGGCCAGAATGTCGATCCCGCTCATGTCGGGCAGGTTGAGATCGAGCAGAACCAGGGCCGGGCCATTGTGGGCAGGGCCGTGCGGATCGTTCCACAGAAAATCGATCGCGGTCGTGCCATCGGTAAAATGTCGAATGGCGTTCGAAATGCCGGCGCGGCGAATGTTCTTCTCGATCAGCCGGGCATGGCCTTCATCGTCCTCGATCATGACGATGTTGACGGCAAGGGATTCAGGCATCGGCTACTCCGGCTTGGAACTTCAGGGGGAGCGAGAGCGTGAAGGTTGAACCGACACCCTTTTCACTTGAAACTTCTATCAGTCCGCCAAGCCGGTAGGCAAGCGCCCGAACGTGTGCAAGTCCGATGCCTTCGCCCGGTTGATCTTGCGTGCCCGAGCGCCGGAACAAGTCGAAGATGCGTTCGTGATCGCGCTGTTCGATGCCGCGGCCATTATCGCGAACATGGATATGCGCACGTCCATGCGCCACGTTGCCATCGATGCGGATCACCCCGGGGCGTCCGGGCTGCAGGTACTTCAGCGCGTTCTCGATGAGATTGGAAAGGATCTGCTCCAGGGCAAGGCGATCGCTCTCCAGCGCCGGGAGCTGTCCGATCTCGATCGTTGTGCCAGTCTCGTCGATGCGGTGCTGCAGGGAATCGATGATCGCCTGCACCAGCCCGGCTAGATCAAGCTGCGAGGCGGACAGGGTGCGCCGCCCTTCACGCGAGAGCCGAAGAATGGCGTTGATCAGCCGGTCCATCTTTTGCGTCGAACTGCGAATGAAGCCGATTGATTCGGGCAGATCTTCGTCGACGGCCATGCGAACGTTTTCGGGCAGCGCCTCTTCGCTCTTGGCGAGATGATCCGCAATTGCCTTGCGGGCGGCGTCCAGTTCGGCCGTGAAGCCCATGACGTTGACGAGTGGCGAGCGAAGATCGTGACTGACGATGTAGGCGAAGCGCTGGATTTCAGCATTGGCGCGCTGCAACTCCGAAGTTCGCGCATCGACCAGCGATTCAAGTTCCTGATTGAGCAGATGCAATTCGCGACGCTTGGTGTCGATTTCGCCGATATTGCGACGGATGATGAGGATGACGGCAATGCTAACGCCAATGATCAGCGCACCACAAAGGCCCAGCATTGCGGAAAGCAGATTCCGCGTGCGATCCTGATCCAGGTTGCGAATGCGCAGCAACCGGTCTTCGCGCTCGAGCATCCTGTCGGAGAAGCTGCGGATGAACCGGATCGATTGCGTTGCCGTATCAGCGTCGAGGCTCGCCACCTTGACGATGCCGAGCTTGGCTTCTGCTGCGGTCGTCCGGGCGCGATTGGCATAGGCTTCAAACGCCTTGCTCAGCCCAGTCACCGAGCGAATTTGCACGGGGTTGTCTGCGACCAGCCGGTTGAGCTGCGCCATTTCCCGTTCGGCTTGCGAGATGGCGGAATCGGCGATCTGGTAGAAGCTCTGCTCGCGCGGGGCGATGATCATGCCGCGCCGCGCTGTCTCCACGCGCTCGGCATGGCGGACAAAGCGGTTGAGCGAGGCTTCCACGTCAAGCGTGTGCTCCACCCAGTAAGCATCGCGTTCGGCCTGCCGCTGCACGACGACCACGGCCACGACAGCGGCGATCAGTGCGGCAAAGCCGATCCCCAGAAGGAGAAGGATTAGACGATTGTTCCCTGCATCGCGCGAGAACGCATAGACTGGCGTAGTCGGCATTGCTGGTGAAGCTCCCCGTGCAGGACGTAACTGCGCACGCCGCAGGCGGTTCCCGGCCCAACTCGAAAATATGTCAGTCGCGCGAAAGGTTGGCTGCTGTGTAGCATTCCACCACGAAACTGATCGCCGTGCCATCACCGACGCGCAGGACAGCTTTATCGGCAAGCACGGTCCCGGCAGGGCAGTCCGCACTTCCGCCGCGCTGGCGCTCCAGCCGCTGGCGGGTGAAACCCAATGGTGCCACCACCTTGCCGAACGGTGTATCGCCTGTCTCCAGCGTCCTGTTCATGGCGGCAGTCAGCCGGGCCGGGACATACCAGTTGTGCGCTACTGACAGCACCCGTTCACCACAGGCCAACTGGACATGCCGGTAACCCAGCGGCTCGTCCGGCCGCACCCCGAGGCTGGCACGAATGGCGGCAGAGGCGGGGCGGCGAGCATCACGATCGGCAATCGCGCGCACGATCGCGGGGCTGGCGATCCGTCGCGCCGCACACCACTGCTCGAGCGCTGCGGTCGCACTCTGGTTGGCGGACAGGGTGCGTTCCAGGCTGGACAGCGGCGATGTGGCGCAACTGCTCACCGTCGCCAACGTCAGCAACAGGGCAGGGGCAGCCTCAGGGCGCAGGTGCTGCTGCCTGGAGTGCGGTTACTGCCGTATCCTGCAATCGACGAGCCGTCAGGATCTTCACCGGCTTGGCAAGCATCTGCCCGCGCATGATCCCTTCGCCTTCGGTTTCCGAGATCGGCGCGGCAAAGATCGTCTTCACCACGTCCATGCCTTCGATCACCTGCCCGAACGCGGCATAACCGGCCTTGATCTCGGGATCGGCAGAATCGGGCTGGGCATCAAGGCCAGGCTGGTCCGATACCATGATAGAGAAATCGCCTGTGGCGGTTCCGGGGGCATAGCGTGCCATGGAAAGCGTCCCGGCCTTGTGCATGATGCCGGTCACGTCGGTCGGCTCGTGCGGGATCGGTGGCAGGTTGCGCCTGGGATCGCCGCGCGTCCCGGCCTGGATCAGGCCGTTGGGCTGCTCGCCCCATTTGAGATGCATGGCGCGATAGAACACCGTCCCGTCAAACCGCTTGGTCTCGGCATAGCGCACGAAGTTGCTGGCGCTCGCCGGCGCGCGCTTTACGTCCAGTTCCACGACGATCCGTCCGGCTTCGGTCTCCAGCGCAACCCGCACCTTGTCGGGCAGGGCAGCCTTGGATGGCGCAGGATAAGTCGGCACGACCGGTCGTGCGGCCGGGGCGCGCGTTTTCACCGGCGCTGCAGCGATCAGCGCAAAGGCCAGCGGCGCGAGCAGGGCAAGGCGGCGGTCCAGCATTGCTCAGATCCCTCCCGACACGGGGAACCGGCCAATCGCGCCGAGGCCTTCCTCGAGCGCATGGGCGCAGGCCTGCAACTGCGCCTCGTCCACCGAACGGATAACGAAGTTTGCGCCGGTCTTGCCTTCGCGGAAGAACGGATAGCTGCCGATCTGCACGCCCTCGAAGGCCTTTTCGGTCTCGCGCAGCAAGTCTGCGATCTCGCTTTCGGCAACCCAGCAGCCAACCGTGGTCGACAGCAGCGGCAGTCCACCCTCAAGCTGTCCGGTCAGCCCGTCGAGCATCTGCGCGGTGATGCCAGGCACGCCGGCCATGAGGTAGACATTACCTGCGCGGATTCCCGGTGCACCCGAAACCTTGTTCTCGATCAGGTCGGCGCCATCGGGCACGCGCGCCATTCGCAGCCGCGCTTCGTTGAGGCCGCCGCGCGTCTCGTAGTACGCTTCGAGGATCGCCCGCGCCTTGGGGTGGATCACCACGTCCACGCCGAGCGCCTGTGCCACGGCATCCACGGTGATGTCATCATGCGTCGGACCGATGCCGCCCGTGGTGAAAAGGTAGTCATTGCGCGCCCGCAGCGTGTTTACCGCCTCGACGATGGCGTCCATGTCGTCCGGCACGACCCGAACCTCCCGCAGGCGGATGCCCTGTACGCCCAGCCACGATGCGACCTGGGCGATATTCTTGTCCTGCGTGCGGCCAGAGAGGATCTCGTCGCCCACGACGACGAGCGCGGCGGTCCATATGCGGGATTCGTTGGTCATATGCAGGGGGGATACCGCAAGGCCCGCACCTGCAAAAGCGCTATTCCGCCGCTTCGATGTGCGTGTCCGAAAGGGCGGCCTGGCTTGCATGACCGAATTGAAGGACGCCGTCGTCGATCGGGTCTTCCCGCATCCACGCAACATCGCGCACGTAATCCTGGTTCAGCCGCCAGCGCATGTCGCTCGCCGACTTGGGGAGCAAGTGGCGGGCCCGCGTGATGTACCCCGACGAGAAGTCGTAAATGTTGTCCTCGTCGAGCTCGCGGCCCTTTTCCAGTCGGGGCACAGCCACATCCGCTCCACGCGCCTTCATGGTGTTGAGGACATCGCAAATGTAACGCGCGTTGATGTCGGCACGCAGGGTCCAGGAAGCGTTGAGATAGCCGAACACCGCCGCAAGGTTCGGCACGTTCGAGAACATCGCGCCCTTGTAGTAGTAACGGTCGGCGAAATCGACCGGCACACCGTCGACGCTGATCGCGATCTTGCCGGCCATGACCATCTTGAGGCCGGTCGCCGTCACGATGATGTCGGCATCGAGATGCCTTCCAGACTTGAGCTGGATACCGGTGGCATCGAACCGCTCGATCTGGTCGGTCACCACGCTTGCCTTGCCTGCCTTGATCGCTTCGAACAGGTCCCCGTCAGGAACAAGGCACAGGCGCTGGTCCCATGGCTTGTAGGGTGGGGTGAATGCCTTCTCGTCGTACTTGTCGCCAAGCAGAGCCTTGATCCGCTTCGTCAGAAATGAAGCAACCTTGTCCGGCTTCGTGCGCGCGCGCTTGAAGAACAGGTTCTGCAACTTGACGTTCTTGAAGCGGGTGATCTTGTAGGCAGTCTCCTCGGGCAGCCATTTGCGCAGGAAGTTGGCGATCGCGTCCTTGGCCGGGCGCGTGGCATACCACGTGGGCGTGCGCTGAAGCATGGTCACGTGCGCCGCTCTGCCCGCCATCGAAGGCACGATCGTCACCGCCGTCGCCCCTGATCCGATCACCACGATCTGCTTGCCGGAATAATCCAGGTCCTCTGGCCAGAACTGTGGATGCAGGATTTGCCCCTTGAATTCTTCGCGACCGGTGAATTCTGCCTCATACGGCTTGTCGTAATCGTAGTAGCCTGACCCGAGATAGAGCCAGCCTGCTGTCACCCGGCTGCGTTGCCCGTCCGGCCCTTCGAGCGTCACCACCCAGTGGGCTGAAGCATTGTCGAAGTCTGCCGAAAGCACCTTGCTGTCGAAGCGGATGTGGCGGCGGATGTCGCGCTCGTCGGCAATGCGGTTGAGATACTCGAGGATCGAAGGACCATCGGCGATCGATTTCTCGTGCTTCCACGGCTCGAACACGAAGCCGAGCGTGTGCATGTCGGAATCCGATCGCACGCCGGGGTAGCGAAACAGGTCCCAGGTCCCGCCGATCTGCGCGCGGCGTTCAACGATCGTGAACGAACGGTCGGGGGAGAGCATCTTCATGTGCGCTGCCATGCCGATACCGGAGATGCCGGCGCCGACGATCAGGACATCGACGTCGGGCTTGCTCGCCGCAAAGGTGGATTGCTGTGCACCCACGGTCTCTCTCTCCATCGTTTGTATTTACAGCCATGTTAGCACACTCGGGCGTGATTGCCAGTGGCGCCCGAGTTTGCCAATCATGACAGATGACCTTGATCGCTGCCCGCCGCTACAGCCATGGCACCGCCCATGATGAAGCGCTGCAACTGACCGGCGAACCCGCGCCGGAACTTCCGACACATAGCTTCGACTGGATCGGCCTGTGCGAGCCTGATCCTGCCGAGATGGCGCTGGTGCAGCGGCAGTATGGCCTCCACCCTCTGGCGGTCGAAGACGCCCTCAATCCGCGCCAGCTGCCCAAGGTCGAAGTCTACGGAAAGACCCTGTTCGTCGTGGCCCGCACTGCCGAACTCAAGGACGGTGAGGAAATCGACTACGGCCAGACCGCCTTTTTCGTCGGGCCGGGCTTCCTGATCAGCGTTCGCTTCGGCAGCACGCGCGCCCATCGCGCCTTGCGCAGCGAACTCGAGACTCAGGTCGATCGGCTGTCCGAGGGGCCGGACTACGTCCTGCACGCAGTGCTCGATTTCATCGTCGATGGCTATCTGCCGCTGCTGGAAAAACTCGAGGAGGTGGCGCAGGAAATGGAGGAGGCGGCGATTGACGTGTTCCCCGAACAGGCCGTGATCCGCCGCATATTCCGCCTTCGCCGCCAGCTTCGCCGGTTCGAACGGGTGATCGGGCCGATGGAGGAAATGTGCGAGCGGCTCGTTCTGGCCGATCTGCCTTGCATCGATCCCGCAGCCCGCATCTGGTTTCGCGACGTGCTCGATCACGTGCGGCGCGCGATGGCGCGGATGCGCGGCCTCAAGGAAACCCTTGCCGCCATCGTCGAGACGGCCAGCCTGCTGGAACAGCACCGCCAGGGCGAGATGACCCGGCAATTGGCCGCATGGGCTGCGATCCTGGCCGTGCCCACGGCCATCGCCGGAATCTATGGCATGAACTTCGAGTATCTTCCCGAATTGCACTGGCATTACGGGTACTTCGCTGTCTGGGCGGTGATCATTACGGTCTGCGGCGGGCTTTGGCTGCGGTTCCGGCGGATCGGCTGGCTCTAGGCGTGAACTGCAAGCGTGTGGACAATCGCGCGCTTTGCGATTGTTACAGTCTCTCTGGTGCCCTAGTGCGCGCGAAGGCGGAGACGACTCGTTTCCCCTGATGCGTGCATCAATTCGGGAAGCAATACGATGTTTGGCTGGTTCCAGCGTCTCCTGCCCAAGTCGGGCGATTTCTTCGGCATGTTCGAGCGTCACGCCGAGGCTTGCGTCGATGCCGCCGATGCCCTCGCCAAGCTGACGCGCTCTCACGGGGATGCCGCGCAGTGGGTTGGCCGGATCCGCGACCGCGAACATGCCGCCGACGATGTGATCCGCGAAGTGCTGTTCACCGTGCGCCGCACCTTCCTGACCCCGTTCGACCGTGGCGCGATCACGTCGCTGATCGGTGCGATGGACGATACGATCGACGAGATGCAGGCCGCGGCCTCGGCCATCGAGCTTTACGAGATCGCCGCGTTCGAACCCGAAATGCAGGCCATGGCCGACAAGATCGTCGAAGCGGTGGGCCTGATTGCGGAAGCCATGCCGCTGTTGCGCGATATCGAACGTAACGGCGGACGCCTGCACGCGCTGACCGAACGCATCGTCAAGCTGGAAGGCGAGGTCGACCTGATCCACCAGGCGGGCCTCAAGGCCAATTTCCAGCGCCATCGCGCCGATGGCGATCATATCGCCTTCATCGTTGCGCGCGAGATCTTCAAGCACCTCGAAAAGATCGCCGACGCCTTCGAAGACGTCGCGAACGAGATCGACGCGCTGGTCATCGACCACGCCTGACGGCGCGGGACAGGAGCTGATCCGATGCACGAGCTCGCCTTTCCGCTGCTGGTTGGCCTGATTGCGCTGGCGCTGGCGTTCGATTTCCTCAACGGATTGCACGACGCCGCCAATTCGATTGCCACGGTCGTCTCGACGCGCCTGCTTTCGCCCGTTGCTGCGGTACTCTTTGCCGCTGCGGGCAACTTCGGCGCCTACTGGCTGGTCGGCCTGCATGTGGCCGACACCATCGGCAAGGGCATCATCGACAAGGACATCGTCACCCCCGCAGTCGTGTTCGGCGCGCTGGTTGGTGCGATGTTCTGGAACATCGTGACCTGGATCAAGGGCATTCCCTCGTCGTCGAGCCATGCTCTGATCGGCGGGCTGCTCGGCGCTGGCGTCATGCACGGCGGTTTCGATGCGATCGAATCCAAGAAGACGATCGAGACATTCGTCGCGATCTTCATGTCGCCGCTGATCGGCATGGCGCTTGCCATGTTCTTCGTGCTGCTCACCAGCTGGCTGTTCAAGGGCTTTCAGCCCCGCCGCGCCGAGAACGTGTTCAAGGGCCTGCACCTGCTGTCCTCGGCTGCCTATTCGATCAGCCACGGCGGCAACGATGCCCAGAAGACGATGGGCATCATCACCGTGCTGCTCTACTCCACCGGCTACCTGAAGGGCGAATTCCACATCCCCGAATGGGTTGTGCTGTCGTGCTATGCCGCGATTTCGCTCGGAACCATGTCGGGCGGGTGGAAGATCATCAAGACGATGGGCACCAAGATTACCAAGCTCAACCACCACACCGGGTTCTGCGCCTCGTCGGCGGGATCGATCGTGGTGTTCGGCGCAAGTGCGCTCGGCATCCCGGTGTCGACTACCCACGCCATCACCGGCAGCGTGATCGGCACCGGCGCCGCCCGCCGCGCCAGCGCCGTGCGGTGGGGCGTGGCGCAGCGCGTCGTCACGGCATGGTTCATCACCATCCCGGCCAGCGCCACCGTCGGCGCCGCCTTCTACATGCTGACCAAGCTGTTCTGATCAGCGGCCGACCGTCACCGACTGCTCCGGTGGCGCTGGCTTGCGGAACAGCGGCACGCGCTTGATCCACAGCTTCAGCGCTTCCCAGTGGATGCCGGCCGTCACCTTGAGCGTGGCCAGCGGATAGGCGATCGCCGCGCGCAGGAGTGCGGCATCGCTCAGCGCTGCGCGCCGCGCGGTGTGGACCGCGGCAAGGACAGGACCCTGCGCATCGGACACCGTGATCCCGATCCCCAGGCGCTCGCCAGGGGGCTGGATGCGGAAGGCATAGTCTAGGTCAATCGGCAGGAATGGCGAGACATGGAAGCGCTTTGCTGTCGACTGGTGCAGCGTCGTCGCATCCGGATTTGCCGCGATCACGTAATTGTGTCGCTCCCCGAAGGTGTTCGAAACCTCATAGATCACCGCGCGAAGCGCCCCGTCCGCGCCGTGGCAGAACCAGGTGCTGAGCGGGTTGAAGGCATATCCCAGGATGCGCGGCATGGTCAGCAGCACGATGCGGCCGCCATCCGGGGTGATCCCGGCCTCGCCCAACAACCGCTCGGCATGGGGGCGCAAGGGCCCGCCATCGCCCACATCGCGATCGTGAAAGGCAAACAGATTGAAGCGACCGTGCGAGAACAGGCGAAGGCGCCTTGCCAGAGCGTCGATCCGGTCGATGTCCAGCGCCATGTGCAGCACGCGGTAGCGGAGCACATGGACGCTGGGGCGCAAGCGGCGGTGCAGCACGTGCCCCAGGTACAGGGCCCCGTCGTCCATCACGCCATTTCCGGAACGCGCGCCTGATGCGTCACATGGATGCGACCGGACTCTTCCGCCACAGTCCACGGCCGCCGCACGCCGCCCAACTGCTCGGCCACGGCCAGTCCGGACTGCAAGCCGTCCTCATGGAAGCCCGCGCCGAACCACGCCCCGCAGAACCATGTCCGCCGCTGCCCCTGCAATGACCACAACTGCTTCTGGGCAAGGCCCGCCGCTACGTCGAACACCGGATGATCATAAGCCTCGCGGCGGATCACCAGTGCCGGGTCAGGCTCGACCAGCGGATTGAGCGTGACGAACAGATCCTTGTCGGTCGGGAGGTGCTGCAGCCGGTTCATCCAGTAAGTCACCGAAAGCTGATGCTGCTCGGCCCCGCGCCGCGCTACATAGTTCCAGGCCGACCACACCCTGCGCCGCCGCGGCATCAATCGGGGATCGGCGTGGAGCACGGCCTCGTTATTACGATAAGGGAAAGCCCCAAGCAGGCGGCGCTCATTTTCGTCCGCATCGCCGAGCATGGCCAGCGACTGGTCTGCGTGGGCAGCCATCACGACATGGTCGAACCGCTCCCAGCCGCGCCCGGCGTCGATCAGCACGCCATCGGGCAGGCGGCGCACCTGCTTGACCGGTGAGGCCAGCCGCACGCCCTCTATGAACGGAGCACTGATGCGCTTCACGTATTCGCGGCTGCCGCCGTCAACCGTGCGCCAGCGCGGCCGCTCGCGGAATTGCAGCAGTCCGTGGTTTTCGAAGAAGCGTACGAAGGCCGCCGCCGGATGGTGCGGAATATCGCGCACCGGGGTCGACCATATGGCTGCAGCCATCGGATAGAGGTGGTCGTCGCGGAACGCCGGCCCGCAGCCCAGTCCATCAAGATAGGCGCCCAGTCCCAACTCGCCCATCTCCGGCAGATCGCGCGGTGCAGCCTTGTAGAAGCGCCTCAGGTCGCGCAACATCGACCAGAAGCGGGGCGAGACGAGGTTGCGCCGCTGTGCGAACAGCCCGCGCAAGTCCCCCGCGTATTCCAGCCGTCCATCATCTAGCGTCACGGCAAAGCTCATTACCGTCTCGCGCGTGGGCACGCCCAGGTGCGCAAAAAGCGCCGTCAGGTTGGGGTAGGTGCGTTCGTTGTAGACGATGAACCCGGTATCCACCGGCACGCCATCGGCTTCTACCGTGTTGCTATGCCCCCCAAGCCGATCCGCCGCCTCGAACAGCGTGACCCGATGCCGCTGCGACAACAGCCATGCAGCCGAAAGCCCGGATATCCCGCTCCCGATCACGGCAATATCAAGCACGCCCTCCGGCATGCCGTCACGGCTCATCACGATCCCAGACCCCCATCGGCCAAGCTACCTGTTCGTCGCGTAATACCCATCCGTCATGGGTTGTAGACCGCTCCCGTGGTGACAGGTTGACACAAGTCGCACCCCGGTGGCTAGTTACCCTTTGTGAGCCTTCTTGCCCCGATAATCGCGCTCGTCGAGCGTGCCCCGCTGCCCGATGCGTTGACCCGCGCGGGCGTGTCCTTCATGTGCGAAAAACGCCGCCGCGCCGTCCATCGCGAGCGGCCCGGCGACGCCAGCTTCGCTGCATGGATGGCCGAGCGGCCCGTTGCCGAACACACCGATGCCGCCAACGAACAGCACTATGAATTGCCGCCGCGCTTCTTCGAATTGAGCCTTGGCCCCAACGCCAAGTATTCCTGCTGCCTCTATCCCACCGGCAACGAGACGCTGGAACAGGCCGAACTTGCCGCGCTTGCTGCCACGACCGAACATGCCGCATTGGAAGATGGCCAGCACATTCTCGAACTTGGCTGCGGCTGGGGTTCGCTCAGTCTCCATATGGCCGCGCGCTTCCCCAACGCCCGCATTACCGCCGTGTCGAACTCGCGCCCCCAGGGAGACCACATCCGCGCGAAGGCCAAGGCACGCGGGCTGGCCAACCTGACCGTTATAACTGCAGACATGAATGCTTTCGCGCCGGAGGGACAATTTGATCGGGTCGTCTCGGTTGAGATGTTCGAACACATGGCGAATTGGCGCGAACTGCTCGGTCGGGTGAAGACCTGGCTGCGGCCCGATGGCCGCCTGTTCCTTCACGTGTTCAGCCATCGCCAGTATCCCTACCGCTTCGATACCGCTGACAAGTCGAGCTGGATCGCGCAGTATTTCTTCACCGGCGGCATCATGCCCAGCCATGCGCTGATCGGCCAGTTCGCCGATATCTTTGCGCTGGAGCGCGAATGGTGGTGGGACGGCACCCATTACGAGCGGACGGCGCGCGACTGGCTGGCCCTGTTCGATGCGCGCGCTGATGAGATCGAGCCGGTCCTGCGCGAAGTCTATGGTGCGCAGACCCCGTTGTGGATGCGCCGCTGGCGTCTGTTCTATCTCGCTACCGCCGGATTGTTCGGGCATCGCGGCGGCAAGGAATGGGGCGTCAGTCACTGGTTGCTGAAACCGTCTTGAAAAAGGCACTTGGCAACCGGCCTTCCAGCGGCAAGACTGGTTGCGATAGAAACCGCCCCAGGGGAGACTTCCAGATATGACCGTTCGCTCGCGCGCCGCCACCGGCGTCGCTGCCATCGCGCTGTGCGCCTTTGCCGCCCCGGTGCTCGCCGGCCCCGCCGAAGACCGGATGATCGCCCAACTGCTTGATGAAGGCCTCAACCGTTCCGATGCGATGGAAACCGCCTCGGAATTGATGGACCGCATCGGCCCGCGTCTCACAAACTCGGAAAATCACCGCAAGGCCGAGGAATGGGCCGCTGCCAAGTTCGCGTCCTATGGCCTGAAGAACATTCATAGTGAGCCGTTCGAGTTCGGGCTTGGCTGGAACCTGAAGAGCTATTCCGCCACGATGACCAGCCCGCGCAGCCTGCCCCTTACGGTGCTGCCGGTGGCGTGGTCGCCCGCCACCAACGGCATGATCACCGCGCCGGTCGTGGTCGCGCCGATGAGCAAGGTCGAAAACTTCGAGGCATGGAAGGGCAAGCTTGCCGGCAAGATCGTCCTCGTCAGCCTGCCCGGTGAAACCAGCGAGTCCAAGGACCCGGTGTTCGAACGCCTCTCGGGCGAGGATATCGGCAAGCTCGACAAGTACACCCTGCCGCGCCACGATCCCGAAGGCCTCGCCATGCAGGTCGCGCGTCGCGGCTTTGCCCGCAAGCTTTCGGAATTCCTCAAGGCCGAAGGCGCGCTGGCGATGGTCAAGATGACCTACCGCGATGGCAAGCTGGTCCACGGCGAAGGCTATGACTTCATCCCCGGCGAGACGCTGGCCGTGCCGGCAATGGACATGGCGCAGGAAGACTACCGCCGCCTCGTGCGCCTCGCCAAGACCGGCGCCGCTCCGCAGCTTTCGCTGTCGATCGATGCCAGCTTCGATGACAAGGACCTGATGGCCGACAACGTCATCGCCGAAATCCCCGGCACCGATCCCAAGGCAGGGTACGTAATGGCCGGCGCCCACTTCGATAGCTGGATCGCGGGCGATGGCGCTTCCGACAACGGCGCCGGCAGCGTTGCAGTCATTGAAGCTGCGCGGCTCCTTGCCAGAATGGGCGTAAAGCCGAAGCGCACCATCCGCTTCGCGCTGTGGAGCGGGGAAGAGCAGGGCCTGCTTGGTTCGAAGGCCTATATCGAACAGCACCTCGCTTCGCGTCCGGTCGATCCCGCGCTCAAGGGGATCGACAGCTATTCAGCATGGCGCAACGCGTACCCGATCACGCCCAAGCCCGAATATTCGCAGCTCAAGGCCTATTTCAACATGGACAACGGCTCGGGCAAGTTCCGCGGCATCTATGCCGAGGGCAACGTCGGAGCGGCATCGATCCTGCGTGAATGGCTCAGCCCCTTCAATTCGCTCGGCGCTGACAAGGTGGTGATGAGCAAGACCGGCGGCACCGATCACGTCTATCTCCAGGCGATCGGCCTACCCGGTTACCAGTTCATTCAGGACCCGCTCGATTATGAAAGCCGCGTCCATCACTCGAGCGTCGACACGCTCGATCACATGCGCGCCGACGACATGCGTCAGGCCTCGGTCATCCTTGCCGGCATGCTGCTGCAGGCAGCGATGAGCGACAAGGAACTGCCGCGCTCGCCGCTGCCGACCAAGCCGGATGCAACCGATCCGTTCAAGGTACAGGATCCCAACCAGTAAGTCCTCTCGCCGCTTCCCGCATGCCATCTTGGTAAATGGCGGGAAGCGGCACGCCTTCGCATTTTTCCTGACAGTGCCTGCCAAACAAGAGATACCAAAACTAACTTAGGTTGGTCGTCCAGGGGCAATGGACGGGTCATGCTGAAGCGTATCACAACCGAGGAAGTCCAGCTCGGGATGTTCATCCACAAGCTGGAGGGCAACTGGTTCAGCCACCCCTTCTGGAAGCGGCGCTTTCTTCTTGAAGACCAGGCGATGCTCGAACAGCTGCGCGAGAGCGACGTCAGTGGTGTGGTGATCGATACGGAACGGGGCAGGGATGCTGCTCTTGCCGAGCGATCCTCCCGGCGACCCGTCAATCCTGAACGACCTGTCATCGTACAGGCCGCGCAACGGTTCCAGCACTCTCCCGTCCAACCGCAGCCCCGGTTCCCCCGACCGGCGGCGGTCCTGCCGATCGCGCGAGAATTCGGGCGCGCGAAGCGGGCCGCAGGCGATGCCATGCGCGTGCTCAGCAAGACTTTCATCGAAGTGCGCCTTGGCAAGACAATCCGTGCACACGAGGTGGAGCCTGTGCTGGACGCGGTCTATGCGTCCATCCAGCGCAACCTCTACGCATTCAACGGCCTTCTGCGCTGCCAGAACGACAACGAGTCGATCTATCGTCACTCGCTGGCGGTAAGCGCGCTGATGATTGCGCTGGCCAAGCACATGAAGTTCTCTCCTCTTGACGTCCGTGACGCCGGCATGGCGGGACTGCTCATGGATGTTGGGGTCGGGCAACTGCCGGTGGACCTCGTCGCGACTGGTGGCGATTACGCCTTGTTGCGACCGGACCTGCGCGAACAGCACGTCGTTCTGGGCTACACCTTTCTGAAGGCAGCCGGCGACATTCCCGAGCAGGTCCTGCGGGTAATCCTGCACCACCACGAACGCCTGGATGGCAGTGGCTATCCCCAGGGCCTGAGCGGCCTCGCCATTGAGCCGCTGAGCCGCATGGCCGCCATCTGTGATGCCTATGACACGATGATAGCCGGCCCCGAGCGGCTCGACCCTGCCGAAGCCATCCTGTCGCTTCAACGTCAGGCCGATCTATTTGACGCGGCCATTCTCGCACGTTTCGTCGAAACCGTTGGAGTCTACCCGATCGGCTCGTTCGTGCGCCTGCGTTCGCAGCGGCTGGCGATGGTTGTCGACGAGGACCCTAACGACAGCGCGCGCCCGACCGTCAGGACTTTCTGGTCGTTGCCCTTGTGCAAGCGCCTGAAAGGCGAAACGATCGAGCTTGCCAACTGCTACGGAGAAGACGCTATCGAAGGCGTGGCAGATCTCGCCGGCCTTGACCTGCCTCCCGTCGGGCCGTTGCGCGAAGCACTGCTCAACGCGGCCTGCCGGGTAGCGGTCTAACCCTCGATCACGCCGTAAAGGTCGTGCGCGTCGGCGTCCTCGATCAGCACTTGCGCAAAGTCACCTGCCTTCAGCGTGGCCGGCACGTTGCGCAGGTACACAGCACCGTCGATCTCGGGTGCATCGGCCTGTGATCGGGCCGTCGCGCCGATGTCGCCATCTTCGTCTGGCGCGCCAACTTCGTCGACGATCACCTTGATCGAACGGCCGATCTTCGCCTGCAGCTTGGCCGCGCTGATGCGCTCGGTCGTCTCCATCAGCCGGCGATATCGCTCTTCCTTGATATCCTCTGGCACCGGATCGGGCAGGTCATTCGCCGCGGCGCCGGCCACCGGTTCGAACCGGAAGCCGCCCACGCGATCAAGCTGTGCTTCTTCCAGCCACTCCAGCAGGTATTCGAAGTCCGCCTCGGTCTCACCGGGGAAGCCGACCACGAAGCTCGAACGGATGGCGATGTCCGGGCAGATTTCGCGCCAGGCCTTGATCCGGTCGAGCACCTTGGCTTCGTTGGCCGGGCGCTTCATCGCGCGCAGCACGTTCGGGCTGGCATGCTGGAACGGGATGTCGAGGTAAGGCGTCACCAGTCCCTCGGCCATCAGCGGGATCACCGCATCGACGTGAGGGTAGGGGTAGACATAGTGCAGCCGGACCCACGGCGTCTCGCTGTCCGGCGTGCGCAGCTTGCCCAGTTCGCGAGCCAGGTCGGTCATGTGGGTGCGAACCGGCTGGCCCTTCCACATGCGTTCTTCATGCCGCACGTCGACGCCATAGGCCGAAGTGTCCTGGCTGATGACCAGCAGTTCCTTGGTGCCCGCCGCCACCAGCTTCTCTGCCTCGCGCAGGACGGCATCGATCCGCCGGCTCGCCAGCTTTCCGCGCAGCGATGGGATGATGCAGAAGGCGCAGGCGTGATTGCAGCCTTCCGAAATCTTCAGGTAGCCATAGTGCCGCGGCGTCAGCTTGACATCGCCCGGCTCGGCCTGGGGGATGAGGTCGATGTACGGCCCCATGCTCGGCGGCGCGGCTTCGTGCACCGCTTCGACCACGGCCTCGTACTGGTGTGCGCCGGTCACTGCCAGGACCTGCGGGAACTTGGCGCGGATCGCCTCGGCCTCGTTGCCCATGCAGCCGGTCACGATCACGCGGCCATTCTCGGCGATGGCCTCGCCAATCGCTGCAAGGCTCTCTTCCTTGGCGGAATCGAGGAAGCCGCAGGTGTTGACCAGCACCACGTCGGCACCGGCATAGTCCGGGCTCATCGCGTAGCCATCGGCGCGCAGGCGCGTCAGGATGCGCTCGGAATCGACCAGCGCCTTGGGGCAGCCAAGGCTGACCATGCCTACCTTGGGGGCTTCGGGGAGTTCTATCGGGGGAATCTGGCTTGCCATTATGGCGCGGCCCATAGGGGAAAAAGCACGGCGCGTCACCTATGGCCCTTCAGGTTGCTTCGCGGCGTTGCAATAGAATGCGCCGCGGTCTAGCAACAAAGGCCTGCGGGGGCTTGGAAAAGAAGGAAAAGATGGGCCCGGTCAACTGGATAGCGGTCATTGTTGCAACGCTTTTTGCACTTGGCGTCTCAACCCTCTGGTACGGACCGCTGTTCGGCCGCGCCCGGCTTGAGGAGGTCGGCCCCGGCAAGCTCGGCATCCGCCGCTCGCCCTGGCGCACGGCGGCGATCACGGCCGCGCTTCTTTTCGTCAGCGCCTCGATGATGGGCCACATGTTCGCCCGCGTCGGCGCGGCCACGCTCGACGTGAAGTGGTGGCTCTACTTCATGATGTCTGGCGGGCTTGCCATCGCCTTCATCATCCCCTCGCTGTGGATCAGTTACAGCCAGCAGCGCATCAGTACGCGGCTTGCCCTGATCGACGGCGGCTTCTGGCTTGTCGCCTACCTTGCGATGGGCCTCGCGTTCAGGCTGGTAGGCCAATAGCTGGCGACGTAGGGGCAATTTCGACGATCTCGTCGCCATCTTCCAGCGCGGCGGCGTCAGCCTCCCAGAAGCCGATCGCGCGACCCTTGCGATAGATGCGCAAGCCGCGCCCGCCGCTGGCCAGCGCCGAGAGCGGCTTGCCCACTTCGTCGGACCGCACCTTGCGCTCGACCAGCTGGACACGCCCTTCCACCGAAGCGAGGTCGGTCAGGTAGTCGGCGACATGCTTGCCATGGGCTGAGCCGGCCATGAGCAGGCCGGTGAAACGCACCGGGTTGATCACCGTGCTTGCACCCGCCTGCCGCGCAAGCGCCTCGTTGTCCACCGCGCGCACCACCGTGCTGATGGGCACGTTCGGGGCAAGGTGGCGCGCGGTCAGCGTGATCAGGATCGAGGTATCGTCCCGTCCTGCCGAAACCAGCACGGCACAGGCCTGATTGATGTGCACGTCGATCAGCGTTGCATCGCGCGTGGCATCGCCCGCCATCACGTTGCAGCCCAGCCGCCCCGCTGCTGCAAGCGCGCTCTCGGATGGGTCGATAACCACGATGCAGCCCGGAGGCGTGCCGCGCGCGATCAGTTCGGCAACCGCTTCTGCGCCTGACACGCCAAACCCCAGCACGACCACGTGATCGGTCAGGTTCTTCTGGATCTGCGCCATGCGAAACCGCTCCCAACTGCGCTTGATGATGAAATTGTAGGCCGTGCCCACGAAGATGAAGATCACGGCGATGCGGATGGGCGTAACGATCACCGCCTCGATCAGCCGCGAACGGTCGCTCACCGGGGCAATGTCGCCAAAGCCCGTCGTGGTGATCGAGATCATCGTGAAATAGACAACGTCGAGAAAGCTGATCTGACCGTCGTGCGCGTCCTTGAGGCCGGCACGATCGATCCAGTGCACCGCCACCACGATCGCCACCAGGACAAGCGCCGCTCCCAGCCTTATCCCAAGATCCGCCCAGACCGGCACCTTCAGAGTCCGCCGCAGCAGGTTCACCGGCTTGCGTCCACCGCGCCTCAGCAGATGCAGATCCATGTGTCCTATAATCTCGGCGGCAGGTAGAGTTCCGGATCGCGCGGCACGTTGTTGCGGCGCAGTTCGAAGTGGACGGTCGGCGCCTTGGCTTCGCCGCTACGGCCGACCAGCGCGATCCGCTCGAACGCGGTCACCCTGTCGCCTTCCTTCACCGTCATCGATCCGAGATAGGCATAGGCGGTCACGAAGCCGTTGCCGTGATCGATCAGGATCAGTTGCCCGAAGCGCTCCGGCTCCTTGCCCGCATAAAGCACCGTGCCCGCCGCCGCTGCCCGCACCTTCTGGCCATAGTGCGCGGCAAGGTCGATCCCGTTCGAAGGGATGCTCGAAACCCGCTCGCCGAAGTGCGAAACGACTGCGCCTTCTGTCGGCCATTGCAGGCGCGGCGCATCGGATTCACGCAGCGTCAGTGTCGGACGTGGCGGCAGCGCCGGGCGCAGCGTCGGTGCCGGACGCGGCTCGGCCTTGGGGGATGTGGCCGGCTTGGCCGGACCAATGGCAGGCGCAGGCGCAGGCGCTGGCGCTCTGGTCGGCGCGCTGCGAGGCGCGGCGGTCAATTCGGGTCGCCTGAGCACCTGCCCGATGCGAATGACATAAGGGCTGGGGATGCCATTCGCCTCACCCAGCGCCGCCATGTCCACGCCCCAACGCTGCGCGATGCCGGCAAAGGTATCGCCTGCCTGCACGGTATAGGTCCACGCTACGATTGCCCCGCGCTGGCCGCTCTGGGCCATGCCGGGGCTTGCCGTCTGGGCGGCTGACAGCAGCGCAAGCGCTGCCGCGATACGGCGCATCAGGCTGTGGGCACGAGGCGGGTCAACCCGCCCATGTAGGGGTGCAAAGCTTCCGGTACGTCCACGGTCCCGTCCTCCCGTTGGTAGTTCTCCAGAACTGCCACCAGAGTGCGGCCCACTGCAAGGCCCGAACCATTAAGAGTATGAACGAATTCAGTCCCTTTCGAACCTTCCGGCCGATAGCGGGCATTCATCCGGCGGGCCTGGAAGTCACCGCAGTTGGAGCACGAGGAGATCTCGCGATAGGCGCCCTGGCCGGGCAGCCAGACTTCGAGGTCATAGGTCTTGCGCGCAGTGAAGCCCATATCGCCGGTGCACAGCAGCACCTTGCGATAGGGCAGTCCCAGCGCCTGCAGCACGCCTTCGGCACAGGCCGTCATGCGCTCGTGCTCGGCCTCGGAATCCTCTGGCTTTGTGATCGAGACCAGTTCCACCTTCTCGAACTGGTGCTGGCGAATGAACCCGCGCGTATCACGCCCTGCCGCACCCGCTTCCGAGCGGAAGCATGGTGTAAGCGCAGTCATGCGCAAGGGCAGTTGCGCATCCTGCAGGATCTGGCCCTGCACCGCGTTGGTCAGGCTAACCTCGGCGGTGGGGATCATCCAGCGGCCGTCAGTCGTCTTGAACAGGTCTTCCGAAAACTTGGGCAACTGCCCCGTGCCGAATACAGCCTCGTCCTTGACCAGCAACGGCGGAATGCATTCGAGATAGCCGTTCTCGCCGGTCTGGCGGTTCAGCATAAACTGCGCCAGTGCGCGGTGCAGCCGCGCCATGCCACCCTTGAGGAAGGTAAACCGCGCACCCGAAATCAGCGCGCCGGTCTCGAAATCGAGGCCGAGTGCAGGGCCAAGGTCGGCATGCTCCTTCGGCGTGAAATCGAACTCGCGGGGGCTGCCCCAGCGCAGGACTTCAGCGTTCTCGCTCTCGTCCGCACCTTCCGGCACGTCGGCGGCGGGCGCATTGGGATAGGCGGCCAGCGCGGCATTCTGCTGCGCCGTCAGCGTCCGCTCTTCCTCTTCGAGCGAGGGCAGTTCAACCTTGAGCGCGGCCACTTCGGCTTTCAGCGCTTCGGCAGTATCCTTGTCACCCTTGCCCATGGCCGCGCCGATGGCCTTGGATGCCTCGTTGCGGCGCGCCTGCACCTCCTGCATCCGCGTCGCGATCTCGCGGCGGCGCGCATCGAGCGCGAGGATCGTATCGGCTGCGGGCTCCACGCCACGGCGGGCGAGGACGGCGTCGAAAGCGGCGGGGTTTTCGCGGATCAGGCGGATATCGTGCATGGGCCGCGCTATGCCGCCTTGCTTGGCAAGGCGCAAGCCGCCGTCGGCGCTCTTACGGGCGGGGGCAGGTATTCATGCCAAGCAGCGAATAGAGCGGGCAGGTACGCAGCAGCCCGGTCAAAAGCGGTACCACGCCGAGCCAGCCCAGCGGTGTCTGCGGCCCGATGAACACGAGCGCAATCAGCACGAGCCCGAGAATGATGCGGAGCAGACGGTCGATACCGCCGACATTGGTCCTGAACATGGGTCTGGTCCTCCAGTGTGAACCAGCCCACCATGCCGCCTTATATTAGAACTTCCTTGATCCTGCGCAATCGCACGATCATTTCTCGCGCTCGCCTTCGGCAGGTTCTTCGGTGGAGTGCGACTGCTGCGAGGCGTCCTGCGGTCGATCCTTGCGCACGCCTTCGCTCGGCTCCTGCGACGAAATCGCCTGCATGCGGCGCTCTTCCTCGGGATAGTCCTGGGGCGTTACGTTCGAATTGATCTTGGTGGTGGCGTGCACTTCGCTGTTGAGGCTCGCATTGTCGCTCGTCGGCTCCAGCGGCGGCGTGCGTTCATCCTTGTTTTGCATGGGAAATCTCCGGGAGGGGGGCTTTCCTGAACTGCCGCCAGACCGCCCGGTTCCCTCTTACGAACCTGCCTTGCGCCAGCCGCCATCGCGTGCGGCACGTTCCTCCGCTGCATCCAGCGCCGGGCCAGCCGCCATGGCCTGCGCGCGCGCCATGATCGCGCCCTCGCTCCCCGCTTGCCGGTATTCGGTGCCCGATTGCGCTTCGCCCTGGCCCGCCGCCTGCAGCTTCCAGCCCTCATCATCGCGGCAGGCAATGCCCGACGCTCCGCTAGCGGCGTAGGCCCGGCAGAACGAACCATCGCCGTCGCGGAAGCTCAACAGCACGCGGACAGTAGCTGCCCCGGCCTGTTCGCTCGTCAGTTGCCTATCCAGCGCCAGCGCAACGTCGTCACTGACATAGTCGGAGGAGCGCTGGCCCAGCGAAACCGCAAGCACCAGCGATGCGGCCAGCGCCGGCCCGGCAACCCACGCCCAGCGCGGCGGGCCTTTGCGCCGTGCCCGGGCCTCCGCCAGGTCCACCACCTTTGGCGCGGCTAGCATGGCTGCCAGATGATCGGGAACCGGCTCGGCCGCTATCGGCGCAAAATGCGCGCCAAGCCTTCTTGCCAGCGCGCGATGCGCCTCCACCTGCCGCGCCAGCGCCGGATCGGCGGCAACGGCGGCGCCGACCTGCGCCTGCTCGGCACCTTCAAGCTGCCCGTCGGCAAAGGCCGCGATCTGTTCAGGCGTCGGGGTCATGCCGCTTCTCCCAGCAACGTCATCAGCGCGTCGCGCCCGCGCACCAGCCGTGAATTGAGCGTGCCGACCGGGCAGCCGACGATCTCCGCCGCTTCCTTGTAGGACCAGCCTTCGACCATCACCAGCAGCACTGCCTCGCGCTGTTCGTCGGGTAGCCGGGCCATCGCGCGATCGACATCGCCCAGGCCGACGCGCTCCTCCTGTCCGCCCGAGGCACCGACCGCCAGGCCGGCCTCCTCCGCCTCGAAGGTTTCGCCCCGGCGGGTGCGGGCGCGGATTTCGTCGATCCATATGTTGCGCATCATGCGGTACATCCAGCTGTCGAGCCGCGTGCCTGCCTGCCACCTGTCGCGGCTGCGCAGCGCCCGTTCGATCGTCATCTGGCAAAGATCGTCGGCCTCGGCCACATCTCGCGCCAACCCGGCCGCAAACCGTCGCAGGCGCGGGAGCAGGGCCAGGATGCCATCGGCGAAGGGGTCAGCCAGAGTCTTTGCCTTTCTGATGGATAGAACGAACCGCCTCATCCGTTTAATCCCCGAGACCTTTGAGGCTATGACAAAAAAGTGATGCCGATGAAACGCTTGACCTTCGCGACCCTTCTGGCCCTGTGCGCCGCAGCCCCGCTCGGGGCGCAAATAGCGCTGCCTGACGTGCGCGAAGGTCTGGGGCAGGTGACGGGCAGGTTGGGGGCAGGTCTGCCACAGGTCGGCGACGCCGTCGGGGAAATGAAGGGCGCGGTCGAGGGGCTTACCCGCCTGCGCTTGCAGCGCCTCGATCGCCTCCTGCGCACCAACCGCGACGTGATCGAGCGTGACCTTTCCGGTGACCTTGCGCGCAAGGGCGAACTGCTCCTCACCAACCCCGCGCCGGGTGCGATCGAGACGGCACGTGCGGCGGGTTTCGGCATCATCTCCACCGAGACCCTTGAAGAACTCGGGCTGACGGTGGTGCGCCTGTCGGTCCCCGCCGGCCAGACCCTCGCCCGCGCCCAGAAGTTGCTGGTTGCGCGGCTGCCGGATGCAGAGATCTCTTCGGATACGCTCAATTTCACAAGCGGTTCAAGCACTTCGGCGGCGAAGCAGGCCCCACCCATCGCCATGCCGCCCATCGCCATGCCGCCCATCGCCACGCCGGTAGGCGTGATCGATGGTGGCTCCGCGCTCTCCGTCATCGCGACGCGCGGCTTTGCCAGCGGTGCCCCAAGGCCAAGCGACCACGGCAGTGCGGTCGTCTCGCTGCTGAAGTTCGCCGGCGTAGGGCGCGTGTTTGTTGCCGATGTCTATGGGCAGGACCCCGCTGGCGGCAATGCGCTTGCGGTCGCCCGCGCCCTTGACTGGCTGCTGGGCGCGCAAGTGCGGGTCGTCTCGGTCAGTCTGGTCGGTCCCGCCAATCCCGTCGTCGCCCATGCGGTGGCGGCGGCGCAGCGCAAGGGCGCGGTGATCGTGGCCGCGGTGGGGAACGACGGTCCTGCCGCGCCACCTGCTTATCCCGCCTCCTATCCCGGCGTTATCGCGGTGACCGCCGTCGACGGGCGCAATCGTGCGCTGATCGAGGCGGGCAGGGCGGGGCACCTCGATTATGCCGCGCCCGGTGCCGACCTGTTTGCCAGCAACGCCGCGGGCCGGCGTTTCAAGGTGCGGGGAACATCTTTCGCCACGCCGCTGGTCGCCTCGCGCGTCGCGCTGGCGCTGCCGTCCGGCAATGTCCGCGCGCGGCTCGATGCAGAAGCGATCGATCTGGGCGGCAAGGGCACCGACGCCACGTACGGGCGCGGCTTGCTGTGCACGATCTGCCGCCCCGCAAGATAAAAATGAGGGCGCGGGTGAATTAAACCCGAATGGCCATCCGTTTTCCTTTCGAAGGGGCATTGCGAGCAGTGCCCCGATCCATTCGAGGAAAGGAAAACGATATGCGCAAGTTCCTGACAGCATCGACCGCCATGTTCATCCTGATCGCCCCGGCGGCTCAGGCGCAGATCCTGGGCGGGGGCGGCCTTGGTGGCGGCCTTGGCGGAACCCTGGGAGGCAACATCGGCGGCACGCTGGGCGGCACGCTCAATGGCCGCACCATGGGCGATGCCGTAGAGCGGACAACACGCCGTGCCGACAGCACCACGCGCGGCACGGTGAATGGCTCGGGCAACGCCTCGGGCAGCAAGTCGGTCGATCGCAGGAGCGGCAAGGTCCACGCCGATGGCAGCGCCGATGGAACGCTCGGCGGCACGGTGGGACAGACCTTGTCCACGCCTTCGCGCATGGTCGGCGGCAGCGGATCGGCTTCGGGTTCCGGCTCGGCCACTGGCAGCGCCGATGCGCAGCTTGTCGGCACCAACGCCGTGCGCTCAACTGCCGGACAGGTTGCCGGCACTGCGCGCGGTACGGCCCAGGGCGTGGCCACGACTGGCCGCAACCTTGCCGGCTCTGCTGCCAGTTCCGCGATGGGTTCGGCCACAGGCTCGGCCAGCGGTAGCGGCAATGGCGCGGCCTCGGGCGGGATGGGCTCGCTCGCCCTTGCCGGGAGCGCCGCTTCTTCGGCCACCGGGGCGTTCGCGCTCAGCAAGGGCATGACCGTGCTCGGCCCAGATGGCGAGAAGATCGGCAAGATCCGCGAAGTCGTTGCCGATGGCCGTGGGCAGGTGCGCTCGCTGCTGGTCAAGGTCGATGGGGCCAAGGCCATGTTGCCCGCCGCGAACTTCAGCGGCAGCGGCAATGCCGTTCTCTCGGCCATGAGCGAAGGCCAGATCAAGCAGGCCGCGCAGCAGCAGCAGCAAGCCAACGACTGAACAGGGTTAAAGGGGCTTCGTCGGCACGGCCTCCAACGGGCCGGCGAAGGGGTACGGCTCCGCTTCGGCGGGGCCGTTCTCGCTTGTTCCGAATGAAGCTTGCCGGAGCCTTGTCCGGCGCCGTGGTCCGGTTCGCTGGCGCACAGAGCATCGCGCTTGGCGGCGGAGGCGCCTCGTGGCACATTCCGGTGGCCGCAGAGCACAGAAGTGCGATTGTCATGAGGGGCAGGCATGGCCGAAACGGTTCGCGTGTGGGATGCGCCGGTGCGACTGTTTCACTGGGCGCTGGTCAGCCTGTTCTTCCTTTCATGGTGGAGCGCCGAAAACCACGATATGGAATTGCACCGGACCTCCGGGCTTGTCGTTCTGGGGCTGTTGCTGTTCCGCATCTACTGGGGCCTGGCCGGATCACGGACGGCGCGTTTCACCCAGTTTCTCAGGGGTCCGGCAGCGGTCCTTGCCTATGCACGCAAGGCGGCGGACGAGCATCCGACCGATGGTCACAACCCGCTTGGCGGCTGGAGCGTTGCCGCACTGCTTGCCGCGCTCCTCGGCCTGACGACGGCAGGGCTTTTCGCCGGGAACGGGGACGGCGGTGAAGCCGGGCCGCTCGCGGCTGTCCTGAGCGCCGAGGGCGCAAGGCGGGCTGCGGACATTCATGGCACCGTCTTCAACGTGGCGCTGTTCCTTATCGGCCTGCATGTGCTGGCGATCTTCTTCTACCAGTTCCTTGTCGGGCGCGATCTGGTCAGCGCCATGATCACCGGCAATTGCGAGCGGCAACTGGGCGAAGCGGTTGCCGATGTGCGATGGTCGCCGGTGAGGGCACCCGCTGGACTGGCGCTTGTGGCCAGCGTGATCTGGGCACTATCAGGCGGTTGAAATCCTGCGCGACGCGCCTGCCTTGGGGCCAAGACGCGCTGGCGTTACCCCAGGCGCTCGGGCACGGCCTGCGCTTCTTCGGTCAGCGTCTCTGCCGTCATTACCGCTTCCCACGGAAACACGAACCAGCGCTTGTCCTGTGCCCGGTCGATCGCTTGCGCTGCATAATCGACGCGCGCCTGCGACCGACAATTGTCCATCAGCACGGCAAACCGCAGGTTTTCCTTGTTGCAGCCATACTCTGCGAGCACCTTGCGCATGTAGGCGATGGTGCCGCCACTGTCGTTTATGTCATCGACGAAAAGAAGCCGTGTGCCATCGACAGACTTCCCGGCGACCTTGCCGAGCAGTTCGTCGGCAAAGCCGGAAACCTTGGAGGAATGATCGACCGACAGCATCGGAATTTGCAAATCGTGGCTGATGTATACCGCCGGAACGAGCCCGCCACGACCGATGCCGACAATGTAATCGGGCTTCCAGCCATCTTCGGCCACCTTGCGCGAAAGACTGCGCACATGGGCCAGGAAATCTTCATAGGGAATGTAGTTGAGCACCGGGGCGGCGGCGTCTGTCATGTCGGGGGTATCCGTTCGACTTGAAATGGCAGCCCCAGCACGTATCGGCTTGGAGCGGGTTGGGCAATCGCGCTTCCGGACCGGATGAGCCTTGGCGATGCCCGAAGAGGCAGTCTGGGCGAACAACAATTCCTTGCCGATCATTTCGTTGGATTGGCTGAAAAATCAGGGCATAGCCGTTTCGATCATGACCAGGCGTTTGAATTTTCCCACCTTGGACCCGTTTCTCCTGGCGCTTGTCGGCACGGTCATTCTGGCAAGCGTGCTGCCAGCGCGCGGCGCGGCGTTGCAGGTGTTCGATCTGGTTGCCGACGCGGCGATCATGCTGCTGTTCTTTCTCCACGGCGCCAAGCTTTCGCGCGAGGCGATCGTTTCCGGGCTGGGCAACTGGCGCCTTCATCTGATGACGCTGGCGTCGACATATGTGCTGTTTCCGGTGCTCGGGCTGGGCGCTGCATGGGCCGGGGGACTTGTGGTCGACCCTGCGCTGGCGACGGGATTGCTGTTCCTTGCCCTGCTTCCTTCCACGGTGCAGAGTTCAATTGCCTTTACCGCCATGGCGGGGGGCAATGTTGCGGCCGCGGTTTGCAGCGCTTCGCTTTCGAACCTGCTCGGCATTGTGCTGACGCCGCTGCTTGTCACGCTCTTCATCCATTCCGGCACATCAGCCGGCGGCGACGAGTTGGCCTCGGTCCAGAAGATCGCAACGCAATTGCTGCTGCCGTTCGTGACAGGCCATCTGCTGCGGCCGCTGATCGGCAAATGGATCGACCGGCACAAGGCGCTGCTCTTGCCGGTGGACCGCTCCTCGGTGCTGCTTGTGGTCTATTCCGCTTTCAGTGCAGCGGTTGCCAACGGAGTGTGGCAGCGCGTCGGGGCTTTGGATCTGGCGGTGCTTCTCGTGGCATCGGCTGCCATTCTGGCGATCGTAATCGGGATCAACGCCGGGGCGGCCAAGGCGGCCGGCCTGTCGCGCGAAGATGCGATTGTCCTGTTGTTCTGCGGATCGAAGAAGAGCCTCGTATCGGGCGTGCCGATGGCCGGTGCGCTGTTCGCGCCGGCGCAGGTCGGCCTTGTGATCCTGCCGGTCATGATCTTCCACCAGTTGCAGCTTTTCGTCTGCGCATGGCTGGCAGGGCGCTATCGGCGCCAGCTGGATGGGCAGACCGCAACGGCGCAGGCCGCGCCAGCGCAAGGTTGAGCGGTTCTGGCAACGGATGAGGGCAGCAGCGCGGGAATCGGCCGATATAGATATAGCCGCCATCCTGCCCGTCGGGGGAAGATGGTGGGCGCGACAGGGATTGAACCTGTGACCCCACCCGTGTGAAGGGTGTGCTCTACCGCTGAGCTACGCGCCCGTCAGAGGAAGGTCGGCGTTGCGACCGCTTGACAGGGGCGGGCCTCTACGACGCTCCGCATCGATTGACAAGTGGGGCAATCAAGATATTTGCGCAGCCCATGAGCGACGAAATCAACCAGCCCGAAACCGCCCTCGAAGCGCCTGCTGCCAGCACCGGTCCTGACGTGCCGCCCGATCGCCTTGCGATCAACCCGCGCAGCCCGCACTTCGATGCGGACAAGCTGCGTCGCGGCGTCGGCATCCGCTTCAAGGGTGTCGTGCGCAACAACGTCGAGGAATACTCGATCTCGGAGGGCTGGGTCCGCGTGCAGGCCGGCAAGAGCATGGATCGCAAGGGCAACCCACTGACGATCAAGCTCAACGGCCCGGTCGAAGCCTGGTACGAAGATCTCGGCGAAGACGCCCCCGTCGCCAAGGGCTGAGGTTTTTGAAGGTGCGCCCGGGCAGGCCGGGCGCACCTTCACCGCGGCAGCAACCGCCCGCGCTCACGCGTGACCAGAGCGGTCAGCCACTCCTTGAATGCCCTTACGCGCGCCAGATTGTGCGTGTCCTTGTGTGTCACCAGCCAGAACGAGCGCGTGATGCGCCGCTCGGGCAGGACCGGCACCAGCCACTTGTCCGAATCGCCGATGAAGCATGGCAGCACGCCGATGCCGGCCCCCGCTGCGATCATGCGGTGCTGCGCGATGATCGATGACGAGCGCAGGTCGGCGGTCAGGTCCGGCTCGATCTCCGCCAGATATCGCAATTCCGGCGCATAGAGCAGGTCGGGGATGTAACCCACCAGCCGGTGGCCCTGCGCCAGTTGGGCAGGGTTTTCGGGCGGCCCTTTCTGCGAAAGATACCCGCGCGTGGCATAGAGCCGCAGATTGTAGTCTGACAGCTTGCCCGCGATCACCGGTCCCGCACGCGGACGCGAGAGGGTGACGGCAAGGTCCGCCTCGCGCTTGGAAGGGCTGAGAAAGCCTGATGATGCGACGAGATCGACCATCAGACGAGGATTGGCATCGACAAAGCCGCGCAGGGCAGGGGCGACAATCCAGCTACCAAACCCCTCGGACAGGCTCACCCGCAAGGTCCCGGCAACGCCGCCGCCGCTTGCGGCATTTTCAGCGATCCGGCTGGCAGCCTGGTCCATCGCCTCGACCTCGGCCAGCATCGCTTCGCCCGCTTCGGTCAGCACCTGTCCCTCGCGGGTCTGTTCGAACAGTGTGGCGCCGGTTCGCGTCTCCAGCCGCCGCAACCGCCGTCCTATGGTCGTGGCGTCCACACCCATGTTCGCCGCCGCCCGAGCGAGCTGCCCGGCGCGCGCCACCGCCAGAAAGGCCTGAAAGTCGTTCCAGTCGCTCGAGTGCATCGGATCACCTGCAAATCTGCAGGTGGGCCTCGCATATTCGCGGGTTGCCTGCAATCGCCGGCAGGCGCATCAATCTGTCAAAGTTTGGTGAAAGAGGATTCCTGATGCGTCTCGTAGACCACTTCATCGTCGGCGGCCCCGGCGGCGCGCCTGCCCGCAAGAGCCCGATCTTCGATCCCAACAACGGCGGCGTGCAGGCCGAAGTCGCGCTCGGCACCGCAGAGACGCTCGAGCGCGCCGTGCAGGCCGCGCTGAAGGCGCAGCCCGCCTGGGCCGCGACCAACCCGCAGCGCCGCGCCCGGGTGATGTTCCGCTTCAAGGAACTGGTCGAGGCCAACATGGACAGCCTCGCGCACATGCTCTCGTCCGAGCACGGCAAGGTCATCGCCGATTCCAAGGGCGACATCCAGCGCGGCCTTGAAGTGGTCGAGTTCGCCTGCGGCATCCCGCACGTGCTCAAGGGCGAATATACGCAAGGGGCCGGCCCCGGCATCGACGTCTATTCGATGCGTCAGCCGATCGGCATCGGTGCGGGCATCACGCCGTTCAACTTCCCCGGCATGATTCCGCTGTGGATGAGCGCGATTGCCATCGCCACCGGCAACGCCTTCATCATCAAGCCTTCCGAGCGCGACCCCTCGGTGCCGGTGCGCCTCGCTGAACTTTTCATCGAAGCGGGCCTGCCCGAAGGCATCTGCCAGGTCGTCCATGGCGACAAGGAAATGGTCGACGCGATCCTCGATCACCCCGCCATCGGCGCGGTCAGCTTCGTCGGCTCGTCGGATATTGCCCACTACGTCTACAATCGCGGCGTAGCCGCCGGAAAGCGCGTGCAGGCCATGGGTGGTGCCAAGAACCACGGCATCGTCATGCCCGACGCCGATCTTGACCAGGTCGTCAACGATTTGTGCGGCGCGGCCTTCGGTTCGGCGGGCGAGCGCTGCATGGCGCTCCCAGTCGTCGTCCCGGTCGGCGAGGATACCGCCAACAAGCTGCGCGCCAAGCTGATCCCCGCAATCGAAGCCCTGCGCGTTGGCGTCTCGACCGATCCCGAAGCGCACTACGGTCCGGTCGTGACCCAGGCGCACAAGGAAAAGGTCGAAGGCTGGATCGGCAAGTGCATCGAAGAGGGCGGCGAACTCGTCGTCGACGGTCGCGGCTTCACCCTGCAGGGCCACGAGGAAGGCTTCTTCGTCGGCCCGACGCTGATCGACCATGTCACGCCCGACATGGACAGCTACCACAACGAGATCTTCGGGCCTGTCCTGCAGATCGTCCGCGCCAAGGACTTCGAGGAAGCGCTCGCGCTGCCCTCGAAGCATCAGTACGGCAACGGCGTCGCCATCTTCACCCGCAACGGCCACGCCGCGCGCGAATTTGCCGCTCGCGTCAACGTGGGCATGGTTGGCATCAACGTGCCGATCCCGGTGCCGGTGGCTTACCACACCTTCGGTGGCTGGAAGCGCTCGGCCTTCGGCGATACCAACCAGCATGGCATGGAAGGCGTGAAGTTCTGGACCAAGGTCAAGACGATCACCCAGCGCTGGCCGGATGGCTCGCCCGACGGTGGAAATGCGTTCGTCATTCCGACGATGGGCTGATGGTGGGGCTGGGCCGGGTTAAAGGCTGTTCATGGATAGGAATGCTCCGGTGTGCGTTGGTTTTGCCATCTGCAATCACGCCGGAGCAACCTAGATGAAGTATCTTGTCCTTCCCCTGATCGCTGCACCGCTGGCGCTGGCCGCGTGTTCGAAGCCGTCGTCCGACCCAAGCGATGCAGCGACGCCGAGCCTGGCGCCGATGGTCAGTGAAAGCGAAGCGATGGCACCGCCTGTCGCCCCTGGAGCCAGCGCGGCGGCACCTGTCGATGCGCCGGTTGCCAACGCTACCTTCCCGACGGCTATGCGGGGCAAGTGGGCGATGAACGCCGCTGACTGCGACCCCACTACCGGGGCCGACAAGGGTGCGCTCACCGTCGGTGAGAAGTCGGTCAAGTTCTACGAATCGATGGCTGACCTTGGCAGTGCCAAGATCGCCACGCCTACCGAAGTCCGTGCAGTTTTCGATTACGAGGGCGAGGGCATGAAATGGCAGCGCGAGGCGAGCTACAAGCTTGAGGATGGCGGGAAGACGCTTGTGCTGACAGAGTTCGGCGAAGACGCGCCGCAGGGCCCGCGTCGTCACAGCCGATGCAAGTAAGGGGAAACCGATGAAACTGCCGATCATCGCAATTGCGGCCTTGGCCAGCCTTTCGGCCTGCTCGCAAGGGACACCACCACCGGAGGACTTGCCCGCCATGCCCGAGGGAACCTGCAACGGCGATGCGGCCCAATCGATGGTCGGCAGCAAGGCTAGTGCCGAAGTGGGCACGCAACTGCTCAAGCTCACCGGTGCCCGCACCCTGCGCTGGGTGCCGCCGCGTTCGGCGGTGACAATGGACTACCGCGCCGACCGGCTGACCGTGTCCTATGATGACAACTACACGATCGTCCGCATTTCCTGCGGATAGCACTGGACAGCATGGGTGGCGGACCATATCCGCCGCCCAGCTTCAGTTTAAGGGCACGGTTAAATCCGTGTGACGGGAAAGAGAAATGACCGACCAGTTCGCGCTGACCGAAGACCAGATTGCCATCCAGGACATGGCGCGTCGCTTCACCGCCGATGCGATTACGCCATTCGCCGCGCAGTGGGACGAGGAGCACATCTTTCCGCGCGAAACGATCAAGGCCGCGGCCGAACTCGGCTTCGCCGCGATCTATGTCAGCGAAGAATCCGGCGGCATCGGCCTTGGTCGTCTGGAAGCAGCACTGATCATGGAAGCCATGGCTTATGGCTGCCCGGCAACCAGCGCATTCATTTCGATCCATAACATGGCCGCTTGGATGATCGACACGTTCGGTGGGGACGAACTCAAGGGGCGCTACCTTCCGCAGCTTGTCACCATGGACAAGATCGCCAGCTACTGCCTGACCGAGCCCGGCTCAGGCTCTGACGCTGCCGCGCTCAAGACCACCGCCCGCCTCGATGGCGATCACTACGTCGTCAACGGCACCAAGCAGTTCATCTCGGGCGGCGGGGTCAACGATATCTACGTGACCATGGTCCGCACGGGTGATGACAGTTCCCGCGGCATCTCCTGCCTTGTCATCGACAAGGACATGGAAGGCGTCAGCTTCGGCGCGCCTGAACGCAAGCTTGGCTGGAATGCCTCGCCCACCGCGCAGGTGATCTTCGATAACGTTCGTGTGCCTGCCGCCAATCGCGTCGGTGCGGAAGGTGATGGCTTCAAGTTCGCGATGGCAGGCCTCGATGGCGGGCGTCTCAACATCGGTGCCTGCTCGCTGGGCGGTGCGCAGCGTTGCCTTGATGAGGCAGTGACTTACGTCAAGGATCGCAAGCAGTTCGGCAAGTCCATCGCGGAATTCCAGAACACGCAGTTCGTGCTGGCCGACATGGCGACTGACCTCGAGTCCGCTCGCGCGCTGCTCTACATGGCTGCGGCCAAGGTCACCGCTGGTGCGCCCGACAAGACGCGTTTTTCGGCCATGGCTAAGAAGCTGGCGACCGACAACGGCTCTTCGATCGTCGATCGCGCGCTGCAGATGTTTGGCGGCTACGGCTACTTGCGCGATTACCCGATCGAGCGCTTCTGGCGCGACCTGCGCGTCCATCGCATTCTCGAAGGGACCAATGAAGTCATGCGCATGATCGTCGGAAGGGACCTTCTGAAGTGACCGACGAAGTAATCTCGACCCGGGATGGCGCGGCTGGCATCCTTTCGCTCAATCGCCCGCGCGCGATCCATGCGCTGACGCTCGACATGGTCCACGCCATGACCGTGTCACTGCTCGAATGGCGCGGTGATGACGGCGTTGCTGTCGTCATGATCGACCATCAGCTTCCCGCAGATGACGATCCCAAGCTTTCACGCGGCTTCTGTGCAGGTGGCGATATCGCCTTCCTGCGCAATTCGGCGCTGAACGATGGCGGTGCATCGGGCCGCAAGTTCTTTCATGACGAATACCAGCTCAACCATCTGCTCATGACCTATGGCAAGCCGGTGGTCGCGTTCATGGATGGCATCACCATGGGTGGGGGCGTTGGCATCGCCGGACCTGCGACGTTCCGCGTGGCCACCGAGAACACCAAGCTGGCCATGCCCGAAACCGGCATCGGCCTGTTCCCTGACGTTGGCGGCGGCTGGTTCCTCTCGCGGCTCAAGGGCCGCCTTGGCCAGTACCTCGCGCTCACCGGGGCACGGCTCGATGGTGCGGAATGCCTCTGGGCAGGCCTTGCCACGCATTACCTGCCCTCGGCCAATCTGGCGCAGGCAAAGGCCCGCATCGCGGCGGATCCGGAAAATATCTCGGCAATCCTGCGCGAGCTGTCCGCCGTTCCGCCCGAACCGAAGATCGCTGCTAATGGCAATGCGATCGCGCGCCTGTTCGCCTCTGACCGCTACGAGGACATCCTCGCCGCGCTTGAAGCCGATGGTTCGGAATTCGCCGCCGAAACGCTGAAGACGCTCCACACCAAGAGCCCGCAGACCTGCAAGGTTGCCTTGCGCCAGCTCGCCACCAGCCTGACGCTGTCGGACTTCGCCGCCAACATGGCAATGGAATACCGCATCGGCGCCCGCGTCCTGGTCCTGCCGGATTTTGCCGAAGGCGTGCGCGCCGTGATCGTCGACAAGGACCACGCGCCGAAGTGGTCGCCCGCCACGGCAGAGGGCGTCACCGACGACCTGCTCGACCAGATATTCGCGCCGCTCGGCGCTGCTGACGAATGGAAACCGCTATGACCTACGAAACCATCCTCGTCGAACAGAAGGGTGCCGTCACCCTCATAACGCTGAACCGCCCGCAGGCGCTGAACGCGCTCAATTCGCAGGTTCTGGCCGAACTGATCGAAGCCTTCGCCGCCTTTGAGGTTGATCCTGCACAGCGTTGCGCGGTTCTGACAGGTTCGGGCGAGAAGGCTTTCGCGGCCGGCGCCGATATCAAGGAAATGTCGGACAAGCCGGCAGCCGACTTCTATAACGAGGACTTCTTCTCGAAGTGGACCAGCCACCTCGTCAAGACCACGCGCAAGCC
Organism: Novosphingobium sp. B1; assembly: GCF_900176395.1. Taxonomy (GTDB): domain Bacteria; phylum Pseudomonadota; class Alphaproteobacteria; order Sphingomonadales; family Sphingomonadaceae; genus Novosphingobium. Next base: position 4,184 of record NZ_FWXL01000012.1, on the reverse strand, counting down.
ATGGATCGCGGCAGTCAACGGCTTCGCGCTGGGCGGCGGTTGCGAACTTGCCATGATGGCCGATTTCATCATCGCTTCGGAAAACGCCAGGTTCGGCCAGCCCGAGATCAAGCTTGGCGTGGCGCCCGGCATGGGCGGCTCGCAGCGCCTGACCCGCGCCGTCGGCAAGGCCAAGGCCATGGACATGTGTCTCACCGGCCGCATGATGGACGCCGCCGAGGCTGAACGCTCAGGGCTGGTCACCCGCGTCGTGCCGCTGGCTGATCTGCTTGCCGACGCGCTCAAGACTGCCGAGACCATTGCCGCGATGCCGCCGATGGCCGCCGTCGCCAACAAGGAAATGGTCAACGCCGCGTTCGAGACCACGCTCGACCAGGGCCTGCTGTTCGAACGCCGCGTCTTCCAGATCCTCACCGCCAGCGAGGACAAGGCCGAGGGCATGAAGGCCTTCATCGAAAAACGCCCCGGCGTGTGGAAGGGGCGTTAAGGCCATGAAGATCGCATTCATCGGCCTTGGCAACATGGGCGGCGGCATGGCCGCGAACCTCGTCAAGGCCGGGCACGACGTCCACGCTTTCGACCTTGCCGAAGCGGCGCTCGAACGCGCGAAGGACAACGGCTGCACCACTTACACATCCGTCAAGGAAGCGGTGCAGGGCGCCGATGCCGTCGTCTCGATGCTGCCGAACGGCGCCATCGTGAATGCGGTCTACAGCGCTGACGTGATCGGACAGGCACCCGCCTCGGCCCTGCTGCTCGATTGTTCGACCATCGACGTTGCCACCGCGCGCGAGGTTGCCGCTGTCGCAAACGCCGCCGGTTACGAGATGGTCGATGCCCCGGTTTCGGGCGGCATCGCGGCGGCCAACGGCGGCACATTGACCTTCATGGTTGGCGGCACCGCAGAATCCTTTGCCCGCGCCGAGCCGATCCTTGCCGCCATGGGCAAGGCGGTGATCCATGCCGGAGGCAGCGGGGCAGGGCAGGCCGCCAAGATCTGCAACAACATGCTTCTGGGCGCCTCAATGGTCGCCACCTGCGAGACCTTCGCCATGGCCGAGAAGCTCGGGCTCGACCTGCAGACGTTCTATGATATCTCGTCCAAGGCCTCGGGCCAGTGCTGGTCGATGACCTCGTACTGCCCGGTCCCCGGGGTTGGCCCGCAAAGCCCGGCCGACAACGGCTACCAGGGCGGCTTTGCCACCGCGCTTATGCTCAAGGACCTCAAGCTGGCCATGGCTGCTGCCAAGGATGCGGGCGCCGACGTGCCGATGGGCCAGCGCGCTGAAGAACTCTATGCAGCTTTCGCCGAGGCCGGAAACGCAGGCCTCGATTTTTCGGCAATCATCAGATCGCTTTGACGATCAGCGCGTCTTCGCGGCGATGATCCGGCCGATCGGATCATCGCTAAGCGAAGGCGCAAGACGCGCCGGTCGGCTCACGACGGGCTTGGCACCGGCACTCTTCGGCACGCCATAGCTCATCGCCAGCTGTCGCCGCACCGGGCTCGCCTTCACGTCCACTTCGGGCCGCACGCCCTTGAGGAAGTCTGCGCCGATGGACTGTCGCGGCGCTTCGGCTGCCTTTGCCACCGGCGCCGGCTTGCTCGAGGCCAGCAGCATATAGCCCTTCTGCTTGCCCGGCTTGTCGGGATAGATGAAGCCGTTGACCGGCCAGGCCGTCGTGCCGAGGTCACCGATCGGCGCATACCATACGCGCACCTGGCTCCAATCGTTGGCGGGCGATACGTCAACCCCGCGCACGTCGTTCTCGATCTGGCCGCGGTGTCCCCCGATCGGTGACCAGTTGGCGTGGCGCAGAAGCACCGTGCGCGAATCAACCACGCGGCTGACAGCGGCGACATGGCCGAGTTCCATCCGGCCATAGGGCGCAAAGCTCATGACCGCGCCAACCTTGGGCTGATGGCCACGGGCATAGCGGCCCTCGGCCTGCTCCCACCACGTTAACGCATCGCCATAGATCTGGATGCCGCTGACCGAACGTGCATAGGGCACGCATTGCAGGTAGGGCAGGGCTTCATCCTGATCGAAGGCCGAAGCCCCGAGGCGCGAAGAATCGCGGAATTCTGCGGCATTCACGCTTGTTCCAAGCGTGGCGATTGCGCAGAGCAGTCCGAACCGGCAAATCTGTTCCCTCATTCCGGCAGTTATCTGCCGCTTGGGTTAGGGCGGGCCTTATACCCATGGTTAACGGCGGGATAATCAATCGCCCTGACTTAAACGCGCTCTTGCGTTCACGCGCTTAAACAGCCACGGCAGGCCCATGCGCCCCCAGGTCATCATTATCGGACGCCCGAACGTCGGCAAGTCGACGCTGTTCAACCGCCTTGTCGGCAAGAAACTGGCACTGGTGGACGATCAGCCCGGCGTCACGCGCGATCGCCGCTTTGGCGATGCCACGCTGCTCGGGCTGGATTTCACCATCGTCGACACGGCAGGTTGGGAAGATCTCGATCCCGACACGCTGCCCGGCCGCATGCGCCAGCAGACCGAAGCTTCGCTGGTCGGCGCTGACGTTGCCTTGTTTGTGATCGATGCGCGCGCCGGCGTCACCCCGCTTGACGAGGAAATCGCCCGCTACTTGCGGTCCAGCCGCGTGCCGATTGTGCTCATGGCCAACAAGGCCGAGGGCCGGCAGGGTGATCCCGGCATCTATGATGCCTTTGTCTTGGGCTTTGGCGAACCGGTCGCCTTCTCCGCCGAACACGGACAGGGCCTTGCCGACCTGTTCGAAGCTCTGCGTCCGCACCTTGAACCCAAGCAGGTCGAGGAAGACGACGACGCCGAAGCAGAGGGTGACGAGGAGGAGTTCGATCCTGAATCCGTCCTCAAGCTCGCCATCGTCGGCCGCCCCAATGCGGGCAAGTCCACGCTGATCAACAAGCTGCTTGGCGAAAACCGCCTGCTCACCGGGCCGGAAGCAGGCATCACCCGCGATTCCATCGCCATCGACTGGCAGTGGTTCGATCCCGAGCGCGAGGGATATCGCCCTGTCCGCCTGATCGATACGGCGGGGATGCGCAAGAAGTCCAACGTGACCGAGAAGCTCGAGAAGATGTCGGTCGCCGATGCGCGGCACGCCATCGATTTCGCCGAGGTTGTCGTGCTCACGCTCGATGCCACGCGCGGGCTCGAGCATCAGGACCTCAAGATCGCCTCGATGGTGCTCGAAGAGGGCCGCGCCTTGATGATCGCGATCAACAAGTGGGACGTGGCAGAGGATCCTTCGGGCCTGTTCCAGGGCATCCGCAAGGCGCTTGACGAAGGTCTGGCACAAGTGCGTGGCGTGCCACTGCTCGCCATCTCGGGCCGCACCGGCAAGGGCCTGGACGAACTGCTCAAGGCCGCTTTCGAGATCCGCGCCGCCTGGTCGAAGCGCGTGCCCACGTCCGGTCTCAATCGGTGGTTCGACGATGCGCTTGCTGCCAATCCGCCGCCGGCACCCGGTGGGCGCCGCATCAAGCTGCGCTACATCACCCAGGCCAAGACGCGGCCACCCGGCTTCGTCCTTTTCGGCACCCGGCTCGATCAGTTGCCCGAAAGCTACCGCCGTTACCTGATCAACGGCATCCGTCGCGAACTTGGCTTCGATGCCGTGCCGATCCGCCTGACCCTGCGCAGCCCCAAGAACCCCTTCGCAAAGTAGGCGCACATGCCCAACGCCGCGCCCCCGCTAGACCGCTCCACGCTCCCGCAAGGACTGGGTAGAGCAGTGTGGCGCGGGGTCTGCGGCAAGTGTCCGCGCTGCGGCGGCACGCATCTGTTCGCGCGCTTCCTCAAACCGGTGGAGCGCTGCCGCATGTGCGGCCAGAACTGGACGCTCCACGCCGCAGACGACTTCCCGCCCTACATTGCGATCCTGCTGACCGGGCACATCATGGCCCCGGTGATCATCGAACTCGGCCTCCACACCGGCCTGCCCGGCTGGGCTATGATGCTGATCGTGGCGGTAATGGCGCTGGTGCTGCTCGTCGGCCTGCTCCAACCTGCCAAGGGCGGGGTGATCGCGCTGCAATGGTGGCTGGGCATGCACGGCTTTGCGGGGCATGCTGGGAAGGTTGAGGCTGGCTGTAGATTTCCGCTGAGAATTGACCCGGTATTTCCATCGAGAATTGACCCGGGTGATGGTATGTCCCGCAGAGCGGGTTTTGGGTCAAGCTGGTG
>NZ_FWXL01000008.1 GCF_900176395.1 Novosphingobium sp. B1 | reverse complement strand
CCAGTTCATGCGGCCTCACGAAGGCGGCGAGCGGCGACGGTGTCGCGCAGCTTGGCGAGCAGCTGGTCGAAATCACGGGTGCCGCGGCGGGCATGACTGGCCGCAATGCTCTCAAGCATGGCTTCGGTCAGCGTGTGCAGCGGGGCGGTCGAGGCCTTGGCGAACGCTGCAACAGCGTTGTCGCGCTTGGTGACGTTCTCTCGACTACGTGGGAAGCGGGCGCCGGGCTTCATGCAGCCACCTGCAGGATCGTCTCGACGATCTTCGCGAGCACAGGCCGCTTCGCCGCGCGCTGCGGAAAGGTCCGGCGAAGATGCAGAATGGAAGTGTGGTCGCGATTTAGCCGACGACCGATTTGGGTGAGCGAGGCGCCTTGATTGACCATCACCACTGCAACAACGGCGCGACAATCCACGGCACGGGAGAAGCGGCTTGCCGAAAGGATCTCGTCGGGCGTGATGGCCATCGCTTCGCCCACCAAGCGAACCGCCTGCATGGTCGTAAGCTTAGCGCCACCGTTACGAATCTTGCGTTCTACCGGCAGACCGGCATCGAGATGAGCGACTGCCTGGTCGCGATCTAGACCGCGCGACCGGAGCAGATAGTAATCGCCAAGCCGATCTTCACCGACCTGCTCTCGAAGGGATATCTTTTTTCGCTGGCAGGCGTTGCAGCGCCCGCTCTTGCGGATCGGGTCCATGTGTTTGTGGCCGCATTCACTGCAGGTGCGGACCTTCCGGGCGTTGCGGCAGCACTGGCAAAGCCCGTCCTTGATCTTCAGGAGTTTAGATTTCAGCTTGTTGCCGCAGTCGCTGCAGCGAGGCGTCTTGCTGTTGAGCGCCCGCTGCTCATTGTAGTGGTAGATGCACAGTCCGCTGAGGTTGCGGCGCCGCACTTTGCTCGAGCAACCTTCATGCGCACATGGCACGCGAGTGTAGGGGCCGCCGCTCACGCCGTAATCCCCTGTGCCGAAGCCATGGCCCGCAGGCTGGACACGATCGCGTCGACATCTCGCAACGACGGCATGATGTCCGCCAGCGCCTGGTGGTTGATCTTCGCACCGCCGTTGATCGACGCGGCCGCAAGCTTGGCAGCGAATGCCGTCACTGCCGGAACAGCGTTGATCACTTCCTCGCAATGCTGCGGAACGGCACGGCAACCGAACAGCGCCATGTAAGGCTGGATGTACTGCTCGCCGAAAGCGGCACCGATCGCGGTGATGAAGGACGCAGGGACCTTCTTGGTCTGCATGTCTTCGAGCCGCTGCACAGTGTCAGCGCTGGAGTCGAAAAGGGCACCGATCTGCGCGTTGGTGACGACATGATCGCGCTTGACCGCGAGGATGATCGCCCGCGCCGCCTCGGCAATTTTGCCAGAGGTCGGAATATCAAAGAGATATTTTTGCTGGTGCGCCATGACCTAGATGCATCCAATATGAAGAGAAGCGGAAAAACAGACGGCAGCGGTGGTGGCGGGGGACTTTCCTTCCGCTGCCGTCCGAGTGCTCTGAGATGCGACCCTCAGGGCTGGTGCGCGCACGCTGGATGGTGCGCGGTTGTGTCGAGGGGAGGCCAGTTCGTGCCTTGGTCTTCGTGGTGGTCGCGTTCGGCTAAGCGAAAGACATCGCGTATCCTGCGGCCAGCCATCACGAGCCCGATCCATGTTCCAAGGCCCAGGCCGGCGCCTAGCCAGACACCGGCGATCACCTGCCAGTTGTCGACGACAAACTTGACTGCGGTATCCATTGACCCCTCCCTTTGGTCTCAGGCGGCTTGTTTGGGTTGGTACGGTTCGATCTGTTCCAGCAGTTCGATCTGCTCATCAGTCAGCCCGTCGAGCACGGCATGGCGCCAGCCAGTCGTGCGCAGGATGTGGATGGCCAGCGAGCGCGGTGGCTTGCGCTTCCCTCCGATGATCTGCGAGGCGTAAGGCAACGATATGCGCGCAGCCTCCGCCATACCTGTTGGGGTAATCGTTTCCATGCCAGCTATCTTTGCAGATTGCAAAGATGTGGTCAATAGCCAGTTGCCGTTTGAGCTTTGCAGTATGCGTGAGGACTTCCTTGCAGATTACCGCCAAAATGGGCAAATGGCAGACGACAAGAACGGCGGACCGAATTATCTCCGTGCTTGGAGAGAATATCGGAAGATGACTCAGGAAGAGCTGGGCGCGGCGCTTGTGCCTCCGACAACCGGCTCGGTCATAAGTCTGCTCGAAGAAGGTGAGCGGGGTTTGTCGCTGAAATGGCTTCGCAAGCTTGCGCCAGCGTTAAGAACGCGCCCAGGCTGGATCGCCGACCTCAATCCGTTGGAAGCTGACACTCGCACGTTGGAGCTGGTCGAAGCCGTTCCTGACGACCGCAAGGAGCAGGTCTATCGCATTATCGAGACGTTCCTAAAGGACGGCACGAACGGGTGATCGAGTTCGCCTTACTTGTCTTCGTTTGGCCGCTGTGCGTGATCCTGGCGCCGGTGATCGCATGGTCAAAGGGTCGCAGCGGCTGCAGTTTTGCGATATTGGCCGTTCTGTTCGGGCCCTTAGCTGTCCTCGCGTCAATGATTGTCAGTCCGGATCCTGAGATCAAGATTCGCAAGGGCCTCGCAAGCGGCAAGCTGGTACGTTGCGTCTGGTGCAGGGAGCCAGTGCATCTCGACGCTGCGGTGTGCCCTCATTGTCAGCGGGACAATCCCTGATCGCTTAAGGAGTGCATGCGGTGACTAAAGATGAGATTGGATTGCTCGGTCGCCTGACTGCTTATGAACGCCTTCTTGAGTTTCTGGTCGCAAGAGACTTCGCTGACAGGACCGCTGACGACGCATCAGCTGTGGCGCAAAGCATAGTCGACGCCCCCTTGGGCTTAGCCCTAGGGCTTATGGAGGCCAGCAATCTCCAGGCCGTCGAGGAAGGTGCAAGGATGATGGAGGCCGAGATCCTCAATCGAGCGCTCGCTATGGCGGAGCATTGGCGACAGGCGCGCACGAAGGCTTAGTCGCCGACAAATCGCGGTAGTCAGAACCCTGCCTGTCGGCGGGGTTTTTTGTTTTCCTACACGCAAGACGATCGTCATGATCATGGTGGGCGATTCGCATTGCTTCGCAGGCTGCAAACCACTGCGCCAGCGGGCTTTGCAATTTGCAATGTTTTTTGCTTGACCCCACCTTTGCAATCTGCAAATGTCACTCCAACACCCGGTGAGCCGAAAGCGCAGACCCGGCCAGTTGGAGACCCCCAGTGCTTCACCACACCCCCGAACAGCTGCGCAGGTCGCGTCATCTCGACCTCGTCGCATCGAACGAAGCGCATTGCGAACGCAACGCCCGCATCCGTGCCTGCGCCGAGGAGCTGGTCAGCAAGACCATGCCGCCCCGTACCGGGCCGGTGCACGGCTTCTACAGCTTCCGTGAGGGCATTGAGCGCGCTGCCTACAAAGGCCGCCGCGACAAGCTGATCGCGCAGACCATCGCCGACCTGCACGCGCAGGGCTTCGGCTATGACGCCTGGGATGCGGATTACGCTGCTGCTGTCGAGCGGCTGACGGCGAGGGCGGCCTGATGTCGACCTTCGAAATCAACTTCACCCCGGCTCGCGGCAAGGGCCCGATGATGAGCTACCAGTTCAAGGCCGCGACCTTGGCTGATGCCACCCGCGAGGCCCGCCGCCACGTCGCCATCGAAGCGCCTGGCTACAAGCTGCACTCGCAGCGCGAGGTAGCGTGATGGCACAGTACAGCCCACGCCGCGACCTGCTCGCATGCCTCGCCGTTCTGGCGCCGGTCATGGCGGTCTTCACCGCGATCTGGATCGCGCTGCCGTGATCTTCCGCCTCATCACCCGTCGCACTGCCGCGACCGCAACCACCATCCTGCCGATGTCAAAGGAAGACGCCCGCTTCTGGGCACTCCTGCGCGATCGGCGAAACACCCTCAGCAACGGAAAGGACGCCGCGTGAACGCCGTCACCAAGATCGAAGCCGCGCCTTCACACATTGCCACGGTCGTCGAGCAGACGCCTGTTGTTGTGCTGACCGACAAGGCCCAGCGCGAGAGCTTTTACGAGCACATCCAGCGCGAGGTCGATGCCTTCGAGCCGGACACCAGCACGGAGAAGGGCCGCAAGGCGATCAAGTCGCTGGCCTACAAGATCACGCGCACCAAGACCGCGATCGATGACGCCGGCAAGCAGCTCAACGAAGAGGCGAGGGCGCGCATCAACGCCGTCGATGCCGAGCGTCGCGCGGTCAAGGAGAAGCTGACGGCACTGGCCAATGAGGTTCGCCGCCCGGTGGATGAGTGGGAGGCTGCCGAGGATAAGCGCGTCGAGGAATGCCGCGCGGTTATCGACGGCATCAAGGCCGCTGCTGTCGTCACGATCGAGGACACCGCCGCAACGGTCCGCGCCCGTGGTGGTCAGGTCTGGAATACCGCGCTCGATGCCGACCGGTTTGGCGACATGCTGGCGGAGGCCACCGCTGCCAAGGACATGGCGGTGTCGGCGCTCAAGTCGGCGCTGGCACGTCTTACCAAGGAAGAGGCTGACAAGGCAGAGCTCGAGCGTCTGCGTGCCGAGGCCGCTGAGCGTGAGGAGCGTGATCGGATTGAGCGGGAGGCGCGTCTCGCCGAGGAACTGCGCTTGGCGGAATTGAAGGCCGCCGAGGAAAAGCGCCTCGCCGACGAGCGCGCTGCCGAGGAACGTCGCATCGCCGCCGAGAAGGCAGAGGCCGAGCGCATCGAGCGCGCCAAGCAGGAAGCCGCCGAAGCCGCCGAACGTGCTGCCCGTGAAGAGCAGGCGAAGCGCGACCGCGCACACGCTGAGCAGCTGGCCGCCGAACGTCGCCGTGCCGAGGAAGCCGAGCGGGCGGCACAGGCGGAGCGCGATCGCATCGCTGCCGAGGAAGCTGCGCGTCAGGCTGAGGCCAAGCGGCTCGCTGACGAACAGGCCGCACGTGAAGCCGACCAGGCGCATCGCAGCGCCGTCATGCGCGAGGCGAAAGAGGCGATCATGACCTGCGGTGTCGACGAAGAGGCCGCCAAGAAGATCGTCCTGCTGATCCGCGCCGGTGAGGTGCCCAACGTTAGCCTGAGGTTCTGATCGATGACCGACAATCCCTTTGATCTCGACTTCTGCGAAACCGCCGTCGAACTGGACGATTTCGCCGAAGCACCTTCTCAGACGACCACCGGCCCAACCTACCACGGCGAACTCCTGCAGGGCTCCGACGAGTGGCTGCATGCCCGCTGTGGGCTGCTGACGGCTTCGGAAATGAAGCTGATCATCACGCCCACCGGCAAGGTTGCGAACAACAAAGATACGCGCATCCACGCCTACGAACTGGCATTCCAGCGCATCACTGGCTTCGTCGAACCGCAGTACGTCTCGGACGCGATGCTGCGCGGGCAGGAAGACGAGATCTATGCTCGCGCCGCCTATTCCGAGCATCACGCTCAAGTCGTCGAAACCGGCTTCATCACGAACGACAAGTGGGGTTTCACGATTGGTTACAGCCCCGACGGCTTGGTCGGCGATGACGGTCTGATCGAGTGCAAGTCCCGCGCCGGCAAGTACCAGGTGCAGACGATCGCGAACGACGAGGTACCGGAAGAGTACGTCCTGCAGCTGCAGACCGCTCTGCTGGTCAGCGAGCGCGAGTGGATCGACTTCATTTCCTACTGCGGTGGGCAGCCGGTCTACATCAAGCGGGTCGAGCCTGATCTTGAACTGCAGGCAGCGATCATCGCCGCCGCAACCGCCTTCGAAGCCCGCGTCGCCCACGTCATCCGCGAATACCACGCGACGCTCGCGCGCATGCCGAAGCTCATTCCGACCGAGCGGCGTGAAATCGAGGAGATCATCATATGACGGTGATCCGCGTCATCGACTTCGAAACGTCGGGCACGGAACCGCCCGCCGGCAAGGTCTGCGAAGTCGGTATCTGCGATCTGGACCTGACGACGCGCAAGGTGATGCAGCCCAAGTCTTGGCTCTGTGGTGTCGACGTAATGCCGCCAGAGGTTCGCGCGGTGCATCACATCAGCCTTGCCGAGTGCGCTGGCTCCGACCCGTTCAAGGCCGACGACATGTTTGCCCACGTCAATGGCATACCCGCCGCCATCGCCGCCCACAACGCCGAGTTCGAGACAAAGTTCTTCGACAGCCCCGTACCGGTGATCTGCACATACAAGGCAGCGCTGCGGGTCTGGCCGGAAGCGCCCAGCCATTCCAATGGCGCGCTCCGGTACTGGTTGGAAGACGCAGGCAAGATCGCGCCGGATCACGCTCTGACGCAGCCAGCACACCGCGCCGGACCCGATGCTTATGTGACGGCGCACATCCTCCTCGCGCTCTTCGATGCCGGAGCGACCGGCAAGGACATGGTGCAGTGGACCAAGGAGCCGCGCCTGCTGCCGACGTGCCCGCTGGGCAAGTTCCGCGGCGTGCCCTGGTCCGAAGTCGAAGCCGGTTTCCTCGGATGGATGCTGCGTCAGCCGACGATGGAAGAAGACCTCAAGTGGAATGCGCAGCGCGAGATCACGCGCCGCCAGAAAGGAGCAGGACTGTGAGTGAAGCAATCGACATGTCCCGGTTCGTCGAGGCCAAGAGCGACCAGCTCAACGCCGACGACCTGATCGGGGCGCCGCGCACGATCACGGTGCGCAAGGTGACCGGCAACGACGGTGATCAGCCGGTCTCGATCTTCTACGAGGGCGACAACAACAAGCCGTTCAAGCCCTGCAAGACCATGCGCCGCGTCCTGCTCGGTGTCTGGGGCCGCAATGCCGCTGACTACGTCGGCCGGTCGATGACGCTCTACCGTGACGATGCCGTTACCTTTGGCGGCCTCAACGTCGGGGGCATCCGCATCAGCCACATGAGCCACATCGACAAGAAGACGGTCGTGGTGGTCATGAAGACCAAGGGCAAGAAGGCGGGGATCGAGGTGCATCCTCTCGTCGCCGAAGTGCGGCAGATGCCCAACGCCAACGCCGCAGCCGACTGGACCGCCAGCTTTATCGCCAAGGTCAACGAAGCGCCGGACGCCGATGCCTTGAATGCCTTCGTCGCAAAGCAGATCGCCAAGATGGACCGCCTGCCTGCCGACCTGCGCACCCAGGCCGACGATGCCGTGTCCGAGATGCTGGCCAAGTTCCACCCCACTGGCGGCAAGCCCGATGAGGACATGGGCGAGGGATTCAACACTGACGACGAGGGAGGTTTCTAACCATGACGCTCACCTACGCCCTGTTCGGGCTCAGCCTGATCATCGCGATCGCGTATCTGGTCTGCATCACGCTGGCCAATGCCCGCACCACGCGCCGCCTCAACGCCCTGCGCTCCAACTGCTTCGTCACCAGCGAGCGCGGCCACCGTATCCGCTACGTCAACGCCTCGCCGGAAGTGCGGGCGCGGGCTGAGACGAACTGACCAACACGGACCCGGCTTGGGCGCGGGCCGGGTCTGACCACCAGCGCCGGAGAACCTCAATATGAAACCCGAAGCATTTGACCCGGAGACGGGCGAAATAATCGAGGAGCGCGCTGCCGATGGTGGCCGTCGCTACCCGGCCGCCACAACAATGACCGACCTGGTCGCCATGCTCAACGATGGCGCATTCAACCAGAACTGCGCCGACAAGCTGCAGAGCTTCTCGGCTGACATGGAAGAGCGCGGCGTCGACACCGGCAAGAAGGTCAAGGGCAAGATCACCCTGACCATCGAAGTCGAGCGCGAGCACGATGGCGTCTACTTCTTCACGCCGGACCTGCAGTTCAAGCTGCCGCCCGAAAAGGTCAGCCGCACGATCGGTTGGGTTACCGAAGACAATCGCTTCACGCCCAACAAGCCGGGGCAGGGCAACCTCTTTGGCACCATCCGCGAAATCACCGTCGACGCACGCACTGTGCGCGGCGCTTAAGGACTTCTGATCATGCTCGATTCCGAAGCAACTAACGCCGGTGCCATCGTGCACGAAGCGTTCGAAGCGGCCAGCGACCATCTTCGCGGCCAAATCGTCACCGTGCGGGACCCTCGCGATGGCACTGATGCTCCGGCTATCCTCAGGGACGGCCTGCACGTCATCAATCCCAGCGAGTTCGACAAGTACCGCATTCGCCCGACCCGCCGCGAAGGCGCTGCAACCCACACTCGCCTCGACAGCTTCATCGATCACGTCAACCGCTTCAAGGGCGAGAACAGTGTCGTCTTCGCGGTCGACAACATGGCTGGTCCCAAGCTGACGGCGATCTTCGACTATCATTCCGCCGGCTATTCCAGCGATGCCGAGAACCTCAAGCACCGCGCGGTCTACAGCTTCCCGCTGTCGGACGAATGGAAGGCTTGGAGCCAGGCAGACGGCAAGTCGATGTCGATGATCGACTTCGCGGCATTCCTTGAAGATCACATCGTTGATGTCACGGCCGACAAGCCGCAGTCGGACGCCGCCAAGGACTTCCTCGCCAAGTCAGGCGGCAATCTCGCCAGCCCATCGAAGTTGATCGAGATCGCGCGCGGCCTGCAGGTCAACGAAGCATCGACCCTTCGTGAGGCCCGCAACCTGTCGAGCGGCGAGGCAGAAGTCGTGTTCCAGTCGGAGCACCTCGACGCCAGCGGCAACAAGCTGACGCTGCCCAACGCCTTCATGATCTGCATTCCGATCTTCGCGCGGGCCAAGGTGCTCGACCAGATCCTCGCGCGCTTCCGTTACCGCAAGAACGGTGGCTCGATCTCATTCTGGTTCGACCTGTGGCGCCCTGATCTCGTGTTCGAGCACGCATTCACCGAGGCCTGCGATCAGGTGAAGGCTGAGACCGGCCTGCCGCTCTTCGTCGGCTCGCCCGAAGTCTGATTTTCCACCAAGGGACTGGCGGTTGCCCAACAAGCGCCGCCAGTGATTTTACCATGACCCTCCCCGACTACATCACCCGCTATCTCCGCAACCCACTGATCTGCCCGAGACAGGACCGCATCACGGACCCGCTGGCGACATGGTCCGACCTCGGAATGCATGACGGTGCCCGCGATCTGGCACGGTGGGAAATCGCCATGCTGATCGAGGATGAAACCGGCTGCCCGATGATCGCGGATGATGTGATCGAAAAGTGGGAGACGCTGGCCGATGTTGCTGAGGCGGCGATGTGGTTTGAGGGGGTGGTGGTGTGATGGACTGGCAACCCGGCACCAAGAACGAGAACGGCGTTTACTGTCCACACGAGACGCTTGAGTTGTTCCGCAAAGGCGGCGGCCTGCGTGCCGAGATTGCCTTGGTGCAGACGCCGGAAGGCTGGCGCTCGAAGCGCGGATTCTCGTTTTTCTCTGGCGACTGGTGGGGATCATCGGGACCGATAACAGACCATTGCACCGCTTATCCGACACGCGAGGAAGCGATCAAGGAGCAGGTTGACCGGATGCACCGCGAGTTCGCCAAGATCACTGACGCCTCGCAGCAGAGGGAGGCGCGTGAAATTCTTGCTTGGGCCGACGCGGTGCTGGCGCCGGAGCAAATGGAGTTGTTCGCAGCATGACCCGCCTACTCACCAAGGAAGGCATCTGCTCATGACCGCGCACGCCTTAGCATCGAAAGTCCGCCGCGCTCTCCGCAACGATACCGGCGTGACCTTGACCGCAGATCAAATCCGCGAATTGGTTTCGCGGCACGGCCTGCTTGAAACACTCTCCCGTGCGGAAACCGAGGAACTATGCCCCGCGACAAATTCACCGTCGGCGACTTCTGGCTCGACAAGCGCCGCGACGGCATGGCCCCCGACATCTGGCAGATCGCAACCTACAAGCCGGGATCGCGCACCGTTGTCTATCGCAGCACTCGGTGCCGCACGGACGAACTAGAGCAGGCCAAGGCCGTCCTGCGTGCCCATGAAGCAGCGCAGCGGTCGAAGAAGCCCCAAGGGAGCGAGGACGCTGAATTGATCCCACAACTGCTCAACTATGTGAACGAGCACGGCCCCGACGTTCTGCGTCTGGATACGGTCGAGTCGTCGTTCCGTGCTTGGGTAGGCTTCCTTGATCAGGACGAGCTTACAACCGGCGCGCGCGTTGCCGACATCGACAAGGTTTCCGTGACCCGCTTCCGTCGCTGGCGCATGAGGCCGCATGAATGGAACCTGCAATGGTGGGACGGCAAGGCCTACAAGCACAAGAGCGATGGCGTATCAGGCGAGGCGGTGCAGCGGAATATAGAGGACTTGCGCGCCGCCCTAAACCATGCCGAAGCCGCCCGACGCATTCCGCAAGCCCCGCGCATCCCCAGCGTTGACAAATCTCTGCGGTCGAAGGCGAGGACACATCAGTTTACCACGGCGCAGCTTGGGGCTCTCATTGCCTACGCTGACCACGAACAGTGCGTTCAGCAATGGCTGTGGCTCATGATCGCAACGGGATGCCGGCCAGATGCCGCCCTTGCGTTCAACCCGCTCGAACAATGGCATGGCGCAGTGATCGACCTGCACCCCGCAGGCGCACCGCAGACCGACAAGCGCAATCCGATTGTACCGGTGATCGAGCCCTTGAAGCCAATCCTTGAAGCCTGGCAGCTTGATCGCGTGAAGTCGCGTAAGAAGTGGTGGGGCACGGCGAGGGAGAAGCTGGGCCTTCCTGCGACCCATATTCCCAAGACGATCCGCCACACGGTCGCGTCCTATCTTCGCAATGCCAACGTGCCGGGCGAGCAGATCAGTTTACTGCTCGGCCACAAGGACAGGACCGATACGCTCGAAGCGACATCAGACATCTACGCCCACGGCGACCCGCTCAAGATGGCGAAAGCGATTCGCGCGCTGACCAGCTTTTTCCGGTCTGTGGAGAAGGAAGCAGGCAAGTGGCGTGCTGTCCATTTGCTGACCATTACCCCTGACAACAACAAGATTATCGTTGTCAGGAAGGCCGCTAAAGTGTAGATTTGCCGGGCTTTTGAATGGTGGGCGCTGACGGGCTCGAACCGCCGACCCTCTCGGTGTAAACGAGATGCTCTACCAACTGAGCTAAGCGCCCCGGCGCCTGCGCTATTGCGCGCAAAGGCCGGGGCAGTCAACAGCATTTGCCGGCAATTTCAGCAGGGGCGGGCCGCCCATTCTCCGCGCACCCACTTGTGCGCCTTGTGTTTCCACGGATCGATCACGACAAGATTGACCCAGCCGTTCTCGACAAGCCGGCCGACAGCGTCATGGGCGAGCACGATATCCTGCACGCGCTGCAGCGGCGCCTCGATGATGACTGCGAGGCGACGCGGGGTGTGGTAGGGGGTGCCATCGTCGCGGAACAGCGATTGGCGGGGCAAGCCGGTGCACAGGTCACCGCCGCTGCCTTGCACCACGCCGAAGCCGCCGACGACGTTCTGCGTTGTCTTGTCGCCAGCGCCCAACACCTCGTTATCGATGGTCGAAAAGAGGTATTGGCAGTTGATCCACTGCGCGACGATCATCGGGGCGGTCATGATGCTGGTCAATGCGCTGCCATCGGCATCCTTGCGCCAATCATAGCTGTGCAGGAACGCCTTCCCGGCAAGGTTGAGCCCCTGCGTGAGCGAGCGTGGTCCGACGATGAAGGCGGCATTGTCGGACAGGCCCCATTCCGGTCGTACTTCACCCCAGTGTGCAGCGCCGGTCAGAAGGTCATCGGCGCTGCGTCCCAACCGGGCCGAGCGCTCTTCGCGCGCGGTCCGGCCAGCTTGCAACAGGGCCTGGCGCAGGTTTGCAAGGTCCGCGACGTGGCTTGCGGGGACCAGATGGCGGTCGAAGATCTCCACCTCGTCACGCGTGGTATCGTGCTGGGCTGCGATGAACCATGTGGTGGACGGCAGCGCGAGGCCTTCCGCCGCCAAGCCCGCACGCACCTCGGGATCGTTGAGGATTGCGGCCATCAGCCGGGCGTTGGGGCCACCCGGATGGCCGCCGCAGGCGCCGCAATCGAGGCTCGCGGCAAAGGCGTTGTTGGTGGTCGATCCGCCATGGCCGACAAGCGCCACGAGACGCGCCGTATCGGCGTGCAAGCCCGTCAGGGCGAACATGCCACGGGCGTAGGCGATGCGCTTGGTAATGGGAATGATCGCGGCGGCATTCTGCGCGCCGCGGTCGCACCCCTCATGATCGTGATCGTTGCTGGCGACGGGCGCAAGAACGAGTCCGCGTTCTCCGACAAGCCGCTTGCGCAGGGTTTCGAACAACCGTGGTGCGAGCGTGCGACCGAGCATCGAGAGGGCTGCAACCGGCCCTGCCGCTTCCGCTGTGGCAAATCCGGTTGCGCCGGCCTTGGTGGCGTCGAGCATTGCGCGCGCATCCTCGATCGCGGCGTGGCGATCGAGGAGGGTTGCTGCCTCGCTCTCGCGTCCCGGAGCGGGTTGTTCGGGGATGACATGCGCTGGCTGGAGCAGCACAGGCAACTGGTTGCGCTGTGGCGCCGAACATGCCGGCGCAAGCGCAATCGGCAGGCCGAAGAAGCCCGCATAGCCAAGCGTTTCGAACGAGCCTTGTGACTCGATTGCCCGGCGCATCGGTTCGGACCGCACATCGATGCAGAACACCAGTTGCGCGTCCGGCGCGGCGCTGCTTGCGGCTGAGGCGTTGCGAGCCGACGCCTGTTCGAGTTGCGGGGCCACGCCAGCCAGGAAGCTCGCCTCCGCTGCCTCCTGAAAGATCAGGCCAAGCTGCCCGTCATCCAATGCGGCAACTTGTTCGAACATCTCGCGACCGCGTGGCGTGAATGTCGCCAGCGCGTGCTCATCGATTGCAAAGTGGGCGAGCAGCGCGGCGCGGACCTCCAGGCTCTCGTCAGCCGACAGTGTGACGGCGTGAGGCGGCTGGCGCACCGTTCCCTGCACCAGCGCGACGAGCGCCATCAGTTCCTCGATCGTGGCAGCGGCACTGCTCGCCAGACTCGCGTCAGCGTATTCGTTTCGCCAGCGCAAGTGCGCGGCCCAGCCAGGCAGAACCCCGACCAGCGATTGCAGCCAAAGAGCGCGGTCGCTCAGCTTTACCCCATCCCGCCGGGCAGCGAAAAGAAGCATGTCGATCGGATCGGCTGGAGCCTTGGCCAGCCAGGCCTGGCCGGTGGCATCGCTCAGGCGCTGAAGGACCGGATCGTGGCGTAGCACCTCGCACAGACAGGCGTAGAGACCCTTGGCACGGCCCGGCAGATGCAGTGCGGCGTTGCGGTCGAAGAAGGCGGAGAGCCAACGCGCGAGGATGGCGATCTCCGGACAAAGTTCGCGCCTGACGGACTTGTGGCTCCGTGCCGGCAATTCGCACAAGCGTGCCAGAAGCAGGTTGTAGGGGGTGAGATCAGGGCCGAGCGATGCAAAGGCTTCATCAAGGCCGCCGAGATGATCGACCACCGTCTTGCGCAAGGATAAGTAATCGATCCGCCCCTCGGCCATGAGCGCGCGCCATTCTGGCAGCGAAAGCGATGGCCTTGCCCCGAACAGCGATGTGGCGCGCGGCACGGCTTCCTCGAACGGTTCATCTTCGAACCCCGAAAGTGGATTGACGGCGATAGCGCTGTCGAGCGGCCAGAGCGGTGCGACTGTTCGCGCCGCGATGCTGGCCAGCCCCCTCAGTGCGTCGCGCTCTGCCGTGAAGGCCAGCAATGCGGGGGAAACTTCGGCAGAAGACGAGGATGAGGATAATGGCGATGCGATGGACATGGAAATCTCCTGTCTGATGCGCGTGTCAGGCGGCAGAGGCGAAATGGATCAACCGCGCGTGAAGTGCGGGCGGCAAGGTCCGCTCTCCGCGCATCACGCCTTGCTGATAGACCCAGACTGCGAGAAACAGTGCGAGCAGTCCGATCTGTGCGTATCCGGGGATCAGCGGCACGGCGGCGTTGTGCTGGACCGTGCCGACGAGAGCGAGGGCCACAGCGTTGAGAGCGATCAGCGCGATCGGCACGATGACGAGCAGGCGGCTCATGCGTGAGCGCCGAGCCGACCTGATCGCAACGCCCAGCGCCGTGAGGAGGGCTGCCAAGGCAAGGCCGACGGGAAGAAGCGCGTTCGTTTCGCCCAAGGCGTGGAGCATGGCCGCGCTGATGATCGTGAACAGTGCGATCGCTGCCGGCCAAGGTTGAGCAAGGCCCTTGCCGCGCCCGCCAGCCGTAGCGATGGTGCCTGCCGATCCAAGGAAGAGCCAGGCCTTGAACAGGCCGTGCGCAACCATGTGCCACAAGGCTGCGGCATAGGCGCCGAGCGCAATGGTCAGCAGCATGAAGCCCATCTGCGCTACGGTCGACGCGGCAAAGGCGCCTTTGACATCGCTGCGGGCAAGCATCGCCACCGCGCCGGAAAGAGCGGCGAAGGTGCCAATCGCAAACAAGGCATAGCGCGCGACAGGGGCGGCCTCGATCACGGGCGAAAGGCGGATCAGCAGAAAACCGCCGGCGTTCACGAAGCCTGCGTGCATCAGGGCCGAGACAGGGGTCGGCGCTGCCAGCGAGCGCATCAGCCAGGTCGAGAACGGAGGAAGGGCGCAACGAACAGCCGCTGCTCCTACCAGCAGGATCGCGGCGATGGTTGCAATGGGCGGCGCCATTGTTGGAAGCGCCTTGACGATTGCGCCGATCTGGGTGGTGCCTGCGGCCAAGGATAGCAGGAGCGCTGCGCCCACCAGCAGCATGTCGCCGATCAGGAAGGCGGTGCCGGCGCTGCGCCTTGCGGCCTTGGCCTCGCTCCATTCGCCGACGTGGCCGATCAGGCCGGCCATGATGCGGCCACTGGCAATCCATGCAGCGACGATCAGGAGTGCGTCGTTGGCCAGGGCAAGCAGGACCGTGGCCGCCGCCTGGCCGATTGCCAGACGCACGAACGAGGCGGAACGGGGGTCGGCGCGCAACTGGCGGCGCGCAAAGGCTACCACGACAACTGTCACGAACAGCGCAAGGGCCGAGAGCGCACCACCTGCGGGCGTGACCGCGACGTGGCCGGTGGCAATGCTGATGGCGAGGAGAAGGGCGAGCGCGGCTGCGGGACCGTCCGTACGGGTCAGAGGAATTGATGGCGTGCGGGCCATGCGCGTTAGCGGCGATGATACAGCAGGCGCAGGAAGGCTCATGTCGGTCATGGAGGTTCCCCTGTTTGACGGGTTGCTGTTCGCCGGTGCAGCAAAGTCAGGCATTGGGAAAACAAATTATCGCAATGTTGAAGATTGCGGATGTAAATGATAGTTGAATGTCATGAGCTTGCGAAATCTCGACATCGATCTGCTGCGTTGCTTTGTGACCATTGCCGACACCGGAAGCTTCACGCGTGCCGGGGAACGCCTGGGGCGCACGCAATCGGCGATCTCGTTGCAATTGAAGCGGCTTGAAGCGCAGGCGGGGCGTACGCTGTTCCGGCGCAGCCCGCGGAGCCTTGCGATCACGCCGGAAGGGGAGCGCCTGATCGGTCCGGCCCGGCAGATCCTGCGGTTGCACGATGCAACCCTTGCCGAGATGTTCGAACCCGACATCGCCGGATCGGTAAAGATCGGCGTACCGGAAGATTTCGCGACCGCGCATCTTCCCGCCGTGCTTGCCGCTTTTGCCGAGGCGCATCCGCTTGTCGAACTGGAGGTGACCTGCGACCTGACTCTCAACTTGCTGGACCGCTTCCACGCCGGCGGGTTCGACCTCGTGCTGGTAAAGAGACAGCCCGCGCAGGACGTGCAGGAAGGCATGCGCGTGTGGCGCGAACCGCTGGTCTGGGTGGCTCGAGACCGGCAGGCAGCAGCGAATTTCGCCCGTGTGCCACTGGTCGTCTCGCCGGAACCTTGCGTCTATCGCAAGCGTGCGACCGAGGCACTGGAAGCCATGGGGCGGCCATGGCGGGTGGCTTACACCTCGACCAGCCTTGCCGGCAGCCTCTCAGCGGTCAAGGCGGGGCTTGGCATAACCGTCCTGCCGCTGGAAATGGTGCCCGCGACGCTGACCGCAGTCGGGCCAGACGCCGGCCTGCCGCCGCTTTACGATACGGAGATCGCGCTGCTTGAAGCGCCGGGCCTGTCGGACACCGCACACCGGCTGGCCCAGCACATCGTGGCCGCGCTGGAACGCGGGGCCTGAAGCGCCTTACGCAGCGGCTCAGTCGCCGGCGAGCTGGGGTTTGGTGATGATCCGGTCGCGTGCCACGCGAACGTCACCGGCCTCGATCTGCAGCTTGAGCCTCTCGCGATCGTTGGCGCGGAACATGTCTTCGGCGCGGCGGACCGCCTCCTCGGACAAACCCGCGTCGCTCAGCGCAATGCGGGCCATCTTGACTGCCGACTCCATTACTTCCCGCACCACGGCCGAAACCGGCGTGCCGCGCAGGCGGATCAGGGCGCGCCGGTCGAACGCGCGCACGTAGATCGCGGCCTTGGGGAATGTCTCGTGGACGGCTTCGACCAGATCCGGCGTCATCTGGTCGCCGTCCATGCAGAAGAATATCATCTCGGCCTCGGCGGCTCCGGCCTGACGGAGCAGATCGAGCCGCGTGCCATCTCCGAAATAGACCTTGGCGCCAAAACCTGCGGCGACATCGATCATCTCGATATCGGTGTCGACCATGGTGACCGGAATGTTGCTGGCGAGCAGCATCTGCGTAACGCCCTGCCCGAAGCGGCCGAACCCGACAACAATCGCGTTGGCGCCATCGGGCTTGGGTCCCTCGCGTTCGCCGGGAGCCTGTTCGGCCTCCCTGCGGGCCTTGGCAGTGACCATCATCAGGAAAGGCGTCGTCGCCATCGAAAGGGTGACGACAGCGCCGAACAGGCTTGCCGCGTCCGGTGCGATGAGCAGCGCGCCCTGCGCCTGTGCGAACATGACGAATCCGAATTCGCCGCCTTGGCTCAGAAGCAGCCCGAGCGCCAGCGCGCCGCGCCAGGGCATGCCCACGATCCGGCCGATACCGAAGATGATCACCGCCTTGATCGCGATCAGGCCCAGCGCCATGCCCGCCACGAACAGCGGCCGATCGGCGATCGCCTGCAGGTTCAGCATCATGCCCACGGCAAGGAAGAACAGGCCGAGCAGGATCGAGCGGAACGGCTCGACATCGGCTTCAAGCTCGTGCCGATAGGGGCTGTCTGCCAGCATGACGCCTGCGACAAAGGCGCCCAGTGCCGTCGACAGGCCAAGCAGTTCCATGACTGCGGCCGAGGCCATCACGGTGAACAGTGCAGCCACCACGAACATCTCGCGCTCGCCCAGATTGCCGATAAGGCGAAACAGCGGCCTGATCAGATATCGTCCTGCGGCGATGAGTGCTGCAATGGCAGCAAGCGAATATAGCGTCATCAGCCAGCCGGGAGGTCCGCCAGCGTCTGCAGGGTTGCGGCTCATCGCAGTGATGATCGTGATCATCGGGATGATCGAGAGGTCCTGGAAAAGCAGGATGGCGAATGCCCGCTCGCCAAACGGCGTCCGCAACCGTCCCGACGATTGCAGCATCGGCAGCACCTGCGCCGTCGATGAAAGGGCAAGCGGCAGTCCGAGCGCCAGGGCCGCTTCCCACGTAAAATCAGTGGTCAGCAGGATCATGCCGGCAATGGGAAGACCGCACAGGGCCACCTGCAGCAGCCCGAGCCCGAAGATGTCGCGCTTCATCTTCCAGAGCCGCGATGGGTTGAGTTCCAGGCCCACCAGAAACAGCAGCAGGGTTATGCCAAGTTCGGCAATGCCGAGTTTCTGTTCGGCATCCCCGACAAGCCCCAGCACCTGCGGTCCAACGACCGCGCCCGCCAGCAGATAACCCAACGTCGCACCAAGCCCGAGCCGTCTGAAGATCAGCACGAAGACAAGGGCAAAGCCGAGCAGGATGAACCCGTCGCGGAGCATGGAGGAGTGTTCGGCCATCGCCTTTCTTTAGGCCGATGCACGCTCATCGCAACCTTCGTTCAGCCTGCGTTGATCTGGCGATGGCGAAGGTCTAGCCAGAAGGGGAAAGCAGGGGAGCGAGCGATGCGCAAGATTCTGGTTATGGCCACGGCGCAAGGCGTACTGGCAACCGCGGTTCCGGCAGCAGCGCAGTCCGCCCAAGGCGACATTTCCCTGACCATCTACAACAATGATCTGGCGCTGGTGCAGGACGTTCGGCAGATGACCCTGCCGGTCGGGCGCGCGCGGCACGAATTTCCCGATGTCTCGGCGGCAATCCGGCCGGAGACGGTTACCCTCAACGCCGCAGGCACCGGAATCGTTGAGCAGAACTTCGATTATGATCTGCTGACCCCGGCCAAACTCATGGACAAGGCAGTTGGCCAGACTGTCACGCTGGTCACGACGAACCCTGCGACAGGCGCGGAAACGCGCGAAAGCGCGACGATCCTGGCCAACAACGGCGGTACGATAGTGCGGGTGGGCGATCGCATCGAGGTGCTGGACGGCCGAAGCGCTCGCGTGGTGTTTCCCAGCCTCCCGGCAGGATTGCGCGCCAGCCCGACGCTATCGGTGACCCTGGATACGACCACGCCGGGCGCGCGGCCGGTTTCGCTCAGCTATCTCTCGCGCGGATTCGGGTGGAAAGCCGACTACGTCGCGCTGTTCGATGAAACTGCGGGAAAGATCGACGTTCAGGGGTGGGTCACGCTCACCAACAACAGCGGCACCACGTTCGACAGGGCGAAGGTGTTGCTGGTTGCCGGGGCGGTTGGCAACGCCCGGCAAGGATATGACCTTGGCTATCGCCGTCCGGCACCCCCGCTTCCCGGCAACCGGCCCGGCACGCAGAGCGCTGGGCGCGAAAGCCTTGGCGATTTCTATGTCTATCCGATTGCCACCCGCACGACGGTTGCCAACGCGCAGCAGAAGCAGGTCAGCTTCCTTGATGTTGGTGGTGCCGCGGCAACAAGGGGTTACCATTTCCGCAATGACTGGCTGGGCAACCAGACCGAGCCCCAAAGCGTGGACTCGGTCCTGCGTTTCTCGACAGCGCGTGAAGCGGGACTGGGCGATGCTCTGCCGGCAGGCACCGTGAGGGTTTACATGCGCGACGCCCGCGAACAACCCCAGTTCATCGGCGAAAACGCCATCGACCATACGCCGATGGGCTCGGCGCTTGCGCTGAAGACCGGCGAGGCCTTCGATGTGAAAGTCCTGGCCTCGGTCGAAAAACGGGAACGGATCGCCAGCGGAGAGTGGGAGCGTACTGCACGATATCGCGTGACAACCGATGGCAAGACGCCGGTAGAGGCAACCGTCGAGCGTGAGGTGACGTTCTGGCGCACGACGATGACGTACAGGGTTACCAACGCCAAGGCTTCGCCCATCACGGTCGACGTCGTTCAGGCAGGCCTGGACAACTGGTGGCACGATACGCGCGTGCCGTCGGAAACCATCAAGGGCGAGCAACGCTCACAAGACGAGCGAGTCTGGCAGGTGCCGGTGCCGGCCAATGGCGAGGCTGTTCTGACCGTCCAGTTCGACACCCGATACTGAGCCGCCCCGTGGCCCGCGCGCTGGCCTTTGTGTTTCTGGCAGCAATCGCTGCGCCCGCGTTCGGGCAGGCCGTCGTGACATCTGCGGCGCCCGATGCCGTGGCAGTCAGCATTTACCGGGCGCCGGACCGGGCCAGCGATAGCGCGATGAATCTGGGGTGGCTTGAAGGCTATGCGCTCGTCACCGAAAAGCGCACGGTCGAAATCCCACAAGGCAGGGCAACTATCCGGTTCGAGGGCGTCGCGGCCGGGCTCTTTCCCGAAAGCGCCATCGTGACCGGCCTGCCTTCAGGCGTGCGCGAAAAGAACCTCGATGCCGATCTGCTCTCACCGCGCAGTCTTTATGCGCGCATGTTCGGCAGGCCGATCATTCTGCGGCGAATGGCTGCGGGTGCGGGATCCGTGCGGGAAGAGCGCGCGATCATCCGCTCGGGCCCCGATGGCGCGGCGATCGTGCAGACCGCGACAGGGTTCGAAGTGGCAAATTGCGGCGGTCTGCGGGACGAGATCCTCTATGCCGACGTACCGAAAGATCTTTCGCCCCGGCCGACGCTGTCGATCGAAACCGAGAGCAGCAGCGCGCACAGGGTCACGCTTTCCCTGTCCTACCTCGCCTGGGGTTTTGATTGGCAGACCAACTACGTGATGCAGATGTCGCCAGATGGGAAAACCGCCAACCTATCGGCGTGGGTCACTCTGGCGAGCAGCGACGCTACCAGCTTTGTGAATGCCGATACCGCCGTGATCGCAGGCAAGGTCAATCGCAACGACGCGCCGCGCAGCACACCACCATCGGGCGGGGAACTCGTGCTTCGCTGTGATCTGGCCTCCTTGCCGCCGGCACCACCACCGCCGCCGCCCGCGCCTGCGGCCTACGCGGAGATGATGGACTCCAGCGAGATCGTCGTGACAGCGCAACGCGTGGAAAGGGTGATGGCAGCGCCTGTCACAGTTCAACAGGAAGGCCTGGGCGATCTCAAGCTCTATCGTGTGCCCGTTCCGGTCACGGTTGCGGCCAATTCCCAGAAGCAAGTGGCCCTGGCAATGAGGGACGGGGTGAAGGTGGATACCTTCTACCGCGTGGAGATGTGGCGCGATGAAGTCCAATCACTCCGTCAGATATTGCGCAGCCGCAATCGACGTGAGGACGGTCTTGGCCTGCCGTTGCCGGGAGGGCCGGTTGCCGTGTTCGAACCTGCAAGCATGTCGAATGCCCTACTCCTGATTGGTGAGGGCGGCCTGGCAGACCGTGCGGTTGGCGAGGACGTCGAGATCGAACTCGCCAGTGGCCCGCAGGTCAACGCTGTGTCTCGCGCGGTTACGGACAAGGGCCCGAATGATGTGGTCGAACTGGCATTCAGCAATGCCCGGGCCATGTCGGCGCGCATCGAAGTGCGGATCGCGACCACGCCCGGGGAAACGGTTCGCGCGTCTGGCGGCGCCAAATTTGCGCGAAAGGACGGGCGCTGGATCGGCACCCTGGTCGTCCCGCCGTCGTCGGAGCGACGCCTGCGTTACAGGATCGTTAAAACTGACTGAAAACCGCCGATGCGGCTGTTATGATTGCGGGCGCAAATGCTAGGCCTGCGCCGGCTTGGTCGAGTGGAAAGTTCAAAGACAGTCGCGATGCGCAAGATCATTCCGGTCCTTATCGGCTTGTTGTTGGTCGCGCTGGCCATCTTTGCGTTCGTGACGCGTGTACGCGCTCCGGGCGAGGTGCTTACGAGCGCACAGGGCGGTGATAACAGCCAGTTCACACTGGTGACGCAAGGCGGCGAACTCTTCAACCGCAGCAGCCTGCGCGGCCGGCCGTACGTGATTTACTTCGGATATGCTTCGTGCCCAGACCAATGCCCGACCATGCTGCAGCGTCTGGAACGTTCGCGAAGGGCGATGGGGGCTGAGGGCCGCGACCTGGCGGTTCTGTTCATAACAGTCGATCCGGAGCGGGACACGCCTGAGAAGCTGGCAAAATTCGTCCGTACGCTCGGCGTTCCTGTGATCGCCCTGACCGGAAACCCGGATGCTGTCCATCGTGTTGCCGACAATGCCGGAGTCTATGCGAGGCGGATCGAAAGCGGTGGAGACGATTACACCATCGAGCACACGACGAACGCTTTCGTCTATGATCGTGAAGGCTTCTTTTGGGACAGCATAGCGCCGACAGACAGCGATGCAGAGATACTCGCCAAGCTGCGGGACGCTGCGCAGACGCCAAGAGCGAGCAGCAGCAGCTCCTCCGCGATACGCTGACTCCCAGCGTTGCTCGGAGTGCTGCGCCCGGAACGCAAAGTCTGTCAGGCCACGTTGTCGATCGATCTTGCAGCTGCGTCTCAGTCGGCCTCTCACCTTTGCCCAGTGCGTTGCATGCGCGTCACCTGATCAGCTTCGCTTTGGCGAAGGCTGCCCTGACGCGTTGTTTCTTTGCTACCCAGCTTGGGGAAAGGGGGCTGATCTGCGAAGATGTTCGCCATTGATGCAGCAGGGCGTCAAACCACTTCAGCCACACCGAAGGTCTGGCGCCCGGCCACTTCAAGGCAGCCGGGCGCTGCCACGCCGGTTGAGGAGGAACTGGCCAGCGTCAGAACCTGTATTCTCGAGGCGGAACTGTTCGGAAGGCCACCTTCTACAAGATGGGCGTGTCGGTTCCGACCTCGGCGAAATACTGGGCCATGGCTTCGGCAGCCCTGTCCGAAAGGCAAATGAAGGCACGGCGGCGATCAGAGGAGTCTTCGGCACGGCAAAAGATTCCCGCATCGGTCATCTGGCTGATCCAGCGCAAGGCGGTCGTCGGCGGAACGCCTGAGGCGATGCACAGCGAAGTGACAGAGACGCGTTTGTGCTCGGCACGGGCCGCCGTGAGATCGAGCAGCATGTCCCAGGCAGGATCGGCGAAAAGGTCGCCCTCGAAAAAGCGGGCACGCAACTGCCGCTGCCGGATCACGCGACGGACCAGGCGCGGATCGGGAAGGGGATGGCGCCGGCCAGAGCGCGCCAGCCGTTGCGTTGCGCAGTCCCGCACACCATCTGCATCGAAACTGAATGCCGATGCAGCCACCCGATCGCTGAGGAGTGCGTCTGCTTCGACAGGCGTGCCGGACAGCGCTTCCAGCTTTTGCGCGATCTGGCTGACCTGCTGGGTCAACCGCAGGAGCGAGATGCGATCACCATCGGACATTTCGCGCACACGCCCCGATTGCAGCGCCAGCAACTGGCCAAGAACCACGATACGGTCGGCACGGCTGGGGCTGACGAGAATTTGTGCGGAAGATTGATCGAGGCAACCGAACACATCGTCGAGCGAGCCGATGCTGGTGGAAACGATCATCGTTGCACCGGATTGGGCCACACGCTGATCAAGGCGGGCAAGCGCCGCCATTTCAGCACCTTCCACGACCGGGCAATCGACCAGCACGACATCGCCGATCACATGATCGGCCGCGGCCGCCAAGGCACCAAGGTCTGCCGTGCGCGCAACGCGCAAACCGGCCGCAGCGGCATCGTCAGCCATTTCAGACCGCAGATAGGCCCGATCGGCAAAGATCGAGACGGCCAGAGGACATGTCGGGCGAAGGACGGCCACATCATCATGATAAGGGTTTGCAAAGGGGCGATCAGGATCACCGTCATCTTCGAACGAAGTGTATTCGAACTGGGCAAGAGCCTGCGCCATCGATCCGTTCCTCAGTAGTTCCACTTATGCGAACATGTGTGGAACAGAGAAGGATCACGTCAAGATCATTTATATCGGTTCTGGATTAAGTGATGCAAACTGCTTGCCGGGACGCAACCGCGGGTCCGTAGAATCAACGGCTTGCTTGTTTCTCAGGCCTTGGGAGCAGCGAACGCGCGACCAACGTTTGCATCCGAATTCGAAGCTTGTTGCTGATTGCGGCCAGAAAAAGGGCGACCAAGTGGCCGCCCTTTTCTTCGATTCGCAGCTGATCGCTTAACTCAATCCACGAAGGGATCGCGCACAAGGATCGTGTCTTCCCGTTCCGGGCTGGTGCTGACGAGGGCCACCGGCGTCTCGATCAGTTCCTGTACGCGCTGGATGTACTTGATCGCCTGGGCAGGCAGATCAGCCCACGAACGCGCCCCGGCGGTCGTGCCGCTCCAGCCGTCCATTTCCTCATAGATCGGTTCGACCTCGGCCTGATCGGCGGCGTGGGCGGGGAAGTAGTCCAGCACCTTGCCGCGCAGACGATAACCCGTGCAGATCCGAACCTTGTCGAAGCCGTCGAGCACGTCGAGCTTGGTCAGTGCAATGCCGGTCACGCCCGAGATGGCGCAGGACTGGCGCACCAGCACCGCATCGAACCAGCCACAGCGCCGCTTGCGCCCGGTTACGGTGCCAAATTCGTGGCCGCGCTCACCCAGCCGCTGGCCGACTTCGTCTTCAAGCTCGGTCGGGAAGGGGCCGGAGCCGACGCGGGTGGTGTAGGCCTTGACGATGCCGAGCACGAAGCCGGTCTGCGATGGGCCAAGGCCCGATCCGGACGCTGCAGTGCCCGAGACGGTGTTCGACGAGGTGACGAACGGATATGTGCCATGGTCGACATCGAGCAGCACGCCCTGCGCGCCTTCGAACAGGATGCGCGCACCCGCCTTGCGCACGGTGTTGAGGCGCTTCCACACCGGCTGCGCGAACTGCAGCACGTAGGGCGCGATCTCGCGCAGTTCCGCGATCAGTGCGGCGCGATCTACCGGGGGCTGGCCGAAGCCGGCGCGCAGGGCATCGTGGTGCGCGCAGAGGCGGTCAAGCTGTGAATCCAGCGCATCGAGATGGGCAAGGTCGCACACGCGGATCGCGCGGCGGCCGACCTTGTCTTCATAGGCCGGGCCGATGCCACGGCCAGTGGTGCCGATCTTCCCCGAACCCGCAGCCGTTTCACGCAGGCCATCAAGATCGCGGTGCAGCGGCAGGATCAGCGGGCAATTGTCGGCAATGGCGAAGTTCTCGGCGTTGATTTCCACGCCTTGCGCGGTCAGCTTCTCGATCTCGGCCTTTAGGGCCCAGGGATCGAGCACCACGCCGTTGCCGATGATGGACAGCGTGCCCGTCACGATGCCCGAAGGCAGGAGCGAAAGCTTGTACACCTGCTCGCCCACGACCAGCGTGTGCCCTGCATTGTGGCCGCCCTGGAAACGGACGACGGCATCGGCGCGGCTGGCCAGCCAGTCGACGATCTTGCCCTTGCCCTCATCGCCCCACTGGGCACCAATCACGGTTACGTTGGCCATGGATACACTCCTCCACCCTGCCAGGGTGGATCCTAGAACGCCCTTCGACAGGACTCGGCGTAATGGACGGGATGGGCGGGAAAGCCCCGCGATTTCGGAGCGCGCCCTAGGGGGGGAAAGGGCGCCAAGTCAAGCCGCGAGAGGCAGGTAACGCCAATTCACCGCACGTAAAGCCGATGCGCGGCACGTTCTGGCGGATCAGGGATAAATGAGGTGCAAGATCATGAACAAGGCATGGATTGCAGGCGGGGTCTCTCTGGCGATGGCCGGCGCCGGCGTAGCCGATGCGCAGATCGGGCAGCGGCTGCGCGAACGCATAGCGGCGCGGGCGGAAAAGCGCGCAGGCGAGCAGGGCGCAAGGCAGCGTGCGCCGGGCGCGCAGACTCTGACCTATGGCACTGACCCGCTGCAGGTCATGGACTTCTGGTCTCCGGCGGGCGCCAGGCCTGCGCCACTGGTGCTTTACGTTCACGGCGGCGGGTGGAAGCGCGGGAGCAAGGACACCGCGATAGGAAATGCCCTGCCCGGACACTTGCGCGATCAGGGCTATGCCTTCGCCTCGATCAATTTCCGCCTCGTCCCCGCCGCCACGGTCGAGCAGCAGGCGAGCGACGTGGCGCAGGCGCTGGCGTATCTGCTGGCGCGGGCGGACAAGCTGGGCATAGATCGCAGCAAGGTCGTCATAACCGGCCACAGCGCAGGCGCACACCTCGTCGCGCTGGTCGGGACGGACGAACAATACCTGCGCAAGGCGGGCCTCGCCTTCGCCGATATCGACGGGGTGATGCCCAACGACGGCGCGGCCTATGATGTGCCCAGGCAGATGGAGCAGGCCGGCCGCATGATGGCCGATACCTACAAGCAGGCCTTCGGTACCGACCCGGCGCGGCAGAAGGCGCTATCCCCGGTGTTCCACGCCGCCGCCCCCAACGCCCCGCGCTTCCTCCTGCTCCACGTCCAGCGCAAGGACGGCGTGGCGCAGGCCGAGGAACTCGGCGCGGCGCTGAAGCAGGCGGGCGTGAAGGTGGAATACGGCAGCTTCCCCGGCACCGGCCTCCAGGGCCACGCCGAAATCAACCGCAAGCTGGGCGAACCTGACTATCCGGCGACACCGGTGATGGATGCGTGGTTGAAGGGGGTGTTTGGGGGGTAGGTTGTGTTCGGTGCAACCGGCGGCTTACCAAACGACCTCACCGTCGCCCCGTGCTCGACACGGGGCCTAGCTTCTCCCTATAACGCAGCGCTGAAGAAGAAAAGCAAAGTCAGGGACACGGTTTTAGGTTTGAGAGCTTTTGCTCGAACAACAGGAATAGGGGTATGGAGTCGACGCTACGTAAAGGAACAGGTGAGATAGTCACCCCAGAGCCTCCGACAACTAACGAGGTCGCCTCCAAAAAGTTTCGTGATCGGTTCCGGTGTCTGAAACTCTCCAGTCTTCGAATTAAATCCGTTGGCCATCATCATCTTGCCTGACGGATCGAATACTATGGCTGACCAGTTGTCCAGCATGCCAGCGGGTTCGAATGCAACCCGGACCGGTGGGCCGACATCAACTGAATATGTCACCCCATTTGTGTCTTCTGCATACCATTCAGCGCGTCGCTCGACACGTGCCTTGGATATAATTGCTGCATATTGCCTTTGATTGACGGCCAAGCGGGCAAGGTCGCCCACAAATCCGCCAAGAAAGATTAACAGCGAAGCTGTAAGCACAACAAGTAAGCACATCACTGGACTGGCACAGACGTATACGATGGCTTTTGACCTATCTACCTCGCTTCGCGCCATTTTGATGCCACGAATTAACCAGATGGTTGTGATGGTAACCAAGGCAATCGGAAGCGTTGGCAGGCCAACAAGAAAGAGAAGAAACCCGGCTCCCGGAAAATAAACGTTGATTAACCCAAACAGGAAAAGGGCGCTGGCAATCAATAAGAAAAAAGCACCAGATTTCCTAAAGAACGGCTTCATACGGCGATATTGCCTGACGCCTTCGGCATACGCAATGGCGTTGCTACCGTCCGTCTTTCTCAAACTTTCTCCGGCCCACTCTTCCCCAACACATGCGTACAATCCAACCCCTGCGCGCTGTCCGCATCGCTGAGAGCGGCCACCGTGCGCCACCCAATCGAACGCAACCGCGCCGCCTCGTCACGATCATGCCCGAGCGGCAGGAACACGCGGTCTTCCGGGGTTTCACTGGCTGAGAGCAGGTCGATCAGCGCATCCGGGTAGAGCGAGAAGCCGGTGGCAGCCTCGTCCTTGCCGTTGCCGGCAATGCGATAGGTGCCGCCGCGCCCCACAGGGCCACGTGCGCCTTCTGCGTAGAGGGTGAAGCCGAACCAGGTCTGGTATTCGAAACCATGGCGCTCGCTCGGGTCGAGCGTCAGGCGGGCCGCGCCGTTCAGGCTGGCGGCGATCTGCTTGAGCGCGGCGATGCGAGAGGCGAGCGCGCCGCCGGCATCGATGGCGGCAAGCTTCTCGATCGCGCTGTCGAATTCGCCGGTGGCGTAGAGCAGCGGCACGTAAGCCTCGCCGCCGACATCGCGCAGGCCGCCGGCATCCTTGGTATCGAGTTCGCGGCGCACCGCCTCGATCTGTTCCGGCGCCAGCGGGAAGGCCTTGGCGGCGAGCGTATCGACCAGATCGGGCAGGGTGAAATCGACGCTGACACCGCGCGCGCCTGCGGCCTGCAGCGCTTCGACCGCGATGGAAACGATCTCGGTCGCCGCCGCCAGATTGTCCGCACCGACGAGTTCCGCGCCGCACTGCAGCTTCTCGCGCGCGGGGTTCAGACCGTCGCTCTTGATGGTCAGGACCTGGCCTGCGTACATCAGGCGCAAGGGGCGCGCGGCTTCCGCAAGGCGGGTCTGGGCGATGCGGCCGATCTGCGGTGTGTGGTCCGAACGCAGGCCCATCATCCGCAAGCTCGACGGATCGGTGAAGCGGAACATACGGCGGCTCTGAATGCCAGCCATGCGCGACGCCAGACTGCCTTCGAACTCGATCATCGGCGGCAGCACGCGGTCATAGCCGTGGCCGTGCATCACGTCCTGAACGCTGCGCATCACGCGCGTGGTGGCCGCTGCCTCGGCAGGCAGGCGGTCCTCAAGCCCCTCGGGCAGCAAGCTGGAATCGACGTCGGTCATGTGCGCGCGCTTAGCCCTTGCACCTGCAAAAGCAAAGGGCGCGAAAAAAGAGGGCGGGCGCATTGCAGCACCCGCCCTTCGATTTTCACACCAACGCCGGATCAGACGAAGTTGAGCGCCTTGACCACGCGCACGCCTTCGATGTCGCAGGCCTGCTTGAGCACGTCCTGCGGGACCGGGCTGTCGAGCGAGAGCAGCAGCACGGCTTCGCCACCGGCCTGGCGGCGGCCGAGGTGGAAGGTGCCGATGTTGATGTTCGACTGGCCGAGGAGGGTCCCGATGCGGCCGATGAAGCCCGGCGCGTCGGAGTTGACGATGTAGAGCATGTCGCCATCGAGGTCAGCCTCGATGCCGATGCCGAAGATTTCGACGAGGCGCGGCTGGCCGTTGCCGAACAGCGTGCCCGCGACCGAACGTTCGCCCTGGCTGGTGCTGACGGTGACGCGCACCAGCGTGCGGTATTCGCCTTCACGGTCATGGCGGACTTCGCGCACGTCGAGCCCGCGCTCCTTGGCGAGAAACGGTGCGTTGACCATGTTAACGCTCTGCGAATACTGGCTCATCAACCCGGCTAGAACCGCAGCAGTGATCGGCTTCTGGTTGAGCTGCGCGGCAGCGCCCTCAACCTCGATGGCGATCTTGGTCAGGTTGTCGTGCGCGAGCTGGCCGACCAGCTTGCCGAGCTTTTCAGCCAGCGCCATGTACGGCTTGAGCTTCGGCGCTTCCTCGGCCGAGAGCGAGGGCATGTTGAGCGCGTTGGTGACGCCGCCGGTGACGAGAAAATCGGCCATCTGCTCTGCCACCTGAAGGGCGACATTGACCTGCGCTTCGGTCGTGCTCGCGCCGAGGTGCGGGGTGCAGATGAAGTTCGGCGTGCCGAACAGCGGCGATTCCTTGGCGGGTTCGGTCTCGAACACGTCGAGCGCGGCGCCTGCCACTTGCCCTGAATCCAGCGCAGCCTTCAATGCGGCTTCATCGATCAGGCCGCCGCGGGCGCAGTTGATGATGCGCACGCCCTTCTTGGTCTTGGCGATGTTCTCGGCCGAAAGGATGTTGCGGGTCTGGTCGGTCAGCGGCGTGTGCAGCGTGATGAAGTCCGCCTTGGCCAGCAGTGTGTCGAGGTCTGCCTTTTCGACGCCCATTTCCACGGCGCGCTCGGGCGTAAGGAACGGGT
Source organism: Novosphingobium sp. B1 (assembly GCF_900176395.1). GTDB lineage: Bacteria > Pseudomonadota > Alphaproteobacteria > Sphingomonadales > Sphingomonadaceae > Novosphingobium. Next base: position 136,897 of record NZ_FWXL01000008.1, on the reverse strand, counting down.
CGAAGGCGACGACCTTCATCTTGAGGCCGAGCGCGCGACTGGCGACGATCGAGCCGATGTTGCCCGCGCCGATCAGGCCGAGCGTCTTGCCGGTCACTTCAACGCCCATGAAGCCGTTCTTCGGCCAGGTGCCGGCCTGGGTCTGCGCGTTGGCTTCGGGGATCTGGCGGGCGAGGGCAAACATCATCGCGATGGCGTGTTCGGCAGTGGTGATCGAGTTGCCGAACGGGGTGTTCATCACCACCACGCCCTTCGAGGAAGCGTAGGGGATGTCGACGTTGTCGACGCCGATGCCGGCGCGGCCGATGACCTTGAGGTTGGTGGCGGCATCGAGGATCGCCTTGGTTACCTTGGTCGACGAGCGGATGGCCAGGCCATCGTATTCGCCGATGCGCGCGATCAGTTGTTCCGGCGTCTCACCGGTGATCACGTCGACGTCGCAGCCCATCTCGGTGAAGATGCGGGCGGCGTTGGGGTCCATCTTGTCGGAAATGAGAACCTTGGGCTTGGTCATGGTACGTTCCTTCAATTCGTCGTCCCGCTTTGCTTGCGCGGGAGGAAGAGGAAGCGGGACCCCGGATCAAGTCCGGGGTGACGCCAAGTGGGTAAGGAAAATCAGGCCGCGTATATCAGCCCCGTAAATTTGGCCCCGAAGATCAGGCAGGGGCCAGTTCGGCCTTGGTCGTCTCGTAGGCCCAGTCGAGCCACGGGCCGAGGTCGGCGATGTCTTCGGCGTTCACGGTCGCGCCACACCAGATGCGCAGGCCAGCCGGGGCATCGCGGTAACCGGCGATATCGTAGGCTGCGCCCTGCTTCTCGAGCAGGCCGGCAAACTTCTTGATGAAGTCTGCGTCCGCGCCTTCGACCGAAAGGCAGACCGAGGTCTTCGACCGGGTTGCTTCGTCAGCGGCGAGGTGCGAGAGCCACGAACGCTCTTCGACGATCTTGTTCAGCGCGGCCGCATTGGCGTCGCTGCGCGCCTTGAGGCCCTCAAGGCCGCCGAGGCCCTTGGCCCATTCGAGCGCGAAGATCGCGTCTTCGACCGCGAGCATCGACGGGGTGTTGATCGTCTCGCCCTTGAACACGCCTTCGGCCAGCTTGCCCTTCGAAACGAGGCGGAACACCTTGGGCAGCGGCCATGCAGGGGTGTAGGTCTCGAGCCGCTCGACCGCGCGGGGCCCGAGGATCAGCACGCCGTGGCCGCCTTCGCCGCCAAGCACCTTCTGCCAGGAGAAGGTGGCAACGTCGATCTTCGACCAGTCGCTGTCGTAGGCGAAGACTGCCGAGGTGGCGTCGGCGAAGGACAGGCCCTCGCGGTCCGCGGGGATGAAATCGGCGTTCGGCACGCGCACGCCCGAGGTGGTGCCGTTCCAGGTGAACAGCACGTCGTTCGACCAGTCGATCGCGTTCAGATCGGGGATCTGACCATAGTCGGCGCGAAGCACCGTGGGATCGAGCTTGAGCTGCTTGGCAGCATCCGTAACCCAACCTTCACCGAACGATTCCCATGCCAGCGTGGTGACTGGGCGAGCGCCTAACATCGTCCACATCGCCATTTCGAAAGCGCCGGTATCAGACCCCGGAACGATACCGATGCGGTGCGTATCGGGCAGCTGCAGCACTTCGCGCATCAGGTCGATGCAATACTGAAGGCGCGTCTTGCCGATCTTGGCGCGGTGCGAGCGGCCCAGCGATTCGGTGGCGAGCTTTTCGGGGGAATATCCGGGCGGCTTGGCGCAGGGACCGGACGAGAAATAGGGGCGCGCAGGCTTGCGAGCCGGAATCGTAGCAGACATGTAGTCTCTCCTTACAGAGAGCACGCGCGGCGTTGGGACCGCGTGGCCCGCCGACCGCCCTAGTGGCGCGGGCCAATATGTCAAATGATGTTTGGGCCTACTGTCCCAAAGTATCGGCGAGCATCGCTGCTGTCCTCGGGCCCGACCAGTCGTGCGCTCCGATCATGCGCCAGACTTCCTTGCCGTCCTTGTCATAAAGCACGGTGGTCGGCAGCACGCCGGTTTCGTAGAAGAAGCCGAAGTTGTTTTCCGGATCGAGCCACGGCTCCAGCGCGGCGAACTTGTTTTCGGCAAAGTAGGGCGAGACTTTTGCCGCGCCTTCGATGTCCTGCGCGATGGTCAGGACGCGCAGCTTGCCCTTGTTGTCCGAGGCCAGCTTGTCGAGTTCGGGCATCTCCAGCTTGCACGGGCCGCACCACGTCGCCCAGACGTTGACCAGCACCGGTGTTCCCTTGAGATCGCGCAGCTTGAGGGCCTTGCCCGATGGGTCGGTCACCGTGAAATCGGGCATGTCCTTGCCCCGGTTGCTGATGTCCAGAGTGCCGTTGAACTTCTTCTCGCCCGCAGTTTCCGTAGCGGAGGGGCTGCTCTGCGGTTGCGAGTCGCGCTGGCCTTGCCTATCGCACCCCGCGACGGCAAGGGCCGGGACCAGCATTAGCAACACGAGCGGGCGGACGGACATGAGCGACAATTCGGGCTCCAACCAGATGTGGGGTGGGCGCTTCGCAGGCGGTCCCTCGGCGATCATGCGCGAGATCAATGCCTCGATTCCCTTCGACAAGGCCTTGTGGCGGCAGGACATCGCCGCGTCAAAGGCCCATGTGGACATGCTCGGCGCGCAGGGCATCGTCTCGGGCGAGGATGCGGCACTGATCGCCGATGGCCTCGACAAGGTGGCGGCGGAATATGAAGCCAACGGAGTCCCCGAGAACTGGGACCTTGAAGACATTCACATGACCACCGAAAGCCGCCTTGCCGAACTGATCGGTCCGGCGGCAGGTCGCCTCCACACCGCGCGCAGCCGCAACGACCAGGTCGCCACCGACTTCCGCCTGTGGGTCCGCGATGCGATGGATCAGGCAGAACTGGGCCTCAGGCAATTGCAGGTCGCGCTGGTCTCCCGCGCGGGCGAACATGCGGGCTCGATCATGCCCGGGTTCACGCACCTGCAGACCGCGCAGCCGGTAACGCTCGGCCATCACCTCATGGCCTATTACGAGATGATCGGGCGGGATCGTTCGCGCTTTGCCGATGCGCGCAGCCGCATGAACCGCAGTCCCTTGGGCGCCGCGGCACTTGCGGGCACGGGCTTTCCCATCGACCGCTTCCGCACGGCAGAAGCGCTGGGCTTTGACGGGCCGACCGACAACAGCCTCGATTCGGTGTCCGACCGCGATTTCGCGCTCGATTACCTGATGGCCGCTGCGCAATGCTCGCTGCACCTTTCGCGTCTGGCCGAAGAGTTCATCATCTGGGCGAGCCAGCCCTTCGGCTTCGTGACCCTGCCTGACAGCCTGTCGACCGGCAGCTCGATCATGCCGCAGAAGAAGAACCCCGATGCCGCCGAACTGGTTCGCGGCCATTCCGGGCGCATCGTCGGCTGCCTGACCGCGCTGATGATCACGATGAAGGGCCTGCCGCTGGCCTATTCAAAGGACATGCAGGACGACAAGCCGCCGGTGTTCGAGGCAGCGTCGCTGCTGGCCCTTTCGATCGCCGCGATGACCGGCATGGTCGCCGAAGCGAAGTTCCGCACCGACCGTATGCGCGCCGCCGCCGAACTGGGCTATGCCACCGCCACCGACCTTGCCGATTGGCTGGTGCGGCAGGCCAACATCCCGTTCCGCGAAGCGCATCACATCACCGGTTCTGCCGTGAAGCTGGCAGAATCGCGGGGCATCGCGCTCGATCAGCTTTCGATCGAAGACCTCAAGGGGATCGATGCCCGCATCGACGACCGCGTCTATGCCGCGCTTTCGGTCGAGGCGAGCGTTGCGGCGCGTTGCAGCCATGGCGGAACCGCGCCGGACGAGGTAAGGAAGCGCGTCGCCCAGGCGCGCGCTGCGCTGGGGCTGGAGGAATCGGCTTGAGCGTTTCGCGCAATATCGTGCTGGTCAGCCTGGCCGCGCTTGCTCTTGGGGCCTGCGGCAACAGGGCCGAACTCAAGCTGGCACCGGACCAGACGCCACCGCCGATCCCCTATGGCCGCGAAGTCCAGCCGGGAGCGGACGATCTGCTCAAACCTCCCGCGCAGGCAGCCCCTGCGCGCAATGTCGAGCCGCGTCGCCGCTCGCAGGATCGCGAAGACGATCCTTTCGACCTGCCTCCCGAAGACTGAGACTTTCCGATGGACCATTTCGAACAGCATAACGGCGTGCTCTGCGCCGAGAACGTGCCCCTGCCGGTGATCGCGGCAGAAGTCGGCACGCCCGTCTACGTCTATTCCCGCGCGACGCTGACCCGCCACGCCCGGGTGTTCCGCGATGCGCTGGGCATCCTGCGCGACGTGAAGATCGCCTTTGCGGTGAAGTCCAACCCGAACCTCGCCGTGCTCAAGGTGCTGGCGGCCGAAGGCTACGGGGCCGATGTCGTCTCTGGCGGCGAGATGGAGCGGGCGCTGGCGGCGGGCATGGCACCCGATGGCATCGTGTTCTCGGGCGTTGGCAAGACGGCTGCCGAAATGCGCCGTGGCATCGAAGCCGGCATTGGCCAGTTCAACCTCGAAAGCGAGGAAGAGGGCCTCGAACTCGCCGAAATCGCCGCTTCGATGGGCAAGGTCGCCTCGGCCGCCCTGCGCGTGAATCCGGACGTCGATGCCGGAACGCACGGCAAGATCTCCACCGGCAAGGCCGAGAACAAGTTCGGCGTCCCGTTCGACCGTGCAGCCGCCATCTACGGACGGCTCGCCAATGCGCCGGGCCTCAACATGCGTGGCCTCACGCTGCATATCGGCAGCCAATTGTCGAAGCTCGAGCCGCTGGAAGCCGCCTTCAACAAGGTTGGCGGCTTGATGGAAGAGATCCGCGCGGCGGGCCATTCGGTCACGCACATGGACCTGGGCGGCGGAATCGGCGTGCCCTATCGCGCGGGCGAAGCCTTCCCGCAGCCTGCCGAATATGCCGCCATGGTCGCGCGCGTCACCGGCAACTGGGGCGTCACATTGATGTTCGAACCGGGCCGCGTCATCACCGGCAACACCGGTGTGCTGGTGACCGAGGTGATCCGTGTGAAGGAAGGCGCCAGCAATCCGTGGGTCGTGGTCGATGCCGCGATGAACGATCTGGCGCGTCCGGCGCTTTACGATGCGTGGCATGATTTCGCGGCGGTCCAGCCCAATGGCGAGACCTTCACTGCCAACATCGTCGGCCCGATCTGCGAAAGCTCGGATACATTTGCCATGGCCCGCACCATCGACAGGGTCGGGCGCGGCGATCTGGCCGTCTTCCGCACGGCGGGTGCCTATGGCGCGACGATGGCCAATACCTACAATTCGCGGCCCCTCGTGCCCGAGGTCATGGTCGATGGCGACAAGTGGGCCGTGGTGGCCGACCGCATCGATCCCGCCACGATCCTTGCCGCCGAGCGCGTGCCGGATTTCCTGAAGTAAGGCATGCAGTCGCTCCCCCTCTTCCACCGCATCGCGGGCCAGCCGGTCATCCTGCTGGGCGAGGGGGATGCGGCCGAAGCCAAGCAGCGCCTGATCGAGCGGGCGGGCGGGGTGATCTACCGCGATATCAATGCAGGCATCGATGACGGTGCCCGCCTTGCCTTCGTTGCGCACGACAACCCGGCAATGGCTGAAGGTGACGCGATCCGGCTGCGCTGTGCCGGCCTGCTGGTCAATGTGGTCGACCGGCCCGAACTTTGCGATTTCACCACGCCCTCCATCCTCGACCGCGACCCGGTGTTGATTGCCGTGGGCACGGGCGGGGCTTCTGCGGGATTGGCCAAGATCCTGCGTTTGCGCCTGGAGCGCCTGCTGCCCCAAGGTCTCGGCGCGCTGGCCCGCGCGCTGGAGGACGCGCGCGACGGCATGCGCCAGCGCTGGTCCACGGTCGCCGACCGTCGCCGCGCGCTGGATGCCGCGCTCGACGAAGGGGGTGACCTCGACCTGTTCCGCGCCGGTAGCGAAGCGAAGGTTGGCACCTGGCTTGCCTCGGGTGAAGAAGGGCAATCAGGCCACTTCGAGATAGTCCTGACATCGAACGATCCCGAAGATCTTACACTGCGTACAGCACGGCTGCTGGGGCAGGCCGACGTTGTGGTTCACGATGCGGAAGTTGCGCCTGAAATCCTTGCTCGCGCACGCGCAGATGCGGTGCGTATGCCGATGGGCAGTATGACCAACGAAAGTGGCGTGATCGTGGTGCTGCGCATCGGCTAGATCAACCGCTCCAGAGTCGGCGCTGTTGCGCTGTCTCGGGCGCGGGCCATGGCCTAGAACTGGGTCATGGACGTATGTTTCGATTGTACCCAGTGCGGGCGCTGTTGCCATGATCTCAGACTGACGCTTTCCGTCGCCGAAGCACAGGCGTGGGCGGGGCGCGGGCATCGGGTGGACTTGCTGGCAGAGGCCTGGCCTTGGGCAGATGAGGCGGGCGCAGACGATCCTGCGCTACAATGGCGTGCCGCGACGACATCCTCGGCCAGCGTTGGGGACGTTCCATTCCGGATCAATCTGCGGCTGGTGGCGCATCATGACGGACCGTGCCCGCATCTCCTGCCTGACATGCGCTGCGGCAATTATCAGGATCGCCCGCGCATCTGCCGGATCTATCCGCTGGAAAGCCGCCCGTTCGAGGCAATGGTCCCGGCCCGGCGAAAGTGCCCGCCCGAAGCATGGGAACCCGGCCTTCCGGTGATCGAACGCGACGGCGTAGCCGTAAATGCCGAGGCGGCGATGATCCTTGCTGCCCATCGCGCCGCCCAGGTCGCCGACGTCGCCTCCAAGGCGCGCATCGCCGCCGTTCTGGGTTTTGCCGATGCCGCCCTTGCAGGGGAGGGTCTTGCAGTGTGCGAAGTGACGCCTGCCGCCTTGCTCGAAGCGATCGAGGCGTCAGAAGCACTTGCTGACGTGCCTGACCAGAATTGGACCATCGTCACCAACCGCGCGCCGACTTATGCCATGCTGTCAGATCTCGATTGCCCCGTCCGGCTTGCGCCAGCCGGGCAGGGCTATCTCGCTTCGTTCGAGGATCAATTGGCCGCCTGAGGTGGCAGATCAGAGGCCGTGGTAGTCCTTGTACCACGCCACGAATTTCGGCACGCCGACGTCGATGCTGGTGGTCGGCTGGTAGCCAAGATCGCCAGAGATGGCGTCGATGTCGGCGAAGGACTGGCGGACGTCGCCGGGCTGCATCGGCATCAGGTTCATCTCGGCCTTGCGGCCCAGCTGCTCTTCCAGAATGCCGATGACCTTCATCAGGTGTTCGGACTTGTGATTGCCGATATTGTAGAGGCGGTGCGGCTTTTCGCTGCCGCCAGCCTTGATCGTGCCATCGTCGGGCGGGGGATTGTCAAGGCAGGCGATCACGCCCGAGACGATGTCATCTATGAAGGTGAAATCGCGGTACATGTCACCGTGGTTGAAGACGTTGATCGGCTCGCCGGCAAGAATTGCCTTGGTGAACAGCCACATCATCATGTCGGGCCGGCCCCATGGGCCATAGACGGTAAAGAAGCGCAAACCGGTCAGCGGCAGGCGGTAGAGGTGGGCGTAAGTTTCGCTCATCAGTTCGTCCGCCTTCTTGGTGGCGGCATAGAGCGACATCGGGTGGTCGACCCGGTCATCGACCGAGAAGGGCAGCTTGGTGTTGCCGCCATAGACCGAGGATGAGCTGGCATAGACCATGTGCTCGGCCCCGCGATGACGCGCGACTTCGAGCAGGTTGAGATGGCCGACCAGGTTCGCCTGCACATAGGCATGCGGGTTCTCGATCGAATAGCGCACGCCCGCCTGGGCGCCGAGATGGACGATGCGTTCGAACGGCTTGTCGGCGAGCGCTGCGGTGAGGCCAGCATAGTCGGCAAAGTCGGTGCGGCAGAACGAGAAGCGGCTTCCCCCCTGTTCGACAAGCCGCGCCAGCCGCGCTTCCTTGAGCCTTACGTCGTAGTAATCGTTGACGATATCGACGCCCACGACCTCGTCGCCGCGCGCGAGAAGGCGGGTGATGAGCGAATAGCCGATGAAGCCGGCGGCTCCGGTAACAAGAACTCTCAAGTTGGCTTCACCTTCAAGAAATTTGCGTCAGCGTAAGTCTGAAAAGTCAAAGTTTCCAGTCCGCCCGCTCGCCCAGCACGCCCTTGAGGTCGGCCAGCGTGCCGCCCGGCGCCACCAGCGCGGCGATGCGATCCGCGCCCGCCGCAAGGTAGTACTGGTGCGGCACGGCGAGGAACACGAGGTCGTAGCTCTGGTCGAAGGCATCGCCTTCAAGATGCAGGCCATATTCCAGCAGTGCCTCGGCATTGTCGGCGTGAGGATCGTGGACGGCGACCTGGTGTCCCAGCGCCTGCAGTTCGGCGATCACGTCGGCGACCTTGGAATTGCGCAGGTCGGGCACGTTTTCCTTGAACGTCAGGCCGAGAACCAGCGCAGATCCCGGCTTTCCGCCGCGCTGCGCGTGCAGTTCACGTGCGACCCACTGCGCCATGCCGTCGTTCACCCCGCGCCCCGCCAGGATCACTTGCGGATCGTGGCCCAAGGCTTCTGCGCGGGCCGAGAGGTAATAGGGGTCGACGCCGATGCAGTGCCCGCCGACAAGACCGGGCGTGAACGGCAGGAAGTTCCACTTCGTGCCTGCCGCCGCCAGCACGTCCCAAACCGACAGGTCCATCTTCGAGAAGATCTGCGTGATCTCGTTCATGAAGGCGATGTTGATGTCGCGCTGCGCATTCTCGATCACCTTGGCCGCCTCGGCCGCCTTGATCGATGCCGCGCGGAACACCCCGCCCGAAGTGATCGCACCGTAGAGGTCTGCCACGCGGTCGAGCACTTCGGGCGTCTGGCCGGAAACGACCTTGGTGATGCGGTCGATGGTGTGTTCGCGGTCACCGGGGTTGATGCGCTCCGGGCTGTAGCCAAGGAAGAAATCCACGCCGCACTTCAGGCCTGAAACCTGCTCCAGAATCGGCCCGCAGATGTCCTCGGTCACGCCCGGATAGACGGTGCTCTCGAACACCACGACGGGCGCGCGACCTTCGGCCACGGCATCGGGCAGCATCGCGCCGACCGTGCGCGAGGCGGCTTCGACCAGCCGCAGGTCCGGGCGGTTGTGTGCATCGATGGGGGTGGGCACGGTAACGATGTAGAAGTCGCTCGGCGGGCACACTGCCGCGTCCGAAGTCAGGCCAAGGCTCGATTTCGCCAGCCGTTCCGCCTCGATCTCGCGCGTGCGGTCATGGCCTTCGGAAAGCTCGGCAATGCGTTGCCTGTCGATATCGAAGCCGGTGACGAAGAACTGCCTGGCCAGCGCCACGGCCAGCGGCAACCCGACATAGCCGAGGCCCAGCACGGTCACGCGGGTGGTTGCCGAAACCAGCGGATCGAGCCCGCGAGCGGGTGCGGGGGCAAGCGGCGGAAACTGGACAGTCACAGGCGATGCGGCCTTTCATGGTTGACGCCTTCAGCGCCGGATTGCCGCCATGCTTAAATCGAGGCTCTTATTTCACGGTTAACACTCGCCGGTTATTGGAGCCGATATGACGACAAAGACCGTTCTAGTGGTGTTCGGCACCCGTCCCGAAGCGATCAAGATGTTCCCCGTGGTCCATGCGCTGCAGGCGGATCCGCGCACCCGCGTGGTAACCTGCGTCTCTGCCCAGCATCGTGGCATGCTTGATCAGGTGCTGGAGATTGCCGGGATCGTGCCGGACTTCGACCTGGACCTGATGCAGCCCGACCAGACGCTTGACGGGCTGACTGCGGCATTGCTGACCGGGCTTGGCAAGGTGATGGATCAGGTCCAGCCTGATTGGGTCGTCGTTCAGGGCGATACCGCCACGGCCATGGCCGGTGCGCTTGCTGCCTATTATCGCAAGCTGCCTGTCGCCCATGTCGAGGCGGGCCTGCGCAGCCATAACATCTATCACCCCTGGCCCGAGGAGGTGAACCGCAAGATCATCGGCACGATCGCCAGGCTGCACTTTGCGCCGACCGACGTTTCCGCAGCAGCACTGCTCGCCGAAAACGTCGATCCCGCCGCCGTCCACATCACCGGCAACACCGTTATCGATGCCTTGCAATGGGTCACGGCGCGGATTGGGGCCGAGCCTGCGCTGGCCTCCGGGCTTGCCGGGATCGAGGCTCGGTTCGCCGGCAAGCGCGTGATCGGCGTGACCAGCCACCGTCGCGAGAACTTCGGCGGAGGTCTAGAGAATATAGCCGAATCGATCCGCCGCATCGCCGCGCGTGACGACGTGGCCGTGGTCTTTCCGGTCCACCCCAATCCCAACGTGCGCAAGGTGATGGATGCCGCCCTGCAGGGCCTGCCCAACGTCGCGATGATCGAACCGCTCGATTATCCGCACTTCGCCCGGTTGCTTTCCATTGCCGAAATCATGCTGACCGATTCGGGCGGTGTGCAGGAAGAAGCGCCCGCGCTGGGCAAGCCGGTGCTTGTCATGCGCGAGACGACCGAGCGCCCCGAAGGCGTCACTGCCGGGACCGCGAAACTCGTCGGCACCGATGTCGACACCATCGTTTCCGAAATCTTCACCCTGCTCGACGATAAGGCTGCCTATTCGGCCATGGCGCGTGCGCACAACCCGTTCGGGGATGGGCAATCGGCGCGCCGTATCGTGGAGTTGCTGGCGAATGATGGGTGATGTGAAGCCGGACGTCTGTGTTGTCGGCCTCGGCTATATCGGACTTCCAACCGCTGCCATCATAGCCCGCGCCGGATGCCGCGTGCTCGGCCTCGACGTGTCGCAACACGTCGTCGACACGATCAATCGCGGCGAAATCCACATCGAGGAAGTCGATCTCGATGGCCTCGTCCACGGCGTCGTCCAGCGCGGTCTGCTCCGCGCATCCACGCAGATTGCGCCGTCCGACGTCTTCGTGATCGCCGTGCCGACGCCGTTCGAGAAGGACGGCCATCACACGCCCGACATTTCCTATGTGCTGGCCGCTGCCACACAAGTCGCTGCGGTCCTCAAAGCCGGCGACACGGTGATTCTTGAATCGACCTCGCCCATTGGCACCACCGAGCAGATGCGCGATCTGATGGCGGGGCTGCGGCCCGACCTGAAGTTCCCTTTTCCAGACTCCTTGGGAAAGACCAAGGAAACGCCCGACGTTTCCATCGCCTATTGCCCCGAGCGCGTTCTGCCCGGGCGCATCCTTGAAGAACTGACCAACAACGACCGCTCGATCGGCGGGATCACCCCGCGTTGCGCGCGCAAGGCACTGGCGTTCTACAAGCGCTTCGTGCGCGGCACTTGCGTCACCACCGATGCGCGCTCGGCCGAGATGACCAAGCTGGTCGAGAACGCCTATCGCGACGTCAACATCGCCTTTGCCAACGAACTGTCGATGGTGGCAGACCGCATGGGCCTCGATGTGTGGGAAGTGATTCGCCTCGCCAACCGTCACCCGCGCGTGAACATCCTGCAGCCGGGGCCGGGCGTTGGCGGGCACTGCATCGCCGTGGACCCTTGGTTCATCGTGGCCGGCGCTCCGGAAGAAACCCCCCTGATCCGCACCGCGCGCAACGTCAACGACGGCAAGATGCATCACGTGGTGAAGAAGGCGGCGGAACTGGTCAATGCCAACCCGGGTGTGAAGGTCGCCTGCCTCGGCCTGGCGTTCAAGGCCAACATCGATGATTTCCGCGAAAGCCCGGCGCGCTATGTTGCCGCCAGCCTTGCCCGCCAGTTCGGCAGCCGGATCAACGTGGTCGAACCCTATGCGGGTCAGCTTCCCCGTGAATTCGAAGGCACCGGCGCTGTCCAGATCGATCTCGATACCGCGCTGGAAGAATGCGGCGTGCTGATCGTGCTGGTGGATCACGACGTGTTCAAGGTCATCCCGCTGGCCGAACGCAGCGGCAAGGTCGTCTACGACACGCGCGGCATCTGGCCGGACCAGCCGGGTGCGGAAAGCCCCGCGGCGGGGTTGCGGTTGGCAAGCTGATCTGCTTCGCTTCCGCATTCCCGGTAACAGGCCGAAACAGGGTTGAGGGCAGCGGTTAATGCAGAAAGATCAGGCGGTTGGATTTCCACTGGGTGTTATCGGCGGCATCATTCTGGGCGCGGTTATCGGCAATATGGCGATTGGGCTTCTGATCGGGTTTGCGGTGGGTTTCGGCTGGATAAAGCTGAAGAGCAAAAAACCCTGAGCTTGTCTTGCGAACAAGAAAAAGCCCCGGCCTTGCGGTCCGGGGCTCTTCTTTTTCGGAGCGCGGTTTTGGGTGAGGGAGCCCGCGCTCCGAGGAGAGACCGTTCAGATCAGAAGCGCACGCCGACCGTGACGTTCCAGGTGCGCGGATCGCCGTAGTAGGCGGTCTGGATGTTGCCGACCGAGCTGAACTCCTGGCCGTCGGTCTTGTAGAGCGTGTTGGTCACGTTCTTCACCGCGCCGCGCAGGTAGAACTTGTCGAAATCGACCTGGGCGTAAAGGTTGCCCAGCCAGTAGCCGTCTTCGGTCAGCCCCGGACGGTTGTCGACCGAGAGGTAGTGCTTGTCGACGAAGCGGGCGTCGCCACCCAGGGTCAGCGCAGCCTCGCCCAGCGGCAAGCGGTATTCACCGCCGACGCGCAGCGTGAGCGGCGGTGCGAAGGGCGGGCGGCAGGTGATCTTGGTGCCGGTGGGGTTGCAGCTGAACGAAGGCGCGCGGCGGCCGTCGTTGAACTCCTTGTAGTCGGCATCGAGATAGCCGACCGAGGCGAACAGCGTGACCGGCGTTGCCGGGCGCACGTTCAGGTCGAACTCGAAGCCCTGGATGCGCAGCTTGCCGGCGTTGAGCACGGGGAAGCTGCCGCCGGTGATGCCGGTGTTGCCGCCGCCGACGCGGGCTTGGAAGTTCGAATAGTCCGAATAGAACGCAGCACCGGAAAGGTTCACGCGGCCATTGAGGAACGAGCCCTTGGCGCCGACTTCGTAAGTCCACACCGTTTCGGGCTTGAACGTCGGCACGACAACGCGCTGGCCATTGATCTCCTGCGTCACGTCACCCAGGCCGTTGACGCGGCCGTTGAAGCCGCCCGACTTGAAGCCGCGGCTGACCGAGCCATAGACCATCGTGTTCTGCGAGGGCTTGTAGCTGAGCGTTGCCGACGGCGTCCACGCTTCATAGGTCACGTCATTGTCGGCGTTGAACGGCGCGGGAAGATTGTTCGGGAAGACGAACGTGTTCTTGATCACGATCGCCGGGAAGACCGGGCTCGACGTTGTTGCCGTGGTGGTGCGGAAGTATTCCTTGGTCTCGCGGGTGTAGCGCAGGCCTGCGGTCAGCGAGAGCGCATCGGTGAAGTCATAGGTAAGCTGGCCAAAGGCGGCGTAGGACTTGGTGTCCTGCTCGTCGTCGATCGTGCGCAGGAAGTTCAGCGGCGTGTTCACATAGCGCAGGTAGCTGTCGGCATAGGCTTCCTGGTGCGAGGTCACGTGCTCGTTTAGATAGTAGAGGCCGAGCACGCCCTTGAGCTTGTCGGCATCGAGCTTGAGCTGCAGTTCCTGGCTGAACTGGTGCTGGCGGGTGCTGACCAGCACGTCGCCCACTTCGGCAGCGGTGCCGTCAATGTCGACGAAGAAATCGGTCTTGAGCTTGCGGTAGGCGGTGATCGATACAAGCTGCAGGGTATCGGAGAGGTCGACGTTGACCGTTCCCGAAACGCCCCAGTGATCAAGGCGCTGGCCTTCGTCGTTCTTGAAGCTGGTCGAAGCCTGATACTTCCACGGGCCAGCCGCCGGCGCGATGGTGAACGGCGTCAGCGCGGTGAAGGTGGCGTTGTAGTTGAAGCCGATCAGCGGCGCTGTGGCCTGGCCCAGCGTCAGCGCATTGCGCTGGCGGGTGTAGTCGCCGGCAAGGCTGATCTCGACCGTCTCGGAAGGCTTCGCGCGCAGGATGGCGCGGCCCGAGAGGTTGTTGCGATCGTTGTACTTCTTGCCCGTGGCCGGATCGGTGACGATGCCGTCGCGGTCATCATAGACGCCAGCCAGAGAAAGCGCGAGCTTGTCGGTGACGAGCGGCGCCGAGACATAGCCCTTTGCAGTCACTTCATCGAAGCGGCCATAAGTGAAGGCCGCTTCGCCGCGCACGGTATCGAGATCAGGCTTCTTGGAGACGACGTTGACCGCGCCGCCGATGGTGTTCTTGCCATAGAGCGTGCCCTGCGGCCCGCGCAGCACTTCGACGCGCTGGACGTCGAACAGGTTGAGCAGCGCGCCCTGGATACGGCTGAGATAGACGCCATCGACATAGACGCCGACAGCCGGGTCAAAGGTCTGCAGCGCGTCGGGCTGGCCGATGCCGCGAATGTAGAAGTTGGCGCTGCTGGCCGAGCCGCGGCCCTGCACGATGTTGACGTTGGGGATCGCGCCCTGGATGCCCGAAAGGTCCTTGGCGCCGGCCTTTTCCAGCGCTTCGGTGTTGAGCGCCGAGATGGCGATCGGCACGTCGAGCAGGCGCTCTTCGCGGCGGCGGGCGACCACGGTGATTTCGTTGCTGGTGGCGACATCGCCGGTGTCTTCTGCGGCGGGCATGTCCTGCGCGAATGCGGGCATGGCGGGCAGGGCGAACAGCGCAGCAGTAGCGATCAGCGCGGCGCGCGTGGAAATTCGGGTCATCAGGCAGGCTCCCTCTCGCGGACTGCTTCGTCCGCTCATCCTTCCAATATTGAAAGTTGAACCACCTTTCAAGTTTGAGTTGTGGGGCGATGTGTTTGCGGTTACGAATCGTGGCGGAACGGCAACAGGTCCGTTGCGGGGAGACGATTTCATGGCGCAGGCCAGCTCTGCCAGTCCGGGCAAGGTGCCGCGCACGGCGCGCGGCCGCGAAACGCTGCGGCGCCTGCTCGATGCTGCAGCGGCAGAGTTTGGCGAGCGCGGCTTCCACGAAGCGTCGATCAGCGGTATCACCCGCCGCGCCGGCACTGCGCTGGGCAGCTTCTACACCTACTTCGATTCGAAGGACGCGATCTTCACCGCACTGGTCCGCGACATGTCGGCCCGCGTTGCGACGACGGCGGCAGCAGCGATGAGCGAAGGATCAAGCGGGTTGCAGCGCGAGCGCGAGGCGCTGGCGGGATTTCTCAACTTCGCGCGCGAACACAAGGAAATCTACCGGATTATCGACGAGGCGGAGTTCGCCGATCCGGCAAGCTACCGCGCTCATTACGAAGGCACTGCCACCCGCATCGCCGCGCGTCTGGCCGAGGGCGTGGCGGCGGGAACACTTCGCGATGGCGAGCAGGACGTGCGCGCCTGGGCGATCATGGGGATGAATGTGTTCCTCGGTCTGCGCTTCGGGGTATGGGACGACAGCCGTCCCGTCGACGACATCGCACGGGTTGCAGCCGACCTGCTCGGCGAAGGGCTGAACGCGCGCTAGAGCTGGCGCCATTCCCCCGGCGACATATCTCCCACCTGCCACTCACCTATGCTCCACCTGACCAGCCGCAAGGTGGGATGGCCGACAGCTGCCGTCATCCGGCGCACCTGCCGGTTGCGACCTTCGCGAATGGTCAGTGAAAGCCAGCAATCGGGCACCGATTTGCGCACGCGGATCGGCGGATCACGGGGCCACAGCGCAGGATCGTCGATCCGTTCGGCTAGCGCGGGTAGCGTCGGTCCGTCCTTGAGGACGACGCCCTTTCGCAAGGCCGCAAGCGCCGCAGCGTCGGGTTCGCCCTCTACCTGCACCAGATAGGTCTTGGGCAGTTTGTGGCGCGGATCGGCGATGCGGGCCTGAAGGCGGCCATCGTCGGTCAGCAGCAGCAAGCCTTCGCTGTCGTGGTCAAGCCGGCCGGCTGGGTAAACACCGGGAAAGTCGATGAAATCGGTCAAAGTATGGCGTGGCGGCCCGTCGCGCTCCGGACTGAACTGGCAAAGCACGCCAAACGGCTTGTTGAACGCAATAAGGGCCATGCCACGTGCTTAGGCTGCGGGACCCTGCGCCGCAATCGCGCGCTGGAAGGCGGGGCGATTGCGGAGGCTTTCGAAATATGTCCGCAGGCGCTCGGACACGAACTCCTCAAGGCCGACCGAAAGCGCCAGCATCACTGCGTAACCTACGGAAATATCGGCCATGGTGAATCGGTCTGCGGCAACATGACTGGCCCCCATCATCGTTTCGACGTTGCGCAGGCGGGACCCAAACCATTCGGCGTAATCGCGGGCAATTTCGGGGCGGCGCTCCTCGCGCGGGGCGAAGACCTGATAGCGCAGGTGGATGGTCTGCGGGAAGGTCAGCGTCGCCTCGCCCATGACAAGGAAGTTGAGGTAGGCGCCATATCCTGGCTCGTCCGGTGCAACGGCGAGGTCAGTCGGCCCGTATTTCGTGGCGAGATAGTGCGGGATCGCTACGCTTTCGGTCAGGCGAACGTCACCGTCGAAGAGCACTGGGATCGTGCCCAAGGGATTGATATCATGCATGTTCTCGTGCCGCTTGCGCGGCGGGAAGGGCAGGACATGCAGATCGTAGGGCAGTCCCATTTCCTCAAGCGCCCACAAGGCGCGGAACGAGCGGGCGTTGGTGCAATGGTAAAGCGTGAGCATCGGGCGAGGATCGCCGGGTGTGCGCTCCTGCACAAGCGCAAGTTTTCGACACATTGCCGCAAAGCGCCGGTCTTGGAGGCAGTCCATAGGACGCGCGGATCGTTACTTACACTGAGGAGAATAAGGATGCGTCTGGTTCGCGCTGCGCTGGGTCTGGGCTTGGGCCTGGGTATTGTCCTGCTGCATCCCGCCAGCGCCCAGACCGCTCCTTCCGCGACCGCTCCGGTGCGGCCGGCAGGACTGCCCATGGCGCCGCAGGGGTGGACGATGACAGTGGGCGTGGCGCCGGTGTTCGGCATGGCCTGGTCCGGATCGAAGGACACAGCGCTGTCGATCTTCCCGGACCTGCGCGTGAACTACAAGGACACGCTGTTCCTCTCGGTGCAGGATGGCCTCGGCTGGAATGCGGTAAATCATGATGGCTGGAAGGCTGGGCCGATCGTGCGGACCCGGTTCGGCCGCAACGATGACGACGGCGGATCGCCTTTCCTGATCGCCGGGGGCAGCGATGCCCTGCGTGGCATGGGCGACGTGGGCATTGCCGGCGAGGCTGGCGGCTTTGTCGAGAAGCGGTTGGGCGCGAAGAAGCAGTGGCGCGTGCGCGCCGAAGTACGGCAGGGCTTTGGCGGACATGAAGGCGTGGTGGGCGACGTGCTGGCGCAGTATTCCGGGCGCGAGGGCAAGCTGATCTACGCCGTGGGGCCGCGCGCGACATTTGCCAGCGGTGACTTCATGCGGACCTACTACGGCGTTGATGCGGCCCAAGCGGCGCGCACGGGGCTGGCGGTCTCACGGCCCAATGGCGGGCTCGTGTCCTATGGTCTTGGCGGCAGCCTGATCCGGCCGTTGAGCGCCAAGCGCGCAGTGGCGGTTTTTGCCGGAGCTGATCGACTGGGCGGCGAACCTGCTGGGAGTTCGCTGATCCGCGAGCGCGGACAGCGCACGCAGTTCTCGGTCGGTTTGGGCTACTCCTACCGGTTCGGGCTTTAGTTGATCGAGATCACACCATCGACGGCCCGCCATTCCTGCGGGCCGATCAGGTGGTTGTGCGCAATGCGGACCGAGTGAAGTGCGGCTTCGATTTCGCGCCGCCAGTGGTCGAGAAAGCCATGCAGGCGGGGGAAGCGCGGGGCGAGATCGTATTGCTGAAAAGCGAACATCTGCAGCAGGCTGGGATGGTCGGGCAGGTAATAGTGGATCTGGATAGTGGTGAGGCCGTATCCCGCCATCTGCAGCCGGATGTCCTCGTTTGCGCTCACACGTCCCATGCTTTTCCTTCCTACGGTTCGGAAGGAGCACCGGCCGATGGGAGCGCGATGCTCCGACCCATGCAAAAGTCGCAAAGACAGTTTCAGTTGTGGCGAAAAATCCTGAAGATGCCGTGAACCGTCAAGAGGCGCAAAAAGCGTATTCCACAATCAGGATGCGGTAATCGGCGCGACCTGTTCGCACTTGGCCTTGGTATCCGAAGTGCCGCTGCCGCCGAGCATCGTTGCGGCAATGAAACCGCCGACGATGAGCAGGACGAAGCCGACGGTAACGAGGCCAAGGTACTTGTCGATGAAGCGCTTGATCGGTGCACCGAACAGGCGGAACAAAATTCCCACGATCATGAAACTGATCGAGCGGCTGACGATGCTGGCAAGGATGAACGGCACCAGCGGCATGGCGATGAAGCCTGCGGTTATCGTCAAAAGCTTGAAGGGAATGGGCGTGGCGCCCTTGATCATGATGATCTCGACCCCGTATTCGCGCAAATAGCACGCCGCCTTGGGGAAGCTCTCGGTCAGGTGAAGTGCCGCGAGCAACTGGGTGCCGACCGTATCGTAGAGGCCATAGCCGATTGCGTAGCCGAGCAACCCGCCAAGGACCGAGGCGATCGTGGCGACAGCGGCGAAGCGCACGGCCTTCTTGGGTTCGGCCAGGCACATCAGGCCCAGCAGCGGGTGCGGCGGGATCGGAAAGAAGCTTGCCTCCATGAACGCGAAGAGCGCGAGCCACCATTCGGCATGGGGGTGCGCGGCCTTGGCCATGGTCCAATCGTACAGGCGGCGAAGCATCGGGATTCCGTTCGTTGTTGCTTGCGTGCGGATAGGCGAGGCGCGGGCTGAGGGGAAGTGCTGATTGGGGCTGCGAGATACGCCCTGCAGGCAGAGACCATTGTTAGCGAGGCACGCAGTACCGATCGCATTGGTTATCCCATTTCCCAAAAAGAACCTGATTGGCACTTTTCGATTGACATCGTCACGCTCTTTCGGTACATAACAAGAACATCGCGATAGACCGAGTCGCTCCCGCCAAGGGACGAACCGGCCAAGCGGTTCTCTGACAGCTCATTTCCGGGAGGGATGGTCACTATGGCCAAGCCGACTGTGCAGCCGCGTGCGACGAGTTCGGGCGCGAAAGGGAATGCTGCGCGCACGGCGCAGGCAGAAGGCGATGGGGCTGTATCAAGGCGCGGCAGTGCCCCGTGGAAGATACTGTTCCTGGCGAAGCTTGCCGAAACTTCGAATGTGACGGCCGCAGCCGCGGATGCGCAGGTGCAACTGTCCAAGGTCTACAAGGAAAAGCGCGACGACAGCGAATTTGCCGCGCGCTGGCGTGAGGCGCTGTGTGAGGGTTACGATCTGCTCGAGATCGAGGTGTTGCACCGCCTGCGTTTCGGCGAGCCCAAGGAGATCGGCGCAAAGTTCGACAATGCCACTGCCCTGCGACTGCTTTCGCAGCATCGTGAGACGGTGGCGCGCGAGCGGGCGATCCGCGACAACGCCGATGTGGAAGCGGTGCGCAAATCGATCCACGCCAAGCTGCTGCAGATCCGCGAGGAAATGCAGCGCCAGCGCAATGGCGGGGCAATGGATGATCTTCCGGGCGGCACCCCTGCATGAGCGGGGGCACGTTGCTGGACTGGCTTTTCGATGCGAGCCCCGAGCAGGTGGACGGCTATCTCAGGCGGTTCGACAAGGTTGAAATCGCGGAATGGCCATTTGATTGGCAAACCTGGGCAAGGCCGAACCAGTTGCCTCCCCAAGGCGACTGGCGGATCTGGCTGATCATGGCCGGGCGCGGTTTCGGCAAGACGCGGCTGGGCGCCGAATGGGTGCGCCGGGTTGCGGAGGCCGATCCCGATGCGCGCATCGCGCTGGTGGGATCGTCCCTGCACGAGGCACGCAGCGTGATGGTGGAAGGCGAAAGCGGGCTCTTGTCCATCGGGGCGCCATGGCGGCGGCCGGTGTTCGAGAGTTCGGTGCGGCGGCTGGTCTGGCCCAATGGCGCACAAGCGCATCTTTATTCGGCAGCCGAGCCGGAAAGCTTGCGTGGCCCGCAGCACAGCCACGCTTCTGGGTAAGTCACAGAAAGAGCCGACCATCAATGAAAGCCTGACGATGGTCGATATGCTGCTGTGCGGCGTCGTTATCGGAACAGTAAACGAGGCCCCGGCGGATCCAGAAGCAGGATCGATGTGGATCGTCGGGGAACAGCCATCGGGCATTTTCTCTGGGCAGGTTCACAACCTGGCGGGATGGACCGAGGGTGGATTGCGATTTGCAACACCCGTTGTTGGCATGTGCATTCTCGACCGTTCGATCGGAGCGTTGAAGATTTTCAACGGTAATTGGACATCATGCGGGCCAATCACGCCTGCCACCGGCGTGTCGGTGATCGATACGGAAGTTCGACAGACTGTCGCGTCCATTTTGGCTGCACTGCGGTCTACCGGGATAATTTCGCAAAGTTAAGCGGAACCAAATCTCTGTCACGGCATTCCACCGGGACATGAGGGCGCAATCAACTGCTATTGCAATGCACAACGGATCTCGATCGTTGTTTTCTTGCAACAGTCAGTGTGTTTGTCTGCTTGCATGACCACTTTGGAAACGGTAGACAACCTGCACGACGTGGCATGATGTCGCAAAAAGGGGAAACAATAATGCGGAAACTGGTCCTGGGCGTAGCCTTGGCCTCGAGTGCCTTGGCATCGCCTGCATTCGCACGTGATGATGCTTGGTACGTTGAAGCTGATGCTGGCGCGATGATCGTCGAAGACATCGAGAACCTTCGTGGTTCCAACCAGCTGGGCGTTCTCGATACCCGCACGGGTTACGATTTCGGCGGCGTGGTCGGTTATGACTTCGGTGGCTTCCGTCTGGAAAGCGAAGTCAGCTATCGCCGTGCAGAAGAAAAGAGCTACGACGCCGTAACTGCTGTCATCCCTGACTCGCAGCTTGGTGGCGGTGCAGAAGCTCTCAGCTTCATGGTCAACGGCCTTCTCGACTTCGGTCCCGATGATGGCCTTCAGGGCTTTGTCGGTGGTGGCGTTGGCGTAAGCCGAGCTAAGGTTGCCGTGATTTACAGCGACACCGCCCGCAGCCTTGTCGACTCGGACACCGGCTTTGCGTGGCAGGCCCTCGCGGGCATCCGTGCACCGCTTTCCGACCGCGTCGACGTTGGTCTGAAGTACCGCTTCTTCAACCAGGATCACATCGATCTGGTGACGAATGCGGGTCAGAATGCACGCACCAAGTTCCGTTCGCACTCGCTGATGGGCACGCTGAGCTACAACTTCGGTGGCGCTGCACCGGTCGAGGAAGTGGCTCCGCCGCCGCCGCCCCCGCCGCCCCCGCCGCCCCCGCCGCCCCCGCCGCCCCCGCCGCCGGCTCCGGTCTGCAACAAGGGTCCGTACATCGTGTTCTTCGACTGGGATAAGTCGGACATCACGCCTGAGGCAGCGACGATCCTTGACAACGCAGTTACCGCTTACGGCAACTGCGCGAGCGTTCCGATCATGCTCGCTGGCTATGCTGACCGTTCGGGTACCGTGAAGTACAACCAGGGTCTGTCGGAGCGCCGCAACGCTTCGGTTACCTCGTACCTCACCACGCACGGCATCCCGAGCGGTTCGATCACAAGCCAGGCGTTTGGCGAAAGCAACCCGCGCGTTCCGACCGCCGATGGCGTTCGCGAACTCCAGAACCGCCGCGTGGAAATCACGTACGGTCCGGGTTCGGGCATGTAATCTTCGGATTACCCGAAAACAAAAAAAGGGGTCGGAGAAATCCGGCCCCTTTTTCGTTATGGTCTGAGTGCCAATGCAGATGGAGACTACGACGATGATTTCGAAAGCCGCTACTGCGCCGCTTGCTTGCTGCTTGCTTCTTGAGGCCTGTGCCGATGTGCAGAGCACCCCTCCGATGGCAGCGCTACTGGCTGAGGCCTCCTTGCAAAATTCGACCGGAGCGCCGGTAGGCAAGGCGAGCATCGAACAACGGGGGGCCGAACTCGCGCTAGTCGTCAATGTAAAGGGACTATCGCCCGGTCCTCATGGCATTCATCTGCACACCACAGGAAAATGTGAGGCGCCCGGTTTCACCACGGCTGGTGGCCACCTCAATCCGACGTCGCATCAGCACGGCACAATGAACCCTGCAGGCCCTCACTTGGGCGATCTGCCGAATATCGTAGTCACGTCAGACGGGCGTGGATCCCTTCGCCACTCGATTGCGGGATCGGGACAAGATACCCTCGCGAACCTGTTCGATGCTGACGGCACCGCATTGGTCGTTCACGCGGGGCCCGATGATTACGCAACGGACCCCAGCGGAAACAGCGGCGGGCGCATTGCCTGCGGCGTGCTTACCCGCATGCGCTGAACACTTACACTGGCTCGCCTGCCGCTCTCGCGCGCTCTTCCAAGCTTGCGATGGCGGCCGGTACGCTGCGGATAGCAACGATCAACAATACCAGGCCGATCGGCGCTGAGATCAGTGTCGAGAGCACTCCAAGTGAGAGATTGTCGCCGTAGGTGGCCGATACATAGCCCGCCATGAACGGACCTAGAGCGAGACCGACCAGAGTCGTTGCCAGAAAAAAGGTCGCTGTCGCTGTTCCGCGCATTCTGGGTAGAACGAGCGCTTGGCTCGTCGCCGCTGCACCACCTAGCGCACTGCTCGACATGGACTGTGCAACAAACAGCATACACACGAACAAGGGAAAGCTCTCGCTTCTGAAAGCGATGACCATCGGCAATATGGGAGCGATCAGTCCGAACAGGGTGACCAGGATCCTCCCCGAGCCGTGGCGCTTGTGGAGCACATCGGCAACTCGGCCCCCGATGATCACGCCAAGAAATCCGGCGAGCGCACCAGGCGCGCCGATAAACCAACCCAATTCTGCCTTGGCAATATCGAACGTCCGCTCAGCGTAGGGTGCCGCCCAGTAAGATGTCGCGTATGACGTGAACGCGACCATGCCATAGCCGAGCGTCGTGCAGATGAAGGCGGGTGTTCCCCAGATTAGTCGAAACGTTGCGGGGTCTCTTGCGCGCAGGGCACTGGCCCAACTGAATACCGCATAAGTCCCCACCCCCACAAAAATCCACTGCTGCATGGTCGACCGGCCCAGCACCGCAGTAATGCCCGCTATCAGCGCTGCGATAAGGCCCGCTACGACCACGTTTGCAACCAGTGCCTTGGGTCCTCGTTGCAGCGCGCCGATCAGTGTGAGCGGTGGGATGACGGTGACAAGTTCGCCAAAGAAGCCCTTGAACGGCTGATCGCTCCCGGGCGTGGGCCGACCATCGATCGCGCCACGCACCGGTTCGCGCAGGGTTGCCACCAGCACTGCGAGCGCAATGCCCGGCAAGCCGACTGCCATGAACGCCGCCTGCCAACCGACGAGCCCGAGCGGTCCGCCACCGGGATAGGCTGCATTCCAGCGCTCTACGATGAGGCCGCCCAGCAAAAGTGACAGACCCCCTCCGAGGAAAAGGCCCGAAGAATAGATGGACAAGGCCGTGGCCCGCAATCGTTGCGGAAAATAGTCGGAGATCAGAGAGTAGGCGGCAGGGCTTGCGGTTGCCTCGCCGACGCCGACGCCGATGCGAGCGACCGTCAACTGCCCGCCGCTGCGCGAGAAGCCCGAAACCGCGGTCATGACGGACCAAAGAGCCAGTCCTGTGCTCATTAGCCGGACACGATGCCAGTTATCTGCAAGGCGACCGAGCGGAATTCCGAAGAGCGAATAGAAGACAGCAAACGCAGTGCCGTAGAGAAAGCCCAGATCCGCGTCGGTGAGCGCCAAGTCCTTCTTGATATCGTTTGCAAGGATCGACAGGATCTGTCTGTCGACAAAGTTCAGCACATAGACCAGGACCAGCACGCCAAGAACGTACCAACTGTAGCCAGTCGCCTGCTGTATTTCGCCCTTCTCGACCGGCTTGGCCTGGTGTTCAACCGTACTGGGTTCCGTCATCAAGTCCTGCCTCTTCAAACCCTGCTTGCCGCAGGCGACAACTGTCGCATACGCCGCAGGCTCTCCCGTTTTCCAAGGGATCGTAGCAGGACCAGCTCTGGCCTGCATCGAGCCCCAGTCGCGCTGCTTGTTGCGCGATCTCTGATTTTTTGAGGTACTGGAGCGGGGCGTGCACCGTTACGTTGCCACCCTGGCTACCGATCTTGGTCGCCACTCGCGCAAGACTTTCAAACCCGGCGATGAACTCTGGCCGACAGTCAGGATACCCCGAGTAGTCGAGCGCGTTTACGCCGATGAATATATCCTTTGATCCAGCAGCTTCTGCCCATGCCAGGGCAAGAGACAGGAACACCAGGTTCCGTGCAGGAACGTATGTCACCGGGATGTCCTCGCCAACGCCTTCCTTCGGCACGGCAATGTCATCTGTCAGAGCCGAGCCGCCAAATTGCCGGAGGTCCATCGGCAGGATGACATGACGCTCCACCCCGATGCGTTCAGCGATGGTCTTGGCCGCGTCAAGCTCGACACGGTGCCGCTGATTGTAGTCGATGGTGAGTGCAAGGACGCGGAACCCCTGTTCCTTGGCCAAACCCGCACATACCATCGAATCAAGTCCACCGGACAGGAGCACAACGGCGATCGGCTCCATCGCGTCTTTGATTTGGGTGATCATCACATCTTGGCTAGCCGCGCCCCTGACACCTTGCAATGGTCTCTTGTGCAACTTTCTGAAAAGCCTGCGGTCTCAGCCATGACAGCGGCCAAGCCGGCGCCCCTCGGCCTCGAAGTTGAAAGGCAGGCCGTTTTCGATGCCTTGTGTCTCAAGCTGCACCAATTCGGGGTTCTCGAAGCGTACTTGCGTATAGCCATACCCCAGCGAAGGGCACGAATACTGTACCGTGACCATGGCAGGCCGATCTTCAATCACGAAAGGACGGCACGTCTCGCTTCTGTGACGGACCTGAATGAGTTGACGGCCATCGTCCAGGCAGATCTTCACGACTTCGGCTTTGTCATGCGCAGTGATTTGCCACAGGCCTGGCTCGATGCGATCAAGCATGGCCAGCGACGGCCCTTTGCCATCGGCCGTGGTAGCAACGCAGGCTGTGGCTATTATGCCCAATAAGGCTGAGATGCCAGCCGAGAGAGAGCAGTTATATCGACGAACGAGCATGCCGGTTTCTCGCTAGATGCCGGAATGGATTGCCGGTCGACTGCCGACAATACCCGCTTCGGACTCGCGATGAAACGAACATGCTCGTGCGGAAACATGAAAAACCCTGATAGTCGCGCGCCGAGGCAGTGCCCTCAGTCTATCTCGATCGCAAACTGACGCGAGCAGAACGAGCAATCTACCAAGATCTGGCCGTTTTCATCTTCCATCTCCGCGCGCTCGCTCGCAGCGAAGCGGGACAGGATATCTCTGTAATGATCCACTGTGCAGCGACAGCCACGGGTCAGCACGCGCCCACTGTGGACCCGTACCTCGCGCTCTTCGTGGAAGAGGCGCCAGACCATGCTTTCAAGGTCCAGTGCGGGGTCAAGCAACTCTTCTTCGCTAATCGATCCGGCAAGAATGGAGACATGCTCCCATTCGGGGTGGTCGAGTTGAACGTGCAGTCGTTCCCTGCCTTCCTCGCCATCAGGCAGGTGCTGCAAGAGCAGAGCGCCAGCCGTGCAGCCATCGGGACCATGCTGGACGGCAACCCTTATCAACGTCGGGATCTGTTCTGACTGAAGGAAGTACTGTTCGCAGGCTTCAGCCAGTGATTCACCCTCAAGTGGCACGACGCCCTGGTACCGTTCACCCGTGCTTCCCAGATCGAATGTGATAGCGAGGTATCCGTCGCCAAACAGGGAAAACAGGGAAGGGTTGGGCCCGAGTTCGTCAAGCCGTGCCCGGTCATGACGAACGTATCCCCGTAATTCGCCGTTGCGGTAATCGCAGACCAGCAGGTCAATGACGCCGTCCTGCGTCTGGGCCTGAAGAGTAAGCTGCCCCTCCTTGTCCTTCAGGAGCGTGCCGAGCAGCGCCGTGATTGCCAATGCCTGCGCCAGCAGATGCTTCACCGGCGCGGGGTAGGAGTGTGCCGCAAGAATTGTATCCAGCACTGGCCCCAACCGTACAGCCCTGCCGCGCGCATTGCGATCTGGCAGCGTGAAATGCATCACGCAGTCGAACCCGGTAGATGGCTGGTCTGAAACACTCACGTTTTAGCTTTCCTCAAATCTGCCCGAACGCCCAGCGCAACACGGATTTCTGCGCGTGAATGCGGTTTTCAGCCTCATCCCACACAACCGAGCGGGGGCCATCGATCACGGAATCCGTGACCTCCTCGTTGCGGTGCGCTGGCAGACAATGCAGGAACACAGCGTCAGCCTTGGCATGGGCCATCAATGCATCGTTGACTTGATAAGGCTCCATCGCCGCCAGCTTCGCTTCAGCATGGGACTGGCCCATCGAAATCCAGGTGTCGGTGACGATGACGTCAGCGCCGCGTACCGCTTCTGCCGGGTCGCGAACAACGCTGATGCGCGCGCCTGAAAGCTTAGCGGCCTCGATCATGGCAGCATCGGACTCGTAACCTTCCGGCACACCAATCCGTACGTTGAACTTCATCAGGCCAGCTGCCTCGACGACCGAGTTCAGGACGTTGTTACCATCGCCGAGCCACGCCACCTCAAGACCGGGCAGTGACTTGCCATGCTCGATCACGGTCAACAGATCCGCCATGATCTGGCAGGGGTGGGACAGGTCAGTAAGGCCATTGATTACCGGAACGCTGGCATAACGGGCCAGTTCCTCGACCTTGGCGTGATCATCGGTTCGCAGCATGATGGCATCGACCATGCGGCTGAGCACGCGTGCAGTATCTGCGATGGTCTCGCCCCGCCCAAGTTGGGTGGTGCCTGCATCGAGGATCAGCGCCGATCCACCCAACTGGCGCATGGCGATATCGAAAGACACGCGGGTGCGGGTCGAATTCTTCTCGAACACCATGGCAAGAACCCGTCCCGCCAGCGGCGCATCTGCGTCCGCCTGGCCTTTGGGCAAGGTGCGCCGCGCGGCCTTGCGGTCGATCGCGTCGTTGAGCATGGCGGCAATGGCATTGCCGCCAGCGTCGGTGAGATTGAGGAAATGCCGGCTCATGATGCGACCAGTTCCGGCTGGTAACTTGCGGCTGCCGCCGAAAGCTTTTCCATGAACTCGTCGATGTGACTGTCGTCGATCACCAGTGGCGGGATCACGCGCACGGTGTTGTCACCGGCCGAAACTGTCAGCAACTGATGGTTGTCGCGCATGTGGGCGACGAACGGGCGCGGCTCGATCTTCATCATCAGGCCCAGCATCAGCCCCCGTCCGCGCACGCCGATGAACATATCGGGGTAATTGCCGATGAACTGTTCGATCCGGCCACGCAGCCGCTCACCCTTGGCGCGCACTTCGCCCAGGAATGCCTCGTTGGCGACAACATCAAGCACGGCCTCGCCGGCCGCCATCGCCAGGGGGTTTCCGCCGTAGGTGCTGCCATGCGTGCCGGCGACCATGCCGCGCGCGGCCTTCTCGGTCGCGAGGCAGGCGCCCATCGGGAAGCCGCCGCCAATGCCCTTGGCCGTGGCCATCACGTCTGGCGTGATGCCGTACTGTTCGTAGGCATAAAGCGTACCCGTGCGCGCGACGCCGCACTGCACCTCGTCGAAGATCAGCACGAGGTCATGCTCGTCGCACAGCGCGCGCAGGCCCTTCAGGAATTCTTCCGAAGCGTCGCGGATGCCGCCTTCGCCCTGGATGGGTTCGACAAGGAATCCGGCGGTATTCGGGCCCATCGCCGCCTTCGCGCCCTCAAGGTCGTCAAAATCGACGTACTTGAAACCTTCCAGCAGTGGCAGGAAGCCCTTGTGCATCTTCTCCTGATTGGAGGCGCTGATCGTTGCCATGGTGCGGCCATGGAAGGCGTTCTTGAAGGTGATCAGCTCATACTTGTGATCGTTGCCGGCTGCCGAGTGATAGGCCCGCGCCGTCTTGATCGCGCACTCGACCGCTTCGGCGCCAGAGTTTGTGAAGAACACGGTATCGGCAAAGGTCAGATCGACCAGCCGCTGGGCAAGGTGTTCACCCTGCGGACTGCCGTAGAGGTTCGACACGTGCATCAGCGTCGCGGCCTGCTTCTGAATCGTGCCGATGAGATGCTCATTCGAGTGGCCGAGCAGGTTCACAGCGATGCCGCTGGCGAAATCGAGGTAGCGCGTGCCGTCCTCGGAAATCAGGTGGCAATGCTCGCCTCGCACCGGACGCACGCCGCACCGGGGGTACACGGGCATCAGCGGGGTGATCGACATAGAGCTCTCCTGTTCAGTCACGAATGTTTCCGGATCACGCAACAATACTGCGTGCGCCAGATAGAAAAAGGGGAATCGACAAACGACAAATGGCGGCCCTTCAGGACCGCCATCTGTGCGCGTATGTGTTGCAGGCTGCCGGTCAGACTACCGGAAGCGTTGCAATCGGGATCAACCCTGAATCGGCACCAGGTTGACCGCCGAGTGCTTGCCTCGTCGATCGACCTCGAGGTCGAATTCCAGCTTGTCGCCTTCGTTCAGTTCGCGCAGGCCCGAGCGCTCCACGGCACTGATGTGCACGAACGCGTCCGGCTGGCCGTCGTCACGCGTGATGAAGCCGAAGCCCTTCATCGCGTTGAAGAACTTGACCGTGCCGGTTGCCTTTTCGCCGGTCAGCTCGCGCTGCGGCGCAGCGGGCTTTGCCGCGACGGGGATGACATCGCCAACGACCTGAAGGTCGGCAGCCGAGATCTTTCCACCACGATCGACGAGGTTGAACTCGAGCGTCTGGCCTTCAGCCAGGCCTTCGAGGCCTGCACGTTCAACTGCGCTGATGTGCACGAAAACATCTTCGCCGCCGTCTTCGCGCGAGATGAAACCGAAGCCCTTCTGGCCATTGAAGAACTTCACGACACCCTTGCCGGTGCCGACAACCTGGGCAGGCATGCCGCCGCCGCGCGGGCCGCCGAAGCCGCCACCGCCGCCGCCACGCGGACCGCCGCTGAAGCCGCCGCGATCACCGCCGCCGAAGCCGCCACGATCGCCACCGCCGAAGCCGCCGCGATCACCGCCGCCAAAGCCGCCGCGTCCGCCGCCGCCACCGAAGCGATCACCGCCTCCGAAGCCGCCGCGGTCACCATAACCGCCGCCGCCACCGAAACCGCCACCGCCGTAGGGATCGAAACCGCCCTCGTCGCCGAATCCGTCGCGCTTGTCTCTGCCGCGACCGCGCCGCCCTCTGTCAAAACCCATAGAAATCAATAGACCTTCAATCCGCCCCAACCTTCCCGGCACCGCAGGCCGGACGCGGGAGCCGGCGGCGCGACGAAGGAATCAGTACCGGACTCAATAGGCCGGACCTCACCTTTGCGCCCAAGACTATAGAGCAAAAACACAAGACCGCTAACGGAATCGACAGGTCAGCCACAATTCGTCCCGAAAACTGTGGCTTTTGTGTCCGTTTTCGCATTAGCGCGGCGCACACTTGCCCGGGGAAGCCGCATTGGGCAGAAGCAATTGCCCGCAGGTTATCAGGACTCGACCGATGTTTCGCAAGATTGACGACAAGACCTTTGCCAGCCCCCAGATCGGCCTAGCCGAAGTGGCCTATGCCAAGGCGCTGGGCATCGGCCTGATCATCAACAACCGCCCGGAAGGCGAGTCCGACGATCAGACGCCCGGCCCGCAGATCGAGGCGGCTGCCAAGGACGCAGGCATGGGCTATGTCGCGATTCCGGTCAGCCATGCGGGGTTCTCGATGCCGCAGGTCGAAGCCATGCAGCAGGCGCTGGCGCAGGCTGGCGATGCACCGGTGCTCGCCTATTGCCGTTCGGGCACGCGCTCGACCCTGCTCTGGGCACTGGCGCAGGCCCGGTCCGGTCTCAATCCCGATGAGATTGCCGAAAGGGCTGCAGGAGCCGGGTACGACATCGCGCCGATCCGCGCCACGGTCGACATGCTGGCCGCGCAGGTCGGCTGAACGCACCTTGGGGGAGGGGGTGAACGCGATACTCGCCAGCGTGCTGGCCAATCCGCAGGCCGCAAAGGCCATGCAACTGCTTGGCTCGCTTATCGCGATCCTCGTGCTGGCGTGGCTGGCTCGCCGGATCGGCCTGGGCGGTGATCCGCGCATCCAGGACGCTGACGAGGCGTGCGCCCTTGCCGAAGACGCGATCTGCGGCTTCGATGCGCGCGATGTGGTCGTTGACCGTGCCGGCATCGGCGCACTTGCTCGCGACACGCTCGGACGCGTCTTGCTGATCCGCCAGCATGGCAGCCACTTTGCCGCGCGCGAACTGACCAGCCATGCCGGCGTTCGCCTCGATGGGCGCTTCCTGACCATCGCCACTGACGATCGCCGCTTTGGCAAGGTCACGCTTGATCTTGGCGATCAGGCGCAAGTCTGGGCTGCCAGCCTGCGCCGTCTCGGAGCCGCGGCATGAAACCGATCGACGTCGTCACTTATGCCGTGCCGTTCTTCGTGGTCATGGTGCTTACGGAGATGATCTGGGCTGCGCGCCGCGCGCCGCAAAAGTACGAACCGCGCGACACGCTCACCAGCCTTGCACTCGGCCTCGGCAGCACTGTTGCCGGCGCGCTCACGGCCGGCACCGTTTTTGCGGCCGCCGTGTGGCTCTACGACCATCGCGTCGCGACTGTGCCATTCGCTTGGGTCGCGTGGATCGGCTGCTTCGTGCTTGATGACTTCAACTATTACTGGGCGCACCGCACCGGACACCGCGTCCGCTGGTTCTGGGCGAGCCACGTCAATCACCATTCAAGCCAGCACTACAACCTGTCGACAGCCCTGCGTCAGACCTGGACCGGCTTCTTTGCGCTGTCGTTCATCTTCCGGATCTGGCCTGCCTTTCTCGGCTTCCATCCGGCGATGCTGGTCACCGTGGGCGGCGCCAACCTGATCTATCAGTTCTGGATCCATACCGAGGCGGTCGGCCGCATGCCGCGCTGGTTCGAGGCGGTGTTCAATACGCCATCGCACCACCGCGTCCACCACGCCACCAATCCGCTCTATCTCGATCGCAACTATGCCGGTGCGCTGATCATCTGGGACCGCCTGTTCGGCACCTTCCAGCGCGAGCGTGACGATCTTGCGATACGCTATGGCATCGTCAAGCAGCTCGGCAGCTTCCACCTCCTGCATGCCGCATTCCACGAATGGCGGGGGATGCTGGCCGATTTCTGGCGCGCGCCGCTGCGCCACAAGCTTTCATACCTGATCCGCGAGCCCGGCTGGAGCCATGACGGCAGCCGCGACGGCTCCGATGCGATCCGCGCCCGCTGGCTCGAACGCCACGGCGCGGATTAGGCCTCAGCGCTTCCTGGGCGCGGCGGCTTTGGGATCAGGCTTCGCCGTGGTCAGCCTCTCCGCCTCGGCGA
This sequence comes from Novosphingobium sp. B1, assembly GCF_900176395.1. GTDB lineage: Bacteria > Pseudomonadota > Alphaproteobacteria > Sphingomonadales > Sphingomonadaceae > Novosphingobium. The sequence goes on along the minus strand of NZ_FWXL01000008.1, from coordinate 105,680 downwards.
TGGCCGCCTTGGCGATCGGCTCCATCACGGCATAGCCCTTCGCGTTGGGGTGGATCCCATCGGGCGCCAGATCGGGATTGATGCCGCCTTCGGCATTGACCAGCGCTGCATGATAATCGGCGTAGGCCGCGCCGCGCACCCTGGCGTAATCCTTCAGCCAGGCGTTTAGCGCCACGACCTGCCGCGCCGGTGCCAGGGCCGGCTTCCACGGAAACTTTGCGGCGGGCAGAATGCTGCCGATGACCACGGCAATTCCGTTGGCCTTGGCAAGATCCACCATCGCGGCGACATGGTTTGTGTACATCTCCGCGCTGTTGGGTCCGGTATTGCCGGCAAGGTCGTTGGTGCCGATCATGATGTGCACCACCCTTGGCCGCAGACGCACCACGTCCTGATAGAACCGCACCAGAATCTGCGGGCTGGTCTGCCCGCTGATCCCTCGGCCCACCGCACCTGCGACGAACAGCGTAGGTGCAAGCCCGACCCAGTTCTCGGTGATCGAATCGCCGATGAACACCACGCGCGGTGCCTGCGCGAGCTGCTTGTCGGCAGCTGCATAGCGGCATTCCCATGCCCAGTCATATTGCCGGACATAGGGATGCGCAAAGTTCAGCCCGCGCTGGTCGGCAGGGCATGGCTTTTCGATCATGCCTTCGCCCGGCGGCGTCACCACGACAGGTGCGGCATTCTGCGCAAGCGCAGGCATTGCCGCAAAAGCAAGCACACCGGCAATAATCGCCCGCATCAGATGATTCCCACGGCCTTTCCGGCGCGCTCGAACATGCCGATGATCGTCTCGACCTGATCGGCGGAATGTTCGGCGCAGAGCGAGCAACGCAGCAGCGTCATGCCCGCAGGCGTTGCCGGCGGACGCGCGAGGTTGACGTAGAGCCCCTCATGCAGAAGCGCTTCCCACATCGCCGCGCCGCGTTTCAGATCGGGCATGATTACTGCGATGATCGCGCTTTGCGGCTCGCTGGTACCAAGCTGGAAACCCTTGTCCCGCAAGCCCTTGTGCAGCGTCTTGGAGTTTTCCCACAAGTGCGCGCGCTTGTTTCCGGCATGCATCAGCTTGCGGATCGATGTTGCCGCAGTGTGCACCACGCTTGGCGGGAGCGAGGCGGTGAACACATAGGGACGGCACACCAGCCGCATGATCTCGAACTTGGGGTGGTTCGAAACGCAGAAGCCGCCAACCGTGCCGACCGACTTGGAGAAAGTGCCGATCACGAAGTCGACGTCTGCCAGGCAGCCCTGATCCTCGGCCACGCCACGCCCGTTGGGGCCGATGAAGCCCATCGAGTGCGCTTCGTCGACCAGCACCATCGCGCCGTGTTCCTTGGCGATGCGGATCATTTCCTTGAGCGGTGCGATGTCGCCCAGCATCGAATAAACGCCTTCGAGCACGACCAGCTTACCCGCGCCCTCTGGCACGCGCTTGAGGCGCTTTTCCATGGCCTCGATGTCGTTGTGCTTGAACGGCACCACTTCGGCATCGCCCATCTTGCAGCCGTCCCAGATCGAGGCGTGACTGTCGATGTCGAGGATGATGTAGTCACCCTTGCCGGCGATCGTGCTGATGATCCCGAGGTTGGCCTGGTAGCCAGTGGAGAACACCATGGCATGGTCCATGCCATAGAACTCCTTGAGCGCTTCCTCGCACAGCTTGTGTCCGGCGTAAGTGCCGTTGAGAACGCGGCTGCCGGTGGTGCCCGAACCGTAATCGTCCAGCGCCTGCTTGCCCGATGCGATCACATCGGGGTCGAAGGTCATGCCCATGTAGTTGTAGGTGCCGAGCAGGATCGTCTCGCGCCCGTTGCAGACAGCCACGGTGGGGCTGATCACCCGTTCCATGACAAGGTTGAACGGGTCTTCCACGCCACCGGCAAGCAGGGCGCGGCGCTGCTCGATCAGCGGATCGAACTTGCTGAAAAGGTCGGTCATCGGGCTTATCCCTGCAGCTTGGTCACTGCGTCGATCAACTGGCCGTACGTTTCGATCTCGGCCTGCTGGTTCATGCTGATGATGATGTCGAAATCGTCCTCGATCGCGGCGACAAAGTCCATCACAGTCAGGCTGTCCCATTCCAGATCGCCGGCAAAGGTCGTGGCCTCGGTGATCGCGATGCCCTTCTTGTTGAAGGGCTCGATCAGTTCGGCGATCTTTTCGGCAGTTGCAGCGCGATCCATCAATTCTTCTCCAATGGGCAGAGGTCCCAGTGCTCAGGCATGGCCCCTGCCAGACGATTGCGGCGGAAAAGCGGCCTTTGCCCCTGCTTGTCAAGAAGGCTCTCCCTGTGCCATCCCCGTCTTATCGGCAAAAGCCGCCAGCGGGGAGAGGCGATCTTGGGCGATAACGCAGCATCACCGGGGCCAGTGGCACAAGCTTCGCCCGAGATTCCCAAGGCAGCGCCTTCCATGCCGTCGCCTTCCGGATATTCGAACCACGCCATTCACCTCGTCCGCACTTCGCAACAGATCAACCTCACGCTCAGCCAGATGGCCGATGCCAAGGCCTCGATCCTGATGGGGGCGACCTTCCTGGTCTTCACGATATCGCTAGGGCAGGCGAAGAACGGCACGCTGCCATGGTCGCTGGGCGTGCTTGCGCTGTTCGCCTTCATTTCCGCGATGTGCGCGGTCTTTGCCGTACTGCCCTCGATCAGCAGCCCGAAGTCGGCCAGGCTCAATGATGGCAAGGCCAACAAGCTGTTCTTCGGCTACTTCACCCACATGGACGAAGGCGAATGGACCGATTCGATCCTTGATGAACTGCGCGCCGATGAAACCGTGTTCCGCACCATGCTCCACGATATCTACCAGAACGGGCAGGTGCTGCAGCGCAAGAAGTACAAGTACCTGGCCTATGCCTACAAGAGCTTCATGGCCGGCTTGTGCCTGACGGTGGTAACCTTCGCCATAGAGCACGCCCACAGCGTCGCCATGGCGATGTAAGCGTTCAGACCAACGCGTTGACCGCCACCATGAAGGGGCCGATCGATACTGGCTTGGCAAGGTAGCCTTCGGCACCGGCGGCCCGGATCGCTTCCTCGTCGCCCTTACCGGCATAGGCGGTAACGGCGAGGATCGGGATCGCCTTCAGCTCCTCGTCGGCCTTGATCGCCTCGATCAGGTCCATGCCCGAGATGTTGGGCAACTGGATGTCCATGATCACCAGATGCGGCATGAACAGGCGCGTCTTCTCGATCGCCTCCCTGCCGTCGGCCACTGGCTCCACCTCGAAGCCCTTGGCGCGCAACAGGTCGCAGAACAGCTTGCGGTTGAGGTCGTTGTCCTCGACAACCAGAATTCTTCTTGCCACTGACGCGCCTGTTCCCGAAAGCTTGCGCGCGCATCCTTATTGCCAGCAAAGGTCCCTGACAATCATCCGCGAACCTTCCTCCCCCGTCGATCCTTCCGCTTTGGCGTTGCAGGCGCTCGGCTGGGTCCTGTCGGACGGGGACCGCGCCGAACGCTTCCTGGGCCTCACCGGCCTGACGCCCGACGAACTTCGCGCAGGTCTCGGCGATCCGGCCATGCTCGGCGCCGTGCTCGATTTTCTCGCCAACCATGAGGCAGACCTTGTCAACGCGGCCTTCGCTCTCGACATCTCGCCTGAAACCCTGATTGCCGCCCGGAAGGAATTGTCATGAGTAGCCGCCCCCTGATCGTCAGCGATTGCGACGAGGTGCTGCTGCACATGGTCGCGCCTTTCCGCGACTGGCTGGGCGAGGAACAGGGTGTCACCTTCAAGATGGACAGCGCTGATTTCTCGAAGGCCATGCGCTATGCCAAGGATGGGGAGCTGGTGCCGCCGCAGGAAATCTGGAACCTGCTCAACAAGTTCTTCGATACCGAAATGTACCGCCAGCAGGCCATCGCCGGCGCTGTCGCCGGGATCAACGCAGCCGGTCAGGATGCCGATGTCGTCATCCTGACCAACCTCAACGATCACCGTCGCGACATGCGCGCGCGTCAGCTTGCTGATGTCGGCATCAATGCCCGCGTCTTTACCAACCAGGGGCCGAAGGGGCCGGCGCTCAAGGCCATCCTTGATGAATACAACCCCTCGCGCGCCCTGTTCATCGACGACCTGCCGCAGCATCACGATTCGGTCTCGCAACTGACCCCCGACGTGATCCGGCTGCACCTGTGCGGCGAACCGCTGCTAAGCCCGCATATCGACTGCGCTCACAAGGCCGGTCACGCCCACGCCAGGATTGACGACTGGGAAGCGGCGCTGCCATGGATCATGGCCCAAATTCATGGAGAAGACGCGTGACCGATACCGTTGAAGCAAAGCTTGCCGCCCTCGGGCATACGCTGCCGCAGGCCGCCGCGCCTGTCGCCGCCTATGTACCGACCGTGGAGGCAAACGGTCTGCTCCATGTCTCAGGCCAGTTGCCCTTCATCGATGGCAAGCTGGTCACCGGCCGCCTTGGCGAAGACGTCTCGATCGAACAGGGCACCGCTGCCGCACAGGCTTGCGGCCTGATGATCCTCGCCCAGGTCAAGGCTGCGCTGGGTTCGCTCGACCGGGTTGAGCGCGTGGTCAAGCTTGGCGCGTTCATCAGCTCGACCGGCACCTTCACCGATCAGCCCAAGGTCGCCAACGGCGCGTCCGAACTGATGGCGGCGGCCTTCGGCGATGCCGGCAAGCACGCCCGCAGTGCCGTCGGCGTGCCGGTCCTTCCCCTCGGTGCGGCGGTGGAAGTCGATGCTGTCATTGCTGTTCGCCCTGCTTGACCGCTTTCTGGTCCCCGCGCCGCCCGAGGCGCGGGTCGACTGGCTGCGCGGCAAGACCTACGCCCATCGAGGCCTGCACGGCAACGGCATCGTCGAGAACTCGCCCGCAGCCTTTTCGCTGGCCATCGAACGCGGTCTCGGCATCGAGTGCGACGTCCAGCGCACCGCCGATGGGCAGGCAGTGGTCTATCACGATTGGGACCTGGAACGCCTGACGGGGCGCAACGGCGCGGTCATTGATCAGCGCGCCGAAGACCTCGCCCGCGTCCCTCTTAGCGGCAGCACCGATACCATCCCCACTATCCGGCAGTTCCTCGATCAGGTGGCAGGCCGCGCTCCGGTCCTTATCGAGATCAAGTCGAAGCGAGATATCCGCGTGTCGCCCTTGTGCCTCGCCGTGCGCCGGGCTCTCGAGGGCTACCAGGGACAGGTCGCGGTGATGAGCTTCGACCCGCGCGTCAGCCGCTGGTTCGGCCGCTACTCGCCGCGCATCGTGCATGGCCTCGTCGTGACCGAGGAAGGCAAGCGCACCCTGCTCGCCACGCTCCGCCTGCATCTCGCCTTCTGGCAGGCTCGCCCGCAGTTTCTCGCCTGGGACGTGCGCGATCTGCCATCCAAGTTCGTCGCGACCCAGCGCTGGCGCGGCTTCCCTGTGCTGACCTGGACTGTGCGCTCGGCGGAACTTGCGCAACGCGCCGCCGACTGTGCCGATGGACCTATTGCCGAAGGCGCAGGCCTCGCGGCATGACCGTGGCGTGACTCTCACTGCACGCATCCACAAGGCGGTTTCCGAAATCGAGGCCGATGACTGGGACCGGCTGGCCGGATCCGGGAATCCCTTCGTCAGCCATGCCTTCCTCAAGCTGCTGGAAGATTCCCGCTCTGTCGGGGGCCGGTCGGGCTGGTCGCCACTGCCGATCGTGATCGAAGGCGCTGATGGCCGCCCCGCAGCCGCGCTCCCCGCCTATCTCAAGAGCCACAGCCAGGGCGAATACGTGTTCGATCATTCGTGGGCAGATGCCTGGACCAGGGCAGGGGGCAGCTACTATCCCAAACTGCAGATCAGCGCCCCGTTCACCCCCGCTACCGGCCCGCGCCTGCTGCTGGGAGACCGCCCGGATCTTGCCCTGCCGATGCTGCGCGCGGCCGAGCAGTTGTGCGACAGCAATGGCCTGTCCTCGGCCCACGCCACCTTCATCGAACCGGCACAACTGCCGCTGTTCGAAGAGGCTGGCTGGCTGCCCCGCTCGGACATCCAGTTCCATTGGGAAAACCGCGGCTATGCCAGCTTCGATGATTTCCTTGGCGCGCTGAGTTCCGAAAAGCGCAAGAACCTGCGCAAGGAACGCGCCCGCGCGCAGGACGGCGTCGAAATCCGCCAGTTGACCGGCGACATGATCCGGCCCGAACACTGGGATGCGTTCTGGGAATTCTATCAGGATACCGGCGCACGCAAATGGGGCCGTCCCTATCTCACCCGCGCCGCGTTCGACCTGATCGGCGAGCGCATGGCCGACAAGGTCCTGCTCGTGCTTGCGTTCCTCGATGAGGAGCCCGTTGCCGGCGCGCTAAACTTCATCGGCAGCGAGGCGCTCTATGGCCGCTACTGGGGCGCGCTTGTCGAGAAGCCCTTTCTGCACTTCGAATTGTGCTATTATCAGGCCATTGATGCGGCGATTGCGCTTGGCCTTTCTCGCGTCGAGGCGGGGGCGCAAGGCGGACACAAGCTGGCGCGCGGCTATGAGCCGGTCCGCACCTGGTCGGCGCACTATATCTCGGACCCGAACTTCCGCAGCGCCGTCAGCGATTTCCTCGAGGCCGAGCGTGCCGGCGTCGCCCAGGACCAGCTTTATCTCGGCAAGCGCACGCCGTTCAAGAAGGCGTAAGTCTCAGCGCACGTCCTTGGCGACGGCATCCAGCACACCGTTGACGAACTTGGCTTCGCGCTCCTCGAAGAAGGCATGGGCCACGTCGACATATTCGGTGATGACTGTCGCCACCGGCACGTCCTTGCGCGCCAGCAGCTCGTAGGAGCCGGCGCGCAGGATCTGCAGCATGGTCTTGTCGAGCCGCGCCAGCGACCAGCCCTTTGCCAGCTTGGCCGAAAGCAGCAGGTCGATCTCGTTGCGGCGGGCATCGACGCCCTTCACCAGATCGTCGAAGAAGGCGACATCGGCCTTGAGATATTCGACTTCCTCGATCTCCGCGCCCAGCCGGTGCTGGTGGAACTCGTCCAGCAGCAGGTGCAGCGCGGTCTGCTCCATGTCGGCCTGATACAGCGCCTGCACGGCGGCGAGGCGCGAGGCGGCGCGGGCCTTGCCCGAGATCGCGTTCACAGGCCCAGCCTCACTTCGATCGAGCGGGCGTGGGCGGCAAGGCCCTCGGCCTCGGCAAGGGCAATGGCGGCAGGGCCGACGGCGGCAAGCGCGGCGTCAGTCGCCTCGATAAAGCTGGTGCGTTTCATGAAATCCAGAACGGAAAGGCCCGAGGAAAAGCGCGCGCGGCGCCCGGTGGGCAGGACGTGGTTCGGGCCGGCAACGTAATCGCCGACGGCTTCGGGGGTCATGCGGCCAAGGAAGACCGACCCTGCATGGCGGATCTTGTCGAACAGCGCTTGCGGATTGTCAGTGGCGATCTCGACGTGTTCGGCAGCAAGGGCGTTGGCCAGAGCGGGGGCTTCGTCGAGCGAGTCGACAACAATCATCACGCCGTAATCGTCCCAGCTCGCCTTGGCGACCTTGGCGGTTGGCAGCATGGCGATCTCGACGCCGACCATGTCCGCCACCTGATCGGCGAAGGCGGCATCGTCGGTGATCAGGATCGATTGGGCCACGGGATCGTGCTCGGCCTGGCTGAGCAGATCGGCGGCAATCCACTGCGGGTCGTTCTTGGCATCGGCAATCACGAGAATCTCGGAAGGCCCTGCGACCATGTCGATGCCGACAACGCCGAACAACTGGCGCTTGGCTTCGGCAACCCAGGCATTGCCGGGGCCGGTGATGACATCGACCGGCTTGATCCGGCCAGTCCCATAGGCGAGCGCTGCCACGGCTTGCGCGCCGCCAACACGCCAGACTTCGTCTGCGCCGGCAAGGTGTGCGGCAGCCAGCACCAGCGGATTGGCTTCACCCCTGGGCGTCGGTGTCACGACGACGAGGCGTTCCACGCCCGCGACCTTGGCGGGGATGGCATTCATCAGCAGCGACGATGGGTAGGCCGCGCGTCCGCCCGGGACGTAAAGCCCCGCGCCATCGACGGCGCGCCAGCGCGCACCAAGGCGCATGCCGGCCTCGTCGGTATAGTCGCGATCTTCGGGCAGTTGCGCGCGGTGATAGTCGCGGATGCGCTGCGCGGCGAGCTCAAGCGCGGCGCGCAGATCGGGCTTCAGTGCATCGAAGGCTTCACGGCAGGCTTCGGGCGAAATGCGCCAGTCGTCCTCGCCCGGAGTATGCCCGTCGAACTTTGCGGTATATTCGGCGAGCGCCTCATCGCCGCGAATGCGCACGTCGTCGATGATCGTCTGCACATCGCGCGCGACGTTCTCGTCGCTCTCGCGGCGGTCCTTGACGAGGCGCGCGAAAGCCTTGGCAAAGCCCGGATCGCTGGAATTGAGGCGGAGCATCAGGCGGCCTTCCTTTCCGCCACCATCACGCGGAAGGCATCGACCAGCGCGCCAAGGCGGGCGCTGTCGGTCTTCAGGGCCGCGCGGTTGACGATCAGCCGGGCTGAAACCGGCAGGATCTGGCTGGTTTCGACAAGGCCGTTTTCCTTGAGCGTCCGCCCGGTCGAAACCAGATCGACGATACGGCTGGCAAGACCGAGCGAAGGCGCCAGCTCCATCGCGCCGTTCAGCTTCACGACTTCGGCCTGTACGCCCAGCTTCTCGAAGTGGCGGCGCGTCAGGTTCGGATATTTGGTCGCCACCCGCGCATGGCTTTCGCGCGCGTTTGCGCCGCTTTCCACCATGCTCACCGGCTCGGCCACCGAAAGGCGGCAGTGCCCGATGTCGAGATCGACCGGCGCATAGAGATCGGCATAGTCGAATTCGTCGATCACGTCCGATCCCACCACGCCTGCATGGGCCGCGCCATGGGCCACGAATGTTGCCACATCGAATGCGCGGACGCGAATGATCTTCACGTCGTCGCGATTGGTGGCAAAGGACAGTGCGCGCGAGGCCTTGTTAAAGAAATCGGCCTCGGGCACGATCCCGGCCTTCTCGAGCAGAGGCAGGGCCTCGTCGAGGATGCGGCCCTTGGGCAGGGCGAAAACGAGCGGTGCGGCGGTGGACATAACCCGCCGCCCTTATGGCAGCACGGCGCAAAGGGCAACCGAATGAACCCGATCATGGAGATCGAAGAGGTCGCAAAGGCCATAGAATGGCAGGCCGATCATGCCACGAACAATGGTGCACCCTGCACGGGCCGCGTTGTGCGCGCGCAATTGCGGCTGCTCGACGGCGCGACACGGGTCGGCAGGCGAATCGCCGGATGGCCGGGAAGGCCGCTCGAAGACGCGCTGCCGCTGCGGCTGGCCGGTGGTCATCACAACCTCGTGCTTACCGGCACGGACACCCGCCTCGCTTCGGTCTATCGCGGGGAGGTGACCGATCAGGCACAGGTCGATGCGCTGGTGCTCGCGGTGACGCGGGAGCACGATGAGGCGCTGCTGCCGTGGCTCGACGGGCCGCCGCAAACCAACGAGGCGGGGCGTTCGGCCTCGATCATGGCGGCGCTCCTGTGGCTCTCGGCCCGCGTCGGCCCGCGTTTCGAACTCAACGAGCTGGGCGCGAGCGCCGGCGTCAACACGATGATGGAGCGGTTCTTCTTCGACCTTGGCGGGACGACCGCCGGTCCTGCGGCTTCGCCGATGCGGATCGTACCCGAATGGCGTGGGCCGCCGCCGCCGCAGGCTCCGGTTTCCATTGGCGGCATTCAAGGTTGCGACCGTGCACCGATGAACCTGGCCGACCCGGAGCAGGCGCTGCGCCTGAAGTCCTATGTCTGGGCCGAGGTGACCGAGCGGATTGGACGGATCGATGCAGCCATCGCGCTGGCTGCCCAAAAAGCGCCTGACGTGGTGCAGATGGACGCAGGCGACTTCGTTGCCGAGCGGCTGGCCGCGCCGCAGGATGCCGATACGACACGTGTGATCTTCCATTCCATCGTCTGGCAATACCTGCCGGCCGAAACGCGCGCGCGGATCGAGACCCTGATGGCGCAGGCGGGCGCCAAGGCCGATCAGTCGCGGCGGCTGGCGTGGGTGATGCTCGAGACCAACCGGCAAACCTTCCGGCACGAACTGACCGTGCGCCATTGGCCCGGCGGAGAGGAGCTGGTGTTGCTCGGCACCGCTCATGCCCATGGTGCCTGGGTGGAGTGGCTGCCCTAAGGTCTGCCCCGCCTGCAGAAACGATCTCCTCGCCTCTTGGTTGAGCGAAGATGCGCCGCTCTCTCCTTCGCACCGTCATTGTCCTGCTGATCATCGCCTCGGCGGGGCTTGCCGGATGGGAGTGGTTGCAGCGGCATCCCGAGCATGACCCTTGGGCGCCGCTGGCGCTGGTCGACCCGCCTGGTTGGGCGACGGCGATGAAGCTTCAGACGCTGCGGGGTGACCGGGCAGTGTGCCGCGCCTTCCTGGAAAGCAGCGGGATCATGGCCGAGCCCCTGCCGCCGACGGGCGAGGGGCAATGCCTGCGAGGTGACCGGCAGGTTTTGCAAGGTCTGGCACAGGTGAAGGTAAGGTTGGCCCCACGTGGTGCCCAGGCAACCTGCGCCATCGATGCAGGTCTGGCCATGTGGCTGCGGCATGGCATCCAGCCCGCCGCAGAGCGCCTTCTCGGCAGTCCCGTCACCTCGGTCGAGCACTTTGGCACCAACAATTGCCGCCGCATCGGTGGCGGATCCGACGGCAACTGGAGCGAGCACGCCACCGGCAACGCCATCGACATCAGTGCCTTCGTGCTTGCAGACGGCCGCCGCATCTCGGTGCTCAAGGGCTGGGCGTCAGGCGATGAGAAGGCAGCGTTCCTGCATGACGTGCGCGATGCGGCGTGCCAGAGTTTCTCGACCGTGCTCTCACCTGACTACAACGCCGCCCACGCCGATCACTTGCACCTCGATCAGGCGCAGCGATCCGGCGGCTGGGCGGCCTGCCGATGACCTTCAGCCAAGGAAACGGTCGAGCGCGGCGTTGACCGCCTGCGGGGCTTCCCACGGCACGAAGTGCCCGCAATCGTGGACTTTTTCGAGCGTGAGATTGGTGACAAGGCGGTCCATGCCATCAAGGTTGCACGCGGGCAGGGCCATGTCGTCCATCGCCCAGATCACCAGCGTCGGAATCTGCAGGGGCGGCACCTGTGCGTCCTGATAGCCTTCGGGCAGTTCGAACGGCGCATCCATCGGCGGGACGGCCATCGGGATGGCGCGATACCAGTTGAGCATGGCGATGGCGGCATCGGGATTCGACCAGTCCTTGAACAGGGCGGCGCGCTCTTCCTCTTCCATCACCGGCGAGCGGTTCCAGTTGAGCGCCTGCAGCAGCAGCGCGCCAAGTCCGTGTTCGCGCACCATGGCGTCGTTGGCGGGATCGCGGAAGGCGCGCATGTACTGGCTGGCCTCGCGCTGCTGGCGGTCGGTCCAGAGCAGGCGCGGGAAGATCACCGGGTGCGGGGCATTGGCAATGACCGCGCGGGTCACCCGCGTGCCCTGGCCGAGCAGGGCGACGCCCCAGGCAATCGCACCGCCCCAGTCATGGCCGAGCACCGTGAACTTCTCGACGCCGAGCGCATCCGCAAGCTGGAATACATCGCCGATCAGCTTGTCGGGCGTGTAGTTCTCCACGCCCTCGGGCTTGGACGAGCCGCGATAGCCGCGCTGGTCGGGCGCGATGCAGCGGAAGCGGGCGGAAAGATGCGCGATCTGGCGGCGCCAGGTGCGGTGACTTTCCGGGAAGCCGTGGAGGAAGATCAGCGTCGGCGCATCGCGCGGTCCGACATCGAGGACATCGAGTTCGATGCCGCTGGCGAGTTTCACGCGCTGCAAGTCGGCAAAGCCCGGCTGGTCGGTCATTGGCTGGCTCCCTCTTCCATCTTCTGGGCATAGCCCGAAGCGACGACAGCGGCCATCTGATCGTGCAGGGCATCGGGCGTGCGACGCAGTTCGCCGATCTGCAGTTCCATGCCCTCGGCCACGATGATTTCGCGCTCGTCCGCCGCGATGGCTTCGAGCATCCGGGCGACGGCCGCATCTGGGTCGAGCCCGTTCTCGATAGCCTTGTCGCTGACACCCCGCTTCTGGCCATCGGCGGCCAGGGCATTGCGCGAGACATTGGTGCGAATCGATCCGGGCGCGATCACCTGGACCTTGATGCCCAATCCGGCGACCTCGGCGCGCAAGGCGTCGGAATAGCCGAACAGGCCGAACTTTGCCGCGCTGTAGGCCGTGCGCATCGGCGAGCCGACCTTGCCGGCCACGCTGGATATCATCACGAGCCGCCCTGACTTTCGCGCAGCCATGTGCGGCAGCAGCGCCTGCGTAAGTGCGATGGGAGCGAGCAGATCTACCGCGACGATGCGCTCATAGACCGGAAACGCGGTATCGACGGCAAGCGAGCGCTGGGAGATACCCGCGTTGTTGACCAGCACGTCCACACGGCCCTGCCAGTTCCACGCCGCTTCGGCCGCACGGGCGGCGGCGGCGTAGTCGGTCGCCTCGAACGGCAGAACCATGGCCTTGGCGCAACGGCTGGCGATGTCGGCAAGCGCGGCTTCGTTTCGTCCCGAAAGGATCAGTTGCGCGCCCTGGGCGGCAAGGCTTCGCGCCATCGCCGCACCGATGCCCGAGGAAGCCCCGGTGATCCAAACGACCTGTCCAGCAAACGCCATCCAAATGCTCTCCCTGTTGGATCGATTCTTAACCGATCCATTAAGAGCATGGTGTCAGGGATTTGCCGGAGAGGGAAGAGCGGGAAGTACTGGAAGTGCGTTGTCGCGGTCAGGCGACCCGCAGTGCAGGCGATGAACGTTCTGCGCGACCATCGTAGCCGGATGTGCGGAACCTGCTGACGAGGCGGCGCAATTCCTCGGCCGCACGTGCCAGCTCGTGGGCAGCGGCATTGCTCTCCTCGACCATCGCCGCATTCTGCTGGGTCAGGGTATCGAGGTTGGCGAAGGAGCTGCTCACGCGGGAAAGTTCTGCCGATTGCCGCACGGCCGAGTCGGCGATTTCCGACACCGAGCCGCTGACCTGCGAAACGCGGGTCACGATGTCATCGAGGACCGTGCCAGTCTTGCCGACCAGACTGACGCCTTGGGCGACCTGTTCGCTCGATGTCTGGATAAGATGGCGGATGCTGCTGGCCGCATCGGCAGACCTCTGTGCGAGCGCGCGCACTTCGTTGGCGACAACGGCAAAGCCCTTGCCCGCATCGCCTGCACGGGCCGCCTCGACGCCGGCGTTCAGGGCCAGAAGGTTGGTCTGGAAAGCGATTCCGTCGATCAGGGAGATGATCTGGCCAATTTCCTTCGACGAGCGTTCGATCTCGTTCATTGCGGCGACTGCGCTGGAGACGACCGTGCCGCCTGTTTGCGCAAACTGCTGCGCTTCCCCGATCGCTTCGCGGGTATGGCCGGCATTGCGCGCGGTCTGGTCGATTTCTGCGCAAATCTCGTGCGTGACCGATGTGTTCTGTTCAAGAGCGCTGGCCTGCTGTTCGGTGCGCCTTGCCAGATCGTCCGATGCGCTGCGGATTTCCGAAGACCCGCGCGTTATGAGATGGGTGGTGGTCGAAACGGCGCCGACAAGACGGTCGAGATCGGTGGTCGCGGCGTTGAAGCTGTTCTTGAGCTTCGCGTATGCCGGGGGAAAATCTACATCGATCTTGGTGCGCAGGTCGCCGGCTGCCAGTTCCTCCAGCCGCTGTTCCACGGCCGATATCACCAGTTTCTGCTCGTCGGCAGCGCGTTGCCGCTCTGCAGCCGAGGCCTGTTCCATGGCAAGCTTGTGGGCTTCGGCCTCGGCCTGGGCAAGGATCAGGCGTTGCAGCTGGACGCTGAGGAAGACCAGCGCCGCCGTTTCCGCGATCACGACGACAGCGTGCAGGACCACGCGGAGAAAATCGGCACCGTTGTTGTAGACCAGTTCGGGTGCGACGAAGTTGCCGAGCAGGTGATGCACCGCGGTCAGTGCCGCTCCGGTGATGATCGCCCGCCAGTCTGCCAGAACCACGACGATGGCGAGGCACGCGAAGAAGACCATGTGCAGGTCGATCATCCAGCTCGACCCTGCCCACTGATAGAGCAGGATCATCGGAAAGGTCATGACTCCAGCCGCGACGGCGCAGCGTTGCGTCGTGTTACCCTGGCCGTTGAGGGCGACATAGGCAGTGAGCGCGGCGGCAAAGGTGGCCGCAATCGGTGGCATGAAGCCCGATCCGGCCCAGATCTCTCCGATCCACACAATCAGCGCGCCCATGATCGATGCGAACGCCAAGGCACGAAGGCCATTTGCGCGGAGGGCCTGCAACTGATCCATTACTTTTCAATCCTTGGAGAGCCGGTGCACAGGCCAAGCGGAACCGCGATCGCGATCACACCGTGGTGCAGGGAGGCATACAGGGCGCCATCGGGCGCATGGTCGAGGACCATACCGCCAAGCGGGGTGGTTCCGATGATCCGCGCACCATGCCCGGTCGCCCAGCGGGCATAGGAACCCGAGGCGGAGGGCGAGAGGGAAAGCACAGCGAGCGCCGCGCCTTGCTTGGGCGAAAGTGCCGTCGCCGGGAGCAGTGCACAGACGAGCAACAACAGGCTGATGCTGCCGAATCGGCTCTTTCCGCTCTCTTTTGCTTCGGCCTGCATGGCGCAATGATAACGAACGATCATTGCCGCCAAACTATAGGCGGGTCAGGGTAATTGCGTGTTTCTGCAGCGGCCGGTGCCGGTTGGAGGCCGGTCAGAGCTTGGTGGAAGGAGCCTGCCAGCCTATGAGCAGGCACCCCTGCCCATGGGGCCGCAACAAACCGTCAGGATTTTCAAGTACAGTGAATTACCGTCATTCCTTCCATGCAGGCAACAGCGCTGACGTCGTCAAGCACGCGCTTCTGATCGCGCTTGTGCGGGCCCTGCAGCTCAAGGACAGCGCAATGACCCTGATCGATACCCATGCCGGCTGCGGATTGTACGATCTGCGCGGCGATCAGGCGCAACGCACGGGTGAGGCAGTGCAGGGCGTGATGCGGGCCTTTGCCGATACGAACCCGTTGCTGGAAGATTTTCGCACTGCGGTTCAGGCGGTGAACGAGGGAGAGGAGCCAGCGCTCTACCCCGGTTCGCCGCGCTTTCTGGCGCAAATGCTACGGCCTCAGGATCTGCTGATCCTCAACGAGAAGCACCCGGAGGACGCTTATGCCCTGCGCGGGGCGATGCGCGGCACACCGGCGGCCGTGCACGAGCGCGACGCCTACGAGCTTTGGCTGGCGATGGTGCCGACGCGCACCCCGCGCGGGCTGGTGGTGGTCGATCCGCCATACGAGCAGACCGACGAACGTGCGCGGATCACGAAGACCCTTGCCGCCGCGCACCGCAAGTGGTCGCATGGCGTGACGGTGATCTGGTATCCGCTGAAAGACCGCTCTGCGCACGTCCACTGGAAGGATAAACTGCGCAGGCTCGGCATCCCGAAGCTGCTCAACGTGGAGCACTGGCTCTATGATGCCGACCAACCGGGGATCTACAACGGCGCGGGGCTGTTCATTGTGAACCCGCCCTATGCCTTCACGCAAGGCCTGCTGCCCATGCTCGAAGCGCTGCGCGCCGCGCTGGCTCCTGAGGGGCACAGCGGCACGCTGAGCGCCGAGTGGTTGAGCTGAAGCTCAAGGATAGCTTACGGTGGTTGCCACCTTCGGCAGCGGTATGAACTCCTGCTCATCCCCCGGCACTTTGGGGAAGCGGCCCTCCTGCCAGTCGGCCTTGGCTTGGTTGATGCGGTCGCGGCTGGAGCTGACGAAGTTCCACCAGACGTGACGCTTCGTGGCAAAGGCTTCGCCGCCCATCAGCATGACGCGGCCGCCGGTTTCCGATTGCAGCTTGAGGACGGCGCCGGGCGCAAGGACGACGAGGTCGTAGAGGGCCAGGGGATGTCCGTCGATCTGCGCCTCGCCGCCGACGAGCATGACTGCGCGTTCGTCGGCCTCGGCATCGATGGGCAGGCTGCCGCCCGGGGTCAGCAGAATCTCGGCATAGATCGTGGCGGCGTGCTGGGTGGTGGGGGCAGTCTTGCCCCACAGCGTGCCCATGATAACCCGCGCGCTGACGCATACGTCCTCGACCAGCGGCAGGGCGGTTACCTGTTCGAAGGCCGGGGCGATCTCCTCCTGGCCATCGGGCAGGGCGAGCCACGTCTGCATGCCGTAAAGGTGGGGGCCGCCGGGGCGTTCGGTTTCGGGTGAGCGTTCGGAATGGACGATGCCGGTGCCGGCGGTCATCAGGTTGACCTGCCCGGGGCGGATCGTGGCGAAGGAGCCGAGGCTGTCGCGGTGGTCGATCGCGCCTTCGAACAGCCAGGTGACGGTCGCAAGGTTGATGTGCGGGTGCGGGCGCACGTCCATGGCGGTGCCATCGGGCAGGTGGGCAGGGCCGAACTGATCAACAAAGATGAACGGGCCGACCATGGTGCGCAGGCGAGAGGGGATTGCGCGGCGAACCTCGAACGCGCCGAGATCGTGGGCAACAGGGGTGATCGTCTGAATGAAGGGTTCAGTCACGCTTGCGCCTCCAGATCGAGCAGTTCGAGCAGATTCACCGGGAAAACCGGCTCGTGCCATTCTGCCAGTTCCGCGCGGGTAAACCAGCGAAATTCCTTGATAAGTTCGCGCTCAATCGCGGTATGGCCGGAAGTGTCGGGCGTGAAGCTTTGTGTGCGGACGCGGAAGAAGCGCTCGTCCGAAGTGATCGGTTCGCCTTCCAGCGTGAGGTAATCGTCGGCGCGGCGGGCGATTTCGGGGCCGCAAGTCTCGAGCGATAGGCCGGTTTCCTCGAACAGTTCGCGGACGGCGGCCACGGCAAAGTCCTCACCCGGATCGCATTCACCGCCCACGCCGCACCAGAACGGGCGGCGGTCCTTCGGTGCGAAGCGGATCAGGAGCAGGCGGTCTTGCTCATCAAGCAGGAGGATGCGGGCGGCGCGCCTGATGCGGCGTTCATTTACCGCCAGATCACTCCCCCCCAGATCACTCACCGGGCGCGCGGGCCTTGATGGCGAGGGCGTGTACGCGCTGGCCGGGCAGATCGCCGAGCGCCTTGTTGACCATGCGCTGGCGATTGAGGCGCGTCTGGCCCGTAAAGGCAGTGCTCTCGATCTCGACGGTGAAGTGGGATTCGCCGGTGCCGTCATCGCCCATGTGGCCCGAATGCGATGCGCTGTCGTTGATGACGGCAAGGTGCGTGGGGCTGAGGGCTTCGGTCAGGAGTCGTTCGATTTCCTGTGCAACTGGTCCCGTCATGTCTTCCCTTCCAATGCTTGCATCGCCATGTGGGGCGCAAATGCGTAATGACAAGTTTCACGGTCGCGTCCAGGGTTCAGGCCGCGTTTGCAATGCCCCGGGATGCAACGAGCCGGGCGAATTCCGCGCGCCGGGCGTACGCTCGTCAGGCTTCGACGGGCCAGGCGACTATCGCTGGTTTTGCCTTGAACACGTCCGCCAGTTCAACTCGGGATACGATTTCTTTGCCGGCATGACGCCGGACGAGATTTTCAAGGCGCAGTCGCCCATCGCCGGGTGGGAGCGCGAGACACGCGCCTTCCGGCCCGATGCGGGGATCGACCAGGCACCGCGCTGGTCCGACTTCGCCGATCCGTTAGAAGCGATCGCGCAGCGGGCAAAGGCACGGCGGGCGGATCACCAGAAGGCCGCCGATGCGGCGCGGCGCGGCATCAGTCCCGACGAGCGCAAGGCCTACGATGTGCTCAGCCTCGGCTACGATGCTGATCGCCGGCAGCTGCGCAGCCGCTATTCAGAGCTGGTGCGCAAGTACCACCCGGACCGCAATGGCGGCGACCGCACGTTCGAAGGGCGGCTGCAGGAAGTTGTCGAGGCCTACAACCTGCTCAAGAGCAGCGCCCTTTTTGCCTGAAGCGTCTGCCTGAACGAAACGGGGCTCCCGAAGGAGCCCCGCCGCATTTCCATCAGTGTCACCGCGATCAGGCTGTTACCGGCGCCGCGTCGCGAACTGACTGGTCGACATGATCAGCGAACTGCTGGAAGTTGTCGACGAACTTGCGCACCAGTTCCTGCGCGGTCCGATCGTACTCTTCCTGATCGGCCCAGGCACCACGCGGATCGAGCAGGCGGGTTTCCACGCCGGGAACTTCGACCGGCACTTCGAAGCCGAAGTTCGGGTCCTTCTTGAAGGTGGCGTTATTGAGGCTGCCGTCAAGCGCGGCGTTGAGCAGGGCGCGGGTGGCCTTGATCGGCATGCGCTTGATGCCTTCCTGCGTGGCCTTGCCGCCCGACCAGCCGGTGTTGACCAGCCAGCACTTCACGCCGCCCTTGGCGATGCGCTCCTTGAGGAGGTTGCCATAGACCGACGGGTGACGCGGCATGAACGGGGCACCGAAGCAGGTGCTGAACGTGGCTTCCGGCTCGGTCACGCCGATTTCGGTACCGGCAACGCGGGCGGTGTAGCCCGAGAGGAAGTGGTACATCGCCTGATCGGGCGTGAGACGCGCGATCGGAGGCAGGACGCCATAGGCATCAGCGGTAAGGAAGATCAGGTTGGCAGGAACCGGCCCAAGGTTCTTTTCCGAGCAGTTCGGAATGAAGTCGATCGGGTAGGAACCGCGGCTGTTCTCGGCCAGGCGGTTGTCGTCGAGGTCGATCGTGCGGGTGGCAGGATCGATCACCACGTTTTCGAGCACGGTGCCGAAGCGCTTGGTCGTGGCGAAGATTTCCGGCTCGGCTTCGGCCGAAAGGCGGATCATCTTGGCGTAGCAGCCGCCTTCGAAGTTGAACACCGCGGTATCCGACCAGCCATGCTCGTCATCGCCGATCAGCGTGCGCGAGGCGTCAGCCGAAAGCGTGGTCTTGCCGGTGCCCGAGAGGCCGAAGAACACGGCGGTCTTGCCATCGGGGCCGACGTTGGCCGAGCAGTGCATCGGCATCACGCCCTTCACGGGCAGCAGGTAGTTGAGAATGCCGAAGACCGACTTCTTCATCTCGCCGGCATAGGCCGTGCCACCGATCAGGATCAGCTTCTCGGTGAAGTTGACCGCGATGACGGTTTCGCTGCGGCTGCCGTGGCGCTCCGGATCGGCGCGGAAGCTGGGCAGGTCGATGATGGTGTATTCCGGCACGAACGAGGCAAGCTCGTCGGAGGTCGGGCGGACCAGCAGGGTGCGGATGAACAGGTTGTGCCAGGCGAATTCATTGATCACGCGCACGTTGACGCGGTGTTCGGGCTGCGAGCCGCCGAACAGGTCGGCCACATAGAGCCGATCCTTTGCGCCGAGTGCCGCGATGAAATCGGCCTTGAGCGCGGCGAAGTGCTCGGGCGTCATCGCGACGTTGGTCTTGCCCCACCACACGGTGTTCTCGGTCTCGGCATCGCGGACGATGAACTTGTCCTTGGCCGAACGGCCGGTGTGCTTGCCGGTTTCGACCACAAGCGGGCCATCGACGCTGAGCAGGCCTTCACCGTTGCGAACAGCATGCTCGACGAGAGGCGCCGTGCCGAGGTTGGCGAACAGCTCTGCCGGTTCGGGATAGCCCTGGCTGGCGAGGGACACGTTCAGGCTGGTATCGGACACTTGGGGCCTCCCGTTGGTGGCGCTTAAGGCAGAGATTTGCCCGCTTGCGCACGGATTGCGAATACGAATGCGCTGATTCTCGGTCTGCGCATAGTCACCTGCATTTGCTGCGTCAAATGACACGCGGCAACGAAGATTTTTTGCGCACTGGCTTGCATTCCGTGCAACTCAGATTGCTGCAGCGCAGCGCATTTCGCGCTTGAAGTTGCAAGCTTTCCCCAGGGTCGGTATCGCTCGAAACCATGGTCACGCCGCAAACGCCCCGCGCAGAGAGCTTGGATGCACCTCGCACGATCGCGCTGGTCGATGATGACCGCAACATCCTAACAACTGTTTCGATCGCGTTGCAGACCGAAGGCTTTGCAACGCGCCTCTACAACGATGGTGATGTTGCGCTGAAGGCGTTGCTGGACAACCCGCCCGACCTGGCAGTGTGCGACATCAAGATGCCGCGCATGGACGGGCTGGAACTGTTGCATCGCCTGCGCGAGAAAAGCGATCTGCCGGTAATCTTCCTGACCAGCAAGGATGACGAGGCAGATGAAGCGCTCGGTCTGGCGATGGGGGCGGACGATTACATCGCCAAGCCTTTCAGCCAGCGTCTGCTCGTTGCGCGGATAAAGGCAATATTGCGCCGCAGCGAAATCGTTCGGCGCGAGGCGGCGGAACAGGAGCCGGACAGCGAACCCTTACCGGAACCGATCCGGCGTGGACGGCTGGTGATGGACCCGGCGCGCCATGCCGTGGCCTGGGAAGGCCAGCCGGTATCGCTGACGGTGACGGAGTTCCTGATCCTCGAAGCGCTCGCGGTGCGACCGGGGGTGGTCAAGACACGCAACCAGCTGATGGATGCGGCCTACCACGACGATGTCTTCGTCGACGACCGGACGATCGACAGCCACATCAAGCGCCTGCGCCGCAAGTTTCGCGCCGTAGACGCGCAGTTCGATGCGATCGAGACGCTTTACGGGGCAGGCTACAGCTTTGGCGAGGAGTGAGGCGCCGCCGGTCGCTGCCGCGCCGATGCGCCCGCGCGCGAGCAAGCTGCGCAATCTTTGGCGGATCCGCGGCGTATCGCTGACCACGCGCATCCTGTTCGTCAACGTCATCGCGCTTGCGCTGCTGGCGGGCGGCTTCTTCTACCTCGACAGCTATCGCAAGCAGTTGATCGATGAGCGTTTCAAGCTGGCGCGTGCCGAGGTGGAAATTGCCGCCGACGGCCTGGCCAAGGCCGACATGGCCGAGCGCAAGGATCTGCTGGCGCGGATCGGCACCGAACAGGTGCTGCGCCTGAGGCTCTACGATGGCGACAGCCACCTGCTGGCTGACAGCTTCTCGCTGGCGCCCCCATCGTTCCGGCTGATCGATCCCGAAACCGAGCCTTGGTATCAGAAGGCGGCCCGACTGCTTGATCGCGGAGTGGACTTCATCGTCAACGCCCCGCAGATCGAACGCTACAGCGACACAGCCGAGCGGCCTGCCGGCAGCTGGCCCGAAATCCGCGCGGCCCGCGCCTCGCGCAGGACCGAGGTCTATCTGCGCTATGCGCCCGACCGCACACCGGTGATTACCGCCGCGACACCGGTGGGCGACAACGGCGAGATGCTGCTGTCGCTGCGCAATGCGCTCGATATCGCCCAGTCGGTGCGCGATGCCCGCCAGACACTGGTGATCATCATCGGCATCGCACTGCTGCTTTCGGTGCAGCTGTCGCTGTTTCTGGCGCGCACGATCGTGCAGCCGCTGCGGGCGCTGGTGCGGGCGGCAGTCCGCGTCCGCTTGGGTCGGGAGCGCGAAGTGGTGGTGCCGCGCCTGCCCGAAAGGGGCGACGAGATCGGCCTGCTGGCGCGCGCCGTATCCGACATGACGACGGCGCTGCGCCTGCGGATCGACGCTGTCGAGGCGTTCGCCGCCGATGTGGCGCACGAGTTGAAGAACCCGCTCGCGTCGCTGTCCAGCGCGCTCGAGACAATGGACCGGGTCGACGACCCCGCCTTGCGCCGCCAGCTTTCGGATATCGCGGCGCACGATGTCCAGCGCATCGACCGCCTGATTACCGAAATTGCCGATGCCAGCCGCATTGACGCTGAACTGAGCCGCGCGACGTTCGAGGAGGTGGATCTTGCAGCGCTTGTCTCGCAAGTGGTCGGCGCGCGTGGGGCTCGGGCTGGTGCCGGGGTTCCGATCCGCCAGAGCAATGCCGGCAATCGCGTGATCATTGCCGGAGATGCAGCACGGCTTGAAAGGGTGCTCGAGAACCTTCTGGACAATGCCGTCTCCTTCTCGCCGCGAGATGGCCTGGTCGAGGTTTCGGTGTGGGAGGAAGGCGAGGCTGCGCATATTGCCGTGGCCGACCTGGGGCCGGGGGTGCCGCTGGTCGAGCGCGAGAAAGTGTTCGAGCGGTTCCATTCGGTCCGCCCCGAAGCCGAAGCGTTCGGTTCGCACAGCGGCCTGGGCCTCGCAATCGCGCGGACCATTGCCGAGGCGCATGACGGCACGCTGACCATTCATGATCGGCCCGACGGCCGGCCCGGTGCCTATTTCCTGCTGAGCTTGCCGACCGCCGAGGAGGAGCACGACGCATGAGCCGGGCTGCCCAGTTTACCTGCGTTGCGATCGGCGGGCGCGGGCTGCTGATTTCAGGAAAGTCCGGAAGCGGAAAATCGAGCCTGGCGCTGGCATTGATGGACAGGGGCGCGGTGCTGGTCGGCGATGACGGGATCATGCTGGCGACGGAGCAGGGAAGGCTCATGGCAGCGCCACATCCGAACATTGCCGGCAAGCTGGAAGTGCGCAACCTGGGCCTGCTCGACTTTCCGGTTTCGCCCGCCGTGCCCGTAGCGCTGGCAATAGCGCTTGATCCGGAAGCGCCGCGGTTTGTCGAGAAGCCAGGGACAGTGGTGATCGAGGGTATCAGCCTGCCGCAGATCCGTCTCTGGCCGGAAGGTCCGGTGCTGGCGCTCAAGGCCGAACTTGCCCTCGAGCGGTTCGGGGTGAACTGATATACGACCGGCTTCCCGGTTGGGGACAGGTCGTTTGTGCAGCCTTCCCAATCGCGCGCTGAAAGCGCAAAGCTGCCCAACCATGGTGCAAGACTCGCGAGTTCAGCGGATACTCCTCGTCACCGGCCTGCTCGGCGCCGGCAAGACGACGGCGCTGCGCACGCTGGAGGATCTGGGCTGGGAAGCTATCGACAACTTCCCGATCCGCCTGCTCGATCGCCTGCTCGAAACCGAACCGGGCTCTGCGCGGATGGAAGCAGGCACGCCCATGGCGATCGGCTTCGATACACGCACGCGAGGCTTCGATCCGGCCCGGACGATTGCGCTGGTCAAGAAGCTGTCGCAGCGCAAGGACCTGCAGATCACGACGCTGTTTCTCGATTGTGCAGGTGCCGAACTTGAACGCCGCTATAACGAGACGCGCCGCCGCCACCCGATGAGCGAGGACAAGCCAGCCACCACCGGCATCATGGCCGAGCGCGAATTGCTCGAGCCGCTGCGACGCTGGGCCGATCTCGTCATCACGACCACCAGCTTCACCAGCAACGATCTGCAGCAGGCGATTCGCGCCCAGTTCGCCGACGAAACGCCTGCGATGCCGACGCTGACCATAAGCAGCTTCGGCTTTTCGCGCGGGACACCGCCGCTGGCCGACCTGGTGTTCGACATGCGCTTCCTTGCCAATCCGCACTGGGTCGACGATCTGCGCCCGCAGACCGGAAAGGACGCGCCCGTGGGCGACTATATCCGGCAGGACCCTGCGTTCGACGAGGCTTTTGCCCGCATCCGCGATCTCCTGCTGCTGCTGGTTCCGCGCTATCAGGCGCAAGGCAAGGCCTATGTCCACGTCGCCTTCGGCTGCACCGGCGGACGCCACCGTTCGGTGTTCATGGCCGAGCAGATTGCTTCAGTCTTGCGCGACGCCGGTTTTTCACCCACATTGCTGCATCGCAACCTTGCGTCCAGAGCGGCCGACCTGATCGAAGGTCAAAAGCTTTGAGAGCGCGGGACAGAAGAATTTTGGGCGGGGCAGCACTGGAAGCCATGCGTTTTGATTCCCAGTCGTCTTGCGCGCCCTGCAATCCTGCCAATCTTGCGTTCATAGCAGATCGTGCAGTTTGCCCGGCCGCACTTCGGAGCCTGCCCTTTTCATGATCGGTCTTATTCTGGTTACCCACGGCGCTCTCGCCGACGAATTCATCCATGCGATGGAGCATGTCGTCGGACGGCAGAGCGACGTTATCGGCGTGTGCATCGGCCCGAACGATGACATGGAAAAGCGCCGCAAGGAAATTGCCGACGCAATCAAGCGCGTCGACAGCGGCGAAGGCGTCATCATCCTGACCGACCTGTTCGGGGGTACGCCGTCCAACCTTGCGATATCGCTGATGCAGGCCGGGCGCGTCGAGGTCATCGCGGGGATCAATCTGCCCATGCTGATTCGCCTTGCCAAGGCGCGCAACTGCATGGGCGTGAAGGAAGCGACAGCCGCCGCGCGCGATGCGGGGCGGAACTACATAACGATCGCTTCGGAATTCTTAGGGCAGGATGCATGAGATGGCTGAACAGGGTTACGTCACCCGCGAAACGGTAACCATCGTCAACCAGCGCGGGCTCCATGCACGGGCGAGCGCCAAGTTCGTCAACGCAGTTGCCAAGCTGCCTGCGGGGTTTGACGTCACCGTTACCAAGGACGGCACCGACGCCGCAGGGGCCTCGATCCTCGGGCTGATGATGCTCGGCGCTGCCAAGGGCGATACGGTGGACGTAAGCGTGGCGGGGCCTGAAGGCGAAGCTGACGCGATTCTCATGAAGCTGACGGGCCTGATCAAGGACGGCTTCGGAGAGGATTGATCCTCTTGCCGCGTGCTCCGCTCTGGCCCATGGCGGCGGCATGACCCGCAAGATCATCACCGGATATTCCAACCCGACGGTAAAGTTCGTCCGCTCCCTGCGCGAGAAGAAGCACCGGCGGCGTGAGCGCAAGTTTCTTGCGGAGGGATTGCGTCTGCTGACCGATGCGCGAGAGGGCGGCCGCCTTCCCGAAATCCTGCTGATGGCGCAAGGCCGCGAGGGGCATCCGCTGCTCGACGAACTTGAAGCCGATGTCGCCCACGCCGGGGGGGAGATCATCGAACTCCCGCTCGACATTCTGGCAAAGGTCACCGGCAAGGAGAACCCGCAGGCGGTGGCAGGGGTCTTTGCCGAATGGGACACGGCGATCACGCTGATCGATCGCAACGCCGCGCCGATCTGGCTCGTGGCGCACGCCATGCGCGATCCCGGAAACCTCGGCACGATGCTGCGCACGGCCGATGCTGTTGGCGCAGGCGGGCTGATCCTGATCGACGATTGCGTTGATCCCTTTTCGGTTGAAGCGGTCCGCGCCAGCATGGGTGCGATCTTCACCGAGCGGCTGGCGCAGGCGCGGTGGGACGAATTCATCAGCTGGTTGCGGCAGGGGGAAGGGCAACTCGTTGCCGCCTCACTGCGTGAGGCCGTACCCTATCGCGGTGCGCCCTATGCGGCGCCTTGCTTCGTGATGGTCGGCAATGAATCGCGCGGGCTTCCCGAGGATTACGAGATGGCCTGCGACTTGCGCGTGACGATGCCGATGAAGGGGCGGGCGGACAGCCTGAATGCCGCCGTGGCAGGCGCCGTGCTGGCTTACGAAGTGCTTGCGACGATGGATGAAGGATAACGCACTGCCGGGTTAATCCAACGGTCAGTCGTAGGCGCATATGATCATGCGATGCGCGCGATTCCGACCTTGTCCGTCCTTCCAGCCCTGTTGCTTGCAGGATGCGCCGCAGCGCCAGCGGCAGGTTCGGGGCTTGCCGGAACGCAATGGATGATCGTCAAGGTCGATGGCGCAATACCGGCCATGCCGCAAAGAGCCAGCCTCCGTTTCGAGGACGAGCGCCTCAGCGCCAATGTCGGCTGCAACGGTATTGGCGGTGATTATCGCGTCGATGGTAGCCGGCTTGTAGCTGGTCCGCTTATGGCCACGCGAATGTTCTGCGAGGGGCAGGTTTGGCAGCAGGAAGAGGCGGTGAATGCCCTGCTTTCCGCCGCGCCCGAGATCCAGCGCAGCGGCAATGCAATGCGGCTTACCTCGGGCGGCCATTCCCTTGAGCTTGCGCTTGTCGCACGCAGTTGATCAGTCGCCGGCGATGAAGGCCGTGATCAGCCACTCGCCAGCCTTGGGCTCCACGATCAGGCGGTAATCGAGCAGGCTGCGCAATTTGTGGGTTGCGATCCAGCCCCGCGTGCCATCCTTCATGGTAACCCTGGTTGCAGGAGCGCCCGTGTCGAACGCCATCGGATCAATATTCACTATGGTCCAGCCAGCATCACGCACCGGCTTGCCGGCGGGCTTGTCCAACAGGGGCGTGTCGTCTCCAAGCACGACAACGGCGCTGTAGCTGTCTGTGTCTTCGGGGACGTTCCAGAAAACCCAGGGCATCGCTGCCAGACCACCCTGCATCGCGCAGCCCAGCGGCAGGATTGAGGCAAGTTCTTGCCATAGCTGTGTTTCCGGGTCGTTCAGTCGCTTCATCAGTTCGGCAGACCCGCTGCCACCGCCATAGTCGAGCGCAACATCGGGCGCTGCCAGCTTGGCGAGGGCCTGACTGTCACGCGTTAGTATCGCTGAGGCAAGTGCCTTGCGGAACGCGGACCAGCCGGGCTGCTTTGCACACTCATCAAGCGGCGCGTAGCGAGCCTGATCAAGTGACGATGGCGCAGGCAGCGCGGATGCGCTTGCCTCGGGTTCGGGATCTGGCGTCAATTCCGGCGTTGCGACAGGCTGCGGGGGAATTGCCGACGGTTCAGCCGCGCTTGGCGAGGCCTGGGGCTCGCTCCTGCTCCCGCAACCGGTCAGCGCTGCAAGCGCAACCGTCACGGAAAGGGACAGGGCGAGCCTGATCGTCATTCTGCGGCGACATTTCCTTCATCGTTGGCGCTTGCTGCCAGCACGGCGGGTTCAGCATCGGCATAACGCGGTGCCGATTCCACGAGTGGCACTTCCTCCACCTCGCGCTTGCCGATCTCGATGTGCTTGTCCTTGAGGCGCCGACCGGCTGAAAGCACGTTGCGTTCAAAGCTGCCGACGAACTTGTTGTAGTTGCTGACCGCGCTGTCGAGCCCGCTTCCTACGCGCTTCAAATGCTCGGCGGCAACGGCAAGACGGTCGTAAAGTTCGCCGCCCATCTTGCCGATCTCCCGCGCTTCACGGGCAAGGCCGTCCTGCCGCCAGACCTGCGCCACGGTGCGGGCGATGGCGACAAGGTTGGTGGGGCTGGCCAGCAGCACGCGGCGTTCGAAGGCGAAATCCCACAGCGTCGGGTCGCGTTCCAGCGCGGCGGCGATGAAGTGTTCGCCGGGGACGAACATCAGCACATAATCAGGCGCTTCATCGAACTGCGACTGATAGGACTTGGCGCCCAGTGTCTGGATGTGATTGCGCATCGACTGGACGTGCGCGTTGAGAGCGATCTTGCGGGTGTCGTCGTCTTCGGCCTCGAACGCGTCCTGATAGGCGTTCAAGGAAACCTTGGCGTCGATCACCAGCAGCTTGTTGCCGGGCACCCGGACGATCGCGTCGGGGCGCAAGCGACCTTCCTCGGTGTTGACCGAGTGTTCGGTAATGAAATCGGTGTGTTCGGATAAGCCGCACTGTTCGAGAACGTTGCGCAACTGCAGCTCGCCCCAGCGGCCACGGGTCTTGGGACCATTGCGCAAGGAGTTGCCAAGCTGCGCAGCGGCAGCGCGGACAGCTTCCTGCCCATCGCGCATGGACTGGATCAGCCCGGCGAGCTGGCCGAACGAATCCACGCGCTGCTTCTCCAGGCTCTGGACCTGTTCCTCGTAGCTGCGCAGGCGCTGGTCGACCGGGGCAAGCAACGACTTCAGGCGTTCGGCGCTGGTCTTCTCGCTTTCCTCGAAGCGGGCGTGGGCGCGATTGAGGAAGGCTTCCTGCGCCTTTTCGAGCACCTTGCTGCCGGCGTTCTCGAACTCCTTGCGCAGCGCCTCTTGCGCCTCGATCAGCAGTCGCTTCTGTTCGGCAAAGTTTTCGGCGTCGGCTTTGAGGCGTTCCAGGTCGGCGCGCAGAGCCTCCCGCTCGGCACGAACCTGCGCGAGTTCCGCGCGGACCTGATCGGCATCGGCGGCACGCTGGCGGGCAGCGGCAAGGGCCGGGGCAAGTTCATCGCGCTGGCGGCGAATGTCCTGCAACTCGGCAAGTCCGGCTTCGAGCGACTTCGCCCGCTCGGCCGTGGCCGCAAGATCTACCGTCATCGCCTTGACCGTGCCTTCATGTGCCTTGGCTTCGGCATCGCGGCTGTCATGGCGCGAGCGCCATTCGGCCACCGGGCGGGAGCCGAGGAACCAGCCGAGACCCAGCCCGATCAGAAGTGCAACGATGACGAACAGGGCAGAATCCACAAACTTCTCCAACGGGAACGAAATGTGAACCTACCCTCCCAAGTCTGAAGGCGCAACCGTTTCAGCCGGCATGTTCCACAGGCAGGACAGGGCGCGGAACGGAAAGGAGTGCGTCCCGCTAACCCTTTGCGAAGCAAGGAGACCGCTCATGTCGATCGAGAAGATGATTTCCGAACACCCGCAGGTGACTGGCAACTACAACCCATCGCTTGGGATGGCCGTGAAGCATGCGATGTATTGCTCTGCCATCTGCAATTCGTGCGCCGATGCCTGCCTTGCCGAAGCGATGGACATGGAACAGTGCATCCGCACGTGCCTTGATTGCTCCGACGTCTGCGCCGCGACGGGCCGCATCGCCACGCGCCGCACCGGTTCGAACAGGGAACTGATCCGCGCACAGCTTGCCGTGTGCATCAAGGCTTGCGAGATCTGCGAAGCGGAGTGCGCAAAGCATGACCATGCGCATTGCCGCCGGTGCGCACAGATGTGTCGGGAATGCGCCGACGATTGTCGCCGCGCGCTCGAAGACCTTGATCGTGAGGTTCATGAGGCCGCGTGACGCGGCCTCATCGCGTCACGCGACCTTGCGCAGCTTCTCGAGCTTCTTGAGCGCCATGTTGCGCTTGAGGCGGGAGAGGTGGTCGATGAACAGCACGCCTTCGAGGTGGTCCATCTCATGCTGGAGGCAAGTGGCCATCAGGCCGTCCATGTCCTCCTCATGGGTGTTACCCGCGAGGTCCTGCCAGCGCGCGCGAATACGCGAGGGGCGTTCGACTTCGGCGTAGATCTCGGGGACCGAGAGGCAGCCTTCCTGATAGAGCGTGTGCTCTTCCGAAGGATCGAGGATCTCGGGGTTGATGAAGACCCGCGGTTCCTTTTTTGTCGGCTGGTGGTGATGGTGGTGGCCATCATGATCGCAGGCGACAGGCTCGGCGTCTTCGTCATCGGGCTGCAGGTCGATGACCAGCACGCGCAGGGGCACGCCAACCTGAATTGCAGCAAGGCCGATGCCGGGGGCATCGTACATCGTCTCGAACATGTCATCGACAAGCGTCTTGAGCTCGTCGTCGAACGTTTCGACGGGGACGGAGACCTGCTTCAGGCGCGGGTCGGGGACTTCGATGATTTCGCGAATGGCCATGGAGGGCAGATAAGGAATGTGTGCCGGAGTCGCAAGAACAGCATTTCGATCAGTGTGATCGGCGGTCAGGCGACCGGGCGCCTCGCTCGCAGGGCTTGCGCCAAGGTGCCTTCATCAAGGTAGTCCAGTTCGCCACCGACCGGCAGGCCATGCGCGAGTTGCGTGACGCGGACTGGCGCATCCTCCAGCCGTTCGGCGATGTAGTGCGCGGTGGTCTGGCCTTCGAGCGTGGCGTTCATGGCGAGGACGACCTCGTCGATCCCGCCCTGGCCCACGCGGTCGAGCAATTGGCCGATGGTCAGGTCTTCGGGGCGCACGCCTTCGAGCGCCGACAGCCGTCCGCCCAGCACGTGGTACTTGCCGGTGAACAGGCGGGCACGGTCCAGGGCCCAGAGGTCTGCGACTTCCTCGACTACGCAGATCGAACGCGCGTCGCGGCGCGGGTCGGTGCAGATGCCGCAGGGGTTGGTGGTGTCGATATTGCCGCAGATCTCGCATTCGACGAGCAGTTCCTGCACCTGGGTCAAGGCATTGAGCAACTGCGGCAGCGCGGTTTCGCGCCGCTTGATCAGCCACAGCACGGCGCGCCGGGCGGAGCGGGGGCCAAGCCCGGGAAGGCGCGCCAATGCGCCGGAAAGTGCCTCGATCTCTTGCGATGCCATGGCAGCACAGATAGGGCCGGAGCCGACAAACGGAAGGCCTTGCAGACAGCTTATGCGCATCATCTTCATGGGCACGCCCGATTTCGCGGTGCCGACGCTGGACGCACTGGTGGCTGCAGGGCACGCGGTGGTCGCCGCGTACAGCCAGCCACCGCGTCCGGCGGGGCGGGGCAAGAAGCTTCAACCCTCGCCGGTCCATCTGGCAGCCGAGGCGCATGGGATCGAGGTCCGGACGCCGGTTTCGCTGAAAGGGGCAGACGAGCAAGCGGCTCTTGCGGCGCTGGAAGCCGATGTGGCGGTGGTCGCGGCCTATGGACTGATCCTGCCGCAGCCGGTGCTGGATGCGCCGCGCCTCGGGTGCCTGAACGTCCACGGTTCGATCCTGCCGCGCTGGCGCGGGGCCGCGCCGGTGCAGCGGGCGATCCTTGCCGGGGACGCGATGACCGGCGTCACCATCATGCAGATGGAGCGCGGGCTCGATACCGGGCCGATGCTGGCCAAGGTCGAAACGCCTGTCGATGGCAAGACGGCGGGGGAGCTGACCTCGGAGCTGGCCGAGAAGGGCGCAGACCTGATGGTGCGGGTGCTGGCTGATCTTTGGGCCTATCCGCCGGTGGTGCAGCCGGAGGAGGGCGTCACATATGCGCACAAGATCGACAAGGCGGAGAGCCGGTTGGACTTCGCGCGCGACGCTGTGGAGGTCGAGCGGCAGGTGCGGGCCTTTGCGCCAGCGCCGGGGGCATTCCTCGAGCTTGAGGGCGAGCGCTATCGTGTACTGGCGGCGGAAATCGTCGACGTTTCCGGCGATGCTGGCATGACCGTCGACGACGCGCTGACCATTGCCTGCGGTGCGGGAGCGATCAGGCCGACGTTGATCCAGCGCGCAGGCCGTCCGGCGATGGACGCCGCCTCGTTGCTGCGCGGGCGTGCCATTGCGGCGGGGACGCGGCTCTGATGATGCGGTTTGGACTGACCCTTGAATGGAATGGTGGTCCTTACATGGGCTACCAGCGTCAGGCGCACGGCCCATCGGTGCAGCAGGCGGTGGAAGAGGCGATCGAGTCCGTCACCGGAGAGGCGGTCGTGCTCAATGCTGCAGGGCGGACGGATACCGGCGTTCATGCCCTTGGCATGCGGGCGCACTTCGATCTGGCGCGTGAGTTTGATCCGTTCCGCATGATGGAAGCGGTCAATGCACGGCTGCGGCTGGCGGAGCATCCGATTGCGGTGCTCGATTGCATCGAGGTCGATGATGATTGGCATGCGCGGTTTTCGTGCATCGGGCGATCCTATGAATACCGCATCGTCAATCGCCGCGCGCCACTCACGCTGGAACTGGGCCAGGCCTGGCGGATCGCCAAGCCGCTCGATGCAGGCGCAATGCACGAGGCGGCGCAGGCGCTGGTCGGCCATCACGACTTTACCACGTTCCGCTCGGTGCATTGCCAATCGGCCAGTCCGTTGAAGACGCTCGACCGGCTCGACGTGCGGCGCGAGGGCGAGCGGGTGATCATTGAAGCGGCGGCGCGCAGCTTCCTCCACCACCAGGTACGCTCGATGGTCGGCTGCCTCGCGCTGGTGGGGCAGGGGCAATGGGCGGTGGGTCAGGTCGCCGAGGCTCTCGCAGCAAAAGACCGTAGCAAATTAGGACTTAACGCGCCCGCCGAAGGTCTATACTTCGTCTCCGCAACTTATCCCGGAGAGTGAAACATGACCGATCTTCAAGGCCAGCGCATCGTCTCGCAGCTTGATCCCGACGGTACCCTGACCGTCAGCCTTGAAGAGTTTACCCTGCCAGCGCCCGAGGGGCGGCAGGTCGTGGTAAAGGTCGAGGCGACGCCGATCAATCCTTCGGACCTTGGGCTGCTGTTCGGTCCGGCCGACATCGATAATGCCGAGTTCTCGCCCGGGAAGATCGTGGCGAAGATGCCGGAGCCTGCGGTGCGCGCAATGACCGCGCGCCATGGCGCGGCGATGCCGGTGGGCAACGAAGGCGCAGGTACGGTCGTGGCGGCAGGCGATGCGCCTGAAGCGCAGGCCCTGCTCGGCAAGCGCGTTACCTGCTTCCCCGGCGGCATGTATGCAACGCTGGCCGTGGCAGATGCTGCAATGTGCCTTGAATTGCCTGAAGGGGTGACGGCGGAGCAGGGGGCATCCGCCTTCGTCAATCCGCTGACCGCGCTGAGCTTCACCGAGACGATGCGCCACCTTGGGCACAGCGCGCTGGTGCATACGGCGGCAGCTTCGAACCTGGGGCAGATGCTGGTCAAGATTTGCCAGGCCGATGGCATTCCGCTCGTCAACATCGTGCGCAACGATGCGCAGGTGGCGATCCTCAAGGGGATCGGGGCAGAGCACGTGGTCGATAGTTCGAAGGACACGTTCCTCGAGGATCTTGCAGCAGCGATCGGTGCAACCAAGTCGACGATGGCATTCGATGCGATCGGCGGCGGCAAGCTGGTCAGCCAGATCATGACTGTTATGGAGCAGGTCGCCAACACCGGCGCAGCCTACAGCCGCTATGGTTCGAACAGCCCGAAGCATGCCTTCATCTATGGCGCGCTCGACCTCTCGCCGACTGTGCTTACCCGCAACTTCGGCTTCAGCTGGGACGTTTCGGGCTGGCTGCTGACGCCGTGGATGGGCAAGCTTGGATCTGAAGTGGTCGAAAAGATGCGCCGCCGCGTCATGGCGGAACTGACCACGACCTTCGCCAGCAACTACAAGGCCCGGGTGACGCTGGACGAAGCGCTGACCAAGGCGGCTGCGCAGGAATACAATGCCCGACGCACCGGCGAAAAATACCTCATCACGCCCTGATCCGGATTATCGGCGCACTGCGTAAGGTTACATAGCTGCCGTGCCAGCAATCTTGAACGGCTGGTGCCATATCCGGCATTGATGGACAGGTTCAGGGGCAGGATCGGGCTGGACAGGCTGTGGCAGTGGTTGCTGTCGCAGCCGGGCTCCCTGCTGCACTTGCTGCATTATGATCTTGAGCCGGGCGAAGCCGAATGGTTCGCCCGGCGCAAGCTGGAATACATCAATTCTCTCAGCGGCAATCTGTTCGAAGCGCTGCGTATGGCGCTATTGCTGACGATCTGCGCGCCCGGGCTGACATGGCACTTCTATGTCGGCGCGGTACTGCTTCTTGCCCAGATGCGGGTCGGGCTGACCGAGTTGCGACGGAAGGAAGGTTGCGGTCGCTACAAGCCGTCCGAGATGGTCGATATCTGGGCAAAGGGCATCTGGCTTCGCGCGATATTCCTCTCTGCCTTCACCGCGTGCTGCATCGTCGTCGTGCCGCCGGAGCGGATCGGCGCGCTGATCATCTACCTGCTGGTACTGGCGCAACTTGAATTGCTGCTGCAGTTTACCGTGCCCGTTGCGGGCATCATTTCGCAGACGATCACGCTGGGTCTGACGACTGTGGCGCTGCTTTTCCGGCCGGACATGCGGGGAGAGCTGATCGTGCCGATCATGGCGCTGCAACTTCTCGCCCTGCACGTCATGCTGTTCAACCTCCACTACATGTTCGCCACGCGCATCCTGCGCACGCGCCGGTTGAAATCCGCAAACGAGACGATCCAGAATCTTCTGACCGAATACGAAACGCACGCAAGCGACTGGATGCTGGAAACCGATGCGGCCGGACGGATCGCTCTTCCATCGGAACGCATGTGCTCGGCTCTGGAGAGGACTGCAGCGGAGCTTGAAGGAATCAAGCTCGTCAATCTCCTTGTTGCCGGTCCCGAAACCGAGGCAATGCGAAATGCGGCGAGAAGGCTGAAGCCCTTTCACGACCTGGTGGTCCCGGTCGTGATCGATGGCGATCTGCACTGGTGGTCGGTGACCGGGAACCCTCTCTACGAGGAACTCCGTCATACCGGGTTCCGGCTGTTCGTGAGGGACGTGACCGATCGTTACACTGCGGAAAGCCAGGCGCGCTTTCTTGCCGACCACGACAGCCTTACGGCCTTGCCCAATCGCCACAACTTCCAGTCGCGCCTCGAATCCGCGTTGGAGGCCACCGCCCACGAAGGGGCCTTCGCAGTCCTCTATGTGGACCTCGATCACTTCAAGGCGGTGAACGACACTCTGGGGCACCAGTTCGGCGACAGCGTTCTGGTCGAGGCGGCCTGGCGGATCAAGTCGTCGCTGGGCGGCAAGGGCTTCGTGGCCAGGCTGGGAGGCGACGAGTTCGCCTGCATCGTCGACGATTCCATGCAAGCTGAAGATCTCGGGGCGATCGGAAAGGCAATTGTCGATTCGATCAGCGAGGCCATGGAGATCGAACGTCGCACCGTGCGCATCGGAGCGAGCGTTGGCATAGCGATTGCGCCGGAACACGGTGCGGCTTCGGAAGTCCTGCTGCGAAGCGCCGATCTTGCGCTGTACGAGGCGAAATCGCGTGGCCGCGGTTCGACGATCCTTTATGATCCCGCCATGGAGGAGCTCAAGCAGGAGCGGGGGCGGCTAGAGCTGGAACTGCGCAGTGCGCTCGCCAATGGCGAGTTCGAGCTGCACTATCAGCCCCTGCACGAACTGGCCGGTGACCGCATTGCAGGCTTCGAGGCCCTGCTGCGCTGGCGCCACGCCGAGCGCGGCTTGATCCCGCCCGACATCTTCATCCCCATCGCCGAACACACTGGCCTGATCGTGGCGCTGGGTGAATGGGTGTTGCGAGAGGCGCTGGCAGAGGCGGCAACCTGGCCGGAAGACATGACGGTGGCGGTGAATGTGTCTCCAGCGCAAATGGCGGAATTCACCCTGCTCAAGCAGGTAATCGCTGCCCTTTCTGCATCAGGCTTCGACCCTCACCGGCTGGAGCTGGAGATTACCGAGACGATGCTGATGCAGGAGTGCGACGAGCATCTGCAGCAGTTGGAGCGTCTCCACGCCCTTGGCGTTCGCATCGCGCTCGACGATTTCGGCACGGGCTATTCATCGCTGAACTACCTGCGCAGCTTCCCGTTCGACAAGATCAAGATCGACCGATGCTTCATCACCGAGATGAACGCTGGCAGCGAGAGCAGTGCGATCATCGAGGCGGTGCTCGACCTTGCAGGCAAGCTCAACATGCAGACCATTGCAGAGGGCGTCGAGTCAGAAGAACAATTGGCAAGCCTGCGTGCGCTGGGATGCGAGCAGGTGCAAGGCTACCTGATCAGCAAGGCCATTCCGGCTGCCGAACTGCCGATAACGCGGCGTCTCCCGCGAGAGGATTCAAACACTGCTGCGGTCGCAAACCTGGTGCCCGTCCAGGCGCCATCGGCTGACGCTGATCCCGCCCCCGCCGTTCAGGAGGCCCGGCGGGCCTGAGCCCGCCGCAACCGTTACCCCCGTCAGCCGCGGTGGGCGACGCTTTCGGGCAGGTCCTTGCCGAAAACACGCTGATAGTATTCGGCTACCAGCACGCGCTCGGTCTCGTCACACTTGTTGAGGAACGAGAGCCGGAACGAGAAGCCGACGTCGTTGAAGATCTGGCTGTTCTGCGCCCAGCTGATCACCGTACGCGGGCTCATCACGGTCGAGATATCGCCGTTGATGAACCCCTGACGCGTCAGGTTGGCGACGCGGACCATGTCGGCCACGACCTTCTGATCGAGCGCGGGCACCTTCTTGCTTACGATCTCCACCTCGGTGGCATCGGGCAGGTAGTTCAGCGCGACGACGAGGTTCCAGCGGTCCATCTGGCCCTGGTTGATCGCCTGCGTGCCATGATAGAGGCCCGAGGTATCGCCAAGGCCGACTGTGTTGGCCGTGGCGAAGAGGCGGAAATTGGGGTTGGGGCGAATCACGCGGTTCTGGTCGAGCAGCGTGAGCTTGCCTTCGGTTTCCAGCACGCGCTGGATCACGAACATCACGTCGGGACGGCCAGCGTCGTATTCGTCGAACACCAGCGCGGTCGGCGTCTGCAATGCCCAGGGCAGCAGGCCTTCGCGGAATTCGGTGACCTGGAGGCCATCGCGCAGCACGATGGCGTCGCGGCCGACGAGGTCGATGCGGCTGATATGGGCATCGAGGTTGATGCGGATGCACGGCCAGTTGAGGCGGGCGGCAACCTGTTCGATGTGGGTCGACTTGCCGGTGCCGTGATAGCCCTGGACCATCACGCGGCGGTTGTAGGCAAAGCCCGCAAGGATCGCCAGCGTGGTGTCCGGATCGAACACGTAGGTTTCGTCGCGATCAGGCACGCGCTCATCGGCGCGGCTGAACGCGGGGACCTTCATGTCGATGTCGATGCCGAAGGTCTCGCGGACATCGATTTCGGTGTCGGGCGCGGCGAGCAGCGTCGTCGCGTGGCTGTTCGGAAGTTCGCTCATCGCTGCCTCGCCTATACGGGCGGGAGCGGCGCTGCAATAAGGTTTCACGGAACCTGTCCGTTAGAATGGGAGAATTTCGATGAAGCTCTATGGCGCGATGCTTTCGCCTTTCGTGCGCAAGGTGGCGGTTGTCCTTACGGAAAAGGGCATTCACTTCGATCTGGCGCGGGGCGGGCCGGGCAGCAGCGACCCCGAATTCCTCGCCTGCAGCCCCTTGGGCAAGATTCCGGCGATCGACGACGACGGCTTCCGACTGGCCGATTCGACCGCGATCGCGATGTATCTCGACGCACAGTACCCCAAGCCGCGCCTGATCCCGGATGAGGCGAAATTGCGGGGGAAGGCGGTTTTCTGGGACGAGTTTGCCGATACCGTCCTGGGCGCATCGGGCCTGAAGATCTTGTTCAACCGCCTCGTCGGTCCGAAGTTGATCAAGACCGGCGGCGACGAGGCGATCGCGCTGCAGGGCGAGGCGGAGTTGCCGAGATGGATCGACTGGCTGGAAACGTCCGTTCCCGAAGACGGCTGGCTGCTTGGAGAAACGTTCAGCCTGGGCGACATCGCCGTGGCCTCGACCTTCCGCACGCTGGCCTATGTCGGCCATGGTGTCGACGCATCAGCGCGGCCCAGAACGGCAGCGTGGTATGCCCGCGTGGCTGCGCGCCCGGCTTGGGCAGCCGTTGCAGCGCAGGAAGAGCCGATCGCACAGCGCATCATGGCCATGTGAGGCAGGGGTTGGAACCCGGGGCCGGAACCCGGGGCCGGAACCCGGGGTTGATATCGGTCTTTGGCATTCAGCACTCGCTTCGCCGCATGAAGCTTGCAAGCAACCCCGGGACAAGCCGACCCTCTTTCGACCGATCGCGCGAACGGGTGCGGAACGGATTGCCGGGGGAGTCGTCTGATGTCCAAGTTCACGTTCTACACGAATCCGATGTCGCGCGGGCAGATCGCGCGCTGGGCGCTTCACGAGGTCGACGCGACGTATGACACCGTGCTGGTCGATTGGCAGGCCATGCCCGAGGACTTCCTTGCAGCCAATCCGATGGGCAAGGTGCCAACGATCATCCACCATGCCGATGATGGCGCACATGTCGTAACCGAATGCGCCGCCATCTGCCTATACCTAGCCGAGGTCTTTCCGGAATCGGGCCTCGGTCCGCGCGACCATGAACGCGCGGCCTATCTGCGCTGGACGTTCTTTGCAGCGGGCCCTGTGGAACAGGCGGTCACGGCGCGCAGCCTCGGCTTCGAACCCAAGGACCCGCGCCAGCAGGGCATGGCAGGTTTCGGCAGCTACGAGCGGACTGTCGATGCGCTTGCCGGGCACCTTGCGCAAAACGCCTATGTCTGTGGCGACCGTTTCACCATGGCCGATGTCTATATCGGCAGTCACGTCGATTGGGGCGTGGGTTTCAAGTCCCTGCCCGAGCGAGGCGAGTTCACGGCCTACCTCGAACGCGTGAGGGCGCGGCCGGCCTATGCCGAGGCCAAGGCCATCGACATGAAGCTGATCGCGCAGATGCAGTCATGACCCCTGCACCGCTCACGCTGTGCCTGTGGTACAATGGCGATGCGGAGGACGCTGCGACATTCTATGCGCAGACTTTCCCGGACAGCCACGTGAAGGCGGTCCACCGCGCCCCGACCGACTTTCCCGGCGGTTCTGCCGATACGGTACTGACCGTGGATTTCACGGTGATCGGCATACCCTGCATCGGCTTGAACGGCGGCCCGCAGTTTCCGCATAGCGAGGCTTTCTCGTTCCAGGTGGCCACCGAATCGCAGGAGGAGACCGACCGCTACTGGAATGCCATTGTCGGCAATGGCGGAGCGGAGAGCGCCTGCGGGTGGTGCAAGGACAAGTGGGGTCTCAACTGGCAGATCACGCCTCGGGTCCTGACCGAAGGCATGACCGACCCCGATCCGCAAGTCCGCGCCCGCGTGTTCACGGCGATGATGACGATGCACAAGATTGATCATGCCGCAATTGAAGCCGCCATGCGAGGAGTTGGATGATGCAGGAACTTTCCATAAGCCGGTACATCGCTGCCAGCCCCGCCAAGGTGTGGGACATCCTCGCCAACCGGCAGGAGGAGTGGTGGTGCCCCAAGCCGTGGTACATCACCATGGTGGCGCAGGAGCGCAGGCCCGGCGGGCGTGCTGCGATGGTCATGCACGGGCCTGATGGCGAGGAAATGCCGCAGGAAGGCATCTTCCTTGCCTGGGACGAAGGCCGCCGGTTCATCACCACCGATGCGGTAACCCATGAGTTCGAGCCGTCCGGCCCTTTCATGATCGGCATCTGGGAAGTTACGCCCGAAGGCGAGGGCACGCGCTACACCGCCAGCGCGCGGCATTGGACGCAGGAGGCGATGCAGCAACATGCCGAGATGGGCTTCGAAGCCGGCTGGGGTGCCTGTGCCGATCAACTGAAGGCGCTGGCCGAGGCAGATTGACGGAGGGCCGGGGCAAGCGCAATCTCTGCACATGGGAGAGATTGCGCAGGCACCGGCGCAGCTTGCCGGGTTCGATCGCGAGGCGTGGGCGGCACTGCTCGGCAACGCCCTGCCGTTCGCCGCCGCCGCCGGGGACTTGCTGTTCCGGCAGGGTGACACTGCCGATGCCCTCTATCTCGTTGAAGCGGGCATGCTGGAAATTGCCGCTCGCATCCCCGGTGATGAAAATGCCGTCATCTCGCAGATCCGCCCCGGCGAGGTCGTCGGCGAGTTTGCCCTGCTGGATGACGGACCGCGCTCGGCCCGCGTGCGCGCACTGGAAGATACCCGCGGCCTTGCCATTTCCGGGCGGCGCTTTCGCGCGCTGCTTGCCGATGGATCGGCCTGGGCGCTGCAACTCGGGCACGCCCTGCGGCGACTGGTCGCAGCGCGCACCCGCATCACGTTGCAGCGCATCGTGAACGAGGGGCATTTCGATGCCCACGCCCTGCGGCAATTGCACGCTGGCCCACCACCATGCCCGATCAGGCGCGATGCAGCGGCGCTGGCACGTGGTCTGATGCGCCTCAAGGGGTTCGAGGAACTCGCCAGCGCAGGGGACCTGCTCGATGCCCCACGCGGCGCAACGGTGGCTGTGCCCGGCGATCGGCAGGACGGCTTGCACCTCGTCCTGCGTGGTGCGGTGCGCGCAGCCGTCCCGCGCGGTGCCATGGCCGAACAGGTCTTCGTTTTCGGCCCCGGCTGCTTCGTCGGATTGACCGGCCACAGCGATGGCGGTCCTCAACCCCTGATGGTGACGGCGGCGGAACATGCGCTTCTGGTCCATCTGCCCTCGCGCGAACTGGAAGCGCTGGAGGCGGCAAGCCCCGCCTGGCTGCCCGCGCTTCATGCGGCGTTCGGGCGGCAACTGGTGCAGGACCAGCGCAAGGCCAATCGGCATCTCGGTCGGTCGCTGTCGCTGGCGCGCTTCAACCATGCCGGGGAACTGGGCTGATGTGCCGGATACTCAGCTATCTCGGCACACCGGTC
Source organism: Novosphingobium sp. B1 (assembly GCF_900176395.1). Taxonomy (GTDB): domain Bacteria; phylum Pseudomonadota; class Alphaproteobacteria; order Sphingomonadales; family Sphingomonadaceae; genus Novosphingobium. The sequence continues at coordinate 66,067 of NZ_FWXL01000008.1, read as the reverse complement.
CTGCTTGACGACCTGCTCTACGCGCCCGATTCCTCGCTGCTTAACCAGACCATCGGCGCGCAGATGTTGCAGATGCTGAACCTTGCAGGGTTCGGCATGGCGGCGTGGGACGAGGCGAGCCATGCGCCAAACGTGCCGTTCCGCTATCGCACCACCCAAGTCGCGCTGTTCGACCGCAATCTCAAGGCGCTGGCAGGCAAGCTGCGTTCCTCGGCTCTGCTCGCCCACATTCGTGGCGTGCCCTATAATTCCACGGTTCAGATCAACGAGCAGAACTGCCATCCCTTCCGATTCGAAGGCGTGCCCCTGTCGATGGCCCACAACGGCGATCTTGCGGGTTTTCGCGACATGCGCTTCGATCTCGCTCCGCATATCCGGCCCGAATTTGCCCGCCAGATCCAGGGATCGACAGACAGCGAATGGATCTACGCACTGGTCGTCTCGGCGCTGCCGGATCCTGCCGCGATCAACGAGCCGGATGCGATCCTTACCGCGATCCGCCATGCCTTGGGCGTTCTGCGCGAGGCACGGACGCGACATGGCATTACCCGGTCGAGTTCGACGAACCTGATGTTCTGCGATGGCACCAACCTTGCGGCGGTGCGCTTCACTTTCGATTTCGGGCACTTCGATGCAGGCGCGCTGCAGGGCAGTTCGGAGTACCTTTCGATGTGGTACACCTGCGGGCGCGATTATGGCCTGCACGAAGGCGAATGGAAGCTGACCGGGGGTGCCATTGATGCCGACAGCGTGATCGTCGCTTCCGAGCCGCTCACCCGCGATTTCGCAACCTGGATCGAAGTGCCGGAATATTCGGCGCTTCTGGTGCGGAGGGAAGGGGATCGACGGCGCGCGGAAGTACATGCGCTGGAAGTCTGACCTCCACCTGTTAGTCTGCGGGCCTTAACCGAGGGGAAATGCAATGAGCCTGTTCGATTCGATCCTTGGCCAGGTTGCTGGCAACGTCGATGTGAAGAACCTTGCCGCCAAGGTCGGAATTGATCCCGACATGGCCGAAAACGCCATCGCCGCACTTGCTGCCGGGCACCAGTCCAAGGGCGACACGGTCGAGACCGCGGCCGCCAACACCGGGCTCGATGCTTCCAAGCTGCAGGAAATCATCGGCCACATCGGCGGCGAGGGATCGCTCGCCAGCTTTGCCTCCGCCCTGGGCCAGAACCCCGACGCGCTGAGCAAGGTCTCTGCCTTCCTCGACAAGGATGGCGATGGCAACCCGCTCGACGATCTGGCCGGTATGGCCAAGGGCCTGTTCAACCGCTAACGGGCGCGCATGCTCGACGCTGCGCTTTCCCTGCTGATGCTGGCTGCCATCGCCCTTGTCGGCGGAGCCGTGTTCCTCCTGCGTCGGGGTGAGCGCAAGCGACCCGTGCTGATGCTGACGCTTGCCGGGATCATGGTGGTGAACCTGATCATCTGGACCCTGCCTGATCGCACCGGCACCACGCTGGCAGGCGCGGCGCAGGCGGGGCCAGCGCAGTGATCAGCCCAGTTCGATGCACCCGCCATCGACGCAGAGGTCAACGCCATTGATGAAGCTGGCTTCGGCACTGGCGAGGAACAGCACCGCGCGCGCCACTTCATCGGCGCTGCCCATTCGTCCGATGGGGACGACCGACGACAACATGTCGCGCATGCCCTGTATTTCTTCGGGCGAAGCATCGCGCTTGAAGATTTCCGTGTCCGTCGGGCCGGGACTGACCATGTTGACGCGAATGCGGCGTGGCAGCAATTCCTTGCCGACGATCCGCGCCATCGCGCGAAGCCCGGCCTTGGCGGCCGCATAGGCGACGTTGCCCGGCACCGCTGCGGTCGATCCGATCGAGCCGGTGATGACGATGGAACCACCGTCGCGCATCAGCGGCAGCGCCTGCTGGATCGCAAAGAATGCGCCGCGCAAGTTGACGGTTTGGATCTGGTCCCAGAACTCGGGCGTGACGTCAGGCACCATCGCGAAGCCGCCGACCCCGGCGTTGACGAACAGCACGTCGATTCCGCCAAGCGCTTCCTCGATCTCGGCCAGCGCCGCTTCGGTCTGGGAAAGGTCACCCATGTCCGCGCGGATGCACAGCGCGTCGAGTTCCTCGGCCACAGCTCGCAAGGTCTCGGTATTGCGCCCGGTGATGGCGAGCTTGGCGCCCTCGGCTGCGAACATGCGCGCCGCGGCGAGGCCGATCCCGGCGTTGCCGCCCAGGATCGCCACGCACTTGTTGTCGAAGCGCTTCATCTCAGAACATCGAGTTGCTGTTGGCCGACGCTTCCGGCACGGGCGAAAGCACGTCCCAGTGTTCCATCACCCGGCATCCATCGACACGGAAGATGTCGACCACGGCGAAGCCGCGCCTGGCCGCCGCATCGCCGTTTTCCATCCAGCCATGGCTGTGCACCGCGACGAGATTGCCATCGGCAATGATGCGGTGGATGGTCGTCTTCTGTCCGGGATTTTCCGCCACGAACTTCTCGAGGAAGCCGATCGCCGCTTCGCGACCCGTGGCAGCGTAAGGATTGTGCTGGATGTAACCGGGATCGACCCAGCGCTCGAACGAGGAGCGGACCCTCTTCTGGATGTAGAACTCGTCCATGAAATTGCTCACGACCTGTTTCGGGGTCAGCTTGCATTCTTCCGCCTGCGCGGCGGTGGCTGTGAGGGCAATTGCGGTGGCGGTAGCAAGAAGGCGCATCGTGTCTCTCCCGTCAAAACATGCTGCTGGGGTTCACCGGCTTTTCCGGAACGTCCTGTATCACGTCCCAGTGTTCGACGATCAGGCCATCCTCCACCCGGAAGATGTCGACCACTGCAAGGCCGGGGTCGTTCGGCCAGCGCACGACATGGGTGTGCGTGATCACATGATCGCCATCGACGAAACTGCGATGAATGGTCTGCGTGGCATCGGGCGATTCGGCGCGGACCCGGTCGAGAAAACCCTTCAGGGCTTCAACCGATGGTTCCGCAAGCGAGGAATGCTGCACGTATCCCGGAGAGATATAGCGATCGACCGCGCTGCTATCCATCGCGATCAGGACCTTGTGATACATCTCGAGCACGAGATCGTGGTTGGCCTGCTCGGCTGTGCTGCGCACCATGCGTCTCTCCCCTTTATTTATAACAATTGGTAGAGTATGCCTTGGAGCGAGAAGGCCGTCAAAGCCTCAATTTGCCTTGGGAGAATCGATGACCCGCGCCGCGCTCTATGCCGTTCTTGACCGGTTCCTTGCTGCCCTGAACGCGCGCGATCCCCATGCGCTCGACTGGGCGCCCAATGCGTATCACAGCGAAAACAACGTCATGCTGGATATCGGCGATGGCGTGTGGGGCACGATCGACCGGCTGGGCGATTATCAACTGCGCTTCGCCGATGTGAAGACCGGCCAGATCGGGTACTTTGGCACGGTCATCGAACCCATCGAGGAATCGGCCTTCACCCTGCGCCTGCGCGTCACTGAAGAAGGCCAGATCGCCGAGTGCGAGATGCTGATCGTCCGTCAGTCCGACAGCGGCATCAAGTTCGAGAATTGCCGCTACTGGGACAAGCCAATCCTGCACCGCGAGCCGGAGGCGCCAGCGGCCCGCGACGAGATGGTGCGGCTGTCGAACGGCTACTTCGATACGCTCCAGCGCAACGACGGAACCATCCACACGAAGTTCCACCCCGATTGCAATCGCGTGGAAAACGGCGTCCAGACAACACGCAATCCCGAATTTGCCAAGATCGTGCCGGTCTCGGCGCTGAGTTGCGAAGAGCAGTTCCGCATGGGCAACTATCGCTACGACGACGATTTGCGCGCGCGCCGCTTCCCGCTGGTCGACGAGGAACGCGGGCTGGTTCTGGCCTTCGGTTTCATCGACCATTCGGGCCGGTTGCGCGAATATCAGCTGACCGACGGCCGCACCGTGAAAAGCCCGGTCCTGCGTCCGCACAGCTTCTACATCTCTGAACTGTTCAAGATCGATCATGGCATGATCGAACAGATCGAGGCCAACTTCATCACCGTGCCCTACCGCATGCCATCTCCGTGGGACTCGCTGTGATGCGTCAGTTGCTTGCCAGTCTGGTGCTTGGTCTCGCCGCCTGCTCGCTCGGCGGTGCAACGGTTCTGACCCAAGGCGCGGGGCATGAGTGGACAAGTCCTGGCGGCGATGCTGGCAAGACGCATCATTCGCAGCTGACCGCGATCAACGCCGGGAATGTCGACGACCTCGGCCTTGCCTGGGCGGCAGACCTCGACACGTTCCGGGGGCAGGAAGCAACGCCCGTCGTGGTTGATGGCGTGCTCTACACATCCGGTACGGCTGGCCGCGCCTATGCCTTCGATGCGGCTTCGGGCAAGCCGCTCTGGCGGTTCGAGCCTGAAGTCGACATGCAGGTCAACCGCACGGTTTGCTGCGACATGGTCAATCGCGGCGTTGCCGTTGCGCGGGGCAAGGTCTTCGTCGCCAGCCTCGATGGCTGGATATACGCGCTCGATGCGCGGACCGGCGCCGTCGTGTGGAAAAGCGATTTCATCGAGAACCGCGCCAAGGGCGACAACTCGACCGGCGCCCCGGAAGTGGCGGGAGATGTCGTCGTCATCGGCATGGGCGGCGCGGAATATGACGTGCGCGGCTATGTCACCGCGCTGGATCTGGACACGGGCAAGCTGCGCTGGCGCTGGCACGTTGTCCCTCATGACCCGAAGCTCGGTCCGCAGGAAACGCCTGAGCTCGAGGCGGCGCTCAAGACCTGGGATCCGAACAGCCGCTGGGACATCGGCGGCGGGGGTTCTCCGTGGGATGCGATCAACTACGATGCCGAGACTGGCCTCGTTCTTGTCGGCACCGGCAACGGCGGGCCCTATGCCACCTCGAAGCGCTCGCCTTCGGGCGGCGACAATCTCTACCTGGCCAGCCTTGTCGCGCTTGATCCGAAGACGGGGCGGATGAAGTGGCACTACCAGGAAACGCCTGGTGACAACTGGGACTTCACCGCCACCCAGCCGATGATCTTCACGCGCATGGACATCGATGGCGAAAGCCGCCCGGTGGTGCTTCACGCGCCCAAGAACGGCTATCTCTACATCCTTGACCGGCGCGATGGCAGGCTGCTGCGCGCCAATCCCATTGTCCGCACCAACTGGGCCAAGGGCATCGACCCGAAGACCGGCCGCCCTGTGCTCGACCCGGAGGCGGCAGACTACACCACCGGCCCCAAGATCGTGTTCCCGGCCACGACCGGCGCGCGCAACTGGCATCCCGCCAGCTACGATCCGGCAACCGGGCTCTACATCGGCGCAGTGCTGGATATGGGCAACCTGATCTTCATGACGCCGGGGGCCAAGCCGCTGAAGGCGCGCGGGCTGAACAACGATGCTGCGCTGATCTTCACGCCTGATGTCAAGGAAGCGCTGTCAGCATTCCCGCCCGAGTTCGGCGAGGCCGTGCGCAAGTTGCCAGCCTATCAGGAAGCCCTGAAGCAACCCGCCACCGCGCAACTTCGCGCAATCGATCCGCTTACCGGCAAGACCGTCTGGGCGGCGGATACGGCGGGATGGCAGGATCGCGGCGGCGTGCTGACCACGGCCTCGGGCCTGACGATCTACGGGGGCGTCACCGGCAAGCTGTTCGTGCGCGAGACCCGGACGGGGAAGCTCCTCAAGGAGATTGATACCGGAACGCCGATCATGGCGGCGCCGATCACCTACGAGGCCAAGGGCGTGCAATACATTGCCGTCATGGCCGGGTGGGGCGGCGGCGGCTATCCCTTCGTGCCGCGCTATTCGGCTGCCTACACGCGTGGCAACATGAACCGGCTGCTGGTGTTCAGGCTGGGCGGCGGCAAGGTGCCGATGCCGGATCTGCTGCCACCGCTGGAGGTTGCGCCCGAGGCTCCGGCGCAGGCTCCGGGCGTGACGTCAGCGACCATCGCCAGGGGGCAGGGCCTGTTCTTCGGCAACTGCGCCATCTGCCACGCCAACCAGCCGCGCTCGATTACGCCGGACTTGCGCCGCATGCAGCCGGGCACGCACGAGGCGTTCCGTCAGATCGTGCTGGAAGGGCTGCTGACGCCGAACGGCATGCCGCGCTGGGACGATATCCTTTCGCCCGGCGATGCCGATGCAATCCACGCTTACCTGATCGATCTGCAGGCCAAGACCCGCGCCGACGAACTCGCCAAGCAAAAGGCCGGCAAGCCGCTCGACGGGCCGAGCCTGACGATCCTTTCGAACTATTGAGGCGACCCAAATGGATTTTTCCACACTCGACAATCCCCGCCTCGAATTCGCCTTTGCCTGCAGGCTGCGCTTCACTCGCGTACAGATGGTGCCCGACCTGCCATCGGGCGGAATGCGCAGCGCCGTCTATGTAGACGAGGGCGAGTTCGAAGGTCCAAGGCTGAAGGGCAAGGCCGTGCCGAACTCGGGCGGCGATTATGCCTTCTTCCGCCCTGATGACACCGCCGTGTTCGACGCGCGCTACGTGCTCGAAGTCGATGACGGCACGCTGATCTACATGCAGAACAAGGGCTTCCTGTGGGGGCGCGAACCCGGCACGATGGACCGCCTGCGCGCCTGGGCCTTCGCCGGGGGCGAGCCTGTGCCGCATGCCGAGTATTACCTGCGCGCCCAGCCGACTTTCGAGACCAGCAAGGGCAAGCACGACTGGCTGACCCGTCACGTCTTCATCGGCGTGGGAGAGCGCAAGCCCGATGGCAATTACGTGAAGTACTATGCGCTGACGTGATGCTTGACGGCAAGCCGAGCGGCAGCCATAACGATAACAATTGTTATAAATAAAAGTACGGGAGAAACCGGTGAAGCTGCATCTGCCACCGCGCGTCAGTCCGAAACAGTTCCAGGCGGCGATGACCGCATTCGCCGGCGTGGTCGGGAAGGCCTGGGCCATGGATTCCGATGCTGATCGGGATGCCTATGCCGATACCTATGCACCGGGCACGACCGAGGAATGGCCTGCGTCAGCGGCGGTTGCCCCTGCCAGCGTCGAGGAAGTCCGCGCGATCGTTCGTCTTGCCAATGAGCACAAGGTGCCGCTCTGGCCTGTGGCGCGTGGCAAGAACCTCGGTTACGGCACGGCAGCGCCGCGCATGCCGGGCACTGTGGTGCTCGACCTCGGCCGGATGAACAAGGTGCTCGAGCTTGATCACAAGCTTGCCTACTGCGTTGTCGAACCGGGCGTGGGTTTCTTCGATCTCTACGACCAGATCCAGCGCGAGAAGGCGCCGCTGTGGCTGTCGGTCCCTGGCAATGCCTGGGGTTCGGTCCTTGGCAATGCGCTGGAGCACGGCATCGGCTATACCTCGTACGGCCTGCACGCACGCAACCTCTGCGGGATCGAGGCGGTGCTGCCGGACGGCGATCTCGTGCGGACCGGCATGGGCGCGATGAAGGACAATTCTGCCTGGCATCTCTTCCCGATGAGCTACGGCCCGACATGGGATCTGGCGTTCTCGCAATCGAACCTCGGGATAGTGACCAAGGCCGGCGTCTGGCTGCAGCCCGCGCCGGAAACCTCGCTCGAGATCGTCTTTGACATCCACAAGGCCGAAGACATCGGCTGGGTGATCGACACCATCGCGCCGCTCAAGATTTCCGGCCTGATCGACCAGAACGTGTTCATCCCGTCGTGGCTTGGCAAGATGGTGTTGAAGGGGCAGCGCAAGGATTTCTGGGATAAGCCCTCGGCCATTCCCGACTGGCGCGTGGATGAACTGCTGCGCGAGCACAAGCTCGGCTACTGGCAGGTCGCGCTGCGGCTCTACGGCGAGGAAGCCGTGGTCCGGGCGAGGGCTGACGTGGTCAAGGCGGCGATGAAGCGCAATCTTGCAGCGGCACCGGCCGAGCACTGGTGGCGTCAGGGCGATCCGATCGGCCAGTACGAGACGACGATGGGCGTGCCTTCGGCCGTGCCCTTGCAGATGTCGGACTGGATCGGCGGGCGTGGCGCGCACATGGGCTTCTCGCCCGTTGTCCCGGCGACGGGCAGGCATGTGCTCGACCAGATGGCCCGCAGCCGCAAGATCATCGCTGATTTCGATGTCGATTTCTATGCCAGCTTCACCATCGGCGGGCGCTTTGCCAATAACGTCAACATGCTGATGTACGATCGCGATGACGCTGCCCAGGTCGTGAAGATGCGCAAGCTGTTCGATGCCCTGATCTCCGAGACGGCCAAGGCCGGCTACGCCGAATATCGCACGCATCTGGGCTGGATGGATCCCGTCATGGAAACGTTCGATTTCAACGATCATGCGCTGCGCCGCTTCGATGAAAAGGTGAAGTCGGCGCTCGATCCCAATGGCATCATTGCGCCGGGCAAGCAGGGGGTGTGGCCCGCTGCCTACGCCGATCAGCGCGGCAAGGCCTGGAAGGAGGGCCAGTGACATGACGAATGACGTGAGGCGTGTCCTTCTCGGTGTTGCCCTTGTCGCCGTGGGTGCCGCAGCTTATGCCGCGCCTCCTGCAGGCGGGCCGCCCCCGATGCCGCCGTATATGCTGCGCCCGGTTGCACCCCAGGGAGATCGGCTCAAGCCAGGCGGCGACGGGAAGGTGCTGTTCGAGGTGCACTGCGGCTATTGCCACCTCGCTGGCGGCATGGGCACGAACCTGCTGACGAAGCAGCAGATGATGGCCGGCAATTCCCCGGATCAGGGGCTGCTTGCCAACCGCACGGATCTCACGCGCGATTACGTGAAAACCGTGGTGCGCATGGGCAAGGGTGCCATGCCGCAGCAGACGAAGGTTGACCTGACCGATCCCGAACTTGAAGCGGTTGCAATCTATCTCGGAAAGGCCGGGTGATGCGCCTGACCCGACGCACCATGCTCAAGGGCGGCGCGCTGGTCGGATCGGCGGCTGCGAGCCCCGCGATTGCGAGCGCCGCCGTCTTAACTGCGCCCGTTGTCGTCTTCGACAGCCGCATCCCGGAATCTTCGGCCTTTGCCGCCACAGCCTTTGCCGCGCCAGGCATCGACATCGCTTCCGGGCTAGTCAGTGCTCGCAAATCCATCGGAAAGGCGCAGATCGTGGCGGGTCTCACACGCTGGAGCGATTGGACGGTGATACGAGGTCTGCTTGAGGCGCAGGGTTTGCGACTCAAGGAAGAAGTGCGCCAGGCATCGCCGATCTCAGGCCGGACGCATCTTTTCCGCTGGACGATGGCGGCGCGCTGATCCCTCGCGCTTCCCGCCCAGGAGAGAAAGGGGCGCGCCTTCCAGCAAGGCGTGCCCTTTTTGCCACCACACACCGTTGCACGCCGTGAAATCCATCCGGTCACAGCCGTGCACTTTGCGTGATCGCCGCATAGCCGTGCGCCCACAAATATCGAACAGGCGGGCTTGACCCATGCTCTCGGGCATTTAGTATGTGTTACTAACAAATTCCGCACAAAGCGGAATCGGGAGAGAGGCTTTGCAACTTATGGCGCAGCAGACGGGCAGCGAATGGACGCGGTAACTCTCTATCACTGGGAGCCCAACGCCAATTCTGGCAAGCCGATGCTCGCGCTGATGGAAAAGGGCGTGCCGTTTTCCAGCCATTACATCGACATGCTGCAGTTCGATCAGCACAAGCCGGAATATCTCGCGATCAACCCGCAAGGCACGATCCCGGCGATGACGCACAATGCCGATGGTCAAAGGCGCGTGCTGACCGAAAGCACGGCGATCATGGAATACGTCAACGACCGGTTTGACGGGCCTGACCTCATGCCGGCAGATGCGCAGGACCGCTGGCGCGTGCGCTGGTGGATGAAGTTCATGGACCAATGGCTCGGCCCCAGCTTCTCGATGATCGGGTGGAGCGTTTTCGTGGGGCCCATGGTGCGCCAGCGCGATCCCGCCGAACTGGCCGCTGCGATCGACCGCATCCCCCTGCCCGAGCGTCGCGTTGCCTGGCGCAAGGCAATCAATGGTGATTTCTCGGAAAGCGAGATGGCCGAGAGCCGCCGGCGGGTGGGGCTTGGCATTGCCAAGCTTGAAGAGGAACTCGGCAAGCGCCCCTATGTCGGATCGAACCAGTACAGTCTGGCTGACATCAACATCTTCAACAGCACCTATTCGCTGCCGTTGTCGCAGCCCGATCTGGCTGGCAAGGACAAGACGCCGAACATCATGCGCTGGCTCAAGCGGGTCTACATGCGTGATGCGGTCAAGAAGACCTGGGCCATGGGCAAGACGGACCTCGCCAATCGTTATGGGCTGATCATGGCGGAGATCGAGGCATGAGTGCGGTGCTCTACCATGGCGAGCCCAATGGCGCTTCGCTGACCGTGCTGGCCGCGCTGGCGCAATCGGGCCTCGACATCGAATGCCGCAGCATCGACCTTCTGGCGGGCGAACGCCACGCGCTTCCTGACATTGCCGATCCCATCGCGCTCGATCTGTGCATAGAGGGCGAGGGTCCGGTGCTGGTGATCGGTGGCGAGGCGATGACCGAGTCCGTGTTCCTGGCGCAGTATTTTGACGAGGCGGCGGACGGTGCAGGGCTGCAGCCGGCTGACGCCTATGCGCGCTGGGAAATGATGATGTGGTGCCGCCAGATCACTGAGCGCCTCTCGCCCGCCGCCGCGCTGCTGGGCAATCTCGCCACCTCGCAGCACGCTATTGCCGCGATCCCGGCAGATGGCTTCGCGACGCTGTCGGCACGCATTGTATCAGACGACTTGCGTCAGCGCTGGCAGGCGCTGAACGATGATGTCGTCGATGCCGCGCAAGTGGCTGATAGCGAAACCAAGGTCACCGCCGCCGTCGAGCGCTGCGAGAAGCAATTGAGCGATGGCCGTGACTGGCTGATGGGCGTCTTCTCTATCGCCGATCTTGTCACCTATTCATGGCTGGCCGGAATGCAGATCCTGCGACCGGATGCCTTCGCCGCCGCACCCCGCACCACCGCGTGGCTTGCCCGCACAGCAGACCAGCCCTGCGTGACGGCGGCGCTTGGCAGATCGACCGTTTCCGAACCGCTCCGCGCCTGGGCGCCGGGGCCAGAAATCAACCGTTGGGGATAACCAATGCGCGCCATCGACTACTTTGACCGCGGCCATGATCGCGATCCGCAGCGTCTCGCCATCGTCGACACCGAAACCGGCCTCAAGCTGACTTTTGCCGAGACCAAGGCCCTTTCCGAACGCATCGCCGCAGCTCTCCAGAAGGGTGGTTTCGAGAACCAGGATTGCCTGGGCCTCTATGGGCCGAACGATGGCATGCTGCTCGTCGTGTTGCTGGCCATGTGGCGTGCCAACGGCAAGTGGATTCCGGTCAATACCCGCAACGCCATCGACGCCAACGCTGCCTACATCAACTACGTGCGCCTCAAGTGGCTGGTCTATCACTCGTCCAAGGCTGACGAGGTGCAGCAGCTCAAGGACCTGTGCCCCACGCTCCAGCACTTCGTCTGCCTCGACAAGCGCATGGGCGATGACCCGAGCCTTGATGAGTTCATTGCGGGCGTGAGCGAGGCCGATTTCGTCGAGCCCGAGATCGACGCGTTCGGCAACCTGATGGACATGGTCGGCATCTTCCCGACCGGTGGCACAACTGGTCCCTCGAAGGGCGCGAACGTCACCAACCTCGGCTGGGGCACCATGATCGAGACCGCCGCCGACGGCATGGGCGGGCGCACCGATTCTCCCGTGGCGCTGGTCTCTGCGCCGATTACCCACGCTGCGGGGCCGATTGCGCTTTCGACATTGAGCCTTGGTGCCACGCAGGTGATCCTGCCCGGCTTCGATGCCGAGCGCGTGCTGCGCACCATCGCGGAGTACAAGGTCACCCACATGTACCTGCCGCCGACCGCGCTCTACCAGCTGCTCGCATCGCCGGAACTGGGCGACCATGACTACTCGTCCTTGCGCATCTTCATCCTCGTCGGCTCGCCCTGCAGCCCGGAGAAGCTGCGCCAGGCAGTCGAGGTGTTCGGCCCGGCGATGTGTCAGTCCTATGGTCAGGTCGAGTGCCCGATGATCGTGGCATGGTTCCCGCCCGAAGACGTCGCGAGGTTCGCCACCTCCGCGCCTGAAAAGCTGGCGGCCTGCGGCAAGCCGACCCGCTCGATCAAGGTCGCGCTGCTCGACGACGATGGCCGGGAAGTTCCGCTGGGCGAAGCGGGCGAGATCTGCGTGCGGGGCGCGCTGGTCACCCATTCCTATTTCGAGACGCCCGAGGAAACCGCCGAGATCCGCAAGTTCGGCTGGCACCATACCGGTGACGTCGGCAAGTTCGACAAGGACGGCTACCTCTACATCGTCGACCGCAAGAAGGACATGGTCGTCTCCGGCGGCTTCAATGTCTTCACCGCCGAGGTTGAGGCAGCGGTGACGGAACTGGCGCAAGTGCGCGAGGCCTGCGTGTTCGGCATTCCGCACGAGAAGTGGGGCGAGCAGGTCCATGCAGTGGTCGTGGCCGATGGCATCACCGAGGCCGAGATCATTGCCTATGCGAAGGATCGCCTCGGCGGGGTGAAGGCGCCGAAATCTGTCACGTTTATCGACTCGATTCCGCGCACCGCAGCGGGCAAGATGGACAAGAAGGCGCTGCGGGTTCCCTATTGGGGCAACGCCGATCGTATGGTCAACTGATCCGCAAAACGGACAGTCGGGAGAGAGCTGGATATGCGTTTCAAGGTCCTGGGACTGATGGCCGCACTGCTGCCGCTGGCGGCATGCAACATCAAGAGCGACGGCGGCGGTGCTGGCGTCGCCACCGCGGGCGTTACCGATGCGATGATCGCGCAAGTGCCGGAAGGCGAGTGGCTGAGCTATGGCCGCGACTATGGCGAGCAGCGCTTCTCCCCGCTGACGCAGGTGAACGACAGCAACGTCGGCCAGCTCGGCCTCGCCTGGTTCCACGACCTTGAGACCGCACGCGGGCAGGAAGCCACGCCGCTGATGCATGACGGTACGCTCTACATTTCGACCGCGTGGTCGATGGTAAAGGCGTTCGATGCCAAGACCGGCGCGCTCAAGTGGTCCTACGATCCCGGAGTGCCGCGCGAGACGCTGATCCGCGCCTGTTGCGATGCCGTCAACCGCGGCGTGGCGCTCTATGGCGACAAGGTCTTCGTCGGAACGCTGGACGGCCGCCTCGTCGCGCTCGATCAGAAGACCGGCAAGCCCGTGTGGTCGAAGGTCGTGGTGCCCAACCAGCAGGACTATACCATCACCGGAGCGCCGCGCGTGGTGAAAGGCAAGGTCCTGATCGGTAGCGGCGGTTCGGAATACAAGGCGCGCGGATATATCGCGGCCTACGACGTCAACACCGGCAACGAAGTGTGGAAGTTTCACACCGTCCCCGGCAACCCCGCCGATGGCTTCGAGAACAAGGCTATGGAAAACGCCGCCAAGACCTGGGCTGGCGAATGGTGGAAGCTGGGCGGTGGCGGCACCGTGTGGGATTCGATCACTTATGATCCCACCACCAACCTCGTCCTGTTCGGCACCGGCAATGCCGAGCCGTGGAACCCGGCCGCCGCGGGCCGTGAAGGTGACAGCCTCTATACCTCCTCGATTGTTGCGGTGAACGCCGACACTGGCGAATACGCCTGGCACTTCCAGGAAACCCCGGAAGACCGCTGGGACTTCGACTCCGCCCAGCAGATCACTCTGGCTGATCTCAACATCGGCGGACAGCAGCGCCACGTCGTGCTGCACGCGCCCAAGAACGGCCACGTCTACGTGCTCGATGCCAAGACCGGCCAGTTCATCTCGGCAACGCCCTTCGTCATGGTCAACTGGGCGACGGGCATCGATCCCAACACCGGCAAGGCGACGGTTAATCCCGCCGCACGCTATGAAAAGGGCGCGCCCTTCGTCAGTCTTCCGGGTGCAGTCGGCGCGCACTCGTGGCAGCCGCAGAGCTTCAGCCCCAAGACCGGCCTGCTCTATCTGCCGGTGAACAACGCTGCATTCCCCTATGCCGCCGCAAAGGACTGGAAGGCCACCGACATCGGCTTCCAGACCGGGCTTGATGGCTATGTCACGGCGATGCCGGCAGACGCCAAGGCCCGCTCTGCCGCGATGAGCGCAACTACTGGCACACTCGTCGCGTGGGACCCGGTTGCGAAGAAGGCCGCGTGGAAGGTCGAACTGCCCAGCCCGTCAAACGGCGGTATTCTCTCGACCGCTGGCAACCTCGTGTTCCAGGGCACCGCGGGCGGTGACTTCGTTGCCTACAGCGCCGACAAGGGCAAGCAGCTCTGGTCGTTCCCGGCGCAGAGCGGCATCCTTGCCGCGCCGATGACCTATTCGATCGACGGCGAACAGTACGTCGCGGTCATGGTCGGCTGGGGTGGCGTGTGGGATGTTGCCACCGGCGTATTGGCCCACAAGGCCAAGAAGCAGCGCAACATCAGCCGCCTCGTCGTTTTCAAGCTAGGCGGCAAGGCCACGCTGCCCGCCGCACCGCCAATGGCGAAGATGGTGTTGGACCCGCCACCGTTCACCGGCACGGCCGAGCAGGCCAAGGCTGGGGGCGAACTCTATGGCCGTTATTGCAATGTCTGCCACGGCGATGCTGCGGTCGCCGGCGGGGTCAACCCGGACCTGCGCCACTCTGCCGCGCTCAACGCGCCCGAAGCGATCCGCTCGGTCGTGATCGACGGTGCGCTGCAGCACAACGGCATGGTCTCGTTCAAGTCGGCCCTGAAGCCGGAAGATGCGGACAACATTCGCCAGTATCTGATCAAGCGCGCCAACGAGGACAAGGCTCTGGAAGCACGCTGACAAGAATGCTATGACCCATAGCAATCATAACGAGTGGAGAGATTCATGACGCATCTTTATCCCAATCTGATCAATGGCGAACTGGTCACGACCGCAGAGTCGCTCGAAGTCGTAAACCCGGCGAACGAACAAGTCATCGGGCGGGTCCCCGCATGCGGTGCCGAGGAACTCGACCGCGCAGTCGCTGCGGCGCGGGCTGCCTTCAAGACCTGGTCCAAGACCCCGGTCGACGATCGCCGCGCCGTAATCCGCAACATGGCGGCGGCAATCGAGGCGAACTTCGATGAACTCTATCGCCTTCTGACCAGCGAACAGGGCAAGCCGCACCATCAGGCGCAGGGTGAGATTCACGCTTGTGCCGGCATCATCAGCGCCCAGTCGACGCTCACGCTGGAAGAAACCGTCAACGAAGACAGCGACACTCGCTTCAGCCGCACTCGCCGCGTGCCGGTCGGCGTTGTCGCGGGCATCGTTCCGTGGAACTTCCCGCTGCTGATGGCGGTGCAGAAGATTGCGCCCGCGATCCTCACCGGTTGCACCATCGTGCTCAAGCCTTCGCCGTTCACGCCGCTGACCACGCTGAAGTTCGCAGAGCTGATCAAGGACATCGTGCCGGCTGGGGTCGTCAACATCATCACCGGCGAAGATGCGCTCGGCCCGATGATGACCTCGCACCCCGATATCGACAAGATCACTTTCACCGGTTCGACTGCGACCGGCAAGCGCATCATGGAAGGCGCTTCGAAGGACCTCAAGCGCATCACGCTGGAACTGGGCGGCAACGATGCCTCGATCGTCCTGCCCGATGCTGACGTCGAGAAGGTTGCCGAACAGCTCTTCTGGTCAAGCTTCACCAATGCCGGCCAGATCTGCGTCGCGGCCAAGCGTGTCTATATCCACGAGGATATCTACGACGATCTGTCCAAGGCCATCGCCGAATATGCCAAGACCGTGAAGGTCGGTGACGGGTCCGAACAGGGCACTGGCGTCGGTCCGATCCAGAACAAGAAGCAGTTCGAGCGCGTCTGCGAACTGATCCAGGATGCCAAGGAAAATGGCTACAAGTTCCTTGTCGGCGGCGATGTCGATCCTTCGGGTTCGGGCTACTATGTGCCGATCACCATCCTCGACAATCCGCCCGAGGACGCCCGCATCGTGGCGGAAGAGCAGTTCGGCCCGGTCATGCCGCTGATGAAGTTCTCGAGCGATGATGAAGTCATCGCCCGCGCCAACAATTCGGAATACGGCCTTGCTGGCGCAGTCTGGACCAAGGACACCGACCGCGGCGTGAAGATTGCCGAACAGCTCGAAACCGGCACGGTGTGGATCAACGAGTTCCTCCACCTCTCGCCCTTTGCACCATTCGGCGGCCACAAGCAGTCCGGCTTCGGTGCGGAATACGGCATCGAGGGCCTGAAGGAGTTCACCTACAGCCAGGTGATCACCGTCAAGAAGGACGCGCTGGTCTGATCCGCGCCTGAACATCGCAGGAAGCTCTGCCGTTGCGCGGCAGGGCTTCCTCGAAGCTTCTAAGAATTGAAGGAAAAGAACGGTGCCCATCGACCTTTCGAAGATCAAGGCGATCGACGTCCACGTCCATGCCGAGGTCTCGTGCCACGATCCGGAAGATCCGGTCATGGGCCAGTTCTTCGATGCGGCTTCGGCCTACTTCAAGGCTCCGCGCGAACGCCCCAAGATGCCGGAGATTGTCGAGATCTACCGCGAGCAGCAGATCGCCTTCTGCATGTTCACGGTCGATGCCGAATGCGGCATGGGCGCCAAGCGCGTGTCAAACTACGAGGTTGCCGAGATGGCGGCCAAGAACGACGACATCTGCATCGCCTTTGCCTCGATCGACCCGCACAAGGGCAAGTTCGGCGCGCGCGAGGCCCGTGATCTGATCGAGAACTTCGGCGTCAAGGGCTTCAAGTTCCACGGCATCGCCCAGAACTGCCACCCTGCCGATCGCGTCGGCTATCCGATCTACGAAGTCATCGCCGAATATGGCCTGCCCGCGATCTTCCACACCGGACACTCCGGCATGGGCACCGGCATGCGCGGCGGTGGCGGCATGCGCCTGAAATACGGCCAGCCGATGCTGGTCGATGATGTCGCGGTGGATTTCCCCGACATGAAGATCATCCTCGCCCACCCGTCTTGGCCGTGGGTGGATGAAAGCCTGTCGATGGCGCTGCACAAGGACAACGTGTTCATCGATCTGTCCGGCTGGAGCCCGAAGTACTTTGCCCCGCAGATCATCCAGTATGCCAACACGCAGCTCAAGAAGAAGATGCTTTTCGGTTCGGACTTCCCGCTGATCCACCCGCAGAAGTGGATCGATGCCGCGCTGCAGGTCGGCTTCAAGGAAGAGGTGATGCCGGGCATCATGAAGGACAACGCCGCGCGTCTGCTCGGGCTGGTCTGAGCAGAAGGCCTGAGCCTGCCCCATGGCCGATCCTGACGATATTCGAGCCTGGCAGAGGCTCGATGCTGAAGTGACCACGTCGGGTCGGATCGAGGACAAGGACGTCATGCGCCTTGCCGACCTTGGCGTGGCGCATGTCGTCAACCTCGCGCTGGAGACCCATCCCGAGGCGTTGGCCGGGGAAGGGGAGAAGCTGGCCGCGCAAGGTATAGCCTACACCCACATTCCCGTGCCCTTCGATTCACCGGGCGAGGATCACTACGCCGCTTTCTTGAAGGCAGTGGAGCAGGGGCCGAAGCCTGTCCACGTCCACTGCATCATGAACTGGCGCGTCTCGGCATTCTTCTACCGCTACAACCGCACCGTTCGCGGACTGCCCGAGGCAGAGGCGCGCGCCATGATGGAGCGGCAGTGGTCGCCCGAAGGGCACGAAAGCAAGGAAGTCTGTATCTGGGCGCAATTCATCGCAAGGGCGCCAGAGTGACCGATCTTTCGGCCAAGCACATCGTCATCACTGGCGCTTCCACCGGCATCGGGCGCGCCACCGCGTCCGTCTGCACACAAGCCGGCGCCCGTGTCACCCTGATTGCCCGCCGCGCCGATCTGCTCGAACAGGCCGCGCGCGATCTGGGCGGCAGCACCGCCTTTGCCGCGGCTGACGTTGCCGACAAGGCCGCGCTGCATGCCGCGCTGGATCAGGCGGTTGCCGCAAATGGTCCGATCGATGGCCTGTTTCTCAACGCCGGGATCGGCGGCATGTTCGCTCCCGTCGAGCAATACACCGACGAGATGTTCGATGCCGTGATGGCCGTGAACCTCAAGGGCGTGCTCTGGGCGATCCAGCATGTGCTTCCGGCCATGAAAGAGCGCGGGCAGGGCGCAATCCTCGTGACCGGCAGCCTCGCCAGCGAGCGCGGCTTGCCGATGAACGCGGGCTATGTCGCCAGCAAGCATGCGGTCCTCGGCCTGTCGCGCGCGGTAGCGAATGAAGGCGCCGAGTACGGGGTGCGCTGCAACTGCATCGTGCCCGGCCTGATCGAGACACCCATGCTCGATGGCCTGCCGCCCGAAGCCGCCTCGCAGATGGCCAGGGCCGTTCCGCAAGGCCGCACCGGCCAGCCCGAGGAGCTGGCCAAGGTCGCCGCCTTCCTCCTTTCCGACGCTGCCAGCCACGTTACTGCCCAAAGCTGGGCGGTGGATGGTGGCATGCTCGGCACCATGCGAGTCTGATCTTATGGCCCTCAAATACTACCACGCCGAACCGCTGGCGAACTCGCTCAAGTCGATGGTCCCCCTCAAGGAGAAGGGTCTCGCCTACGAGAGTATCTATGTCGACCTGCACAAGTTCGAGCAGCACCAGCCGTGGTTCACCGCGATCAATCCCGAAGGCCAGGTGCCCGTACTCGATCATGACGGCACGATCATCACCCACACCACGGTGATCAACGAATATCTCGAAGACGCATTCCCCGATGCCCAGCCTGCCGATGCGCCCCTGCGCCCGCGCGATCCAGTTGGCGCGGCGCGCATGCGCTACTGGAACAAGTTCATCGACGAGCACGTGATGAACTTCGTCTCGATGCACGGCTGGCACCGCATGGTCGGCGTGATTGCGCGGAATATCGAAAGCGGCGATTTCGAGAAACTGCTCGAAAGCATCCCACTGCCAGACCAGCGCAAGAAGTGGGCGACTGCGCGTTCAGGCTTCTCCGAAGCGGACCTCGCCAATGCCACCGCCAAGATCGAATATGCCCTTGCCAAGGTTGAAGCGCAGCTTGGGCAAACAAAGTGGTTGGCAGGTGACACCTACACTCTTGCCGACATCAACTTTTATTCGCACTGCGGCATGATGGTTGAACGCATGTTTCCCGAAATGGAAGTGGCTAGCCGCTTCCCCCGCCTGTGCGAATGGCGCGATGCCGTCACTGCGCGCCCTGCCGTGGCTGAAGCCCTGAAGAGCGAGGACCGCACGGCTCCGGGCCTGCGCACCTGGTCGGGGCATGTGCGCTGATGGCTGGTTTCGTTCTGATTCATGGTTCCTGGCATGGCGGTTGGTGTTTTGATCCCGTTGCCGAAATTCTGCGCGCCCGTGGCCACACCGTAATCGCGCCAACACTGCCTGGCATGGGCGGAACGGCAGAGGAGATGGCCGCCGTCACTCTTGACGGGTGGGGCGATTTTGCTGCGCAGCATTGCCGCGATCTCAAGGCGCAGGGCATCGGGCCAGTTGTCCTCGGCGGTCACTCGCGCGGCGGCCTCGTCGTCTCCACTGCGGCCGAGCGCGAACCCTCAGCGATGGATGCCATAGTCTATATCTGCGCGATGATGTTGCCATCGGGCATGAGCCGCGCCGAGTTCAAGGAACTCGAAGGTCCGAACCCCGCCTTCGATGCGATCATTTCCAAGGTGCACGGCGGCGTGGCGACGGTTGTCGATGCGGCGAATGCTGCACCCGTCTTTGCGCAAGTTTCGCCTTCGGATCTGGTCGAAGCCGCGATGGCAAGGCTCATGGCCGAACCGCACGCGCCACGCTCGCAGAAGATTGCCGTCACGCCCGAACGCTGGGGCAGCCTGCCGCGCACTTACGTCGAATGCACGCTCGACCGCACGATCCCCATCGAGAGCCAGCGTCGCATGATCGCCATGTCGCCCGGCGCTCACGTGGTCACGCTTGAGGCCGATCACAGCCCCTACCTGTCCAAGCCAGCAGAGCTGGCTAACGCGCTGGAGGCGGCGATCCCCGCCTAATCGGCGAAGAAGTTCAACTCCAGCAGTACGTTGTTCGGGTCTGCGGTAAAGATCTGCCGCAGACCGATAGCTTCGACCACGTTGGTCTGGTAGTCGAGCCCCAGCGCAGCCAGGCGCGCCAGCACTTCATCGTGGCCCGCGCAGTTGAGCGCAACGTGATGGATCGCGCCGGTGAGCGAACCCGGTTGCACCTCGCGGTCATAGGTGCGCGGGCAATCCACCGCGTTGATGTGCACGATGGCCTTGCCGCCGGCATCATGCATCCACTGCGCATTCTGCGGGGTAAGGGGAGGCGGGGCGTCCCGCCGTTCAAGCCCGAGCAGTGCCTTGTAGAATTCGGCCGTCTCGTCGAGCCGGTCGGTAATGATGTTGACGTGATCGAGCGCGTTGACGTGCATCTGTCCTCTCCCGCAGCAAAACGGCGGCAGAAGCATGGTGCTCCTGCCGCCGCCTGAATTCAACGCATCAAGGCGTCAGCTCTTGAACACGACGGTCTTGTTGCCGTTGACCAGTGCGCGATCTTCCAGATGGAGGCGCACCGCTTCGGCCAGCACGCGGCGCTCCACGTCGCGGCCCTTGCGCACCAGGTCTTCCGGGCTGTCGGCGTGGGTCACGGTCTCCACGTCCTGGTGGATGATCGGGCCTTCGTCGAGGTCGGCGGTCACGTAGTGGCCGGTCGCACCGATCATCTTCACGCCGCGCGCATGGGCCTGGTGATAGGGCTTTGCGCCCTTGAAGCTCGGCAGGAACGAGTGGTGGATGTTGATGCAGCGGCCCGCGAGGAAAGCGGTGAGATCATCGGACAGGATCTGCATGTAGCGCGCGAGCACCACCAGCTCCGCGCCCGTCTCGGTGACGATGCGCTTCACTTCGGCTTCCTGCTGCGGCTTGGTCTCCTTGGTGATCGGCAGGTGATAATAGGGCACATCGCCGATCAGCGAGATCGACAGGGCTTCCTTGGGATGGTTGCCGAGAATCGCGACGACCTCCATCGGCAGTTCGCCGATGCGCGTGCGGTAAAGCAGGTCGCCAAGGCAGTGGTCGAACTTGCTGACCATCAGCACGACCTTCCGCTTCACTGCGGTATCGCGCATGTTCCATTCCATGCCGTAATCGTCGGCGACCGGGGCAAATGCTGCACGGAACGCATCGACACCGGCATCGCCCGGATCGAACACCACGCGCATGAAGAACTTGCCGCTCAGCGCGTCATCGAATTGCTGCGCTTCGCGAATGTTGCCGCCAGCGTCATAGAGGTTGCCCGTTACCCGGGCCACGATCCCCGGCTTGTCCTCGCAAGACAGCGTCAGAATCAGCGATGCGCTCATCAAAATCTCTCCCGTCGTTGTCGCGCTAGGGGTGGCGCTCATCAGGCGCAACATTTCCCATTGCGAATCTCGAATGAGATTGTATGTGTTGCATACAAGTTTTTCAACCTGCCATTTCACAAGTCGGGAGAGTTACCATGGCAAAGAACCTCGAAGAGGTAATCCAGCAAGGCGGCAACGTCGTCGAGATGCTGCGCAACTCGCAGCTCGGTGCATATGTCTATCCTGTCGTCGCACCGGAATTCTCGAACTGGCGCAGCGAACAGTGGGCGTGGCAGCACAGCGCCGTCCTGTTCGACCAGTCGCACCACATGGTGAACCTCTACATCCGCGGCAAGGACTCGCTGAAGCTGCTGTCCGACACCATGATCAACAGCCCCAAGGGCTGGACGGTCAACAAGGCCAAGCAGTACGTGCCGACCACGCCTTACGGCCACGTGATCGGTGATGGCATCATCTTCTGGGAAGAAGAAGAATCGTTCACCTACGTTGGCCGCGCTCCGGCTTCGAACTGGCTGCGTTATCACGGTGCGACCGGCGGCTACGACGTCGAGATCGAACTCGATGATCGCTCGCCGATGCGCCCGATGGGCAAGCCCGTCACCCGCAAGGAATGGCGCTTCCAGATCCAGGGCCCGCAGGCTTGGAACGTGATCGAGAAGCTGCACGGCGGTCCGCTCGAACAGCTCAAGTTCTTCAACATGAGCACGATGAACATCGCCGGCAAGACCGTGCGCACGCTGCGCCACGGCATGTCGGGCGCGCCGGGCCTCGAAATCTGGGGTCCCTATGCCGAGCAGGAAGAAATCCGCGCCGCCATTCTGGAAGCTGGCAAGGAATTTGGCCTGATCGCCTGCGGCAGCCGCGCCTACCCCTCGAACACGCTGGAATCCGGCTGGATCCCGTCGCCGCTGCCCGCCATCTACACCGGCGAAAAGCTCAAGGGCTTCCGCGAATGGCTCGCCGCTGACAGCTATGAAGCGACCGGTTCGATCGGCGGCTCGTTCGTCTCCGACAACATCGAGGACTACTACCTCAATCCGTGGGAATTGGGTTACGGCAACTTCGTCAAGTTCGACCATGATTTCCATGGCCGTGAGGCGCTGGAGGCCCTGAACCCGGCCGAGCAGCGCAAGAAGGTGACGCTGGCCTGGAACCCCGAGGACATGGCGAAGATCATGGCCTCGCTGTTCAACCCCGATGGCGACCAGTACAAGTTCTTCGACACCCCGCTCGCGAACTACGCCTCGTCGAACTATGACCGCGTTGTCGATGCAGGCGGCAAGACTGTCGGTTTCTCGATGTTCACCGGCTACTCCTACAACGAGAAGCAGGCGCTCAGCCTCGCCACGATCGATCCGGAAATTCCGGTCGGCACCGAACTCCGCGTGGTGTGGGGTGAAGAGAACGGCGGTACCCGCAAGACCACCGTCGAGCCGCACAAGCAGATCGAGGTCCGCGCGATCGTCTCGCCGGTCCCCTACAGCCGCGTCGCTCGCGAAAACTACGCCGAAGGCTGGCGTACTGCCCGCTAAGGCGAACTGAACAGAACCCCGCCCGGGCCATCGCAAAGGTGGCCGGGCGGGACGTTCCATTTCCACAGAGGATCCCGAACATGGCCAAGGCATCGATCATCCATCCCAACTGGGACAAGACGCCCGACGGGATCACCGATGGTTTCAGCCTCGAGATGACCGCGAAGGATGAAGCCTCGCTGCGCGATGCCTCCCCGCTCATTCCGGCCGAAACCCCGATTGCCGTTACCTTCCTGCCGGGCGAAGATGTCGGCGCCCGCGTAGCGGCGACTATTGCAGTGCGCGAACTCGGCTTTGAGCCGATGCCCCATTTTTCCGCGCGGCGGATCACGTCCGAGGATGATTTCGAAGGTTACCTGCGCGCCGTGGTCGAACAGGCCGGGGTGACGCGCTGCTTCATCGTTGCCGGCGATCCGCCCGAGCCGGTCGGCCCCTATTTCGACACCTCCGCCCTGATCGCGACCGGCGCTTTCGAACGCTCGGGCATCAAGGCCATCGGCATCGGCGGCCACCCGGAAGGGCACCCCAACATGTCCGAGGCCGAATGCTGGGCTGTGCTCGAAAAGAAGGTCGCGGAAATCACCGCCCGCGGCATGGCCCCGCTGATCGTCACCCAGTTCGGCTTCGATCCTGATGCCTTCCTTGCCTGGCTCAAGGAATTGCGCGCGCGCGGCATCGATGCCCCGGTGCGCATCGGCGTGCCAGGGCCCGCCGGGATCAAGCGCCTGCTCGCCTTTGCCGCGCGCTGCGGTGTCGGCGCGTCGACCTCGGTGCTCAAGAAATACGGTATCTCGGTCACGAACCTGCTGGGCACCGCAGGCCCCGACAAGCTGGTCGATGCCTTTGCAAAGGGTTTAGGGCCTGAGCATGGCAAGGTGCGCCTGCACTTCTACCCCTTCGGTGGTCTGACCAAGACGCTCGAATGGATTCACGGTTACAACAGGAAGCACGGCATCGGTCAGGGAGCCTGAGCAATGACCGACTTTGTGCTGGTACACGGTGCATGGGGCGGCAGCTTCGCATGGGACCGGCTTAAGGCCGATCTCGTTGCTGCCGGCCACCGCGTTCTTTCTGCGGAGCTGACCGGGCTGGGCAAGCGCAAGGCTGAATTCCATCCCGGCATCACGCTGACCACGCACATCGATGATGTCTGTGCCCAGATCGCCACTGCCGGCTTCGACCGCTTCGTGCTGGTTGGCCATTCGTGGGGCGGCATGGTCATCACCGGCGTGGCCACGCGCCTCGGCGCGCGGATTGACGCCATCGTCTATGTCGATGCCTTCCTGCCCCAGGACGGCCAATCACTGTGGGACCTGACCGGGCAGTGGGAGCATGATCACTATATCGGCAGCCAGAAGCACAAGCCCGGTGCCGTGTCTCCGCTCCCCGGTCTCGAAAGTCCGGTCCTGTCCGATCACCCGCTGCTGACGCTGGTCGAGGCCGTGCGCTTCACCGGCGAGGAAGCGAAGATCCCCCGCCGCATCTACATATTCGCCAATGGCTGGAGCCCATCACCCTTCGGCAAGTTCGCCGAAGCCGTGCAGGACGATCCGGCGTGGGAATATCACGAGGCCGAAGCCACCCACAACGTGATGGGCGACCAGCCGGCGCAGTTGCTAAAGATCGTGCTCGGCTGCGCCTGAACGCGGCTCAGCCCTGCGAGGCCAGGCTTTGCATCCGCTTGAGATAGCGTGCCAGCACGTCGATCTCGAGGTTCACTTTCGACCCCGGCTCGAGCGCACCCATCGTGGTGACCTGCGCGGTGTGCGGGATGATGTTCAGCGCGAAATGGCACGAGCCGTCGGGCTGGTCGGCAACCTCGTTCACCGTCAGCGAAACACCGTTGACGGTGATCGAGCCCTTGGCCGCGATGTAGGGGGCCAGTTCCTGCGGGGCTGAAATGCCGAACTTCAGCGAGGCGCCATCGGGACAGATGCCGACGACTTCGCCCACCGCATCGACGTGACCGGTCACGATATGCCCGCCCAGCTCATCGCCCAGCTTCAACGCTGGCTCAAGGTTGAGCGGTGCACCGACGGTCCACTGTTCGGGCGCTGTGCGGCTGACGGTCTCGCCCGAGACGTCCACCGCGAACCAGCCTTCTCCGGCGACGCCGCCCTTGTCCACCACGGTCAGGCACACGCCCGAGCAGGCGATCGAGGCACCGATGGCGATCTTGGCCGGGTCCATCGCGCACGAGATCGTGATGTGGCGGTCGCCCTTGTCCTCGATGGCAAGGATGCTGCCGACTTCGGTGACGATCCCGGTGAACATATCAAATCTCCTTCAGCGCGCCCGCTCGTAGACGTCGAGCGCGTCGCTGCCAAGCGTCCGGCGGTCCACGTTCTGCCACCGGCCATGCGCGTGAGCCAGCGACTCCAACCCGATATCGGCGATGCAGGGCAGGCCATCGCCGATGATGATAGGAGCGCGGTAGATCAGCAGTCGGTCGACCAGATCAGCCTTGAGGAAAGCTGCGGCTGTGCGGGCTCCACCTTCCACGAACATGTGCTGGACCTGGCCGAGACCTTCGAAAACCTTCCCCTGACCTTCAAAGACCTCGATCTCGGGAATTGCGACCCAACCTTCAGGCACCTTGCCGCTTGTCAGCGCCATCCGCTGCGGACTGCGATGCTCGAGTCCGGGCAGGCGAACATCGAGTCCGGGCTGGTCGGCACGCAGCGTCCCGCCGCCGACCAGGATCGCATCGGCGCGCGAACGCTCGACATGGCAGTGCGCGCGCGCTTCGGGCCCGGTGATCCACTTGCTGGATCCGTCGGACAGCGCAATCCGCCCGTCCAGCGACGTTGCCAGCTTGAGGGTGATGTGCGGACGGCCAAACCTTGCGCGAGCGAGGTATCCCTGGAGCGAAGCCTGGGCGGCGGGGCAGGGCAGCACATCGGCCGCAATGCCCGCTGCGCGCAAGGCGGCGATACCGCGTCCCGCCGTGCGCGGATCAGGGTCCTCCACCCCGATCACCACGCGGGCCAGACCGCTATCCAGCACCAGCGACGTGCATGACGGTCCGCGCGCGCTGGCATGGGCGCACGGTTCCAGCGTGACGTAGAGAGTGGCGCCATGGGCTGCCGCCCCAGCGATGGCCAGGGCTTCCGCTTCGGCATGGGGGCGGCCACCGGACTGCGTCCAGCCACGCCCGACGACGATGCCGTCCCTGACGATCACCGCGCCAACGGCCGGATTGGGCCTGCTCAATGGCCGCCCGCGCGCCGCAACGGCGGCTGCAGCGTCGAGCCAGCTCAGGTCCTCGGCACGGCTCATTGCTGCTTGCCGGCTGCCTTCTTCATTTCGGCATCATAGACCGGATTGTCGACCATATGCTTGTCGAGCACTTCCTTGCGCGCCGCGTCGATCTTGCGCTTCAGCGCCTCGCGCTCGGCCTTGCCTTCCTCGTAGGCCTTCCTGGTCTCGACCCCGGTGGCATCCCCCACGGCCTTGTACATCTGGCGGACGCGCTCCTGGCTAGCCTCCTCCTCGGCCGCTTCGGCCTTGGCCTTTGCAGTGGCCGCCTTGTTTTCGGCAAGGATCTCGGCGTCGGTGCGGCTTTCCAGAAGGCTCGGGAAATAGGTGATTTCAGGCGGGCGAGGCAGCCCGCGGCCACCTTGCTGGGTCATCACGAAGAAGATCCCGCCTGTGACCATCGCGGCCATGATCAGCCCGACGCGGCGATATTCGCTGGGTGCGCCAATCACTTCCCACAAGTCGACGACCGCGCGGCGAGGGGAGACGTTCCTGAAAAAGCCTTTCATGCCGGCCAAGATAAGGACTGGCGGTGCAAAGCGCTACCCATCACCCGAACAGCACGTAAAGCGAGCGACCATGACGCTTGAGCCAGCGATTGGCGGCATCGATGTCGCCTTCGTACAGGCCGCCGAGGTGGGCGTGGAACGCCGGGCTGTGATCGAAGTGCTTCATGTGCGCCACTTCATGCGCGACGACCGACTGCCGCACGAAGTCCGGCGCCATCACGAGTCGCCAGTTCATGCGGATCGAGCCATCGGCAGCGCAACTTCCCCAGCGCCGCTGCGCGCGCGAAAGCGACAGGCGCGGTACGGCCTCGCCGGCCCTGGCGCAGTAATGGGCAAGATCGTCGGCGCACAGGCGCAGGGCCTCGGCCTCAAGCCAGCGCTGCAACCGGGTGGGCAGGCCTTCGACCGGGCCGCCGATGCGGAGTTCGCCCGCGCAGACTTCCGGCTTGCGCCGTGCCCTCTCCTGCCACTGGATGTGCAGCGTCTCGCCGCGGTAGGGCAGGGACGACTGCGGCTCTATCGCACGGGCTTCGGGCAGGCGGGCAAGCTGGCTGGCAAGCCATTCGGCGCGGTCGCGCGCGAAGGCCTCCGCATCGCCGACGCGGCCCCACGCCGGGATCGATACGCGCGCTTCGCTGCCATCCGGGGCAAGGCGCAGCGTCATCCGCCGCGCATGGCCCAGCTTGCGGATGACCAGCGGCAAGTCGCGCCCGCCCACCGTGATGGAGCGCCGGGCCACCGCACGGGGCGTGGGAGCCTGTTTTGCGCGGGGGTCGGCGCGGCGCAGCCAGTCGAGCACGCCGCTAGCCATCGAAGTGATCCGAAGGCACGATGTGCTCCTCGATCGGCCCGGCAATCGTCTCGCTGACCACCTTGCCGACGACCGACTGCCCGGCGCGGTGCACCGCCTCGCGATCGCCGCTGATCAGATAGTGCCAGTCCGGCAGGGGCTTGCCGTCGGCACGCAGGCGATAGGCGCAGCTATCAGGAAGCCAAGGCAATTCGCGCGCCAGCTTCGGCGTAAGACGCAGGCAATCGGGCACATAGGCGCGGCGATGCTTGTAGTCGCTGCAGCGCGCGCTCTTGAGATCGAGAAGCTTGCAGGCGACATTGGTGTGATAGACTTCGCCGGTGTCGTCGTCTTCCAGCTTGTGCAGGCAGCACTTGCCGCAGCCATCGCACAGCGCTTCCCACTGCTCGCGGCTCAGCGTCTCGACCGGCCGTTCCCAGAAGCGGTCCTGGTTCAACGCACCCACTTGGCAAGTTCTGAGGCGACGGCCTTGCCGTCCTGTTCCGAGGGGAGCAGGGCGATGGCCTCGCCGTTGGGGCCCATGAGGTAGGACGCGCGGCTGTGGTCCATCAGATAGGCGTCGGGCTTGGCACCATCGCGCTTCTGGTAGAATACCGCCCATTTCTTGGCGACATCGGCGATCTGGTCGGGCGTGCCGGTCAGGCCTACCACGTTGGGGCCGAAGTTGGCGGCATACTTGCCCACGACTTCTGCCGTATCGCGCTGCGGATCGATAGTGATGAAGATCGGCACGATCGGACTGCTGTCCGGATGTTCCTTGGCGAACAGGCGCACGCCTTGCGCGATGTTCTGCATGTCGAGCGGGCAGACATCGGGGCAGAAGGTGTAGCCAAAATAAACGATGCGATACTTGCCGGCAAAGTCGCTCCATTTCACAGCCTTGCCGTCCTTGCCGGTCAGCGTGAAGTCACCGCCGATGGCGGCACCTTCCAGCGGCGGCTTCTCCGATGGAGCCCCGCCACACGCGGCGAGTGCGAAAGTGCAGGTTGCGGCAAGCGCGGCGAGGATGGATCTCATGGGGATCGATCTGAAGGTGTGGGCCATGGCGCGGCGGTTCATGCTCTGCTAACCGTGTCCTTGCAAGAGGCGAGTCCGGACAGCCGCTAAATGGCTGATGGGGCACGCAACAGGAGGTTCTCAATGCTGTCGAAAATGCGCACGCCGCTTACCGTTCTGGCCGTGCTGCTGTCCGCTGCCGTGGCAATTCCGGCGCAGGCCCAGTTTTCAGACAGCTACAAGTTCCTTGAATCCGTCCGCAAGAAGGAAGGCGACAAGGTTACCGAGGCCCTGAACGAGCCTGGCACCCAGATCGTCAACACCAAGGACTATACCACCGGGCAGACTGCGCTGCACATCGTCGTGGCGCGTCGCGACCTGACCTGGGTGCAGTTCCTGATTGCCAAGGGCGCCAACGTCAACGCGCGCGACAACCGCGGCGTTACCCCGCTGGTGCAGGCGTCCGAGATGGGCTTCATCGAAGGCGTGGACGAGCTTATCAAATCGGGCGCGCGGATCGACGAGGCCAACAACACTGGCGAAACCCCGCTGATCAGCGCGGTTCACCGCAAGGATCTGGCGCTGGTGCGCATGCTCGTGAAGGCCGGAGCGAACCCGGATCGTCCCGACAATTCCGGCCGCTCGGCGCGCGACTACGCCTCGCTCGACAAGGGCAATCCGGTTCTGGGCGAGCTTGAGAAGGCGGCCAAGGACGCCAAGGCGGCCGGACCCAAGAAGACCTACGGCCCATCGTTCTGACGGGAAGTTGATGATGACCGACGAAACACTTGATGCCTTGCGTCTCCGCCTCGCTCCCGCGATTGCCGATGCCGTGGCGTTCGATGGCTGGAAGCCTGCGGCGGTGGCTTCGGCGGCCGCGATGGGAGGCGTCGATCCGGCGCTGGCCGCCTTCGCATTCGAAGGCGGGGCGATGCAGATGATTTCTGCGTGGATCGCGCGCATCGATGCCGACATGGCTGCGGCGCTGCCGGCCGAGCAGATTGGCAACCTGCCGATCCGCGAGCGGATCCGCCGCCTCGTGCAGTTCCGCCTGGATGCGCTGGTCGGCAAGGAAGAGGCGCTGCGCCGCGCGCTGGCGATCATGGCCATGCCGCAGAACGTGGCGGCGGCCACACGCCTCGGCTGGTCAAGCGCGGACCAGATGTGGCGTCTCGCCGGCGATACCGCGACCGACTACAACCATTACACCAAGCGCCTGACGCTCGGCTCGATCTACGCTGCGACCCTGGCCTACTTCGCGCAGGATACCAGCGACGGCCACGAGGACACTCGCACTTTCCTCGATCGTCGGATCGAG
This sequence comes from Novosphingobium sp. B1, assembly GCF_900176395.1. Lineage (GTDB taxonomy): Bacteria > Pseudomonadota > Alphaproteobacteria > Sphingomonadales > Sphingomonadaceae > Novosphingobium. Next base: position 36,411 of record NZ_FWXL01000008.1, on the reverse strand, counting down.
AACGTAATGCAGTTTGAAAAGGCCAAGGCAAAGCTGGTGAAGCCGCGCGAGGAAACCTTTTCGCTGACGCGGATGCTTGGACGGCTGCGCTATCCCGCCACCTGAATTTTGATCCAGCGCAATTCTATTGCGAATGACTTGCAAATGCTGTCGGGCTATGGCAGCGGGAACCTGTGACGCTCGATCAGCTCCCCATCGGCACGCCTGCCCGAATCACTGCGGTCGACTGGACCGTGCTCGTCGCCGAGGAAGGCCAGCGCTTGCGTGCGCTGGGTATTGACGAAGGCGCGCGGCTTACGCTTGCCTACCGCGGCGTGTTCGCGGGCCGCGATCCGCTGGCGGTGGAGATCGGGCGCATGACCGTTGCGATACGCCGTGTCCATGCCCTCGCCATGACGGTCGAGCCGGTTTCCGAAGCCGCCGCATGAGCAAGATGCCGACTGTCGCCGCGCTGGTTGGCAATCCCAACGCAGGCAAGAGCGCGCTGTTCAACGCGCTGACCGGTGCTCGGCAGAAGATCGCCAACTACCCCGGCGTCACCGTCGAACGCAAGGCGGGCCGTCTTGCCCTTCCTTCGGGAGAGCCGGTCGAACTGGTCGACCTGCCAGGCTCATACGGTCTTGAAGCCACGAGCCCCGACGAGGAAGTGACGCGCAAGGTCATCATGGGCGAGCAGGTCGGGCAGGCGAGGCCCGATGTCATCGTGCTGGTGCTCGACAGCTCGAACCTCGAACAGCATCTCGTCTTTGCGCAGGAAGTGCTCGAACTGGGCCGACCCACCGTGGTGGCGCTCAACATGGTCGATCTGGCCGAGCGTGATGGCCTGACTCTTGATCCCGCGGCGCTCGAAGCGGCGCTGGGCGTCCCGGTCATTCCGACCGTTGCCGTGCGCCGCCGCGGCCTGACGGAACTTGCCGCGGCCATTGCCGAGGCGCGCGACAAGCCCGAGCGGGCGCAGGATGCTGCGCGCCCGCATGTGACCTTGCCCGAACGTCGGATGCTGGCGCACCAGATGGCGACCGCGGCGATCCTGTCGGAAACGGCCAGGCACCGCATCCACGCGCGCATGGACAAGCTGCTGCTCCATCCATGGGCGGGGCCGCCGATCCTGTTCGCCTTCCTGTTCATTGTCTTCCAGGCGGTGTTCAGCTGGGCCACGCCTTTTGCCGACGCGATCGACGGTGGCGTTTCGGCGCTGGGCGATCTTGCCAAGGCAACCCTTCCGGCAAGCCTGCTACGCGATCTGCTGACCGATGGCGTGATTGCGGGCGTCGGCTCGGTACTGGTGTTCCTGCCGCAGATCATCATCCTGTTCTTCTTCATCCTGACGATGGAAGCGACCGGCTACATGGCCCGCGCCGCCTTCCTGATGGACCGCATGATGGCGGGCGTCGGCCTGTCGGGGCGCAGCTTCATCCCGCTGCTGTCGAGCTTCGCCTGCGCTATCCCCGGCATCATGGCGACGCGGAGCATTACCGATCCCAAGGACCGGCTGACGACGATCCTGATCGCGCCCATGATGACCTGCTCGGCGCGCTTGCCGGTCTATGCGGTCATCATCGCCGCGTTCATCCCGAACACGAAAGTCGGTCCCGGCATCGGGCTGCAGGGCCTCGTCCTGTTCTGCCTTTACGTGGCGGGGATAATCGGCGCGATGGTCGTGGCGCTGGTGCTGCGCCGGTCGGTGACAAAGGGCGCCGCGTCGGGCTTCATCATGGAATTGCCGAAGTACCAGCTGCCCACGGTCAAGGATCTGGCGCTGGGGCTGTGGCAACGCGCGTGGATATTCCTGCGCCGCGCCGGTACGATGATCTTCACCGTCACGATCGCGCTGTGGATCCTGCTGAACTTCCCGCGTGCAGAACCGGGGCAGGACCAGGTCAACGCCTCGGTTGCGGGCACGCTGGCCAATGGCCTCTCGGTCGTTCTCCAGCCCATCGGCTTCAACCGCGACATGAGCCTGGCGATCATCCCGGCGATGGCCGCGCGCGAGGTTGCGGTCAGCTCGCTCGCGACGACGTACGCCGTGAGCGCAAGCGACGACGAGGACCAGGCTGCCATCGCGCTGGGCGACCAGCTCAAGTCGCGCTGGACCTTGCCGATGGCGCTCGCCTTCCTTGCATGGTTCGTGTTCGCGCCCCAGTGCCTTTCGACCATCGCCGTCGCCCGGCGTGAGACCAACGGCTGGAAATGGCCCTCCTTCATGCTCGCCTACCTTTTTGTGCTGGCCTATGCGGCAGCGGGCATCACGTTCTGGACGGCAACTGCCGCCGGATTGGGCTGAACCGACGCGTTGGTCTGTGGAAACGGTTGCGCGATGACTCGCGCGGCCAAGCCCCCATGCGCTAGGCAATCGGCCAGATCAGAAGGAACGTGATTCGATGGCAGGCAGCGTTAACAAGGTGATCCTTGTGGGGAACCTCGGGGCAGACCCCGAAATCAAGAGCTTCCAGAACGGTGGCCGCATTGCCAACCTGCGCATCGCGACCTCGGAAAGCTGGAAGGACCGCGCCAGCGGCGAGAAGAAGGAGCGCACCGAGTGGCACTCCGTCGTGATCAACTCCGACGGTCTTGTCGGCGTGGTGGAACGTTTCCTGCGCAAGGGTTCGAAGGTTTACATCGAAGGCCAGCTGCGCACCCGCAAGTGGCAGGACCAGTCCGGCAATGACCGCTACACCACCGAAATCTCGGTTGGCGGGATGGGCGGCGTGCTGACCATGCTTGATGGCTCGGGCGGCGCTGGCGGCACCACCGGCGGCATGGGTGGCGGCGGTGGCCGCTCGTCGGGCGGCGGCTGGAACGATGGCGGCTCTTCGGGCGGCTCGGGCGGCTTTGGTGGCGGCTCCTCGCGCGGGGGCGCATCGGGTGGAAGCTCGGGCGGCGGCTGGAATCAGGGCGGCGGCGGCTTCGGCGACGATCTGGACGACGACATCCCGTTCTGAGCAAGGGATGCGACCGTCGTGCAAAAGGCGGCGGTTGCTTCGAACTGCATTCAAACATCACTTATGCTGCCATCTGTCTCCCCTAACCGGCCTCTCGCGCGAACAGTCGAGCGTCAGGCAGGTTAGGGAAGGCATCTAACGATGGCGCTGGGATTCAAGGCACGAATACGATCGTCGCCATCGGTGCCAAAACAGCGCGTTCGGCAACCGCGATCCAGCAGGCGGAAATCCGGAAGATCCTGCCCGGCTTCAGAACTCGTCCCAATCTTCTTCCTTGAGGGCAAGTGCGGCAGAGGGGCGCGGGATTGAGGGGAGCTTGCGCGGCGCGGCGGTGGCGGGCGGTGCATGAAGGCTTGTGAGTGCGGCTACCGGCGCGGAGATGCGGTCCCGGATCGGCACGACCTTGTTCGTGATGTTGAATTCATCAACGAGCCTTGAGAGCTCGGTCGACTGTTCGGCAAGCTGTCGTGCTGCGGCGGTACTTTCCTCGACCATCGCGGCATTCTGCTGCGTTGCCCGGTCCATTTCGCTGACAGCGGCGCGCACATGCTCAAGCGCGTCGGACTGCGATGATGCCGTGTCCGCGATCTCCTGAACGGAGCCGGCAATCCGGTTGATGCTCTGCACGATGGTCTTGAGCGCGCCGCCGGTCGCGTCCACCAGATTGACACCATCCTTGACCTGCATCGTGCTGGCTTCGATCAGGCCGCGAATTTGCGTGGCGGCGTCTGCGGAACGCTGGGCGAGGGCACGCACTTCGGTAGCGACAACCGCAAAGCCCTTGCCGCTTTCACCTGCCCGCGCAGCCTCGACACCGGCATTGAGCGCCAGCAGGTTGGTCTGGAAGGCGATGCCATCGATGACCGAGATAATCTGGGCGATCTGGTCGGAGGAACTCTGGATTGCCGTCATCGCGATCACGGCCCTGGCGACGACATCGCTCCCCTGGCGGGCTTCGGCCTGAACGTCCTGCACGGCAGATGCGGCAGCCTGCGCCGCTGCCGAATTGCGATGCACCGTTGTGGCGACTTCGGTCAGGCTCGCCGAACTTTCCTCGAGTGCTGCTGCCTGCTGTTCCGTGCGGACGGAGAGATCGTTCGAGGCCGAGCGTATCTCTGCTGATCCGCCAAGAATGTCCCCCGCGGCCGACGAGACGCTCTGCATGGCGCGTTCAAGCGCGGCGGCGGCGAGATTGAAGTTCTCGCGAAGAGCCTGGTACTCAGGTCGAAAGTCTTGCGTCAGTCGCACGGTCAGATCGTTCCGGGCCAGCTTTTGCAGGCTCTCGCCCATCGCGCTCACGACCGCTTCCTGCTCGATGGTGGCTTGCTGCAGTTCGCTTGCCTGCTGGCGGAAAGTGGCCATGGCACGGGTCAGCCGGCCCACGCAGTCCTCGAATTCGGTGTGCTCCACGGGCGATTCGAGGTCACCTGCCGCGAGCGCTTCCATGCGCAGGACTGTCGCGACGTAAGGGTCGCAGATCTTGACGCCGGCGAACTTGATCATCGCCACCGAGGCGAAACTGATCGCCACGATGAGGGCTGACACGGCATGCGAGGTGACGACATCTTCGACGACGAGCACGACTGGCAGCGAAGCGGCAATGGCCATCGCCGTCTGCATCCAGAACAGGACCTGGAATTTGGTGCGGATCGGCGCAACCTTCTCGAACCAGCGCAACATCGGGCAACTCCACCTTGTCGACAGGTGCGAACGCTGCCGGATGCAGGGCTCGATAAGGTGCCAATACTCCTGCGCTGGTGACCGTACGGTAAGCTTGCCTTGCGGGTGGCAACCGAGTGAGAGGTTAAGATCGCGTTAGCTACGCACCTGCCCGTTGGTGCAGGGTGAGGACATGGCGCGCATGTCCCCACCCAGCCGTTTTCAAGCCCGCTCGAGCTGTGGGCGGTTGGCGACGAGGTTGTCGACCACGCTGGGGTCGGCGAGCGTCGAGGTGTCGCCAAGGTTCGACATGTCGTTCTCGCCGATCTTTCGCAGGATGCGGCGCATGATCTTGCCCGAACGCGTCTTGGGCAGGCCGGGAGCGAACTGGATCACGTCGGGCGTGGCGATCGGGCCGATTTCGTGGCGGACCCATTGGATCAGCTCGCGACGCAGGGCCTCGTCGGGCTCGACCTCGGCATTGCAGGTGACAAAGGCGTAGATGCCCTGGCCCTTGATATCGTGCGGCATGCCGACGACTGCTGCTTCGGCAACTTTGGGGTGAGCCACCAAAGCGCTCTCGATCTCGGCCGTGCCCATGCGGTGGCCCGAGACGTTGATGACGTCGTCGATGCGGCCGGTGATCCAGTAATAGCCGTCGTCATCGCGGCGGCAGCCGTCGCCGGTGAAGTAAAGGCCCTTGAAGGTGCTGAAGTAGGTCTGGAAGAAGCGCTCATGATCGCCCCAGACCGTGCGCATCTGGCCGGGCCACGAGTCGGTAATGACGAGGCAACCATCTGTCGCTCCTTCAAGGAAGTTGCCCTCATTGTCGACGAGCGCAGGCTTCACGCCAAAGAACGGACGGCTGGCCGAGCCGGGCTTCAGCGGGGTTGCGCCAGGAAGCGGCGTGATCATCGCGCCACCGGTCTCCGTCTGCCACCAGGTATCGACGATGGGGCAGCGGCTGTCGCCCACGACCTTGTGATACCATTCCCACGCTTCGGGATTGATCGGTTCGCCCACCGAGCCAAGCAGGCGCAGCGAGGCGCGGCTGGTCTTCTTCACCCAATCGTCGCCTTCGCGCATCAGGGCGCGCAGGGCAGTGGGGGCGCCGTAGAAGATCTCGACCTTGAACTTGTCGACCACCTGCCAGAAGCGGCTGGGATCGGGGAAGTTGGGCACGCCTTCGAACATGACGGTGGTCGCGCCGTTGGCGAGCGGTCCGTAAACGACATACGAGTGTCCGGTCACCCAGCCGATGTCGGCCGCGCACCAGTAGATCTGGCCAGGCCGGTAATCGAACACATACTGGTGGGTCATCGAGGCCCAGACCGAATAGCCGCCGGTGGTATGCAGCACTCCCTTGGGCTTGCCGGTAGAGCCTGAGGTGTAGAGGATGAACAGCGGGTCTTCCGCATTCATTTCCTCGGGCACGCAATCGTCGCTCTGTGCGGCGACCCCCATGGCCCAATCCACGTCGCGGCCAGGCACCATCGGCACATCCGCGCCGGTATGGCGCAGGACGATGACGCTTTCGACACCGGGACACTGTTTCAGGGCCTCGTCGACGTTGGCCTTGAGCGGGACCTTCTTGCCGCCGCGCAGGCCCTCGTCCGAAGTGAGGACGATGCGGCTGTCGCAATCGACGATGCGCCCGGCAAGCGCATCCGGGCTGAAGCCTGCAAAGACGATCGAGTGGATCGCGCCGATGCGGGCGCAGGCGAGCATGGCGACGGCGGCCTCGGGCACCATCGGCAGGTAGATCGTCACGCGCTCGCCGCGCTTGACCCCTTGCGCCTTGAGCAGATTGGCAAAGCGGCAAACCTGCTCGTGCAGTTCGCGATAGGTGATCTCGCGGTGCGGTGTCGCCGGGCTGTCGGGCTCCCACAGGATTGCGATCTGGTGACCACGTTCGGCCAGATGGCGATCGAGGCAGTTTGCCGCCAGGTTGAGCGTGCCGTCCTCGAACCAGCGGATGCCGAAGTCGGCCTCGTCGTAGGAGGTGTTCTTGACCTTGGTGAAGGGCCTGATCCAGTCGAGCCGCTTGCCGTGTTCGGCCCAGAACGCCTCTGGATCCTCAACCGACTGCCGGTACATCTCGAAATAGCGTGTCTCGTCCACAAGGGCATTCTCGGCCCACTCGGCGGGGACGGGATAGACGGCTTCGGCCATTTCGGCTCTCCTCACTTCTGGAACGGATCAATCGGTCCGCTTTATGCGCCAGCATTACCTTTTCGGGGCAATTCTCGCGCTTGGACATTAGTCGAAGAGAGGTATGCGCCCGCCCCCTGCACGAAGGCAATGCCATTATCGCATGCGACTGCAGCAGTTGACGCCGTTTTTGCCGGACGGCGCGTTTCCCGCTAGGCTGGACACCAGCAATTGGAGGATCGGGCGACGCATGCAGGATTTCACGGATTACCACGCACATCTCTATTTCGACGCCAACGAGGCCGAGGAAGCCGGCCACCTTTGCCAGGCCATTCGCGATGATCTCGGGCTGGCGATCGGACGTATTCATCCCAACCCCGTCGGCCCGCATCCTCGCGGATCGTGCCAGATCACGGTTCCGACGGCGATGCTGGGCAAGGCACTTGACTGGCTGCTGCACAGGCGCGGGCGTTTTACCGTATTCTGTCACGGCAACAGCGGCAACGATCTTGCCGATCATACCAGGCATGTCTTCTGGCTGGGGGACGCCGAGAAGCTTGACCTGAGGCAATTTGGACCAGTTTGATCACAAAATGCGTTTCAGCAATATTTTGTCGCATCCCGGCCCGCAGTCCGCAAAACCTTAGTTTCAGCTAGGACTTACGGCGAGCTTCGGGGGCGTTGCCAGTTGCGGATCGCCGACGCCGCACGGACGCGCCCGTTGGCAAGCCCCAGATAAGTGTCTTGTCAACCTTGGCACCGAGCGCTCCGCTGCTATCGTGGGGGTTCGCTGCCGCAACCGCCCGGAACCCCATGCAAGCTCCATCGATCGTACTGGTAGAAGACGACGGCCCGCTGCGTACGCTTACGGCACGGGCCTTGCGCGAAAACGGTTACAACGTGCGCACTGCCGCAACTGGTGCCGAAATGTGGGTCGCGCTCGAAAGCGAGCCTGCCGACCTCGTCGTGCTCGACATCATGTTGCCGGGCACAAGCGGCATCGAACTGTTCCGCCGCCTTCGCCGGCAAAGCGACGTGCCGATCATCTTCGTTTCTGCACGTGGGTCCGAGGAGGATCGCGTGCTCGGCCTTGAGCTCGGCGCCGACGATTATCTGCCCAAGCCGTTCAGCACGCGTGAGCTGGTCGCCCGCATCGGTGCGGTGCTGCGGCGGGGAACCAACCAGGTCACCGACACGGCAGGCGATGCCGGATCGCGCAGCGGCGATATCCATTTCGATGGCTGGACCGTGTCGATGGCGCGGCGCGAACTCCACTCGCCAAGCGGTGCCATGGTCGACCTGACAGGAGCGGAATTCGATCTTCTCGCCACCTTCATCGGCCAGCCGCAGCGCGTGCTCGGTCGCGAGCGATTGATCGAACTCTCGCGCACGCGCCTGGGTGACAGTTCAGACCGCAGCGTCGATGTCCTCGTCAGCCGTCTGCGACGCAAGCTGTCCGCCGCCGGGGGCAACGCGCCGATCGTCACGGTCCGGGGCGTAGGGTACATGTTCAAGGCCGAAGTGCAGCGTCCCTGATGAAGTGGCGCCGCTTTGGCCTGCCCGAGCGGCTATTGGCGATTCTCCTGCTCGTCGCAGGGGTCGATTTCATTGCGAACACCGTCCTGTTCGATCGCGCCAGCCGTTTTGCGGTCCGCGAAGATGATGCCTCGCGCGTGGCCGAACATCTGGTGATCGCCAGTCGCGCGGTCGAGCGTATCTCGCCGCCCGAGCGGGTTCGTGTCGCGCGGGCGCTCAGCACTCCGCGTTTCTCGATGAAATGGGAAAAGGCGGGGGGCGGGCGCCCTGCCGGGCCTGTCGCCTTGTCGACCATGCGCATGCAGGTCATCAAGATCGCTCCGGAACTGGCCAGCGCCGATCTGCAGTTGTCGCTGCGCGGGATGGGGGGGGAGGGCAACATCACCGGCTCCATGGTGCTTGACGATGGCAGCCTGCTTGTCTTCCAGACTTACGCGAGCGATGCCTGGACGCTCAACGCCGGCCGCGTAGCAACGCTCATGCTGCCGACTCTGGTTCTGGTCCTTCTGGCCTGGGTGCTTTTCCGCGCAACGCTGGTGCCGCTGCGCACTCTGGTGCAGGCCAGCCGAACCGTAGGGGCAGGGCCTCCCCAGCCGCTTGCCGAACAGGGCACCGACGAAGTGCGCGAACTTATCCATGCCTTCAACGAGATGCAGCAGCGCATCCACGAATCCATGACCAATCGTACCCAGTCGATGCTGGCCATCGGGCACGATTTGCGCACCCCGCTGGCGCGAATGCAGTTGCGGCTGGAGAATTGCGATCTGGACGAGCAGACGCGCAAGGACATGGGCGGCGACCTGCAGGAGATGGGGCACATGCTCGAATCGTTGCAGGCGTTCGTCGAATCCGGCGGCTCGCGTCTTCCGGCCGAGCGGATCGACGTGGCCGTGATGGCCCAGACGCTTGTCGATACGGCGGCAGACAATGGCAGCGACGCCACGTTCTTCGGGCTGGAAAGCCTCGAGATCATGGCGCGCCCTGTCTCGTTGCGTAGGGCCTTGTCCAATCTCATCGAAAATGCGCTGCACTATGCCGGCAATGTCCGCGTGACTGTACGGCGCGAAGGAACCGATGCCGAACTGGTGATCGAGGATGACGGCCCGGGCATCCCCGACGACCGGCTGGACGAGGCTCTGCAGCCTTTCGTCCGGCTCAATGTCGCTCGCTCGCGCGATACGCCCGGCATGGGCCTGGGCCTGGCGATCGTCCGCCGCGCCGTTCAGCTTGACAATGGCACCATGCACTTGCGCAACAAGCCGACCGGAGGCCTTGTCGCCACCTTGCGTTTCGCGATCGCGATGAAACGAAGCCATTGAAACACTTCGTTACATTCGCGCTAGCAAGCGGAAAGACGCGAAACATACTTTCGTAAAGCTTGGCCCGAGATCCCTCGCGGGCGACTATTGCGAAAGGTTCCGTGCCATGAACGAACTCATCGGCCGCGTCTTCAGCTTCGAGAAGACCGTTTTCCCCGACAGCCGTGAACTGTTCGGCAAGCTTGTCAGTGAAGGGCAGAGCCCCAAGGCGCTGATGATCTCCTGCGCAGATTCGCGCATCGTGCCAGAGCAGATCATGCAGGCTCAGCCCGGCGAGCTGTTCGTGTGCCGCAACGCCGGCAACATGGTTCCGCCCTTCGCGACGATGAACGGCGGAGTGACCTCGACCGTCGAATATGCGGTCATGGCACTGGGCGTGCGCGACATCATCGTCTGCGGCCATTCCGACTGCGGTGCGATGAAGGCGCTTTCGGCGCCGGACCTGCCGGAAGGCATGCCCAACGTTGCCGCATGGCTGCTTCACGGCGCTGCGGCCAAGAGCGTTGTCTCCAGCATTTCGCCGGATCTCGACATGAACGACCGCGTGCGGGCCGTGAGCCTGCAGAACGTGATCGTGCAGATCGACCACCTGCGCACGCACCCCTCGGTGGCAACCGCGATTGCCCGTGGCGAAATGGCCCTGCACGGCTGGTTCGTCGACATCAGCGCCGGGGTCGTGCTTGGCCTTGACGGCGAGAGCGGCGAATTCGTGCCCCTGCGCGAGGACAAGCCCTTGCCTGTCGCCCTACCTGCGCGGTCGCGACAGGTTCTCGACGCTTACACCGCCGAGGCAGCAGAATGACAAGCGGGACGGCCCAGGCGGAGGGCAGCGGGCCGTTCCGCTTCCTGATGCGAGACTTCACCGCATCGATCGTGGTGTTCCTTGTGGCGATGCCCCTGTGCATGGGCATCGCCATCGCTTCCGGCGTGCCGCCTGAAAAGGGCCTGGTGACCGGCATCATCGGCGGGCTCGTGGTCGGCCTGCTGGCCGGCTCGCCGCTCCAGGTCAGCGGCCCGGCTGCCGGGCTTGCGGTCATCGTGTTTGAGTTCGTCAGGGACAACGGCCTGTCCGCGCTCGGCCCGGTGCTGGTGCTTGCCGGTGCCTTGCAGTTCGTGGCCGGGGTCGCCCGGCTTGGCGGCGTGTTCCGGGCGATCTCACCAGCGGTGGTCCACGGCATGCTGGCTGGGATCGGCGCCCTGATCGTGATCGGACAGTTCCACATCCTGTTCGACGCCAAGCCGCAATCGAACGGTATCGACAACCTGGCGATGATGCCCGCGCGCGTGCTTGGTCTGACGCCCTTCGATCTGCGTTCCACCGAACTTGCGTTGATGCTCGGTCTCCTCACGATCGCCACGATGCTCGTCTGGGAAAAGGCCAAGCCCAAGAGCCTTGGCCTGCTGCCCGGCGCGCTCCTTGGCGTGCTTGCCGCAACCGGCGTTGCCTGGGGGCTGGACCTCGAAGTCGCGCGCATCAGCGTGCCGGATTCGATCGGCGCTGCCTTTGCCCTGCCCGATGGCAATTTCCTCCGCCCGCTGGCCAATGGCTCGCTGATCGTCTCGGCCATCGCCATCGCCTTCATCGCCAGCGCCGAGACGCTGCTTTCGGCCGCCGCGGTCGACCGGATGCACGATGGCGTCCGCACCGATTACAACAAGGAGCTTCGCGCGCAGGGCGTGGGCAACCTGCTGTGCGGCGTGGTCAATGCCCTGCCGATGACCGGCGTGATCGTGCGCAGTTCGGCCAACGTCCAGGCCGGCGCGATGACCCGCTGGTCTGCCGTCATGCATGGTGCCTGGATCCTGGGCTTTGTCGCGCTTCTGCCGTTCATCCTGCGGGAAGTGCCGATGGCGGCTCTGGGTGGCGTCCTGGTCGTGACCGGTTGGAAGCTCGTCAGCCTCAAGCATGTGCGTCACCTCTTCAAGGTTCACGGCTACATGCCGGCGCTGATTTGGACGGCGACCTTCGTGCTTGTGGTGACGACCGATCTCCTGACCGGCGTGCTGACCGGCCTTGCGCTGTCTGCTCTTGAACTTCTGCCTCACGTTCGCAACCTGCGCTTCCGCGTCGGCGAGAAGGCGGTGGGCGAGACGGTGAAGCTCGAACTTGAAGGCGCTGCCACCTTCATTGGTCTGGCACGCCTGACCAATGCCCTGGAACAGGTCCCGCCGAGCAAGCCGGTCCACGTGGATCTCGATCGCGTGCACGCCATCGATCACACCACGGCCGAGATGCTGACCGAATGGGTTTCGCGTCGCAAGCTGCGTGGCGAGGAAGTGCGCCTGACGGGACCGGAACCGATCATGCGGTCGCTGGCCCTGGCCTGATCCTTTTCCGTGCGAGGCTCCGGCCGTGCACGGTTCAGACCCGGTTGGCGCAAGTGTACCCCCTCCCATGCGCGCTCCCCGGAAAGTGGGCCCGACCGGAAGGTTGGGTCCACTTTTGTTGGCCATTCGGTCGCAATCGGGTCCCCGATTATATTTTTCTTGCAGTGCAGCAAAGCGGCGTGTAATTCTTTGAACTCTGCAGTGACGGTCCTCCGCTTGAGAAGCGATCGCTCGGCAGACGCAGGTGGAACGCGATAAACCTTTTCAGGGAGCGTTCCGTATGAAGATCCGTCTTGCCGCAGCCGTGGCACCTGTCGCCTTTGCTCTGCTGGCGACCCCCGCTTTCGCTCAGGAAGAAACCAAGCCCATCACCGTGTCGGGCAGCGCTGCGCTCGTGTCCGACTATCGCTTCCGCGGCGTCTCGCAGTCGGACCGCGCCATGGCCGTGCAGGCTGGCGCCACGATCGCGCATGAAAGCGGACTCTATGTCGGCACCTGGGCATCCAACCTGTCGGGCTGGGGCACATTTGGCGGCTCAAACACCGAGCTCGATCTTATCGGCGGTTACAAGAAGGACTTCAACGGCGTCACGCTCGACGTTGGCCTGACCTGGTACATGTATCCGGGCGGCGCCGACAAGACAGACTTTGCAGAGCCTTACGTGAAGGTTTCGGGCACTGCCGGCCCCGTCAGCCTCCTTGCCGGCGTCGCCTATGCGCCCAAGCAGGAAGCGCTCGGCAAGTGGTACAATTCGGGCGCGGCCTATGCCACCGGCGTTCCCAACAATCCCGGCGCAAAGGATGACAACCTCTACATCTGGACCGACATGTCCACCGGCATCCCCGACACCGGCCTGACCCTGCACGCGCACGTCGGCTACTCGGACGGCAACCCGGGCCTCGGCCCCAATGGCACCAGCGTCGCTCCCACGGGCAAGTACCTCGATTGGAACATCGGCGCCGACTACGCGATCGGCCCGGTCGTCCTGGGCGTCAGCTATATCGATACCGACATCAGCAAGGCTGAATCGGCCTACCTGCTGCCCAACTTCTCCTCGACCAAGGATGGCTCGCCCATCTCGGGCGCGGCTGTCGTGGTTTCGGGAACGATCGCGTTCTGATCTGACCTGATCCGGCAATCTTCGATGGCCCCTCTCCTTTCGCAGGAGGGGGGCCATCTGCGTTCTGGGCAATACGCAAATCTAAAAGGCGCCGTGCTGGATCAATGCGCGGAGTTGGGCGTTCCTGTCGGGAATCTTAACCCAAGACAACAAGGCGCCTTCTCGCAATGGCTGCAACGACCCTGACTGCCCGCGTCAACGGCGCGGACCGCCCGCTGCCGGCTGACGCCCGCCGCACCCTGCTCGACTGGCTGCGTGAAGACCTCGGTCTCACCGGGACCAAGAAGGGTTGCGATCATGGCCAATGCGGTGCCTGTACGGTGATCGTCGATGGCAGGCGGATCAATTCCTGCCTGTCGCTCGCGCACCTGCACGAAGGCGATACGATCGAAACCATCGAATCGATAGGCACAGCCGACGCGCTTGCCCCCCTTCAGAAGGCCTTCGTTGCGCACGACGGTTTTCAGTGCGGGTATTGCACACCGGGCCAGATCTGTTCGGCAAAGGCGATGATGCAGGAGTTCGCCGAAGGCTGGGCCAGCGCCGTGAGCGAAGATGTCGCCGCCCGGCCGGAATTCTCCACTGACGAGTTGCGCGAGCGCATGAGCGGCAATTTGTGCCGTTGCGGTGCTTACTCGAACATCATCGCCGCGATCGAGGAGGTGATGGCGACCCAGGCGCAGCCGGGGAGGGCCGGGGCATGAAGCCTTTCGTTCTCGATCATGCAGATTCGCCCGATGCGGCTCTCGCCGCGCTCGACGCAGGAGCCACGGCAATTGCCGGCGGCACCAATCTCGTCGATCTCATGAAGCTGGAGCTGGCTACTCCTGAAAAGCTTGTATCGATCCGGCGAACCGGGCTGGATGAAATCAGCGCCGATGGCGACGGCCTGATGATCGGCGCTCTTGTTTCGAATGCCGATTGTGCTGCCCATCGCCGCGTGCGCGAAGGGTGGCCGCTTCTGGCCAAGGCCATTCTCGCCGGTGCCAGCCCGCAATTGCGCAACCGTGCAACGACCGGTGGCAACCTTTGCCAGCGGACACGCTGCGGCTATTTCTACGATAGCACCCAGGCCTGCAACAAGCGTGAGCCGGGCTCCGGCTGCGCGGCGCGCGAAGGGTTCAATCGCATTCATGCGGTACTGGGAACAAGCGACCAGTGCATCGCCACATACCCCGGTGACATGGCCGTTGCGATGCTTGCGCTCGATGCTGTGGTGATGACCGAAGGCCCCTATGGGCCGCGCCGCATTCCGCTTGCCATGTTCCATCGCATGCCGGGTGACGAGCCGTCGCGCGACAATGTACTTGAAGCCGGAGAACTGATTACGGCCGTGCGCCTGCCCGCTCCCACCGGAGGCGTGCAAGTCTATCGCAAGGTACGCGATCGCGCTTCCTACGCCTTCGCTCTGGTCTCGGTTGCCGTCGACCTTGCCATGGAAGAGGGCAGGATCGCCCGCTGTGCACTGGCCTTCGGCAGCCTCGGCACCGTTCCGTGGCGGGACCGCGCCGTGGAAAACGTGCTGATCGGTGAGAAGCCCACGCCTGCCCTGTTTGCGCAGGCGGCCGAAGTCCTCCTCAAGGATGCCCAGGGCTTTGGCGAGAACGATTTCAAGATTCCGCTGGCAGCGCGCGCCCTGGCCGCCACGCTCCACGAAGCAACACAGACCGGAAAGGCCTGAACCATGGCACTGCCTCTGGCCGACCTTTATAACACCCCCGACGAGCGCAACCTGCTTGACACCATGAAGCAAGGCGTGATCGGCAAGCCGCTCGATCGCCCGGAAGGCCCACTAAAGGTGAGTGGCACGGCGACCTATTCCGCCGAATGGAAGCGGTCAGATTGCGCTGAAGGTTTTCTCGTCCTGGCGGATATCGCGCAAGGAACCGTCAAGGCCATCCATGCGGACAAGGTCCTGGCCATGCCGGGCGTCGTTGCGGTGCTCTCGGACGAGGCGATGATCCGCCGCTCGACGCAAGGCACCGCTGGCGAGGCTCCTGCGCAGGATGTGCACACAGTCGACTATTTCGGCCAGCCCGTCGCGCTCGTCGTGGCGGAGACCTTCGAACAGGCGCGCGAGGCTGCGCAAGCTCTGGAAATCGAATACGACGCCGCAGCGGAGCCTGTACCACTCGATCCGCAAAGCCCCGACGCCAAGATCGAGGAGCCTTCGGACAGCAAGCCGGTCAAAGGCGGCGATCTCGACAAGGCCATGCGCGAGGCGGATTACGCGATCGATGTGGAGTACGACACACCGGGCCATGCCAGCGCCGCGATGGAGCCTCATGCCACCATCGCCGAATGGGACGGCGACAGGCTGACCTTGCGGGGCAGCTATCAGATGCTTGCCTTCAACGTGAAGGAAATGGCCGATTGCCTGTCGATCTCGCCCAAGCATGTGCGCATCCTCGCGCCTTATGTCGGAGGTGGGTTCGGCTCGAAGCTCGGCATAACCCACGAAGCCGTCGCGGCAGCGATCGCTTCGAAGCAGCTTGATCGGCCCGTCCGGGTGGTAATGACCCGCCAGCAGGTTTTCCAGACCGTGATGCGCCGCTCCGAAACCCGGCAGCGCGTGCGCCTTGCTGCCGATGCGGCTGGCAAGCTGGTTGGCCTTGGCCACGAAGCGCGCGTCTCCAACCTGCCGGACGAAGATTTCGCCGAACCAGTGACCCAGGCGACCGAGTTCCTTTACGGCGGCGAAAACCGCCTGCTGAAAGTTGAAGTTGCGCGCATCAGCCGGATGACCGCCGGATCGGTGCGTGCACCGGGCGAGGCTGTCGGAATGCAGGTGCTCGAAGCGGCGATGGACGAACTGGCGCAGAAGATCGGGATGGACCCGATCGAACTGCGCAAGCGCAACCTTCCTGTGAAAGTGCCGGTCGAAGGCACGCCCTACTCGTCGCGGAAGCTGGTCGAAGCGCTCGAGCAGGGCGCCGAGAGCTTTGGCTGGGACAAGTGCAAGACCGAGCCGTGCCAGACCCGCAACGGCGACTGGTGGATCGGCATGGGCGTGGCAAGCGCCGCGCGCGTCAACGTCATGATCCCTGCCAAGGCACGCGTGACATTGAAGGCGGACGGGACTGCTCTGGTCGAGACGGACCAGACCGACATCGGCACCGGCTCCTATGCGATCCTGGGCCAGATCGCCGGGGAGATGCTCGGGCTGCCGATGGACAAGGTCGATGTCGTTCTGGGTGACAGCGAATTGCCGCCCGGAGCAGGATCTGGCGGAAGCTTTGGGGCGATCTCGACAGGATCGGCCGTGATGCGCGCCTGCGAGGCCATTCGCGACAAGCTTGCCAAGGCGATGGGTTGCAAGGCCGAAGAGCTTGAGCTGCAGGACGGCTCCGCACGTCACGGTGATGCCCGCCAATCGCTAGGCGAACTGACCGGCGGCAAGGATATCGTCGAAGTCGGATCGATCAAGCCCGGCAAGACCTTCAAGGATTACTCGCAGGCCAGTTATGGCGCGTTCTTTGCCGAAGTCGGCGTACACGCCTTTACCGGCGAAGTCCGCGTCCGGCGCATGACCGGGGCCTTCGGTTTCGGCCGTGTGCTCAACGCCAAGACGGCCCGGTCGCAATGCCTTGGCGGGATGGTGTGGGGGATCGGCAGCGCGCTGACCGAGGAGCTTGCCTTCGATGTACGCGACGGTCACCTCGTCAACCACGACCTCGCCGAGTATCACGTACCGGTCCACGCCGACGTGCCTGCGCTCGAGGTGATCCTGCTCGAGGAACGCGATGCCGCGGCAAGCCCGCTTCAGGCCAAGGGTGTGGGCGAACTGGGGATCTGCGGAGCGGCAGGTGCAGTGGCCAACGCGGTCTATAATGCCTGCGGCGTCCGGGTCCGCAGCTTTCCGCTGACCCTGGACAAGATCATCCCCCATCTGCCCGACCCTTTCGCTTCTCCTGCCTGAAAGAACACGCCATGCTTCAATCCCCGCTGCGCTACAGCCCGAGCCTGGAACAGCCGCAGGCTGACGAGGCTGAGACCGACGCCAGCCTTGAAAAGTCCTTCGACTACATCCTCAAGACTACCGCCGAGGATTATGGACGCGCCGTTCGTGCGGTTCACGCCAAGGCCCATGGTCTGTTCGAGGGAACCTTCACCGTCGATGGGGACCTTCCTCCCGAACTGGCGCAGGGCCTGTTCGCTCGGGAAGGCGCCTACCCGGCCGTCTTTCGCATATCGACCAATCCGGGCGACATTCTCGACGACAATGTCGTTCTGCCTCGCGGAATTGCCCTCAAGGTCGAGGGCGTGACCGGCGAGCGCGAGCCGGGCGCTGAAGGGGATGGTCAGGACTTCCTGATGGTCAACGCCCCCGTGTTCGCCGCGCCCACTGCCGACAAGTTTGCCGGAAAGCTCAAGCTGCTCGCAGCGACGACCGATCGCGCCGAAGGGGCCAAGGTCGCCCTGTCTACCGTGCTTGGTTACATCAACGGGGCGCTGGGCAAGGTCGGGCTCGAATCGAAGGCGCTGGCCGGCATGGGTGGTCTGCCGCAGGTTCATCCCCTGGGTGAAACCTATTTCAGCACGGTGCCTTTCCGCTACGGGGATCACGTTGCCAAGTTCCGCCTCCGTCCGCTGTCGCCCTCGCTCACCGCGTTGACGGACACCGTGATCGATACCTCGGGGCGGCCCGATGGTCTGCGCGAGACAATCCGGGAAGACGCGGCGAGCCTCACCGGCGAGTGGGCGTTCGAGGTGCAGTTGCTGCGTGATCTGGAAAAGCAGCCGATCGAGGATGCCAGCGTCGAATGGAAGGAGGAAGATTCCCCCTTCGTCCAAGTGGCGACCTTGCGCGTGGAGCCACAGGACACCTGGGCCGAAGACAAGGTGCGCAGGATCGACGAGACGCTGCACTTTTCGCCCTGGAACGCCCTGGCTGCGCATAAACCGCTTGGCGGGATCAATCGCGCGCGTCGCCGTGCCTACAAGCATTCGTCCGATTTCCGCGTGCGCGTGAACGGGTGCCCGTTCAGCGCTGCGGATGAAGCAGCCGAATAGACCTGCCGCCGGTCAGAATTCGATCCTGACCGGTATCCCCTTGCTGGCCGGAGTATCCGAAAGCCTGTCACGCAGGGACAGCGGCACCAGCGGGTTGAGTTCGGGGAAATAGCCGGCCACGCAGCCAGCGGGAAGGTCGTAGGCCACGACCATCAGCCCAGCCACCGCGCGGCGCTGCTCTTCGTCCATCGCGGTTACCAGCGTGATCCGCTGGCCAGCCTTCAGCCCCTGACGCTCGATTTCGTCAGGCGACATGAGCGCGATCGTGCGCTCTCCCGAAAGCCCGCGCAGCCGGTCCGAATGGCCATAGATAGTGGTGTTGAACTGATCGTTGGAGCGTAACGTGATCAGCCGCAGCGCATCGCCTTCCGGGCCAGCGTTGAGCACTGATGGCGTCGTGAATTCAGCCTTGCCGGATTGCGTATGCCAGATGCGTTTCCGGGCATCGTTGCCGCGGTAGAATCCCCCGGGCGCGTGCATGCGCCGATCCATGTCGAAGAACTGTTCGGGGTAGGTCCGCGCAATCAGATCGCGGATTGCGGCATAGTCGCCGCGCCACTCATCCCATTTCCACATGGCATTCTGCGGCAAGGCGGCCTTGGCAATCTCGCACAGGATGGCGGTCTCGCTCATGAGGTGCTCGCTGGCGGGCTTGCGCTTGCCTTTCGAGCTATAGACGTGACTGAAGCTGTCCTCGACGCTGACGAACTGGTTGCCGGTGGCCTGCATGTCTTCTTCCGAACGAACAAGGCAGGGCAGGATCCAGCTCTCACGACCGGGCAGCAGGTGGGTATGGTTGAGGCGGGTGGCGATGTGGACGGTCAGCGCCATCTTCCGCCACGCTTCATGGACGCGGTCGTGGTCAGGCACGGCCATGGCAAGGTTGCCGCCAAGGCCGAGATATGCGGTATTCGTCCCCGCAATCAGCGCCTCGAGAAAGGCATGGGTATTGTGCCCATCGGCTTGCGGCGTTTCCAGGCCCAGCACCTCGCGATACTTCTCGACCGGCGCCAGTTCGACCTTTTCGGTGATGCCGACGGTGCGCTGGCCCTGCACGTTGGAGTGGCCACGAATGGGTGAACACCCGCTGCCGGGCCGCCCGATGTTGCCGCCAAGCAGCAGCAGGTTGACCAGCAGCCCGATCGCCTCGCTGCCGTGAACCTGCTGTGTCAGGCCCATGCCATAGATGCCGATTACGGCTTTCGCCTCTGCATAGACGTCGCCGGCGGCTTCCATTTCTGCGCGAGTGACGCCGCTGGCCTGCTCCAGCGCTGGCCATTCCGTTGCCGCGATCTTGGCCACGAAGGCTTCAAGGCCGCTTGTGTGCTCGTCCAGAAACCTGTGATCGAGAATGCCATCTTCCCGCTCTGCTCGCGCCAGAACGTGCTTGCACACCCCCATCAGGGCGGCAATGTCGCCGCCGGGCCGAACCTGCAGATAGAGATGGCTGAGGCGCGTTGCCTTGCGTGTTACCATCTCGACCGGGCTCTGCGGGTTCACGAACTCCACCAGGCCCGCTTCCTTCAGCGGATTGAACGTCACGATCTTGCACCCGCGCTTTACCGCTTCCTGCAGGGGATGGAGGATGCGCGGCGAATTGGTTCCGGGGTTCTGGCCGAGGTAGAAGATCGCATCGCACTGCTCGAAATCCTCGATCTGGCAGGTGCCGACCGGCGATCCGATCACCTTCTTCAACCCGACCGAAGTGGTTTCGTGGCACATGTTCGAACTGTCGGGCAGATTGTTGTGGCCCAGCATTCGCGCAAAGGCGGCAAAGAGATAGCTCGGCTCCAATGCTGCCTTGCCGCTGGCGTAGAACGTCATTCGCTCTGGTTCGGTCGCCGCGAGTTTCGCGCCGATGGCGGCGAACGCCTCGTTCCAGGTCGTACGCAGATAGCGATCGCTTGCCGGATCGTAGCGCAGCGGCTCGGTCAGGCGGCCTTCCTTTTCCAGGTCATGCGCGCTCCAGCCCCTGAGATCGGTGACTGTGTGCTTCTCGAAGAAGTCGGGCGTGGCGCGGGCACTGGTCAGGTCCCACAGCGTCGCCTTGGCACCATTCTCGCAGAATTCGAACGCGGCAGGGGTAGGCGGCTTGATCCACGCGCAGGATGTGCAGGCGGTGCCGTCAGGCTTGTTCAGCTGGTGCAGGGTTTCGATCGCACCGGGGCCTGCGCGCTGGGAAAGCTCGGTTCGCGCAATGCCTTCGAGTGATCCCCATCCGCCGGCCGGCTCGGGCACTTCGATGGCGGCGGCCTGTGCGACCGGATCGGGGGTTTTCGTCATCTGCATTGCGTCCTTCGCGTGGAGCCAGGGCCAAAAGGCCTTCCGGCTGATCAAACGCGCCTGCGCCAGCGAAGCTCCCGAATTTGCCGAAGGGGAATGCGCCGATCTTCTTTGCCCGTGGCTAAAAGCCCATCGAGCCAGCAACCGTCGATTGCGGCGAAACGGCAGTGAACTTCATCGGGAAGAAAAAGCCGTTGCGAGGGTGTAAACCGAACCTTGATCGCAGCCACCAGATCCTGAACCGGCCCCGATCTCCGCAACCCTGCTAAAGGGCGAGGCCCATGGCCGCACCCACAGCGCTGCGTCACGGTAATGAACGCAACGGCCGGGGCCGAGGGCTTGGATTAATGCTGGCCGCTGAGCGCGCGGTGGCGGAGACGGAGGGATGCAATAGCATATATTTATAAACGAAAATTTGTGACGTTCCCATGGATGCCATAAGATTTGCCATAGTTTTGACTGCGGCACGTTCCGAACGAGGGCGCACCTTGGTCAACTGTTCGCATGGAGGGTTCAACAGTTCGCCGCATGTGGAGCAATATTTCCTCGACGTAGCGGATGACCTTAAGGTGTGCCTCTTGACGAACGAATCGGGAACGTGCAGTGGTTGATGCAGAGTGCTGCACAGTGCCGCAGGGAGGCTTACCGTGACCCCGTCAAAGAACAGGTTGACCGTCAATCTAACGGATGAGGAAGCAAGCCAACTCGCGAGACTGGCCGAGAAAACCAAGGTGTCGAAAGCTTGGCTAGGTCGCCGAGCCATCTGTTCCTTGCTTGAGCGGGCTCAGACTGATGGAAATCAGGTTCCTTTGCCGTTCGCCAGCGCAGTCGTGGGGAGGGGGCAATGAGCAAGGCGCTGACTGCAATCGACCTCTTTTGTGGCGCCGGAGGACTTTCGGAAGGGTTTCGCCAAGCGGGTTTCCATGTACTGGCTGGTCAGGACTACGACGTGAAGGCCGGTGCCACATTCGCGGCTACGCACCCCGAGGCAACGTTCATCGGCGGACCTATTCAAGACGTGACACCTGAGCAGCTTCTGAAGGCTGCGGGTGTGAAAAAGGGTGAGATCGACGTCATTGTCGGTGGCCCTCCTTGCCAAGGCTATTCGGTTTATAACCACCAGCGGGGCGAGAATGACCCACGCGCAAGCCTATTCCGGGAATACTTGCGGATCGTCCAAGGTGTGCAGCCGCGATGGCTTGTCATGGAGAACGTGACTGGCATCACCTCCGTGGCGGGTGGCAACATTGTTCGCGAGATTTTCGAGGGCATGGCAAGCCTAGGATATCGCGTTGATATGAAGGTTTTGCGCGCCGAGGAATACGGGGTGCCACAAGAGAGAAGGCGTGTGTTCTTCATTGCGACCCGAACAGGAGCGCCAATTCTTTTCCCCAAACCGACGCACGGGCCAGAACTTGAACCCTTCGTAACTGTGTGGGATGCGATTTCCGATTTGCCTGTCCTGAAAAACGGTGATCGGGATGCAGGACCGCAACCTTATGCGACGAAGGCGCAGAATGGCTATCAGGCTATCTTGAGGGGGGACTGCAGCCGCGTCGCCAATCACTCGGCTTCTCGGCTTTCGCGGATTAATGAAGAGCGTATGCGGCATATTCCGCCGGGCGGGTCTTGGCGCGACATCCCACGCGAACTGCTCCCCGCCGGAATGCTTAAGGCAAAGCGCAGTGACCATACGAAGCGCTATGGTCGCCCGCGAAAGACAGACTTGGCCTGCACGATCCTGACCAAGTGCGACGTCCACTGGGGCGCCTATATTCATCCGGTGCAAGATCGTGCTTTGACCGTGCGGGAAGCCGCGCGGCTGCAGTCCTTCCCTGACTTCTTCGAATTCAAGGGAAGCAAGACAGAACAATACGTGCAGGTTGGTAACGCGGTGCCGCCAATTTTGGGCAGGCGGGTTGCCGAAGCTCTTGTCCTCGCCGATAGCATGAGCATTGAGTCTGCGGCGCGCGATTCAGGTTCAGGCGGGGAGTTAGCGATTGCCGTGTAATCCAGAGACGATCATCGGCGAAGTGTTGGGGCGACGGGCTGTAAAAGGCGCAGACCCTTCGGCTTCTAACTTCGAGTGCCCCTTCATAAAGTCTCGATGCCCCAAGCGCAGCACGCAACTTCCGGATGAGCCTTATCCAGTTTGCACACTCTGGCGTCGGTCGAAGGGCGAACCCAATCCCAATCAGGATTTGATTTTCGTTTGCCCGAAGCGGTTCTACGCCGTCGACTTCCTCACCGAGGTCATCGAACATTGCTGGCCGGGCGAGAAGCCCAAGAATCCACAAGTTGCGCCCGAGGTCAAAATGGCGGGCTTCGGCAATGTCGATTTTGTGATTGCAGACGTTCAAGATGACGGCGAGGTCGAGCAGTTTCTATCGGTTGAACTGCAGGCCATAGACATCACTGGCTCTGCTTTTCCTGCTTATCAGGCCGTTCGCGCCGGGGCAGACCTCGAGCGTCGTCCAACCTACGGGCTCAATTGGGATAACGTCTACAAACGGTACGTGACGCAGCTCATTCGCAAAGGTTACTTCCACCATCATTGGAAGTCCAAAATAGTCGCGGTGATCCCTGAACAGGTCTACCAATACATCACGAGCCGCGCGGATTTCATCCGTTCGGCTGATGTGAAGAGCGCTCAGGTCAACATCATTTTCATGACCTACCGACTTGAAGCTGACCCGACCAAGCCGGGAGAATTTCGGCCCGCCTTGGTTACCGTTGAGGGCACAAGCCACTCCAGCTTGCAGAATGCGATCCTATACAAGGAGGCCCCAAAACGGGATGCATTCACGTCGCAAATCAAGCGCTCCCTTGTGCGCGCCGTCAATCTTGCCGACCTAATTGCGACCGGGGAGATTCCGGAGTTCGAGGATCACGGCAACGAGATGACGCAGGAATAGTATGGGCTAGCTGAATGGGGTGCCGGGGAACTCCTTGAGCATGTCGGCAGCCCGAACTCGCTCTGCGCCACCTCCGATCGACCTGGGTCAAATCACTTGATCGAGCGCAGCCATCGTTTCGGTCAAGAGTCGGCGCAAGGAAAATAGGCTGGCACCGAGCGACATTTCAGGTCGTTCGGCCAGCAACATCATTGCTTTTAGAACAGCATTCGATTCCCTCGCGAGTAAAATGAGATGAACTCCGTTTGGAGAGTTTGCTCCGCTCAGCCAGTTCTTCGCTGTACGCTGACTGACCCCAGTCCATTGCATAATTATCTTGGCGCTGTTGCGTGCCGATCCAAACTCCACCTTTAACGCCGACGAAATCACCTGCGCGAACTCGGTGTCGGTCAGAGTGTCCCGGCCGACTGGAAATGAATTGCCCTTCTTTGAAAACATCTTGCCGCTCCTTTGCTGTTACGGAGCACCAGCAGCGCAACAAGAAGGCGAGCGATCAATACCAAGGTGTAGCGGATGGTCATCGAGTGGCGGACAGGAAGCGACGGCGATGCCGGGGATCAGCATCCAAAGCGGGCTGCTGAATACGTTCGTATGTCGACCGAGCATCAGAAGTACTCCACTGACAACCAGTCCGCAGAAATTCGGGCTTACGCAGAACGGCGTGGCTTCGAGATCGTCCGCACTTATGCGGACGAAGGGAAAAGCGGCCTGCGCGTTGATGGGCGCGAATCTTTTCAGCGACTTCTAGCGGACATTCAGAACGGAAGCGCCGATTTCGAGGCAATCCTCGTCTATGACGTAAGCCGTTGGGGCCGATTCCAAGACCCCAATGAAGCCTCACACTACGTGTGGCTATGCAAGAGTGCTGGGATCAATGTCCATTTCTGCGCAGAGCAGGTTGAGAATGACGGCTCGATGGGGTCGTCCATTGTCACGACTGTCAAGCAGGTGATGGCTGGCGAATACAGCCGCGAGCTTTCGGTCAAGGTGTTCAAGGGCCAGTGCCGCCTTATCAGCCTTGGCTATCGTCAAGGCGGGGCGCCCGGTTTCGGGTTGCGCCGTATGCTAATCGACGAGAACGGGAACCACAAAGGCGTATTGGATCGCGGTGAGCATAAGAGCATCGCTACGGACCGCGTGGTGCTGGTGCCGGGGCCGCAGCAGGAAGTCGAGACCGTCCGCGAGATATATCGCCAGTTCGTCGAGGACGGATCCACTGAACGTCAGATCGCGGAGTGGCTTAATGCCGAAGGCATTTTGTCCGATCTTGATCGAAGGTGGACTCGTGGAGCCGTCCATCAGCTTCTCATAAACGACAAGTACGCGGGCCATAATGTCTGGGGTCGCACGTCCTATAAGTTAAAAACCAGACACGTACGCAATGCCCCTTCGGAATGGATCAGGCATAACGGCGCGTTTTCTGCGCTCGTGCCCCAGGCGCTGTTCAATCAGGCCAGTCTCATTATCGAGCAACGCTCCAAACGCCTTACCGACGAGGAGATGCTGGTGCTTCTCGCCGACATGCTCAAGCACAACGGCTATCTCTCAGGTCTCATCATCGACGAGTTTGACCATGGCCCATCCAGCAGCGCGTACCAATCGCGGTTCGGTAGCCTGCTCCGCGCATACTCGTTGGTCGGGTATGTTCCTGATCATGACTATCGATATGTCGATATCAACCGCGCCCTGCGCCGACTGCATCCCTCGATAGTCAAATCCATCATTGATGGCATCAACGCTGTGGGCGGCACTGCCGTACAGATTCTCGAAAATGATACTCTGCTGGTCAATGACGAGATCACCGTCTCTGTCGTGATTGCTCGATGCACACTGACGCGTGGTGGCAGCCGACGTTGGAAGATCCGTCTGGATGAGAGCCTACGTCCAGACCTTACCATCTGCGCCAGAATGGACGATGAGAATATGTTTGCCCTTGATTACTATGTCCTGCCGCGCATGACCCTCTCAGAAGGTGTGTTGCGGCTGGCCGATCATAACGGTCTATCTCTTGACGCTTTCCGCTTTGAATCACTCGACGGTTTGTTTGATTTGGCGAAACGCGCTCAGCTTCGGAAGGCGGCCTAACCGTGGCACTTCCTGCCCAGCGCGTAGAGATGATCCCGGTCAGCCGGATCACCATCGTCAACCCGCGCCTGCGCAGCAAAAAAGTGTTCAAAGGCATCGTCGAAAATATCGCAGAAATTGGGCTCAAGCGACCCATCACTGTCACCTCGCGGCAAGGTGCGGATGGCCCCCTTTACGATCTTGTCTGCGGACAAGGCCGGCTCGAGGCTTTCCGAGAACTTGGCCAGACGGAAGTGCCCGCGCTCATTGTTAGCGCTGATCCCGAGGACTGTCTTGTCGCCAGCCTCGTAGAAAACTGTGCCCGCCGACAGCACCAGGCAGTGGACCTGTTGCAGGACATCGTCGGTATGCGCGAACGCGGATACTCCGATCAAGAAATTGCGGAGCGCACCGGCCTGTCAGCAAATTACGTCTATAGCGTGGGGAGGTTGCTTGAACGGGGCGAGCGGCGGCTCGTCGCTGCCGTGGAGGCAGGCTATCTGCCCATCTCCGTCGCCCTTGAAATCTGCGAATCCGACGATCAGGGCGTGCAGGCCGCCCTGCATAAGGCCTATGAGGACAAACTTTTGCGCGGGCGTGCGCTCATTGCGGCGCGCCGCTTGGTGGAGGTCCGCAAAAGGTCGGGCAAAGCCGCCAATCTCACACGTCTGGTCAGTAAGGATAGCGCAGCGACCCCGGAGGGTTTGGTCAAAGCCTTTCAGGAGGACACGGAGCGCAAACGATTGATGATCCGCAAGACCGAGGCAACCCGTAATCGACTGGTCTTCATTGTTGAGGCACTCGGGCAGCTGTCCAATGACGAATCCTTTATCGCGCTGCTCGAAGATGAGGGGCTCGCCTCGATGCCCAGCCGTCTCGCTGAACGGATTCAGAATGTCAGGATCGCACCGCAATGACAGGCAAAGACCGGGATCGAAAAGTCAGACTTGCCTTTGAGCAAACTAGCCTGCGCATCCCCCTCGCTGACATCGAACCGTTGCGGGCCGTGACACCGGCGGTCAGGAGATCGGTCAAATACGGACAGATCGCAGCGTCCATTCGTGAAGTCGGCATTATCGAACCGCCAGTGGTGGTCAGGATCACAGGCCGCAAGGATCGGTATCGCTTGCTGGACGGGCACATCCGAATCGATATCCTAGCAGAGCGTGGCGACAAGGACGTCGTGTGCCTTGTCGCGACCGACGACGAAGCCATTACATACAACAAGCGTATCAGTAGGATGGCCATCGTTCAGGAACACAAAATGATCTTGAAGGCCCTCGAAAAGGGCGTGTCTGAAGAACGATTAGCGCGTGCGCTCAACGTCAACATATCCAGCATCCGAAACAAACGCCGCCTGCTCGACGGCATCTGCGAAGAGGTCGTGAAGCTCCTTCAAGATCGCATGGTGCCTATCAACACGTTCACCGAACTCAAGAAGTTGCGTCCCATGCGTCAGATCGAGGCGGCTGAAGCGATGATCGCGATGAATCGCTACTCGTGGCCTTATGCAAAATCGCTTGTGGCAGCGACACCGCAGCACCAGCTTGTCAGCGAGAAGCGCAAGGCCGTGCGTGGCCTAAGCGACGAACAGCTCGACCATATGGAGCGCGAGGCAACCAACATCGACCGCGAGTTCCGTATGATCGAACAGAGCTACGGCAGCGATCATCTCGACCTTGTCCTGGCAACCGGATATCTTTGCCGTCTGATCGACAACGTACGCGTTGTCCATTATCTGGCCCGGCATCATCCTGAATTGCTGTCGGAGTTTCAGCGCCTCGTGCAAATGCGAGATGCTGCGTGAGCTACCGACTCTTCTCGTCGGTCGGGAGGCATCGAATTGGATCAACCCCAAGGCGTTGAACCGCCGAACGGCTGACACCGTACTCTTTTGCCAACTGCCCGAGCGATGCACCTTCGCTTCTCCGTTGTCGGACGGTGGCTTGCTGCTCGTCTGTCAGTGATTGCGGACGCCCAAGCTTCTTGCCTTGAGCTTTTGCACGCGAGAGTCCCGCCTGAGTTCTCTCCACGAGTAAATCGCGCTCGAACTCTGCCACAGCAGCGATTACCGCCATAGTCATTTTGCCTGCCGCGCTAGTCAGGTCTACGCCGCCAAGCGCCAAGCAATGAACGCGCACTTTCATCTCGGCGAGCTGTTCAACTGAGGCGCGTACATCCATCGCATTGCGCCCAAGCCGGTCAAGTTTTGTTACGACCAGTATGTCTTCCCAGTCGAGTTGATGGACAAGGCTACGAAAGCCTTCCCTCTCCATGGCTGGAGTAGAACCAGAAACTGTTTCGGAAATGATGTGTCTTGGCTCGGGCTGAAAGCCAGCGTTTTTGATTTCCAGAACTTGGTTGTCGTGGGTTTGGTCTGCCGTGCTAACGCGGCAATATGCAAATACTCGTGGCATAACACACCTGTATTGAAAACGTGTGTCGAAATTTAGCATGTATTGAAATTGGCACAAGGCTATATTTCGATACAGTGGGTGCGGATGTATCGAAACCGCTCGTTTTTAGTACAGTGTATTTTAAACGACGAATCTCATTAGAGATATTTTCTCATGTCGACGCTTCCGGGTGTGAATTTGCCAGAACAAACGTCCGTGAAAAACACTACAAAATCATGGTTCAAATCCGAAAAGGGTTTTGGTGAATTCTGAATAGGTTGAAGCGTAAGCTTCTCTTGATGGCTAAAGTCTTGAAGAATAGCTTCGGCCAAATCTGTATATTCACCAAAATTGCTTCCCAGACTATAAGTCATATAAGAACGATTATCGCAATCTAACAAATCGGCATAAATATTATCTACGATATATCTCCCTAAATCCGGAACATCGACTGTAGAAAATCTTAGAGCAACCTTCTTGGATCGGAAGAATCCTCCAAATCCGAGGAAGGATGGATCATCGAAAGAAGTTTGCTTTGGCAATTGCCGATAATGAGCACGGGAATAATCATCTATACTATAATGCATAGATTTCGGCCAAAACTCTAAATCTAAATCGCTTTTATTTTCCAAAGACGTTGTTAAGAATGACCGATCGGGAAAGAAGGTTACGGAAAAAACATCATTAGAGCCGAGATTGCATGATTTTATAATCGATTGTGTTGAAGAACCATTCTTTTGATAAAAAACGTAACGCACCTCTATATTCTGGTTTTTTCCTGAAAAGACCCTGAATTTACTGCCTGCGGAGGCTAGGGTTAGAGGTAGGAGCTTATTCTTCTCGAAATACGAACGAGCCACTGGATGTGTGTTTTCGAGCGAAACGTTAGTTGAACTTAGTTCGATGAGGCAGACGTCTTGTCTGTTACTCCGCTGATTGCGGGCATAATAACCGATTGAGCCCGGCGCATTATATGCAGCAGGTGTAAGAGTAAGGCTGCCCTCTGAGACCGACACGGTCACGTCGGTGTCAGGCAGCGTGATCGTTGCCTGCGCGAAGGCATTAGGTGCATGAGCGAGCATCAACCAGGCAAAGAGCTTTTGCAATCCATTTCCCATTTGCCGCATTCCGAACGACTGTCACTCTAAAGCTTTGGTGATTGGCGAGCTTCGATCTTGTTCGAACAGATAATCGCGCTCCCCGGCCATAATCGCAGCTTGGTAAAAACCTTTTTTGGAGAGAAGATGGCGAGCAGTTTGGACAAGCCAATTCGATCTAGCTCGCAATATTGACCTTGCTAGCACGCTCGACTCCCCTCTGTCTCATTGCTTGGAGCAGCCCCAAAGAGTGCTGTTGATACCGCCGAGGGCTGTTTCACCGCGATTATAGTAGCATATCCAGCGTTGTAAGCTGCCAGCGCCAATACTGTGAGTTTCACCTTCCCGCACGTATGTTGCGGTGGTCTTGCAAATATTTTTTACGACATCGTAGGTTCGGCGAGTATAGCTGCCAATTGTTTCTACGTTGCCATATTCATCGCGCAATTCAGCAGTTTCACGATCTCGGCCAGCAGCGGCCGTAAAAAGACAATTGCTTGGTGAGGGCTTATATCTCCCTTCCATTTTTGAGTATTTTAGCCCTTTGTCGACGTGAACGCCTGCGGCTCGATCAATAGCAACTTGTTGAGCAGCTCTGCGCTTCTCTGCGGCTTCAGCGTCGCGCTTTTGAGCTAAGTATGTTGCTTCGCTTCTCGGCGCTCGGCAGTCACCCCAATAGTCATGGAAGATGACGCATTGCAGCTTTCCGGACTGGTCATAGCGACCAACCATCCAGCCGACCTGACCGCCGTTAAAGGTATAGCGCACGCGGTAATCAATGCCATCTTGACTCGAAATGCGGCTAGCCTCGCTTGCACTGCCTGTGTCAAGTTTATTGGCATACCACCAGAGCGCATCTTGACGCAGGACCTCCTTGAGCTGTCCGGTAATCGCTAAGGGCGCAGGTGTTGTGGCTTCAGTTGCTACATAAGATCGCGTGCCCTTAACGGATACTTCGGTGGCCGAAATCTTCCCACACACGCGGGCGGTAATCTGCCCCTGCAATCGGCCACCGCGGATCGTTACGTCTGCCCCAACCATCGTATATCCACGCGGCTGCTCAATCCAGCGCAAGGGTTTCAGTAAAAAATCGTCGCCAGTCTTTGACAACAGAGTAAAAGTGAAGCGACCGCGCGGAACTTGACCGCCACCAAACCGAAATTCGCCTTGCGTACCATTGCGCAAATCTGGGAGCATGATCTCGACAGCTGTGGGGCCTTGCCCACACACATAGCTACCACGGAAGAGCAAAGCCGCCGACTGTGCATGTGCCGGCTCGCCACCGACAGAGGCTACTACAAAAGCTGATGCAGTTAGAGACCACCGCCAAGCAGGACTATCAAGCATGTCATCACCTAGATTTGCGGCAAACAATGGCAAGCCGTTTATGATAAGGCAAGGGCTTCACACTGTCACTTGACAAATAGTATATTTTCACACGTTGTGGCGATTTGCCACCTTGACCATTGAGCATTAAAACATCGGTCGCGCGTTATAGGCGCACCCAATTTTGGTCTTCGCATAAGTCGCGCTGCATGTTCGCTCACCGACTTTGATCTGTTTATTGGCAGATAACAGATTCCGCGATTGAAAAGTATCGTGCAAGTTATGACGTATTTTTCTCATAACGCAAAGAAAAGTGGGCGTGGTTGGTAATCACCAACCACGCCCCAACGTGCCGCTTATAGGGTGCGTCCGATTACCGGCACTTGAAAATCATTACGATTCAGAGCCTTGTTGACCTCATTCCAGAAAGAAGGAATCGCGTCGGGGTGGAGCACCCGAGATTGCGAAGGCACGTTTGACTTACAAGTTTGCCGAACCAGCTTGATCAAGTCGGACTTGATCGCTTTGCACTCGCCCCCTGCAAAAAGAATGTCATCGATGTTGAGCATTGAGCGGATTTGGGCCAGCCGCAGGTAGTTGATGAAGCGCTCACCCTTTTCCGTCTGGTTCATGAAGCCAGGCTTGTCGTCGTGAGGCGGCACCCAATTCATCGTCTTGTGAGGCTGCTTGAACAGATACGCACAAACTCGCGCAAGATTGAGTTCCGTCGCCGCCACTCGCCGGATGTTGATTTGTGGCGCATCCGTAAAGTTTGGCGCAAACTTATTCATGTGCCGCTTTGCAACCTCCTTGGCTTTGGTAACAATATTTGGACCAAACGTGATGGCATGGCCATGCCACTGAAGATGACGACCCCCGTCAGCATGGCGATGGCTCTTGAACGAGGCAATCTCGGAAGAACCAATGAAGTTGCCTCCCATGGCCCGAAGGGTTCGTTGTGCCCTTTGATGCGAAAGCGTAATGTCCACGAACGGTGCCACTGTAGAAGTGCCGAAGTCACCGTCGATGGTGGTGATCATGGCAAACTCCCAGTCGGGATGCGCTTTTGCAATTGCGTAGAGCGAGCGACCGGTATGTTGCCACCCCAAGGTCAGCACAGCAGGATTCAGAATGTTGGGTGAGTTTGTCGCAACACCCTCTAAGAGAAGTTTGACTTTTTCCTTGTACTTTTCGTCGAGCTTGCGCCTTGCAACCGCAATCATGCACTTATGAGAAAAACTGGCACTCCATTTGCTGTGAAGCGTCTCTACGTCGTCGAGAGTGTTGCAAGCCCAAAGAGAATTGATGGCCTTCTTGTTGAGATGATTGTCCCTCTCTCCTAATTCACATGCGTCAATTGGCGGAAAGTGACGTCCGGAGACTCTGGGGCGAAGTTTTTGCTGGAATGGAGAACTGGCAACCCTTTTTGCCTTGGCAGCACTCGCTTTACGGAAACGGTATCGCTTGGCCGAAGCCTTGGCAGTTTTCTGCTTAAGTTTTCGCTTGTAGGTGTCCGCGGCAAGACGCTCGAGAGCTGAGCGTCCCTCACTCATCCCCGGTTCCTGTTTGTCGATGTCTATTTCGTCAAGATCGTCGAAGTTCCAGGCGTCATCGATATCTTTCGAGGCGGACCTTTGCTTTTCAGGGTCTTCGTCATCTAGATCACTAAGACTCCAGGCATCGTTGATATCCTTTGAGACAAACTCCTGCTTTTCAGTCGAGCGCTTGGCACGAAGGGTTGGGCGAGATCCATTATCAAGTTTTCGCATAGTCAAGTTCCTTTGTGTTTCGCAATTCCTGAAGTGAATCAGAAATTAAAAATAAAACCTTGCCGGGTATCTGTGCGATTGGTCGATATGGGCATCGGAAGGTCTGATTAAATGCCAATAACGGGCAGATATACCTGCGTAGTGTACACTACGATAAGAGTGACAGGGCCATACAAGGCCTTGCTGTTCATCTGTTCATGGAATTTATCGCGCTACCCGGTGTCTTAATCCGCTTTGTCGATAAGCGACGCTAAGACAAATGCGAGAATTACGCAGCGATTTCTTCGGCAAAGCGCTTGAGACTTTCGTAAGGGATGACCGTAATGCGTCCCAATTTTCGGCGCTCAAGAACTCCTTCACGAAGGTACTGGAAGAGTTTGGTTCGCTGGCAGCCAAGCATGTTGCAAGCATCGTGAGTGTTTACCAATAACGGCTTCTTATCAATCATTTAAAATACTCCTGATCACCAGGCCAAGCTAGCCTTCTGGTGCCGAAACAGGTTTACCGAAGCGCGAATTGGTCTGGGCAAGATTGCTCAATTGAGCAACTTAGTGTCTATGGGGTTCGCTCGCGGTATTGTTCGATAGGGCACGCGCGTTACCCAACTCGACACTTAAGTTGCTCGGGTGGGCACCTTATGTGCACACATCTCTGAAATGCGAATCACGGGGAAAGGAGTGACTGCATGCTAGATCAGCCGACAGGTAAAGCCGAAGCCAAGAGTAAGCGGACTCCTGCCAAGCGCGCTGGCCGAGGGCCAAGAAACACCAACAATGCGCAGGTCCGCCGCAAAAAGAGCAGAATCACTCGTGAACACAAAGAGTGGGAGCAATTCGTCGAGATGGTCCGTGAACGACTACGGGCATTCCATGATCTTCCAAATGATCTTAAAAGGTCGCCATACCACGCGCCATCAAATATCATCAGACGGAGCGCTTATGAGTTTTATCTCCTGTCAAGGCAGACACTTAAGCCTCGACTATTAGAGGAGGCAATCGACGATATTCGTGTCGCTCATATTGGCGAAGACCGCGCGCGGACACTTAGGAAGGACATAAAGAAAGATCCGTTTTATTGGATATTGATGGGTCTCCACTTCGATTGTCCGGAAGCCACCCTGCGGAAATCTGAAGTTACCAGGTTTGCACAACACCTGAACTATGCACGGCGCCATGACATCCCACCGGAATTTCTGGTTGGCTTCCTGATGCAGACAGGAAGCAATGCGGAAGTTTATCGTCGGGCCTTAAACCCCGATATGAGAGAGCAATGGTTCCTAGAAAAAGCAAATGGCAAATAGGACCAGCCAGAAGTCGAAAAAATAGCGTCTCATAAGCTTAGCTAATCAGCTGAATTCTCAACTTGCAGTAGTCACGCTATTGTTTATTGCACGGCTATCTCAAATCGGTCTTACGCGCACTGGGAACGCTCTAAAATGGCCTGGCAGCCTATTGATAACGCACCGCGAAATGGAAAAATTATTAGGGTTCGGGATGAGGAACGGTTAACAGCGTTCTGGGCGAGATACTGGACGCGTGAGAGCTTAAAAGAGTGGGGTGATGACTACAGGCCTGGCTGGTATGAACATCATCCAAACGCAGAGTATGAGGATGGCGACGAGGTCTATCCGATCGCATGGGATGATGAGTAGATCTGAAATACGTATTTCACTGCTTGCGCCTCAACCTAGCCTTGTTCTCGGCAAGAATGTCAGCATATGGCCGGTCATCGATCTTGAACCGACCAATTAATTCACGGCTTGTCATTGTGCTGCCTTCCAGCGTGGTGGGCAGATCTTCCAATGACACGCTGTAGCCATTAGCGTTCAAGGTCACGCGAAAGTAAAATCGCTCCATAGTGACGCGATAACCGTTGCCATTTTTTCCCGGCTTTATCAGATTGTATGAGGCGGCGCACACAACATAGTCAGGTCCGATGACGGCTGGACTCGAAATGCCGACGTCGCCGTATTTTCCGTCATTACCAATAATGACGCGAGCGAATGGATAGTTCTGCGACCAGTTTCCAATAGCTTCGGCTGCATTCTTGCGCAATCGGCTATCAAGACAAAGCCGAGAGGCATCTATAGTACTCATTGAGCTTTGCGCTAACATGCCTGCGGCGATAGCCGTCAACTTTATCAGAGACATTGTGCCTCCTCCTATTTCGATTCAGTTCGAATGTGGCGCATAGAGATCTTCATCACTCGACGGCTGTTTTGCCTCTTCGACATCGTCGCCAGCGCGTTTGGCTTTCTCGGCATCAGCGAGCGCTTCTGCATTAGCTGCCGCGGCATCTTCTGCTGAGCCTATCTGACTTTCTTCAAGTGAAGCGGTGCCTTCAGCGCTCACTTGACCATCAGCTTTTTCAACTGCTGGCAAAGCGCTGTTCTCGATTTGGTGATCAACTTCTTGCCCGTTAAAAAGCACACCCTCAAAGACACTCGCTGGATCAACCGCAATCGAAAATGAGGCTGTCTCCGGTTCTTGCGTTGGTTCGGCAAAATTGATCGACCAGCGCAGGTGGGGAATTGTGACGATGTCCTGTCCGGCCTGCGCTGAACTGCCATCGATCTGCATGCTGCCTGCACAGACGATCTGCGTATAAGGCGATGTCGCACTTTCTTTGTAGACCCCCACCTCGCCAAAAGAGGTACGAGCTCTTTCAAATGCTTCGACGAGGTTTACACCGAAGAATGCAGCCTTCCACACGCCGTCTTGGTTGGCTTTGAGCATCATGTTGCGGGCTTCCTTGCCGACAACATCTTGGACGTCGGCTCGTTTGCATGCCGCGATTGCCTGACTGGTCAGATCGTCACCTTGAGGGGTACAGCTAGCGGTTGTAACGGCAAGAGCGGTTAGGACTAGCGTTCGTGTCATGGATGGCCTCACGAATAATGGTTCGTGTCAGTACTGATTAGATGATGCAGCTATGGAAGGTGACGCCACTGACATCGACCACACCCGGGGAAATTTGCGAAAGATTGAATGACATATCCGGCTGCGGTTCGGCCTTGGAACCTTTCGAGGATTCCTTGACTCCCGTTATTGCTATCCGTCCAGCAGCACGGTCAAAAGTAAATGTGCCCGAAGTACTGCTTCCGCCATCTTCAGACCTGTAGGCGTAGAAATAGTCATACACCCCGGTCTTTTGACCATCCAAGTTGGTGCCGCCAAAGCTAAGTACGGTGCCGCCACTGCTAGAACTGCAAAACTCGCCAACCTTGCCCGTTCCATCAGTGATGGCGATATCAGTCGAGCCAGGCCGACCTGTAATGAATTCGGTCAATTCCCTCAGTACCTGCTCCGAAGATAGCGTGGAGCCGTCTTCGCTCGACGGAAAGTCATCGGTAGAGCCTGATGCTGATGTGGGCTGGCCCGAGTCCAGAACCGAAAAGAGAACAAAACCGACAAAGCAACAGGCGATGACCTTGCCAAGCAAAGGCATATCGCTCCACCAGCCACCAAGTGTCGGGCTGATCGGCCGATGCTCGCTTCTCTGTCGCGACGCGAACGACCTGTCGTCGTAGCTGGTAGCACGGTCGTAAGTTTGACCGCCGTCTTCGCTATACTCACTCTGCTTCGCGACGATAACCTCTTGGTGCGCTGCATTCGCAGATGGTGCCGATTTTTCGATCGGCCGACTGGTCTGAGACGCTGCCATGGCGAGGCGTTCGATTGAGGGCGCCGCAATCGCTCGCCTTACTTCATCAAGCACATCTTCAAACTGGCGAGCTTGGCCTTTCGAGAAGGCAACAATGCATCCGTTGGAATTGTCTCCAGATAGCGTCAGAATGATCCGGCCATGCGCCATTAGTCCAGGCCGGACAAACTCCACGGACTTTATGCTGGAAAATGGGATCAGTCGCTCTGCCGATGGTCCATCGGCAATCATGCCCGGCTTGCGCCTCGTGATGACGAGGTGATGCTCGAATAGTTCGATGGCAGCGTTTTTGCCGTAAGCGCGGATGCTCATGCGCCCTCTCCTTCCAAAGAAGAAAAGGTCGAGAGGTTCGAAACCAAATGGACGAAAGAAAAAGTGTGCCGCCGGTTCAAGCGTACCTCCAAACGAAGCGGAGGCACCGACCGAAGCCGGGCGCTGATAACCCTGCGCACGCACAAGGCGTCGCCGCCTTTAGGCGAGCCTTGGACATGCGCGGCGACCACCCGGCCGAGTGATCTCGACCAGCGCGTGCAGCAAGAGGTTATCAGGCCTCCCCAGCGGGACTGACCGCTGGTGCTGCTGCTATGCGGGTATAGCCTGCCACGATCAAGGCAGGACACTGTGAAAGTTGCGTTCATCTTGGGTGTACCTACCAATCCGACGCCAGCATCACCGTGAGAACACGGCGCGTGACTTCGGCATTGGCGGGATCGTCGGAACCGTATTTGTGATTCTTGTCGTAATAGATCCTATGCAGGTCGGATCGGCTATGCCGTTGTTCCGTCAAACCTCACGGAGAACGCTACATGCAGAACTCGTCGTCAGATTAC
>NZ_FWXL01000028.1 GCF_900176395.1 Novosphingobium sp. B1 | reverse complement strand
CAACCATCCCCTCCCCTGTTTGCCCAAATAGGTAGCGGTTTTCCGTTGTCCTCGGTCACGATAGGTACGTTTTTAGGGCGGTACAGCCTATAGAGGGTCGTGCGGCTGAGCGGAACAGGAAAGTGTCGTAAGGGGCATTATTTCCTTTCAAAAGTCCCATTCGGAATTAGGTTGGCGTAGCGGTCTGAGGCCGCCGTTTGCGACGGCGTCAGGCACGGAGAAGTCGTAGCGGCCGAGGAAATTGATGTGACGCCAAGATATCGGCGAGAGCCGAGCGATATCGGCGGGCAGCGGCGGCGTCCCGGCCTCGCTGAGTTGGCGCACGGTTTCCTGCATGTAGACAGCGTTCCAGTGGACGATGGAGTTGAGGGCCAGACCGAGGACCCCAAGCTGCTCCTCTTGGCCCTGACGCAGAGGGCTTCTGATTTCGCCCCGATCGCCGTGATGGACGCGCCGACCGAGCTTGTGGCGCAATTCCTGCCGGTTGAGCTGAAACAATATTCGTCGCCGGAACGGCCGGTCATCGATGTATCGCAGGATATGCAGCGTCTTGATGATGCGGCCGAGTTCAGACAGGGCCTTGGCCAGCGTTGTTGGGCGGTCTTTGACCTGCAGCATTCGCATGACGCCTGCGGCCTTGAGGTGGCCGAGCTTGAGCGATCCGGCCAAGCGGATAAGGTCGGACCAGTTTTCCCGGATCAGATTGATTTTAACCCTGCCCCAGGCGGTCTGATCGAACGGCCCATAGCTCGCCTGGCGGTCGATACGCCAGAGTTTGGCGTCGCCGATGTCCGCCAGACGGGGGCTGAACCGGTAGCCCAAGAGCCAGAACAGACCGAAAATGGCGTCGGAATAGGCGGCGGTGTCGGTCATGATCTCCAGAGGATCGAGCTCGGTTTCCTGCTCCAGCAGGAGAGCCAGGACGACCAGGCTGTCGCGCAACGTGCCGGGGATGACCGCTCCGGTCAGACCGCTGAACTGATTGGAAATCATGTTGTACCAAGTGACGCCGCGCTCCTGGCCGTAATATTTGGGGTTGGGCCCGGCGTGTATGGCGCTCGACGGAGCGACAAAACGCATGCCGTCGGCGCTGGCCACCTCGCCTGCGCCCCAATGTTGGACGATATCCAGACGACTGTGAGCGGAAACGATCGCGGCGTTGGCCGCGGCGATGGTCTCGGGCCGAATGAAATTCTGACCGACCCAAGAAAGACGGTCGCGACGCAGAGCCGCAAATTCCGGGCGCACGATCGGCTCAAGACCGATGTTGCAGGCGCCGCCGACCAGGGTCGCGCACAGGCTTATCTCGAAGTGCTCGACGGTGGCCTGACGCTCGCTCAGATGCGTAAAGGACTTGGCAAATCCGGTTCGCGCCATGACTTCAAGAAAGATGTCGGGCATTCCG
Organism: Novosphingobium sp. B1; assembly: GCF_900176395.1. Lineage (GTDB taxonomy): Bacteria > Pseudomonadota > Alphaproteobacteria > Sphingomonadales > Sphingomonadaceae > Novosphingobium. The sequence continues at coordinate 20,692 of NZ_FWXL01000028.1, read as the reverse complement.
GCCTTCGGCATGCGCGTTTGGACGGCGGCGCGAAGTGCTCGAAGGCTCTCGGGTTCATCAAGCTTGTCGAGGGGCGTGACCACAATCCCCATCTTGTCGGCGACCGTCTCAAAACGCAGGTCCGGATTGTCGCCGGCGCGCGCAACGACATGTCGATATGCCTCGTCGAGAAGGCGGGAGAGACCGTCAATCTCAATGTCGGCTTCCAGAGATCGGCCCAGGGCGCGTGCTACCATCAACCTGGAATTGTGCCAGGACTCGCCCTCGAGCATCCCGCGCCGGGGATCCCCGTATCGGATGCCGGGCTTGGCGAACACATCGCGACGCTTGATCGCCAGACGCCACGCATCGATGATCGCGAAGACATAGGCCTTCGGGTCGCGCATCCTGCCATCGTCATCCAGGACATGTTGCCTCCACGCCTTCGAGACCGCAGCGATCGGTGCGCCGCGCATCTTGACGAGAGAGGACCAGTCGTCCACGCCCTTGAGGTAGCTGATCGCGGCCTTGACGTTTTTGCCACCTGGGGCAGCGTCGGTCTCGATGCGGGTAGCGATTTCAAAGAACAATCGCCGGGCGCTCCGCCATTTTGTTCGCAGTTGATCATAGGGCTTGGTCTCCGCGGGCTTGGCGATCGCCTCCACCTTGGACATGGCGGCCTCGATGTCGGGACGGGGCAACCGCTCGAAGAGCACATCTCGCCATTCATTGAGGGGCAGGGCGTCGTCGGTCAAAACCAACAGACCCATTGCGTGGAGCAGCATCGCGGCGCCATCGAGATCGCGCAGACTGCGCAGGCGGGCCTGTTTGTCGGCGGCTTCAGCCCCTTTCACCAAGTCGGCGAGCAGAGCCTCGGCCAGCTCGGCGGCGTCGTCCTGGGCCGCCGCTTCGAGCGTATGGAAGAGCGCGGCTACGGTCGCGGTTCGACGAGGCTCCTGAAGGGCGGCGATGGCCGAGGGCTTGCCGACGCGCGCTACCCGCGCGAGCCGCTCAAGGGTTGTGGCGGGAACGCCCCGCGGTGGCGCCGGCCGCAGATTGAACGCCCGGACCGCATCGAGCCGATCAAGGTGTCGGAAGAGTTCGGTCGGCATGCGCTTGGAGGGAACGGTCCGGAGCGCGTCCAGGGCGGCGAACGTGGATGTGTCGCCATCGTCAAACAGCGCGGCGATGCGCACGCGCTGGTCATCGCTCAAGCTGGCGACCAGATGGCGCCAAAGCCTGGTCCGCGCACGATCGCGGATCCTGCCAACCAGGCGCTCGACGACCGTGACGCCCGGCAGCAGCACCTTGTTGGCGATCAGCCAGGCCGCAGCTCGATCAATCAGGGGGCCGGGCCGATCGTCGCCGCTCCAGCAAAGGGCGTAGAGCCATCGGGTCAGCCGGAAACGTGCCACCGCGTTGTCGCCAAAGTCCGTGAAGCCGCAGTGCGTCCGGATGAGCGCGAGGTGCCGGATGCGTCGGCTTCCCGCAAAATAGGCGTCCACGTCCGTGCCGGGTTCAAGAGCGAGTTGTTCGATCACGGCCGCCAGGACCGACGCTGGGATCTCGGCGGGCGAGACTGGAAATGCGCCCAGAAACCGGGCGCTCGTCAGCATCACGGCAAAGCCGAGCCGATTGTGGTCGCCGCGCAGAGTTCCAATGAGGTCGCGATCAGTTTGGTCCAGATGGAAATATCGCGCGAGTTGATCGGCCGACGGTTCGCCATCAAAGCGGGCAAAGCCCTGACGCTGGGCGTCAGTGAGGTGACGGGTGGGCATACCGTGCGAAACTTTCAACTTTTGCGAAGGGGACGGCCCATGCCGATAAACAAGGCGAATTTCTTCGCAAAACATATGTGCGAAACAAAATTGTTTTGCAGTAACTTTCGCACAATATCTGGAGCAGTCGCATGAAGCTCGGCTACGCGCGCGTTTCCACCGAGGATCAGAACTTGGAAATCCAGCGCGGTCGGCTCTCGGAGGCGGGCTGTGAAATGATGTTCGAAGAGAAAATATCGGGGGCCGCTCGTGGCCGGCCCGAGCTTGAAAAGCTGATGGGTCACCTGCGCAAAGACGATGTTCTCGTCGTCGCCCGCCTCGATCGTTTGGCGCGATCCACCATCGAACTCCTGCACATCGCGGAACGCATCAAGGAAAAGCAGGCAGGATTACAATCGCTTGATGAACCTTGGGCCGATACCACGTCCCCGTCTGGCGTGATGATCATGACCGTATTCGCTGGGATCGCCCAGTTCGAGCGGACTCTCATATTGAGCCGAACCGAGGAGGGGCGAAAGGCGGCGATGGCGCGCGGTGTGAGCTTCGGACGCCCAAAGAAAATGCGCCCAGATCAGGCGGAGCTCGCTCGCCAACTCGTTCTCGAGGGTAAGTCCATTAGCGCCGTCGCAAGGACCTTCAACGTTCACCCGGCCACCATCTATCGCTGTATCGAGCCAAACAGTGCCTTATGACACTTTCCTGTTCCGCTCAGCCGCACGACCCAAATCCCGGTATTACGGGATAAACCAGATTATCCTGTGCAGCTAGCGAGGTGCCGCCGGTCAGCATCGTTGCCGCGAGCAGAAATGTGGCGAAAGCTCTTTTTGGCAACCTTGCTCTCCTGTTGGACGGTAGGCGCTGCATAAACTCTCCAGAAGTGGGAGCCTACGCCTACGCAACACTGAACTGGCCCATCATTCCATTATCCTCATGTTCAAGGATATGGCAGTGATACATGAAGGGAGCGCTCTTGGCCGGCTGATCAAATCGGATGAGAAGCTCCACCGGTTCCTTGACGAGGACCGTGTCGCGCGGCCCCTGGTCGAGAACATCGGGCTGCCCGCCACCGCGGGTGAGAACATCAAAGTGGACGCCGTGAATATGGATCGGGTGGCGCATCATTTCGCCAGACACCTCCCATATTTCGGTGGAGCCTAGCTTCACCGTCTCATCGATGCGATTCATGTCGAATGGCTTGCCATTGATCGTAAGGCCGCCACCGCCGCTTCCTGAGCCCATCATGCCGCCCATGCCCATGTTGAGGCTCAGACGGCGACGGCGCACCGCCTTGCTGGCGTCGGGCCCAGTTCGTGATGCCAGAAGGGTCGGCACGACGCCGCTGGCACGAGCCTGTCCCAACGGCCGTGGTTCAAACCGCAGCACGGTCGCTGGTGCCGCGGCATCGGTCCTTCGGGCGCCACGCCCCATCATACCCATGCCGCCCATCATCGAGCTGTTGGTATCAGCCGCCGTCACCAGCGAGGCGGACCTACCGTCCGTGAAGTCCACGAGAAGCTCGGCACGTTGGCCCGGCGCCAAGGTTATGGCTTCCAATGCCACTGCGTGTTCGAGCAGCCCCCCTTCGGTTCCGATCCAGTGAAAGCTCCGCCGATCGGAAAACGACAGCTCATAAATCCGCGCGTTCGATGCGTTGACGAGCCGCAGGCGAACCAACCGATTTGGCACCGCCGCCAGCGGATTCACCGCGCCGTTCACAAGGATCGTGTCGCCGCGCCGGCCCTGCATGGCGACCATCATGCCGCCTGGCATGACAAGGCGACCATTTTCGAACTGGCGATCCTGGATGAGCAGGGGCAGATCGTCCACGCCATATTCTGACGGGAGCCCCAGGCCCTGCTCTTCGTCGTCGGTTACCAGCAACGCCCCAGCCAGGCCCGAATAGACTTGCTCGGCCGTCAACCCATGGACGTGTGAGTGATAAAGGAGGGTCGCTGCGGGCTGCCGGATCGGGAGCGTGGGCCGCCAGGTCGCGCCCGGCGCGATGATCTGATGGGGGCCGCCATCCAGCTCTCCGGGGATCAGAAGCCCGTGCCAATGCACAGTCGTGTCCGCGTTGAGCCCGTTGGTCACGACAGCCGCCACGTCGTCGCCACGGCGCACCCTGATCGTCGGTCCGAGATAGCTGCCATTATACCCGAGCGTGTCACTCGGCCGGCCTGGATAAAATGAAGTCGTTCCGGACTGGACCCGTAGCGCGAATGAGCGGCCAGGCCGTGCGTCCAACAGCGGCGGCATCGGAAGCGGGTTTGCACCTCCCCCGCCGAGGCCCGGCGTGGAGCGCGAGCAAGCGGTGGTTGTGGACCTATCGGCGTTCTCGAAAATCGGCATACTAATCAATATGTTGCAACAAGACACGGTGGGAGTGGAGCCGTTAATAGGGGTATGTAATTCGCCTCGACTAGTCGAAAATTCGGTGTGCCCGTGCCGATCCCGCAAGGGACCGGACCTACACGCTGATGCATGACTTTCATGACTCATCGCCACTGCAACAACAAGGGCTGACCTCCGATGAGCCTGCGGACCGCAGTCGTCAGGTTTCTGAGGCCAGCCCCCATCTCAATTAGTGTCGGCCTCAGATTGATCTGTGGCGGCAGACGCGAACGATACAGGCCGATAGCGCAGACCCGGATGCGATCACGCGCGCCGTGAGCGAGGCCGTCTCGGCGCTCGGTGGTCTTGATATTCTCGTCAATAGCGCGGCGATCGGCCATTCCGGTCTGATCGCCGACCTCGATGTGGCCGAGTATCAGAAGCTGATGGACGTCAACGTGCGAGCACCAGTGCTATTCGCGAAGGCCGCCATTCCGCATCTCTCCGCTGGGGGGCGCATAATCTCGATTGGGTCGGGGCTCGGCGAACGCGTCCCATTTCCGGGCGTAACGGCCTATGCGATGTCCAAGGCCGCGCTTACGTCCTTCACTCGCGGGTTGTCACGTGAACTCGGGCCGCAGGGCATCACCGTGAACCTCGTGCAGCCCGGATCTGTGGATACTGACGCGAACCCCGCAGACGGCCCGGCGGCAGATTTCCAACGGAGTTTGACGTCTCTGGGCCGCTTCGCCAAGCCGAGTGAAATCGCGAATGCGGTCGTGTTTCTATCAAGTCCCGCGGCGAGTGTAATTACAGGCGCCACCTTGACCGCCGACGCGGGCGCGATCGCCTGACAGCGGGCGCTCGGTAGCGGTTGGGCGCGAAATCGGCGTCAGGGGATCAGCACGATACGGCCGAGGACCTTGTTGTCCTCGGCATACCGATGGGCGGCCCCTGCCTCGGCGAGCGGAAACCTTCTGTCGATTGGCACGGTGAGACTGCCTTTCGCAACGTCGGCGAGCATCATGTCGATGGTTTGGCGCACCGCTGCACGTGACAGGACGGTTCCCATGAATACGCCGATGACCGTTTGATTTCGCTGCACCGCTGGCCAAAAATCCACTGTCAGAGCCCCGCCGCCGGCATTGCCCACGGACACCAAGACTCCTTCGTCGCGGAGCGCGGCGAGGGATGTCGCCAAGGTGGAACCTACCGGATCGACGATGAGGTCAACGCCTCGGCCGCCGGTGAGGTCACGGACCACGTCCACGACCGATTCGACGTTATGGTCGATTACACGCGATGCACCGAGCTCGATGACGCTGCGGACGCGATCCTCACCGCTAGCGACGGCGATTACGGTCGCGCCGGCCTGGCGGGCGAGCTGTACTGCCGCGACCCCGACACCCCCCGCTGCACCTTGGATGAGGACGGAGCTTCCGCTTGAGAGCCGCCCTCTCGCGAACAGGCAATGATGGGCAGTTCCGAAGCCGATCGGGATCGCCGCGGCTTCTGCTACGCCTGCGCCTGCGGGCAGCAGCCAAGTCTGATCTGTCGGAACTGCGCGGAGTTGGGCGTGGGATCCATCCAAGCCCCATGAGGTAACTCGGTCGCCGGGCTTGCGGTCCGTGACCGCGTCACCGATCGCCACCACCGTGCCCGCTGCGGCATAGCCGACGACATATGCGGGGTGCCCCGGCGGCGAACTGCGACGGTTGATCAGGTCTCCGCCCTCAACGGATATCGCCTCGACCTGGATCAGGACATCCCGCGAACGAATTTTGGGGTCGGGCACGTCCGTGTAGCGAAGGACTTCCGGTGGACCGTTATGATCGTAGACAGCCGCTTTCATCGTCGTTCCTTTCGATGCGCGACGGACCGAGGCGGTTGCGTAGGAATTGCTGGGACCGGAACGCAAATTTATCTGCATGTGGCACTGCCGATCACGATCCGGTAGCATCGGCGAACGTGCATCTGTGTTGCATAATCAGGAGCGCTGCCGCCGACATCAATCGCCATCGGTGGAGTTAGGTGCTTCCTCAGCGTGCGCAGCTGCTGTCATCAGTGTTCCCCTATCGGCGACGGAGTTTTCAGGACGCGGGACTACCGAGACGGTGTTGGCAACGCCAAACTCCGGCACAAAACGCGGCCGTCCGAAGCGGATATTGGCATGGGGGAGTGATGTTTGCCGAATATGATCTTGGATCTGCGAAATCTGCGCTGCGCGATCGCGGCGGCGGAAACTGGCAGTTTCGATGAGCGAGAGAGATGCTGGCATTGTCCCAATCGTCACTCAGCCGACGCATTCAGCATCTTGAGCACCGATTAGGCGTTCCCCTGTTCAAGCGAAGTCGAATTGGTGTTTCGCCCACAACGGCAGGCGCTGCCTTCTTGGAACGGGCAATGGCCGGCGCCCAGCAATTAGATCTCGCCGCTCGTTACGCAGTTGCTGTCGACAGTGGGGAGGCGGGGCAAGTCCGCATCGGAGTTACATCATCGCGCACCGGCGGGTTGTTTGGTGATGTGCTGCGTCAGTTTAAAGCTCTATTTCCATCGGTGAACATCACCCTCACGGAAGATACGACGAGTAGGACAAGCCATAACGTGGCCATGGGAACGCTCGACGTCGCCTTCGCTGATGATGCCGAACGAAAAGGTATCGATAATCACGTCCGTGGGTCCAGGTCCATCACGAGCGCAATGGTCCGCGCATTTTGCTGATCCATAGGTCCGTTCCTCGACCTGCGGCAAGGGGTCGAGAAACGGCCTACGCGTGGGTGGTCGTGATCTCCATTGCGAAAGCCTCTGGCCGAACAACAAGATTTGCTCACGCCAGTCCGAAATTGCCTTGGCTCGCGTCCGACGTGCTGCTTGTCGGGCGGAATATCGGCGGATGGCTCCTCGCAAATATGACAGGAGAGATAGCAATCCTGTTTTGATCGGCCTGGATGCCGAAGCTCTCGGTTTGATCCATCTGCCAAGGTGAAACCTGACGATACGGGTGTCCGAATACACCTGTTCTATTTCGTTACAGTTAGCTGAGACGCGTTCCCCCAACCGTGGTCATTTTCCAGCAGATTGGACAATCTCCGATTTGGCACGCTTTGTGCTTAGGGGTTACCAACTATGATATAATGGAGGGAGAGGATAATGGGTAATCTCAATAAAGGTTCGCTTTTGAAGGCGGCCCTGTGGGGAGGCGTTGCGTTGTGTACGCCGATGGCCAGCACGGCGGCATGGGCGACCGACGTTGATGCCGGCGACTATGTCGCACTGCCGCCGGGATCCAATCTGGCCATTGTCTATGCGCAATTTGCCGAGCGCGACGCCATTGAAGGCGGCCCTGTGGGGAGGCGTTGCGTTGTGTACGCCGATGGCCAGCACGGCGGCATGGGCGACCGACGTTGATGCCGGCGACTATGTCGCACTGCCGCCGGGATCCAATCTGGCCATTGTCTATGCGCAATTTGCCGAGCGCGACGCCATCTATGCCAAGGGCGACAAGCAGCCGGGTGATCCCGGATTGGACTCGACCGTATTCATTCTGCGCGGAGTTCACTATATGGACATTGCCGGCCTGACGGTCGACCCGCAGTTTCTGCTTCCGCTCGGTCAGCTGGAAGGGAAGGGCGATACGCACGCTTTGGGTAAAAGCGGCGGCGCGGCCGGCGATCTTATCCTCGCAGCCACCGTTTGGCTGGTGAACAAGCCCAAGAGCAATACCTATTTCGGTATCACGCCATTCGTCTATGTGCCGACAGGATCATATGATCGCACCCGCCCCCTGAACCTGGGCGAGAACCGTTGGAAGTTCGTGCTCCAGGGCGGCTTCGTTAAGGGGGTCACGCCCAAGATCTCGATCGACCTCGTCGGCGACGTGACCTTCTATGGCAAGAATAACGACTTCGGCTCGTCTTCCGCGCGTCTGACGCAATCCGCAAGCGGGCAGTTCCAGGCTTTCGCCCGTTATCAGCTCAAGCCGAACCTCGATTTCCGCGTCGGCGGCTCGTTCGTCACGGGTGGCGAGACGAGGATCGATGGCATCAGGCAGCAGGATCAAGCGAGCAATTGGAAGGGCAATGTCGGAATGGCCTGGTTTCCGGCGAAGACCGTGCAATTGCTCGCCACCTACGGCCGCGACATTTCGGTGAGGAGCGGATTTCGGGAATCGAACCGCCTCAATTTGCGTCTTCTGAAGGTCTTCTAAGTATTTGAGAGAAAGAACAAAGACATGTCGATCATCTTTTTCGGGCGGGGAAAGCCGGGGCGAATGGCCCTTGTGGGGGCGGGCTTCCTCTTGCTGGGTACGACACTGAGTGGTTGCTCGCGGTCGAACGAAGCGAGCAACCGGGCACCCGTCGATACCTCGAAAATCGCCGGGAAAATTAACGGTGACTTTATTGTCAAGAACGCTGCGACTTCCGAGGAATGGCCCAGCTACGGCCTCGACTATTCGGAAACGCGCTTCAGCAAGCTGTCCCAGATATCCACTGACAATGTCGCCCGACTGGGTTTGGCCTGGACCTATGATCTGGGCTCGACCCGCGGCGTAGAGGCAACGCCGCTTGTTGTGGACGGGATCATGTACGTGACAGCATCCTGGAGCGTCGTGCATGCAATCAATGTACGGACGGGGAAGCAGTTGTGGACGTTCGATCCGCAAGTGCCGCGCAGCGCGGGCGGCAAGGGGTGCTGTGACGTCGTGAACCGGGGCGTGGCCGTCTATGAGGGAAAAGTCTTCGTCGGAGCCTTCGATGGTCGTCTCATCGCGCTTGATGCGGCGTCCGGCGCCAAATTGTGGGAAGAGGACACCAGACTATCGCCGGACTCGCCAGCCACCATCACCGGCGCGCCGCGTGTGTACAAGGGCAAGGTCATCATTGGTAACGGTGGCGCGGAGCTGGGGTTGCGTGGCTATATCACCGCCTATGATGCGTCGTCGGGCAAGAAGCTCTGGCGCTGGTTCACGGTCCCGGGAGATCCATCGAAGCCGTTTGAGAACAAGGCGATGGAAGCCGCCGCCAAGACCTGGGACCCCAGCGGACGCTATTGGGAGGCGGGCGGTGGCGGCACCGTCTGGAACAGCATGGCGTTCGATCCGCAGCTCAATCTCATGTATATCGGCGTCGGAAACGGGGCGCCTTGGTCGCGCAATCGCCGCAGTCCCAAGGGCGGCGACAATCTCTATCTCGGATCGATCGTCGCGCTCAATCCTGATACCGGCGAATATGTCTGGCACTATCAGGAGACGCCGGGGGACAACTGGGATTACACGTCGACGCAGGATATGATCCTGGCCGACATGACGGTCGACGGCGCGCCGCGCAAAGTGATCCTGCATGCGCCCAAGAACGGCTTCTTCTTCGTCATCGATCGGACAAACGGCAAATTCATCTCCGCGAAGAATTTCGTGCCGGTGAACTGGGCCTCGGGCTATGACAAGGCGGGCAGGCCTATCGAATTGCCCGGCGTCCGCTCGGCCACGCCCTATGAGATCATTCCCGGTCCTTTTGGCGGGCACAACTGGCATTCCATGTCGTTCAATCCGGCTTTGGGGCTGGCGTTCATTCCCGCGCAGCATGTGCCGCTTTCGCTGGCGGACGATCCGAAATGGAAATATCGCTCCAACATTCCAGGCCAGCCCATGAGCGGCATCGGTTGGAACACAGGCAGTTTGCTGGGAGGCGCGGCGACGAAGGCCAAACCCTTCGGTCGCCTGATCGCATGGGACCCGGTGCGCCAGAAGCAAGTCTGGAGTCAGGAACAAGTTTCGCCGTGGAATGGTGGCACGCTGACCACAGCGGGGAATCTGGTGTTCCAAGGAACCGCAGATGGGCATTTCGTAGCCTATGATGCGCGCAACGGCCATAAAATGTGGGAGTCGCCGGTAGGCAGTGGCGTCATCGCGGCTCCGATCACCTACCAGATCGATGGCAAGCAGTATGTCTCGATTGCGGTGGGTTGGGGCGGTGTTTTCGGTGAGTCCCAGCGCGCTACCGACCGCAGTTCGCCTGGTACGGTCTACACCTTCGTCATCGGCGGCAAGGCGCCGTTGCCGCAGTTCGGAAAATATGAGCAGGGGGAACTGCTCTCGGGCGTGCCCTATGACAAGAAGGACGTCGCTCCTGGAGGCGCACTCTACGTCAGCAACTGTCTGTTCTGCCATGGCGTTCCTGGCGTCGACAAGGGAGGCAATTTGCCCAACCTGGGTTATGCGCCCCGCGAGGCGATCGCCAATCTTGAAGCGTTCGTTTTCGAAGGTGCGATGGCCGAGCAGGGTATGCCCGATTTCAAGGGCAAGCTTACCGCAGAGGACGTCAAGAAGCTCAAGGCGTTCATTCAAGGCACTGCAGATTCTGTGCGCGGACAACCTGCCGCGAGCGCAAAACCGAAAAAATAGGCTCGCTTAGAGAGGATGACCGGCGGTTTCGGCGCCCGCCGCCGGTCATCCGATCCTTTGTGAAAAGGCGGCGACAAACGCTTGCGCCGGTCAGGACTGAAGACCGGCGACCATGGGGCGCTCTGGATGCCCTGCATATTCGATTTTCCCACGTATGTGGCTGGAGACAAGCATGTCTGATTATAAGTTGCTGATTGGGGGCCAACTCGTGGAGGGCGATGGCACGCTCGAGGTCATCAACCCCGCACTCGGCGAAGCGTTCGTGACCGTGCCGCGCGCTTCAGCGGCTCAGGCCGACGAAGCCATCAAAGCCGCCAAGGCAGCCTATCCCGGCTGGGCCGAGACGCCCTTCGCGCAGCGCCAGGCCAAGCTCATCGAGCTTGCCGATGCCATCGCGGCCGATGGCGACAATCTCGCGCGCCTGCTGGTGCAAGAACAGGGCAAGCCCTTTGCCGAGGCCCAGGGGGAAGTTGCGTGGACGGAAGGATATCTCCGGCACTACGCCACTCTCGAGCTTCCCGACCGGGTCATACAGGACGATGAGCAGGCCCATATCGTCGTCAAGCATCGGCCGCTAGGCGTGGTCGTCGGGATCATCGCATGGAACTTCCCGCTGCTCGTCGCCTGCTGGAAGATCGGTCCCGCCGTGCTGGCGGGAAACAGCATCATCTTGAAGCCGGCCCCTACCACGCCCGTCACCGCCCTTGCATTAGGCGCGCTGTGCCGAGACATCTTCCCGGCGGGCGTGGTCAACATCATCACCGACGATAATGACCTGGGGCCGCATCTCACCGCCCATCCGGATGTCGCCAAAATTGGCTTCACGGGTTCGACCGCCACCGGCAAGCGGATCGCGGCGAGCAGCGCTGATACGCTCAAGCGCGTCACGCTCGAGCTGGGCGGCAACGATCCGGCCATCGTGCTGGAGGATGTCGATGTGCGTGAGACGGCGCTGGCGATCTTCAACGGCGCGTTCCTCAACTGCGGACAGGTCTGCCTGGCGGTGAAGCGGGCCTATGTGCATGAATCGATCTACGAGGCGATGTGCGACGAATTGGCAAGGCTGGCGCAGGAAGCCGTCGTCGATGACGGACTGAAGCAGGGAACGAATATCGGTCCGATCCAGAACCGCGCGCAATTTGAAAAGGTGAAGGGATTCCTGGAGGCGGCCCGGCGCGACGGCAAGATCATCGCCGGTGGCGAAGCCATGGAGCGAGCCGGCTATTTCATCCAACCGACCATCGTCCGGGATATCAGCGACGGCCATACGATCGTGGATGAAGAGCAATTCGGACCCATATTGCCGGTCATCGCCTTCTCGGATGTGGACGACGTGGTACGCTGCGTCAATTCCTCCGAATACGGCCTGGGTGGATCCATCTGGTCGAAAGATGTCGAGCGCGCCGCGGCGATCGCCGAGCGTATCGAAAGCGGTCAGATGTGGGTCAACCAGCATATCGCGATCGGCCCGCACATCCCCATGGCCGGCTTCAAAAATTCCGGCCTGGGTGTCGAGCAGTCCGTCGAGGGCCTCGCCGAATATACGCAGCTCCAAGTGATCAACATCAAGAGGTGACCGTGCTCTCAATTGCGAAAGGCGCGGCTGATGTTCCGCTGCTGGAGATGACGCTGGGAGAAGCCCTATCGGTGGCTGCCCGGCGCTGGGGGAGTGAACTGGCATTGGTTTCCCGGCATCAGAATATATGCTGGAGCTGGCAGGAACTGAACCGCGAAGCGGAACGGGTCGCGTGCGGACTGCTCGATCATGGGGTGCGTCGCGGCGATCGGGTCGGCATCTGGGCGCCCAATTGCGCCGAATGGACCGTGATTCAATTCGCGACCGCCAAGATCGGCGCGATCCTGGTAAACATCAATCCTGCCTATCGTGTCAGCGAAATCGAGTATGCGCTCGCAAAGGTCGGCTGCAGCGTGCTGGTGACGGCATCTGCCTTCAAAAGCAGTAACTACATCGCCATGCTACGCGAGATCGGGACGCGTAGTTTACCTGACCTTCGCCTGGTGATTTCGCTTGGTGAGCAGGCACATGACGGTTTCATTCCTTGGGAGCAACTGCGCGTGTCGGCGGATCCCCTGCTGCTGGGCGCGGCATCGGAAAGTCTGCGACCGGACGATGCCATCAACATACAATTCACCAGCGGCACGACGGGTTTTCCAAAGGGGGCAACGCTTACGCATCGCAACATTCTCAACAATGGTTATTTTTCGGGACAAACCATCAATCTCACCGTCAAGGACCGCATCTGCATTCCGGTTCCGCTCTATCATTGCTTCGGCATGGTCCTGGGTAATCTTGCATCCGTGACGAGCGGGGCTGCGATGATCTACCCCGGAGAGGCTTATGATGCGCGGATGACACTTGAGGCGGTGCGAGATGAACGTTGTACGGCGCTTTACGGAGTGCCGACCATGCTGATCACGATCCTCAACCATCCGGACCTCGATCAGTTCGACGTCTCGTCCTTGCGCACCGGGATCATGGCGGGCGCCCCTTGCCCGGCGGCCATGATGGAGCAGATCATGGATCGGTTGAACATGCGCGAGGTGACTATCGGCTATGGCATGACCGAAACCAGTCCCCTGACGACGCAGACGTCGATAGACGATCCCGTCGCAGAGCGAGTGGCGACGGTGGGCCGCGTCCACCCTCATGCCGAAGCAAAGATCGTAGGGTTGAACGGCGAGACATTGCAGGTGAACCAACAGGGCGAATATTGCTCGCGCGGATATGCGGTGATGCAGGGATATTGGAACGATCCGGAAAAGACCGACGATGCCATCGACGCGGAAGGATGGATGCACTCGGGCGATCTCGCGGTGATGGATGAGCGGGGCTATGTTCGCATTACCGGCCGCATCAAGGACATGATCATCCGGGGCGGCGAGAATATCTATCCGCGCGAGCTCGAGGAATTCCTGCTTGGCCACCCGTTGATCGTCGATGTGCAGGTCTTTGGCGTCAGCGACGCTAAATTTGGTGAGGAAGTCTGCGCATGGGTCATAGCGCGAGCCGGCCATCGGCTGAGCGCCGACGATGTGATTGCCCACTGCCGGGGTAAGATCGCCCACTACAAGGTTCCCCGCTATGTCCGCATCGTCGAGGGCTTCGCTATGACGGTCACGGGCAAGGCGCAGAAGTTCGAGATGCGCAAGACGATGGAAGCTGAACTGGGCTTGGTGGCTTGAGTATTCCTCTCCCCTTGAGCCACTATGGTCGGCCAGGCGCATGTGTCGCCTGGCCGACCATTTTTGTGATCGCCAGGCATCGATCTGTTTCGGCACGATCGGATCTTCCAGAGAAGGAGAGATGGTTGTTCGCGTCCGTCGAACAAGCTAGCATGACGGGCGATAAAGATGTTCGAATGGAGAGAGGGATCAGCGCCGTCCGGTCCAGGCGCCGGGCACCCCACCGTTCGGAAAGACAACGGTACGAGAGGCAATCCATGAATCTGGAACAGGTCCGCCAGACAAGGAGGGCACGAGATCTTTTCTTCTCGGGCGAGAGTATCGTGTCGCAGTGGGTGCCCGAGCCGATCACGCGTTCCTGGGAGCGATCAAGACGCCTGGGTTTGAGCGCGTCCGACAAGAGGTTGTTCGACATGGCGGCGCCTGGCGAACGCCGGATCGCCACAGAAAGGGGTGAACGGCTCATTCGCTATGCGATGCCGGAGATGACACGGCTTTACAAAGCGTTTCACACGCAGGATTGGGTGCTGGCCTGCCTTGACGTCAGCGGATTTGTCATTTGCTCGATCGGCGACGCCGAAGGGCCGTGCCGCGAACTGGAGAGTCTTTTCCGGAACGGGGTTTCCCTCAGCGAAAGTGCGATCGGCACCGGAGCGCCGGGATGCGCGCTCGTGGAACAGAAACCCTTTATTGTCCACGCCAACGAGCATTTCCTTGACGAGATTCATGGCTATTCTTGCGCGGCCGTTCCTCTGTTCGACGTTAACGGGGACCTGATCGGCGTCTTGAATGCCACCTGCCGCAGCGGCAGGGATCTGTCATCAGTTTGCGAGGCGTTGCGGGTTGCCGCCCGAGCCATAGAAAATCATATGCTGCTTGACCTTCCGGGCGCTCTGCACGTCTCGTTACATTATCACCCTGACCTGCTTCGCACGCCCTTGGCTGCCGTTCTCGCTTTCTCGGAACATGGGCAATTGCTCGGTGGGAACCAGATCGCGCGCAAGCTGCTTGGGCATACGCGTTCGGCGACAGAGTTCGATCACATGTTCGACCTGCCTTTTGCGCGTGCGGTTGACGAGCTTAGCGGCCGCAATGCCGAACCGATCGTGACAGACACGCCGGCCGGCATCCGCGTCCACCTCAGTCTCGCCCGCCATGCAGATGACGTTATGCGGGTTGGTAAGGCGCTCTTGCCGCCGCCCTCGGGCAAGCGTTCGTCTCATGCCTCTTCTGACATGTTCTGTTCCGATCCCGCCCTGCTGGACACCATTGGCGACGCGAAGCTGGCGTTCGCTCGTGATATTCCTGTTCTCCTAACCGGCGAGACGGGAACTGGAAAGGAGGTTCTTGCGCGGGAGCTGCACGCCTCAGGGCCGCGGCGAAACGGGCCGTTCGTGCCGGTAAATTGTGCGTCCATTCCCGACGGACTGATCGAGGCCGAATTGTTCGGATATGTGGAAGGGGCGTTTACCGGCGCTCGCCGGGGAGGCGCTCCGGGTAAATTTGAGCAGGCCCATGGTGGAACACTCTTCCTGGATGAGATCGGGGACATGCCGCTCTCGCTACAGGCTCGTCTTCTGCGGGTTCTGCAGGAGCGGGCCGTCATGCCGGTGGGCGGATCGAAGGACAGGCCGATCGATATCTCTCTGGTCTGTGCGACCCATCGTGACCTCAAGGCGCTCGTCGCCACGGGCGAATTTCGGGAAGACCTTTACTACCGCATTGATGGACTCTGCGTCACCTTGCCCCCCTTACGCGAGCGAGCGGATTTGTCGGAACTCATAGGACAAATCGTCGATCGCGAAATCGGCGATCGTTTGACACTTTCCCTCTCGGATGACGCACTGGAATGTCTGCGGTCCTTCGCATGGCCCGGGAACATCCGCCAACTGAGCCTCATTCTTCGTCGGGCCATCGCGCTCGCTGCCGGGAGCGCGCTGATCGCGCCAAGGCATCTTCCAGAGGAGATGAGGCAAACTCGTTCGAATGTGGGGCGCGAGGTGGCTTCGCTCGAACGAACGGAGCGGGATGCGGTATTAATGGCGCTCCATCAATGTGCGGGAAATATTGCCGCTACGGCTCGTCAATTGGGGGTCGGCCGGCCGACGCTTTATCGTAAGATGCGTAAGTATAATATCGAAGTGCAGGGCGTTAAGACCATATTTTAACTCTCCATGACGTGTTAGTTGGTTGCGCATTAGCCTTACCGCAAGGTTTTTCGGTTATTTGCGCGAAACAGATAAATGAGAATCATTACGTAGATTTGATCTGCATCTGCGACTTGCTCGGGCAATGTTGAGTGATATCCTGCTCATCTCATGCCGGCGCATGCTGTGATCTAACTCAGCTCTGTTAAGCCCGGGTTTCCGCGGCGTCGGCACATGCGTGCGACGCGCGATGGCCCAATCAACGAAAGCTCCAAACTCCAGAGGGCGTGGACGCATCATGAAAGACTATCTGCTGCTGATACTTCTGCTGGTGCCATCCGGAGTGCTGGCGCAGCCCCCCGATGATGCAGGCGCCGATGCACCTTCGATCATCGTAACGGGACAGGGGCTGGGCCTGCCACCCGGTACGCCCGCCTATGGATCGGTGGCGATCGACCGGCAACGGCTGCTCGACAATGCGTCGGGCCGGCTGGAGAATGTGCTGGCCAACGTCGCCGGCTCCCAGCAGTTTCGTCGGTCGGACAGCCGGGCGTCGAACCCGTCCAACCAGGGCGCGACCCTGCGGGCGCTGGGTGGCAATGCATCCAGCCGGACGCTGGTGTTGCTGGACGGCGTGCCCGTGGCCGATCCCTTCTTTGGCTATATTCCTTTCTCCGCGCTGGTTCCGGACCGTCTGTCCGTTGTGCGGGTGACGCGCGGCGGCGGGTCGGGTGCGTTCGGCGCGGGCGCTGTCGCCGGCACGATCGAGCTGGCCAGCGCCACGCGCGACCAGTTGCCGGATTTCGCTGCCAGCGCCTTCTATGGCAGCCATGACGCCGCCGAGATGTCGGCCAGCGTCACGCCGGACCTAGGCGGCGGCTATGTTTCGCTGTCGGGGCGCTGGGACCGGGGGAACGGCTTCCAGACCACGCCAAAGTCGCAGCGCGTCGCGGCGACCGTGCCCGCCGCCTATGATAGCTGGTCCACCAATTTACGCGCGGTCGCGCCGCTCTCCGTGACGTCCGAATTGCAGTTCCGCGCCACGATCTTTCAGGACGACAGGACGCTGCGGTTCAAGGGCGCGGACTCCGCGAACGAAGGGCAGGACGCCAGTGTTCGCTTCATCTCGCGCGGCGATTGGCAGGTTGATGCGCTCGCCTATATCCAGGCGCGCAACTTTTCCAATATCGTGATCTCCGCCTCCACCTTCCGCAAGTCGCTCGACCAGCGCAACACGCCGTCCATGGGGCTTGGCGGCAAGATCGAGATCCGCCCGCCGGTCGGGTCGGATCATGTACTGCGGCTGGGCGCGGATACGCGCTTCGCGCTGGGCGACATGTATGAGGACGCCTATGACGCCAATATCGCCAGCAATCCCGTCACCTTCCGCCGCCATGCCGGTGGGCAGCAGGTGACGACCGGCCTGTTCGCCGAGGACGACTGGACGCTAGAAGGCCTGGTGTTGACCGGCGGCGTGCGGGCGGATCACTGGACGATCAGCGACGGCTTCTATCATCAGGCCAACGCCAGCACCGGTGCAGTGACAGCGACCGATTACGCCAACCGGTCCGACTGGCAGTTTTCGGGGCGGGCGGGCGCGATCCTGCGCCTGAGCGGCGCGCTCGCGCTGCGCGGGGCGGGCTATACCGGCTTTCGCCTGCCGACGCTGAACGAGCTGTACCGGCCATTCGTGGTCTTCCCGATCACGACGCAGGCGAACGCGGCGCTGAAGCCCGAGCGCCTGAAGGGCGTGGAGGCGGGCTTCGACCTGACCCCGCTGCCCGGCGTGACCCTGGGCGCGACCGCCTTCTACAACCGGCTGGACGATGCGATCGCCAATGTCACCATCGGCACCAACACCCGCCAGCGCCAGAATGTTAACCGCATCGTCGCCAAGGGGATCGAACTTACGGCCAGCGCGCGTCTGGGCGATTTCGGCCTGTCGGCCTCCTATGCCTACAGCCACAGCGAGGTCGATGCGCCAGGCAAGGCGTTCGACGGCTTCGCGCCCGCGCAGACGCCGCGCAACAGCGCCAGCGCGACGCTGGCCTGGACGCCGGCGCAGGGGCCGACGCTCTCCGCGTCGGTCCATTATGTGTCGAGCCAATATGAGGATGATCTTCAGATCGACACACTGCCCAGGGCGCTGACCGTGGATGCGCTCGCGCGCTTGCCGCTGGGCCATGGCGTCGCGCTGACGGCGCGGGGCGAAAATCTGTTCGACGAGAAGGTGGTGACGTGTCAATCGGCGTGCAAACGGGACCCCCTATCGGCGCGCAAAAGGGACCCCCTTTCACGATGGCGCAAGGTTGATCGGACACGCGCCTTTGCGCTGCGCGCGGCGTAGGGAGGGCGGAGCCCGACCGGAGGCGCGCGCAGCGCAAAGCATCTTTTAATCGGAGGTCGGTGGGGGCGATCAGCTGCGGTTTTTGAAGCGCCAGCTGTCATTGCCGGTCTCGACGATGTCGCAATGGTGGGTGACGCGATCAAGGAGCGCGGTGGTCATCTTGGGATCGCCGAACACGGTGGGCCATTCGCCGAACGCGAGGTTGGTGGTGATGATGACGCTGGTCTGCTCGTAGAGCTTGCTGATCAGGTGGAACAGCAACTGGCCGCCCGAGCGGGCGAACGGCAGATATCCCAGTTCGTCGAGCACGATCAGGTCGAGGCGGGATAGCTGGGCGGCGAGAGCGCCGCTCTTGCCGATCCTGGCCTCCTCTTCGAGGCGGGTCACCAGATCGACGGTGTTGAAGTAGCGGCCTCGCGCACCCGAGCGAACGACATTGGCGGCGATGGCGATGGCCAGGTGGGTTTTGCCGGTGCCCGTGCCGCCGACCAGGACGATGTTGCGCCGAGCGGGCAGGAACGCGCCACTGTGCAGCGAACGCACCAGCCCCTCGTTGATCGGCGTGCCCTCGAACCGGAACGCATCGATATCCTTCACGACCGGCAGCCGGGCGGCCGCCATCCGGTATCGGATCGAGGCAGCATGGCGATGTGTTGCTTCCGCGCGCAGAAGGTCGGTCAGTATCTCCATCGTGGTGCGCTGGCGCTGAAGGCCGGTGGTGACCGCATCGTCGAACGCGCCCGCCATGCCCTTGAGCCCAAGCCCGCGCATCGCCTCGATCATGTCATGCCGCTGCATCGAAGGTCCTCAGCTGGTCGTAACGGGCGCAGTCGGCGATCGGCGGATGGCGCAAGGCGCTGTCTTCGGAGGTGATGATGGTGAGCGGTCGCGGCGGTTCGCGGCGCCGCGCCAGGATGTTGAGGATCAGGTCGTCGCTCGCCGTGCCGGTCGCCAATGCCTCGCGGACGGCCGCTTCGACCGGCTCCAGACCATCGGTCAGCACGGCCGACAGCACACGGACGAACCGGCGGTCGGCATCGTCGCCATTGCCAAGCTTGCGGCGCAGGCGCGCCAGCGCCGGCGGCAGATCCCAGTCCTGGAAGGGCGCGCCGTTCCGCAGCGCTCCGGGCTTGCGGGCCAGTACCGGCAGATAATGCCAGGGGTCATAGATCGTGCGGTTGCGCCCGAAGTAGCGGGGATGCTCGGCGACAACCTCCTCGCCGCAGCGCACGACAATGCGGTCGGCATAGGCCCGGACCTGCACCGTCCGCCGCGCCACCGTCGAGAGAACCGAGTAGCGGTTGCGATCGAAGCTGATCAGGCAGGTGCCCGTCACCGCATGCTCGCTCTCGTTAAAGCCGTCGAACGGTCCCAGCATCGGCTGCAGTGCCGATCGCTCGATCTCCAGCGCCTGCGCCACGGTCAGCTCGCCCTGTTCCGGGTGTGCCTGTCGTTCCGCCCAGCGCTGGCACTCGGCCTCCAGCCAGCCATTGAGCTCGTCGAGGCTGGCGAACCGCAACCGGGGTTGGAAGAAGCGGCCCCGGATCGTCTGCACCTGGTTCTCGACCTGGCCCTTCTCCCATCCCGCCGCCGGCGAGCAGGCGGTGGGCTCGACCATATAATGGTCGGTCATGATCAGGAACCGCCGGTTGAAGACCCGCTCCTTCCCCGTGAACACGCTCGTCACCGCCGTCTTCATATTATCGTAGATGCCGCGGCCCGGCACGCCGCCGAAGAAAGCAAAGCCGCGCGCATGCGCGTCGAACAGCATCTCCTGACTCTCGCGCGGATAGGCCCGGACATAGACCGCCCGCGATGCACACAGCCGCATATGCGCAACCTTCACGCGCATCGGCTTGCCGGCGATCTCCACATCCTCATGGCTCCAGTCGAACTGGTAGGCCTCGCCCGGCTTGAACATCAGCGGGATGAAGGCGGTGACACCATCGCCGGCATCCTTGCGCCGGTCGGCCTTCCAGCGCGCCGCGTAGCGCCGAACGGCATCGTAGGAACCCTCAAAACCTTCGCGCTCCAGCAGATCATGTATCCGCGTCATCCGCAGTCGCTCGCGCCTGCCGCGCACCTCGTTCTCTTCCAGCAGTGTGTTCAGGCGATCCTGAAACGGCCCGATCCTAGGCAGTGGCTGAACCTTGCGCTGATAGTCGAATGCGCCTTCCGGCGCCCGGATCGCCTTGCGGATCACCTTCCGCGACACATGCAAATCCCGCGCGATCGCCTTGATCGCCTTGCCGCCGGCATACTCGCGCCGAATCCGAACCACTGTCTCCAAAATCAACATCCCGATCTCGCCGCCTGAAAATCCAGCCGGCTGCTTAAACCATCGAAATGAGGGGTCCCTTTTAGACGCCGATCACCCCGCTAACGGGGTCCTTTTTGCACGCCGATCCACAGCATGCTGGTGTTCAACATCTTCGGCTCGCTGGCCCAATTCGAGCGTGACCTGATCCGTGAACGCACTCATGCCGGCCTCAAGGCCGCACGCGAG
>NZ_FWXL01000014.1 GCF_900176395.1 Novosphingobium sp. B1 | reverse complement strand
ATCGTCGATACCGGTGCAGGAGCACGATACGGATCCATCCCGTAAGGCGAACCTTCCGTCACAACCCTGCCTTCTGACATCGACTATGCTCTTCCGCTACAGTTTCCGCCGCCATGCGGCAGGCTGGAATATGAATCTGGAGAGTCGCCTAGACCATTGACTCACAAAAGGGTCAAGCCCGTACGCGACCAAGAGCGCGAATAAAGCAGGTTGTTCAATAACTGGACGTCACGGGGGTAAATAATTACCGCAGGCTTAGATAGGCGATCGGTTAACTCTTAACTGGCTTGTACCAGAAATTCGGATTGGCCGGATCCTGCACGACCACCCAACTATAAGCAGTCTCGGTCCACCGATTGATATACGGCGTGCGGCTATCAAGGACGAAATCGCCATCGGCAAGCCTTGCGACCAATACAGTGTGCAAGCCAACGTGGCTGCGATAGACGACAGCTAGAAACATGCGATTTGGGTCGAAGCCACGGCCCAAAAGTTCGTGCTGCTTTTCCAGTGCCAAGTCTTCGCAATCGCCCTTGGCTGACTTGTCGAGCGTGCTGCGTGCCCAGTATTCGTCCACGCCATAGATTTGTCGGTCAGTCAGCTGGCGCACATGTGCGTTCACGGTCCGATTCACTTCTGCCAGAAGCTCGTGCTCTTTCGCAAGCTCGGAGCTATTGCCAGAAGCTGTGACGACGTCCTCAGCATTCGCACCCGACGACAAGGACGAGCATTTTTCTGCTACGTTCCACCTTGAACTTAATGGGGTCGAAGTTCGCGACACACCAAGCGGGCGAGCGTAAACAGGTTCTGCCATTGCCGGAGCTGCAAGATCACAACCGATCGCGCCAGTGGCCTTACGATATTGCCATGAAGCGTCGCTCGCGACGGATGCTTGCTTGGATTCACCCTTTGCAGCGCCACATGCTGTTGTATCACGCTGGCACATCGCGGTGTAGCCCCGGGGAGCTAGCATCGCGGCGCCTTTGCCAATAAAATTGTCACCATCCGCAGTCGCGGCAAAGCCAATGCTCGGCGTAGCGAGCAGCGCGAGGGCCAAAGCTTTGTAAAACGGACGGATTTTCATAACGATCTCCTGCGTCCGTCAAAAGCTAGGTGTGCGCGCTAAACATTAAGTGTCGGAGGATGCCTAATCCGAAGTTAACTCATTATTGAACTCTTAGACGCGCTGCACAATACCTAATTTTCGCCAGAAAAGCGCCATTCTGCGGGCACTGTTAGCTATTGAAGGCAAGCTGGGAGCGCGCTTTGTCTTGATCGCGAAGGCCTCGGGAAATCCCTTATGCATACTACAGAGGCATGCCGGGCAGAGCGTTTGGGTGTTCGTTGCCCCTTAAAATTCACTATTTCCCGGCGACTTAATCAGGTTTGTCGCCATACGCTGGCTTGAAAAGTGGCGACTGTCGGGAGAGCCGTGCCTTGGACTGGAGTTACGTCTCCAAATCCAGAGCGCCAATTTTCCCGACCATTCTCAGACTCATGTTGCAACTGCTAACGGTTTTGGGGCACATACGCGCTTTAGTGTGGCGGAGCATTCATGCAGGTCCAGATCTCAACGGCCTACCATTCCTGGATTGACTGGATTGGCAAGGTTACCGGCATGTCGGACAGCGTGCTCCACGTACACGCAGGCCTGATCATTCTTCTAATAGCGCGTATCGCAACGCGAAAGTCGCTTGGGTCGATAGTCCCACTGTCGTTCGTGTTTGCTGCGGAAGCTTTCAATGAGATCATGGACCGGCTCTATTTTGGAAGCTGGCGGCCGGCTGACACCTTGTCCGATATCCTGCACACCATATTCTGGCCGGTCGTGCTTTTCGTAGCTCTAAAGCTTCAGCCCCCAACAAAAAGCAGAGCACTATCAGCATGACGCTTTCCAACCTGTCGGTCGAGGTTGCGGTCTTCTAACCTTGGCAGTGGTCTGTAAGTGCTGAGCCGGCTTTTTGCGACAACTCTGCATTCACCTTATCTGAAGACTCGGCTGTCATATCAAGAACGTTAGTCCGCTCAATGACCTGCAACACAACGCTTTCGGGAATAGGGTGGCACATTATACTGCCTTAGAATTTTGAGGGTGTGTTCGATGAAGATTGCAGTTTTCGGCCTTGGTTACGTGGGCCTGTCCAACGCCGTGCTCCTGGCCCAACACAATGAGGTCATGGCGGTCGACATCTCCGCCGAGCGCGTAGACCTCCTTAACAACCGAAAATCCCCCATCATCGACGCTGAGCTGGAAGCATTTCTCGCCGAGCGCCCTCTTAATCTCGTTGCAACCCTTGATGTTGGGAAAGCACTTCAGGGTGCTGAATACGTCATCATCGCAACTCCCACGGATTACGATGTTGCCTCGAACAAGTTCGACACTTCATCGGTCGAGGCGGTAATCAGCAAGGTGCTAGAACACAAGTCGCAGGCGACCATTGTCATCAAATCGACGATTCCAGTCGGCTATGTCGCGGACGTGCGCCACCGCTTTGACACCGACCAGATCATTTTCAGCCCAGAATTCTTGCGTGAAGGGCGGGCGCTTTACGACAATCTGCATCCGTCCCGTATCGTGGTCGCAGAGCGCTCGGAACGGGCCAAGATCTTTGCGGACCTGCTCCTGGGTGGCGCTGTACGCAAGGACGCGCCTGTCCTCTTTACCGATGCTCACGAAGGTGAGGCGATCAAGTTGTTTGCCAATACCTATCTTGCCATGCGCGTCGCGTTCTTCAACGAACTCGATAGCTACGCGATCGCCCATGATATGGATACACGTCAGATTATCGAGGGTATTGGGCTCGATCCCCGCATTGGCTCCCACTACAACAACCCAAGCTTCGGCTACGGCGGTTACTGCCTGCCTAAGGATACCAAACAGCTGTTGGCCAACTACAGCGAGGTGCCGCAGAATCTGATCCGTGCGATCGTGGATGCAAATCACACGCGTAAAGATTTCCTGGCCGACCAGATCATCGCGCGGCGGCCCAAAAAGGTCGGCGTGTACCGGCTCGTGATGAAGGCCGGTTCTGACAACTTCCGCCAGTCGTCGATTCAGGGGATCATGAAGCGCGTCAAAGCCAAGGGCATTGAAGTTGTCGTTTTCGAACCCGCCATGGCAGGCGACGACTTTTTTGGCTCCAAGGTTGTCCACGACCTGGCCGCCTTCAAATCCGATTGCGACTTGATTGTTGCAAACCGTCTCACATCCGAAATTGAAGACGTGAAGAACAAGGTTTTCACGCGCGACCTGTTTGGAGCGGATTGATCGAAATGCCTACAGCACTTGTAACTGGATCAGCCGGGTTCATCGGTTCGTTCGTATCCGAACGGCTGCTGCAAGACGGGTTCCGTGTCATCGGCGTAGACGCGATGACCGACTATTACGAAGTCACGCTCAAAGAGCGCAGGCATGATCGTCTAAAGGCGTACCCCGAATTCGTGCCCGTGGAGCGGTACATTGAAGAGCCGGGGATGCTTCTCGAACTGTTCGCAAAGGAAACACCCGATGTGGTGGTTCACTTGGCAGCACAAGCAGGGGTCAGATACTCGATCGAGAACCCTCGTTCATACCTTGAGAGCAATATCGTCGGCACGTTCGAACTGCTGGAAGCGGGAAGGGCGCACCCTCCCAAGCACATGCTTTTGGCGTCGACCTCGTCAGCATTCGGCGCCAACACCAAGATGCCCTATCGCGAGATCGACAAGGCCGATCATCAGATGTCGTTCTATGCAGCGACGAAGAAGTCGACCGAGAACATGGCCCACAGCTATGCCCATCTGTTCGGTCTCCCGATAACAATGTTCCGCTTCTTCACGGTTTATGGTCCTTGGGGCCGCCCGGACATGGCGCTGTTCAAGTTCACCAAGGCTATCCTCGAGGGTAAACCCATCGACGTCTATAACTTCGGTGACATGAAGCGCGATTTCACATTCATCACCGATCTCGTCGAGGCAATCCGCCTGCTAATTGATACGCCACCAAACCCCGATGCGCCGCTCGAAGACACTGATGTGGACAGCCTTTCGCCTGTCGCACCTTGGCGCGTGGTGAATATTGGCAACTCGCAGGCGGTACAGCTCACAGAGTTCATCGAAGCAATCGAGGCTGCAACTGGTCTGAAGGCTGAACGCAACCTCATGCCTATGCAAGCAGGAGACGTGCCTGCGACCTGGGCCGATGCGAGCTTGTTAAAGAACCTTACTGGATACTCGCCGCGAACCACCGTCCAGGAAGGGGTTGCGCAATTTGTTTCGTGGTACCGATCGTACTACGGAGCTTGAAGCTAGGCTGGTTTTTGTAACGGGCAGAATGTGATGCGACCAGTCCATTCTGCCCATAAGGGATAGCGCTTCTGGCGGCGGGCTCTGACCGCGTAAGCTGTAGCTGAACCTGCTGGCTGCGAGCCCAAGACCCTTAGCTCGTGCTGACCCTATTGGTCTGACGTGGCTGCGTCGGGCAACGTCTATGTGCCCTACGTGACCCGTGACGCTTGCTGTTTTTGCAGTGGGCGCAGTATCGCCACAGGAACACCAGTACGAGGGCGGCAGCAGCTCCTGCAGCGTCCGCAAGCAAATCCTTTGCGTCCGAGTTGCGTTGCAGGGCAGGGATGGCCTGAACCAATTCGATCGTGGCACCAAAGGCCACCATGGCGGCTTGGAGATAGCAGAGTGCCAAACTCGGAAAAACTGAGGCGCAGATTGCTGCTAAAGCCGCAAACGCGGCAAAGTGATCGAACTTGTCGCCCATTCCGATGGAAACCTTCGTTCCATCTGGCAGGGCGGCGACCAGTGCAATGCAAAACGCTACTATCCCAAGCACCACAAACATGAGAAGTTGCCGGCGTTTATCGAAGTCAACACGATTGTGTGATGTGGCACCACGGCTGCTTCGCGCCGTAGATCGGATTGGCATGTTGTGAAACATCGTCAGCGGTCCAAACCGGCATATCTCTGAGGCTGGTTGGAACTGTCTTTTGGCGCCGTACGCGATGCGATTATCCGTCCAATCGGATCGTTGCGCAAATTCTGCTTATCCGGTAGCCACTGCGGTGCTGGCTCGCTTTTGACGCCCTTCAAGAAATTCTCATCGACGACAAGCCGGCGGTACAGCGATGCGGGGCTTCTATCTGGACCACTTGACACGCGAAAAGGCCTTGATCCCACCGGGTAAATAAACCCCTGAACAGGCCATTGGGTCGTGCCCAAGCTTCGGGTAGGCGCATACCAAACCCTGACTTTGCTCCAGTCATTCCATACTGACACGTCGACGACGGGCACGTTGTCCTCGACCCAACCCCGACGATCACCCATCGGCGACCAGTTGGCGTGACTTACAAGAATGGTCCGCTTGTCGATTACCCGGCTAACAGCTGCGACGTGGCCAAGCGTCATATTCCCATGGGGTTTGAACGCAATGACCGCGCCGACTCTTGGTGATTGATACCGTGGAAATCGTCCTTTGGCCTGCTCCCACCAGGTATGAGCGTTGCCATAGATCTCGATACCTGTTCGGCTACGAGCATAAGGCACACACTCAAGATACCCAGCACCTCTTACAGCATGAGGTGCTGCAACAAGTTTCGCATCCCAAGTCTGCGCTCTCGTCGGGGCGGGTGTAGCGCCTGCGCTTATGGCAAAAGCTGCCGCTGTTGCTGGTGCTAGGAACCGGTAAGCCATGTTCCTAGCACTCGCAAAGTATGGTAAAATTTGCGTTAATTCCGCAGTCTTTAGTCCACTAAAGAACTGAAGGGCTCACTGAGCCAGGAGGCGCGTCATCACCGCGCGCACTTCGTCTGCCAAGTCATCGCGTTCCAAAGCCAGCGACAAGGTTGCCTCAACAAATCCGGTCTTGCTTCCACAGTCAAAACGGCGCCCCGCAAATTTGACCGCATGGAAAGGCTGGGTACCGATCATCTTTGCCATGGCGTCAGTCAGCTGAATCTCTCCACCAGCACCGGCACTCTGACCCTCAAGAGTGCGCATCACCTCTGGCTGCAGAATGTATCTGCCGGAGATTATGAGATTTGACGGCGCATCTTCGCGCTTGGGCTTCTCAACCAATCCGCGGACTTCGGTCAGTTGCTCGGAAACCTTTGCTCCAGGCGCTATCACGCCATAGCTTGAGACTTCGGACTCTGGTACTTCCAGCACCGAAATGAGGTTGCCGCCGACCTCATTGTAAGCATCTACCATCTGCTTCATGCATCCGGGCGTTCCAACCATCATTTCGTCTGGAAGGAATATGGCAAAGGGCTCGTCGCCCACAACTGCGCGGGCGCACCAGATAGCGTGTCCCAATCCCATTGGAACTTGCTGACGAACGGTGACGAGATTTCCGGGTTGAATACGGGTCGGGTCCAGAACCTCGAGGTTCTTGCCCCGCCCGGACATCGTGTGTTCAAGCTCGTACGCAGTATCGAAGTGCTCGACGATCGCGGTCTTGCCGCGGCCGGTAACGAAGATGAGCTGGTCGATCCCTGCTTCGCGGGCTTCATCGACGGCGTACTGGATGAGCGGGCGGTCAATGACGGGAAGCATTTCCTTGGGAATGGCTTTGGTAGCTGGCAAGAAGCGTGTGCCGAGACCCGCGACCGGGAATACCGCTTTACGGATTGGTTTGGGCGTCGACTGTGGCACTTTCATCGCTCCTGTTCTTACTCTCAAGGCTCCATACCGATGAGAGTCTTACTTTCTTGTTGCCTAAAGAAAGGCGACGAAGCCGGTTGCAGGATACGTTAACAAATTGCTCTGATGGTCAGCCATCGATCGATTGAGCCCCAAGACTCTCAGCTCTCAGAAAAATGCCGCCATCTGACAGCAAGACGATGTCGCCAGCTTCGACCAGCGCACAACAACCCTGTCCAACCACCTGCCCTGAAACTTGCAAATCGCCTTTTATCGCAATGATAAGGCAGCGCTTTTCCGCCCTCTCACTAAGAGAAGAGGTAGTTGAAACGCACCACAGCTTGAAGTGAGGACCGTCACAAAGTTGGCGACTAGTCGCAAACACGTCACGCTGCCTGAGCTTTGGATCGTGAGGACCAAAAGTTGCTACCGCCATGCCCTTATCGAGATGAAGCTCTCTTGGCCGACCATAGTCATACAGACGATAGGTTATGTCGCTGTTCTGTTGAATTTCGACGAGCGCAATGCCAGCACCAATGGCGTGCACTGTGCCCGCTGGAATGTAAAAATAATCTCCCGACCGAACCTCAAACCAGTCCATCAGGCTCTCGATAGTGCCATTCTCAGCGCCAGTTCGCACATCGGTTGCATTGGACTGCTTGGAAAATCCGATACCGAGCTTGGCACCGGGCTGTGCATCGAGAACCAGCCAACACTCTTCTTTGCCCGCGCGTGAGCCTTCCAGGCGCACGGCCCGCGTGTCGTCAGGATGGACCTGAATGGATAGCTGTTCACTTGTGAAAATGAATTTCACCAGGAGATCGGAAAGCTCAGCTGGCGGGTCGAACCAGATTTCGCCAATCTTGCCCTGACCGTCCGACGAGAAAGGCTCTGGCAGTTCACACTTGCCCCAAGGCTTTTCAACTCTAATCGTATTCAGAAGCTTCATCAGGCCGGCCTAAAGTTGGGTTTGAGAGTACAACCCTCTCGAACGCTTTTGGATGCCAGATTAGAAGGCGTTTTTATGCATCACCACCGCAAAAGTGCGGACCATGATCATCATGTCGTTCCATAATGACCAGTTCGCGAGATACTCAAGATCTGATTCCAGGCGGTCGGTCAGGTCGCGTTCCTGCATCGTCGCGCCTCTGAATCCGCGGACCTGCGCAAGTCCAGTGATGCCTGGCTTGCAAGCATGGCGGTGCCAATAACGCGAATCGACCTCCCAGAAGAGCTTCGATTTTGCGGTTGAGCTAATTGCGTGAGGGCGGGGACCGACGATCGACATTGTGCCGAAGAGAACGTTGAAGAGCTGCGGCAACTCGTCAATGCTGGTCTTCCGGATGAACTTTCCGACTTTGGTAATCCTGTCATCGTCTCGGCGCGATGATTGCGAGCCACTAAAATCGCACTGTTCAGTGTACATCGACCGGAACTTGAAAATCTTGAAAAGTCGGTTCTGACGGCCAATGCGATCCTGAACAAAGAAAACCGGACCCGGGCTTTCAAGTTTGATAGCCAAGGCAACTATCGCCATGAGCGGGGCCAGGACCAATAGGATCAGTGACGACAGCACAATATCACAGAACCTCTTCAACAGGCGATCGCGGAGATTAAGCGGACCTCTTGCAACCACGAAGGTCGCACGGCCTGCATAATGACCGAGTGCCAGAGCTTTTGACATCTCAGGTGCCAAAATCTCGGCATGGACGTTCATGCCTTGCAGAACATGAGTCCAGACGGCGCGCTTTTCCTTGGTACACCGGACCACCACGCGATCGGCTGTAGACAAGATGCCGGCCAAGCGATGGTAGTCTTCAGCGGTCGCATTTGCAGGATCAAAGGCATGACCGACGTTGATGGTAATGTCTTCTCCCTCTGACGATGGATAGTCCCCGTCCGCCAAGCATAATACAGAGTAGAGCTTGCCAGCCAAAAGTTTCCGGCCCCAAGCCACAACAGCAGCCCGCAAGGCCACCATGAACAGCAAGGCGAAGGTCGTTATGCTGGTGATGAAAAGCCCGACACCTTGCAGATTGGGCCGCAAGTTAGTGATCACCAGGGTCATAAACATGAGGCTCAGGAGTAACGAAGCGCCCGACCGCCTGACTGACTCGGACACGTTGACAACGCAGTTACCCACGCAAGTCCGGAAGATGAATGAAAACAGCGCGTTCACAAGCAAAAGCGTTAGCGAAATCTTCGCAAACGGCAGTGCATCGCCCTGTATCTTGAAAACGATGACAGTGCAGATGTAGCCGAGCACAATCGCGGTAAAGTCTGCAGCTGCAAGAGAGGTCGCCACCACAAGGCGGAGCTTGTCCCGCGGAACCGGCTTTTGGCCCATGCCAGATTCGGCAGCCCTAATCGCAACGCTCACGTGCTGGTTCATGCGATCTGCTCCAAATTCCCGCAACCGCGGCTTCCGCCACGCCCAACTCGCCCTAAGACTGTTTATGCTGCAACTGCGAAGTAGGCAAGAAGATATGCCTAATGCCGGCAAAAACTACACGCTGCACTGCCGAGATAAAGTGGGATTAGCGGGCTGCGGTTATGCCGTCCCCAGCCGTATGACGGGGCGTGCTAGTTTTGCGCTGAAATACCTTCGATACGCGCAATGCCATATTGCGGAGACCGAAAAGAGCTGGCGGAGCGTTTTTGCGACGAAGGTTTGTAACGCCCCGAGCTCAATCCGCATCGTGTAAATGCCGTTTGAGCAGTCTTGAGCAACCAAGCCAATCCAGTTCTAATTGCGCTCAGAGCGGCGTTGACGCCCTGAATTTCCACAAGTGTAAGTTGAAACGTTCAAGCGCGAATTCCGCACAGATCGGCGCAGCGATCAAACATAGACAAGCGCAACTTTGGCACGTGACGATGTAATTTTATTCCTCTGTTAGTGGCTTGAAACTTATTCTTGCTTAACCGCATATTAAGCATATTATTCTCGGCAAGCGGGCGGTGATATGGGGGAAGATCATCATGGCTACTAGCGCTTCCGAAGTCTGCTGCGGTTCACCTTATTGCCTTATATTTCCGTGTGATACGAATGGTTTGGTAGAGGTATTTTAACCCCTAGCTGTCATCACTGAATCGAGAATTCAGGGGAAAGCTCAGTATGGCGAAGGGTGTTAGTCAATCGGTGCGCCACTCGGTTAGCACTGACCGGCGTGAAGGCCTCCGGAAGGAAGTCGGCAAGCAGAGCTCCGTGCGCCTTACCGAGATCAGGGCAGAAATCATCGTCGAAGTGTGTGATATCTCTGCACAAGGATGTCGCGTCACCTCCAATAAGCCCATCCCGATGGGCACCGAAGTGGTTGTCGGTTTGGGTGGCGCCGGATCGGTGAAGGGCCGAGTCGTCAACAATCGCCTGGATGACTACGGCATTGAATTTGATCGAACACTCAATGCGGAAGAACTCGCCCTCGCTTTTAGTGGAACCCAGGTGATAACGCTTTTTGCGGCACCTGAAGTAAAGCGCGAGCAGGCTGAAGCACAATTCTCGACCCGTACGAAGGTGCTTATCATCGCAGCGCTTGCCATCGTATCGTGGGCAAGCCTGATTGGCGGCGTCCTTTTGGGCCGCAGTTTTCTCGCATAACAATGCCGGCAGATTTCTGCGGAAAACCGCTTGAAATCTCGTCGGTCGCACGTTCAAGGTGCGACTTCCCTCTTTGGGGTGATAATGCCGTCATAGCCTGCGCCAACCGCTAGCGACACCAGGAGTCGCAGTTCGCAGTTCCTAAACATATGCGAATAAACGCTTTTGCCTTTGGGTCCGGTAATCGGAAAAAGGTTTACTATGTGCGCACAGCAGACTTCTCGCGCTTGCTTGGCGACCTAAGTGAAATCACTATCTCACGACTTCCTGTCGGCCATTAACCATGATAGTGCGCCCCCACAGATGGCTGCAGGGGGTGAAGTTGTCAGTGACGCCAAGGGGACGCGTAGCAATTGCGGTCGTAGCGCTTATCGGTGTGACGGCGGCGGCCTCGATCACGTTGTTGCAGCGCGATCTCTATAGCACCTCTGGACATGACGCCTTAGGCGGTGGTGTTGTCAGGCTGGAAATGCCGGTTGCTGAGCCGCCTCTTTTCGAGATGTCCGAGGCATCAGCAGTTGCAGAGGCCCGTGTAGTACCAAGCACAGTACCCATCGAGGCCGCCAGGGAAGTATCAGCTCCCCCCTCGAAGCAATCCGAGGTGGCCGACATTGCAAGCCTTCCGCCTGCATCGTCCTTCAAAGAACCTCAGGCAAAGCAGAAATCAGAAAAAGCGGTTGCCAAGATCGCCCAGATCGAGGGAGGCGCCAACTTCAGGAGCGGCGCAAGCATTACCCAGAAGCGTCTGGGCTTGCTCGAAAGCGGAGAGCCACTGACCATTAGAAGCAAAGAGGGGCGCTGGTACGCGGTTGAACTAGAGGATGGGCGCAAAGGTTACGTTCATTCCCGTTTGGTCACAAAGCCAGCTAAACCATAGAGTGGTTTGATGGGCTTCGGGCGCAGGCACGCTGATACACACTGCTTTTGCCTTGATTGAGTCGGAGCAGCGCTGACTAGAAGTTCAGCAAAGCAACCTTCTCCTGCACAAGAAACAATAGTCGGCCCGCCGGCCCGCCTCTTCTGATCCCTCGCAGACATTGTCATTTTGGGACATGTGGTCACGGTACGGCCTTGGCAATGGCTGGTGTCCTAACTAAGGTTAGCGCCACGCCGTCGAGAGCCCTGTCCGATCGTGACGGATCATGGCTGCGTTTCGGAGGCAGTGAGGGGCTGGAAGTCGAGTGTTTGTCAATTCGCTCAACATGTTTCGAGGGCTGGTGATCCTGCTCGTCGTTGCCGGCCATACCTTCGAAATATCGAACATACAGTTCGACACTTTTGGAGAGCGTCTGGCCGGAAATTTCGTGAACGGCGCAACGACGACCTTCGTATTTTTATCCGGTTTTCTCTTCCATCACGTATTTTACAAGAAATTCGACTACGCCAAGTTTGTAAAAGGCAAGGCGTTGAAAGTCCTGGTTCCCTATGTAGTATTAAGCACTATTGCAATAATCATTACGATCATCTCTGGACGTCATTTTTCAGAGTATTTTGCGCCAAGTGGGAATGGGCTAGTCGAAGGCTGGCTGACGCCCTACGTGAAATACTTTGTCACAGGCCGCGTTCTCACTGCCTACTGGTACGTTCCATTCATATTTTGTACTTTTTTGATATCACCGCTGCACATGCTCTTTATCCGGCTGCCAAATGGCGTGCAACTCGCCCTTATTGTGGTGTTCTATGGCATATCGGCGCTGATGCACCGGCCTGTGAGCAACATAAATTTGATCCAGAACGTGGCTTACGCGATTGGACCCTATTTCCTTGGAATCTGGTGTTCAATCAACAAGCAGGCGATTTACGCAAAGTTTGAGGGGAGGGAATGGCTGCCGTTCTCAGCCTTCGCTGCCATTCTGCTAACCCAGACGGTTCTTGGATACAGTGGAAATTTTCACAAGCCCGCATTTGAATGGGGCGGCCTTGACCTCATGCTTTTGCAAAAGGCTGCACTGGCGTTTTTCCTGATGACGTTTCTGCACAAGTTCGAAGACAGAAACTGGTGGGTTATTGATACGCTCGCTGCCGTCAGTTTCGCGATCTTCTTCATTCATCCCTGGTTCCTCAGGGTGATAGATGCATACGAGAAAAAGGTTGGGTATAATGACGAGAACTGGCCACTGTACTTTTTGGCGACAATTACCATTACATTTTTATGCGCAGCGATAGCGCTCCTGGCAAAGAAGGTGTTAGGCAAGAACAGTAGGTTGCTGATCGGGTATTGATTAGGTCTAGCAGACACTGCGATGCATTTCCTGCATAGTCCAAAGCATCGTTTTTATAGCCACAGATTTCTCGTATACTGTTCTATCTACTCGAGAGATATCACCACTTGCTCGTGAAACTTGCCGGTTGTCGGCGAGCGAACTTCCGACCACTGCATTGAATGAGACACACTCAATGGAGCCTCACAACCGTCGTTACTGCAAGCCTCAGTCACAGTGGTTTTACCCTTCGTTGGCGACGCAAGCTCAACCGAAATACGAACAGGGTCAACGATCTCGGCAGTAGCTGCTCCTGAGCTACTCGCAGCTATGCTATTAGCCGATGCTGCTGCCACATAACTTGCCGATAGCGCGCAAGCGACCTTAACAGCGCTCTTGCTTGCAAGACGTTTGCGGTTCTCCAACATCTGGCGACCGTATCCTCCGGCTTGCGACGCACAAGTCCGCGTGGCTACGGATCATGTTAAGCACGAACTGCTAAGTCGCCTACGGGGTCCCCGAGCTGGCGATGTTCCATTATTGGGCACCGGCTTTGTCTGATTGGCATGCTGGAACCTCTCACGGCACTGAACAGCATGTCAGCGCGCTTTGCTGAGAAACAAAACTGGGTTGCACCGACCCTAGTGACGAGGCAGGCCGTTGTCTTGTAATCTCAAGTTCCGATTGAGCGCAGTGCGGCGCGTACTGGCTTTATGATCCACCGTCTCTAGCGATCGCTGTCCGACAGCTACATTCCCTGTGATCCACCCAGCGAGGCTATAGTTGCGGTAACCGGCAGGGATATTGTTATGTTGCCACTTCCTCGGGCCTGACTCACGGTCAGACTGCCGCCTACCCGAAAGGAAGCCGAGCAAAGCCGCGTCTGGCAACGTGCTATCCGCAATACAAAACCTGAGTTGCCACCTTGCGTGGACAGGTCAGTTTGGAGCGCAGCCAAACTGGCGACGAGACCCTCTTGGTTGAAGTTCAATGATCGGGGAAGGGCAACCGCAATTTCGATGTCCAGCGGTTGACGGCTTGGGCTGCCTCTATCGTAAGTGACCTTGAACTGAGCGGGACGTATAACAGAGCCCGAGACAGGTATTATTCCAATGTCAGCCAAGGCCCCGTCTGGCCTTATCGTCCGCGTGCCCGAGGTCATGACCACGAAGCTGCCGAAGCTTAACGGAGACTCTTCTTTGACGCTTAACTCTCCATTACGTAAAAATGGGAGCGTCTGGGCATTGGCCTCCACGCTGCCCCAGACAAGCGTCCACCCGCTGGCAAGGCAGATAGACCTTCGTATGACGCTCAGAGGCGGCGTCGCGCGAGGCCGTAGGCACGCATGCCTAATCAGCTTGCAAACCATGTCCGCGACCGGTTGCTCAGCGCCAGATCCATCCCGTCTCTCCCCCTCTAACACTTTGTGCGGGCTGCATGTTTTTGGTCAAACGATGAGGTTAACAGTATGAAACCATTAAGGTATTATCCGCCGGACTTCTCGCGTAGGACGCCTTCAATGCAAGTAGCACGAGGTCCAGTACGCGCACTTTTCTGCCATTTTCAAGAGCCCAACGACCTCAACATAGTTAAAAACCCTTAGTATATGATCGTACCCGTACCACAGGATGGCCGTTAACCTCAAACCTCCATGATCCCTTACGTAGACCTCACGGGGTCGGACGAATATGTTAAGGGGGACTCATCATGGCTAATCTCGGTGCAGCAAGTGCAAACGGCGCCAAAATCGCTGACCGCGCTATTATCGCAAAGTTGCTCAGCGGGAGGGAACTTGCCGTGCGCCACAATCTTGACGACGGTGCAAAAGCGTTCGAGCGCCTGCATATCCACGTCGTTGTCGAGAACCAGCTGGAGCGCGCGTCAACGGCAAGGTCCATCTTCGCGATGGGCCATCATGCCGAAGTCTATAGCGACGTCCACGAGCTGTGCATGCATGCTCCTGAGAAAGGCATCATCATGAGCCGCGAAGATGGCACTGGCAGTGTCCAAGCTCTGCTCGATGCTTTGCAGTCGCACGGACTTTGGTTGCCTGTCGTTGGGTTTGCAGAGGCCATCAGCTGCGACATTATCGTCGAGGGTGTGAAGAATGGCATTCTGGACTATTATGTCGGTGATTGGCAGCCAACCGTTGTAAGTGCAAAGCTGCAAAAGGCCGCGCATGACGGCATGGTCCTCATAATGGCGCGCCAGCGTCAGACCCGCGCCAAGATGTCAATCGCGATGCTTTCCCCTCGAGAAAGCGAAGTGTTGACCCATCTTGCCGCAGGGCACTCCAACAAGGAGATGGCGCGACTCATGTCTATTAGCCCCCGCACTGTAGAAATTCATCGCATGAAGATGATGGGGAAGCTTGGTGCCAAAACGTCTGCCGATGCAATCCGCTTTAAGCTCGAGGCTGACGGAATGCTGTGATCGATACCACAGTTGCAGATATTCGCCCACGAATCGGCCGCCGCATCTGTTAGATGCGGCGGCCTTTTTCGTATACGAAGGCTGGGCCAACAAACCCGAGAAATTGCTGGATTCTACCCAGCCAAAAGGCTCATTATCGGAGAAATTTCACCAAGTGAAATGCTACTGATTGCGTTACCTTAACTTAAATCCAGCTTTCTCAATAGTTTCTGCAGAAACTACCATGCACTAATCAATAAAATTCGCAATCGTTTGCTGATTGCGCTGTCAAACAGCCTCGGCTTGCACTATGGGCGCCCATGTTCGGGAAGGGGGCACAGACAGGGACGCAGTATCGTGGAACAATTGGATACATCGCAGGCGCTTCACGCGCTGGCTGTTTTGCAAAGCTATTTTGATCGAGATAACTGCCCAAAAGCAGTGTCTGCGATGTCGTCCGGCCGTTCAGACTATGCAGCCCTTGCGCAAGACCATCTCGCCTTGCGAGCACTTCGGCGTCGGATGTTCGGTGTTGAACTATCGAGCGAGCATTGCTGGGACGTTATTGTCACGCTGTATCTATCCAAATGCTCGCAGACCCGCATGAGCATAACAGACGTTTCCTACGCCACGGGAATATCGGCTGCCACTGTGATCCGCTGGCTAAATGTTCTCAGTGCCAATGAAATGTTGGTGAGAACTGCCGATCCGCTCGACGGGCGTCGCACCTGGATCTCGCTAACGAATGAAGCTTGGAAGAAGGTAGAGGTGTTCTTCGCCCGCCAGAAGGCCAAGAGTTACACAGACACCAACAAAGTAAGCGAGGCCGCTTGAAAGGCACTTCAATCTTCACCGGCGCAGGTGAACCGTGAACTCTCAAACGAGAGCCCGCGCCTTGCTGGCAACGATCCAGAAGCTAAGAGAGATTATTGTCGAGTTGGATAACGCCGGCTTGTGGTTTGAGGCTGCCCAAGTGGCATCAACGCTGGAGTTGATTGATGCTCACACTCGGGAAAAAGACGCAGCGACAATCCGCAAACTCTGAATTACCCAAAAGAAGCGATATCGATTGCGGGCGCAACCTTGGCTGCGACATCCTGCACTATCGCCAAGACCACACCCGATCCATTCGGGGTTAACTCCAGCCAGGTGCGGCGCTTGTCAAAAGCGTCTGGACGCCGGCTCAGCAACCCGTGCTGTTCCAAAAGGCGGAGCCACCGGATCACCGTAGCGCCCGGCAACTGGGCAACAACCGCTATATCCGTAACGCTGATCTGCTGGTGCTCACCCTCAGCGATGAACAATTCAAGAAGTATCCGCCAGCCCGGACTAGTAGCCGGCATGAACGGAAGCAACTTTTCACGTTCGACCAAGTTGGAGCGCAAACCTCTGGCTGCAGCTAACGCGACTCTTTGCCGATTAGCGTCGCGCGTTTCTCTTTTCTCTTGCGATTCCAGAAGCTTCGTCAATAAACGGCTAGCATTGGCAATCTGTATCCTCTCGATTTGATCCATTTATGCCCCCAGCAACAATTGACAGATCTCAGAAAAGTTAGAGCCGAAGATTCCTCCTTGCATTGCGCAATGTCAAACTAGAAAACTTTGCACTTCATTTCAATTAATCTCCCCGGGACCTGACCTAATTGACAGCTTTTACGATTAATTTCAATAGCCGCTTAGGACTTCCGCCTCAGTACGATCAATAAGAAAGTGACTGAAAACTATCTGTAAAATTCTCCCTTCTGAGAAAGGGCGCTTGATCCTTGCGACAAGCATTAAATGGACGAAGGGGGAAATAAAAATACATCCGCCATATATCCAAATATGCTTGATTTAATGCTAGGAGATAGCGCTCTCAACGAGAAGTGCCCAAGACAGATACTAACATCAATTTCAATAATGCTCTTGCAAAGTCTTTTCCCTTTATGAGCGAACTTGGACCAACCGTATGTGCAGGCGTGCCGATAGCAGCAAGATGAATCCTCCAATTAACAAGCCATCAGAAAACAGGTCGAAATCGCACTAGCGATAATACCTCCTATCACTAGTGCGCTTGCAGTTTGAGCGTCGAGGGGGCATGTTTCAATCATGCAGACACCGCTCGATCTTCCAGTTTCGCTGACACACGCCAATCGTAATGATGCGGTTATCGATGATGCCCTTCTGGATGTCGCACGTCGTGCGATGAGCGCAAACTCATGGCGGGCTTTGCGTGCGGATCTAAAAGTGTTTGCTGATTGGGCCACCAGCATGCAGATGAAATCATTACCGGCCGAACCGGATGCCATCGCCACTTTCCTGCAATCACAAGCTGAGCTCGGCAAGAAAGCAGCGACGTTATCGCGATATGCAAGCTCCATCGCGCGTGCGCATTTGATGGCAAACCTGCCAGATCCCACCAAGTCAGAACGGGTCCGCCTTGAATTGAAGGCTCAGCGGCGCGCCTTGGGCGTGCGCCAAAGGCAGGCAAAAGGCCTTCGATTCAAGGGTGAAGTTTCAGATCCTCTCATTGCAACAGGTCCAGTTGGCGTCTGCGTGGAAGCCATGCTCAGCGCTTGCCCGCAAACTATCCAAGGTCAGCGTGATCGCGCAATTCTGTCAGTTGCTTTCGATACCGGACTGCGGCGTAGCGAAATCATCGCCATTCGCTGGGTGCATATTGAGAAGGGATCGTCAGGCGCAGGGCGCCTGTTCATCCCGCGTAGCAAGTCGGACCAAGAGGGAGCAGGCACATTCGCCTATCTGTCTCAACGATCCATGGAAGCGCTCAGACAATGGCGGGATGTTTCTGGCAATGATGGGCCGGTTTTCAGGAGGGTGCATAAAGCCCGAGAGAAGTCTGGCCAAGATGTTTGGACGGTAGGAGCCCAACTGTCGGCACAGTCTGTGACGCTCATTTACAGGTCCATGTTGGATCGGGCACGTGATGCCGGCTTTCTGGGCAATCTCGAGCACGCCGAGTTTGAGAGTTGGCGCCGCAGCCTTACGGCGCATTCAACACGAGTAGGCCTGACACAAGACCTGTTTTCTGCAGGTCAGGATCTTGCTGGCATCATGCAGGCTCTACGCTGGAAAAGCCCGCAACAGCCGGCACGCTACGCGCAGGCCCTCAGTGTCGAGGCAAATGCGGCTGCTAAAGTGGTGAGCAAATTCTGAGCCGGCATGCCCGGCGAACCGTGTTCGCCTCCTGGCAACTGGCAACTGGCTCAAAGTACGGAAGGGCAGAATGCAGCGCGCTAAGAGCCCTACCGGAGGGGTAACAGACAGGGTTTAGAATCTCTTAACAGCTCTAACCGTAGATCAAGGCTCGCGATCAAGCGATTGACGAGTCACCTGCATGATGTTCCGCGCGATAAACAATGCCTGCGTTTGTGCTGCTCAGGATGCGGTTCGATGAGCCGCGCACCCTCCGGCCTCGCAATTGGCAATTCCGGCTCTTACGAGAAGTTAGCGGTTCCAAACATTTGGCAGCGTTACAGGAAGTACGGCGCCGTCGTGATTTGGGCCAGCATCCTACTGAATCTGATAGTTTTTTCAGGTTCCGTATACATGATGCTCGTTTACGACTCCGTAATCCCAAGCCACAGCGTGCCAACGCTTCTTGGACTCTTCCTGATGCTTGTAGTTCTGTACGGCTTTCAGGCAGTCTTTGAGTTCGTTCGCGGAGAAGCCATGCTGGGCATAGCGAACGGCATTCACGCCGAGGTTTACTCCGATCTCCATTATGCGACCAGCGCCGCGGCACGACATGGAATTGCGCGCAATTCAGACGGACTTCAGCTCATCCGGGACTTTGATCAGCTGCACGGCTTTCTGATTGGCCCAGCTCCTTTGGCTATCATGGACCTGCCTTGGGTGGTTTTGTTCCTTTTAGTTCTCACATCGCTTCACTGGGCTCTGGGTGTGACCGCTCTAGGCGGCACGTTAGCCATGATTGCATTGGCGATCTATTCGAACAGGCAAACTGCAAGAGGCTCTGCCAACCTCCACGCCGTGTTGGGCGCACGCTCGGCAGCGACACTCCAGGAGATCCGTTTTTCCGATGCAGCGGCGGCTTTGGGCATGCAACCCGCCCTGCTTGGGCGCAGCGCCGCCTTCGAAAATGACTATATCTCCAGCCAATCTGTTCTCTCGCGCGTGCTTTTGCGGTTGGGCAGTGCAAGCAAGATCTCACGCATGTTGCTGCAATCCCTGCTGCTCACAGTCGGTGCGCTCTTGGTCATCTCTGGTAAGGCGAGCGGCGGCGTCATACTGGCATCATCGGTTCTGAGCGGTCGTGCTCTTGCCCCCATCGATACCCTGATCGGAAACTGGCGCGTCGTCACGGCCGCAAAGGCAGGATGGGGTCGGCTGTCCGAGGCGCTTACCGCCTTCCAGCCCCCCGCTCCGCGCACTACCAAACTACCCCGACCTGCAGGTGAAGTCGAGCTGCGCGACGTTTGGTTGACACCGCCTGGCAACCCGACCCCTGTGGTAAGTGGAGTGACGTTAAAGTTGAAACCTGGCCAAGCGATCGCTGTGATTGGGGCCAGCGCAGCGGGCAAGAGCAGTCTCGCAAAGGCTTTGGCAGGTATCTGGATGCCGGCGCGAGGAGAGCTGCGGGTTGGCGGCGCAACTTACGATCAGTGGGACCCAGCGGTGTTTGGCAAGGCGATCGGCTATGTGCCCCAGACCGTCGATCTGCTCGATGGTACCGTCAGCGAGAACATAGCCCGCTTCGAGCCTGGGGCCGTGGCAGCAGACATCATACGTGCGGCAAGCGAGGCGGGCATACACGAGACGATCTTGAGCCTGCCAAACGGATACGACACCTTCTTGTCTTCCAATGGTGGCGAACTTTCGATTGGTCAGCGCCAGCGGCTGAGCCTTGCCAGAGCCCTATATGGTGATCCTTTCATACTCATCCTGGATGAGGCCAACTCAAACCTGGACGCTGCCGGGGATGCAGCTTTGGCCGCCACGATCGAAGCAGTTAAAGCACGCTCCGGGATTGTGATCATGATCACACATCGCCCATCGACCTTAGCACCAGCAACACACGTCGCCGTTATGGATAGCGGTCGAGTTGTCGAGTTCGGTCAACGAGATGAGGTTCTCAGCAAACTCGGCTTGGCCAAACCTATCACCACGCACCTTCCTGAAAGTCAGAAGAGGGTGGCTGCGGCATGATGGCGACTCAATCATCTGTGCATGCCCTCCCTTCAAGCTTCGGTGGGTTGGACGCAGACGTAAAAACTCCTCCGACCTTGCTTCGGAAAACCCTGATGGCATCTGCCGGTGTCTTCGGGATATTGTTCGCCCTTGCGGCAGTCGTTCCCATGTCCGGGGCGGTTATCGGACATGGCCAGGTTGGCGTCGAAACGAACGTC
The DNA here is from genome assembly GCF_900176395.1 of Novosphingobium sp. B1. GTDB lineage: Bacteria > Pseudomonadota > Alphaproteobacteria > Sphingomonadales > Sphingomonadaceae > Novosphingobium. The sequence goes on along the minus strand of NZ_FWXL01000014.1, from coordinate 50,232 downwards.
AAGCGCATCTCACATCCTCTGGGCGGCGTTGTCTCACAAGTACTGGTGAAGAACGGCCAGCACGTGAAGAAGGGGGACTTGCTCGTTCGGTTAGACAATGAAGTTTCAAGCGCGGACGCGCTCTATTCATCGCTAACCGTCGAGCAGTTATTAGCGCAAAAAGCACGCTTGGAAGCTGAACGCACCGGTTCAGGCACCTTGGTTTTTCCGGCTGAGCTTTTGCAAGCAAATTCAGCTAGCGCGCAACAGGCTATGGCTGATGAGGCCCGTCTGTTCCACTTACATCAACAGGAGCGAATACAGCTCAGGGCACAGCTTCAATCACGCATTGCGCAAGCCGGCCAAAACATCAGAGCTGTCAATGCACAGATCTCTTCATTGCGTAAGCAGCGTAATCTGATCGAGCCTGAGCTCAAGAGCGTCCGAGAACTCTGGGAACGGCGTCTAGTCACCATCAGCCGCACGAACCAGATGGAAAGGGCAGCGGTCGATCTGGAAGGCAGCATTGCTGCCCAACAGGCAGAACTATCTCAGATTGGTGCAAGGATAAGCGAAACTCGCGAGCAAATCATACAGCTGGAGGCGAGCAAACGCTCTGTCGCAGGGGAAGAGCTTGCGCGCACAAACGCCGTTCTCAACGAGCAGAGGATGCGCAAAGCAACGGCAGTCGATCAGAACGCCAGAAGCGAGATACGAGCGCCTTACAGTGGTACCGTAGAGAAGCTGGCGTTCTCAGCGACCGGTGAAGTGATCCGGTCGGCCGAGCCGATAATGGAAATTGTCCCGGACCACGATGCTATGATTGTCGAAGCGTCGATTGGGGTAACCGATGTCGATCAGGTGCGCGTTGGACAAGAGACACGCATACGCTTCAGTTCATTCAGCCAAGCCGTCACGCCTGAAATCCCGGGCCGGGTGATCTATCTGGCGGCTGATCGCTCTGAGAACCCACAGTCACGCGAGCCATTCTATGTCGTAAGAATCGCCATCGACAAAAAAGCAACGCGTAGCGAAGGGATTGCGCTACGCAGCGGGATGCCAGCGGAGGTTTTCATCTCCACTGGCAGCCGCTCACTGCTTTCTTACATCACCAAACCGCTGCGAGATCAGATATCGCGGGCTTTCAAGGGCGACTAGATTTCAAACAGCCGTTCCGATCGAAGCTTTATGCTCGTTGCAATGGCACGCAATATCCTTGAAATCCGATATACCACGTCCACGAATGGCTCGACCTTAGATCACAAAGCTGTAGTCGTTCTGGCCATGGGTAAGATCCAGATTGAAGACGCCTGCCAAATGGATGGTTTCGGCAGCCGCCGCTCCACCATGGGCGCTATCTGGCGTGATCACATAGTAGTCGCTTTTCCCGACCTGAGAGAGTGTACCTGCTCCGTACCCGACAAACATGAGCGTATCGCCGAGTACTTTTCCTGCCCCTGAGAAGTCTGTGACCCGGTCCCCATTGGCCTCACCTTTCTTGAAGATGAAGGTATCCGCCCCGCTCCCACCGGTCAAAATATCGGCCCCTGCACCACCATCCAACTTGTTGCTGGCCCCATTGCCCTTGAGAATGTTCGCCAAGTTGTTCCCGAACGCATCTATGGCGTTCTTGCCGGTCAAAGTCAGGTTTTCTACGTTCGACTGGAGGGTGTAAGAGATCTTGGAGATAACCTCGTCCAGGCCTTGTCCAGCTTTCTCTACGATCAGATCACCTGCATCATCCACGTAATAGACGTCGTTCCCTGCCCCGCCGACCAGAGTATCTGCGCCAGCACGACCATCGAGTACGTCGTTGCCAATCCCGCCGGTAATGGTGTTTGCGAGGTCGTTTCCGATCCCTCGGAAGTTGTCTTCGCCAAGATACGTCAGGTTCTCGACAAACTTTGCCAGGGTGTAATCTGTGGCTGATGAAAGGACTGTATCTGTGCCTCCCGACGCGTACTCGACAATCGAGTCTGCGGTATTGTCGACCACGTAAGTATCGTTTCCAGCACCTCCCAAGAGGCGATCCGCCCCCCCCTTGCCATCGAGGAAATCGTCACCGACACCGCCTGAGATGGTATTAGCAGCGTCGTTCCCAACGCCAGTGAAGGCACCGTTTCCTTTGAAGGTCAGAACCTCAACATTCTCCGGGAGCACAAAGCGGTTGAGTGTGGTCTCGACAATATCCTGTCCGCCATCACGCAGTTCGACTACAACATCGTTGATATTGTCCACGATGTATTTGTCATTTCCCGCGCCGCCGACAAGACGATCAGCCCCGAGCTTTCCATCAAGTATGTCATTGCCTGATCCACCGATAAGTACGTTATCAAGGTGGTTTCCATTCGCCCGGAATGTTGCAGAACCTGTATAGGTCACACTGACTTGACGGTTATCTAGGTTGAAAGACGCAGCTGCTGTCGAAATATCAACTGGGATCGTAGATAGCAGATCCGGTGCTCCAGCAAATGCTGCGACGTCGATAACGTCATCCTTCGTATAGGAAATAGGACTGGTAATTTGATTCAACGTATTATCCGAAAAAACAATGTCGTTGTTGTTTCCAGATTGCACCGTTATCAACTTCGAACCACGACTAATGAAGTTATCGAAGATGTCGATGTCCCGTGAATACGCTACGTTCGCCGATTGCGGATATCCGCTACCGACGTTGATGACTGTGGGATAATTGGGGTTTGCCTCAAAGAAATTGCCAAATGCCGCAGACGACTGGCCACCCAGAACATTGAGAGGGCGTTGACCGATGTTCTCGATCTGATTCCCAGAGACAACGACGTTCTTTGCTTCATATCCTGTGAAGCCAGGACGGAAAAACTGATCTTCGGTCCACCCTCCGATGATAATTCCATCCTTGCCGATATCATGGACATAGTTTCCGTCCATCAGGACATTCGTGGACCCGCCCTTCGCAAATATGCCTGCCGCTCCACGAGCGCCAGAAACTTCATTGCCGGCTACCACTGAATCATTCACGGCGAGGAAGTCGATCCCCTCTCCGCCTGTATTGCTTGTAGTGTTGCCGACGACAAAGACGCGATTGCCTTGGCTGATCTTAATCGCGTCATCACTCGTACCGGAAATGACATTGTTGGAGATGACGATGTTGCTCACCATATTGGTGAAGCTCGAACCTGATTGGCTAAACTGGATTCCGCGATTGCCTCCACGGATTTCAAATCCGTCGATCACAAAATTGTCCGTGCCCAATCCGGTAATGACGGATTTCGCAGGATCAGCTGCAATGATCTTTGCCGATTGCGCTCCATCGGCCGAGACAAGCCAGACAGGAGCAGATGACGTGCCTGGCCCAGACGACGGAAGTTTTACGTTCTCTACATAGGTGCCGGCTTTGACCATTACTGCTGTGCCAGCTTGGGCTGCGTTCACGCCCGCCTGGATCGTATTGAACGGCCTTTCGCTCGACCCGTCACCGCCGCTTGGCGCTAATGATGACACCCAAACAACTGTATTCGGTTTTGCGCTTGAGAAAGGGATCGTCTGGCCAAGGGCTACGACGCTTTGAAGAGCTGCAGTGAGAGCCACGTTTGTTTCGACCTTTCTTGAGCGCGCATAGGACTGCGCTTGCTGCGAAAGTTCGCATTAAGGCTTTAAAGAGGTGCTTTGCTTTCTGGTAAACGGTTAGTTATGTATGTTCCCGTTCTGTTAAAATGCTGTTCTAAAAACATTTTCGATCCGCACGGCAATGGTATCATGGGGGTGTCGACAAACATGCATTTCAGCGGCTCGCTGTTTTGGCGTTCCGAAAGAACTCCCAACGCTTGCGTGGAGATATCAAGTCTTTCGAGCACATTAACCATCTGAAGCCAAGCAGGCGACATTGCTGGCGCTGTGTTGTCCACCCGAAATGTGTTTGAAGCAGCGCCAATGATGATGGCCGAAGCTGTCCAGGTGATAGCAGGAAAGCGCTGTCCGAGACGTGAGTACCAAGATGTGGACATCTCGCCCCGGCAGAGGACAACCGAGGCGAGACTGACCGAATCTATCAGCTATCGAGACATTCGCTGATCAGATCCTTTCTGACTGCGCATGGTTAACATATTGCTAACGTAGTCGTGCCTTGGGAAAGCTAGGGTGCCCGGCCCCGCCGTTTCACCAGCAAAAGGGCAGCCAATCGCCAAATTTCGAGAGGGTGTCTTGTTTGGGCTGCAGTGTAAGCGCGTATCGCTGATAACTGGGTGATTGTTCTCAAACTGGATTTCGGCGAAGATCGAAAAGGTCGCCTTGCCGCGCAAGCGGGGATGGTCGCTTGGATACATTCCTCGCATTGGGCCGTAACAGGCGCAGCACGTTGGGCGCGACCACATAAACGGCATGGCGCCCCCCACCCCTGTTACAGTGATCGGTAGCATAGCCCGAATAATATCGGGTCATGAGGCCGGCCTTGACCAGGTCTGAGATGCTGCGACTTACGTTTGCCCGTCCAACCACCCTCGCTCTTTGCTCCATACTGCGACGGATCATAGCAGCATCCTCTTCCGCATCCCCCGTCAGGGCGGACGCAGCCTCAGCTTTGATGCGAGCTTCCATGATAGGCCGTTTGCCACATCGCTCACTGAGCGGATTCAACTGGATGCTAAGCCAGTCCCGCAGTAGCAACTTCTCGCTGCCGGTGTCGATGAATGGTCCAGCTTGACCATTTCCATCGGCGAGTTCGGCTACGAGTTGCAACAACAGCAACGCATAGCGCGGACGTGCTGAGCATTTGCTCAGTATGTCGTAAAGGCCACCAAGCCCTCCAAAGCCAAATTCTGTGCTCATCGATCAGTATTGAGCACAAACCGTGAATCTTGTGAATCCCCCAAATCCGATCACCTGTCGAATGTCAATCGTGACACTCCGCCTTGAGCAGCCTATCCTGTCCCTGGTCTGTGTCGTGGTTCGCCTTGTCTCCAGATTGGCGGCAGTCTTGTGATTAGCCAAGCACCTGTTCGACTTTCGCGGCTGGCTGGTGACATGTGTGACACTTTCTCGCGGGCAAAGTGTCACACATGCAACTTAGATTGCTGCCCACAGAATGGCTTACGTCTCGAGTTCATCATCACGGTCGCTGAAATGTGCTAGGCAACGGACAAAATGCCCCTCAAGTGCTTTTGAGAAATTGGGCGCGCTGACCGAAAGAAGTTTTAGTCCAGTCAACGGTGATCTAAGTCGGAGGCCCGGATAAGGGGCTACGAACTCACGGAATTGCGCTGTCTGGCTTGGGTAGCATTTTCGCTTGTCTACCCCCCTGTGCGAAATGTATACAGCGGTTTGAAAATTGACTTTTGATGCCAGCATCAAAAATGCAAGAGGGTTCGCAATGACTCAAGAGAACGAAGATCTGATTACGCTTACAGCGGATATTGTCTCGGCTCACGTAGGCAACAACAGCGTGGCCCTTGCGGACATTTCAAGCCTGATCAGCAACGTCTATAAAGCGCTATCATCGCTCGGTGCGCCGGCAGCACCAGAACCTGCCCCAACGCGCGAGCCTGCGGTCTCAATCCGCGCCTCGGTAAAGAACGACTACATCGTTTGCCTGGAAGACGGGAAAAAGCTGAAAATGCTCAAGCGTCATCTGGCTACTGCTTATAACATGACTCCCGAGGAGTACCGCGCGCGTTGGAACCTCCCGGCAGACTACCCCATGGTTGCGCCGGGTTACGCTGCAACACGCCGTGACCTGGCCAAAAAAATCGGGCTTGGTCGCAAGCCATCAACTGTGGCGGAAGAAGCGTAAACGTTGATCTTCACTGGAGATCTAACGCAACAGCTTTCTGCAGACTTTGGGGATCGGTGCTTCCGATCCCCTTTGTCATTGGCTCTCTAGCCATTTTGCCACTGACGTTATGGATCAGCAAACCAGCACTGGCTCGCGAAGTGTAAGCTCTAGTGTGTTGGGAGTTGCGATGCATTGCGCGCGCAGAGTTTGGTGATCGGCCGGGATTCATCCACACTGCTGCCATTTCCAGGTCAAAGTTTTGGCCAAAGACCCTTCGACGAGAGATCAACTGCAGGGGCAATAGCCTCCAGTCAACAAAGGCGTTGCTAATGCCGATGACCTGCGTACGCTTTCTGCCGGCAGCTCACACGTTGCCAGTGCAGTGCCTCTAAGCCCGGTCAGTCACCCTTTTGCTGACCGGGCTATTTCGAACAGCCGATCAGCCGACCAAATGGACAACTTCGGCTAACGCCAACCACATGAGGATTGCCGGCGGAGCGGCGATTATCATGCCACGCACGACCTTGCTTTCCATAAGTTCTCTCCGATTGCGACCTTTCTTGAAAATACAACGGCAGTATGAACCTTGGGTTTCCCAATGGGATTTATGCGTAAATTCGCTGCGATCCGTCCAACTGCACACCCCTTCCGATCGATATGAATGTTGTAATCACGGCTGTGATCGTCGTCGAGAAGCTGCAGCTACACAACACGACGCGTTCAGACGTCAGTACTATCGGGGAGCCAGGCACTAAGGTAGCCGCCAGGGCTGGCCTCAACTGCGCGATCCTTGATGCCGGGATCGACAAGTTCATTACCTATCTGCGCTACAAAGCTGTGAAAACCGGTAGCACATTGATCGCAGTCAAGGCGTTTGGGCACTAGCCAGACCTGCAGCGGCTGTCGCGCATCGGTGCCCAAGCCGCTCAGCCAACGTCGGCACACCTGTGCCTGCGTCCTTGACCTGCAGCGCGGGTCATCCTCGAATGAGGATTGTCCACTGAGGGGTTCAGCCCCTCGGGCAGCCTAACGTAGCCGATTGCGGCAAGGCGTGCTGCCGAAACGTTCCTCGCGGCCTGACGGCCGCGTTGCGAGAAACCGGATCGGTTAAGGCCGCTTGGCCACCGACCTGATACTTCGGAGAACCCCGTTTTCCTTATCACAACATCCGCAGCGGAACGCCTTACCCATCGATCCTCGTCACCAGTGCAGATACGGCTGACCGGGTCGTTCCGGGCCACTCGTTTAAGTACACGGCAGCGCTACAGGCGGCAGACGTTAGGCCGTAGCCGCATCTGATCCGGGTGGAAACGCGGGGAAGCCATGGGTTCGGCAAGCCGACCGACAAGGCAATTGCGCAAAGCGCCGGTATCTTCGCCTTTTTGGGGGAATGAACAGACCTCAGGCCTCGGCATTAGCTGCGGGTATTTCGGCAGTTTTGCCTGTCACTTTGGCCAGCCAGCGCCGCAAGGGCGCGCGGACCGGCCAGTCGAGGAGGTCGGCAAAGCTGCGCGGTGCCTCGTCCAGCCCGCACGGTGGCCAGCCGTCAGGGCGGCGGTAGGTGCCTGCAATGACGTCGAAAACCGGGAACAGTGTGGCGAAATTGGTATCGTAATGCTCTGGTAGGCGCGAATGGTGGCGGCGGTGATAGGCCGGGCTGTTGAGCAGCCATGACCACTTCCCAAAGTCCACCTTCAGGCTGGCATGCACGAAGTAGTGATAGAGCGAGAACGCAGCGTAGATCACGAACATCGACGAGGTCGGATTGATGATCATCGTCGCCAGCGGCCAGATTGTCAGCGCCTTGATCAGCCGGTCTCCACAGAAGTGGCGGTTGGTGGTGAGAGCGGTCATCTCCGTGTCGGAATGGTGCAGCGAATGCATGGCCCAGAGCCATGGCAGACGGTGCTGGGCAATGTGGAATAGCCATTCGGTGAAGTCGCGCGTGACGAAAACCAGCGCGAGGGCCAGCCAATAGGGCATCGCGGCGGCATCGAGCAGCGATCCGCCCATCCACTTCGGCCAGTAGACGTGGACGAAATAGGAGATGCCGAAATCGAGGGCATAGGCCTGCAGGTTGCGAACCCAGTCGCTTGGCCCGGGGTTACGGAGGCGTTCGAGCCAAGTGATCCCTGCCATGATGGCAAAGCCGGCAAACATGAGCCGCACTGATGACATGTCCGGATTGATACATCGGCACAGTTTACGACCTGTTCCGGTTGCAAAAATTCTGACGTTTCCATGTTGAGGCTCTATTCCGGAGCAAGCGCGGCGTCGCTGACCAGTTGAACCGCCCGTTCGTTTTTGGGATGGCCGGCATGTCTTTTGACCCAGATCCGTTCAATCGTAGCTTGATCGATCCTGCCCATTTCCTGCCGCGACACGTGCTGTCCTGATATCGCGGTGCGCGCTCTACCCTCAAGCAGTTGCCGATGCATGTGTGGATGCGGCCGCGTTTGCGCTCGGCCTCGAGTTACTATGTCCCAAGGCGTGAGAGCGCCATCGGCTCCTGGATTTTGGCGGGATCTTATGTGCTCGCAACTCCACAGAGCCTAAACTACGAGGTATGATCCCCAATACGATCAGATTGGACCAGGCGCGACATCGACGATGCGGAACACATCTCCAGAACCGGCATCGCGGATAAGATCAACCCGCTGGCCATCCCAGTGATAGTCAAGGTGTCGCCCCTGCAACGGATCGGAAGCGCAGTCCGGGTAAAAGAGTGCGGCACACTCCCCGCCAGGATTCCGGACGCTCATGTAAACGATGCCCTCGGATTTCCTACGCCGGAGACTTGCAGCGAGAGCTTGAGATGCTGCGTAGTCGTCAGGCTCCAGCATAGAGGATTGTTCGACCGCAGCCGATCTGATGTCGTGCAAGTCTGCATCGACCGCCATCATGATCTCCCGGAACTGCGACGTCCATCCAGGTTGCTCCTTCGTACGAGCCATAAATCTACTGTGATGGTGGATTGTCTCAAACAATGAAGTTTCAAAGCGGTCGCCGACGTAAAGCACGCCATAGCTGCCATCAGTAAAGCGGCTCGGTCGGTCGATGCTGACGTGTGTAAATGGTGCCATGAGGTAGGAGGCCCCAATGCCCCCGACACGCCGGTCAACTGGAACGAGATCAAGATTGCCAATCGCTGCCATGATGCGGGGATTGGTCTTCTGCTCTGCGGAAATCAGCAGCGGCCAATCAGCTGGATCAGCAATGTCTTCAAACAGGTCAATCGGCGGAAAGACACTGCGGATAATCCTGACAGCTCCTTTCCACCCAATTCGAGATATGGGGATGTCCGCTAATTCGTTCACCAGCCACCACGCTCAGCGTCAAGATAGCGACGCACTCGAAAGATATCGGTGAGTTCACCTCCAAGCATCACATCGAGCGCACTGGCCCCACTGAACGCGTCATTTGCCGCCCTAATCCAGGCATAACCCCGCGTTACCTCCGAGAAGATTATGCGGAGCGCCTTGTGGATGCCCATGAGGTTAGACAATCTTGCACGCCCATCACGGGAGATGCGCCCCGGGCCATCTGCCTTCCAGCGACGGAAAGAGCGCAGCGGCATATCGAGCAGCGTTGCAGACTGCTCGTCGGTCAGTTTCCATTTGCTGAACAGGTTGAGGACTGCCCTGAACATGGCAGCAGCTTCATCCTGCGTAATCGGATCAGGACGGAAGGCGGTAACGGCAGTATCAACGGGTTGCAAAGCCAGCATGGCATTTCTCCATAACACACATATATGCGATTTAATGCCAGATGGCAACATATCAGCGAGATGTTGCCATTCTTTTCAACACCTCCTGCCAAATTGAAACTTGCTGTCGTAAGAGATGCTGCGCTGAAACTGGAGAATGATTGGCAAACGGTTGCTCTGCTCCTAAGGGGCGAAGGCCGCAGCCGCAAATCGTCGAATTGCCAGCGGAACGGAACCCTAGAATGGAATGGAAAGCGCTAGCACCAAGCCAACATGGTTGTTGGTTACGTCTAACTCCCAGCGGAGCTGAATGACTCCGGCACAGACCGCTCCGTATTCGTGCAAGCCAATTACGCCAGTCATCACTGCCTCGGCGAGCTGCCCATCAGACTTTTGCCATACGACCATTTGAGCATGCTGCTCACACTGACGAAATGCCGATGCGATTAGGATCGGTGAGGAGTCTCGAAGACGGCAGAATTGTTTTTTGAGGCTACGACCACGGTACCCGCACCGACCATTGCGCATGAGCCGAGATAGATCAGGCCAAGACAGCCAATACCCACCAGAATATTACAAATTCAATCCATGGCCCCCTCATCACAGCGCCCACTGAACCAACAATCGAGCAAGAGACTTAAGCTGCGGATGGCTAACTCAATGCAGAGTTCAAAGATTATAATATTTTCATTGTGGTAGTGCATGAAGCTTTGATGGCACCATCTTAAGGCTTTGATTAACTTAATGACGCGAAAGCTATTTTCGATGTACGCAGCCAGTTCATGGCGCATGACTCAGAAGGTTTTGCGAAATTGGGTAAGTTAAACAGGCCTTGGCTCAGCGCCGCAGCAATAGTGGGCGGCCGCAAGTCCATCGGTCGAATCCCGGTTTGAGCCAAAACGCCGAGTGCAGTCCTAACGGCCTCAGAGGCTTGCAAGACGCTGTCTAGTAAGAAAGCAGCCGCTCGGCTTTATCTTTTATTTGATAGGACAAAGCTCGATAGTCCCCCGCATTTGCAGAATCAGCGCGCCACGCTGCAACAATTGTCCGGCTGCATTGCCATTCGTCGATGGGTAAACGAACCACAAGCGCATCACCGCCCACCTCAGAGCGAAGATACAGTTCAGGCAGAATTGCGAGCCCCACACCGCTACCTGCCATATGGTGTACGCTATCGAGGCTCGTACCCTCATAATCGAGCAGAATTTCAGCACCTAACTCGGCGCATGCCTGGCCGACGAGTTGATGATAGTGATGACGCGGGTCGAGCGTCAAAAAGCGCTCTCCAGCAAGATCGGCACGGGTAACTTGACCTGCATCTGCTAAATGGTGGTTTGGCGACGCCACGATACTCATAGGTTCGTCAAAGAGATGCATTACCTCTAGGTTTTCACCCGCCATTGGTCCTGGACCGACCACGAGATCGAGCCGCCCCAACGATAAATCTTTGGCCTGCTCTGCAGGAATGCCCTCTCGAATGTAAAATCGCAGTTCCGGAAGGTCGACTTTTAAAGCACCAATAAGCGCAGGCATGAGGTAAGGCCCCAATGTCGGTGTAATGCCGAAGCGGACGATACCTGAAAACTGCTTGGCGGACCTAGCGGTCAGCGCACGAATGTCGCGCACGCCCATCAAGACTTTCCTTGCCCGCTCGTAAACCTCTCGGCCGATTGGTGTCAGCTCAGCATTTGAAGTCGTACGATCAATTAGAGTCGCACCAAGGCGATCTTCCAACGCTCGTATCTGATGACTTAACGTCGGTTGCGAAATGTTGCAGTCCTGCGCCGCTCGGCCGAAATGACGCTGTTCAGCAACAGCCACGAAATATTCAAGCTGGCGAAGTGTTGGCACTTTTCACCCGATAGACGATTTCGATTGAAAAGTGCGTTATCTTTCGATTGGACGCAATAGTTTCAGTGTTGCAGACTGGTCAGGCAAGGAAAGAGAGGATGTCCCCGCAAATGGCTTTGTTGAAGGTCGCTTGTTCAAGGAGCCCCCGCTGAAGCGCCATCAACTGCCATTATGTCCTTGCTGGGGGCGGCCGCCCCGCTTCTAAGAGCCGCCCCCAAACAGTTTGAACGCGCTGCACGCTAGTCTGCCAAGTTTCAGGCGCGCAGCACGCCATGGCCTGATCTGGCCCGCTTCCGGAAGCGGTCGACCGAGGGCCCTGGGTCACTGGCGGCCTGCTGCAATCGATGCAGCGCCGCCAGACTAATCAAAACGTCGGTACTTTGCGAAAAGGAAAGGGTTCTTAAATGCTGGCCTTCCTAACCATCGCGGCATTCTCTATTGAATCCCTGACGGTCAATGCCGCTCCTCTTGATTTCCGGCTCCCTCATGAAGCTGTTCGGAGCTCTAAGCCGCACTGCCAACCGACCAACGAATTGACGGTCTGCGCACCCACCCACGATAGACATACCCAATGGCGGGTCCCCTCTGGAAATCTGGCAACCGACACGGTTTTGAAGCAACATGTTCGTAATCTGCGACTGCCAGTTACGCGTTGTTCAAATCCGGTCGAGGATGGACTACGTTGCGTGAAGCCTTCGCCGCTCCTGCGCGTCAGGTTCTCAGGACCCGGACAGCAGGATTAGCGAATACGTGGGCACCGTAGTGCCTTGCCTGCTAACCTCGCGGGTACATTCCGATTGCCGCACTCCTGCCGTATCCAACAGTTTACGCTCCTCGGCTCCTCAATTCGTCAAAGCTGTGGCGCACCAGCATGGTCCCGTTGCGCCAGACCGGGCGGAGCAAGTTATCGGCATCGGCCACGTCATGCATCCGCCGCGCCACCATGCCGCCGTTCTCCAGCACCACAGCCTGCCTTCCCGCCTTGCTGCTCTTGCCGGGGTCGGTGGCAGGAGCCTTGGCCACGCCGCGCCATACCCCGGCGGCATCGCGCATGGCGTTGGCCTTCATCGCAAAGCGCAAGGTATCGCGATTGACCTGCTGGAGCAGGCCACCGCCCATGCCGAAGGCGATGTTATCGATGGCGAAGCCTTCCTCGATCAACCGGTCGATCAGACGGGCAATCGTGGCAGGCGTCATGCCATCCCCCTGGATTACACGGACGTGGGGATCGAGCACACCATAGCCCTTGGTGTTGACGGTACCGCCGAAGGCTTCCCACAGGGTCTTGACCGCCCGCACCGGGGTTTCCACCGGATCACCGCTGTCGGGCCGCACTACCAGCGTGCCCTTCCGAGCCAACACCTTGTCGCGCAGGCTTCCGCCCCAGATGCCGGTCAGCGCCGCATCAAGATCATAGCTGTCCGAAACGACGGCAACGATCTTGCCCTCACCCTCGAACGCATCGAGCATGTTGGCATAGGCAGCTTCCTCGCGCTCGCGCCCCCAGCTGGTCATTGTGCTGTGCTCGGCCGCCGGGATCGAGAAGCCGGCCATGTCCGCGCCGTAGTAGTGACGGGCCGAAATCAGCGCTTCCATGGTGTCAGTGCCCATGAAGTTGACAAGGTGGGCCATGCCGCCAAGGCCTGCACTCTCGCCGCTGCTGGTGCCGCGGGCACCGAAGTCGTGCAGCTTGAATGGTAGCTGGCCTTCCACATCGTCGCTGGTCTTCTCGAGCCCTGCACGGATGATCAGGCGGCACTGGCGGCTGAGAGTGGCGACCGTGGTCGGATACCAGATTGCCCGAAGCAGGGCAGTCTCGATGAAGGTTGCCAGCCATGGCAAACGCGGGTCCGTCGTCTCGACCTGCACCATCGGCACCCCGGTCGGCACGATCATGCCTTCAGGCAGAGCGCGGATCTCGATTGGCAGGTAGCCGCCATGTTCGTCGAGCACGATCTGCCAGCCCTTACCATTGAAGGGCACGCCATGCGCGGTGCAGACTGCCTCGGCCTCGTCGATGTCAGCCTGGGTGATCGGCCGCCCGAGATAGTCCATGAGGTAGGGCTGCAGGCCCATGAACAGCACTTCGTCAGCAAAGTCGTTTGGCCGAGCCTCGATGTAGGCGCTTATCGCGCGGGTCTCGGGCGGGTATTGCAGGAAGTGGCTGTGCTTGTAGCTGTCGGTTGCCAGGATCAGGTTGGTCATGATGTGAACTCCTCACATTATCGCCGGGTGCAGGACTCCCCTGCGCGGCGCTTCCGTCTTCAAAGGTCGGCCATTTCCTCGATGATGGCCCAGTGGTCCTCGAACAGCATTTCAGGCGACAGATCGCCAAAGCGGTACCACTGCGCGTGCGCCGCATCGTCACCACCCTTCACGCTGAACAGCTTGCGACGTTCGGGCAGGCGGAACAGGAAGGCGTGGGTGATGATACGACCACGCAAGGACCGGTTCGGCGCATCGAACACTCGCGTGCGCGCGTCCTCGATGAAGCTGGCGAGCATCGCCGGCGGGATCTGGCCCTTGCCGTCGCTGATCGCGGTCTCCTCGCGCAACTCGCGGATGGCGGTGTCGCGAATGCGCTCGGACGGATTGACGAAACCGCCCGGGAGCGCAAGCAGACCCTTGCCCGGTGCCCGTCCCCGTTCGACCAGCAGGATGTGGCCCGACTGGACGACGACTGCATCAGCGGTGATGAAGGGCCCCCTCCCCCACTGCGCCGGATAAGCTGCCAGAAACTCGGCTTCCTCAAGCAGCGCCTTGAAGGTCTCGCCCAGCATGAACTCGCGCAGGAAGTTCGCAACACCTGCAGAGAGGATGGCGGCAGGCACTTCAGGGATGCGCTGGAAATAGCGCTGGCGTACGTCGCTCGACGAGAAGGTGCCGTATTGGCTCTCAACCTGCAGGCTCTCCCACTCTGGAAACAGCTTGAGATAATAGGACGAGGCATCCTTGCCGTAGCCGGCCAGAGCGACACGGAAATCAGTGAGCCCATGGATCTGGAAGCCATGGCCATTGCCATGCTCGAGCACCAGGGCGCGAACCTTGCGCTGGACCTGCGTGACCCACGCGGTGTCGGAATAATGGTGATCGTCGATCGGGGCGATGATCAGGCGGCCCTGTGCCACTTCGTGGCGGAAGACGGAACGCAGCATCGTCTCACGCTCTGCATAAGTGAAGGGATTGCGCGGATCGCGCGCGACGTTTGCCGATCCCACCAGCACGATCAGTCGCTCGACCTGTTCAAGCGTGCGCGTGATGACGTGTTCGTGGCCGACGTGCAGTGGCTGAAAGCGTCCAATGAAGACGCCGAAATCAAACTTGCTCATATCCGAGGCTCCCCCAGATGATCGTAGCGTGGCGGACTCCCCGACTCACTGCAACCTTATGCGCACTGGACTTATATCCAGTCAAGATATAAGTTAATCGCATGAGCCATCCACCCTTCGCCGTGACTGTCGACCTCGTGCTGATGACCGTCGCCGACAGTGTTCTGTCGGTTCTGATGCAGCGCCGGGGCGAAGAGCCTTACGTCGGCGCGCTTGCGCTGCCGGGCGGGTTCGTTGGCATCGAGGAGACGCTGGACGATGCCGCAAGGCGCGTGCTGGTGGGCAAGGCAGGCGTTGCCGCGCAGGACAGCGCCTGGCTGGAGCAACTCTACACCTTCGGCGATCCGCAGCGCGATCCACGGATGCGCACGGTCAGCGTCGCCTACTTCGCTCTGTTACCACATGCGGTTCTGGAGCGAGCCGTTACTTCGAAAGCCGATCTCGCGTTACGCCCGGTCACAGAACCTGGCGAGCCACTCGCATTCGACCACGCCGCCATCATTACCACAGCTTATGAGCGGCTCCGCGGCAAGCTCGACTACGCTCCCCTTGCCTTCTCTTTGCTGCCTGACCTCTTCACTTTGCGTGACCTCCAGACCCTGCACCAGGCCATCACCGGCACCGTTCTCAACAAGCCAGCCTTCCGCCGCCGCATGCTCGACACCGGGTGGCTCGAAGCGACAGGGCAGCGGGAGCGCGACACATCATTCAGGCCGGCAGAGCTTTATCGGCATCCGTCGTAGGTGAGCACGGAAGGAAGTCGATTCTTCCAGCTTCTGACCACAATTGCTCGCTGACGGGAATGGATCTCCCTGCTGCCTCAGCGACAGCGATGGCGTCGCGGATATACGCCCCGTCGATTCTAGCAAATGATATTGTTCTGCGGGCGGGCCGGTTATCGGACCATCGGAATTTACCGCCGACCTCTACCCTAAAATATTGACGATGCTGGGTTTTCATAAGCTGAATTTCCCGATACCGTTTGCGGCGTGGCACTGATTTTGAGGCACAAGAGCCGGCCCGACAATCCGATAAACAAAAATAGGAATGAAGCTCGAGTATGATGCCCAAGTTCTCGGTTCACAGTGCGGTCAGTCGTTCAGACGCCCAAAATCCACATGGCTGATTGTGCGCAGGGAGAGCCTTGTGTGCTTGAGGACGACCAGTTCAATCCGGTCGAACCGCATGTCCAGCACCCGGCACAATTGCAGGGCGCGCGAGCGCGCGTGCATCGAGAGAACCATTCCCTACCTCTACGCAAAGGCGTCGCGACCCCGGCACAGGTTGCAGCTACTGAGAACGCCTTGAGCGTCTTGCTGAGATCATTGCGGAACTCCCGCTTGGATCCGAGTTTATTGCGAGCGGGCCTGACGATACGCTTGATGCTAGACCTGGGGCGTAGCGCGGCTCAGCTGTCTGGATTGCGCCGCATATCTCTTGCTTCTGAAAAGAGCTGCCCGGCAGCCGAATGGGGGCTTGTCACGTGGGCAAACGAAGGCTCTCCAAAGTTCGGGTGGTGGCTGCCAGCGGGTGTACATATCGATCCCAAGCGCTCCGAGATTACGGATCGCGGAGCCGTGTGGCTGCCTCTGCTAGAACGAACGAGCCCTTGGTTGGCGATGGCTGGGTTGCTGGAGGGCTGCTGTGCATCGACACCGCTTTTGGCGGCGACGCCACGAGAGGCTAAGCTGGATGCTGCAGCCTTCCAGGCATGGGCAAAGGCCACCCTTGGCCTTTTAGCCAGAGCACTACCGCGAGTGGACAGATTGCCCGGCACCGTAATCGAGAAATTAGCCTGGGCTTCGACAGGCGACCGAACATTAGGAAGGCAAATCGGAGGGCAGGACCTGGAGCACAGCGCAGCGCGCAGCTACTACACAAGCCTCCCTGTTTCGAAGGCCGCAATGCTATATGCAAAGGCCATGGCCAGCCCAATATCGGATCTGTCGCTGGCGGCCGAGGCCGACAATCGCGGAAGGATCTCGATCCCTTCTTTTGCAAGATCCGCGTTCACGCGCGCGTCGGACAGCGGCAGAGTCTGCGACATAAGAAGCACGCTGGAGTTATTAGGACCGAAACCCGATCAGCGCCAAAAAGACGGCGAGCTCATCGCATCTCACAATAAACTTGTAGCCAGGCTGTGGATTTTGCTGGCCCTGTCTACGGCAACCCGTTCCGTCATTGATTGGGTGCCGGGGCTGCGGCGGATTGAACCTCGCACCGGTGGCCTGATTGTCCTCGACAAAGATCGTACGAGTGCTTTGGGAAAAGTAGCTGACCAGACCCTCGGGACATCGCTCGGGCGTGCGCGTCTGGTCTTTCTCCCGCCTGCGGTGCAGGAAATGTTACGGTTTTACATCGACCAATTGCGCACACTTTCTGGCCGCAACAACATTCACACACGCTCGAAGGCAGTGATCGATCGCCATGTTAAGGGCCTGGAGGCTGACGATGTACTCCCCTTTTTGATTTTGCAGGAGCATCCGAAAGGCCTGGCTGAAAAAGGGCTGGTCGTGCGGCAAGCTAAAGTCCTGTGGTTGAAGGAAGCCATCGCTGGACTCGCTGATGTACCGGCCAACTTTGCCCGTCATACTCTGCGCTCGGGCTTGGTGGGTCATTTGCCCCAATCAGTCATTGACGCCTGGCTCGGACATTTTGATCTCGGTACAGAGCCTTGGAGCAATGGCTCTGCATTCGACCCGTCAGCATATCGTGCGCTGCTCAACGTGACCTTCGAAGCGCATTTTGGGGCCGCCGCCGAATTTGATCGGCCTCCTGTCAAGTCGCATCGAAAGGCGTGCAATGGCAGGAAGGGTTAGAGCGCGACCCGGTTTCGCCTTCGACGCGCCATCGATGGAACGGTTTTGGACGCTCGAGAATGATTTCCTGGCTGCCTTAGGTCGCAGCGAGCGCGACCTTTCTGTGAGACGAAACCAACTGCTCCTGTCTGCAGTCTTGTTCGGTGGGCTGCTTGATGCAGAGACCTGGCCAGATTGGATCAGGTCAGTCATGGGACACCTACGGAGCCTAGCGCCCGGAGAAAAGCTGGACGCCCGGCTGACGCAAGCCGTCTTCATTTCGGGAAAGGGCCGAAACTGGTTTGCCGATCCGATTACCCAGAACCTGCTAAGCCGGCAGGTGGCAACGAAATCTTGCGACGCGATAAAACCCTGCATCAGCCAAGGCAGCGACTACACGCGAATTATACAGCTGGAAGAAACAGCACTCACAACTGAACTCGAGAACTGGGTGCTACCTGCTGCCAAAATCAAGATGGCCCTCCTTTGGCCACCCGCGGTGGTCGAGCATTGCGTTGGCTCGCTTCGCTCCGCGTCGTTGTCCCGCGACGGTTGGAGTCAATTAAACGAACTTTACGTCAAACCTCGCCGCTCAACGCCTGCCCCTTACGAACTTAGTCGCGCATCTTTGCCGCCGCTCGCTCAAAAACCGAGGTATCATAGGTTTAAAGACGGCGGTTTCCACTTAATCAGAAAAGCAATCGAGAAGGCTGTCGACAGCTATGTTACTAGTGCCAATCCTACGTTAGCTCACGAACGGCTCGAACTGAACTGGGCTATCAGACACGGCTTGGGCAAGCGCATGTTGTATATGGACGGTGCCAAAGATCACCGCCAAAATAACATTGGCTGGTGGATACGCCAATGGTTCTTAGAACACTGTCCAGAAAAGCCTCTGTTGGCTAAGAATAAGCCAAATTACAAGCGTGCTTCTACACTACTTGATCATGCGTACGCGTTGGGTCTCTCAATTGATTGGTCTGATGTATGGAATCTGCCACTTCAGTACACCGATCCAATACAGATAGAAATAATACTTCATTCCGTCTTGGAGAATAGACCCGACGGTTTCGGAGTAGCCAAACGGGTTTTCAGCTACCTAGGCTTTGGCAACCTGTCACGGCCTGAGGGCCTGCAAACGCAGTACCGTGTGGTCAACATCAAGAGCCAGATCCTTAGCAGGCCCCAGTTTCAAGCATTACTGTCGCAACTCGAGCATGCGACGGGCCGGCGTGAAACTCATTGGTTTGCCGCCCTCCTCATGTTCCGCTGCGGCCTGCGGCCCCGTGAAGTGGTCGCCTTGGAAATAGATCACATCATCATTGCTGATGAGATTGTAGAGCTGACAGTTGCCGCGACGCCATATGTGACCCTCAAGAACAAGACGAGTGGCAGGGTAGTGCCCCTGCACGCGCTGCTTTCAGCAGATGAACTGGCTGAGTTGCTCAAATGGCGGGCACTGCGCATTCGCGATTGTGCTGGTGAGCGAAAGCACGCCCGGCTCTTGTTCGAGACGATCTACCACCCATCAGATTATCCCTATCTCTGCGACCGGATCGAGACAGCGATCCGCGCAGTCTGTAGGCAACCGCCAGCTACTGCTGACGAGCGAAAAACCGCAGCATACATCTTCAGTCGCTGCAGCATCTTGCGTCACAGTTTCGTGTCCTACGCGGTAGCAACCATGCTGTTTCCGAGAGATGCCCATGAATTCAGGCTGCCAGCCGGCATAACTTCGGATCTTGTTTCATTGGCTCGTCGTGAGCGCCTGGAACGCACCTTGCTCAACGATGGACACCTGGGCCTGTCCTCCTTGGAAGCCGTGCGCCAATTGACGGGTCACTCGAGGTTCCAACGCACCATCGGCACCTATACCCATCTCATGGATCTGGTGGCCGCAGCTTACTGCTGGCGGCAGTCGTGTGAGCCTTCGCTGCCCGCAGAAGTGCTCTGCCAATTGGCACCTGACAAGCCCAAGGCGGAAACACTCAGCCATTACGCTCGCAAGGAAAGTTCGGCGGAGCAGTCTGCAATAG
This sequence comes from Novosphingobium sp. B1, assembly GCF_900176395.1. Lineage (GTDB taxonomy): Bacteria > Pseudomonadota > Alphaproteobacteria > Sphingomonadales > Sphingomonadaceae > Novosphingobium. The sequence goes on along the minus strand of NZ_FWXL01000014.1, from coordinate 30,787 downwards.
CAACAGCCGTTGACGCACTGCAGAACGAGCAAGAAGTCATAAATCTCGTGTTGCCGCGCGCGCGGCGACCGCGGGGAAAGACGTTCCCGGCGTGGATGCCGCAAGGCAATGCATTCCTGTCTCAGCTTCGCAGCAAGTCACCTCCTGACGCTAAGGAGCGTCTCGTGGCGATCCCTGAATGGCGCCGAGATGAGGTCGCAGACTACTACAGCTTGAATCAGATCGTGCAGATGGCCTCACGTGGCGTTTCTGCGAGATTGATCGCGGATGAGCTCGGGATACGCCTTGTGCACGTCGAGCGACTGGCTCGCCGGTTTCATCAACTGCTGAGCCTCAAGCGGCGAACGACCGCAAGGGGGATAGGCCTTCCTCGTCACGGGCTCATCCTCGAAAAGCCGGACGCCGTGATAGGCGACTTTGATGCTGAGAATTCTTGCTGGTATCAGCCATTGAAACAACCATCGCCATCTCATCAAAGCGAACTCAGCCAGTTCTGGAACAAGCTACAAAACCTGCGCCAACAACCGACCGAATTGGCAATGACCCGGACGTTTCTACGTAAACATCAGGACGGAGCAATTCACATAAAGAACGTGAAGAATGAGGTCGCACGCAAACTGCGGGCCGAACCGCCCAGGGTTAAGACTGACGGTATCGGCAGTTTTCAGCGCGGCCGCCCCGGTAATGATCGAACAAAGATTCGGCCCGCGCGTAAACCGAACTCCATGCAGAAAACGGCGGTGTGGCCGACAAATGCCGTGCTGGTTTATTTTTTACTGCTGGCTGAAGCCGCATCTTTAGAAGACTTGCCCGAAGGACTGGTGACGGCGCCCAGAGCAAGTCAAGGTACCGATGTTCGCTCGATATTAAGGGAGTTTTATGAGAAACGAGATCGCCAGAAAGAAGCGCAGGAAAACGAGGTACAACGGCAGCAGCAGATCGCAAAGGCAGCGAGGAATGCGTATCTTAGACACATACTTGCTGAACACGCAGCAGGAAGAAGGACCTTTGAGTTAGAGGAAAAGAAACGCCCAAAAAAATATGACACGAAACAAAAGACAAGAAAACAACACGGTGTCATTACCGCCAGCTTAGTTGAAAAAGAGGCACATATTGAGGAAGGAATTGACGAAAGATTGCCAAGACGGCAGACGTTGCGTTTACGACTTCCCAAGAGCTGAAAGTCTAAGCTGATAATACACTCTGACACGCGTCTCCAAGATTTTCATGGTAATAGTGGAATGCGGGAGAGTGTTTTTCGCGAGACCCAGGGCAAGCGGAGCGACTTTTCGCCGCTCCGCCCCACCCTATCAGCGCCAGTTTGACCAGGCCGTGTAGATCTCCGCCGCGCCTGCATCGGTCGCAAACGGGCGGACGAATGCGCCAAAGCCATCGCGGCCAAGCTCACGCGCCGGTGCGATGAGGTGAACGTGGGCATCAGCCTTGACGCCCGAGCGCCACGGCTGGTGCAGGATGGCAATGCACGCCATGTCACGCTGGACGAACTGGTACTCGGCAAAGCGGCGGATGCGCTTCCACTGCTTGACCACGTCTGCAGGGTCCGGGATCGCGATCTTCACCACGCAGGCCAAGTCCTTGATGGCGTCGAAGCTGTCGGCCTCGTAGCGCTCGACAAGACGGCGCGCGTCAAGCAGATCGGCCGGCGCCTGCTCGGGCAGGAACACACAGTGCATCGCATCGACCTGCCAGTCGCCGAGATAGTCCGGTCCCCGCCCGTGCGTGAGCTTCTGGTGGGTGTACTGGCGAAGGTCGTTGGTGTGCTTGGCAAGCTTGCGGCGCAGCACGCCCCAGCCCACCTCGGGCCCTGCATCGAGCATGACCAGCGGCTTCTTGCCTGCCGGGACCGGCGCGGTCCACTTGCCCATGCGCGTCTGCGCATTCGCCTTGATCTTCATGGTGTAACTCCAGAGAAGCCGCCGGCACCCGTACATGGACGCTCTTCCCCATTTTCAAACAACTGCACGGATCACCCGTGCCTCCCCTTCCCTCGTGCCCGTCATCGGCGCAGCCGCGCCAGCCCATCTGCCGGTCTGGCGTAACAGTCCTGCAGTTTCCGCTTGGAACCACTTCCCAATGTTGCCATTATGTTCTCATCTGGAGATCTTACCAATGTGCGATAAGGACGAAGACGGCGCCGACAGCCTGTGGCCTGACTATGCAGTGGACAGGGTGCTGCTGGACATCGGGGGCAGCGAAGAAGTGCTGACCTCGAACGCCGTGGAGGCCTATGCCCGCCTTGCGCAAGTCTGGCGCCTCAGCCCTGCCGACGCCGCGGCCATGCTTGCCATGCCGCTTGCCCGCCTGCTATCGTTGTGGGAGCGCCGCACCTGTCCGCCGCTCGACCAGGACGAGATCCTGCGCATCGCGATCCTCGTTGATATCTACAACCTGCTGGCGCCGATCTTCGGCAGCGATGACGCTGCCATCTGGCCATCCCTCTCCAACCTCCAGGCACCATTCCTTGGCCGATCGCCAATTGCCACGTTGAAGGCCGGTGATTTCGCAACCTTTATCGAAGCGCGGCAGTGCGTCCAGATCATGTGGCTGGGCTTTCATGCGCAACGTAACTCCGCCGTTACCGGTTGATCGCTTTCCCGGCGCCACAACCTCCCCCATTCCTTCTTCCACAGCGCGACCGGATCTGTCGCTTGTGCCTGCCAGACCCGAGGGGCAATGACCCAGACCATGACAGCTCCCGCCCCCCTCACGCTCGTCCACACCTCCGACTGGCATCTTGGCCACGAGCTGTCAGGTCACGCCCGAGAGGCTGAGCACGACGCATTCCTCTCCTGGCTGCTCGATCAGTTGGAGGAACTGAAGGCAGATGTGCTGCTTGTTGCAGGCGACATTTACGACGTTGCCAACCCGCCGGTGTCGGCAATGCGGCGGCTCTATGCCTTCCTTGCGGCAGTGTCGCGGCAGTGCCCTGCCCTGCAAACCGTGATCGTAGGCGGCAATCACGACAGCGCGGCACGCATCGACCTCCCTGCCCCGCTGCTCGATCCGGCGCGGGTCCGTTTCGTTGGTCAGCTGCCGCGTACGGCGGCGGAGGGTGGCGGCACTGAACCTGATCTTGAGGCGCTCATGGTGCCGCTGCGGGGGAACGACGGACAGACGGCCGCCTGGCTCGCTGCCGTTCCATTCTGTCGGCCGGGTGACCTTGGCGCGCACGACCTGTCCTCGCTGTACAAGTGCGTTGCCGATCACGCCGCTGTGCGTGCTGGCGACCTGCCCCTCGTGCTGTCTGGTCACCTGCACGTGGCTGGCGGCGCCGTCTCTGAACTTTCCGAACGGCGCATTGTCGTTGGCGGCGAGGAGGCACAGGCGACATCGCTATTCGATGAGCGTGCCGCCTATGTCGCGCTCGGCCACCTGCACCGGGCGCAGACCATCTCCGGCCTCTGCCCCATCCGCTATTCAGGCTCCCCCTTCCCGCTTTCGGCTACTGAGCGCAATTACCGCCATTCGATCAGCGTCGTGGAGTTGGCAGCAGGTAAACCAGCGCAAGTTCGCGAGGTCGCCATTCCGCGGCCGGTCATCTTTATGGCCGTCCCGCCAGAAGGTGCAGCACCGCTCGACGAAGTTGTCACTGCGATCGAGGCAATCGATCTCGATCCCGCCCTGCCCCGCGAGCAGCACCCATTCATTGAGGTGACTGTGGAAGTCGACGGCCCCGAGCCGCATTTGCAAGCCCGCGTGCTGGCCGCCCTTGCCGATAAGCCGGTTCGCCTTACGCGCATAGTGCGACGAACAGTGACGAAGGAAGATCTTGCCGCCAAGGCGGTGACTGAAGCGGATCTGGGCGAGCTCAAGCCCGAAGATGTCTTCGCTGCCCTTCATGCTGCGCGCTATGCCGGCAGTCCACCCAGCGATGACCTGGCCGCTGCCTTTGCCAGGCTCCTCGTCGAGGTGAACACGGCCGGGGAGCAAGCCTGATGCGTATCCTTGCCATCCGCGGGCAGAACCTTGCGAGCCTTGCCGGCGAGTTCATCGTCGACTTTACCGCCGAGCCGCTGGCGGGATCCGGTATCTTTGCGATCACCGGGCCAACCGGTGCGGGCAAGTCCACGCTGCTCGATGCGGTCTGCCTTGCCCTATTCAACGAGATTCCCCGCCTCAGGGCCGCACCATCGAGTGGCAAGATCGGCGATCAGGACGAAAACGGCTTGTCGCTCAAGGACACGCGCGCGATTCTGCGCCATGGAACCGCCGAGGGCTACGCCGAGGTGGACTTCGCGATGCCCGATGGTGCCTCCTATCGCGCGCGGTGGTCGGTCAAGCGCGCCCGCGGCAAAGCTGACGGCAAGATCCAGAACTACGATCACAGCTTCGAGCGGCTCGACACGGCCGAGCGCCTCGGTGGAACCCGCAGCGAGACCAAGGATGCCATTCGCAAGGTCATCGGCCTGACGCCCGAGCAGTTCGGCCGTGCGGTACTGCTGGCGCAGGGAGACTTTGAAGCCTTCATCCGTGCCGACGCCAATGAGCGCGCGCAATTGCTGGAGCGACTGACCGGCTCTGAGATCTATACCACGCTCGGTGCCCGGGCGTTCGAGAAAGCCAGTGCCCTTCGAGCCGGCCTTGACGGCCTGCGCGAGCAGATCTCTCGGCAAAACGGGCTCGACGACACGCAGCGGGGACAAGCTGAGGATGAGCTAACGCAGGCCAGGTCCGCAGAAGCCGAGGCGCTTGCTGGGCATGAAGGCCTTAAGTCAGCGCGGCAGTGGGAAGAGCGCTCGGTCCAGCTCAATGGCCTGATCGAAGCATCACGCGAAGCGCTTGCTCGGGCGCAGGCAGACCAGGCCGAGGCAAACCCGCGTCGCGATATTCTGGCTCGAGACCGGGTGGCAATGGCTCTTGTTCCTGACTGGACGGAGCTCGGAAACGCCGAGCGGCGCGTCGAAGAAGTGCTGGTGCAGGTGACACAAGGCGAACAGGCACTGGCCAGCGCCATTTGGGCCGAACAGCAGGCTCAGGTGGATGAGCAATCCGCTGCTGCCAGATCTGCCGAGGTGGCAGAGCACGCCAAGGCGCTGGCACCTCTCCTCCTGTCCGCGCGCGAACTGGACCTGCGCATGGCACAAGCCGCCCGCGAGGTCGAAGGTTTGCGCAGCGAAGCAACCAGCGCCGCCCAGCGGGTCATCGATGCCACCAGCAAGCACGCAGCAACAGCCGACGCTCATGCCAAGGCTGTTGCTGAACTTGAGGAAGCGCACGCCTGGCTGGAGCGAAACGCTGCTCTGTCGGTGCTGGACCTGCGGGAGGATGAACTCACCACAGGGCTAGCCCAACATGCTGCCGCAACAGCGCAGTTGCAGATGCTTGTTTCTGAGCACCCTGCGCTTCAGCAGGCCGAGCGCGCTGCCTTGCAGAAGTGGAACGAGGCCGAGGCGTCTTTGGCGAAGGCAACCCAGGTCCATGCCGATGCCTCTGAGGTCTTGGCGGAGGCAGACGCTCTCCTACCGCCAGCAGGCACTCTTCAGGCCCTGAGTGAAAAGCGCGACGCCCTGCTGCACGTGGCATCCCTGGTGACAGACCACGACAGCAAGGCCCAGACCTTGGCCACCGCTCGCACTTCACTTGACGCTATTGTCAGGCGGATCGAAGCCGAGACGGCTCGCCAGGCCCAGTTGGCGAACCGCCAAGGTGAGATCACTGCTCGCCTGCCGGACCTTTCGAGGCAAGTCGAGCATGGGCGCAGCGAGCTTGCGCTCCTGCGCAGTGCTGCTTCAGAAGCAGCCGAAGCCCTTCGCGCGCAGTTGGAGCCCGAGCAACCCTGCCCGGTCTGTGGCTCGGCACAGCACGAGCTGTCGCTGTTCGAGGGCAAACTTGGCCAGCACCTGCGCGATCGGGAGGCTGCGACCAAAGCCATCGCCGCCGAGGAGCGGAGCTTGGCCTTCGAAGCAGCAGAACTGGGCGGACAGATTGCCTCGATTGGCACATCCCTTGTCGAGCACGCCCAGCAGCACGTCAGGCTGACGCAGGAGCTTGAAAGCGCGACAGCCAAGCTTAAGAATGCAACGGCAGGCTTGCTCCGCGCTGCCGAAGAAATCGGCATTGCTGGGGCCATTGCGGAGCTTCCGGCCTTGCTTGCTGCTAGGCGGCAGGAAGCAGACGATGCCGTTGTCAAACTGCACGATGCGCGCGAAGCTGCCGACCGGGCTCGCAAGGCTGAGCAGCAAGCACGCCAGGCGCTGAACCAAGCGCAGGATCGCAATGCCGCCGCTCGCGATACACTCGCTCTTCAAAGCCGCGCAGTCGATGAGCACGCCAAGCGAATTTCTGCAGGCGAGGAAGATCTCGCACGCCTTGCCGTTACCCTTGATCGGTATCTTGCGCCCCTTACGGACTGGCGAACATTGACCAATGCTCCCCGCTGGATCGCAGACAATGCAAGTGCCTGGCGGTCGCGCAATGCACAAGCACAAGACCTTACCGCAGCCCTGCCCTCGCTTCAGTCCGAGGCTGCGGGCGCCACTGCAGTTCTGACAGGATGCCGCGAGCGGGCCGATGACAGCACTAACAAGCTCGCCGTTGCCGAAGCCGATCTCGCCGCGCTTGCGAACGAGCGCGGATTATTGCTCGACGGACAGTCGGTAGTTGATGCAGAGCGAGCCGTTGAAGACCGGCAGCAGCGCGCAGCAGCTACGCAGTGCCAAGCCGCAGAGCGCCGCGAACTGACTGCGCGCGAGCGCACTGCGATCGCAGCCAGGCTCGACAGTGCCCGGGATGCTGTTTGTCAGGCCCAGGCTGATCGCGATATGCGCGCGAAGGTCTTTGCTACCTCCTTGACCCAAAGCGATCTGACTGTTGATGACGTCGCCCGGGTGGCTAGCGGTGGTGCTGTAGCGCTTGAAATAGAGGCCAAGGCATTGGCGGACCTCGACAAGGCTGCCGCCATTGCGCAAGCCATGCTGACCCAGCGCGAGCAGGATCTTGTGGCGCACAACGCCAGCGAAGCCCCTGCCCTGCTTGGCGAAAGCTTGCAACATGCATTACAGGCCGCGGCCGAAGCCTGCCGTCAGGCAGCCGAGCGCTGCTCCGAAGCTGATCTTGTTTTGCGCCGCGACAACGAAGTCCGGTCTCAGACAGCGCAGCTTCGTGCCGAACTCGAGAAGCGTGGTTCCGAAGCCGACGTCTGGTTGCGCCTCAACGATCTAATCGGCGACAGGACTGGGGCTACCTTCCGCCGCTTTGCGCAGGGCCTGACGCTCGATCGCCTACTCGAGCATGCCAATACACGCCTCGCCGAACTCAAGCCGCGCTACACCTTGGAGCGCGCCCTTGGGGGCGACATGTTGATCCAGGCACTTGACAACGACATGGGCGGTGAAATTCGAGGGCTTCACAACCTGTCAGGTGGCGAGCGCTTCCTCGTCAGTCTCGCGCTGGCCCTTGGCCTTGCCGAGATGTCGACGGTCAGCGGCGTGCGGATCGAGAGCCTGTTCATCGACGAAGGCTTTGGTGCGCTTGACCCGGCAAGCTTGGGGCAGGCGGTCGCTCTGCTCGAACACCTTCATGCGACTGGCAGGCGCGTCGGCGTGATTAGCCACGTCGAGGAGCTTAAAGAGCGCATCCCGGTGAAGATCGAGGTCCTACCTTCCGGTCGCGGAACTAGCAGAATCCAAGTCTGTTCTGGCTAAAAAGAGCCAGCATCGGCATCTGTATCGTCTTGGATTTGGGCTAATACAAATGTGAATTTGGAGCTACTGTCTTGGCTGCCTTTTTGGCGCTTATATTCAATCAAAAATGGACAGGCCTAGCAAACTTTTTACATTGTAGCCCCAGCCTCGGTTTTTCGCTGCTCCCGTCAGCTAATATCCGTTGTATAAATCGCTTGCTCCACTTCCTGCACAGCTACGGCTTCGTCGAAAAATTCAACAAAGAAGGTATCGGACTGCAAAAAACAAACATCCAATCGCGTCGAAAAGTATCAAAAAAGTGGTGGTACGCATTGGAAGATTGATCCGCCTGCGGCTTTCTCTTCGGAGTTCTGGCCGAGGTTGCTGGCCTTGGGCCTTGCCGCAATGTTTGCAAGGAAGTTATTGAGATGGCGTCGACGCAAAAATTTCGACCGCTTTTAAACATTCTCATAACCTTCACTCAAGGCGAACAAACACCTAACAATAGACTGCAAAATCTAAGAAATTTTGCTCAATGTCGCCTTACGCGCGTTCAGCCCAATCAAAATCGACAGTGCTTTAAAAATACGGGTAGCACAGCAAGCACTTCACAAGTTTTCGACGTTATGACCTGATGTGTCTAAGCTCGCAACTTACAGGATGCTCGAAAGCCTTTCAGGGTTTCCGCGCGATTTCACTGGCAAGCGCAGCAGCCAGCCAAATTCAAGCCTTCTTGCAAACTCTCCCACCGTGGATTGGTCGTCACCGTGCACCAGGTAGAACCTTTGCCATTGGCTAGCCGGTATACGGCCTAACCTGTTGTTGGCGCCGTCTCGTACCCAAGGTGATCTTCCATCTGAAGCCGCGTCCACGAAATCGAGGTACACTTGCTCGCCCGGGTTCATCGCCGATAAAATCTCCATGGCAAGAGTTACATCAAAGGAACTGCTCCTCTCGATGAGGACGGGTAGATGACACCAACCATCTTCCAAAACTTGCCTCCATACCTTACCACTTTCTCAGGATACCAAATAAACAATTAAAATGCCATGTGCTAGACACATGCTCATTTTGCACAGGCTGAAATAGCAGTTGCCAAAAAACTGACCAAATTTACATACTTACTGAGTTCCAACACCGGACCTCTTACTGTGCGTAGAGACCTTTATCCTTTACATCGGGCGGCGGCATTGATTGTACCTCATCGCATATCACTGCCCCGCCCCGACTATCATCGAAAGCTCACTCGGGTGCAGAACAAATCTGTTCCGTGCCGATGGGAGGCAGGGTGCATCGCTTCTTGTGGCAAATCAGATAATGGGCACTGATGCGGCCGCGCACCGATCTCAAAGCCCGATATCGCACTCAAGAGCGTCATGCAGAAAGTCGCAAGCGCTACGGCACCGCTCACATCGTCTAAGACAACTGGCCTGCTGGCGTTGTCCTTACATAGATTTCGTTAGCAGTGGGCTTGTCTGATCTTGTGACTGCTGCGCCGCAATCGGAACTGAGTACTGCGGTTCCGGTTGCGCTGGCGCTGGCGCTGGTCCAATTGCCTCGATCTGATCGAGATCCTTGCCAGCTGCCGACCAACGCGTCGAATAGGGGCCGTGTTCTAGTGTTTGTTTCTGCGTGTCTTGCAAGTTGACGACCGCGCCCGCTCTTGCCCAGACCGCCCTCCATTGCCCCTATCAAGCAATGACTTGCTGTTGCAATGCCGGCCTGGCAGCGATTGCTAGATTGCTCACCCTACCTAAGCCGGTGTATTTGCTGTTGGAATTGTTGTCGACCGATTGAGTGACTCCCGGTAGGGCGGGGAAATGTCGTTACCAAGTGTATTGCCGTTGCATTCTGAACCGTCGCGGCGCCAGCAGCGCTGTGTTCTTCTTCTCCAAGGGCTGATGGGTCCTCTGTTCCGCCATCTAGGACAGGGCCTGACCAAGGCCGGCCACACCGTTTACAAGGTGAACTTCAATGGCGGAGACCGGCTGTTTTGGCGCTTGCCGGGCGGCGTCGATTTTTTAGGCACGCAGGAGGAATGGCCGGCAGCTTTAGCGCAAATCATCGCAGACAAGCAGATTACTGACGTCATGCTTTTCGGTGATTGTCGCGATCACCACATTATCGCGACACGGGTTTGTCGCGAACTCAAGATCCCCGTCCACGTCTTTGAAGAAGGCTACATCCGGCCTGATTGGGTCACGTTCGAACGTGGCGGCGTCAACGGGCATTCGTCACTGCCACGTGATCCACAGTGGTACCTCGACACGGCAGGAAAACTACCGCCGGTGGAACAGCATCCGCCGGTACCGTCCTCATTTCGCCGTCGCGCGCTGGAAGGGCTGGCCTATAACTTTGCCGACGTGTTTACACGGTGGCATTACAAGAATTGGGACAATCATCGTCCTTGGCACCCTCTGGTCGAAGGCATGGGCTGGCTTCGCAAGCTACGCCGCCGCAAAAAGCGCGAAGAGCAGGGTGCGGCGCTCATAAGGCGGCTGCAAGAGAGCGCGTCTCCTTACTTTCTCTTCCCACTGCAGCTCGACTCTGATGCCCAGATCCGCCTGCACTCACCTTTCGCTGGCATCACTGAAGCAATCAAGCTGGTGGTTTCGTCGTTCGCCGAGAATGCGCCGAAGGAAACACGGCTAGTCATCAAAGAGCATCCACTTGATAATGGCGTGCGCGATTGGGAATTGATCTCGCATGATCTAGCTGAGCGCTTTGGCGTTGCCGACCGCGTTGACTATCTGCCAAGCGGCGACATCGTCCCTGTTGCGCAAGCATCACTCGGCATGGTTACGATCAACAGCACTAGCGGAACACTCGGGTTGTCGATGGGCATTCCCGCTGTCGTGCTCGGAACGGCGATTTATGACATTGCGGGGATTACTTGTCAGGATGGACTAGATAAGTTCTGGACGGAGCGCACTCCCCCAGACATGGAGATCTTTCAGGCTTTCCGCCGAGTACTGATTGAGCGGTGCCTGATTCCTGGTGGCTTTTTCTCAGATATTGCAATCAGTACAGTAGTTAAACATGCCGTTGCGCGTTTCAGGGCTCCTCTTGGCAAAGAGGGTTTGCATGAGGTCTTCGAGCCAAACCGCCAGATTTGAAAGGCTTCGGCCAGTGATGAGGGTGAAGCCCTTCCACGTAGACTAATCGGCAGGCCGAAAGCAACACTACGAGCCTGTCGCTGGAAGTCTGGGACAAGCAACGGTAAGCGTTGGTATTGAGAGACAATAACGGTCAAGGGGCCGCTTGTCCTGCGTGATCAACAACTGTGGCTTCCGCTTATTGGGAACCAGACTCAGGAGCGGCTACCGAGGGCTGAGCAAATCAGAATCTGGTCGGTGCAATTATCTCGAATGCCCGTTTGCGTTGGATGAGAAGTAGCCCGGCAGAGGTTTGAAAGCACCGTAGGTTAGCTACTCACCTTATGCGCAAACACAGAAGCGCGTAAACGCTAGCAAGAAAATCCCGCCGTTTTCAGGTGCCGCCAGCTCTTCGGGCTGCTTTTTGTAGCGCGACAAACCGGTTCCTACCTTGCACAGTTTATGAATCTTATGATCGCACAGGCCACGAGCGAAAACGGCCGCTCAGATGCGGCGCAACAAGGTTTGCTAAAGCAGAAATGGGATGCTGCATATGAGCTTGCCGCTGCAAGCCCAGCCAAAATCCGCTGAAAACGACTTCAAACCATCTAATTAAAGCTGTTATCTGCCAAAGGCGCAACGTGGCTTGGCCACAGCGCTTTTGTAACGAACACTCACAGCCATCCGCGAGCGCCGCAATCCAAGGTCGGACCTACAGCCAAGTAAATGAGACCCGACCATGCCTGCCACTTAGTTCTGCAAGGTCTGGACGGCAGCAGTTACAGTTACCAGAGGTGTGAACAATTGGCTAACCAACTGCAGCAGCTTTCCTGGCTGATTTGCGGCAGCATTGCCGAAATACAATGTATCACGATCATCAATCGTGAAACGTTGCGCCAGAATATAAGAGCCTGGCTGCATCATATTTAAATGATACACCACAGGTTTGGCATCTTCTCCGGCTTCTGGATTTTGACGGAACACGAATATTGCCTTTGGATCACCTGAATTGGCATTCACGCCGCCTGCCGCGGCGATCGCTTCAGCCAAGGACATTCTTGTGCGGGCAAACGGTATATGATCAACCTTCCCAGACGCTCCCAGAACGGAAAAGAACCGTGGGCTGCTGATCAGCATCAGTCGATCACCAGGGTATGCTGCGACGTCCAGCAGAGGATTGTCGACTAAGTCATTGTATCGAACATCGACATTGCGGTTCTGGCGGACCACGCGAAGTGTGAGGTCCTTAGCGTTGCCGCGGTAGCCTCCAGCTAAAGCCACTACATCAGAAAGTGTCTCGCGATTGGTCTGCAGGACCAAGCGGCCTGGTCGGTTCACCTCGCCACTAACAATGACAGAGTTCGTAATAGACTGGCTAAGCGTCACAACGACACGAGGGTTTTGCGACAGGCCGCGCAATGCTCGCTGAATCTGACTCTCGACCTCGCCAACGGTCCGGCCCATCACGCGCAGCTTGCCAGCATAGGGGATTACAATATCGCCATTGTCATCCACCCGGCTTGGGGGGAGTTTCTGCGCCTGCACACCTGGATTTACCGATGCACTAGCTGCCTGACCACCGCCAGCTCCGCCCGTTGCACCGGAAAACAATGCAACGCCTGCTTCGTAGATCGTCACGTCCAGAACATCGCCAGGACCAATCATGTCTGTTGGCGGAGGAAGGAGGCTAGGTAGAGGAGATGTCGAAGGCTTTGCCTCAGCCACAGGCAAATCTGCTACGCTAGACAGCTCAACAAGCTGGACGGGCAGAGTGGATTCCGGGTCCTTGAAACCCTGCATTATCTGCTTGCCGCTTGGGCCGCTGCTGGGAAGGGATGCGCAGCCTGAAAGACTGGCGATGACCACCAAGGAGACTAGTTTGATTTTTTGCATTAGCTGAAAACTCGATGGCGTATCTGCCTTGGATGGCCGCGCCGCTTAGCATTAGTTTTTGTGTTGCGGCAATAGGAGTTGCGCGGAAACGACATTGGCGTCTGCCTTATCCCACGGATGATAACGGCCTCATTTTGGCCCGGGATGTACTGCTGTTATTCCAAGCGGTGCCAATCCTTTAAGTGTTCATGGACATGGCCGCTTTGGAGGCTGGTTTCCCTGAAACACCCGTGACACGTTCGTCACGCTCAACAGGTTAGTTGTCGAGGCTTATAACAGTCTCCGAAATGGCTGGGATGCCTCGAGTTAAGTTGTTGGAAGCTCGTACAATCGCATGGCCTTGGGGGATCCTTGGAGAGGGCCTCGCGACACCACACTTAGGCCGTAAGGGGAATATTGGCAGCAACAGTGCAGGAATCATATGGCCCTTGCCGAGGGCGCTTCCATGACTTCGTAATTGCTGCTCAGCAGCAATTACGAAGCACCTCTTCCGTACTTGGCAAGCGCCATCGTCGGCCAGCCGTCTTCACTAACCACCTCGCCACAATCGCCGTCGAGATATCACAGCCTCAGGGCCTTCCTCAGAGCGTTGAGGAAGCCAGATTGCGCGTGCCGGATGAGCGGCGCCTGAGCTCAAGGTCTACGCGCCATTTCCCTAGTGCACGAACAAATGATATCGCACAGCTCATTATAAACTTATTCTTTTTTAAGTCTTTGAGCGCAAACGTTTAGGGTGTGCTCCGGAAATGAATGAAGGCACGCAGGAGGCGTAGGCTGCATGTCATTAGCGATTGCACTAATGAAATCGATCTTTGCACGAGCTTTGCACATGGTATCGTGCCTGAAGCAGCTTACGCATCATACCAGCGGCAATGCTATGATCCTCATAGCTTTAGGTTTGCCTACCTTCATCGGTGGGGCTGGGGGCCAACACAAGCTTTTCTGACGTTTCGCTATGCAAGACTCTCGGACATCCGGCGACTATCAGCGATATGTCCGGTTATAATTTCGAAGGCGCGCGCGGCTTGGCCTACAACCATACCGATTCCATTTAAAGTTTTGCATCCCAACTCTCTTGCGGCGTGGAGCAACTCAGTCTCGGGGGGAAAGTAGATGATGTCGACCACCCAGTGAGTTGAGTGAATAAGATTGGCTGCAAGGGGCAAGCCTGGCTTGTCCTTCATGCCGATCGGGGTTGCATTTACAATGCCGTTTGCAGCCCCAGTGTCGGCCAGTTCTGGGCGGCTTACAGTGATCTTTGCGAGCGGAAAGCGGACCGCCAAATCAGCTGCCAATGCAACGGCCCGGCCCTCATCTACATCAACAAGCGCAAGATGGCGCACGCCGATAGAAAGTAATGCGCTGGCAACGGCAGCGCCGGCACCTCCTGCACCAAACTGCATGACGCAATCCAGCTTGGCGTCCGGCAAACCCTGGATCAGCGAGTCTCGAAACCCTGCCATGTCGGTGTTGTATCCGATCAGCTTGCCTTGTCGGATCGCTACAGTATTTACAGCCCCCACCGTTATTGCGCTATCGTCGAGATCATCGAGCAGCGGCAAAATGGCTTGTTTGAATGGGTAAGTGACATTGAAGCCGCTGAAACCGTCAGCCAAGAGGCGATCAAGCACAATAGGCAAATCGGTATCCGGCCAACCGCGATCCGTGAAATCGATAAGCTCATAGGTCAGTTCGAGGCCTTGCGCCTGCGCTTCCCTCTCATGCAACTCAGGTGAGCGAGAAGCGAGGATTGAGCGTCCTATTAGGCCTGAGCGGATCATTGATTCCTGCTTAAAAGATCCCGGCACCACAAAGATGCCGGGACATAGGGTGAATCAGAAGTTGACGCGAGCACCGAGGTAGAACGAACGCCCGATCGGATCGTAAAGCGCAACGTCAGTTCCGTTCTGCGAGCTCGCCACGAAGGGCAGACCACGGTCGAACAGGTTGTTTACACCTGCGCGAAACTCGATCGACTTGTTGACGCGAACGGTCCCGAACATGTCCCAGAGCGCATAGGCGCCAACACCCACTTGAGCAGTGGCAGGGGTCAGGACCGACGTCGTGTCCTTCATCGCGCTTTGGTAGCGCCAGCGAAGGCCCAGCGTGGTCACGTCGGAACGATAGCCAAAGCTGGTGACTGACTTCCACTTCGGTGTAGCGCGCGGAGGCAGGCTGCTGACGCCAGCTGCACCATTACTGATGCCAGTATAGTCGAGTTCTGCCGCACCAGGGATAAGCTGCAGCTTGTAGTTGTGCAGCCAGCCCACAGCTGCGTTCACGAAGAGCCTGCCGCTGTTACCGCGCAGGAATGGAGCCGGGACGGTCCAGTTAACCTGTGCCTCAACACCGTCAGTCTTGACCGAGCCGAGGTTGAGGAAGGGAGTCGCGACGTTGACAAGCTGCCCTGAGTTATCGCGCGAGAGAAGACCGCAGTACAGATTGTTGCGATCGTAGCTCGGGTTGGAACCATCCAGGTTGAAGCACTTCGACAGTACGGTTAGGCCAGGCACCGTCGAAATCACGTTTTTGACCGAGATGTTGTAGTAATCGACCGAAAGCGTGAAATCGGACAGCAGACCGCTCTGGAAGGGTGAATTTAGAACGATCCCGAAGTTGTAGGTATCGGCACGTTCGGGCGTGAGGTTGGTGTTGCCAGAAACCAGCTGTCCCGTGGCGGTAGTGGGGAAGGTGTAGCTCGAGATCGCTGCCTGTGGAATGCCTTGCGCTACGCACAGCGCTGCGACTTGCGCACCATTGGCCCCGGTGCGCGCTGTCGAGCGGATGTCGCAAGGGTCGCCCAGAGCGCCCGGAGGTGTGCCGATCACCAACTGGTTGCCCTGCTGCGGCGAGAACAGTTCGCCGATGTTGGGCGCACGCACTGCGCGCTGGTAGCTGCCACGGAACAGCAGTGATTCCACAGGCTTCCAGCGAGCATCAACTTCGTAGCTGGTCACACCCCCCGTCACCGAATAATCCGAGTAACGGATCGCGCCACCGATGCCGAATTCCTGGATGAACGGCTTGTCAGCGATCAATGGTACGTCGACCTGCGCAGCAAATTCCTTCACGGAGATGCGACCCGAGGCGGGCTGCGAGGCGATCACGGATTCGATATTCTGGGCGCGAAGATCGCTGTCCGGAATGAAGTTGTAGCTGTTCTTGCGATAACCCGCGACGAAGGCGATCTGTGCTGGCCCGGCGCCCAGGTCGAACAGCTTGCCATTGACCTGCAGTTGCGCCTGGGTCTGGGAGAGCTTTTCCTTCGAGAATGCCGTCTTGGTGATGTAATCGACGCACGACTGCGACAGCGAACGGGCGTTGGCATCGCCGAAGATATTGAAGCCGCCGGTGCACAGCGATCGGCCACCATCCGCTGCATTGAGTAGTGTCTGGACGCGGCTCTTGACCACCGCATCGTTGAGCTGCTGGTCATGGACCGACTGATCGTAGGATGCGTAAAGATCGAAGGACCAGCCCGAAGTGATATCCCCCTTCACGCCGGCCATGTACTGCTGGACGACGTAGTTCTCGTCCCAATTCTTGTAGGGCACGCCTACATAGCGGCCGTTCCAGGTAAATGGCGCGTTAGGATTGGGGCGCGAGGCGAGGATCGTGCGCAGATCCTGCGGAATGAACGGGTTTGTGACCGGAATGGTCGTCAGGTTGCCGAACTGGGTAAGGCTGCCGCCAGAGGCCGTCTTCACCGAGAGGTCTACGTACATGAACTGGCCATAGGCTGTCAGACCGGGCGTCAGTTCATAGTCCGCCTTCACGAAAGCGGTCTTGCGCTTGAGGCCGTTGGCAAAATCAATCTGCTGGCCAACCGGCATGCGCACGTTATTGCCGACAATAAGGTAACCGCTCGAGCCGTTCGGCCCCTTGTAGTTGCGTGCGCCGGTCTGGGTGAACAACGTGCCATCATTATTGAAGCCGAGGTTCAGCAGCTGGAAGTTTGCCGGCAGGTTGTTGACGCCATAGCCGGCAAAAACTCCCGAGACGACCGCGGCATTTGGTGCGTTGGTAGCACTAGGCACAAAAGTACCGTTGCCGATGAACGACGAGGGCGTCTTGTCGAAGAAGAAGTCGCGCGTCGAACCGTTGACCTGATCCTGCTGGGCATAGCTGAACGCCGCCATGACATGGCCACGATCTTCGGCAAAGCTCGAGCCAAAGGCGAGCGAGCCGTTGAACTTGTAGGCATCGCCACGTTCGCTGATCGAATTCTGGACGTCCATGCGCACGCCATCGAAGGCGCGCTGCGTCTTGAAGTTAACGACGCCCGAGATCGCGTCCGAACCGTAGATCGCCGAAGCGCCGCCGGTAATGATGTCGACGCCACCCATGATAGATTCAGGCAGGATGTTGATATCTACGTTGCCGTTGATGTCGGACAGCGGCAGTCGCTTCCCATCGAGCAGCACCAGGTTGCGGTTGGTTCCGAGTCCGTGAAGGTTGACTGAGGCACGCCCGCCAGTGCCCTGCCCGCCAGTGTTGGCATTGCCAGCAGTGGTGAAGCTTGGGAACTGGTTCAACGCGTCCTGCAGATTGACCTGCCCGGTCTCCTTGAGCGCAGTTTCGCCGACACTGACGATCGGGCTGACTGCCGTATTGTTAGGACGCGCTATCAGCGAGCCGGTAACGATAATCTCCTTGTCCGACAGCGGCGCTTCATCCGCAGCCTGGTCCTGCGCAGCGTCCTGTGCGTATGCCGGCGTGCCCATGGCCGCGGCTAGGGTCAACAGGGACGCGGAAAGCGCAAGGCGAGTGCCCCTCAAAGTCATGGTCATCCTCCTCCTCGGGCAGCTGGATTCGCCGCCCTTCACCGGCGGTTCATTTATGTTACGAACTAGTCCCTGTCAAATAACTTGTGACTGGTTGGTTACACTTTGTAGCGTTCAACGAGGAAAGCGGCGCCCGCGCAAATTAGCAGTGGCACGCAATAGGCTCCAAACAGCGCAGGAAGCGGGGCGTTCGCGGCCATGAGATAGCCTCCAAGCATGGGGCCAATCACCGCACCGCCCCGGCCCACGCCGATCGCCCAGCCTACGCCCGTCGCTCGCACTTCACCGGGATAGGCGCCCGCCGCAATCGGCCACACGCCGTTATATCCGCCTTGCAGAAGCACCCCGATCATAAAGGCCACGAGCAATGTCAGCCAAACTGGCATCGCGATTGAACCAAACACGACCATCGCCACCCCCGCGCAGGTGAGCATCGCAGGAACCAGCTTGCCCAGCGGTACGCGCAAGGCAAGAAAGCTCATCGCCATTGTCCCGATGAAAGCTCCAAGATTGTAGAGCGCGCCCGCATAGATCCCGTCGGTCTCCGACAAGCCAGCCGCGATCGACAGCTTCGGGATCCAGCTCACGATGAAATAAAGCACCATCAGCCCAAAGAACACCGCGCACCAAAGCGCGATGGTCCGAGCGCGCAGTTCTGGGGCAAACAACTGGCCCACCTTCCCCGCCGCTGGCGCTTCATCTCCAGATGATCCACTACCAATCGCCGGTGTCGCACGCGGCAGAACCAGCCACGCCGCCGGAAGCAGCACCGCTGTCAGCACCGCCGCGCCGAGCAGCATCGCTTGCCAGCCATGAATCGGCAGCGCGTGAGCCACGATAAGCCCGGTAAACACTGCCGCAAACGGATAGCCCGCCTGGACCACGCCCACCGCCAGATTGCGCTGCGCCGGTGGCGCGCTCTCGGCCGCCAGCGCCGCCATCGCCGCCAAAACCGTGCCGATGCCCGACCCGACAATGACCCGCATTCCAAACAGCATTGGCACGCTAGCTGCAAAGCTGCTGGCAAGCATCCCCACCGACATCAGGCAAAGTGCGGCAAGGATCACCGCGCGCCGTCCCAGCCGATCCGCCAGGGGCGCAATGAACATGCCGCCGATCGCCATGCCGATCAGCCCTGCGCTGAACAGGTTGCCCATTGTTCCGGAGTCGATATTCCACTCCGTCTGCAGGCGAGGAGCAATGAACGACAGGATCGTCACGTCGACGCCATCGGCCATGTTGATCGCAAAACACAGTGCAACGATCCCAAGCCCTGTGCGCGTCCACGACGCGGGGCCTTTGGCGCTCGGGGCGCTAGCGGGGGGAAGTGCCATTCGTCCTCTCCTTTTGGCGCAAGAGCAGACGTCCGGCCGATCCATGGACGAGCAGCTTCTCGCTGCCCGCCCGGTCAGTCCTTCTTCGTCACCCAGGCCAGAATGATGTCTGCCACCTGCCCGGCCCGGCGCTCGATTGCTTCGGGGCTGGTCATGTCGACCCCGAAGTTGTGCGCAAAGGTGAATTGGTTGGAGACGTTGTAGAAACTCAATGCTGTAAGGTTCAGATGGAGGTCAACCGGGTCAATGCCGTCACGAAACGTACCTTCTGCCTGCCCCCGCGCGATGATGCTCTCGAGAATGCCGATCACCTTGCGGTTGCCTTGTGGCAAGCTCTCTATCTGCTTCAGATGCTCGGCGCGGTGGATGTTCTCGTTCATCACCAGCCGGACAAGTTCGGGATGGCGGGCATGATAACGAACGTCATGCTCGATGAGGCGGCGTAGGGCATCGACGGCACTTCCGCTTTTGATGTCGACTTCTGCCTCGCTCTCACGCACGCGCGTATAGGCACGCTGCAGAACAGCGCGGTAGAGTTCGTCCTTGCCTTCGAAGTAGTAGTAAATCTTGCGCTTAGTCGCCTTGCCCGCGATCTCGTCGATGCGCGCGCCAGCCAAGCCCTTCTCGACGAACTCATTGGTGGCAATGTCGATGATCTGGTTGATCGCCTGCTCGCGGCTCTCAGCTCGGCTGCGGCGTTCTGGCTTCGTGGCCAGCTCCTCGGCGCGCAGCCCATTAAGTTCGGTCTTAGGCAAGATGGCATTCTCCGCGACAGACACGAGACGTTGCTACTTCACCTGAAGCGCCCCGCCCGGTTCCACGTAATGCTAGCGGCATTTCCGACTGCGGTCTGCCCGTGACATGGCGCGCGTGCAGGTTTTCCCCGCCTGTTAACGCCTCAGTGGGCACCCCGTCGGACTTTCCGTTCACAATCCTCCCCTTGCGCCCAAACCGCATTTGTGTAACGAACTAGTCCCTAACATTTAGATATGTCAACCTCGCAAGAGCCGAGGCGACGGAGAGCCTGAAGCCGACATGAAAACGTCAATCGCCACGGTTTCGATCAGCGGCACACTCGATGCCAAGCTGCAGGCCATAGCCGCTGCAGGCTACGATGGAGCGGAGATCTTCGAGAACGACCTTCTCTCCACACACCTCTCGGCGCGTGAGATCGCCGCGATGATGGGCGACCTTGGTCTTGCCTGCACAATGTTCCAGCCTTTCCGCGATCTCGACGGCTTGCCCGAGCCGCAACGCACTCGCGCCTTCGACCGGCTAGAGCGCAAGTTTGATGTCATGCAAGAGCTCGGCACCGACCTGCTCCTGCTCTGCTCCAGCTGCTCCCCTCTTGCCTCCGCCGATCGGGCCTGCACCATCGCCGACCTTCATGAGGCAGGCGAGCGCGCCCACGCGCGGGGCCTGCGCATCGGCTACGAGGCGCTCGCCTGGGGCCGACATGTTAATGATCATCGCGATGCATGGAGCATCGTGCGCGACACCGATCACCCTGCCATCGGACTGGTGCTCGACAGCTTCCATTCGCTCTCGCGCCGCATCCCCTCATCCAGCATCGGCGACATTCGCGCTGACAAACTATTTATCGTGCAGGTGGCCGACGCCCCAATATTAGACATGGACCTGCTCCAATGGAGCCGCCATTTCCGCTCGATGCCGGGGCAGGGTGATTTCCCGCTTGATGACTGGGCGCAAGCCATCCGCAAGATTGGCTACGATGGTTACTGGAGCCTCGAGATATTCAACGACCGCTTCCGTGCAGGCTCGGCGAGCGGCGTAGCGCTGGACGGCTATCGCTCGCTTCGTTTGCTTGAAGGTGGCATTGCCAAACCGTCTCCCGCTGCGATCGCCCTCCCCCCTCGCACGGCGACCACCGGGGTGGAATTCATCGAATTTGCCGCCAGCCACGAAGAAGCCGACGCGCTTGGCGCGATGCTGCGCCCCCTGGGCTTTCGCCCAACCGCTCGCCACCGCAGCAAGGATGTCGTCCGGTGGACGCAAGGTTCGGCCAGCATTGTCATCAATTGTGAACCCGAAGGCCTCGCCCATAGCTTCGACATCGTCCACGGGGCTGCCGTATGCGCACTCGGGCTGGCCGTGCCCGATGTGACCTCAGCGCTGGCCCGCGCCGACCATTTGCGCGTTCCACGCTTCGCGCAGGCCGTTGGTCCAGACGAATGGCCTATCCCCAGCGTGCGTGGCGTTGGCGGCAGCCTGATCTACTTTGTAGACAAAGCCACCCGCGATGCGATGTGGGCCCACGAATTCCCGCATGCCTTGGAAACCGCGCCAGAGCCGCTGCTTATGGGCGTCGACCACATTGCTCAGACGATGCAATACGAGGAATTTCTGAGCTGGTTGCTGTTCTACGTCGCACTGTTCGACGTCGGCAAGACCCCCCAGCTGGAAATCGCCGACCCGATGGGTCTTGTCCAGAGCCAAGCGGTGGAAAATGCCGACCACTCGGTGCGGTTCACGCTCAACGGCTCGCTCGCCAGCCAATCGCTCACCTCTCGCTTCGTGCAGAATTACTTCGGTGCGGGCGTACAGCACATCGCGTTCTCGACGCCCGATGTCTTTGCCGCTGCTGAGGCCGCACGTGCCGACGGTCTGCCCATCCTCGACATTCCGCGCAATTACTACGACGATCTCGAAGCGCGCTGGGGTCTGGAGCCTGACTTAATCGAACAAATGGCTCGCCTCGGCATCCTTTATGACCGTGATGGCGAAGCCGAATACTTCCAGTTCTACAGCCGTGCATTTGCTCGCCGCGTATTCTTTGAGGTGGTCGAACGTCGCGGCTACGCAGGATACGGCGCTGCAAACGCCCCTATCCGTCTAGCCGCGCAAGCCCGCCACAAACCCGAATTCATTGATTGAGGAAGCCAATGCGCTTTACCACCGCACTTACAGCGCTCGCGCTGGCCGCACCGATTACCGCCCACGCTGCAGAACCCACACTCGAATTCGCTTTCGAGGAGACCGTGATGCTCGATGCCGACGTGCTGGTTGGCGCGACCTCTGTCGGTACGCGCAACATTGTGCCTATCACTGGCGGCACCTTTGAAGGACCGCGCATCCGCGGCACGATCATGGGTGGCGGCTGGGACTGGCAGTTGCGCCGTGCAGATGGCTGCCTGCAAATCAAGGCAGACTACATGCTGCGAACCGACGACGGTGCGGTGATCAACGTTGTCAACACCGGAGTCAGTTGCCGGGCCAAAGACCCCAAGGCCGTCGTCCGCACACACCCGGTTTTCGAAGCACCTCAGGGAAAGTACGATTGGCTCTCGCAGGGCTGCTTTGTCGGCACGCTCGATCCGGTGAGCCTTCCAGACGGCAAGCGAGCGGTACGCATCCGCTTCTACCGCGTCATCTGAACATCAAAGAAAACCGATCAAGGAGAGGACAAGATGGCCCGTTACACCCTGCTGCTAACGCTCGCCTGTGCCGCGCTCGCCGCGACTTCCGCAAGCGCCAAGGAACCGGCTGAGCGCTCCGTCCTGGTGAATCCAGAGCCTTCAATGGCCGACAAGTTCCCGCAAGTGCCGGTCGCCTTTCCTGGTGGGGTGCAGGCGTGGCGCGACGTGACTTATCAGGTCAATCCCGGATACCGCCCACAGATTGTCGATATCTATGTACCCTCCGGCAAGGGCCCGCATCCACTTGTCCTCTATATCCATGGAGGTGGTTGGATGGGCGGGCACACCCGTCAGTCCGGTGCCTTCGAGAACTTCCCCAAGATGCTTGCCGCCTTCGCCGCTGAAGGCTTTACCGTCGCAAGCGTCGAATACCGCCTGTCGGGCGAGGCTGCTTTCCCGGCACAGGCCAAGGACGTCTTTGCCGCGCTGCGCTTCCTGCGCCAGAATGCTGCGCAGTATCACATTGACCCCGCACGCGTTGGCGTATTCGGTGGGTCGGCCGGTGGGCACCTTGCCGCGCTCGCTGGCCTCGCCTGCACCGATGGCAGGATAGACGCCAAGCTCGACCCGGCCTCGGCCGACGACACTTGCGTTCAGGCCACAGCTGCCTGGTACGGCATCCATGATTTCGCCTCGATGCCGCGGATCACGCAGAAGGACTCTGCCGAACAGCGCCTGCTCGGCTGCAAGGACGGTGTCTGCACGCCCGAGGCCATTCGCGCCGCCAGCCCGATCAACTACGTCGACGCCAAGGATTCTCCCGTACTGCTCTTGCACGGCGTGGACGACAGGGTCGTGCCCGTTGCACAGTCGCAAGAACTGGCAGCTGCTCTCAAGGCCGCAGGCGTCCCGGTCAGCGCCACTTACTATGCCGGCACCGACCACAGCTTCATGGGTCAGACGCCTGATGACACCCGCCGCACCTCGTTAAAGGCGATGAACGCGACCTTCGACTTCTTCCACGACAAGCTGGGCGTGCCCCGGAAATGATCCGCAAGTTGATCGCGCCGCTGCTCCTTATCGCCGCCACAACGTCCGCCCATGCCGAACCGATCGCGGTTGATGGTGGCCAGATTGAAGGCGTCACCCTCCCCTCAGGCGTTGATGCCTGGCTCGGCGTGCCGTTCGCCGCGCCGCCTTTGCGTGAATTGCGCTGGAAAGCGCCTCAGCCGGTGCAGCCCTGGCAAGGCGTGGCCCATGCTGACCGCTTCGCCCCCGAATGCCTGCAGCCCTTGCGTGGTTCGCTGCAAAACCACTACTTCGGCAACGAGGCCAGCAGCGAGGACTGTCTCTATCTCAACATCTGGGCGCCGAAGAGCGCCGCAAACGCGCCCGTCGTGGTGTGGATTTATGGAGGCGCCTTCAACGTCGGCTCGGCTTCGATGGCGAACTACTCGGGCGCGCCTCTGGCGCGCGACGGCGTGGTCCGCGTTAACCTTGCTTATCGCGTCGGCGCGCTCGGCTTCTTTGCTCACCCCGATCTTACGGCCGAAGCCGGTGCCTCTGGCAATTATGGTTTGATGGACCAAATTGCCGCGCTGCAATGGGTTCAGCGCAATATTGCGAAGTTTGGCGGCGATCCTGCCAACGTCACCATCGTCGGACAGTCGGCGGGAGCAATGTCGGTCTCGCTGCTGCAGGCCTCCCCGTTGGCCAAGGGCTTGTTCGCCAAGGCCGTGGCGATGAGCGGGGGTGCGTTCGGCGGTATGCTCGCCCCCATACCGCTGGCCAAGGCAGAGGATCAGGGCCTCGCATTGCAGAAGGAACTGGGCGTTGCCTCGCTCACCGAACTGCGCTCCCTCCCCGGTGACCGCGTCATTGCCGCCACCACCCCGCGCAGCCCCATCGTCCTCGATGGCAAGGTAGTCATTGGATCGAACGAAGACGTCTTTGCCGCGCGCCAGCAATCCGATGTCCCCATCCTGATCGGCTACACCCGCGACGAAAGCTTCCAGTCCTTCGCGCCCAACGCGAACGTCATTTCCTCAGTGCGTCAACGCTATCCCTCAACCGCTGATGCCATCCTCAAGGCCTACGCATCAAGCGGGCCGCGCATGGCTGCAGACATCGCCCGCGATGGAACGGTCGGGCTACAAATGGGACGCTGGGCACAGGTGCAAACCACGTTTGGCAAGGCGCCCGCTTATGCCTACCTGTTCACGCGCCGCCAGCCTTACGCGCCTGGCATCACCTTCAGCGATCACGACCCGGCCATTGTTGGTGCCTATCACACCGGCGACGTGCCCTACTGGCTGCGCACGCGTGATTCCCTGAACCTGTTCCGTCAGACCCGCATCTGGGAACCTGCCGACCAGTCACTTGAGAACGAGATGGCCGGCGCCTTGCTCTCTTTTGCTCGAAGCGGCGTGCCAACCAGCGCCACCTTAGGCACGTGGCCCGCGTTCTCGGCTGACCGTCCGAAACTGGTATGGCTCGGCGAAAAGTCATCAATCACAACTTGGCCACATCTCAAGGACTTTCCGCTATTGCGCGGAGGCACCGCGCCAAGCCGTCCCGCGTCTAGCCGCCCGAGGGACTGATGCGCCCAGTTCTCCGGTTGATCTTCGCCGCGTTCGCAGCCTGGCTCACCTCTCCTGCTGCCGCGGCACAGCCTGCCGATTGCAGCGCGGACACCGAGCTTGGCTACATCTGCGGAGCGCAAAAGCCGGAAGACCTGCTCGCCCTGCCCGGCACGTCGCTGCTGATAGCCAGTGGCTTCTCGAAAGGTGCCGGGCTCAAACTGGTCGACACCCCCACTCGCACCTATCGGCAATGGTACAACGGTACGGAAGGTCAGATCGCTCTCGATATGCAAGCCTTTCCGGACTGCCCCGGCCCGCCCGATCCTGACCTGTTCAACACACGTGGCTTGTCCCTCCGCCCCTTGGCGCAGAGCCGCTACCGGCTGCTCGTTGTCAATCACGGCGGGCGTGAATCAATCGAGGCCTTCGATGTTGCGCTGGCACAGGGCGAAGAACCGAAACTGCAATGGCGTGGCTGCCTGCTCATGCCGCAAGGGCAGGTCGGCAACAGTGTTGCGCAATTCGACGATGGTACCCTGCTGGTTACTGTGCTGACCCGCCCCGGCACCACGATCGGCGACTTCATGCTTGGCCGCAGGACAGGCGCAGTCTGGCAGCGCCGCCCTGCCGACCGAAGCTTCGAACTTCTTCCTGGCACTGATCTTCCGGGTAATAACGGGATCGAGGTCGATCCCGACCAGCGCCGCTTCTATGTTGTCGCGTTTGGCTGGCATGCAGTCGTCGTGTTCGATCGCACCGACACGCGCCGCGCTCTTGCCCAGATCATCGCGCCCGACTTCATGCCGGACAATATCCACTGGACTGGAGGACATCTTCTGCTGGCCGGAATGCGGCTCGACGAACCTGCGTGTGGAGGGTTGCGCAAGATCGTCAACGGTCAGGCTGACTCCATGCTGTGCCACCGAGGTTGGGTGGTCGGTGAGCTCGACATCAATTCCGCTCGCATTGCCACCTTTGCATATGGCACCCCCCGCGCTGAATATAATGGCCTGTCTGCGGCCGCCTTGGTGGGAGCGGATTTGTGGCTCGGATCTTATCAGTCTGATCGACTAGCATTGGCCCGTCAGCATAGCATTCCATAGCGGCTTAATGGCACGCTGCACCTCAAGTCGAACACCGCTCTGCGAAACCCACACATACCTCACCGCAGTTGATTAAAGCTATGCGGCGAGTTTGCTGTCCGGTTCCTGCTTCGTAGAGGCCCGTTTCACGCGGGGATTGCGCCTCGCTCCAAAGCGTTCTTCGGGCTAAGCCGATCGCGGCGCTCTACGAACAAGGCAAGGTCAGCCACTGCGGCGCCTTCAACGACCTCAAAGACCAAATCTGCGCCATGACCGGCGCTGGATACGTCGGGAAGGGCTCGCCAGACCAAGCCGACTCACTGGTGTGGGCGCTCTCCGAACTAAGTGCCGTGGCTACCAATAGGACATCACCGCGCTGATTTGAGGAGTAGAAGATTGGCAAGGCCCTAAAGTAGTCAGCGCGATCGCAACGGTCGCGTCATTCATCCCGGGCATTGGCACCGCGATTGGCATTGGCGCCAAGGCGCTGCAGGCCATCGCACTAGCGGCAAGCGTGGGCGGAAGCTTGCTCGACAAGCCGAAAGCTCTCCGGGACAGCGAAGCGCCGTCTGAGCGCCTCCACGCCACGATCGATCCAAGAGCCTTTTCGCAAGTCAGCCATTGTAGAGACGGCCCTTAGGATCGACATCCGAGGAGTGCGCTTAACGCGTTGGCAAGGCGGACGCAGCATGACCCTTGGCCGACTCTGCCGGATATGACCATTTCGGACGTATCACCATGCTTACCGGCAAATGCTTCGTGCGCGATGACCTGCATAATGGCCATCGGTCATGCAGGCTTTGAACGACGCCTGACGTTTGCAACTACTGGATTCCTGCAACATATGACGCAGCGAGCGCAGGCCAACTTCCCTATCGAACCCGCCAGGACTGCAAAGACCGTCGTCGCGTGGCCACTACCCCCGGCCGGAGCCCAGTCCGTCAGCCGCGCCGGGGGGTTTTGCGATCATAGCCCGATTTCCCCAACGAAAGAACCTTTCTGCAGGAACTCTACCCAGGGTCCCGAATTGATCATGCGAACGGCGATCACAGTCTTGAACCGCTCGGACACAAGCGCACTCCCCCGGCCGCAGCTCCCCTTGAAACCGGCCGGGGGTTTTCATCTCACTCTCGCTTGCTAAGCTGCCTGTAGTGACCCATCCGCTACCCCGGACAGATGAGCCTGCTGGTCTGGGATTAGGCCAGCAATAATCCCAAGCGGGCCGCTCTAGCTGTGAGCCTTCAGGAGGTCGCTCATCGTGCACCGATAGATCCCAAGTGCCCAGTCGTACGTATTGAGAACGCTACGGCAGGCAGAGCGGCACTGGATGAATCGGCATAAGGCAAGACGTGCCGAGAGGCAGAAGAGCAAGAGCGCGAGCGACAGCCGCGTATCTCAGCACTCGCCAGAAAGTGACGGCCTAAACGCGCGCAATCGATGTTGCATCCATGTTGCACGGACTTGCCAAAGTCGCTGTAAATCCAAGGGAATCGGCGGATTTCGTGGTAAACAGAATTGAGAAACACGTTAAAGTTTGCCCAGAGGAAATTTTATCAGGTTACTGATTTAATTCAAGAAAATATGGCGCCAGAGGAGGGACTCGAATCCCCGGACCGCGGAATGTCGATTGCACCATCGCCACGGCCGCCGCGCCAGTGCGCGATCGCTTCAGCATATTCGGCCGCCTTGCCGATCTGCCGGCTCCGCCTATCCACCGCACCCTCAGCGCGCCGGCGGCGGTGATAACGGACCGCGCCCTCTGTAATCCCAAGCAGTCGCGCAACCGCACTCTACGTATGCCCTTGCTTCAACAGCACACTCATCGCCGTCAATGCCTCGCCATCGAGACAACCCATCGTCCTCTCCCGGAAGACTACCCGCCGGGAAATCGATCAGGCCAAGGCGACAAATCGTATAGGTAGATGTCGCCTTACGGCTCCTGTGAACTGTCCTTCAACAACACCGCGGAATTGAAAGGCAATGCAAACCTACGTCGCGAATCTTAGTGGTTATACGATCGACATTCCATGCAACTTGGGGATCGAGAACATGCGCGCGACGACTGCAGCTCATGAGGAAGGGTGCAAGCTTGCGCATTTGGCCATTAAATTAAAGTTTTGGGCAGTTTATATGCAACTTCTGCCCAAAAATCACATATGCTTTCTGAAGCTCACCATATTACCCCGTACAGTTTAGCGTGCTGGGGGAAGGAGTATGTTTCTTGCAGATACGCAGGAAATTTCATTTATGCCGTTTTTTCTGCCATGAGCTTCGTGCCGTTGGAGAGGAAAGAATTGACCGATATCGCTGCTGAGCTGCATGCCAACGGGATCTGGCAGCCGATCGAGATCGAACTGGCACTCAAGATGCCTAAGACCCGGCGGATGCGGTGCCCGGAATGCCATGGACGCGTTCGTGCCCACAAGGCCGGCAAGGATGGCCAAAAAGCCCACATGGAGCATTACGAACGGCACACTGGATGTTCGAGGGGAGACTGTTTCAAGGGCAGCCCGTCACCTCATCCGCGCGCGATCGTTTGAAGCCATGCCGCGCGTGATGCCTGCCCGCGCCTTGTTTCTCGCTGCCGCGCTGATGCTTATGGCCCGGCCTGCTCATGCGCAGGACAATGAGGATTTCGACCCCGCCGACGTGAGCATCGTGGATGCAATCAACTGCCATCTCGATGCGCCGACCTACAACGGCTTTGCCTTTTCGGTTGGCGGTGATGACGGCGAGGCACGGCGGCGTCATTGGCGCAAGGTGGCCACCGGCAACGCCTTTCTCGACGAGTACGAACTGCCCGAACCGATCGCCGTGACGGGGACCTATACCACCCGCCGGATCGCCTTTTCGTCCACCGGCGTGCTAGCCATTCTCGACCTTTCCGATCCTGCTCCGCTGGCCAAGGCAGAAGGCATTGCCAATGCCGCCGACCCCGAGCCACTGATCGCGGAAATTGTGGCATCGGGGAAGGCAACCCGGGCCGCGATCGAAGCAGACCTGCCTTTCCGCAAGTTCTTGGGCGAGCGGGTCATGGTCGACGTGACAGAGCTGCCGGCAGATGGCGAAAGCTTCGGAGCACATACCACCATTGCCCGCACCATCTCGAACGTGACGACCCATCGGGGCAAGACGCTCTACGGTTGCTCCTACCGGATCGAGTTGATCGACAAGGAGGGCAAACCGCTGTGAAGCTCATCCTGCCGGCTTTGACCGCAACGGTCTTGTTCGGACCGCCAGCCCTTGCTCGAGCCACGGACCGGCACGAGACACAGGCCACCCATGCTGCCGTCCAAAAAGTCGATCCTGGCTTTGTCGGTCACTACTACCTGTCAGGCGTGATGGAAACCGGCTCGGAACTCCTGCTGCGCGAAGATGGCACTTTCGAATGGTTCATGTCCTATGGCGCGGTGGATCAGGTTGCAAAAGGCGCCTGGGCGCGCGAACCGGATGCGATCGTGCTGCGGACCGCTTCGCCGTCGACAGACAAGCCACTGTTCACCTTCCGTAAAGTCGAGCCGTGGAGCGAGGCTGCGGAAGACGAATTCTTACGGCGGCTGCAGGAGAAAGCCGAGGAGCAGGTCTACGCCCGTTGCCCCTTCCTCAATGCAGCAACTGATGTCGCTGCTGCCCCCGCTATCGCGATGGACAGCCCCGGTTCTCCGCCCAGTGCGGAAGCGCTGAATGCGGATGCGGCAAAGGCTATGAACGTCGCGATTGCTGCCAGAGCCACCGCTGAAAAGCTGGTCGTTGCAGAGTTTGACGGGACGGGCGACAAGGATCGGGCGCCGGGCCGTCTTACTGCCGCCGAGGCCATGAGCGTCTGGGAAGCAGCAAGATGGGACGCCGTCGACGCCGCCCGCAAGGCTGGCCTGCCCGAGCCCAAATTTGCGCCGCCTGCGCTTCCTCCAGCTTGCACGCTGCCCGTGCCACGCTCGGCCCGCGACCTTCTCGAAAGCCAGTGGACCGGTGGGCTGGGCCTGCGCGTCTTCGACATGGCATCCGGCCAGGGAGCCCGCGATGTCAGGGTGCGGCTGCACCTTGCCGATGGCAATGAGATTGCGCTGGTTACGGCCAGGCGCGGCCTTGCCTTGGTGGCCGAAAAGCCATCGAGCGCCGTTGTCGGGGTAGATCTCGGCGCTGACTATGCGCCAGGTCGTGACCAGACCATCGCCATCTCGCCCACCGCTTCCGGCATCATCCATGTCACGATCGATTCCGGGCAGATCAACGCACCCCCGTTCGAAACGCTCAGGCTCCTCATCGCCGGGCGCGCGCTTCTGTTCGAGGCGATGGGCAGAGGGCGATACGAGCGGCCATAACCTTCCCCGCCTGATGCGCCAAAGCAGCGTCTCCCGGACACGATTGGCGAACACCCAACCATGGCATGGTGAGCCTTCTCGAAAGGAACACTTAAGTGAGTTACATAAATACTCAAAGGAGAACTTATCTCTGTCGCGATCACGAATAGCCGCAGGCGCGCGAAAAGAATTGTCAGCCTCTCCAAGTCAAAGTCTTTGGCGAAAGGGCTCCGCATCTAGATCAAGGTGCCGGACAGCTTTCGTGACGTCTACACCGCCTCGCCCGAGGAAAGCCAGATCACAGAAAGTGAGGCAGCTTTCACTTTACGTGACGCAAAGGTCCGCAATTGATGTCTTGGACGGCTCTCCACCCCGCGTGATATTTTCTGCGAATGAGCCGGAAAGGAGATTGGAGATGGAGCAAGTGTCGGTTGTTGGGCTGGATCTGGCTAAGTCGGTTTTCCAGGTTCACGGCGTCAATTCGCAGGGTAATGCTGTGTTTCGGCGCAGGTTGACGCGCAGTCAGCTGGTGAAGCTGTTCGAGAAACTGCCGCCCTGCCTCGTTGGGATGGAAGCATGTGCCTCGGCCCATCACTGGGCGCGTGAGCTGACTGCACTGGAGCACGAAGTGAAGCTGATGCCGCCGCAATACGTGAAGCCCTATGTGAAGCGCGGCAAGAACGATGCTGCCGATGC
>NZ_FWXL01000003.1 GCF_900176395.1 Novosphingobium sp. B1 | reverse complement strand
CCCCAGACTGGTCAGCCAGGGGCGGGTTCAAACATGGGTCAATTCTCAGTGGAAATTTATGCCCCTACCGGGTCAATTCTCAGCGGAAATCTACAGGCTGGCGTCAGTTAACCGCCGCACCGCACTCGCCACCGCCCGTTTACGTCACCCCGGGCGAAGACCCGCGGTCCCGATTAACCTCCAAGCGCACCGCCAGAAGAAGCGAGACCCGGATCAAGTCCGGGGTGACGGCGGGTTTTGGGCGTTGGCGGACGCTGTCCCAACGTCGAGGAGGGGGAAAGCGGTAATTGCTGACCGCATGTCTGAGGTGCAAAATGCGACAATGAATCTGCGCAGACTATACACATTCTTGGTCATCTTTGCACTTTGGGGCGATACGGCTTCGGCTCGCTCCAAGGATAGCGCCCATATCGCGGCGGGTGGGGGCCACTGCGGAAGACCTCCAGTTTGGTGGGCTCAAAATCTTGAAGATCTGCAGACTTTTCACCTCATTACGGTTGGTCCTGGCAGCAGATTACGATGGAACGGCAAACGCGTTTCGTTTGCTCAGTTGGAGTCGCGGCTCAAGACTATTGGGAGAGGCCGGCTTGCCCTTGCCAATCAGGTAGGTATCAGATTGGCGCAAAATGGGAGTTGTGCAACCCGGCGGCTAGTCCGAGCGACGATGGAACGCTTATTGGATTGCCGAGCGTCTATGTGCCGCGACGGTGATTTAGATCAACCACCGCCGCCGCCTCACGATTTCTGAGTTTCTGAAAAAACAAAAGTCTGGCGAGGGCTTCGTATCCGGATAGGCAGCTGGTTGTCGCGCTCGCCACCAGTCTCATCCCTCACAAAAAATTATTCGGCCAGATCATCGTCCGCCACATGTGCGCGGTCGGTGAACTATCGAAGCCGAGCCCTTCCTCCGGCTCGCGGAAATTCCGTGCGATGACGCCCTCCAGCGCTTCCGGCTCCACCACCGGGAAGTCGTCGAAGAAGTAGGTATCGTAGAGCGTCACCTGTCGCGCGGTCATGTACCATTCGTGGCCGCGCGCGTATTCGGCATCGCGCAGCAGGTATTCCGGCACTTCGTAGTCCGGCCCGAAGAACTTGTGATAGCTGTCGGGGTAGGCATAGCCGACGCTCTCGTCCGGCACATAGCGCAGCGCCTGGTGGTACTTCACCGCAAAGGCCACTTCCGGATCGACATAGGGCGAAATCAGTTGCGCGCTCCAGTAGCCGTGATCGGCGCGGATCAGGCAGCCGTTGGAAATGTCGTGCAGCAGGCAGGCGAGCACGACCTTTTCGGGCAACCCATCGTCCAGCGCACGCTTGGCGCTGACCAGGAGGTGCCGCACGGTGATATCGCCAAAGCGGCAGCGGAAGAAGTCGAGCAGGCGCGGGCGTTCGGGCATGCGGGGCAGGGCGGGGTTGTCGCCCATCATGAACACCGTTTTCGGGTTCAGGAGCTTGAGCAGTTCGGCCTCGTTGTCGACGAAGTCGGTGCCCTTCCAGCCCACCGGCGAGTGATAGATCAGCCTCTCACGCCCGGCCTGCGGCCAAGGGCGGGTATTGTCGTTTTCATTCATGCACAAAGGGTAGGCGCGGCACCGCCCGTGGGCAAGCGCCGCGCCTCACCGGATCACAGCACTTCGAACAGTCCCGCAGCGCCCATGCCGCCGCCGACGCACATCGTGACCACGACGTACTTCGCGCCGCGGCGCTTGCCTTCGATCAGGGCGTGGCCGGTGCAGCGCGCGCCGGTCATGCCATAGGGGTGGCCGATCGAGATCGAGCCGCCGTTGACGTTGAGCAGGTCATTGGGAATGCCGAGCTTGTCGCGGCAGTAGAGCACCTGCACGGCGAAGGCCTCGTTCAGTTCCCACAGGCCGATGTCGTCCATCTTCAGGCCGAAGCGCTGCAGCAGCTTGGGGATTGCGAAGACCGGGCCGATGCCCATTTCGTCAGGCTCGGTGCCGGCGACGGCCATGCCGACATAGCGGCCGAGCGGCGTCAGCCCGCGCTTGGCGGCCATTTCCGCTTCCATCACGATCACGGCGGAAGAACCGTCCGAAAGCTGGCTGGCGTTGCCCGCCGTCACGATGCCGCCTTCGATCACCGGCTTCAGGGCCTGCAGGTTCTCGATCGTGGTCGAGGGCCGGTTGCCCTCGTCCTTGGTCAGGTGGATGTCCTGGAAAGTGATCTCGCCAGTTTCCTTGTTCTGCACGCCCATCGAGGTGTCGACCGCGACGATCTCGTCATCGAACTTGCCTGCGGCCTGCGCGGCGGCGGTGCGCTGCTGCGATTGCAGGGCGTACTCGTCACACGCCTCGCGGCTGATGCCATAGCGCTGGCCGACGATCTCTGCGGTCTGCAGCATCGGCATGTAGATCGCCTTGTGTATCGCCATCAGGCTCTTGTCCGGCGCGACGCGCATGTCCTTGGTCTGGACAAGGCTGATCGATTCCTGGCCACCGGCCGCAACCACGTCCATGCGGTCGATGATCACCTGCTTGGCAGCGGTGGCGATGGTCATCAGGCCCGACGAGCACTGGCGGTCCATGCTCATGCCCGAAGTGGTGATCGGCAGGCCCGCCCGCAGCGCGACCTGGCGGGCGATGTTGCCGGCCTGCGCGCCCTGCTGCAAAGCCGCGCCCCACAGCACGTCGTCGACTTCGGCGGGGTCGATCCCGGCGCGGGCGACTGCGGCCTGCAGCGAAAGCGCGCCGAGCGTCGCACCCGGCGTGGCGTTGAAGGCCCCCTTGTAGGCGCGCCCGATGGGCGTGCGGGCGGTGGATACGATTACGGCGTCACGCATGTCTCATGCTCCTGCTGAGGATGTTTTTTCGAGGGATGTGGCGGCGAGAATGGGGTTGCCGCCGAACTTGTCGCGCAATTCGCGCTTGAGCACCTTGCCGATCGGGCTGCGCGGGAGTTCGTCGACCACCTCGATCGCGGAAATGCGCTGAGTCTTGCCAAGGCGGCTGTTGGCCTCGTGGAGGATTGCCTCGGGATCAGCGGACGGATCAGCGAGCACGACGATGGCCAGCGGCGTTTCGCCCCAGGCATCCGACGCCACGCCAACGACGGCGGCCTCCTTGACTGCGCTTTGCCGCGTCAGTTCCGCTTCAAGGTCGCTCGGATAGATGTTGAACCCGCCCGAGATGATCATGTCCTTGGCGCGGTCCATCAGTATCAGGAAGCCGTCCTCGTCAAACTTGCCGACATCGCCGTGGCGGATGTAGCGCCGGCCTTCGCTGTCATGCCACTCAACCTCGCGGGTCTTGTCGGCCTTGTTGTGATAGCCGTTCATCATGATCGGCGAATGGCCGACGATCTCGCCCACTTCGCCTTGCGGCAACTCTTGGCCGTCCTCGTCGATGATCTTGATGATGTGGCCGGGCGAGGGCTGGCCAACGGTGTGCAGCTTGTCGGGGTGCAGGTGCGCAAGCAGGATCGCCGTCGCGCCGCCCTCGGTCATGCCATAGCCGTCGGTCAGGCCGCCGGGCCAGCGCTTGAGCACATCGGCCTTGAGCCACGCCGGGAAGGGCGCGGAAGTGCAGGATTTCAGCTTGTAGGATGACAGGTCGAAGCTGTCGAAATCAGGCACTTCCATGATCCGGCGGTATTGCACCGGCACCAGCATGGCATGGGTCACCCGTTCACGCTCCGACAGTTCGAGGAACTTGCGCGCATCGAACTTGCGCATCAGCACCACTTTGCCGCCTGCCGTAAGCGCGGGGAGGAAGCTGACCAGCGTGGTGTTGGAATAGAGCGGGGTCGAACAGATCACCGCCGTATCATCGCCATAGCCGCCCGGGATCGTGCGCCGCGCATATTCGTGGCGCATCTTGTGGCTTTGCACGATGCCCTTGGGCGCGCCGGTGGTGCCCGAGGAGTAGATGATGTTGAACGGGTCTCCGGGCAGCGGTGTGCGTTCTTCCGGCTTCGCTCCGGCTTCGGCCATCCAGGCGCTGAACGGCTCGCCCGCGTCGCTGTCGTCGAGCGCGATGCGCTTGACGCCTGCCGGCAGGTCCAGTCCGGCGAGGCGGTCCGAAATATCCTTGTCCAGCAGCAGCACGCGGCTTCCGCTGTCTTCGAGCATGGCCACGATGGTTTCGGGCGTGGCGGTAGAAGTCAACGGCGCCGCCACCGCGCCTGCCCGGATCGCGCCGAGAAAGGCGAGCCCGGTCGTCACCGCGTTCATGGCGGCAATGGCGACAGGCTCGTTCGCCGGCACGCCTTCGCGCTGGAGGGCGGTGGCGATGCGGTCGAGCAGGGCGTCCATCTCCGCCCAGCCGACAGTGCGGTTCTGGTCCGCCAGGGCCACTGCCTCGCCCCGCCTTGCGGCGTGGGCGCGCAAGATGGCGCTGAGCGGCGTGAACTCGCTTTCGACGATATCCTCGATCCGCATCACCGCGCTCCGGTTCAGTTGAACTTCTCGCCCGCAGCAGCCTTGCGCTCCAGCAGAGGCGCCACCGGCAGGCCGTGCTTCTTCAGGCCGGCAACGACGGTATCGAGCCCGATATGGTCGGCCCAGAACATCGGACCGCCGGTCCACGCCGGCCAGCCATAGCCATTGAGCCAGACGGTATCGATGTCGCTCGCCCGCTGGGAAATGCCTTCCTCGAGGATCAGCGCACCCTCGCTGATCATCGGATAGAGCAGGCGCTCGCGAATCTCGTCCTTGCCGATCTCGCGCTGCGGCTTGCCTTCCTTGGCCGCAAAGTCGGCGATGATCGCCTTGACCTCGTCCGAAGGGGTGCGCTGGCGGTTGTCGTCGTAGTCGTAGAAGCCCTTCTTGGTCTTCTGGCCCCAGCGACCGACCGCGCAGAGCGCGTCGCGCAAGCTTTCGATGCGGTTGGGATCGCGGTGCCAGCCGATGTCCACGCCAGCCAGGTCGGCCATCTGCCACGGCCCCATCGGGAAGCCGAACTCGAGCAGCGCCTCGTCCACGTCCCAGTAGTTCGCGCCTTCCATAATAAGAGCGTGGGCCTGGGCCTGACGGGGAGAGAGCATGCGGTTGCCGATGAAGCCATGGCACACGCCCGAGACGACCGGCACCTTGCCGATCTTCACCGACAGCGCCATCACGGTTGCCAGCTGCGCCTTGCCCGTTGCCTTGCCGCGCACGACTTCCAGCAGCTTCATCACGTTGGCGGGCGAGAAGAAGTGCATGCCCAGTACGGATTCCGGCCGCGAGGTGGCGGCGGCGATCTCGTCGATATCGAGGTAGCTGGTGTTCGAAGCCAGGATCGCGCCAGGCTTTGCCACCTTGTCGAGCCGCCCGAACACGTCCTTCTTCACGTCCATGCTTTCATAGACCGCTTCGATCACCAGATCGGCCTCGGCCAGCGCGCCAAAGTCCAGTGTGGGGGTGAGGCGACCCATCGCCGCCTCGGCGTCGGCTGCATCCATCTTGCCGCGCTTGACGGTGTTCTCGTAGTTCTTGCGCATCGTCGCAACGCCACGGTCGAGCGCTTCCTGCGTCATTTCGACGATCGTTACCGGGATGCCCGCGGTGAGGAAGTTCATCGTGATGCCGCCACCCATTGTGCCGGCACCGATCACACCGACGCGGTCGATCGGCAGAAGCTGCGTTTCAGCGGGAATGTCGTCAATGGTCGCGGCAAGCTTGCGGGCAGCGTCGATGTGCTCCTTGGCACCGGTCACGGGGTTGGACATCGTGTTCTCTCCTAAGGCTGGATCAGGCGCGGCTCGCAGCCAGCGCGCTGTAGATCAGCGTCTTCAACTGACGCCGGATGGGATAGACGGACGAGGGATAGAGTTGGGTCATGAAGACCGCGTGGATTTTCTCCACCGGGTCCACGAAGAAGGCGGTCGAGAAGATGCCGCCCCAGTAGAACTCGCCAGCAGAGCCCGGCACCAGTGCCCGCGCCGGATCGATGGTCATGCCAAAGCCAAGGCCGAACCCCGCCCCGGCGTTGTAGGCCTCGCTGAACAGCGCCTTTGACACCTGCGTCAGGTCCGCGCCGCCGGGCAGGTGGTTGGCGGTCATCAACTGAAGCGTCTTGGGGCTGAGAATGCGCGCGCCGTCAGCCGCGCCGCCGTTCACCAGCATGCGGCAGAAGCGATGGTAGTCAGCCGTTGTCGACAGCAGCCCGCCGCCGCCGCTTTCGAAGCGCGGCACCCGACGCGTGCCGGACTTCTCTGCCGGATCGAACAGCTGTGGCGGCTGCCCCGCCTGATACGCCCACGCATCGGCCAGCCGGTGCGCCTTTTCATCCGGACAGTGAAATCCGGTATCGACCATGCCCAGCGGTTCGAAGATGCGCGTGTGCAGGAACTCGCCCAGGCTCATGCCCGAAAGCCGTGCAACGATCACGCCCAGCACATCGGTGCCAACCGAATAGTTCCAGGCATCGCCCGGCGCGAATTCGAGCGGCAGCTTGGCCAGTTCTTCTATGAAATGGTCGTTGCCCGGCAGGCTGGCATGTCCATCAAGCCGCGCCTTGCGATAGGCGGCGTCCACGTTGGTGCGGTTCTGGATGCCATAGGTCAGGCCAGACTGGTGGGTGAGCAGATCGACCATGCGCATCACCGGGGCTGGGCGCGCGGGGAAGAAGTCCATCTCGCCGCCGCCGCCGGTATAGACACCGAGGTTGGCAAACTCCGGGATCACCTTCGTCACCGGATCGTCCAGTGCGACCTTGCCTTCCTCGACCAGCATCATGAAGGCAACAGACGTCAGCGGCTTGGTCATCGAGGCGATGCGATAGATCGCGTCGGTCGCTACTGGCGCGCCATCCTCGCGCGCACGGCCAGCGGTATGCCGATAGACCGCCTCGCCATCGCGGGCGACCAGCACGTCAAGGCCCGGCAACCGCCCGCTGGCGATGTAATGCTCGTCGAGGTAGGTCCCGATCCGGTGCAGCCGATCAGGCTCGAACCCCAGCGATTGCGCGTCGGCCAGTTCCATCTCGTTCCCCTCAGCCAAAGATCGCGACACTCTGCAGACCGTGCATCACCTGCACGCCATCGGCATTCCACATCCGCAAGGTTTCGCTGCTGAAGCCGTCGGCCATGTGGTTGGATGCCGTTTCAAGCAGCCACCATCCGTCACGGGTTTCGGGCGTTTCGCCCAGCAGCGTGAAAGCCCAGTTGATCGAACTGATCGGCCCCATGCGCTCCATCGCCCGCATTGATCCAGGCGGCAGGGTATCGCCGATCAGCACCAGTTCTCCCACCGGATCGAGCCCGGAGCGATCGCGCAACCGTACCCAGCGGCGAACCACGCCAGGCCGGCGATCCTCCTTGGCCTCGCCGCGCCGCAATTCGAAATTCTTCACAAAGTGCAGGCCTTCGGGCGAGCCCAGTTCAGGAAGATCGGAGTAAGGCACGAAGTTGTCGGCGCGTGGCGCCTCGACGCTGCCGTTGGAGGCGCGTGAACTGCCGAATACCCAGGCGGCGCGGTGGGCCAGGTTTCCGCCGCTTGTCAGATCGGTCTGGATATTGGCGACGCTCTTGCCTTCGCGCACGCTCGAGACCGCAATGTCCACGTCCGACCCAACCGGTGCAAGAAAGCTGATCTGGGCACCGCGCAACGGAGGCAAGTCCGGCCGCGCCTTGCGCGCAGCGGCATAGGCGAGGAACGATGAGGCGCCCCCATACATGGTGCGGCCCTGCAGCCATCCGTCAACACCGCGCACTGTGAATGCTGGGCCTTCGCCCGCCATCTCGGCTGCCTGAAGGCCGATTGCCCGTTCGCTGATGCTGCCCGCTTCCAAATCGCTCTCCCGGTCGCATGTCTGCACGACTCTGTGGATCCAAGAGCTAGTGGAAGTTTACGTAAAGGGAAAGCCCTGCCTGTATGCGTTCGACCTTCCGCGCAGCACCGGCCGACGACTGACGCTACGGCATGCTTGCGCGCTCCGGGCAAAAAAATTCGGCCCCGACAATCATGCCGGGGCCGGATCGAAGTGTGATCTGAAAAGAGGTGGCTTAGTGAATGCTTTCGCCGCCCGCACGGCGCAGGATCGGCGCACGCGCGGCCGAGGCGGCAAACACCATGAGCAGGCCATAGCACACCAAGGGCACGAGGAACGAGGTGAAGATCCCGGCGTGGTCGGTCACGGCACCGGCCAGCGCCGG
This sequence comes from Novosphingobium sp. B1, assembly GCF_900176395.1. Classification (GTDB taxonomy): domain Bacteria; phylum Pseudomonadota; class Alphaproteobacteria; order Sphingomonadales; family Sphingomonadaceae; genus Novosphingobium. The sequence continues at coordinate 430,243 of NZ_FWXL01000003.1, read as the reverse complement.
TATCAGGGCGCCGCCGATGATCCCGGTGCACAGCAGGCCGGAGGTTGCTTCCTCGCTGGCCGATGAGCGCTCGAGCGTCAGGGTGAAGATGACGGGGAACATGATCGAATTGAACAGGCCGATGGCCAGCGCCACGTAGCCCGCAGAGATGCCACCGACAAGGAACAGGTAGGCGCACATTGCCGCTGCGATGAAGGCAAACAGGGTCATCAGGCGCGCAGCGGGGAAGCGTGCGAGCAGCACGGTTCCGATCGCACGGCCGACCATGGCGCCACCCCAATAGAATGACACGGCCTTGCCGGCCTGCTCCAGGCTAACGTTCCAGATGCCGGGATTGTTGAGATAGAAGGCCATCTGCGTGCCGATCGTGACTTCGGCTCCGACATAGAGGAAGATGGCTGCAGCGCCGAACACCGCCCAGCGTGAGGAGAACGCCTGGCCAAGCAGTGCAGCGATACCGCCGGTTTCCTGCGCCGGGGGCGCAGCGGCCGAGATGCGCGAGCGATTCAGGAAAAAGAATGCAAGGAGGACGATCAGCAGTCCGCAAATCCAGAAATAGGCGCGGTCGATCCCGGCGAGCGCAGCGTCACGCACTTCGGGGGTGAGGGCGGTGCCTTCGGTCACTTCCACGCCTTTAAGGAACAGCGAGGCCCCCAGCGCCGGGCCAAGGAAGGTGCCAAAGGAATTGAACGTCTGCGAAAGCGTCAGGCGGAAATGGCTGCCTTCGGGCTTGCCGAGCGCTGCGGCCAGCGGATTGGCGGCCACTTGCAGCACCGTGATTCCCGTCGCCAGCATGAACAGGCCTGCCAGCACGAGCGGATAGGAAGCGATGTTGGCCGCCAGAAGCATGACAAGGCACGCCAACACCATCGTGACAAGCGCCAGCAGGATGGCCGGAACCGCGCGCAGCTTGCCGATGATTGCGGCTGCCGGGAAGCTCATCACGCCATAGGCGATGAAGAACGCAAAGGCCGAAAGCTGCGCTTCCAGAGTAGTCAGCGTGAAGATGCCCTTCACTGCGGCCACAAGCGGATCGATCAGCGAGGTGATGAATCCCCATGCAAAGAACAGGACGGTTACCGCCGCGAAGGCGGTCTTCTGTGAACCCGAACCGGCTGAACTTGCTGACACTTCTCTCTCCTCGGCCGACCGCTATGGGATCGTTCACGTGATCGTCTAGCCAGCCTTGTCAGCGATGTCATCGCGTTTGCATAGGTATTAACGCAATGGTTGCGCTACCTTATGGCATCAACCCCTCGTCATCACCGGGAGCAGTTCGCGCCGGAGTTTCTCGATCAGCCGCTGCACCTTGGGGAGCAGGTGCCGTCGCTGCGGATAGACGGCCCAGATCGGATCGTCTTCAGGCCTGAATTCGGCAAGGACCTCGATCAACGCGCCATCGGCAATGGCACGGCTGACGTAGAATTCCGGAAGCTGGCACAGACCAAGGCCGGCCATCGCGGCGTCGAACACCGCCGTCCCATTGCTGCACCGCCAGCGTCCCCGCGGGCGGATCGTGCGCACTTCGCCGTCGACGACGTATCGCCACATGTCGAGCGTGGCGGGGATGCAGTCGTGCATCTCGAGGTCGTCTATCGTCGCAGGCGTACCGTGTGCCGCCAGATAGGCAGGCGAGGCGCAGGTCACGATCCCGCGCGTGGCGATCTGCGTGCGGATCAGACGGCTGTCGGGCAGGGTGCCGGTGCGGATGGCAAGGTCATATCCTTCCGAGACCAGTTCGACCACGCGGTTCGACAGGTCGAGTTCGACCGACAGCTTGGGATATTCCTGCACATAGGCGCGAACGATCGGCGCCACGAAGCGCTCGCCCAGCGCGGTCGGGCAGGTAATCCGCAGATGTCCCTGCGGCTCACCCTGCAGATCGAGCATCGCAATCGCTTCGTCGCGTTCGGCAATCAGGCGGCGAAACTGATCGACCAGCGTGCGCCCGGTATCGGTCAGGCTGACCGCCCGCGTGGTGCGGTGGAAGAACTGCGCGCCAAGGCTTTGTTCAAGCCGCGCGACGGCGCGGCTCACGTGCGACGTCGAAGTGCCCAGCCGCTTTGCGGCCGCCACGAATGTGCCGGTATCGGCAACGGCCACCACTTCGTCTATCCCGTCCCAGCGATTGCTCATTGTTCTCGTCTTGCAACAGTGTTTCGCATATTGTGCAATTTAACACTGACGTAGCAATTATGCTAACGCGCCGCCACATCCAAAGGGAGACCGGACACCATGAAGACCCGCGCCGCCGTAGCGTTTGCGCCCAAACAGCCGCTCGAAATCGTCGAGCTCGATCTCGAAGGCCCCAAGGCCGGCGAAGTTCTGGTCGAGATCATGGCCACGGGTGTGTGCCATACCGACGCCTACACCTTGGACGGCTTTGACAGCGAAGGCATCTTCCCCAGCGTGCTGGGCCATGAAGGTGCAGGCATTGTCCGCGAAGTCGGCCCCGGCGTCACCTCGGTAAAGCCCGGCGATCACGTGATCCCGCTGTACACCCCCGAATGCCGCCAGTGCAAAAGCTGCCTTTCGGGCAAGACCAACCTGTGCACCGCGATCCGCGCCACGCAGGGTCAGGGCCTGATGCCCGATGGCACCAGCCGCTTCTCCTACAAGGGCCAGACCGTCTTCCACTACATGGGCTGCAGCACCTTCTCGAACTTCACCGTCCTCCCTGAAATCGCGGTCGCCAAGATCCGCGAGGACGCGCCCTTCCAGTCCGCCTGCTACATCGGCTGCGGCGTAACCACCGGCGTCGGCGCCGTGGTCAACACCGCCAAGGTGCAGGTGGGTGACAATGTGGTCGTCTTCGGGCTCGGCGGCATCGGCCTCAACGTGATCCAGGGCGCTCGCCTTGCCGGGGCAAACAAGATCATCGGTGTCGACATCAACCCTGATCGCGAGGAATGGGGCCGCAAGTTCGGCATGACCGACTTCCTCAACAGCAAGGGCATGAGCCGCGAGGATACCGTGGCGAAAATCGTGCAGATGACCGACGGCGGCGCGGACTACACCTTCGACGCTACCGGCAACACCGAAGTCATGCGCACCGCGCTTGAAGCCTGCCACCGCGGCTGGGGCACCTCGATCATCATCGGCGTTGCCGAGGCCGGCAAGACCATCGAAACCCGCCCGTTCCAGCTGGTGACCGGTCGCAACTGGCGCGGCACCGCGTTCGGCGGCGCCAAGGGCCGCACCGACGTGCCCAAGATCGTCGACATGTACATGACCGGCAAGATCGAGATCGACCCGATGATCACCCACGTCATGGGCCTCGAAGAGATCAACACCGCGTTCGACCTCATGCACGCGGGCAAGTCGATCCGCTCGGTCGTGGTGTTCTGAGGCCCTGACCAGCTTGAAGAAAAGGCCGGCGGGACGTTGGTCCCGCCGGCCTTTTTCTTGCCTCACATCGCCGAGATTCCGCCGTCCAGCTTCAGCTCCGCGCCCGTCATGAACCGGCTTTCGTCGCTCGCGAGGTAGAGCACGCCCGCAGCGATGTCGTTCGGCTCGCCGACGCGGCCCAGCGGGATCTGGCGGGCGAGCTTGCCCATGACCACGTCCTTGTCGATATTCGCGTTTGTCGCGATGCCGTCGAGGATCGGCGTGTCGACGAATGTCGGGTGCACCGAATTGCAGCGCACGTCCCAGCCGCGCTTGGCGCAGTAGAGCGCAACCGACTTGGTCAGCATCCACACAGCTGCCTTGCTGGCATTGTAACCGGGCATCGTGTCCGAGGCGATCAGGCCGGCGATCGAGCTGATGTTGACGATCGAGCCCGGCTGGTTGTCGCGCAGCAGGGGCAGGGCCTTCTGGCAGCCGAGAAAGACGCTGTCGACGTTGATCGCAAAGCCGCGGTGCCAGTCCTCAAGCGTGCAGGTTTCGATATTGCCGCGCACGCCGACGCCGGCATTGTTGACCAGCACCGAAAGCCCGCCAAGCTCCTGTGCAGCGAGCGCAACCGCCGCGTCCCAATCAGCTTCGCTGGTCACATCATGCCGCATGGCAAAGGCTGTTCCATCGCCGAGTTCGGCGTTGATCGCCTCGGCCTGCGCTGCTGCGCCATCGCCGTTGATGTCGGTCAGCAGGACGCGCGCGCCCTCGCGGGCCAGCATCCAAGAATGCGCCGCGCCCAGTCCCTGCGCTGCGCCCGTCACAAGTGCCTTCTTGCCCTGAACCCTGCCCATCGTGTCGCTCTCCTGCTTTCCGTTTGCGTCAACGAAGCAAGTTGCGCGGCTCCACGCAAGCCTTTGAGGGTTCAGCCCATGATCCCCGGTGCAAGCAGCAGAAGCATCCGCACGTCGATCGCGTAGCCATCAGCGCGCTTCTGGCCAAGGAAGGTCTCGATTTCCGTAAGGGCAACGCGGTGCACGGTGATCCCTTCGCCCTCGACGCCGCCGCCTTCGGAAACTTTTTCCAGATCGTGCGCGCGAAACAGCGTGAAGGCCTCGGTCACCATGCCTGGCGAGGAGTGGAACTCTCCCAGCGATTCGATCCGCCCGGCGCGGTAGCCTGTCTCCTCCTCCAGCTCGCGCGCGGCGGCGTCGGCGGCATCCTCGTTCTCGGCGCCCGCCTCATCGCCGATCAGCCCGGCGGGAAGTTCGATGCACGGGCGGCCCAGCGGCACGCGGAACTGCTCCACAAGGATGACATGGCCATCCTCGATGGCCAGGATCACCGCTGCCTTGATGTTGCGATTGCGCGAGACATACTCCCATCGCCCGCGTGTCTTGGTCATGATGTAGCGTCCCGCCCACTGCACCTCTTCGGCGTGGTCGCGGAATTCTTCTTCGAGACTCATACTTCGATCAACCTGTCCGGCAATTCGTTCACGTCGTCCTCGCCGCGCGGAAAATGTTCGCCCAGCACGTTGCCGACCTCGGCCACGGCCGCTGCCATCCCCTGCGCCATCTGCCCTTGCCGCAGCGGATCGAGCATGGCCTTCATCGCCAAGCCCCATGCCTCGGGCGAGACTTTCGAGGCGATCGCGGCATCGGCAATGATCTCGGCACGGTGCTCGGCAAGGCTGAGGTATATCAGCACGCCGGTGCGCCCGGTCGTGCGGCTTTCCGCACCGACGCGAAAGCAGGTCAGCGCCCGCTCGCGCACACGCGCGTTGCGCACGCGGCGCGGCGTCAGCCACAGGCCCAGCGGGGTGAACCGCATCAGCAGATACATCCCGCCGAACTTGAGGGTCAGGACTGCCAGTGCAAGGCCCAGCACTGCGCGCGGCGTCCATTCGTACGCCCAGAGGCCCAGCAAATGCTCGACCATGGGCAGGTAGAACCCGGCGAACATGTCCAGCACCGCCAGCGCCAAGAAGGCCACCAGCGCGCTCCAGACCAGCGCCACATCGCGGTAGCTATCCGACCGTTTCGTCACGATGGTCACGATCTCGCCCGCGCTCAGCATTTCCGCGGCCGCCACCGCATCCGAAACAAGCTGACGGTCCGCCTCAGTCATCGGTGGAAGCTCTGCCATCACCAGTCCCCCGAAGCCCCGCCGCCGTCAAACCCGCCGCCGCCGCCACCAAAACCTCCGAAGCCGCCGCCATCCGAGCCACCCCCCCAGCCGGACCCGCCGCTCCAGCCGCTGGAATGACGATTGTCCGATGCCGCGCGGGCGATCTCGCTGATACCCCAAAGCACAATGCCGGGATCAATCCCACTTCGCTGCTGCACGTAGCCCCGCCTTCGCCGCCCGAAGATACCGATCATGACCACGATAAGGACAATCCAAAAGATGGCACTACCGATGGTCGACCCGCTCGAAGTGTCGCTTCTTGCAGCGGCCTTTGCTGCCTCGGCCACAGCTTTTGCATCAGCCGGATCGCGGTTCAGTTGAGCGATAATCTGGTCAACGCCATCGTTGATGCCGCCTGCATAGTCGCCAGCCTTGAACTTGGGGGTGACCTTCTCGCGAATGATGCGGCCGGCGAGCACGTCGGGTAGTCGCTCTTGCACGCCGCGAGCGGTATGAATTCGAAGCTTTCGATCGGCTGGAGCAATCAGAAACAGTACACCCTGCTCTGTCTTGGCGCCGCCGATATCCCATGTTTCGGCCAGTTGCTGAGCGTAATCCGTAGCATCCATGCCATCGAGCGAATTGACAGTCGCTACGATTATCGCCCGCCCGGTCTGCGCGTTGTAGGCAGAGAGCTTCTGCGCCAGCGCCGCCTCATCTGCATCGGGAATGATCCCGGCCTGATCGAGCACCGGCCCTGCAGGCCGCGCGGGCATGGCTGCCTGCGCTGCTCCAGCAACCAGCAGGAGCAGCAGCGCGACAGCTTGCCAGAAAGCCCGCAATTGGCGGGTCACCTCACTTGCCCGATGCAGCAGGCGCCGGAGCGTTCATGTCGAAGTTCACCGTTGGGGCCACTTCCGATCCGGCAGCCGCCTTGAACGGCACCATAGGCTTGGCGCCGTGGATCAGCTTCGCGCCGATAGCGTCCGGGAACGTCCGGATCGTGGTGTTGTAGGCCTGCACCGCCTCGTTGTAGCGCGTGCGCGCCACGTTGATGCGGTTTTCGGTGCCTTCAAGCTGCACCATCAGGTCGGCAAAGCGCGCCTGGCTCTGCAGCTGCGGATAGTTCTCCACCACCGTGCGCAACTGGCCCAGTGCCTGCGTAAGCTGGTTCTGCGCGTTCTGGAATTTCTCGAACTCGGCCGGGTTGGAAAGATCGTCGGTGGTGATATTGATCGATGTCGCCGCGGCGCGCGCATTGGTGACGTTTGTCAGGATCGTCGTTTCCGAAGCTGCCGCGCCCTTTGCCGTGGCGACAAGGTTGGGGATCAGGTCGGCGCGGCGCTGATAGGAGCTCTCGACATCGCCCCAACGCGCCTTGGCCTCTTCCTCGGCTGCGGGGACAGAGTTGATTCCGCAGGCCGAAAGGCTGGCGGCAGCAACGGTGGCAAATGCAATCTGCGTAAAGCGGGTAGCGGCCATCGACGTAAGTTCCCCTTGAATTGATAACAGGAAGATAGCGGCCCCCGGTCAGTGTTCAAGGAGAGGCTGCAAGATCGGCCCGGAATGCAACCGATTGGCACTTGTGACGTTGCGCGCTGAGTGGCAACCAACGTACGAGGGATCATGGTTAAGCATAACCTGAAGGGGGAAACACTGGGCATGTTTGCAGAATTCAAGAAGTTCATCGCGCGCGGCAATGTGCTGGATCTTGCGGTCGGTGTGATCATCGGCGGTGCATTCGGCAAGATCGTCACTTCGCTCACCGAAAGCGTGATCATGCCAATCGTCGGCTTCGTCACCGGCGGTGTCGATTTCACCCGATACTTTGTGCAGCTCGGGCCGATCCCGGCAGACTTCAAGGGCGATGCCAACAGCTACGCCGATCTCAAGGCCGCCGGCGTGCCAATGATCGGTTACGGCGATTTCATCACCCAGGCGGTCAACTTCGTGATCGTGGCCTTCATCATCTTCCTGCTGGTCAAGGCCGTGAACAAGGCCTTCGAAAAGCCTGCTGAGGAAGCGCCCGCTGCGCCTGCCGGCCCGACCGAGGTCGAACTCCTGGCCGAGATTCGCGATGCGCTGAAGGCCAGAAGCTGAAGCGCCAGATTTTGGTACCAGATTTCGGGGATCGAGGGGGCGGGCGCAAACCCGCCCCTTTTCATTTGCGCCCTTTTCATTCCCGGCGCGCTCCCTATATGGGTCCGTGCCGGTTTCGACCGGCTATGGTGATAAACTGCGGCGTGCAATAGGCACAGCGGACCCGGGGGCGGTACCCGGCGGCTCCACCATCACTACCGTGTCTTCCGGGATGCGGGCCTTGTTGTCGCAAGGGTGTTGATGGGGCCGAACTAGGATCGACGTGTGTTGAAAAGCGCTGTTTTTGCCCGGGCTGAGTAACCCGTTCAAGGCTCAAAACTCACAAGTGCCAACGACAACGAAGCACTTGCTCTCGCTGCATAATTCTAGGGGCTAACGCCCTGAAGTTATAAGGTTAGAGCACGGTTCGGACCGAACCGGGTAACAGAATCGGAAACCGGGGGCTGGGGGCGAGCCTAGCAACAGAATCGCCCTACTCACCATTTTTGCCAGTTGGCGTCTTTGCCAGTCTGCGCCGCTTCTCCGGAGCGGCCCGAACCGGCAACAGGGTGCCTACAGCTCGCCCGATCCTTCAAGCTCTTTGATCCGCTGCTCCATGCGCAAGGAATCCAGGATCTTCGCGCCGGCGATGAACACCGCGCCCGTTGCAGCGACGAACAGCAGCTTCCCGGCAAAGCCCGGGTATTGGCCAAGGTAGGCATGTCCGCGCTCGACCGCGCCCAGCGCCAGTGCGTAGATCACGGCGAACGCTTCGAAGCGGGTCTTGATGACGAAAAGGCGACCGATCTTGCGAAGCATCCGAAGCGTTATCCTCTTTTGCCGAATCTCTCCGCAAGCATCGTGCCAGATCATGAAAAGCTGGCAATAGATTGGTTAATCCAATCTTCACTGTAAAGCGAAGCGACAATTGGCAGAGGGGTTCACTTCAGGACTACGCGCCGAAGGTCAGGCAAGTTCCGACAGTGCGAGCACATCGAGCAGCGCGGCGCGTGCGACGATGACTTCACGCGCGAGAGATTCCCGGCCAAGATCAGCTGGATCGATCTGCTCTGGCCATGTTCTGGCCACCACGGTTTCGATCCGCTCGATCTTCCCCTCGTCGAGCAGGAAGCGCGGATCCACTGTGGCAGGATCGGCGACAACCCTGAGCCGCAGGCAGGCAGGTCCGCCGCCATTGGCCATCGATTGCCGCACGTCGACGGGCAGGACCTTTCTGATCGGACCGTTGGAAGCCACATGGGCCTCCAGCCAGCCTCGGACCGAAGGCGTTTCCCATGCTTCCAGCGGGATTACCAGGCCCATCTCGCCGGTTGGCAGCGTCAGCAACTGTGCGTTGAACAGATAGCTGCGGATCGCATCCTGAAGGCTGACCACGCTTGCCGGAACGACGACAACCTCGGCCTCGGGCAGTCTCGCCTGGATTGCGGCGTAGGTCTCCTCCGGTTCGGCAAAGGCCTTTTCGTGGGTGAACAGCACCCGCTCGTTTGCAACCGCCACCACGTCGTTATGGAAGGCGCCTGCCGCGATCGCCTCGGGCGATTGCTCCACGAACAGGCAGCGTTCGGGATCAAGGCCATGCAATCGCGCCACGGCTCGGCTTGCCTGTTCATGCTGGCGCGCGGGAAAGGCACCGCCGGTCGTGCCATAGACGAAAATCTCGAGGCCAGGTGCCTCGTGGCTCGCGCACATGCGCATGTGGTTGGCCGCGCCTTCGTCACCGAAGCACGCTGGCACCGCGTCGTGCACCGCGAAGGCTGCGCTGTTCGCAAAGGCCAGGCGCAACTGGCGCACCGTGTCGGGCCATTCCTGCGAGCGGTGCGGCATCGTCACGAGGTTCGCTGCAGTCAGGTGGCAACGTCCGTCGGCAGTGTCGGGCGCGGGGCTGACGGTCGCGGCGTTGGCCGTCCACATTGCGGAGGCAGACCAGGCCGCCGCCCGCAGGCGTCGCTGCGCCGCATCGCTTTCGTCAGTACGTTCAAGGCCAAGCGCGCGCAGCAGCACCGGGTTCGGGCGGGGCAGGGGTGCGAACAGGCCCTGTGTCAGGCCAAGCGCGATATTGTGCCGCATCTTGCCCAACCCCTGCAGCGCCGCAGCGCGCGGGTAGGAGACCTCGCCTGCATTGTTGGCAGAGGCAAGGTTGCCAAGGCTCAGGCCCGCGTAATTGTGGCTTGGACCAACCAGACCGTCGAAGTTGATTTCAACCAGTGCCATGTGTTTCCCTCAGCGACCGACGAACCAGATCTTGTCGCCAACGCTTACACCAATCGCGGTGGCAGCCACGGGGTCGAGCGTAAGGCCATCGTCGCCTGCGGCAATCTCGGCAAAGGTGCAGCGGTAATCGGCGAGCTTTCCGGTGGCGACAAGGGCATTGGTCACCTTGCCACTGCCTTCGGGCGCGCGAATGTGGGCAACGGTTGCTTCCTTCGCCTCGCAGATCGAGCGCACCCGGTCCGTCCGCGCGGTCATCGTCGGCCCGCCGTCGAAGATGTCGACATAGCCTTCGCAGGCAAAGCCTTCTTCTTCGAGCATGCGCATCGCGGCGCGGCCCGAAGGGTGGGGCAATCCGATGGCAGAGCGCGCCGTTTCGGGCAGCATGGCGATATAGACCGGGTGCTTGGGCATCAGGTCGGCGATGAACTGGTGGCCGTTGATCGCGTTGAAATAGTCCGCTTCCTGAAAGCTCATGCCAAAGAAGCGCCCGGCAACGCCATCCCAGAAGGGCGATCCGCCGCGCTCGTCGATCACGCCGCGCAGTTCCGCGAGGATCTTGTCGCCAAAGCGCTTCCTGTGCATCGCGATGAAAAGGTAGCGACTGCGGGCAAGCAACATGCCAAGGCCCCCGGCGCGCTCCGACGGGTGCAGGAACAGCCCGCCCACTTCGCTCGACCCTTCAAGGTCGGTGACGAGGTTGAGCATCTCGGCGCGGAAGGTGCGGTTGAGTTCCTTCGAATGCTGGGTCAGCGTTGCCATGCGGTAGGAATAGAACGGCCACTGCCGGCCGACCGAGGTGAAGATCTGCGCTGTGCCGCGCACTTCGCCGGTGGTCGTATCCTCCAGCACCAGAACGAAAAGTTCGTCCTTGGGGTTCTTGGGATCGCCTTCCTCGGCGTTGCCATAGGCCTCTGCCGCGCGGGTCAGCTTTGCCGTCAGTGCCTTGCGATCGGGGGGGAGGTTGGTGAAGCCGCCGCCGGTGAGCTTGGCCATTTCATAAAGCGGTTGGAGATCGTTCGCGCGGGCAGCGCGGATACGGAAAGTCATTGATTTCCCCCGGAAAGGCGATGGAGGACCAGCGCGGACAAGGCGGCGCGCTCGGCCAGGGAAGGCACGATCAGGAATTCCTGATCGGAATGGATCGCTCCGCCGCGCACGCCCATGGTATCGACCACGGGCACACCGCAGGCGGCGATGTTGTTGCCATCGCAGACCCCGCCCGAGGCCTGCCAGCGTATTGGCTGGCCAAGCAGTTCCCCGCACTCCCGGACCAGCCCGAACAGGGCTTCGGCCTGCGGTGTCAGGGGTTTGGGAGGCCGCGAGATGCCACCGTGAAGGTGGATCGAGACCTCGTGAAGGTTTTCGAGGGTCAAGGCCAGGTCCTGCAAGGTCTGGGGTAGGTCGGCCGCAAGTTCGGGCAATCTCGGGCGCACGTTGAAGCGCAGAACGGCAAGGTCGGGCACGACATTGTTGGCGCTGCCGCCGTCGATCCTGGCCGGGTTGATGGACAGGCCCGGCCGCTCCAGCGCTTTCAGCCTCAGCGCCATGTCGGCGGCGGCGATGATCGCGTTGCGCCCGTCTTGCGGATTGCGCCCGGCGTGGGCGGAGCGGCCCTTGATCACCGCGCTGAAGTTCGCGCTGCCCGGCCGTTCGCCCGCCAGGGTTCCATCGGGCAGGGCCGAGGGTTCATAGGTCAGCGCGGCGGCTTTCCCGCGCGCCAGTTCCGCGATCAGTGGGGCGGAGGAGAGGCTGCCGGTTTCCTCGTCCGAATTTATCATCACGTCATAACCGACGCCTGCGGACATCGGGCTGCTCTCAAACGCCTGCAGCGCCGCCAGGATCACCGCAATGCCGCCCTTCATGTCGGCAACGCCGGGGCCGTTGAGCGTTTCGGCATCAAGCCAGCGCAGGCTCTGGAACGGGTGGGCCGGCGCGAACACCGTGTCCATGTGCCCGGTCAGAAGGTAGCGGCGCGGTGCCTGCGGCCGGACCGACAGGACCAGGTGCGCGCCGTTGACGGTTTCAAGCTCGCGCCCGTCCGCCGCGATGGCCGTTACTGGCGCGGGATCGATCTTGCGCACTTCGCCGGGCAGGGCGGCGAAGGCATCGGCAAGAAGGGACCATTGCGCGGCCAGACCCGCGAGGTTCCCGGTGCCGGTGTTGATCGCGCACCACTGCTCGACCTGCGCGAGCATGGCGGCGGCATCGATCCCCTCGATCAGGCTGCGTTCTGTTGTCGAAAGCTGTTGCATCTGCAACCAGCCTAGCGGGTCGGACGCGCGGGGTGAACCCCCCGTCTCGCTACTTCGTCAGCACGCGCGCAATGGACACGAATTCGTCCACGCTCAGCGTTTCGGCGCGGCGTTGCGGATCGATGCCAAGCGCTTCCAGGGCATCGAGCGCGCCGGGCAGACCCTTCAGCGACTGGCGCAGCATCTTGCGGCGCTGGCCGAAGGCGGCTTCGGTTACACGTTCGAGCATCCGCGCGGAGACGCCCTCGGGCATCGTGCCGGGTTCGACATGGATGATCGCCGACATCACCTTGGGTGGCGGGGTGAAGGCGCTGCGGTGGACCTTCATCGCGATGCGCGGGGCCGAGCGCCACTGCGCCAGCACGGCGAGGCGGCCGTAGGCATCTGTGCCAGGCTGGGCGACGATGCGCTCGGCCACCTCGAGCTGGAACATCAGCGTGAGCGACTTCCACTGCGGCGGCCATTTCTGCCCGGAAAGCCAGCCAGTGAAGAGCTGCGTGCCGACGTTGTAGGGCAGGTTCGCCGCAACGTGCCACGGCCCGTCGAACAGCGTGGCCGGATCGATCTTGGTGGCATCGCCGCCGATCACGGTAAGCTGGCCGGGGAAGGCATCCGACAGTTCGGCGAGCGCAGGCAAGCAGCGCTTGTCCATCTCGATCGCGGTGACATTGGCGCCGGCGCGCAGCAGGGCGCGGGTCAACCCGCCGGGGCCGGGGCCGACCTCGAGGACGTTCTCTCCCTTCAGCTTGCCCGGAACGCGGGCAATGCGATCGAGCAACTGTTCATCGAACAGGAAGTTCTGCCCCAGTGCCTTGGTAGCAAAGAGGCCGTGGCGATTGATGACATCGCGCAAGGGCGGCAGCGGGGGCGCAGGAAGGTCGGTCATGCCGAAGCCCTCCGCGCCGCGCACTCACCGGCCATGCGCAGCGCGGCAATGGTGGGGCCGACGCGAGCCGTACCCGTCCCGGCTATGCCGAAAGCGGTGCCGTGATCGGGCGAAGTGCGGATGATCGGCAGGCCCAGCGTGACGTTGACACCGGCATCGAAATCGAGCGCCTTCATCGGGATCAGCGCCTGATCGTGATACATGCAGATCGCCACGTCATAGCCTTCGCGCGCTTGGGCATGGAACATCGTGTCGGGCGGCAAGGGGCCGACGGCTTCGATCCCGGCTTCGCGAAGTGCGGCCACTGCGGGGGCGACGATTTCAGCGTCCTCGGTACCCATCCGGCCATCTTCCCCGGCATGGGGATTGAGCCCGGCGACGGCGAGGCGGGGCCTGGCGATGCCGAAATCGCGGGCAAGCGCGGCAGCGGTGATCGCAGAGCGGTTGCGGATCAGCTCCGCCGTGAGAAGATCGGGCACCGATCGCAGCGATACGTGCACCGTGATCGGCACGACCTTGAGGCTTGGCCCTGCCAGCATCATCACCGCGTTTTCGGGAGAGATTCCGCAGGCCTGGGCCACGAATTCGGTCTGTCCCGGATGATCGAAGCCAATCCGGGCGAGCCGGCTCTTGGCGATCGGGCCGGTCACGAGGCTTGACGCGGCGCCCGAGCGGACAAGGCCCGTGGCAGCAGCGAGGGCATTGAGGGCAAGGCTTGCGCCGCCATCGTCCGGCTCGCCCGGTGCATAGGCAAGATCGGCAAGATCGAGCACGGGCAGGGCGCCTGCGAAACAGTCTGCCACTTCATCGGGTGCCTTTACCGTGCAGACGGGCACCGTGATGCCGCGCCTCCGGGCCGCTTCCTCAACCACGCGTGCCGAGCCGACGACGAAAAATGGCGGCAGGGCTTCGGCATCGCTCAAGGCCCAGGCAGCGGCGGCAAGTTCGGGGCCGACGCCGGCCGGATCGCCGATGGTCAGGGCAAGGGGGGCGGTCATGGTCACGAGCCTAGACGCTATGCGCCAGGCTGGCGAGGCGTTCGAGCGTCGGCACGAGCTCGTCGTAATGATCGATCACGGCGTCTGCGCCCAGATCGTCGGCGGGCAGATCGTTGAAGCCGAAGCGCACGGCGACGACCGGCATTTGTGCCGCCTTGGCAGCTCCGACATCGAAGGTGGTATCGCCGACGAACGCCGCGCGCCCACCGCCGCAGCGGGCGACCATTTCGTGCAGCATGTCCGGCTTCGGCTTGGCGCGATGACGGCCAAGCGTGTCGCCGCCGATCACGCAGGCGAAACGGTGGAGCAGGCCAAGTTCCTCGAACAGCTTTACCGCGAGAGCTTCCGCCTTGTTGGTCGCGATGGCGATCTTCACGCCGCGTTCGTCGAGGGCGTCCATCATGGCCGCGCCACCGGCAAACAGTTCGGTGTGATCGGCGATGTTCTGGCCGTAGAATTCGATCAGGCTGGCCTGCAGGCCGGGGAAGGCGGCTTCGTCGACCCCGCCGGATTCGGTCAGGGCCGAGCGCAGCATCTGCGCTGCGCCACCGCCGATGTGGCGCTTGGTTTCATCAAGCGGAACCGGCGGGTGCCCTGCCAGCGAAAGCGCGTGGTTCAGCGCAACGCCAAGATCGCGGCTGGTATCGAGCAGGGTGCCGTCGAGATCGAATCCGACAATGTCGTAAGGAAAATCCGCCATGGTGCGGTCAAGTGCCGTCCTGTTCTGGAAAGCGCAAGGTTTGTCTGGCAAGGGTGCGCCCATGACTGACCAGACCGTTTCGCCACTCGCCGTTATCGTTCTTGCCGCGGGCAAGGGCACCCGCATGAAGAGCGACCTGCACAAGGTGCTCCACCCCATCGCGGGCAGGCCGATGGTGAAGCACCTTATGGCAAGTGCAGCCGGGCTTTCGCCTGCGCGGCAGGTGGTGGTAGCAGGGCACGGGCGCGAGCAACTGGAGAAGGCGCTGGGTGGCGACGCGACGATTGCGGTGCAGGATCCCCAGCTTGGGACGGCGCACGCCGTGCAGCAGGCCGAGGGCGCGCTGGCAGGGTTCGACGGTGATGTGCTGATCCTTTATGGCGACGTGCCCTTCGTTCGCGCGCAGACAATGCAGGCGATGATTGCGCGGCTGCACGAAGCTGATGCTCCGGCAGCGGTGGTGCTGGGCTTTGAACCGGCCGATACCCTGCAATACGGACGCGTCATCGCCGAGGACGGCCGCATCGTGAAGATGGTTGAGCACAAGGACGCGACCGAGGCCGAGCGCGCGTGCCGCGTCTGCAATTCAGGCCTGATGGCGGTGCGCAGCGCCGATCTGTTCGGCCTGCTTGCCCGCGTCGGAAATGACAACGCGCAGGGGGAATACTATCTGCCCGACGTGGTCAACATCGCGATTGCCGATGGGCGTACCTGTGCGGTGGTCGTCACCGACGACGCCGACGAAGTGGCCGGAATCAACTCCCGCGCCGAACTGGCCGAAGCCGAAGGCCGCTGGCAGCAGCGCCGGCGGGCGCAGGCCATGGCCGATGGCGCCACGCTGATCGCGCCCGAGACGGTGTGGTTCGCCTGGGACACGGTGCTGGGCCGCGACGTGACCGTGGAGCCCAACGTGTTCTTCGGTCCCGGCGTGAGCGTGGCTGACGGCGTGACGATCCATGCCTTCTGCCATCTGGAAGGCGCAAAGCTTTCACCCGGCGTGCACATCGGTCCCTACGCCCGCCTGCGCCCCGGCGCGAAGCTGGAGGAGGACGTCAAGGTCGGCAACTTCGTCGAGGTCAAGAACACGGTAATGCACCGCGGCGCCAAGGCCAGCCATCTGACCTACCTTGGCGATGCCGAAGTGGGAGCCGAGGCCAACATCGGCGCCGGCACGATCACCTGCAACTACGACGGCTACTTCAAGTACAAGACCACGATCGGCGAGCGCGCCTTCGTCGGCTCGAACTCGGCGCTGATCGCGCCGGTGAAGATCGGCGCGGACGCGATCGTGGCGGCCGGCAGCGCAGTTTCACGCGACGTGGCCGACGGCGAGCTGCGCATGGTGCGGGCAGAGCAACTGGTCAAGCCGGGCTGGGCTGACCGCTTTCACGATGCGATGAAGAAGAAGAAGGCGGAAAAGCGGGGGTAGGTTTCCCTCAGCTTGTCCCCTTCTTTCGCAAGTCTGCGATATACTGCAGTTCGCTTTTTGCGCCTGCATGATCGGGGACGATCTTTGGCGATTTCTTGAAGCTCTTTTCGGCCTTGTCGAGATCGCCCATTTCGATCTCGACGAAGCCCATGCCACGCAGAGCGCGGGCCTGATTTGATTTCTTTACGTCCTCGTCACTTTCCCACTCGCAAAGGTCGTAAGCCTCCGCAAAGACATCATGTGCCTTTTGCCACTGCTTCATCGCCTTGAACCATTCGGCGTATTCGTTGCGAAATTGGGCATCGAGCGGGGCAGATTCGCTGGCGAGGCGCAGCATAGGTTCAGCCTCGTCCCAGCGCTGCAGATCGATCAACGCGAATCCCTTGAGAAACGGGGCAATGCAAAATGCATTATCGATTACAGTTGCGGACTGCGGTTTGTCATTTGGCCTTTCCTTCGCCTGCTTCTTCAACAAAGCATCTTGCATTGTCGAAAGCAGGATCGCTTGCGTCAGGCCGGTAGCGCACAGGGCAGGCTTTTCGCTTTGTTGGTCTTGCAAAGAAGCCACGACTGGCTCGACCAACGGAAGAACGCCTGCGGGGTTGTGCGTCTTTAGTTCATCGATAGCTTTTTCCACCGCCGCGCGGGCAGTTTCTGTAGTTATCGGCTCGGCACGCGCGGGAATCGCAGACGAAAGCGAGGCTAGCGCCGCAAGGGTCATAGTCAGGCGCATTAATCATCCTCTTCCAAGTCCGGGTCGAAGATTTACTGGTCGATTACTTGCCGCTGTTTGTCAAACTGTGGATGATAAGGCGGCGGATACCCGCCGCCCGATGCGATCAATCCAGCATAGAAGCCGGCACCTTGCCGCCGTTTTCCGCCAGCTTGCGCATGGTTGCCTTGTGCAGCCAGATGTTCATTTCGGCCGAGCCGTCGAGCGCGCCGGTATAGCCGAGTTCCTGTGCGAGTTCCTTGCGATTGGCGAGGCTTGAATCGATGTCGAGGAGCTTCATCAGGTCGACGATCGAGGTGCGCCAGTTGAGGTCCTTGCCTTGCGCCATCTCGGCGAGGTTGGCTTCGACATCGAACTGTTTGGCAGGAGCCGGTGCGGGGGCAGGGGCGGCAGGCGTCGGTGCTTGCTGCGTGGGCGCGGGCGCGGCCTGGGCAGGCGCGGGCTTGGGGGTCTGGCCAGTCTGGGTCGGGCGCGTGCCCTTCCATGAGATGGCGTCCATGATCTTGCTGAAAATGCTCATGCGGCTGGCTCCTGCAATGGTGTTCCACGAGGCAACCGGCGGAAGCGGGTTTGCGTTCCATGCAGAGCAGGGGTTCATGTCGGGGATTTAATCTTTTGGAATGGGGAAGTAGAGGACGACCGGTCCAATACGGTGGCGGAGGCAGTGACGGCGGTCTGCGGCGTTGCTACACCAAATGCCAAGGATTGCGCGGCTAGCGTGCCGGGCGTCCACGCGACGTAACTCTATTGCGAAAGCCTATCGCTGCATGTGCGGAATTATCGGAATCGTCGGCAAGGAACAGGTGGCGGACCGGCTGGTCGATGGCCTGCGGCGGATGGAATATCGCGGTTATGATTCGGCCGGCATCTGCACGGTCGAGGGAGGGCAGCTCGTCCGGCGTCGTGCCGAGGGCAAGCTCAACAACCTGGTTCTGGAACTGGCGCGCAATCCCGCTTCGGGGCTGATCGGCATCGCCCACACCCGCTGGGCCACCCATGGCGCGCCGACGACGAGCAATGCGCACCCCCATGCCACTGGTGAAGTGGCGCTGGTCCACAACGGCATCATCGAGAACTTCAAGGGCCTGCGCGACGCCCTGATCTCGCGCGGGCGCAAGTTCGAGAGCGAGACCGACACCGAAGTTGTGGCGCACATGGTTTCGGAGCAGGTCGAGGGCGGCGCCAGCCCACAGGACGCGGTGAGGGCCGTGCTGCCGCAGTTGCGCGGTGCCTTCGCGCTGGCCATCGCCTTCCGCGCGCACGACGACATGCTGATCGGCGCGCGGCTGGGTTCGCCGCTGGTGGTGGGCTATGGCGATGGCGAGACCTATCTGGGATCGGACGCGCTCGCGCTCGCCCCGCTGACCCAGCGCATCACCTATCTCGAAGAGGGCGACTGGGTGGTGATCACCCGCGATGGCGCGCAGATCTTCGATGCCGAGAACAACGCGGTCGAGCGGGCCATCGTCGCTTCGGGCGCGACGGCGGCGGCGATCGAGAAGGGCAACTATCGCCACTTCATGCAGAAGGAGATCTTCGAGCAGCCGGTGGTGGTGGCGCAGACGCTGCGCTCCTACCTGCGCCGGGTCGAGCAGACCGTGGCGCTGCCGCAGATCGACTTTGACCTTGCCAGCATCAACCGGGTGACCATCGTTGCCTGCGGCACGAGCTTCTACGCCGGCATGGTCGCCAAGTACTGGTTCGAGCAGTTCGCGCGCCTGCCCGTCGACATCGATGTGGCGAGCGAGTTCCGCTATCGTGATCCGGTGCTCGAACCGGGCGGCCTTGCCCTGTTCATCTCGCAGAGCGGCGAGACGGCGGACACGCTGGCGGCGCTCAGGCACTGCAAGGCGGCGGGTCAGACCATAGCCGTCGTCGTCAACGTGCCGACGAGTTCGATGGCGCGCGAGGCGGACCTGCTGCTGCCGACCCATGCCGGGCCGGAAATCGGCGTTGCCTCGACCAAGGCTTTTACTTGCCAGCTTGCGGTGCTGGCGGCGCTGGCTGCGCACCTTGCTGTCAAGCGCGGTCGCCTGACGCGCGAGGAAGAGGCCGAGATCGTCGAGCAGCTCGTCGAGACGCCGGCCTGCCTCAATGCGGCGCTTGCCCATGACGAGGAAATCGCAGGCATGGCGCACCTTATCGCACCGGCGCGCGACGTGCTCTATCTGGGGCGCGGGCCGGACTATCCGCTGGCGCTGGAAGGGGCGCTGAAGCTCAAGGAAATCAGCTACATCCATGCCGAGGGCTATGCCTCTGGCGAGATGAAGCATGGCCCCATCGCGCTGATCGACGAGGCAGTGCCGGTGATCGTGCTGGCGCCATCGGGGCCGCTGTTTGAGAAGACCGTCAGCAACATGCAGGAAGTGCGGGCGCGCGGCGGCAAGGTCGTGCTCATATCGGACGCAGAAGGCATTGCCGAAGCGGGCGAGGGGTGCCTGGCCACGATCGAGATGCCCAAGGTTCACCCGCTGATCGCACCACTGGTCTATGCCGTGCCGGTGCAGTTGCTGGCCTATCACGTCGCCGTCGCCAAGGGTACTGACGTGGATCAGCCGCGTAACCTGGCCAAGTCGGTCACGGTGGAATAAGGCGGACCTGGACCCGGGGAGCGCACGCGATCCGGGCCAGGGCGCTACCGTTTCAGCTCAAGCGCGTTCCTCTGGGCCGGCAGGCGCCACGTCGTCCCCGCTGTGGGGAAGGCCGTTCGCGCGGTACGTCTGGCGCAGGCGTTCCATCGCTGGCGTGACCAGAATGCCGTGCATCAGGATGGACGCCGATATTATCAGGCCCAGCGTGCCCCACAGGTTGTATTCCGACTGGAAGGCGCCGTGGTTGAAGCCGTAGCTGAGGTAATAGACCGAACCCAGGCCGCGAATGCCGAAAAACGAGATGATCGCCAGTTCCAGCCGCGGTCTCTTGACGCCCAAGAGGCTTATCCCACCGGCCAGCGGGCGGATTACCAGCAGCATCACGGCGGCAAACAGCACTTCTTCCCAGCCGATATCGGCAAGGAGGCCCGATGCAAGCATCCCTCCGAACAGGAGCAGCAGCAGCATCATCAGCAAACGCTCAAGTTCATCGGCGAAGTCATGCAGCTTCTTGTTGAAATCGTGCCCCTTGGCTGCGCGCCTGATCATCAGGCCGGCAACGAAGACGGCAAGGAACCCGTATCCAGGGGCGAACTCGGTCAGGGTATAGACGACCAGCGTCGCGCCCAGCGCGATGAACCCGTCGCCGGTTCTGGACAGCCGCGTGTCCGACGGAAGGTGATAGATGATCGCGCCGACCAGCCATCCAAGGACCACTCCCACGCCAAGGCCCGCGCCCAGCTTCCACAATACGTCCTTGAGCAGCCAGTCGGTGATCACTGCCTGCGTGATGCCCCCGGCGGCAGAGATGGCGATGGCGAGGTGGATGAATGGAAAGGCAAGGGCGTCGTTCAGGCCAGCCTCGCTGGTCAGCGCGAACTTTGCTTCGGCCTCTTCCTCGTCCTCATCATGCTTGATCTGGACGTCCCCGGCCAGGACAGGGTCGGTCGGGGCGAGCGAGCCTGCGAGCAGCAGGGCTGTGGCCAGCCCCAGGCCAAGCAACTGCTGTCCGAGAACGATGACAAGCCCGATCGTCAGCGGCATGGCGATGCCAAGCAACCGCCATGTCACGTACCAGCTCCGCCAGGCCATGGCTCGCTCGATCTTCAGCCCCGCCCCCATCAGCGAAACGATCACGATGAGTTCGGCTGCCCGCTCGACCAGCTTTGGCGAGTTTTCGGGATGCGGTCCCCAGTGCGAGAAGGGCGCGACGGAGAACATCGTGGCCCCCACCGCTACGCAGATGATCGGCAGCGAAAGAGGCAGGCGCTTGATGATGATCGGTGCCCACGCCGTCAGCAGGATCATCGCGCCCAGGGCGAAGATGATCACGAAGTAGGAGTCGGTCAGGGCCGATGCCGGAGTGATGGCCCCGGCGGAGGCAGAAAGCGAATTGACCAAGCAAGAACTCCGATCCGGCAGAATGCGCGATGGCAGCAACGACATGCACGGAACGGCCTGCGATGATGAATGTGCCCGCATCGACCAATGAGGTTGAACAGGCGCCGCGCATGAGGCTTGTCCGTTCCTGCCGATTTTTGGGTGGCCGATTTTTTTGGCTGGCCGGTATTTTGTCAGGGCGCAGGCTGGGGCATGGCAGCGCAAACATGACTGGAGAACAGCCTGCTGTGGCGATGCGCATTGCCTTGTACGAACCCGAGATTGCCGGAAACGTCGGCGCGATCCTGCGACTGGGTGCCTGCATGGGCGTCGATGTGGACCTCATCGAGCCGATGGGGTTCGTATGGGACGACAAGCGGGTGCGGCGTGCGGCGATGGACTATATCGACCATGTAAACGTGACGCGCCATGCCGGTTTTTCAGCCTTCAAGCAGGCAATCACGCCGGCGCGGGTGGTGCTGTTCACCACCAAGGCCGAGCAATATGTCCATGATTTCCGCTTCGAGCCGAACGATGTGCTGCTGTTCGGCAAAGAAAGCGCGGGCGTGTCGGCAGAGGTCGCGCAGGCTTGCGAGGCGCGCGTACGCATCGCGATCCGGCCACAGGTGCGCTCGCTCAACCTCGCCATTGCCAGCGCTCTGGCGCTGGGTGAGGCGCTGCGGCAGACCGGCGGGTTGCCCGGCTAGATCACGCGCGCGGCATTGCGGGCGAGGTGGGCGCTTTCGCGCTCCAGCCAGGCGTGGGCTTCGGGCGTCGCGGGCGAGCTGTTGCTGAACACGTGGTCCGGCACGAAGGCATCCACGTTCAGGCGCAGGTGCCAGTCTGTACCGTGGGCCTTGCAGGTGAGCCGGACCGAACCATCAGGCGCGAGGTCGAAGCTGTCAGGCACGATGGCCTCGCCATAGCGCGCGCTCTGGGTGCTGTGCGTGACGGTCCGGCCAGCGATGGCGAGCGAGGTTTCAAAGCTTTCCCATTCGTCCCGAAGATGCGGCGGCCGCGAAAGGACGAACGCCATGTGATCGCCCGCGACGATCAGGCCGCCGTCTGCGCGATGTTCCTCACCGGTCCCGGCATTGGCGATGGCAATGAGTCGCAAGCCAAGCAGCGGGCCGCGAATGGCCAGTTGCCGCCAGTCCTCGACGTAGGCGCCCGATGGGGCAAACTCGATCACGCTGTTGCCGATGAAGGCCAGTCGCGCAGGTTCAGGCCAGAGGTTGTGCCGCTGGTAGCTGTGCCCGACCGTCCATGACAGTTCGCCGCCTTGCGCGTCCCAATGCGTATCCCCGATCCAGCCCTGCCTCTCGGCCAGCGGGGTTGCGGCGCCGTCTGGCAGGCGCAGGTCGATGGTGAAGCTGGCGGACTGGAACCAGTAGACCTGCGTGGTTTCGTCGGTCAGCCCATTGCAGAAGGTGATCGACTTGCGCCGGAATGCGCCGAGCAGCGCGGACGGGAAAGCAAGGTCATGCACTCCGGCGGGCGCCAGCGCGAGCAGCAATTCATCAAGCGTCACGCCGGGGTGACCTGGCGGCCGAAGGAATCAAGCGGTGCGGCATCGTTCAGCACCAGCTCGCCTTTTTCCACGCGGCGCTTGAGATAGGCGAAGGTCTGCGCGGTCTGGTTGAACAGGTGTTCGCCACCTTTCAGCGGCGCGTAGCGCGGAGCGTCCGCATCGATCACCGGGGCGATGACGTGATCGTAGTCGCAGGAATGGAACAGCGCGAAGGAATAGCGCTCCTGCGGCACCTTCTTCACGCGATGGCGGGTGGCGACGTAGCGGCCATTGGAGAGGATCTCCATCATGTCGCCGATGTTCATGACCAGCGCATTGTCGAGCAGCGGCACGTCGATCCACTCGCCGGTCCGGTCCACGATCTGCAAGCCCGGTGCGGTTGCGCGCAGCAGGGTGAAGCATTCGTAATCGGTATGGCTGCCGATGCCGGGGCGGTCCTCGGCATCCGCGTCATGCGGGTAGTGGATCAGGCGAAGCTGGCTGGGCGGATGCCGGGTGACAGGGGCGAAATGCTCTTCCGGCAAGCCCAGCGCCAGCGCGAAGGCGCGGAACAACTTTCGGCCGATGCCGGTGATATTGGCATAATAGGCCAGCACATCCTCGCGAAAGCCCGGCATGTCGGGCCAGAGGTTGGGGCCGAGCAGCGAACGGCGGCCCCGTTCGCTCCGGTAATCGAGATTGCAGTCGAACGCTTCCTTGAGGTCGGGCGCCGATGTCGCGAACTGTTCCTCGCCCACCGGCACGTAGCCGCTGTGGTTCTGCGAAAGGCCGATGTAGTGCGCCATCTTGGCGTCCAGATCCTGCGCGAAATAGGCCTCTGCGCGCGCGAGCAGGCGGCGATAGGCGGCGTGATCAATCTGACTGCCGGTGAGGTAGAGGAAGCCGGCATCAGCGCAGGCGCGGTCAAGCTGCCGGGCCACGTCCAGGCGATCGGCCAGTTCGGGACTGTCGAGCGCACTAAGGTCGACCACCGGGAGGGGAAGCATTTCGGTCATGTCGCCGGGATAGAATGCGCAGGTCATAACGCTAGACACGCGATTTGAATGAACTACATCGATCTGATCTATGAGTGACGACGCCAGCCCGATCATCGACCGCAAGTTCGCCAGCAGGGTGGACTGGAACCTGATGCGCACTTTCGTGGACATCGTACGTGCAGGGGGAATTGGCGCGGCGGCACGCACGCTCAATCGCCAGCAGCCGAGCATATCGGCTGCGTTGAAGCGGCTGGAAGACCATGTTGGCGCGACGCTGCTCTTGCGCACTGCCACGGGCGTTGAACTGACGGCCGCGGGCAAGGCGATCCTTGCGCTCTGCGAGGACATGCTGGAGGCGGCGCGCATGGTGCCGCACCAGATTGCGCAGGCGACCAAGCGCGTCGAAGGCTTCGTGCGCATCCAGATTGTCTCTGGGCTGGTCTCGCCCGAGTTCGACGAAGCGATCGCCAGCTTTCATCGTCGCAACCCGGCGATCCATATCGAAATCCGCGTTTCGCCCTGGCGGCAGGTGCTCGATGCGCTGGAGCAGGGCGAGGTGGAGATCGGCGTCGGCTATGACAGCGCGGTGCGTGGCAGCCTGACTTACGAGCCGCTGCTGGTGGAGCGCCAGCAACTCTATTGCTCACGGACCAGCCCGTACTTCGGCTACAAGGTCAGCCGCCTGCACGAGCTGAAGGATGAAGGCTTCGTACTGACCGGCGAAGACGAGATCGAGCTGATCACGAACTTGCGCCGGCGCTTTGGCCTGGGCAGCAAGGTTAGTGGACTGGCCGAGGACATCAACGAGGCGCGGCGGCTGATTTCGCTGGGCGTCGGCATCGGTTTCCTGCCGGTGCTATCGGCCGAGGCAGAAGTGGCGCGCGGCACGCTGTGGCCGGTGCTGCACGCCGATTTCGAGCCGAGCTACGACATCTATTTGCTGGCAAAGGCCGAACCGGCGCGAGATACGGCGACGCAACTGTTCTGGGACGAAGTCTTCCGGCGCGTAAGGGCCTCGACCATGTAAAGCGGAGAGTCATAGATGTGGTCTATGCCTTTCATCGCAAGATTGTGTCTCCTGTGATGACGCGGTGCGGCGCACACTCCACGTCATATTGGAGTCGCGCATGTCAGCAGTTGAAGTCCTTCCGGCCAAACGCGCCACCCGGCTGATCGATCTGGTGCCACCGGCGATGCTGGCCGCGGCATGGGCCTTCTGGGCGTGGGCGCCCAAGGCTGTCCTCGACAATGCCTGGACGCTTCCGGTGGTATCGGCGCTGGTGACGATTTCGGTCCTGCTGCTGGAAATGGTTGCCGAACGGCACAGCCACTGGCGCATGAACAAGCGTGAATTCCTGACCGATCTTTACTACAACGTGCTGTTCGCCACGGTCATTTCATGGCTGGCACGCGCGATGGTCGACGATCCGCTGCTGGCGGCGAAGAAGGCCATCGGCATCAGCACCACGGGCATCGCCCAACTGCCCTGGCTGGTGCAGGTGCTGATGGTCATCTTCATCGTCGAATTCGGCCAGTACTGGATGCACCGGCTGATGCACAATTCGACACCGTTCTGGCTGACCCATGCGCCGCACCACCACATCACCCAGCTCAACGCCAGCAAGGGCGCCGTGGGCAATCCGATCGAACTGTTCCTGATCAGCCTTTCGGTGCTCGCGCTGTTCGATTTCGACAATACCGCCCTGTTCGCGGCGTTCACCAGCACCGGCATCATCTCCACGTTCGCCCATGCCAACGTGAAGGCCGATCCGCCGATCTGGTATTCGTTCTTCTTCACCACCATCCGCCACCACAGCCTGCATCACTCGACCGATTACGAGAGCACGCGCTGCAATTACGGCAATTCGCTGATCCTGCTGGATCGCATGTTCGGAACCTACAAGGAAGGCGAAGGCGTGATCGTCGGGCAGGATGACTTGCGCCGCCTTTCGATCCGCGAGCAGACGCTGTTCCCGTTCCAGCCGCTGATCGAGCGCTGGAAGGCAAAGGGCACTGGAGGATCGGCGACCGCATGATCCTTGATCGCGGCCAGCCTGCCGAAGCGGCCCATGCCCTGTTCCTGAGGGGCATGGGCGAAGCGCAGGGCGGGCGTGTCCGGGCCGGGATCGATCTTGTAGAGCGGGCGATTGCGCTTGCGCCGCAAGGGGAATATCGCGCGCAACTGGCGCGGCTCTATTCGCTGGCGCGGCGTGATGGCGATGCCGCTACGGTGCTGCGCGCAGCGGAGCAGGCCCTGCCTACCGATGCCTTGAGCCGCGATACCATGGGCTGCGTCTATGCCCGACTTGGCGATCACGCTGCGGCCTTGCCGCATTTCGCCCAGGCCGTTCGCCTTGCGCCCGATAACACTGAATACCGCTACAACGAGGCCGTAACGCTCAACTTCCTTGGCCGGGTCGACGAGGCAGAGGACGCGCTCGAGGCGCTGATCGCGCTGGCACCGGGCTATGCCCGCGCGCACCACCTGCTGTCCTCGCTGCGCAAGGTCAGCGTTTCACGCAACCATGTCGAACGGTTGGGACTGGCGCGGTCTAGGGCTGGGGGCGGGCGCGACCGCTTGTTGCTGGGGTATGCGCTGGCAAAGGAACTGGAAGACATCGGCGAGGCCGACCAGGCGCTGGACACGCTTTGCGCCGCCAATGCCGAGCATCGGTCAAACTTGCCGTATGACTTTTCCCGCGATGCGGCCGCGTTCGATGCAATAGAAATCGCCTGGCCGAAGATGCGCGATGCCGCAGTGGTGGACGCACCGCAGGACGCGCCGATCTTCGTGATCGGCATGCCGCGCACTGGCACGACACTGGTCGATCGCATCCTGTCCTCACACTCCGAAGTGGAAAGCGCAGGCGAATTGCAGGCAATGCCGCTGGCGGTGAAGCACGCCTCGGGCACGCGCACGCCGACGGTGCTCGATCCGGAAACCGTGCTGGCTGCGGCTGGCGCTGATCTTGGCCAGATCGGCCGTGATTTCATGGCGCGCGCCGTCCATCATCGCCGGGGCACTGCTTCGCGCTTTACCGACAAGTTCCCCGGCAACTTCCAGTACGCCGGGTTCATCGCCAAGGCGCTGCCCAATGCGCGGATCGTGTGTCTGCGCCGCAATCCGATGGACACGGTGCTGAGCAACTTCCGCAATCTCTTCGCGGTGGGCTCGCGCTATTACGATTTTAGCTACGATCTGCTCGACATCGCCGCATACTATGTGCGGTTCGACCGGCTGATGGCGCTGTGGCGCAAGGCGTTGCCGGGACAGGTGCTGGAAGTGGGCTACGAGGACCTGATCGCCGATCAGGAAGGGCGGACCCGGGTACTGCTCGACCATTGCGGGCTCGGCTGGGATCCGGCGTGCCTGAAATTCCACACCAATCGCGCAGCGGTTTCGACGCCCAGCGCGGCACAAGTGCGGCGCCCGATCTACACTGATTCGGTCGCGCGCTGGAAGCGCCACGCCGATGTGCTTGAGCCGGTGCGGCGCTATTTCGAACAGGCAGGGATCGCAATCGAATGAACAAGCGCCGTGTCATCTCTGCCGCTGCTTGCCTTGCCTTGCTTGGCGGGGTGGGTGCGATGCCCGTGATGGCCAGGACCACCACCCGCGTTGTCGAATGCGGCGCACAGAGCTGCCTCAAGCTTTCAGGCAAGCGCGCCGATGCTGCCGAAGCCATCACCCTGAACGGGCATGGAATTTCTGTGCAGGGCGGACGCACCTGGCACGCGCGCGTGCCGGTGCGCACGGTGCGGGAATGGTCGGCACCTTATGCGCGCAGCATCGAAGTAGGTGTGGCAGGGCAGCAGCGCGAGGTGCCTCTTCCCATCGGATTGCTTGGTCAGCCGACTGATCTTGCAATGGTGGTGGTGCGGGTGAAGTAATACCCACTCAACAGCAAAGTAATAAAGCTACAAATTGTGGCTCAATATTGAAAGTTTCATCAACTCGGGCTATTGAAGAGCGTGAGCCGCCGAAGAGCGGTCCGTTCCTTCGCAGGAGATGAAGCCATGAAAACCGTTCTCGCGGCCGTAGCCGCGCTTGCCATCGCATCTTCGGCCTCCGCCGTTTCCGCCAACCCTTTCGCCCGCGATCAGGCCGTTCTTGATCTCAAGGGCCTCGACCTGTCTTCGGCTGATGGTCAGGAGCGTCTGGCCATCCGCATCGACGAAGCCGCCCGCGCCGTCTGCGGCCAGCGTCTTGCCAACGTTCACCTGGCGCTTGAAGCCAAGGCGCAGGAATGCCGCTCCTCGGTAGTGGCCGATGTCCGCTCGCAGATTGAAGCGCGCATGGCGCGTGCCGATGGTGCTGCGGTCAAGGTCGCTTCGGCGCGCTGATATCCTGGAAGATGCGCCCCGCCACTTGGGCGGGGCCGCCTGTTACTTCACCTTGGGCTTGGGCCAGAAGGTGAGCGTGTGGACATCGTGGGCCGAGGTCCACAGCCCTTTGCTGGTATAGCGCAGCGCACCGCTGCCATCGGCCTTGCCGGTGCGTGCCTTGACCCCGAGAGACTTCGGATCGATCGCGACCCAGGTCTGGTCCTCGGTCGTGCGCAGCCAGACCATGCCGCCGCCGGTATCGATATCGCCCCATTTCAGCTTCTCGCCGATCTTTGCCCGCCCGGTCACGGCACCGCTTGCGGGATCGACGCGGGCCACCGTGCCATCGCCCTGTTCCTGCACCCAGACCGCGCCTTCACCGGCGGCAAGGAAGCCTGGCGCCTTGCCCAGCGCAGTGCGAGCGGTGACGGTGTTGGTGGCGGGATCGATCTTCTGGATGGTGGCTGATTGCTGGCTGACAGCCCACGCCGCGCCCATGCCGAAGGCCATGTAGGACGTTGCAGGGTCAACCGCGATCGTGGCGATCACGGCGCTGGTTGCCGGATCGACGCGGGCGACCGCGCCCTTGGGATCGCTGGCGAGCCAGACCGAGCCGGCGCCTGCCACGACGTTGAGCTCACCTTCCTTCTGGTTGGCGATACCTGTGGCAATCCTGGCCACGACCTTCGCCGACTTCGTGTCCACCTTCACCAGCGTACCGTCGGCGCAATTGGCGACCCAAAGCGAGCCTGCCAGCACCGCCATGGAGCCGCAGGGGCGCTCGATGGCGACTTCGGCCAGCTTGCCCTTGCGGGACCATCGCTCGACCTTGCCCTTGTTTGTGGCCCATACGGTATCGCCATCGACGGCAAGGAAATCGGCAAAGCCGGGGACCACGATGACCTGCTCCTTCGGAGACTTTGCGACGGCGGGCGTGGCCGAAAGCAGCGCGGCGGCGGCGAGCATCAGGGGCTTGGCAGGAAGGGGCATTGCGCGCGTCCTTTCGGGGCAGGGATGGGTCAGACCTTCTGCGCCATGTAGGCGCGCCAGCCGCCAAGGTGGGTGATGTCCTCGGCGCCGGAAAGCGCGCGCGGTTCGGAGACGAAGCCCTTGACGCTGGTGCCGTCTGCCAGGGTAACCGTGCCGATGGCGAGCGGAGGAGGGACTTCGACGACAAAGCTGCCGAATTCGGCAACGCCCATCTCATAGACCTCGACGGCGATGGCCGCACCTTGTTCGGAGTGCACCAGCGCGGGCTTGGGCGGAACGCTTTCGGCCATCGCATAGAGACGGTAACTGGGGGCAGTTTCAAACGCGCCTACGAAGGTCGCATTGCGCGAAGTAAGCTGCCAGTGCAGCGGCATGTCCTTGAGATGGGCGCCGACAACGGCGAGTTTCACGGTCTGCATCTTGCCCTCCAGATCGAGCGGGGGTGGGGGTGGTAGCCGGGCCTGTTCGAGCCAGGCATCGGCGGCTTCGAGCAAGGCGTGGTCGGTATCGGCGGGGCCGATCAGCGTGATGCCAAAGCCCGTGCCGTTGGTTCGCGTGCCCGCAGGAACGGCAATTGCGGCCATGTCGAGCAGGTTGACGAAGTTGGTGTAGTACCCAAGCGCGCTGTTGAGGGCGACGGGCGAGGCCTTCAGTTCCGAGACGCGATAGGTGGTGCCGGTGGTGGGAAAGGCGAGAAGGTCGATGCCTTCCCACATGAGGTCGGCGTGGCGCTTGAGTTCGGCCATGCGGTAGATGCCGTTGAAAAGATCGACTGCGCCGATGTTCAAGCCCGGCGAGACGACTTCGCACACCGTGGGGTCAAGCGCATCGGGGTCCGTCGCCAGCAGACCGGCCAGCGCGGCGGTGCGTTCGGCCACCCAGGGCCCGCCGTAAAGCAGCATGGCGGCTTCCTGCAGCGGGGCATAGTCGATCTCGACGATCGTGGCCGTTCTTGCCAGCGTTTCCAGCGCCTTGTCGTAGAAGTATTCAGCTTCGGCATCGCCGAAGAAGGCACGCTGGTTGCGGCGAGGCACGCCGATGACCTTGCGGGCGCGGGGCTTGTCTGCCAGCGGTTTCGAGTAGGCATCGGCGGCGTCGAACCCGGCGACTATGCCATCGACCAGCCGTGCGTCTGCAGTATCGTTGGCGAA
This sequence comes from Novosphingobium sp. B1, assembly GCF_900176395.1. Taxonomy (GTDB): domain Bacteria; phylum Pseudomonadota; class Alphaproteobacteria; order Sphingomonadales; family Sphingomonadaceae; genus Novosphingobium. Next base: position 400,522 of record NZ_FWXL01000003.1, on the reverse strand, counting down.
GACGGTGATGCAGTCGATCGTGCGGCAGGCAGGGACAAGGCCGGTGTTGCTCCAGCGGCCCTTGGTCGGCTTGAAGCCGATCAGGTGCTGGAAGGCGGCGGGCACGCGGCCCGAACCGGCGGTATCGGTGCCAAGCGCGAAGCTGACGAGGCCGGCGGCAACGGCGCTGGCCGAACCAGAACTGGAGCCACCGCTGACATAGGCGAGGTTGTAGGCGTTGCGCGGAGCGCCATAGGGGCTGCGCGTGCCATTGAGGCCCGTGGCAAACTGATCGAGATTGGTCTTTCCGACGCACAGTGCGCCGGCTGCGAGCAGGCGGCCGACCGTGGTTGCTGTCGCCTCCGGCTGATAGGCGAAGGCGGGGCAGGCGGCGGTCGTCTGGAAGCCGGCAACGTCGATGTTGTCCTTGACCGCAAAGGGTACGCCAGCAAGCGGCAGGTCTTCGCCCGCTGCCACGCGGGCGTCGATGGCGCGGGCGCCTGCAAGGAGTTCGTCTGGCCTGGCGCGGCTGATCCAGATCTGCGGTTGTATGCAATCATAGGCGGCGAGGCGCGCGATGACGTCTTCCGCAATGGCTACGGCGCTGGTCTGACCCGATGCGACGGCTGCCGCGACGCTACTGGCGCTTCTGATGTCGGGTGTGGTCATTTGTGCCTCGTCAGCGCCAGCATCGGGGCACCGGGCTGCACGGCTTGCCGTTCCTGCGCGTAAAGCGCAGTGACAGTGCCCGAGCCTGGGCTTTCGACGCGGCATTCCATCTTCATCGCCTCGATGATCGCGATGGTCTCGCCCGCCTCGACGGTATCGCCGACAGAGACGAGCATCTTCCACACGCTGCCGCCAAACGGCGCTTCGACGAGGTCGGCGCCTTCTGGCACTTCGACTGCGCCAGTGGGGGCCGCGTCTGCCTCGACGAGGTCGGTCCGGTCAAACTCGCCCCGGCGTTGCCATTCAGCGCGTTCCTCGTCGAAAGCGGCCTGCCGAGTTGCCTCGAAAGTGGCGATGTCGGCGGCGTTGTCGGCAAGGAACTTGCGGTAGTCGGACAGGCGGAATTCGGACGGTTCGATGCGGATCGAGCGGCGGCCGGTGGGGAAATCGCGACGCCATTCGGCCAGCTCTTCGGCTGATACCGGATAGAAGCGGATCTGGTCGAAGAAGCGCAGCAGCCACGGCTTGCCTTCGATGAAGGCATCGGTCTGGCGGTGGGTGTTCCACACCTGGATTGTGCGCCCGAACAGCTGGTAGCCGCCGGGGCCTTCCATGCCATAGATGCACATGTAGGCCCCGCCGATGCCGACGATGTTGGGCGGCGTCCAGGTGCGGGCCGGGTTGTACTTGGTGGTGACGAGACGATGCCGCGGATCGACCGGGGTTGCCACCGGCGCGCCGAGGTAGACGTCACCCAGGCCGAGGACGAGATAGTTGGCCTCGAAGATCAGGTTCTCGACCGCAGCGGCATCGGGCAATCCGTTGATGCGGCGGATGAATTCGATGTTGTCGGGACACCACGGCGCATCGTCGCGCACGGCGCCGATGTATTTTTCGATGGTTTCGAGGATAGCAGGATCCCGCCAGCTCAGTGGCAAGTGGACGATGCGCGAGGGGATGGCAAAGTCCTCGAGATCTCCGAGGCGTTCTTCCGCGGCAATCAGCGTGGCCAGAGCATCGGCCTGCGTCAGCTGCACGCCATCGAAGTGGAACTGAAGCGAGCGGATGCCGGGGACGATGTCGATCACGCCGGGCAGGGCCATGCGCTCAAGCTCGGTCAGCAGTGCCTGCACGCGGATGCGCAGTTCGATGTCGAGCACGATGGGCCCGTATTCGACGAGGATGTTGCGATCACCCTGCTGGCGATAGACGGTGCGGGGGCAGTCGGCCCGCTCCTCGATCACGTGAAGGATAGGCGAAAGCGCTTCGATCGGGCGGGCTGCGCCGGGATTGAGACGCGTGCCATTGCTAAGAAGCTGGCGCTGCTGCTGGTCGGCGGTGGCAGCGTCGTGGGCGTTGACGGGGACGAAGCGCAGCTTGTCGCCGGGGGTGAGCTGGCCGATCTTCCAGCGGTCGGCAGCAATGACCACGAAGGGACAGACGAAGCCACCCAGCGAGGGGCCATCGGGGCCGAGGATGATCGGCATGTCGCCGGTGAAGTCGACCGCGCCGATGGCATAGGGATTATCGTGGATGTTGGATGGGTGCAGCCCCGCTTCGCCACCGTCCTTGCGCGCCCATTGTGGCTTGGGGCCGATCAGGCGAACGCCGGTGCGGTTGCTGTTGTAATGGACCTGCCATTCGGACGAGACGAGCGTCTCGATGTCCCTATCGGTGAAGAAATCGGGTGCGCCGTGAGGGCCGTACAGGACGCGAAGGGTCCATTCGGTCGAAAGCTCGGGCACACGAGCGGAAATCAGCGGGTGTTCGCCCGGCTCGTCGCCCAGATGCAGGGTATCGCCAGCGAGCAGGCGGCGGGCGGCGTGCCCGCCGAACTGGCCGAGTTCGAACGTGCTGCGGCTTTCAAGGTAAGGCGCGATGTCGAGCCCGCCGGCAAACAGGATATAGCCGCGCATGCCGCCGCCAGTGGCGCGGCCGAGGGCGAGCGTCTGGCCGGCCTTCACCGCAATGGCTTCGCCGCGCGTCACGGGTTCGCCATCGAGCGTGGCGCCGAAATCGGCACCCATCAGGCAGATACGGGCGGCAGCATTGAACGACAGGGTGGGGCCAGTGATAGTGACCTCAATGCCCGCCGTGCCTTCGGGATTGCCAAGCAACCGGTTGCCGATGCGGAAAGACTGATCGTCCATCGGACCCGAAGGGGGCACGCCGACCGACCAGAGATGCTGGCGGCCGGGCCAGTCCTGCACGGTGGTGGCGGTGCCGCCGCTGATTACCTGGAAGCTGCGCGGGTGGTATTCGACATCGGCCAAGGCGCGGGTCGAGACTTCACCGCTAACGAAGGCGTTGGAGCGGACGACTTCGCGCAACCAGCGCAAGTTGGTCTCGATGCCATCAACGCGCGAGGCATCGAGCGCGCGCTGCATTGCCTGTACGGCGAGATCACGCGTGGGGGCGTGGACGATCAGCTTGGCGAGCATCGGATCGTACCACGAGCTGACCGTGCTGCCGGCCATGCACCAGGTTTCGGCGCGGATGTCCGCCGGGAATTCCACGGCGGTCAGCGTGCCCGAGGTCGGGCGATAGTCGAGAGCGGGGTCTTCGGCATAGAGCCGCACCTGCACCGAATGGCCCGAAGGGCGAGGCGGTTCGCTGTCGAGGAAGCCGAAATCGCCAGCGCCGCCCCGGATCATCCATTCGACGAGGTCGAGGCCCATGACCTCTTCGGTCACGCCATGTTCGACCTGCAGGCGCGTGTTCATCTCGAGGAAGAAGAACTCCTCGCGTTCGGCATCGTAGAGGAACTCCACCGTGCCCGCCGAGAGGTAGCTGGCGGCTTGCCCGAGGCGGATCGCGGCGGCGATCAGATCGGCGCGAACGGCGGCGGGGAGGAGCGGGGCAGGGGCTTCCTCGACAACCTTCTGGTTGCGGCGCTGGAGCGAGCAATCGCGCTCTCCCAGCGCAACGATGCGGCCATTGCCATCGCCGAAGATCTGCACCTCGATGTGGCGCGCGCGGCGGATGTAGCGCTCTAGGAAGACGCCGGCGTCGCCAAAGTTGCCAAGGCCCTGGCGCGCGACGGCAGAAAAGCCTTCGCGCACGTCGGCTTCGGTTTCGCAAACGCGCATGCCGATGCCGCCGCCGCCGGCAGTTGCCTTGAGCATGACCGGATAGCCGATTTCGGCGGCAGCGCTTACGGCTTCTTCCTCGTCGGTCAGCAGGTCAGTGCCCGGCGCAAGCGGCACACCATGTGCGGCGGCAAGGGCACGTGCGCTGTGCTTAAGGCCGAAGGTGCGGATGTTTTCGGGCGTAGGGCCGATGAAGACGATGCCCGCCGCGGCGCAAGCTTCAGCAAAGTCGACGTTCTCGGCAAGGAAGCCGTAGCCTGGGTGAATGGCCCCGGCCCCGGTCTGCTTTGCCGCCGCGAGGATGGCGGCGATATTGAGATAGCTTTCGCTGGCGCGCGCCTCGCCGATGCAGACGGCTTCGTCGGCCTGCGATACGTGCAGCGAATCCTTGTCGGCTTCCGAATAGACCGCGACCGAACGCAAGCCCATGCGACGCAGCGTGCGGATGATGCGCGTGGCAATCGCGCCGCGATTGGCGATCAGGACGGTGTCGTATGCCAGGACTGGGGCAAGGGGCGCGCTCATGCGGTCACGATCATCCGGACAGGGGTGGGATTGAAGCCGTTGCAGGGGTTGTTGATCTGCGGGCAGTTCGAGACGACCACGGTGACATCCATCTCGGCGCGCAGGTCCACGGTCAGTCCCGGCGCGGAAATGCCGTCGACAATGCCCAGCGCACCATCGGCTTCGACCGGCACGTTCATGAAGAAGTTGATGTTCGAGACGATGTCGCGCTTGCCGCGGCCTTCGAGCAGGTTGGCCTCAAGAAAGTTCTCGACGCAGGCATGTTCGGACTTGGTGTGATGTCCGTAGCGCAAGGTGTTGGATTCGCACGAGCAGGCACCGCCGATCGTATCGTGGTACTCGACCGCGCTGGCAGTGATGGTCATCATCGGTCGGCCCTCGTTCGAGCGCAGCACGGTGCCGGTGCGCAGGAAGAGATTGCCTTGGGCTGCCACGGTATCCTGCGCGCTGTAGCGTTCGGCATCGTCAGCCGTGGCGTAGAGCAGGAAATCGACGGCCTGGTTGCCTTCGAGATCGACGATCCGCAGGGTTTCGCCTGCCTTGACGTGATGAAGCCAGGGGGCGCGGGCAGGAACGATCTCGTCGTGGACGACGCTGCCCGAAAGGCCGGCAAGATGGGGGTCGGCGCTCATTTGGAAGTGCTCCTACTCAGCGACGGAAATAGTCTTCGACGTTCAGGAAGGCGCGCTGGCCTTCTGGTGTCGCATTGCGGATGGAGTCGTCCTCGGTGGTAACCGGGCCACGCCAGGCGGTGGCGCGCAGCGGTGTGACCGACCATTCAGGACGCGGGTCGAGCACGTGCGGGCAATTGGCGATGACCACGATCACGTCCATCTCGGCGCGAAGCGTAACCTCGCGGCCGGGGGCGAAGGGGCCTATCTGCGGCACGATCGCGCCGTCTTCGGCAATGGTCACGCCCTTGAACAGGTTGATGCAAGGATGAACGTCGCGGCGCTGCAATCCGTGCTTGGCGGCGCCGAGCAAGAACCGGTCACGCCCGTTGGGATAGGCGCCGCTGTTGCGGCCTTCTCCATACCTGGCAAGATTGGTGGCGGCATTCGAGGTGCCGCAGAAGGCATCGTGCGTGCCGGCGGTGTCCGCCTCGATGCTGAGCAGCACGCGGCCCATGTCTGACAGCAGCAGTTTGCCGGCGCCAAGGTAGGCGTTCCACTGGACCTTCACCGTATCGGCCACGTTGAGCCGCTCGGTCGGCATTTCGGCGTTGAAGACCTGCAAACCAGCGCAGGCATCGCCCTTGCTGTCGATCAGGCGCAGTCGAGCGCCGCGTGACAGGCGGCGGGTGGCATAGCCGCCGGCAGCGATGGTCTCTTCCCACACGATGTCGTCGGTCGAGACGCCCTGCGGCAGGTCATTGGCGACCGGGGGCAGCTTGGGCATGGCTTCGACCACGGTGCCGGCCATCGCGCGGGCATGGTCGCGAGCCGCGTTGGGATTGGCGAGGGTAGCGGTCATGCAACGGCTCCGTTCCTGGTTTCATCGGCATCCGGCTCATAGAGCGGCGGAAGCAGGGCGGTGGTGGTGACGAGCTGCAACTGGTGAACGCCGCGCACGCGGCGCAGCGCATCGCACAGCTCGCGCAGGCGGATGGCGGGGCCTTGCACCAGCAGAACCTCGAGCGACTGGTCGTCTTCGAGGAAGACGTGCTGCGAGGAGATGACCTCCTTGAGGTATTCGCCCTGGGTCTGGGCAAGCTGGTGGCGCACGCGGCCGCGATCACCGCGGTAGACGATGGTAATGGTGCCGGCGAGCATCTCGTCCGGGCGGGTCGAGGCTTCATGCTCGGCCAGGGCATGGCGGATCAGCTCGGCAATCAGTTGCGAGCGTGAGGGCAGTCCGCGCTCTTCCACCATCATGTCGAGCTGGCGGAACAACTCGCCGGGCAGGCTCATCGAAAGGCGGGCGAGGCTGGTCGGTTCGGTGGTCATGTCAGGCGCTCTCCTCGACGGGCGCTTGCGCAGCTTCGGGCTCTGCGGCCTCGTCGTCCTTGCGCAGGGCGAGGTCATAGACGGCGGTCGCGCCGAAGCGGTGGGGGGCGTGCGGATCGTGGCGGCGCTTGTCGAGCGCGAGCACACGGGTGCCAAGGCTGAAGGCCTCGCGCAGATCGTGCGTGACCATGACGATGGTCAGCGAATAGTCGCGCCACAGCCGCTTGATCAGCGCGTGCATATCAGCCCGGATGCCGGGGTCGAGCGCGCCGAACGGCTCATCGAGCAGGAGTACGCGCGGCCGTTTGATCAGGGCCTGGGCAATGGCGAGGCGCTGCTGCATCCCGCCCGACATCTGCGCGGGGTAGAGATGCAGCGAATCGCCAAGGCCGACCGCCTCGAGCATTTCAGTGGCGCGGGCGGTCGCCTCTGCCTTGGCGCTGCCGAACAGGCGCGCAAGCAGCGGCGCCTTTTCGCATTCGAGGCCAAAGACGACATTGGCCAGCGCAGTGAGGTGCGGGAACACCGAGTAGCGCTGGAACACCACGCCACGGTCGGGGCCGCATTCCGGCGTCAGGGGCGCGCCATCGAGCGAGATGGTGCCGCGGCTGGGGGCTTCCTGCCCGAGGATCAGGCGCAGCAGGCTGCTCTTGCCGGCACCCGATGGGCCGATGATCGATACGAACGAGCCTTCCTCGATCGCAAGGTCCACCTTCTCGAGCACGATCTTGTCACCGTACTCGACCCAGACGTCCTTGAGGCAGAGGATCGGGCCGGAGGTCTCGGGCGCGCTCAATGGCTTGCTCCGTGAGCCCAGGGGAACGCGCGGCGGCTGAGCTTGGCCAGCGCCACGTCCATCACGATCGCCAGCAGCGCGATCCACGCGACATAGGGAATGACCACGTCCATCGAGAGATAGCGGCGAACGAGGAAGATGCGGTAGCCAAGCCCGATGTCCGATGCGATGGCTTCTGCGGAGATCAGGAACACCCATGCCGGCCCGAGCGCGAGGCGCACCGCGTGGATCAGGCGAGGCATGGCCTGCGGCAGGGCAACGCGGATCATGACCTGCCACGAACTTGCCCCCAAGGTCAGCGCCTTGACGATCTGCTCGCGCGGCAGTTCGGCGACGTAACTGGCGATATCGCGCACCATGACCGGTGTGATGCCGATGACGATCAGTGCGACCTTGGCGGTTTCGCCAAGCCCCAGCGCGATGAACAGGACCGGCAGGAGGGCGATCGGCGGGATCACGGCAATCCCCGTTACCAGCGGGCCGAACGTTGCGCGCACGGGCGGCAGCACACCGAGGACCAGGCCGACGAGAAGGGCCGCCGCGGTCGAGATGATGAGGCCAAGGCCAAGGCGCTGCAGGCTGGCGAGGGTATCGGCCCAGAACACCCGTTGCCCGGACAGCGGATCGGCCTCGAACATCATCGCGCCCATCGCCTTGATCATGGCCGCAGGCAGCGGGAAGATCTTGTCCGTGGGGAGGATCGCGTGGCGTTGGGCCGCGACGATCAGATAGACCAGTACCAGCAGCACGATCGGGATGGCGCCCAACAGGAGCCCGGTCCGGCGGCGGGGATGGCGGTTTACGAGGCGCATAGCAGCATCCTTGTGGTGCCTGGCTTCGGCAATGCTCAGAGCTTGCCGTCCGCTGCCAGCTTCATGAAGCTGTCATCGAAGCGTAGCGTCACGGTCTGCGGGCTGCCCAGCGTCTTGCCGCCGGGAAACGACATGCCGACCGCGTCTGCCGAGGGCGCGCCCTTGAACAGGCCCTTGGAAAAGCTGAAGTCGCGTACCTTGGTCATTGTCGTGATCAGTGCGGGGGCATCGGTTGCAGCGACGGCAGCCTTGGGATCGTCATAGAGGAACGTCGTCGTGAGCTGGCTATCGAAGGCTTCAGGGGTGGCGCCGGAAAGCTTGGCCATGGCGGCGCGGGCAGCCTTGCCCTCGGCGTCCTGCCGCTTCAGCAGCGCGACCGTCTCGTACCAGATCCCGGCGAGCGCCTTGCCCAGGTTGGGATTGGCCTTGAGCGTGGCCGTATCGACGACCATGAGGTCGAGGATCTCGCCGGGAATGTCGGCCGAGCTGAAGACCTGGGTGACGCCCGGCTGACCCTTCATCACCGATAGCTGCGGGTTCCAGGCCACGGCTGCCTGCACGTCCGGAGAGCCGAAGGCGCCGACGATGTCGGCATCGGAGGTGTTGACCGTCCTGACGTCGGTCGGCTGCAGGGCTGCCTTTTCCATGCCGCGCGCCAGCAGGTAGTGCGAGACGGAAAGTTCGACGAGATAGGCCTGCTTGCCCTTGAGCCCGGCCAGCGTGTTGCCGCCCTTGAGCAGGATGCCGTCATTGCCGTTGGAATAATCGCCGACGATGATGGCGCTGGTGTCCTTCCCTCCGGCGGCCGGAATGGTGAGCGCGTCCATGTTGGTGACAGTGACGCCATCGAACTTGCCGGCGGTGTACTGGTTCACCGATTCAACGTAATCGTTGACCTGCACGATGTTGATCTTGATGCCGTACTTGTCGGCCCATTTCTTCACGATCCCGGCCTGCTGCGCATAGGGCCAGGGCATCCACCCGGCATAGATCGACCAGCCGATGGTGAACTCTGTCTTGGGTTGCGCGGCCTGTTCGGGCGAGGGCGAGCATGATGCCAGCAGCAGCGCTCCGGCCATCAGACCTGCCGTGCTTACCTTGCCAAGTAGCCTGATCATGATTCGATCCCCTTTCGCAATGCAGCATCACCATGACGCCCTGCCTTGTCCATCGAAAAATATTACGAGTTTGAAGAAAGGTAATATCGAAGAATCGGGAGGGAGCGTCGTAGCCAAGCGGGGTGCGGAAAAAGGGTGAATGCCGCAAAAGCTAGGAAATGCGGGTGTTGAAAGGTCGGCAAGCGCGCTCGCTGAGCATTGCAGACGGCACCTTAGACGGACTGAGGATCGAAATTGCCGTACGCTTTTCGGCGTATGCCCGTTCGTTCAAGCGGGCATCGTTTTGACGCAAAATCGTCGCATTTCTGCGGTTTTGTGCGGTGCAGCAGCCATAGTTCATACTGTCTGGCACGAAATTTATTACGCTTGACCCATTCCGTAATATCCATACCGTCACGGTTGTCAGCCAGGTCGGCGGACAGAAAATTGCGATGACCGGGCTGTTTCGGCCAGTCTTTGGCGAGGTCCAGATTGCGCGATCTTGCTTGACGGCACGGCTTCAGACGCGGCCACCGCATGAATATTCGAGATGACAGAACAACGGCCAGAAAAGGCCTGCAAGACGCCGACCCGGCCAGTTCGCCGGGCGGGTCAGAGCGTCATGGGGAGTGATGTCACTTAACCGCAGGCAGGGTAGCTATGGGGGTCCGAGTGACTATGATGAATTTCCGCAAGACGCTGCTTGGCGCAACGATGCTTATGGGCATCGGCGCAACCCAGGCCCACGCGCAGGACGCAGCGCCACAGGCAACCGAGGATGGTGCCAGCAACGAGATCGTCGTGACGGCGACCCGCCGAGCGACATCGCTGCAGGACGTGCCGATCAACATCAGTGCCGTCGGCCAGGAGCAACTCAACCGCCAGCGTATCGACGACGTGCGCGACATTGCCGACTTCACGCCCGGCATCACGATTTCCGACACCGGCCCTGGCGCAACCGGCACGATCGTGCTGCGCGGCCTCAACGCATCGGATACCAGCGCGACCGGCGCGTCCTACGATGATGCGCTGGGCGTGTACCTCGGCGAAGTGCCGATCTATTATGACTTCAAGATGCTCGATATCGAGCGCGTGGAGACGCTGCTCGGCCCGCAAGGCACGCTTTACGGTCTGGGCACGCTGGCTGGCGCCATCCGCAACATTCCCAATCGCCCGCAACTGAGCGACTATCAGGCCGAGGCCCATGGCCGCGTCTATGCCAAGGACCACAGCGGCGATACCGGCTACCAGATCGACGGCATGATCAACATTCCGATCGTGAAGGATCATGTCGCGTTCCGTTCGGCCACCGGTTATTACTTCGACCCCGGCTTCATCGATTATCCGCTGCTGCTTCAGAAGCCCGGCGTTTCCTTGCCGCAGCCGAGCGGGCCGGTCTCGGTGACCCCAGCAGCTTACGATGCCAATCTGTTCAAGCGCGAAGACCTGAACTTCGAGCGCACCTTCACCACGCGCAACCAGCTGCTGTTCCAGCTCAACGAAGACCTCAAGGTCAACTTCACCTACGCCTACCAGCGCACCAAGACCGACGGCGGGCAGTACAACAGCAATGGTGTGCTCGGCACCGGCAAGTACGAGAGTGCAGGGCGCTACGCCGAGCCGGTCGACCGTCACGCGCATCTTGGCAGCATGGAAATCAACGCCAACCTTGGCGGGATTGCCGATCTCGTTTCGACCACGGCCTACACGAAGGTCCACAACGAGCGCATTTCCGACAATACGGATCTGCTGCTCGATCTCGACTACGGCTACGAAACCTTCCCGGCATTCTCGAGTTGGAACGAGAGCCAGGACGAGCGCAAGCAGTTCAACCAGGAAGTGCGGCTGGTCTCGCGTCATGGCGGGCCGTTCAGCTGGGTGCTTGGCGGGTTCTACAACCAGCAGAAGCTGCAGCGCGACTATATCGAGCACGTGCCCAACCATCCGTGGGTTCCGTTCGGCACGCAGCCCAATCCGGACGAGGTCGAATATGCCTCGTACGTGAACTCCAAGGTTACCGAAAAGGCGATCTTCGGCGAGGGGACCTTCCGCGTCTCGCCGCAATGGCAGGTGACTGCAGGCGCCCGCTACTTCGGTTACAATTCGCGGATTGCGGGTGCACTCGTGGTGCCGCTGATCGGCGATCCGGTCAGCCCCTATGACCTGCCAGCGGCTGGTGGCACCGCCAAGAAGACGGGCTGGGTGTGGAAGTTCAACTCTTCCTACAACATCACGCCGGACGTCATGATCTACGGCACCTACAGCAAGGGCTATCGCATCGGCGGCCCCAACAGCGTGGCGCCATGCCCCAATCCGCTGCCGAACGACCCCGATGGCGACATGATCAACAACACGCAGCTGCCATGCGGTTTGCCCAACGAGATCCAGTACGGGCCGGATACGACCAAGAACGCGGAAATCGGCATTCGCACGCAATTGTTTGACCGCAAGCTGACGTTCAATTTCAACGTCTTCCAGATCAAGTGGGACGGCATTCAGGTCTCGTCGGCAACGCTCAACGGCATCGTCGGCATCACCGTCAACGGCGGCAAGGCCAAGTCGGAAGGCTTCGAAACCTCGTTCCAGCTGAAGCCGGTGGACGGGCTGTCAATCCAGGGCACCTATTCCTACGTCAACGCACGCCTGACCGAGGATGTGCCGGGGAACATTCCAGTCAATTCGCCAGCGGGCGTCTATCCCAGCGTTCCGGTCAAGCTCGATGCGCTCTCTGGCGATCGGCTGCCCGGTTCGGCCAAGAACAGCGGGAGCCTGGGCGCGACCTACACAATGCCGTTCATGGATGGCAGTCTGGTGGGCGACTGGACCGCTACCTACCGCGGCAACGTGGTGACGCGCCTCGGCTGGGATCGGGCGTTCGGTGACAAGCTGCCCGGCTATGTCCTCCACCGTGCCTCGCTGTTTTACGAGACCGACAAGTACAGCATCGGTCTGTTCGCCAACAACATCTTCGACAAGTACGCGGTCGCCTCGGTTTCGAACGACCGGTCGCGCGTCGGTCTGAACGATGGCGTGGTGCTTCGCTACTACAAGCTGAACGTGATCAACCCGCGTACCTTCGGTCTCGAAGCGCGCATCAAATACTGATCGGGTGGGGGAGGGCGGTGCGCCATCGGCTAGGACCGGCGCATCGCCCGACCTGCTTCTTCAACAGGAAGCTCGATATGGCAGGATGGAGCAAATGGGCCATCGCGTGCCTTGCAGCGGGAGCTGCGCTGGCACGGCCTGCGCTTGCCGCCACGAATGCGCCCCAACTTTTCAAGGAGCGCTGGATTGACGGCACCAACGGCGCTGAGCCGTTGGTGCAGGTTCAGGCGCTGGACGCCGACACCTTCGTGATCCGGCAATCGGTGAAGACCAACTTCGAAGCGCCATTCCTTTACCTGCTGTTCGGGCAGGACAAGGCGCTGCTGATCGACACCGGCGCGGACGGAGGAGTCATCCGACCGACCGTCGATCGCATTGTCGCGCAGTGGCTGACGGCGCATGGGCGCAAGATGATCCCGCTGGTGGTCGCGCACAGCCACAGCCATGGCGACCATGTTGCCGGTGACGCAGCTTTCCGCGGGAGGCCGGATACGACGGTGATCGGGCACAAGCCTGCCGACGTTGCCAGCTTTTTTGGCATTACAGGCTGGCCAGGGCAGAATACGACGTTCGATCTTGGCGGTCGCAAGCTGACGATCCTGCCGACGCCCGGGCATCAGGCGGCTGCGATCATGGTCTATGATCCGCAGACAATGGTCCTGCTTTCAGGCGATACACTATATCCGGGGCGGCTTTACATCCCGATCAACTTCATGGCCGATAATCGGGCAAGCGTTGACCGGCTGGCTGCGTTCGCATCGAAGCATTCGATCCGCGCAGCGCTGGGCGCGCATATCGAGATGACCAGCACCGCCGGGCAGGACTACGGCCACGAAGCGCCGACGCATCCCGGCGAGCACCGCCTCGAGCTTCCGGCCAGCCTGATCGGCGAATTGCGCGCAGGATTGAAGGCGCGGCTGGACGCTGCCGACACGCGGCAGGTGCACGATCACTTCATCATCGTGACGGTGCCGGCACGGCCGGAGTGACAGGTCATAGACATGATCTATGCCTAACATTCCGCATTGCCATCTGGCGGAAATGACCCGGTTTCAAGACGCTGATTTCATTGATGCGATGTGGCCCGTTCCGTCCGGGCGAGGCCCATCTTCATGACACGCATGGCGAGGGCACTCGAATGACTGGAGTCGTTGTAGGCAAGCGGGTGATTGGCGCGGATTCGCCGGTGACGGTGGGGTGGGAAAACATCCCCAAAGTCGAGGGCGGGCCGTTCAAGCGCTTCTTCTTCAGCTGGTTCCAGCCGGTGGCGCTCTTCAGCCTGCTGGCGTTCTGGTATTACGCACCCAATTCGATCGCCAAGGCATCGACTGCGATCTGGATCGGGATCGGCTTCAAGGCGCTGCTGCTGGCGCTAGAGTGGGTCAACCCACGTTATGAAAGCTGGAAGCTGACCTGGAAGGAGTTCGTGGTCGACCTGTTCTATGTCGGCCTGGGCTACACCATTCTCGACCTCGTCGATCACTTCATCGGCTCGGACGTTGCGGTCACCGCCATTCAGAACAACTTCGAATTGGACAAGCTGGCCTGGTTCACCGGACTCCCGCTGCTGCTGCAGGCATTCCTGATCCTGCTCATCTTTGATTTCGGCCAGTACTGGATGCACCGCGGCATGCATAACTGGTATCCGCTGTGGCTGACCCATTCGGTACATCACTACATCACGCAGCTTAACATCAACAAGGGCGCCGTGGGCAATCCGGTCGAACTGTTCCTGATCGGCCTCGGCATTGGCGGGTTTTTCGACTTCCTGCCGCGCGCAGCCCTTCTGGCCGGTGCCATCGGGATGACAACGGGCATCTACCAGCACATCAACGTCCGCTTCAACGTGCCGCGCTGGTGGCGCTTCGTGTTCAACACCACCGAACACCACAGCGTGCACCACTCGCGCGACTTCGAAGGCAGCCGGAGCAACTATGCCGGCACCTTCATCTTCATCGATCGCATGTTCGGCACCTGCGTCGATGGCGAGGCGGAACTGCTGGGCATGGAGGGTGGCCGCCGCATGTCGATCCGTGAGCAGATGACCTACACTTTCACCGAAGGCTGGAAGACCATGAAGCAGAAGCTTGGCAAGTCGGGCGGCGGGTCGATCGATGATCTTCCCGGCGGCGCGGTGCCAGCCGAATGATCGCGGCCCTGCGCCAAGGCGGAATCGATATGAACGCCCGGTTCATCGACTGGATCTGGAACGTGCGAGGCAGCGTGTCGCTGGCGCCGGGGCAATCCGCCCGTCAGGCTTTCGACCGGCTTGACCCGCTCTTCCACGAGTATGGCACGACCTACACGCGCTCGGACGATACTCTGGTGTTCGAGAAGAAGGACCAGCCCGCGCAGGACAAGATGTCGGTCTTCGATCGAGGTGTGCTGACGATAGAAGATGGTGCGCAGGGCCCGGTGCTGACCTACCGGCTGACCAGCCGCATCCTGCTGTTCTGCTTCCTTGCGCCACTGCTGTTCCTGGCATTCGGCCAGCTCAGCGTGGCGGTTGCGAACTGGGAAGAGGCGCACATGACTCCGGCGGAGAAGGCCAGGATCGAGAAGAAGGAGGCTGCGAAGAAGGACAAGGTCCTGCCGCAGCACCCCATCGACAAGTTCCTTGGCGCGCCCGCCCCGGAAGCGCCAAAGAAGGACGAAAAGAAGAAAGACGGCGAAAAGGACGAGAAGAAGAAGGGCAAGGGTCTATCGCCGACGCCGGCCTATGTCTTTGCGGGGATCTTCGCCTTTCTCTATCTGGTCGGGCGCGTGCTCGAAGACCGGCTGGTGCATCGCCTGTTCCGCAAGCGTCTGAACCACGACGCGCTGGCGTCCTGATCGGCATGATCCTGCTTCGTACCCTTGCAGCGGCATTGCTTGCCACGGCGGCTGTGCAGGCTTCGGCCGGGGAATCATCCGCGCCTTCAGCTCTCGTGCCGGCGAGTTTCGATGTTCCCACACTGGTGGAGGCCAAGGGTTTCAAGCTGGTTCCGCTCGGTCCGGCTTTGGTCAAGATCGATTATGATGCCTACATGTCGTCGATCGAGCACCTGCAGGCGTCCTTCACGCGCAGCAAGGATTGGCCCCATCCCGGCATCACGGCTGCCGATGCGATGAAGGACATGGAGTCCGAGCAAGCGCGTTTCGCCAGACGGGCGTCGTTTGCCTATGCAGTGCTCACCCCGGACGGTACGCGCGAGCGTGGTTGCGTCTATGTCTATCCGAGTACGGTCAAGGGGTATGACGCCGTGGTCAGGATGTGGGTCACCAAGGCAGAGCACGATGCAGGCTTTGAAAGCGACCTGCTGGCCTGGACGAAAGACTGGATCGCGCGCGATTGGCCGTTCCGAAGCGTCGCCTATCCGGGATATGACATCGCCTGGCCGCAGTGGGATGCCATGGTGGCCGCGAAGGCCCGCTAGACCAGCCCGAGCTTGGCAAGTTCCGATGCGATCTGTGCCGGAAGGACTTCGCCTGCTTCCCCATCGCCAAGGTCTGCCGGAGCATCCGCCTCTTCAAGATAGCGCCAGCCCTGGTGGGCACGGCGGGGCTTGGGATGGACGTCGATCAGTTTCGTGCTGACGACGATGTTGGTGCGTCCGCCCTCGGCCTCTTCGAAGCCGACGATTTCCGAGCGGGCGACAAGCTGGTGCTTGTGGATCCAGTAGAGCGACCCGCCGATCATTTCCTCGGCGCGCTTGGGGCGGTTGCGGGTTGTGAGGTAGGCGAGCTTCGCGCCGCCGCGACGGCCAGTGTCCGAAAACCATTCGTGGATCTCGGCCAGCGATTGTGCCCCATAGGCCACTTTCGTCATGTGCAGGGGCATTGATCTTCTTTCGACTAGGCGAGGCCACTGAGGACGGCGAGGCCAAGGAACGAGAAGAAGCCCATGACATCGGTCGCCATCGTCACGAATACGGCCGAAGAGACAGCCGGATCCACCTTTAGCCGATCGAGCGTGACCGGAACCATGATCCCGGCAAGGCCTGCGACGAGGTTGTTGATCACCATGGCCGAGCCAATCACCGCGCCGAGCAGGGGATTGCCGAAGAGCAGCCCGGTGCCAAGCCCGATCAGGATGCCGAGCGTGGTGCCGTTGGCAGCGGCGATGCGCAGTTCGCGCAGGATCATGCGGATCGTGTTCGAACTGGTCAGCTGATTGGTGGCAATGGCGCGGACGACCACGGCCAGGGTCTGCGTGCCGGCGTTTCCGCCCATGCCGGAAACGATGGGCATAAGCACGGCAAGCAGTGCAAAGCGGGTGATCGCGCCCTGGAACATGCCGACGACCGAGGCCGCGACCAGCGCCGTGCCGAGATTGACGACCAGCCAGGTGAGGCGCGTGCGAACGGTGAGCAGGATCGGCTCGTTGATGTCGCCATCGCCGGCACCGGACAGGCGCAGGATGTCCTCGCTCGCCTCTTCCTGAATGATGTGGACGATATCGTCGACGGTGATCTGGCCGACGAGGCGGCCGGATTCGTCAACCACCGCAGCCGAGATCAGTGCGTATTTCTGGAAGCGCAAAGCTACTTCTTCCTGGTCCATCGAGACCGGGATCAGCGTCTGGTCGCGCTTCATCACGTCGGCCAGCGGCACGCTGCGCGGCGCGCGCAGGATCCATGAGAGGCTGCAGGTGCCGACCGGATGGTGCTTGTGGTCGACGATGAACACTTCCCAGAATTCGGTGGGCAATTCGTCGTCGCGGCGCAGGTAATCGATCAGGTCGCCTACCGTCATCGCCTCGGGCACCGCGATCAGATCGCGGCTCATCAGGCGACCGGCGGTCTCCTCGGGGTAGGACAGCGCGGATTCGATCGCGGCGCGATCTTCCGGCTCCATCTCGGCAAGGACGGCCTGCTGGTCTTCCTCGTCAAGGTCCTCGATCAGGGCGACGGCGTCGTCCGTCTCCATCTGCTCGGCGAGTTCGGCAACCTCTTCGGGTTCCAGTTCCTCGACAAGATATTCGCGGACGTAGTCGTTAAGCTCGGCGATGACCTCGCCACCGAGCAGATCGTTGATCGCGCGGGCAAGCTTTACGCGGTCATCCTGGTCGATCAGCTCGAAAAGGTCGGCGATGTCGGCCGGGTGGAGCGGTTCGACAAGGTTATAGACGGTCTCGTCGTCGCCCGCTTCGAGAGCTTCGGCGACGCGGCGAACGAAACCGGGGCGGAGGGTGTTGTCCTCCTCGTCGAGGCTTTCTGCATTACGTGCAGGTTCAGCCGGCGTGGGCGCATCGTCCACGTCGGGGAGCAGGCTGTCGATGATGTCTTCGTCGCGCTCCATAGGGGCGGGTTACCGGCTGATGCGCCAATTGCAACCGGTCGGCAGACCTATGCGTGACTTTATTTTCGGAAGCCTTATATCGGCGCGCAAACAAGCAAGGATTGCGACTAATGGCTGACGAAAAACTGGTCCTCACGCTCGATTCCGGCGACGTGGTCATCAAGCTGCGCCCCGATCTGGCTCCCGGCCATGTTGAGCGCATCAAGGAACTGGCCAACGAAGGTTTCTATGATGGCGTGAAGTTCCACCGCGTCATCCCGGGCTTCATGGCACAGGGCGGCTGTCCGCAGGGCACCGGCATGGGCGGTTCGGACAAGCCGGACCTCAAGGCCGAATTCAATGACGAACCGCACGTGCGCGGCGTGTGCTCGATGGCGCGCACCAGCTACCCGCACTCGGCCAACAGCCAGTTCTTCATCTGCTTCGACGATGCGCGCTTCCTCGACAAGCAGTACACCGTCTGGGGCCAGGTCGAGAGCGGCATGGACCTGATCGACGCGCTGCCCAAGGGCGAACCGCCGGCAAACCCCGGCGTGATCCGCAAGGCTAGCGTCGTCGCTGCCTGAACCGGCAGGTGACTGACTGAACAAGAGGGGCGGGGCCGAGAGGCCTCCGCCCCTTTTGCATTGGGCCCCCGTCTCTGCATTGGAGCTGTGATGAACCTGATCGAACATGCGATCGTGGCGCTGGTCATTCAGGCGCTGATTGGCCTGACGACGCGCAACTGGTGGGCGGGTGCGGCGCTGGCGTGCGGCTATTTCATCGGTCGCGAGGTGGCGCAGGCCGAATACCGCTGGATCGAGCAGTTCGGTTCGGGGCTTCGGGCAAACCTGCCTTGGTGGGGCATCTTCGATGGACGCGTGTGGCCCAAGGTTGACCAGTGGGCTGACTGGATCGGCCCGATTGTCGTCACGGTGCCCGTCGCCTGGGTAGCGCAACGGCGGCGGCAGATCAGGCCTTGAGCCGGCGTATCGCTTCGTCCTGGGCGATAAGCGGAAGCAAGACGGCCATTTCCGGGCCGTGATCTTGGCCGGTCAAAGCCTGGCGCAACGGCAGGAACAGCGTCTTGCCCTTGCGGCCAGTGCTGTCCTTGAGAGCTGAAGTGAGCGCACGCCACGGATCGGCTGACCAGTCGAGCGAGGCGGTAACCTCGGCAGCCTGCGAAAGATAGGCGCGGGTTTCATCGTCGAAGGCTGACGCTGCGACCGGGCCGGTGATGACCTGCCACCAGTCCCTCGCTTCGTCGATATGGGCAAGGTTCGGACGGATCGCTTCCCATGCTGCCTCACCCATGCCTTCGGGCAAGAGGTGGGCGACGCGTGCGAAAGGCAGGCGGTGCACGATCTGGGCATTGACGCGATGCAGGTCCGCTTCGTCAAAGCGCGCAGGGGCGCGGCCAAAACGCGAAAGATCGAAGCTTGCGGCAAGCGCTGGCACATCAAGCGAGGGATCGACCGGGTCGGACGTGCCAAGCCTTGCGAGCAGCGCGACGATGGCTTCGGGTTCGATGCCCTGCTCGCGGAAGTCCGCCATGCCAAGCGCGCCGAGCCGCTTCGACAGCTTTCCTTCAGCGCCGGTGAGCAGCGCCTCGTGAGCAAAGCGCGGAGGCTGCGCACCGAGCGCGGTGAACATCTGGATCTGCGTCGCCGTGTTCGAGACATGGTCCTCGCCGCGCAGGACGTCGGTCACGCCCATGGCAATGTCGTCGATCGCCGATGGCAGCATGTAGAGCCACGAACCATCGGCGCGGCGGATGACCGGGTCCGACATCTGGCGTGGATCAAAGTTCTGGGGACCGCGAATGCCGTCGTCCCAGGTGATCGGTTGGTCGTGGTCGAGCAGAAAGCGCCAATGCGGTGCATCGCCGGCCGCCGTCTTTGCCTCGTGATCCGCCTCGGTCAGCTTCAGAGCGGCGCGATCATAGATCGGTGGCAATCCGCGCCCGAGCAGGATCTTGCGCTTGAGGTCAAGCTCCTGCGCGGTTTCGTAGGCGCGGTAGATGCGGCCGGCGGCGACCAGCTTCTGGAATTCTCGCTCGTACAGTTCGGTGCGCTGCGATTGGCGTTCCTCGCCATCGTAAGCCAGACCCAGCCAGGCAAGGTCGTCACGGATTGCTTCAACAAAATCCTCGCGGCTGCGCTCGGCATCGGTATCGTCGATCCGCAGCAGGAACTGGCCACCTGTCTTCCTGGCCAAAAGCCAGTTGTGCAGCGCCGTGCGAACGTTGCCGACGTGAAGCTTGCCGGTGGGCGAAGGTGCGAAGCGGGTAACCGTGGTCATGCCCGCCGCCCTAGCGCGGCATCGTTGCAAGGGGAAGGGAGCGCTTTGGGGCGATGGTCAGGGGAGCAGCGCCACGGCGTGGATCGTGGCGTTGTAAAGCGCTTCGTGGCGATCGGCCCGGACAAAGCCGGCAACCTCAGCCGAGAAGTCTTCGCGCTTGCCGTTGAAGGCGGCACGCGAAAGGGCTGCCAGCGTGCTTTCATCTGGCGTCATGGCAAGGCAGCACGGGCGATTGACCATGAACGGTTCCGGCCAGACCTGCTTGATGGTCCGGACCAGGCCGTGAACGGCGCAGGCTGCTTCGATGCTGCGATAGCGCTGTGCAAGATCCGGCACCGGATCGCGTCCGGCAGCTTCGAACACCGCACAGATCCGCATGGCCATGGTGATGTGAAGGCCTTTGAGCGAAAGGCCGCGCACATCGTTTGGTCGGGCCATGCTCTCGATCAGGTGTGAGAAGCGGGTGGAGCTGTCGCCTGCTGGCACTGGACATCCTTTCTTGCGAATGATTCGCAATTTAGCATACTCGCTCTGCGGGTCAATGCGAATCGCTCGCAATAACTATTCCTCAGTGGCCTCGACGCGATGAGATCGCCAGCGCAATGCCATGCCGACGATGGACAGCGCCATCCCCGCGATCAGGACAATGAGCATGATCGGTTCGTGTCGCGCTGATTTCAGCGCAGGGATGCCGAGCAGGGCTACGCTGACGCTCGACAGCAGATAGCCGCTACCCTTGAGGCGGGAGCTCGTGCGCATTCATGACCTTTCCCAGACAGTTGCCTGATGCAGGCAACTACGGGAGGAGGATTTTCAGGTTCCGGTTCTGAAACCGTGGGTAATCGGATAACGCCGATCACGGCCATAATTGCGCGCGCCCAGCTTGACCCCGGGAGGCGCTTGCCGCCGCTTGTATTCGGCGATGTTCAGCAGGCGTTCGATCCGGCTTGCCGTGGCGCGATCATGACCTTCGGCCACAAGCTGGTCGACGCTCTTCTCGTTCTCGACAAGGCCCTGCAGGATGGCATCGAGCACTTCGTAGGGCGGGAGCGAATCCGAGTCCTTCTGGTCTGGGCGCAATTCCGCACTCGGCGGCTTGGTGATGATCCGCTGCGGCATCACCGGGCCATCAGGACCAAGACCAATCTTGGGACGATGGGCGTTGCGCCATTCCGAAACGGCAAAGACGGTGGTCTTGTAAGCGTCCTTGAGCGGATTGTAACCGCCGTTCATGTCGCCGTAGATCGTAGCGTAACCTACGCTCATTTCGCTCTTGTTGCCGGTTGTCACCAGCATCGGTCCGAACTTGTTCGACAGGGCCATCAGCGTGACGCCACGGATGCGCGACTGGATGTTCTCTTCGGTCAGGTCGGGCTGCTTCCCGGCAAACACCGGCGCAAGCATGCTGTCGAACGCATCAACCGCCGGTGAGATCGGGACGGTATCGAGGCGCACCCCCAACATGTTGGCGCAGCCCTCTGCATCCTCGAGGCTTTCCTGCGAGGTATAGCGGCTTGGCATCATGACGCACCACACGCGATCGGCACCAAGAGCGTCCACGGCGATGGCTGCGCAGATCGCGGAATCTATGCCGCCTGACAGGCCCAGGACGACGCCGGGAAAGCGGTTCTTGTTCACGTAGTCACGCAGGGCCATGACCATTGCGCAGTAGATGTCCTCGGGATGCTCTGCGAGTTCGTTGTCCGTGCCCGGTTCACAGCGCCACCGCGAGCCGGAGCCGACGGCGGTCTGCGTCCAAACCGTGGTGACGACCGATTCTTCCCAGTCCGGCATCTGCACCCACAGAGCGCCCTCCGGTCCGACGACGAAGCTGGCCCCATCGAACACGATCTCGTCCTGCCCGCCAACGCGGTTGAGGTATGCCAGCGGAATGCCCGTGTCGATCGCGCGGCGCTTGGCCACGCCATCGATCCGCAGCACGTCCTTGTCGATCTCGTAGGGGCTGCCGTTGATGCAGATGAAGATTTCCGCGCCTAGCTCGGCAAGGTGGCGGCATACGTCGGGATGCCAGATATCCTCGCAGATCGGCAGGCCGAGCATTGCGCCACGGAACAGCACCGGCTCGGGCAGGGGGCCGGGCATGAAATAGCGCTTTTCGTCGAACGTGCCGTAGTTGGGCAATTCGTACTTGAAGCGCGTGGCAGCGATGCGGCCACCCTCGAGCAGGGCAACGCCGTTGTGCAGATCGCCATCGCGCACGAATACCGAGCCGACCAGCATGGCGGGGCCGCCATCGGCAGTCACCTTGGCCAGGTTTTCCAGTTCGGTTGCGGCGCGCTCGATCAGCGCCGGCTTCATGATCAGGTCTTCCGGCGGATAACCGATCAGCATGAGTTCTGGGTAGACGATGAGATCCGCGTCGCCGGACCGGTCCCGCACTGCGAGCATTGCCGCGACATTGGCGGCGAGATCGCCGACCGACTGGTTCAATTGGGCGAGGACGATGCGGAGTTGGTCTGCCATGATGTAACCACTAGGCGGCAATGCGCGCACCCTGCAAGAGTTGCAAAGCTGTCATCTTGGGGTAAGGGCGCTGGCGGGGATCGAATCCGAGGGAATCGCACGCATGAAGATCATGGCCGGCAACTCAAATCTGCCGCTCGCCCGCGCCGTTTCGGCCTATCTGGAAGTGCCGCTGACCGACGCCAGCGTGCGACGCTTTGCCGATGAGGAAGTTTTCGTGGAAATCCACGAGAACGTTCGCGGCGAAGATGTCTTCGTGGTCCAGTCGACCGCCTACCCGGCGAACGACAACCTGATGGAACTGCTGATCTGCATCGATGCCCTGCGCCGCGCCTCGGCAAAGCGCATAACGGCTGTTGTTCCGTATTTCGGCTATGCCCGCCAGGACCGCAAGCCCGGCCCGCGCACACCGATTTCAGCCAAGCTGGTGGCCAACCTGATCACCGAAGCCGGCGCCGACCGCGTGCTGGCCGTCGATCTTCACGCCGGGCAGATCCAGGGCTTCTTCGACATCCCGACCGACAACCTCTTTGCCGCGCCGGTCATGGCCGCCGATATCCAGACCCGCTATGGCACGCAGGAGCTGATGGTTGTCTCGCCCGACGTGGGCGGCGTGGTTCGCGCCCGCTCGCTGGCCAAGCGCCTGAACAACGCGCCGCTTGCCATCGTCGACAAACGCCGTGATCGCCCGGGTCAGTCCGAGGTGATGAACATCATCGGCGACGTGAAGGGCCGCATGTGCATCCTGATCGATGACATCATCGATTCGGGTGGCACCTTGTGCAACGCGGCGCAGGCACTGATGGACGCGGGCGCTGCGGGCGTCTCGGCCTACATCACGCACGGCGTGCTTTCAGGCGGAGCCGTGGCGCGCGTCAGCAATTCGGCGCTCAAGGAACTGGTGATCACCGATACGATCATGCCGACCGAGGCAACTGCGGCTTCGGACCGCATCCGCGTGCTGACGATTGCCCCGCTGATCGGTGAGGCCGTGCGCCGTATCGCTGACGAAAGCTCGGTCAGCAGCCTGTTCGACTAGGTTTGACGTCTTAGCCGTTCCAGCCATGCCCTCGCCTGCTTGGGCTCGCCCACGGCGTTGGCTGGCGGCTTCCCGCGCGCAGCCATGAATTCGTCATGGAGCGTGAATGGCTCCATGAACAGCGCTTCGCGGGCCTCGGCTATCTCGTCGGCCAGTTCGCTCAGGCTTTCGATGATCGGGGCATTTGCCGCGCGCATGATCTTGTCGGCATTATGGTCAAAAAGGCCCCACTTGCCCGAAGCCGTAACTTCCAGCGCTTCGATCAGCGCAGCGAGATAATCCGCTTCCATTTCGGAGCGGCGCTTGTCGAGACGTTCGAGACGATCAGCCCTGGCCATGGCTTGGCCTAGGCTGGACAGCAGTTTCGCGCAACCGTGCTCACTCCCACGGCTTCACTTCGCCGGGTTCGAGGCGGCGGATCGTTTCCAGCCGCCGCGTCTGCCGGGTTTCGAGCCCCAGCGTCATCAGTGGTTGCGGCCGATCGACGAACTGGCGTGGGCTCATGCCGAACAGGGCGGTGAATTCGCGGATCAGATGGCTTTGATCATAATAGCGCAAGGCAATCGCTTCGGCTTCGGCATGGTCGGCGACACCGCGCAGGTGGCTCGCCATGTCCAGCGCGCGAGCACGGCGCAGAACCTGCTTGGGCGGCATCCCGAAATCGCGGCGTACGATGCGCTCAAGCCTGCGCTGCTCGACACCGAATTCTTCGGCAAGCCGGGCTATGCTTGCCGTCGGGTCATTGAAGGCGGCAGCTTCGAAGCGTGCCGAGATCGGATCGGGTTCGCGCACCGCACGTTCCGCGATCAGCGAGCGCATTTCATGCTCCATCGCCTTCACCCAGTCTTCGGGCGAATCGTCGGCATGAAACAGGTCGATCCAGCGCTGCTCGGGCAGCCCGAGGCTGCCGAATGTAGCGAGACGATCGACAAGGTCGCCGATGTCAGGTCCGCGCAGGGCGTGGCATACGCCGGGGCGAAGGAACACGCCTACGCTGACGAAACTGCCGGTGACGCTGATCGGCATGCGGCGCGAGTGCGGGCCGAACATCATGGCGGCACGCTCCGATACCTCCACGCCATCGGCGGTCGCGGCTTCCCACTTGCCTCGCAACTGCACGCGAATGCAGGCAAAATCGCTGAGAAGCCCGCAATCGAGGCGGTGTTCGGGCGGCGCGCCGACAATTGTCACATAGAAACGGCCCACCCACCGTTCCAGGTCGGCAGCAGGTGCGCGACTGTAGGAGATCGGTTGCCCATCGCGCGTTGCGTTGGGCGAAACGATTGCCTTGTCGACCCCTGGCTTGGTGTTGCGACTCATTGGGTGCCCCTCGGACATTTCATGCGCGCAAGGTTAGTGCCCCTGAACCAAACGTTGCGTGCTGTCCGTCACCATCTGCCTTAAGATTGCCAAGGGCTTTTTGTCCAACCCCGAATTGTCAGGGAGCGCTTGACCTTTGCCTTATCCGGCAGGCAGAGCCCCTGCCATGAAGCTCGAAAACGATATCGCACTCGCCATGCGCCTGGCTGACGCCGCTGCAGCAGAGATACGCCCGCATTTCCGCACGGTCACGGCCGAGCGCAAGCGCGATGCAACGCCGGTGACACTTGCCGACCGGGCAGCGGAAGAGGCGATGCGTCGCATCCTCACCGCAGAAGTGCCGCGCGATACCGTGATCGGCGAGGAGTTCGGGTCGACCGTCGGCTCCTCAGGACGAAGTTGGGTGCTTGATCCGATTGACGGAACCGCAGGGTTTCTGGCCGGCCGCCCGATCTTTGGGACATTGATCGCCCTTGTGGTCGAGGGGTTTCCGGTCCTGGGTATCCTGGATCAGCCGATCACCGGTGAGCGTTGGGTCGGCGCGATGGGCAAGCCGACAACACTGAACGGCAAGCCGGTGCGTACCCGGATCTGCCGGGAACTGTCCGAAGCGACACTGGCGACCACTGGCCCGCATTACTTCGACGACCACGATGGCGGTCATTTCATGGGCCTTGCGGCCAAGACCGATCACAAGCGCATGGTCATGGGCGGCGATTGCTACAACTATGCGATGCTTGCGACCGGGCAACTCGATGTCGTGTGCGAAGCGGGGCTGAAGCTGCACGACTGGGCTGCCCTGGTGCCGATCGTTGAAGGGGCGGGCGGCACCATGGCGGACTGGAATGGCGATCCGCTGCACGCAGGGTCCGATGGGCATGTGATCGCGCTCGGCGATCCCGCCCGGCTTGAGGACGTTGTCGAAGCGCTTGCCTGCGGCCACTGACGGCATCCATGAAGCCCCGGTGGTTCTTCTTCTACGGCACGCTGATGGAAGACCACGACAACGCGTTGACGCGGCGCATCCTGCCACTGCTGTCGCGGGGCGAGCGAGGCGTGGCGGCGGGTAAGTTGCTGGCGGTGCGCGATCCTCGGGGATGGTATCCGTTGCTCTTGCGCGGGCGAGGGCAGGTCTTCGGCACTCTGCACCGCGCTGGGCCACGCTTCTCGCAGCGTGAACTCCGTTTGATGGATGCCTACGAGCGGTACGACCCGCGCGCTCGGCATCGTTCGGAGTATGTGCGAACAGCGATCAGGGTGCGAAGGCCCGGGTGCCGCACCGTTCGTACCGAGGCTTATCTTGGCAGGGGAATGCGCCGCTCGGGGATGCAGGTCATCGCCAGCGGATCTTTCACGATCTTTCTGCAGCAGCGCGGGCTGAAGGCATTTACCTGATCAGCAGGTCGACTTCCGTTATCTCGATCACCGGCACTTCCCACGGGTGTGCCGCCATCAGGGCCGCCAGTGCAGGCTCGATCTCTGCATCTGCCTGCGCATAAGTGGTAAGGATGATCGTGGGCGAAAGGGTGCGCATGTCGGCACTTCCGAGCGTCGGCCTTGCCTCGGCGCCCGGCTGGAAGCTTTCCCAGCCGAGCGCCACTTCGCAGACGCCCTTGTAGAGGGAAAAGTCACCAAGCGGATTGTCGGCACGGATGACGGCGAGGATGGCCGCAGCGGTAATATCGCGTTCGAGCGCGCCGCTATCGCCCGCGATCATCGCGGCCAACGTTTCCGCGGTAACCGGGCAATGGATTTTCACCGCAACGGCGCGGCGGCGGCGCGCCATCAAAGCCCAGCCTTCAACATCCAGTCGTGGAACAGGCGCACCGGGCGCGATTGCAGCGCGCGTGGGCGACAGACGAACCAGTAGGAATAGGGGCTGTCGACGTCGATATCGTATAGCCGGGCCAGCCGCGAATCGTGGCTGCGGTGGTAGTGGTCATCGTGCATGATCGCGATGCCAAGGCCCTGTGCCGCGGCTTCGAGTATCAACTGGCCGGAATCGAAATGGTCGATGGCGGCAGGTTCAAGCTTCTCAAGATGCAACGCTCGCTTCCATGCCTCGAAACTGGCTGGAAGATCGTTGTGGACGAGGAATGTCTGCTTTGAAAGCTTGGCCACGTCGGGCCGCTCGCCAAGATCGGCGGCAAGCTCGCGCGAGGTGATCGCATGGACGCGGTTGTGATCGAGGCGGACCGAATGCAGCGAGGCATCGGGCCCTTCAGACAGGACGATGGCCGCATCGATGGTGTCGCCCAGCTTGGTTTCGGCGGCGTGGCCCGAATCGATGTCGATGTGCAACTGCGGATGCAGCTTGCGCAACTCGCCAAGGCGCGGGAACAAGCGCTGGCTGCCGAACAGCGGCAGCACGCCGAGGCGAAGCCGCATGACCTTGCCGGTGTCGATCAGGCGATCCACGCGGTCAGCCATCTCGTCGATCAACGGTGCAACCGCATCGTAGAGCTGCTGGCCTTCCTCGGTAAGCTTGAGCGCCTGATGCTTGCGCTCGAACATCGGCTTGCCGACGAAATCCTCAAGCGCCCCCAGTCGCCGCGACAGTGCCGAGGGGCTTAGTGCGAGTTCTGCCGCGGCTGTCTTGGCCGAGCCTGCTCGCACGACGCGTATGAACGCCTCAAGCGAACGCAGGGGAGGCAGGCGGCGGATCATCGTCTTGTCCTATTCGTCTTCGTTTGCCCGCGGCGCGTGGAGCCGCAGGCGTGTCAGGCGGCGCTCGTCACCAGCTGTGACCTCAAGCCGCCAGCCGCTGGCATGCTCGAGCACGCGGCCGACCGGCGGTACTTCGCCTGCCAATACCACGGCAAGGCCGCCGAGCGTATCCACGTCTTCCTCCACTTCTGCAAGTCTGGGATCGACCGTTTCGGCAACGTCATCAAGTTCTGCCCGTGCGTCCGCGTCCCAGGTTTCGGGATCAATGCGACGAAGCAGTTCCTGCGGTGCATCGTCGTGTTCGTCCTCGATCTCGCCAATGATCTCCTCGACCAGATCTTCGATGGTGATGATGCCATCAGTGCCGGAATATTCGTCGATAACCACAGCCAGGTGGGTACGGCGGGTGCGCATGTCGGCCAATACGTCAAGCGCGCCCCTTGCCTGTGGCACGAACAGCGGCTGGCGCATCAGCGAAGTCCAGTCCCTGGGCGGCTGCTTGTTGGACAGCATCATGCCCGCGATGATCGCGAAGACGTCCTTCACGTGGATCATGCCGACAATCTCGTCGAGCGATTCGCCATAGACCGGCATGCGGCTGTGGCCATGCTCGGCAAAGGCCGCGACCATTTCCTCGAACGTGGCGGAGGCGCGCACGGCGATGATCTCGCCGCGCGGAATGGCTACGTCGTCAGCGTCATGCTCGCTGAAATGGAGGAGGTTGCGCAGCATCTGGCGTTCCAGCGGCACAAGATCGCCGTTGTCATTGCCATGATGATGCGGTTCGCCCTCGTGCTCGTCGATCGCTTCCTCGATCTGGGCACGAAGCGACTGGTCGTGGTCAGGGCCTTTGAAAAAGGCTCGGATCGCGCGCCAGAGCGTGCGACTGCTACTGTCTCCGTCTCCCGATCGGCTGTCGCCGGCGGAATCATTGCCCTCGGGCACTGGTCAAATCCCCTTACGTGGTCAGTCTTCGACCGCATATGGGTCGGCGATGCCCATCAGCGCAAGCGCCTTCCGCTCCAGATCCTCCATTTCCTCGGCCTGCGCCTCACCCAGTTCGTGATCGTGCCCTGCAAGATGGAGCAGGCCGTGCACGATGAGGTGAGTTGCATGGACCTCGACCGAGACGCCCTTTTCAGCGGCTTCACGGGTGCAGACGCCGTGTGCCAGGATCAGGTCGCCCAGCATGCCCGGCGCATCGCTATCCCGTGCAGCGTGCAGCAC
Source organism: Novosphingobium sp. B1 (assembly GCF_900176395.1). Classification (GTDB taxonomy): domain Bacteria; phylum Pseudomonadota; class Alphaproteobacteria; order Sphingomonadales; family Sphingomonadaceae; genus Novosphingobium. Next base: position 372,207 of record NZ_FWXL01000003.1, on the reverse strand, counting down.
TTCCTCGCGGCTGAGCATCGGGAAGGACAGGACGTTGGTCGGTCTGTCCTTGGCGCGCCACTGCTTGTTGAGCGCGTGCACCTCGTCGTCATCGGCCATGACGAGGCTGACCAGCAGGTTCTCGTGGGCCAGTTCGGTAGCAGTGGCTGCCGTTGCCTCGGCCGCACGATTGGCAAGTGCTTCCCAATCGACTGTATCTCCCCAGACCGGATCGATGTCGATTTCGAGGATCGGCGCGCTCAAGCGTCCTTCCCTTCATAGGCTTCGACGATGCGGCCCACGATCGGGTGACGGACCACGTCAGCCGTCTTGAAGCGTACCGTCGCGATGCCTTCGACACCTTCAAGCCGCTGGACGGCATCGTTCAGACCACTGGCCCCGACGCCACCGGGAAGATCGACCTGCTTGGGGTCGCCACAGATGACCATGCGGCTGTTTTGACCGAAGCGGGTCAGGAACATCTTCATCTGTGCCGGCGTGGTGTTCTGGGCTTCGTCGAGGATCACGAAGGCATCCGCCAATGTACGACCGCGCATGAAGGCAATTGGCGCGATCTCGATCTCGCCGCTGGCGATGCGCCGTTCAACCTGTTCGGGCGGCATGCAGTCGTACAGCGCGTCGTAAAGCGGACGGAGGTAGGGATCGACCTTCTCCTTCATGTCGCCCGGCAGGAAGCCAAGGCGCTCGCCCGCTTCGACTGCAGGGCGCGACAGGATCAGGCGCTGCACCGAGCCGGAAATGAGTTGGGCGACTGCCTGTGCCACGGCGAGATAGGTCTTGCCGGTGCCTGCCGGACCAAGCGCGAAGATTACGTCATGGCTGATCAGCGCCTTCATGTAGTCGATCTGCGTCGGGCTGCGCGGGATGATCGTCTTCTTGCGGGTGCGGATCATGATCGGCGGAGCACCGCCGGGCGCCCCGGTGATGATGCCTTCCAGTGTCGGCTCCACGCTCATCGCGATCAGCGATTCAACGGCGCCCGAATCGAGTTCCTGGCCGGACAGCAGTCGCTGGTGCATGCCCTTCAGCACCTCGCGGGCGCGGGCGACGGCATCGTCGGGCCCTTCGATCAGGACGCGGTTGCCGCGCGCAGAGATGTAAACACCCAACCGGTTCTCGATGTGAACGAGATTGGTGTCGAACTGGCCGAACAGGGTGCCCAGCACGGTCTGCTCGTCAAACTCAACTTCGACCCGGGCGCGGCGATGCTGCGGTTCCGGGCGATGATGCGCTTCGTCGGCGCGGTGGGGTTTACGGGCCATGCGCTCCTTTCAGGTATGTGCCTGATTCAGAGCATAGGAACGGATATTGCGCGCACAAGACGCAAGGCCACGTTTCCACAGGGCAATTAGACGAGACGTGCCCTTAAAGGAGCCGGCCAGCGATCGAGTTTGGCCCGGCTTCGACCAGTTCTACGCGGACCATGCTGCCGATCTCGGCCTCGCCGATGAAGTGGACCGACTGCAGCCACGGAGATTTGCCGAGCCACTGGCCGTCAAGCTTGCCGCGGCGTTCGACCAGAACCTCGCAGGTCCTGCCGACGCTGGCAGCATTGAACGCCATCTGATCGCGGTTGAGAGCAGCCTGCAGGCGCTGGAGGCGTTCGTCCATGACGCTGGCAGGGATGTGATCCTCCATCGTCGCTGCGGGCGTTCCGGGACGGGGGGAATACTTGAAACTGAAGGCCTGAGCATAGCCGACGGCATCCACCAGGCGCAGCGTGTCTTCGAACTCGGCGTCGGTCTCGCCGGGGAAGCCGACGATGAAGTCGCCCGACAGGGCAATGTCGGGCCGGGCCGCGCGAATGCGCTCGAGCAGGCGCATGTAACTTTCTGCAGTGTGGCTGCGGTTCATGGCCTTGAGCACGCGATCGTTTCCGGCCTGCACGGGCAGGTGCAGGAACGGCATCAGCTTTTCGATCTCGCCATGCGCGGCGATCAAGCCATCGGTCATGTCGTTGGGGTGGCTGGTGGTATAGCGGATGCGCTGCAGGTCGGGATCGTCAGCAAGCGCACGGGCGAGCCCGTCGAGACCGACCTTGCGGCCTTTCTCATCCTCGCCCGTCCAGGCGTTGACGTTCTGGCCGAGCAGCGTGATCTCGCGCGCGCCGCCTGCAACGAGCAGCTTCGCTTCCTCGACCAGATCGGCGAACGGACGGCTGATTTCGGCGCCTCGCGTATAAGGCACGACGCAATAGGTGCAGAATTTGTCGCAACCCTCCTGGACGGTGAGGAATGCCGTGGGGGCCGACTTGCGGCGCTTGGGCAGGGCAGCGAACTTGGCCTCGGCGGGCATGTCGGTTTCGGTTGCGCGCTGGCCGGATGCGGCCTGTGCCACCATCTCCGGTAACCGGTGATAGGACTGCGGTCCGACGACGACCTTCACCGCCGGGGCACGGGCCATGATCTCGTCGCCCTCGGCCTGGGCAACGCAACCGGCGACCGCGATCAACGGTGCCGCGCCGTCTTCGCGCTTGGCGTCCTTCACGATGCGGCCTATGTCGGAATAGACCTTTTCGGTCGCCTTCTCGCGAATGTGGCAAGTGTTCAGAACGACGAGGTCGGCGTCATCGCCGTCGGCTGCGGGCGCCATGCCATCGGCAGCAAGCAGTTCGGCCATGCGCTCGCCATCATAGACGTTCATCTGGCAGCCGAAGCTCTTGACGCGGAACGTCTTGGGGGCGGGGACCGGTACAGTGGTAGCAGAGACGGACGACATGCCGCGCCGATAGTGGATTCGGCCTGCTTTGTCTAACGCCCCGGATTGCCCTGCTGTGCCGCCACTGCGGCGAGGATGCGTTCGCGCGCCGCAATGGCCATGATCTTGCGATTGGCAGTCTCGGCTTCGGCCAGAGGCGGGAGGAAGTGCAGGGTGACGGGCACTGGCTTGCGGCGTGCCAGAATCTTCAGGAAATTGTCCAGTCCATGTTCTTCGCCAACCCAGGCAATGTTCGGCGCATCTGTGCCGTAGTCTACCCAGATGGGTTGGATGGCTATGCCCTCGGGAGGCGGATCGAGCGCCGAGAGAAGCGATGACTTGAACGGCAGCAGCCCGGTCCCGTCGCTGGTCGTGCCTTCGGGAAAGACCGTCAATGAACCCGTATCGGTCAGAGCGGCGCGAACCTGCTCCACCTGCGCGTGAACGGAACGGCGATCGTGCCTTGCCACGAAGACCGTATCGTTCATCTCGCACAGCCACTTCAGCAGCCCTACGTCGGCAAGTCCGGAGTGGGCCACGAAAGCACTTCCGCTGGCGCCTGCTATGATCGGGATATCCAGCCAGCTGACGTGGTTCGAAAGCAGGAATGCTCCGCCTGACGCCCTCGTGCCCGAGATGCTCACTCTGGCCCCTGCGACCGTGGCGATGCCGCCCAAGAAAACGCGTGGCCATGGATTTGGCAGGCGGACAACGCGCCACAGGTAGTACAGGGGAACGCAGGCCAGCAGCAGAAGTAGCATGCCCGTCAGGCGCATGGCGATGCGTGCGCGCCCGGCAAGGCCGATTGTCGCTTGGGCGGGGAGGTCAGCCGTCGCGTTCAAGCTTCACGCCATAAAGCTCCATGCGATGATCGACGAGGCGATAGCCTAGTTTCTCGGCAATCTGGCGCTGGAGCTGTTCAAGTTCAGGATCGACGAACTCGATGACCTTTCCGGTCTCCACGTCGATCAGATGATCGTGGTGAGCTTCGGGAGTGGCCTCGTAGCGGGCGCGGCCATCGCCGAAGTCATGGCGATCGAGAATGCCGGCCTCTTCGAACAGCCGCACCGTGCGATAGACAGTCGCAATCGAAATCCGCGAGTCAATGGCCGAGGCCCGCTCATGCAGTTTCTCGACATCCGGGTGATCGTCGCTCTCGGAAAGAACGCGGGCGATCGTGCGGCGCTGGTCGGTGATACGCAGGCCACGTTCCGCACAGAGAGCTTCGATGTCGATCGCCTGATGCACTGGGAACTCGTCTAAAAGGGTTGGCCCGCCGATCTATAAACCGGCGGGCCAAATCTTCAACCGCGCGCGCCTGTATTGCGCACAGCCTGTAATTCCGATGCCGCTTAGCCGGCAGATGGCTTGCGACCGCGCTTGGGCGCAGGCTTGCGTCCAAGGCCGATCTTCTTGGCCAGTTCACGGCGCTTTTCAGCATAGGCCGGGGCGACCATCGGATAATCGGCCGGAAGATTCCAGCGGGCCCGGTACTGTTCCGGGGTCATGTTGTAGCGGGTTGCAAGGTGACGCTTGAGCATCTTGAGCTTCTTGCCATCTTCGAGGCAGACGATGTGATCGTTCTTGACCGAAGCGCGGATCGAAACCGCAGGTTCCGGTGCCTCTTCCTCGACGACTGCCGGCTGATCGAGCCCGGCAAGTGCAGAGTAGACATTGGTAATGAGCGTGGGAAGATCGCCGACAGCGACGCTGTTGTTGCTCACGTGTGCGGCAACGATATCCGAAGTCAGCGTGATCAGCGTTTCCCGCATGTCGTTCTGGATTTCAGTCATGGCGAACAGGCCCTTTTGCTTGTCCCTCCGCGGAGCATTTTCACGCTAGGACTATGGAATGTGACTCAGGTCACCTTCCATAGTCGCCTTTGGCCAAGAAACAACCACCAAACTGGTGGCGATCATACTTCAGTCGTGAAAAATAACCGATCAACCAAAGTATAATGTTAGTTATCAAGGACGAGTTCCTGGCTGATGGCGTCTAACCGTGTGCCATCCCCGCATCGGTAATAAGATGGGCGCACTCCGACTTCGACGAAACCGTGCGCTGCATAGAGCACCCCTGCAGGGTTTCCGCGCCGCATTTCGAGAAATACACGGCCCATCCCGTGACCTCGAGCTTCTGACACGAAGCGCGCCAGCAAAAGATGTCCAAGCCCTTTGCGCCGATATTCTGGCGCAATTGCAAATAGCAGCAATTCTTCTTCATCGAGAACGCTACGGCCCATGAAAAAGCCCGCAGTATCAGTATCCTCGTAGAAATTTGGAGACCCGTCAGGCGCAATAAGTCCGTAGCGACAATTGCTGACAAGCAGCGCATCGCTGACTTGCCGGCGGTTCCATGCTTCGCCAAACTCCGCAGGAAATGCGCGCTCCATCACGGACATGATCCGGTCGATGTCGTCTTTGGGAGCGATCATCGGTGGCCGTCTTACCTCGTCGCTGGCAATCGCGCGTCAGGTGCGCGCCCGTAGATTGGTCGCGGTTGGGCAATCAACGCCGACGCGCCAAGCAACACCGCAAACCGCGCGTCTGGCCAAAGGTTGCATATGGTGATGCCGGGGCTTTCTTCCATGCGACCTGCACCGAGCGCCGCGGCCTGGCTGCCGGCAACAAGTGACGCATTGCTTGCGGCGACGGCTGCAGCAGGTGAAAGCGAGGCAAGGGGCGATATCGGCGTGGCATCGCTGGCAAAGCTGCGCAGAAACCACTCGCCGTGCCCGCCGGTCATGCAGACATCGATAGTGTCGGCTGCTGTCTCTGAAAGGGCCATGGCTGCAACAAGGGACAGGCTCTCGAAACCCATTACTTGCGCACCCCAGGCCAGGGCCAGCGCTCGCGCGGTGGCAAGCCCAACCCGGATTCCGGTGAAGCTGCCAGGGCCGACGTCCACGAGGATACGCTCGGCGCGGCCCTTGTCAGGCAAAGCTGCGATCATCGGTACAAGGCGCTCGGCATGGCCACGGCCAAGCATCTGGTTATCGCTGGCCAGCACAACCGCGTTTTCCAGCAACGCTACCGAACAGGCTTCGGTCGCGCTGTCGATGACAAGGGTGCGCATGATACGGGGTCTATGCCGCTGGATCAGGCCGCGCGGACTTCGGTCACTTCCGGGACGTAGTGCTTGAGCAGGCTTTCGATGCCGTGCTTCAGCGTTGCCGTCGAAGAAGGGCAGCCCGAGCATGCGCCTTGCATCTGCAGATAGACCACACCCTCGCGGAAGCCCCTGTAGATGATGTCGCCCCCATCGTTGGCCACGGCAGGGCGTACGCGCGTTTCGATAAGGTCCTTGATCTGATCGATCACGTCGGCATCTGCCGGATCATCGGAGAAGTTCGCATCGTCCTCTGGCGGGACGGCAATCCCGCTAGCTGTCCCGGCAATGAAAAGCGGAGCTTGGCTGACGAAATGGTCGAGGAGGAGCGATAGGACTTGTGGCTTCAGCGATGCCCATTCGACGCCTGGCGCTGCCGTGACGGAAACGAAATCGCGCCCAAAGAAGACGCCCGTTACATCGCCGAGGTCGAACAGGGCCTGCGCCAGCGGCGACTGCTCTGCCGCTTCGGGCGAAGTGAACTCGCGCGTGCCGCTGGCCATCACCTGCTCGCCGGGGAGAAACTTGAGCGTGGCCGGGTTGGGGGTGGTTTCTGTCTCGATGAACATGATTCGCATGTAGGCCGGTAACCGGTGTGGTCAAGGGTACGAAGGGCGCGAGATACGGGTGCGGCGGTGACCTGGCCGCTTTTTCATGCGCTGAGAGACCTTGGGCCAGTGGCGCGCTATCCTGAAGGCCGCTAAGGGGAGGCATGAGCACAACTGTCAGCGGTACGCCCCGCTTCGCCCTTGCCTTCGCAATCATGGCCGCTGTCCCGGCGCTTTCGCAAACCGCGTCCGCCGCAGCGCCCGCCAAGACCGCAGCGCAGGCTGCCACGCCATCCGCTTCAGTCATTCCCCTTCCGCTCAATCCGGTCATCCCGGCCGCGCAGCGTCTGTGTTCGACAAAGGCTGCCAGCGGGCTCGGCTCCATGACCCTCAAGGCTGCCGAAGGGGCAAAGCCGGCGAAGGCAGACTACGTTCTGGTCAACTACATCGGCTATCTGTCGGCCAATGGCGAAGTGTTTGATCAGGGAATGCAGGCTGCGTTTCCGGTCGAGGGCGTGATCCCCGGCTTTTCGGAAGGCTTGCAGATGATGGCAAAGGGCAGCACGTGGCGGTTCTGTGTGCCTGCGGCGCTTGGCTATGGTGCGCAGGCTTCAGGCCCGATCCCTGCAAATTCCGATCTCGTTTTCCAGGTCGAACTCGTCGACTTCAAGACTGCCGCTGAACTCGAGGCCCTGCGCGCGGCGCAGTCCGCGGCATCTGCGCCGCCATCAGCCGCGCCGGCCCCGCAACAATAACGGGTCTATTCACTGGTCCTTCATCGGAAGGCTTCCTATAACCGGGTAATGCAATCCAAAAACCCGCGCGCCCGGCGCATTGGCCTGTTCCTTTCCCTCCTGCTCGTCTCGGCGGCGCCAGTCGTCGCCCAGACCACGGCGCAACCGGCCAGGCCCGCTGCGGCCAGCGCCAAGGCGCCGGTGCCATGGCTCTACAAGGGCTCGGACGTGCCGCAGGACAAGGCGTGGATCTTCGGCACGCTGCCCAACGGCATCCGCTACGCCGTGCGCCACAATGGCGTTCCGCCTGAGCAGGTTTCCATCCGCGTGCTGGTCGATGCCGGCTCGATGTACGAGACCGAGCCGCAGCGCGGCTATGCCCACCTGATCGAGCATCTCACCTTCCGGGAATCGAAGTATCTCAAGGAAGGGGAGACCATCCCCACGTGGCAGCGCCTGGGCGCAACCTTTGGCAGCGACACGAATGCCGAAACCAGCCCGACCCAGACGGTCTACAAGCTCGACATCCCGCAGGCCAACGATGCCAAGCTGGATGAAACGTTCAAGCTGCTGTCAGGCATGATTACCGAACCGATCTTCACCGATCATGGCGTGAAGACAGAAGTGCCGATCGTGCTCGCCGAAATGCGCGAACGCACAAGCCCGCAGTCGCGGGTGCTCGATCAGACGCGCGATCTGTTCTTCAAGGGACAGCTGCTGGCCTCGCGCAATCCGATCGGGACCGTGGCAACGCTCGAAGGTGCCGACGCGGCCAAGGTCAAGGCTTTCCATGATAAGTGGTATCGGCCCGACAACACCGTGATCGTCGTGGCAGGCGATGCCGATCCTGCTGCGCTGATCAAGCGGATCGAGCAGTCCTTCGGCGGCTGGAAGGCCACCGGCAAGAAGCCGCTTCAACCTGACTTCGGCAAGCCCATCGCGCCTGCCGGCGTCGATCCGAAGAATCCCGTGGGCGAGGCCAAGGTTCTGGTCGAGCCTGACCTTCCGCGACTGGTCAATTGGGCGTACCTGCGGCCATGGAAGAAGGTGAACGACACGATCGTCTATAACCAGGGACTGATGATCGACCGTCTCGCACTGGCTCTCATCAACCGCCGCCTTGAAGGCCGTGCTCGGGCCGGTGGCAGCTATCTTGTCGCCTCGGTCGACGAGATGAAGCAGGAACTGTCCCGGTCCGCTGACGCCACGATCGTCACCGTCACGCCGTTGGGTGAAGACTGGAAGAGCGCCGTGACCGACGTGCGCTCGGTCATTGCCGATGCGCTCGCGACGCCACCTTCGCAGGAAGAGATCGACCGCGAGGTTGCCGAGTTCGAGGTGGCCTTCAAGGTCTCGGTCGAAACGCAGGCTACCATTGCCGGTTCGAAGGCCGCCGACGATCTGGTCAACGCCGTCGACATCCGCGAGACGGTGGCCAATCCCGACACCATCTACGATATCTTCAAGAGCTCGATTCCGCTGTTCAAGCCGCAGGCCGTGCTCGATCACACCCGCGCCTTGTTCCAGGGCACGGTCATCCGTCCGATGATGATCACGCCCAAGTCGGGCGAAGCAGACGAAACCTCGCTGCGAGCGGCGGTAATGGCGCCGGTCAAGGCGGCGTCCGAAAGCCGGGTGGCTGCCAATACGCTCAAGTTTGCCGACCTGCCGCCTGTCGGCACGCCCGGAACCGTCGCCAGCGCAAGGCCGATCGGGTTGCTCGGTATCGAACAGGTCGAACTGTCCAACGGCGTCAAGGTTCTGCTCTGGCCGAACGATGCCGAACCTGGGCGCATCATCGTCAAGGCGCGCTTCGGTGGCGGGTATTCTGCCATCCAGCCGCAGGATGCCGTCTACGGTCCGATGGGCGAGGTAGCGCTGATGGACAGCGGCATCGGCAACCTTGGGCGGGACGATCTCGATCGTCTGGCTACGGGCCGCAAGCTCAGCCTGGATTTCGACATCGACGACACCGCATTCGTGCTTCAGGCAGATACGCGCCCTGCCGATCTTGCCGACCAGCTTTATCTGATGGCGGCCAAGCTTGCGATGCCGCGCTGGGACGCCAATCCTGTGCTGCGCGCCAAGGCGGCGGCCAAGCTGCAGTACGAGAGCTTCAATTCTTCGCCCACCGCCGTGCTCAATCGCGATCTCACATGGCTGCTGCGTGACGGCGACCCCCGCTATGCGACGCCGAACCCGGCAGAGCTGGAAAAGGTGACGCCGGAAGGCTTCCGCAAGGTGTGGGAGCCGCTGCTGGCGCAAGGCCCGATCGAGATCGACATGTTCGGCGACTTCACCCGCGAACAGGCGCTGGCTGCGCTCGAAAAGACGTTCGGCGCGTTGCCGGCACGCGCGCCGGCGCCCGCTTCGACGCTGGCGCCAAGCATCCCGGCGCACAATGCCGAACCGCTCGTGCTGACGCATCGCGGTGATCCTGGCCAGGCGGCCGCGGTCGTGGCGTGGCCGACCGGAGGGGGGCAGGCCGGTGTGCGCGAAAGCCGACAGCTCGAAATCCTCGCCCAGATCTTCAACAATCGCATTTTCGATGCGATGCGCGAGAAGGTGGGGGCAAGCTACGCGCCGCAGGTTGGATCAAGCTGGCCTCTCGATCTGCCATCGGGCGGATATATCGCAGCGACCGTCCAGTTGCGTCCGGGTGACTTCGAAACGTTCTTCGCAGTTGCCGACAAGATTGCCGAAGACCTTTCGACAACGCCGCCATCAGCCGACGAGATCGGTCGGGTTACCGAGCCGTTGAAGCAGTTGATCACCCGAGCCAGCACGGGCAACGGCTTCTACATGTTCCAGCTTGAAGGTGCAGCCAACGATCCGCGCAAGATCGCGGCGATCCGCACCATCCTGAACGACTACAGCCAGACGACGCCGGAACGGATGCAGGCCCTTGCGCAGAAATATCTGCGGAAGGACAAGAGCTGGCACCTTGAGGTTGTGCCCGAGAGGAAACCCTAGATCAGCAGCTATTCTGTGGCTTTGATCCACTCAGCCCGGGCCCGGTGCTGCGGTCGTCGCGAACGATGATCGCAGCCTCCTCATGGATGGTGATCGGCTGGACGAACATCGTCCCAAACAAGCCGTTGTAACGATACCAGACCTCGGCAACCATCACGGCGCTACCGTTTGGTGCGATCAGCTTCTTGCCGCCCACCGAAATGCCAGACGCGATCGTAGAGATCGTACTGCCGGTGAGATCGGGCTTGCCGTGCTGCGATTGCTGGGTCCCTGCGCCTTTGCACTGCTGCCAGTGTATGTATTGTTTGCCGGTAATTGGATGGACTTCAAGGCTCGACAGGATGACCCTGCCGTTGGTGCTGAGGCTTATAGACTCGCCTTCTTCAAGCGCACCGGTCAGCACGGAATCAACGTCTGCGGCCGTTATCGTCGGTGTCACGCCGCTGTTGTCCGTCTGCCCTAGACGCGAGGCATTGTCGGCAAGCGACAAGGCAACCTGACTGACCTCCATCGCCGCCGCATTCATCCACGCAATCTCGGCGCCATACATGCCAAGGGTTATGAAAAGCGGCAGGATCAACGCAAACTCGAGGGCCGAAACGCCACTGCTGTTGCGCTTAAGTTCGCACCACCGGTCTGTCGCAAAGCTCATGGACAACTTCCTGCGGTGGAGCCGAGGTCGGTCTGGACGCCGAAAGGCTGGTTCTTGGTCACAGCGGTTGCCGTGAGCTTCCGCTTGGACCAGAGGGCCGGCATGAACGGCACCTTGAACACGGGCTGGAATTCCGCTTCGACGCGATAGACGACTACATCGTTGGCCGAACCTTCGTTGCCATTTCTCCCCACGTCGGTATCCCACTGCCCGTTGCGGTTCTCATCGGTGTAAGTCTCGTTATTATCGCACCGGCTGTTACCGTTCTTGTCATTCCACTTTTCCGGGCGGCCAACATCGTTGAAGTCATAATAACTGGTGCGAGAAGAGGTTATCTTGACGCCAGGTAATACGGGCCGCACCGCATCAAGAACACTGGCGTCCGCTTCCCCGATATCACGCGTTTCCAGCGATGAAAGACGGGCGGCGCGGTGCACGGCCCCAGTCAGCACCGATTTCCCATAGACCATCTGTCCAACGTCCATGATGCCCAGCAGGAGCAGCAGGAACATCGGCACCACCAGGGCAAACTCGACAATCGTCGCGCCCTCGATGTCTTCCAGAACGGGCCGCATCATTGCACCACTCGCAATTCGCCAACCTGCTTGGCGATCGATTGGAAGGCCGCGTCCAGCTGGCTGGCGTTGGCGGCGGTAAAAGCACTATCGCTCGAAGCGCAGGTGTTGAGTTCGGGCGTCATGCCTTGCGCAAAGGCAATTACCCAGACGCGGATGCCTTTTGCCTTCACCGCCTCACACAGCGCGAGAAAGCGTGAGTTGTGGCGCTCGGTGTCGCGCGTATAGCCGTTATCGGTCACGCGCCGATCATGGTATTCCACGCCCCACGCCGACTGGATCGAGTAGCTAGGCGCCATTTCACCGTCGGTCATGAAGATCATGTGCCGAGAGACTTCGCCGCCGTTGTTGGGCGATGCGCGGACATTGTCGGACCAGATGCCATCGGGTGAGAGCAAGCGTGCCCCCCAGACCATGCCGATGTCATGATAGGTCGCGCCTTCCGGAACCAGCGAGTCAGCGTAGGCGAAATATGCTGTCCGATTCATGCTCGAAAGCAATTGGGCAGGTGTCGGGCAGTAGGATGGCGCGGCCTGTCCGGTCGGCGAAGGCATGGTATTGTTCATGTAGACGTTGCCGAGGTAGGTATAGGTGCGGATATAGGCGACCTGTTGCCACATTGGCGCCCATTTCGATGCGTTCGAACCGTCCGAGGCGCTGTCGATATCGAGGTCATTGGCGCCCGATGGAGAAAACCCGCCAATCGAGGACCACGTGAATGGATCGCCGCGTACGGTCGATCTCTCTTCGATGCAGCCTCGCCAGGTCGAAGACACCGCCGTCCCGTTGTCACCCGTGTTTGTGTTGACAGGCTGGAAAAGCTTGAACTGGCTCGTGTTATAGGTGACCGGCCGGTACTCCCAGTGGTCGAACACTTGCGAGCTGGTATAGACCGGGTTTGCGGTAGAAGTCGTCACGGTGACCAGATTGCGATAACCGGGGCGCGATTGGAGGCGCCAGTTGATCAGAAACCAGTTGCAACCATAGCCTGTTTGCGTCTGCGGCTGGGTGACCGTCGTCGTGACGACTTGCTGGCCGGAGGAGTTGATCGTCGTGACGCTGGAACTCGTCGCGGCGCCGTTGTTGGTCCATGCCGTATCAGCGGGTTTCTGCGCAGAACATGAGCTTGAGGTCAGGTATAGGGTCGCGTTGTAGTTTGACCAGCTTCCATATGTTGGCGTGGTGGTGGTTGGCGTGCCGGTTGTCGTGGTGGGCGTACCGTAGCCGGTCTGGGTCTGAACGGTCCGGTAGATCGGCAAGCGCGATTGCACGGGCCAACTGTCGACAAGGTATGAAGGATTGCGGTCAAGAATAAGCCGCCCAACATTCACGGACGAGCTGTAAGGCACGAATCCGTATCGTATCCGCGCATTCGTGCCAGAAGTTGCCGCAGCCACTGTGTCGTAGAAGTTTTTCATTGCAGACCGCAGGGCCTGGATGCGGGTTTGCGAGCTGCCGGAAAGGAGCGAATTCATCGATCCGGTAGTGTCCAGCACCATCATGATGTCGCTGTTGCCCACACCCATCGATGCGGTGCAGCGCGAGATCATGTTGAAGTTGCCCATGCCGAAGAGCTGCATGATGATAGGTGGCAGCGCAGTTCTCGCCACGCCGTCCACTGTATTTCCTCTGTCGGCAGACGTTACAGTAAACGTCGTGTCTATGGCATCCAGCCGTGTCGCATTGAAGTTTGCGTAGAAGTAATTCTGGGCCTGAGACGTGGCATTTGCGTCGAGCCCATTTGTCGTCACGGCGCGGCGCCCGGCAAGGACACCCGCGTCACACGCGGCTTGCAGGCGGGTCTGGGCGCGCCAGCCTCTGCTGATGTCCACTGCACCGCCAATCAACGCCGCCACCGCAACTATGGCCAGCGTCGCCAGCGGGAGGATGCTGCCCGACCGGTTCCGATAGATGGCAGAGACAAGACGGATCAAGCGGAACATCGATCGTTGTGAGGCAACCTGCGTCTGGAAATCGCGACGGATGTTTTGCCGCCAGCCTCAAAAGGTTAATCTGCCATCCACCAAGACAATCACACGATCGGCATAAGGGTAAATGCTTATCGGCATCCGCTGCGTGCGATCATCGAACAATTCGATTGCGGTGAACGTAAGGCTTGCTTTGCATTTCTTGCGCACTGCGCGTATGGCGCCGCCTCTTGAAAGGAATGGAAAGTGGCACAGAACTGGACTGCGGATTCATGGCGCGGGTTTGAGGGGCGGCATTTGCCGGTCTATCCCGACGCGCAAAAGCTGAACGAGGTCGAAAAGACTTTGACGAGCTTTCCGCCGCTGGTCTTTGCAGGCGAAGCCCGCGCCCTTAAGGCAGACCTGGCGCAGGTGGCGGCCGGCAAGGGTTTCCTGCTTCAGGGCGGCGACTGCGCCGAGAGCTTTGCCGAGTTCCATCCCAACAACATCCGCGATACGTTCCGCGTGCTGCTGCAGATGGCCGTGGTGCTGACCTTTGCCAGCAAGCAGCCGGTGGTGAAGGTCGGGCGCATGGCAGGCCAGTTCGCCAAGCCGCGCTCCTCGCCGGTCGAGAAGATTGGCGATGTGGAACTGCCGAGCTATCTTGGCGACAACATAAACGGCATCGACTTCACGCCGGAATCGCGCATTCCCGACCCTGAGCGCATGCTGCGCGCCTACAGCCAGGCGGCAGCTACGCTGAATCTGCTGCGCGCCTTCGCAGGCGGCGGCTATGCCAACCTGCGACAGGTCCACCAGTGGACGCTGGATCATATCGGCAAAAGCCCGTGGGCGACCAAGTTCCGCGAGATGGCGGACAAGATCGGCGAAGCGCTCGATTTCATGGAAGCCTGTGGCGTCGATCCGCGCACTGTGCCCCAGCTTCAGGGCACCAGCTTCTACACCAGCCACGAGGCGTTGCTTCTGGCTTACGAGGAGGCGATGACCCGGCAGGATTCGCTGACTGGCGAATGGTACGATACCAGCGCGCATATGCTCTGGATCGGCGACCGTACCCGCTTCGAGGGCTCGGCTCACGTCGAGTATCTGCGCGGAGTGCAGAACCCCATCGGCATGAAGTGCGGGCCATCGCTCAGCGCTGATGCGCTGCTGCGGATGCTTGATACGCTGAACCCCTCGCGCGAACCTGGCCGCATGACGCTGATCAGCCGCTTCGGGCATGACAAGGTCGAAGCTGGTCTTGCCCCCCTGGTGCGCGCCGTGAAGCGCGAAGGCCATCCTGTGGTCTGGTCGTGCGATCCCATGCACGGCAACGTCATCAAGGCCGACAACGGCTACAAGACCCGCCCATTCGATCGTATCCTCACCGAAGTGAAGGGCTTCTTCGCCGTGCATCGCGCGGAGGGGACCCACGCCGGCGGCATCCACATCGAGATGACCGGACAGGACGTGACCGAGTGCACCGGCGGTGCCATCGCGATCACGCAGGAGGGCCTTGCCGATCGCTACCACACCCATTGCGATCCGCGTCTCAACGCGGCGCAGTCGATCGAACTGGCATTCCTGCTGGCTGAGGCACTGAATGCCGAACGGGAAGGGGCCAAGGCCGAAGCCGCCTGACCCTCATCCTAACGTGAGCAAAGGCCCCGGGAGTACTGCTCCCGGGGTTTTTTTGTTGGCGTTAGCGCGGGTGTCTGGCGTTAAGCGCGATGCCTGCAAGATTTTGCTCGCGCTTGATCCATCGTATCCGTGCGGGCGGTTGCGCTTCGGCCAGCTTCTCGAATCGCTGGAGATGCGCCTGGTCGGCAGGTGAGGCGGGCCGTGCCTTGCCTTGCGCCTGATCGATCACCGAACGACTGTCCCCCAGCAGGTCGAATGCCGGCGCTCCGCTGGCCTGCGCCACCTCAAGCGCATGGATCAGCGCCAGCCATTCGGCATCGCAGTTGGTCCCGCTGCCCAGATCGGCTCGCACGTTGGCAACTCCGCGCATGACAGCCGCAACCTCGATAGGCCCGGGGTTGGGCCGGCACCCACCGTCGAAATATACCTTGATCCGCTTGCGATCCGCCATTTCAGAGCGGCTATCAGGCGCCAGTCCTTACTGCAAAGCTCATTGCCAGTTCGGCCAGTGGCCGCACCCTTTCGGACATGGCCTTGGCATGCGCGCTTGAAGCCGTTCCATCGATTACCCGCTTCTTGATGCCCTGGATGATGCCCGCCAGCCTGAAGAAGTTGTAGGCAATGTACCAGTCCATCCCCGGCAGCCCATCACGCCCCGTCTTGTCGCAATAGCGTGCGACGACCTCGTCCAGTTCAGGAATGCCGAGCGCCTTGCGATCAAGGTCCTGCACGCCCGATCGTCCACCGTTGTCCTGGACCCACGCCGTGCAGAAATAGGTGAAGTCCGCCAGCGGATCGCCCAGCGTCGACAGCTCCCAGTCGAGCACCGCGACGACCTTGGCTTCGGTGGGGTGGAAGATCATGTTGTCGATGCGGTAATCGCCATGGACCACGCTCGTTCGCGTCTGCTCGGGCAGGGTGGCGGGCAACCACTCGATCAGCCGTTCCATCTCAGGCATCGTTTCGGTTTCCGAGAGGCGATACTGCTTGGTCCAGCGATCGACTTGCCGGCCGAAGTAATTGCCCGGCTTGCCGAAGTCGCCAAGTCCCGCCTTGTCGATGTCGACTGAATGCAGTTCGGCCAGCGTATCGACCATCGCATCATAAGTGGCGCGACGGAATTCCGGCGTTGCGCCGGGCATTGCCCCGTCCCAAATCGTCCGGCCATCGACGCAGCCCATCACGTAGAACCACGATCCGATCACGCTCTCGTCAGTGCACAGCCCGTACTGCCGAGCGACCGGGAAACCGGTGCCCGAAAGTCCGGCCTGCACCTTGTACTCGCGGTCAACCGCGTGGGCCGAGGGCAGCAACTTGCCGAACGGCTTGCGGCGCAGGACGTAGGGCCCTGAAGGGCTGTCAATCTTGTAGGTCGGATTGGATTGCCCGCCCTTGAACTTCGAAACGGTCAGCGGGCCCTGAAAGCCCGCGACATTGTCTTCGAACCAGCGGGTCAGGCTGGCCTCGTCAAGTCGGTCGGCACCCTCGGGAACAACTGTCCCGGTAAAGGCTGCCTGTGCGTCCATCGGCGCGTTGCTCATTGCTGGCCCGCTCACTGATCGAACACGATGACCGAGCGGGCGGAATGGCCCTGCTTCATTTTCTCGAAGCCATCATTGATGCCTTCCAGAGGGATGCGTTCGGCAATGATTGTATCAAGGTCGAGCAGGCCGCGCATGTAGAAGTCGACAAGCCGCGGGAGATCCACCGGGAAGTGGTTCTGCCCCATGATCGCGCCCTGCAGCTTCTTGTCGGAAAGCAGATCCATCGCCGACAGTCCGACCTTGTGGTTCAGCGGCATCATCCCGAGGATCGTGGCCGTACCGCCGCGCCGCAGCGAAGCCACCGCCAGATCGCCCGAAGCCGGACGGCCGACGGCCTCGATCGCATGGTGAACGCCGCCCTTGGTCATCTCGACGATTTCCTTGGCAGCATCGGGTCCGGCATCGATCGCATCGGTGGCGCCGAGCTTTTTCGCGAGGTCACGCTTCTCCGGCATCGGATCGACCGCGATGATCCGGCCGGCACCGGCGATCTTGGCGGCATTGATCGTGGCCAGGCCCACGCCACCACAGCCAACGACGCAAATCGTCTCGCCCGGCGTCAGCTTGGCCGCGTTGAAGACTGCGCCAGCGCCAGTCGTCACCGCGCAACCGATAACCGCCGCCCGGTCGAGCGGCATCTCCGGGTTGATCGCAACGCAGGCATGCTCATGCACCAGCATCTGTTCGGCAAAGGCCGACAGGTTCAGCATCTGGTTGACCGTGCTGCCATCGTCGCTGCGGGTGAGGCGAGGGGCGCCGCCGGGTGCACGCCGCGTATCTGCGCCAAGGCAGAGCGACATGCGGCCGGTGACGCAGAACTCACAATGGCCGCAGAAGGCCGAGAGGCAGGTGACTACCGCGTCACCTACCCTCACGGTCCGCACTTCCGAGCCAACCGCCTCGACGATGCCCGCCGCCTCGTGCCCCGGCACGGCCGGTAGAGGGTGTGGATAGGCGCCCTCGATGAAGTGCAGATCCGAATGGCACAACCCGCAGGCCGCGGTGCGGATCAGCACTTCATGCGGACCCGGCTTGGAAACGCTCAGGTCCTGGAGCTCGAGCGGCTTGCCCGGTTCGACGAGTACGGCGGCTTTCATCTATTCTCTCCTTACCGAGCCACGCCCAGATCACCTGAGCTGAACCCGCGATCTGCCGACGGCATGTCGGCGTGACGCGCGAATTCGATGCGGGCAATGGCGCGGGCGTGCACTTCGTCCGGCCCGTCTGCCAGGCGAAGCGTGCGCTGATGGGCATAGGCTTCGGCGAGGCCGAAATCTTCCGAAACGCCGCCGCCACCGTGGGCCTGGATCGCATCGTCGATAACGCGCAGCGCCATGTTCGGCGCCTGCACCTTGATCATCGCGATCTCAAGCGCAGCCGACTTGTTGCCGACCTTGTCCATCATGTCTGCCGCCTTGAGGCAGAGCAGGCGGGTCATTTCGATGTCGATACGGGCCTGCGCGATGCGCCACTCCCAGATCGACTGGTCGGCCACGCGCTTGCCGAAGGCCACGCGCGACTGCAGGCGCTTGGCCATCTTGGCAATCGCTTCCTCGGCCACGCCGATGGTGCGCATGCAATGGTGGATGCGGCCTGGCCCCAGGCGGCCCTGCGCGATCTCGAAGCCGCGACCTTCGCCCAACAGAATGCTGGAAGCAGGAACGCGCACGTTGTTCATCACGACTTCCATGTGGCCATGCGGCGCATCGTCATAACCGAACACGGGCAGGTGGCGGACGATCTCCACGCCCGGCGCGTCAAGCGGCATCAGGATCATCGACTGTTGCTGGTGCCGCTTGGCTTCGAAGTCGGTCTTGCCCATGACGATGGCAATCTTGCAACGCGGGTCACCCACGCCCGAAGACCACCACTTGCGACCGTTGATGACATACTCATCGCCCTCACGGCGAATCGAGGTTTCGATGTTGGTCGCATCCGACGACGCGACTGCCGGCTCGGTCATCAGGAAGGCCGAACGGATCTCGCCGTTCATCAGCGGCCGCAGCCACTGTTCCTTCTGCTCGAGCGTGCCATAGCGATGGAACACTTCCATGTTCCCGGTGTCGGGCGCGGAGCAGTTGAACACCTCGCTCGCCCAGCCGATGCGGCCCATCTCTTCTGCGCAGAGGGCATATTCAAGGTTGGTGAGGCCCGGGCCTTCGAATTCGAAGCTTTCCTCGACATGATGATGCCCGCCGTTGCGTGGCGGCATGAACAGGTTCCATATGCCGGCAGCCTTGGCCTTGGCCTTCTCCTGTTCGACGGTCTGGAGAACCTTCCACCGGTCGCCAGTCGCCTGCTCGGCCTTGTAGTCCTTGTAGCGCGGGCGGACGTTTTCCTCGATGAACTGGCGGACGCGGTCACGCCAGTACTTCTGGCGGTCGGTCGGTTCGAAATCCATGAGCCTCTCCTTGGTTGCCCGGCAGTGTCCATCGGGCCATGTGCGAATTCAAGTGAAAATTAAGTGATCGGTTAAGTCATGTCGCTGGTCGCGGTCATTCCGTCGTCACGGATGAAGCCCGGTCGCATCGGGATCGACGCGAGCCACCTGATCCAGCCGTGCCAGCCGCGCCTCGTGCGTTGCGCGGTCGATCGGAAACTTCCTGACGATGAGGGCGGTCAGCACGGCGAGCAGGGCAATGCTCGCGCAGTAGGCAATGCTCAGGCGATAGGTCACCTCGGGCAGGACTGCATCGGGCGGGGTGTTCGCCTCGAGACCCGCAAAGCTCAGCAGAAGACCGGTGATGAACACACCCAGCCCGCCGGCACACTTGCTGGCAAGGAATGCGCCTGCTGCAAGAGTGCCTTCGGACCGCCGCCCGGTCTGCTCTTCCGATGCCTCGACGACGTCGGCAACCATGGACCACAGCGTCATCGTGCCTGTCACGGTGAATGTATTGGACAGGAATGTGCAGGCGAACATGATGCCGATCGAAGCCGTCGTGCCGTCTTCAGGCCAAAACCCCTGCCAGCGAAGCAGCAGCGGGCCCGCCCAGAACACCATGCCTAGCGGCGCCATGCGCATGACCGTGCCAGCCTTGCCCCACCGGAATTGCGCCTTGCCCACCAGCAGCGAAGCACCGATCACGCTGCCAAACAGCAGGAACGGGAAAACCTGAAGCGCGGTCGTGGTGAATTTCCAGACATAGAGATAGAGGTAGTTCGACAAGGCAAAAGTTATGCCTTGGGCGGTGAGCGCAGCGGCGATTCCGCCCATCACGATCAGGCAGGCCGGGTGGGAAAAGCTTTCACGTATTTCCGCCAGCGAAGCGATCGCTCCCTTGCCCTGTCCCGTCCGCTCGGGCGGCATGCCCTTCACCCAACGGTGCTGACTGATCGCCGAGATCAGCACGCATAGCGCCATCAGTGCCGCGCCGAACAACCCGAAGTTGCGATACCCCTCACGCGCCAGCATGGCATTTGGGAGGAATACCCCATAAGCCAGAAGCAACATCAGCAGTCCGCCGCCCCACGAAAACATGAAGCGGAACCGGGTCAGACGCGTGCGCTCGTCGTAGTCCCGCGTGATCTCGGGAATGAGCGCGGCCGAGGGCACCTCGCACATGGCGACCAGAGCGCGCACGAGAATGGCCGAAACCAGCAGCATGCCGAAACTGGGATCTCCGATCGGGGACCACAGGAAAGCCCACGCGAGCGCCAACGGTATCGGGGCAAGGTAGAGAAACGGCAGCCTGCGTCCCCATCTGGTCCTCGTATTGTCGCTGAAATGGCCGACGACCGGGTCAATCAGTCCATCAAACACGAGCGCGATCAGCAATGCGAGGCTGACCAGCCGCGCATCCATGCCAAGAACCTGGTTGTAGAAGAGCAGCAGGAACGTCGCGAAGCCGTTGTCCTTCACCCCGTAAGCAACGCTTCCCAGCCCATTGGCGAGGGCGAGGCGGGTAGGTACGCGGCCCTCGATCGGGATCATGCAGCCTTGCCGCTTTCTGCCATCTGCTGGAGCGCGTCAAACAGGCCCGGCATCGTCGGATCCCAGCTATGGCGCGGCCCGATGGTAATACCGCCATCAACAATCAGCGATGTGCCGGTAACGAAACCCGCTGCCTCACTCGCAAGAAACAACACCGCCTGTGCAATGTCGTCCGGCTGTCCGCCGCGGGCAACCGGTTGCGCCTGTTGCGACATTGCCGCGATCGCGCCCTTGGCCTGTGCCTCAAGCTCGGCCGGCATTTCCAGCGAAGAGGTGAAGATATTGGTGTTGATGAAGCCGGGCTGCACCGCATTCACCCTGATCTGGTGCTTGGCAAGATCTGCGGCGGCAACCTTGGTCAGATGAAGGACGCCGGCCTTCGCCACGGCGTAGGCGGTCGGCGAATAGCCTGGGCCGACGGCGGCAACACTCGACGTATTTACGAACGATGCACCCTTGCGACCGATCATGTGCGGCACGGCGTAGCGGATCCCGAAGGCGACAGAGCGCAGCAGCAGGTCCATGGTGCGGTCCCAGCCATTCGGTTCGATCTCGTCGATCGGGGCGCGGTCGCCGCCGGCGCCGGCATTGTTGAATACGCAGTCGATGCCGCCGGTCTCTGCAGCGGCGCGGTCCATCAGGGCCTTGATGTCCTCGGTGCGGGTGACGTCGCAAAGCGCGCTGACGACCTTGCCATTTGATGCAGAGGCTGTCTGTTGCAGGCCCGCCTCGTCGATGTCGGCGGCGTAGACCATGGCGCCTTCGGCAGCAAAAGCGATCGTTGTCGCCCGTCCGATCCCCGAAGCCGCGCCGGTCACCACGACCGTCTTGCCGTTGAATCGCATCCCTCTCTCCAGCATTTTTCTATCGTTTTACGTTTACGTCAGCTTAGGCGCGAAAGATGGTCCGTCAATGCCGATGCACTTTACGCTACGGCATGCGAGACTTGCCCCAAAGCGCAGGAAACTGCCCGCAAATCCGCGCTTGCCAGATCATCGCGACTCGCTTTAACCTTCCGGTTAAGAGAGGAGCACAATCATGTCAGACCTTGAGGCTTTCCGCGCGGAAATCCGCGCATGGCTCGAAGAAAACTGCCCTGCCGAAATGCGTGAACCCGTCCGCGACGAGGGCGACGTGTGCTGGGGCGGGCGCAATTTCCAGTTCAAGAACGAAGCGCAGAAGACCTGGCTCGAGCGCTGCGTGGCCAAGGGCTACACCGTACCCGACTGGCCAAAGCCCTACGGCGGCGCCGGCATGTCTCCGGCGGAGGCCAAGATCTGGCGCGAGGAATGCGCCCGCATTGGCGCACGTCCGCCGCTCTCGAGCTTCGGCATCTGGATGCTCGGCCCTGCGCTGCTCAAGTTCGGCACAGAAGAGCAGAAGGTCCACTACCTGAACCAGATCGCCCGCGGTGAGATTCGTTGGTGCCAGGGCTATTCGGAACCCGGTTCCGGCTCCGACCTCGTCAGCTTGCAGACTTTCGGCGAGGACAAGGGCGATCACTGGGTCGTCAACGGCCAAAAGATCTGGACTTCCTACGCTGACAAGGCCGACTGGATCTTCTGCCTCGTCCGCACGGACAAGACCAACAAGTATCAGGGCATCAGCTTCCTGCTGTTCGACATGACCACCCCGGGCGTGACGACCAAGCCGATCAAGCTCATCAGCGGCAACTCACCGTTCTGCGAAACCTTCTTCGACAACGTCGTCGTGCCGAAGGACCAGATCGTTGGCGAACTGAACCGTGGCTGGGACGTCGCCAAGTACCTGCTCGGCCACGAACGCGAGATGATCTCGGGTGCAGGTGGTGGTGATCGTCTCAACGCGATTGGCGCGGTAGTTGCCCGCAATGGCCTTGAAGACCCGATCCTGCGCGCCGACCTCGCCATGTTCGATGTCGATGCCTTGGCCTATGCCTGCATGGGCGAGAAATTCCTCGATGAAGCCAAGGTCGGCCGCGCCCATCCGGCACAGCCCAACATGATGAAGTACGCGGGCACCGAGCTTAACAAGCGGCGGCACGAACTGCTCATGTCGGCCGGTGGCGCCACTGCGCTCGAATGGGATAGCGAGCGCACAAATGGCGGGACACCGTCGCGTTCGTGGCTGCGCACCAAGGCCAACTCGATTGAGGGCGGCACCAGCGAGGTCATGCTCAACGTCATTTCCAAACGCATTCTCGAACTGCCGGGAGCCTGATCGATGCCTCTCTATCACACCGAAGATCAGGCCATGCTGGCCGAGAGCGTCACCGGCTTCATGGCCGACGAAGGCGGCATCAAGAAGCAGTTGCGCCATTATCGCGACATGAACTGCCAGGACGGTTTCGGCCATACCCTGTGGAAGCAGTTTGCCGAGATGGGGCTGACCGGCATGCTCGCCGCAGAGGCCGACGGGGGCCTTGCCATGGGCCACGTCGAGGCGGGTATCGTCCTGCGCGAGATCGGTCGCAACCTTACCCCGTCCCCCTTCCTGACCACCTCGGTCATGGGCGTCACCGCGCTGTCTGGCGGTTCCGAGGAGATTCGCGGCCGCTGGCTCCCCGGCGTGCTTGCAGGTGACAGCGTGCTGGCGGTCGCGGTCGATGAAGGCCCCAAGCATCGTCCAGAACGCATTGCCTGCAAGGCCGAGAAGGCCGGCAACGGCTTCCGTCTGCTGGGCCGCAAGGCCTTCGTAGTGCAGGGCGCATCGGCAGACGCGATCATCGTCGCTGCGCGCACCTCTGGCAGCGACACGGATAATGACGGCATCACGCTGTTCGCGGTGCCGAAGGACGCTGCAGGCATCAACCACGAGAACCTGCGTCTCGTTGACAGCGCGATGGCCAGCAACGTGACTTTCGACAATGTCGAGCTTGATGGCGATTGCGTGATCGGCGAGGTCGATGGCGGTCGTGAACTGCTCAACAAGGTCATTCGCGCCGGCCGCATCGGGGCCGCTGCCGAACTGACCGGTGTCGGGCAGGGTGCCTTTGACATCACCACAGCCTACCTCAAGACCCGCAAGCAGTTCGGCCAGCTGATCGGCGAATTCCAGGCGTTGCAGCACCGCGCCGCGCATCTCTATTCCGAACTGGAAATCGCCGAAGCCGCAGTGATCAAGGCGCAGCAACTGCTCGACGGCAATTCAGACAAGGCAGACCTCATGGTCTCGGTTGCCAAGGCAAAGGCTGCCAAGGCCTGCAACCTGTCGGTGCGTGAAGGCGTGCAGATGCACGGCGGCGTCGGGATGACTGACGAGTATGACATCGGCCTTTACATGAAGCGGGATCGTTCGCTCGCCGAATTCATGGGCGACCAATACTACCACGCCGAGCGCGTGGCCCAGCTCAGCGGCTACTGATGCAATCGCCCCTTCCCGCATGGGGAGGGGCACAGCGACCCGGAAACATGGGCGCGCAGGGGAACAGACTCATGGATTTCAGCAAGCTCTTCAGCCTCGAAGGCCGCATTGCGGTCGTCACCGGCGGCTCTCGCGGCATTGGCGAGATGATCGCCGAGGGTTTCATCGCCGCAGGTTGCGAACGCGTCTACATCACCGCCCGCAAGGCAGCGGTGGTCGAGGAAACCGCCGCGCGCCTTGGTGAAAAGTGCATCGCATTGCCAGGTGACATCTCCAACGTCGCGGGCATCGAGCAATTGGCGGCCGACCTTGCATCGCGCGAAAGCAAGCTGGACATCCTCGTCAACAATGCTGGCGCTGCGTGGGGTGCGGATTTCGAGGATTTCCCCGAAGTGGGCTGGGACAAGGTCATGGACCTCAACGTGAAGACCCCCTTCTTCCTGACCCAGAAGCTGCACGGTCTGCTCAAGGCTGCAGCCAGCAAGGACCAGCCGGCCAAGGTGATCAACATCGCTTCGATTGATGGCCTGCGCATCAACCCTTGGGAAACGTACAGCTATCAGGCCTCGAAGTCGGCCCTGATCCACTTGACCCGCCGCATGGCCGCGCGCCTGATCAAGGATCAGATCGTCGCCAGCTGTATCTGCCCGGGTGCTTTCCCATCCGAAATGAACAAGGCCGCAGCGAAGAACCCGGAAGCATCGGCAAAGGGCATTCCCTCGAAGCGTATCGGCACGATCGAGGACATGGCCGGCGGTGCAATTTACCTCGCCAGCCGCGCCGGCGACTACGTTGTCGGCACGCCGCTGCCGATCGACGGTGGTATCGTCAATGGCTGGGTGCCTGAGAACGCGGTCGACCCGTCGGGACACTGAATCCGGTGGGATTGAAGGCGCCTTCGCTTGTGCGAGGGCGCTTCCTCCGGTTCAGCCCCGCATCAATCCGCGCACAAAGTCGATCAGTCCGGTCTGACGCGTCCGCTTCATCCGTTCGGCTGCCAGAATCTCGCGGACCTTGGCGAAGCAGCCCTCGACCTCGTCGTTGATCACCACGTAATCGTAACCGTCCCAGTGGCTGATTTCGGCTTGCGCGCGCGCCATGCGTGCGGCGATCACTTCGGCGCTGTCGGTGCCGCGCCCCGTGAGGCGACGGTGCAGTTCCTCAAGGCTCGGCGGCAGGATGAACACGCGCACCACATCGGCCTGCGCCTTCTGGTAAAGCTGCTGCGTGCCCTGCCAGTCGATGTCGAACAATACATCGCCGCCCGCTTTCAGCCGGTCACGGATGTGCGCCTTGGGCGTGCCGTAGCAGTTTCCGAAGACCACCGCCCATTCGTAGAACTCGTTCGCCTCGACCATCCGGTCGAACTCGGCCTTGTCGACGAAGTAGTAGTCCACGCCCTCGACCTCGCCCGGACGCATCGGGCGGGTGGTGACCGAAACCGACGCCTTGATCTCGGCATCCTCGTCGAGCAGCTTGCGTGCGATTGTCGTCTTCCCCGCGCCCGAAGGCGAGGACAGGATGAACATCAGGCCCCGGCGGTGCAGGGTGTCGTCGTCGGTGGACTCGTGAACCATGTGCGCTAGTGGCGCATCGGTTCCCGCATGGTCAAGTGGGGATAGCGCAGCATGGCAAGCAGCAGGCTCAGTCTTCCTTGCCGCGCTCCACCTGTTCCTGAATAGCGATTTCGCCAGCGACCGCAGCCTTGCGGCTGCGCTTGCGGTCGTAAAGCGTCTTGGCCAGCAAGCCGCCACCGACCACGATAGCGCCGGGAACCGAGCGCGTTGCCAGCCGCGCAATGCTGGCACCGACCAGTGTCTGCACCATGGAACGGCCCTCGATCAGGCGGCCTGCCTTCTTCGGTCCCATCTTGCTGGCGATCAGCCCCTTTTCCACACCGCGGCGCAGCAGCAGGCTGCCTGTGCGCAGGGCGATGTCGGCAAGGATAAGGTTGGTCATCGGGTTGGGGCTCGGCGACGGCACAGTGCCCGCGGCGTCCTTTGCCGCAATGGCCAGCTTCTTGCCCTTCTTCGCCATAAACCCCAAGCCTTCTGTCAGTGGGGCAGTACGCCCCTTACTTCTTTTTCCCGAAATCGACCGTGACGACATTCGAGCCATCATCGGTCCGTTCAACGGCGGGCTTTTCGGCTTGTTCCGGCGAATCGTTTTCCGCCGGCTCGATTGGTTCGGCCTCGTCATCGACAACGGCCTGGAATTGCAGGCCGAAGTCCACGGCTGGATCGACAAACGCGGTAATTGCCGAGAATGGAATTATCAGGGTCGACGGGATCTGGTTGAACGATAGACCCACGCTGAACTGGTCGGATTCGACCTTCAGGTCCCAGAACTTGTTCTGGAGAACGATGGTCATCTCGTCGGGAAAGCGCTCGCGCAGCCGCTGCGGGATGTCCACGCCCGGCGCGCCAGTCTTGAATGTGATGTAGAAATGGTGCGCGCCCGGCAGCATCCCGCCACCGGCGGCAACTTCGCCCAGCACGCGACCGACCACGGCGCGCAGCGCCTCCTGCACGATTTCGTCGTAGGGGATCAGGCTGTCAGGTGCATCGCTCATGGCGTCACAACTGACCGCCCCGGCCGTTCGGGTCAAGTGGGCACGGACATTGATTCTAAACCACAGCGGGGTATAGGCGCTTTCCCATGCGCACCGGATCTATCACGCGAAAGACCGAGGAAACCGACATTGCCGTGTCGGTGAACCTCGATGGCACCGGCACCTACAAGGTGGAGACGGGCATCGGCTTCCTCGATCACATGATCGAGCAGTTCAGCCGGCATTCGCTGATCGACATCGAATGCCGGGTGAAGGGTGATCTCCACGTCGACCAGCACCACACCACCGAGGACAGCGCCATCGCGCTGGGCCAGGCGATCGCGCAGGCACTGGGCGACAAGAAGGGCATCACCCGCTACGGCCACACCTATTCTCCGATGGACGAGGCGCTGAGCCGCGTCGCGCTCGACATCTCGGGCCGCCCGGTGCTGATCTGGAAGGCTGCCTTCACGCAGCCTCGCCTTGGCGAGATGGATACCGAACTGTTTGAACACTGGTTCCAGTCGATCAGTCAGGCTGCGGGCATCACGCTCCACATCGAAAGCCTCTACGGCTCGAACAACCACCACATCATCGAGGGCATCTACAAGGGCTTTGCCCGCGCCATGCGTCAGGCGATCACCATCGATCCGCGCAAGGCTGATGCGGTCCCGTCCACCAAGGGCATTCTCGGTGGCTGATACCCTCGCGCTGGTTGATTACGGTGCGGGCAACCTCCGCTCGGTCGCCAATGCGCTGAAGGCGGCGGGGGCAGAAGGCGTTGTGGTTACAGCCGACCCAAACGTGGTCCGCGCCGCTGACCGTATTGTTCTGCCCGGCGTCGGTGCGTTCAAGGCTTGTGTCGAGGCGCTTGAAGCCGTGCCCGGTCTGGTCGAAGCGATGGAAGAGCGTGTCATTGTCGGTGGCGCGCCGTTCCTTGGCATCTGCGTCGGCATGCAATTGCTGGCAGATCGCGGCATCGAGTTCGGTACGACCGACGGTCTTGGCTGGATCGGTGGCGAGGTGCGGGTGATCGAACCTGCCGACCCGTCGATCAAGGTCCCGCACATGGGCTGGAACGATGTCGCGCCGATGCCGCACAAGGGCGGGGCCGAACTGCTGGAGCCGGGTGAGGCCTATTTCCTGCACTCGTATCACTTCGTACCCGAAGAGGGCGCGCATGTTGCGGCGATGAGCGACCATGGTGGCGGGATCGTCGCAGCGGTCGCGCGGGACAACATCCTCGGTGTGCAGTTCCACCCGGAAAAGAGCCAGTCGTACGGCCTCTCGCTGCTTGCCCGCTTCCTCGAATGGAAGCCCTGACGGGTTAGCCCGAGGGAACTGTATCGCAGCCGGAGGCCTTTCCTTCCTTTGAAGGAGGCCTCCCTGCATGACCACATATCCGTTCGACCGCCTGGTGTTCACACCGTTCATGGTGGACCTTGCGCAGTCCCCGTTGCGTGGTCACTTCGATGCCGAGACTTACGTGCTGGGGGCCTTCAACCCCGGCATGACCGTGCTGCCAAATGGCAACCTGCTGTTCATCGTCCGTGTCGCCGAAGCGCTGCGCCAGCCCATTCGCGACGGCAAGGTCCACGCGATCCGCTGGCATGAAGGCGGCTACGTCCTCGATGGCTGGCCGCTCGAACTGGCCGACACATCGGACCCGCGCAAGTTCATGCTGCATGGGGGCGGCTGGAAGATCATGGCGCTGACCTCGCTCTCCTGGCTGCTGCCGGTGGAAATGTCGCCCGATGGCCTTAACGTCGTCGCCGTTCATTGCGACAAGGCGATCACGCCGCAAGGATCGTTCCAGTGCTATGGCATCGAGGATGCCCGCATTTCGCGCATGGGCGAGGGCGCTTACCTGATGACCACCTGCTCGGTCAGCCCGGAGCGCCATTCGACAACAATGTATTCCTCCGACAATGGCCTCGACTGGACTTTCGAGGGCATCGTCCTCGATCACCAGAACAAGGACATGCTGATCTTCGAAGGGCTGGTCCACGGCGAATACTGGGCACAGACCCGCCCCCTCGGCGACCTGTACTTCGCCTACCCGCCGGGTAGCGAATGGCGTGCCGGACCTTCCATCAACCTGGCAACCTCACCGGACGCGCTTCACTGGAAACCGCACATCGAACCCGGCATCCGGCCCCATGCCGGCACGGCTGCAACCGCACGCATGGGTGGAGGCACGCCGCCCATTCTGACCGAGATTGATGGCCAGCGCGGCTGGTTGACCCTGTGGCACGGAGTGGAGCCGAAGGAGATTGTCGGCATCTATCGTACCTACTGGTCGCTGCTCGATCCGGACCAACCTTGGAAGACAATCGGCGGCAGCCACACCCCGCTGCTCGAGCCCAATGCAGACCTGACGCGCCCTCTCGAGGACCTGCTTTATTTGCGCGATGTCGTATTCACCACCGGCATCGCAGAGTTGGAGGATCGCTACATCATCGCCTCGGGCGAGGCCGATCTGGCCTGCCGCATCACGCATGTGCCCAAGGAAGCCTTCCGTTCCGCGTGAACGCCTGCTAGGCGCGCGGTCCATGATCGTCTTTCCCGCCATTGACCTGAAAGCTGGCCAGGTCGTTCGCCTCGCCGAAGGAGACATGGACCGCGCCACGGTCTACGGCGACAACCCCGCCCATCAGGCGAGCCTGTTTGCCGCAGCCGGATCGCAGTACCTCCACGTCGTCGATCTCGACGGTTCCTTCGCGGGCCGCGCCGAGAATCGCGAGGCGGTTGAAGGCATCCTCAAGTCCTTCCCCGGCCATGTGCAACTCGGCGGCGGCATCCGCACGCGCGAGGCGGTTTCGGGTTGGTTCGATCTTGGCGTCAGCCGCGTCGTCATGGGCACCGCTGCACTCAAGGACCCGCAGTTCGTGAAGGACATGGCGAAGGAGTTTCCCGGTGGCATCGTGGTCGCGGTTGATGCGCGCGATGGCATGGTTGCCACCGAAGGCTGGGCCGATGTGTCCGACGTCTCTGTCGTGGATCTCGCCCGTCGCTTCGAGGACGCGGGCGTCGCCAGCCTGCTGTTCACCGACATCGGCCGCGATGGCCTGCTCAAGGGCGTGAACCTTGACGCCACAGTCGAACTCGCCCGCCGGGTGGATATTCCCGTGATCGCCAGTGGCGGTGTGAAGGGCATTGACGACATCCGCATGCTCAAGATCCACGAGGCGGACGGGATCGAGGGCGTCATAACGGGGCGCGCGCTTTTCGAAGGCCGCCTTGACCTTAAGGCCGCGATCCAGATGGCCGAGGCCTGACATGACCGTCCGCGTCCGCGTCATTCCCTGCCTCGACGTTCGCGATGGCCGCGTGGTGAAGGGCGTCAACTTCGTCGACTTGCGCGATGCCGGTGATCCGGTCGAGCAGGCCCGCGCCTATGACAAGGCCGGGGCGGACGAACTGTGCTTCCTCGACATTTCCGCCAGCCATGAAGGCCGCGGCACCCTGCTGGATGTCGTCGCGCGCACCGCCGAGGTCTGCTTCATGCCATTGACCGTGGGCGGCGGGGTGAGGGCGGTCGAGGACGCGCGCGCACTCCTCCTCGCCGGTGCCGACAAGGTTGCGGTCAATTCCGCCGCCGTCGCCCGGCCCGAACTGGTGCGCGACATTGCCGAGAAGTTCGGTGCGCAGTGCGTGGTCGGTTCGGTCGACGCCCGCCGCACCGAACCGGGCAAGTGGGAAATCTTCACCCACGGCGGACGCAAGGCCACCGGCATCGATGCGCTGGCACACGCCGTCAACCTCGCCACGCTCGGTGCAGGCGAACTGCTGGTCACCTCGATGGATGGCGACGGAACGCAAAAGGGCTACGATCTCGAACTGACCCGCGCCATCGCAGATGCCGTGCCGGTGCCGGTCATCGCCAGCGGCGGCGTCGGCAGTCTCGATCACCTTGTCGAAGGCGTGACCCGGGGCCACGCCAGCGCCGTGCTCGCCGCCTCGATCTTCCACTTTGGCACGCACTCGATTGCAGAAGCGCATGCCGCGCTTCGGGCCGCGGGGCTCCCGGCAAGAGGATGAGTCCCAAGATGGGGCATTAACCATCTGTTATAAGGGATTTTACCGAATCGCGAGGTCTGGCATTGGCTTGGTGTTAATTGTCCAAGGTCGCTTGCGCTGTGCTTCGTATCGGAACTTCCCTCTTCGTAGCCCTGCTGACGGTAGCGCCAGCCATGGCGCAGTCGAGCGGCATCTCGATCCCCGAGCCGACCGATGGCGCCCTTTTCGGCATCGGTCTCGTCGGCCTGATCGTTGGCCGCCACATCGCCAAGCGCCGCAAGTAGCCGCATCGCCGGACATTTCCGGTTGCGCTTGACCAGCGCCCTCCATCCGCGCCATTGCGCATGCCATGGAACACGGTGAAATCCTTGCCCGGCTCGAAGCCACGATAACCCAGCGCCGTCAGGGCGATCCATCTGCCAGCTATGTGGCCAGGCTCAACGCCAAGGGCATTGCCAAGATCGCGCAGAAGGTCGGGGAAGAGGGCACCGAGACCGTCATCGCAGCACTGGCTGGCGACCGCACGGAACTGGTCGGCGAAGCGGCCGACCTTATCTTTCACCTGATGGTGCTGCTGTCGGCCAAGGATGTGCCGCTGGCCGAAGTCCTGGATGAGCTCGAACGGCGCGAAGGCACCTCGGGCATTGTTGAAAAAGCCAGCAGGAGCAACTGACATGGCCGTTGACGCAACGCTGCCTTATGACGAGCAGAACATATTCGCGAAGATCCTGCGCGGCGAGATACCCAATCGCACCGTCTATGAAGATGACTTCGCACTCGCCTTCCATGACATAAATCCGCAGGCGCCCACACACGTGCTCGTGATCCCGAAGGGTGCCTATGTGTGCTGGGACGACTTTTCGGCAAAGGCAACTGAAGCGGAGATCGCCGGTTTCGTTCGAGCGGTCGGCAAGGTCGCTCGCGATCTCGGTCTGGTTGCTCCGGGCTATCGCCTGCTCGCCAACACCGGAACCGACAGCCATCAGGAAGTGCCGCATCTGCACGTTCACCTCTTCGCCGGGCAGCCGCTCGGCCCGATGCTGGTGCGCTGAAAGGGTTCAACACGGGGGCAAGCCGTTAACCACCCCTTGCCCTTCGACTCGTCGCAAGGGTAGGGTCGCCGCCGAATGTCTTTTCCGCCTGCACCCTCCGGCCTGTTCGATGGCCCAAACCACCTCTATCCTGTCCGCGTCTATTTCGAGGACACGGATCTTTCGGGCGTCGTCTATCACGCCAATTACCTGCGCTGGTTCGAACGCGCCCGGTCCGACATGCTGCGCCTGCTCGGCATAGACCAGCGCGCCGCCCATGAAGCGGGCGAGGGCGCCTATGCCGTCAGCGAGATGGACTTGCGATACCTTCGCCCCGCCAGGCTGGATGACGAAGTGCTGGTGTACAGCCACGTCGCAGAACTTTCGCCCGCCACATGCCGGATCGTGCAGCGTGCGTTCAGGAACGAGACGCTTCTGTGCGAGGCGAGGGTGCGCGTCGCCTTCGTCGCGCCCAACGGTCGCCCCCGTCGCCAGCCGCGTGACTGGATGGCCGCTTTCCAGACAATAACCCCCAACCACGATCATCGCCCCGAAGGACAGGAAACCGAATGATTCTCCCGATGCTTGCCAATGGCGTTTCCTTCGCGCCGACCTCGCTCAACCCCGTCCAGCTTTTCCTTGATGCCGACTATGTCGTGCAGGCGGTCATGATCGGCCTGGTGCTTGCCAGCATATGGACGTGGACCATCATCATCGGCTTTTCGCTGAAGATGGGCGGCATCCAGCGCGGGTGCGACAAGTACGAGAGGGAGTTCTGGGAAGCGCGAGACATCGACCAGTTCCAGAAGGACAACAAGGGGCGCGATCTGCCCTCGGCACGTGTGGTCAACGCGGCGCTGATGGAATGGCGCAGGTCCACGTCGGGCAAGGCGATTGATCGCGAAGGCACGCGCCAGCGCCTCAATACTGCGCTCGATGGCGCAGTCGTCGCCGAAGCCGACACGCTTGCCAGCCGTCTGAACTTCCTCGCCACGGTCGGTTCGGTCGCGCCCTTCGTGGGTCTGTTCGGCACGGTGTGGGGCATCATGGACAGCTTCTTCAACATCGGCGCACAGCAGAATTCATCGCTTGCCGTTGTCGCGCCAGGCATTTCCGAGGCCCTGTTCGCCACTGCCATCGGTCTGTTCGCTGCCATCCCGGCGGTGATCGCCTACAACCGCTTCTCGCACCGCGTGAACCGCTTCGAGACACGCCTCTATCGCTTTGCCGATCGTTTCCACGCCACGCTCAGCCGCGAACTGGAGGCCTGAGCCATGGCGATGTCGATGGGCTCGGGCGGCGGAGGCGGCCGCGGTCGCAGGGGGCGTGGCGGTCGCGCGGCGATGAGCGAGATCAACGTCACCCCGCTGGTTGACGTCATGCTCGTGCTGCTGATCATCTTCATGGTCACCGCGCCGATGCTGGCTGCGGGCGTCCCGGTCGACCTGCCGGACAGCAAGGCGGATCCGCTCGATCAGCAGCAGGACCAGATCACCGTCAGCATCGATGCGCAGGGCAACGTGTTCCTCGACGATCAGCAGCTTGCCCCCGGCGAACTTGCTGATCGCCTTGCCGGGCTGCAGCGCGGCACCAAGCCACCGCTCGTAACCTTGCGTGCCGATCGCGTACTCGATTGGGGCCGGGTGGCTGCGGTGATGGGTGAGCTGAACGCCGCCGGGTTCAAGTCGATCTCGCTGGTCACCAACAGTTCATCGGCGCCGCAATAGGCCTGTGGCGATGCGCGATCCCACCGCAGGAGGACTTTCGAGGCAGGAAGGGGCAGGGCTGGCCATTGCGGCTGCGGCCCACGTCGGCCTGCTCGTTGCTCTCTCGCTCTCCCCACCCGGCAAGACGGTCAAGCCGCCGCCGCAGCGGATGGAAGTGACGTTCTCGGACGAGATTGCCGAGCAATCGACCTCGCCCGACCCCATGGCCGAGGCCGCGCCCGACGTTGCGCCCGAACTTGGCGAGCCGGCGCCCGAGCCAATTGCGGAGCCGCAACCCCAGCCAGTCCCGGCACCGCCGCAGCCTCAGCCCAAGCCACAGCCTCAACCGCAGCCGCAACCCAAGCCTGCACCGCCAAAGCCTGCGCTACGGCCGCAACCGCAGCCCAAGCCAGTTCCACCCAGGCCCGCACCACCAAGGCCGACCCCGCCAAAGCCGGTCCCGCCGAAACCCGCACCCGCAAAGCCCGCACCGGCCAAACCTGCGCCAGCCCAACCGGCAGCCAAGCCCGCGCCGAGCAAGCCCGTGACGACCCCGCCCAAATCCGGTTCGGGCGATACTAGCCCGCGCCGCCGGCCTGACACCCCCACGGGCGGGTCGCGCATTGGCTCTGACTTCCTCAAGGGTATTCCCGGCTCGACCAAGCCCGGCACGGCGCAATCGGCGCCTGCCGCCACGATCGGGCCCGAGGTCCGGTCATCGCTGGCCAGCGCGATCTCGCGGCAGATCAAACCGCACTGGGCCGCGCCGCAAGGCGTGGATGCCGACAAGCTTGTGACGATCCTTGCGTGGGATCTCAACCCGGACGGAAGTCTCGCCGGGCGCCCTCGCGTGGTTGATCAGCAGGGCATCACGCCCGCCAACGAAGCGCAGGCCAAGCGCCATGCCGAACAGGCCATCCGCGCCGTTCAGCTTGCCGCCCCCTTCGATCTGCCTGATACCTACTATTCCGGCTGGAAGCGCGTCACTGCCTTCCGCTTTGACAGGAAGTTGTCCCAATGAAGATGCGTTTCCTCGTTCTTGCCGCAGGGCTTGTCTCGGCGCCCGCGCTGGTCGCTGCGCAGCAGACCACGCTGCCTTCGTCGACCGCGGCGCAGGCACCGGCTGATGAGGGGCTAACCGGCTCGGTCTCGGACGAGAACGAGTGGCAGGATCTTGGCATTGCCATCCCGGCATTTCCAACCAACGCCTCGGTGGCGACTGCTGCGGAAGGCGGCAACACCGAAGCGCTTGGCCGCAACGTGGCGCGCGTGGTGTTCAATGACTTGCGCAACAATGGCCTGTTCAAGCCGGTCGGCCCCGACCAGCTTCCCGCAGTCGCCTTTCCGCAAGTCGCCGCGCCGACCTTCGACACCTGGCGTGGGCGCTCGGCCGAGATGCTGGTGCAGGGTTTCGTCAAGGCCAACGACGATGGCAAGCTGACCGTGGGCTGCTACCTTTATGACGTGGCGCTCGGCAGCGAGCTTGCCCGGCAGGGCTATGTCGTAAAGCCGGAGGAATGGCGCCGCGCCGCGCACAAGTGCGCAGACATGGTCTATTCGCGCCTCTCCGGCGAAAGCCCGTTTTTCGACAGCAAGATCGCCTATATCGCAGAAACCGGCCCCAAGGATCGCCGCCGCAAGCAGTTGGCGATCATGGACTCTGACGGCGCCAACCATCGCTTCATCACCAATGGCCAGGCAACCGCGCTCACCCCGCGCTATTCTCCTGACTACAGCCGCATCGTCTATCTCAGCTACCTGAACGGTGCGCCGCGTATCTATGTTTACAACATCGGCACCGGGCAGCAGACGCTGGTTACGCAGAGCGCCAATCCCACCTTTGCCCCGCGCTGGTCACCTGATGGCCGGTGGATCCTCTATTCGATGGCGATTGCCGGCAATACCGACATCTATCGCGTGCCGGCAACTGGCGGCCAATCCACGCGGCTGACCGACAGCCCCGGCATCGATGTCGGTGGGTCCTATTCGCCCGATGGCAGCAAGATCGTCTTCGAAAGTGATCGTTCGGGCAGCCAGCAGCTCTATGTGATGGACGCCGATGGCTCGAACCAGAAGCGCATCAGCTTCTTCGGCGGTCGCGCTGCCACCCCGGAATGGTCGCCGCGCGGCGATCAGATCGCCTTTACCCACATCGGCGGCAACTTCCGCATCGCCGTGACCGACCCCTACGGCAAGGGCATGCGCTTCCTGACCGATTCCTGGCAGGATGAAGCCCCGACATGGTCGCCCAATGGCCGCATCGTGCAATTCTTCCGCACCGAGCGCGGCAGTGGCAAGACCGGTATCTGGCAGGTTGACCTGACCGGCCGCAACGAGCGGAAACTCAACACCCCGGTCGATGGTTCAGACCCTGCATGGGGGCCTGTCCTGCCCTGACGGCGAGGGCGGAAGCCGCCCTTGTCATTTGGCCGCATCACAATCACCATAGGCCGCCATCTCCCACCCCTCCCACAGGAGAATGCCCATGAATCGTCCGATCCTGATTGCCGGCCTTGCCGCCGCAACGCTCAGCCTCGGCGCCTGCGCGTCGAAGCCGAAAACGCTGCCACCCGAACCCGGCACGACCACGACGACGCAGACCACGGCGCAGAACACGCAGCCAGCGGGGCCGGTCCCGGGCAGCCAGGCCGATTTCATCGCGTCCGTAATGTCCGACACGGTCAACTTCGATACCGACCGCTACAACATCGACGCGTCCGACCAAGGCATTCTCCAGAGCCAGGCTTCGTGGCTCGCGCGCTATCCCAACAAGTCGGTGACAATCGAAGGCCACTGCGACGAGCGTGGCACGCGTGACTACAACATTGCGCTGGGCGAACGCCGCGCCAACTCGGCCAAGAATTACCTGGTCAGCCTTGGCGTCAATCCCTCGCGCATCACGGTCGTCAGCTACGGCAAGGAGCGCCCGCTGGCGCTGGGCTCGGACGAGGAATCCTACGCTCGCAATCGTCGTGCGGTCACCGTGACGATAAACTGACGCAGCTCACGTCAGCATCAAGGCCCGGACCAGTGCACTGTCCGGGCCTTTTGCTTTTGGGTTCCAACACCCATCTTGACGGCATGAGCACGATCAGGCTTTGACCTTACCGCGATGGCACGAAACACTCGATCGACTGACTGGGGCTTTCCCCGCTGGCGCGGCTACGGCAGAGCCTTCGAGGCTGCGCCTGTTCGCCTGTGCGATCGTGCCGGGTGCGAACAGAAGGGCGATTGTCCTGCACCCAAATCGCCGAACAATCCCGATCGCTGGTATTTCTGCCAGCAGCACGCCGCCGAATACAACCAGGGCTGGAACTACTTCGAAGGCCTGGACAAGGAAGAGGCCGAACGGCGCGAGGCCGAGGAACGCGGTGAAGCGTCTGGCTTCAAGCAGGCTGCCTGGGCGGAATGGGGCGGCTCGGGCGATGGCACCCGCAGCCGTGACGAGTTGCGCGCGCTCGAAGTGCTGGGCCTCGATCCCGATGCAGATTTCGATGCGGTGAAAAAGGCGTGGCGCGCCAAGGCCAAGGAAGTCCACCCTGACGTTCGCCCCAACGACAAGGCGGCTGCGGAACAGTTCCAGAAGCTTCAGGTTTCGTACGAAGTGTTGCGGGCGGCCGAAGATCGTCGTGAGTGGAAGGGCTGAGTTTCAGCGCCCTGCCAGTTCGGCGTCCAGCAGCTCGCCCACCCGGATTTCATCAGGAAAGCCTTCCTCTATCCACCGCTGCTCTACTGCACGCAGCAGGCGCGCCACTTCCGGCCCCGCCATGATTCCCCTCGCCACGATGGCGCCGCCTTTCAGCGGAAAGACCGGGCACTCCCAACCATCAAGCTCGGCGATCGCCTGGTTCGTCAGCAACAGGCGATCGCGCGCTGCCACGGCGCCCAGCCGATAGGCGAGGGCGCGGGCCTCGCCCGCTACGCCCTCACGCGCCGCAGCCGTCGCAAGCCGCTTGCGCTGAGAGGTCGAGAGCCGCAGCCTTGCGGCGACCTGCTCTGCCATCGCCGGGCTTGCCGGAAGCAGGGCCGCCAGCCTGCGCAGTCCGTCAGGCGCCGTGCCCTCGGCGATTTCGTGCGCGACCAGTGCCGACAGGGCGGCCCGGCCATCAGCGCCGCTTTCGGGCAGCACTTGCTCGAGCACGCCCAACTCGGACATGCGCGCAATTGTCGGTGCCGGATCAGGCAAGCTCAGCAGGTTCATCAATTCCCAGCCGACGCGTTCGCGTGAAAGCCCCTTTAGGCCCGCAGCCAGTTCCTGGATCGCGGCCTCGGCCTCAGCATCGGCAGGCTCGGAGCCGAACCGCGCCTGAAAGCGGAAGTACCGCAGGATGCGCAGGTAATCCTCGCGGATGCGTTCCCGCGCATCGCCGATGAACCTGACGCGTCGCGCGGCTAGATCGGACAGACCGCTGTGATAGTCGAAAACCTCGAGCGTGCGCGGATCGGCGTAAAGCGCGTTGATCGTGAAATCGCGCCGCGCCGCATCGTCCTGCCACCGAGTCGAGAAGGCGACCGTGGCGTGCCGGCCATCGGTGGAGACATCGCGACGCAATGTCGTGATCTCGACCGACCCTTCGGACAGCACAGCTGTCACCGTACCATGGGCAATGCCCGTGGGGATCGACCGGATCCCTGCGGCCTCCAGCCGTGCCATGGTCTCCTCGGGCAGCAGCGTCGTGGCCATGTCGACATCCTTGGGCGACAGGCCAAGGATCGTGTCGCGCACAACCCCGCCGACCCAACGCGAGTTGCCTTCGGCCTGAGAATCGAGCGCGGCGACGAGAGTGGCGAGGTCCTCACGCGAGGTCCAGGGGGCTGATGGTAGTCGGTCAGTCATGCCAGCGGATTCGTTTCGACAGGTTGGATATGATCGCCGCGGTTACGCCCCAGATGCGGTGCTGCTGCCACAGGATCTCGATATAGCGGCCCGTGCGGCCATTCCACTCGGCTGATTGCGAGACATGATTTGCCGGATCGAGCAGATAGCCCAACGGCGGTTCGAACCAGTCGGCGACTTCTGCCGGGTTGGGGTGCAGGTCAAGGTCAGGAGGCACCAGCGCCAGCACGGGCGTGATGTCATAGCCCGTGCCGGTGCGGAAACGGTCGGTCTCGCCGATGACCGTCACGTCTTCGGGCCGGATGCCCAGTTCCTCGTTTGCTTCGCGCAGCGCGGCCTCTACCGGAGTCTCACCGGGATCGAGCTTGCCGCCGGGGAAGGCGGCCTGCCCCGGATGCGCGCGCATGTGCGATGGGCGATGGGTCACGAGCACACCCGGCCCATCGGGATGGCCCACGCGGTCGGTCACCGCGATCAGGACTGCCGCAGGGCGCAGTCCTTGTTCGGGCAAGGGCCGCCAGTCTTCGTAAAGGTCCTGCAGGGGGGCGCGGTGACCTGCGGCGAAAAGCGCGGTCAGCCGATCTCCCAGGGTCATGCGGGGACAAGCACGAACCGTGCTCCCTGGCTTTCCACCGCCAGCTCGGATCCGCCAATGGCCAGCGCATGCTCGATCAACTGGCCATAGGTGCTGCGATTGAGACGTGCTTCGGTGCCATGGCGGACGGAGAGATAAAACGCAGGCACATCGTGCGTCCCTGTCACGCGAAGGGGGTGATCAGGCCCGCAGATCACCAGATCGTCGCTGTTGAGCCGGAATGCCAGTACCGCCCGCCCTTGTGCATCTACGGTTGCCTGCATGTCCGTGGCAATGAACGCTGCGTCCTCGACCTCGATCGACAGCTTCTGGAACGGCGTGACCAGCCAGTGCTGTCCCGAATCGTCGCGGACAAGGAGCGATGAGAAGGCGCGCACCATGGCAGGCCGGCGTATCTCTCCGCCCTGATGATACCAGCGGCCGTCCGCTGCGATGCGCATCTCGCTATCGCCCACATCCTGCGGGGACCACTGGTCGATGGGCGGCAGCTTGCGTGCTGCGACCTGCTCGGCCAGTTGGCCAAGGCTCAGCGCGGCGAGTTCGGGGGGCGGTTCATAAGGCACGCCCCTGCCGATGCCAGATCGGGTCAGCGTCGCCAAGGCCCCAGCATGCCCTCTTGCGGCAGGACGGCTGGATTTGCGGTGCGGCACAGCAGGCGATGCTGTTCAAAGGGCCCGGGCAGGCGCCAGCCCCCGGTTTGGGCGCTGCTGAAGCCGAACAGCCGCTCGTAATACTCGGGATCGCCAATCAGCACCTGCGGCAGCGGTGCGCGCGGATCGATTGCGGTAAGTGCTGCGGTCATAAGCGCCTTGCCGAACCCTTCGCCCTGCAGATGGGGAATGACGGCTACCGGACCGACCATGATCATCGGATGCATCCGGCCATCCGCATCGGTCAGCGCCACCGGCCAGCACTGGATCGTGCCCGCCAGCATGTCATCGTCATCGAGCGCCGCGAACGAAAGGTTGCCGAGCGGTTCCATCCCTTCGCGCACCTTGTAGGCCGTTCGCTGGTGCCGCGTCGGCTCGAACGCTGCATCGAGCAATTGCTCGACCAGCGCGGGATCGACATCGGCAAGCGGAATGATCTTGGACAACGGCAGGGCTTTCATCGCGCCGGTCAAACCGGCAGGAAGCGCGCCGATAGCCCCCCCTGCAACATGCTGCAAGTTTGGAGGAACGTCGCGTTCGCACAGTGGTTGTTTGCGTGCAGAAACTGCAACCGTTGCCTCGGGAATATCACTTTAGATTATGCTTATATATGGCTAGGAAGTGCTTGAGGCGCCAAAAGAAGACGCCCTATCCCGAATTGGGGAGATAAACGTGTTCGCAGGTATGGACGCCCAGGCGGCGGCGCTGGTTCTCGCGCGGATGCAGTTCGCCTTCACGGTGAGCTTCCACTTCATTTTTCCGGCTTTTTCCATCGGTCTTGCCAGCTACCTCGCCGTTCTCGAGGCGCTCTGGCTCAAGACTGGCAAGGAACTCTACCTCGACCTGTTCCGCTACTGGCTGAAGATCTTTTCGGTCGCCTTTGCGATGGGCGTAGTCTCGGGCCTCGTCATGTCCTACCAGTTCGGCACCAACTGGTCGGTGTTTTCCGACAAGGTCGGCGGCGTGATCGGCCCGCTCATGGCCTATGAAGTGCTTACAGCGTTCTTCCTTGAAGCCGGTTTCCTTGGCGTGATGTTGTTCGGCATGAATCGGGTGGGCAGGGGGCTTCACTTTGCCGCCACCCTGATGGTTGCCGTCGGCACCTTCATATCGGCCTTCTGGATCCTCTCCGTGAATTCGTGGATGCAGACCCCGACCGGCTTCGAGATCGGCCCCAATGGCGCGTTCATGCCCGGGCCGAGCTGGGCTGCGATCATCTTCAATCCAAGCTTCCCCTATCGCCTCGTCCACACCGTCATTGCCGCTTATCTGACGACCGCCTTCGTCGTCGGTGCAGTTGGCGCGTGGCACCTGCTCAGGGACCGCGTCAACCTCCACGCCCGCAAGATGTTCTCTATGGCGATGTGGATGGCGGCGCTGGTCGCCCCGGTGCAGATCTTCGTTGGCGACATGCACGGCCTAAACACGCTGGAACACCAGCCTGCCAAGGTCATGGCGATGGAGGGGCACTACCAGTCCCACCCCGATGGCGCGCCGCTCTACCTGTTCGGCATTCCCGACGACAAGGACCAGAAGCTCGATTACGCGATCGCCATCCCCAAGGCTTCGAGCCTGATCCTGAAGCATGATCCGAACGCCCCGCTTGCGGGGCTGGATACCATTGCGCCAGATAAGCGGCCCCCGGTGTGGATCGTGTTCTGGTCATTCCGCATCATGGTTGGCCTTGGCTTCCTGATGCTCGGCCTCGGCCTGTGGAGCCTGCTCGCCCGCACGCGCAAGAAGCTCTATGACTGGCCGCTGCTACACCGCCTCGCCGTGCTGATGGGCCCCTCAGGCTTCATCGCGGTGATCGCCGGTTGGGTGACGACCGAAGTCGGGCGCCAGCCCTACACGGTCTATGGCTTGCTCACCACGGCGGACTCGGTCAGCCCGATCGCGGCACCTGCAGTTGCCACTTCGCTTGCGGCGTTTGTCGTGGTCTACTTTGCGGTCTTCGGCATCGGCACCTGGTATATCGTGCACCTGATGAAGGACCCACCGCACCCGCACGAACCGGCGCTGGAAGAGGAAGAGCGCGCGCCGATCCGCTCGGCCGGCATCACGCCTGCCCAGCATATGGATGCCCAGAGCGATGGAGCCGCGTCATGATCGACCTCACAACGATCTGGGCGCTCATCATCGCCTTCGCCGTGCTGATGTATGTGGTCATGGACGGCTTTGACCTCGGCATCGGCATCCTTTTCCCGTGGTTCCACGAAGGGGCCGAGCGCGATCAGGCCATGAACGCCATCGCGCCGGTGTGGGACGGTAACGAGACCTGGCTCGTGCTCGGCGGGGGAGGGCTGTTCGCGGCCTTTCCGCTTGCCTATGCCATCATCCTGCCCGCCACCTATCCGCTGATAATCGCCATGCTGCTGGGCCTCGTCTTTCGCGGCGTCGCCTTCGAATTCCGATGGCGCGATCCCCGTCATCGCGCATTCTGGGACTGGGCATTCTTTGCCGGCTCGCTCATCGCCGCATTGGCGCAGGGGATCACGCTTGGTGCCCTGCTGCAGGGCATTCACGTGGAGGGCCGCGCCTATGCCGGCGGCTGGCTCGACTGGCTTTCTCCCTATTCCTTGATGACCGGCGCTGGCGTCGTCGCCGGATATGCGTTGCTGGGCGCGTGCTGGCTGGCGATCAAGGTGGAGGGCAGCGCCGAGGACAAGGCATTCCGCTATGCCCGGCTTGCCGCATGGGCCACGCTCGCGCTGATGGCCAGCGTCAGCCTCGCCACGCCTTTCCTGGCGCACCAGTACTTCCAGCGTTGGTTTACCGAACCGATGATCTTCTGGCTGGTGCCGGTGCCGATGCTGACCGCGGGTCTTGCGATCCTGCTGCTTCGTGCCGTCCATGCCCGCCAGCCGGTCCGGCCGTTCCTTTACGCCCTCGGCCTGTTCCTGCTGGGCATGATCGGCCTTGGCGTGTCGATGTGGCCTTGGGTCGTGCCGCAGAGCATCTCCATCTG
Organism: Novosphingobium sp. B1; assembly: GCF_900176395.1. Lineage (GTDB taxonomy): Bacteria > Pseudomonadota > Alphaproteobacteria > Sphingomonadales > Sphingomonadaceae > Novosphingobium. Next base: position 330,194 of record NZ_FWXL01000003.1, on the reverse strand, counting down.
GGATGCGGCCGCGCCGGAACGCAGTCAGGTCTTCATGCTGATTGGCGTCGGCCTGATCATGCCGCTGATCCTCGTTTACACCGGATGGGCCTACTGGGTGTTCCGCGGCAAGGTCGGCGAACATGGCTATCATTGATCCCCGCCTCGATGGTGCGGACAGGGCCGATGCCAAGCCACTGTGGCAGCGCCTTGGCTGGATGGCGGCAATCTGGCTTGCCAGCGTCCTCACCTTGGGCGTGGTCGCGATGATTATCCGTTTCTGGCTCAACTCTCCGCAAAGCTGAACGGCTCGGCCCCGCGCCGATAGTCGTCAGGCAGAATCTCTCGACCGATCGGCGGCTCGGCCCGCGCCGTGCACTGTGCCCTGTGGCACAGGCGGCAGGTCACGCCGATCGGCGTTGCCTCAACCGCCTTGGGATCAGCGCCGGCCGCATAGACCAGTCGCGGTGCGTGTTCTGCCGCACAGGCCAGCGCAATCGCCCGCGTCCAACGCGGTCGCCCGAAACCGCCGCCGCCCGAAGTCACCGTCCGCGCCAGCGAGAAGAAGCGCTGTCCATCCGGCAGTTCCAGCCACTGCGTCACGATCTCGCCTGGGTTGCGGAAGCATTCATGCACGCTCCACAGCGGACACCCGCCACCATGCGCGGCAAAGGGGAAGCCCGCGCCATCCAGTCGTTTCGAGACGTTGCCCGCCGTATCCACGCGAATGAAGAAGAACGGCACCCGCTCCTGCCCCGGCCGGTTCAGCGTGGTCAGCCGATGCGACACCTGCTCGAAACTCGCCCCGAACTGCCCGGACAGCGCCTCGATGTCATAGCGCCGCGCATCCACTGCCCGCGCAAAGCGGTCATAAGGCATCACCAGCGCCGCCGCCGCGTATCCCGCCAGCGCCCGCCGCACCAGCCGCGCCGCCGTCTCGCTGGCAAAGCTCTCGCCCCGGATCACGCCCGCGATCTCGCTCCGCAGCGCCGTATAGGCAATGTGCTGCATCAGCTGCCACGCCCGCCCCGATGGCGACAGGGTATCGTCGATCAGCAACTGCTCGTTGTGCCGGTCATAACGCCGCACGGCGTCCATCATCACGTCGGGCGGCAGGAATCGCACCCGCACCCCGCGCAGCCGCAGCCACTCCGCCGCGCCGCCCGCCTTGGCGATCTCGTCTGCCAGTTCTTCCGCCTTCGAATCAATGGACGGAAAATAGTTGCGCCTCGCCGCCACGAAGCGCCGCGCTTCGCCCACCGGATCGCTGGCACCCGTCCCTGGCACTGCACTGCGCTGCTCTGCCAGCGCTTGCTGCTCGCGCTGCCAAGCCCCGTAAAGCCGCAGCAGCGCCTCGGTCACCCCCGGGAAGCTCGCCGCAACGTCCGATACTTCCAGCGCGGGCAGGTCGATATCGTTGAAGATCGGATCGCGCAGCGCGTCTGCCATCCTGCGCGCGTAGTCATCCCGCTCATCGCTGGCGAGGTCCGCCATGTCGAGCTTGTAGGCCCGCGCCAGCCGCAACAGCAGGTCTGCCGTCAAAGGTCGCTGGTTGCGCTCGATAAGTGCAATGTAGCTCGGCGAAATGCCCAGCTCGTCGGCCATCGCCTGCTGCGTCAGCCCCAGTTCCCGCCGGATGCGCTTGAGTCTCGGGCCGAGATACAAAGGTCTTGTCGACACTTCACATGATCCTTGTCGTCACTGTACAACTTTACAATCATATCCTGTAAAGTTTGACAACATCACTTCGCGCGCCGTTCCGCACCTGCGATTCGCGCGTTACCCCGGTCTCACACAGACGCACACCACGTGAGGGAACACGGGACATGACCTACCACAGCAAGATCGTCGAAGCAGGCAAGGCCATCGCGCCTTTCGCCCAGACCTGGGATGGCATCGAGCCCGAGAGCGTGGCCCGCATGCGCCTGCAGAACCGTTTCCACACCGGCCTCGATATTGCGCGCTACACCGCCAAGATCATGCGCCGCGACATGGAGGCCTATGACGCTGACCCCGCGAACTACACCCAGTCGCTCGGCTGCTGGCACGGGTTCATCGGCCAGCAGAAGATGATCTCCATCAAGAAGCACTTCGGCACGACCAAGGGCCGCTACCTCTACCTTTCGGGCTGGATGGTTGCCGCACTGCGCAGCGAATTCGGTCCGCTGCCCGACCAGTCGATGCATGAGAAGACCAGCGTCTCGGACCTGATCGAGGAACTCTACACCTTCCTCAAGCAGGCAGACGCCCGCGAGCTCGGCATGCTGTTCCGCGATCTCGATGCGGCCAAGAAGGCTGGCGACGCTGTCAACACGCATCGCCTGCTCCACAAGATCGACGAGTTCGAAACGCACATCGTGCCGATCATCGCCGACATCGACGCGGGCTTCGGCAACGCAGAAGCAACTTATCTGCTCGCCAAGAAATTCATCGAAGCCGGCGCCTGCTGCATCCAGATCGAAAACCAGGTCTCGGACGAAAAGCAGTGCGGCCACCAGGACGGCAAGGTTACCGTTCCGCACGAGGACTTCCTCGCGAAGATCCGCGCGGTCCGCTACGCCTTCATGGAACTTGGTGTTGACGATGGCGTCATCGTTGCCCGCACCGACTCGCTGGGTGCTGGCCTTACCAAGCAGATTGCCTACACCCGTGAGGCAGGCGACCTGGGCGACCAGTACAACAGCTTCCTCGATTGTGATGAAGTCGACCCTGCCAATCTCGGCCACGGCGACGTGCTGATTGCCCGCGATGGCAAGCTGATGCGCCCGAAGCGCCTGCCTTCGAACCTTTACCAGTTCCGCAGCGGAACCGGCGAGGATCGTTGCGTGCTCGATTGCATCACCTCGCTGCAGAACGGCGCGGACCTGCTGTGGATCGAAACCGAAAAGCCGCACATCGGCCAGATCGGCGGGATGGTCAGCCGCATCCGCGAAGTGATCCCCAACGCCAAGCTGGTCTATAACAACAGCCCCTCGTTCAACTGGACGCTGAACTTCCGCCAGCAAGTCTATGATGCGATGGTCGAAGCAGGCAAGGACGTCTCGGCCTACGATCGTTCGAAGCTGATGAGCGTGGACTACGATGGCACCGAGCTTGGCATAGAAGCTGACGAGCGCATCCGCACGTTCCAGCGTGATGCTGCGGCGCAGGCTGGCATCTTCCATCACCTGATCACGCTGCCGACCTACCACACCGCCGCGCTCAGCACCGACAACCTCGCCAAGCGCTACTTCGGCGAAGAAGGCATGCTTGGCTACGTCAAGCAGGTCCAGCGCGAGGAAATCCGCCAGGGCATCGCGTGCGTGAAGCATCAGAACATGTCCGGCTCGGACATTGGCGACGATCACAAGGAATACTTCTCGGGCGAAGCCGCGCTCAAGGCAGGCGGCGTCCACAACACGATGAACCAGTTCGCAGCCTAAGACGTGAAAGACTGAAAGCCTCTCCCCGCAAGGGGAGGGGTCGGGAAGGGGCTTCACCCCTCTCCGAAAAGCAAATCCTCGCGGCAATCACGCCTCGAAGATCCAAGAAGGAGACCCACCATGGCTGAACCTGCACGTGCCCGCGCGGTCCTCTCGACCGAGGACTTCAAGCTGATCCGCGAAGCCGTACTGCACTATCTGAAGGCAATCGAGGACCAGCCCGAATCGGTCAAGTTCTCGAACCTCTACCACCGGCTTGGCAGCGCACTGGGTCGTTAACTCGAAAAGACGTTAACGCGTCGCACTGCCAGACACGACCTTTCCTGGGGAGGAAAGTCCGGCCCGTCGCGCCTCGAACGAGGCGTGGCGGGCCTTTTCGATGATGCCTCGCCGTCGCGACATGTTCCGGACTGCAAGGGTTTTGCTTACGATTGAATAATCAAATGTCGGTAATCCTCGGCCGGTGACCACGCCGCCCATGCCTTCTATCGATTCATCTGCAGCGCGTCTGCCGATCCTGGCTGTCATCGGGCTTCGCGACCCGGTGGAGGGTGACTGGGGCAGGCTTCGCGGTCTGCAGTATTGCAGCCTGGCGCGTCTCACTTTCGCGCGGCTTCTTGCTCATGCCCTGGCATCGCTGCTGGTCATGCAGATATTTGCAGCCACGGTCAGCCCGTTTCTGCTGGTTGGCTGGATGGCTTTGCTTGTGGCGGTGCTGATCAGCGGTGCCCGTTTCGACCGCACCCTGATCGATGCCGACAAGCGCCGCGTCACGCGCCAGGAAGTACATCGCCAGACGATCAGCTCGCTGTGCACCGCCGCGGTGTGGAGCGTGCCCATGTTGGTCTTTGCACCCTTTGCCGAGCCGGCGGTGCGCATGACCTTGTGGACTGTCATGGCGATGCTCATGGCCGGCATGGCCGTGACCTTTGCCGCCATGCCTCTGGCCACGGTGACCTTCTCAGGGATCGTCGGCCTTTCCGCAGTCCTTGTCTTCCTGTTCTCCGGCGAATTCACGGCAGCCGCCGTTGCTGCCGCTTTTGTTGCGATCGTCTCGGTCGGGGGCATCGAAGCGGCGAGGACGTTTCTTGGTGCCAGACTTGCCGAGGCGGGAATGGCAGAGAAGTCCGAAGTCGTGTCGCTTTTGCTGCGGGAATTCGAGGAAGGCGATGCGGACTGGCTGTGGCAGATCGATGCCAACCGCCGCGTACGCTCGGTTTCGCCGCGTTTCGCGTTCGCCTTGGGCGAGGACCCGGAGGATGTCGACGGCAGGCCCCTGATCCAGCTCATCGCTGGAGCGGCTTGGGATTCAGGGCATTTCCACTCCAGTCTTCATGACCTTGCCGAACGCCTGAAGCGGCGCGAGAGCTTCTCCAACCTGCTGGTCCGCGTGACCCTGCACGGCAGTCATCGCTGGTGGGAACTGTCCGCCTCGCCCAAGCTTGACGAGAACGGCACGTTCATCGGATTCCGGGGCGTCGGCTCCGACGTGACAGAGCAGCGCGAAAGTGCCGAGAAGATCGCCTATCTGGCCCGCTATGACACGCTCACCGGTCTGCCCAATCGCCTGATGCTGACCGAAGCGCTCGGCAATGCGATGGCCTACGCCGAGAAATGGCGTACGCATTGTGCGTTCATGATGATCGATCTCGACCGCTTCAAGGCGATCAATGATACCCTGGGGCATCTCGTCGGTGACCAGATGCTGGCGCTCGTTTCAGAACGTCTCCGCGTGATCATGCGCGATGACGAGGTTTGTGGACGTCTGGGTGGCGATGAATTTGCGGTCGTCATCCGCGACGCCGCCGATCTGGACCGTGTGACCGAACTGGCTGACGCGATCATTTCGACGCTCTCGCAACCCTACCAGATCGATCACCACGTCCTCTACGTGGGCGCCAGCGTCGGATCAGCCATCGCGCCGCGCGATGGCAACTCGGTCGAGACTTTGCTGCGCAATGCCGATCTGGCGCTTTATCGCGCCAAGGATGAGGGCGGGGGGCGGCATTGTACCTACGAGCCGTCGTTGCACGCCCATGCAGAGGAGCGGCGCAAGCTCGAATTCTCGCTCCGCCATGCGCTCGAACGCAACGAGTTCTCGCTGATGTACCAGCCCGTCGTCGATGCGACGACCGAGCAGGTGCAAAGTTTCGAGGCGCTGTTGCGCTGGACCAGCAAGGAGCACGGTTTCGTCAACCCCGTGAAGTTCATCCCACTGGCCGAAGACACGCGCCTGATCGTGCCGATTGGCGAGTGGGTTCTGCGAACGGCGTGTGCCGAGGCGATGCGCTGGCCCGACCACGTAAAGATCGCGGTCAATGTCTCGGGCGAGCAGTTGCTGGACCCGTATTTTGCCGAAACCGTCGTCGGTGCCCTGGCAACCACGGGCCTTTCGCCACACCGGCTCGAGATCGAGGTCACCGAAAGCATCTTCGTTCGCGATGGCACCACCGCACAGATGACGCTCGAGAACCTGATGGGCATCGGCTGCGGGGTCGCGCTCGATGACTTCGGGACCGGCTACTCGTCGCTGGGCTACCTGCGCAAGATGCGTTTCTCGACGATCAAGGTCGACCGCAGCTTCGTGCAGGGGGCGGCCAAGGACAATCCCGAAAGCCTGGCCATTGTCCGCGCGGTGGTGGCGATGGCCGACGCGCTGGAGATGTCGACGACAGCCGAAGGCGTGGAGACCGAGGCCGAACTGGCCTGCATCCGCCGTCTCGGCGCGAAGAAGATCCAAGGCTACTACTTCGGTCGCCCGATGAACGCCGTGGACGCGCTAGCGCTGTTCAATCAAAACGGCTTGCGCAACCGCAAAGCCGGTTGACCACTCAGGCGGCGACGAGGCCGCGCACAACGCTTTCGAACAGGGCGCGCCCATCGGAGCCGCCCTGCGCTGCCTCGATCATGCGTTCCGGGTGCGGCATCATGCCGAGCACGTTGCCGCGATCGTTCAGCACGCCGGCAATGTTGCGGGCCGAACCGTTGACGGCTTCTGCATAGCGGAACGCCACGCGACCTTCGCCCTCGATGCGGTCGAGCGTGGCATCGTCGGCGAAATAGTTGCCGTCGTGGTGCGCAACCGGGATCGTGATCTGCTGGCCAGCGTCATAGCCCGCCGTGAACAGCGACTGGTTGTTTTCGACCGTTAGCGCCACGTCGCGGCAGACGAAGCGGATGCCGGCGTTGCGCATAAGCGCGCCGGGCAGAAGGCCCGCTTCGGTCAGCACCTGAAAGCCGTTGCACACGCCGAGCACGGTCACGCCGCGCTCGGCCGCGCGAACCACGGCCTGCATCACCGGCGAACGTGCCGCCATCGCGCCCGAGCGCAGGTAATCGCCGTACGAGAAGCCGCCGGGCAGGGCGATGAAATCAAGATTGTCGGGCAAGTCGGCATCGCCGTGCCAGACGCGATGGACCGTGCCGCCGCAGACCTGCTCGATCGCAACCGCCATGTCGCGATCGCAATTCGAGCCGGGGAAGGTGATGACGGCAGAGGTGAAAGCCATGGCGCGGGTTCCTAAGCTCAGGCGGCCTTTTCGATGCGATAGTTCTCGATCACCATGTTGGCGAGGAGCTTGGAGCACATCTCGTCGAGCGCGGAGTCGGTCGTGCTGTCAGCCACGTCGAGTTCGATGACCCGTCCGGCTCGCACATCGTTGACGCCATCAAAGCCAAGACCTTCGAGCGCGTGATGGATGGCGCGGCCCTGCGGATCGAGCACGCCGTTCTTGAGGGTGACAATGACGCGGACCTTCATCGGCGTGGCCTTTCGGAACCTGAATGCTGGAGAATCTTGGCGCGCCTATGCAACGCAGGGCAGTGAAGAGCAAGGGACTAGATCGGGGGAGGGGTTTACGGGGTTTACACTGTCCAGAGAAAATACCCCGCAGCACGGCGATGCGCACGATTTCCCGCCCCTATCGGAACGATTGAACGAGCGTTGCAATGGCCTAGCGCGGATTGCTTAAGTAGGAAAACGATCACGCATCAGCGCGCAGGCTGGGTTACCATAAGCTTGCCAAGGACAGGTTAGTGTCCATTCGGTGGCAGGTGCGGCAGAGCCGATACTTCTCGCACCCCACGCGCAAGGTTCCTCGTGCCTGCCACCGCTTTTCCGCTTCATTATGACGCATGTGTCAGTTATGCTTAGCGCATGCCACGCGTGACCCCAGCCGACCGGCGCGACCGGATCCTTGAAGCCGCTCGAGAAGAGTTCGCGGAGCGCGGCTTTGCTGCTGCCAAGTTGGAAGATGTCGCCAAGCGGGTCGGAATCAGCCGCGCGGCGCTTTATCTCGCGTTCGACAGCAAGGAAGCGATGTTCCGCGCGCTGGTATCGGAGGTCATCACCGAAATGATGCCGAAGCTGTTGCCGAGCGACTACGGCACGCTGCCGGCGCCGGCGCTGCTTCGGGCTTTCCTGAAGAACGCGATGAAGCGCATCGCCAGCCCCGAAATGGCGTTCCTGCCCCGCTTGATTGTCGGCGAGGGGAGAAATTTCCCCGAACTGGCGCGGTTCTACCACGAAACCGCGCTGATATGTGTCCTAGGAGCGATCGAGCGGCTGATCATACACGGCGTGGAGCGTGGCGAGTTTTCCTGCGCCGATCCCAAGATGGCGGCGCGCAGCGCAGCTGGTGGCGTAATCTTCGCCGCGCTGTGGCGCAATGTATTCGAACCGGTCGGGGCCGAAGCGCTCGACATCGACTGGATGGCCGAGAACCACGCGGGCCTGATCCTTGCCGGCCTGCGCAAGGCTGCGAACTGAAGCCACCGCCGCGCCCGCCGGGCGTGCTGGGGACGGTGGCGATCAGGCGATATCAGGAAACCGTCGCCTAGCGTACAGGGGCTGCTGCTCCCTCCGGCAGCACCAGGATCTGCACCGCCTGGTCGGGCGCGAGATAGCGGCGGGCGATGGACTGCAGATCGGCAGCTGTCAGCTTTTCAAGCCTGGCGCGGGCCGACTGCGCGCGGGCGAGACGGTCTGGCTGGGTCTGGGCACGTTCGGCAAGGGCACTCCAGCCGCCATTGCTCTTGAGCGCGTTGTCGATGCGTTCGAGCATCGGGGCGCGGGCGCGCTGCAGGATGTCGGCGTCAACAGGTGCGGCGATGAGGTTTCGCGCGGTGTCCTCGAGAGCGGCGCGGGTGGCGGAGACGTCGGCAAGATCGACCGAGGCGTTCATGGTGAAGGTGCCATAGCCGGTCCAGACCCGGCTCAGCGCCGAGGATGCGCCAGGACTGTAGGCCTTGCCGAGGTTTTCGCGCACGCTGTCGAGCACTTCGATGCCGGCGACCTCGGCCAGGAGCGAAAGGGCCATCGCTTCTTCCGGGTCGCGATCATCGCGGGTGGGCCAGGTGTAGCGGACGATCGCCTGATTTGCCTCGCCGGTGTGTCGGACGATCTGCAGGCCGCGCCTTGCCGTGAAGCTGCGCTTGCGTTCGGCGGTATAGGGACGGAAGCCGGCTTCGCGGGTCGGGAGCGCACCGAAGGTCCTCGCCACAGCATCGATGGCAGCAGCTTCATCGATGTCGCCGACGATGGAGATTTCGAGCGCACCTCGGGCGAGGCGGTCAGAGATTGCCTGCTTCAGCTTGTCATAGCCGAGTACGGCGTAGGCTGATTGCGGTTGCAAGGTGAAACGCGGGTCGTTGTCGGACAGGATGCCGCCAATGCTGTTGGACAGGGCAGCGCCCGGGCTGGAGCGCAGGCGGGCGAAGAAGTTGGCGATGTTCTGGCGGTAGAGCACTTCGCCTTCCGCCCGGTAGCCGGGATCGGTGAGCAGCGCGGCGAATAACTGCAGTTGCAGCGCCAGGTCGCGTGGGGTGGTGGTGGTATCGGCGGAGAAGGTGTCTCCGCCAGCGCCCAGTCCGAAGGCGACCGAGCGGCCCGCGAGCAGGGTCTGCAGGTCGTCCTCGCTGTGCTTGGCCAACCCCCCGCGGGCGAGGACGCCGGTCATCTCGGTGGCGAGAGGATCGGCCTTGCTGTCGAGCATTTCGCCGCCATCGAGATTGAGGCGGACGTCGATGCGGTCCTTGGCAAGATCGGTGCGCTTGAGGTTGAGGCGGACGTTGTTGGCGAAGCGGATCTGGCGGATGCCGTAGAGCGGTTCGACAGCGTCCGAAACCACCGCGCCGGTGGGGCCAAAGTCGGTGTAGGCGAAGGGGACAGGCGCAGGGACTTCGCCGGCAGGAGCCTTGGCGCGGGTGGCCTTGGCCCATGTGCTGCGGAGCGCTTCTTCGCCGCCCTTGGGTGCGGCGCGGCCTTGGAAGCGGATCAGCGGGTCCTTGAGCGGGACAGCTTCCTCTTTCAGGGCGGCAAGGACGGTTTTTGGCGTGATCGTCGGCGCAAACTGGCTGAAGCGCGCGAGGCCTGATTGCGGCGTGGTCGGCACCTGATCGTCGCGGATCAGGGCGAGCGCTGCAGAGACCAGCGCGCCGTGGCTGCGCGTGTCGGCCCCGGCGGCGGCGTTTTCGAGGCCGGTGCGGATGTCGGCCAATTGCTCGTCGATCTCGGGCTGGGTGAAGCCGGTGCCAAGTGCACGGGCATAGACCCCGGCAGCAGCGGCAAATCCGCGCTGCCAGCCACCGTCGACCGTATCGACGATCAGGTTGGTGGTGCGGCCGATGTGGAAAACCTCGCTGGTGCCGAAGCCCGCGCCGCGGAACGGCGGGTCAATGGCGCGGCTCAGGCGGGCAAGGCGGCGGTTGACGACGCCGTAGCCGATCTGGCGAAGGAGGTTGCGGCGGCGGTTGGCGATGGTGTCGGGTTCATCCAGCCACGGTCCGTGGCGCGAGGCGGTCACGCGCTCGGACAGCGAGGGATCGAGGTGGATGTCAGCCCTGGCTTTCTGCTTCGGTTCGACCTTGCCCTCGTCGGGGCGCGGGGTTTCGGGCTTTGGCTGCCAGTCGGCAAAGCGGGTGCGGATGGCCTGTTCAATCGCTTCGGGTTCGAAATCGCCGACGACGATGAGCGTGGTTTTCGAGGGCAGGTATTCGCGCGCCCAGAAGGCTCGAAGGGCGTTGGCGGTGGCGGCGTTGAGCGTTTCGACCGTGCCGATGGGCAAGCGCCTGGGGTAAGTGGCCGTGGGGTAGAAGAAGGCAAGCTGGTCTTCGAGATTGGTGCGGCTCCAGCCTTGCCCGTCGCGCAGTTCGGACAGGACGACGCCGCGTTCGCGCGTGACGGCTTCGGGATCGAACTTAAGTTCGCTTGCCGTCTCGCGCATCAGCATGAGGGCGGTATCGAGCAGTTTCGGATCGTTGCGCGGCAGATCGAGCATGTAGAGTGTCTGCTCGAAAGATGTCTGCGCATTGGTGTCGGCACCGAAGGAAAGACCACTGCGTTCGAGCAGCTTGACCATCTCGCCTTCGGGCACGTGGGTCGATCCATTGAAGGCCATGTGCTCGACGAAATGGGCAAACCCGCGCTCGTCCTCGCGCTCGTCAAGCGATCCGGTGGCGACGTCCATGCGGACTTGCGCAGTGCCGGCAGGCGTGGCGTTGCGGCGGATGATGTAGCGCAATCCGTTGGGCAACTGGCCATAGCGGTAGGCAGGATCGGGGGGGAGGTCGCTTTGCTGGAACGCCCAGGTGGGTTTCGGCGAGCTGGTTACGCTTGAAGGCTGCGCGGCGCAGGCGGCGAGGGTGAGGGCGGCGGCGAAAGGGAGCAAGCGGTGAAGAGACATTGCCAGCGGGTGTGCCCGGTCGGTGCTGAACGCGCAATGAGGAGTTGGGGCAAACAAAAACCCCCTCCGTTGCCGAAGGGGGTCTTCGTGTTTCTAAACGGGGCCTGAAGCCTTACTTCTTCCCGCGCAGCTTGCGGTGTGCGCCAAGGTCGAAGACTTCGCTCGGGCCGCCGTCGTTTTCGAGCAGGCCGAGGCGGCGGGCCACCTCCTGATAGGCTTCCTCTTCACCGCCGAGGTCACGGCGGAAGCGGTCCTTGTCGAGCTTTTCGCCGGTGGTCATGTCCCACAGGCGGCAGCCGTCGGGGCTGATTTCGTCAGCCAGGATCACGCGGCTGTAATCGCCGTCCCAGATGCGACCGAATTCGAGCTTGAAATCGACGAGGCTGATGTTGATCGCCGCGAACATCCCGCAGAGGAAATCGTTCACGCGGATCGCCATCGAGGAGATGTCCTGCATTTCCTCGTTCGATGCCCAGCCGAAGCAGGCGATGTGCTCTTCGGCGATCATCGGATCGCCCAGCGCATCGTCCTTGTAGTAGTATTCGATCAGGGTGTGCGGGAGCGGCTCACCCTCTTCAATGCCGAGGCGCTTGGAAATGGAACCGGCGGCGATGTTGCGCACGACCACTTCGATCGGGATGATCTCTGCCTGGCGCACGAGCTGTTCGCGCATGTTCAGGCGGCGGATGAAGTGGGTGGGGATGCCGATATGGGCGAGGCGCGTGAACACGTACTCGCTGATGCGGTTGTTGATCACGCCCTTGCCGTTGATCGTGCCGCGCTTCTGCGCGTTGAAGGCAGTGGCATCATCCTTGAAGTACTGGATGATCGTGCCCGGTTCGGGGCCTTCGTAAAGGATCTTGGCCTTGCCTTCGTAGATCTGGCGGCGACGGGACATGATGACGTCTTCCTGCACGGCGCCGGGCAGCAGCCCGGCCAGAATACAAAACCCCGGCATCGCGTTGGAGGCGAATCCATCGCAAGCGCCGGGGCGTTCTTGCCGCCCATAGGCGAACATGCGCCAAAGTGCAATTCCGCGCAGGGCTGCAATGGAGCCTTGCAGGGCGGAGTGCTGGAATGGCGCGATCAGGGGCGCTAGACCGGCGGCAAAGGAGATCTGCCGATGACCAGTCCCGCCGCCCGTACCGATGCGATTGCCTTGCTTGCCCGTTACTACGCCGCTTTCAATGCGCGGCATTGGGATGGCATGCTGGAATGCCTGAGCGAGGATGTGGCGCACGACATCAACCAGGGCGAGCGCGTGACCGGCAAGGCGGCCTTCGCCAAGTTTCTCGGGCACATGGAGCGCTGCTACAAGGAGCGGCTTGAAGACATTGTGTTGATGGCCAGTGAGGACGGCACTCGGGCTGCCGCAGAGTTCGTTGTCCATGGCGAATATCTGGCGACCGACGAAGGCCTGCCGGAAGCGAATGGGCAGACTTACGTGCTGCCAGCGGGGGCATTCCTTGCCATCGAGGGCGGCAAGATCTCGCGGCTGACGATGTATTACAATCTGGCCGACTGGACGACGCAGGTGGTGGGCGAATGAGCGTATCGGTCCGGCCGCTGACCGGTGGCGAGATTGCGGCGGCGTTGGACGATCTGGCGCGGCTGCGGATAAACGTCTTCGCGGCCTATCCGTATCTCTATGATGGCGATGCGGCCTATGAGGCGCAGTACATTGCCGAGTACGCGGCGGCGCCGGGTGCCGTGCTGGTAGCGGCGTTCGATGGCGCCCGGATCGTCGGCGCGGCGACGGCCGCTCCGATGATGCACCAGAAGGCGGAGTTTCGGGCGCCGTTCGAGACGCGCGGCATCGATACTGCGCGGCTGTTTTACTTTGGCGAGAGCGTGTTGCTGCCGGCGTATCGGGGGCAGGGCATCGGTCACGCATTTTTCGACCAGCGTGAGGCGCAGGCGAAGGCTTGCGGGGCAAATGCGGCGTGCTTTGCTGCAGTGGTGCGGGAGGACGATCATCCGGCGCGGCCTGCGGACTACACTCCGCTCGATGCGTTCTGGGCGCGGCGGGGCTATGCCGTGGTGCCGGGTCTGACCACGCATCTGTCATGGAAGGAACACGGCGACGAGGCCGAGAAGGTGAACATGATGCAGTACTGGATGCGCCAATGGTAAGCTTCACCGTCGCTGCCGCGCAGTATCCGATCGACCGGCTGGCGAGCTGGGATGCCTATGAGGCCAAGCTGACGCGATGGGTGGAACAGGCTGCGGCGGCGGGGGCCTCGCTCGCGGTCTTTCCCGAATATGGGGCGATGGAGCTGGCCAGCCTCGATCCTGCGACGATGGGCGATCTGGCGGGTTCCATCGAGACCGTCTCGGCCTTGCTGCCGCGTGTCGATGCGCTTCATGCCGAGTTGGCGGCGCGGACGGGGATGCACATTCTGGCAGCATCGGCACCGCGCAATGATGCTGACGGGCGGTTTCGCAATGCCGCGCGGCTGTTTGCGCCCAATGGCAAGTCCTCGGTGCAGGACAAGCTGGTGATGACGCGGTTCGAGCGGGAGCAGTGGAACATCGCTGCGGGTGCCACGCTGCGGGTGTTCGATACGGCGCTCGGGCGGCTGGCGGTGTCGATCTGCTATGACAGCGAGTTTCCGCTGCTGGCGCGCGCCTGCGTCGAAGCCGAAGCGGAAGTGCTGCTTGTGCCTTCGTGTACGGATACGCTGCACGGTTACTGGCGCGTGCGGATCGGCGCGCAAGGGCGGGCGCTGGAGGGGCAATGCTATGCGGTGCACTCGCCGACGGTGGGCGAGGCGGCGTGGTCTCCGGCGGTTGACGAGAACCGCGGCGCAGCTGCGGTCTATGGTCCGCCCGATCGCGGGATGCCGGAGGACGGCGTTGTAAAGGTGGGCGTTGAAGGGGTGGCGCAGTGGGTCTTCGCCGAGATCGATACCGCAAAGGTGGCCGAGTTGCGTGCTGATGGCGGCGTGCTCAATGCGCGGCACTGGATGGAGCAGCCGGGGGCACTGGCCTTGCCGCCGGTGGAGGTCGTGGACTTGCGCTAGGCCTGCGGCTATCACGCGGGTTCGTTACGAGGGAAACCATCCGCAATGTCGCTTGATGCCGCCGAGCAGGTCCACCGGCAGTTCCTTGATGCACTGGAAAACGGCACGGCGCGCAGGCGCTCGAACCTCGGGCTGAAGGATGTGGGGCTGAAGCCGGAGCGCGCGGCGGCGCTTTTCCGCTCTCAAGCGCTGTCGCGCCAGCTCGACCGGATGAGCCGGAAGCTGCAGGCGCGGGGCGAGGGATTTTATACCATCGGCTCCTCTGGCCACGAGGGCAATGCGGTGCTGGCCGAAGTGCTGCGCGTGGATGACATGGCGTTCCTCCATTATCGCGATGCCGCCTTCCAGATTCACCGCGCGCACCGTGTGCCGGGAGAGAACCCGGCGTGGGACATGCTGCTGAGCTTTGCCGCCAGCGCCGAGGACCCGATCTCGGGCGGGCGGCACAAGTTGCTGGGATCGAAGCGCCTGTTCATCCCGCCGCAGACCTCGACCATCGCCAGCCACCTGCCCAAGGCGGTGGGGGCGGCGTTCTCGATCGGCATTGCGCGGCGGATGGGCTGGAGCGAGACGGTGCTGGCCAAGGATGGTGTGGTGTTGTGCAGCTTCGGCGATGCCAGCGCCAACCACTCGACCGCGCTGGGGGCCATCAACACCGCATGCTGGGCGGCGTTCCAAGGCACGCCGATGCCGATCATATTCCTGTGCGAGGACAACGGCATTGGTATTTCGACGCGGACACCGCCGGGGTGGATCGAGGCGAATTTCTCGGGGCGGGCAGGATTGCACTACATCGCCTGCGACGGATCGGACCTCGTCGACACCATGCGCGCGGCGCGGGAAGCGGAAGCGATGGCGCGGCGGCAGCGCAAGCCGGTGTTCCTGCACATGAAGACGGTGCGGCTCTACGGACATGCCGGGAACGACGTGCAGCTGGCCTATCGCAGCAAAGACGAGATCCGCGCCGAGGAAGAGCGCGATCCTTTGCTGGCGAGCGCGGCGCTGCTGATCGAGGAAGGGGTGATGTCGGCGGCTGAGGTCGGCGCGGTCTATGACGAGATCGAGGCGACGCTCGAGCGGCAGGTGGAGCTGGCGATCCGGCGGCCCAAGCTGCCCGATGCCGCAGCGGTCATGGCCAGCATCGTGCCGCCCAGGCGTGAGGGCGTGACGCGCCCGATGGCCTCGGCGCAGGATCGCGCTGCGCTGCTTGCGGACGACGCCGCTGCGCTCGAAAAGCCGCATCACATGGCCAAGCTGATCAGTTGGGCGCTGGCCGACCTGCTGCTGCAATACCCCAATGCGATTGTCTGCGGGGAGGACGTGGGGCCAAAGGGCGGGGTCTATGCCGCGACGCAGAAGCTCCATGCACGGTTCGGTTCGGCGCGGGTAATCAATACCTTGCTCGACGAGCAGGCGATCCTCGGGCTCGCGATTGGTGCAGCCCATAACGGGCTGCTGCCGATGCCCGAGATCCAGTTTCTCGCCTATGTTCACAACGCCGAGGATCAGATCCGTGGCGAGGCGGCGACGCTGTCGTTCTTCTCGGACGGGCAGTACACCAATCCAATGGTCGTGCGTATCGCCGGGTTGCCATACCAGAAGGGCTTTGGCGGGCACTTCCACAACGATAACTCGCTGGCGGTCTTCCGCGATATTCCGGGCGTGGTGCTCGCCGTGCCGTCGAACGGGCGCGATGCAGTGGCGATGCTGCGCGAATGCGTGCGGCTGGCGCATGAGGAGCAACGTGTTGTCGTGTTCGTGGAACCAATCGCACTCTACATGACGCGGGACCTGCACGAGCCGGGGGATGGCTTGTGGTCAAGCATCTACCAGCCTCCCGGGGACGGCGAGATCGCATTTGGCGAGATTGGCGTTGCGGGCACAGGCAATGATCTTGCCATCGTGACCTATGGCAACGGGTTCTACCTTTCGCTGCAGGCGCAGAAGGTGCTGGGCGAGCAGGGCATCGCGGTCCGGGTGATCGATTTGCGCTGGCTGGGGCCGATGAACGACGACGCTGTGATCGAGGCTGTTGCGCCTTGCTCTCGCGTGCTGGTGGTCGACGAATGCCGCATCACTGGTGGGCAGAACGAGGCGCTGATGGCGCTTCTGGCCGAACGCGCGCCGGGCAAGGCGATTGCGCGCCTGGCGGCGACGGACAGCTTCATTCCGCTGGCGCGCGCCGCCACGCACACCCTGCCGAGCCGCGACGACATTGTCGCCAAGGTGCTGGAGATGGTGTGTGGCTAAGGAAACCGTCCTTGTCGTCTGCCCCGGACGCGGCACCTACAATGCACCGGAACTCGGCTACCTGCAGCAGCACCACGCCGGGGCTGAATGGCTGGCGCGGTTCGATGCGATGCGGGCCGAGGCGGGCAAGGAGAGCTTGTCGGCCCTGGATGGGGCGGCGAAATTCACACCGGCGCACCTGCGAGGCGACAATGCCGCACCCTTGATTCACGCCTGTGCCTATCTCGACTTCCTCAGGATCGACCGGGAGCGGTTCGAGATCGTCGCGGTCACCGGCAATTCGATGGGCTGGTATACGGCGCTGGCCTGCGCGGGGGCAGTCTCACCGGAGCATGGCTTTGCCATTGCCGATGGCATGGGGATCAATTCTCAGCGCCACGAGCCTGGAGGGCAGGCGGTGCTGGTGCTTGCCGGGGAAGACTGGACCGTTGATCCTGCGCTGCTTGCCGAGGTGGAGGCGGCAATGGCGCGCCATGGCGTGCTCCCCTCGATCTGGCTGGGCGGTATGCTGGTGGTAGCGGGGCCGGTGGCGGCGCTCGATGGGTTCGAGAAGGGTTTGCCGACGCTACCGCGACCGCCGATGCGGCTCGCCGGGCACGGGCCGTTCCACACCCCGCTGATGCAGGCAAGCAGCGATGCTGCGAAAGAGCAGTTCCCGGTTGAGTGGTTCGGGCAGCCACAGGTTCCGCTGATCGACGGGCGCGGAAAGGTATGGCGACGGTTTGAAAGCAATCGCCGGGATCTTTGGGACTATACCTTCGCCCACCAGATTCTGCAGCCTTACGACTTTACCGCTGCGATGACCGTGGGCATCCGCGAATTTGCGCCTGATCGCGTGGTGCTGCTTGGCCCCGGCGAGACGCTGGGCGGGGCGATCGGACAGGTGCAGATCGCTCTGAAATGGCTGGACATCACGTCACGAAGCATGTTCACTGCGCGGCAGGGAGAGGATCCGTTCCTGATTGGCATGGGGAGGCCCAGCCAGCGGAGTATCGTGATCCCGTGAGTCAGCCGTCAATACTGTTCGTCTGCCTTGGAAACATCTGCCGTTCACCTCTCGCCGAGGCGGCGCTGCGTGCGCAATCCGTGGCGGCGGGCGTGGCGATGACCATTGACTCGGCCGGGACTGGCAACTGGCACGTTGGCCGCCCGCCCGATCCTCGCGCGCAGGCGACCGCACAGCGCCATGGCCTCGACATTTCGCGCTATCGCGCACGGCAGGTCGTTGCCGAAGACTTCCATCGCTTCGGGCATGTCTTCGCGCTCGACCAGCAGAACCTCAAGGACCTGCGCCGGATCGAGCCTTCGCGCCACATAGCCGAAGTAGGGTTGCTGATGGACCTCGTGCCCGGTCGCAAGGGGACGGCGGTGATCGACCCCTATTATGGCGACGAGGAGGATTTCGAGCAGGCCTGGGCCGATGTCAGCATGGCGGCGGAACGGCTGGTGCAGCGCTACCTGCGCTGAATCAGGCGCCGAGCGCTGCAGTGATGCGGGCCTCGGCGGCTGAGGCTTCATCGATCAGGGCGCGCAAGGTTGCAGCCGTGTCCTGCATCAGCCGTTCGGAAATGAGCTTTTCACCGGTGACGAAACGCCGGATCGCGCGCTCGTCGATGCCGAGGCGCCTGCTCGCTGCAGTCGTGCCGCCGAGCACCTGGATGCAGTGGGCGAAATGTTCGGACAGTTCGGCGTCGGTGAACGGGGCGGTCATCTTTTCTCTCTTGAAGGAATTGGCTGGTGCGGATTCTGTGCCCTATAGGCGGCCAGATGGACATTGAAACGGACAATCCGGACGCCGAAGCCGCATTGAGCAGACCGCAACGGCGATTGCTTCGACGGATCTACAACGGGCGGACCGTACCGATCGAGGTGGATGGCAAGCCGTTCCTGACGTTCAAGGACGCCAGCCGCTATCTTCTGGCGCTCGCTCCGGACGAGCGCGAAGCCGCTTATCTGCAGATGCGCGCTCAGGCGAAGTAGCGACTAAACCACCACCAGCTTCACCCCGGCATCCTGCAGGGCCTTGGCCATTTCTGGCGTGATGCCGGTATCGGTGATCACGATGTCGATCTCGTCCAGCCCGCAGACGATGGTACCTGATTGGGTGCGGAACTTGCTGCTGTCGACCAGCAGGATGACTTCCTCGGCGCGGTCGATGAGGCGGCGTTCGGCGGCGACCAGCACCGGGTCGGCCTGCATCGCGCCTTGCGGTCCGATCGCGGCGGCACCCATGAACAGGCGCGGGGCGTGGAAGCGTGGCATCGATTCCTCGCCGGCGGGGGCAAGGATGATGTTCTGTTCGCGGAACACCGCGCCCGATGGCAGCAGGATGCGCGTGCCGGCCTGGGGCAGCAGCGCGTTGACGATGTGCAGCGAGTTGGTCAGCACTTGCAGCCCGAGCCCGTCAAGGTGGGGGCACATCTGCAGCGTGGTGGTGCCGCCATCGATCATGACACCTTCGCCCGGCTGGCACAGCGCTGCTGCTGCCTTGCCGATCGCCTGCTTTGCGCCGAGGTTCTGGGTGATGTTCTGGTCGAACGAAGTGCCCATCAGGCGCGGGCCGCTGGCGTCGTCGCCTTCGGGCAGCTTGGCCCCGCCGTGGATGCGGACGATCTGGCCGGATTCCTCCAGCCGCGTCAGGTCACGCCGGATCGTCGCCGGTGAGGCATCGAGCAGCACCTCGAGATCGCGATAGCTGACGAAGCCCGTTGGCCGCAGCGCCTCGAAGATGCGTCTTTCCCGTTCTGCCGCGTGCATGATGCCCCCTGAATTCGGCGCTTATGCACTCGCCTGCAGCATGTTGCCAGCGCCGATAACGATGGTCGAGCCGACCAGCAGGCCGATCCCGGTCCACACCAGCGCGCGGGTACGCGGGGAGGCACCTTTCCATTCCTTGAGCGCGAAGCCCCACAGCGTGGAAAACAGGATGATCGAGGCCATGTGCAGCGTCCACGAGGAGAAGCCGTATTCGCCCATCTGGCTCTCGCCCATGGTGTAGAAGAAGAACTGGCCGTACCACAGCGTGCCGCCGAGCGCGGCGAGCAGCCAGTTGGCAAGCAGGTTGGGGCGCTCGCCGGGTTGCGCCTCAGCCGAAGGCGCGCCGAAGAACTGGCCGAAGCTGCGGTTCTTCGCGATCAGGTAGGCGCACCATAGGGCGTTGGTGGTGAGGCCGCCTGCGAGGACCACGCACAGGACCGGCAATCCCTGGCTCAGCGGGTCGGTGCCCGCTGCCAGCGTCAGGTCGCGGATTGGCTGGCCTGCGGCAAGGCCCCAGGCAAAGCAGCCCGACATCACGCCCGAGAAAGTCGCGATCAGCAGTCCCTTGCGCAAGTTGAACTCGGCCACGCCTTCGGAAGCCTCGCCGCCGAGGTCCGCTTCCTTGGCATTGCCGGCGCGGGCAACGACGATGATGCCGGCCAGCGTGATCACGATGCCGAGCAGGGTCAGCTTGCCGCTGGTGGTGGCGGCAATGGCTCCCAATGTGCCGTCGAAGATGGGCGGGCCCATCGTGCCGATAACGGTGGTCAGCCCCAACGCCACGGCCATGCCGAGCGAGAGGCCGAGGTAGCGCATGGTGAGCCCGAAAGTCAGCCCGCCAAAGCCCCACATCGCGCCCCAGAACCAGCACCACATCAGCGTTCCGCGCGGGGTGGCCGAAAGGACGGCGAGGAGGTCCTTCGTCTGGATCCAGGCGAACAGCCACGGCGCGATCAACCAGGAGAACAGACCGCCTGCCAACCAGAACACTTCCCACGACCACAACTTGATGCGCTTGTACGGTACATAGAAGCTGGCCGAGGAGAAGCCCCCGATCCAGTGAAAGATAACGCCCAGCAGCGGGTTCGCGCCCATCGGTTCCTGTCCCTTGTTCTTATGATTTGACGAGTATCGAGCGGTCGATCTCGCTGATGTTCTTCACGCCGGTCAGCGTCATGGCGACGCGCATCTCGGCCTCGATCAGGCGCAGCATGTGCTCGACGCCCTGCTGTCCTTGCGCCGCCAGCGCGAAAACCCATGCTCGGCCGAGCAGCACCCCCTTGGCCCCCAAAGCGAGCAGGCGCACGACATCGAGGCCCGAGCGCACGCCGCCATCGGCCAGCACGGTCAGCCGATCGCCAACGGCCTCGGCAATTGCGGGCAGGGCGCGTGCTGTAGAGGGCACGCCGTCGAGCTGGCGACCGCCGTGGTTCGACACGACAATGCCGTCCGCGCCGAGGTTGGCCGCTTCCACCGCGTCCACGGCATCGAGCAGGCCCTTGATGACCAGCGGCCCCTTCCATTCCGAGCGGATGAAATCGAGATCCTTCCACGAGATCGAGCTGTCGAAATTCTCGCGCATCCAGGCGAAGAAGTCCTCGATTCCGGTCTTGCCCTGAAGCTTGCGGATTACGTTGCCAAGGCCATGCGGGCGGCCCATCACGCCGACGTCCCACGCCCAAGCCGGCTTCATCGCCCCCTGCAGCGTGCGGCGCAGCGCGCCCTTCATGCCCGACGCTCCGGCAAGGCCCGAGTGATAATCGCGATAGCGGCTGCCCGGCACCGGCATGTCCACCGTGAACACCAGCGTCGAGCAGTTCAGCTCGACCGCTTCCTGCAGCAATTCGCGCATGAAGCCGCGGTCGCGGGTCATGTAGAGCTGGAACCAGAACGGCTTGCTCGCGGCCTTGGACACTTCGGAGAGCGAGCAGGCCGAGACGGTGGAGAGAGTGAAGGGGATGCCAGCCGTTTCCGCTGCGCGCACTGCCTGGCATTCGCCGCGGCGCGCATTCATCCCGGCAAGGCCGATGGGGGCGAGGGCAACCGGCAGTTTCAGCTTCTGACCGAACAGTTCGGTGGAAAGATCGAGGCCTGACACGTCGCGCAGCACGCGCTGGCGCAGGGCAATGTCGCGCAAGTCCTCGACGTTCCGCTTGAGCGTCGTCTCGCTATAGGAACCGCCGTCGATGTATTCGAACAGGAAGTGCGGCAGGCGGCGTCGGGCGAGTTCGCGGAAATCGGGGATGGAGGCGGCGATCATGCGGCGGTTCTCTTGTGCGATGCGTCGATCTCGGCGTGCCAGCGGTTGCGATAGGTGTCGAGATCGCCGTCCAGCGGTTGCACACGCACCAGTTCACCTTGCGGCTTGAGCGTGGGATCGAGAAGTCGCAACGCGCCGAACGACACGTCGTTGTGCGCATTAGCGGTATATACTGCCGTATCGGGTCGCAGCGCGGCTAGCGCACGGACAAACACTTCGGCCTCGGCAAAACGCCCTTCTACGAGCAGACGCTCGGAGGAGCCGATCAGGTCGAGCGCGGTGTCTGCGACCAGCGCGGCGTAGAGACAGGCGGCAGCGCGGCGTTGGTACCAGTCTTCCGGGCGGTTGATCCACTCGAACGTGCCGTGAGGAAAGGGCCCGAAGCCCCGCATCAGCGTGGGCAAGATCATGCGGGGATAGCGCAGCACTTCAGGCACTGCCGCCAGCAGCGCGGGCTGGTCGGGCTTGATGTCCACCCGGCGCGTGTCGATCTCGATCAGCGTCTCGATCTCGCGCCCGCCCATGAAGCGCGCTGAAGGCACTGCGCGGCCATGGACATCTACGTTGACGAGGCAGTCTCGGGCTTCGGGCAGGTTGGCCGTTGCGACCGTTGCCGCAGGCAGGCGCATGCCGATGAACCATGTGCCGGTGGAAAGGACCGTGGCCTCCTCGTCGGCGATCTCGGCAAAGCCGCGAGCGGCAAGCAGCGCGGCGTTGGAATCGTGCAAGCCCGCCAGAACCCTGACGCTGGGCGAGAGGCCGGTGCGGGTGGCAATTTCGGGGTGCAGCGTGCCGGAGATATCGCCTGCGCGGACAAGCGGGGCAAAGCGCTCTGCCCAGCCCAAGCGCTTGGCCATGGGTGAGAAGTCCGCCGTCTGCGGGCACCACAAGTCCGAATGACAGCCCAGGCTGGTCACTTCGCTGACCGCGTTGCCGGTGAGAAACCAGGCCCAGTATTGCGCCCATGGCAGGAGCGTGGCGCGGGCCATGTCTTCGGGTGCAACACTTTCCATCCACCAGAGCTGGCTACCGAAGTTGAGGCCGTCTGGCAGCGCCGGGGAGCCGGTGAGATCGAACGTATCGCGCTGCGCACGGTACTGCGCCAATATCGCTGGCGGCAGCGCCTGCTCGTAATCGAAGGGTGGAAAGGCCAGCTTGCCATCGACCAGCGCGACCACGCCGGCGCCGTGGCCGACAGGTATGATCGTCTCCACCCGGGCGTGGGCGTAGCGGCCCATCGCCTCGACCAGCCAGGTGCCGATTGCTGTTGCGTCAAGCCGGCGGATGCCGCTCGCTTCGAAAGGCGCGTTTGCGCGCACCTGACGGTCGAGCATGGTCCCGCCTGCATCCCACAGGCTGACTTTGCTCAGCGTCTTGCCAAGATCGACGACGATGGTTGCGCCTGAAGCCAAGCGCTGTCTCCCAAATGATTTCGAAACGATCAATAGCGATCAAATATGATCGTTTCCAGTAGAAATTCAGAACACGGCGTGATCGCCGCGATCGACCGTGACACGACCCTCGATCACCGCCTGGTAATGGTCGATCAAGGTCTCGCTACCGGTTGAGGGTGTGGCGTCGGCATCGTATTGGCCGGTGGCCGGGTCAAGGACCAGCATGGATTCGCTGGCGTAGTAGCGCCCGATCCGCGCAAGTTCGGCCTTGACGGCAAGGGCCGGTACGACCCTCGCAGCCAAGCGAAGCATTGCGGCGATCACGTCGAGCAATTGCAGCGGCACCGAACGAAAGCGCGGCGCCATGCCAAGGAGTGAGAACAGCGCTTCGCCCTGTTGCCGAGGCGTTAGCGCATCGCCGGGGCCGCCGATGGGCAGGATGCGGTTCCAGCGATCCTCGCATGTCAGGCAATCAGCGATGTAGGCCGCAAGATCGCCGTCGCTGATCGGCTTGCAGGCGGTCAGATTGCCGTTGCCGAAAATCAGGAACGGGCGGCCTGCGCGCACGCGGTCAATCTGGCCGGACAGCGACTTGAAGAAGGCAGTCGGGCGGACGATCGAATAGCGCAGCCCCGATGCGGCAAGTTCGGTTTCGAAGGCGAGCTTGGCCTGTTGGAAGGCAAGGCGCGGCTTCTGCACGCAGAGCGCAGACAGGAGCACAAAGTGGCCCACGCCCGCAGCCTTTGCCGCAGCCAGCGCATTGCTGTTGAGACGATAATCGACCGCCCAGGCATCGTCAGGCGTGCCGGTTCGCGATGCAAGGCATGAAATGACCGCAGCAAAACGGTGTTGGCGCAGCACAGCGGCAAGATCTTCGGCCGACGAGAGCGGCGAGACAATGACCGTGCCGAGTGCCTCGAGCGATTTGTCGGCCTGACGCGTCAATGTAACGGCTCGAATGCCCCGGCGACAAAGCTCGGTGAAGACGGCGCGGCCGATTGTCCCGGTGGCGCCCAGAACGCAGACTTCGGCAGGCGCATCGTGATCGCAGGTCAGGCCCATCGCCCGACACTTGGCCAAAACCTCGGCCCGATCAAGCGCGGCTTCCGATCGGATGAACTTAGCTGCCGCCTCCAAGCAGCGCATCGACCATGTCGACAAGCTGGTTCATCCGGTATGGCTTGGGCAGCATGCGTTCGCGTTCGGTAAGTGGTCTAATCTCGGTCGAGAACCCGGACGAATATACGACCGCCAACGAAGGCCGGAGGCGGAGAGCCTCTGCTCCCAAGGCCCAGCCATCGAGCGCGCCGGGCATGCGAATGTCGGTCATCACGAGGTCGAAAGGCTGCTGCCCGAGCAGGATCTGGTATGCGCTGTCGCCGTTTTCGGCTTCGGTTACGTCGTGCCCCGCATCGGAAAGTTCATCTGCTGCGAGTTGCCGCACCAGGAATTCATCTTCAACCAGCAAGACGCGCGCCATGGGCCTCCCTTTCCGTCGACAGGAAAAGCCTGACTGTCGTTCCAGTTCCGGGTGAGGACACAATTTGCATGCGGCCACCAATCTGGTGGAGAAATCCGTAGACCTGGCTCAAGCCTAGACCGCTGCCCGAGCCTATCGGCTTCGTGGTGAAGAAGGGCTCGGTCGCCTTGGCCAAAGTTGCTTCGTCCATGCCTGCTCCTTCGTCGCGCACGACGATTTCCACTTCATTATCGAGGTTGCGCGCCGCGATCTCCACCTTTCCGCCAGCGGGCAGCGCATCACGAGCATTGAGCACGAGGTTGAGCATGGCGTTTTCAAGCTGGTTACGATCGGTGAGGACAGGGTGGAGGTCGTCGGCGATGTCGAGGGTGATGTCGATATTCTCGCCAGAGGCCTGCGCCAGCAAGTCGCGCGTGCCTTCCAGGATAGGGGCGACCTCCTGCAGCCGCACCTCGAGCGGGCTTTTGCGGGCAAAGGCGAGCAATTGCGCGGTCAGTGCCCCGGCGCGATCGGACGCGGTCAGGGCATTGGCCAGATTGCGTGCGGCTGGCGTGCCTTGGGGCACCGCACGCATGGCACGCTCGATATTCCCTGCGACGATCAGCAGCAGATTGTTGAAATCATGCGCTATCCCGCCGGTCAGTTGTCCGAAGGCTTCCATCTTCTGGGACTGGCGCAACTGTTCTTCAGCATGTGCGCGGGCTTCAGCCTCGCGGACAAGTTCGGCGTTGAGGCGCTGCAATTCAGCGTGTGATGGCATGGCCAGGATTTTGGGCACGATCGGCCAGATGAGGATTGCGGTCGCTATCGACACCACCGCCGTGAACGCCTTGGCGATACCCTCGAGACCGTAGGCCGGCACCCACAGCACCAGGATCGAGATGAAATGCGTGGTGCCGCAAGCAAGGATGAACGCCGCAAACAGGACGATCACCCAGTTGAATTCGATCTGCCGCCTCTTCAGCACGAGCCAGGCCAGCGCGACGGGTATCGAGAAGTAGGCAAGGCCGATGACGGCATCAGAGATGACGTGGAGCGCCACGAGCTGAGGTTGCCACAGCAAGCAAAAGCCATGGGGCGGCAAACCCGTTTCTATCAGCCAGCGCATGAGTGCATCCATCGCCGCTATTCTCCCCAAACCACGCCGCGAAGGTTAATGATCCGTCAGCCCTGGCAGGCAGATGGCCGTGGTGATCTGCCATAGCTGCAATCACCGCGCGGGCAGCATGGTAAATGGACCATGGCGGGCTGGAAAATTCAACAGCGCAAGCGCGTTGCGCGAGCCGGCGAATGCAATTGCGGGAGAATTGGAAAAATGGTGCCCGGGGACGGAATCGAACCGCCGACACCGTGATTTTCAATCACGTGCTCTACCAACTGAGCTACCCGGGCATCGCCTGCGAGGACTTCTTGAAGTCGTCGTGGCCGTTGGAAGCGCGCCTATGGCGAAGGCGGACGGTGTTGGCAATACCCCACAACGGAAAATTTTGTCTGGTCATGCGCTGGCTGCGCATTTCATTCCTCGGGGTCTTGCTCCGCCGGACGTCCGGGCAGCGCGTAGCCGTCGTCCAGCCAGCGCATCAGGTCGCGGTCGCGGCAACGCGCCGAACAGAACGGGACATGATCTTCATGCCGCGGCTTGCCGCAGATCGGGCAGCGTTTGCGAACCGGGGTATGCATTGGCCTGACAGTCTCCGGGGCAGGGATCAGAGCGGGACCGCCTGAACATGGGCAGCGTGCAGGCCCATGGCGATATCAGCCCTGCGGCGGATGGTTCGCCCGGTGCGACGAGCGAGTTCGGCTTCCCATGCGGGGGTGATGGCATCCAGGACGCGCTGATGCGCCTCGAGACACAGCGCACCCGGCTCGCGCACAGCCTCTGCCCGGCGCAGCAACTGTCGCGCCATGGCGCCTGCCGGATCGCGGGCGAAGCGTGATACCAAAGAGGGCCGTTCGAGACGCGCGACGAGCTGAACGAAACCGAACCCGTTCATGGACGTCTTTTCGCCCTGCCAATCCAGCAGCGCATCGCCAAGCGCCGTGTCGACATGCTGGCGATCCTTTTTCTCGGACAAGGTCGGAAAGTCGATGCCGATGTTTCCGGCGATGTCCAACTGGTGGAGCGCATCGGCAATGGCGCCTGTAGCCGCAAGCGACAGCTTGAGCGGCGGCAGGCTGCCATCGATGTCGAAGAGGGTCATCGCGGGTGTGGCGCTGACGAGCAGAGCGCCACCGGCAAAGGCGATCTCCCCGCTCATGGCCTGACCAACGAGTTCATCCCAGCCATGGCGCGAAAACTCTCCGCTGCCCGAGGGCATCGGACGAACACGGGCGCCGCTGGCTTCCAGTTCCTCTCGCAGGGTAGGGGCAGGTCGTGGTTCATCGCCGGGGGCATTGCGAGCCACAGGCAGTTTCGTCCGGCCACGCTCGGCAATGGCAGAGCGGACGATCCGAACGGTCAGCGGTACGCCTTCGGTCGCTTCTCGGGGCAGCTGGTCGATCAGCGCCTCGGTGCCATCTTCGAGGCGCACCACACCACGTCTGCTGCCAGCGTGGCGCATGACCAGCCGTGCTGGCGCGACAAGCCCCGGCTTTACGGTTTCGCCCCAGTCCAGCCGGGCCGAGAGGATGGCGCCGTTGGCCACGTAAATGGCTCGCTCTTCGCCGATTCCGGCTTCGTAAAGCCACTCAGCGGACATCGATGCCCGCCGCCCGCAGCAGGCGCCGCGTTTCGAACAGTGGCAAGCCGACGACCCCGGAGTGGCTGCCGGACAACCAGTCACAGAAGCCTTCAGCGCTGCCCTGGATCGCGTAGCCGCCGGCCTTGCCCCGCCATTCCCCGGCAGCGAGGTAATCCTCCAGTTCCTGCTCGGAAAGGCGCTTGAAGCGCACGATCGTCTCAGAAAGGGCTTCGCGAATTCGTCCATCGGGCGTGAGCACGGCAATTGCCGAGAACACGCGATGGCGCCGGCCGGAGAGCAGGGCGAGGCACTGGCGCGCTGTAGCCTCGTCTTCGGCCTTGGGAAGGATGCGTGCGCCGGCGCCGACAACCGTGTCGCCCGCCAGGATTATCGCATCGGGAGCAGACAGCGCTGCAGCGCGCGCCTTTTCGGCAGCGAGACGAACAGCGTGCGCACGCGGCCGTTCACCTTGCAGCGGCGATTCGTCGATATCGGTGGCGACGACCCGCGCAGGCGTTATGCCAAGGCGGGCGAGCAACTCCTGCCGCCGCGGACTGGCAGAGGCCAGAACGAGTTGTGGAGAGGAAGGTGCGGGCGAAACCTCGCCCGCCATCAGAAGCCGCCGGGACCGCCGCGGCCGGGCATGAAGCGATAGGTGATGCGGCCCTTGGTCAGATCGTAGGGCGTCAATTCGACCAGCACTTCGTCACCCACCAGAACGCGGATGCGGTTCTTGCGCATCTTGCCGGCGGTGTGGCCGAGGATTTCATGATCGTTTTCCAGACGGACGCGAAACATCGCGTTGGGCAGCAGTTCGACCACCTGGCCGCGCATTTCGAGGAGTTCTTCTTTCGCCATCGGCGGGCTCGGATGCCTTTTTATAAGGGTATGCAGGAAAACGCAGCGATCACCGGATATGATCCCTGCGCAAGGAATTTGGGCGGCCCATAGCCTTGCCAGCGGCAAAAGGAAAGAGGCGCGCTGAGACTGACCGGCTTTGGTTCAGGTTTCGTGCACGATGGCGCCGTGCATGTTGCAGTGCGACAAACTGATACGAAATGCGCGTTGCCGCTACGGGACAGTCTCGGCAGGTGTGGCGTTGAATTTGCCAATGCCGATCCGGTGAGCCTGAATTCAAGGAATTGCAGACGTGAGATTTTACGCCGCGCCATCGCTGGCCGCCATTGCCTTTTCTCTATCAGGGACGGCCCCGGCATTCGCGCAAAGTGCCGTTCCGGAGGCTGAGAACGCCGGGGCCGAAGCTTCGCAGGAGCCAACCGTGGACTTGGATGGCGATGAAATCACCCCGGAAGACGACCAGATCCTGGTCGTGGCCACGCGCATCAAGGGCCAGGTCGATACGGTCCAGCCGCCGATCGCGGTGCTCGACGAGAATGCGATTGCTTCCTACGGTGCCGGATCGCTCCAGGACCTGCTTTCGGCATTGGCGCCGCAGACGGGATCGGGCCGGGGGCGCGGCGGCGGCATGCCTGTGGTCCTGCTCAACGGCATGCGCATATCGGGCTTTCGCGAAATGCGCGGCCTTCCGCCCGAGGCGATCCGGCGCGTGGAAATCCTGCCCGAGGAAGTGGCGCTGCGCTATGGTTACCGCCCGGACCAGCGGGTGGTGAATTTCATCCTAAAGGACAATTTCAGCAGTCTGGGCTCCGACAGCGAACTTCGCCTGCCCAGCGGGGGCGGGTTCACCGAGTGGGAGCAGGAATTCACACTCACGCAGATTGCCGGTGGCAACCGCATCAACGTTACCGGCAAGGTCGAGGATGCAAGCCCCCTGACCGAAGCCGAGCGTGGCATTATCCAGCCAGCGTCTTCAGCGATGCGTGTGGCCGGCGATCCCGATCCGGCTGCGTACCGCACCTTGATCGCGGATTCGAAGTCCGCGCAGATCAATGCGACGCTGGCCCGCGCCTTGAGCGGTGGTGCGGGCTTGAGCGCCAACATCCTCGTCCAGCGTGATGATTCGCGGTCACTCAATGGCCTCAATACCGTGACGCTGAGCGATGCCAGCGGGACTTATGCCCGCACGTTGCTCGATCCGCAGGCCCTGACCACGCGGCGGCGCACGACGACACTGCAGGCGGGGGCAGCCTACAACAAGCCCCTGGGCGACTGGTTTCTCGCGCTGACTGCAGATGGCGGGCACGTCGAAACGAAGAGCACGATCGACCAGCGCGCGGATCTGTCGCGGTTGCAGGCTCTGGTCGATGCGGGTTCGCTGACCGCGACCAGCGCTTTGCCGACAGGCGCCATCGGCGCTCTATCCCCCAACCGGGCGCTGTCGAAGACGGACTCGCTTTCCAGTCTGGCCACGGTCAGTGGACGACCGCTTCGCCTGCCCGGTGGCGAGGTTGCACTTACCGTCAAGGCGGGGTTCGATTATTCGGGCATCGAGAGCACCGACACGCGCACGGCGGTCGGCCAGATCAATCTGAAGCGTGGCGATGCCCAGGCAGGCTTCAGCGTCGATGTTCCGATCACCAGCCGGAAGGAAAATTTCGGATCAGGGATTGGCGACCTGTCGCTCAACGCCAATGCCGAAGTGCACCGGCTTTCGGACTTCGGCACACTGTACAATTGGGGCGGTGGCCTGACGTACGCGCCGACCGAGAAGCTCACGCTGCAGGCGACGTATGTTGCCGCAGACAAGGCGCCGGGTCTTAGCGATCTCGGGGGACCGACCATCGTGACCGAGAACGTGTCGGTCTACGATTTCAGCCGCAACGAGACCGTGCTGGCGCAAGTGACCTCGGGTGGCAATCCGGGTCTAGTGAAGGAGCGGCAGCGGGACTGGAAGTTCGGCGTGAACTGGTCCCTCCCGTTCCTCAAGGATTCCACGTTCGTTGCCGAATACTTCCGCAACCGTTCAACCAATACGACCAACAGCTTCTCGCTTCTGACGCCTGAGGTCGAGGCGGCATTCGCCGGAAGAGTGCAGCGGGATGCCAGCGGCCGCATCATTGCCATCGATCAAAGCCCGGTGACCTTTGCCGAGGAGAAGGGGTCGCGCCTGCGCTACGGGCTGAACGTGTCGGGAAGCTTCGGGAAGCCTGACCCTGCGATGGCGCAACCGCGCGGGCCGATGGCGGCAATGCGTGGTGCGGGACGGCCTGGCGGCGGTGGCGCGCCTGCCGGTGCGGGTGCGCCTCCCGAAGGCGGCCCGCGCATGGGAGCGCGGGGCGCAGGCGGCGGGGGCAGGGGAGGGCCGGGCGGCTTCAACTCGGACGGTCGCGGTCGATGGAACCTGTCGGTATTCCACACGGTGCGCTTTCAGCAGTCTGTCCAGATCGCGCCGGGCGGGCAGGTGCTTGACCTGCTCGATGGCGATGCCATCTCGGGCGGCGTGGCGCGCCATTCGATCGAGATGGAAGGTGGCGGGTTCTATCGCGGTTTCGGCCTGCGCCTGAACGGCACCTACACCGGCGGTTCACGCATCGATGCGAGCGGCCTGCCCGGTTCCTCGACGCTGCGCTTCGATCCCATCGCGACGTTCAACCTGCGCATGTTCGCAGATCTCGGGCGGAAGGAGAAGCTTGTCGAAAAGGTGCCCTTCTTCAAGGGTTCGCGGTTGTCACTTTCGGTGTCAAACCTGTTCAACGCCCAGCAGCGCGTGACCGATGATACAGGAACGGTGCCGTTGCGCTATCAGCCGGGTTATCTCGATGCGCGCGGGCGCGTGTTCGAGATCGAGTTCCGCAAGCAGTTCTAGACGGCTCGAGACCTTCCCTGCACCCAGATGCGAGCGCGCTCCATGTTGCGCTCGCGCTCGGTCGTCTCGAAGTGATCGGCAAAATGGCGCAGGCTGACGACCTGCGCCAGGGGCAGCTTCTCGTCGAACATGAGGCCGCAGCGGCCATGACGGGCCCAGCGCACGACCCCGAAGGCTTCGACATGTTCACACTTGAGAATGGCCGAGGTACCGGCGGGCGGAAGCCCGTATTGCGGCACGATGGCCGCCCCGGTGACCGACAGGTCTTCCAGGATGCACTCTTCCGTGCCCGAAAGCATGATCAAGCGTCCAGGTATGTTGAGGCGAACGCGAGGATCACCGCGACGGTGGGGCATGCTTGTTGCGCCCGACCCCAGCCCTGCCGTGCCAAATGGTTTCCCGATCATGCGCCAATTCTGTCGCATCGGGGATAATTCGGACGAAACGAGGTATCAGGTAAAACACTGATAGCTATGACAAACGCAGGGCAAGTCTTGCGGTTTGTGCTGGGGAAAGCGGCGGCGGGGGCATTGCACCACGCGCGGCAAGGCTTATCTGCTGCCCAGACCATGGCCCGCAAGCCCGTACCTCCACCCGACCGCGATACCGAGCGCTTTCACGAGGACCGCGCCTCGACGACCGTGCGCGGCGCGGACAAGCCGGATATCGAGCTGGGCGTGTCGGTAATCCGCGACACGGTGCAGACGCTCAAGCCCAAGCCCGGCGTCTATCGGATGCAGGACGCCAAGGGCGACGTGCTCTATGTCGGCAAGGCGCGAGCGCTGAAGAACCGCGTCGCCAATTACACGCAGGTCGAGAGACTGCCCAACCGTTTGCGCCGCATGGTCAGCCAGACGCGCAGCATGACGATCGTCACGACCAATTCCGAAGCCGAGGCGCTGCTGCTGGAAGCGCAACTCATCAAGCGCTTCCGCCCGCCCTACAACGTGCTGCTGCGCGACGACAAATCGTTCCCGTTCATTCTGCTGCGGGGCGATCACGCTTTCCCGCGCATCCAGAAGCACCGCGGTGCTCGCAAGGCCAAGGGCAATTACTATGGGCCCTTTGCGAGCGCCGGGAGCGTCAACACCACGATCAATGCGTTGCAGAAACTCTTCCTGCTCAGAAGCTGCAACGATGGTTTCATGTTGCGCCGCGACCGGCCGTGCCTGCTCTACCAGATCCGTCGCTGCTCGGCACCGTGCGTCGATCGCATCAGCAAGGACGATTACGCCGATCTGGTGCGGCAGGCCAAGGACTTCCTCGGCGGCAAGTCGAGCGCGGTGCAGCGCGAGATCGAGGCGCAGATGCAGGAAGCGGCCGAGAGCCTCGACTTCGAACGGGCAGCAATGCTGCGTGATCGCCTGCGCGCCGCGACTTTCATCCAGGGAAGCCAGGCGATCAACGCCGAAGGCGTCGGCAATGCCGATGTCTTTGCCATGGCGGTGAAAAGCGGACAGGTTGCCGTGCAGGCCTTCTTCATCCGTGGCGGCCAGAACTGGGGGCATCGTGCCTTCTTCCCCAGCCACACCGAGGGGTTGTCCGAGGAGGAAGTGATGACGAGCTTCCTCGCCCAGTTCTATGAGGAGGTGCCACCAGCTCGTCTGATCCTCGTCGACCGCGAATTGCCCGAGGCGGCGTTGCTGGCCGAAGCCTTGTGCGAGGGCGCGGGCGGCAAGGTCGAAATCTCCGTTCCACAGCGCGGCGACAGGCGCAGGCTGATGGAGCAGGCGCAGCGCAATGCCGTGGAATCACTCGACCGGCGGATGGCCGAGAGCGGGACAAAGGCCAGGGTCATGCGCGAACTGGCCGAATTCCTCGAGCTGCCGGAAGTGCCGCAGCGGATCGAGGTCTATGACAACAGCCACATCCAGGGCACCAACGCGCTTGGCGCCATGATCGTCGCGGGGCCGGAGGGCTTCGTGAAGGGCCAGTACCGCAAGTGGAATATCAAGACCGCGCAGACCAACGACGACTTCGGCATGATGCGCGAGGTGATGACCCGTCGCTTCGGCAAGGCGCAGGAGGAAGATCCTGATCGCGAGAGCGGGATGTGGCCCGATCTTGTGCTGATCGACGGCGGCAAGGGGCAGATGTCGGCCGTGAAGGAAGCGCTGGGCGAACTTGGCATCGAGGATGTGCCGCTGATCGCCATTGCCAAGGGCCCTCACCACGGGCGCGAGGGGCGCGAGGTGTTCCACTTTCCAGACGGGCGCGAGAAGATGCTTCCGGTCAACTCGCCGGTGCTGTTCCATCTGCAGAACATGCGCGACGAGGTCCACCGCTTCGCCATTGGAGCGCACCGCGCCAAGCGGAGCCGGGCGATTACGGCCAGTCCGCTGGACGAGATCCCCGGCATCGGCCCGGCGCGAAAGCGCGCTCTGCTTCTTCATTTCGGTACGGCGGGTAAAGTCCGCGCCGCCAGCCTCGACGATCTGCAGCGCGCGCCCGGCGTGAGCGCAACTGTGGCGCAAACCGTCTACGACTTCTATCATCCCAACGGGTAAAGATGGAGAGCAGCATGGCAGACCAGCGCAGGGCGTGGAGCGACGAGGCCGTGCGCCGCATCGAGGCGGATTTCAACCGCTCTGCCGACACGCACCTGATCCGCGTGGAATTGCCGAAGTTTCCCGGCATCACGCTCTATCTCAAGGACGAGAGCGTCCATCCAACCGGTAGCCTGAAGCACCGGCTGGCCCGCTCGCTGATCCTTTATGGCCTGTGCAACAATCGCATCGGCCCGGACACGCTGCTGGTCGATGCCACGAGCGGTTCGACAGCCGTTTCCGAGGCGTACTTCGCCAGGCTGATCGGCCTGAAGTTCGTTGCGGTCATCCCGCGCAGCACATCGCCTGCCAAGATCGAGGCAATCCGCTTCCACGGGGGCGATGTCCACATGGTCGACAGCCCGGGCGAGATGTATGCGGCGGCCGAACGCCTGGCTGCCGAGGGCAACGGCCTGTTCCTCGACCAGTTCACCTACGCCGAGCGCGCTACCGACTGGCGGGGCAACAACAACATTGCCCAGTCGATCTTCCAGCAGATGGCGCGCGAGGATCATCCCGTGCCATCATGGATCGTCTGCGGGGCGGGGACGGGGGGCACCTCGGCCACGCTGGGGCGCTTCATCCGCTATGGCCGCTACCCGACGCGGCTGTGCGTGGCAGACCCGGAAGGTTCGGTGTTCCATCGTCACCACGCCGACCGCAGCGTCACGGCCCCACCGCAGGGGTCGTGCTGCCTGATCGAAGGCATTGGCCGGCCACGTGTCGAACCCTCGTTCGTGCCCGAGGTGATCGACCGGATGATCGCCGTGCCCGATGCCGCCTCGATCGGGGCCATGCGGGCCATTGCCGCGCGGATCGGCAGGCCGGTTGGCGGATCGACCGGCACGAACATCCAAGCCTGCCTGATATTGGCGGAGGAAATGGCGGCAGCGGGGCAGGCGGGTTCGATCGTCACGATCCTGTGCGATTCCGGTCTGCGCTATGCCCAGACCTATTACGACGATGCCTGGCTGGAGGCGCAGGGCCTGGGCTGGAAGCCTGCCGCAGCACGCGCCGCAGCGTTGCTTTCCTGACACGGGCGCTACGCAACAATACCGTTTAGGCAGCGGTAACCCTGTTTGTTTGCTCCCGGTTGAGCCCGTGCGGTGCTTGCTGATTGCGGGACAAGACCCCGCGCATTCGGAACGCGCCGGGGTTCGGGAGATATCGGGTCATGACATCACGCAAGGGTCGTGTTGCGGCACTGGGATTTTGGGCGGCAGCGATACTGCCCTTCGCCTCGCCCCTGGCGGCGCAAAGTGCAAATGGCGTAGGATCCCCATTCGAACTGGCGTTCTGGCAGTCTGTCGCGGGAAGCGAGGATCCGGCAGTCTATGACGCCTACCTGCAGCAGTACCCCTCCGGGACATTTGCCGGACTGGCAAGGGCGAAAGCTGCAAGCCTTCGCAAGGCCGTGCCGGTGCCGGCGACCCAGGCAGCCATCCCGACGCCACCTTCGCCGTCGTTGCCTTCGCCAACGCCACCTTCCCAGAATCCGGCGACGACCATTGCTGCAGCGGCACACCCGGAGCCGGCGCAGGTCTCCAGCGATGCGGCTCTGCTCACCGAACTAGCGCGGTCGCAGGAGCTAGGCGCGAGCACTTCCGCCGTCGCTTCCGCGCAAGGCTTTGCCCTTCCACCGCGGCCAGCGTTGACTGACGTCAGCGACCTCGCGCTGCCGGCCTCGTTCTGCTCGACCGAACAGCGCAACGCGTTCTACGAACTGCGCTACAAGCCGTTGCTCGAGCTAGCGCGCGGCAACAACGCCGCTGCCATTGCCCACATGCAGAAGCTGCAGCAGGCCTATGACAGCTACCAGCTTTCGCGCGATCCCTCGCCAATGAACGCATTGGCAGCAGAGGCGCGCGATTACCAGCAGCAGGTTGCGGCCTTGACCTACAGCCGGCAGGCAGCAGTCGTTCGCCAGTTCGATGCGATCATGGCCCTGCCGATTGCTGCCTGCGCCGTGACGGTGGCTGCAAAGTGAAGCGCCTGATCGCCTGCCTTGCTGTCAGCGCGCTGCTCATGCCGCTGCTTGCACAGGCCCAGGCGCAGGGCTGCCTTGACCGCGAGACGTTCGTGGCCGCGCAGGTCCACGAATTCGAGACGATGATGATGACGGTCAACTTGCGCTGCAAGGCGATCGGTGCCGATATCTCTGCCCAGTACGAAGCGATGCTGTCCACCCACGCATCGGTCTTCGCCGCTGCCGACCGCCGCCTGCGCGCGCACTTCGCCCAGGGCCACACTTACGACAGCTACACCACACAACTCGGAAACCGATATGGCGGGGGCGCGACAGATCCTGCCAATTGCCGTCGCTTCGATACGGTCGCGCGGAGCCTTGCAGGGCAACCTGCGGTTTCGGCTCTCGGCAGGGTTGTCATGGCCATGGTCGCACAGCCAAGGATTGCCGGGCCTGCGTGCAACAGACCCTGAAATCTGGCCCTATCCGCGGTTCTTCGGCTCGATGGGGCGGATCAGACCTTCCTGCGCCACGCTGGCCACCAGCCGGCCGTCGCGCGTGTAGATCCGCCCACGATTGAAGCCGCGCGCGCGGCCTGCCCACGGGCTGTCGCAGGCATAGAGCAGCCATTCATCGGCGCGGAAATCATCGTGAAACCACACTGCATGATCAAGGCTTGCGCCCATGAGGTTGCCCTTTGACCAGCTGATGTCGTGCGGCAGGGTCGAGGTGCCGAGCAGCGTCATGTCACTGGCATAGGCAAGCACCGCGCGATGGATGCGCGCATCGTCGGGCAAGGCTGCGACCGAGCGGAACCAGGTGTGGGCGCGCGGTTCGCGCGGTCCTGAGTCCATCCAATGCCTGGCCTCCAGCGGGCGCAGTTCGATCGGCCGGGGCTGCAGCATCTGCGCCCTGGCTTTCTCGGGCATCTTCTCTGCATGGCGACGGCGCAGATCGGCTTCGCTGGCAAGATCATCTGGCCCTGCCACCTCGGGCATCGGCTCGGCATGATAGCGTCCGTCCTCGCGCTTGTGGAACGAGGCGACCATGTTGAGGATCGGCTTGCCGAGTTGGCTGGCGACGACGCGGCGGTTGGAGAACGAGCCGCCATCGAGGTCCCGCTCCACTTTGAAGTCGATTTCGTGGTCTTCGTTGCCGCCGCGCAGGAAATAGGCATGGAGCGAATGGACCGGACGATCATCGGGCACGGTACGCTCGGCGCTGGCCAGAGCCTGGCCAATCACCTGTCCGCCAAATACGCGGCCCACGCCGCCAATCTTGCGACGCCCCTCGAAGCGATCGCCGCCGTGATCTTTCACGTCCAGCAGATCGAGAAGTCGGTCGACCATTTCCTGGGGGCCTGGGTTGGAATCGTCGTTCATGCGCGACGCGATGAACCGAGTTCTCGTTTACGTCAACGGGATGTGTCAGCGGCGAAGGCGTCTCGCCAGACGCCAGCCCAGCGCCTTCGCACGATTGGTGGCTGGCCAGCGCCCTGGCGCACGCGGGGTGATACCAATGCGGCGCAACAGGCTGTTGAAGGCGCGCGCATCGGCTTCGGCAAAGCTCCACTCCGAACGCCAGGTGATCGAGAGCGAGATGGACGGCGCTGGCCCATTGCGGACGAAGTGCGGTGACATGACAGGGACATAGAGGCCTTCGCCGCGCGACAGGGCCCACTCCTTGCCACCGTCGAGCAGTTCGTTGCGCCAGAACAGCTCGCGCCCGCCGCCGGTGTGGTAGGTTTCGTGTGTTTCGTCCGGGGCATAGCGTGGATCGCCCGCCGGGAACATGGTCATGACCTTGCTGCCGGTCAGCTGCAGCAGGATGTTGTGTTCGGGATCGAAATGATAGGGCGTGACACCGTTCGGGCTGGTAACGAAGACGAAGCCCTGAGGCTTGAGCATGGCGCCGGTGCGCGCCTCGATCGTCGGCCGAAGTTCGGCAAGCAGGCCATGCAGCAAATCGGCATAGGCTGGAATCTGCTCGATGTTCTTGAGTGCGGCCCAACTGCCGCTTGTGGCGATGCTGCGGATGGTCTCGCCAATGCCGATGCCATTGGCCGGGGCCTTTTCCCCATTGAGGCCGATAGGCAGGGCGGCGCGGTTGTACTCGACCGAGGCGGGCGGCAGGCTTTCACCCAGTTCGGCGAGCGCGCCAAGCTGCATCAACGGATGCTCCACCAGCTGGTGCGCCAGCTTGTGGGGCACTTCGGGATAGGATGCGGCAAAGGCGGCGCGCGATGATCCGTCGAAGGCATCGATCGGCGTGGCATGGGCGGCGGAAAGGCTGGTTTGCTGATTCATCGGTCAAGTCCCGCAGGGTTGCGGCCCAATTCGAGCGAGAGGAGGAAATCGAAGGCCTTGCGCCTGACCGGCCCCCCAATGGCAACCGAGACGCGGCCGATAGGACGGCGCTCGGTCCACAGGCTGTCGATCATCGGGTGGTCCGGGGCGGCGCAACTGTCGCACCACGTCACTTCGCGCCGGTTTAGCAGCGCCAGATTTTCGCGCTGCAGCAGGACGCCGGGAGAGAAGCGGGCGAAGTCTTCGTCGAAAGCGGTCTTGTAGGAAAAGCTGCCGGGCGGGCACAGGAAGTTTGCCAGCATTGCGATGGGGCGGCCATCAAGGTTCAGCGCCAGCCTTTCAAGCTTGCCTTCGCCTGCCGCGTTGCCCAGCGCCTTGCGAAACAGGCTGGCGGTCCCTTCGGCACAGGCCATGGCGCTGCCCTCGGCACCTTTCCATCCCTTGCGCTCGAGTGCGAGGAATGCGTCAATCCACTGTTCCACCCCCGCGCTGCCTTCCAGCCGCTCGAACGAGAGTTCGCCCTGTTCGGACAGGCGGGCATATTGCCGGCGCAATTCCTTGCGCTTCTTGCCGGTCAGGGCGCGTTCGAAATAGGCTGTGGGCTGGAGGGCCGAATGCAGCAGGGCGCGCTGCTGGCGCATCACCAGCGCCGCACGGCGCCCAGTGTCATCGGCTTGATCCAGGAGAGCCTGCGTCACCGGCTGTTCAAGCGGCATCGCCGGGAAGTGCAGGAAAAGTCGTCGCCCGAGCCGCGATACATCGTCGGCCCAGGTCAGGACTGCCTGCCAGAACAGCGCCTCGCAGCCGGCCGCGACCAGGGGCACGCCAAGGAAGGCGTTGGGATGCAGCCAGGTCGATAGGTGCGGCAACGGCCAGCGACCGTAGCGTGACGGCGTGGCAAGCGGCATCAGGCCGATCAGCTTTTCGCCCAAGTGGACAGTCAGCAGCTTGCCGGTGCCGGCTGGTGCCAGACCCTCGAATGCCGGGATAAGGTACCACGGCTCGAAGAAGGGATTGGGCGTGGTCGCCTGCTCTGCCAGTTTGCGCCACTGCGCAAGCGATGCGGGCGCGGTCCAGTTCTGCCACCGCGACAGCCGCGCCTCGGCGCTGCGGTCAAGGCGCTGCGGCAGATCGGCCATCACGGCGGTGCCGGCAAGCGGCGCAAAGGGCGGGGCGTTCAAGCTACAGGTCTCCGCCGCCCGCTTTAGCCCCAAGGCCCGAAAACTCGGTTAACGGAGCAGCAAAAGAAAACCCCGCCCGGATTTCTCCGAGCGGGGCATCCTCTCCCCAACTTTGCCGTTGGTGCTTATCCCATAGCGCGGCTGGCAAGGGCTGCCAGCAGCAGCAGCGCCACGATATTGGTAATCTTGATCATCGGGTTGACGGCAGGCCCGGCGGTGTCCTTGTAGGGATCGCCCACGGTATCACCCGTGACGGCGGCCTTGTGGGCGTCGCTGCCCTTGCCGCCGTGGTTGCCGTCTTCGATGTACTTCTTGGCATTGTCCCATGCGCCGCCGCCCGAGGTCATCGAGATCGCGACGAACAGCCCGCCGACGATTACGCCGAGCAACAAGGCTCCGAGCGCGGCAAAGCCGTTGGCCTGTCCAGCCACCGCCGCGATCACGAAATAGACCGCAATCGGGGCCAGCACGGGAAGCAGCGACGGCACGATCATTTCCTTGATCGCCGCCTTGGTGACGAGATCGACCGTGCGGGCATAGTCCGGCTTGGAAGTGCCGGCCATGATCCCCGGATTGTCGCGGAACTGGTCACGCACGTCGATCACCACGTCGCCCGCCGCGCGGCCCACTGCGGTCATGCCCATCGCACCGAACAGGTACGGCAGTAGCGCGCCGAGCAGCAGCCCGACGATGACATAAGGGTTTTCGAGGCTGAAGCTGACCGCAAGGTTCGGGAAGAACTCCTTGAGGTCGGTGGTGTAGGCGGCGAACAGGACGAGCGCGGCAAGGCCCGCCGATCCGATCGCGTAGCCCTTGGTCACGGCCTTGGTGGTGTTGCCCACTGCGTCCAGCGCGTCGGTCTTGTCACGAACCGAATCATCGAGCCCTGCCATCTCGGCAATGCCGCCGGCGTTGTCGGTGACAGGCCCATAGGCATCCAGCGCCACGACCATGCCGGCCAGCGCCAGCATCGCGGTGGCCGCATAGGCAATGCCGATCAGTCCGGCGAGCTGGTAGGCAATGATGATGCCGGCGCAGATCACGATTGTCGGCATTGCGGTGGATTCAAGGCTGATCGCAAGGCCCTGGATCACGTTGGTGCCATGACCGGTTTCCGACGACTTGGCGATCGAGCGCACCGGGCGATAGTTGGTGCCGGTGTAGTACTCAGTGATCCAGATGATCAGGCCGGTGATGACGAGGCCCAGCAGCGAGCAGTAGAACAGCACGCGACCGGTGAACGTCACCGTGTTGTCGAGAATGGTGTAGCTCATCGCGGTTTCCATGTCGCCCAGCGCATAGGAAATCGCCCACCAGATCGCCCCGACGGACAGGACGGCGGTGACAAGGAAGCCCTTGTACATCGCGCCCATGATGTTGTTCGAGGAGCCGAGCTTGACGAAATAGGTGCCGATGATCGAGGTGACGATGCAGACGCCGCCGATCAGCAGCGGCAGCGCCATCATCGCGCCCAGGGCGTCGCCCAGGCCCTTGAGCAGCAGCGCGGTGAGCACCATGGTTGCGCCCACGGTCACGACGTAGGTCTCGAACAGGTCGGCGGCCATGCCTGCGCAGTCGCCGACATTGTCGCCCACGTTGTCGGCGATCACGGCCGGGTTGCGCGGATCGTCTTCGGGGATGCCTGCTTCGACCTTGCCGACGAGGTCGGCGCCGACGTCTGCGGCCTTGGTGAAGATGCCGCCGCCAAGGCGCGCGAAGATCGAGATCAGCGAGGCACCGAAGGCCAGCGCGACAAGGCCGTCGACCACAGTGCGGTCATCGCCGCCCACGGTGTAACCGGCGATGTCGGTCAGGTAGTGGTAGAACACCGCGATGGCGAGCAGGGCAAGACCTGCCACCAGCATGCCGGTGATCGCGCCGGCACGGAAGGCGAGGGTCAGGCCGGCCTGCAGGCCGTTCTGCGCAGCCGCTGCCGTGCGCACGTTCGAACGGACCGAAATGTTCATCCCGATGAAGCCCGCCACGCCCGAAAGCACTGCGCCGATCACGAAGCCGGTGGCCGAGATCGCGCCCAATGTGGCAGCGATGATCACGGCGACGACCACGCCGACGATCGCAATGGTGGTGTACTGGCGCTTGAGGTAGGCTTGCGCACCTTCCTGGATGGCGGCAGCGATTTCCTGCATCTTGGCGTTGCCCGCCGGTGCGCCGAGCACCTGGCGGCTGGTCACGAAGCCATAAACGACGGCAAGCAACCCGAGTATTATCGATAATACGACTAGGTTCACGTTGGCATCCCCCTTTATGTCCGGTGCCACGAATGGCCCGTCCCCGTCGTTGCGGGTCGGGCGAAGCTATCGTTTTATTTCTGCCCCGCAAGCCCTCCATGATCTGCATCAAGGGCTTTTTTAATCGTGCGTATAACCCAGATTGCCATGTGGCACTGCACCATCAACGATAACAGGTGAGGCCATGCTGGCGCGAGCCACGCCGATGCAGGAGGCTGCGACCGGTGAAGCAACACCGGGTGCGAGGGTAAACAGCAGCTCGTAGTCATCGCCCCAGCGCATCGCTTCGTCGCGGCGACCGTCGGGCAAGTCGGCGGGGAAGGGGACCGCAGCGCTGTCGATGGCAAAGGTCACGCCGCTGGCTTGCGCCATGCGCGCGGCATCGATGAGCAAGCCATCCGAGACATCCATCATCGCATGGGCGATGGGGGCAATCGCGCGCCCTTCGCTCAGGCGGGGGGAAGGGCGCCGGAAGGCAAGGCTATCGGCCCCCGTCTCGTCGCGTAGCGCTTCGAAACCCAGCATCGCTGCGCCCACCGGCCCCGTGAGCCAGAGCGTATCGCCCGGGCGTGTGTCGCTTCGCGATGGCACTGGCGAGCAGGTAGCGCGCCCCAAGGCAGTCAGGCCCAGGCTGCGCGGCCCATTCGCACTGACGGTATCGCCGCCCAGCAAGGGCACGCCAAATGCCTGCAGCGCTTCTCCCAGACCCTCGACGAAGCGGCCATCGTCCTCGCCCAGCGTGAAGCCGAGCAGCACGCCGACAGGCTCGGCACCCTTGGCGGCGAGATCGGACAGGTTGGTGGCCACCAGCTTCCACGCCACGTCGGCCATGTCCTGTCCCGGGAGCCAGTGTACACCCTCGACCATCATGTCATGGGTCAGCACCAGCGTTTCCTGCCCGAACGGCAGAACTGCGCAGTCATCTGCCAGTCCGCGCGCTGCCGGATGCAGGGCCAGAGCGCGCAGTGCTTCGATCAGGGCAAGTTCCTTGCTCACAGGCGGTCTATGGGATGGCGCGCCGAACTCCACAAGCCTGCTTGACCAGTGCCCTCTCGCTCCTTAATCGTTCGATTAAAGAAGTCTGAGAGGGAGTCGGAGCAAATGGCCACAGCCTACATCGTCGATGCAGTGCGCACTGCTGGGGGGCGCCGCGGCGGGCGGCTTGCGGGCGTTCACCCGGTCGATCTCGCGGCTTTGAGCCTCGATGCCATCATCGCTCGCACCGGCATCGATCCGACGGCCGTCGACGATGTGATCATGGGTTGCGTCACGCAGGCGGGGCAGCAGGCGATGCAAGTGGGGCGTAACGCTGTGCTTGCGTCAAAGCTGCTGCCGCAATCAACGCCGGCCGTCACGATTGACCGCCAGTGCGGTTCCTCGCAACAGGCGATCCAGTTCGCTGCGCAGGCAGTAATGTCCGGCGTGCAGGACGTGGTCATCGCCTCGGGCGTGGAAAGCATGAGCCGCGTGCCGATGGGCTCGAACGCCACCTTCCACATGAAGGAGGGCCTCGGTCACTACAAGTCGCCCGGACTGGACGACAAGTATCCCGGCATCATGTTCTCGCAGTTCATGGGCGCAGAAATGATCGTCAAGAAGCACGGCTTCTCCAAGGACGACCTCGATCGCTTCTCGCTGAACAGCCACCAGAAGGCGATTGCCGCGACAAATGCCCAGGCTTTCGCGGGCGAGATCGTCCCCGTGGAAATCGAGACGCCCGAAGGCCCCGCGATGCACACCGTGGACGAGGGCATCCGCTTCGACGCCACGCTCGAAAGCATTGCCGGAGTAAAGCTGCTCAACCCTGAAGGCTCGTTGACCGCTGCCAGCTCCAGCCAGATCTGCGACGGGTCGAGCGCCGTTCTGGTCGTCTCGGAAGCAGCGCTCAAGGCCCACGGCCTGACCCCGCTTGCCCGCATTCACAACCTGACGGTGACGGCAGGCGATCCGGTGATCATGCTTGAAGAGCCGCTGTTCGCCACCGACCGCGCCCTGCAGCGGGCCGGCATGAAGATTTCCGATATCGACCTTTACGAGGTCAACGAGGCATTCGCCTCGGTGCCGATGGCCTGGCTCAAGCATACCGGCGCCGATCCCGAGAAGCTCAACGTCAATGGCGGCGCCATCGCTCTCGGGCACCCGCTGGGCGCCTCGGGCACCAAGCTCATGGCCACGCTCGTTCATGCGCTGCGCGCACGCGGCGGCAAGTACGGCCTGCAGACGATGTGCGAAGGCGGCGGCGTTGCCAACGTCACCATCATCGAAGCCCTTTGATATTCAAGCATTCCAGAGAGGATAACCTGCAATGAAGCTCGACAATTCCGTTGCTGCCGTTGTTACCGGCGGCGCTTCCGGCCTCGGCGCTGCCACCGCTCGCGCCCTTGCTGCCAAGGGCGTCAAGGTCGCCATCTTCGATCTGCAGAAGGAGAAGGGCGAGGCGATGGCCGCCGAGATCGGTGGCGTGTTCTGCGAAGTGAACGTGACCAGCGACGAAAGCGTCGATGCCGGCT
This sequence comes from Novosphingobium sp. B1, assembly GCF_900176395.1. Taxonomy (GTDB): domain Bacteria; phylum Pseudomonadota; class Alphaproteobacteria; order Sphingomonadales; family Sphingomonadaceae; genus Novosphingobium. The sequence goes on along the minus strand of NZ_FWXL01000003.1, from coordinate 286,781 downwards.
TCGCCAAGGCCCGCGCCGCGCACGGCCAGGAGCGCATCCTCGTCAACTGCGCCGGCACCGGCAACGCGATCAAGACCGCCAGCCGCTCGAAGGAAACCGCGGAGATCAAGCACTTCCCGATGGATGCCTTCAACTGGATCATCCAGATCAACCTCGTCGGCACGTTCCGCTGCATCGCCAAGTCTGCGGCGGGCATGATGACCTTGGATCCGTGCGATGAGTTCGGGGAGCGTGGCGCCATCGTCAACACCGCCTCGGTTGCGGCAGAAGACGGCCAGATGGGCCAGGCCGCCTATTCGGCCTCGAAGGGCGGCGTCGTCGGCATGACCCTTCCGATCGCGCGCGATCTGATGGCCGAGGGCATCCGCGTCAACACCATCCTGCCTGGCATCTTCAACACCCCGCTTCTGCAGGGCGCGCCGCAGAACGTCAAGGATGCGCTCGCCGCGTCGGTGCCGTTCCCCAAGCGGCTCGGCATGCCCGAGGAATACGCGAACCTTGCCATGTGCATGATCGAGACCGGCTATTTCAACGGCGAGGACGTTCGCCTCGACGGTGCCATCCGCATGGCGCCACGCTGAAAACACCAGGGCAAGTGAGGGGCGGGGCATGAACCCCGCCTCCATCGTTTGGGAGAATTTCGTGGCCGACTACACGCAGATCAAGCTCGACATCGCCGACGGCATCGCGACGATCACGTTGCATCGGCCCGAAAAGATGAATGCCTATACCGGCACGATGATGACCGAGATGATCGACGCGTTCGATCGGACGGATGCCGATGACAGTGTCCGCGCGGTGATCGTCACCGGCGCAGGCGACCGCGCGTTCTGCGCAGGGGCCGATCTGACGCCTTCGGACGGCAAGCATGTCTTCTCCAGCGGCGATACGGTCGACGATCTTTCGGACCCACGTGTGCGCGATGGCGGCGGCATTATCACGCTGCGCATCTACCAGTCCAAGAAGCCGGTAATCGGCGCAATCAACGGTGCGGCTGTCGGCGTCGGCGTGACCATGCAATTGCCGATGGACATTCGCCTTGCTTCGACCAAGGCGCGCTTCGGACTTGTCTTTGCACGACGCGGGATCGTTCCCGAGGCGGCATCGAGCTGGTTTCTGCCGCGCATCGTCGGGCTGCCGCAAGCGCTCGAGTGGTGCATGACCGGGCGCGTGTTCGGTGCCGAGGAAGCCTTGCGCGGAGGCCTTGTCCGCTCACTCCATGAGCCGGAGGACCTTATGCCTGCGGCCATTGCGCTTGCCCGCGAGATTGCCGACAACACAAGCGCCGTCTCGGTCGCGATGACCCGGGCGATGTTGTGGCACAATCCTTCACTTTCGCACCCGATGGAGGCCCATCGCGTTGACAGCAGGGCGATCTATACCCTCTCGCGCGGGGCGGATGCTGCAGAGGGTATCGCCAGTTTCCTGGAAAAACGCGCACCCCGCTACCCTGGACGCGTTTCTTCGGATATGCCTGCCTTTTATCCGTTTTGGAATGAGCCGGGTTGGGAATGAGTACGGAAGTGTCAAAGGGGGAAAGCCTGGAAACGCCAGGCGCACGCGAGCAGCTTCTTCAGACCGCGTCGATGATCATGCGCGAGGGAGATGTCGTTGATATTTCACTTTCGGAATTGAGCCTGCGATCCGGGCTCAATTCCGCGTTGGTGAAATATTATTTCGGCAACAAGGCCGGGATGCTCAAGGCGCTGCTCGATCGTGACATGGAGAACATCGTCAAGTCGGTCGACGCCTTGTTGGCGAAGGACGACATGAGTCCCGAAGCGAAGCTGCGCAAGCACATCTCGAAGTGCATCGATACCTACTATGCCTATCCCTATCTCAATCGGCTGCTGATGCGCTTGGTTCGTGATAGCGACGAGGCCGAGGCCAAGCGCATCGCCGACAAATATTTGCTGCCGCTTCATCGCGCTTACAACCGTTTCATCGGCGATGGCGTGACGGCAGGTGTGTTCCGGCCGATCAACCCGCAGCTGTTCTACTTCACAGTTACCGGAGCTGCCGACCGCTTCTTCTCGGCGCGGCTGGTGCTGAAGCATTGTTTCGATCAGGATACGCTGACCGAAGATCTGCGCGACAGCTACCGCGAGCATACCGTCGATTTCATCATGGCAGGCATACTCGCGCACTGATCGCAGCAGGCTGCCCCAGGCGGCAGGTCGTGCTAAAGCTGGCGTGGTGCATCTGTAAAGAAAATGTCGTGTGGCGCTCTATCGCGCATTGATCTATTGGTCACCGCGCCAGTTGGTGTCACATTATTTCGCTCTTGCACATCAGGCTGGTTTCATGTGATACGAAATCATGCCGCAGACACAGACCCGACTGTCCGACTTCATGCCCTACCGGATGGCCATCACCTCGAACGCGGTGAGTGGCCTGATCTCTGGTGAATACCGTAGCGAATTCGGGCTGAAGATACCCGAATGGCGCATCATGGCGGTGCTGGGCGATGCCGGCTCGCTGACGCAGAGAGACCTTGTCCGGGCAACGCTGATGGACAAGGTCGCCGTCAATCGTGCCTGCAAGGTGCTTGAGGAAAGAGGGCTGGTCCAGCGCAGCCCAAACGAGCACGACGGACGCTCGCACCATCTCGAACTGACGACCGCCGGTTGCGACCTGCACGGCAAGATCTGGCCACAGGCGGTCGAGATGTACGATCGCATCTTTGCGGCAATCACCCCGCGCGAGCAGGAAAAGCTTCGCGCCATTCTCGACAAGCTGCTCAAGGCGGCTCGTACACTGGAAGGCGACGACAAGTGAAGCTCGCATCATTGCCGCAGGGGCGCGACGGTCGTCTGATCGTCGTGTCCGACGACCTTGCCTGGTACGCCGACGCCGATCACATCGTGCCGACGATGCAGGCTCTGCTCGACGACTGGGATCGCTACGCGCCGATGGTCGAGGCCCTGTCGATCGAGCTTGCTCACGAAGCTATCCCGCGCAAGCGTTTCCACGAGCGTGAGGCCTGTGCCCCCCTGCCGCGTGCCTTCCAGTGGGCTGACGGCAGCGCCTACGTCAATCACGTTGAACTGGTCCGCAAGGCCCGGGGCGCGGAGCTTCCGGAAAGCTTCTGGACCGATCCGCTGATGTACCAGGGTGGCAGCGACGACTTGCGCGGAGGGCGCGAGCCGCTGCTTCTGGCGGACGAGGCCTGGGGTTGTGATCTCGAGGCAGAAATCGTCGTCGTGACAGGAGATGTCCCGCAAGGTGTGACGCCGGAGCAGGCGGTCGCTCACGTCAGGCTTGTCGGGCTGGTCAACGATGTGTCGTTGCGCAACCTGATTCCCGGCGAGCTGGCCAAGGGCTTCGGCTTCGTGCAGTCCAAGCCGGCAAGTCACTTTTCGCCCGTGCTGGTAACCCCGGCGGCGCTCGGAACAGCCTGGAGCGGGGGCAAGCTTTCCCGGACGCTCAACGTCTTTCTGAATGGCGAACCGTTCGGACGTGTCGAAGCGGGCGAGGAATGCACGTTCGATTTCGGGGTACTGATCGCCCACCTCGCCAAGACCCGTAGCCTGGGCGCTGGCACGATCATCGGCTCGGGAACCGTATCGAACCGCGATCCGGATGGCTCACCGGGCCGGCCCGTCGCCCAGGGTGGCCGCGGTTATGCGTGCATTGCCGAACAGCGCATGGTCGAGACGATTGCGCAGGGATCGCCGGTAACGCCCTTCCTCAAGTGGGGCGATAGCGTGCGAATCGAGATGCGCGATGAAAAGGGCAAGTCGATCTTCGGCGCGATCGAGCAGACCGTGACCCAGCCCTGACGCCAGCTTCGCGCCGAGTTCAGCTGAAATCGAAAAGGCCCCGTCGGTTTCCCGGCGGGGCCTTTCGTTTCTGCCCTTGCGGGACGATCAGCCTGCGGGCTTCCTGTTGATGAGCGTATCGGTGATCGAGCAGGCCGCCGGGCCTAGGATCACGATGAACAGCACCGGAAGAATGAACAGGATCAGCGGGATGGTCATGATCGCGGGAAGACGCGCAGCCTTCTCCTCTGCGCGCATCATGCGTTCGTTGCGGAATTCCGCAGAGAGCACGCGCAGGGCCGATGCCAGCGGCGTACCGTAGCGTTCGGTCTGGACCATGGTGGTTACCACGCCCTTCACCGAGTCGAGATTGACGCGATAAGCGAGGTTCTCGAAAGCCTGGCGGCGTTCGGTCAGGAACGACAATTCGATCGCCGTGAGCGAGAATTCGTCGCCCAGCTCGGGATAGGCGCGTCCGAGTTCGCGGGCGACGCGGCTGAATGCGGCATCGACGGTCAAGCCAGCCTCGGCGCAGATCACCAGCAGGTCGAGCGCGTCAGGCAAGCCCTTGCGAATGGCATTCGTACGCTTCGAGATCAGGTTCTGGATGAAGATGTCCGGACCCTTGTAGCCGCCGACGAGCATGACGGCGAAACCCATGAAGCGCTTCATGGGACCCCATTCAGGGAAGGTCTGAGTCCAGTAGAACAGCACCGCGCCGAGCAGGCCGAGCACGATCGGTCCGACCAGGCGGCCAAGAATGACCGCAACGGCCCATTCCTTCTTGCGGATGCCGGCCTGAGCCAGCTTCTGCTGCACGACCGAAAGCTGGCTGTCCTGCAGCACCTTGAGCGATTCGAGGAAGCCGCGGATCTGGTCCGTGGTCTGGTTGCGCCGGACGATGCTGGTGCGCTTGCGCGCATTGGCCGTGACGATGCCCGCCTTGAGCTGTTCGCGGCGTTCGTTCAATGCCTTTACGCGCTTTGCCATCGGATCGCGCACGGTGATCGCGGCGTAAATCGCCAGCATCACGGCAGCGGCAGCAACACCGATGAGAAGCGAACCGACGAGGTAGACGTCGAAGCCAAGCAGGGTGGGTCCAGGAGGAGTCTGGGTCATGTTCGCAGGTCCTTCCCGTTCAAATTTCGAAGCTGATCATCTGGGCCATGATGAAGGCGCCGATGCCAAGCCAGGTCAGGCCTCCCAGCCCGGCGATGATCAGGCGGTCATCGACGAAGAACTGGCTGAGATAGGCCGGATTCATCCAGTAGATCACGGCGAAAACGAGGAAGGGCAGGGCGCCGACGATATAGGCCGAGGCCTTGGATTCGGAGCTCATTGCCGCGATCTTCAGTTTCATCTGGGCGCGCTTGCGCAACACGTCCGAAAGGTTCGAGAGCGTTTCCGCCAGGTTGCCGCCGGTCTCGCGCTGGATAGCCAGCGTGATGCAGAAGAAGTTGAATTCAGGCAGGTTCAGGCGGTCCGCCGTATCCTGCAAGGCTTCTTCCATGCTGCGGCCGACCTTGATGCGATCGGTGACCAGCTTGAATTCCTCGCCAACCGGACCCGGAAGTTCGCCAGCGACAACGCTGAGCGTTTCAGTGACCGGCAGGCCCGAGCGCAGACCGCGCACCAGCAGATCGAGCGCATCGGGCAAGCGGCTTACAAAACCCTCGGTGCGCTTGTTTATCGCGCGGCCAACCAGCATGTGCGGCAGGCCGCCTCCGATAAGGACACCCGCACCCAGGGCCAGCATGGGTGCCCCGGTCTTGAGGTAGACAAGCATCACGATCGCAAGGCCAAGGCCGCCGCTGACATAGAGATACTGCGACAGTGTCCAGCCCTTGCCGGTACGGTGCAGGCGAAGTTCAAGCGCTTCCAGGCGCGATCCGCTGCCGGCGATCTTGTGACCAAGCGGCTTTCGCGAGGCAACGGTCTTCCGGTATTGCGCCTCGACCTTGTCGGTCGCGTTGTCGGAGTGACGGAAGCGCACCGACTGAAGGCGGCGGCCGCTTTCCTTTGAAGCCGATGGACCCGAAAGCGCTGCATAGCCGAGCACCATGGCCAGCATCAGGCCCACGGCCATGATCAGTAGCTGTGGCAGGTTGTTCATCGGCTGTGCCCTTCTGGTAACTTCACGTCACTTCGCCTCATGCCTTGCCATCGCCGGCTCAGGCCGGCGCACCGGCCTTCGGCTTGGTCGCGAGCATCTTCTTGAGATCGAACTTGCCCAGCAGCGATGCCTTGCGCTTGTCGGCACCGTTGTCTGCGTTCGTCGCCCCCTCTTCATCGACCGAACCGATGATCATCTGGGCGACATCGCGCAGGACACCGCCGGCCTTGGTCGACCGGTTGGCAGCGACGAAGGTCTGCCCCAGCTTGGCCGCATTCGATGCGCCCTTGATGTCATAGGGCACCATGAAGTTGATCTTGCGCTCGATCGAGGCTTCGAAATCGGACTTGCTGATCTCGTTCGCGCCGACCTGGATCTTGTTGGCAACGATGATCGGACGAGCATGGGCCGCGTTGGTCTTGAGCCACGACAGCAGGCGGATGGCATCGCGTGCACCGGCAAGGGTCAGTTCGGTTGCCACGATCACCACATTCACATCGCTCAGGAGATGCGGGAAGTTGATCAGCATGTTGCGCGGCATGTCGATCACCGTCATCTCGAAGGCGTGGCGGAATTCCTCCTCGAGCTGCACGAATGCGCTGCCGTCGGTCATCAGCGGGGCACTGATCGGCGCCTCGGCCGAAAGGATCGCCAGATTGTCGTTCGCACGGATCATCGCGCGCTCGATGAACAGACCGTCAATGCGGCTCGGATTGTCGATCGCGTCGGTCAGGCCTCGGCCCGGCTCAAGGTCCAGCGTCAGTGCGCCGGTCCCGAAGTGGACATCGAGATCGAGCAATGCAGTCGGCAGCTTGTGATCGGTGCTGAACAGCCAGGCGATCGATGTCGCCAGCGTCGATGCGCCCACGCCGCCACGCGTACCGACAATGGCGGTCGAAACGTGGCGCTTTGCCGTTCCCGCATCGTGGTTCTTGGGTGCCGTGAAGATCGTCTGGGCCTGTACCAGCGCATCGCGGATCTGCCCGGGATTGAGTGGCTTGAGCAGATAATCCTGAATGCCCGAGGCGATGAGGTCGCGATAGAGGCGCACGTCGTTCACCTGGCCGACGGCGATGACCACAGTGCCCGGCTCGCAGACTTCGGCGAGTGCGTTGATGTCGTTGAGCGGGTCGCCGCTTTCCGACAGGTCGACCATCAGGATGTTCGGGCTTGCCGTGATCGACAGCGACTGGATCGCGTTGCGCAGGCCACCACGGTGGCACTTTTCCGGTGCCCATCCCATGTCCACGACAACCGAGCGAAGGGTGTCGAGCGCCGTTTCGTCGCACATGAACGCCGAGAAAGCGTCGCGGTTTGCGTTCTTCCAGCTCATGGTATCAGTTTCCTCCGCCGGCAGAGCTTGACGTTGCGTTGTTCTTCAGACCCTGCTCTCCACTCGGCCGTGCCGCGCGGTAGCTGTCGATGGCCTTGGTGCCGCTCATCACGACCGTTTCGCCCGTGCCGCTCGCGCCCTGGACAAGGTGTTCCTTGTCAGCGACCATGGCGGCAAGATTGCCATTGATGGCGCAACCGAAGCCCGAGCTGGTGGCGTTGTTCATCGAGAAGTCCGACTTCTTCGACCAGTCCGGGCAACCGGGCACATAGGCCGAGGCGCGGGTCACGACGATGCGCGCACCACCGGCGGCGACATAGCCGGGCGTGACCGGCGCAGGTCCTTCGCTGAACATGCCCCAGCGTCCAGCCACACCATCGATTGCGGCAACGGTGGCCTTGCTCATCAGTGGATCGTCGATCGTGATCTTGTCGCCATACTTGAGGCCGAGGCTTTCGAACCAGTCGGCAAGGCGGCGCTGTTCGGCAATGGCGAGGCCGCCTCCGGGGAGGGTCTCGACATCCAGGACATAGCGATCACGCTGGACCACCGGCTGGTGGACCGAGTTGAGCATACGGTTTTCCGGAGCGGCGGCCGAACAGGCTGACAGCACGGTTGCCAGTGAGAGCAGCAGCGCGGCAGAAGCGCGGCGATTGTGCAGTTTGCGCATGGCTTTTCCCTTTGTCACTGGATGCTGAAGCCGGGTTCGACGCTGGCGACCTTCTTGTCGCTGCGGCGGTCCCGTGGCTGGGTGGGGCTCATCGATCCATCGAGAGCACCGACCTTCGGCCCAGCTTGAACCGTGCCTTCCTTCTGGGTCGGCTTGGGCCGATCGCCGCCGGTCACGCCGTCATTTTCCATGTTGCCCAGGAGGCGCTGGATATCGTTCGGGCTCTGGAAGCCGTCGGTCGGGAGCTTGATGTCGTTGGCGTTGACCGGGTTGACCAGATAAGGCGTCACGATGATCACCAGTTCGGTCTCGCCCTTGCGATAGCGGGTCGAGCGGAACAGCGAGCCGAGTATCGGCACGTCGCCCACGCCGGGCATCTTGGTCAGCGTGTTCTGCGCGCTGTTGCTCAGCAGGCCGGCAATCATGAACGACTGCCCAGATCCGAGTTCGATGGTCGTCTCGGCGCGGCGCACGGTGAGCGCCGGAATTTCCGCGTTCTCGAGCTTGAGCGCGCCGGTGCTGGTCAGCTCCGAAACTTCCGGACGGACGCGGATCGAGATGCGGCCATTGGCCAGCACGGTAGGCGTGTAGGCGAGGCTGACACCATACTTCTTGTATTCGATCGAGGTGGTGCCAAGACCTTGCGAGACCGGGATCGGATATTCGCCACCGGCGAGGAAATCGGCTGTCTCGCCCGAAATCGCAGTAAGGTTGGGCTCCGAAAGGGTCGTCACGAGGCCCACCGTCTCGGCAGCGTCAAGCGCGCCAAGCAGGTCGAGGCCGAGGAACTTGCCCATGCCGGCAAGCGTGGTGCCGGTAGCAGCTGCGGACACGGCAGTGCCTGCGGACTTGACCAGGTTGGTCGTCGCGCCCGTGGGATCGGGAATGTAGCCGTTGACGCTGACGCCGCCCGAGCCCACGCCGAACGGCAGGCGGGGATCGGTCGTGAAGGATCCGCCAACCGCGCGGCCCTGGCCCACGCCAAACTTGAAACCGCCCGTGCCGTCGATGGTGGTCAGGTTGACGCCAAGGTCGCGTACCAGCGAGCGGCTCACTTCGGCAAACTTCACGTGCAGGCTGACCTGGAGCGGCGTCGCCATCTTGAGGCGGCTGATGACGTTGGTCTTCTCGCCCACGAAAGCCTTGACCAGGCGTTCGGCCTCGGCAGCGTCTTCCGGCGCGCCGACCGTACCGGTGAGCAGCACGGTGTTGTTCATCGTGGCCACGTTCACGCGGGCATCTGGCATGGCCAGGTGCAGCATCTGGTCGATCGAGTCGATGTTGTTGCCCACGCGGACATTGGCCGACCACACCACATCGCCCTTGGCGTTGCTGGCGTAGATCGTGGTCTCGCCACCGGTCTTGCCGAAGACATAGAGCTGGTTAGTCGACTTGACCTGCACATCGGCGACCTTTTCGTCGGCGACGAACACATCGGCCATCCGGCCCGGTATGGTGACGAGTTCGCCGCGTCCGATGGAGAGGGTGACGGTGCGGGCCGGGCTGGTCACGCTCTGGGCCTGCGTTGCGCCCGAGATCGGGGCCAGCGCCAGCGGCATTGCGATCATCGCGGCCGAGATAAGCGAGGAGGTGAAACGGCGGTTCATGGGCTTGCCCTTCAGGATCGGGTTCCGCTTTGCGCTGGTCATGTCAGTTACCCCCCAGCGAGACGTCTTCGGTCTCCTTGCCGCGGGTCACGCGGACCAGCGGGCCACGGCGCACAGGGGCGGCGGAGCTGGCCATCTGCGGGCCCGAGGGCGCGGCGGGCATCGGACCCATCGCGGCCGGAGCAGTCGCGACCGGCGCGGTGGTGCGCTGGAAGCGCGAGACGTCGCCACCGGTAACGTAGCTTGCCTTGCTGCTTTCGATCGGGCGGTTCATCGCCTGCTTGAGCAGCGCTTCTTCCTGCTGCTTGGTGGCGCCGGCCGGGATCTTGATATCGCCCGAGGCAATGGCCTGCTCGAGCTCGGCCGAGTTGTCGGCCAACGAGCGAAGCGAGAGACTGATGGTGCCGATGGTCTGCGCGACGGCGATCTTCTCGGCAATCTTGGGCGTGACTTCGAGCGTTACCGTGCTGAAGGCGCGCACCTGGGTCTTGCCTTCGACCATGACCTGTTCGGTCGACTGGTCGGTAGCGAGCACGCGCAGGTTCTTGAGGATCGTCTCGGACGCCTTCAGGGCCATGGCATCGCTGTTGGTCTTGACGGTCTGCGTCAGCACCAGGTCGATGTGGTCACCCGGGAAGACGAAGCCGGCAACGCCGGTGCGGGCCGATACCGGGATCGTCACGGCGCGCATGCCGGGGGCAAGCGCTGCTGCGAGGAAGCCGCGGTCGCCGGGCGCCACGAGGTTGCCCTTGGTCACCGGTTCGCCGGCCGTGATCGGGTTGCGAACGACGGTGCCGAGCAGCTTCTGCATGTCAGCTTCGCCCTCGACGAAGTAGGCATCCTGGACCATGTCCTTCGGCCATGCCTGGAAGTTGATCGAGTCTGCCGTGATGATCGTGCCGACCGGCAGCGCGCGCTGGGCGACGAGGACTTTCGGCCCCATCGGCACCTTTGCCGCAGCTTCTGCCTGAGGCGTCGATGCGCCGGCGAAAAGGCTCCTGGCCGCGAAGGCCGTGCCGATCGCAACGATCAGCGCCCCCACCAGCAGCATCAGCTTCCTCTTGTCCATGGCTACTTGTCCCGCCCTCTAAAGTCCGACCCGCATGTCTCGGGCAAATTGGTTAAAATTTTTGTCAGTCAGTTCATGCGCCCGTAACGGAGCGCCATCCGGCCTCGAGCGTCGGGGCCAGGGTGATCAGGCCCGCAACGGCAATCGCCACTCCGTAAGGGATCTTGGCATCGCGCCGGCGCGTCCGCATGAAGTGCCAGGCGACCGTGACGATTGTCAGGAACGCACCCAGCAGCGACATCACGATGAACAGCTTCAGGAACGACATCGGTGCCAGCCACAGCGCCAGCGCGCTCAGCAGTTTGACGTCGCCGCCGCCCATCATCTTGAGGGCGAACAACCCAGCAAGCACAATGAACACGCCAAGCGCCAGACCAAGCTGGATGGCGATGTCCGGCCAGAGCGAAAGCCCGGCTGCCCACCAGTAGACCGGCGCGGAAAGCGCGATCGCGGCGTTGAGCCAGTTATCGATCTGGCGGCGGCGGATATCGGTGAAGGCGGCAACCAGCAGCGCGATTGCCAATGCCCCGACCAGTCCGTAAACGAAGAAGTTCCCCTGCATGCTTCCCGGCATACGGGAGAACCACTTACCAAACGGTAACCAAACCTTGGCGCGGAAAAGCGCCGGTGGAGGCGTCGCAGCATGAACCTTGGCACGGTGGGCACCATCGACCGCAGGACGATTCCAGCCGCAGCGAACGAGGACTTCTGGACGGCACCCGATGGGCACCGGATCCGCCGGATCGATTGGAAACCAGGCCTTCCCGATTTGGACGGCAGCGCCAGGCGAGGCTCGCTGCTGTTTCTTCCCGGGCGTGGGGATTTCTACGAGAAGTATCTGGAAACTCTTGAATATTGGAGCTGGGAGGGGTGGGAGGTCACCGCCTTGGACTGGCGCGGACAGGCAGGTTCCGGACGCCTTTCGGCAGACCCTGCGATCGGCCATGTCGAAGACTTCGCCGTCTGGCTCGAAGATCTTGGTGCCTTCTGGTCACAGTGGGTGAAAGACACACCGGCACCGCATGTCATTGTCGGCCATTCGATGGGCGGGCATCTCGTACTGCGTGCTGTTGCGGAGCATCGCATTAACCCTGTGGCGGTCGTCCTGAGTGCACCCATGCTCGGTTTTCTGACTCCGGGACCGAATCGCCTCCTGCACAAGGTGGCCGATTCGATGTGCCGATTCGGGGACCCTGTGCGGCCGGCGTGGAAGATCAGCGAGAAGCCGGGCGCCACCCTTGCCGCCCGCAATACGCTCCTCACCCATGACGAGGCGCGCTATGCCGACGAGACGCACTGGAAGACGGCGCGACCCTATCTTGGCATGGGGCCGGGGTCCTGGCGCTGGGTCGAGCGCGCCTATGCCTCGATGCTGGCGATGGATGCGCCGGGCATGCTCGAAAACGTGGTCACGCCGGTGCTCATCCTGGCGGCGCAGCACGATGGGCTGGTCTCGTGGAAGGCGATCGAGCGTGCCGCGCGCCGCCTGCCGCGCGCGCAACTGGTGAGCTGGGGCAAGGAGGCGCGCCACGAATTGCTGCGCGAGGCTGATCCGGTGCGCGACAAGGTCGTTGCCGCCATCGACGATTTCCTTGACCGGCTGGCCCCGGCCCCGGCAGAGGCAGGGGCGTGAATCAGTCGATCCAGGATTTCGATGTAGCGATTATCGGTGCAGGCATGGCGGGAGCCAGCCTTGCCGCCGAATGCGCGCCTCACGCCCGCGTCCTGCTGATCGAGGCCGAGGACACCCCGGGCTATCACACCACCGGACGCTCCGCGGCATTCTGGGAGGAGACCTACGGCGGGCCGGGGGTCTTTCCGCTGACCATGGCTTCCGGCCACTTCCTGCGCGAGGGTGGCTACCTGTCACCCCGCGGTGGCCTCAGCATCGGGCAGGCGGGCGATTGTAACAAGGTTGAAGAGTTCATTGCAGAATTCACTACCTTGGGCGCGACACTCCATTTCCAGGACCGTGCGGCCATTGCGGCAAGAGTGCCGGGGCTGCGGCCGGAGTGGGTCGTGGGAGCGTGGGAGCCGGGGTGCGCCGATATCGATGTGGCCGGCCTGCATCAGCACTATCTTGCCGCATCGCGGCGCACCGGCACTGTCCTGCGGGTGCGTGCCCGCGTCGAGCGCCTCGAACGGGAAGGGGCGAACTGGCGGATCGTCTGGGCAGACGGAGAAGCCCGTGCGCCGATCGTTGCCAATGCAGCGGGTGCCTGGGCCGACACGATTGCCGCAATCGCCGGCGTGCCCGCTCTGGGCATAGTGCCGCTGCGGCGAACCGTCGTGCAACTGCGCACGATGCCTGCCGCCGCTGTTGACCTGCCGCTGACGCTGGGCATCAACGGCGACTTCTACTTCAAGCCGCAGGGCGGGCGGCTATGGCTCTCCCCGCACGACGAGATTCCCGATGTTGCCGGAGATGCCGCTCCCGAGGAGCTTGACGTGGCCATTGCCATCGATCGCTTCGAGCACGTCGTCGACTGGAAGATCGAGGCCATGGAACGCCGCTGGGCCGGATTGCGATCGTTCGCGCCCGATCGCTTGCCCGTCTACGGCTTCGATCGGCGGGCGGAAGGTTTCTTCTGGTTTGCAGGCCAGGGCGGCTTTGGCATCCAGACCGCCCCGGCGGCTGCCAGGCTGGGCGCGCAACTCCTGCTCGGCCTGCCGCGCGATGGCCTGACCGCCGAGATCGACGCAGGCGCTTATGCCCCGGAACGGTTCCACTAGGCCCTTTCGCGGCACTGGGGGCGTGATATTGCTTAACGCGGGTTAACGCGTGGGAGAGTCGCGATGGCGCATCGGTTCGAGATCCGCAAGAACAAGGCTGGCGAGTTTGTCGCCTACTTCTGTCACAACAAGGAAAGCATCTTCTGGACCGAAGGCTATTCGAGCAAGGCCAGCGCAAAGAACGCCATCGAATCGATCCTCAAGAACGGCCCGGGCGCTGAAGTGATCGATACGACCGTCGACTGATCCCGCCGCGCAGCCGCCGCGTCCTCACTCAGGGGCGCGGCTGCCTATCAATATGCAGGCTCAGGCCGCAATCGCCGCATCGCTGGCGAGCTTGTCGGCGCGCTCGTTTTCCGGGTGACCATCGTGGCCTTTTACCCAGACCCATTCGACCTTGTGCGGGCGTACGGCGTCAACCAGCGCGCGCCACAGGTCCTCGTTCTTCACCGGCTTGTTGTCGGCCGTCTTCCAGCCCTTCTTCTGCCAGCCGAAGACCCACTTGGTAATGCCGTCGAGCACGTACTTGCTGTCGGTGTGGAGCGTCACGCGGCAGGGTTGCTTCAGCGCCTGAAGTGCCATGATCGCGCCCATCAGTTCCATGCGATTGTTGGTGGTCTCCTTCTCGGAGCCAGACATTTCCTTCTCGTGCTCGCCCATTCGCAGCAGCGCACCCCATCCGCCCTTGCCGGGATTGCCCTTGCACGCACCGTCGGTGAAGATCTCGACGTGCTTCACGCGAAGGCCCCCTTGTCGAATATGGCAGGATTTGCCGCGTAGAACTGCAGTCGCCGGGCAAAGGCCAACGGGTCCTTGCGCACCACGAGGGCATCCGCAGGCGTGTTCAGCCAATCGTAGGCGCGGCTGGAGGTGAAACGCATCGCCGCACCCTGCGCCAGCAGGGGCAACGCAGCGCGCTCGGCCGCCGAGAGCGCGCGCACGGACTCATAGCCTTCGAGCAACGCTTGCGAGAGGTCCGGGCGGAAGGTCCGTCCCGTCCCATCGAAGCACCACGCCGCGTGCGTCACCGCCACGTCGTAGGCCATCAGGTCGTTGCAGGCGAAGTAGAAGTCGATGAGACCCGTGACCTTGTCGCCCAGCATCAGCACGTTGTCGGGGAACAGGTCGGCATGGATCACCGCGCGCGGCAGGTTTTGCGGCCAGGCTGCGGCGATTTTCGGCAAGTGCTCGGCCACCAGTCCCGCCAGCTCCGGGTCGATCGAGGCCAGCCCTTCCGGCCCGCACTCTTCGAACAGCCGCTGCCATTCGGCGAGGCCCATGCCGTTCTTGCGCGATCCCGCAAAGTCCGCCGACGCCGCGTGGATCTGTGCCAGCGCTGCCCCGACGCTGCGGGCCTGCGCCACGGTCGGCTCGCTCACAGATACGCCGGGCAGGAATTCGATCAGCGCCAGCGCCTTGTCGCCACGCCTGCGGAACAGCGCGCCATCGCGATCGTGGATCGTGCGCGGCACCGGGCAGCCCTTGGCGGCAAGGTGATCGAGCAGCGAAAGGAAGTAGGGCAGGTCCTCCAGCTCGATGCGGAACTCGTACATCGTCAGGATGAAACGTGCGCCGCTTCCGTCACGTCCGGTCGTTTCCAGCAGCCAGTTGGAGTTGGACACGCCCTCGGCAATGCCCTTGGCCGAAACCAGTTCGCCCACGTCGAATTCGTTGACAAGCGCGGCCATCTCCTCCGCGCCGATCTGCGTATAGACCGCCATTTGTCGTGCGCCTCAGTCGAGCAGCTGGCGCGGCAGCTTGAACACCATCTTTTCCTCGGTGGTGGTCACCGTTTCCTCCGAGATCGACCGCAATTCGCCGACCTTGGCAACCACCTCGCGCACCAGCACTTCCGGCGCCGATGCGCCTGCCGTCAGCCCCAGCGTGTTCACGCCTTCGAGCCATGCAGGGTCGATCTCGTTCGCCCGCTGGATCAGGCGCGAGCGCGTGCCCATGCGCTCGGCCACTTCCACCAGCCGCAGCGAGTTGGAACTGTTGGGCGCGCCGATCACCAGCAGCAGGTCGCACTCGCCGGCGATTGCCTTGACCGCTTCCTGCCGGTTGGAGGTCGCATAGCAGATGTCCTCGGCCTTGGGCCCGACGATCTGCGGGAACCTCGCGCGCAGGGCTGCGACGATCTCGGCGGTATCATCGACCGAAAGCGTCGTCTGCGTCAGGAATGCCAGAGGCGTCCCTTCTGCGAAGGAAAGCCTGGCTACGTCCTCTACTGTCTCGACCAGGGAAATCGCGCCTTCCGGAACCTGGCCCATCGTGCCGATCACTTCGGGATGGCCCTTGTGCCCGACGAACAGGATGTGCCTGCCGGCCTCGACCTGACGCTCGGCCTGGCGGTGGACCTTTGACACCAGCGGGCAAGTGGCATCGAGCCAGTCCAGCCCGCGCGCGGTTGCATCCTGCGGCACCACCTTGGGCACGCCATGGGCCGAGAAGACCACCGGCGCGCCATCGGGCACCTGATCGAGTTCTTCGACGAAGATGGCGCCCTTGGCCTTGAGGCCATCAACGACGAAGCGGTTGTGCACGATCTCGTGCCGCACATAGACCGGTGCGCCATAGCGTTCGATCGCGCGTTCGACGATCTCGATAGCCCGGTCGACCCCCGCGCAGAAGCCGCGTGGCGCGGCGATGAGGAGGCGCAAGGGGGACTTGGACGGGGCCGTTTCGGCAGCGATATCTGGCAAGCTGGCGTTCATCCTGCGGCCCTTAGCAGCAAGCGCGCCCTACCGCCATTGCCGAAAGCGGCCGGGGTGGGTAGAGGTGGCCGAAATACCGATCCTGTGTCGGTCCGATATTGCCAGTTTCGAGGATAGAGTGCCCATGAACGCAAGTGCCCGCCGTCTCGCAATTCTGGGCGCACCGCTCTTGGCCGCGCTGGCGCTTGGCGGGTGCGGCGGCAAGAAGGGCGAACTGGTGGTTGACGATGCGGTCGGCGTCACCGCGCTGCGCGATCCTTGCCCGCGCGTCGGCATTCCTGATTACACCGGCGATGTCACGCTGTTCACAGCCCCCGGTCGCACCGATTCGGCCGCGATCGACGTCGAGGCGACGATCACCAACCTGCGCGCGCAGTGCAGTGACGGGGACAAGCTCTATTCGGTGGCGAGCTTCGACGTGCTGGCCCGCCGTACCAACGCCAGCGGCGCGCGCCGCGTGGAACTGCCCTATTTCTCCACGGTCATTCGCGGCGGGAATATTGTCGTCGCCAAGCGTGTCGGCAAGGTCGTGATCGATTTTGCCGATGGCCAGAACCGCGCAACCGGCAAGGCCCAGGCCGGCGCCTATGTCGAGAAGGCCGAAGCCTCGCTGCCCGAGGACATCGTCAAGCGCATCTCGCGCAAGCGCCGCGCCGGGGATGAGGACGCCGCCATCGATCCGCTGTCGCAGCCTGAAGTGAAGGCCGCGCTGGCCAAGGCTAATTTCGAATTGCTCGTCGGCTTCCAGCTTACCGAAGACCAGTTGCAGTTCAACGTCCGCAAGTAGCACCCTTCCGTTAGCCGTGCGATTGGGCTAACCGCCCGCGCATGACTGATGCCCGGATCAACCTCCACGCCGACTTCGCCTCGGTAATCGACACCGCGCTAACCGCGCTCGAAGCCGCAGGCACACTGCCAGCAGGGCTGAACCGGGGCGCGGTGACGTGCGAACCGCCGCGCGAGCCGAGCCATGGCGATCTTGCCACGAACGCCGCCATGGTCCTGGCCAAGCCTGCCGGCACCAATCCGCGCGCCCTGGCAACGGCCCTTGTTGCCGAGCTTGAGAAGGAGCCGCGCGTCGTCTCCGCCGAGATCGCAGGACCCGGCTTCATCAACCTGCGGCTGACCGACGACGCCTGGCGCGGCGAACTTGCACTGATCGCCTCGGCGGGCGCGGACTATGGCCGCTCCACCATGGGCGGCGGCAAGGTCGTCAACGTGGAATACGTATCGGCCAATCCGACCGGGCCGATGCACATGGGGCACTGTCGCGGCGCCGTGGTCGGCGATGCGCTGGCGGACCTGCTCGTGTTCAGCGGGCACAAGGTCACCAAGGAATACTATGTCAACGATGCCGGGGCGCAGGTCGATGTCCTCGCCCGCTCGGTCCACATGCGCTACCGCGAGGCGCTGGGCGAGAGCATCGAGATCCCCGAAGGCCTCTATCCCGGCGATTACCTCGTCCCCGTCGGCAAGGCGCTGGCCGAGGAATTCGGCGACAAGTACGTTGGCGCCCCCGAAGCTGACTGGCTGATCCTGTTCCGCACGCGCGCTGTTGCCGCGATGATGGACATGATCCGCGCCGATCTTGCCACGCTGGGCATCCATCATGACCTGTTCTCATCCGAAGCAGAACTTCAGGCTTCGGGCAAGGTCGATGCCGCCGAGGCGTGGCTGCGCGCCCACGATCTGGTGTACGATGGCATCCTCGAGGCGCCCAAGGGCAAGACGCTCGAGGACTGGGAGCCGGTCGAACTCCCGCTGTTCCGCTCGACGAAGTTCGGTGACGATCAGGACCGTCCGATCAAGAAGTCGAACGGCGCGTGGACCTATTTCGGCGCGGACCTCGCCTATCACTTCCAGAAGGCGCAGGCGGCCGATGCGCTCGTCGACATCTGGGGTGCCGATCACGCCGGCACGGTCAAGCGCATCAAGGCCGCCGTCGCTGCCTTGACCAGCGCCGATGGCGGTACGGCCAAGCCGTTCGAGGTCAAGCTCGTGCAGATGGTGCAACTGATGAAGGGCGGTCAGCCGTTCAAGATGTCGAAGCGCTCGGGCAACTTCGTCACGCTCGCCGATGTCGTCGAGATGGTCGGCAAGGATGTGGTGCGCTTCACCATGCTGACCCGCAAGCCCGATGCCCAGATGGACTTCGATTTCGACAAGGTCGTCGAAGCCAGCAAGGACAACCCCGTGTTCTACGTGCAGTATGCCCACGCGCGTATCTGCAGGAACCTTCGCAAGGGTGCAGACGAAGGCTTTGCCCCGTCAGGAGAAAACCTGTCGCTGCTGGGCGAGGAAGAACTGGCTCTGGTCAAGCTGGCAGCACAGTTTCCGCGCACGGTCGAAGCTGCTGCCGTGGCGCGCGAGCCGCACCGCGTTGCCTTCTTCCTCCACGATCTCGCCTCGGCGTTCCACTCCTACTACAACCTTGGCAACGATCGCCCCGAGAAGCGGTTCATTGTGGCACATGAATCCGCTTTGACTGCAGCGCGGCTTTTCCTCGCCCAACAAATCGGGCAGGTAATCCGCAACGGTCTCGCGCTGCTTGGTGTCGAGGCCGCACAAGAACTTTGACGTCACGAACGGCGGGGCAGGACATCGAGATGAGCGGCGAAAACGGCGATAACGCGTGGGACAACAAGGGCGTCTTTCAGCCCGGCGGACCGCGCCCGTTCGATGTCTCGTCCGAACTGGGTGAGTCATCCGGTGAGCGTCTTGCCCTCGTTGATGAAGAGCGCCTGCCCTGGCTCGAAAGTGCCGACGATCTCGACGAGGACGAAGTTGGCGGCGGCAGCGGGCGGCTGATCGGGCTGGCGCTAGGCGGCCTGCTCGTGCTTGCTGCCCTGATCGGTGGCATCTGGTACGCCACGAACCGCAGCAGCAGCGGTCCGGCAAATGCCGATGGCAGCCTGATCGAAGCCAGCCGCGAACCCTACAAGGTTGCGCCAAAAGACCCGGGCGGCAAGACTTTCGCCGGAACCGGGGATTCAAGCTTCAAGGTCAGCGAGGGCGAGAAGCCTGTCGCCAACCTGGCGAATTCGGCATCTCCCACCCCGGTCACGTCGGCATCTGCCTCTCCCAAGCCCAGCGCTTCGGCTTCGGCAGGCGCTGCGCCCAAGCCGGCGGCGGCGACCGGTGGCGTCGGCGTGCAGGTTGGCGCGTTTTCCTCGAACGCCGCAGCCGAAGCCGGATGGCAGAAGCTGCTCGGCAATCACGAGGCGCTCAAGGGCCTGTCGCACCGCGTTGTTGAGGGCAAGGCCGATATCGGCACCGTCTATCGTCTTCAGGCGGTTGCGGGTGATGTCGCTTCCGCCAATGCCCTGTGCAGCAAGCTTCAGGCTGGCGGCCTGAAGTGCCAGGTCAAGCGCTGACAGCAGCTTCGGAATAGCGGGCTTTTCCCCTGCCTTCGCCGCAGGAACCCTTGCCAAAGTCCGGGCCATCCGCGATTCGGGCTGGCATGGTTCCTGCGATATTCGGGCTTTCCGGCCTGACCCTGAGCGATGACGAGCGCGCTTTCTTCCGCGATGCCGACCCGGCGGGCTACATCCTGTTCGGTCGCAACGTCGAAAGCCGCGCCCAGGTCCGCGCGCTGACCGACGAGCTGCGCGCGCTGCACGGGCGTGACCGGACATTCATCTGCATCGACCAGGAAGGCGGGCGCGTTGCGCGGATGAAGCCGCCGGTGTGGACGCCGTATCCTCCCGGCGAACGCTTTGACCGCCTCTACGACGTTGCGCCTGCCAGCGCGATCGAGGCGGCGCGGGCCAATGGCCATGCGCTCGGACTCGATCTGGCTGAGGCGGGGATCAGCGTCGATTGCCTGCCGCTGCTCGATGTGCGGCAGCCGGGCGCCCACGACGTGATCGGCGATCGCGCACTTGGCTCGGATCCGATGCGCGTCGCCGCGCTGGGGCGGGCAACGCTTGACGGACTGGCGCGCGCAGGCGTGGCGGGCGTGATCAAGCACATGCCCGGCCATGGCCGCTCGATGGTCGACAGCCACAAGGAAACTCCGGTCGTCACCGCAACGGCGGAAGAACTCGAGCAGGATCTTGCGCCTTTCCGTACGCTCAAGGACGCAGCCATCGGCATGACCGGCCACTTGCGCTTCACCGCATGGGATGCCGAAAATCCTGCCACGCTGTCGCCCTTCGTGATCGGCGAGATCATCCGCAAGGCAATCGGCTTTGATGGATTGCTGCTTACCGACGATCTCGACATGCAGGCGCTGGGCGGCACAGTGCCCGAACGGGCGGTGCGGGCACAGGCGGCGGGGTGCGATATCGCGCTCAACTGCTGGGCCAGGATGGACGACATGATCGGCATTGCGCAGGGACTGTCGCCAATGAGCGACAGGACGGCAGAACGTCTTGAACGCGCGTTGGCCGGCACGGCCGCCTTTGATGGCCCGGCTGACATGGCCGGACAGTCCGCGCTGCTGGCAACGCGCGACCGGTTGCTGGAACTGGCCTGATGGTCGATGCGGCCTCGCCCGTACTGTTCGAAGGCGACGAGGCGTGGGACGGCGTGGGTGCGGCGCCGGCTGGCGATGCGGCGCTTTATCTCGAACTCGATGGCTGGGAAGGGCCGCTCGACCTCCTCCTCGAACTGGCGCGCCGGCAGAAGGTGGACCTGCGCACGATCTCGATCCTAGATCTCGTCGGCCAATACCTTGACTACATCGAGCGGGCCGAGGCGCTCAAGCTTGAGGTCGCCGCCGACTATCTGGTGATGGCAGCCTGGCTCGCCTACCTCAAGTCGATGCTGCTGCTGCCGCGCGACCCCGAAGTGCAGCCAAGCCCCGAGGAACTGGCGCTGAAGCTGCAATTGCGGCTGCAGCGGCTTGGCGCGATGCGAGAGGCGGGAGCACGGCTGATGGGGCGGGACCGCACCGGGCGCGACGTTTTCCTGCGGGGCGCGCCCGAAGGTCTGCGCGTCGATCGCAAGGCACTGTGGAAGTGCGACGTCTTTTCGTTGATCCAGGCCTATGGCGCGATCAAGCTGCGCAGCCAGCCAGTCGTCCACATGGTGCGCGAACGCGCGGTGGTCACGCTCGACGCGGCGCTGGCCCGTGTATCGCAAATGCTTGGAATCGCTATTGAATGGACCGATCTTCGGGCGTTCCTGCCCGCTGAGGCCGATCCGCAACTGCGCAAGTCCGCAATGGCATCGAGCTTCCTTGCCGCGCTCGAGCTGGCCAAGCAGGGCAGGGCCGAGCTGGCGCAGGAGCAGGCGTTCGGTCCGCTCTTGTTGCGCGCCGCATCCGGTGTTGGAAAAGCGGCATGAAGGCGCGTCCGGACGATCTCGAACGCGCGGTCGAGGCAACGCTGTTCGCGGCCGAGCAGCCAATGTCGGCGGGTGAGATTTCCCTGCATCTGGGCGGGGCCGACGTGGGCGCAACCTTGGCCAACCTGTGCCTCACCTATGCCGAACGTGGCATTCACCTTGTCGAGCGTGGCGGGCGCTGGCACTTCCAGACCGCGCCGGATCTTGCCCACCTGCTTCGGCGCGAGAAGGAAGAGCCCAAGCGCCTGTCCCGCGCGGCAACCGAGGCGCTGGCGATCATCGCTTATCACGAACCGGTAAGCCGCGCCGAGATCGAGGCGATTCGCGGGGTGCAGACCGCCAAGGGTACGCTCGACGTGTTGATGGAAGCAGGCTGGATCCGCATTGCCGGACGGCGCGAAGTGCCCGGTCGCCCGACGATCTACGCGACAACCCCCGAGTTTCTCACGCATTTCGGCCTCTCCTCCCGGCGCGACCTGCCCGGTATCGAGGAATTGCGCGCTGCCGGCCTGCTCGATCCGGTCGAGGAGGCGTTTGCGACCTTGACGGGCGGCGAGGATGGCGACACGGAGGCGATTGATCCGTCTGGCGAGGACAACTCAGACTGAGTTCACGTTAGAACTGGCAAGTGGCGCACGCGACCCTTATCTAGGGCACGCAAAGGAGTTGGTTTTATGGGTGGTCTTTCCCTTCCGCACCTGATCGTGCTGGCGCTGGTCGTTTTGGTCCTGTTCGGGCGCGGCCGCATTTCCGAGATGATGGGCGATTTTGGCAAGGGCATCAAAAGCTTCAAGCAGGGCATGAACGACGAGGACCACAAGCCCGTCACCCCGCCGCCAGCCCAGATCCAGCAGACGCCGCCGCCCGCAGCGCCGACATCGGCTGCCGCGCCGACCCCGACGTCGACAGATCACGCGAACTAAGCGGCTCTAAAGCAAGGCGACAGGGCCGTGTTTGACATCGGCGCGTCCGAACTTCTGGTGCTGGTCATCGTGGCGATCGTGGTGATCGGCCCGAAGGATCTGCCCATGGCCCTGCGTACCGCGGGGCGCTGGGTGGCAAAGATGCGCCGCGTCTCCAACCACTTCAAGGCTGGAATCGAGACCATGATCCGCGAGGCGGAGATGGAAGAGATGGAGCGCAAGTGGAAGGAACAGAACGAGCGGATCATGCGCGAGACTGCCGCGCAGGAAGCCGCCGCAGCGCAAGGTCAGACTGTTGCCGCCGCCGAGGACCAGAACGATCCGTTCCCGCATCCGCTGCCAGCCGATGCCCCCCACGCGGCCGACCCGGTCATGATCGGTCCGATGCCGCCTGAGGAAAAGGTTGCCAAGCCGGAGACCCCGCTGCCGTGATCTCCGACATCGACGAGACGCAGGCCCCGCTGCTCGACCATCTGCTGGAACTGCGCACGCGTCTGCTGCGCTGCGTCTACGCGCTGGCGGTAGCCTTTGCGATCAGCTTCTATTTTGCTGACGACATATTCGCCCTTCTGGCGCGTCCGCTCGTCCATGCCTTTCCGCCGGGACAGGGCAAGCTGATCTACACCAAGCTCTACGAGGCCTTCTTCGTCGAGCTCAAGGTTTCGATGTTTGCGGCGTTCTTCGTCAGTTTTCCGGTTATCGCCAACCAATTGTGGGCCTTTGTTGCGCCCGGGCTCTATGCGCGCGAGAAGAAGGCGTTCCTGCCGTTCCTGTTCGCTACGCCGATCCTGTTCACGGCAGGCGCGAGCCTTGCCTACTTCATCGTCATGCCGACCGCGTTCAAGTGGTTCCTCGGCTTCGAGGGCAACAAGGGTGGCCTGCAGCTTGAGGCATTGCCCGGTACTGGTGATTACCTGAGCCTCGTCATGCAGTTCATTCTGGCGTTCGGGATCAGCTTCCTGTTGCCGGTACTGCTCATGCTGCTCAACCGCGCCGGGATCGTCAGCCGCGAGCAACTGGTAAAGGCGCGCCGCTATGCGATCGTGGTGATCTTTGCCGTGGCGACCGTTGCGACTCCGCCCGACGTGGTGTCGCAGCTGATGCTGGCCATCCCGCTGCTGTTCCTGTTCGAAGGTACGTTGCTGCTCATGCGCTTCACCGAAAAGGCCGACGCCAAGCGCCGTGCCGAGGAAGAGGCTGAAGCTGCCGCGCTGGCCGCTGGCGAAACCCCGCCGCTGTTGCCGTAAATGAAACGGGGGCCGCAGCCCCCGTTTCGAAACTTCTGGTATCAGAACCTCGCAAGGCTCGCGAAACCGTGGGGTGAGAGGGCGGGTTCCGCAACGCAGCTTCGGGAGTGCCCCTCAGCCTTCCGCGTCGCGCCCCTAACGCACTTGCCCTTGTGTTGTTTCCAACCCTTTTTCGGCGGACCAGACGAGGCCCCCGCCAATCCACGTTTCGATGACCTTGGTGGCCCTCACCTGTGCAGGGCTTGCGGTGAGCGGATCTGTATCGACCAGCACGAAATCGGCGCGCAGACCGGGAGCCAGACGACCGAACTTTCCTTCGGCAAAGCCCGCATAGGCCGCGCCGGTGGTAAAGGCGGCGAGCGCTTCTGCAGGGCTCAGGCGTTCCTGCGGCTGCCACCCGCCGGCAGGTTGACCATCGGGCCCCTGACGACTGATTGCTGCAGCCAGCCCGGCCCAGGGGTCCGAGACCTCGACCGGTGCGTCGGAACCGAATGCGAGGCGGACGTTGGCATTGCGCAGCGACTTCCAGGCATAGGCACCTGCAAGCCGATCAGGACCCAGTCGCACCTCGGCCATGAGCCTGTCGGAGGTCTGGTGAACAGGTTGCACGGATGCAATCGCGCCGCTTGCCGCAAACCGCCCGAAGTCCTTCGGATCGACGATCTGGGCATGTTCGATGCGCCAGCGCCGGTCACCCTTGTAGGTTTCCGCAAGGTCCGTGATGGCGCCGATAACCGTGGCATTGGCCTGATCGCCGATGGCGTGAATGGCAACCTGGAAATTGTCCATCGCCGCGCGACTCATGAGATTGCCAAGCTGGGTCTGGTTGAGCTGCGGCAGTCCGCGCGTGCCCGGCGCATCGGCATAGGGAGCCTTCAGCCACGCGCCCCGCGAGCCGAGCGCTCCGTCAACGTAAAGCTTCACGCCATTGAGCCGCAATCGATCCTGGTAAAGCCACGGCGAGGGCGCCGAGCCGGCAATCAGCGTCATCTGCTGCGTGCCCATGGCATAGGCCATAATGCGGACATAGAGCCGGTTAGCATCCCCGGCACGACGGAATGCCTGCCAGTCCTCGATCGAGGTGCCCATGTCTGCCACTGCCGTCACGCCGCGCTTGAACAGCAATTGCTGGGCGCTGGCGAGGGCAAGATCGCGATCCTCGGGACGAGGCGAGGGCACCTTTTCCTTGATCAGATCCATCGCCGCATCGACGAACACACCGCGTGGCGCACCATCGGCTCCACGATCGATCTGACCTCCGGCCGGGTCCTTCGTGGCTGCCGAAACGCCGGCTGCCTTCAGAGCGGCGGTATTGGCCCAGCCAGCGTGCCCGTCGACCCGTTCCAGCCACACAGGCCGACCGCCGGTGACGGCATCGAGTTCGGAAGCGGTAGGGAAGCGGCCCAGCTGCCAGGTTTCCTGGTTCCAGCCACGGCCGACGATCCATGGCCGGTCCGGGTGGTCGGCGGCAAATTTGGCGATGCGGTTAAGCGCATCTGCCAGCGATGTCGTGTCCGACAGATCAAGGCTTAGTGCAGCAAGGCCCATCTCCATGACATGGACGTGCGCATCGATCATGCCGGGAAGCATGACGCGGCCCTTGCCATCGAGATGGTATTGATAATCCTTGCGCGCCTTGGGCTGCTTTTCGCCCGCGCGGATGACGCGCTTGACGGTGCCGGCGCTGTCGAACAGGAGGCCGGTAAACTGTTCGACCTGCCCGTTTGCGCCAATCGTCGTGCCGCGGACGTTGTCGATCAGCGTATCGGCCATGGCCGCCGGGGCGGTCGACAGGAGAAGCGCTGCCAGCGCTGCGCGGACCGGCCTCATGCCTTTTTCGCCCGATGGGGGAGGCGGCGGATCAGCGCGCTCGTATCTTCGCGGCCGTAGCCCATCGCCTGCACGTCGACATAGAACTGGTCGACAAGCGCCGTCACCGGCACGCTGGCGCCAAGGTTGCGCGCCTCATCCATGGCAAGGCCCAGGTCCTTGCGCATCCAGTCCACGGCAAAGCCGAAGTCGAATTCGTCCTTGGCCATCGTGTGGAAGCGGTTGTCCATCTGCCAGGATTGCGCCGCGCCGCCCGAGATCGCCTCGAACACCTTGTCGAGATCGAGATGGGCGATCTGGGCGAAGCGGATGGCTTCGGACAGACCGGCCAACGTGCCGGCAATGCACATCTGATTGGCCATCTTGGCGGTCTGCCCCGCGCCGGACTTGCCGACATGGACGACGCGCTTGGCATAGGCAGACAGGATGGGGCGGGCAGCGTCGACAGCGCGGGCACTGCCGCCGCACATGATCGCAAGCGTTCCCGCCTCGGCGCCCGATTGGCCGCCGGTCACCGGAGCATCGACGCAGAGCAGTTCCTTGTCGCGTCCTTCGACCGCGATCTGGCGAGCGATGCGCGCCGAAACCGTGGTGTGGTCGATATAGAGCGCGCCCCGCTTGAGCGTGGAAAAAACGCCATTGGGGCTGAGCACGACATCGGCGAGATCATCGTCATTGCCCACGCAGGTGATGACAACGTCGGCGCCATCGGCCGCTTCGGCAGGGCTGGCGGCGACGTGCGCGGCAAGGCCGGGGTTGGCTTGCTGCCAGGCTTCGGCCCGGGCCGGGGTGCGGTTGTAGATCGTCAGGCGATGTCCGGCATTGCCGAGGTGACGAGCCATTGCGCCTCCCATGACCCCAAGGCCAAGAAAGGATACGTTCGCGGGTGAGGGGGGCGGTTCGGCCGGTGACTGTGCGCTCATGCCCGCTTTCATATCCGGTTTCGGGCCTTGCGCCAGCCCTTGCGCACCATAGCGCGGGTGCCGCATAGCGACCGCGATGACGCGCATTGCTAAAAACCTGTCGCGGCTTTCGCGGGCATTGTTCTGGCCGGCGCTGATCTTTGCGCTGGTCATGGCCGTCCTGCCCAAGCCGCCACAGCTTCCCGGCCCCGAACTTGGCGACAAGATCCAGCACATGCTGGCGTTCTTTACCCTGACGGTGCTGGCTGGCGTAGGATGGCCGCAAACACGGCTTGGCAAGGCGGCGCTCTACCTTTCGATGTTTGGGGCGGGGATCGAGGTCGTCCAGGCCATCCCGGCCCTGCATCGCGATTCGGATTGGCGCGATTGGGTGGCTGACAGCTTCGCCATTTTCATCGCGCTCGTGCCTGTGACGGTTTTTCGGCATTTTGCGCGGGCGTCGGGCGAAGCTTGAGGTTCCCATCGGCGGCGCTTTCCGTTAGGGCGCGGCCATGGAAAATACAGCGCTCAAGCCCGCAGCGCAGGCCTCGTCCCTGCTGACCCTCGCCGATGTACGCGCGGCGGCGGAGCGAATTTCCGGCCAGGTCGTGCGTACGCCGACCATGTACAGCAAGACGCTGAGCGCGATCACCGGCGCTGACATCTGGCTGAAGTTCGAAAACCAGCAGTTCACTGCCGCCTACAAGGAGCGCGGTGCGCTCAATGCGCTCTTGCAGCTCGATGATGAACAGCGCGCACGCGGCGTGATCGCGGCTTCGGCAGGCAACCACGCGCAAGGTCTTAGCTATCACGGCACGCGGCTGGGTGTGCCGGTGACGATCGTGATGCCGCGCACCACGCCGACGGTGAAGGTCATGCAGACCGAGGCGGTGGGCGGCAAGGTGGTGCTGGAAGGCGAGACCTTCGACGACGCCTATGCTCATGCGCGCAAGCTGGAAGGCGAACTGGGCCTTACGTTCGTCCATCCCTTCGACGATCCGCGCGTGGCCGCAGGGCAGGGCACCGTGGCGCTCGAGATGCTCGAGGATGCCCCCGAGATCGAGACGCTGGTGGTGCCGATCGGCGGCGGCGGGCTGCTTTCGGGCATGGGCACGGCGGCTCGCGGGATCAAGCCGGGGATCGGGTTGATCGGCGTACAGGCGCAACTGTTTCCATCGATGTATGCCAAGCTCAAGCATCTCGAACTGCCTTGTGGCGGTGACACGCTGGCTGAAGGCATCGCGGTGAAGGAGCCGGGCGCGTTCACCAGCAAGGTGCTGGCCGAGATCGTCGACGACGTGGTGCTGGTGGGTGAAGCGGCGCTCGAAAGTGCGGTGGCGCTGCTTCTGCAGATCGAGAAGACGGTGGTCGAGGGCGCGGGCGCCGCCGGCCTTGCCGCGGTGATGACCCACAAGAAGCGCTTCGCCGGACGCAAGGTGGGCGTGGTGCTGTGTGGCGGCAATATCGATACGCGCCTGCTCGCCAACGTGCTGCTGCGCGATCTGGCGCGGTCGGGGCGGCTGGGCCGTCTGCGCATCACGCTGCAGGATCGTCCGGGCGCGCTGTTCAAGGTGGTGGAGGAGTTCAACCGCCATCAGGTCAACATCCTGGAAGTCTGGCACCAGCGCATTTTCACCTCGCTGCCGGCCAAGGGCCTGACCGCCGAGATCGAGTGCGAGGCACGCGATCGCGAACAGATCGAGAAGCTTGTCGCCGGCCTGCGCGCCAAGGGCTACGATCTCGAGCAGGTCGAGCTGGGGTGACCTGCTGCGGGCGCTGATCGGCGTTAACTTTTGAACGGGCGGGTGTCCTGTATCCGGACTGGGCACAGAACCAACCGGATAAGCGCCGTTATGGCCCCGATTGCGCGGGCGATTGTGCGCAATATCGTGGTTAAGGGTCTTTTAGGAATGCTTGCTCTGTTGCATGTTTGTTGTTGGCACGCTGGATAGTCCGGCGTCAGGAGCATCAGCCTCGTCGTGACCGCGCCCGTCCGCTTCCCGCGCTTTTTCGTGACCAGCCCTTCGCCGTGCCCGTATCTTCCGGGACGGAGCGAACGGAAGGTCTTCACCGAGCTGAAGGGCCCCAATGCCGACGAACTGAACGATGCCCTTGGCCGCATCGGCTTCCGTCGCAGCCAGACCGTTGCATACCGCCCGAGCTGCATAGACTGCACCGCCTGCGTATCGGTGCGCGTGGTGGCAGATGCCTTCAAGGCCTCGGGCACGCAGAAACGAATCTGGAACCGGAACCGCGATCTGGTCGTAAATATCTGCAAACCTTGGTCAACGCCGGAACAGTTCGAGCTGTTGCAGCGTTACCTTGCCGTGCGTCACCCTGGCGGGGGGATGGCGTCCATGGACGAGATCGATTTCGCGGACATGGTCGAGCATACTCCCGTCAAGAGTTACGTCATCGAATACAGGGAGCCGACCACGGACGGCTCGCCGGGAAGACTGGTAGGGGCCTGTCTGACCGACGAGCAGGGCGATGGTCTCTCGATGATCTACAGTTTCTACGATCCACAACACGAGACGCGGTCAGGGCTTGGCACCTTCATCATCCTCGACCATATCCAACGCGCAGGGCGCGTCGGGTTGCCCTACGTCTATCTCGGCTACTGGGTCGAAGGTTCGGCGCGCATGCAATACAAGGTGCGATTCCGGCCAATGGAGAAACTGGGCCGCGATGGTTGGGAACGTTTCGAACCTGAAGAACAGGCCAATGCCATCGAACGTGCCGTTTCCCTGCACAATGCCAAGCGCGAAGACCGCGATGAGCGCGATATCAAGGGCAGTCTCAAGGACGGCGTCCACGGCGCGCAGGAGCGTTACGTCCATAGTTGACGGGCCGCGCCTGCGGCATGGTGTTGCAGGTCGCCCGCTTTCCCGAATCATTGCAGCGGTTCTGGTGGTTGCGCTCCCGGCGCAGGCGGCAGCCCAGTCGATGCAGGCCGATCAGGAGCTTGAAGACCTGATTCCCGATTCGGCGATCGGCAATGCCGATGCCTGGGCAACCGACACCGATGCTGCTCGCACTGGCGCACCGCCGGCAAACGTGCTGGACGAGATCGAGCGCGACAGCGACATGCCGGACATTCCGGGCATGACCATTGCCTGGCCCGACGGGAGCGAGATTCCCGACATCCAGCCCCTGTCGCCCGATCCTGACATCGAGATCGCCGAGCAGAGCACCGACGCAGCGGTCAAGGCGCTGCCGGGCCAGGAAGAAGCAGACACGCCTGCCAATCTCCGTCTGGCAGATGCCGATGTGGAGCGCGTTGGCAAGCAGGTGGAAGTGGCATTCCCGCGCAGCACCGAGGGCAAGACGGCCGACAAGGAGGAGATTGTCAGCCGCTTTGCCGGCCTGTCGGCGCTCAAGACGCTCGACGATGACGAGGACAACCTCGCACAGATCGTGCGGCGCGCCCGAACGGACCGCGATCTCCTGATCGAAGTCATGCGCACGTATGGCTACTACGATGCGCAGGTTTACCAATCGCTTGGCGGACTGGAAGATCGCGCCGATGGCGAAGCGCGCGGGCCGATCGATGTAGAGAAGGTGGTGGTGCGCTTCGATGTGCAGCCGGGGCCGCAGTACAAGTTCGGCAAGTTCGATTTCGGCAATCTTGCGGCCACCGGTGCCGACGAACCGGCGCTGCGCGGCGCGTTCAAGCTCAATGCCGGCGATGCGATCAATTCCGACAAGATCGTGACCGAGCGGGTGAACCTGCAGAACGCGTTGGGTGAAACCGGCTATGCCTTTGCCAAGGTCGGCGAACCCGATCTGCTGATCGATCACCAACGGCGCGAGGGTGATCTGACCGTGCCGGTGACACCGGGCGGGGTCTACAACTTTGGGCAGATCACCTCCTCGCGCGAAAAGCTGCTGTCCGCCCGCCATCTGCAGCGCATTGCGCGGTTCGATCCGGGCGACCGATACAAGCGCTCGGAAGTTGACGACCTGCGCCAGGCAATCCTTGCGACGGGGCTTGTCTCGTCGGTCACGGTCGAGGCGCGCGAAGCCGCACCGCCTGCGGGCCAGGCGCCGGGAACGGTCGACATCGACGTGGCGATCACGCAGGCGCCGCTGCGGACGATTGCCGGCCTTATCGGCTATTCGAGCGGCGAAGGTTTCCGCGTCGAGGCAAGCTGGGAGCATCGCAACTTCTTCCCGCCCGAGGGCATGCTGCGCGTGCGCGGCGTGGCGGGAACGACCGAACAGCTTGCTGGCGTGACATTCCGCCGCAACAACTTCATCACGCGTGATCTCATTCTCAACGCCGATCTCTACGCGCGCAACCAGCAGAGCAATGCGTTCCAGGCCCGCACGGCTTCCTTCATCACCTCGCTCGAGCGACAGACCACGCTCCTGTTCCAGAAGCCGTGGGTCTATTCGGCGGGGCTTGAAGCCGTGGCGACAAGCGAGCGCGATGCTGCTGCTATCCGCGCCAACCTGCCGCGCAAGACCTACTTCATCGGGGCGATCCCGCTGCGCCTTGCCTACGATGGCAGCAACAGCCTGCTCGACCCGACCACCGGTTTCCGCGTCGGCCTGCGCCTGTCGCCGGAACTCTCTGTCCAGGACGGGGCGAGATCGACTTATACCAAGGCCCAACTTGATGCGAGCTACTACCAGCCTGTCACCGACAGCGTGGTGATGGCTGGGCGCGTACGTCTGGGCACCATCGTCGGCACCGAAATCCAGAACATCGCGCCTTCACGCCGGCTCTATGCCGGGGGCGGCGGATCGGTGCGCGGCTATGGCTTCCAGCAGATCGGCCCGCGCGACACGCTGGGCGAGCCGAGCGGCGGCCGCGCGTTGACAGAGTTCTCGCTAGAGGCCCGCGTCAAGACCGGCCTGCTCGGCGGAGCGGTGAGCGTCGTCCCGTTCGTCGATGCTGGCGCTGTCGATACCTCGACGACGCCCAAGTTCGACGATCTCAAGATCGGTGTCGGTATCGGCCTGCGCTACCAGACCAACTTCGGGCCGATCCGCGTTGACCTTGGCACGCCGCTGAACCCCTCGAAGGGTGACAGCCGGATCGGGGTCTATGTATCGCTGGGGCAGGCATTCTGATGGCCGGGGACGAAGTTCTGCCCGACGCTACGCCATCGCCCGAGCCGACGACGCCACAGCGTTCGCGCGGGGGGCGCCTCGTTCGCGGCGCCGCCAAGCGCCTTGCCATTCTCGTCGTCGCCGCGGTCGGCCTGCTGCTGGCAGCTCTGTTCGTGCTCGATTCCTCGCTCGGCCACCGGCTTGTTGCAGATCGCATTGCCGCCATTACGCCGGGTTCGGGCCTGCGGATCGAGATCGGCCGGATCGATGGGTCGATCTACGGCGCGGCCAAGCTGCGCGACATCCGGGTCAGCGATCCCGAAGGCGTGTTCCTCACCGTGCCGGAAGCCGAGCTGGACTGGCGGCCGCTGGCGTGGCTCAAGACCGGGCTCGACGTCAGGCTGCTGGCGCTGCACCGGGGCGTGCTGCGCCGCGCGCCGCGTCTGCGCCCGAGTGAAGACGAAAACGCGCCGATCCTGCCCGACTTCGACATACGCGTCGACAGGCTGGTGATCGACAATCTGACGGTGTCAGAGGCCATGGCGGGCCAGAAGCGCCGCGTCGACGTGCTTGCCAAGGCCGACATTCGCGGTGGCCATGCCATCGTTGACGTTGCCGGCAAGATCGCGGGTGACCGCGTGCTGTTCCGCCTCGACAGCGAGCCTGATCGTGACAAGTTCGACCTGCGGCTGGCCTACGACGCTCCGAGGGATGGCATGCTCGCAAAGATGGCGGGTGCCGACGGCGATATTCGCGCCGATGTATTCGGGCGCGGCGGCTGGTCGCGCTGGGACGGTCTGGCCTATGCGACGATGGGGGGCAGGCGGCTGGCTGCGTTCCAGCTTGGCAACCAGTCGGGCAACTACCGGCTGGCCGGGCAGGCCTGGCCGGGCAAGCTGGTGACGGGTTTGCCGGCGCAGGCCGTGGGCGAGGCGCTTTCGGTGCTTTATGATGGCACCTTCCTGAACAATGCGCTGGACGGTCGGCTGCGGCTGGCGGGCGATGCCTTCAAGCTTGGCACGAACGGCAAGCTCGATTTCGCGCAGAACGAAGCCGATGCCTTGCAGGTCAAGCTGCGGGTGCTGCGTCCCGAACGGCTCGTTGCCACACCGCAACTGGCCGGTGTTGCCGTCGATGCCACGCTGAATGGCGCTTTCTCGGACCTTGCGATCGAACACGAAGTGCGCGTGGAGCGGCTCAAGGCTGGCACTCTCGATGCACAGGGGTTGCGCAGCGCCGGCACCGCGACCTGGGACGGCAAGACCTTCATGCTGCCACTGAATGTCACGGCGCGGCGGGTCGTGAGTGGCAATGCCCTGATCGATCCGCGCTTCCCTGGCGCGCGTATAAGCGGCAACCTGCGGTTTGCCGGCAATCAGCTTTCGTCGGATGATCTGACGCTGGCGCTCAAGGGCTTGGGCGCCCGGCTTTCGCTGCGCGGTGACATCGCGCGCGGTGGCTATGCCCTGGCCGGCCCCGTCGTTGCACGCGGCTTTGTCTTGCCCGATCTCGGCGCCATCGATGGCACCGCCAAGATCCTGTTCAAGATCGGCAATGGCGTGCCTTGGACGCTTCAGGCCAATGCTGCCGGCCGCATGACCCGGATCGACAACGGGACCTTGCAGACCCTGACGGGCGGCGGCTTGCGCTTCGCAGGTGGCATCGCCCTGGGTGAGCGCATTCCGCTGACCATCCGCAAGGGCTCGATCAATTCAGCCAAGCTGCAGATGACGCTTGATGGTCGCCTGATGCCGGGGGGCAATGCCTCGCTGACCGGGCGCGGGCGCCACACTGAATATGGGCCGTTCACGGTCGAGGCGCAGATGACCGGGGAAGGGCCGAACGCCGTGCTGGTCTTTGCCAGCCCGCTGCCTGCTGCCGGGTTGAAGGACGTGCGCGTAGCCCTTTCGCCCGAAGGCGATGGCTTCCGCATCGAGACCAAGGGAGAGTCACGCCTTGGGCCGTTCAATGGCCTGATCGGCCTGACTATGCCGCCCGGGCAGGACACGCGGGTCGATATCCGGCAGTTCCGGGTCTGGCAGACCGACATCACCGGCGGCGTCACGCTGGGCAAGGATGGCGTTGCTGGCCAGATTGCACTGGCGGGCGGCGGCCTCAATGGCACAGTGTCTCTTGCGCCGCGGGAAGGCGGGCAGGGCTTTGACGCCGATATAACGGCACGCAATGCCAGGTTCGGCGGGGCCAGCCCCTTGTCGATCGGCAATGCGCGCATCGATGCCAGCGGCCTGATCAAGGATGGGCATTCGACGATCGAAGGCAACGTGCTGGCCGAAGGCATTGGCATGGGCAAGGTCTTCATCGGCAAGCTTGCGGCATCGGCCTACCTGCAGGATGGCAGCGGCTCGGTCACGGCGTCGGTTTCGGGCCGACGGGGCACGCGCTTTGCGCTGCAGGGCACGGCGGCGTTTTCGCCCGATCAGATCGTCACCTACGTGTCGGGTGAATATGCCGGGCGCCAGGTGAGCATGCCACGGCGCGCGATCCTGACCCGCGAGGGCGAGGGCTGGCGTCTGTCACCGACGCAGATCGGTTTCGGACGCGGCATACTGATCGCCGAAGGCCATGTGCTGGGCGGGCCGACGCAGATCAAGCTGATGCTTTCGCGCATGCCGCTTTCGGTCATCGACATCGTCGTGGCCGATCTCGGGCTCGGCGGAATTGCCTCGGGCGTGGTCGAATACAGCAACGACGGGCAGGGCGCGCCTTCGGGCAACGCGGCGTTGATGGTCAAGGGACTGTCGCGTTCGGGCCTCGTGCTCACGTCCAGACCGGTCGACGTTGCTCTCGTGGCACAGCTCGATCCCGATGCGGTACAGATGCGCACGGTGATCCGCGAAGGCGGCGACGTGCGCGGGCGCCTGCAGGCACGCATCGGCGGACTGCCGCGTGGCGGCGCGTTCATGGAGCGGCTCGAGGCGGGGCAGCTTGCCGGGCAGTTGCGCTATTCGGGCCCGGCCGAAGCGCTGTGGCGCCTGTCAGGCGTCGAAATCTTCGATCTGACCGGGCCCATCGGTGTACGGGCAGACATTACCGGATCGATCAGTGCCCCAGTCCTGCGCGGCGCGATGGCATCCAAGGGCCTGCGTGTGCAGAGCACGCTGACCGGCACCGATGTGCGGCAGGTCGAGATGGCCGGGACGTTCACGGATTCCACGCTGCAACTGGCGCGGTTCAGCGGCGTCACCCCGGATGGCGGGCGCGTCAGCGGCAGCGGCAGCATCGGCCTTGCCGAACTGTCGCAGCACGGCCCGACGATCGACCTGAAACTGTCCTCGCAGAATGCCCAGCTCATCAATCGCGATGACATGGCGGCAACGGTGACCGGACCCTTGCGCATCGTCAGCAACGGCGTGGGCGGGACGATTGCCGGACGCGTGCGGATCGAGCGGGCACGCTGGGCGCTGGGCAAGGCGAGCGCTGCGCTTGAACTGCCCAACATCCCCACGCGCGAGATCAATGCACCTGCCGATGCCGCGCCAGCCCGCGTCGCGGCAGCGCCCTGGCGCTTCCTGATCGACGCTGCCGGTGCCAACCGCATCGACGTGCGCGGCCTGGGCCTAGACAGCGAGTGGGGCGCGGATATCCGCCTGCGCGGGACGACCGCAGCACCGCAGATCTTCGGCACCGCCGAACTCGTGCGCGGTGGCTACGAGTTTGCCGGCAAGCGCTTCGAGTTGACGCGTGGACGCATCCGCTTCGCGGGCGAAGTGCCGGTCGATCCGCTGCTCGATATCGTGGCCGAGGGCGATGCCAACAACATCAACGCCAAGATATCGATCACCGGTACTGGCACCAGGCCGATCATTGCCTTCTCCTCGACCCCGGCTCTGCCGGAGGAAGAACTGCTGAGCCGCATCCTGTTTGGCAGTTCGATCACCCAGATTTCGGCGCCAGAAGCGGTGCAGCTGGCGTCGGCACTGGCAAGCCTGCGCGGCGGCGGCGGGCTCGATCCGATCAACAAGCTGCGCACGGCGATCGGTCTGGATCGCCTGCGCATCGTCGGCGCCGATCCTACGGTCGGCTCGGGCACCAGCATCGCGGTGGGCAAGTACTTCGGCCGCCGCGTCTTCGTCGAACTCGTCACGGATGGTGCGGGCTACAATGCGACATCGGTGGAATTCCGCATAACCCGCTGGCTGGCGCTGCTTGGAACGATTTCCACGATTGGCGATGAAAGCCTCAACCTAAAGGTCAGCAAGGATTACTGATTGCGTCTGCGCCATTCGTCGCAGCGCATGCAAAAAAGGCCGCCCGGGTGGGCGGCCTTTTCAATATGCAGGAGCGGCTATGTGATCAGGCAGGCAGGCCGCTGATCGCCTTCATTTCCATGAAGTCCTTCAGGCCATAGAGGCCGCCTTCACGGCCGTTGCCGGATTGCTT
Source organism: Novosphingobium sp. B1 (assembly GCF_900176395.1). Classification (GTDB taxonomy): domain Bacteria; phylum Pseudomonadota; class Alphaproteobacteria; order Sphingomonadales; family Sphingomonadaceae; genus Novosphingobium. The sequence goes on along the minus strand of NZ_FWXL01000003.1, from coordinate 251,131 downwards.
GTAGCCGCCGAACGGCGCGCCCGGTGTCGGGCCCCAGTTGTTGATGGCGACCATGCCGGCGCGCAGGGCCGGAGCCACTTCGGCAGCCTTCTCGGGATCGCCGGTGATGCAGGCCGACAGGCCATAGGCCGTGTCATTGGCAATCTCGATGGCCTGATCGAGGCTGTCGTATGCCATGATCGTCGCGACCGGTCCGAAGATCTCCTCCTGCGCGATGCGCATGTCGGGGGTGACCCCGGAGAACACGGTAGGCTTGATGTAGTAGCCACGGTTGACGTTGGCCGGCAGGTCGGGCCCGCCGGTCTCGAGCTTTGCGCCTTCGTCGATGGCCGACTGAATAAGCCCGCGGATCTTGTCGAACTGTGCCTTGTTCACCACCGGGCCGAGATGCTGGCCTTCCTGCAGCGGATCGCCCACTGGCGTCGCCGAATACATCGCCGAAACGAAAGTGGCTGCCTCCGCCTCGCGTTCGCGCGGGACGAGGATACGGGTCGGCGAGATGCAGGACTGACCGGAGTTGACGAGCGGACCCGAAGCGGTCGAGGGCAGGTGCTTGGCAAAATCGGCATCGGGCAGGACGAGGTTGGGCGACTTGCCGCCAAGTTCCTGATGCACGCGCTTGACCGTGTCGGCTGCGGCCTTTGCCACCAGAATTCCGGCGCGGGTCGAGCCGGTGAAGCTGACCATGTCGATGCCGGGGTGAGAGCTGATCGCGGTGCCGACGCCGGGACCATCGCCCTGGACGAGGTTGAACACGCCAGGTGGCACGCCTGCTGCATCGAGGATCTCGGCAAAGATCGCCGCGTTGGTCGGGCATTCCTCGGATGGCTTGAGGATCATGGTGTTGCCGGCAGCAAGCGCCGGAGCGACCTTGAGGGCGATCTGGTTCAGCGGCCAGTTCCACGGCGTGATCATCCCGACAACGCCGATCGGCTCATAGGCAACCTTGTAGGCGCCGTTGTCTTCCATGAAGCTGAAGTTCTTGAGTGCAGCCATCGTGCCAAGGAACCCGCCAATGCCGGCACCGACTTGCGCGGTGCCTGCAAAGCTCACGGGGGCGCCCATCTCTTCAGCCATGGCAACCGCCAGATCAGGTGCGCGCTTCTTGTATTCGGCGACGATGCGATCCATCAGCGCAAGGCGTTCCTCGCGCGTGGTCTTGCTGAAGCTCTTGAACGCTCGCTGCGCTGCGGCCACGGCCTTGTCGACATCGGCCTGCGTGCCGAGCGTGATGACGCTTACCGGCTCTTCCGTTGCCGGATTGATGACTTCGTGGCGCTTGCCGCCCTCGCTGTCCACCCACTTGCCGTCGATGTAGTGTTGCAATCTTTCGCGCATGGCATCGCCTCCAGAATTCGGGTCCAGCGCGACGCCTGTGATGGCGCGCTGTCCTCTGGAGGCAAGCTAGGGAGCGCACCGCCGGTCCGCAACCGGCGATGCCTGTCAGATCACATCGCGCAAGCTGAAGCGGTCAGACCCTGCGGCCGCGGAAGAGATGCACCAGCCCGATCAGCAGCGCAATGATCAGGACGATGTGGATTACGCCCGCAGTGACCTTGAACGCAAAAACGCCCAGAGCCCACAGTACGAGAAGGATCAGTGCGATAGTCAGCAACATTGCGATTCCCCTTGTCTTTGCTTGTAATTTCAATGCCGCAAAGCTGCTCCGGTTCCGCATCTTCGATCAGGCCCTGGGCAGACGGACCGGCACCCGTAACCTGCGCTAACCAATTCTTTGCAACCTCTTGATACGCCGTGCCATTCATGGCGACGAAATCCCCCTTGCAGACGCGCCGGGCACGGCACATCGCTGGCGCGTCCAGTGCTGGCTGGATAGTCGCAGCCACATTTCTAGCGCTGGTCGCCCTCACGACTGCGCTGATCGCCGCCTTTCTCAATTCCACAAGCATGGCGGACAACCTTGCGCGCCAGGAGGAGCGGCGCCTGGTCGAACGCTTCATCGAGCGCAATCAGAACCAGCTCGTCAGCGCAAACAAGCTCCAGTTGACCTGGGACGAAGCGGTGGTGAAGCTCAATGCGCCCGATGCCGAAGCCTGGGCGCGCAATTTCCTGGCTGGGTATTTCTGGGGTTCACACCGCATCGACCGCATCTTCCATGTCCGCTTCGATGGCGAAATGGTGCGCTGCTGGCGCGAGGCTCATGTCTCGAAGGACTGCCGGTTCGATGCTCTGGCACCCACTGTCTCGCAGCTTATCCGCAAATCGCTCCATGAAGAGAGTGGCGATGCCGTCACCCTGCAACGCAAGCGGCTGGGTTCGATTTCATGGCCGGTCGATGCCAAGGGCGTCCCACTGTCGTTAGGGGCATCATCGGTGTCCGTTGTCGAAGGACGGCCGGCAATCATGGCTGCCGCAGCGGTCGTGCCGGACGTATCGCCTTCGATGCTCGCCGGTCCACCGGATTACGTCATTCTGGTGCGGTTCATCGATACGCGGGTGCTATCCGATCTGGAATCTTCGCTGATGTTCGGCGATGTGCGCTTCCAGATGCAGCCAAATGACACCGCACGTGATCGCAATGGTCTGGCGGTGCATGATTTGAACGGAGGCTCCGTCGGCTGGATAACCTGGAAGTCCAAGACGCCGGGGCCTGCCATCCTGCGACAGACGGCACCCTTGCTGGCGATCTATATCCTGTTCTTCGTCGGCGTCGTCGCTGGTGGTGCGATCATTGTGCGCAGGATGCGCCGGACGACCAGCGAACTCGTCGCCAGCGAAGCGCAGGCGCAGCACAATGCCCTGCACGACGCGATGTCGGGCCTGCCGAACCGTGCGCACTTCATGCAGCGCCTGCGCCAGCAACTGGCGGATTGCACGCGGACGCGCGGTCAGGGCGATGTCTTCGTTGCCTATGTCGACATCGACCGTTTCAAGGTGGTCAACGATACCCTGGGCCATCACGTCGGCGACGAACTCGTCAGGCAGATGGCGCTGCGACTGCGGCGCTCGTTGCCCCCGGGAGATTTCCTCTCGCGCTTCGGCGGTGACGAGTTCGTGCTGATGCGGCGGTCGTCAGGTGGTGCCTCGGCGGCCGACATGCTTGGCCGGCAGATCATGGCGGTTGCGCGCGAACCTTTCGTGATCTCCGGCAACAATCTCGACATCACGCTGTCCTGCGGGATCAGTTGGGGGCCAGAGCAGAGCGAAGACCCGGGCGAACTGCTGCGCCGTGCCGATATCGCCCTCTATCGCGCCAAGCAGCGTGGCAGGGCACGCTATCGCCGCTTTACGCGCGACATGGATGCCTCGGTCAAGCTGCGACGCGAGATGGAGATGGAGCTGCGCCGTGCGATCGCGCGCGACGAACTGGCGCTGGCATATCAGCCGATCGTGAATGCCGCATCGGGGGCAGTGGAGGGCTTCGAGGCGCTGCTGCGCTGGCCGCACCCCGAACGCGGGATGATCCGGCCGGGCCTGTTCGTTCCCGTGGCAGAGCAGGCTGGCATGATGATGCCGCTGGGCAATTGGGTTCTGCGCCGGGCGTTCGAGGAATGCCAAGAGTGGCCCGAATGCGACATCTCGGTAAACCTTTCGCCTCTGCAGATCATGGCGCGCGATTTCCTGCCATCGATCGACGGCCTGCTGCGCGAGACGAATGCCGATCCGCGCCGGTTCATCCTTGAAGTCACCGAAGGGGTGATGCTCGATCGCAGCGAACACGTCGTCGAAGTGCTCAAGGGCCTGCAGTATCGCGGCTTCCGTATCGCGCTAGACGACTTCGGGATCGGCTATTCCTCGCTCAGCTATCTGCGCTCGTTCCAGTTTGATCGCATCAAGATCGACCGTTCGTTCGTGCAGAATATCGAAGGGGATCTAGATGCCCACTCGATCCTGAGGGCCATCGTGTCGCTGGGGCATACGCTGCGGATGAAGGTCGTAGCCGAAGGTGTCGAAACACCGATGCAGCGTGCGCTGGTTCAGGCGGCGGGCTGCCAGATGATCCAGGGTCACCTGTTCTGGAAAGCGATGCCTGGCGCCGAGGCGCGGGCGTTGCTGGATGATCCTGCCGAGGCAGAGCGCAAGTCCGCCTGACATGAGGCGAACCGTGCCGGGTAATCAGCCCTGCTTGGTTTCCGAAGCGGCCGAAGCGACGGTCGTCGAATGCGGGTAGATGAAGCCGTGTGCCGGGCTGGCGCGCAGGCCGACCGACTTGGTCGGCGCGAACCACACGCGCACTTCGCTCCAGTCGCCAGCGGCTGAAACGTCGACCGCCATGACGCCCTTTTCGACCATTCCCGGACCTGACCAGTTGGCGTGATCGATCAGGATGTGGCGATCATCGACCACCTTGCGAACGACGGCGACGTGGCCGTAGGGCATTGCACGAGTGCCGCTGAAAGCCAGAACGGCGCCTGCCTTGGGCTGCTGGCCGCGGTCGTAGGTTCCGGCGGCATTGCTCCACCAGTCACGCGCGTTGCCGCTGATCTGGACGTCTGAAATCTGGCGGGCGTAGGTTACGCACTGCAGCCGGGCGTGCGCTGCCGTGGGCAAGGCGGCGAAGGCGAAAGTGGCGAGAAGGGCTGCGACCGCATTCTTTATCATGGGCAGCACCACTAAGGTTTTCGGAGGATTCGAGTAGTCCTGCGCCCCTCCGTTCATCCTGCGGCAATCACCGTTCATCTCGCTTCGTCGCAAAGTCAGTCGGTGCTGTGGATAAAATCACGATCTCGTGCGTTACCCGCTGCAGGCGGTGTGTCGGATTCCTCCTGGCAAACCAAAAGGGCGCCCGGTTTCCCGGACGCCCCTTTTGGGCTTCTCGCTGATCGCGTGGATCAGAGCGAGTAGTACATGTCGAATTCGACAGCCGACGGCGTGGTTTCCCAGCGCATCACTTCCGGCCACTTCAGTTCGATGTAGGCATCGATCTGGTCCTTGGTGAACACACCACCCTGGAGCAGGAAGTCGTAGTCGGCTTCGAGGCTTTCGAGCGCTTCACGCAGCGAACCGCAGACGGTCGGAACCTGGGCGAGTTCTGCCGGCGGCAGGTCGTACAGGTTCTTGTCCATGGCTTCGCCCGGGTGGATCTTGTTCTTGATCCCGTCGAGGCCGGCCATCAGCAGCGCGGCATAGCACAGGTAGGGGTTTGCCATCGCGTCGGGGAAGCGGAACTCGACGCGCTTCGCCTTGGCGCCAGCGCCATAGGGGATGCGGCACGAGGCCGAACGGTTGCGGGCCGAGTAGGCGAGCAGCACGGGAGCTTCATAGCCCGGCACCAGGCGCTTGTAGCTGTTGGTGGTCGGGTTGGTGAAGGCGTTCAGCGCCTTGGCGTGCTTGATCACGCCGCCGATGAAGTACAGGCACATTTCCGACAGGCCAGCATAGCCGTTGCCGGCGAACAGCGGCTTGCCACCATCCCAGATCGAGATGTGGGTGTGCATGCCCGAACCGTTGTCGGTCTTGATCGGCTTCGGCATGAACGTGGCGGTCTTGCCATAGGCCTGGGCGACCTGCTGCACGACGTACTTGTAGACCTGCATGCGGTCAGCCGTCTGCACCAGGGTGCCGAAGGTCAGGCCGAGCTCGTGCTGGGCCGAGGCCACTTCGTGGTGGTGCTTGTCGCAGGGCAGGCCCATCTCGATCATGGTGCGGACCATTTCGCCACGGATGTCGACGCAGCTGTCGACCGGAGCGACCGGGAAGTAGCCGCCCTTGGCGCGCGGACGGTGACCAAGGTTGCCGCCTTCGTAGTCCTTGGCCGAGTTGGTCGGCAGCTCGATGTCGTCGATCTTGAAGCCGTTGCCGTCGTAGCCGTCATAGAACTTGACGTCGTCGAACAGGAAGAACTCGGCTTCCGGACCGACATAGACCGTGTCGCCGAAACCGGCCGACTTGACGAAGGCTTCTGCGCGCTTGGCGGTCGAACGCGGGTCGCGGGCGTAGAGTTCGCCGGTCGAAGGTTCGACGATGTCGCAGCAGATGATCAGCATCGGCGAGGCCGAGAACGGATCGATGTAGACCGAGTCGAGGTCGGGCTTGAGGATCATGTCCGACTCGTTGATGGCCTTCCAGCCTTCGATCGACGAGCCGTCGAACATCAGGCCGTCTTCCAGCTCGTCTTCGCCGAGAACGGTCGAGACCATGGTCAGGTGCTGCCACTTGCCCTTCGGGTCAGTGAAGCGCAGGTCGACCCATTCGATTTCCTCGTCCTTGATGCGGGCGAGGATGTCCTTTGCAGTTGCCATCGCTGGTCCTTCTTCTTCATTCCCCCGGTGGAGAGGTGCGGGGGTATCTGGGGTGGTCGTCTGGAGGCTTGCCCGTCCACAGGCCCACCCCCGCTAAGCTGCCGGCCCCTGAGAGCACGGCATCAAATCAATCGCTTCGGAAGCTCAGATCGCGTCGTCGTTGCGCTCGCCCGTGCGGATGCGCAGCGCGCTTTCGACCGGGATGACGAAGATCTTGCCATCGCCGATGCGGCCGGTCTGTGCGGCGGCGGCAATGGCTTCGACAACGCGGTCAGCCAGAGCGTCGGCCACGACGACCTCAAGCTTCACCTTGGGCAGGAAGTCGACGACGTATTCCGCGCCGCGATAAAGCTCGGTGTGGCCCTTCTGCCGGCCAAAGCCCTTGGCTTCGGTAACGGTGATGCCCGACACGCCGATTTCGTGCAGCGCTTCCTTCACTTCATCGAGCTTGAAGGGCTTGATGATCGCTTCGACCTTTTTCACGTCGTTCAGACCCCTGCAACGCGGGCCGGAGCGCCAATGGCGGACGGACCGGCTTTAAATGTTCCCGTGCGTGTTACCGATCCTACAAGAATCGTGCCACGCGCTGTCACAAAGCCCTAGGCCATCGCGCTGCATCGCGAAAGCGGGAAAATCGGGGGTCCGGCAAGATTTGAATCGAATGCGCAGATGATCCATGCGCAAGATTGCGCGGCCTTGTTCAAATCATGCACAAATTTTGCGCAAGCGCTGCCTGTTTTTTAGGCAGCGTACGGCGGCTTATGCAGTCCCTTCGGGCTGGCGGTGAAGATTTCGCAGCCGTCTTCGGTAATACCGATCGAATGTTCGAACTGCGCCGAAAGCGACCGGTCGCGCGTTACAGCCGTCCAGCCGTCCTCAAGGATCTTCACGCCCGGCTTGCCGAGGTTGATCATCGGTTCGATAGTGAAGAACATGCCGGGCCGCAGTTCAGGTCCGGTGCCAGCGCGGGCGGCGTGGACCACTTCGGGCGCATCGTGGAAAAGGCGGCCAAGACCATGGCCGCAGAATTCACGCACGACGCCGTAGCGCTGCTTTTCGGCATGGGCCTGGATCGCAGCGCCAATGTCACCGAGGCGCGCGCCGGGCTTTGCCTGCTCGATGCCGATCATCAGACATTCGTAGGTAACATCGACCAGCCGCTTGGCCTTCAACGGCACATCGCCGACCAGATACATCCGGCTGGTATCGCCATGCCAGCCATCAAGCAGCGGCGTCACGTCGATGTTGACGATGTCGCCATCCTTGAGCGTCTTTTCGGACGGAATGCCATGACACACCACGTGGTTGATCGAGATGCAGCAGGAATGCGTGTAGCCGCGATAACCCAGCGTTGCCGGCACAGCACCGCCGTCGAGCGTCATCTGACGCACCACGTCATCGAGGTCATCGGTCCGCGCACCGGGGACGACTAGCGGCGCCAGCGCGTCCAGGATCTCGGCAGCAAGGCGCCCGGCCTTGCGCATGCCTTCGAACGCCGCAGGGCCATGGAGCTTGATGGTGCCATCGCGCAGTTGCACGTCGTGGTCTTCAACGGTCATGTATTCGGTCATTCCGACCATGTAGCGACCCGGCGCGGGAATTGCGAGGTTTTCGCAACCCTACGTTTCATCGTACGACGAAGGATGGTTTGAACTCAGGCCGCACCACGTCTAGCACCTGCTGCGTCACTGGCACCGTCACTTCGTAGGAGCCTTCGGCATAGGGGCCAGCAGCGTAAGGGCCGATCAGCACGCCGATGCGGTCGAAGGCCTTTCCGTTGCTCGATCCGAGGATGACAGTCTGCTCTGTCGGGTCGATGCATTGGCTGAATTCAGGAATGTCGCCCATGTCCGGGCCAGAGCGCTTTTTCGCGCGCTGGCGATCGAGTTCGCGGCAGAAGTCCTTGCGGATGGCCCCGCGGAGCGCTGCTTTTGACGCGAACAGGTCCACCGGCGCACGGCGCTGACCGGCGATGCGGTCCCACAGGATCGTGTCGTAGCCGTAATTGGGATGCGCGCCGCCACTGTAGTAGCCGATCAGCGTGGAGAGGCTGAGCCAGGCCGGGATGTCGGTGACGACCTTCCATTCCACGCTGTGCGTGTAGGGATGATAGGGAAAGCCGTTATCCTTGGCAGCCTGCTGCCCCTCCAGGGCTTCGGCTTTCAACTTGCCCTGCGCATTGTCGAGGTCCTTGTCGAGCAGGGCCTTCAACGCAGGGATGGTGCCGGCGCTTGCGGGATAGGAATAGTCGAATTCGTAGAGGTCGTTCTTCTCGTGAACCTCGCGTGCGGTGACGGGCGTCTGTGCCGGCGGGGCGGGCGGCTGGGCCGAAGCTTCGGCGCTCGACCTTGGCGCAGGGTCGCTGGCCTTGTTGCTCTCACCCGAACAGGCAGCCACCATGACAAGCGGCATGAGCACTAGCGAGGTCGGCATTGGGGTACGCATCATGCAAATTCCTCTCGCAACGGGCCGCGCTCTGCGGCATGTCTCGATCCACGATGACCGACAAAAACGCACTGATCCAGCCAGATCGCGGCCAGCAGGCCACCGCCATCCACCTTGTCGACAAGGCGACGCTGCCGGACTTTCTCAAGGGTCTTAACGCGGGCCAACGCGCTTCCCTTGCTGCGCAGAAATTCGAAGGCGGCGGATATGAGCATGCCATCGTTCCCGACGGGGATGGCTGGTTCGTGGTGGCGGGCGTCGCCAATGTCGACAACCTCTCCTCGTGGTGCCTGGCAAAGCTCGCCGATGTGCTCCCGGGCGGAACCTATCGCCGCGCTGGCGGGGAGGCGGGCAAGGCGCTGCACGGATGGATAACCGGGCAATACCGCTTTGACCGCTACCGCAAGGATGCCAAGGACGCCGAACCGCGCATCCTTCTGACAAAAGAAGTCGCCCTGATCGAACCCGCCATCGCCGAAGCGACCGCAGTGCTGATGGTGCGCGACCTCGTCAACACGCCGGCCGAGGACATGGGGCCGCTTCAGCTTGAGGCCGAGGCGCGGGCACTGGCCAAGCAGCACCATGCCGAAGTCCATGTCTCGTCCGGCGATGCGCTGGAGCATGACTACCCCATGGTCCATGCGGTTGGCCGTGCGGCCGCACGCAGCCATGCTCCGCGCCTGATCGAGATGGAGTGGGGCGATCCCGCGCATCCCCGCGTGGCCATCGTCGGCAAGGGGGTCTGCTTTGATTCGGGCGGACTCGACATCAAGCCCTCGTCGGGCATGGCGCTGATGAAGAAGGACATGGGCGGCGCAGCTCATGCGCTGGCACTGGCGGGCCTGATCATGGCCATGGGCTTGAAGGTCCGACTGCACGTGCTTGTTCCTGCAGTGGAAAACGCGATCTCCGGCAACGCGTTCCGGCCCGGCGATATCCTGCGCTCGCGTGCCGGACTATCGGTCGAGATCACCAATACCGATGCCGAAGGACGGCTGGTGCTGGGCGATGCGCTGACCCGCGCAACCGAGATGAAGCCCGAACTGGTGATCGACTTTGCGACACTCACCGGCGCGGCCCGCGTTGCGCTCGGCCCGGATCTTCCCGCCATGTTCGCGCGCCGCAGCGAAACCGGGCAAGGGCTCATCGCTGCCGGGATCGAACGCGACGATCCGTGCTGGCAGTTGCCGCTGCACGAAGGCTATCGCGAATACCTCAAATCCGACGTGGCGGACCTGCAGAATTCGCCTGCCAATGGCTTTGCCGGTGCAAGCGTAGCGGCGCTGTTCCTTGATCGGTTCGTGGGCGAAGACCTTGATTGGGCACACTTTGATACTTTCGCCTGGCGCCCCGTAGGCAAGCCGGGGCGTCCCAAGGGTGGCGATGCCCTGGGCCTGCGCGCGGCATGGGGGCTGCTCAAGGCGCGGTATGGCTGATGCGGCACGGCTTGCCTGACAGCGCCGGGGCGGCTAATCGCCCGGCTTTCCTGCTGCGGGGACACCCTGAATTGACTGTCGAAGCCACGCCTCTCCCCACTGACCTGCCCACCGGCCAGCTTGTGCTGACGCGTCCGGCCGACCGTTCGGACAAGCCGCATCTGCCGGTGCGTGGCGATCTGGCGCACATCGGCCTCGCCGGGAAGTACTTCGTGCCGCACTACGCCGTGCCGATGCCGCACTGCGTGAAGTCGGACAGCGTCCTGCGCGCCGGCGGCAAGCCCGAGGCGCAAGAATTGCGCAGCCTGGCCGAGGGCGAGGTATTCGACGTGCTTGACATCGCCGGTGGCTGGGCATGGGGGCAGGCCCGGTCCGACCTGCTCGTGGGCTATGTGGAAATGAGCCAACTGGAAGCGGTACAGTGACGACTTCGGTATTCATCGACGGCGCCGCCGGGACAACCGGTCTCGAAATCGCCGAACGGCTGGCCGGTCGCAGCGAATTCGCCCTGATCGCGCTCGACGATGCGCGTCGCAAGGACGATGCCGCCCGTGAAGAGGCCATCAACGACGCCGATGTCGTGATCCTGTGCCTGCCTGATGACGCCGCCCGGGCGGCCGTTGCGATGATCCGCAACGATCGCACCAGAGTGATCGACGCATCGACCGCGTACCGTGTGGCAGATGGCTGGACCTATGGCTTTCCCGAGATCGTCGGGCGCGAGACTGTCGCGCAGGCCAAGCGCGTCTCGAACCCGGGCTGCTATCCCACCGGCTTCATCGCTCTTCTGGCGCCGCTCGTCCACAACGGCCTGCTGCCCGCAGCCTGGCCCTATAGCTGCAACGCGGTCTCGGGCTATTCAGGCGGCGGCAAGGCGCTGATCGGGCGCTTCGAGGAAGACACCGATATTGCCTGGCGTGGCTATGGCCTGACCTTCGGCCACAAGCATGTGCCCGAAATGCAGCGCTATACCGGCACGGCCATAGCGCCGCTGTTCAGCCCTGCCGTGGTCAACGCCCATCGCGGCATGGTCGTGGAGATTCCGTTGCCGCTGGGCGTGATGCCCGGCAACGTCCCTGCGGACCTGCTGCGTGCCGCACTGACGCAGTTCTATGATGGCTCGCCCGTGGTGACCGTGGCGCAGGAGCTTCCCGCAGATGGCGAGATGCTGATGCGCGCATCGATGGAACCATGGGACGGCCTTCGGCTGCATGTCATGGGCAGCGCCGATGGCGAGCAGGCGCGGCTGGTTGCGGTGCTCGACAATCTCGGCAAGGGGGCCAGTGGCGCCGCGGTGCAATCGTTGAACCTGATGTCCGGGCTCGACGAAACGGCGGGCCTGCGGCTCTAGAACGCTTCTAACGCTACATCGAAAGCGCCCCTGCGAAAGCGGGGGCGTTTTTCGTTGTGCGCCGCGCGCACGTTGCACAAAAAATGGGACGGCACCTCGCGATGCCGCCCCAGTTGGACACGTATCGAAACCTTAGAAGTCGGCCTGGAAACCAACCTTGAAGTAACGACCGAGAATGCCGGTACCGCCTTGGATCGGGTTGTAGAGGTGTGCACCATAGGTCACGACATCGACCGGCGGCATGTTGTCGAACAGGTTCAGCGCGGTGAGCGACAGCGTGAAGCGGTCGTTGACCTTGAAGCGCGTCTGCAGGTCGAACGTGATGTAGCGCGGTACATCGCATCCGGTCGGGCTGTAGCCCGGGTTCTGGCCGCAGTCCTTGTATTCGTCGCCCTGGTCCATTGCCGAGAGGTTGTAGCCACCGAAGTAATTGACGGTGGTGTTGACCTCGAGAGCGTCGCCGAACTGCAGGCCGTTCAGCCAGTACCCGTGCCACTTCGGCGTGCCCGAACCGGCGGTCAGGTTGAAGTTGCCCAACGTGCCGTCATAGCGCTCGATGCCACCACCGCTGTTGGTCAGGTCTGATTCCAGCTTGATGATGTAGCTGGCCTCGAGATGGCTGGTGAAGCGGATGTTGTCGGTCAGATTGACCTTGCCGTCGATCGCGAAATCAAGGCCCGACACCTTCTGGGTGTTGGCGTTGATCTGCTGCGCCTGGATGAAGGCAATGCGCGGCTTCGCGTTCGGGAAGTCCGGGCTGACAGCATCGGGGATGACGGTGTAACCATCCGGAATTGCCTGACCGCCGTAGTACGCTGCCAGAGCAGGCGAGTTCGACGGGGTGGTGATCACACCCGTCTTCTTGATGTTGTAGTAGTCCACCGAGAAGCTGAGGTTGCGAATCGGCTCGAAGAAGACGCCAGCGGTGAAGCTGCGCGACTTTTCAGGCTGCAGGTTCGGCGATGCCAGCGTGGTCTGCCCATACGATCCGGAGCGGATGTAGGTCGGGCAGGTGCTGTAGCCGTTCGGGTTGGCGGCCGTGGTCGCCCCGGTGTTGCAACCATACTGCGACAGGAACGCATCGGTGAAATTGCTCACCGAGTTGGTCACGAAGCCGGTCGTCGGCAGGGCATTGGCCTCGCCGAACGACGGAATGCGGAACCCGCGCGAGTAGGTGCCGCGGATCAGCAACTGGTCGATCGGCTTGAACTTGATGCCGGCCTTGGGCGAAAACGCATTCTGTCCGCTCGAATACTTGTCGTACCGTCCAGAAACGTTGACTTCGACCTGATCGATGATCGGCGCATTAAGTTCGGCAAAACCGGAATAGACCCAGCGGCTGCCCTTGGTGCCGAAGGCATTGAGCGTGAAGTAGCGCTGCGTCGGGCCGAAATAGTCGGGGTTGCCGGAAGGCGCATCGACCGCTTCGTAACGTGCGCCTGCGCCAACTGCCAACTGCAGCGGACCGCCGGGCAGTTCCATGAGGCTGGTGCCGAGCGTACCCTGGAACTGCACCTGATCCGAGGTCGCATTGAGAACCTGCGTCGGACGGATGAAGTCGTTCTGGGCCTGCGTGTTCTTCGACGGATCGGCGAAGTTGTAGGTGCCCTTGGCAATCGCCGACAGCAGGTTGGCGATGTAGACATAGCCTTCCTGGGTGCGCTGCAGGTCCGAATGCATCGCCGTCGCACCGAAGTCGAAGTTGATGCTGTCGGTCAGGTCGCCCTTGATGCCGACGGCGCCACGATAGGCACGGTTGCGCGTCTCGTTGAAGGTCGCCTGGTCGAACAGACGGCCCTGGATGCGGGCAAGCTGGCCCTGGCTGGCGAACGGGTTGTTCGGGTTGAGCGTGCCGTTGGTTGCGTTGCAGCCCGTGTTGAGACCGCTGGCGTCACCCACGCCGTTGGCGCAGACGTAAACCGGCAGCGTCAGAGCGAACGAACCGGCCGCACGCGTGGCCGAATTGTTCGAGGTCGAGAAGCCCGGGAACAGGATGCCGGCGTTGGCATTGCGCGAGATCGCTTCTGGCAGACCGGAATACGAAACCTTGCTCTGCAGGTAGTTGAACTCTGCATAGGCTTCGATGCTGTCGGTAACGGCGGCTGTGACACGTGCCGAAATGCCGTAGCGCTCGATTTCCGGCTGGATCACGCCATAGTTGCGCGTCAGGTCGATGGTGCAGGTGGACAGCGGCGCCGCAGGGTTGTCGGCAATCTGGCCCGGGGTCAGATTATAGGGGCTGTCGCAGCCGACGTTGTTCAACATCTGGAAGCGGCCGAGCGCGGTCGTGTTCGTCGGGTCGTAGGGGCGGACCATGAGCGGGCCACCGGCGCCGGTGAAGCTCGTCGCCGTCGGCGAGTTCACGCGGTCATCGCTGCCGCAGTCGCCCTCAGGGCCGCAAACGCCGCGCAGATCGTCCGTGTTGAACGGATAACCGCGGTCGCGGTTCATCAGCGCCTTGCTCTTGTAGTAGAAGCCCGAAACGTAGGCGTTGTAGCCGTTTTCCTCGATGTCGCCCACGCCAGCGGTCAGCGACAGGCGGTACTGGGCAGCATCGCCGCGCTCGGAAACGCCAGCCTCGCCGCGGGCGCGCACGCCCTTGAATTCGCGCTTGGTGATGATGTTGACCACGCCGGCGATTGCGTCGGCACCGTAAGATGCCGATGCACCGTCGCGCAGCACTTCGACGCGGTCGACGATGTCGTCAGGAATGGTGTTGAGGTCGACGAAGTTGCGCGAACCGTCGTCTGCCAGTGGGTAATAGGCAGCGCGCATGCCATCGAACAGGACCAGCGTCGAGTTCGTCGAAAGACCGCGCAGCGAGATCGCCGAGGCACCCGCGGCGAACGCGCCGTTGGCCGAGAACGAGTTGGTCAGCGCGGGGCCGTTGTTGGCCGCCAGCGACTGCAGACCTTCCTGCACGGTCGAAATGCCGCGCTGGTCAAGGTTCTGCGCGGTCACGGTGGTGACAGGCGATACGGTTTCGGTGTCGGTGCGGCGCAGGATAGAGCCGGTGACGACGATGGCCTGCGTGTCGCCGCAGCTCGGATCGTCTGGCTGCGTGCTGCAATCGACGCTCTGAGGCGCGGCTGTAGTGGTTGCGTCCTGTGCATAGGCCGCAGTGGAGATGAGTGCGAACCCGATCGCCAATGGCGTCGCGCCCGTACGGAGCGCGCAGAGATACTTGGTGGTCAAAATGGCAGTCCTCTTGTCCTGAACCACCGCCTTCAGGGAAATTGGAGGCGGGTCTTTCCCGTTGGCCAGCGCGCCCTCGCTAGGGGTGCTTTGCTGGCGAGCAGGGGAAAGCGGCGCTTCCTTGGCCTATGGAAATACTTCCTTTCAAACGAGAAGCACAACGAACCGCCGCAGCGCGTGGCGGCTGTGGTTATTTTGGCACATGGTATTGTTTATGAACGAAAATTCAGAAGTATAACGAGTTGTTACAACTGAAACATTCGGACACGATAGTGATGCATGTCACTAAAAATGTTGCGCCGTTCCACGCACAGAAGACGGCAATCTGTCGATTTGCGACGAATTGAGAGCGCTCCCAAAGCACTCTGTTCGTCGCAGTTTCAGCGCGAGCAAATTGGTTCCCGAAAAAATGGTGCTGGGCATTGGCCTTTGCGACCTTCTGCCCGAAGGGATCGCCGCGGCTAACGATCGCGCAGCAAAAAGGCCCGCGCTCCCTTAGGAGGCGGGCCTTCTTTCAAGCGGCGATATTTGCCGCGAAGATCAGTCTTCAGGTGCGATCGTCACGCGCAGGCCTTCAAGCGCCGAAGTCAACTGCACCTGGCAGGACAGGCGCGAAGTCTCGTTGCGGTGATCCGAGCTGTCGAGCAGGTCGTTCTCGTCCTCGCTCATCGGGGAAACCTTGTCGGCGAATTCCGGGTCGATATAGACGTGGCAGGTCGCGCACGAGCAGCAGCCGCCGCACAGCGCCAGCAGTTCGTCGAAACCGTTGTCGCGGATCGCTTCCATCACGGAAAGGCCGGCATCGGCCTCAACGGTCTTCTCTTCACCCGCACGATTGACAACCACGATCTTCGGCATCGTTCGTTCTCCAAATGCGGCGACGGGCTCAAAACGCAAACCCCGCGCCCCCTGTTCGCCTTTGGACGGGGCTGCTATCGCGCCCGTGAGCCTTTGGCAACTGTCCAAACCGGCCAAACACTGTTGCGGAGAATAAGGGTGGGGCTGACGGCCGAAGCGATTCGCGAGGGGCTTGACTACATCGCCATGCGCAGCCCCGAGATGGCGGGTGCGATTGCGCGCGTTGGCTGTCCGGAGCCGCGCATCCGTTCGACCGGATACGGCACGCTGCTGCGTACGATCGTCGGCCAGCAGGTCAGCGTGGCCGCCGCCGCATCTGTCTGGAACAAGCTCGAGGCGCTGCTGGGCGAGGACATTCCGCCGCATGACCTGCTCGCATCGGATTTCGATTCCCTGCGGGCGTGCGGCCTATCGCGCCAGAAGCAGGGCTATGCCCGAAGCTTGTGCGAACTGGTCGTCTCGGGCGAACTTGATCTCGAAGCGCTGCCCGATGACGACGAGGAAGCCATCGCCGAACTCGTCAAGATCAAGGGCATCGGGCGTTGGTCGGCGGAAATCTACCTGCTCTTTGCCGAGGGCCGTCCTGACATCTGGCCAGCGGGCGATCTGGCGGTGCAGGTCGGGCTTGGCAAGCTCCTCGGCCTTGCCGAACGGCCGAGCGAGAAGGAAACCCGCGCTCTGGTCGAGGACTGGCGCCCGCATCGCGGTGCAGCAGCGATCTTCACCTGGCATTGCTATAACAATCCGGCGCTGTAGTGTCCTGCTGACAGCAATGTGCGCAGGGGGAGGTGCCGATGGCACGCAAGACGATCTTCATCACCGGCGGCGCTTCGGGCATCGGGCGTGCCGTGGCGCAGCGCTTTGCGCAAGGCGGGTGGTTTGTCGGAATCGCGGACATCAACGAGGCCGGCATGGCCGAAACCGCCGCGCAGCTTCCCGCCGGGCAAAGCTCGTGCCACCGTCTCGACGTGCGAGACCGCGCGGCTTGGGATACTGCCCTGTCCGACTGTGCCAAAGCGGCTGGCGGGCAGATTGATGTCGTGTTCAACAACGCCGGCATCCCCATCGGCGGCGGCATTGTCGATCTGGCGCCCGAGGAGATCGAACGCACTCTCGACATCAATCTCAAGGGGGTGATCTTCGGCGCGCAGGCGGCGTTTCCGTGGCTGCGGGTGAGCGCGCCGGGCTCTTGCCTGCTCAACACTGCCAGTGCGGCGGGGATTTATGGCTCACCCGGCGCATCGGTCTATTCCGCGACGAAGTTCGGGGTGCGGGCGCTGACCGAATCGCTGGACGGGGAATGGGCCGAGGACGGGATCAAGGTGCGCAGCCTGATGCCCTCGTTCATCGAAACCCCGCTGCTCGACCACGCTCCCAACCGCGCCAGCAACGAGGACATCCGCACCCGCGTGCTCGGCGCAGGGCTTGAGATCACGCCGGTGAGCGAAGTGGCCGAGGCAGCGTGGGCGGCAGTGCATGGCGACAAGGTGCATACTTTGGTCGGCAAGACCGCGCGGCGGCTCGCGTTCGCCTCCCGCTGGATGCCGGGCGCTTTGCGCAAGCAGATGCGGTCAGGCGGGCGTCCGTTGGGGAAGTAGCGGCGCTACGTCCCTTCTGATTATGAATTGCTCACTTGTCGTGAAAAATGCGCAACACTTTGCCATTCCGGCGGCAAATCGAGATGTGTGCGACGCCGCCATCCAAGCCTCTCGGTAGCGAACCTGTCACTGTCCAGACACCCTCGCGGAGTGTAGCCTTGAAGGGTCGCTGCCTTTCAATCGGTTTGGTGCCGTAAATGGGCTTCAGGTAAATCATGGCCACTGACTTTGCCGTCTCTGCCGATCCCACAACGCCCGACTTGGGCTGAAATGAGGCGACATTTTCAGCGCAAGCGGCAGGTTCGGCACTGGCAACTTGTACCGATAGCAAGACGAGAAGCACGGACGAGCCATGCCTCAACCAACTGCTCCGTGAGGTGAGCTTCAAAGAAAGCCCTCCATCGCCCGTGCCATTGCCGCGTCCCTTGCCGACAAACCATCCGCGTCATGCGTCGTCAGCGTCACTTCCACGCGGTTGTAGACGTTGAACCATTCGGGGTGATGGTCGGCCTTTTCAGCGTAGAGTGCGACGCGGTTCATGAAGGCCCAGGCTTCCGAAAAGTCGCCGAAGCGGAAACTGCGGGTGATGGCGAGGCCATCATCGCGCAGGGACCATTGCGGCAGTTCGGCCAGCAGTGCGTCGCGTTCGGCATCGGTCAGGCGGGCAATCGGCATGTCTCGTCCTTCGGCATCCTTGGCAGGCCCTGCGCTTTCCCCTATCGCCACTTCCTATGCAAGAGTGCGGTCTCGTCGCCACGGATATTGCCTGCAGGCGCGGGGACCGGATCCTGTTCCGCGGGCTGTCGCTCAGCGTCGGGGCGGGCGAGGTCGTCCATCTGGCTGGTCCGAACGGCATCGGCAAGTCCAGCCTGATCCGCATTCTTGCCGGCTTGCTGCGGCCATTTTCGGGATCGGTGGAGCGCCACGGCGCATTGGCCCTGTCCGATGAAAGGCTGGCGCTTGATGGACACGAGCCACTGGAGAAGGCGCTCGCGTTCTGGCAGCGGATCGACCACTCGCCGCAATCCCATGCCGATTTCGGCCTTGCCGATCTGCTCGATGTGCCGGTGCGTTATCTTTCCACCGGCCAGCGCAAGCGCGCCGCCCTTGCCCGCGTGTCAGCCAGCGGGGCGCCGATCTGGCTGCTGGACGAGCCATTGAACGGGTTGGACACACATTGGTCTTGCATCGCCCAGGCAGCGATCAAGGCGCATTGCCAGGCCGGTGGTGCGGTAGTCATCGCCTCGCACCAACCCCTGTCGCTGGCCGCTGTGAAGATCGTCGAACTGCTGGATTTTCAGCCGTGATCGCAAAGCTCTGGCCGATCTTCGTGCGCGATCTGGTCCTCCTCACGCGCGGCGCGCAAGGACGGGGCGGGGCGGTGCTGCCGCTGCTGTTCTTCCTGGCCGTAGCGATGCTTTTTCCGTTCGCAGTCGGCCCCGACGCCCGCTTGCTGGCGCGCACCGGCGCAGGCGTGATCTGGGTGGCCGCGCTGCTCGCGGCGATCCTCCCGCTCGATCGTTTGGTGGAGCCCGACGTGGAAGCTGGCATGTTCGACCAGTGGGCATTGCGCGGCCTTGCCGAAGAAGCGCTGCTGATGATCCGGATCGTGGCGCACTGGCTCAGCTTCGGAGTACCGCTGATGCTTGCTGCGCCGATTTCGGCCGGCCTGCTTTCGCTCGATGCGCAGCAATTGTGGACGGTCGAGGTTGGTCTGCTGCTTGGCACGCCGGGTCTGGCCGCCATCGGCGTCACGATTGCCGCGCTGACAGCCGGGCTGCGTTCCGGTTCGGCCCTGGGCGGATTGCTGGCGATCCCGCTGGCAGTGCCGCTCCTGATCTTCGGGGCCGGTTCGCTGCAACCGGGTGGCGAGGGCGGCTTGCTGCTGCTGGGCGCGTGCAGCCTCGTCGCGCTTGCTGTGGCACCTTTTGCCGGCGGAGCGGCAATAAGGGCGGGGCGCGAATAGCGGCCCCGAGAAGGGCTTCTCCACCCCCAAGCGCAAATTCGTTGGCAATCTGGCAAAGTCTCCCTAACTCGGGGGCTATGACTGCACCTTCGATTTCAACCGATACCATCTCGCTCATCGGCAACACGCCGCTCGTCCTGCTCAAGGGGCCGAGCGAGGCGGCAGGCGCCGAGATCTACGGCAAGTGCGAATTTGCCAACCCGGGTGCCTCGGTCAAGGACCGCGCTGCCCTGTGGATCGTACGCGATGCCGAAGAGCGCGGCGTGCTCAAGCCGGGCGGCACCATCGTCGAGGGCACGGCCGGCAACACCGGCATCGGCCTGGCGCTGGTCGCCAATGCGCGCGGCTACAAGTCGGTCATCGTGATGCCCGAAACCCAGTCGCGCGAGAAGATGGACACGCTGCGGGCGCTGCGGGCAGAGCTGGTGCTGGTTCCCGCTGCGCCGTTCTCGAACCCGGGGCACTTCGTCCACACCTCGCGCCGCATCGCCGAGGAAACCGAAGGCGCGATCTGGGCAAACCAGTTTGACAACATCGCCAACCGCCGCGCCCACATCGAAAGCACGGCTCCTGAAATCTGGGAGCAGATGGAGCACCGCGTGGATGGCTTCACCTGCGCGGCCGGAACCGGCGGCACCATCGCGGGCACCGGCCTCGGCCTCAAGGCTTTTGACGAGAACATCACCATCGCGCTGACCGATCCCCACGGCGCCGCGCTCTATAACTATTATGCCAACGGTGAACTCAAGGCCGAAGGGTCGTCGGTCGCCGAAGGGATCGGGCAGGGCCGGATTACCGCCAATCTCGAAGGGGCCCCAATCGATACGCAGTTCCGCATTTCCGACGAGGAAGGCCTCTACTGGGTCGAACGGCTGCTGGCTGATGAGGGGCTTTGCCTCGGCCTGTCGAGCGGGATCAACGTGGCAGGTGCGGTGGCGCTGGCCAAGCAATTGGGCAAGGGCAGCCGCGTCGCCACGATCCTGTGCGATACCGGCTTCCGGTACCTGTCCTCGCTCTACAATCCCGAATGGCTCAGGGCCAAGAATCTGCCGGTGTTCCCATGGCTGGAGCAATAGGATAGAGTAGCGGTCATGGCGCTATTCGGCTTTCCGGCATCGAAGCAGGCACCGGCTCCCAGCGAGACGGAAATGGCCGCGCACAGCGCGCTTGCGCACGTTCCGCCTTCTACCCGTGAACTGCGATCGCAGGCGGTGCATCGCCTGCAGGTGGGCATGTTCGGGCTTGCCGGCATGTTGTTGCTGGTCAGCCTTGCCAATGTGATAATGGACCGCGCCAAATATATCGACGCTTCTGCGGTGAACACTGCCGCGCCCACGGTCGAGGCGAGCGAGACTTCGGCCAAGGACCCGCTGGCCGACATGGGCGTTGCCCCGCAGCTTCCCGTCAGTGCGCAGGAAAAGCCCACGGTGTCGATTTCCCCTGCGCCGCCGCCCAGTCCTGCGCCCACGGTGGCAGTTCCGAAGAACTGATCGGCAATGCGCCGGCGTTTCGTCATCGTCCTGGCGCTGGTCGCGGTGATTGGGGTGGCGCTCGCCTTCGCCGGATTGCGCGGGAAAGCGGACGACCGGCGCATTGGCCTGTTCACCAGCCTGCCGATCCTGTGGAGCGAAGCGGCTGAACTGAAGGGGCTGCTTGATCCGCCAGCAATGCCGCATTGGGCGCGCTCCGTGCTGGAAACCAACGGCAAGCTCGTGGCGCTGGATACCTTGCTCGAACTGCAGCACGTTGACCTGCTGGTTATCGCGCAACCACGGCCGCTCCTGCCTGAAGAGAATGTCGCGCTCGACGATTGGGTGCGCAAGGGCGGGCATGTCCTGTTGTTCGCAGATCCCATGCTGACACGGGAAAGTGCGTTTCCGCTCGGCGATCGGCGTCGCCCCCAGGATGTCGTGCTTCTGTCGCCGATACTGGCGCGGTGGGGGCTGCAATTGCGGTTCGACGATGCCCAGCCGCTTGGTGAGCGGGAAAGTCCGGGAGAGGATGTGCCGGTCAACCTGCCGGGGACGCTCGCGCCGATCGCCGGCGGGCATGAGGCGTCCTGCGTGATCGGTCAGGCGCTACTGGTGGCGCGCTGCCGCATCGGAAAGGGCCGCGCAATCATCGTGGCCGACGCTGCCTTGCTTGAGCCGAATGAGGACGAAGATTCGCGCTCGTCCAAGTTGCAGAAGCTGATTGGCGAAGCAGCCGGTATCTGATCACGTTATGTTCGCGGGAATTCGCGGGCAACTTCCCAAGAACCAAAGAACATCGCAGCTTGGGCAAGCAATTCGTGCCCATTTTTAGGGCGGACTATGGTTAGCGCAGCGGTAAGAGGTCCAGAAAATGCTACGGATTCATAACTAGTCCGCGATTTCCCGCATTTTCCCCTTTTCGCCCGCCTCATCCCGCGTTACAAAAGTTCCTATCGGGACGAACTCCAGTCGCATCCGCGGGGGATGAGTCGGCGACGCGCGAAGGCGTGTTGTCGAGCGAGGGAGCTTTCGTCCGCGAGCGGGGTGTCCAGCGTGGCGGGAGGGCCGGTAAATTTGGTGGGGCAGGGCTTTTCGCCGCGTGGCGAAAAGGGCCGCTTCGTCCTGCCTGCCGACTTCCGCACCGACATCTTCGCATCTTCCGCCAGCCAGCGCATTCTTTGCCTCGACAAGCATCCCCGCCTGCCTTGCCTGACCGGATTCGGCCTGTCCCGCCTCGACGAATTCGCCGCAGAGATCGACCGCGAGGAAGAGAAGAAGCTGCGTCTCGGGCTCGACTTCGACCGCGACGTGGCCGAGGCGCAGGTCTATGGCTTCACCCGCGCCAGCTTCGATGAAAGCGGGCGCTTCGTCCTGCCCGAATATCTTTCCGAACTTGGCCAGGTCGAAGACGGGCTCTACTTCCACGGCGGCGGTCGGCAGATCACCATCTGGAACCCGCGCATCCTGTTCGAACAGGGCCCGGCATGGGCAAGTGCGCAGGCCGGGTGCCGTGCCAAGATGGCAGAAGCCGCAAAGGGGAAGCGCAAGTGACCGCTGTAGCGCCAAGGGCCCCGCACATTCCCGTGCTGCTCGAAGAGGTCGTCGAGGCCCTGGCGGCCAAGCCGGGCGACCTGATCGTCGATGCGACTTTCGGGGCCGGCGGCTATACCCGCCGCATCCTGGAATCGGGTGCAACCGTCCACGCCTTCGATCGCGATCCCGATGCGATCGCGGCGGGAAGGCTCTGGGGAGAAACCTGTGGAAAAGATCCGCGCCTGGTTCTCCATCCGCGTCGTTTTTCCGAACTCGCCGAAGGACTTGCGGAGGCCGGAATTGCTGGTGTTCAGGGCGTCGTTTTCGACATCGGAGTAAGCTCGATGCAGCTTGATCAGCCGGGCCGCGGGTTTGCCTTTTCATCGGACGGTCCATTAGACATGCGGATGTCACAGGACGGTCCAAGTGCGGCGGATTTCCTGAATGAAGCGGACGAGGGGGAAATAGCGGACGTTCTCTATCGCTATGGCGAGGAGCGCCAATCGCGCCGGATTGCCCGCGCCGTCGTTGCCGCCCGCCCGCTGACCACGACCGGCCAGTTCGCCAGCGTCGTGCGCAAGGCGCTCGGCTACCGTCCCGACATCAAGGGACCCAAGGCGCAGAAGGATCCTGCCACCCGCAGCTTCCAGGCTGTACGCATTCACGTGAACGGCGAACTCGATGAACTGATGGAAGGCCTCGCCGCCGCAGAGAAGGTGCTTGTGCCCGGCGGCCGCATCGTCGTGGTCAGCTTCCACAGCCTCGAAGATCGCATCGTCAAGCAGTACCTGCGCGAAGCTGCAGGCGCCCTGCCGGCCGGGTCGCGCCACCTGCCGCAGACCTTGGCCAAACCTGTCGCCACTTTCGAGAAACCTTCTTCCGCCATCCGGCCCAGTGCCGAAGAGGAAGAGCGCAACCCGCGTGCGCGTTCGGCCACCCTGCGCTGGGCAGTGCGGACCGGGGCGCCGGCGCGAAACAATGCGGGGAGGGCTGCAGCATGATCGCTTCGGCCAACCGCCTGCGTTCCGTTGGCTGGCTCGTGCTGCTGGGCCTGTGCCTGGCGCTGGTGCTCGTGCTCGCCTTCCGCGTCAACGCGCTGCGCAGCCAGATCCACCATGCCGAAGCGCGGATCGTCGCGCTGAAGCAGGAAAAGATGTACCTCGAAACCGAATTCGAGACGCGCTCCAACCAGCAGCAGCTGAAAGCCTGGAATGACGTCGAGTTCGGTTACGCCGCGCCGTCGGCCAGCCAGTACCTCGAGGGCGAACGCCAGCTGGCCTCGCTCAGCGTTCCTGCCGCCATAGATGCTCCGGCGCCGATCCGCGTGGCCAGTGTCGATGACAGCATCATTGCCTCGGCTGCGTTCCCCGCGATGGTTTCGCCGCTGTCGGGCAAGGCGCTCAGCGCGGATGACGGTGCGGGCGAAGGCACTGCCAGCGCCGCTGCCGCCAAGCCGAAGCTGCAGAAGGCCGTTGCCCGCGTCGACCATGACGAGGCTGTCGAAACCTTGCAGGATCGTCTCGGCAAGGTCGTCGACGTGCGGCCCAAAGGTCCGGTCCGCAAGGAAACCGCTTCGGAAAAGGAAGAAGCAAAGCCGCGCAAGGCCGAAAAGGTGGCCAAGTCTGCGGCAAAGGGCACCAGTGCCAAGGCTGATGCCGGCAAGACCAAGCCAAAGGTCACTGCAGTTGCGGATAAGTCCTCTGCGAAGAAGGCAAAGGAGGCCGCGCCCTCTCGCACGACAAAGGGCAAGGAGGCTAAGGCAGCCCGGTGAACGCGCTCACTGCCTCCGCCGCCATCGCCTCCGGCCGCGTCAAGCTGGCCAACATCCGCCAGCGTTCGCTGGTCGAAGCCAAGGTGCGCGTGCTCGTCGTCGCGCTCCTGTTCATGTTCATCGGTGCGGCGGCCCTGATCCGCATTGCCCATCTCGGCTTCTTCGAGGATGCGCCCGAGCGGCGCTCGCTCGCCGATGCGCTGCTGCCGCCACGCGGCGAGATCACCGACCGCAACGGCGTGCCGCTCGCACGCGCATTTCCTGCGTATGCGCTGTGGTACAACCCCAAGGCCCTGGGCGAGAAGGGTTCGCCGCTGGTCAAGTCGCCCGAGGAAGTGGCCCGCGCATTGCTGGCGATCTTCCCGGACGCCGACTATTCCGACCTGCTCAAGCGCCTGAAGTCGGACAAGCCGAGCTACCTGCGCCGTCGTGTCATGCCCGAAGAGGCCAACCGCATCTTCGCGCTGGGTGAACCGGCGCTCGAATTCCCGCGCGAGAATCAGCGCTATTACCCGCAAGGTTCGCTGGGCGCGCACGTGCTCGGTTATGTCGATAGCGAAGGCCACGGCCATGTCGGCATGGAGCAGGTGCTGGAGAAGCAGCTGCTCGACCCGGCGCAACGCGGGCGTCCGGTGGCTCTGGCCATCGACATGCGCGCGCAAGGGGCGCTTGAAGACGAACTTGGCCGCGGGATGCTGGAGACCGAAGCCAAGGGCGCAGCCGGCATCGTGCTCGATGTTGATACCGGGGAAATCGTGGCGTTGGCGTCGCTGCCCTCGTTCAATCCGAACCGGTCGGACATGGCCTTGAACAACCTCGTGTTCAACAAGGTCACCAACCAGGTCTACGAACTCGGCTCCACCTTCAAGCCGCTCTCCGTCGCCGCGGCGATCGATGCCGGCGTGGTCACCGACCTGTCCGTCCGCTATCCCTCGAACCGCCCGCTCGCGATCGGCGGCTTCCATATCCGCGACAGCCACAGCTTCGGCGCATCGCTGAACGTGCCCGAGGCGCTGATCCATTCGTCGAACATTGTCACGGCGCAGGTGGCCGACAAGCTTGGCGGGCCGGCGCTGAAGAAGACCATGGCCGCGCTCGGCATGAATGAGCGCCCGTTTGTGGAGTTGCCCGCACGCGGCTTCCCGCTCTGGCCGCGCGGCACGAACAAGAACGGCGATTGGGCGCGCATCACTACGATGACCGTCAGCTATGGCCATGGCATCGCCGTGACTCCGCTTCACCTTGCGGCGGCCTATGCCGCGATGGTCAATGGCGGCATTTGGCGCCCGGCAACGCTGTTCAAGCGTGACCCTTCGCAGATCCCGGAAGGTCGCCGCGTTTACAAGGCCTCTACCAGCGCGCGCATGCGCCAGTTGCTGCGCATGATCGTGGTCGATGGAACCGGCAAGACCGCAAATGCCCAAGGCTTCCGCGTCGGCGGCAAGACCGGGTCGGCCGAAAAGCCGGGCGGTCGCGGTGGTTACAATCGCACTTCGCTGGTCGCCACGTTCGCCGCCGCGTTCCCGATGGACAAGCCGCGCTACGTCGTGATTGCCATGCTTGACGAGCCCAAGGGAACTGCAGCCTCTTCGTACCAGCGCACCGCAGCGTTTAACGCCGCGCCGATCGTTGGCCGCGTCGTGCCGCGCATCGGGCCGTTCCTCGGCGTCGTGCCTGACGATACCCGCGACATCGACATTTCCGACCTTTCCCCGCTGGTCGGCAACGGAGACGGTGAATGAAGCTCGGCGCAATTCTTGAAGCGGCGGGCTTCCCGGTCAGCAATGCCGAAGCGAATGTTACCGGTTTTGCCATCGATCATCGCAAGGTCGCGCCCGGAACGGTGTTCGGCGCCTTTCCCGGCACGCGCTTCAACGGCGAGGATTTCATAGCCGATGCGGTGAAGGCTGGAGCCGTGGCCGTGGTCGCCCGCCCCGAAGCGGTGGTCGAGGGTGCCGTCCACGTCGCCATGGATGAACCGCGCCAGGCGTTCGCAGCCTTGGCATCGCGCTTTTTCCAGCCTGTGCCCGAAACCGTCGTTGCCGTCACCGGCACTAACGGCAAGACCTCGACCGTCGAGATGACCCGCCAGATCTGGCGGATGGCAGGCCATTCCGCCGCCTCCATCGGCACGCTGGGCGTGACCACGGCAGACGAAAGCGTTTCGACCGGACTCACCACGCCCGATATCGTCACCTTCCTTTCGAACATGACCGGCCTTGCCCGCGAGGGCGTGACCCACGTCGCCTATGAGGCATCGAGCCACGGGCTTTCCCAATTTCGCAACGAGGGCCTGCGCGTCGTCGCCGGTGCCTTCACCAACCTCAGCCGCGATCATCTCGATTATCATGCGACGATGGACGATTATTTTGCGGCAAAGATGCGCCTGTTCGATCACGTCGTGGAAGAGGGCGGCACGGCAGTCGTCTGGATGGACGACGAATGGTCGGAGCGGGCAGTGGAGCATGTCCGCGCAAGGGGGTTGCGGCTGCTCTCGGTGGGCGAGCGGGGGACGGCGATCCGCCTGCTCGCCCGTACCCCCACGCAATTGGGTCAGACGCTCGAGATCGAGTTCGAAGGCAAGGTCCGCAACATCAACCTTCCGCTGATCGGGGCCTATCAGGCTGCGAACGCGCTGGTTTCGGCAGGGTTGGCGCTGGCTTCCGGTACGCAAGCCGACAAGGTTTTTGATGCGCTGGGGCGCTTGCAGCCGGTGCGTGGACGGCTTGAGCGTGCGGCGATCAATCGGGCCGGAGCGCCGGTCTATGTCGATTATGCCCACACGCCCGATGCGATCGAAGCCGCCATCTCTGCCCTGCGTCCGCACACCAAGGGGCGGCTGATCACCGTTTTCGGGGCCGGTGGCGATCGGGACGGTGGCAAGCGACCGGAAATGGGCCGCGCTGCCTGCGCCGGGTCGGATCTCGTCATCGTGACTGACGATAACCCGCGCGGGGAAGAGCCCGCCGAAATCCGCGCCGCCGTCATGGCCGGTTGCGACAGCAAGGCGCGCGAAATCGGCGATCGGCGCGCAGCCATCGCTGCGGCGATTGCCGAGGCGGGCCGCGAAGACATCGTTCTTGTTGCAGGTAAGGGGCACGAACAGGGACAGATCGTGGGCAGGGGCGATGCCATGCGCATCCTGCCATTCGACGACGTGCAGGTCGCAAGGGAGTGCACCACATGACCGCCCACCCCGCCCTTATCGAGTGGCCAGAGGACCCGTCCGACGAGGCGGGTCTTGCGCTATGGACGAGCGACGAAATCGCCCGCGCGACCGGTGGCCGGGCCAGCACGTCATTTGCCGTCTCGGGCGTCGAGATCGATAGTCGCGAGGTGGTGGAAGGCGACCTGTTTTTTGCCTTGAAGGGCGAAGCGTCGGACGGTCACCGCTATCTCGAAGGCTCCTACGGGCGCGGCGCGGCGGGCACGGTGGTTGAGCATGCGACTTTTGGCCCGCACGTGCTTGTCGGCAACACCATGTCCGCGCTCGAGGATCTTGGCCGCGCGGCGCGCGCCCGCGTCGATGCCGGGATCATCGGTGTCACGGGGTCTGCCGGCAAGACCGGGGTCAAGGAAGCGCTCTATGCTGCGCTTGATCGTGCCAGCCGTGGCCGCGCGCACCGGTCGGTCAAGAGCTATAACAACCACGTCGGCGTGCCGCTGAGCCTCGCCCGGATGCCGGCGCGCACCAGCTTCGGCGTGTTCGAGATGGGCATGAACCACGCCGGCGAACTGTCGGCGCTGACGAGGCTGGTCCGCCCGCATGTTGCCATCGTCACCACCATCGCGCCGGCCCACATTGGCCACTTTGCCGGTGAAGAGGCGATTGCCGATGCGAAGGCCGAGATCTTCGAAGGGCTGGAATCCGGTGGCGTCGCGATCATCCCGGCCGACAACCGCCATTTCGAACGGCTGCGGGCCAAGGCCGTGCAGCATGCCGAGCGCGTCGTCAGCTTCGGCCGCCATGCCGACGCGGATGCCCGGCTGATCGATGCCGTGCCAGCCGTGGGCGGTGGTACGCTGGTGACGGCAGATCTCGGCGGACGCAAGGTCTGCTACACGATCTCGCAGCCGGGCGAGCACTGGGTGGCCAATTCACTGGCAATCATGGCGGCAGTCGAGGCGATCGGCGGCGATCTTGGCGCGGCAGGTCTCGCACTTGCCGAGATGGAGGGTCTGGCCGGACGCGGCGCGCGGCACGAGATTGCTGCCAGCGGCGGCGATGGTTCGGACAGGGCCTTGCTGATCGACGAAAGTTACAACGCCAATCCCGCTTCGATGGCGGTCACCCTGCGGCAATTGGGTGCAACCCCTGCCGCGCGCCGCGTCGCCGTTCTGGGCGCGATGAAGGAGCTTGGCGCAGAGGAAGCGCGCTACCATGCCGAGCTTGCCGGCCCCGTGTCCGAAGGCAAGGTCGACCGTCTGATCCTCGTCGGGGCCGAAATGGGCGCATTGGCCGACGCGCTGGGGAAAAGCGGCGCTTCTTCGCTTGCCGGTACAATCGATGTGACGCATGTGCAGACAGCGGCCGAAGCGGCGGAATGTCTCGCGGCCAGCGGAGTGCGCGGGGGTGATGCCATCCTCGTGAAGGGGTCGAATTCGGTGGGACTGGGCGCGCTCGTGCGCTCGCTTGCCTCCAGGGAACGATGAATGCTCTACCAGCTGGCCGAATGGCTGCATTTCGAGGGGTTCAGCAACCTCATCCGCTATCAGACGTTCCGTGCCGGCGCGACACTGCTGACGGCGCTGGTGATCGGCCTGATCATCGGCCCGCGCTTCATCAACATGCTGCGCGTGCGCCAGGGCAAGGGCCAGCCGATCCGCGAGGACGGTCCGCAGTCGCATCTTGCCAAGCGCGGCACGCCGACGATGGGCGGCCTGATGATCGTCACCTCGCTCACGCTATCGCTGCTGCTGTGGATGGACGTGACAAGCCGCCTTGTATGGGCGTGCGTCGTCGTCACCCTCGGCTTTGGCCTGATCGGTTTCCTCGACGATTACGACAAGGTCACCAAGTATGCACACAAGGGCGTGCCGGCCAAGGTGCGGCTTGCCGGTGAATTTGTCGTGGCGGGCATCGCGGCGTGGCTGGCGGTTGGCGAAACCAACCTTTACGTGCCGCTGTTCAGCAACCTCTATGTGCCTCTCGGGCCGCTCTACTACCTGTTTGCGATCTTCGTGGTCGTGGGTGCAGGCAACGCCGTTAACCTGACCGACGGTCTCGATGGTCTGGCGACGATGCCGGTGATCATCGCTGCAGGCACGTTCGCGATCATCGCCTACCTCGCTGGCCGTGTCGACTATTCGACCTACCTTGGCATCCCGCATGTGAAGGGCGCGGGCGAACTCGCGATCTTCTGCGCCGCGATGATGGGGGCAGGGCTTGCTTTCCTGTGGTTCAACGCGCCACCCGCCGCCGTGTTCATGGGCGATACCGGCAGCCTTGCGCTGGGCGGGGCACTGGGCGTGATCGCGGTCGCCTCCCACCATGAAATCGTGCTCGCCATCGTCGGCGGCCTGTTCGTGATGGAGGCGGTGTCGGTGATCGTGCAGGTTGCTGTGTACAAGCGCACCGGCAAGCGTGTGTTCCGGATGGCGCCGATCCACCACCACTTCGAACAGCTCGGCTGGAAGGAATCGACCGTCGTGATCCGCTTCTGGATCGTGTCGATCGTGCTGGCGCTGATCGGCCTCGCAACGCTGAAGGTGCGATGATCGTCTCGCCCGCCTTTGCGGACAAGCGGTTTGCGGTTCTCGGCCTTGCCCGTTCGGGTCAGGCGAGCGTCGAGGCGCTGCTGGCAGGCGGGGCCGAGGTCACCGTGTGGGACAGCCGCGAGGAACCGCGCGCGGCCTATGAAGGGCGCTGCCAGATTGCCGATCCGCTGGCGCTGGACCTGACCGGCTTTGCCGGCATCGTCGTCAGCCCCGGGGTTCCGCTGAATCGCCACCCCATCGCTGCCCATGCCGCTTCGTTCGGCGTACCGGTAATCGGCGACATCGAGCTTTTCGCTCAGGCGCGCGGCGATCTGCCGCCGCACCGCGTGGTCGGCATCACCGGCACGAACGGCAAGTCGACGACGACAGCGCTCATCCATCACATCCTCAAGACCGCTGGCATCCCGACAACCATGGGCGGCAACATCGGCTTGCCAATACTTGGACAGGAAGCGCTGCCAGCAGGCGGGGTGTACGTACTGGAGTTATCGAGCTACCAAATCGATCTCACACACAGCCTCGATTGCGATGTGGCTGTCCTGCTGAACATCACGCCTGATCATCTTGATCGTTATGAGAATTTTGAAGCCTACGCGGCCAGCAAGGCTCGACTCTTCGAAATGCAGTCTGCAAAGAGTTGCGCAGTATGCCGTGCGGAGGACTGGTGGTTCGGACGGCGCGCAGGCGAGCGAGCAAATGGCGGCTTCCTCGAAGTTTACGATGATGTCTTCTATCAGTGGCAAGGTGTGCCCAACGCGATTGCAATCAGCGAGCAACACCGTTGGCCGTCGCTACAAGGTCCTCACAATCTCGCGAATGCGCAGGCGGCAATCGCGACCTGCTTCGTGCTTGATCTGACTGCGGATCAAATTCGTTTCGGGCTTGAGACATTTAAAGGCCTGCCGCACCGCATGGAGCGCGTCGCCGAAGCCAACGGCGTGCTTTTCGTCAACGACAGCAAGGCCACCAACGCCGCGTCGACAGCGCCAGCGCTTGGCGCCTATCCGCGCATCCACTGGATCCTCGGCGGCCTGCCCAAGAGCGACAATCTCGACGAGTGCACACCCTATTTCGATCACGTGGTCGCCGCGTACACGATTGGTGAAGCCGGGCCGATGTTCGCCGACATTCTTGAACCCGTGATGCCGGTAACCCGCAGCGAGATGATGTGCGACGCCGTGCGCCAGGCCATGCAGGCTGCGCAGCCTGGCGATGTCGTCATGCTGTCGCCGGCCTGCGCAAGCTTCGACCAGTTCCGCGATTTCGAAGCGCGTGGTGACAGCTTCCGCCAGATCGTCGCCGCCCTGATCGAGGACGCCAACGCCCCCTGTCCCCCGGAGGCCGGAGCATGAGCACTGCCCCTACGCCGACCCGCCTGGTTACCACCACGACGCCCGATGGCGGGGTGCGTGTTGTCGGGCATGGCGCGCGCTTTCGCCGCAGCCGCCGCAGTGAACTGCTGATCTGGTGGCGCGAGATTGACCGCGTCCTGCTTACCCTGATTCTCTCGCTGGTCACGATCGGCTGCGTCGCCGTTGCTGCGGCCTCGCCGGCGTCGGCGCACCGTCTGTCGACGAGCCAGAAGGCATTGGGCGATCTCTACTTCTTCTGGATCCACCTGCGCTGGGTGGCGGTCGGCATGGTGGCGATGTTCTTTGCATCGGTCATGCCCAAGGAGGCGGCGCGCCGGGGTGCGATCCTGCTTGCCGCCGCAATGGTGATGGCGCTTGTCCTCGTGCCGCTGGTCGGCAGCGAGGTGAAGGGTGCCAAGCGCTGGCTGTGGATCGGCTTTAGCCTGCAGCCTTCCGAATTCCTCAAGCCCGGCTTTGCCATTGCGCTTGCATGGATCCTCTCGTGGCGCGTGCGCGATCCGAACATTCCGGTGATCCCGATTTCCATTGCGATCATGGGGCTTGTCGCGGCGCTGCTGATGGCCCAGCCGGACTTCGGATCGACCATGCTCTTTGCCGGTGTGTGGTTCGTGCTGGTGTTGCTGTCAGGCCTTTCTGTGAACAAGATCATGGGGGCGCTTGGCGGCCTCGTGGTGCTGGTGATCGCAGCGTACTTTCTCTATCCCAACGCCACCCACCGCATCGACAACTTCCTCTCGGGCGGTAGTGAGTTCGACCAGGTCGATCTTGCCATGCGCACGCTGACAAACGGGGGGTGGAGCGGGACAGGTCTTTGGCTCGGCAGCCGCAAGAACGCGCTGCCAGAAGCGCATACAGACTACATCTTTTCGGTGGTCGGTGAGGAATTCGGGCTGATCGCCTGCGCCGTGATCGTGCTGATCTATTGCGCGATTGCGCTGCGCGTGCTGATGCGCCTGCTCGACGAGGACGACCTGTTCACCATCCTTGCTGCAGCAGGGCTGACCGCGCAGCTGGTGGGGCAGGCGTTCATCAACATACTTGTGAACCTGCAACTGTTTCCTTCGAAAGGCATGACCTTGCCGCTGATCAGCTACGGCGGATCGTCCACCATCGCGCTGCTCATGGGCGTCGGGCTGCTGCTCGCCATCACGCGGCGCAACCCCTACCTCTCGCGCGAGAAGTTCGACGTTTCGGATCTGGTGCGCAAATGACCAGTGTTTCGAGGCACTACGTGCTCGCTGCAGGCGGCACGGGAGGACATCTTATTCCCGCTTTTGCGCTGGCGGTGGAACTCGACCGGCGCGGTCATCACGTCGCGCTCGTCACGGATGAACGTGGCGCGAAGATTCCGGGTAAGCCCGAATTCATGCCTGCGCACGTGCTTCCGGCGGGACGGCTGGCCAAGAATCCGGTGGCGCTGTTCAAGGGGCTTCGTGCAATCTGGCAGGGCCGCTCGATGGCGCTGCGCCTGTTCGAAAGCTTCCAGCCTTCCTGCGTGATCGGATTTGGCGGCTATCCTGCCCTTCCGGCGCTACTGGCGGCAAACGCGGCCAAGATCCCGACCGTTATCCACGAACAAAACGCCGTGCTGGGCCGGGTGAACCGCTTCCTTGCCAGCCGGGTCAACGCCATCGCCACCGCCTATGGCGAGGTCGACCGGCTCGATTCGAAGCTGTGGGGCAAGGTCCACCGT
The DNA here is from genome assembly GCF_900176395.1 of Novosphingobium sp. B1. Lineage (GTDB taxonomy): Bacteria > Pseudomonadota > Alphaproteobacteria > Sphingomonadales > Sphingomonadaceae > Novosphingobium. The sequence continues at coordinate 218,519 of NZ_FWXL01000003.1, read as the reverse complement.
GTCGGCAATCCGGTGCGCCCCGAAGTGCTGGCCCTGCGCGGCGAGCCGTTCCCCGAGTTCACCGAGGACAGCCTGTTCCGCGTGCTGGTGACTGGCGGCAGTCAAGGCGCTTCTATCCTGTCTGAGGTCGTGCCCGATGGCCTGGCCATGTTGCCGCCAGCGTTGCGTCATCGCCTGCAGGTAACGCAGCAATGCCGCGCCGAAGACCTTGAAGTGGTTCGCGCCCGCTATGCCGCACACGAAATCCCGGCCGAACTTGGCACCTACTTCGAAGACATGCAGTCTCGCCTTGCCGGCGCACACTTGTTCATCGGACGGGCCGGCGCGTCGACCATTGCCGAACTGACGGCTGTCGGACGGCCCGCCATTCTCGTGCCGCTGCCAATCGCAACGGACGACCATCAGGCTGCCAACACGCGCGAAATGGTCGCCGCCGGGGGCGCTCGCGCGATCCGGCAGACCGGATTCACCCCCAAGGAACTGGCGAAACAGATTCAGGCTATGGCCCAGCACCCGCATACCCTTGCCAATGCCGCGCACGCCGCGTGGAATTGCGGCCTGCCCAACGCCGTGAGCGATCTTGCCGATCTCGTCGAAAGCTTCGGCGGAGAACCGATCATGGACGTGATCCGCGTCGACACGCGCAGCGCCGCTCCGGCAGGGCAGGAGCAACTGGCATGAAGGGCGTCGGCACCGAAATCGGCACGATCCACTTCGTCGGCATCGGCGGCATCGGCATGTCGGGCATTGCCGAAGTCATGCACAACATGGGCTATTCGGTGCAGGGCTCCGACATGGCGGAGAGCTATGTCGTCGATGGCCTGCGCTCGCGCGGGATCAAGGTGATGATCGGGCAGAAGTCCGAGAACGTCGATGGCGTGGCGGTCGTCGTCACCTCGACCGCCGTGAAGCGCAACAATCCCGAAGTCGTCGCCGCGCTCGAGAATCGCATTCCCGTGGTGCGCCGGGCCGAGATGCTTGCCGAACTCATGCGGCTCAAGAGCACGGTCGCCGTCGCCGGTACCCACGGCAAGACCACGACGACCTCGATGGTCGCCTGCCTGCTCGATGCCGGCGGGATTGACCCGACCGTGATCAACGGCGGCATCATCAATTCCTACGGCTCCAACGCGCGTCTTGGTGACAGCGAATGGATGGTTGTCGAAGCTGACGAAAGCGACGGCTCGTTCCTGCGGCTGGATGGTACGCTGGCGGTTGTCACCAACATCGATCCCGAGCACCTCGATCACTACGGCAGCTTCGAACGGGTGAAGTCGGCCTTCGTCGAGTTCATCGAGAACGTGCCCTTCTATGGCGCGGCGATGCTGTGCATCGACCACCCCGAAGTGCAGGCGATCATCCCCAAGGTCCGTGACCGCCGCGTGGTGACCTACGGCTTCTCCGCCCAGGCCGACGTGCGTGGCGAGAATGTTACGCCGATCCCAGGTGGCAATCGCTTTACCGCCGTGCTGCGCCAGCGCGATGGCTCGTTCCGCCGCATCGAGGGCATCGAACTGCCGATGCCGGGCCGCCACAACGTGCAGAACGCGCTCGCGGCCGTGGCAGTCGCAGTGGAAATGGGCGTTTCCGAGGACCTGATCCGCACCGGCTTCGGCAAGTTCGGCGGGGTCAAGCGCCGCTTCACCAAGGTTGGCGAAGTCGATGGCGTATCGATCATCGACGACTATGGCCACCACCCGGTCGAAATCCGCGCCGTCCTCGCTGCCGCACGCGAAGGCGTGCCCACAGAAGGTCAGGGGGGCCGGGTCATCGCCGTCGTCCAGCCGCACCGCTTCACCCGTCTTCGCGATCACATGGAAGATTTCCAGGGCGCGTTCAACGATGCCGATGTGGTCTATGCCGCGCCGGTCTATCCCGCAGGCGAACAGCCGATCGAGGGCGTGGACAGCGCCGCGATGGTCGAAGGCATCAAGGCGCGCGGCCATCGCAGCGCGCACCTGACGGCAGGGGCGGACGCTCTGGCCAAGGAACTCGCCGCTACGGCACAGCCCGGTGACATGGTCGTCTGCCTCGGCGCGGGCGACATCACCAAGTGGGCCGCTGGCCTTGCTGATGCGATCGGGCGCGAAAGGGGGCAGGGGTGACCACGCTTTCGCTGCCTTCGGTGCGCGGCAAGCTTACGCATAACGCCCCGCTCGCGCCGCTGGTCTGGTTCAAGTCCGGCGGCACGGCCGACTGGTTGTTCGAGCCCAGGGACGTTGCCGACCTGCAGGATTTCCTCGCAGGGCTCGCGCCCGATGTGCCGGTCATGGCGCTTGGCCTCGGTTCGAACCTGATCGTGCGTGATGGCGGCGTACCCGGCGTCGTCGTCCGGCTCGGCAAGCCCTTCGCCAAGGTCGAGAACGTGGATGAAGTCACGCTCGAATGCGGCGGCGGTGCCAGCGGCATTCTCGTCTCCTCGACCGCGCGCGACAACGGCATCGCCGGCCTCGAATTCCTGCGTTCCATCCCCGGGACGGTCGGCGGTTTCGTGCGCATGAACGGCGGGGCTTATGGCCGTGAGGTCAAGGACGTGCTCGTTGATTGCGACGTGGTGATCCGCTCGGGCGAGATCGTCACCCTGCCGTTGTCCGAGCTCGGCTACACCTACCGCCACTCTGACCTGACCGACGGTTCCATCGTCGTTGCCGCCCGCTTCCGCGGCCATGCTGGCGAACCGGACGCGATCCAGGCCGAGATGGACCGCATCAGCGCCGCGCGCGAGGCCTCGCAGCCGCTGCGCTCGAAGACCGGCGGTTCCACCTTCAAGAACCCCGATGGCGGCAAGGCGTGGGAACTTGTCGACAAGGCCGGATGCCGTGGCCTGGCCATTGGCGGCGCCCAGGTGAGTGAAAAGCACACCAACTTCCTGATCAACACCGGCGAGGCGACCAGCGCCGAGCTCGAGGCTCTGGGCGAGGAAGTGCGCAAGCGTGTGAAAGACATGTCGGGCGTCGAGCTCGAATGGGAAATCAAGAGGATTGGCAGACTGTGACTCTCCCCAAACTCCACGTTGCGGTGCTGATGGGCGGATGGTCCAGCGAACGGCCCGTGTCGCTCATGTCCGGCGAGGGCGTGGCCAAGGCGCTTGAGTCCAAGGGGCACAAGGTCACCCGCATCGACATGGACCGGGAGGTTGCGCTGCGCCTTGCCGAAGCAAAGCCCGATGTCGTGTTCAACGCGCTGCATGGAACGCCGGGCGAGGATGGTTCGATCCAGGGCCTGATGGACATCATGGGCCTGACGTATACCCACTCGGGCCTCGCCACATCGGTCATCGCGATCGACAAGGAACTGACCAAGCAGGCGCTGGTGCCGCACGGCATTCCTATGCCGGGCGGACGCATTGTGCGCACCGAAGAGCTCTACAAGGGAGACCCGCTGCCGCGTCCCTATGTGCTCAAGCCCGTAAACGAAGGGTCATCGGTCGGCGTCGCCATCGTCACGGCGGACGGTAACTACGGCAATCCGATCAGCGCGGAATCGCGCGGTCCCTGGCAGGAGTTCGACGAACTCCTTGCCGAACCCTTCATCCGTGGCCGCGAGCTGACAACCGCCGTGATCGGCGACCGCGCATTGCTGGTGACCGAACTGCGGCCCAAATCCGGCTTCTACGATTTCGATGCCAAGTATACCGATGGCATGACCGACCACATCTGTCCGGCCGACATCCCCGACGACATCACCGAAGCCTGCAAGCAGATCGCCCTGCGCGCGCACCAGCTGCTGGGCTGCAAGGGGACGAGCCGCTCGGACTTCCGCTGGGATGACGAGCAGGGCGTCGAGGGGCTGTTCCTGCTGGAAGTGAACACCCAGCCTGGCATGACGCCGCTCAGCCTCGTGCCCGAGCAGGCCAAGTCGCTGGGAATGGATTATCCCGATCTGGTCGAGGCAATCATTGCCGAGGCCCTGAAAGACTTCGGCAAGGCAACGGGGAAGGCCTGAACCATGGCGCAGACGATCAAGCGGGGCGGGAAGGGGGTGCGGCGAGCAGCGGCTGCGCGCACGACGCAGCGCAAGGTCCATACTGCGCGCCAGCAGACAGGCACTCTGCTCGATACCGTCATGCACTGGTTGCCGTTCAGCGAGGACACGCTGCACAAAATCGTCATGGCGCTTATCCTGGCGGTGGCGGCGGTGCTGGTGTGGACCGTGGCCTCCATGGCCGGGATACCCGCGCTCGCCACCGAACAGGCCGCACTGATTGCGTCGGATGCCGGGTTCAAGGTCAGCCATCTCGAAGTGCGGGGCGTCAACCGCATGAACGAGCAGCGCATCTATGAACGCATTCTCGGACAGAGCGACCGCGCGATGACGTCGCTCGATCTTGCCTCGCTGCGCGATGAATTGAACCAGTTGCCCTGGGTCAAGGATGCCCGCGTCTCGCGCAAGCTGCCCGACACGTTGGTGATCGACATCGTCGAGCGCAATCCTCACGCCGTGCTGCGCAAGCCCGACAGGCTGGTGCTGGTGGACGACACCGGCGTCGAGCTCGAGACGGTCAGCGCTCCCAAGGCCAAGGGCATGCTGGTCATTTCCGGCCTTGGCGTTGGTCAGCGGGTGCAGGACCTGACCCGGCTGCTCGATGCCGCGCCGGCCTTGAAGCCGCAGGTGTCCGAAGCCGAATGGGTCGGTAACCGGCGTTGGAACCTCACGTTCAAGACCGGGCAGGTGCTGGCCCTGCCAGAGGGTGACGAGAAGTCCGCCGGCGCGCTGCTCAGCTTTGCGCGCATGGACGGCGTCAACCGTCTGCTCGGCGGCAAGGTGGCCGCGTTTGACATGCGCGCCCCCGATCGCATCTACATGCGCGTGCCCGGCCATGCCGACGAGGTCGCCGCAGAAAAGCGCGCCGAGGCAGAAGCCAAGGCCAAGGCCAAGCGCATCGCCGCGGCCGCCAAGAGCGACGAGGGCTGAGCGCGCAGCATGGCCACCCCCCGCATCACCAAGGTCTTTGCTGCTGTAAACATCGGGTCCTTCCGCGTGTCGGCGATGATTGCCGGCCTTTCGGAAACCGGCGAGATGGTTGTGCTCGGTTCCGGCCATCGCGCCTCGCAGGGCATCAAGCGCGGCTATGTCACGGACATGCAGGCTGCCACGCATTCGGTGCGCGATGCCATCGAGCGGGCCGAGAAGATGGCCAACATCGGCATCCAGAAGGTGTGGATCGGCTGTTCCGGTGCAGGTCTTGCCAGCACGACGGCGCGGGTCGAGGTCGAAGTCGGTGGTCGCCGCATCGAACAGGACGATATCGAGCATCTGCTCGTGGCCGGGCGCGAGGTGATCCAGCCTGATGGCCGCACCGTGCTCCACGCGCAGCCTGCACACTACACGCTTGATGGCGCACACGGCGTGCCCAACCCCAAGGGCCTCCATGCCGAACGCCTTGCCGTCGACATCCACGTGATGCTGGCCGATGGCGCGCCCGTTCGCAACTTGCGCGAGGCGGTTCAGAATGCGCATCTCGATGTCGAGGCTGTGGTGGGCTCGCCGGTTGCGTCAGGCCATGCCTGTCTCACGCCCGAAGAGCGCGAACTGGGCGTCGCGCTGGTTGAATTCGGCGCAGAGGTGACGACTGTGTCCGTCTATGCTGCGGGCATGCTGCTCGGGATGCAGGTGATCCAGTATGGCTCGGGCGACATTACCGACGCCATCGCCTCGGCCTTCGGCATCCGTCGCTATCAGGCCGAACGGCTCAAGTGCATGTCCGGCTCTGCCATCGCCAGCCCGGCCGATCACCGCGAGATGATCCCGGTCAACGCGCCTGGCGATCCCGAAGGTGGCCCTGTCGCCCGCCATGCCGACGACAAGAACCGCATTCCCCGGGCTGAACTGATATCGGTGATAACGCAGCAGCTTGGCTTCTTTACAGAAGAGGTGGGCAAGGCGCTGAAAGCGCTGGGCTTCGTAGGGCAGACCGGCCAGCAGGTCGTGCTCACCGGCGGTGGCGCGCAATTGCCGGGCCTTGCCGACTATGCACAAGCTGCGCTCGGGCGTCCGGTCCGCATCGGTTCGCCGCCGACAATGTTGGGCCTTCCGCCCGGCCACGCAACGCCTAGTTCCTCGACGCTTGTCGGCCTCGTGCTGTTTGCCGCAGCCGATCCGGTCGACATACGCGCGGTGGGCCCCGCCTATAGCCCGACAACCGCCTATTCGGGCAAGCAGTTGCTGAGTCGGCTGGTGCGCGCAGTGAAGGATTACTTCTGAACCGGGTTTTCCACCGTTCCGGCCCAAAATCGTCGGAGACATGGGCTGTCTCGGTATTGCAACCTGTGGAAAAGGCTGTTGACCCTTTGATTCAGCAAGGCCGCCTGTGCCACAGGTTAATGCGAAGTTTTGCAATCCTGCCAAGGCGCCACCACGGGCCATCGGCAATTGAAGCGACCCGCTTGGGAGACCGACTATGAGCATCAACATCGGACCGCCGGCAATCGACGAGCTTCGTCCCCGGATCACGGTGATCGGAGTTGGTGGCGCGGGCGGCAACGCCATTGCCAACATGATCAACGCGCAGATCGAAGGCGTCGAATTCATCGTCGTCAACACCGATGCGCAGGCGCTCAACAATTCGATCGCGGAAAACCGCATCCAGCTTGGGCCGGACATCACGCAGGGCCTCGGCGCAGGTGCCCGTCCAGAAGTGGGCCGCGCTGCTGCTGAAGAAACGATCGAGGAGCTCGAACGCGCACTCGAAGGCGTGCACATGGTGTTCATCGCCGCCGGCATGGGCGGCGGCACCGGCACCGGCGCTGCTCCGGTCATCGCCGAGGCGGCGCGCCGCAAGGGCGTGCTGACGGTTGGCGTGGTCACCAAGCCGTTCCTGTTCGAAGGCACGCGCCGCATGCGCTCGGCCGAAAGCGGCATCGAGGAACTGCAGAAGCACGTCGATACGCTGATCGTCATTCCCAACCAGAACCTGTTCCTGGTGGCAAAGGCGGAAACGACCTTCAAGGAAGCATTCCAGCTTGCCGACGAAGTGCTGCAGCAGGGCGTCCGCTCGATCACCGATCTCATGGTCATGCCGGGCCTGATCAACCTCGACTTTGCCGACGTGCGATCGGTCATGGGTGAGATGGGCAAGGCCATGATGGGCACGGGCGAGGGTGAAGGCCCGAACCGCGCTCTCGAAGCGGCCGAACGCGCGATCGCCAATCCGCTGCTCGATGGCGTGTCGATGCAGGGTGCCAAGGGCGTGATCATCTCGATCATCGGCGGCGACGACATGAAGCTGCTCGAAGTCGACGAAGCCGCCAACCACATCCGCGAACTGGTCGATCCGAACGCGAACATCATCTGGGGCTCGGCCTTCAATCCCGACCTCGATGGCAAGATCCGTGTCTCGGTCGTTGCCACCGGCATCGAACAGAGCCAGGAACAGGCCGAGATCGCCTCGCGCCCGATGTCCTTCCCCAACAGCTCGCGCGGGCCAGCCGTACCCGGCGCGGCACCTGCTGCTGCGGTCTATACCCCGCCGCCGGCACCCCCTGCGCCGCAGGCGTGGGCCCCTGTGGCCGAGCAAGTCCAGCCGACCGTTCCCGCGCCCGAGCCGGAGCCGATGGATCTCACGCTCGATCTGTCCGAATCACAGGCAGAGCCTGCTGCACCTTCGTCCAACGAGCTGTTGCTGGGCGGTGGCGAAGCTCCGGCCGAGCCGGCGCGCTTTACGCTCGAACCGCCAGCACAAGCGGCAGAACCGGCAATGCCGCGGCTTGGCCGTGGTGCCGAAGCACCCGCCCAGGCCGCTGCGCCTGCGCCTGCCGCAAAGCCGGCAGGCGGCAGCACCCTGTTCGAACGCATGGCAAACCTGTCGCGCGGTTCGGCGGCGCAGTCGGAGGATGACGGGGATGAGGGCAGCTCACTCAACATTCCGCGCTTCCTCGGTCGCCAGAACAATCAGTAAGTCTTGATGAGCGGCGGCACCCGTTGCCGCCGCTTCATCTTCGCAATGGTATAGAGCGCGGCTGGATGACAAATCGCTCCCCCTTCGCGCCCCCTTGCTTCAAGGGCCTCCGCTTCTCGCTTTCGCTGCTTCTGGCTGCGACTTCGTCGATGGCTCTTGCCCAGGTCGATGACGATCCCGACGGCACCACCACGGTTTCGCGCCCGGTCGTTCAGTCGACGGCGCCAAGCGCCAGCCGCGAACTGAATTCGGCTCTGGCCCGTCTGGCCGCCGATCCGCGCAACGTAATCGCCCTTTTCGACGCTGCCGATGCCGCGCTCAAGCTGGGTGACAGCGACGCAGCCATCGGTTTCCTTACCCGCGCCGACGAAGTGCAGCCCGGCAATGCCCGTGGCAAGTTACTGATCGGCAAGGCATACCTCGTCGCGGAAAACCCGGTCGAGGCGGTGCGCGCCTTCGACGAGGCCGAGCGGGCCGGGGGCGACACCTTTGCCATGGCCGAGGATCGGGCGCTCGCCTACGATCTGGTGGGTGACAATGCCCGCGCCCAGCGCTGGTACCAAGTCGCACTCAGCCGTGGCGCAAATCCTGAAACGACGCGCCGTTACGCGATGAGCCTCGCAATCTCAGGCGATCGTCGCGGTGCCGAGGCGCTGCTTGCGCCGTTGATCGAAAAGCAGGATCGCGCCGCATGGCGAACGCGGACGTTCGCCATGGCCGTCACCGGCGGACCGGACGAGGCCGTCGCCATTGCCTATGCCTCGATGCCGCAGGATCTTGCCGCCAACATCGCACCCTACTTGCGCTACATGCCACGGCTGACCCCGGCGCAACAGGCAGCGGCCGCCAACTTCGGTCGTTTCCCGCGTGCGGCAGATATCGGCCGCGATGATCCGCGGGTTGTCCAGTATGCAGCGCTAAACCCGCGCGCGCCTCGAAGTGCTGAAGCAGGCCTGATCCCGGCTGGCGCGCCGCTCGGCCCCAGTGCCGCCTCGTCGGACAAGCCCAGCCGCGAAAAGCGCCGTCGCCCCGGCCGTATCGAGACCGCCAGGATCACGCCCACACCGACCACGACGATGGCTGCGCCTGCGCCCTCGATCACGTCTGGCGTTACGACCACCAGTGCTTCTGGCCGCATGGCTGCCAGTTCGCTGCCTGGCACCGTCGCCCCTGCGCAGACAGGGTCGACCGGATATGCAGCGCAGGCCGCACCTGCCGCTGCGGCAGCGCGGCCTACGGTTCTTTCCGCACTCGACGTGCCGCCCGGAACTTCTCGCCCGCCAGTGCCGCAGATCCGCGCCTCCACAGCGCGCCCGCCGCTGACAACGCCGACGCCGACGACCAGCTACGCAGCCAGCCCGGCACCCCAGCCTTCGGGAACTGCTCTTGCCCGCACGACGCCGGCTCCCACCTCGACTTACGCCAGCAGCGTACCGGCGTCCTCACAGGGAGAATTGCCGCCGGTGTCCTCGGCCATCCCGCAGCAGGCCAGGGTGGCGGTTACGCTTCCTCCGGTTACACCTGCGCCGAGCACGACCTACGCTTCGTCATCGCCCACCCTTACGCCCCCCGCTACGGCCCTCGCTACGCCGACGCCTGCGCCTGCTTCCGGCCTTGCTGCAGCGCCAGCGTTCGATCTGGCCCGCGCGGGCAGCAACAGTGCCATCACGGCGCAGCCCGCCCCAGCGCCTGCCTCAACGCCAGCGCCCGCGCCAACCCCCGTTGCCGCGCAGCCCGTTTCGACACCTTCGCCGGTCCAGCAAGCCAGCGCGGCGTCCACTCCGCCGCGGCCCGCCGATTTCGCGTCGATGTTCAAGACTTTCGCTCCGCCGCCTGAAGAGCGCGCAGCCCCGGTTGTTGCTGTCGATGTTACGCGATTGCCGGCAAAGGTGCCGCCGCGTTCCACGCCGGCCAAGGCCGACCCGCGGGGCGAGCGTCCCGACGGGCCGACTGAAGTCTCGCGCACGCCCGCAAAGGAGCCGGAAAAGCCCGCATCCAGGAATGCCAAGGAAGCCGACGCAAAGACGGCCAAGGACGCCAAGGCGAAGGCCGCAGAAGCTGCCAAGGAAGCCAAGGCAAAGAAGGCCGCTCCCAGCCACCCCAGCCGAATCTGGGTCCAGGTGCTGACCGGCGGCAACAAGGACGTGATGGACAACGAATGGCGTCGCCTCGTGAAGGAAGCGCCCGAACTCCTGCGCAGCCGCAAGCCTTATCTGTCGCCATGGCGCGCCAATTTCCGCCTGCTCACCGGTCCGTTCGAGACCGAGGCGGCCGCGCAGGATTTCGTGACCAAGCTCAAGAAGAGCGGTGTTTCCAGCTACCAGTGGACCAGCCCCGCCGGTCAGCCAGTCGATACCTTGGCGCTCAAGTAGGTCAGCTTCGCGGAACCTTGCGCAGGCCGCCCTTGTTCACTCCTTGTCCACAGCTTTCCCACAAGGTTGTCGAGTTTTGCCCAACCGCCTGTTAACCGCCGATTGTCGCCGGGGGGTGTGAGCCTGCATTGACGGCACAGGACGGCGGGTCGGACTTTCGACCAGCCAGGGGCCAAAGCCAGGCCAGTAGCTGGGGAGGCCCGAAACAGTGATCAGGGGACGTACGATGCGGACCGGCCATGACGACAATGAGCGCGATGAGGCAGCGCCTGTCGACATGATCGCCTCTCTTTTCGAGGCGCGCGGGTGGCCCTGCGAATTCGTTTCGGACGATGAGGTCACAGGCGAGATCCAGGGCTCGTGGGCGAATTACCAGCTCCGCGCGATCTGGCGGACCGAGGACCATGTCCTGCAGATCCTGTGCCTGCCCGACATTCGCATCTCCGATGACAAGCGCCAGGCCGTTTTCGAGCTGATGGCGCTGATCAACGAACAGGTGTGGATCGGTCACTTCGACATCTGGTCGAACGGATCGGTGCTCCTTTATCGCCATGGCCTGATGCTGGGCGATGAAGGCTTGCTCAGCCTCAGCCAGGCGCAGGCCGCGATCGAAGCTGCCGTCGATGAGTGCGACCGCTTCTATCCCGCCTTCCAGTTCGTGCTGTGGGGCGACAAGAGCCCGGCAGATGCGCTCTCCAGCGCCATGGTCGATGCCGCCGGAGAGGCCTGAGCCGAACAGCGCAAGGCTTGCGAACAGGGGCATGGCCGGTCATTGAGCGCACCACACGCGACTCAAGGACTCCGCCATGACCAAGACCTTCCTCCAGTTCGGCTGCGGCAACATGGGCGGCGCCATGCTCAAGGGCTGGCTGGCCGGCGGCATTGCGCCCGAAACCTTCACGGTGGTCGATCCCTATCTCGAGGCGGCTCCGGAAGGTGTGCGCCTGCTCAAGTCCGCGCCGGACGGGGAAGGGGCGTTCGACGTTGTCCTGCTCGGCTTCAAGCCACAGCAGCTTCCCGATGCCGCCGCTGCCGTGCAGCCGTTCGTGGGGAAGGGCACACTGCTTCTTTCGATCCTCGCAGGTGTCGATCTTGAAACGCTGCGCAGCGCCTTTCCCCAAGCGCGCGCCATCGTTCGCGTCATGCCAAATCTCGCTGCCGCCCTTGGCAAGTCGCCTATTGCCCTGGTGGGTGAGGCCGACGCTGCCGCGCGTGCCGAAACAGACGCGCTGATGGCGCCGCTGGGGCAGGCCGAATGGCTTTCGGGCGAGGATCAGATGGATCTTGTCACCGCACTCGCCGGATCGGGTCCAGCGTTTGTCTATCGCGTGATCGATGCGCTGGCGTCCGGGGCGGCGGCTCTCGGCCTGCCGCGCGAGCAGGCCGATCGTCTTGCCCTGTCAATGGTAGAGGGCGCCGCGATGCTGGCGGCCCGGTCCGAACACCCACCGGCGGAACTTGCCCGCCGCGTCGCCAGTCCGGGCGGCGTGACGCAAGTCGGGATCGACGTGCTCGACGCCGACAGCCGGCTTGCGCGCCTCATGGAAGACACCTTGCGCGGTGCCCGTGACCGCAGCGCCGAGATGACCGAACTGGCGCGCCAGTCGCGGTAAATCCCGCAACAATTCGTTACAGTTCATGGACGCCACATTGCCGCGGTTTCACTTGAAAGCCGGGGGCAAAGCGCCGATATTCCGTGTACGTGGTCATCGGGACCACAGAACGGAGCTTTGATAATGGCAAACTGGAACGACCCTCGGCCCACCGGAACGGGCTTCGGCGCGTCTCCGAGCCTGTCTGGTGCGTCCTCTCGCGGCGAAGTGTTCGACGCGGGCCTGCGCCGTCACATGCTGTCGATCTATAACTACATGGCCTCGGGCGTGCTGCTCTCGGGCGTGGTCGCGCTCGCCGCTGCCTCGTCGGGGCTGACTGCATCGCTGGTCGGCTCGCCGCTGATGTGGCTGGTCATGCTTTCGCCGCTGGCGTTCGTGATGTTCATGAGCTTTGGCGCCAACAAGTTCTCGACCACGGCCCTGCAGGGCATGTTCTGGGGCTTCGCTGTCGCCATGGGCCTGTCGCTGTCGACGATCTTCCTCGTCTACACCGGCACCTCGATCGCGGTGACCTTCTTCGCCACGGCTGGCGCTTTCGCGGGTCTCAGCCTGTTTGGCTACACCACGAAAAAGAGCCTGTCGGGCATGGGCAGCTTCCTGATCATGGGTGTTTTCGGCATCCTGATCGCGTCGCTGATCAACCTGTTCCTGCAGTCGAGCGGCCTTGCCTGGGCCATCAGCTTCCTTGGCGTTCTGATCTTCGCGGGCCTTACCGCGTATGACACGCAGCGCCTCAAGGAGCAGTATGCTTACGTCGCCGGTACCGATTTCGCTGGCAAGGCCGTCGTCCTCGGCGCGCTGAGCCTGTACCTCGACTTCATCAACATGTTCCAGTTCCTGCTGCAGTTCATGGGCGATCGTCGCTGATCGCTGGTTGAAACTGCCGAAGCGGACCAGAAAGGCCCGGCGGACCGTCACGGTTCGCCGGGTTTTCTTTGCACAGGGGATTCTCATTCGCGAACAGCCGCGCTAGGCTGCGCTTCAGCACGCAGACAGGATCCGGGGCGCACCGTGTTGCGCCGAGAGATTGCTGCAAATCCACGCCTTCGGGGGGAATGCCAAATGTTTCGTTTCGGGCGCATCTCTGCGCCAAAGTCGATCGCTGCCGGACTTGTCGGCGCAGGCCTTGCCATGGGCCTTGCCTCGTGCGCACCCAAGCCACCGCCGCCGCCCCCGCCGCCGCCCCCGCCGCCACCGCGCGTCGTGGTCATCCCGCCAAAGCCCAAGCCGCCGAACGGCGCGTCAGACAATATCGCCATTCCGCCAGTCGATGCGAACGGGCTGCGGGAATCGCTCAACCGTGGCATCACGCCTGCACAGATGGTGTGGAACCTGCGTTCGGCCTACAATGTCGCGGCGCTCAACTGCAGTGCGCCGGTCCACGCCGATATCCTGCCGCGCTACAAGACCTTCCTGACGACGCACACCAAGGCGCTGAACGCCGTCAACAAGAAGATCGATGCGGAATACAAGGCAAAGTACGGCGCCAAGTTCATTGCCCCGCGTGAGGCGTACATCACTGCGGTGTACAATCACTTCGCCCTCCCGCCGACGCTGTCGGACTTCTGCGATGCGGTCATGGCGGTCAGCCGCGATGGCGCTGCGGTGAAGTCTGCCGATCTCGAAGCCTTCGCTGTGCGCAGCCTGCCGAGCATCGAGGTCGTGTTCGATGATTTCTACCGGCGCTACGAAAGCTACCGGACCGATCTGGCGATCTGGCAAGCACAGTATGGCGCGATGATGACCCCGCCTGCGCAAGGCCCGGTCACCATCAGCACGACCGCAAGGACGAACGGCAGCGGAGTCGCCAACTAACCGCATCGGTCGGATGCCGGCTCAAAAAGAATGCGAATCTGCTTTTCACGCAAGGAGCGCTGCGCTAATGGCGGCGCTCCTTGCGGCTCATCGTCGCAGGGCGATACCGGGAACGGGGCCGTAGCTCAGATGGGAGAGCGCGTCGTTCGCAATGACGAGGTCAGGGGTTCGATCCCCCTCGGCTCCACCAGGTATCATCGGACCGCCTGATACGGCAGGCGCCTTGCGGTCCGAAGGTTACAAGCACTCCATGAACGGGTACGATGGCTCGGCTCCGGGGCGCATTGTTCCATTTGCTTCGGGCCTGTCATTGGAACAGTTACCCGCATGCATTTTCTCGATCAGGCCAAGATTTTCATCCGTTCAGGGCAGGGCGGCCCCGGTGCGGTCAGCTTCCGGCGCGAGAAGTACGTAGAGTACGGCGGTCCCGACGGCGGCAACGGCGGCAAGGGCGGCGACATCATCTTCGAGGCCGTTACCGGCCTCAACACGCTGATCGACTTCCGCTATACCCAGCATTTCAAGGCCCAGCGCGGCGGCGGCGGCGCGGGCCAGAACCGCACCGGTGCGGGCGGCGATGACCTCATCATCAAGGTTCCCGTGGGCACGCAGGTTCTCGACGACGATCGTGAGACCGTCCTGCTCGACATGACCGAGGTGGGCGAACGCAAGGTGCTGCTGCGCGGTGGCGATGGCGGGCGCGGCAATGCCTCGTACAAGTCCTCGACCAACCGCGCCCCGCGTCAGCAGGGACCGGGCTGGCCGGGCGAGGAAATGTACGTCTGGCTGCGGCTCAAGCTTCTGGCCGATGCCGGCCTCGTCGGCCTGCCAAACGCCGGCAAGTCCACTTTCATCAACCAGATCACCAACACCAAGGCCAAGGTTGGCGATTACGCCTTCACCACGTTGCGCCCGCAACTTGGCGTCGTGCGCCATCGCAATCGTGAATTCGTGCTGGCCGACATCCCCGGTCTCATCGAAGGCGCAGCTGATGGCGCCGGCATCGGTGACCGCTTCCTCGGCCATATCGAACGCTGCCGCGTGCTGATCCACCTGATCGACATCCACAGCGAGACCGACCCGGCCGAGGCGCTGCAGATCGTCGAGGGAGAACTCGAAGCCTATGGCGCCGGTCTCGACGAAAAGCCGCGGCTGGTCGCGCTCAACAAGATTGACCTCGTCGATACCGAGCTGGTCAAGGCCTTCTCCCGGGAACTGCGCGAAGCAGGCGCAACCAAGGTCTATCCGATCTCCGGCGCGACGGGGAAGGGCATGGATGCCCTGCTCGATGCCGTGCTCGAATACCTGCCCGTCGCCACGGTGACCGAACGCCCGACAGGGGAAGTCGAGGACGAATCCGAACAAAAGCCGTGGTCTCCGATCTGATCGGCCAAGCGCTCTGCCAGCAGGACCGGTAACCCTTCACGCTTCGTCACAAATACCCTAAGCGCCCCCCATGAACATCAGCCAGCTTGCTCACCTGACCGATGCCTCTGCCTGTCCGCGCCTCGTGGTCAAGGTCGGGTCGGCGCTGCTCGTGGGCAAGGACGGTGCACCGCGCCGCGAATGGCTGACCGCGCTCGTGGCCGAAATCGCCGCCGCTCGCGCTGCAGGGCAGGAAGTGATCGTCGTCTCCTCAGGCGCAATCGCGCTGGGCGCACGCAGGCTCGGCTTGGCGAAGGGCGGGCGCGGCAGCCTGTCTGATGCGCAGGCCGCCGCCTCGGTTGGCCAAATCGCGCTGGCCGGCCTCTGGGCCGAACTGCTTGCCACCCACGGCCTTGCCGCTGCGCAGATCCTGCTGACGCTCGAAGACCTCGAAGACCGCCGCCGCTACCTCAACGTCACCGCCACGCTCGGCACGCTCCTGGCGGCGGGCGCGGTGCCGGTGATCAACGAAAACGATTCGGTCGCCACGCAGGAAATCCGCTTTGGCGACAATGATCGCCTTGCCGCTCGCGTTGGCCAGGCTGCAGGCGCGAGCGGCGTGCTCCTGCTGTCGGATATCGACGGACTTTACGACCGTGATCCCCGCCAGCCCGGTGCCACCCGCATTCCGGTGGTCAAGGGCGTCACCCCCGAAATCCACGCAATGGCCACGGGTGGCTCGTCCTCCGGGCTCGGCTCGGGCGGAATGACCTCGAAGCTGCAGGCCGCCGAGATTGCTGAACTTGCGGGAATGGCTCTTGCCATCATCGATGGCCAACCGACCGCGCCGGTCGCTTCAGCCCTGGATGCAAACCGCGGTACGCTGTTCCTTCCGCGCGGGCGCAAGCAGGCGCGCAAGGCCTGGCTCGGCGGTCGCATGCGGATGCGCGGCTTCGTGCGCGTCGATGCCGGTGCCGCCGCCGCTCTTGCGCGCGGCTCCAGCCTGCTCGCTGCCGGCGTCACCGCCGTCGATGGCGACTTCCAGCGCGGCGATGCCATTGCCGTGATTACCCCCGATGGCCACACTCTCGCGCGCGGTCTGTCCGAATACGACGCCGCCGAATGCGCCCGCCTGATGGGCCACCACAGCCGCGAGCATGAGGAACTGCTTGGCTACGCCCCGCGCTCTGCCCTGATCCATCGCGACCAGTTGGTGCTGCTCTGATGCCCGCAGAATTGCTGGCGATTACCGGGGCTACCGGCTTCGTCGGGCAGGCCGTGCTTGATTACGCTGCCCGTGCCGGGATCGAGGTCCGCGCACTTGCCCGCCGCCCGCAGGAAGCCCGAGCCGGGGTGGAATGGGTGCAGGGCGACCTGAATGACAAGCGCGCGCTGCAGCGCCTCGTGGGCCGCGCCAGCGTGGTCCTGCACATCGCCGGCGTGGTCAGCGCGCCTGACGAACAGGGCTTCGAGGACGGCAATGTCTGGGGCACTTTCAACGTCGTCAACGCCGCGCTCGATGCCGGCGTGCCGCGTTTCGTCCACGTCTCCTCGCTCTCGGCGCGGGAGCCGGAGCTGTCGCTCTACGGCAAGTCGAAACTTCGCGGCGAGAGGATCGTCAAGGCCAGCAGCCTCGACTGGACGGTGGTCCGCCCACCGGCCGTCTATGGCCCGCGCGATACCGAGATGTTCGAGCTGTTCAAGCTGGCGCAACGGGGCGTGGTGCCGCTTCCCCCGCAGGGTCACCTCTCGATCATCCACGTCAGCGATCTGGCCCGCCTGCTGCTCGCTCTCATTCCCGGCGGTGAGGAGGTCACGCACATGACCTTCGAACCCGACGACGGCACCCCCGGCGGCTGGACCCACAACGATCTCGCCCGCGCCATCGGCGTTGCGGTTGGCAAGCGCGCTGCAGCAATCAATCTTCCCGCTGCCATGCTCCGCCTCGGCGCGAAGCTCGACGCGCGCTTTCGCGGCAAGGGTGCCAAGCTGACGATGGATCGCGTGGGCTACATGTGCCACCCCGATTGGCGCGCGGGCGAGGGCAACCAGCCACCGCCCGACATCTGGCTACCCCAGGTCGAAACCCGGCTCGGCCTCCACGCCACGGCCGCCTGGTATCGCGAGGCCGGTTGGCTCAAGTGAAAATGTGCTGAAAAGCACTGCAGTCGTTCTCGATTGTGCCTACTCCTTGCTCCAGTGCTTGAAGTTTCCGGGGGCGGGGCATGGCGAGATCGATGTGGTTGGCGGGCTTGCTGGCCTGCGTGGCTCCGCAGTCAGTGGCGGCAGCCCCGCCGGATCCGCTCATTACCGAACTTCAGGCTCTCAAGACGCTCGACACCTCGTCTCGTCCTGCCGAGGCACTGGCTCGGATCGACGGCGTGCTGGCTCGCACCAAGGGCGTGTCAGGTGTGCCAGCGGCCGATCTTCGCGCCGCCCGGCTGGCTCGCGCTGATGCGCTCTACCGGTTGGAGCGATATGACGAGGCCCTACCCATCCTGCAGCAGGTCGAACAGGCCATGGATACGGGCGATCTTGCCGAAACCGTCGAACATGCCCGGCTTCTCGACAGTATTGGCTCCACGCTTGGAGGTCTGGGGCGGAATGACGAGGCGGAGCAATGGCTGCAACGTGCGCTGATCTTGGCGGAACGTACTGCAGGCAGAAATTCCATTGCCTATGCTTCGGCCACATATGGACTTGGCCTGATTGATTATCAGCGCGGCAACCCGCTTGCAGCGCTACCCCGTTTTGCCGAAGCGTGGCAGACGGCAACCGCCCTTTCCGCCACGCTCACCGGGCCCGACGTGCTGCTGCCCGGCGATTTCGGCATCAGTTATTCGGCACTGCTCGCGGTAACCGGCGATATCGAGCGGGCGATTGCCCCCGCCCGCGCAGCGCTGGTCTGGTCGGAGTCGCGGCTCGGCTCCGACCATCCCGTGACTCTGGCCGCGCTCAACCGGCTGGGAACGATCTACAACGATAACAGCCTGTTCGCGCAGTCCATCCCGATCTTGCGCCGCACGCTCGATCACCGGTCTCGAACGCTTGCGCCTGATGATCCGCAACTCGGCTTCACGATCGAGGCGCTCGGCTACGCGCTCGACAACTCCGGCCAGCGCGACGAGGCCTTGCCGTTCTACCAGCGCGGCGCGGAGATCTTCGAGAAGTCGATCATGCCGGGCCAGCGGGCACTGGTCACCACGGCCATCGGCCAGCTCGCTCGCGTCATGCGGTGGAAGGGAGATATCGCCGCAGCCCTTGCACTGCGCGAAAAGGCGGTTCGGCTGGGCCGCGAAAGGGCGCCATCGCCAGATCACCCCGATGTGCTCTACGCCGAACTGAACCTCGCGCGCGAATATATCCTGCTCGGTCGGTATGTCGAAGCGGCCCCACTGCTCGATCACGTCAACACTGCCTATGCGGCGCGGGCGCTCGACAGTAGTCCGCGCCGCATCGGCGGGTTGGTAGCGGCGGCAAAGCTCAAGGCTGCGCGGGGCGATGCAGTCGGTGCACTGGCTATGGCCGTCGCTGCTCTTGCGCCGGCGCGGGCACGCCTGCTTGATCGCGCCACGCCCCGTGCTGAAGTCTCGCGCCTTGCCCAGCAATACCAGCCATTGTTCGTGCAGCAGGCAGATCTCGCCATTGCCGCAGGCAATATGGACACGGCGTTTGACGCGATGCAAATGGCCAACCTCGGCGATCTGCAGACCGCAATTTCGGGAATGGCGCTGCTCAATTCCGCCAGCAGCCCGGAGGCTGCGGAAGCCTTGCGTGTCTATCAGCAACTTGCAGCGGAAGGCGCTCGCCTGCGCCGGACGCTGGCAGCTCAGGTCGCCGGCGGGAAGGCCGATGCGCTTTCCCAGACCAGTCGGCTGATCGAGGCAGGCGATGCTCGCCTGCGCGAACAGGATGCGCTTCTTGCCCGGCTCCTGCCCGGCTACCTCGCGCAAACGGCTGTCGAGCCAGCATCGCTCGCCCAAGCGCAGTCCGTGCTGCGCCCGGATCAGGCGATTGTGGTCTATGCCCCTACCGAAGACGGCCTGCAGATTCTGGCGATAACGCATGATCGGGCCGTCGCCGCGCCTTCGCCGATCGCGCCACGGGTGTTGCTCGATCTCGAACGCCGTGTCCGCGGCTCGATCGACCTTGGTCTTGCCAGTGGCGGGCAAAGCGCGTTTGACCGGCACGCCGCGTGGCAGCTTTATCGCACCTTGTTTCCGCCGCAGATCGCCGCCGCGATCAAGGCTACGCCTGACCTGCGCATACTTGCCAGCGGCAGCCTCGCTTCGATGCCTTTTGCTGCCTTGGTCACGGCCGAGCCCAAGGGCAGCGACGCATCCGCCAAGGATCTGCGCGCCACGCGCTGGCTCGCGCAGACGCACGCCCTTTCGGTCCCGCTGTCGCTTGCATCTGCAGCAGCGCGCAAGACGGACCGCGCCGGTGCGATGTTCGCTGGTATAGGCGCGCCGCTGCTCGGGCCGGTCTCCGCGGCCGGGACAAAGGACGCCGCACTGCTGCGCTCGGGTGAGGTCGGCACCAGGGCGTTGCGGGAATTGCCCAGTCTGCCGGCCGCTGCCGATGAGTTGCGTCGCCTCGCCAGCGCGTTTCCCAATCGTCAGACGCTCTACCTCGGTGCGCAGGCTACAGAAGCCGCGGTCAAGTCCGCGTCGCTTGAACAGGCCAGCGTGCTTGCCTTTGCAACCCACGGGTTGGTTGGCGGCGCATTCCGCGATCTGGTCGAACCGGCATTGGTGCTCACGCCGCCCGATCAGCCTACCGACGAGGACGATGGCCTGTTGACCGCATCGGAAATCGCCAAACTGCGCCTCGATGCCGATTGGGTGATCCTTTCGGCGTGCGATACCAGCGCCGGGGATGGGGAAAGCGCGCCGACGTATTCAGGCTTGGCGCGTTCGTTCGTGGCTGCCGGTGCCCGTTCGTTGCTGCTGTCGCACTGGCCGGTGCGCGATGACGTTGCGAGTCGGCTGACGCTTGAAACGCTTCAGGGTGCGACACGTGGGCTGCCCCGTACCGAGGCGCTGCGACGTGCGCAGATGGACATAATGCGAGACCGGTCGGTCCCGGGCGGGGCGCATCCGGCCACTTGGGCACCGTTCGTGCTGGTCGGTAACTGACGGTCCGTGTCCGGCGCCCCTTGCCGTCCGGGGCGAATAATGGTCGGATGTCTCGCGCGTTGGTCAGGCAAAGACCTAAGAGGGGGAAAGTCATGGATTGGATGCTGATGCCGCTGCGGCGCTACGCCGAGTTTTCCGGGCGCTCGCGACGCAAGGAATACTGGATGTTCTCGCTGATGCTGATGATCGTCTATTCGATCCTTGCCGGCCTGATGATTTCCGGTGGCCTGATCGCCGCCATGGACGGTGTGAACGACCCAGAATTGGGTCCCACCTTCTGGCTTGGCGTCGGCCTTGCCGTGATTGTCTCCCTTGCGATCATCGTGCCCTCGGTCGCCGTCACCATACGCCGCCTGCACGATCGCGACATGTCGGGCTGGTGGTATCTAGGGATCATCATCCTTGGCTCGATCCCCTATGTGGGTGCCCTGGTGAACATCGGCTTCCTCGTGCTGATGTGCCTGCCGGGGACGCCGGGGCCGAACCGCTTCGGCGATGATCCCAAGAACCCGGTCGGCTACGACGTTTTCGCCTGATCGCCCAGCAAAGGACCGCGCGATGAACTGGATGATCTTGCCCTATCGCCATTACGCCGAATTCTCGGGTCGTTCGCGCCGCAGGGAATACTGGAGCTTCGCGCTGTTCTATGTCCTCGTGATGATCGTGCTCAATGCCCTGTTCGGCACGAACGAGGTGGCGCGCGGCAATGGCGCCTTCGTTTATGGCTCGCGGCTCGTAGGCGCGGGCGGCTGGATCGGCGGGCTGGTCTGGCTCGTGTCGATCGTTCCGGGCCTTGCCGTCTCGGTCCGCCGACTGCACGATCAGGATCGCACTGGCTGGCTCCTGTTGCTCTGGCTGATCCCGTTCCTCGGCTGGTTCGCGCTGTTCGTGCTGATGTGCCTCGAAGGAACGCGCGGACCCAACCGCTTCGGCCCCGATCCGAAAAACCCCACCCCCGCGGACGTCTTCTCCTAAAGCTCGCGCAGGACTTGCGCCGGTCGGGTTCGCAGCAGCCCGACCGAACCGGAAATCGCCAGCACCATCACCAGTCCCACGCCTGCGCCAAGCACGCCAAGGATGCGCGGCCAATCGGGCAGCCAGTCGAATTCGAACAGCAGCACGATTACGCCCCACGCAACCCCCGCGCCCAGAATCAGCGCAACGCCGGCCAGCAGGGCGCTCAGCAGTCCATACTCGGCCACCAGCAGCACCAGCAGTTGCCGGCGGCTCGCGCCCAGCACGCGCAGGATCACGTTGTCATACGTCTTGCGTTCGCGCGCGGCGGCAATGGCGCCGGCCAGCACCGCCATGCCCGCCAGGATCGCCACGCTCGCTGCGGCAAGTATCGCCGTGCCCATCTGGGAAAGGATCTCGCGCGCTTGGCCCAGCACCGGGCCGATCTCGATCACCGAGCTTGATGGCAGCGCCTTGACCAGTCCTCCCAGGATAGCCCGGCGCACCTGCGGCGTCTTCGCCTGCGCAGGCAGGCTGATCGTCGCGGCAAGATTGTGGGGCGCATCGGCGATCGCGTTGGGGCTGAACACCAGAACATAGTTGAAGCCCATGTTTTCCCAGTCGATCCGCCGGAAAGAGGCGATCTTCGCGCTGCGCTCCACGCCGAGGATCGAAACGGCGATCCTGTCGCCCAGCTTGAGACCCAGTGCCTCGCGCAAGTCATCGTCGACCGAAACCAGCGGTTCGCCCGCGTAATCCTTGGGCCACCAGTTTCCGGCAGTCAGGACATTGCCTTCGGGCACGTCGTCAGAATAGGTCAGCCCCCGATCGCCGCGCAGCGGCCATGCGTTGTCGGGAATTTCCTTGAGGTCGGCCACTCGCGTCATCGCTGCGGCAGGGCCATAGGCGACGATCGAGCCGCGCAGTGCAGGGACCTTGCGGATCGCGGCCTCGGGCGCCGCGCCGCGCACGATGCGGTCGAACTCGGCCGTCTTGCCTTGTGGCAGGTCGAGCACGAAGTAGTCGGGCGCGCGGTTCGGCACGCGCCGGGCGATGTTGCCATCCAGGCTGGTCTGTACGCCTGCCAGCAGCACGAAGGCGGCAAGCCCGAAGCCCAGTGCAACCACCAGTGCCGACGTCTGCGCGCCGGGCCGGTGCAGGTTGGCCAGCGCCATCCGCGCAATCGCGCCCTTGGGCCGGGGCATCGTCGCCGCAAGCCGCTGCAGGCCCCAGCCCAGTGCAGAGAGCAGCACGAACAGCACTGCCGCGCCGCCAAGGAACCCCGCCGCCAGCAGCTTCTGCGGTGCGGTGAGCACGGCCAGCGCCGCGATCCCGCCAAGCCCCAGTGCCACCGGCAGCAGCGCGCCTTTCACCCCGCCGCCCAGCGGGCTGACGCGCGCCCGCATGAGCGCCATCGCCGGAAAGGCCCTGGCCCGTGCAAGCGGCGGCGCGGCAAAGGTGAGGGCGATCAGCGCGCCATAGGCAGCCGCAATGGCAAGCGCGCCCCAGTCCAGCACGAAACCGGCCTCGATCGGCAGCAGCCCTTCCAGCGCCTTGCCGATCAGCGGCGTGATCGAAACGCCGATCACCAGTCCGGCCAGAATGGCGAGCGAGGCTGCGGCAGCCAGTTGCAGCAGGTAGATCCGCGCGATGTCTCCGCTCGATGCACCAAGGATCTTTAGCGTGGCGATGCTGCCCCGCCGCGTCTCGAGGTAGGAATTCACGCCGTTGCCGATGCCGATCCCGGCAATCGCCAGCGCGGCCAGCGCCACCAGCACCAGAAACTGCCCCATTCGCGAAACGAAACGATCCAGCCCCGGCGAGGCCTTGTCCCGCGTGCGGACCTCGTAGCCCGCCAACGGAAACTGCGTCTTGATCCTCTCACCCAATGCCGCCGCGTCGGCGGAAGCGGGAAGTCTGACGCGCAGCTTGGTGCGGACCATCGATCCTGGCTGCACCAGTTGCGAGGCGTCGAGGGCGGCTTTCCCGACGATCACCGTGGGGCCGAGCGAGAAGCCCTCGGCCAGCCGATCGGGTTCCTTGCCGATGACCCCGGCCACGCGGACCTGCGCTTCACCTATGCGCAACCTGTCGCCCACCTTCACGTTCAGCCGGTCGGCCACACCGGGCGCGATCCACGCGTCCATGCCCTGCGGCGCCCCGGCCTTCCTGCCGCCCTCCAGCTCGAACTGGCCATAGAGCGGCCACTTGCCGTCCACCGTCTTCAGTTCGATCGGTGTGGTGCGCGTCTCGTCGCCTGGCACGCGCGCCATCGCCTGCAACCGCGCGCCTTCGGAAAGCTCACCCATTGCCGCTATCGCCGCGCGCTCCTGCGCCGAAGGTTGCCGCGCCGCCAGCGTGAACTCGAGGTCTGCGCCCAGCATCTCGCGCCCGCGCGTCGCCAGTTCGCGCTCGATCGCGCCCGTCAGAGTGCCGATTGCCGAAAGCGCCGCTGTCCCGAGGACAAGGCACACCAGCAGCAGGCGCAGGCCCTTGAACCGCCAGTCAAGCCCGCGCCGCGCCAGTCGCCATGCCGCGCTCCATGGAAGGTTCACGCGCGCACATCCGAGGCGATCTGCCCATCGGCCAGCCGCACGATCCGCCCGCAACGCGCCGCCAGCGCCTCGTCATGCGTCACCATGATGAACGTTGCGCCGGCATCGGCGGCGCGAGCAAAGAGCAGGTCGGCCACGGCCTCGCCGGTGGCGTGGTCGAGATTGCCTGTCGGCTCGTCGGCAAACAGGATGGCGGGCTGTGGGGCGAGGGCGCGGGCAATCGCCACGCGCTGCTGCTCTCCGCCCGAAAGCTGTGCGGGGTAATGATGGAGCCTGTGCCCGAGGCCAACTGCGACCAGTTCCGCTTCGGCCCGTGCCATCGCGTCAAGTTGCCCCGCCAGTTCCAGCGGCGTGGCGACATTTTCGAGCGCGGTCATCGTCGGCAGCAGGTGGAAGGCCTGCAGCACGATGCCGATGCGCCCGCGCCGCGCGGCGGCAAGGCCGTCTTCATCAAGCGCCGTAAAATCGGCACCGGCCACCATCAGCGCGCCGCCGCTTGCCCGCTCCAGCCCGGAAAGGATCGCCAGCAGCGAGGACTTGCCCGATCCCGATGGACCGAGCAGCGCCAGCGTCTCGCCCCTTGTCACCGCAAGATCGATGCCGCGCAGGATCTCGACCTTCGCCTCCCCGGTGCCGAGCGAGAGGGTGAGGGCAGTTGCGGTGATGACCGCTTCGGGCGCTATCGATGTCGGGGTGCTTGTCACGGGCCTCAGGTGGCATAGATTGGTTGCAGCGTGCAACCGGCACTTGGGGGCGCGCCCATGGAGTTTCAATGCGCCGTTTCGCTCTCGTTGCCGCCCCCGTACTTGCCGTTCTCGCCGGGTGCTCACCCGAACGCACGCCCGAGCCTGCCGCCTCGGCCTCGGCCTCGGCGGAGCAGGCTGCCGTGCCGGTTCCGGCCGATGCACCGGTGATCCTCGCGTTCGGGGACAGTCTCTATGCCGGCTATCAGCTCAATCCCGGCGAGGGCTATCCGCCTCGCCTCGAAGCCGCCCTGAATGCCGCTGGCGTGCCCGCAAGGGTCGTCAACGCCGGCGTTTCCGGCGATACGACGGCAGCGGCCTTGCAGCGCCTGAAGTTCACGCTCGATGGCCAGCCGGTCAAGCCCAGCCTGGCGCTCGTCGGCCTTGGCGGCAACGACATGCTGCGCGGGCTTCCGCCGGCAGAGACCCGCGCCAATCTCGATGCCATCCTGACCGAATTCGACACGCGCGGCATACCCGTGGTCCTGACCGGAATGCTCGCCGCGCCGAACCTTGGCGCGGATTATCAGAAGCAATTCAATCCTATCTGGCCCGATCTTGCCAAAAAGCACAAGGCGGGGCTGGTGCCGTTTTTCCTGGCGCCGGTTATCGGCAACAAGACACTCATGCTCGAAGACAATGTCCATCCCAACGCGCAAGGCGTGGACAAGATCGTCGCTGCAACCGAGGAACAGGTGGCGCAGGCTCTCAAGGCGGCGACCGGCAAGTAACGGGCAGCGCGGCTACGGCTGCGCCGCCACGCCATCGCGCACTGTCCACACAGCGCTGTTGCCGGCAATCTCGGCAAAGGGTGCGATTTCCGTACCTGTCATCCACACTTGCGCGCCGCTTTGTGCAAGCCGCTCGAACAGCGCCGTGCGCCGGACCGGGTCAAGGTGCGCTGCAATTTCATCGAGGAGGAGCAGGCGAGGGCGCTCCCCCGCGGTCAGACCAGCGTGGGCAAGCACGATGGCGATCAGCATCGCCTTCTGCTCGCCGGTCGAGCAATCGGCCGCAGGGGCTTGCTTTGCCGCCAGCGTCACCGCCAAGTCATCGCGGTGCGGCCCGGACAGCGAGCGGCCAGCCGCGCGGTCCCGCCGCCGCCCCTCGCGCAGCATCGCGCGCAAAGCGTCCGCATCGCTAGGCGTATCGCTGGAGTAGCTTAAAGAAGGGCGCGCAAAGGGTTGTTCCGGCACACTTTCCAGCGCCATTCCAAGATCTTCGACCAGGGCTGCACGCGCCGCTGCCAGAGCCGCGCCACTTTCGGCCATCTGCGCCTCGATCCCGTCGAGCCAGAGCGGATCGGGCTCGACAACTTCGCCCAGCAGGCGATTGCGTTCGCGCAACGCCGTTTCATAACGCGTGGCATTGCGCGCGTGGCCCGGATCGCGCGCCAGCACCAACCGGTCGAGAAAGCGCCGCCTTGACCCCGCGCTTTCGGCGAAGATGCGGTCCATCGCCGGGGTCAGCCAGGTGATCGAAAGCCACTCGCCCAGCCGCGCTGCCGGACCTTCCGCGCTATTGATCCGCACGATCCGGCGATTGGGGGCCTGCGGATCGGTCGAAGTGCCAATCTGCACCGCGCCGTCCTCCAGCTCTGCTGCCACGGCAAAGCCGCCCGCTCCATTGCGTCCGGCCATTTCCGAAGGTTGCGCCCGCCGCAGCCCGCGCCCCGGCGCCAGCAGGCTGACAGCCTCCAGCACGTTGGTCTTGCCCGCGCCGTTTTCCCCAACCAGCACGTTGAACGCACGCATCCCCTCCAGCCGCGTCGCGGCATGGTTGCGAAAGTCGCGCAAGGTCAGACGGGTGAGGGCCATTGTTGCGAGGCGTTAGTGGGTTTGCAGGCAAAGCGAAACCGAAAGCGGCGCCGATCAGGCCTTCTCGCCCAGCCCGTGCTTCTTCAGGCAATGGCGCAACTGGTCGTAGGTCAGGCCCAGAGCCTTTGCAGTCTGGCGCTGGTTATAGCGGTTGCGCCCAAGATGATGCTCGACGATCGCGCGCTCATGGGCATCCACGGCAGCCCGCAAGTCGGCAACGGTGTCGAAGTCCGTCGAAGGTGGCGCTGACCTGACCGGTGTTGCGGCATCGCTCTCCATCGCTTCAGGCCGCATCGAGATGACCGGTTTCCACGGGCTCTCGAACGGATCGAACTGCACGTGGCCGATGGGTTGCGACCAGTCGTCCCAGCGATAGACCGCGCGTTCCACCACATTGCGCAGCTCGCGCACGTTGCCGGGCCAGAGGTACTCCTCCATCGCCCTCTGCACGGACCCCGCAAAGCCGGGCCAGGAATCCCAATGCAGTTCCGCAGCCATGCGTCGCCCGAAATAATCGGCCAACACCGCAATGTCGCCTTCGCGCACGCGCAGCGGGGGAAGGGTGATCACCTCGAAGCTCAGGCGGTCGAGCAGGTCGGCGCGGAAACGGCCCTGATCGGCCAGCTTGGGCAAGTCCTCGTTGGTCGCCGCCACGATGCGCACATCGACGCGCACCGGCTTGCTCGAACCGATCCGCGTGACCTCGCCATATTCGACCGCGCGCAGCAGGCGCTCCTGCGCTCCCATCGAAAGCGTGCCAAGTTCATCGAGGAACAGCGTGCCCTTGTCCGCTTCCTCGAAACGCCCGGTCCGCGCCCGCGTCGCGCCGGTAAAGGCGCCCGCCTCGTGCCCGAAGAGTTCGGCCTCGATCAGCGTTTCGGGAAGCGCCGCGCAGTTCATCGTGACCAGCGGTTCCTGCCAGCGCGTGGACAGGCGGTGAAGGCGTTCGGCGATCAGTTCCTTGCCGGTCCCGCGCTCGCCGATCACCAGCACCGGCCGACGCATTGGCGCGGCGCGGCTGGCGCGTTCCACGGCGTCCAGAAAGGCGCCGGATTGCCCGATGAATTGTACTTCCCTGTCCATGCCGGAAGATTAGCGCAATTTCCCAAGTCTCGGCAAGAATTCCCAACATTAAAGGATGGTGACAGGCTGAAAATGGCGGAAAACTGCGCCTCGCACAGTTTGGCACGCTGCTTGCTGTACCATTAACAACCCGGCAGCATCATTGCTACCGGCCGGATCTAACCCGCCGAAAGGTCACGAAAATGTACACCGCCCGCTTCTTCACCACCCAGCTCGGCCGCGCCAGCCTCGCCAGCGTCGGTGCGATGATCGTGATGTGCTGCTTCGCGCTGACCCAGCAGGTTAGCGCCGTCCCGGTCGTCACCGCGTCGAGCGCCGCCATCACCGGTGAGCTCGCATGATGGCCGACGAACTGACCCCGATCCGTTCCGAGCGAGGCGATGGCGGCCGCACCACCCGTCTCGATGCCGAGATCGAACGCCTGCGCAATGGCAGCGCCGGCGCCACCGGGGGCGCGAATGGCCAGTCGCGCCCGTCCTACACCACCCCGCTCTTCAACTCCGGAGTTAACCTGATGGGCATCTTCTCGCGGACTCGCGACATCATCGCCGCCAATTTCAACGACTTGCTTGATAAGGCGGACGATCCTGCCAAGATGATCCGGATGATCATCATGGAGATGGAGGAGACGCTGGTCGAAGTCCGCGCCTCAGCTGCCCGCACCATCGCCGATCAGAAGGAGATGGGTCGTCACGTGGCAAAGCTGGAACGCCTCCAGGCTGATTGGTCGGAAAAGGCCCAGCTCGCGCTGTCGAAGGACCGCGAGGATCTGGCCCGCGCCGCCCTGGTCGAGAAGAAGAAGGCCGCCGACATGGCTGACCAGCTCAAGACCGAGATCGGCGTGCTCGACGATGCGATGCGTGCCTATGAACAGGATATCGAGAAGCTGCAGACCCGCCTGCGCGAAGCCCGCAGCCGCCAGACCGCGATCGCCGCGCGCCTCGAAAGCGCCGAGAACCGCGTCCGCCTGCGCTCGCTGCTCGCCAATGAGCGGGTCGATGAAGCCATGGCGCGCTTCGACCAGCTCGAACGCCGCGTCGATTATGCCGAAGGCCGCGCCGATGCGCTGAGCCTCGCCGACAACTCCAAGCCCAGCCTTGCCGACGAGATCGCCGCGCTCGCCGGCCAGGACAAGATCGACGAGGAACTCGAAGCGATGAAGCGCCAGCTTGGAAAGGAAGGCTGAGCCATGGAAGACGTCGTTGCCATCATTGCGGTCGTTCTCGGCCTGCCGTGGATCATCTTCCACTACATCACCAAGTGGAAGACCGCCGCCACGCTGACCAGCGGAGACGAGGCGCTGCTCGAGGAGCTCTACCAGCTCGCCCGCCGCCTCGATGAACGCATGGACACGGTCGAGCGCCTCGTCGCTGCCGACAACCCCGAATACAAGCCCTCGCGCATCCTGCCGGACCGCGAGAGCGACAACCAGAAACTGCGCGAACTGGACCGCATGTTCGCCGAACAGGGAAGGACCTTCAAGTGAACAGCCCACGCACCCGCTTCTATCGCGACAAGGTCAACGGCAAGTTCATGGGCGTCTGCGCCGGGGTTGCCGACTATACCGGGGTCGATGTGCTCTGGGTACGCCTCGGGTTCCTGATCCTCGCCTTCTCGATGGGCTGGCCGTTCCTGGTCTACTTCGCACTGGGCATCCTTGCCCCGAAGAAGCCCGGCCACCTCTACAGCGATCGGCAGGAGCAGCGGTTCTGGCAGGGCGTGCGCCAGTCGCCGGCGCGCACCGCCCGCGAAGTCCGCGCCCAGTTCCGCGATATCGACCGCCGCCTGGCCGACGTCGAAAGCTTCTATGTCAATTCCAACCCGCGCCTCTCGGCCGAAATCGAGAAGCTGCGCTAAGAACAAAACCGTCCTGAGGGGGACTGAACCATGGGACCTGCAGAAATTGGCAGCCTGATACCGATCGTTGCCCTGAGCATTCCGATCGTCGCGATCTGGACCAAGCACCGCACCAAGATCGCCGAAATGCAGATCAAGACGACGGCTGAACTGAGCGCCGAAAAGGCCGCACAATACGCCCAGCACACCCGCGAACTCGAAGAGCGCGTGCGTGTCCTCGAAGCCATCGTCACCGACAAGGGCTTCGACACCGCCGCGCAGATCGAAGCGCTGCGCCGCGATAGCGCCGCTCTCGAAGACCGGAGGGTGTGATGAACTGGGCCGGCCCCGAATTCGTTCTTGCCATCATCGCCATTTCAACAGGTGGCTGGGTGATCAACAACTGGATCCGTGCGCGCCACGGTTATGCCCTTGAAGACGAATGGGGCGGCAAGACCGATCGCGCCGATCAGGAAGCCATCGCCAAGCTGCGCGAGGAAAACGCTTTCCTGCGCGACCAGCTTGACCGGACGCATCAGCGGCTCGCCAATGTCGAGGCTATCGTCACTGACAGGGGCTTTGACGTTTCGCGACAGATCGAGGCGCTGCGTCCGCCGCAGGGACAGGGGAATGTGCAATGAACGAAGACGTCGTTCTGGCGCTGGTGTTCATGGTCATTGTGGTGCCGATCGTGCTCGGCATCGGGTCCGACATCTACAAGCGCCGCCTTGCCTTCCGCGAACGCGAACTGGAACTGCTGTCGAAGCAGACCGCCGAAAAGGCCGCGCAATATGCCGCCCAGTCCGAACGGCTGGAACAGCGCGTCCGCGTGCTGGAACGCATCGCCACAGAAAAGAACACCGACCTTGCGCTGCAGATCGAAAGTCTGCGCGACGTCAAGGTCAACTGAGGAAGCCTGACAATGTCTTTCTGGAGCGCCATGGTCGCCATCGTTGCGATCATTGCATTTGCCAACATGCGGATGAACCGTGATCGTCATCGTGGCGAAAGCGGGCCCGCCGTCGATCATGACGCAGCCTACACCGCCAGCCTCGAGCGCGAAGTCGCCGACTTGCGCAAGCGTCTCGAAGTGCTTGAACGCATCGCCACTGATGAAGGCGAAACCCGCCGCCTGTCGCGCGAGATCGAATCGCTTCGCGACCGGTAAGTTTCTGAGGAGTAACCGACATGACATCGGATCTCGTCCTTGCAATCTCCGGCCTTACCGGCCTTGCCATGATCGCCCTGGCAGCCCTGCGCGGCTGGGACGGCTGGCTGGCCCTGAAGCGCCTCGAACTCGAACGCAGCGAAGCCGGCGATGCCGCCAGGGACATTGGCGGCCTCATCGAACTTGCCGACCTGCGCGAACGCCTGCGCAAGCTTGAAGCCATCGCTGCGGGCGTCGACCTGTGAGCCGCCACACCGAAGGCGCCGCCAAGGCCGGCATCGGCCTCGGTTCGGCCATTGCCATCACCATCTCGTGGAGCCTGAACAAGTCGATCGTCTGGGCCCTGGTGCATGGTGTGCTCTCGTGGATCTACGTGATCTGGTACGCGCTCACGCGGCCGGGTGGCCTTTCGGGCTGACCCTGCCGGCAGTGGTGGACGCATCTCGCCACGCCCGCTAATGCGGCCCCATGCGCAGCCTTGAAGACATTCTCGAAGAGTACGAATTTCTCGATGGCGACGAACGCTATCGCCTGCTCATCGAACTCGGGCGCGAACTCGAGGACATGCCCGAGGCGCTGAAGACCGATGCCACGCTGGTGCGAGGCTGCTCGGCCAGCGTCTGGGTCTATCCTACGCAAGAGCAGGGCGGAAAGCTGCACTTCCTGGCTGACAGCAACGCCGCGATCACCAAGGGCATCGTCGCGCTTGTCCTTGCCGCCGTGCAGGACAAGCCCGCAGCAGAGGTCGCCGCGACCGACATTGCCGAGGAACTCGCGCCCTTCGACTTGAAGAAGCAGCTTTCCTCCAACCGCACCCAAGGCGTCCCCAACATGATCGCGCTGGTGCGCGAACACGCCGCGCGCATCGCAGCCACGGCCTGACGGCAGGGCAAGAGGTTTGCGCCGCCAACTCTATCTCGCCGGCGGTGTGATCAGCGTGGCGCTGGGCGCGATTGGCGCGTTTCTGCCGATCCTGCCGACTGTCCCGTTCCTTTTGCTTGCCACCTTCTGCTTTGCCCGCTCCAACCCGGCGTGGGAGCAGCGTCTGCTCGATCACCCCACTTATGGCCC
This sequence comes from Novosphingobium sp. B1, assembly GCF_900176395.1. GTDB lineage: Bacteria > Pseudomonadota > Alphaproteobacteria > Sphingomonadales > Sphingomonadaceae > Novosphingobium. The sequence continues at coordinate 187,092 of NZ_FWXL01000003.1, read as the reverse complement.
GCCCTTGCGCCAGTGGCGGGAGCGCCGCGCCATTTCGCGCAGGGCCAAGAAGGGCGCGCTCATCGCGATGAGCGCGGGCGTCGCGTTGACGTGGTTCACGGCGGGCTGGCCATGGGTGCTGATCCCGGCGGCAGTGATGGGGATTACGGGAACGTGGATCTGGACGAGGGCCGAATAGACATGGTCATGGGGCCGAAAACGCAAGCGCTTCCGACTGCCTAGCCGGGCGGGCGCGGGCAGATCTGCGCAAGCGATGCCCTGGCCTGTTCCACCGTGATCGGGCCTTGTCTTGCCGGCAGGCCCGGCTGTGCGAAGCGTTCATCCTGCGACAGGTCCGGTCCGGGCAACATCCACGCATTGTCCTCCAGCGTTACGCCCCTGACCGCCTGCCGCAAATATTGCCGGAAGAATGCGGCATCCGGGCCGAGTCGGATGGAATTGATCAGACGGTCAGGATCGACCCCGGCACCGTCCGCGGCATTCAGGTAGGCATTCGCCTGATTGCGCCGGATCAGCACGTCGGTGGGCTGTCTTCCCTCCTTCGAGGCAAATACCGCTATCCAGGGAGTCTTGTCGGGCCCCCAGCCTTGCACGACGTTCGTGGCGATCCGCGCCCTGTCCACTCCCATAAGCGTGATGCCATGGTAGATCGACGGGCGGACGAAGTTGCACGATACGGTCACGTCCTGCCAGTGTCCGTCGAAGATGTTGATGCCTTGCAGATCGCGCGAGTGGCGCGTGCCCGTGTCTGACAGGCACACGTTTCCGGTCACGCGGATGCGCCGGTAAATTGGGTCTCTTGCCGAGACCTGTCCTTGTATGCAGTCCGAATGAAGCCCGGCTCCCGGCTGCCAATGGTCGGTGATGACGTTGTCGGCAATCACCAGATCGTTGCCGGAGAAATCGATCCCGTCGATCGCGAAATCCTTGATGGTATTTCGCGCTATAGTTGTCCGGTCAGACTGATAGATGCCTGCGCCAAAGCGGACATTGGTGATCGTGCTGTCCTCCAGCGCAAGGCAATCGCCGAATAGCTGGGCGCCATCGCGGCCTTGTCTGGCCCAGGTTTCCGGTGAGGTCTGGGCACTGTTTCCGGGGCCACGGATCGTCAGCCTGGCAAAGCGGATGTTGGCAGAGCGCGGCACGTCGGGGGAGCGCCGCGTGGTCACCACAAAGCCGGAACCCGATCCCGGGTCTGGGGCGACGATGATGTCGCTGAAGACAAAGTTTCGTGATCTGCCTGCCGAAATTGCCGAAGCGACCGCGTTGGCACCGGGCAGGGCAGTGATGGTGATCGGTGCGTCGTTCAGCAGGCCGAAGATGGCAAGTTCGCCGTGTTCACCACCCATGAGATAGATGCGGTCGCCGCCATGGACGACAGCATCGCCATTGCGGCGCGGCGAGGAATGCAGCCATCGCGGGTTGATCCGGCCAAGAATCCTGCGGGGCAGCGAAGGCGCAAGCGTCCGGTCGCCGATCAATCCGCGTGAGACGACCTTGGAAAAACTTTTCCAGGGTCGGTCAAGCGAGCCATCGCCATCGTCGCTGCCACCTTGAGGGTCGATGTAGAAGGCCTTGCCTGCGTTCGCAGAATTTTGCGCGAAGCACCGGGCAGGGCGTTCTTCTGCTGCCGCGTCTTCACCCCACGCAAGGAGGCCCGCGCCGGCGGCGACCAACATTATGCAGCCTGCCGAAGCCAGGGCCAATCCACGCACTATGCCACGTTGCACCGCAAGTCAGGTCCACACCGATCGATAGGATAGGTCATATCCTAAGTTATGGCTTCGTGGCGAGTGCCCGATTGCCGGTCCGACAATATTTTCTCGGATATGTTCTTATTTTGTTCCAAGGCGGATATGATCGCACGGAATCGCCGGGGAGCATCGAAGGCCATGTTTTCGCTGACAGTTTCATCTCGCAGTGCCTTGGCCGACTGGCTCGCCTGGACGGCGGAGATCCTGGGTGCGCTGGCGTGGCCAGTGGCGGCGTTGGTCATAGCGCTGCTATTCCGCCGACCCTTGCTGGCGCTCCTCGGGCGGCTGGACCAGCTCAGCTGGGGGGACAAGTCGGCGCGGTTTGCCCAGCAGCTCGATCGCCTCGAATCCGAAGCCGGGACCGGCCATGTCGACTTTGCCGATAGCGATGCGTTGCCCGCTCCGGCATTGTCGGGCGATCACGGTCGCTTCCTCAAGCTGCTCGATCTGTCGCCCGGCGCAGCGGTGCTCGATTCGTGGGCGCGGGTGGAAGATGAACTGCAGATCCTTGCGCACGTCCATCATGTCGCTGCCAGCGATGTCGCCGAAGCCGGCGATGCCCTGCAGCGCCGCGGCGTGCTGCCATCCCGCACTGTCGGCATGATCGCCGAGATGCGCGCGCTCCGCAACGCCGCAGCCCACGATCGCGCGATCTCCGTCACCGATGCCCTGCGCTTCCGCAATTTGGCAAAGGGCGTCCTGAACGAGATCAGGCTGGCTTAGCTTTTTCAGGATGGCGATCTTGAGTGTTGCGCCACCACGAGTCCGCCGTGACTCCACCGGCAAGTGCAGAATAGGCGTATAGCAGAAGCAGGAAAGAATCCGCGTTCTGCCAACCAGTAACTGCAAGGAAAGCGGGTAGGGTTGCGAATCCAAGCACGATGCCGAGCATCACATGAGCGCGGTGACTGTTTCGCCAGAGTCTCTTCACAAGAAAACTTAACGGCAGGCCGATGAGTAGCGAGGTTCCGCCGATCACTCCAGCAATCGCGCCAATGATAAGCAGGAAGAGATACAGTGTGACCAGAGCTTGGGTTGGCTCCCCTGTCACCAGGCTAAGCGTGAGAATGACCAAGGCGAACAGGAATGGGAGTGCGCTTGCGGTTGCTGTTCCAGCCAGCACTGCCTGTAGAAAAGCACCCGCGTAGGGCTTCAACCCTCGACAGCCTCACGCAGAACCGCAATCCCGCGCTCGCGCTGTGCCCGCAGATCCTTTTTCAGCGCTTGCGGGTCGCGCGCGAAGATGAAGCCGAAGCTGACGCCGCCTTCCTTGCCGATCGTCGCGTGGTGCAGCTTGTGGGCCTGCACCAGTCGCTTGGCATAGCCCTTCTTGGGCACCCAGCGGAACCAGCGCTGGTGCACCAGGCCATCGTGAACCAGCGTGTAGATCGCGCCATAGGCCATGACGCCAAGTCCGATAAATGTCGCCGGCCACCATGCGTCGGCGCCCATCACCAGCGGGCTGCCGAGCATGAAGAAGCTGATCGAGATCGCCGCACCGACCACTGCGTAAAGGTCGTTCTTCTCGAAGAAGCCTTTGTGCGGTTCGTGATGGTCGCGGTGCCAGCCCCAGCCGAAACCGTGCATGATGTACTTGTGGCTGGACCAGGCGACGAATTCCATGGCCAGCACGGTGGCCAGGATGATCAGGATGGCGGCAAGCGTCTGCATGGCGCTCCCTTACACCGATGCCTTTCGCCTCGCGACACATTCTTACACTTTGCCCGAAAGTCGCGACGTCTCGTTTGTCTGGCGTTCAGCCGGGAAAGGGCAGTTTGGCTTCACAGACTGATGAGGAGCTTTTCCATGCGCAAGACCATTTTCGCCACCGCTCTTTCGGCCATGATCGCCACTGGCTTCGTCGCCACCCCGGCCATGGCGCAGAGCCGCTATCCCGCCGGCAACCGCGCCGAGGCCGCTTACCTGACGCCCGGCCGCAACGCTGAAATCCGCCGCGACATCTGGCAGCTCGATAACCGCATCGACCGCGCCCAGCGCAACCGCGCCATTTCGCCGCGCGAAGCCCAGGGCCTGCGCCGCGATGTGCAGAACCTGAAGGCCGCCTACAACCGTTCGGCAAACCGCGGTCTGTCGGCGAACGAATACCGCAATCTCGAGCGCAAGGTCTCGCAGATCCAGTATCGCCTGCAGGTCGACCGTCGCGATCGCGATGGCCGCCGTGGCTGATCGATTAGCGGATAATGCCCCGAGGGCGTAACAAAATTGCGCCTTCGGCCCTCCTGGCCCGCCCTTTCCTGCTTGAATTGCGGGAAGGGCGGGCCTAACCGCTTGGATCATGTCGAACATCGCAAACCCCCGCACGCTCTACCAGAAGATCTGGGACGCCCATGTCGTAGAACAGCGCGACGATGGCACAGCACTCATCTATATCGACCGTCACCTCGTCCATGAAGTGACCAGCCCGCAGGCATTCGAAGCGCTGCGCGTTGCCGGTCGCAAGGTGCGCCGCCCCGATCTCACGCTTGCGGTGCCCGATCACAACCTGCCAACCACCGCGCGCCGCAGCGCCGATGGCCAACGCATCCCCATCGCCGATCCCGAAAGCGCGCAGCAACTTGAAGCGCTTGAACGCAACGCGCCCGAATTCGGCATCCGCTACATCGGCGATGCCGATGCCGAGCAGGGCATCGTCCACGTCGTCGGACCGGAGCAGGGCTTTTCGCTGCCGGGCGCAACCATCGTCTGCGGTGACAGCCATACTGCCTGCCACGGCGGCCTCGGAGCCCTTGCCTTCGGCATCGGCACCAGCGAAGTCGAGCACGTCCTCGCCACGCAGACCCTGCTGCTCAAGCAGTCGAAGTCGATGGAAGTCCGCGTCGAAGGCACGCTGATGCCCGGCGTGACCGCCAAGGACGTCGTCCTGCACATCACTGGCGTGCTGGGAGCGGCTGGCGGCACCGGCTCGGTCATCGAATACACCGGGCAGGTGATCCGGGATCTGTCGATCGAAGGCCGCCTGACCATTTCCAACATGGCCATCGAACACGGCGCCCGCGCCGGCCTTTGTGCGCCCGATGAGAAGACCTTCGCCTACCTGCAGGGCCGACCCTATGCGCCCAAGGGTGCCGATTGGGACAAGGCCGTTGCCTGGTGGAAGAGCCTCGCCACTGATCCCGGGGCCACTTACGACAAGGTCGTGGTGATCGACGCCAAGGACATCGCGCCATCGGTCACCTGGGGCACCAGCCCTGAGGACGTGCTGCCGATCAGCGGTCTCGTCCCGGCGCCTGAAAGCTTTGCCGATCCATCGAAGCAGGAAGCCGCCAAGGCCAGCCTCGCCTACATGGGCTTGACGCCGGGCCAACGCATGGAAGACGTCGAAGTGCAGAACATCTTCATCGGCTCGTGCACCAACAGCCGTATCGAAGACATGCGCGCAGCCGCCGCGATCCTGAAGGGCCGCAAGAAGGCAGGCAACGTCAAGTGGGCCATCGTCGTGCCGGGTTCTGGCCTCGTCAAGAAGCAGGCCGAGGACGAAGGGCTTGACCGGATCTTCACCGAAGCTGGCTTCGAATGGCGTGAGCCCGGCTGTTCGGCGTGCCTTGGCATGAACCCGGACAAGGTTCCTGCCGGCGAACGTTGCGCCTCCACTTCCAACCGCAACTTCGTCGGACGGCAAGGCCCCGGCGCGCGCACGCACCTCGTCAGCCCCGCCATGGCCGCTGCTGCCGCCGTCACCGGGCGTCTGACCGACGTGCGCAAGCTGATCGGCTGACGCGAGCGTGGCAGGCCTTCCGACAGCCGCGCTCCAGCTCGCCGGGTTCCTCATGGCCCATGCGTTCTGGTCCGCGTCGGACCTGCCGCCGGGCGGGCACTACCAGCCGCAGTCGCTGTGCATGCGCGCCGATGGCAACCGTCAGCTCCAGAGCTTCGACGGGGCCACGCCAAAGGAACAGGACGATGCCGCGCGTGCCTTCACCTCGGGCGGCGCTGCGCAATGGCCTGATTGCGCCATCGCCCGGCAGGTCAAGGTCGGCACCCCGAAAGGCGATGTCGATGCGCTGGTGATCGATATCGTCCAGTACGGCAGCAACGTGATGACCGTGGTGCAGGCTTTCCAGCCCGCGCCGCAAGGGTTTCGCCTGCTGGGCGACGAACTGATGCTGGGCGACAACGGTCCGCTTCCGCCACTCCCTGCCGCACAGGCCGCCGCAGCGATGCGCGAAGGCGCGATCGACCATCCGGGGCTGGGGAACAAGTGGGAGCAGTGGGAAGCAGCCCGCGATCCCGTCAGCCCGCTGGTCCAGAAATAGGCGCGCGATTTACACCATCCCGCGAACGCCCTAGCCTGCCCAACCAGACCAAGGAGGGGTGATCCATGGACATGATCAAGGGCGTCCGCGTGCCCGAGCGCGTCTATCGCGGTGTGCTGTGGGTGGTATCGATTGTCTTTGCCGGCTTCATCATCGGGCTAGGCAATCTGGTCATCGGCGATCTGCCGATGGTCGAAGGCCAGGTCTACACCGCCCCCGCCGAAGATACTCCAGCGGTTCGCCAGGTGCGCGACCGGATCCGCCAGATCGAGCGCAGCAAGACCGCCATTGACGACAAGCTGGATATCCAGCGCCTCCAGCTCGATCAGGCACAGCGCGTATCGGGCACCGCGAACGAGACCTTCAAGGCGTGGATTGCCGCCCGCACCGCCACGACCAATCCCGCGCAGGATCCCGAAGTTCTTGCGCGCACGCGCGAACTCGAACAGCTCAAGGCCAACGAGCGCGCCATCCAGCAGGCGATTGCCGATCTGGAGAACCAGCGCGCCGCGCTCGACCAGCGCGAGAACCTCTTCCGCGCCGAGGAAAACCAGCTGATTGCCGATGCGCTCCCCGTGCAGGAGCGCAGCATGTTCTGGCAGGAGCTGCGCGTCTTCGCCCTGCGCCTTGCCATCACGCTGCCGATGCTCGGCGTTGCCGCGTGGATGGTCGCACGGAAGCGCAAGAGCGACAACTGGCCACTGATGCGCGGCTTCGTGCTCGCTGCGGTCTTTGTGTTCTTCGTCGAACTCGTGCCTTATCTGCCGAGCTACGGCGGATACATTCGCTACATCGTCGGCATCGCCCTCACACTCGCCGCCGGGCACTTCCTCATCCGCAACATGCGCGCCTATCTCGCCAATCGTCAGGCGATCGAGGCGCAGGCGGAGAAGGAACGCCGCGCCCGCGTCAGCCACGACGAGGCCTTCAAGAAGATGGCCGCCAAGGTCTGCCCCGGCTGCGACCGGCCGATCTCCACCACGGGCGATGCCGAAGCCAACTTCTGCGTACACTGCGGCCTCACGCTGTTCGACCACTGCCACTGCTGCAACACCCGCAAGATGGCCTTCTTCCGCTACTGCATGACCTGCGGCGCGCCTGCGAAGGACGACATGGCAAACGACGGCGCAGCCCCCGCGCCAGCGTGACCGAGCGCAAATCCTGCTTTGCGCCGGTTGCGGATGCGCGGACTCGCGTACTTATCCTCGGCAGCCTGCCCGGCGAGGCAAGCCTTGCCGCTGCACGGTACTACGCCAACCCGCGCAACCAGTTCTGGCGGCTGGTCGGCGCTGTGATCGAAGTCGATCTCGTCGCGCAGGACTACGATCAGCGCCTTGAATCCCTGCTCGCATATCATGTTGGCCTGTGGGATTCGATCGGATCGGCCACACGCGCGGGCAGTCTCGATACCGCCATCCGCGATGTCGCGCCCAATGCGCTGGCCAACCTGGCGGCTTCGCTGCCACAACTGCACTGCATCGCTTTCAACGGTGCCAAGTCGGCCAGTATCGGTGCGCCGCAACTGGTTGGGGCAGGGGATTTCGACGTGTTGCGCCTGCCGTCCAGCAGCCCCGCCCATGCTGCCCTCACGTTCGAAGCCAAGCTCGCTGAATGGACGAAGCTGCGGAAATTCCTAGACTGATCCTTGCAATCGCTGCCCGACCGGCCAATCTTGTGGGCCACAGCGAAGGAGTGCTCGAGCGTGACCAAGAAGACGGACTGGACCGGCAAGGCAGCCATGGCGGGCGCGGCAATCGGCTCGGCGGCGCTGGCTGCGGCCCTGCTCTATGCCTCGCGTCGCAAGGAACGCGCCGAGAAGGCCGAACCCAAGGCACCTCCGGTCGATGTGCCGGAGACTGATTGATCAGACTGTCCGACACGCAATAATCTTGCGCCAAAGCCCGCCATAAACGGGCATTGCATCGCCTAACGCGCAAGCTATAGCGTCGGTCATGGAACCGGTGAAGCAGATCGAGGGACGGGCCATCCCGTTCGGCCGCAAGAACGTCGATACCGACGTCATCATCCCCGCCAGGTGGCTCAAGACCATCACCCGTCAGGGTCTTGGCAAGGGGGCCTTCGAAGCCCTGCGCGCCGATCCCGACAACATCTTCGACAGCGCCGAATTCTCCGGTTCGCCGATCCTTATCGCCGGCGACAATTTCGGCTGCGGGTCCAGCCGTGAACATGCCGCCTGGGCCCTTGGTGACATGGGCATCAAGGCGGTGATCGCGCCGTCGTTCTCCGACATCTTTTCGGGCAATGCGTTCAAGAACGGCATCCTGACCGTGGTCGTCCCGCAGGAAGCGATCGACCGCCTGATGGAAGTTGCCCAGACCGATCCCGTCTCGATCGACCTCGAAAGCCAGACGGTGACGACCCCGTTCCAGGACCGCTTCTCCTTCGAGATCGATCCGTTCCGCAAGCACTGCCTGCTCAACGGCCTTGATGAAGTCGGCCTCACCATGGCCCGCGGCGATGCCATCGCGACGCACGAGGCGAAGATGCGCGACAGCCTGCCTTTTCTCGCCCGCGGAACGGATGCCGTAGCGGCAGCTTAACCGGGCAGTTAATCAAGGCTTCCCAAGCCGTCCAAAACTTGCTTCCCTGATGCGGAGCGGATCGAATCCGCAACTGCATTGGGAGAAGTGAAATGAAAGCTCTGCGCACCCACGCGGCGGGCGGACCCGAAACGCTGGTCATGGACGAATTGCCCGATCCGGTGCCGGGCAGGGGCGAGGTGCTCGTGCGGGTCCATGCCTGCTCGATCAACTTCCCCGACACGCTGATGATCCGCGATCTCTACCAGTTCAGGCCAGAGCGCCCCTATGCGCCGGGCAGCGAACTGGCCGGCGAGATCGAGGCTCTGGGCGAGGGCGTCACCGGCTGGAACATTGGTGACCGCGTCATTGCCATGATCGGCAACGGCGGTCTGGCTGAAAAGGTCCTCGCCCCGGTCGCGCGCCTGTTTCCGCTGCCTGATGGTGTCGATTACGCCACCGGGGCCTCGCTGCTGATGACCTATGGCACCACCATCCACGGGCTCAAGGATCGCGGCCACATCAAGGCAGGTGATACCGTGCTGATCCTCGGCGCGGCTGGCGGCGTCGGTCTCTCGGCCGTAGAACTCGCCAAGGCCTTCGGCGCCCGCGTGATCGCCGCAGTATCGAGCGAGGAAAAGGCGCAAGTCGCCCGCGAAGCCGGTGCCGACGACGTCGTGATCTATGGCCGCCCGCCTTTCGACAAGGCCCAGTCCAAGGCCCTGGCCGAGCAGTTCAAGGCAGCCTGCGGCCCGAGCGGCGCCGACATCGTCTATGACATCGTCGGCGGCGACTATTCCGAGCCCGCCCTGCGCGCCATCGCGTGGGAAGGCCGCTTCCTCGTCGTCGGCTTCCCTGCCGGCATTGCCAAGCTTCCGCTCAACCTCACGCTGCTCAAGTCATGCGACGTTTGTGGCGTGTTCTGGGGGGCATGGACCGCGCGTGAACCCGCCGCGTTCAAGGCCGAGGTCGAGGAACTCTTCGGCTTGCTCAAGGCCGGGAAGATCAACCCCCGCGTTTCGCAGCGTTATACCCTCGATGAAGGTCGCGAAGCCATTGCCCTGCTCGAGAACCGGCAGGCCATGGGCAAGGTTGTGGTCGAAATGATCGGCTGAGCCGGCACACGCCCCTCCCTCTTCGGAAGGAGGAGTGCGTCACGCCTCATGCTCAGCGGTGGTATAGGTCGGCAGACCCAGCTTCCACCAGATCGCAGCGCCTCGCAGCACAAAGCCGGCCAGTGCGGCGACTGGCCACACCAGCGCGCGGTCAAGCCCGAGAGCGGCTCCACCGGCGCATATCCCCGCCGAAAGCGCTGCTGCCGTCACGTAGAGTTCAGGGCGCATCAGGATGGAGGGCCGGCCCGCCAGGACATCGCGGATGATGCCGCCGACGCAACCGGTGATCACGCCCATCAGTATCGCCGGCACCGGCGGAACGCCAAAAGCCAGCGCCTTGGCCGTGCCCAGCACGGCATATGCCCCAAGCCCGGCCGCGTCAGCCCATTCCAGCACCGGTCGCTCCCACCAGCGATGCGGCGTGAACCACGCCACCAGCGCCACGCCAAGGCATACCGGCGCCACCCATGGATCACGCACCCAGAACACCGGCGCGCCGATCAGCAGATCGCGCACCGAACCGCCGCCAACGCCGGTCACCAGCGCAAAGAAGACCATCGTCACCATCGTCTGCCGCAACTGTGCTGCCAGCAGCGCACCGGTGAGTGCAAAAACGGCGATGCCGGCAAGATCGAGAAGCCCGATCAGCGCGGACAGGTCGGCGGTTTCTACGGGCAGCGGCATGGGCCGGGCTTACCCACGCAGGTCCGGCTTGGCTAGGGGACTGGTGTAACCATCGCTTGCACAGCCGGTGCCGAACTTCGCGAAAGCCGAACCTCGTACATGCCCGGTTGCAACGAAAACGTCACGATCTTCCGGATTCCCGAGCACGCAGGCCCATGGCGGTGCGATTGCGACGCCAGGGTGACACCGTCCTTTGACACGTCCACCCATGCGGGACCGCCAAGCGAAATCTCGTAATGGCCGGCGCGCTCGATCTCCAGTGCGGCCTGCCCGGCAAATGAGCCGTCCGCCCTTCGTTCAAGAACGATCCTGGCTGGCGCCCCGAGCGATAGCCCCTTGTCCGTCACCGCAGCGGCGCCATCCGGCCAGTCCGGTAGCGTAATCGGACCCGGGCAGGTCGGGGAGGGCTGGGCAGAAGCTTGCGCGGGAAACACCGACGCAAGCATAAGTGCCAGCAGCAGGACGCTATGAGACGGCTTCATCGCTATATACTGTAGGATATAGCACAAGCTGCCAACCGCTTTTCCGGCGTCATGCGTCCTGCCGCCTGCAGCGATCAGTTGCCCAGCAGCGCTTCCAGCTTGCCCTTGATCGCCTGGATGCGCTCAGCCGCTTCGGTGAAGGTCTTCACATCCTCGCGGTTGTTGTTGCCGCGCGCTTCCTTGGCGGATTCGAGATAGCCTTCGAGATCGGCTTCAAGCGCATCGATCAGGATCTCGGTTTCGTCTTCGGTGAGGGTCAGCTTGATGGCCATCATGGCACTCCTTCGATTCAAACCCTGCGGTTACCGTCAGCAGACGCAGGGCACAAATGAAAGCTTCAGGCTTTCGTCGCGAAGAAGATAACGTGATGCAGCGGCTTGCGCCCTTCGCGCGGCTCTTCGCCGGCATCGACGCTGGCCACGTCAACGGTAAAGCACGCCTGCTCCAGCAGTTCGACGAATGCCGGGTCCTCGAACGCCGACCAAACAGCCAGAATGCCGCCAGTTCGCAAGGCGCGCGCCGCCGCCGCCAGGCCATCGGGCGAATAGAGCCAGCCGTTGAGTGCGCGCGTCAGGCCTTCCGGACCATTGTCGACATCGAGCAGGATCGTGTCATAAGCATCGCGTGCCGCATCGATCAGCATCGCCACGTCATCATGGACCAGTTGCACGCGGCGGTCGTCGAGGCACCCTGCGGTCAGCCCCGCCATAGGTCCGCGCGCCCACTTGACGATTTCCGGTACGATCTCGGCCACGGTGACGTGGGCCGTCTCGTCCAGGACCTCCAGCGCCGCACGCAGCGTGAAGCCAAGGCCGTAGCCGCCGATGAGCATCTGCAGATCGGCACGGCCCGCCAGCCGCGCGCAAGTCATTTCCGCCAGTTGCACTTCCGACGCACAGACATCGGTGCTCATCAGCTCATTGCGATCGAGCAGGATGACGAAATCATCGCCGTTGCGCACCAGCCGCAGCCGCGCGCCGTCGGGCACGCGGCACGTGTCGATCAGTTCGTCACCGTCTTCGAGCTCCCACATCGGGGGAGGGGCCTGCGGCGTGGTTCCTTGAACCGGAAGGGTCGCGTCCAACCTTACTTCTTCCGCGCCTTGCGGGCGGCGTAACGGGCATCGCGAGCCGCCTTCTGCGCAGCTTCCAGTTCTTCCTGGCTCGGGGGCGGAGGGACATTGGCCTTTTCGGCGGCAATACGCGCCTTTTCGGCCTTCTCTTCCTCGCGCTTGAGACGGGCCGCCTCGCGCTTTTCCGCCTCGGCCTTTTCCTTGGCTTCGGCACGGGCAATCTTTTCGGCAAGCACTGCCGGGTCGACCGGTGCCTTCGCCTTTGCCTTCAGCGCCTCGATCGCCTTGGCGCGTGCCTCGACCGAAGCGTTGCGACGGTCGCCGAGACCGGGTTCCTTGTAACCTGCCATGTTATTCGTTTGCTTTCCTTGATCTTGGTGGCCGCTAGCAGCGTGGGGCGGCAATGTCACCCCGCTACGCTCACTTCGCCTTCGCCAAACGAAAAGGGCCGCCCCGCAGGACGGCCCCGTTCATCGGCTCCCGGCTGGGGCGATCACATGTGGATCGGCTTGCCGGTCACTGCCATCGCTGCTTCCTTCAGCGCTTCCGAATGGGTCGGGTGCGCATGGCAGGTATAGGCGATGTCTTCGCTCGTCGCGCCAAATTCCATCGCCTGCGTCGCCTGCGCGATCATGGTTCCGGCAACCGAGGCGATGCACCAAACGCCAAGCACGCGGTCGGTCTTGGCATCCGAAATCACCTTCACGAAGCCATCGGGCTCGTGGTTGGTCTTGGCGCGGCTGTTGGCGAGCATCGGGAACTTGCCGACCTTGATCTCGCCTTTTTCCTTGGCCGCCTCCTCGGTCAAGCCAACGCCCGCAAATTCAGGCATCGTGTAGACCACGCCCGGGATCAGATCGTGGTTCACGATACCGGTCAGGCCTGCGATGTTCTCGGCCACGGCAATGCCCTCGTCCTCGGCCTTGTGCGCCAGCATCGGACCCGGAATGACGTCACCGATGGCCCAGACGCCATCGACCTTGGTGGCAAAGTCGTGGTCGGTCTCGATCTGCCCGCGTGCGTTCAGCTCCAGACCGATCTTGTCAAGGCCCAGGCCATCGACATTGGGACGGCGGCCGATTGCCACCAGAACGCAGTCGGACTCGATGGTGGAAGCCTCGCCGCCCTTCGAGGGTTCGACCGTCAGCGTGGCCTTGCCACCATCGACCGCAACGCCGGTGACCTTGGTCGACAGCTTGAGGTCCATGCCCTGCTTCTTGAAGATCTTGGCGGCTTCCTTGCGCACGTCGCCGTCCATGCCGGGCAGCAACTGGTCGAGGAATTCAACAACCGTCACCTTCGCGCCCAGACGCCGCCAGACCGAACCGAGTTCAAGCCCGATCACGCCGCCGCCGATCACTACCATGTGCTCTGGCACGCGACCCAGCGCCAGCGCGCCGGTGCTGTCCACGATCACGCCGGCATCGTTGTCCACGGTCACGCCGGGCAGGGGCGTCACGCTCGAACCCGTGGCAATCACGATGTTCTTTGCCGTGACCTTCTGGCCTGCGACCATGACCGAATGCGCGTCCTCGAACGCGGCATAGCCCTTGAGCCAGGTCACCTTGTTCTTCTTGAACAGGAATTCGATGCCGCCTGTCAGGCCCTTGACCGAATCCGCCTTCTGCGCCTGCATCGCATCCAGATCGAGCTCGATTGCCCCTGTCTTGATGCCATAGCTGGCGAAGGTGCCGTTGCGCGCCTCGTCGAACTTTTCCGATCCGTGCAACAGCGCCTTGGACGGAATGCACCCGACATTGAGGCAGGTTCCGCCCAGCGTTTCACGACCCTCGGCACATGCGGTCTTCAGCCCGAGCTGTGCTGCGCGGATCGCCGCGACATAACCGCCGGGACCACCGCCGATGACAAGGACGTCGTAATCGTATTCAGCCATTTTCCGGCTCCATTATCCGTTCGTTATGCGCCAAGCTCAGCACGAACGGCTTCAGATTCAAGTCAGGTGCGCAATATCGGCTCAGAGATCGATCAGCAGGCGGGTCGGATCCTCGATCGCTTCCTTGATCGTCTTCAGTGCGGTCACGGCCTCTCGACCGTCAATGATGCGATGGTCGTAGGACAGTGCGATGTACATCATCGGGCGCACCACGATCTCGCCGTTGCGCACGACCGGGCGGTCCTCGATACGGTGCAGGCCGAGCACGGCCGACTGTGGCGGGTTGATGATCGGGGTCGACATCAGGCCGCCGAACACGCCACCGTTGGAGATGGTGAAGGTGCCGCCTGCCATGTCGGCCATGGTCAGCGTGCCATCGCGCGCGGCCTTGCCGTAGTTGGCGATCGACTTCTCGATATCGGCAAAGCTCAACTTGTCGACATCGCGCACCACCGGCACGACCAGCCCGTTAGGGGCCGAGACAGCGACCGAGATGTCGACATAGTCGAAGTAGACGATCTCATCGCCTTGGATCTGGGCATTGACCGAGGGAATGTCCTTCAGCGCCAGTACCGAAGCCTTGGCGAAGAACGACATGAGGCCCAGCTTTACGCCGTGCTTCTTCTCGAACACGTCCTTGTACTTGGCGCGCGCTTCCATCACCGCGCTCATGTCCACGTCGTTGAACGTGGTGAGCAGGGCAGCGGTTTCCTGCGCGCTCTTCAGGCGCTTGGCGATGGTCTGGCGAAGGCGCGTCATCTTGACGCGCTCTTCGTTGCGCCCGCCAGCCGGAGCGGCAGCGGGTGCTGCTGCGGGAGCCGAAACTGCCGGAGCAGGCGAGGCCTGCTTGGCCGCGGCCGCAGCCATCACGTCTTCCTTGGTCAGGCGGCCGTCCTTGCCGGTGCCCTTCACGGTCGAAGGATCGATGCCGTACTCCAGCACCGCGCGGCGAACGGCGGGCGAAAGCGCAGCAGCGTCGCCCGAGGGCGCGGCAGCCGAAGTCGCCGGAGCAGCCGGGGCGGCCGCGGGGGCGGGGGCTTCGGAAGTCGATGCGGGCGGAACCGGCGCTTCGGTGCGCGGGGCAGGGGCCTGTGCGCCTGCCGCTGCCACGCCGTCTTCGATCAGCGCGAGCAGCGCGCCCACGTTTACGGTATCGCCCTCGTTCGCCACCAGCGCGCCAAGCACGCCCGCTGCCGGAGCCGGCACTTCAACCGCGACCTTGTCGGTCTCGAGGCTGACGATGGGCTCGTCCAGCGCCACGGCTTCACCGGGCTTCTTGAGCCACTGGCCAACGGTTGCTTCGCTGACGCTTTCACCCAGCGTCGGAACCTTCACTTCAATCGACATAATTCATGTTCCTCGGGGAGAAGGAAAATCAGTTCTTCTTTTGACGGCGGATCTCGCCACGGACCGACAGGCCCAGCGCGTCGGCCACCAGTGCGCCCTGCTCGCTGGCATGGCGGCTGGCGAGGCCGGTGGCCGGCGATGCGGCAGCAGCGCGGCCGGCATAGCGCGGACGAGCCACCTTGCTGTTGGCGGCCTTGAGCGATTCCTCGATCATCGGTTCGACGAAGAACCACGAACCGTTGTTGCGCGGCTCTTCCTGGCACCACACCACTTCTTCGAGGTTCGGCATGCGCGAAAGGCGCAGGGCCAGCGGCTCGCCGGGGAAGGGGTATAGCTGTTCGAGGCGGATGATCTGCGTGTCGGTGATGCCCGCCGCATCGCGCGCCTCGATCAGGTCATAGGCGACCTTGCCCGAACACAGGATCACCTTGCGGGTGTCCTTGTCGGCTGCCGGGTTGATGTCCGACAGGATGCGCATGAAATGGCTCTCGCCCACGAAGTCCGAAGCGACCGACTTTGCCAATGGATGGCGCAGCAGGCTCTTGGGCGTCATGATGATCAGCGGCTTGCGGAACGGACGGTGCATCTGCCGGCGCAGCACATGGAAGTAGTTGGCCGGCGTGGTGATGTTGCACACCTGGATGTTGTCTTCCGCGCAAAGCTGCAGATAGCGCTCCAGACGTGCCGACGAATGCTCCGGCCCTTGGCCCTCGTACCCGTGCGGCAGCAGCATGACGAGGCCGTTGGCGCGCAGCCACTTGGCTTCGGATGCGGCAATGTACTGGTCGATCACGATCTGCGCGCCGTTGGCGAAATCGCCGAACTGCGCTTCCCACAGCACGAGGCTCTTCGGGTCGGCGCTGGCATAGCCATACTCGAAACCGAGCACGCCATATTCCGAAAGCGTGGAATCCAGCACCTCGAACGTGCCGTGCGGCAGCGTCTTGAGCGGCACGTACTTGCGCTCGTCGGTCTGGTCGACCCACACCGCGTGGCGCTGGCTGAAGGTACCGCGTCCGCAGTCCTGCCCCGAAAGGCGCACGCCATAGCCTTCGGACACGAGGCTGCCGAATGCCAGTGCCTCGCCAGTTGCCCAGTCGAAGCCCTGTCCGCTGCTGAACATCTCGCGCTTGGCGTCGATCACGCGGCCCAGCGTCTTGTGGACGGTGAGGTCTGCGGGGACCGTCGTCAGCGTACGGCCAAGGCTGTCGAACAGCTTCTGGTCGATGCCGGTCGCCACGTTGCGGCGCGCGGTTACCGGGTCTGCCGGCTTGTTGAGGCCCGACCAACGCCCGCCGAACCAGTCGGCCTCGTTGGCCTTGTAGCCCTTGGCGGCCTCGAACTCGGTTTCGAGCGTCGCGACGAAGTGGCTCTCGATCTCGCCCTTGTAATTGGCGTCGATCACGCCTTCGCCAACGAGGCGCTTGGCGTAGATGTCGCTGACGCCGGGGTGCTGGCGGATCTTCGCGTACATCAGCGGCTGCGTGAACGAAGGCTCGTCGCCCTCGTTGTGGCCGAAGCGGCGATAGCACCACATGTCGATCACGATGTCGCGGCCGAACTTCTGGCGGTAATCGATCGCCATCTTGCAGGCGAAGGTCACCGCTTCGGGATCATCGCCGTTCACGTGCAGGATCGGCGCCTGAACGCCCTTGGCCACGTCCGAGGGATACGGAGACCCGCGCGAGAATTGCGGCGAGGTCGTGAAGCCGATCTGGTTGTTGATGATGAAGTGGATGCAGCCACCGGTATTGTAGCCGCGGACGCCCGAAAGGCCGAAGCACTCCCACACGATGCCCTGGCCCGCAAAGGCAGCATCGCCGTGGATCAGCACGGGGAGCACCTGCTTGTGGCGGGCATCGGGACCCACATCGTCACCGATGTCGTCACGGAACACCTGCTGCGCACGAACCTTGCCGAGCACGATCGGATCGACCGTCTCGAGGTGCGATGGGTTGGGCACCAGGCTCATGTGCACCTTGGTCCCGTCGAACTCGCGGTCCGTGCTGGTGCCGAGGTGGTACTTCACGTCGCCCGATCCGCCCACGTCCTGCGGGTTGGCGCTGCCGCCCGAGAACTCGTGGAAGATCACGCGATAGGGCTTGGCCATCACGTTGGCGAGAACGTTGAGGCGGCCGCGGTGGGCCATGCCGTAGACGATCTCCTTGACGCCCAGCTGGCCGCCATACTTGATCACCGCTTCCAGCGCCGGGATCATCGATTCCCCGCCGTCGAGGCCGAAGCGCTTGGTGCCGACATACTTGCGGCCGAGGAACTTCTCGTACTGCTCGCCGCGCACCACGGCAGCAAGGATCGCCTTCTTGCCGTTGGGGGTGAAATCGATGCTCTTGTCGCCACCCTCGATGCGGTCCTGGATGAAGCGGCGCTCCTCCACGTCGGCGATGTGCATGTATTCGAAGCCGATGTGCCCGCAGTAGTTCGCGCGCAGGATCGCCACGAGCTCGTCGAGCGTCGCCCATTCAAGGCCGAGCACACCGCCGATATAGATCTTGCGCTTGGCATCGGCGGCGGTGAAGCCGTGATATTCAGGCGAGATGTCGGCCGGCAGCTTCTGGCGGGCAAGGCCCAGCGGATCGAGATCGGCGGCAAGATGGCCGCGCACGCGATAGGTGCGGATCAGCGTCATCGCGCGGATCGAATCCGTCGCCGCCTGTTGCAGCGCCGCTTCATCAAGCGGCGCGCCGCCTTTCTTGGCGGATTCCTTGATGGCGAGCTTTAGCGCCATCGGGTCCATCGCCTGTGTCAGGTCATCGCCGGAGGCAGCGTCCGTGATCGGCCAGCGCTTGTTCGCCCATGAAGGACCGGGCTGCGGACCTTCCTGAGCCGGATCCACGTCGAATTCGTGCAGTTCAGAACCCATCATCAACTCCTGGTCCCCCCGGGGAGGTTGGGGGCTTCGGACATTTTCCGCCCTGCAATGCAGAGCCGACCCTTCCGGCGCGAGCGCTGACGCGTTTCGCGCAAAAATCCATAACTACGGCAGGCCGCATCCGTTTCGGCCACCTACCGGAAAAGCCTGAAGCATCCGCCCGGTGGCCCCTTACGCAAGGTTGCCTATCCGGGCGGTAGCTTCTTTACGCGATCAGACGCGTTCCTTCAGCACTTCGGCCAGCGTCTCGCCGAGCAGCGACGGCGAGGACGAGACCTTGATGCCGGCGGCTTCCATTGCCGCGATCTTGCTTTCGGCATCGCCCTTGCCACCAGAAACGATGGCGCCGGCGTGGCCCATGCGGCGGCCCGGAGGCGCCGTGCGGCCCGCGATGAAGCCGGCCATCGGCTTCTTGCGGCCACGCTTGGCCTCGTCGATCAGGAACTGCGCGGCCTGCTCCTCGGCATCGCCGCCGATCTCGCCGATCATGATGATCGACTTGGTGGCTTCGTCCGCCAGGAACAGTTCGAGCACGTCGATGAAGTTGGTGCCGTTGACCGGATCGCCGCCGATGCCGACAGCGGTGGTCTGGCCAAGGCCGATGGCCGAGGTCTGGAACACGGCTTCATAGGTCAGCGTGCCCGAACGCGAAACCACGCCGACCGAGCCTTCCTTGAAGATCGAACCCGGCATGATGCCGATCTTGCACTGGTTCGGCGTCAGCACGCCGGGGCAGTTCGGGCCGATCAGGCGGCTCTTCGAACCCGAAAGCGCGCGCTTGACCTTGACCATGTCGAGCACGGGAACGCCCTCGGTGATCGCCACGATCAGCTCCATCTCGGCGTCGATCGCCTCGAGGATGGCATCGGCGCAGCCCGAAGGCGGCACATAGACGCACGAGGCAGTCGCACCGGTTGCAGCCTTGGCTTCGTGAACGGTGTCGAACTGGGGCAGGCCGATGTGGGTGGTGCCGCCCTTGCCGGGGGTGACGCCGCCAACCATCTGCGTGCCGTAATCAAGCGCAGCCTGCGTGTGGAAGCTGCCGGTCTTGCCCGTCATCCCCTGGGTGATGACCTTGGTATTCTTGTCGACGAGAATGCTCATGTCGTTCCTTTCCGTGTCTGCCACCCATCATGGCTGAATTGCACGACGGGCGGCTCGGCAGTCAGGTGGCCCCAGGGGAGGTTGGGGCGCAACTGTGTTGGTTTTGAAATCAGGCCAGCGAGCTGTCGATGCCCTTGCAGGCGTCCAGCAGTTCCTTGACCGCATCGACCGAGACCTGAAGGTTGCCCTTGGCTTCGTCGCCGAGTTCGATCTCGATCACCTGCTCCACGCCGTTCGCGCCGATCATCACCGGCACGCCGACATAAAGACCGTCAACGCCGTATTGGCCGTCGACGTAGGCGGCGCAAGGCAGGATGCGCTTCTGGTCGTTGAGGTAGGCTTCGGCCATGGCGATGCCCGAGGCGGCGGGCGCGTAAAATGCCGAACCGGTCTTGAGCAGGCCGACGATCTCGCCGCCACCCGAACGGGTGCGCTGCACGATCGCGTCGATCTTCTCCTGCGAGGACAGGCCCATCTTGACGAGGTCGGGCACCGGAATGCCGTTGACGGTCGAGTACTGGGTGACGGGCACCATGGTGTCGCCATGGCCGCCGAGCACGAAGGTGTTCACGTCGCGGATCGAGACGCCGAATTCCCAGGCCAGGAACGTGCTGAAGCGCGCCGAATCGAGCACGCCCGCCATGCCGACGACCTTGTTGTGCGGCAGGCCCGAGAATTCGCGCAGCGCCCACACCATCGCGTCGAGCGGGTTGGTGATGCAGATGACGAACGCGTCAGGCGCGTTGGCAGCAATGCCTTCGCCAACGGCCTTCATTACCTTGAGGTTGATGCCGAGCAGGTCGTCGCGGCTCATGCCCGGCTTGCGGGCAACGCCTGCGGTCACGATGATCACGTCCGCGCCGGCAATGTCGGCATAGTCGTTGGTGCCGGTGATCTTGGCGTCGAAGCCTTCGACCGGCCCGCACTGCGACAGGTCGAGCGCCTTGCCCTGCGGCACGCCTTCGACCACGTCGAACAGGACGATGTCACCCAGTTCCTTCTGGGCGGCGAGGTGGGCAAGCGTGCCCCCGATATTGCCTGCGCCGATCAGCGCGATCTTCTTGCGTGCCATGCTCTACGGTCCTTTCCCGTTCGCGGGGACAAGCATACAAAAATGCCAGCAGAGCTTTCACCCACATCCTTCCCGTGCCCCGCGAGACAGGAAAGTTCTGGCAGAATGACCTGGCGGCCCTAAGCCCCTGCGCAGACGAATGCAACCGCGAAAAACGGCTAGTTTCGGGGTTTTTGCGATAACAGTTCGCAATAGCAAAAAGGGGGAGGGCATAGGCTTGGTGCTGTCGAGAATGCTGCTAGCGTTAGCCAGCGAAAATCCGAAGCCTGCGTCTTTGCAAGCGCTTCTGCCATCACTGGACAAGCCCGGATGCCAGTCTATCCGAACAGCAAAAAGCCCCGGCGTTTCCACCGGGGCTCCCTTTTTGTTTTCCTCTCCGCAAACCTTGGCGGCTCAGCGCTGGCGGCGCCTCTCCTGCACGAAGTCGCGGGCCATGCGTCGGTCGAGAGTCGCGCAGACTTCCACCCAGAATTCCACGCGGCCCGGTTCGTCGCCGCGTTCGGCAATCACGGCCGCATCGCGGGCGCGGGCCGCAGCGGAAAAGCCGTGCGCGGCAAAGAGTCGCAGCGCCGTGTCGAGCGCTTCGCCACGCTGCGCCCACGAGCCGCTCCAGACGTCGGCATTGTCATTCACCGCCCGCAGGTGTCGGCCCAGGATCGGGCGCGAAAGGCAGGGGGAAATGATACCGTAACGGGGCGCAAAACGCAGCATGGGACCTCTTTGTTTTCTCACGGCGATGCCGCTTTCCACGGCACTGCCATAGGACCGCCTGCGCTAAGAGTGTGTGTGATGACACGGTAAAGGAACGACTAACCATTCGTCCTGAAACGATTTTGCGACGGATGGAGCGTGTTGGCGGCATTTGCCTTTCGCCGCTTGCAGCAAAATCCCGGTCTGGGGTAGCAAAGGCCATGGCTGTCATGGGAAGCTGTCATTGCGGCAAAGTTCGGATCGAGGCGCCCCACATGCCGGTGTGGGTCGCAGACTGTAACTGCTCGCTCTGCCGCCGCACCGCCTGGCGCACCGCCTATTACCCGCCCGAGACCGTGCGTATCACCGGTGAGACCAAGGCCTACATCTGGGGCGACCGCATGATAGGTATCCACCACTGCCCCACCTGCGGATGCGGCACGCATTGGGAAACTCTGGATGAAGACTTTGGCAAGATGGGCGTCAATGCCCGGTTGCTGGATGGGTTCGATGAAGCTGCGATCGAAGTGCGCGAGTTCGACAATCGCGGGTAGGGGCGGCGGTGAGTTCGAATGGCCACTTGCGCCCACTTGCGGACGCCTGAACGCCATGTCAGACAACGCCAATGCCCAACGAGAACATCACGACGCTTAAAGGGCTTTGGCTGGCGAAAATCTGGATTGTTGCTCCGGCCCTCGTAATGATTCTAGTTGCAGCACTGGTGGGTGAAGGTGACTACCTAGTCCCCTTCATGGGAGTTCTCTGGATTTTTTGTTTCACGTTCGGGCAGAATATGAGACGCCGCGCCGCAATTGGGACTGTTCGCAGATCTGCTGGATTCCACATCAGCTTTTGGTCGGGGATACTCGCCGCCGTGATGTTCTTGGTCACTGCCGCCACTATAGCAGACGGCCAATGGCGCTATGAACGACCTGCTTGGCTGGGTTAGGCGAGTCAGCTTTCCACCAATCCCGGTCTTTACGCCGAACTCTGATCAGGCCCATAAGCGGCTTGCCGCATCAAGCACCCGGCTGCGCGATCCACTTGTTGGCGTTCTCATACCCCGGCAGCACCGAACCGCTGCCTGAAACCGGTGCGCCCGCCTTCACC
This sequence comes from Novosphingobium sp. B1, assembly GCF_900176395.1. Classification (GTDB taxonomy): domain Bacteria; phylum Pseudomonadota; class Alphaproteobacteria; order Sphingomonadales; family Sphingomonadaceae; genus Novosphingobium. The sequence continues at coordinate 165,064 of NZ_FWXL01000003.1, read as the reverse complement.
CCTGGCAGCACCTGCGGCCGAACCAGGCTCTGCTGCGGCACTGGCGGAACCGCAGCCGCCGGACCAACCGCAGCCGCAGGAGCAACCGTCGCCGCCGCAACCGGAGCCGCAATCCGCCCTGCCTCGAACGCTTTCTCCAGCGCCAGCGGATCGGCAATGTCGGTGGGCGAGGGCGTCCACGTGCGTGGATGGGGTGCGGCAATCGGCTCTCCGCCGAAGTAGCGCGCCGTAAACGCCGCCGGACGACCCGCCGCACCGGCCCAGCTATAGAAACGGTGCGCGCCGATTGTGCCGATGAAGCTCAGGCTCGGCGCCCAGTAGGGATGCACCGCCGTCGTATGATAATGCGTCGCCAGTCCCACCGGCGCATAGACGTACCCGGCCAGTGCATCGGCGGCGACGCGCCGCGCCCGGTCCCAGAACGCCTTCATCGGCTTCCTTGCCAGCGATCCGTCGCAGGCGAACGAGAACTGGCATCCCGGCCGTTCGGACCCCTGATAGACCACGCCGCACACCGTGTTCGGCCAGGCCGGATGGGCCACGCGGTTGAGCACGACTTGCGCCACCGCGCGCTGGCCGCCGTCAGGCTCGCTCGCCGCCTCGTAGTATATCGCCGCTGTCAGGCACTGGAGCGCGCGCCAGCGATCCTCGCCGCTACCGGCCGCCATGACCGGGCGTGCTGAGCCGATATCCGCGTCGGACCGGCTCTGGTCCCACTTGGCCTGCGCTTCGGTCGGCGCGATCAGGCCGCTGTCGCTGGTGTCGAGCCAGTAGAAGGCCGAGCCGGGAAAGCTGTCGCCCCCGCGCTCGAACGGCTGCAGGTCTGCCATCCGGTTGCGAGCCATGGCGGCATGGACGCCGCCCGGCTCGCCCCAGCCGGTCGGGCCGAGCAGCACTGCCAGAAGACCGAACATCGCCACCCCGCCCAGCCGCTGCCGGATAAGCGACGGCGCCCGCAGCGCGCGCCGGATCGAGCGCATGTCGCGCCGCCGGATGCGCGCATGAAAGTCGCGCGGCCGCAGGTCGCCAGCCGCCATCGCCGCCATGCTGGGCAGTTCGATCGGCTTGTAGGCGAGCTCTAGCGGCATCGGGCAGTGCTGAATCCTGAATATGCTCAATTGCGCTAACGCCTTGCGCTGCCTTGCGCACGGACGCATTTCCCGTTGTCCCGATGCGGCACAGCCCCCTTCGATCCGGTTAACCCGCCGGATCGGTCCTTCCCCAAAGTGCATGTCCTGTCTTGCAGCGCGGCAACGTTCCCGCTAGTTGCCGCCGCCGACGCCAACGGTGCCCGGTAACACGGGCTAAGAGGGAAGCCGGCTTCAATCCGGCGCTGCCCCCGCAACTGTAACCGGAGAGCGCGCTGTCCAGAGATGCCACTGGTGCCGGATTCGATCCCCGGCGCTGGGAAGGCGGGCAGCGGGCGATGACCCGGGAGCCAGGAAACCTGCCGATGGTAGTCGTTCCGCGGCCGGGCGGGGTGTACCGGGCGCACGCGACGAGGCGCGCCTTTTTCATGGCCCAGCGCACCTCTCGCCATGGACGGCAGCAACCGTTCGTGGCCGGAGTTGCGTCCTGTGAAGAAGTACCTGCTTTCCGTTTCCGCCCTCACTCTCGCAGCGCCCGCCTTTGCGCAAGACGCCGACGATGTCGTGGTGGCTGACTACAAAGTTGACCCGGCGTCGATCACCGTAATCGCCACCGGCAGCGAAACGCCGCTCGCCAAGACCGGCCAGCCCGTCACCGTCATCACCGCCGCCGAAATACAGTCCATCCAGGGCCCGGACATCACCCGCGTCCTCGAACGCGTCCCCGGCCTGACTGTCACCCGCAACGGCGGCCCCGGCAGCTTCACCGGCGTGCGCTTGCGCGGCTCGGATGCAGAGCAGGTTCTCGTCCTCGTCGACGGCGTCCGCCTCGAAGACGTCTCGGCCCCCTCGGGCGGGTTCGACTTCGGCACGCTCACCCCCGGCGGCATCGAGCGCATCGACGTCCTGCGCGGTTCCAACTCGATCGTCTGGGGCAGCGCCGCCATCGGCGGCGTGATTGCCGTCCAGTCGCGCGATCTCAACGGGGCCGAAGCCAGCGCCGAATACGGCGCCAACGACAGTTGGACCGCCGATGCCGCTGCGGGCCTCTCGTCCGACCTTGGCGCGCTCACCCTCAACGGTGGCTACAGCCGCAGCGACGGTGTCTCTGCCGCAGCCGCCGGTACCGAGCCTGACGGCTTCCGCCAGTGGCGCGTCGGCGGCCGCGGTCGCCTGAACGTGACGCAGGATCTCGCGATCGTCGCCACCGCCCGCTACGCCGACACCCGCACCGACATCGACGGTTTTGGCCCGCCCACCTACAGCGTGTTCGGCGATACCCCCGAATACCAGACCACCCGCCAGGCCTCGGGGCGCGTCGGCCTGCGCTACGTCAGCACCAATCTCGCGCTGAACACCGGCTTCGCCCTGTCCGACACCAGGCGCGACTATTTCGACCCGACCTTCGGCAACGATCCATCCTATGGCTACAAGGGCCGCTCCGAACGCGTCGATCTCACCGGTCGCCTGAAGCTCCCCGCCGATTTCACGCTGGATTTCGGCGGCGACAGCGAATGGACCCGCTTCTCCAGCACCTTCGACGCCGAAGCCAAGGCCAACCTGACCAGCGGCCACGCCCTGCTCGGCTGGAGCACTGACCGCGCCAGCCTCGCTGCCGGCGTTCGCGTCGACGATCACAGCCGGTTCGGCACGGCATGGACCTTCGGTGCCAACGGCTCGTTCGAACTGGTCGAAAACCTCCGCCTGCGGGCCAGCTACGGCGAAGGCTTCAAGGCCCCGACGCTCTACCAGTTGCTTTCCGACTACGGCAATGCCGCGCTCAATCCCGAACGCAGCAAGTCCTATGACGCCGGCCTCGAATGGGGCGCATCCTCTGGCCAGATCCACGCCGCCGTCAGCGTATTCCGCCGCGACAGCCGCAACCTGATCACCTTTGTCTCGTGCGCCAGCCTCAATGCCTGCGCCACGCGCCCCTTCGGCCTCTACGACAATGTCGGCCTCGCCCGCGCCCAGGGCGTCGAAGCCGAACTCGGTGCGCGTCCCACCGATACGCTCCACCTGCAGGCGGCCTACACCTACCTCGAAACCGAGAACCGCACCCCCGGCAACGCCAATCGCGGCAAGGACCTTGCCCGCCGTCCTGCCCACGCGCTCACCCTGTCGAGCGACTGGACATCTCCGCTCGCAGGCCTCACCCTCGGAGCGGACCTGCGCCTTGTGGGAGACAGCTTTGACAATGCGTCGAACACCCGCCGCCTCGATGGCTACGCGCTGACGACCGTGCGCGCGAGCTTCCCCCTGACGGAGAAGGTCGAGCTATACGGCCGCGTCGAGAACGTCTTCGACGAGCAATACCAGACCGTTGCCGACTACGGCACCTGGGGCCGCTCTGCCTTCGTCGGCATCCGCGCCCGGTACTGATGGCAACGCGCGCTCCCAAGGCGCCGCGCACTCTGTGCCCCATCCTCGGTCGGGGATGGGGAAGGGGGTTGGTGTTGCTCGCAGCGTCCCTGACCGCCGGCTGCATCCCCCAAGGCAAGGCCACCCCCGAACCTCGCACCTTTGCGCATCCCACGATTGTCAGTCTCAATCCCTGCACCGATGCAATCCTTGCCGAAGTAGCGGATACTGCGCAGATTCTTGCCATCTCGCATTACAGCAAGGACCCGCGCTCGGCGTCGATGGACGGTCGCCTCGCCAGCGCGCTCCCGGCCACGCGCGGCACGGTGGAGGAAGTCCTCGCGCTGAAGCCCGATCTCGTGCTTGGCAGCACCTTCATCGATCCTGCCACTGCCAGCGCATACAAGCGCCTCGGCCTGCGTCTCGAAACCCTTGGCATGGCCAGCACGGTCGAGGCCAGTCGTGACCAGATCCGCAAGATCGCTGCGCTGTCCGGCCACCCTGATCGCGGCGAGGCACTGATCGCGCGTATGGACTCGGCGCTCGCCGCTGCTGCGCCGCCGGCGGGTTCACGGCCGATCCACACCGTCGTCTGGCAATCGGGCGGTATGGTCCCCGGTGATGGCACCCTGATCGCCGATCTCCTGCGGCGCACGGGATTTGCCAACTTCGCCGCCGCGCGCGGTCTGGGCCAGGCTGATCTGCTCCCGCTGGAGAGGATGCTTGCCGATCCGCCCGATCTGATCCTTGTCGCCGGGCAGACCGCTGAAACCGGAAGGGGCGATGATCGCGTGTTGTCTCATCCGGCGCTGGATGCGCTGAAGACGACCCGCCGCGCCAGCCTGAATCCGAGGCTGCTCTACTGCGGCGGCCCCACGCTGGTTGCCGCTGCCCAAAGACTCGCACAAGTGCGCAATTCCTTCCACACAAGGCCAGGGGGACCATCGCGTTTGGTGGAGCGACTCTCGCGATGACCCGCCCCGTCATCCTGCTGCTTGCCGCCCTTGCGTTCGCCCTTCCGATCTCGCTTCTTGCAGGTCAGGTGTGGATCGATCCGTTCGGCCCGCCAGTCCCCAACGCCACGACGATCCTCATGGAACTGCGCTTGCCTCGCGCCTTGCTTGCTCTTGTGCTCGGCTCAGGCCTTGGCGCAGCGGGCGCGGCCATGCAGGGCTATCTGCGCAACCCGCTGGCAGATCCCGGCCTGTTCGGCATCGCTCCTGCTGCTGCTCTGGGCGCCGTTCTGTCGTTCTACTCAGGTTATGAGTCACAGGGCGTCACCCTGCCTCTGTTCGCCCTTGTCGGTGCCGCCAGCGCGATGGCCTTGCTGGCGCTGATCGCAGGCCGCAGTGGCGGGATCACCCTGTTCACGCTGGCCGGCATGATGATCGCCAGCCTGGCTGGCGCTCTCACCAGCCTCGCCATCAGCCTTGCGCCCAATCCATTCGCCTTGTCCGAGATCGTGACCTGGCTGATGGGCGCTCTGGCTGACCGCGGGTGGCACGAAGTGCGCCTTGCAGCGCCCCTCACGCTGCTCGGTCTTGTCGGTTTGTGGCGGGCCGGCCCCGCGCTCGATGCTCTGGCGCTGGGCGAGGCGGCGGCGCGCTCGCTCGGGGTGGAACCTGCCCGGCTGCTTGGGTTGATGATCTGCTCCATCGGCCTGATCGTCGGCAGCGGCGTTGCCGTCGCAGGGATGATCGGCTTCGTCGGTTTGATGGTGCCGCATTTCGTCCGGCCGTTCACCGATCAGCGCCCTTCTGCCACGCTCGTGCCCTCCGCGCTTGCCGGTGCGCTGCTGCTGCTCGCCGCAGATTGCCTCTGCCGTGTCCTTCCCCTCCAAGGCGGAGAACTGCGGCTTGGCATCGCGCTGAGCCTGGCTGGTTCGCCCTTCTTCCTGCGCCTTCTGCTCAAGCTGCGAAGGAACCTTGCATGAGCATTCCCGATTGCCTGTCGCGATCACGGCGCCCGATGGAATCACGGCGCACGATGGAATCGCCGTGCTAGAGGCGCTCGGTCTCACGGTCGCCCGGCGTCTGCAGAACGTAACCGTGCAATTCCAGCCGGGAACGGTCACTGCCATCGTCGGCCCCAATGGCGCGGGCAAATCCACGCTGCTCGCGGCGCTGGCAGGGCTCGTGCGGCCGGACAGCGGCACCGTAACGCTGGTCAGTACGCCGATAAACCAGTTGCTGCCACAGGAACGTGCACGCCGCCTTGGTTACCTGCCGCAATCGGGCGAAGTGGCGTGGAATCTCTCTGTCCGCACGCTGGTCGGCCTTGGGCGCCTGCCGCATCGGTCCGGGCCAGACGCCGATGCTCTTGCAGTGGCTGGCGCGCTGGCCACGATGCAACTCGAACCGCTGGCCGAACGAACACTGTCCTCGCTCTCGGGCGGTGAGCGCGCGCGCGCGCTGCTTGCTCGCGTCCTTGCCACGCAGCCGCACTGGATATTGGCCGATGAACCGCTTGCGGCGCTTGATCTTGCCCACCAGCAGTCGCTGGTCCAGCGTCTGCGCTCACTTGCGGGACGCGGTTTTCACACGAACGGTTCCGGCGCGGAGAGAGGGGGGAGGGGGATCGTCCTGGTCGTGCATGATCTGGCTCTGGCAATGAACCACGCCGATCATGTCGTCGTGCTGAATCGCGGGCAGGTCATGGCGCAAGGCCGCCCGGAAAAGGCCCTGTCGGAAGCCGTGATCCGCGATGTCTGGGGTCTTGATGCGCGGTGGCTGGGTGAACCGGGCCACATGGCTCTGGGATTCTGAAATCCCTTGCAAGACCCCCGCCGTGGCGCGGGTGGATGCAATCAGGTCAATTTCGGGTCACGCCGCAAGCACGGGTTTCGCATCGTCTTCATGACGATGTTCGGTCAGGGCCGCGGCGAAGTCGGCGGCGAAGCGCGCTGCAAAGCTTTCGCGCACCTGCAGCGAGATCGCCGGCCGATCCTCGCGCGCGTTGGCGCTGCGGCAGAACAGGCTCTGCGCTGGCGGCTGGCGATGATCGAGGATCTCGGCGGACATTGCGAAATCGAACCTTGTTTGCGGGCAGGGACTAACTTTCGAAAGGCCTGCTAGCAAAATTTCGCAATGCGCAATTGTATGGTTTCGACAAAGTTACGATTCAGACCGACAAAATGTCGAGGTCTTGCACGGCCTCAACGTGCGCAATATTCGTAGTGCCCCGCACGGCAAGCTGCCACCGCACGCCGCCACTGCGCCATGCGATCCTCGTACTCGCGCTGTGCCTGCGCGTAATCGTCGGCCCGCTCGTCGCGACCGCCGCTGCGCCATTGCGCCCAACCTTCGGCATAGCGGGCATCGCGCTCGCGCACGCGGGCCAGTTCCTGCTGGTTGAGCTTGCGGATGATCGCGCGGTCCCGCTCGCGCGCGGCTTGCGTGCGCATCTGCGGGTCATAGGGATCGTCGGCCAGTGCCACACCCGGCGCCACCACCAGCCCAAGCGCCAGCGCGCCGCACATCGTCCGCAAGTTCATCGTTCTGAGACCCTCATGTTATTCCAGTGTCATCCTGCGGATCGTGGGCGGCGACAATCCACATTGCGGCGAGGCGTTTTCAGCCGGTCGCAGCCGCTGTCCTGCTCGTCGCGGATCGGGCTGCCGCGGCGAAACCCCCGACCCCCAAAGCCCATATTGCACTGCACCGGTCCGCTCCCCACATGGCGCTTGCAACCGGGCTTCTGCTCGCGCCCGAATCCCTTGCGAAAACCGAACAAATATGGAACACCGCCGCGCATGTCCTTGAACACCATTTCCGTCCGCGGTGCCCGTGAACACAATCTCAAGGGGATCGACATCGATCTCCCGCGCGATAGCCTGATCGTCATCACCGGCCTGTCCGGATCGGGCAAGTCCAGCCTAGCGTTCGATACGATCTACGCCGAAGGCCAGCGCCGCTACGTTGAATCGCTGTCGGCCTACGCGCGCCAGTTCCTCGAGATGATGCAGAAGCCCGACGTCGAACATATCGACGGCCTCTCGCCCGCCATCAGCATCGAGCAGAAGACCACCAGCCGCAACCCGCGCTCCACCGTCGCCACGGTGACCGAGGTCTATGACTACATGCGCCTGCTCTGGGCGCGCATCGGCATCCCCTACAGCCCCGCCACGGGCGAGCCGATCTCGGCGCAGACCGTCAGCCAGATGGTCGACCGCGTAATGGCCCTGCCCGAAGGCACGCGCGCCTATCTGCTCGCTCCCGTCGTGCGCGGTCGCAAGGGCGAATACCGCCGCGAACTCGCCGAATGGCAGAAAGCCGGCTACACCCGCGTGCGCATCAACGGGGAGATCATGCCGATCGAGGATGCCCCCGCGCTCGACAAGAAGCTCAAGCACGATATCGAGGTCGTGGTCGATCGCATCGCCGTGCGCGACGGTATCCAGACCCGCCTCGCTGACAGCTTCGAGCAGGCGCTGAAGCTGGCCGACGGCCTCGCCTACGTCGATCTCGCCGATGGCGTCGTCCCGGGCCGCGAAGAAGAGGCAGAGGCGGACGCCAAGGGCAAGAAGGGCAGCATGAAGAAGACCGGCCTTGCCGCCAACCGCATCGTCTTCTCCGAAAAGTTCGCCTGCCCTGTCAGCGGCTTCACCATTGAATCCATCGAACCGCGCCTGTTCTCGTTCAACGCCCCCCAAGGCGCTTGCCCGGCGTGCGATGGCCTGGGCGAAAAGCTCCTGTTCGATCCCCAGCTCGTCGTCCCGAACGAGAACCTGTCGTTGAAGCAGGGCGCCGTCGTTCCCTGGGCGAAGAGCAACCCGCCGTCGCCCTATTACATGCAGGTCCTCGCCAGCCTCGCCGCGCATTTCGGCTTCAGCCTCGATACGCCGTGGGACGCGCTGCCGGCAGAGGTCAAGATCATCATCCTTTATGGCACCGCCGGCAAGGCCGTGCCGCTGACCTTCATCGACGGCAAGAAGTCCTACACCGTCAACAAGGCCTTCGAGGGCGTGATCGGCAACCTCAACCGCCGCATGCTGCAGACCGAGAGCGCGTGGATGCGCGAGGAGCTGGGCAAGTTCCAGACCGCGCAGCCGTGCGAAACCTGCGAGGGCAAGCGCCTCAAGCCCGAGGCGCTCTCGGTCAAGGTCGCCGGCCGCGATATCTCCTCGGTCACCCGCCTCTCCGTCGCCGCCGCGGTCGAATGGTACGCCAACCTCGATGGCCAGCTTACCAGCCAGCAGAGCCAGATCGCCAAGGCCATCCTCAAGGAAATCAACGAGCGCCTCGGCTTCCTCAACAACGTCGGCCTCGATTACCTCAACCTCGATCGCACCTCCGGCACCCTTTCGGGCGGCGAGAGCCAGCGCATCCGCCTTGCCAGCCAGATCGGCTCGGGCCTCTCGGGCGTGCTCTACGTGCTCGACGAACCCTCCATCGGCCTCCACCAGCGCGACAATGACCGCCTGCTCGAAACGCTCAAGCGCCTGCGCGATCTCGGCAACACCGTGATCGTGGTAGAGCATGACGAAGACGCCATCCGCACGGCTGACCATGTGGTCGATCTCGGCCCCGGCGCCGGCGTCCACGGCGGCGAGATTGTCGCGCAGGGCACGTTGGACGATATCCTGTCCAACCCCAACAGCCTCACAGGCCAGTACCTCACCGGCTCTCGCCGCATCGAGGTCCCGGCTACGCGCCGCAAGGGCAACGGCCTGTTCATCAGCGTCGAGGGCGCCCGCGCCAACAACCTCCAGAACGTCAGCGCCAAGATCCCGCTCGGCACCTTCACTTGCGTCACCGGCGTCTCCGGCTCGGGCAAGTCGAGCTTCACCATCGACACGCTCCACGCCGTCGCCGCCCGCACGCTGAACGGCGCGCGCGTCATCGCCGGCGCGCATGATCGCGTCACCGGGCTCGAGAATTGCGACAAGGTGATCGAGATCGACCAGTCTCCCATCGGCCGCACCCCCCGGTCCAACCCCGCAACCTACACCGGCGCCTTCACCCTGATCCGTGACTGGTTTGCAGGCCTGCCGGAGAGCGCCGCGCGCGGCTACAAGGCCGGTCGCTTCAGCTTCAACGTCAAGGGCGGCCGTTGCGAGAAGTGCCAGGGCGATGGCCTGATCAAGATCGAGATGCACTTCCTGCCCGACGTCTACGTGACGTGCGAGGAGTGCGACGGCAAGCGCTACAACCGCGAAACGCTCGAGGTGAAGTTCAAGGGCCACTCCATCGCCGACGTGCTCGACATGACGATCGAGGACGCCGAGGAGTTCTTCAAGGCCGTGCCGCCCATCCGGGACCGCATGCACATGCTCAATGAGGTCGGCCTGGGCTACGTCAAGGTCGGCCAGCAGGCGACGACGCTGTCGGGCGGCGAGGCGCAGCGCGTCAAGCTCGCCAAGGAACTCGCCCGCCGCTCGACCGGGCAGACGCTCTACATCTTGGACGAGCCCACCACCGGCCTCCACTTCGAGGACGTGCGCAAGCTATTGGAAGTCCTCCACCGCCTCGTCGACCAGGGCAACAGCGTCGTCGTGATCGAACACAACCTCGATGTGATCAAGACCGCCGACTGGCTGATCGACCTCGGCCCCGAAGGCGGCGTCCGCGGCGGCGAGATCGTCGCCGAAGGCACGCCGGAGCAGGTCGCCAGGAACAAGCGCAGCTTCACCGGCCACTACCTTGCGCCCCTGCTGAAGCGCTGATGGTGCCGCCCTGTCTCCTGCAAGGGAGAAGGGCGGGGCGCAAGGAAAGGCCGTGAGACGGGCGTTCCTCTCCCGCGCAAGCAGGTGGGCACCCGCCGTTCCCTTGCCGCAAGAACAGCTCGGAGGCTTTGCGATAAAGGGGGGGGCGGGCGGGAACGCTCGGCAGCGGTCGTAATGGCATAAGCGCCGCTCGGCCAAGCCTTAGCGTTCCCGGAGACCAGAAAGAGTAGCTCAATCGGTGCCCTGACGGCCTGCTAGTGACGGCCGGAGTGTAAGGCAAATGCAACGTCAACTGATCTGGACGCTTTCCGCTCCAGCGGACGTCGTCGAAGACGCAGTCTCGGGCTAACTGTCTCTATTGATTACTCAGGCTACAAAGCCATTTTGGCTTCATTTGTTGCATATGCTTGCAGCCGCAAGTGATCTGCGCGCTTCTTTCAAAATCGCCCAAGTCAACGCCTTTAAAAACTTCAATCGATTGCAAGTGCAAGCCGCTTGCCCCGGGCCTTGCAGCAGAGAACAGGCCTCGCCATTGTCATTGCCAGAAGGCGGAGTGGACGAAGCAATCCATGGCGGCACCCAACCGCGCCGGATTGCTTCGCCAGGCTCGCGATTACGAACTGATAGGTAGTCGCAAAACGGTTGGCGGAGGTGAGGGGCAAGGAAGCAAGGCGCAAGAAGCCACTCCCCACCACCTTCAAACCCTCAATCCCGCCCGAACACCCCAAGCGCCCCGGCCAGGCACCCCAAAACAAACCCCGCCGGCCCGGTCACGAAGATCCCCAACAACGGCCCCAGATTGCTCTCTGGCCACCAATACAGCGGCCCGACATAGCCCACGGCAAAGCAAATGCCGCCAATGAGGCAACCACCCCGCAACGTGCGCTTCATGTAGCCCTCCTGCCCTGCAGCCCGCGTTGGCGAGGCAAAGCGCGGCCAAAAAGCATGGCAGATCTTGGGATCGAGTAAACTGTCACGGCAACTTCCGCTCAGCCTGCTGATGCCGATCCTCGCCACGACTGTCCCGCTGATCGTGATCCTGTTCGCCGTCTTCCTCCAAGGCGAACCCGCCTCCTGGCCCCGCCTCGGCCTGCTCACACTCTGGCCTGCGCCATCATCGGCGTCTCGGGCACGCTATAAGAGCCTTCCTCCCCCCACCGGGGGAGGGGGAGCGTTGGAAGGGCACTCTCGCAATAGCATCAGCCCACTGCCCAAGCGCCGATCTTCCTGAGCATGTCGAAGGATGAAAGGACAACGCCGTTACCACGGAAGCGCTTGGGTTCGGAAGTTTCTAGGTGGATGGCTAATTGGGGATTGATGCACGTGTCACGGTAATCTTGTCACCGCAATCCCTGGGGCCATCGTCTCACGAACCATATTCTGCGGAAAAGCTTGAAACAGAGAGCCGCTAAGCCTTTCTTCCGCTTGTCCAAGCAGATACAAATTACAGTCATGGATCAGAGCAGAATCGACCGATTTGTCAAAGTGGAGTTCAAACGCTTTAAAGCGTTCGAGTCCTTCCGTGTCGATTTGCGCCGCTTTAATGTTCTGGTCGGACCAAACAATGCTGGAAAATGAACGGTAATAGCTGCCTTTCGTATTTTAGCCGAGGCAATGCGAAAAGCTTGGAGTCGGAAGGCGGAGTTTGTCTCTGGACCGAACGGAAAGGTATACGGATATGTGGTGGATTTAAGATCTGCCTTCATTGCTGAGGAAAACGTCTACTACGACTATCATGACGATGAACCGGCAACTATTAAGTTCTTTCTCGACAACGGACATACACTAACTCTATATTTTCCTGAGCAAGGAGAGTGCTATTTAATAGCTGATGCTCAAGGGAAAGCCTGCAATTCTCCATCTTCGTTTCGTGCGCAATTTAAGTGCAAAATTGGCTTTGCCCCTGTCCTAAGCCCGGTAGACCACAGGGAGCGATTATATCAGGCAGAGGCGGCTCGTCTGGCTCTCTTAAATTATCAGGCGTCGCGCAATTTCAGAAACATTTGGCACCATTTTCCGGCGAAGTTTGATCAATTTAAAGATTTAGTGGAATTAACATGGCCGGGCATGAGTGTAACTAAGCCCGAGATTGGGAAAATTTCAGGAGAAAAAGACGTATTTCTCTTTATGTATTGTCCGGAGAAAAGGAGGCCTCGCGAAATATTTTGGTCGGGATTTGGTTTTCAAGTTTGGTGTCAAATGTTGACCCACATAGTTCAATCGAGTGACGCTTCGATTTTCTTAATAGATGAGCCGGATGTTTATTTGCATTCGGATCTCCAGCGACAGTTAGTTTCAATTTTGAAGGATATTGGCCCTGACATCGTTCTTGCCACGCATTCTACGGAAATAATATCGGAGTGCGAGGCTGACGAAATTACAATCATCTCTAAGGACTTTCCTCGAGCAAAGAGGTTGCGCTCACCGACAGAGTTGGGTGCGGTTTTCTCTTTGCTTGGATCAAGTGTTAATCCAATACTTACGCAGCTGGCAAAGACCCGTCGTGCACTTTTTGTCGAAGGCCTAGACTTCAAGATTTTGGCTCAGTTTGCACGAAAAGTTGGCCGGAAGCGCGTTGCTGTGAGAAGTGATTTTGCTGTAGTTCCCACAGATGGGTTCAACCCCGAAAAGATCAAAAGTCTAAAATTGGGTATGGAGCACCCGTTGGGTAGGAGCATCATATCGGGAGCGATTTTAGATCGCGATTATAGATCGGACCCGGAGTGTGCAGCTACTATTTCTGACTTAGAAAGGGTTTGTAATTTTGCAATTATTCATGAGCGTAAAGAATTGGAGAATTTTGTTCTGATCCCTCCAGTTATAGATCGATTGGTTCAGAAAAAAATTGCAGAGAGAAGATTGCGCGGTGCGTCGATTTCCATGGCTGACTTTTCAGCGGCGGAGGTGCTTGAGGAATTTGCGCGTGAGAAAAAAACTTACATAATGGCTCAATTTACTGAAAAGTATAAAACCTTTCTTCGCCGCGAGGGTGAGCGAGACCATGAGGCTAAGGTTTTAGAAGCGGTCCTTGGCGCGTTTGAAACCCGTTGGTCCGACCCAATGCAAAGAATTAAGATGGTTCCCGGAAAAGAAGCCTTATCTTTTGTTAATGGCAAAGTGCAGCGTGACTATAAGGTTTCTATTACGCCGTCGGCTATTATCGAGGAGATGAAAGTTGATGAAGTGCCGGCGGACATGTGTGATTTGATAGATAAAGTTTATAATTTTTCTCTCGAAAAATTTTGACGAATGGCGCCTTTTGTAAGGCTATTTTGGGATTTTGTGGCCGTTTGGGAATACATTGCGACTGTGCAAATGCGGCAGCATTTTCTGTAGGCCTGAAAGCATTTTCCTACACATCCCATCCTCGCCTAGAAGTTCCCGTTTCGTTCCAAACGGGAGCCGCCCATGTCGCACGCCGCCGATCCGCATCAGCCTACGTCCTCAGGGCCTTCGTCGTTTGGCAGGGGGTGGATTCCCGCCGGGCGGGACATCGGGCTGCCTGATGATGTTCTGCCTTCGCTTTGCGCCAAGGGGCAGGAAAGGCGCGTTCCCCTCCTGCAGGCGGGAGGGGAGGAGGGGCGCAGCGCCGGGAACGCGACGCCGCTCCTCCACCCCAACCAGTTCACCCCCGTCCGCATCGCGAGGTTTCTCGATCACCTCAGCCGCCATGGGCAGGTGCGCATGGCGGCGCGGGTGGCGGGGGTGTCGCAGCAGACGGCCTATGTCCGCCGTCGCCGCGATCCGGCCTTTGCCGCCGGCTGGGACGCGGCGCTGATCCATGCGCGCGAGGCGGCCGAGCAGGTCCTCGCCGCCCGCGCACTCCATGGCACCACTGAGACGATCTGGTTCCGGGGCGAGGCCGTGGGCGAGCGCCAGCGCTTCGACGCGCGGCTCCTGCTCGCCCATCTCGCCCGGCTCGACGCCCGCGCCGCCGCCGCGCCCAAGGCCGTCCACCACCTCGCCGAAGACTTCGACCGCATGCTCCTGGCGCTGGCCGAGGGCGCGGACGTCGCCGCCGCCACCGGCTAGACCGACCCCGCGCGCGACCGCTTCCTCAAGGCTTTCGAAGCCCGCGCCGATGCCGACTACAAGCAGGCCAACCCCTTTCCCGACGACGACGCGCCCGACGAGGTCTGGGACGATTGGCAGGCAGCGCTCACCGATCACCTCGAAGCCGCTCGCCGCGCCGCGCCCGAAGCCTGGGACCACGCCCAGTCCCGCCGCGAAGCCGCCTTCCACACCCTGTTCGGTGATGACGATGCGGACGACGGTGAGGAGCGGGAGGGCGCGCGCGAGGCCGGTCACGCCCGGTCAGGCCCCGACCGCCCCCGAAACGCCGACACCGACGCCGTCGCAGCTCAGGCTGAAGCCTCAACCACCCCTGAACCGTGTAAACCGCGTAAACCCCTCAGCGTCCTGAAGTGCGGGACCGCTCCCTCGGCGCTGCTGTCGGCGGGCCTCAGTTGGCCGCTGCGCCAGAGTCCTCAAGCGCTTCGCCCGCTTCCAGCCACGCCAGTTCCGCTTCCTCCAGCGCCTGCGCCACTTTGCTCCGCCGCTGTGACAGCTCGCCCATCCTGAGCTTGGCGAATTCGGGCGCGGCGCTGCCGGGTTCGAACATCGCGCGGTCGATCTGCGCCAGGTCGGCCTGCAGCTTGGCGACGTGCTTTTCCGCGGCGGCCTGTGCCTTCTGCAGCGCCTTGTACGCATCGCGCGCCGCAGCCCGCGCCTTGCGGTCCTGCGCGCCGCCGCCGCCCTTGGCCTGCGTGTCGCCGCTGCCGCCGTCGGTCTTGGGCTGGTTGCGGCCGAGGATGAAGTCGATGTAGTCCTCGATGCTGCCGTCGAACGGCTTGGCGGTGCCGCCATCGACGAGGACCAGGCGGTCGGCCACCAGTTCGGCCATGTGCCGGTCGTGGCTGATCAGGATCACCGCGCCCTTGTACATGTTGAGCGCCTGCACCAGCGCCTCGCGCGCGTCGATGTCGAGGTGGTTGGTCGGCTCGTCGAGCACCAGCATGTGCGGCGCGTCGCGGGTGACGAGCGCCAGCGCCAGCCGGGCGCGCTCACCGCCCGACAGCGTGCCCACTCGCGACGTGGCGCGGTTGCCGGAGAAGCCGAAGCGCCCGAGCTGCGCGCGGACCGCGGCCGGGCTCTTGCCTTCCATCGCTCGCGTCATCAGTTCGAGCGGGGTGCCGCCATCGGCGATCTCCTCGACCTGGTACTGCGTGAAGTACCCGACCTGCATCTTCCCGGTAGCCGTCATCGCCCCGTCCATCGGCGCGAGCTGCGCGGCGAGCAGGCGGGCGAGCGTTGTCTTGCCGTTGCCGTTGCGGCCCAGCAGTGCGATGCGGTCATCCGGATCGATCCGCAGGTTGAGCCGCTGCAATACCGGCTTGCCGGGGGCGTAGCCCACGCTGGCAAGGTCGAGCGTGATCAGCGGCGGGCGCAGTTCATCGGGGTCCGGGAAATCGAAGCTGAGCGAGGGGTCCTCGACCACCGCGGCGATCGGCTGCATCTTGGCCAGCATCTTGGCGCGCGACTGCGCCTGCTTGGCGGTTGATGCGCGAGCGGAATTGCGGGCGATGTAGTCCTTGAGCCGGTCGGCCTGCGCTTCTTGCGCCGCACGCGCCGCAGCCTGCTGCGCCAGCCGCTCGTTGCGCTGCCGCTCGAAGCTGTCGTAGCCGCCGGGGTAGAGCGTGAGCTTGCCGGCGTGGAGGTGGACGATGTGGTCGGCCACGTTGTTGAGCAGGTCACGCTCGTGGCTGATCAGCAGCAGCGTGCCGGGATAGGCCTTGAGAAAGTTCTCGAGCCACAGCGTCGCTTCAAGGTCGAGGTGGTTCGAAGGCTCGTCGAGCAGCAGCACGTCCGGCGCGGAGAAGAGCAGCGCGGCAAGCGCGACGCGCATGCGCCAGCCACCGGAGAAGCTGTCGAGCGGGCGGCCCTGCATGTCCTCGTCGAAGCCGAGGCCGATGAGGATGCGCGCGGCGCGGGCATCGGCGCTGTAGGCATCGATCGCGAGCAGGCGGTCGTGGACATCGCCCAGCCGGTCGGGATCGGTGCAAGTCTCGGCCTCTTCCAGCAACTGGGTGCGCTCGACATCGGCGGCGAGCACGGTGTTGAACGGCGTTGCGTCACCAGCGGGAGCTTCCTGTGCCAGGTAGCCGAGGCGCGTGCGGCGCGGCATCTCGATCGCGCCTTCATCGGGCTCGATCTCGCCGATGATCGCCTTGACCAGTGTGGACTTGCCCGCGCCGTTGCGTCCGACCAGACCTACGCGAGCGCGCGGCGGCACTGCTACCGATGCGCGGGAAATGATGTCGCGTCCGCCGAGGCGCACGGTGATGCCGTTGATGGTAAGCATGGGAAGAGACAGGCGTCCGGTTCGGAAAAATCAGGTGGGATCGGGCGCGCGGGGTCCTGTCATGTTTGGCACATGTAGGCAAGCGGAGTTGAAACCCGTCAAGGGGAGCAACGCGGCCGAAAACGAGGCGATGGTGGGCCCGGCAGGACTTGAACCCGCGACCTAGCCGTTATGAGCGGCCAGCTCTAACCAACTGAGCTACAGGCCCATCGCGCTTTCCGCTAGCGGTACGGCGGTAAAATGGCAAGCGGGGGATCAGACTTGTGCGGCAGCAATGATTTCGCGCACGCAAGTGGAGGTAACACCGCGCCTCGCAAGGTGTTCGAACACTCCGCGCCACCAGTCGTAGAACAGGTCCAGATCATCCTCGCTGCGGACATAGGGTGTGTGGCCGGGCCTGAGCGACGGGCTGTGGAATGAGAAGACGAGCAGTGGAAGGGCAAGTTCGACCGCTTCGTCGATGCCACGGATGGCTTCCTCAAGCGTGATGCCTTCGGGGGTGAGGGCGATGCGTTCGAGAAGGCCAAGCCTGGCCAGAGCGCCGCGCATTCGCGGAATGCGCCACATCCGGGGGTATGCCGACGGACCCCATGCGCGCAGCGGCCCGGCATAGACCGTTGTCAGTGGCATCTCCATCAGGCCCTGTCGGCGATCGACCCACCACGGCCGCAACGGCAGGTCGCGGAAATTGGGGCCGCCGGTCGAGCTGTAATCGAACAGCGATCGCACGGAGGTGTCGATGGCGATGCCAGCTTCCGACAGGATGCCGACAGTGGCGGGGCCAACGCCATAGCGCCCCGCACGATAGATTTGCGGACCGACGCCGAACGCGGCCTCGATCGTATCGCGAAGCTTGCGGAACTTCGCGCGTTCAAGGTCACGGGGCAGATTGCCGGCAAAGCTGTTGTGGACGTTGACGTCCTCTTCATGCGGCGGGTTGACCCAGGGGTGAAGCTGCACGCCGATTTCCGCACGCCCAGCCTTCACCGCATCGCCAAGCACTTCGGCGCACCGCGGATCGCTGGCGACGGGAAAATCGATGAGATAGATTGGAACGACGCCCATGCCTTCGCAGAATTGCTGGAACTTCGCGAGGCGCGGAATGTGGTCTAGGCGATGGCTGGTTCGGTCAAGCGGCTTGCCCCAGTCGAATTCCTCCTCGGTATCGATCGTCAGCGTGAAGCGCTGACCGAAACCCGGAGCGAAGGAAACGAATTCATCTGGAGAGGGATGGCGCGTGATGAGAGCCGCATCTTGAGAGCGCAACGGTCAGCCCCCTGCTGCTTGGCCGGGCCAGGCCGGCGCTTCATTGATCTGGCCAGGGAACGCCGCAACAAGCAGACCGGCCTCGCGTTCGAGGCTGCCGCCCGCAGCCCTTGCCTCGGCACGGGCAAGCCGCAGTGCGAAGCCATTGCCGAGCATGGCGGCCGTCAGCATCCCTGCCGATGGGGCGGCATCCGGCGCATAGAGCGTATCGTCGTCAAGCGATCGCAGCGAAACGGGCAAGGTCAGGGCAAGGCGTGCCGCACCATGGTCGTTTTCGAGGGCAAATGTCAGCCGTTCGCCCGGCGCGACCGAGGCAGCGATCACACTGAGGAGGCGCCAGACGCAACGTTCCAGTTCGGCCTCGGCCAAATTCACCGGAACCGGGTTTGCCGGCATCGAGACGGTGAGACGCACATTGCGCGAGCCGAGCACAGGTGAAACCTGCTCTACGAGGCGAGCAACAACCGTGGCAGCGTCGCAACCGCCGGTTTCGAGCGCCAGTGCGGCACTTTCCAACTTTACCAGCCGTTCCACCTCTTCAAATCCCGCGAGCATCTGCGCTGCATCGGCAGCGATAGTTGCGGCCATTGCACGATATTGATGTGGCGTCGGACCGAAGACCTGCGACTGGATCATTTCGGCAAAGCCCTGAATGGCATTGATTGGCGTGCGCAGTTCATGGAGCAACTGGCGCATCCGGTCTGCTTCGGTGTCGGCAGGTGCGATCGCCGGCGTTGCGGTGCCTTTCGTGGCGCTTGCCGGCGCAGATGCCTGCTTGCGGCGCAAACGAAGATGATAGCCGCAAAACCGGCCCCCATCGGGTGCAAAGATCGGCGGACCATCGGCATACCATGTGCCTGCGACGGCTGGGGCCGCCGCGATGTCGATGCGAGCCGCCTCAACCGGCTGACGGCGCCGGACAGCGTCGATGGTACTGTCTTCGCAGCGCAGCGGCGCATCTGAGGCGGCCGAAAACATCCGCGCGCCGATCAGCATGCCCGGAGGATCGATCGCCGCCTGGATAATGACGCCTTCGGCATCGGTGCGCAGGTCGATGAACTGCGGCGGTTTGGGCGCCGGCATTTCTGGTTCGGGGAAGGGCAGGAGGGGGGCGAGTCCTTCCGCCCGGGGGGCAGGCGAAACCTCGCGCTCGTCACGCTTGCGCCGGAACGCTTCGATGCGGCGGACGATGGCGCCGATGCCGTCCTCTTCCGGTCTATGGGCTGCGTCTCCTGCCGGCGCGGTCTCGTTGTCCGTCGGAAGCGCCAACGACGTGGCGGTCAAGTTTTCCGTTGCCGTTATTTCGGCAGGTTGGCCCACATCAACCGGGTGGGGTACTTGATCAGGCGCAGGGGACGTGTCGGAGACTGGTGCCTGCGCTTCTGTTGCCGACGCTTCGGTTGATAGCACTTCGATCACCGGGGCGGCGGCGCCGGCCGCGACGCTTGCCGGCTCGGGCAGAAGAAAATCGTTCACGCCGAGGTCTGACAGCAGCTTGCGAACCGTTTGCGGCAGGCCCGACCGGTGGCGCACGAAACCGCGGGAGATCATCGGCAGGCGCGGGATGAGAGCAAGCCAGTCCTCTTCGGCGAGGTCAGCCGAAGCGACTGCAGCGGCAGCAGCGCGCCGCCCCCCTTGCGCGAAGTGATAGACAAGGACAGCCGAGCGGTGTGGCACACCGCGCAGCACGGCGGCAGTCTCTTCGTCGTCGAGTTGCTCGCACAGCATCTCGACGCGGGCCAGAGCGGTGGCGTGGCGGGTGTTCCATGCCGAAAGCGGAACCGCGCCAAGCAGATCGATCAATTGCCGCAACTGCGTCCGGGCTGCCGTCTTGCCTGCCACGTTGGTACGCAGCACGGTCTCAAGGCGGTCATCAACGATCATCAAGGCTCCGCCTGTGGGATTACTTCTGGCACCGCGCCGCGCAGGCTCGGGTGAGGACGCCATAACAGCGAGAAGGCTAACAAATCGTACCCCTCGAGGGAAGGTAGGTATCCATTGCGTTGCAATGTGGATCACTTGCGGTATTAAACAACAAAATTATCTCGCACGGTGGATTTTGCGCGGAAAGTTGCGATTATTGCTTCTTTCCGAACGCCGTGGCCGGGCGCAACGAAACGGACGACTGACACGCATGTCAACACTGGATGGTATCGATAGGCGCTTGCTCGCCGAATTGCAGGCTGAGGGACGCGTTACCAACGTCGAACTCGCACAGCGCGTCGGGC
The DNA here is from genome assembly GCF_900176395.1 of Novosphingobium sp. B1. Lineage (GTDB taxonomy): Bacteria > Pseudomonadota > Alphaproteobacteria > Sphingomonadales > Sphingomonadaceae > Novosphingobium. The sequence continues at coordinate 145,096 of NZ_FWXL01000003.1, read as the reverse complement.
TCACTGCGCCGCCCTGCCTGCGCCGCGTTCGCGCGCTTGAAGATGCTGGCGTGATCAGGGGCTATCATGCCGAACTCGACGCATCGAAGCTGGGTTTTGCAATCACGGTCTTTGCGCTGGTGAGCCTCAAGAGCCAGGCCGAGGAATCGCTCCGCCAGTTCGAGGAGCACATGCGCACGCTGCCCGAAGTGCGCGAGTGCCACATGCTCAACGGCGAGATCGACTTCATTCTCAAGATCGTCAGCCGCGATCTGCAAAGCTTCCAGGAATTCCTGACCAGCAAGCTGACGCCAGCGCCGAACGTGGCGAGCGTTAAGACATCGCTGACGATCCGCACGGCCAAGCAGGTGCCCGGGGTGCCGCTGGAAGATTGAGGTTGGGGCGGGGGCCAAAGGGCGCACAGCCTGCCCCGCTGCGATCAATTCGATTGCGTTCGCAATGTGTCGCGCTGCTCTCATTTGCGGGAGCAGCCGGGGTGGCGCATCGCGTCAGTCGGGCGAAGATGCTGCGCGCTCGTGGTGGCGGATCACTTCCTCGATGATGAAGCGCAGGAACTTTTCCGAGAATTCCGGATCGAGCTTGGCGTCTTCGGCAAGACTGCGCAGGCGGGCGATCTGGCGCTCCTCGCGGCCCGGATCGGAGGCGGGGAGCTTGTGCGCCGCCTTGTGCGCGCCGACGGCCTGGGTGATGCGGAAACGTTCGGCGAGGATATGGATCATCGCGGCATCGATGTTGTCGATGGATTGGCGATAGCCTGCCAGAACCGGATCTTCGCTCATTCCCTTACCCCGTCCTTTGGTCTGCGCATTCGTGTTAGGGCCGCTACAGTGCAACTTGCGTCTTGCCAAGCGCCGCCCTTGTCGCCAAGCGGTCAGTCACGATGACTGCCACTGTCCACACCCTGCCGCGCAAGGCCGAACCTTCGCTGGCGCCGATGATGGCCCTCGTTGCCGAGGGCATGAATAGCGTCAACGCCGTGATCCTCGACCGGATGCAGTCGCGCATTCCGCTGATTCCCACGCTTGCGGGACATCTGATTGCGGGCGGTGGCAAGCGCATGCGGCCGATGCTAACGCTCGCCAGCGCATCGCTGCTCGGCTATGGCGGCTCGCGGCATTACAAGCTGGCGGCGGCAGTGGAATTCATCCACACCGCCACGCTGCTGCACGATGACGTGGTCGACGGTTCGGACATGCGGCGCGGCAAGAAGACCGCGAACATCGTCTACGGCAACCCTGCCACGGTGCTGGTCGGCGACTTCCTGTTCAGCCGCAGCTTCGAACTGATGGTCGAGGATGGCAGCCTGAAGGTGCTGCGCATCCTGTCGAACGCCTCGGCGGTGATCTCCGAGGGCGAGGTCGATCAGCTCGTGGCGCAGCGGCAGATCGAGACGAGCGAGGAAATGTACCTCGACATCATCGCGGCCAAGACCGCGGCGCTGTTTTCTGCAGCGTGCCGGATCGCGGCGGTGGTGGCCGAACGCGACGAGTCGGACGAGCTGGCGCTCGATTCCTATGGCCGGAACCTTGGTATCGCGTTCCAGCTGGCCGACGATGCGATCGACTACGATTCCGAAGTGGCCGAGATGGGCAAGGACCAGGGCGACGACTTCCGCGAAGGCAAGATGACGCTGCCGGTGATCCTCGCCTATGCCCGGGGCGATGCCGAGGAACGCAAGTTCTGGCGCGACGCTATCGCGGGCGATCGGTCGTCGGACGAGGATCTTGCCCACGCGATCGAGCTGATCCGTCGCCACGATGCTGTAAACGCCACGCGCGAGCGGGCGCGGATGTATGCGCAGCGTGCGATCGATGCGATTGCGGGCTTCCCGGCGAGCGCGGCCAAGGTCGCCATGACGGAAGCTGCGCTGTTCGCGGTGGCGCGGAGATTCTGACCCAATTTCAAGAGCATAACGGGAGAGCCTGATGCAGCATCGTCGCCTCGGCCGGTCGGCCATCGTCGTTTCGGATATCTGCATGGGGACGATGACCTTCGGCAGCCAGGTGGACGAAGCCGAAGCGTTCCGGGTGCTCGACAGGTCCTATGACGCCGGGATCAACTTCTACGATACCGCCGAAGGCTATCCCGTGCCGCCCGACATCAAGTGGGTCGGCCGGACCGAGGAAATTGTCGGGAAGTGGCTCAAGACCAAGCCGCGCGATGCCATCGTGCTGGCGACGAAGGTTTCGGGGCCGAGCCACGTGTGGTTTCGCTCGCCCTGCCGCAACGGCATGACCGCGCTCGACCGGCGCAATATCGAAACGGCGGTCGACGCCAGCCTCAAGCGGCTCGGCACCGATTACATCGATCTCTACCAGACGCACTGGCCGGATCATGACACTGCCTATGACGAGACGATGGAGGTGCTGCACGAGCTGGTGCAGGCGGGCAAGGTGCGGATCACCGGCTGTTCCAACGAGACCAGCTGGGGTCTGATGAAATCGCTCGCCACGGCCGAGAAGCTGGGCACGGTGCGCTACCAGACCATCCAGAACAATTTCAGCCTGAACAACCGCCGCTTCGAGGACGAACTGGCGCAGGTATGCCGCAAGGAGGGGGTGAGCCTCATTCCCTATTCGCCGCTCGCAGGCGGGGTGCTTTCGGGCAAGTACAACGGTGGAGCACGGCCCGACGGCGCACGGTTTTCCCGCTACCTCGCGATGGAGGGACGGCAAGCGGCGATGGGCAAGCGCTTCGTCAACGACCGGTCGCTGTCGTCAACCGAACGGTTCATGGCGATTGCTTCGGAGGCGGGGCACGATGCGGTCACGATGGCCGTCGCCTGGTCAAAGCAACATGACTTCGTGGCCTCGACCATCGTCGGCGTCGGGGCCGAGGACCAGCTCGATGCGATGCTGGGCGCGGCGGATCTGGTCTTGTCCGATGAAGTGATGAAGGCGATCGACAAGGTGAGCCGCGAGATCCCATACCCAATGGGGTGAGTGCGACTTGACCGCACTGCCGGGTAAGGTGCAGTTTCAGCGCCTTGTTCACGCGAGGCCATCATGTTGATCCGCAAAGCAGACGCCCCGAACACTGCGCTTGAATGGCTTCGACCGCTGGGCTGGTCGATGGTCGGACTGATGCTGGCGGTGCCGTTGCTTGCCATGCAGTTCGAAGAACGGCTGCATCTTGGCGTCCGCTGGACTGCAAGCGACTTCGCGGTTGCGGCGCTCCTTTTGGGCGTTACCGGGGCGGCGCTGGAGCTTGCGGTGCGGGCGAACGGAAGCCGTGCCTATCGCGCGGGGGCCTTCCTCGGCACCGGCGCTGCCTTGGCGCTGGTCTGGATCAATCTGGCGGTCGGGCTTGTCGGTGCAGAGGGCAACCCCGCTAACATGTGGTTCATGCTCGTCCCGCTCGTCGGCCTTGCTGGGGCGGCGCTCGCCCGGTTCGAGGCTCAGGGCACGGCGCGAGCCATGTTGGCTATGGTTGTTGCGCAAATCGCAGCGGGTCTGCTGGCTGGTGGCGGAATGCAGGCACTGGCGATAACGCTGGCCTGGGGATCGTGCTGGCTGGCTTCGGCCTGGCTGTTCAGGCGCGCGGGCTGATCACTTGCGACGACCGAAACGTCGCCATAGCCAGTAGCAACTGCCACCGCAGACTGCGCCTACGCCGAGGATGATGCCGCCAATCATGACGCCACTGAACAGCAGGCCGGTGGTCAGTGCCACGACGAATTCCAGCGTGCTCTTCATTTCTCCCCGCCCTTAGCATGGCTCTTTGGAACCGACCATGAACGATCTGTAAGGGGGGACGTTTCCCGGGACGTTGCGTTGTGCAGAAAAAGGTCGTTAAGGCGCTTGGCGTGAGCGACCTGCCGATCCTTGCCGTCCTGCCTGACCTGCTGGCTGCCCTTCGCGAGCAGCCAAGTGCGGTGCTGATCGCACCGCCGGGAGCGGGCAAGACGACGGCGGTGGCACCGGCTCTCCTGGCGGAACCATGGTGCCGCGGGCAAGTGATCGTGCTGTCGCCGCGGCGCGTGGCAGCGCGTGCAGCGGCGGAGCGGATGGCCGAGCTGCTGGGCGAGGAGGCAGGGCAGACCATCGGCTATGTCACCCGGCTTGATGCCAAGCGGTCTGCCAGGACGCGCGTGCTGGTGGTGACCGAGGCGATCTTCGTCTCGACCATCCTCAATGATCCGGAGTTGCAAGGCGTTTCGGCGGTGCTATTCGACGAGGCGCATGAGCGGCATCTCGATAGCGATCTCGGGCTGGCGCTGGCAGTAGAAGCGCAGGGGGTGCTGCGCGAGGACCTGCGCATCGTGGTGATGTCGGCCACCATCGATGGTTCGCGGTTCGCATCCCTGCTTGGCCAGGCGCCGGTGGTGGAGAGCGAGGGCAAGGCGCATCCACTGACGGTGAAGTGGCTGGGCGCACGGCCGGACCTGAAGGTCGAGGCAGCCATGGCGTCTGCTATCCAGACCGCGTGGCGTGAGGAAACAGGCGATATCCTGGCTTTTCTTCCGGGCGTGGCGCAGATCGAGCGGACAGCGGATTTGCTGGCAGAGAGATTGCCGCACGCCCTGGTTCTGCCGCTGCACGGACAGGTCGAGCCAGCAGGGCAACGCGCTGCGATCCGGCGCGATCCGCAAGGACGCCGCCGCATCGTGCTTGCCACGAGCATCGCCGAAACTTCGCTGACGCTGGATGGCGTTTCCGTTGTGGTCGATGCGGGTCTTTCGCGGCGCGCGGAGTTCGACAAGGCGGCCGGTGTCACGCGGCTGGTGACGACGCGGGCGAGCCAGGCTTCGGCGGCGCAGCGCGCAGGGCGCGCGGCGCGACAGGGGCCGGGCGTGGCCTATCGCCTTTGGGAAGAGGCTGCCCATGCCGGGCGGCCGGCGTTCGATCCGCCCGAGGTGGTCACCAGCGATCTTGCACCGCTTGCACTGACGCTGGCGCAATGGGGCGCGGGCGATGCGGCAGCGATGGCGTGGCTCGACCCGCCACCGGCAGCAGCGATGGCGGCGGCACGCGGAAGCCTGAAGGCATTGGGCGCGCTTGATCGCGAGGGCCGGATCACGGCGCATGGAAGAGCGATGGCGCGGTTGCCGATGGAGCCGGCGCTGGCGCACATGCTGTTGTTCGCGGCCGAGCGGGACCAGCCGGAAGAGGCGGCAAGACTGGCGCTGTTGCTGCAAGAGCGCGGGCTGGGCGGACGCGGCGAGGATCTTGCCCGCAGGCTTGATCGCTGGGGAGGCGAACGCGGAAGCAGGGCCGAGGGTTCGCGCAAGCTGGCGGCGCGATGGACGCAGATGGCGGCCAGGCTGGTGCAAGCGAAGAGCGGGCAGGAAGTGCCGCTGGGCGTTCTGCTGGCAGAGGCCTTTCCCGATCGCATCGCGCGCGCGCGGGGGCAGTCTGGTGAAGAATGGCTGGCGTCGGGCGGGCGCGGCTATCGTCTTGATCCCGCATCGCCGTTGGCCACAGCGAAATGGCTGGTGATCGGGGATGCGCAGGGCGAGGCCAAGGGTGCACGGATCACGGCGGCAGTGGCGCTTGAGGATGAAGAAGTGACCCGCTTCCTGGTGCCCCGGATGGAGGAGCGGCATTCGCTGACGTGGAATGCTGGCGAGGGGCGTGTGGAGGCGCGGCTCGAGCGCAGGCTCGGCGCGATCGTTCTGGCGCGGGTGCCTGATCCCAAGCCAGATGCTGACGCTGTTGTGGCCAAGCTGATCGCGGTCGTTCGCGAGGGTGGTCTTGCGCTTCTGCCGCTGGGCGGGGCGGCAAAGGCGCTGATCGTGCGGGCCGGCTATGCCGGGCTGGAGGCGTTATCCGAGCAGGCCTTGCTAGATGCGCTGGAGGAATGGCTCGGGCCATTGCTTGCGGGACGGCGCGGTCTGCAGATCGGAGCGGGCAAGCTGCACGAAGCGCTGCTTGATCGGCTCGACTGGAACGAGCGGCAGGCGTTAGACAGGCTGGCCCCAGCCGAATTCCGTTCTCCTGCAGGAACCAGCCATGCCATCGATTATGGCCACGAAGGGGGGCCTTGCGTGGAATTGCGGGTGCAGGCGCTGTTCGGGCTGGAACGGCATCCATCTGTGGGGCAGCCGCCCAGGCCCCTGCTGCTGAGCCTGACCAGCCCCGGCGGCAAGCCGATCCAGACAACGGCTGACCTGCCAGGCTTCTGGCGCGGTTCCTGGCGGGACGTGGTGAAGGACATGAAGGGTCGCTATCCCAAGCACCGCTGGCCGGACGAGCCCTGGGCCGAGGACCCGAGCCTCAAGACCAAGAACGCTTTCAACGCTCAAGGTGGCAACGCGCAAAAGCGGACTTGATTTGCGGCCTGATTCGTGTGCAAGCGCGAAGCCATGTCAGCACGCATCTATCAGCGCCCGAAGAACGCCATGCAGTCCGGCAAGGCCCGGACCAGCGACTGGCTGCTCGAATTCGAACCCGCAGAAGCCAGGCGCCCCGATCCGCTGATGGGTTGGGCCGGCTCGGGCGATACGCAGAGCCAGGTCGTGCTTGCCTTCGAAACCGAGGCGGACGCCAAGGCCTATGCCGATCGCTATGGTATCGATGTTCGCGTGATCCCGACGCCGCCGCGCAAGCTGAAGCTGCAGAGCTATGCGGATAATTTTAAGTAAGGTTGAGCGGTGCGGGGCTGGACAAGCCTCGGCTTCCCCTCCATAGGCCGCGCCGGGAGTCGGTCGGACGTTTGCGTCCGCCAACTTGGTCAGGTCCGGAAGGAAGCAGCCACAACGGGTTGCGGCGGGTCGGCCGGCTCCTTTTTCATCCCTCAGTTGCGGCCTTCATGCGTGAGCGCGCTTCGTTGCGCTTGCCCGTGGCCGGGATCAGTCCCGCCACCTTGCCGAGGCCGAACGGCGGCATGTTGCCATAGATCGTCTCGTAGGCTCCGGCTGACACGGCGTACGTCTCGTGGAAGATGCCGACGGTGCCATCGCTGCCCACGGCCCTGTTGAAGGCGGTCCATGCTGGCCAATGCTTCTGGTCGCGATCGCGGGCATAGGCCTCCAGACTGTCGAAATCGCGCCAGTATTGCATCATCACAACGGTGCGTGGCCCGCGCAGCATCGTCTCGACGCCGAGAAAGCCGCTTTGCGGATTGCGCGCCAGTTCGCTGATCATCGGGCCCATTGCGCGGGCGACGGGCAGCCATTTGCCGATCCTGTGGAAGCGGTTGATGCGCATGCCGATTACGAAGACCACGAGCGAGCGGTCGAAATCGGCGGTGTAGCGGCCTGGCAGGACTGTGCTCATGGGTTTAAGGTTGCATTTTGCAACCTATAAGTCAATCCACCGTTTCCAGTCCGTCGGGCATTCGACATTCGGGCTGGGAGTGCTTACCTAAGGCAGCGATGGCCGATTCCACCGACATGTTTGGCGATCCTCCGCAAGAGGAGGAAGACAAGCCCTCTGCCGCCGAACTTGAGGCTGCGGGCCAGAGTTCGATGTTCGGCGATCCGGCACCCAAGCCTGCGCTCGTTGCTGCTCCCGCCGAAGTAGAGGCTGTGCCAGAGACTGCGGCACCGCCGCCGCCAGCACCCGCAGCGGCCCCTGCTGCCCAGCCTTACCGCGTGCTTGCGCGCAAGTACCGATCGCAGACCTTCGCCGAACTCATCGGGCAGGACGCGATGGTGCAGACGCTGGCCAACGCAATCAAGCGCGACCGGCTGGCCCACGCCTTCCTGATGACCGGGGTGCGCGGGGTGGGCAAGACCTCGACCGCGCGCCTTATCGCCAAGGCGCTCAATTGCATCGGCGCAGACGGGCAGGGTGGTCCGACGATCGATCCGTGCGGCGTGTGCGAGCCTTGCCGGGCGATTGCCGAAGGCCGTCACATCGACGTGATCGAGATGGACGCGGCTTCGAATACCGGTGTCGATGATGTGCGCGAGATCATCGAGGCCGTGCGCTATGCCGCTGTTTCGGCGCGCTACAAGATCTACATCGTTGACGAAGTTCACATGCTGTCGCGCAATGCTTTCAACGCCTTGCTCAAGACGCTTGAGGAACCGCCGGCACACGTGAAGTTCCTCTTCGCAACGACCGAGGTCGACAAGCTGCCGGTGACGGTGCTGTCGCGCTGCCAGCGGTTCGACCTCAAGCGCATTCCAGCGCCACTTCTGGCCAGCCACTTCGGCATGATCTGCGGCAAGGAAGGGGTCGAGGCCGAGGACGAGGCGCTGGCCATGGTTGCGGCTGCCGCCGAGGGATCGGTGCGCGATGGCCTCTCGATCCTCGATCAGGCCATCAGCCATGCCGACCTTGTCGGAAGCGACGATGGAACGACGCGGGTGAGCGCCGAGCAGGTCCGGCAAATGCTGGGTCTTGCCGACAAGACCATGCAGCGTCGGCTGCTTGAAGCCGTGCTTTCAGGCAAGGGTGACGTGGTGCTGGCCGAAGTGGCGCAGCAATATGCGCTGGGCATCGAGCCGATCGCCATGATGCGCGCGCAGATGGACGTGGTCCATCGCGTGACAGTGACGCAGATCGGCGGCGTGGGGCCGGATGTCCGCTCGGCCGAGGAGCGCGAGGCGCTCGAGGGCTGGGCCAAGGCGCTTTCGGCAGGGCAGTTGCACCGGCTGTGGCAGTTGCTGCTCAAGGGCTACGAGGAAGTGAAGGTGGCGCCCGATCCGCTGGTGGCGGCGCAGATGGCGCTGCTGCGGGTCATGCACGCGGCAGACCTGCCCGATCCGGGCGGGCTGGTGAAGAAGCTCGAGGAGATCGCTTCGCGGCCTGTGGTTCTGGCGCAAGGCGCCGAAGCGGGGGATGCGTCTGCACCTGCCGCGCAGGCACCGGCATCGCCCTCGATGGACTGGGAAGCGCTGGTCGAACAGGTCGAGCACGTCTCGCCACTGGTCGGATCGACGATGCGGCTGGGCGTGCGGGTGGTTGAGTTGCGCGCCGGCTTGCTGCGATACCAGCTTGCACCGGGATTGCCGAACGATCCTGTAGCCGATATCCGGCGCGCGCTGAATCACGTGACTGGCGAGGCCTGGATCGTAGAGCGCGGGGAGGGCGATGCCCTGCCGAGCCTCGAGGAATCCAAGGCCGAGAAAGTGGCCGCAGCGGACGCGGCGATGAAGCAAGATCCTTTGGTCAAGGCGGCGCTGGAAGCCTTTCCGGGCGCAGTGATCATCGATGAGGAAAGCTCGCGAGAGCACGAAAAGAGACCCTGGAGCAAACGCGCATGAAGTCGATGGAAGAGATGATCCAGGCTGCCCAGAAGGCGGCGCAGACCATCCAGAAGCAGATGGAAGACGCCCAAGGCAAGCTTGACGGCATCGAGGTCGAGGGTTCGGCCGGTGGCGGGCTGGTGAAGATCAAGGCTTCTGCCAAGGGCCGCGTGATCGGTGTGAGCATCGATGACAGCCTGCTGGCAGTTTCGGAGAAGGGCATTCTCGAAGACCTCGTGGCCGCTGCATTCAACGATGCTCGCGGCAAGGCCGATGCAGCCGCGAATGAAGAGATGCAGAAGGTACAGATGGCCGCCGGGATTCCGCCGGGGTTCAAGCTGCCGTTCTGACGTTCGGCTGCTGTCGCTGCCGTGAGGGGAACGGGTTGCGATCGCGCGAGTTGGGGGGCATTGCGGTCCGAGTGCAACTTCGGGCGATCCGGACGCAACTTTGGCCTGATGGGCCAGTGTACCTGACAGGAAATTCCTTTTGAGCGTAACCTTGCTTGCCAGCGCCGCCCTCCTTGCCGTGCCGGGAGCTGCCGTGGCAGAGCCTTTGGGCGATGCCCCGTACGAGCAGGCCGCTGCCGGGCAAACCACGGCCGAGCAGGCCAATGTCGAGCAGGCTGGGGCAAACGGAAGCATCGCTGCAGGCGCCGGTCAGGGTGCGCCCCAGGATATGCCGCCTGCCGAGACACCTGCAACGCCGGTCGTGCTGCCGCAGCCTACTTTCGGAACGGCACCCGAGTCGCCGCCACCTTCGCTTGACCAGATCGAGCAGGAGCAGCCGGCAATCGTGGTTTCGGGCGAGCGTTCATCGAAGCAGGACCCGGTTCAGGCGATCAACCAGGCAAGCTATGACGCGGTACAGGCAGTGGATGACGCCGTCATCGCGCCAGTGGCGCAAGTCTATGAGAAGGGCGTGCCGCGGCCGATCCGGATGGGCTTGCGCAACTTCCTCCGCAACCTGACCGAGCCGATCGTCGCGCTCAATTTTCTGCTGCAGCTGAAGCCGGGCAAGGCCGCTGAAACGGTCGGCCGCTTTGCGATCAATTCCACAGTGGGCGTTGGCGGCTTGATTGACGTTGCGCGGAGCAAGCCGTTCAACCTGCCGTACCGGCGCAACGGCTTTGCGTATACGATGGGTTATTACGGCATCGGAACAGGGCCTTACCTGTTCCTGCCGCTGGTCGGTCCGACCACGCTGCGCGATGTCGTGGGGCTGACGCTCGACCGCTTCCTGCTGCCGTTTGCAGTCGGCGGGCCGTTGCGCAACCCCGGCTATGTCTATGGCAGCTTCGTCATCCGTTCGCTTGACGAGCGCGCTGCCAACGATGAGCTGTTCAAGCGGATCCGCGAGGAAACCAACCCTTACGCCAGCTATCGCGAATTGTACCTGAAGTCGCGGCAGGCCGAGATCGATGCGCTGAAGGGCAAGGCGGACTTCCAGAAGGAAGGTTCGGTCACGCTCCCGAAGCTTACCCCGACAGCGCCCCCAGCACTTCCGGCAGAAGCGGCCACTGCTCCGGCTACTCCGGTCGCTCCTCCTGCGCCAGTATTCGTATCCGAACCGGTGGTGCAGCCGCTGCCATGAGGCTTGCGGCGCAAATCGCTTCCGGGTTGGCGCCAGATCAGCTTTCAAGCAGAAGAGAGTAGTCGCGCAGGATTTCCCAGGCCTTGCCGGGCGAGAGCATCAGCAGGTCAGCACTTTCGAGGCCGGCGAGGCGTTTCATCATATGCGCGACGGTTGCCGCGTTGCCTTGGCTCATGCCGTATGTCGAGATCAGCACCTCGGGATTATGCGACAGCGTGTTTTCGAATAGCAGATCGACGTTCTGCGGCTGAAAGCCGAAGCCCAGGAAGACAAGCCGCTTGGCATTGGCCACGGCGACACGCACATCGCGCAAGGCATTGCGGTCGGTACGGCGCTCGGCCAGGGATTTGAGGTTCGTGGCGATCGCATGGATGTTCCATGGCTGCTCCACGCCCCAATCCGCTTGCGGAGCATCACCACGCTGCCAAGGCAGTCGGTCGATCGTCCCGTGGGGGTGTATCACATCAAGCTTCTCTGCGATGACGCGCTGAGCTTCCTTGAGATCGATGCCATAGGCCATGACCAGCGCGAAGGGCAGGAAATGCTAGACCGAGCGGTCGTAGTTGAAGTTGATGATGGTGATCTGCTCCAGCGCATTGCCGATACGGCTGCGGGGCACGCCGGAGGTGATGAGCTGGCCGAGCTGGTAGATCCAGTATTCGGCAACTTTCCCCTGCAACGGCAATTCGCCTTCGACGCGCGGTGCGTCCTTGAGACTGGAACGGGATTCGGCCTGTCCGATGAAATAGGCAATCGCGAGCTTGCCGCAGGCGAGCACCAGGGGATCGTGATCGTACTGTTCAAGGACGGTATCGATGGAGCGGCCGAGCCGGCAGGCATTGCGCAGGCGTTCGGTGGCGGCGGCCACTTCCTCGACCGGCTTGTTCAGGCGTTCGGCCAGCTTGTAGACATTTCGCAGCAGCAACTGGCCGTCACGGGTCGAGCTTTCGGACCCGGCACGCTTGAAGTCGAAGCCCTGGATGATGCGGGCAAGCAGTTCGGCATTGGACGGAAATTGCAGTTCGGCGCTTGCGCCCGCGCCTACCACCAACGTCGTCCTTGTACGCAGCATATGGTCGGTGAATCCTTTTCGGCCGGGTAGACCAATGCGGGCTTATACCTAACATTGCGTTTACGCTTATTGCGCCGCTCCGGGCTTCAGATGATGCGTTGTTCCACAGCCGATCGCATCCCGACCATTGCGACAAGGGCAGGGGAACCCCATATCCCGGGAAAGCGCCGGGCGGCGTGCCCGGCAGGACGGAAACGAAGTGCCCATGAATCTCTATCCCCTGCTTCCCCTTCGCGACATCGTCGTGTTCCCCGGCATGGTCGTGCCCCTGTTCGTCGGGCGCGAGAAATCCGTGGCGGCACTCGAGGCGGCGATGGCTGGCGACAAGGATATCTTCCTGCTTGCCCAGCTCGATCCCGGATGTGACGATCCTGATCGCGACGATCTTTACGATACCGGCGTGATTGCCAGCGTACTGCAGTTGCTCAAGCTGCCCGATGGCACGGTGCGTGTGCTTGTCGAGGGTCGCGATCGAGCCACCCTGCAGGACTTGCGCGAAGAGACCACGTCGCATGGCGCGATGCTGGTGGCGCAAGTCGATCCGGTTGAGGCGATCGAGGCCGAAAGCACCGAGATTTCGGCCATGATGCGCTCCGTCGTCGATCAGTTTGCCGAATACGCGAAGCTTTCCAAGAAGCTGCCGCAGGATGCCGGCGGGCAACTTGGTGACATCGAGGAAGCGGGCAAGCTTGCAGATTCGGTGGCGGCGAACCTTGCGGCCAAGGTGGCCGACAAGCAGGCCGTGCTGTCCGAATCCGATCCGCTGAAGCGGCTGGAAATGGTCCTCTCCTTCATGGAAGGCGAGCTTGGCGTGCTGCAGGTCGAGCGCAAGATCCGTGGCCGCGTGAAGCGCCAGATGGAAAAGACGCAGCGCGAATACTACCTGAACGAGCAGCTCAAGGCGATCCAGTCGGAGTTGGGCGGTGGCGATGGCGAGGAAGCCAACGAGATTGCCGAGCTTCAGGAGAAGATCGACAAGCTCAAGCTTTCGAAGGAAGCGCGTGCAAAGGCGACGGCCGAGCTGAAGAAGCTCAAGACCATGCAGCCGATGAGCGCCGAGGCAACGGTTATCCGCAATTACCTCGATGTGCTGCTGGGCCTGCCCTGGGGCAAGCGCAGCAAGCTGAAGAAGGACATTCCTTCGGCGCAGGCGATCCTCGATGCCGATCACTACGCGCTGGACAAGGTCAAGGACCGGATTGTCGAATACCTTGCGGTGCAAGCGCGCACCAACAAGCTGAAGGGGCCGATCCTGTGCCTCGTCGGACCTCCGGGCGTGGGCAAGACGTCGCTTGGCAAGTCGATTGCCAAGGCGACCGGCCGCCAGTTCGTGCGCCAGTCGCTGGGCGGCGTGCGCGACGAAGCCGAGATTCGCGGCCATCGCCGCACCTACATCGGCTCGCTGCCGGGCAAGATCGTGACCAACCTCAAGAAGGCCGGGACGGCCAACCCGCTGTTCCTGCTCGACGAGATCGACAAGCTGGGTCAGGATTTCCGCGGAGATCCGGCGTCGGCACTGCTGGAAGTTCTCGATCCCGAACAGAACGCCAAGTTCCAGGATCACTATCTGGAACTGGACTTCGACCTTTCGGACGTGATGTTCGTCTGCACGGCGAACAGCCTGAACCTGCCGCAGCCCCTGCTTGACCGCATGGAGATCATTCGTCTCGAGGGTTACACCGAGGACGAGAAGGTCGAGATCGCCGAGCGCCATCTGGTGCGAAAGCAGGTGGAAGCGCACGGCCTGAAGAAGGGCGAATTCACGCTCGAGACCGAGGCCCTGCGCGACCTTATCCGCTATTACACTCGCGAAGCCGGCGTGCGCACGCTGGAGCGCGAAGTGGCGCGGCTGGCGCGCAAGTCGCTGCGTCAGATCCTTGAAGGCAAGACCAAGTCGGTCACGATCACGCCGGAAAATCTTTCGGACTTTGCTGGGGTGCGCAAGTTCCGCCATGGCGTGTCCGACGAGGAGAACCAGGTCGGCGCGGTGACGGGCCTTGCCTGGACCGAGGTGGGCGGCGAACTGCTGACGATCGAGAGTGTGACGGTGCCGGGCAAGGGTGCTGTCAAGACCACCGGCAAGCTTGGTGAAGTCATGAGCGAGAGCGTCCAGATGGCGTTCAGCTTCGTCAAGGCGCGCGGGCCGAGCTACGGCATCCGGCCATCGATCTTCAACCGCAAGGACCTGCACATCCACTTGCCCGAAGGCGCTGTGCCCAAGGACGGACCGAGCGCGGGCATCGGCATGGTCACGGCCATGGTTTCGACGTTGACCGGCATTCCGGTACGCTCGGACGTGGCGATGACCGGCGAGGTAACCTTGCGTGGCCGCGTGCTGGCAATCGGCGGGCTGAAGGAGAAGCTTCTGGCAGCCTTGCGCGGTGGCATAAAGACGGTGCTGATCCCGGAGGAGAACCGCAAGGATCTTGCCGAGATTCCGGCCAACATCAAGGAAGGGCTGGAGATCGTACCGGTCGCCCATGTTGACGAGGTGCTGGCACGCGCGCTGGCAACCGTGCCCGAAGCGATCGAGTGGACCGAGGCTGACGATCTGGCCTCGCAGCCGGCAACGCCGGGATCGCCACAGGGGACCTCGCAGACCGCCCACTGAGCCTGTCTTGGCCGATTTGAGCAAGGGGTGGCGCCAGACGCGCTGCCCCTTGCGTCGTTTCGGACACGGTCTCTGCTACAAACCCGTGCTTTTGCGTTCAATCCACCGCTTAAACCTTTGACAGTCGAATGTTTCTGGTTTCTGTTTCGGCCACCCGAAAGGCGACTCAATTAAATCAAACCCAAGACAAAGACTTAGGGGGTTCCGCAAATGAACAAGAACGATCTGATCGGCGCTGTCGCCGATGTCAGCGGCCTGTCGAAGGGCGATGCGACCAAGGCTGTGGAAGCCGTTTTCGAATCGATCTCCGGTGCGCTGGCAAAGGGCGACGAAGTGCGCCTGGTCGGCTTCGGCACTTTCTCCGTAGCCAAGCGCAAGGCCTCCACGGGCCGCAACCCGCGCACTGGCGAACCGATGTCGATCAAGGCATCGGCACAGCCCAAGTTCAAGGCCGGCAAGGGCCTGAAGGATGCGGTCAACTGATCGCCGGCTGATTGCCCAAGGCTAGATAGCCTACGGCAGCCCGAGTTCGAAGCCGCGCCGGTCCCAGTGACCGGCGCGGCTTTTCTATGGGTTGATGCGGATGAGGGCGGTGGGCGCGTCCTTGGTGCGCGCATTGACCGTCCAGGTAAGGATCTTGCCTGCGGCAGATGCGGCAGGGCCTTCATCGGTGTTGTTGGCGAGAATTTCGCCATCCGTGGTCAGCGTCAACACGCCATCGAGCACTGGCGCGCCGTCGCTGCCTGCCTTGTCGCCGTTCTCATCGGCTGCCAGGGCCGCCATGCCCATCATGGGCGAGTTGCCCGCGCCTGCGGCAAAGGCCGGTGCATCTATCCGCACGCTGCCGTCGGAGCGGGGGATCAGGGTGACGAAAGGCATGACCATCGGCAGCTTCTCGACCGTGGGAAAGCTGAAATCGTGGGTCAGCTTGCCGCTGATCGCATACTCCACCTCGAACTTGCCATCGCCCTTGTCGATGACCGACTTCCAGCCCTTCTGGCGGCGCAGACGGTCGGCAAACTCCTTGGCGGCGCGCGGATCTGACGGATCGATGCCACCGAGCATGGCCTTGGCCATCTGATCGTCGGACTTCTTCTTTTCCGCTGCCGCAGCCTTGCTGGCGGCGACGTCTTCTTCCCAGCTCTGCTTCTGCTTGGCTAGTTCGTCAGCCGTGCAGGGGCGTTCGTCGCCGGTATCTTCGTCGTAGCAGGTCGTTGGTTCGAAAACCGCGGTCTCGGCCTTGCGGTTGCGCTCTTCCTCGGCAAGCTTCGACAGGGCGAGCACGTGGATCTCGCCCTTGTAGCTGAAGCTGAAAGCGCCGTCCTTGCGCAAGTCGATGGCCGAGGCGAAACGGCCGGGGAGGAGCAAACAGCCAGCAAGGAGCAGGGTGGCAGCCGTTATTGCCGCCAAAGTCCAAGTACGCCGCATCTGCCCCTCCTGAACCGGTTATCCCTCGCGCGTGGCGACCGCGTAGAGCGCTATGGCCGCGGCGTTCGATACGTTAAGGCTTTCGATCGCCGAAGCAATCGGCAGGCGCGCAATTGCATCGCAGTGCTGCGCGACATTGTGGCGCAGGCCTTCACCTTCGGCGCCAAGCACGATCACTACCGGCCCCTTGGGCAGGGCTGAGGGAAACACTGCCTTGCCATCGCCATCGAGGCCGATGCGCCAGTAGCCTTCCTCGCTCATGCGCTCGAGAGCACGCGACAGGTTCACCACGCGGACCCATGGCACGATCTCGAGTGCGCCCGACGCCGACTTGGCAAGCGTGCCCGATTCGGGCGGCGCGTGCCGATCCTGCGTGACGAGCGCGGCGACATCGAAGGCGGCGCACGATCGCAGAATCGCGCCCACATTGTGCGGATCAGTGACCGAATCGAGCACGACAATGGTGCGGCCTTCCGATTCGTCGAGAATATCGTCGAGTGCGACCTCATCGAGCGGGGCGCAATCGAGCACGAGGCCCTGATGGGGAGCGTCCTTGGCGACGAGCCGGGCAAGGTCTGCAGCCTGTGCGTACTCAACCGGCAGCGATGCAGGCAGTTCTGCATCGTGATCGTCGAGCATGGCTTGAATGGCTTCACGCGTGCCCCAGAGCTTTTTTGCATCGCGGTTGGGATTGGTCAGCGCAGCCTCGATGGCGTGGCGCCCCCACAGGCGGATTGCGCCCGCGCTGCCCCGGCCCGAGCCACGGCCGCCCTTGTTGCGGCCGGCGCGGCCACGCAGCGCACGGCCCTTCGGTTGATCGTCATTGCGGGGCATGGGGAGACCTTTTCTGCAAGCTTGTTGAAAAATTCGTGCCGCGCATGCCAGCCTGCCCATTGACAGGCAAGTCTCCCTTCGCCAAAGGGGCCGCCTCTCGGCCGGACGGTCTCTTCGGAGGCCATCAAAAATCGGCTCTTTCTTCGGGAAGAACCGGCACCGGCAGCACTGGTGTGGACAGGTGGCCGAGTGGTTAAAGGCAGCAGACTGTAAATCTGCCCGCGCAAGCGTACGCTAGTTCGAATCTAGCCCTGTCCACCACCGCTGCTTCTTCCCCGAAGCGAAGTGCCAGCCCTAATCGGGCAATTAAAATCGGGTTGCCCACTGCCCTGTCTTGGGCAAGGCTGCGAGCATGAGAACGCTCCGCATTCCCGTAGCAGGTGGTCTGCACGTCGTTGCTGACGAATTGGGCGAGCCTGGCGCGCCTTCGGTAATCCTTGGCCATGGCGGAGGGCAGACCAGGCACAGCTGGGATCGTGCGGGGCATGAATTGTCCGAGGCTGGTTATCACGTCATCAATTATGACCTGCTGGGTCATGGCGAAAGCGACTGGGAGCCTGATGGCAACTATTCGCTGGCGCGGCGGGCTGCAGACCTGTCGTGCGTCGCGGAGCATGCCCGAGGGCCGGTTGCTTACGTTGGCGCCTCGCTGGGCGGCCTCTCGGCCATGGCGGCCGCTTGCGCTGGTACGGTGCCCGACGCGATCGTGCTGGTCGACGTCGTGGCGCAACTTGCCCCGGAGGGGGTGGAGCGCATCATCAGCTTCATGACTGCCAGCCCGGATGGCTTCGCCACTCTTGGAGAAGTCGCCGATGCGATTGCGGCCTACTATCCCGACCGGCCCCGGCCCGAGCGGCTTGACGGTCTGCGCAAGAACCTGCGAGAGGGGGCGGATGGTCGCTTCCGCTGGCATTGGGACCCGCGCTTCCTGAGTGGCGGGCGAGACCACGGCGATATCGCTCGCATGCTGGACGGGGCGGCGTGGACGGAAACAGTGCCAACATTGCTCGTGCGCGGGATGAAGTCGGATATTGTCACGGATGAAGGCGTCGCCGATCTCGCACGCCGGATCAATCGCCTGGAAATAGCGGATATCGGAGATGCCGGGCACATGGTGGCCGGTGATCGCAACGACCTGTTCAACGCTGCGGTGCTGGCGTTCCTGAGGCACGTCATGCCGCCGGCCCGGGTCAAAGCGGGATAAGCTGCGGCAACTTTGCTTGTCCCTGCGGCTGCCAACGCCTAGATGGGCATGATGTCCGGAGAAATTCTCGATAATCGTGGCCGCGGTTCCGCCGGATGGTCCTGGCCATCCGTTCATCCCGAAGGCCGCAAGTTCGCGCTGATAACCGGTGTGCTGAGTGTTGGCGCTGCCGTCATGGCCTGGGAGACAATTGCCTGGCCGCTGGCGTTTCTTACACTCGGGGTTGTCGCGTTCTTCCGCGATCCTGTGCGTGTCACGCCGCGCGACGAGCGCGTGATCGTTTCCCCGGCTGACGGGATCGTGACGCTGATTCAGAAGGTCGCCCCACCGCGCGAGCTTTGCGCAGACGACGGCAGCGGCGTACGTGGCATGTCTCCCGACCCGGTCACGCGGGTATCGATTTTCATGTCGGTGTTCGACGCGCACATCAACCGGTCGCCGATCGGCGGCACGATCCGTCGCGTGGTCTATATCCCTGGTCGCTTCATCAACGCCGATCTCGACAAAGCGAGCGAGGAGAATGAGCGTCAGCACTTCCTCGTGGAGCGCAGCGACGGGCTGCAAGTGGGCTTCACGCAGATTGCAGGACTCGTTGCACGCCGCATAGTGCCCTTCGTGAAAGGCGGCGACATCGTGGCAGGCGGGCAGCGGATCGGGCTCATTCGTTTCGGCAGCAGGGTGGATGTCTATCTGCCAGCAGGTACCGAACCGCGCGTGATCATCGGGCAGACAATGGTTGCAGGCGAAACGGTGTTGGCCGAAATTGGCATGGCTCCCATGATCGAAGGGATCGGACAGTGAACGAAGCCGACCGCGTCGCACGGCGCAGAGGGCGCCTGCCCGGCGGACTGACATTGCGGGCGATGACTCCCAATGCGATCACGACCGCAGCACTATGTTCCGGGCTTACAGGGATCAGATTTGCCGTGACTGCGGCATCGGGCACTGACCCGCTGCAGGTGGCCGAAGACTGGCGCAAGGCGGTCGCGGCCGTGATCATAGCCGGACTTCTCGATGGCATCGACGGACGGATTGCGCGGCTGCTGAAGGCACAGTCGCGCTTTGGCGCCGAACTCGACAGTCTCGCCGACAATGTTTCGTTTGGCGTGGCGCCAGCGCTGATCCTGTTCCTGTGGTCATTGCAGGAAGCGCCCCGCGTGGGGTGGTTTGCGGCGCTGGCAGTGGCGATCGCCTGCGCGCTCCGACTTGCCCGGTTCAATGCCCGTATCGACGTCGAGGATCAGCCGCACAAGTCTGCAGGCTTCCTGACCGGCGTGCCTGCACCGGTCGGAGCAGGGTTGGCCTTCCTCCCGCTCTACCTGTGGATTGCGACGGACAACCCGGTTTTCAGGGAACCGGTGCTTGTGGGACCCTGGCTGGTGCTGGTCGCGTTGCTGATGATTTCGAACATCGCGACGCTCAGCTGGACGTCACTGCGTCCGAGGCGCAGTGTCCGCCTTGAACTGATTGCCCTTATGGGGCTGGTAACAGTGGCGCTTTTGACGGAGCCCTGGCTGACGCTCTCGGGCATATGCATCGTCTATATGGCGCTTATACCGCTAGGCGTTTTCCGTTATGCCAAGGTCAGGCGGCAACGCGCAGCGCACGCTCGCGCCGCGCCGCTTCCGCCGACTTCATAACGCGACGAGCATTCCGGCGCAGTGCCGGAGCCGCAAACGAGCGGTGAACTTCCGCCTCATGCGTGGTGATGCGCGCAAGAAACTCGCGATCGCGCTCGAGCGAGCGATATTCCGAGATAAGTGCGGAAATCTGGCTTTTTCGCCCCTGCATCGTCAACATGATCGCAATCACAGCGAAAGCTGCTGTTGCCGCAAAGACGATGGTGCAAACGAGAGCGAGCATTGGATGTTTCCTTGCCTTCTGCCAAATCCGCCAGTTAACGAAGCGTTAGGATCTTGCCTGTGGATAACTTGTGGATTGCAGTATCGTTCCTGACTGTCCGATGACTGATTCGGATATGGAGCTAATGTTCTTGTTTTGTTCCATTTGGTCAAGCAGTTTTGCCAAGACGGGTGCGGGATCGGCGTGCTTTGCCGCCAAATTGTTGATCTGAAGCAGCAATTTCTCGTGCGCTGTTGGTCTAACGTGGATCAATCTCCGGCGTTTCGCTTCAAGTGCTGGCCACAAAAATGTATGCTGGATTTTCTCACCCCGATGCTTTAAGGGGCGGCGCGTTCGCGAGGATTCGACCGGCATTTCGCCTGTCGTTGGAGCGGACAATCCACACGGGATGCACTTTCACCGGTGCCGCCAGCGGGAGCTCCGCAGCGGTTCCAGCGTCCCGGAGGCACAACCGGAAAGGAAATACCCATGGCGGCACCAGTCGTCTCGATGCATCAGCTTATCGAAGCCGGAGCCCACTTCGGCCACCAGACCCACCGCTGGAATCCGCGGATGAAGCCGTACATCTTCGGCGCCCGCAACGGCATCCACATTCTCGACCTGTCGCAGACCGTTCCGCTGTTCGCCCGCGCGCTCGAGTTCATCTCGGCAACCGTGCAGGCAGGCGGCAAGGTCCTGTTCGTCGGCACCAAGCGCCAGGCTCAGGAGCCGATCGCGCAGGCTGCCCGTGCTGCCGGTCAGCACTACGTCAACCACCGCTGGCTGGGCGGCATGCTCACCAACTGGAAGACCATCTCGGGTTCGATCAAGCGCTTCAAGGCGCTCGAAGAGCAGCTGGCGGGCGACACCGCCGGTCTGACCAAGAAGGAAGTCCTTCAGCTGACCCGCGAGCGTGACAAGCTCGAGCTGTCGCTGGGCGGCATCCGCGACATGGGCGGCATTCCGGACGTCATGTTCGTGATCGACGCCAACAAGGAAGAGCTGGCGATCAAGGAAGCCAACGTCCTTGGTATCCCGGTCGTCGCCATCCTCGACTCGAACGTCTCGCCCGACGGCATCGCCTTCCCGGTTCCGGCAAACGACGACGCAAGCCGCGCCATCCGCCTGTACTGCGAAGCCGTTGCCGCTGCTGCCACCAAGGGCGGCCGTGATGCTGCTATCGCGTCGGGCGCCGACCTTGGCGCCATGGCCGAGCCGCTGGCTGAAGAAGCTACGGCCGAAGCCTGATCCGGATTTTCGCGTGACGGCCCCGCTGCAAGGTGCGGGCCGTCACCGGACTGACCCGGATGCAAATTACGGGCCGCGGCAGTGCTGCGGCCTTCCTTACGTTTTCAAGATAAAGGATCAACGCAATGGCTTATACCGCCGCTGACGTGAAGAACCTGCGCGAGCGCACTGGCGCCGGCATGATGGACTGCAAGAAGGCTCTCGACGAAGCCGGTGGCGACTTCGAAGCCGCTGTCGACGCGCTGCGCGCCAAGGGCCTTGCTGCCGCCGCCAAGAAGTCGAGCCGTACCGCGGCTGAAGGCCTCGTCGGCGTGGCCGTTTCCGGCACCAAGGGCGTTGCCGTCGAAGTGAACTCGGAAACCGACTTCGTTGCCAAGAACGACCAGTTCCAGGACTTCGTTCGCAAGGCGACCGAAGTTGCGCTCAACACCGGCGCTTCGGACGTCGAGACGCTCAAGGCTGCCGCCTATCCGGACGGCGGTTCGGTCGCCGACAAGCTGACCAACAACGTCGCCACGATTGGTGAAAACCAACAGCTGCGTCGCATCAAGCATGTTGAAGTCGCAAATGGCGTCGTCGTGCCCTACATGCACAACGCTGCGGCCACCAACCTCGGCAAGATCGGCGTGCTCGTCGCGCTTGAATCCGAAGCTGCGGCTGACAAGCTCGAAGCACTCGGCAAGCAGATCGCGATGCACATCGCCGCTGCCTTCCCGCAGGCGTTGACCTCGGAAGACCTCGACGCTGAACTGATCGCCCGCGAGCGCAAGATCGCGGCCGAAAAAGCCGCCGAAAGCGGCAAGCCTGCCGAAGTCCAGGCCAAGATGGTCGACGGTGCCGTCGCCAAGTATGCCAAGGAAAACGCGCTGCTTTCGCAGATCTTCGTGATGGACAACAAGTCGACCATCCAGCAGGTCGTCGATGCCGCTGGCAAGGAGGCCGGCACCAAGATCGTGCTGAAGGACTACGTCCGCTTCCAGCTCGGCGAAGGCATCGAGAAGGAAGAGACCGACTTCGCTGCCGAAGTGGCTGCTGCTGCCGGCATCAAGTAAGCTCTTGCGCTACATGATCCCCGCATGGACGGGCCGGTTCTCTGGCCCGTCTGTGCGGGGATTGTTATGCCTGCGCCCTTGGCAGGTCCCTTCACAGGGTTATAAGGGCGGCGACTTCCCTTTGGTTACGAGTGCATCGATCTCATGAGCGTTCCTTCCTACAAGCGCATCCTCCTGAAGCTTTCGGGCGAAGTGCTGATGGGAGAGCAGCAGTTCGGGATCGATACCGACTATGTCGCGCGGCTCGCCCAGGAGGTGAAGGACGCGCGCGATAGCGGTTTGCAGATCTGCCTGGTGATCGGCGGGGGCAACATCTTCCGTGGCATGGCCGGCGCGGCCAAGGGCATGGACCGGGCGCAGGCCGACTACATGGGCATGCTCGCCACGGTGATGAACGCGCTGGCGATGCAGAACGCGCTCGAGCAGCTGGGCGTGCCGACGCGGGTGCAATCTGCGGTGCAGATGGACCAGGTCTGCGAGCCGGTCATCCGTCGCCGTGCGGAGCGGCACCTCGAGAAGGACCGCATCGTGATCTTTGCCGCCGGCGTGGGCGCACCTTACTTCACGACCGACTCCGGCGCGGCCCTGCGTGCTGCCGAAATGCGCTGTGACGCATTGCTGAAGGGCACGAGCGTGGATGGCGTCTATGATGCCGATCCGAAGAAGGATTCTGCCGCAAAGCGTTATGAAACCGTGGATTACGACACGGTTCTGGCAGACAATCTCAAGGTCATGGATGCAAGCGCGGTAGCGCTCTGCCGTGACAACAACATTCCGATCGTCGTCTTCTCGATCCGCGAACAGGGCAACCTTGCCAAGGTTCTGTCGGGCGAGGGGACGCAGACCATTGTGAAGAAGGACGCCTGACATGGCAAAGTATGACAAGGCCGATCTCGAGCGCCGGATGAAGGGCGCGGTGGAATCGCTGAAGGGCGATCTTTCCGGCCTGCGCACTGGCCGCGCGAACACTGCGCTGCTTGATCCGATCACCGTCGAAGTCTATGGAAGCCACATGCCGCTTTCGCAGGTCGCGAGCGTCTCGGCGCCCGAGCCGCGCATGCTTTCAGTGCAGGTGTGGGACAAGTCGAACGTGACGCCGGTCGAAAAGGCGATCCGTTCGGCAGGGCTCGGCCTCAACCCGATCAGTGATGGCCAGACGCTGCGCCTGCCGATCCCCGACCTGACCGAGGAGCGCCGCAAGGAGCTCGCCAAGCTTGCCAGCAAGTACGCGGAGAATGCGCGCATCGCGATCCGCAACGTGCGGCGCGATGGCATGGATGCGCTCAAGGCCGATGAAAACAAGAAGGAAATCTCGGAAGACGAGCGCAAGCGCGCCGAGACCGACCTGCAGAAGCTGACGGACGACATCATCAAGCAGGCCGACGAAGCAGCCGTGGCCAAGGAAAAGGAAATCCTCGGCAAGTGAGCGCGGTCCCCGCCTCGACCGGCGACGCGGCACCATGGGGTGTCCGCCACGTTGCCATCATCATGGATGGCAACGGCCGCTGGGCAAAGAAGCGCATGATGCCGCGCGCCTTCGGGCACAAGCGTGGCGTCGATACCGTGCGCGATATCGCTCGGGCGGCGCGGGATCTGGGGCTTGAAGCTCTGACGCTCTATGCGTTCTCCTCGGAGAACTGGAAGCGTCCGGCTGACGAAATCGCCGACCTCATGGGACTGCTGAGGACGTTCATTCGCAACGATCTCGCTGAACTCGTCGCAAACAATACGCGCCTGAAGATCATTGGGGATTATCAGGCGCTTGCGCCCGATATCGTAGAACTGATCGATGATGCCATGGCGCGCACGTCGGGCAATACCGGCACGACGCTCGTGATCGCGCTCAACTACGGATCGCAGCAGGAAATTGCGCGTGCGGCGGCGAAGGCGGCGGAGAAGGGGCCTGTCACGCCCGAAGCGATAGAGGCGGAACTAGATACTGCGTCGCTGCCCCCGCTTGACCTGATCATCCGCACATCCGGCGAAATTCGCCTGTCCAACTTCCTGCTGTGGCAGGCGGCTTATGCCGAGATGTGGTTCACCGAGGTGCTCTGGCCCGACTTCTCCGGGGCGCACCTTCGCGAAGCGCTCGAGCAGTTCGCCTCGCGCGAGAGGCGCTTCGGTGGACGCTGATCCTGTGGTGACGGCGCCTTCCGCTGACGCGCCACGGAATCCGGATCTGCGCGTGCGAGTCCTCTCGGCCGTGGTCATGCTGCTGATTGCAGGGTTGGCATTCTGGGCCGGTGGCCTGTGGCTCGACCTGTTCATCGCCGCCGTCACGCTGGGCGTGTTCGTCGAATATGTGCGCTTGGTTGGCAAGATCGCGACTGACCCCGCGCGGCTATCCTCGATGGTGATCGCCGGCGCAATCTACATTGGCTGGGCGGGACTCGCGCTTGCCGTCATGCCCGAACCGCTGATGCTTGCCGTGCTGGGTCTGGTGATCTGCACCGACACGGGCGCTTACTTCACCGGCCGTTCGCTCGGCGGGCCGAAAATCGCCCCGCGGATAAGCCCGTCCAAGACATGGGCCGGGCTGTTTGGCGGCATGGCCGCTGCCGGGATCTGGGCAGCGCTGGTGGTGCTCTCGGCAAGCTACCTCGTCTCGGCAATCGGACCGACCGGAGCGAGCCTGGCCTCTGCGCTCGAGGTGGCCAATCTCGGCATGGCTGCAATTGCCGGAGCGATCCTCGCCATTTTTGCGCAGGCAGGCGATTTCTACGAATCGTGGCTCAAGCGTCGCGCAGGAGTGAAGGATTCGTCGCGACTGATTCCGGGGCACGGGGGCTTGTTCGACCGCGTCGACGGCCTGCTGCCGGTGGCCATCATTGCGGGAACGGCATGGGCCGCCACGCAGGCGGGGATCTGACGCGATGACGAGATCCATTTCCGTCCTCGGCGCCACAGGTTCGATCGGCACATCCACGCTGGACCTCATTCGCCGCAATCGCGACGATTGGCGCGTTATTGCGCTGACAGCCAATGGCGATGCGCTGGGCCTGGCCAAGCTGGCGCGCGAGTTCGGGGCAGAAGTGGCGGTTGTTGCCGATGAAGCCGCTCTGCCAGCCTTGCGCGATGCACTTTCAGGAACGGGCGTTCATGCAGCGGCCGGCGCAACAGCGCTGGTCGATGCGGCAGCGCGGGGTGCCGACATCACCGTCGCGGCGATCGTGGGCTGTGCTGGCCTGGCGCCGACAATGGCAGCGATCGAGCGTGGCGGCGTGGTCGCGCTTGCCAACAAGGAAGCACTTGTCTCTGCAGGTGACGTCATGACGGCAGCGGTTGCTCGCCACGGCGCTACCTTGCTGCCAGTCGATTCCGAGCACAATGCGATCTTCCAGTGCCTTGCCGGAAACGATATCGAGCATGTCCATGCCATCACGCTGACCGCCAGCGGCGGTCCGTTCCGCGACTGGACGCTCGACCAGCTTCACAAAGCCACGCCGGCAGAGGCGGTCAAGCACCCCAACTGGTCAATGGGCGCAAAGATCAGCGTGGATTCGGCGACGATGATGAACAAGGGGCTCGAGTTCATCGAGGCCTATCATCTCTTTCCGGTCGGGGTCGACCGGCTGCGCATCATCGTCCATCCCCAATCGATCGTCCATTCGATGGTGGAATACCGGGACGGGTCGACGCTTGCGCAGCTTGGTCCTTCGGACATGCGCGTGCCTATTGCCTCGGCGCTCGCGTGGCCTGCGCGGATGCACACGCCGTGCGCGCCGCTCGACCTTGCGGCAATCGGCCAGTTGACTTTCCGCGCACCGGACGAGGAGCGTTTTCCGGCAACGCGGCTTGCCCGCAACGTGGTGATCGCGGGCGGAGCTGCTCCAGCAACGATGAACGCTGCGAACGAGATTGCGGTGGCTGCGTTTCTGGATGGTCAGATTGCATTCACCCGGATCGTGCAATCGGTTGAGGACGTGCTGGGGTGCGGCGTCCAGTCCGCGCCGACATGCCTTGACGATGTGATCGCTATCGATGCCGAAGCGCGAGTGAGGGCGCGCGAACTGATGGAACAGCAAAGCTGATGCCAACGATGGAAAGTCCCGGAATTCTCACGACCCTGCTGGCCTTCGTGCTTGTGCTGGGGCCGTTGGTGTTCATTCATGAACTTGGCCATTACCTCGTCGGCCGCTGGTTCGGTGTGAAAGCCGATGTCTTCTCGATCGGCTTCGGGAAGGAACTAGTCGGCTGGACCGACAGGCGCGGGACTCGCTGGAAGCTTTCTGCCCTGCCGCTAGGTGGCTATGTCCAATTTGCCGGTGACATGAACCCGGCGAGCCAGCCCAGCGCGGAATGGCTTGCATTGCCCGAGCAGGAGCGCAACCGCACGTTTCCGGCCAAGCCCTTGTGGCAGCGTGCCCTGATCGTGCTTGCTGGGCCGGTCACGAACCTGCTGCTTGCCGTTGTCATCCTCGCCGGCTTCACGCTGGCCAATGGCAAGGTGGTCATCCCGCCGGTCGTTGGCGAAGTCCAGGCCGGCTCGGCTGCCGCGCGCGGTGGCGTCGTGGCAGGAGACCGCATCGTGTCCATTCGCGGCAAGACGATGTCCTCGTTCCTCGATGTGCGGTTGGAAGTCGGCCAGAACCCGGGCGAGCCGATGAACATGATCGTCGTGCGCGACGGCCGCGAGGTCCAACTGGATGTAAGTGCGGCGGTCAAGGTGGAGAGCGATCGCTTCGGCAATACCCAGAAGATCGGTTACCTCGGGATCGGCCCGAAGAGCTACGAAATCGTGCCGGTCGGCCCGGTGGAGGCCGTGGTCGAGGGTGTGAAGCAGACCGGCAGCATCATCTCGATGATGGTCAACGGGATCGGTCAGATCATCACTGGCAAACGCGAGGTCAAGGAGCTTGGCGGACCGATCAAGATCGCCAAGTATTCGGGCGAGCAGTTTGTTTCAGGCTGGCAGCAATTCGTCAGTTTTGTCGCGCTCATTTCGATTAACTTGGGGTTCATTAACCTGCTGCCAATTCCCGTGCTCGACGGTGGTCACCTTGCTTTCTACGCGGCGGAGGCCGTGCGCAGGAAGCCAGTCGGTCAACGCGGGCAGGAGTGGGCTTTCCGCACCGGCATTGCGTTCGTCATGGCGCTGATGCTGTTCGTCACGATCAACGACGTGGCGTCGCTGAAGCTTTTCGGAGGGTAATGCGCGCAACGGCGTCCCGTGCGGTGGACGCGGCAACAGGTCCGGGACGAGAGGTGGGCCGGTTGCACAGAATGTCTTTCCACAGAAATGCGGGGCAATGTTTGCTTGATTGGCCTTGCCCCATGGGGCACATGGCAGCACTGCTTGCCGCGGCCGGACACTCCTCGCGGGCGTCCTGCTGCCACTTTATACGGGATGGCGCTTGGTGATGATTGGACGTAACGCGGGCAAGACTGGCATCCGTAATGCCACGGCTTCACCGCTTGGCGCGGCTCTGCTGGCCACGAGCGCTCTGGTTTCCGTGCCCCAGGTAGCTGCTGCGCAGGATGCGACACCAGCGGCTGCGGCGCCGGCTGCTCCGGCGCCGACCGGCGATGTGATCCGCTCGGTCACGGTTCAGGGTTCGCAGCGGCTCGAGCAGGATACCATCCTGTCCTACATCCGCATCCGCCCCGGCCAGACCTATACCCAGGCTCTGGGCGATCAGGCGCTGAAGGATCTATACGCCACCGAACTGTTTGCCGACGTGTCGATCCGCAACAACGGCGGCGATGTGGTGGTGCAGGTCAAGGAAAACCCGGTCATCAACCGCATCATCCTTGAGGGCAACAAGCGCCTCAAGGAAGACAAGATCCTGCCCGAGATCAAGCTGGCGGCGCGCCAGATCTTCACGCGTTCGAAGGTCCGCGCCGATGTCGCGCGCATCATCGAACTGTACAAGCGGCAAGGCCGCTTCGCCGCGACGGTCGAGCCGAAGATGGTCATGCTCGACCAGAACCGCGTCGACATCGTTTTCGAGATCAGCGAAGGGCCCAAGTCCAAGGTTCGCCAGATCAACATCATCGGCAACGAGATCTTCTCCGACGGCAAGCTTCGCGGCGAGATGGTGACGAAGCAGGCCCGCTTCTTTCGCCTGTTCTCATCTGGCACCAGCTATGACCCGGATCGCCTTGCTTTCGACCAGCAGAAGCTGCGCCAGTTCTACCTGACCGAAGGCTACGCCGACTTCCGTGTCGTCTCGGCCGTGGCCGAGCTCACCCCGGACAAGCGCGATTTCATCATCACCTACGTGGTCGAAGAAGGGCAGCGCTACAAGTTCGGCGACGTCAAGGTCGACAGCCAGTTGCGCGACTTTGACAGCGAAAAGCTCGCCAAGAGCCTGCCGATCAAGCAGGGCGACTGGTACAACGCCAAGGCGGTGGAAGACCAGGTCGACGGATTGACCGAGACTGCTGGCGCTTTCGGTTATGCCTTTGCCGATGTCCGCCCGGACTTCTCTCGCAACAAGGATGACCTGACGATGTCGGTCACCTTCCGAATTGCCGAGGCGCCGCGCGTCTATGTCGAGCGGGTCGATGTCAACGGCAACACGCTGACGCAGGACAAGGTCGTGCGTCGCGAGTTCCGCCTGGCGGAGGGCGATGCCTTCAACACCTTCCAGATCAAGCGCTCGACCAATCGCATAAAGTCGCTCGGGTACTTCCAGGAAAAGTTCGAGATCGAGCAGAAGCCGGGCAGCGCGCCCGACCGCATCGTGCTCGAAGCCAACGTCGAGGAAAAGCCGACCGGCGAACTGCAGCTGTCAGCCGGTTTCTCGAGCCTTGAAAGCTTCATCTTCCAGGGTTCGATCCGCCAGAACAACTTCCGCGGGCGTGGCCAGACGGTTGGTCTCTCGGTCGACTATTCGCGCTTCACGCGTGCGGTCCAGGTCAGCTTTACCGAGCCCTACCTGTTCGACAAGAACGTCTCGTTCGGCCTGGACATCTACCGTCGCGATCTGAACAGCTTCCAGCAGTTCAATTCAAACCGCAATACCACCTACAAGCAGGCGACGACGGGCTTCTCGGCACGCGTCGGCGTGGCGCTGTCCGAATACATGTCGCTGATTGGTCGCTATACCTTCAATCTCGACGATGTGACTCTGGATCAGGGCACGTACTATCTCAACGGACAGTGCAGCGTCCTGCTCGCAGGGCGTTACCTGTGTGATGCGATTGGCAAGCGCACGAGTTCGATTCTCGGTGCTTCGGTCGTTTACGACACGCTCGATAACCGTCTGCGCCCGAGCCGGGGCACCCAGGTGGTGGTCGGAGCCGACTTTGCCGGGCTCGGTGGCTCGGTCAAGTATGCGCGCGTGACTGCCAATGCCGCCAAGTTCTTCCCGGTTGGAGGCGGCTTCATTTTCTCGGTCCGCGGGGAAGGCGGCGCGATCAAGGCACTGGCCAGCCGGTCGAATGATCCGCTTATCGATGATGTCCGCCTGACCGACAGGTTCTTCCTGGGTGAGCCCCAGATTCGCGGCTTCGACATACGCGGCGTTGGACCTCGCGTGCTGCGCAAGTTCGTGCAGGCCGATGGTACGCTGCCCACCGACCGCAACCAGTTCGTCGATGACGCGCTGGGCGGAAAGTATTACTATCTGACCCGCGCGGAGCTGGAAATCCCGCTGGGCTCGGGTGCGCGTGAACTCGGCTTGCGGCCTTCGATCTATGTCGATGCGGGCGCTGTGTGGGGTATCGCCAATCCGCTGCCGCAGAACCCGAATAGCGGGGTCTATTACACGACCGCAGCGGGTGGCATCACGACCAGCCCGACCGCTGCCGATGGTACTGCAAACACGGCGGTCCGGTACGTCGAGGAATATGTTGGCGACACACCTGCGCCGCGCGTCTCAGTCGGTATCGGCGTCAACTGGAACTCGCCGTTCGGCCCGTTCCGTCTCGACTTTGCCAAGGTCCTCAAGAAGGCCAATGGCGATGACCCCAAGACCTTTACCTTTAACGTGGGAACCCAGTTCTGATGCAAATCCGTTACGCTTCCGCGCTTCTCGCGGGCCTCGCCGTGCTTGCCGTTTCGCCGACCGCTGCTGTTGCGCAGGCAACTTCGGGCACTGTGACCCCTGGCATCGCCATCGCCAACCCTTCGGCCGTTGTTGCCGCATCGTCTGCCTATCAGACCGCGCAGACCCAGCGCCCGACGACCTACAAGCCGCAGATCGACCAGGCCAACGCGCGCAAGGCCCAGATCGAAGCCCAGCTCAAGCCGCTGGTCGACAAGCTGCAGGCCGATTCCAAGGCCGCCAATCCGAACCGCGCCGCGCTGCAGCAGCAGTATGAGCAAATCCAGCAGATCGAACAGGCCGGCCAGCAGCAGATCCAGCAGATCCTCGAGCCGCTGAACCTCTCGCAGCAGTATGTGCTCGAGCAGATCGGTGACAAGCTCGACGCTGCCACGCAGGCAGCAATGGACAAGAAGAAGATCACGCTCGTGCTTGATTCGCAGTCGGTGATCAAGGCCGGGCAGGTCTACAACCTGAACCAGGATATCCTGGCCGAGCTCAACAAGGCGATTCCTTCGGCACAGCTCGTGCCGCCGGCTGGCTGGCTGCCGCGCGCGCAGCGTGAACAGCAGGCACAGGCACAGGCTGCACAGCCGGCTACTGCCGCACAGCCCGCGAAGAAGGCTCCCGAAGGCCGCTGAGGCTTTCGGATTCGCAAGAACAAGGGTTCGGGAAAATGACCGATGAGACGGCTCCGGCCGTGATCACCGACTACGACGTGCGCAAGGTGATGGCGGCGCTGCCGCATCGTTATCCCTTGCTGCTCGTCGATCGTGTTGCGTCGCTGACGCTGAACGAGCGCATCCATGCGGTGAAGGCCGTGTCGATGAACGAGCAGTTCTTTCAGGGTCATTTTCCCGGCCGCCCGATCATGCCCGGTGTCCTGCAGATCGAGGCGCTGGCGCAGGCCGCAGGCGTTCTTGCGGTGGAGTCGCTGGGGCTCGCAGGTTCCGGCAAGCTCGTCTATTTCATGGCGATCGAAGATGCCAAGTTCCGCAATCCGGTGGAGCCCGGCGTGCTGCTCGACCTGCATGTGGAATTCACCCAGAAGCGTTCGCGCGTGTGCAAGTTTGCCGGCAAGGCCATGATCGGCGACAAGGTGACCTGTGAAGTCAACTTCACCGCGATGATTGCCGATAGCTGAAGGCGCGATAGCGGGCTTGCAGTGCTGGACAACAGTGCCGCATTCCGCTAGGCGCGCGCCCTTACAGATTCTAGTGGCCGGTCGGAACCGGCTGCGCACCGGAGCAAAACCCATGAAGACTGGCGTTCACCCCGACTACCACATGATCAAGGTGCAGATGACTGACGGCACCGTTTTCGAGACCCGCTCCACCTGGGGCAAGGAAGGCGACACGCTCGCGCTCGAAATCGACCCGACCTCGCACCCGGCGTGGACCGGCGGCACGCGCCAGCTCGATCAGGGCGGCCGCGTTGCGCAGTTCAACAAGCGCTTCGGTGGTCTTTCGCTCAAGCGCTGATCGCTGGCGAATTGGACAGAACACGGGAAGGGCGGCTTCGGTCGCCCTTTTCTTTTGCGCGGCCGGTGCGCTTGGAGATATTGCTATCGGCGATAGCTGTCTTAAAGATCATGACATGACCCTGACCAATTCGCTCGAAAGCCGCCTAGGTTACCAGCTTCGCCGTGCATCGGCCGTCATGATGGCTGATCTCGGGCGCGAGCTTGCCGAGCTGGACCTGCGCCCGGCTGAAGTGACAACGCTGCTGGTCATTGCAGACAACCCGGACTGTTCGCAGACCGAGGTTGGTCAGGCCTTGGCGATCAAGCGGGCCAACATGGTGCCAATAATCTCGCGGCTGATGGATCGCGGGCTGGTAGATCGGCGGCGGCTGGACGGGCGCAGCCACGCGCTGACCCTGACCGACCAGGGGCGCAAGATTGCCGATGATGCGCTGGCACGGATCGATCGCCACGAAGCCCGCTTCGCAGAGTTGCTTGGGAGGCCCGATTCCGAGGTCCTCTTCCGCTGCCTGCCGGTGATCCGCGCCGCGCGGGATGTAGAACTAGACGCGTGAGGTTTCGGCCCTAGAGCCAAGGGCGCTCACGGTACCACTTCGTGATCACGTATTTGAGGCCCTTGCGCACTTTCATGGCGTGATGGAGCGTTGCAGGGTTGACCGAGCCGTCCAGACGGCGGTTGTTCCAGCACACCAGTTTGCCGCGTTCGGGCTGAATGATCTTGTCGATGACCTTGAAGCGGGTGGCACCGCCGGCTTCGACGTCGTTGAGATAAACCATAAACGTCCAACTGCGCTGGCCTGCGATGTTGCAATAGCGCTGGTAGTCCACTCCGTGCGGATCGAAGTAGTCGGTGTGGGCCTTGAACTCCTGACCCGGTTCATAGCGCTGGCCCTGAATTGGTTCGCCGAACTGCCGCTCTATCCCGGAGAGAACGGACAATCGCTCGTCGAGGTCGACGATGTCCGGTTCCTGCATTGGCAGGTCGCAGGTCTCACTGGTGCGGAAGTAGTTGTCGCCATTGGCGTCGGCGATCGTCGACGGGCGGCGGTCTCGCTCGATTCGGGCGATCAGGTTCGCGCATTCCTCAGGCCCGAGGAAGCCGCGCAACACGAACATCTCGATCCGGGGCGAGGGCACGCGCATCATGCCGGGTATGGCAAGAAGATGCGCTGCAGACGATTCGGACGAAATCGTGGTCATGGCGCGATCCCTAACGCTCGAGAGCATCGCAGCGCAACTTGCGGCATCGCGCCACTTGGTCGTAAAACCGTCACGTTCCTGCCGCATGCGAGAAGCCGTGCCTCATTCGACGTTCCAACCCCTGCCGCGCAACGGCTTCTCGCTTGTCGAGATGTTGGTTGTGCTGCTCGTGATGGGATTGCTGGCGACAGTGGCGGTGCTGACGATTCCCGGAGGGGAGCGCAAGCTGCGGTCCGAGGCGGAGCGTTTTGCCGCGCGAACCGTGGCAGCGCGTGATGAGGCCATCGTTGGCGCCCGCCCGATTGCGCTCGTTGTCAGCGAGGGCGGCTATTATTTCGAGCGGCGCAGCGACGGGCAGTGGCAGCCATTGCCCGGCAGGGGTTTCGATCTCACGCCCTGGAACGAGGGCACTAGTGCAAGCTCTGGGCGGCAGCGGGTGGTTTTCGATTCGCTCGGACTTGCCAGCAGCGACGCCTCGGTACGCCTGACCCGCGATAGCAGTGCGCTGATGATTCATGTGCGCCGCGACGGCAAGGTCACGCTCGATGCGGGTTGAGCGCAACGGCTTTACGCTGCTCGAACTGCTCGTGGCATTGGCGGTGTTCGCCATGGCTGCCTTGGCGCTGCTCCAGATGGAGGGGGCCAGCATTTCGCGCACCGCCGATCTGGACCAGCGCTTGCTGCGTGAAATCGTGGCGCAGAACATGGCGGCGGAAATTCTGACCGATCCGTCACCGCCGCCGCTCGGTACAGCAAGCGGGATGATCGAGAATGCCGGCCGCCGCTTTCAATGGACGCGAAATGTGGCGCTGCGCAGTGACTACGGCGTGCTCGGCATTTCGCTCTCGGTCCGCGAGACAACACCCTGCGCGCAGGCGCAGGCCTTTACGCTCGATTTTACAAGGCTCCCGGGCGCATGAGGGAAACGGTCAGCCGCAACGGCTTTACGCTTGTCGAGATGCTGGTCGCGCTGGCGCTATTTGCAGTGATCGCTGTTGGTGCACTGGGCTTGCTGCGTTTCTCGGTGGATGCCGAACTCGCCAGTCGCGCCAAGACGGACAGCATCGCCGCGCAACGCCGTTTCCTTTCGGTCTGGACGGCCGATCTGGCGCAGGCCGTGCCGCGACCGTCGCGCGACCAGGGAGGCCTCGCGCACCCTGCTTTCGAGGCTAATCGCGACGGTATCGCGCTGCGGTTCACCCGCAGTGGTTGGGACAATGTCGACGGCGCGCCACGTCCGGGCCTGCAAAAGGTGGAATATCGAGTCGCCGGCAACGCGCTTGTCAGGGCTGGCTATCCCTTTCCGGATGGTGCAGCCCCGGATCCAGGCGCCGAAGTCTTGCCCTTGTCCGGGCCACCGACATTCCGGTTCCGCACCCAAGACGGCACCTGGCGGAACGCGTGGGACCCGCAGTTGACGACTGAACTTCCTGTGGCGATCGAGTTGCTCGTGCCGCAAAAGGGCGTGCCGCCGTTGCGCATCGTGTCGCTGGTGGGGGTGAACTACCAGTGAACTTGCAGGATCCCCGCGAGCGCGGCGCCGCGTTGTTGTCGGTGCTGCTGCTGGTGGCAGTCATGGCGGTGATTGCCGCGGTGATGCTCGATCGTCTGAACCTCGCGGTCCGTCTTGCCGGCAACGGTCAGGCGATGACTCAGGCAAGGCTCTATGCGACCAGCGCCGAGACCTTGGCCATGGCGCGTATCAAGGCGCTCGTGGATACCTCGCAGGAGCGCACGGTCGATCGCACCGGCCTGCTCGGGCAGGACTTCCCCTTGCCCATGCCGCGCGGCCAGATCATCGCGCGGGTGGACGATGCGGGGAACTGCTTCAATGTAAACGCGCTGGTCGAGATGGATGCGCAAGGCACGCTGCGGCTGCGCGTGGTCGGGTTGAACCAGATGCGCGCGCTGATGAGGGGGCTCGCCATTCCGGATGCCGAAGCCGCCGTCATCAGCGATTCGATCGCGGACTGGATCGACAGCGACAACGCGCCCGCGCCGAATGGCGCCGAGGACGACACTTACCAGGGCCGACCCGTGCCCTATCGCACCGCCGGACGACTGATCGGTGATGTCAGCGAGATTCGCGCCGTGCGCGGCATGACGCCGCAATTCTATGAAAGGCTCAGGCCCTGGCTCTGCGCCTTGCCGGGAGCCGAACTTTCGCCGATCAACGTCAATACGTTGCGGCCCGATCAGGCGCTGCTGCTGACCATGACCGCGCCTGGTGCCATCCCGCTTGAGCGCGCGCGCGGCGCTCTGGCGGCACGGCCCCCGCTCGGCTGGGCAAGTGCCGACGATGCGTTGCGGGGGATAGGGGGCGAAGGTGCCGGAGGCGTGCCGCTCAACCAGTTGCAGGTGCGCAGCCGCTGGTTCCTCCTTACGCAAACCGTTACCGTCGATTCGGCCAGCGTCGAGGAGCAGGCGTTGATCGACGTCGGCGCCAACCCGCCACGCGTCGCCTTCAGGACCTGGGGCGACAAGTTCAGCCGCTAATTGACCAGGATAGCAAATTTCCGCTTCCCTTCGGCGCGCCTTTCTGCAAAGGGGCCTGCCCGCGAGAGAGCAATCTCGCGCTAGCAATGTGGCGACCGTAGCTCAGTTGGTTAGAGCGCCGGTTTGTGGTACCGGAGGTCGTGGGTTCGAACCCCATCGGTCGCCCCATGCTCCCCTGACATCCTTCATAATCAAGGCCCTGCCATCGCCTTTTGGTATGGCTTGCCGCCATTGCGCTTGCTCCACGGCGCGCCAAGTGGCAGAGCGATGGCAGACCGGCGGCGGGGGTCGCCGGGAGAAGGATCAGATTCCCCGCGCCCATGCACGGATTTGCCAATCCCGCCCGTTTCCTGCGCCTTGCCCGCTGGATGATGCCGCTGTTTCTTGTGAGCGGCCTGATCCTGTCGATGGGGGCGTTGCTCTATGGCGTCATCGTCGTTCCGCCCGATCGTCTGATGGGCGATACCGTGCGCATCCTGTTCATTCACGTGCCAGCGGCATGGCTTGGCATGGCCGGGTGGTCGACGATTGCGATCGCCAGCTTGGTCGAACTGGTCTGGCGTCATCCCCTTGCTGCCATTGCCGGTCGCGCCGCAGCTGTTCCAGGCGCCGCGTTTACCGCCATCTGTCTTGCCACAGGCTCGATCTGGGCGCGCCCGACCTGGGGGACGTGGTGGGTGTGGGACGGCCGCCTCACCAGCTTTCTCGTGCTGCTGTTCCTTTATCTCGGCTACATCGCGCTTTCAGGCGCGGCGCAGCGCGATATGGCAGGCGGCGGTGGCGGCAGCCGCATTACCGCGATCTTCGGCCTTGTCGGGGCGATCAACATCCCGATCATCAACCGTTCGGTCGTGTGGTGGAACAGCCTTCATCAGCCTCCGTCGATCACTGCAGGCAAGTCGGCGATCGACGGCACTTTCCTGTGGCCGTTGCTGATCGCAGCGCTGGGCTTCAGCCTGGTGTTCGGCGGCGTGGTCTTGGCGCGCATGCGCACTCTTCTGGCCGATATCCAGGCCGAGGCGCGACTGCGCCGAAAAGCGATGGCATAAGCAAGCATGCGCGAAGGTCTGGAACAGTGGGATTATGTGGCGGCAGCGCTCACGATCGGCGTTGTGGGCACGCTGTTGCTGGTCGGCTGGACGCTTGTGGCGATGGTTCGGGCCGAACGGCGCCGTGACAAGGTGAGAGGCAAGTGAGCAGCACTTCCAGCGGTGGCATCAAGCCCAAGCACCAGCGCCTTGTGCTGCTGGTCATCGCGCTTGTTGCGCTGATCGGCGCGGGCCTGCTTGCCGCCTACGCCCTGTCAAATCAGGCCAGCTATTTTTACGTGCCGAGCGATCTCGTGAAGGACCGGCCCGAGCAAGGCCGCGCCATCCGCCTTGGCGGCATGGTCGAAAAGGGCTCGCTCAAGACCCGCGCCGATGGCGTGACGATCGACTTCATCGTGGGTGACGGCAAGGCGCGCGTGCCTGTGCGTTATACCGGCATTACGCCCGACCTCTTCGTGGAGGGATCTGGCGTGGTTGCCGAAGGGCGCATGGAGGGCGAGACCTTCGTCGCCGATAATCTGCTGGCCAAGCATGATGAGAAATACGTGCCGCGCCAGATGGGAGACATGACCGCTGCGCAGGCCAAGGAAGTGGTGGCTGAAACGAAATGATCGCTGAAATCGGCCTCGCCGTCCTGTGGATGGCAGCGGCGCTTGCCGTGCTCCAGCTTTTCGCCGGCTTTTCGGCGTTGCGGCCTTCGGGCAAGGTGCTGGGCGGCGTGGTACGACCCTTGGCGGTGATGCAAGGCGCGCTGGTCGCCGTTTCGTTCTTCTGCCTTATCGACCTGTTTCTCGAAACGGACCTTTCCGTAAAGCTGGTGGCTGCCAACAGCCACTCGATGAAGCCGTTCATCTTCAAGCTGGCAGGTACCTGGGGCAACCACGAAGGCTCGATGCTGCTGTGGGTGACGATCATGGCCGTATCGGGCGGATTCGTCGCCTTGATCGAGAAACGCCTGCGCGAGGAGACGCTGCTGGCGACGCTCGCGGGGCAGGCTTTCGTCAGCCTCGGCTTCTATGCCTTCCTGCTGCTGTCCTCGAATCCGTTCGAACGCCTGCCCGAACCGGCACCGGAAGGGCAGGGCCTCAACCCGCTCTTGCAGGACGTCGGCCTCGCCTTCCACCCGCCGACGCTTTACGTCGGATACGTGGGCCTGTCGGTTGCCTTCAGCTTCGCCATCGGCGCGCTGATCACGCGCGATGTGGGGCCGGCCTTCGCCCGCGCCATGCGGCCGTGGGTACTTGGCGCCTGGATCTTCCTTACCATCGGTATCACGGCTGGATCATACTGGGCTTACTACACACTCGGCTGGGGCGGCTGGTGGTTCTGGGACCCGGTGGAAAATGCCTCGCTGATGCCATGGCTGGCGGCGACGGCTTTGCTGCATTCAGCCTCGGTCCTCGCAAGCCGCAACGCCTTGCGCGCCTGGACTGTGATGCTTGGCGTGATCGCTTTCTCGATGTCGATGGTCGGCACGTTCCTCGTGCGCTCCGGCATCTTGACTTCGGTTCACGCTTTCGCGGTCGATCCCGAGCGCGGCTCGTTCATTCTCGCATTGCTCGCCGTCTACATTGGCGGCGCGCTCGCCCTGTTCGGTATCCGCGCGTCCACCGTTACCGAAGGCGAGCGCTTCAGCCTGGTCAGCCGCGAGGCTAGCCTGGTCTTCAACAACGTGATGCTGTGCGGCATCCTCGGCATCGTGCTGCTTGGCACGCTCTATCCGCTGTTGACCGAGGCCTTCGGCGCCAAGGTTTCGGTCGGACCACCATATTTCAACCCGGTTTCGGCAATCTTCGCCATACCGATGATGCTCATGATGGGTGTCGGCCCCTTGCTGCGCTGGCGCAAGGACAAGCCTTCGCGGATCACCGCAACGGTAGCGGTGCCGGCGCTGCTCACTGCGCTTGCGCTGCTGGCCGTGGTTGTTCTTGCGCCGGGCATCCGTCTTTTGCCGCTGCTCGGCATTGCGGTCGGCATCGGTCTCGCCGTGGCAAGCTGGCTGCCGTTGCGCGGTCGCAACCTGCGCCGCACCCCGCTCAGCGTGTGGGGCATGGTGTTTGGCCACTTCGGCATCGGCGTTGCCCTTCTTGGTGCGGCAAGCGAAAGCGCCTTTTCGACCGAGCGCCTTGCCGCGATGAACGTGGGCGATACGCAAAGCGTCGGGCCGATCACGCTCAAGCTGATCAGCATCGAACCGGTGGCCGGACCGAACTGGACGGCATTGGAAGCCACCGTCACCGCATCCTACAACGGCGGCGCGCCGGTCACGCTCCACCCACAGGCGCGGACATTCTCGTCGCCACCGGGCGAACGCACCGAATCCGCGCTGCACACTCGCTGGAACGGGCAGCTCTATGCCGTGCTCGGCAACGAAGGTGAAGATGGGCGCTGGCAGATGCGCTTCTGGTGGAAGCCGTTCGTGCCGCTACTGTGGCTTGGCGGATTGCTGGTGGCCTTTGGAGGCTTGCTTGCGTTGCTTGGACGCGTGGCGCAGGATGTCAAGCGCCTGCGGGTGGGGGACAAGATCGCCTTCCGCAAGGCGCGGCAGGAGATGCTGAAGTGAGCGAGCCAGGCAAGAAGCGTTCGAGCCTCGCGATCTGGCTACCGCTTGCGCTGTTCGGCGCCTTCTTCGCGCTCGTAATCTGGGGGCTGGTGCGTCCTGCCGATCGCGAAGTGGCTAGCGCCTTCATTGGCAAGCCACTCCCGCAGTTCGATTTGCCTGCCGCAACGGCTGACCGTCCGGGCCTGGCAACCGCTCAGATG
This sequence comes from Novosphingobium sp. B1, assembly GCF_900176395.1. Lineage (GTDB taxonomy): Bacteria > Pseudomonadota > Alphaproteobacteria > Sphingomonadales > Sphingomonadaceae > Novosphingobium. The sequence continues at coordinate 106,094 of NZ_FWXL01000003.1, read as the reverse complement.
ACGGGCAAGCCCCGCCTTCTCAACGTCTTTGCGAGCTGGTGCGTGCCGTGTGCCGTCGAGGCGCCGCAGCTTGCCGCCTTGCGCGACCAGGGCATCGAGATCGACGGTGTCGCCATTCGCGATCGGACCGAGGACCTGAACCGGTTCCTTGACAGCTACGGTAACCCCTTCGCGCGCATCGGAAAGGATGACCTGTCTGAGGTGCAGCTTGCCATCGGCTCGTCGGGCGTGCCAGAAACCTTCGTGATCGATGCCAAGGGCGTCATCCGCTACCAACACATTGGCGAGATCCGGCCAGAGGATGTTCCGCTGATCGTCGCAAAATTGAAGGAGGCGCAGTCGTGAAGCGCCTTGTTCTCATCGTCCTCGCGCTGTTCGCAGCCATGCCGCTGGCTGCGCAAGATCAGCTGCCGCCCGCGCCTTATGCCTACCGGCAGCTCGACGATCCTGCGCTTGAGGCCAAGGCGCAGGGGCTGATGGAAACACTCCGCTGCCTCAAGTGCCAAAGTCAGTCGATTGCCGATTCCGACGCGCCGATGGCTGGGGACATGCGTCATCAGGTTCGCACCCGTATCGCCGCTGGCGAACAGCCCGAGGCAATCCGCGCGTGGCTGATCGAACGTTATGGCGATTACGTCAGCTATGCGCCGCAAAACAAACCGATCATGTGGCCGCTTTTCGCCGCGCCGCTGGTGATCCTGCTGCTTGCAGCGCTTCTGCTGCGCGGCCGGTTCCGCAAGGGCAGCAAGTCGGAGGCTTCGGAATGACCTGGGTCGTGATCCTTGCCATTGCTGCGATCGTCTTCGGGCTCATGGCCTTTATGCTGAAGATGCCGCGTGCCGGATGGGAACTATCTGGAGCGGCGCTGCTGGTCGGAATCGCCGGTTACGCCCTGCAGGGTTCGCCCGGCATGCCCGGTGCGCCCAAGGCACCGGTAGAAAACAAGCGCGCGGCTGATGAAGCGCTCATCAAGCAGCGCCAGCAGATGGGCGACGGTTTTGCCAAGGGACAATCCTGGTTGATCCTCGCCGATGGCCTTGCCCGGCAAGGCCAGTATGGCGCAGCGGCAGAAGTCCTGCGCAAGGGTACCCAGCAGTTCCCCAAGGATGCCGACCTCTGGGTATCTCTCGGCAATGCTCTGGTTGGCCACAGCGATGGAATGATCACGCCCGCCGCGCAGTTCGCTTTCCAGAAGGCAGCGAACATCGATCCGGCACATCCCGGTCCGCCCTTCTTCATGGGCCTTGCGCTTGCGCAGACTGGTCGCCTCGCTGATGCCCGCGCCATGTGGGCTGAATTGCTGAAGCGTTCGCCCGCCGATGCGCCCTATCGCGCGGACCTTGCCGAACGAATCCAGCGGATTGATTCGATGCTGGCCATGCAAGGCGGCGCCGCCACTACTGGAGCGCCTGTCGAGGTTTCCGCGCAGCCAGTGGCCACCGCTTCGCAAGCTGCTGATTGAGTTGTGAAATTCTGGCGAGCGGAACGCGCTTTGCGATAGCGCGTTGCTCGAGAATGCACGCGTGTCTCACCCCATTGCAGGGGTCATGGGGCAGTGCTAAAGCGCCGCGCCGCTGCCCCGCTTCGGGTGCAGTGATCGAGGCTATGAGGCCAGGGACACCGGTGCGATGAGTGATGCGGTTAGCAATGCCGAGCCCGCCGGAGTGCCGACACATCCTGCGGGTCACGGCCATGGCGGGCACGCGCATGGTTCCCTGATGAAGCTCGCGGTCGGAGCGATCGGTGTCGTCTTCGGCGACATCGGGACTAGCCCGCTCTATGCGCTTCGAGACACGTTCGCAGGCCACCACCCGCTCCCGCTCGACCTATTGCACATCTACGGCATCATCAGCCTGATGTTCTGGTCGATGATGATCATCGTGACGTTCAAGTATGTCTCAGTGATCATGCGCGCAGACAACAAGGGCGAGGGCGGCAGCTTGGCCCTTCTGGCACTCATCAATCAGCACACGGATGGCAAGCGCTGGGGCAGGGGTATTATCCTGCTCGGCGTTTTCGCGACGGCGCTGTTCTACGGTGATTCAATGATCACGCCGGCTGTCTCGGTCATGGGCGCGATCGAGGGTGTTGCGGTTTATCGTCCGTCGATGCACCCGCTGATCGTGCCGCTGGTTGTAGGCATTCTGATCGGGCTGTTCTTCATTCAAAGCCGCGGCACCGAAAAAGTGGCGACCTTCTTTGGTCCGATCATGCTGCTGTATTTCGGGACCATCGCAGTGCTTGGCGCCCTCAGCATTGCCGAATTTCCGCAAGTCATTTCCGCGCTCAGCCCCCATCACGCCGTCACAATGTTCATGGCCGACCCATGGCGCGGCTTTCTGGCGATGGGCGCTGCCGTGCTGGCCGTGACCGGCGCCGAGGCTCTCTATGCTGACATGGGCCACTTCGGGCGCAGCCCGATCCGCATCTCGTGGCTGGCATTCGTCTTGCCGGCATTGGTGCTCAACTATCTCGGACAGGCTTCATTGCTCATCCGCAATCCAGCGGCGCTCGAGAGCCCATTCTATTTTCTGGCTCCCGAATGGTTCCAGTGGCCCTTGCTGATCATTGCCTCGTTTGCAGCGGTCATTGCGTCGCAGGCTGTGATCTCCGGTGCATTCTCCGTGACGCAGCAAGCTATCCAGCTCGGATTCATCCCGCGCATGACGATCAAGCACACTTCGACAGCAGCGGGCCAGATCTACATTCCGGTGATCAACTGGGCGCTGATGATCGCGGTAATCCTGCTTGTCCTGGTCTTCCAGCGTTCGTCCAACCTGACGGCAGCCTACGGCATTGCCGTGACCGGCGCGATGCTGATCGACAACTTCCTGCTCGCCGTGGTGCTGTTCAAGCTGTGGCAGTGGAAAGCCCCTGCCGCGATTGCGATGCTTGCGCTGTTCTTCCTGATCGACGGCGCCTACCTTGGCGCGAACCTGACCAAGATCCCCGACGGCGGTTGGGTACCTCTGGTCATGGGTGTCGCGATCTTCACGCTGCTCACCACATGGTCACGCGGGCGCGCCCTGATGCGCGCCAACATGGCAGAGGGCACAATTCCGCTGGAAGTTTTCACTAAGTCTGCCCATTCAAGCGCTGCGCGGGTTTCAGGCACGGCGATCTTCATGGCCTCGACCGCCGCTGGCGTGCCTTCGGCGCTGCTGCACAACATCAAGCACAACAAGGTGCTGCACGAGCGTGTAGTCATCCTTACCGTGTCGATCGAAGACGTGCCCTTCGTCGATCCGGAAGAACGCTACTCGGTCAAGGATTTCGGAAACGGGTTCTATCGCCTGACGCTGCGCTTCGGCTTCCTTGAGGAGACCGACGTTCCTGCTGCGCTCAAGGGGGTCAGCATGTGTGGCGAGCCGTTCAACATGATGAAGACCAGCTTCTTCCTGTCTCGGCAAACGCTCATTGCATCGGAGAAGCCCGGCATGGCGTTGTGGCGCGAGAAGCTGTTTGCCTGGATGCTGCGCAATGCCGCCAGCGCCATGGAGTTCTTCCGTTTGCCGACCAATCGCGTCGTGGAACTTGGCAGCCAGTTGAAGATCTGATTCTCCGGCTTTCGCCGCACTACGGTGCGCATGCCCATCCGAATAGCTACGTGCTTGGATTGACGGCGAAAAACGGTAGTCTCGCAGCATGTCTACAGAGGGGCGCATGTCATGGGCGATTCCGCGCTCCTGCGGGAAATTCTCGACGCACAGCTTGAGATGGTCTGCAGGTTCAAGCGCGACGGAACGATCCTGTTCGTAAACCGCGCTTATGCCAGTACCCTGGACAGGGAGCCGGTCGATCTGGCGGGCCGAAATCTATGGACGTTCGTTTCGGCAGACGACCGCTTGCATGTAGAAGAGATGCTGCAACGCCTGACCGCGGACGAACCCGAGCTCACTATCGAGAACCGGTTTGAAACGGCGAGCGGCACGCGCTGGATCTTGTGGCGAAACCATGCGCTGGCGTTTGACGAGCATGGCAAGTGGCAGGTGGCCCAATCGACCGGTATCGACATCACGGGACGCAAGGAACTTGAAGACCAGCTCGAGCTGCTCGTCGGCGAACTGAACCACCGCGTCAAGAATACGCTCATGGTGGTCCAGGCGATGGCGCATCAGACATTCAGAGGGACCAGCATCCCGCGCTCGCCCGTAGAGACCTTCAACCAGCGGCTGGCCGCCCTGTCTGGTGCGCACGATGCGCTCAGCCGCACCAATTGGAGCGGAGCAGACCTTGCAGAGATCATCAGGCAGGGTCTGTTGATTTGCGATCCTGACGACATGCGGGTGCACATGTCCGGTCCGCCGATCGTGATGCCCGCAAACGCCACCGTGTCGCTGGTTATGGTTCTGCACGAACTTGCGACGAATGCCATAAAATATGGCGCACTTTCCACGTTAACCGGAAAGCTGCTCATTGACTGGGCGTTGAAGGATGGGATGGTCGAGATTGTCTGGCGCGAAGTGGGTGGGCCGGAGGTTGTCCAGCCCTCGCGAAGGGGCTTTGGATCCAGACTGCTGACCGAAGCGGTGCCCCGGCAGCTTGGTGGCCGGGTGGATCTTGCGTTTGAAAAAAGCGGCTTGCTGTGCGTGATTGCAGTGCCGCCGGAAAGGAAGAGTTGATGACCGAGGGCAAGCGCATTCTGGTGGTGGAAGACGAGTTCATCGTCGCTGCCATGTTGTGCGACACGCTCGAGGACGAGGGTATGGTGCCACTTGGGCCAATTGGGCGCGTCGACGAGGGTTTGGCCTTCATCGCATCAGAAACGTTCGACGCTGCGGTGCTGGACTGGAACTTGTCAGGCGAATCGGGCGAGGCTCTGGCTCATGCACTGGCGGAAAAGGGTATCCCCTTCATCATCGCTACCGGATATGGCGCTGTAGATGCCCCATTTGCCGACCGTCCGATCCTGGGCAAGCCTTATGTCGCGCGCACGCTGATCGAGAAACTGTCAGGTCTCGTAAGCTGAAAAGTGAAAGGCCGGGGCAGAGCTATCCTCCCCGGCCAATGAATTAGTCTGCCTTTGCTTCGGCGACCGATTCGTTGTGCAGGCTGGCTTCAGCTTCAGCAGCTTCCTGCTTGGTCTTGGCAGCAGCCTTGTCGGCCATTTCGTCGGTCTTGGCAGCGGCGTTGTCCACCGCGGCAGCAGCCTTGTCGCCCAGCTCGTCAGTGGCGGCAGCAGCCTTGTCGGCCGCATTGGCCACGTCATTGCCTGCCGATTCTGCAGTGGTTTCAGCAGCGTCCTGGGTCTTTTCCGAGCAAGCGGAAAGCGACAGGGCGGTGGCAGCAGCGGCGGCCAGAAGCGTGAACTTGCGCATGTGGTGAATTACTCCCCATTATTGGTCACCCGGGATGCGGGTTGCGTGTTCAACGCGTGAACAGCTTTTAATATCCCGATCGCGTGCAAACAAAAAGGCGCGATGCCACCAGACACCGCGCCTTTCTATTGGCATGTGTGTTAACCGAGGTTGGCGCTGACCATGCAATAGAGCATCGGCAACGACAGCAGCAGGTTGGTGCGGCTGGCGGCCAGGGCACGCGGCGCAGCAGCGGCCTTTTCTTCAGCCGACGCTTCAACGATGCCGAGGATTTTCTTCTGGGCTGGCCAGATGATGAACCACACGTTGAAGGCCATGATCAGGGCGAGCCACATGCCGAGGCCGATCAGGTTGACATTGCCTTCGCCGGTGAAGGTCATTGCCTGATGTCCGTAACCATTGACGAAGGCAATGACGAGGCCGGTGACAACGGTCAGCAGCGCGGCGTAGCGGAAGAAAAAGAACACCTTGGGCGCGATGTGGCCGGTGATCGCACCCTTCTGCTCAGCCGGGATCTTGGGCATGGTCGGTACCTGCACGAAGTTCAGATAATAGAGCAGGCCGATCCACAGGATGCCGAAGAAGGCATGGAGCCAGCGGAAGATCGAGTTTGCATCGACTGGAGCAGATGCGCCGTAGCCGATCATCACGGCAATGGCGGCAACAAGGCCCACGACGAGCACGAGATGAAGATTGCCAAAGAACTTGGCCATGAGATTTCCCCCTATTTGCAACCGTTATGCTTGCGCGGGGGCACGACCATACCCCCACCGGTCGTCGCGCATATTAGGCAGCGTGTCGCAAATGTCACACGAAAATCGGGCCATCTCGATCTGGTCAATCGGGCAGCGCTCAATCGTGCGGCGGGTTCTTCTCGACCTCGGTCTGGTCTTCCACCGCCAGGCCGTGCTTCATCAGCATCGGGATCTGGGCAAAGGTGAAAAGGAAGGAAAGCGTGGTGACGCCCCACAGCTTGGCCTGCAACCAGATCTCGAAATTGCCATTGGCGGTGTTGAAGAAGTGGCGCAGGACTTCGTTCAGGCCCGCCAGGAACAGGAAGAAGAACGCCCAGTTGCGCGAAAGCTTGCGCCACCCTTCCTCGTTCAACCCATCGAATGCGGCCTCGAGCAGATAGCGCAGCATGGCCTTGCCCTTGGCGAGGCCAGCGAAGAGCACCGCAGCGAACAAAAGATAGATTGCCGTCGGCTTGACCTGGATCCAGAAGGGATCGCCAAGCAGTACGGTCAACGTACCAAAGCCGAGGATCAGGACGGTCGAAAGCCACAGCATCGGCGAAATCTTGCCGAGGCGCAGTTTCGAGATCACGAGGGCAATGACCGTGGCCACCATGAATGCGGCCGTGCCTTTTGTGACCGCCACGACTTCGGCCAGACCTGCATCGCCGCCATCACGCTTGAAGTGCCGATAGGCAAGAAAGAACACCAGCAGCGGGCCATAGTCGACCAACAGGTTGACCCAGGACGATTTGGGTTTCGCCTTGGTGCTGTTTGGCGTCTCGCTCACCGGAACACTCCTGCAATGACCTTGGCGACGAGGTCGGGATCGAAGGGGCGCAAGTCGTCGATCTTCTCGCCCACACCGATGGCATGGATCGGCAGGCCGTACTGTTCGGCGGCGGCCACCAGCACGCCACCGCGCGCGGTGCCATCAAGCTTGGTCATGATCAGGCCGCTCACCCCTGCCACTTCCTTGAAGATCTCGATCTGCTGCAGCGCATTCTGCCCGTTGGTGGCGTCGAGCACCAGCACCACGTCATGCGGCGCTTCGGGGTTGAGCCGCCCGAGAACGCGACGGATCTTGGCCAGCTCGTCCATCAGCTCGCGCTTGTTTTGCAGGCGCCCGGCGGTGTCGACGATCAGCGTATCGATGCCGGTGTCGGTCGCCGCCTTGACCGCGTCGAACACGATCGAGGCCGGATCCCCGCCTTCGGGACCGGTGACGATGGGCACGCCAAGCCGGTCGGCCCATACCTTAAGCTGGCCGATGGCCGCAGCGCGGAACGTATCGCCGGCTGCAAGCATCACGCCGTAGTCCTGCTCCTGGAACAGGTGCGCAAGCTTGGCGATGGTCGTCGTCTTGCCCGATCCGTTGACCCCAATCACCAGAATGACCTGCGGGCGCGGAAAGGCGACGATTTCGAGTGGCTTGGCGACGGGACGCAGAATTGCCGCAATCTCCTCGGCCACTGCTTCCTTCAGGCCCTGTTCGTCGACGCCATTTTCGAAACGCGCGCCTTTCAGCCGTTCGCGGATGCGTGCTGCGGCGCGCGGACCGAGGTCGGAGAGGATCAGCGCGTCCTCGATATCGTCAAGCTGCGCCTCGCTCAGGCGGCTGCTGCCGACGATCCCGCCGAGATTCTCGGCAAGCCGTTCCGACGTCTTGCGAAATCCGCCGAGAATGCGGTCGGACCAGCTTTCGCCACTCATTCCAGTATTCCTTCAACAATCTTGGTCGGCGTTACCGTTACGAGGCTCCCGACGGGAGTGCATTGCGGAACGCGGTAGGTCGCAAAGTGTCCCGCATGGCCGGTTCCGTCGCGCTCGGCAAGGATTTGCGCAGGTCTGCCGACAAGAGCCTGCAGCCACTGGCCGCGTTGCGCGCTGACTTGCGCGCGCACGGCTGCTGCCCGTTCGCGCACCAGCACCGGGTCGACCTGCGGCATGCGCGCGGCCGGGGTGCCCGGTCGCGGGGAGTAGGGGAACACGTGGCCATGAACGACCGCGCATTCGCGCACGATCGAAACGTTATCGGCATGCATCTGGGCAGTTTCGGTCGGAAAGCCGGCGATCAGGTCGGCGCCAATAGTGATCTCCGGTCGCGCGGCCTTCATCCGTTGCACCAGTTCGATGGCATCCTTGCGAGAATGCCGCCGCTTCATGCGCTTGAGCACCATGTCGTTGCCCGACTGCAGCGACAGGTGGACATGGGGCATGACGCGCGGCTCGGCGGTGATCAGTTCGAATAGCAGCGGGTCGATCTCAATCCCGTCGAGTGACGAGAGCCGCAGGCGCGGCAGCGCAGGGAAGGCGTCAAGGATCGCTGCAACAAGATTGCCGAGCTGAGGTGTGCCGGGCAGATCCGCGCCCCAGGAGGTCACGTCGACGCCGGTGAGTACCACTTCGTTGACGCCTTCATGGCGTGCGATCGTTTCGAGCACGCTCGCCGTTGCAAGCGAGACGCTTGCGCCCCGGCCTTGCGGAATGATGCAGAAGGTGCAGGCATGATCGCAGCCGTTCTGAACAGGCACGAAGGCGCGGGTGTGGGCACTTCTCGACAAAGGTGCCAAAGCTGCGGGGCGGCTCGTCCATGCTTGCGCTTCAAGCTTTTGTGCATTGGGTATTACCGCATCGACTTCGGGCATCGCGGCAAACGCGGCCTGTTCTATCGTCGCCGCACAGCCGGTCACGACTAGTCTTGCATCGGGATTTTCGCGCCGCAACCTGCGCACTGCACGGCGCGATTGGCGAACCGCTTCGGCCGTCACTGCGCAGGAATTGACGACGACCGTCGGCGGTGCATCGGCCAGCATTGCGCTGATGGCCTCGCTTTCCGCACTGTTGAGGCGACAGCCGAGGGAGACGATGCGTCCGCTCATGCAGGGAAGTCGGCGTCCTCGAACGATCCTTCGAAGCTGAATGCGGCTGGGCCGGTCATCTCGATCGAACCACCTTCGGGCCAGGCGATGACGAGCGGGCCGCCGGGCAGATCGACGCGGACCTTGCGCCCGGTAAGCTTGCGGCGCATCGCTGCGACAGCGGTTGCACAGGCGCCCGTTCCGCAAGCGCGGGTAAGGCCGGCGCCACGTTCCCACACCCTAAGCTTCAGGTGATCGGGGCCAGCCACGCTGGCGACGTTGACATTGACGCGCTCGGGAAAAAGCGGGTCGTTCTCGATCAGAGGCCCCAACCGCACAAGGTCGACCGCGTCGGCATCGTCCACGAAGAATACTGCGTGGGGGTTGCCGACATTGACGCCGACAGGACCCTGCAGGTCTTCCCAGCCAACGGGCATGTCCAGGGTATCCATGGCATAAGCGAGGGGGAGGTCCTGCCAGTCGAAGCGAGGCTTTCCCATGTCCACCGCTACGCCATTCGCGCCAGCCTCGGACCGGATCAGGCCACCCAGCGTCTCGATCGTCTGCGTGCCGCCCAGCAGCAGTCCGACAGCACGGCTGGCATTACCGCAAGCCTCCACTTCGCCGCCATCGGGATTGAAGATGCGCATCCTGACATCGGCTGCTGTCGCCGGTTCGAGCACGATGAGCTGATCGCACCCTATGCCGGTGCGGCGATCGGCCAAGGCAGCGGCGCGGCGCGCGGTCATCGCGACCGGCGCTTCGCGGGCGTCGATCACCACGAAGTCGTTGCCGAGCCCATGCATCTTGCGGAAGGGAATACGCATGGCGCGCGACTTAGGGATTGCCGCGCGTCATGGCAATGCGCAGGTTTGGCGTTTCAGGCGGTCGCGGCGCGGGGCAGGGTTTCCGGGGCGCAGTGGAGCGCATCGGGTTGATGCGTTTTCAGGAGCTTCTTCTCGGTCAGCAGCGCGCGCACGGCAGTGGCGTTGATCGGCTGGCCATAAAGGAAGCCCTGGCCCTTGAACGAGCCATACTTGCGCAATTCCTCTAGCACTTCGGGGCTTTCGATGCCTTCCGCCGTGATCGGCAGGTCCATGCCCTTGCCGAGCGAGGAGATCGCCTCGATGATCGTGCCGCTGTCCTTGTTCTTTCCGAGCGTCGAGACGAAGAACCGGTCGATCTTGATCTGATCGAAAGGCAAGGTGCGCAACTGCGCCAGTGATGAATAGCCGGTGCCGAAATCATCGAGGCTGATGCGAATGCCCTGGTTCTTGAGACTGGTGATCAGCGTGCGCACCACGCCGATGTTCTCGTGCAGGCAGGTCTCGGTGATCTCGATATCGAGGCGATGAGGCGGGAAGTTTGCCTCGACCAGCAACTTGAGCAGCTTCTGGGCGAACCACGGATCCCGCAACTGAAGCGGCGATATGTTGACTGACAAGGTCAGGCTCGGGTCCCATTCACGGGCATCGCGCAGGGCCTGGCGGATCAGGTTTTCCGACAGGTCGGAGATCAGGCCGATTTCCTCGGCAATGGGAATGAAGATCTCGGGCGAGACAAGGCCATGGCGCGGACTGCACCACCGCGCGAGCATTTCAAATCCGCGCAGTTCGCCGGTATCGAGATCGACCTGCTTCTCGTAGAACGGCACGAATTCGCCGGCGGGTATGCCTTCGCGGATGCCGCGTTCCAGTTCGCTGCGGAAACGAAGCTCATGCTCCATGCTCTGCTCGAACCAGCAGAAGCGGTTCCGGCCCGCCTTCTTGGCTTGATACATGGCAAGGTCGGCGTGGTGCAGGATCATCTCGGCCATCGTGCCCGGATCGCCTGCGTCGGCCTGGCAGGAAGTAGCAAGCCCGATCGAGGCCGTGACCTCGAGCGAAAGGCCTTCGAAATGCACTGGTCTCGCGATCGATTCGTTGAGGCGCACCATCAGACGATCGATCGCCTCGGCGTGATCGGGGTCGAAAATCGCGGCGAAGGCAAATTCATCGCCGCCCAAGCGTGCAATGATGGACCCTTCGGGCAGGAGTTCCGCAATGCGCGAGGCGGTCTGGACCAGAATGGCATCACCGGCCTGGTGGCCATGTGCATCGTTCGACCGCTTGAAGTTGTCGACATCCATCATCATCGCGACCACTTCGTGGCCGGATGTGCGGGCGGTACGGATCATCTGCTCCAGAGCAGGGCCGACCGAGCGGCGGTTCAGGCAGTTCGTAAGGGGATCGGTCTGGGCAAGGCGATGTGCGGTCTGTTCGGCTTCGCGACGCTGGCCGACTTCCCGTGTCAGATCGACATAACGCCGCCAGCCAAAAAGCAAGAGTGCGATGTTCAGCACCAGCGCAGTGCCCAGCATCGGTTCGTGAGGAGGCATCCCGTGCAGGAGCGTGCCCAGGAAGTCGGCCAGGACAGCTGAGCCGTTGGCAACGAAAAGCAGGACTGCGGCGACGACAATGCCCAGTCCTACGATGTCGTGCGTTGCCCCCTGCTCGTCTGATCGGGCAGGCGCCCGGTCTTCTGGCATCTTTTCAAAAGGCGCTGTTGCCATACCCCTGCCTCATTCCCGCGAACGCACTGACCCGATTTCGGCGCGCGCTTGCCCCGTTGATAACGGGCAGTAAGGGATCGTCCTGAAGTTTTGGTTAAGATGGCTTTGCAAACGCCGCGAAAAGCGTGCTTCCCGTGACCCCAAGCTGGCAGCGCTTGCTTTCGCGAGGCTTACGGGGTAACGGGCGGCCAGCAATGGCAGCAATGCAGTTGCGGATTCGACAACGGCCCCTGTTCAGGATGCCACACGCTGGTCGGCGAGGTTTCGCCCACCGGCGTTTTTCGCGTTACGCGGAAATGGCTCCAGATCAAGGGCATGATGATGGGAATTGCGCGTGTTCGACAGTCTTTCAGACCGGCTTGGAGGCGTATTCGATCGCCTGCGCGGCCGCGGCGCGCTGCGTGAGGAAGACGTCCTTGCCGCCATGCGCGAAGTGCGCATCGCGCTGCTCGAGGCTGACGTTGCGCTTCCAGTTGTCCGCCGCTTCATCGATCAGGTTTCGGAACAGGCCGTCGGCCAGTCGGTCCTGAAGTCGGTCACGCCGGGCCAGCAGGTCGTGAAGATCGTCAACGATGCGCTGGTCGAGATGCTCGGCGGTGGCACCGCAGAACTCGATCTCAATGCCGCCCCGCCGGTCGTGATCATGATGGTCGGCCTGCAGGGTTCGGGCAAGACCACCAGCACTGCCAAGATTGGCAAGTTGCTGAAGGAAAAGCAGGGCAAGAAGGTCCTGATGGCCTCGCTGGACGTCAACCGTCCGGCAGCGCAGGAGCAGCTTCGCGTTCTGGGTGAGCAGGCGGGCGTTGCCACGCTGCCGATCATCACCGGCCAGCAGCCGGTCGATATCGCCACGCGCGCGGTGAATGCAGCCAAGCTGCAAGCCGTGGACGTGCTGCTGCTCGATACGGCAGGCCGTCTCCACGTCGATCAGGCGCTGATGGACGAGATGAAGGCGGTCGCCGCCGTCTCGGTCCCGAAGGAAACGCTCCTCGTCGTCGACTCACTGACGGGTCAGGACGCGGTCAACGTCGCGCAGTCGTTCTCGGGCGAGGTCGATCTTACCGGCGTGATCCTTACCCGCATGGACGGCGATGCGCGCGGTGGTGCGGCGCTTTCGATGCGCGCGGTTACCGGCAAGCCGATCAAGTTTGCCGCGACTGGCGAAAAACTCGATGCGATCGAGCCGTTCCATCCTGAGCGCGTGGCAGGACGCATTCTCGGCATGGGAGACATCGTCTCCATCGTCGAGAAGGCGGCGGCCACGATCCAGGCGGAGGACGCCGAGAAGCTTGCCCAGCGCATGGCCAAGGGCCAGTTCGACATGAACGACCTGCGCACACAGTTGCGCCAGATGCAGAGCATGGGCGGCCTCGGTGCGCTGGCAGGCATGATGCCCGGCATGAAGAAGGCCAAGGCAGCGATGGCGCAGTCCGGCATGGACGACAAGGTGCTGCTGCACATGGACGCGATCATCGGTTCGATGACGCCTAAGGAGCGCGAGCGCCCCGAACTGCTCAACGCCAAGCGCAAGATCCGCGTTGCCAAGGGTTCCGGCACACAGGTGCAGGACGTCAACAAGCTTCTGAAAATGCATCAGGAAATGGCCAAGGCCATGAAGCAGATCAAGAAGATGGGCGGCCTCAAGGGCCTGGGCGCGCTGTTCGGCAAGGGCGGTCTTGGCGCTGCGATGCCGGGGCTGGACCAGCAGATGGGTCCGGGTGGTCTGGGTGGTCTCGGCGGCATGGGCGGCGGCTTGCCCGGCCTGGGTTCAGGTGGCTTGCCAGGCAACCTCGGCGACCTGCTCAAGAAGAAGTGATTTTCGAGTTTCGCGGTTCACACAGTTTGATTGAAAGGTAGTTAAAATGTCCGTTTCTATGCGTCTTTCGCGCGGTGGTTCGAAGAAGCGCCCGTATTACAAGATCGTCGTTTCCAACAGCCGCGCCCCGCGTGACGGCAAGTACCTCGAGCAGGTCGGCACCTACAACCCGCTGCTCGCCAAGGACGATGAGAACCGCGTGCGTCTGGTCGAAGACCGCGTGCGTTACTGGATCGGCGTTGGCGCCCAGCCGACCGACCGCGTAGCCCGCATGCTCGACAAGGCCGGTATCAAGGAACGCGCTGCCACCAACAACCCGCAGCGTGGCGAGCCTGGCAAGAAGGCCAAGGAACGCGCCGAGGAAAAGGCCGAGAAGGCTCGTGAAGCTGCTGAAGCCGCTGCCGCTGCATCGGCTGCTCCGGCCGAGGAAGCTCCGGCTGCCGAAGCTGCTGCTGAAGAGCAGACGGAAGCCTGATCTTGCGCGACCAGCCTGTCACGCTCGCCGCCATCACCGGCGCGCATGGAGTGGCGGGCGAGGTCCGCTTGAAGCTGTTCGGTGAAGGCGTGGTGGCGTTAAAGCGCTACCGCGCCTTCAACGATTCTGCGCTTACCGTGGTGAAGATCAAGGACGACGGCAAGGGCGGGGCGATTGCCCGCTTTGCCGAAGTGCCTGATCGCACGGCGGCGGAGAAGTTGCGCGGCACGGCACTGACCGTGCGGCGCTCGGAAATGCCCGCTCTGCCCGACGGCGAGTATTACCACGCCGACCTGATTGGCTTGCCCGCGGTCTCGACCGAAGGCGAGGTGCTGGGCGAATGCGTGGCGGTGGACAACTTCGGCGCGGGCGACGTGATCGAAGTGCGCAAGCCCGACGGCAAGAAGTTCATGGTGCCGATGAAGGCCGAAGCCGTTCCGGAATGGAACGACGAGCGGATCGTGATCGAGGCCGTCTGGGCCCAGGACTGATTGCAAGATTTCCAACGACGTCCCATGCTCGCGCGCAGGCGGTGAGGGGGACGTATGCTGGGTAAACTTTCGGTTGACCGGGTGACGGTCGCAGGTATCGCATTACTGTTGATGCCGACACTGACCATGGTTCATGAAATCGGCGGTCACGCGATGACTTGTCTCGCCACCGGCGGACAGCTCGTCGACCTCGGTGCTTTCTATATCAACTGCGACAGCGACGGGGTTGTTGCCCGGCGTCTGGTCGCCCTATCGGGCGTGGCCATTGATGCGCTGCTCGGCGGCGTGGCCTTCATCGTGTGGCGCACCTTTCTGCAGCGTGACCTGCCGCGGCTGATCGGCTGGTATGTCTGGCTTTCGCTGTGCTTCAGTGCCGCGGGCTATTTCCTCTTTTCAGGTGTGTCGGGGATCGGAGACCTTGGCCCGGACGCCAACGGCGGGATCGGTCCGCTTGCGTATCCGCTGGCGTGGCGTGCAGCTTTTACGGCATTCGGCGTGGCGGCCTATGTCTTCCTGGTCAAGTCGGGCATCAGAACGCTCAATGGCATGATCGGCCAGGGCCTGCAGACAAAGCAGGCGCGCAGGACGATTGCTCACGGTTTCTACGCCGTGCTCTGTGTCGCAGCCGTGGCGGCAAGCCTGCCCAACCCGGTGGGGCTGTTCGTGACCCTGGCATCAGCCACCGCCGCGAGCTTCGGAGGGAAAGCCGGCTTGATCTCGATCGGATATGCCACCCGTGTCCAGGGTGAGCCGCAGTCCTTCGAGGTGGACCGCAGCTGGCTGATCTTTGCCCTTGGCCTGATCGCCAGTGCAGCGTTCGCGCTGGTGCTGGGGCCGACGGTTCGCTTTGGCTGAGCGGATTTGCATGGCGGGGCGCCGTTCCGACATTGCGGAAGCAGGCGAAGCAGGCCATTGGCTTGCGCCATGACCTTCGCCACCATAGTCCTCACGCTTTACCCCGAGATGTTTCCAGGGCCTCTGGGCGTCAGCCTGGCCGGGCGTGCATTGCGCGAGGGCACTTGGGCGATGGATGCGGTGCAGATCCGGGACTTCGCGATCGACAAGCACAAGACCGTGGACGACACGCCGGCAGGTGGCGGGGCGGGGATGGTGTTGCGAGTGGATGTGCTGGCGAAGGCCATTGATTTTGCGCGCGAAGGCCATCCGGGGTGCCCGGTCATCGCCATGACGCCGCGCGGCAAACCGCTGACGCAGGAGCGGGTGCGCGAGCTTGCCGAGGGGCCGGGCGTGATCGTGCTGTGCGGCCGGTTCGAAGGTTTTGACGAGCGGATTTTTGAAGGGCGCGAGGTCGAGGAAGTCTCGGTCGGCGACATCGTTTTGTCGGGTGGCGAATGTGCCGCGCTGATGCTGCTGGACGCTTGCATTCGGCTGCTTCCCGGCGTAATGGGCGCGGCTTCTAGCGGGCATGAGGAGTCGTTCGAGAACGGCCTCCTTGAATACCCGCACTATACCCGACCTGCTGAGTGGGAAGGGCGCACGATCCCTGAAGTGCTGCGATCGGGGGATCATGCGAAGATCGCGGCTTGGCGCAAGTCAAAGTCCGAGATCGATACACGGTTACGCAGGCCGGACCTTTGGGAGCGCCACATCGGCGTTCGGGTCCAGTCTGCCTCTGGCGCGCAGCATGAAGTGCAGGACGATTGAAAATGAACCTGATTCAGCAGCTTGAAGCTGAAGCCATCGCCGAATTCAAGGCGAAGAAGGAAATTCCGGACTTCCGCGCTGGCGACACTGTCCGCGTCGGCGTGCGCGTCGTCGAAGGCGAGCGTACCCGCGTCCAGGCCTACGAAGGCGTGTGCATTGCACGCTCGAACCGTGGCCTCGGCTCGAACTTCACCGTTCGCAAGATTTCGTTCGGCGAAGGCGTGGAGCGCGTGTTCCCGCTCTACTCGCCCAACATCGATTCGATTACCGTGGTGCGCCGTGGTGTCGTGCGTCGTGCGAAGCTCTACTATCTTCGTGGCCGCACCGGCAAATCGGCGCGTATTGCTGAGCGTAAGGTCAACAAGGCCTGAGCCCACTGGGCCCGACTGCCGCGACACGGCTGATGTGTTGAGAAAGGCGTCCTGGCTCAGAGCCAGGGCGCCTTTTCTGCTTTCAAGCGCAACCATTTCGGGCCACCTAGGCGCATCGCAAACATGCCCCGGCGGCAAGCCGGGCCAGAGGATACCGAAAACCCATGCGTCATTTCCGTCTGCTCGCCGCCTGCGCGCTTGTCTCTCTCGTCGCCGCGCCTGCGCTTGCCCAACAGGGAATATCGATGACCACTGCCGCGCCTGCCGAAGCAAAGGATCTTACGTTCGAGCGTGTTTTCGCCAGCCCGAGCCTCAATGGCCCGGCGCCGCGCGCGGTGAAGCTATCGCCCGACGGTCGCTACCTGACGCTGCTGCGCAACCGCGCCGATGATCGCGAGCGCTATGACCTGTGGGGCTTCGACCGCCAGACCGGCGAGTGGAAGATGCTGGTGGATTCGCTCAAGCTTTCGTCCGGCCGCCAGCTCAGCGAGGCCGAGAAGATGCAGCGCGAACGCCAGCGCATCGGCGATCTGAAGGGCATCGTTTCCTACGAATGGAGCGCGGACAGCAAGTCGGTGCTGGTGCCGGTGGACGGCGACCTGCTGCTGGCCGGTCTTGATGGATCGGTGCGCAAGGTCGAGGGGACCAAGGGCGGCGAGCTGACGCCGAAGCTGGGGCCGAAGGGCGAGCATATCGCTTTCGTGCGGGATCGTCGCCTGTGGGCGGGACCGGTGAGCGGCGCTGCGGCGAAGGCAATCACACCGGAAGAGGAGAATGCGGACGTTCACTGGGGTGAAGCCGAATTCGTCGCCCAGGAGGAAATGAACCGGTTCAACGGCTTCTGGTGGTCACCGGATGAAAGCCGGATTGCGGTCGAGCGCTTTGACGAGAGCATGGTGGGCGTGGTCACACGCGCGGCGATTGGCGCGGACGGCACCAAGACCTTCGACCAGCGCTATCCGGCGGCAGGCACACCCAATGCGGAAGTCTCGCTCTACGTGATGAGGCCAGACGGTTCTGACCGCGTGCAGGTTGATCTCGGGCAGAACAAGGACATCTACCTCGCGCGCGTCGATTGGGCGCCCGACGGCAAGACGCTCTACGTCCAGCGCATGAACCGCGAGCAGACCTTGCTCGATATGCTCAAGGTCGATCCCGCAACCGGCAAGTCCAGTGTGCTGTTCAGCGAGAAGGCGGCGAACCGTCACTGGATCGACCTGTCGGACAGCTATCGCTTCCTGTCGGACGGCAGTCTGGTCTGGTGGTCGCAGCGTGACGGGTTCGGGCATCTCTATCGCTTCAACAAGGGCAAGTGGAGCCAGTTGACCAAGGGCGATTGGGTCGTCACCGGTCTGGTCGGCGTCGACGAGAAGGGCGGCAAGCTCTACCTCACCGGCACCAAGGACGACGTACTGGCGCAGCAGGTCTATGCCATGGACCTCAAGGCGCCGGGCAAGCTGACGCGACTGACCGAGCTGGGCTGGGTCAACGGCGCGGGCATGGACAAGAGCGGCCAGACGCTGATGATCACGCGTTCGTCCGATGCGCAGCCGGCGCAGTCCTACATTGCCGACACCGCAGGCAAGCGGCTGGCGTGGATCGAAGAGAACAAGGTCGCGGGCGCGCACCCTTATGCGCCCTATCTTGCCAGCCACCGCCCGGCGCAGTTTGGCACGATCCCGGCGGCGGACGGCACGCCGCTGCACTACATGATGATTACGCCGCCGCTGGAGCCGGGCAAGAAGTACCCCGTGTTCACCTACCATTATGGCGGCCCGACGGCGCAGGTGGTGAGCAAGGGCTTCCAGGGCGCACTGGCGCAGGCGATTGTCGACAAGGGTTATATCTACTTCGCGATCGACAATCGCGGGTCGGAGAATCGGGGCGTGAAGTTCGCCTCGGCGCTTCATCACGCGATGGGCTCGGTCGAGGTCGAGGATCAGCTTGCCGGTGCCAACTGGCTCAAGAAGCAGAGCTTTGTTGCTGCCGACAAGATCAGCACGTTCGGCTGGTCCTATGGCGGCTACATGTCGATCAAGATGCTTGAAGCTGATCCGGGCGCATATGCCGCGGGCATCGCTGTGGCACCGGTGACCAAGTGGCAGATGTACGATACGACGTATACCGAGCGCTATCTGGGCGATCCGAACAAGCTGCCGCAGGTCTATGAGAAGTCGAACGCGCTGGCCGACACAGGCAAGATCAGAGACCCGTTGCTGATCATCCACGGCATGGCCGATGACAACGTGGTGTTCGAGAACGCCAGCGCGATCATCGCCAAGATGCAGGCCGAAGCGGTGCCGTTCGAGATGATGCTCTATCCCGGCTACACCCACCGCATCAGCGGACCGAAGGTGAGCCAGCACTTGTACGAGACGATTTTCCGCTTCCTTGATCGCAATGGCGCAGGAAGTGGCAAGTAGCCTCGCTTCACGGGCCTAAAGCCCAAAACACTTGGCTGGTCGGAACCAGCCGCTAGGAAACGGCCCGTCCGCCGCCTCAGGGCGGGCCGCAGGAAGGGAATGGAAATGGGTTACCGGGTTGTAGTGGTCGGTGCGACGGGGAATGTGGGCCGCGAGATGCTCAACATTCTGGCAGAGCGCGAGTTTCCCTGCGACGAGATCGCGGCACTGGCATCGTCGCGCTCGCAGGGCACCGAGATCGAGTTCGGCGAGACCGGCAAGATGCTGAAAGTCCAGAACGTCGACAACTTCGACTTCACCGGTTGGGACATTGCCCTGTTCGCAGCGGGCTCGGGCCCGACCCAGGTCCATGCGCCCCGCGCTGCGGCTGCGGGCTGCGTCGTGATCGACAACTCGTCGCTCTACCGCATGGACCCGGACGTGCCGCTGATCGTGCCCGAGGTAAACCCGGACGCCATCGACGGCTACACCGCGAAGAACATCATCGCCAATCCGAACTGCTCGACAGCGCAGATGGTCGTTGCGCTGAAGCCGCTTCACGATGCCGCCAGGATCAAGCGCGTTGTCGTCTCGACCTACCAGTCGGTGTCGGGCGCAGGCAAGGAAGGCATGGACGAACTGTTCGAGCAGAGCCGCGCGATCTTCGTCGGCGATCCGGTCGAGCCCAAGAAGTTCACCAAGCAGATCGCCTTCAACGTGATCCCGCATATCGACGTCTTTCTCGACGATGGTTCGACCAAGGAAGAGTGGAAGATGGTCGCCGAGACCAAGAAGATCCTCGATCCCAAGGTCAAGGTCACTGCCACCTGCGTGCGCGTGCCGGTGTTCATCGGCCATTCCGAATCGCTCAACATCGAGTTCGAGAACGAGATTTCGGCAGAGGAAGCGCAGGCCATCCTGCGCGAGGCGCCGGGCGTGATGCTGATCGACAAGCGCGAGAACGGCGGATACGTGACGCCGGTCGAATGCGTCGGCGATTTCGCGACCTTTGTTTCGCGGGTTCGCGAGGACTCGACCATCGACAACGGCCTGAACATCTGGTGCGTCTCGGACAACCTGCGCAAGGGTGCGGCGCTGAACGCGGTGCAGATCGCAGAGCTTCTCGGCCGTCGCCACCTCAAGAAAGGCTGATCATCCGATGACGGAAGCAACCACCGCGTTCTTCCCCGGCTTCGGCGGAGCGCAACTGGCGCTGCACCGCTTGGGGCAGGGGAGGCCGGTGGTGCTTCTGCATGGCCTGTTTTCCTCGGCGGAGGTCAACTGGATCAAGTTCGGGACGGCAGCGAAACTTGCCGAGGCTGGCTTCGAATGCCTGATGCCGGACTTGCGCGTGCATGGACGAAGTTCAGCGCCGCACGATCCGGCCGCCTATCCGCAGGACGTGCTGGTCCGTGATCTGGAGGCGCTTGTCGCCTATCTCGGCCTGACGGATTTCGATCTGGTCGGGTTCTCGCTGGGATCGCGCACGGCTGCCCGCGCGGTGATTGCCGGGATGAAACCGCGAAGGCTGGTGCTCTCCGGCATGGGTCTTGAAGGCCTTGCCGGCTGGGCGCGGCGGCAGGACTTCTTCCTCGACGTGATCGACCGCTTCGGCACGATCAAGCGCGATGATCCCGCCTATTTCTCCCAGCAGTTTCTCAAGACCATGGGCGTCGATCGTCTGGCGGCCCGGATGCTGCTTGGCACGATGGCCGACACTGACCCGGCGGAGCTTTCAGCCATCACCATGCACTGCCAGGTCCTTTGCGGCGATCAGGACAATGACAACGGATCGGCCGAGCGGCTGGCAGATGTCCTGCCCGACGCAACGCTGACTTTCATTCCCGGCACGCATATGAGCTGCGTCACGCGCCCAGAGATGGGCGAGCGCCTTGCGGAGTTCCTGACCGCGCAGGGTTGACCGGAACGGTTTCAAGGGTAACCAGAAGGAAGATGCGGTGGCCGTCTGTGCGGTTTCACCGTGTGCCCTCAGGGAGAGCCCAGGTTCATGAAATCGCTCGTTTCGGTAATCGCCATTGTCACTGCCATGTCCGGCACCCAGGTTTACGCGCAGTCCGCTGCACCTCTCAGCCCGGATGGCGTCAACGATTGGGTCAAGAAGGCTGAGGCCGAACTCTACGCCGCGACGATCAAGGCTTCGCGTGACGGCTGGATCTACGAAACCAACATCACCGACGACACGGCGTCGCTGACAGCAGAGACGAACGCGGGGTTCTCGGAACTGCAGGTGGCGCAAGCCAAGCAGGCGGCAGAATACGCCAAGGTGTCCGGTCTTTCCCCTGACATCGCACGCAAGCTTGTCATGTTCCGCACATCCATCACCGGCCCCGCACCGAGCACGCCCGGTGCTGCACAGGAATTCGCGACGATCCAGGCGCGCATCCAGGGCATGTACGGCAAGGGCGAAGGCCGGTTGAAGGGGCAGCCGATCAACGGCAGCGACATCGAGGAAGCGATGGGCACCAATCGCAATCCCGATGAGCTGAAGGAAATGTGGCTGAGCTGGCACGACAATGTCGGCAAGCCGATGAAGGCCGACTACGCCAGGATGATCGGCATCGGCAACGCGGGCGCGCAGGAGCTGGGCTTTGCCGACATGGGTGCCCTCTGGCGGTCGAATTACGACATGTCGCCAGATGACTTTGCAGCATTGACCGAGAAAGTCTGGAACGAGGTGAAGCCACTCTACAACCAGCTTCACTGTTACACGCGGATGAAGCTCAACTCCAAGTATGGCGATGCGGTTCAGCCCAGGAGCGGCCCGATCCGCGCCGACCTGCTGGGTAACATGTGGGCCCAGGAGTGGGGGAACATCTACCCGCTCGTCGCGCCCGAGGGAGCAGGCGATATCGGCTATGACGTTGGCGACCTGCTCAACGCCAAGGGCTATGACGCGGTCAAGATGGTCAAGGCGGGCGAGGGCTTCTATTCCTCGCTCGGCCTCTCGCCGCTGCCGCAGACGTTCTGGCAGCGATCGCAGTTCACCAAGCCGCGTGACCGCGATGTTGTATGCCATGCCTCCGCCTGGGATATCGACCAGAAGGACGATCTGCGCATCAAGATGTGCATCAAGGTGAATGGCGATGATTTCGTCACGATCCACCACGAGCTCGGTCACAATTATTATCAGCGCGCCTACAACAAGCAGGATCCGCTCTACCTGAATGGTGCCAACGATGGCTTCCACGAAGCCATTGGCGATTTCGTGGCCCTTTCGATCACGCCGGAGTATCTGGTCCAGATTGGCCTGCTTGATCGCAGCAAGGTTCCGCCAGCGGCGAAGGACACGGGCTTGTTGCTGCGCCAAGCGATGGACAAGATCGCCTTCCTGCCGTTCGGGCTGCTGATCGACCGTTGGCGCTGGGATGTGTTCAGCGGGAAGATCGCTCCTGCCGACTATCAGAAGGGCTGGGATGCCATGCGCCTGAAGTATCAGGGCATCGTGCCGCCTGCCGAGCGACCTGCCGATGCCTTCGACCCCGGTGCGAAGTACCATGTGCCGGCCAACGTGCCCTACACGCGGTATTTCCTTGCACGGGTGCTTCAGTTCCAGTTCTTCGAAGCGGCGTGCAAGCAGGCCGGCTGGAAGGGCCCGCTGCACCGCTGCAGCTTCTACGGGAACAAGCAAGTCGGCGCCAAGCTGAATGCGATGCTGGAAATGGGCGCATCGAAGCCTTGGCCGGACGCGCTGCAGGCCTTCACCGGCACCCGCGAGATCAGCGGCAAGGCCATGATCCGCTATTTCGCGCCGCTGACGAAGTGGTTGGCGAGCCAGACGAAGGGCCAATCCTGCGGGTGGTAAGAGCGAGGGCGGAGGCTGTTGCAGGCCTCCGCCACCCTTTTCACAAGACCCCTTGCCGAGGGCGCGCATTGATGGCAGCTTCATTCTCATAAACGAACGGGCCGGCAAGAGCCCTTTTCGGGATTGAGGATAGGGATGATCTGGAAGAGCCTGCTCGCGGCCGCAGCCGTGAGCGTTCTTACCCCTTCAGCGGCACAGGCAGCCACCAACTCGGTAAGTGCAGTCAGACCGGAAGGCGTGGCTGAAGCACTGAAGAATTTGGGTTATACCGCCGAACTTGCCAAGGACGGCAACGGCGACCCGCTTATCAACACCGAGATCGGTGGCTGGCAGGCAGCCCTGCTATTCTACGAATGCAACGAGAAAACCCACGACGCGTGCCAGTCGCTGCAGTTCGTTGCCAATTTCACGCCGGAAAAGAAATTCACCGCCGAAGACGCCGTTCGGTTCAACCGCAACACGCGCTTCGCATCGGTCTCGCTGGGCAAGGACGATGGCGTGATGATGACCTGGGACGTCGTGACCGGCAAAGGCATCGATTTCGAAGTATTCTCGAACTCGGTCGATATGTTCCGCAGCGCCATGGACACGCTCGGCACCGAAGTTTTCAAATAACCAGGACCGAGCTCCGGCCACCCCGGAGCGGAGGGACGCAACCTTGGCAATCCGCAAGCAGGGCTAGCTGCTTCGGATTGCCTTTTCTTTACGGCACTGCCGCGTCAGCGGAACGGTGGCTCGCTGAAGGCGCGCAGTTTGCGGCTGTGGAGGCGTGAACCCTCCTTCCGCAGAAGGTCGCACGCGGTCGTTCCGATGGCGAGATGCGCGGCAATGGCCTCTTCGTAAAAGCGATTGGCCTGCCCAGGCAGCTTGATTTCGCCATGGAGCGGCTTGTCGGATACGCATAGCAGGGTGCCGTAGGGCACACGGAAGCGATAGCCCTGCGCGGCTATCGTGGCGCTTTCCATGTCGATGCCAACCGCGCGGCTGAGCGAAAGGCGCCGCGCCGAATGCGTGTAGCGCAATTCCCAGTTGCGGTCGTCTGTCGTGACGATGGTGCCAGTGCGCATCCGCTTCTTGAGATCGGTGCCGCCTTCGCCGGATACGAGTTCGGCAGCCTGTTGCAACGCAACCTGCACCTCGGCGATGGCCGGGATGGGGATCTCTGGCGGCAGGACTGGATCGAGCACGTGATCGTCGCGCAAATAGGCGTGCGCAAGCACGTAGTCGCCAATCTTCTGAGTGGGCCGCAATCCGCCGCAATGGCCGATCATGAGCCAGGCTTCCGGGCGCAGAACAGCCAGATGATCGCAGATCGTCTTCGCGTTGGACGGGCCGACCCCGATATTGACCAGCGTAATGCCCGACTTGTCGGGCGCCACGAGGTGGTAAGCAGGCATCTGGTGCCGGCGCCAGGCAGTATCGGAAAGTCTGGCGCGGGCATTTTCGGTATGCGCATCCAGCGACAGGCCACCCGCACCAGTAAGCGCAACGTAGTTCTGCCCATCGATCTGCAGACCGGCCCAGTCAACGAACTCGTCGACATAGCGATGGTAGTTGGTGAAAAGGATGTAGCGCTGGAAGTCGTCGATACGGGTGCCGGTGTAATGCGCCAAGCGGGCAAGGCTGAAGTCGGTCCGCAGCCCGTCGAACAGCGAAAGCGGCATCGGCCCGTCGCCGATAACGTATTCGGCATCGGCGATCTCGTCGCCGATATGGGCAAGGTCGGTTGCAGGGAAATGCTTCGCCAGCTCTGGCGGGCTGACGCGGCCGATCTGTGCGCCATACGCTCCGTCCAGAACGTAGGGGAAGGGCATTTCCTGTCTCGAGCGACCGACTTCGATGGTCACATTGTAGGATGAACGGATCAGTTCGATCTGCTCGGCTAGGTAATCGGCAAAGAGCGCGGGGCGCGTGATCGTGCAGGCATATTCGCCGCGTTGCGTCAGTCGGCCGAATGCTCTGCCCGTGGCCTCATTGCCCGGATCGTCGTCGAGCCGGATACGCAGTTCCGGATAGCAGTATGAGCCGTCCTGCCTTTTGTCAGGCGAGGGCAGGGCTCCGGTGTTGGCGTAAGCGGCAATGTCCTCGCGCAGTTGCGCAACGGCCTCGTCGTAGAGGCGTGTAAGCTCGGAAATGATGGTTGCAGTTGTAGTCATCCACGGGATGTAGCGCAGGCGTGTTTCACTGCAAAGACCGACTTCAACTTGTCCCTGGCAACCCGGCAGTTGACTGACGAAAACGGGTAATCGAAAACGAAAAAGGGGCGCCCCGAAGGACGCCCCCAATTCTGTTGCCGAAAAAGCGTGAGCCTCAGGCTTCGGTCGCTTCCTCGCCGCCCTCGAGCAGCTCGGCCGGGATTTCGCCCGGTTCTGCGTTCGGATCGTAGGCTTCGGTGAAGCCGCCGCTCTCGTTGTCGAACATGGCGTCGATCACGTTGACGCCCTGCGACTGCAGTTCGGCCTCGTCCGGCGAACGGGCAACGTTGACCTTCACGTTGACCGAGACTTCGGGGTGGAGCGAAACCTTCACGTCGTAGACGCCAATGGTCTTGATCGGGCGTTCAAGCACGATCATGGCCTTGGTCACCTTCGAGCCCTGTTCGACCAGAGCGTCGGCGATGTCGCGAACCGAGACCGAGCCGTAAAGCTGGCCAGCGTTCGACGAAGCGCGGATGAGAACGACTTCCTTGCCTTCGACGTTGCCCGATTCGGACTTCGCTTCGTCGCGGCGAGCAGCGTTTTCAGCTTCGATGCGGGCGCGGTTGGCTTCGAAGACCTTGCGGTTGGCTTCGTTGGCGCGCAGCGCCTTCTTGTTGGGCAGCAGGAAGTTGCGGGCGTACCCGTCCTTCACGGTGACTTCGTCGCCGATGCCGCCCAGCTTCTCGATGCGCTCGAGCAGGATGATCTGCATGTTGGGCGCTCCTTACTTGACGATGTAGGGCAGGAGGCCGATGTGCCGGGCGCGCTTGATCGCCTGGCTCAGCTCACGCTGCTTCTTTGCCGAAACGGCGGTGATGCGCGACGGAACGATCTTGCCACGCTCGGACATGAAGCCCTGCAGCAGGCGCACGTCCTTGTAGTCGATCTTCGGCGCGTTCTTGCCCGAGAACGGGCAGCTCTTGCGGCGACGGAAAAACGGACGAGCCATGTCTTATTCCCCTTCGCGTTCGCGGCGACGGCTGCGCTCGCGATCGTTCTTGCGCATCATGACCGACGGGCCGGCTTCATGCTCGTCAACGCGGACGGTCATGTAGCGGATCACGTCTTCGTTGATCTGCGTCTGACGCTCGAGCTCGGCGATCACGTCGCCCGAAGCTTCGATGTTCAGTAGCACGAAGTGCGCCTTGCGGTTCTTCTGGATCTTGTAGGCCAGCGAGCGGAGGCCCCAGGTCTCGGTCTTGGTGACCTTGCCGTTGTTGCTCTCGACGATCTCGGTGGCGGTGGCTGCGAGCGTATCGACCTGAGCCTGGCTCAGATCCTGGCGCGCGAGAAAGACATGCTCATAAAGCGGCATGCTTTGTGCTTCCTTATCTAACTAACCGATCGCTGGCTTGTCCGCGGGATTGCGGGGCCCCTCCGGCTTTCTTCTTTCCGCGAAAGCGATTCACTCCGCGAAGGGGCGGCGCATAACGATTCCGGCCCGGAAAGCAAGCGTGATCTTTGCCGGCACGTCCTTGAAGGGCGCCGGCACTAGGGCTGACGTCATGGCGCAGGCGCGGGCACCTTTGCGGTCGCTTCGTAAGTCGTGGGCCGTGCAGGCGCACCGCAGAAGAGGGCCGCAGTAAGGTTCGTTGAGCGAGCGACGAGATAACTGAGCGTTGCAAGGATCAGGACGCCCGCTGCGGCAAGAAGCCAGTGTGCTTCGGCAGGGAGCGGCAAGGCGCGAACCACTGGCAGGAGGACCATCGCCCAGACGAGATGGAACAGATAGATGGCCAGCGCACCGTCGACGAAAAACGTGACGACCCTGCTGGGACGCGTGACGATTGCTGCAAGCCATCGGAAGAGCGCGAGCGAAATGAGATAAGCCAGCGGCAATTCGACGGCCCGCAAGATCAGCGCGCCTGTCAGGTCAGGATAGACCTCCTTGCCGAGGGCAGGCCTGAGCAATGGGTCGAGCGGCAGGTAGACGATCATCAAACCGACAATTCCCACCGGTATGAAGCGGCTGCGCAAGGCAAAGAGCCGATCTCCCAGGCAGCCATGCCACGCCATGACGCCGAGCGAGAAGGCGGCAGCATGAAAAGCGTATTGTTGCAAAAGCAAGGTTTCGCTGGGAGCGCCGGGAATGCCCGGGATCTGCTCGGTGGCGTAGTGCAGCAATCCCCACAGCGAGAGCATGCCGAGCAGCACGAGTCCGCCCGGACCCGAAAGCAGCATGGCGCGCCTTGTCGCCTCGCCCGGCCGGACCATGTGTAGCGGGATTGCCGCATATGTTGCGCAGAAGGCCAGCAAGACGACGAGGAACCAAAGGTGGTCGAGCGCCATCGGCAGACCGACAAATCCCGGTGACGGCTTTTTGAGAAGCGATTCCTGCAGTGCAAACTGGATCGCTCCAAGCGTGGAGATGCTCGCAAGGAACGGCAGACCCAGTCGCCGCAAACGCTCCTTCAGCCACGCTTGCGTGCCCTTCCGCTCGCGGATCATGCCCGCGAAGTATCCGGCAAGCAGGAAAAATGCGAACATGCGGAAAGCATGTGTCACGCTGGCCCAGCCGCCGATCAGCAACGAGCTCTGAAACTCGATCGCTGCCGGTTCGCTCTCGAAGATCGCCTTCGTTGCCACATGGAATGGAAGGCCCAGCAGCAGCAGTAGCGCCCGAGCGGCGTCGAGATGGTGAAGGCGGGTCACTGGGGCAGCCATGGCCGCCTCCTAGCCGCAAATCCGACAAGATGCGAGACTGCCTAGGTTGCGTAGCCGACTGGGCGGCAATTGTTAGGACGGTGGTAACGTCCTCGACATAAGCTCGGTCTGTTAAAGCGGCATTCTGCGTTTTCATCTTGGAAAACATGTTGGTGCGTGGGCTATTCAAGGGCCGGGAACGGCAGGAAGGCGGTGCGGCAGCAAAGACCGCCACCGCGGTCAAGCGTGGCACCGGCCTTGCTACTGAAAACTGCGCCCAATTGTTGTCCGAAATCGAACAAGCCGGAATAGCGTGGTTCTGGGCGACGGACGAGGCGGGCGGCATTTCCTACCTCTCGCCCACGATCGGCGAACGCGCACCGTCCTGGCTTGGCAAGCCTCTGACAGCGGTCATCGAGGCTGATCCAGATGACCCTCCCGAAGATGGCGCGCGACCTTTGACTTTCCTGCTGTCGTCGCACGGTCGCATTGACGAAATGATTGTCCGCTTTTCGGAGAGCGACGGGAAAGTGCGGTGGTGGGCGTTGAGCGGCCAGCCGCATTGGCAATCAGACGGCAGCTTTGGCGGCTATCGCGGCATGGCCCGTGATGTCACGGCACAATACACGCGCCGACGCGATGACAGCCGTGCCGCCGAGTTCGATTCGCTTACCCGGCTTTTCAACCGCCACCGGATGACGCAACGGCTCGACAGCATCCTGTCAGCGTTCCGCCCGGCAGGTCGTTGCTGCAGCATCCTCATGCTTGACCTCGACAAGTTCAAGCACGTGAACGACACTCTCGGGCATCCCGCCGGTGATGAGCTGTTGCGGCAGGTTGCAGACAGGTTGCGCAAGGCGATCGGTGACCGTGGCGATATCGGGCGTCTGGGTGGGGACGAGTTCCAGGTCATCCTTCCCGATGTCGATGATCGCGGCCGCTTGGGCGAACTTGCCTCGCGGATCATCCAGAGTGTTTCGCAACCCTACTCACTCGAGGGGAAAAGGGCGGTCATCGGCACCTCTGTCGGAATTGCAGTTGCGCCGCATGACGGAGACACGCGTGAGGTCCTCGTCGCCTCGGCCGACCTTGCTCTCTATGCTGCCAAGAATGGCGGGCGCGGGCAGTTCCGTTTCTTCTCGTCCGAACTGAAGGACGAAGCACAGGAGCGCACGCTGCTGGCCAACGATCTTCGCGAAGCACTGTCGCGGGACGAACTGGAACTGCATTACCAGCCGGTCATCCGCATAGCGGACAACGTCGTCGTAGGGTTCGAGGCGCTGATGCGCTGGAATCACCCGGAACGCGGCCCCATCGCGCCGTCTGTCTTCATTCCGATCGCGGAGGAGACCAATCTTGTCGTGGCGCTGGGCGAGTGGGCCTTGCGCAAGGCGTGCAGCGACGCTGTCAACTGGCCTGAGGATGTGCGTCTCGCTGTCAACGTTTCGCCGGTCCAGTTTGCAATGCCGGGTTTCGTGACCACCGTGGCAGCAGCACTTTCAGGAAGCGGTATGGCAGCTGCGCGGCTCGAACTCGAGCTCACCGAGACAGTTTTCATGCGCGACAGCGAAACCGTCGACATGACGTTTGCCGCGCTCAAGGGATTGGGCGTTCGCCTTGCTCTGGATGACTTCGGCACCGGCTATTCCTCGCTCAGCTACTTGCGATCGGCGCCCTTCGACAAGCTCAAGGTGGATCGCAGTTTCGTCGAAAACTGTGCAGCAAGGGACCAGAACAGCGCAAAGATCATCTCCGCGATACTTGGGCTTGCCGACGCGCTGGGCATGGAAACCACCGTCGAGGGCGTGGAGGCTTTCGATCAGCTCGAAGTCGTGCGGGAAAAGGGCGCACGGCTTCTGCAGGGGCACCTGTTCGCGCAGGCAATGCCGATCGCTGATGTCGAGGCGAGGCTGGCAAGCGGGGCCCTGTGCTTCGAGCCGCAGGGCCCGGTTCGGCACCGGCCCGAACGGCGTACGGTCTTTCGCCGGGTCGGCATAATCCACGAGGATTACCGATACGAAGCGGTGATGCGCGACTTGTCACGCACCGGCGCGCGCATCGATGGCTTGGCGGGAGTTCCTGTCGGGACCATTCTCGTTGTCGATCTGGGCGGGGGGCAATTGGTCGTATCGACAGTGGTGCGTGCGTCCGACGCCCAGATCGGGGTCGAATTCGAAACGCCGCTGACCAGCGATGGTGCAGGAGGTCTGTGCACGCGGTGGCGAGTTTCGCCGTTGCGGCTTGCGGCTGCAACTGCGGCTGCGTCGTCATCCCGCGCCACACCGCAGTTCGTCGAGGTTGCTGTCCCCGGGATGCGCGAGCGCGGTTGAATTCTGCCGGGTCATACGGAACGGCGCGTGGACCCTTGCGCTCTTTCGCGCGTTCCCGCACATCCCTGCGTCAAACCAGTCTCGAACCAAGGACAGCTCTTCATCATGCCCACCGGCCTAGTTGCCCTCCTGGACGACGTGTCCGTTATTGCCCGTGCTGCGGCGGCGTCGCTTGACGATGTCGGCGCGGCCGCCGCCAAGGCCGGTACGAAGGCTGCGGGCGTCGTGATTGATGACGCTGCGGTCACTCCGTCCTACGTGACTGAGTTCACGCCTGATCGCGAATTGCCCGTGATCGCGCGGATCGCTCGCGGCAGCCTGTTCAACAAGCTTGTCATTCTTCTTCCCGCAGCCTTGCTGCTCAGCGCGTTCCTGCCTGGCGCAATCACGCCTCTGCTGATGGCCGGCGGACTTTTCCTGTGCTTCGAAGGCGCGGAAAAACTGATGGAGAAGCTTGGCGGGGAAAAGCACGGCGAAACCCTTGACGATCAGCCGACCGACGCTGCCGCTTTCGAGCAGCAGCGCGTTTCAGGAGCAGTCAGGACCGACCTGATCCTGTCAGCCGAGATCATGGCCATCGCGCTGGCAGAAGTTTCCGATCAGGGAATTTTCCAGCAAGGCCTGATCCTCGCGCTCGTCGGTGTAGTCATCACCATCGCGGTTTACGGAGCCGTTGGCCTGATCGTGAAGATGGACGATATCGGGCTGCATCTGGTCAAGAAGACCTCCTTGGCCGCGCAGGCTGTCGGGCGTTTCCTGCTTAAGGCGATGCCTGTCCTGCTGGCCCTGCTCGCCACGGTCGGGACCGCCGCGATGCTGTGGGTCGGCGGCGGCATCATCCTTCACGGTGCAGAAGTGCTGGGCTGGCACGCGCCGGCCGATCTTGCCCATGCGGCGCAGCATGCTGTCGAACATGCCACCGGGCCATTGGGCGGCGTGCTGGGTTGGCTGACCTACGCGGTCATTTCAGCAATCGTCGGCGTTATTCTCGGCGCCATCGTGGCCTTTGTCGTCCACGCGATCGGCAAGGCGCGCGGCAAGCATTGAGCGCATTCTTTACCGCTTCAGGCGGCGTAGCGCACCGGTGCCAGCTTGGGGGCATTGGCTTCGCGATACAGCCGGATGGCGAATTCGCTGACGAGCCGTTCGAACACCTCGTCGTGCAGCCTGTGTTCGAACTCGAGCCCGCTCACGCGGTCGCGGCTCCAGACCACGAAGGCGAGTTTCGTTTTAAGGCCCGGCAGCATCAGATGGATCGGCTCGTCGATGCGGAGCTTTTCCAGGCCCTCGATCTTCGCGCCATACTGGTTGAGATCCTTAAGGATGACCGTTGACCTTGTTGCCCCGTGCTTGCAGCGCACTGGCAGCTCGATCCCTACGCGCGTCGACCGCCGTTTCGGGTCCTGATCGCTGCTTTCCCGATCGCTCCACATGGCTTGAACCTCCACTTGCGTTAACCACGGTAACAAGAACGACGCACCGGACTTCGCTTTCAGGCCATCCGCGGTTTTCCTTAATGTTGCGCTTGCTGCAATTCACCATGCGCAATCTGCATCGCAGCGCGGACAGGTGATTGCGCTGGATCAAGGCCGAACTGCAGCGCGCGGGTATTGCCGGTGAGACTTCACGATCTGCAGGAGCGATCCCGATGACAGCCCATATTGAAGCCACCACGCTGGCCGAACTTGCCCCGGTGCGCACATTCACGACGCGTAGCGGTACCGTCCTTGATGTTCGTGCGGCCTTTGCCGAAGACGCGGGCTTGCTCGCCACGTTCTTCGATCAGGTCAGCGACGAGGACCGTCGCTTCCGCTTTCTCGCTGCATGCCACCACATCAGCGACGCGCAACTCGCGCCGCTGACACATGTCGACCACTGGCGCAGCGAAAGCTTCCTCGCTTTCGAGCGGACCAGCGGCGTGCTCGTGGCATCAGCCATCCTTGCGTGCGACGCTCACATGAACGCTGGCGAGATTGCCGTTTCGGTTCGCCGCGATTTCCGCAATCGCGGCATCGGATGGGCAATGCTCGATCTGCTTGGCGAAGAAGCTCGCAAGAGGGGATTGCAGCGGGTCATCTCGATCGAGGACCGCGAAAACCATGCCGCAATCGAGCTTGAGCGCGAGCGTGGCTTCCTTGCGCACGGCATCGAAGGCGATCCGCATCTCGTGATGCTTGAAAAGCGGTTCGACTGACAATCACCTTCGGGTCGCTACGAAGGTAGCGTCCGGACGCCTTGCAAGGAGTCCGGACCATGCAAGTCAAGGCAGGCGTTCGAGGACTGCGCGTGCGAACTGGGCCAAGGTATCGTCGCGTGCGCCCATGATCACGATGCGGTCGCCGGGGCGGGCCAGGTCAACAAGCCGGTCGCCGCATGCGTCGCGCTCGGCAATGTGCTCAGCCGTACCGCCATGCTCGCGTATCATGGCGACAATTCGCCCGGAGCCGACCGAGCGATCCACCGTTCCGCCGAAATAGACGGGATCGCACAGAAGCGAAACGTCGTCTGTTCCCAAGCGGGTGGCGAGAACTTCAGCCAGTTCGTGGCCCATCTGCCGCAAGGGACCGTATCCATGCGGCTGGAAGAACGCGATGACCCGGCCCGGATGGGCTTTGAGTGTTGCAAGCGTCGCCGCGACCTTCTCCGGATTATGGCCGAAGTCGTCGATCACCGTAATGCCGGAAGGTGAGGTGCCAACGATGTCGAACCTGCGTGCCAAGCCCGCGAAGCCGCCCAGATGACGCACCGCATCTTCAAGCTCAACGCCGGCCGCAGTTGCTGCGGCAAGCGCCGCCAGAGCGTTGGCGAGGTTATGTCGGCCTGGCACCTGCAGGGCAAGCGCATGCGTCTGCCTGTTGCGACGATCGATCACCTCGGCGGAAATGCCCGTGGCGCTTTCCTTGATCGTTATCAGGTTGACCGAAATGTCGGCGTTCGAAGCCAGACCGAAAGAAATGGACTGCCGTGCGCCGGGCAGGAGGGCGAGGCTTTCTGGATCGTCTGCGTTGACGATTGCGATTTCTGCCCGCGCAAGAAACGCGCTGAACAGCTCGCGCAGTTCCTCAAGGCTCTTGTGATCGAGGCTGACGTTGTTGAGGACGGCAATCGTGGGCCGGTAAAGTGCGATCGAGCCGTCGCTCTCGTCCACCTCTGCCACGAATGCGCTGCCGTTTCCGACCCGTGCGGATGCGAATGGCACGTCGTCGGAGGCGAAGTTCTTCATGACCGCACCGTTCATGATCGTCGGATCGCGTCCAGCCGACGTGAGTATCCAGCCGATCATGCCGGTAACGGTCGATTTTCCGCTGGTTCCGCCGATCGCAATCCGCGACGGAGCGACGTTGAACAGGGTCGACAGCAACTGGGCCCGGCTCATGCGCTCGCAGCCCAATTCTTTCGCCTTGCCGACTTCAGGGACGGTATCTTCGATGGCTGCCGACGCGACAAGCACCTGCTCGTGCGATCTCAAACCTGAACCATCCTGCGGGAACAGCTCGAAACCAAGCCGCTCAAGCCACGCGAACTTATCCGGTGTACGCCCCTGATCGCGGCTACGGTCCGAGCCTGCGACGCGCGCGCCAAGCCCCCGCAGGATCAGCGCCAGCGGGAGCATGCCCGACCCGCCAATGCCGCAAAAGAACCAGGGGCGCGAGGCGAGCTGTGTCGGAGAATTGGCAGTCGTCATGGTTTGACCGGTATGCGGGAGCGGGCTTGGTGACAACCTTGCTATTGTCGCTTTCAACCGATGCCCGAAACGCGCTACGGTCAAGAAGTGACCATTCGCATTGCCATCTGCGCTCCTTCGACGCCGTTTACGCAAGCCGACGCGATCCGGGTCGAGGCGCTTGCGCGGGTGGAATTCCCGGATCTTTCGCTGCAGTTTCATCAGCAGTGCTTCGCCAGCGATGGCCACTTTGCGGGGACCGACGCGCAACGGCTGGCTGCGTTTGTCGAATGCGCAAACGATCCCGCGTTCGCTGCCGTCTGGTTCGTTCGGGGCGGCTACGGTGCATGCCGTATCGCGCTGGACGCCCTGCAGCTGCTGGAGGCTGCCGCCTATGACAAGCAGTACCTTGGCTACTCGGATGCCGGCATACTGCTCGGCTCCCTGTATCGCGCCGGCATCGGCAAAAGCGTTCATGCGCCGATGCCGGTCGATTTGCGGCGCGATGGTGGCGATGCTGCGGTCCGGCGCTCGTTGGCATGGCTGCAGGGTGACCGTTCGGGCCTTGAGCCAAGTCTCGAAACGCGCCTTGGGGATCGCAAGCCGGCCGTCGCCTTCAATCTGATGACGCTTGCCATGCTTTGCGGCACGCCTCTCCTGCCTGACCTGTCCGGGCATGTCGTCATGGTCGAAGAAGTTGCCGAATACGATTATGCGGTTGATCGGCTGCTCTTTCATGTCACGAGTTGCCTGGCCTCCGTCGGTATCGCGGGTCTGCGCCTTGGCCGGGTCAGCCAGGCGCCGGAGAACGATCGACCATTCGGGCATCCGGTCGAGGACATGGCGCGACACTGGTGCATGCGCAGCGGAATTGCCTATCTCGGTCGTGCCGACATCGGGCATGATAGCGACAATCGCATCGTGCCCTTCGGGCTTGCCTGAACGGGCTTGCGGCAATAGGGCGCGCCACCACGAACAATGGGCCGCGAAGTGGCCAACACGATGCAGGAGACTCCGATGCGAGCATTCGTTTTCCCGGGGCAGGGCAGCCAGAAGGTTGGCATGGGCCTCGAACTTGCCGAAGCCAGCGCGGCCGCGCGCGAGGTGTTCGAGGAGGTGGACGACGCGCTCGGCCAGAAGCTCTTCCAGATCATGAAGGAAGGCCCGGAAGACGTTCTGACCCTTACCGAGAATGCCCAGCCAGCGATCATGGCGAATGCCATCGCGGTGCTGCGCGTGCTGGAGCGGGAAGGCGGCATCACGCTTGCCGAGAAGGCCGATTTCGTTGCTGGCCACAGTCTGGGCGAATATACGGCGCTTTGTGCCGCTGGTGCCTTCAGCCTTGCCGATACGGCTCGCTTGCTCAAGCTGCGCGGCCAGTCGATGCAGGCCGCCGTGCCGGTTGGACAGGGCGCGATGTGCGCACTGCTTGGGGCTGACATCGAAAAGGCCACTGCTCTGGCGCAAGCTGCTGCCGAAGACGAAGTGTGCACCGTCGCCAATGACAACGACCCGACGCAGGTGGTACTTTCGGGCCACAAGGCTGCGATCGAGCGCGCGGTGGCGATGGTCAAGGACCACGGCATCAAGCGCGGCGTGCTTCTGCCGGTTTCCGCCCCGTTCCATTGCCCGTTGATGCAGCCTGCGGCCGATGCCATGGCTGAAGCCTTCGAGAAAACGCCGCCATCGGCCTTGCGCACTGCGCTGTTTGCCAATGTCACCGCTTCGGTCGTCACGGATCCTGCCGAAGTGAAGCGCCTTCTGGTCGAACAGGTGACGGGACGCGTCCGCTGGCGCGAGAGCGCCATTGCAATGAAGGATGCTGGCGTCGAGCAGTTTATCGAACTTGGCGGCAAGGTCCTTGGCCCGATGATCAATCGCTCGGTCGCCGACGTTTCCGTTACCAGCGTCGTCGGCATGGCCGACATCGATGCGATCCTCAAGGAGCTCTGAGCCCATGGAAAACCGTCTTTTTGACCTTAGCGGAATGACCGCGCTCGTCACCGGTGCCGCTGGCGGCATTGGCTCGTCCATCTGCCACGCTCTGGCGCGGCAAGGCGCGCGCATCGCGCTTTCGGGTACAAACCCCGCCAAGCTGCGCGCCTTCCGCGAAGAACTGAACGACACTTACGGCCACGATCATGTCGAGATCACCTGCGACTTGTCGAATACCGAACAGGTCGAGCATCTCGTGCCCGCCGCCATGGATACGCTGGGCAAGCTCGACATCCTCGTCAACAACGCAGGCATCACGCGCGACAACCTCGCGATGCGAATGAAGGACGAGGAATGGGATGCGGTGATCCGCGTCAACCTCGAAGCTGCCTTCCGCCTGATGCGCGCCGCCACCAAGCCGATGATGAAGGCCCGTTTTGGCCGGATCGTCACGATCACCAGTGTTGTCGGTGCGACGGGCAACCCCGGTCAGGTAAACTACGCCGCTGCCAAGGCTGGCCTTGTCGGCATGTCGAAGTCGCTCGGGCAGGAACTCGCCAGCCGCGGCGTGACAGTCAACTGCGTGGCGCCGGGCTTCATCCGCACGGCGATGACCGACGTCCTGCCCGATGGGCAGAAGGACGCGCTCAATGCTCGCATTCCCATGGGTCGCATGGGTGAAGGATCTGACATCGGTGCAGCCGTCGCCTACCTTGCCTCGAAGGAAGCCGGCTACGTCACCGGGCAGACACTTCATGTCAACGGCGGCATGGCGATGATGTCCTGATCTCCGGCCAAGGCTGAATCCGGCGGGTTTATCCCCAACTTAGGCCTTGATGGCGGGGCCGGTGCTTGCCGAGTCCCGCCTCTGCGTTAAGACAGGCAGTCCGAACCGAACGCCGGGGAGCATGATTCCCCGGTTCAGCCATATTCACGGGGCAGGGCCGTCGGGCTTTGCCTCCGGGGGGATCGAGACGAGAATGAAGGCGACGATCGAACGCGCGACGCTCCTGCGCTGCCTGTCCCACGTCCAGTCTGTGGTCGAGCGCCGCAACACGATACCGATCCTGTCGAACGTGCTGATTGAAGCTGCGCCCGACAGCACGGTGCGCCTGATGGCAACCGACCTCGACCTGCAGATCGTCGAGACCATGGCCGCCGTCTCGGTCGAAGGGCCGGGCGCGATCACCGTATCGGCTCACCTGCTGTTCGACATCGCGCGCAAGTTGCCCGATGGCAGCCAGGTCAGCCTCGAAACGTCCGACAACCGCATGATCGTCAAGGCCGGCCGCAGCCGCTTCCAGTTGCCGACCCTGCCGCGTGACGATTTCCCGGTGATCGTCGAAGGCGATCTGCCCACCAGCTTCGAAGTGCCTGCGCGCACTCTGGCCGAACTGATCGACCGCACCCGTTTCGCGATTTCCACTGAAGAGACGCGCTATTACCTGAACGGCATTTTCCTGCACGTTTCCGAAGATGCGCAGCCAGTGCTCAAGGCAGCCGCAACCGACGGCCACCGACTTGCACGCTTCACCGTGCCTCGGCCCGAAGGCGCGGAAGGCATGCCTGACGTGATCGTGCCGCGCAAATGCGTGGGCGAACTGCGCAAGCTGCTCGAAGAAGTGCTCGATACCGCAGTGCTGATCGATCTTTCGGCCAGCAAGGTGCGCTTCACGCTCGGCGGTGAAAATGGCGTGGTGCTCACCAGCAAGCTGATCGATGGCACGTTCCCCGATTACAGCCGCGTCATTCCCACAGGCAACGACAAGCTGCTGAAGCTTGATCCGCGCTCCTTCTTCGAAGGTGTCGACCGTGTGGCGACCATCGCCACGGAAAAGACCCGCGCGGTGAAGATGGCGCTGGAGAACGATCGCGTCACCTTGTCCGTCACCAGTCCGGACAACGGCACGGCTGCAGAAGAGCTGCCCGCAAGCTATTCGGCAACCGGGTTCGAAATCGGCTTTAACGCCAATTATCTCAAGGACATCCTGAACCAGATCGATGGGGACACGGTCGAGCTTCATCTGGCTGATGCCGGTGCGCCGACATTGATCCGCAGGGATGACAAGTCGCCAGCGCTTTACGTGCTGATGCCGATGCGCGTCTGACAAAGTGGCAGGGATCAGCGTGATACAAGGTTAACCGCGTCTTCTGCGTGGCTTCCGTATTGGAAACCCTGCCCCTATTACCGTA
Organism: Novosphingobium sp. B1; assembly: GCF_900176395.1. GTDB lineage: Bacteria > Pseudomonadota > Alphaproteobacteria > Sphingomonadales > Sphingomonadaceae > Novosphingobium. The sequence continues at coordinate 68,624 of NZ_FWXL01000003.1, read as the reverse complement.
TTTCAAATGGAAGGCGTCATGTTCGGCTCGACACAGGAGTACCGAGCATGTCGAGTTCCTACGATCCGCAGGTCATCGCCAAGAAGCTGGCGTTCTTCAACATCGGCGCCGAGGATCTCGCTCGCTTCCCGCAAATAGCTGCAGCCTTGCGCACGCATGCGCCGCCGGCTCTGGACAAGCTGTACGACCAGATTTCGGCGACTCCGGAAACATCGAGGTTCTTTGGCTCCCGTGCCGCGATGAACCACGCCCGCGACAAGCAGATCGATCACTGGGCTGGCATGTTCGGGGGCTCGGTCGACAAGACCTACTTCGATAGCGCTGAACGTATCGGCAATGTCCATGCCCGGATCGGTCTCGAGCCTGGCTGGTACATCGGTGCCTATGCATCGGTCCTTGAAAACATCGTCAACAAGATGTTCGGCGGGTTCTCGGCGCTCTTTCGACGCCGGCAACTGGCGCGCTCGGTCGGCTCGATGATCAAGATGGCGCTGCTTGATATGGAGGTGGCTTTATCTACCTATTTCAAGGCTGAGGAAGCAGCGCGCGTTGCCGTGATCGACGAGGTCAGCGCAACCTTGCGCGCCATGGCGGAAGGGGATTTCGCCACGCCGGTCCCCGACCTCCCTACCGCCTTTGCCGAATTGCAGAAGCATCTCGATGGCATGCGCGTGCAAGTGTCGGGCGTTCTGCGCAATGTGGCCGATACCTCCGGCTCGGTTGACGTCGGAGCCAAGCAGATCCGTCAGGCTTCGGACGATCTTGCGCGGCGCACCGAACAGCAGGCTGCCAGCCTCGAGGAAGCCTCGGCAGCAGTCACGGCACTTGCATCCACGGTCAGCACCACCGCTGGAGATGCCGCGCACATGCACGATTCGGTCCAGCAGGCCCATGGTGAGGCCATGCGCGGCGGTGAAGTTGTCGGGGAAGCCGTGCAGGCGATGAACGACATTCACAACTCTGCCCAGGAGATCGGGAAGATCATCTCGGTGATCGATGGCATCGCATTCCAGACAAATCTGTTGGCGCTCAATGCAGGTGTCGAGGCTGCACGCGCCGGTGATGCGGGGCGGGGCTTCGCTGTCGTTGCAACCGAAGTTCGGGCCCTTGCGCAGCGAACGGCCGATGCCGCGCGCGATATCAAGCACCTGATCACGGCCAGTTCCACCCAGGTGGAGCGGGGCGTCAGCCTGGTTGGCCAGACCGGCGATACTTTCGCGATCATCGTCGAGCAGGTTGGCCATGTGGCCGGTCTTGCCAGCAGTATTGCCGCCATGGCGCAAGACCAGGCGGGCAGCATCGGCCAGGTCCGCGAAACCGTTCGCGAGATGGACACCATGACCCAGCAGAACGCCGCCATGGTCGAAGAAGCTACGGCCGCGGCCCGCAGCCTTGCCGGCGAGGCCAATCGCCTTTCGGCATTGGTTTCGCAATTCAGGCTGGAAAGCGCGGGCGGATACTCCGCCAGCGCAGGCCTGCGCAACGCCGCCTGAAGCGGCTGGTTACCGGCCCGCGACCGTTCAATGGCAGCGGGCCGACCAATTCATTCTGCAGCTTCGAGCAAATCTGCGCGTTGCGGGCCGCGGATCAGGCCGCCGGGAGTGGCTCCCGTCCATTCGCCCTTGCGGAATGTAACCTTGCCCGCCTTTATCGTGTAATCGTACCCTTCGGCTTTTTGCAGAAGGCGCTTGCCGCCAGCCGGCAGGTCGAAGGCCAGCCAGGGCTTGAGCAGCTTGACGTTGTCGAAGTCGATGATGTTGATATCGGCGAGATAACCGGGGGCAAGGATGCCGCGATCGTCGAGCCCATACAGTCGCGCCGTATCATGGCATTGACGCTTGATCGCCTGCTCGAGCGAGATCCGCTTGCCCCGCTCGCGATCGCGCACCCAATGTTGAAGCATGAAGGTCGGGCTCGCCGCGTCGCAGATCGTGCCGCAATGTGCCCCGCCGTCCGATAGCGAGTTTACCGTGTCGTCGGAGTCCTGCAGCGCCTCGAGGAAGTCGAGATTGCCATCGGCATAGTTGAGGATCGGCAGATAGATGAACCCGGTCCCCTCGTTCTCCATCAGCTTGTCATAGGCGTAGGCATCGGGCGTGACGCCTGCTGCGCGGGCATGGGCAAGGATGGAAGACTCGGGCTGCGGCTCGTAATCGAAGCGATCGTCCATGACGAACTGGTTGTGCCAGCCCTGGGCGATCATCATCAACAGACCGATGATGTCGCTTTCGGGGTACACGTTTTCTTCGGATAGCACCTGCGCGCGGAAAGCCGGGTCCTTGAGGTGAGCAAGCTGTTCATCCCAAGGCAGGTCGGCAATGGCCGTGTAGCTGGGGCGGAAGCGGAAGGGATGGACGGTGCCTTGCCAGGCCATGATCACGCCGTTTCCGCGCAGCGCGATCTGGGCGACGATATTCGCTCCCTGTTCGTTCTGTCGCCGCATTTCGGAAATCTGTTCGTCGAGCGGCATCTCCTTTGCGATCGACTGCAAGGCGGCGTAGGTGACCGGCAATCCGGTCTCGCGGCTCATGGCCCCCATCCAGCCGAACTCGTCCCATTCACGCTTCATGTCGGATGCCATTTCGAACACACCGTGGCCGACGCGGCCCATTGCGCGTCCGATCTCGATCAGCTCCTCTGCCGTGGCGGTCGTGCCGGGTACCACTTCGCCATCGATCGACTTGTGAATGACCGTTCGGCTTGTCGAAAAGCCCAGCGCCCCGGCGCGAATGCCTTCCTCGACGATCTCGGACATCTTGCGAATATCGTCGCCTGTCGGGATCGCACCTGGCTTCTCGCGTTCTCCCAGCACATATGCGCGGACCGCGCCGTGCGGCACGTGCGTGCCGATGTCGACCGTGCGGGGCATCTTCTCCAGCGCGTCAAGATACTCGGGGAAGGTTTCCCAATCCCAGGTCATGCCTTCGGCGAGGGCTGTGCCCGGGATGTCCTCGACGCCTTCCATCAGACCGATCAACCAGTCATGCCGGTCGGGTGCGGCAGGGGCGAAGCCGACCCCACAGTTGCCCATGACGACAGTGGTCACGCCATGCCAGGAAGATGGGGCCATCTCGGCATCCCAGGTTGCCTGGCCGTCATAATGCGTGTGGATGTCGACCCAGCCCGGCGCAACCACGCGGCCGCTGGCATCGATCTCCTCGGCTGCATCGCCATGCACGGTGCCGATGGCCGCGATCAGGCCGTTCTTGATAGCAACATCGCCGCTAAAACGCGATTTGCCGGTGCCATCGACGATCGTGCCGTTGCGAATGATCAGGTCGTAAGCGGGCATTGGCAGGCTCCTTCTCCCCGCGCAGACCGACTCGACGGCGGTCCGTCACGTTAACCGTGCGATTAAGTCAGACCCTTGCCAGCGCGTCAATCGCCATGCCCGCTCGCTCGGATCATCTCGTCGACCGCAACGAACTTCTCGCGGGGGGCGTCGTCGCGCGCGCGGGTTTCCTCCGCCTCCTCGATCCTCTTCCAGTCCGCGAAAGTCACCACATCGAGCTTGCGCGACGCTGCCAGAGCATCGAAACCCTTGCCGCCGGGTTTCTCGGCGGGAGCGCCTTGATCGGCTGCGATCATCTCGACCACGCCGAACCCGTCGGGACGGTTGGTGCCGATTGTGCCCGAAGGTCCGCGCCGCGCCCAGCCGACGCAGTAGAGACCCGGGAGGATGCGCCCCTCGTCGTTGGCAAATCGACCCGCCCGTTCATCGAAGGGAACGCCCGCAATGGGCGAGGTCTGGTAGCCGATGCACGATATGACCAGGTCTGCCGGAATTTCATAGAACTGGCCGGTCCCGATTGCGCGCCCTGCTTCAACGCGCGTCCGTTCGACCGCGATCGCCTTGACCCGGCCTTCTCCGATGAGCCCGCGGGGTGAGGCGAAGAAATCGAAGTCGACATTTATGGGCACGTCGCGCCTTGTGGCTTTCGCGTTGTTTGCAAAACCTCGCAGAAGCGCAACGGACTTGCGCAGACCGGGTTCGAGGAGCGCATCGTCGCCTTCATCGGGCAAGTCGGCCGGGTCGACATGGGCAACGGCGCGTTGCAGATGGCCAAGTTCCCCCAGTTCCTTGGGCGTCATCATGATCTGGTGCGGCCCGCGTCGTCCGAGGATCACGATCCTGCCGATCCGGGATTCAGCCAGCCGATCAAGCGCGTGCGCAACGATATCGCTTCCAGCAAACTCCTCGCGGCTTTTTGCAAGGATCCGCGCAACGTCGAGGGCGACATTGCCCATGCCGATGACAACGGCAGTCTTCCCCGAAAGATCGGGGTCAAGGGCCGCGAACTCGGGATGCCCATTGTACCAGCCGACAAACGCTGCACTGCCATGAACGTTGCCCAGGTGGTCGCCGGGTAGGCCCAGCGGGCGATCGCGGGGTGCACCGGTCGCCAGCACTACCGCGTCGTAGAGATCGCGCAGTTCGGCCACGCTGACGTCAGACCCGACCTTGACGTTGCCTATGAAGCGCACGTTATCGGCAAGCGCGGTCTGCTCGTACCGCCGCGTCACCCCCTTGATCGACTGGTGATCAGGTGCGACGCCAAAGCGGATCAGGCCATAGGGGACCGGCAGCATGTCGAAGATGTCGATCTCGACATCGGCCCCCCACAGCTTCTGGGCGGCCTCGGCGGTGTAGTATCCGGCCGGGCCGGAGCCCACGATCGCTATGTGCCGCATGGTCTCTTCCCTTGTTATCCTCTCGAGTCCCGGACCATGCTAACGGCGTGATCCTGCAAGGGGAAGGAAACAGACGGCAAGTTTCACGCCATCATGCAGCAGCGGCGGCCGGATCATTATCCAGGAAGTCCCGCAACTTGCGGATGAAACGCTCGGTCTGGGACAGCATGAACAAGTGCCCGCCACCCCTGAACATGTGAATCTGGCTGCGGGGGATGGCATTGTGCAGGATATGGGCGTTGGCGGGCGGGACCAACTGGTCCTCCTCGTCTGCCATGACCAGTACCGGGACATCCAGCAGCGGCAGGAAGGGCATGCTGGACCACGTGGAGAACGCCGCCATCTGGTAGCTAAAGCCAATGGGCGAGGGCGCCTTCGCCGCGTTAAGCGACACTCTGCCAGAGCCGCCACCGTTGTAGATCGAGGCCAGGTTTCGACGCAAGGTGCGCTCAACGGTATATTCCATGGGGTCGGCCAAGTGCGCCATCATCGCTGCGTTGCCCGGCACCATGGTGCCGCCGGGCGAGGTGGCCGCAAGGATCATCCTGCGCGTCCGCGCCTTGTGCTGGAAAGCGATCTGTTGCGCCAGCGCGCCTCCCCAACTGATGCCGAGGATATCCACTTCGTCGATGCCCAGGCGATCAAGCAGGGCAGCCGTCGTGAGAGCCATGCAGGGAATGGTGTAGGGAATTATGGGGTCGGGCGAGCTGCCGACTCCGGGAATGTCGAAGCACAGCACTTCGCGTTCCGGGAGCGCTCGGGCCAGAGGTGCCAGCATTTCGAGATTCATGCCGATCCCGTTGAGCATCAGCAGCGGCTTGTGGCCTGTGGCCCCACGATGCCAGCGGGCGACATGAAGGCGGCGTCCAGCTACTCCGATGAACGATGTTTCGGCTTCCACGATGATCGTTTTCCCCACTTTGCATGCGCTGCCTAGCATCTGCGCACGTGCAGCAAAAGAAGGGGATCAGCGGCAGGCTTAACGCAATATTTAAGCAACGGGCTGCATTCCGTCACCTTGGCATCCGAAGCTTCTGAAATCTCTGCTGGCAGCCGAAGCACCACGCGCGATTATGCTCGCACGCGGCGGCGCGACAAAGTGAGCGTTGCTCCGGTGGAAACGGCAGGCTCCACGTTTCTTTTCGGACGCGACAATTCGAATCGGCTGATCGCGCCCGAATGGCCTCGCATGGCCGTGCCGATGGTCTTGATCACGATCGTCATCGCTGCTCTGCACCTAGTTCTGCCTGTCATAGCGACAGTGCTGCTGGCCGCGTTGGCGGCAATGACGGCCCATCTTTCGAAATTTGCCGTCAAGGCCGAGGGCGAGCGTCAGCTGGAAACCGGCAGCCGCATGGCTCTGGCTGGACTGGCTGTGGCCCTGCCGATGTTCCTGTTCGGCTCGGCCATGGGCTTGTGGGGGTCGTCCGGCCAGGTGGGTTGGTTCTATTGCCTCGCCGCCGTCGCCACCATTTCGCTGCTCGCGACTGTCATCCAGTCCGGACGTCTCGTCAGCGTGCTTGCCGCGCAAGTCTCGATCTGGTCGGGGATGACCTGCGTGGCCAGCACGCTTGCGGGCTACCTTTCCCTGATCGTGGGGGTGGCTATCGCCATCGCCGCTTACTATCGCCAGCGCAAGATCGACCTCCTGCAGCGGGAGAAGTCGGAATCCGATCAGCGCGCCCAGACTCGCGCCCAAGAGATTCTCTCCGACTACGAAGAGACCGGACAGGGGTGGTTCTGGGAAACCGACCGCCGCGGGCAACTTACCTATCTTTCCACGCCGGTGGCCGAAATCCTTGGCAAGCCCGTCGAGGAGCTTGTCGGCCGGCCATTTGCCGAACTCTTCAATCTGTCCGAACAATCGGGCGAGGGCGAGCGTACGCTTGCCTTCCATCTTTCTGCCCGGTCCAGCTTCAGCGAACTGGCGGTTCGCGCTGCGACGCCGGAGGAGGAACGCTGGTGGTCGATTACCGGTCGGCCGACTTACGACACCTTCAACAATTTCACCGGTTTTCGGGGATCGGGCACGGACCTTACCGAAAAGCGCCGCTCCCAGGAACATGCGTCACGGCTTGCGCACTTCGACTCGCTCACGGGTCTGTCGAACCGTTTTCGCATGTCGCAGACGCTGGAAAAGATCCTGCTTGCTCCCCAAGTCCAGCACCGCGCCTGCTCGGTCTTCCTGCTCGACCTCGACCGGTTCAAGCAGGTCAACGATACGCTCGGCCATCCGGCAGGCGATGCGCTGCTGAAGCAGGTTGCGCAGCGGCTGGAGCGAGTTGTCGGCAAGATGGGGCGGGTCGGGCGCCTTGGTGGCGACGAATTCCAGGTGATCCTCCCCGGCAAGATCGAGCGCGAGCAGCTCGGTCATCTGGCTTCGCGGATTATCGAAAGCCTTTCGCAGCCCTATTCGATCGAAGGCAGCCGCGTGATGATCGGCGCTTCGGTCGGTATCGCTCTTGCGCCCGATGATGGCGTGACCAGCGAGGCGCTGATCCGAAACGCCGACCTTGCGCTCTATGCGGCGAAGGACGGAGGGCGTGGCCGCTACCACTTCTATGCCGCCGATCTTCACAGCGACGCCGAAGAGCGGCGCAAGATGGAGGAAGACCTGCGGGACGCTGTGTCCAACGGCGGGCTGGAACTCTATTACCAGCCGGTGGTCCAGACCTCTACCGAGAAGATCACAGGGTTCGAGGCGTTGCTGCGCTGGAACCACCCTGAACAGGGCTGGATCAGCCCGGCGCGCTTCATTCCGATTGCCGAGGATACCGGACTGATTGCGCCGATTGGCGAATGGGCGCTGCGTACGGCGTGCCAGGATCTTGCGCGCTGGCCGGAAAACGTGCGCGTCGCGGTCAATGTCTCGCCATTGCAGTTTGCCAACCCGTCCTTGCCGATCATCGTCACCAATGCGCTTGCCACGGCGCAAGTCGCTGCAGAACGTCTCGAGCTCGAGATTACCGAGAGCGTGTTCCTCAACGATGACGAGGGCACCGACCATATGTTCAAGTCGCTCAAGGCCATCGGCGTTCGCCTGGCGCTCGACGATTTCGGGACCGGCTATTCTTCGCTGGGCTACTTGCGCTCGGCACCCTTCGACAAGATCAAGATCGACCAGTCCTTCGTTCGCGGTGCCACCCAGCCGGGCAGCCGCAACGGCGCCATCATTTCGTCGATCGTCAGCCTCGCCGAAGCTCTCGGGATGGAGACGACCGCCGAGGGCGTGGAGACGCTTGACGAACTCGACCTCGTCCGAATGCTCGGCTGCAGCCACGTCCAGGGCTATATCTACGAGCGCCCGCTGTCTTCGATGAATGCAGCCGCCCGTCTCTCGACCGGACTCATGGCCATTGCGCAGGGGCCGCGTTCGGCTCGCGCGGCTCGGCAGTCGATGCTGCGCAAGGTGGTTCTGGATCACGGCGGTCACCGCTACAACGCGATGGTCCGCAACATCAGCCAGACCGGCGCCCTGATCGAGGGCCTCTGGAACGTGCCGTCCGGAACGATCTTCCGCGTCCTGCTGGCCGACAACCACGCCGTCACGGCAACCTGCCGGTGGTCGAACGAAGACCGCATGGGCGTCGAGTTCTCGATGCCCTTGCGCCTCGATGAAACTGGCCGCATCGCGGCCGTGGCTGGCAAACCGCCCGCGCTGGCGGAAGCGGACTCAGTGGTTCAGCGCAAAGTGGGTTGATCGGCGCTGACGATCGTCAGCCCAGAGCCGCCATCTTCTCTTCAGCCAGCCGATCAAGTTCTGCCCGGCTCTTTTTCTCGGCTGCCGTCTTCAGCTGCCCGCAAGCGGCATCGATATCGCGCCCCCTCGGTGTGCGCACCGGCGCACTGATGCCAGCTTCGAAAACGATATTGGCAAAGCTCTTGATCCGATCCGGGCTCGAGCACTCGTAAGGGGCGCCAGGCCAGGGATTGAACGGGATCAGGTTCACCTTGGCGGGCAACTTGTATTGCCGGATCAGGCGAACGAGTTCGCGCGCATCGTCGTCGCTGTCGTTCTTGTCCTTCAGCATCACGTATTCGAAGGTGATGCGCCGCGCGTTGGACGCTCCAGGATAATCCGAACACGCCTGCAGCAGTTCATCGATGCCATACTTGCGGTTGATCGGAACGATCTCGTCGCGCACATCCTTGGTGACCGCGTGAAGCGAGACGGCCAGATTGACGCCGATCTCCTCGCCGCACCGCTCCATCATCGGCACGACCCCGCTGGTCGAAAGGGTGATGCGGCGCTTGGACAAGGCCAGGCCGTCGCCATCCATCACCAGCTTCAAGGCATCGCGCACGTTGTCGAAATTGTAGAGCGGTTCGCCCATGCCCATCATGACGATGTTGGTCAGCAGGCGCCCGTCCGAGGAATAGGTGCTCTCGTCCTCCTCCTCGTCCAGCCCGGCCATCGTGGCAAGGCGCGTATCGCCCGCGCCCTTCGGCCATTCGCCCAGCGAGTCACGGGCGAGCATGACCTGGCCGACGATTTCGCCCGGCGTCAGGTTCCGCACCAGCCGCATCGTGCCCGTATGGCAGAAACGGCAATTCAGCGTGCAACCCACCTGGCTCGAAACGCATAGCGTCCCGCGATCCGCATCGGGTATGAACACCATCTCGAAGTCGTGATTGTCTGCCGTGCGCAACAGCCACTTGCGGGTGCCATCGGTCGAAACCTGCGCTTCAACAATCTCGGGGCGCCCGATCACGAACCGTTCCGCCAGCCACGGGCGCATGGTCTTGGCGATATCGGTCATCGCTTCGAATTCCGTCACGCCCCGATGGTAAAGCCAATGAAACACCTGCTTGGCGCGCAGCTTTGCGGCTTTTGCATCAAGTCCCGCCGTCTCGAACAGTGCGGCAATCTGCTTCTTGGGCAAGCCGATAAGGTCGACGCGGCCGTCGGCTCTGGGCGTAACCTCCCGGGGAACCGGCACGGGATCGACATGGCCAGCGATAGGCATGTTGGCAGGGAGCGACGGGCTATTATCGGGGAGGGGGACCATCGCGCGCATATAGGGGCTCCTTGCGTCTTGCGCAAACGGGTCGCGCGAACGCCACCGGCCAAATCGTGTTCCCGCATTCCGCCGCGCCAGGTCTTCAATCCACCGCGAGATAATGTGGCGAAAATACAACAGTTTCCTGTTGTCTGAGGTTCATGAAACCGGATCGCTTTCTGCTCATTCCACCGAGCACTGTCGGGTCGCAAATGAAAAAAGAACCGGCAGGAAGTTTTCAATGGAGTGTAACATGAAGAAGATCTGCGCAATCCTCGCCGCCGGAACCGCGATCGCCGCCACCCCGGCTTTCGCGCAGGACGCCACCCCTGCCGAAGCATTCAGCGGTTTCCGCGCCGAAGCCCTGGTCGGCTATGACCACCACCGTTCGGGCAGCAGCGAAGACGTCGACAACACCCGTGACCTGAAGCAGTCGATCGACGGCGTTCAGTACGGCGGCGCCATCGGCTACGACTTCCCGCTGGGCACGAACCTGGTTGCCGGTGCCGAAGCTGAAATCACCGAGAGCAGCGCCGGCTGGGACAACAACAACGACAAGCCGAACGTCTTCAATCTCGGCCGCGTCGATGCTGGCCGTCAGTACTACTTCGGTGGTCGTCTGGGTTACGCCGCCACGCCGAGCACGCTCGTCTATGTGAAGGGCGGCTACAGCAACCAGCGCTACAACCTGCAGGGCACCGATGGCACGACCAACCTGCGTCAGCGTCTTGACACCGACGGCTACCGCGTCGGCGCCGGCGTCGAGCAGAAGGTCGGCCAGAATGCCTTCGTGAAGCTGGAATACAGCTACAACAACTACAGCAAGGGCGAATTCGACTTCAACGGCGATACGCCGGACTCGAGCCGCTTCAACATCGACACCGATCGTCACGCCGTGACGGCTGGCGTCGGCGTCCGCTTCTGATCCGTCAGACAGCGATTGCCAAAGGGAAGGGCGGGCCGCAAGGCCTGCCCTTTTTTTTGGGACGTTCGCTAGCCCGCGCAGCCGAGCGCGGCGGCGTCCATCGCCGAGGCAACGCCGCCAAGCGTGTAGCTGTCGCGAAACTTGCGGCCATCGCTCGCTTGCGCCGTCACCACCACCCGAGGTGCGCTGCGCAATTGCGCGACGATCGCCGCATTGGCCCGCTGGTCACTTGGCCAGGCATCTGCCTGTCCGGCCTGAAGCGTGAAATTGGCATCCGGGAATGAGACATTGACCGACGATCCCGGCGCCAGTCGCCGCGCCAATCGCACATGGACAGCCCCGCGAATGCCGCGCTTGGGCCAATATCCTATGGTCAGAAAGGGCTGGAACGTCTGTTCGCGTGCAGCGACCTTATCGGCCATGGCGATGGCGTAGCAACGCGGCACTGCCGGGTCACGAAAGGCACCCCAGGTGCCGAAAACACCAAGGCTGTCACGCGCCACGGCAGTCCCTCCAAGTGCCAGCACTGCCAACACAAGCAGCCGCCTCACGGCTCTTCCCGCTTCGCGCCATCGAGCATTCGGGCAAGCCGCGAGGCCTCTTGCACCTCGCGCAGCTTCTCGTTCTTAGTCCGGCCAAACTTTGCCCGGTTCGCCTGCGCCGCAACGTCCTTGCTGGCGCGCGCCTTCGCCTTGCGCACGGTTCGAAGGTTGACGACATCGCCCATCAGGCGTGCTCTATCCCGCGTTCCGAACCCAGCAACACCGTTTCCGCCCCGTCCTCGATCAGTGCAATCGAACCCTGCACCAATGATGGCGCAATCGGCGCGCCGTGAACAGGATGTACGGGATAGCAGGCCATGATTCCACGCAGGACTCGGCTCGAGATGCCGTGCATCACCACGATGTGATCGCCGCTCTCATCGTCCAGCCCGTCGAGCCATGTGTCGAGACGGGTTGCGATCATCTGATAGTCTTCGCCATCCGGGGCAGGGCGCAGCAGGTGGTCCTCGATCACGATGGGACCGAACTCATCTTCCACATCGCTGTAGGACCTGCCACACCACGATCCCATGTCGATCTCCTTGAGATCCATCGTGCGACGTCCGGCAAACCAGTCGAGTCCAAGTTCCTCGGCAATCAGCGCTGCCGTCTGCAGGGCGCGCCCGGTGTCGGAGATGTGCAGCGTCACCTGCGGCCGCTCGCCCAGTTCGGCCCGCAGCGCGCAGCCCATCGCTACCGCCTGCTCGAAGCCCTGCCGTGTAAGCGGCGTGTGCATCGTGTTGGATTGCAGGCGCGCGGCGGCATTATAGACCGTCTCGCCATGGCGCATGATGTAGAAGCGACCCCGTTTCATGGCATCGCTCATAGCGTCAGGCGGCGGGATAGGAAACGCTCATGATTTCCCACTCCTTCTCGCCTGAAGGCAACCGCACCACGCGCAAGTCCCCGACCCGCGCCCCGCGCAGGGCCTTGGCGATCGGCGCGCTCCAGCCGATCAGTCCCTTCGAGGCATCCTGCTCGTCATCGCCTACCAGCGTCAGCACCTTGCGGTTGTCGTCCTCGTCGGCGATTTCGACACAGGCCCCGAACAGCACCCGCGTCCGATCCTCCTGGGCGCGAGGATCGACAACGCGCGCCGCCTTCATCCGCCGCGCAAGGAACGCCAGCTCCCGATCAATCTCCCGCATCCGCTTGCGCCCATAGAGATAATCCCCGTTTTCCGACCGGTCGCCATTGCCGGCGGCCCAGCTGACGATCTCGACGATGGCAGGCCGCTCGGTGCCCAAAAGATGGTCGTACCGCGCGCGCAAAGCCGCAAATCCGGCAGGAGTGATGGGAGGTCCGTCAGGTTTCATGGTGCGCTTGTGGGCGAGGATGCGGACCGAAACAACAAATCCGCCCTATTTTTCCGCAGGACAAATCGGGAAGTAGCTTTGCCTGCAACGAAGGGGATCGAAGGGCAAGATAACCGCTCCTGCGTCACGGGCTAGGTCGATTACACTTCGCGTTTGTGCTCCGCAAGAACAGGGAGGAAGTCGTTACCCCGGCTCCCGCTTGCCGATGAAGTAGCTCATCGGATTGCTCCCCCGATAGCTGGCGTACTGGGGGTTCATCGCCTCATAGACTACCGCGTTTTCCAGCACGCGCTGGACGTAGTTGCGGGTTTCGGATAGGGGAATCTTCTCGATCCATTCGACCCAGTCGATGCCGCCGTTACGTGGGTCGCCATTGGCACGCAGGAACTTGTTCACGTTGCCCGGGCCTGCATTGTAGGCCGCCACCGCCAGCGGCCAGGAACCGCCATAGTAATCGAGCATCCGCTGGAAATAGCCCGAGCCAAGCTGGATGTTGTACCCGGCGTCCTGCGTCAGCGACGAGGCGTTGTACGAAAGCCCAAGCTTTCCCGCCTGCTCGTTTGCCGTTCCGGGCATCAGCTGCATCAGCCCGCGCGCACCGGCGTGGCTCACCGCGTTCTGCGCGAACTGGCTTTCCTGCCGGCTGATCGCGTGGATGCCGGTCCACTTGCTTTCATAGCCCGGCGGCACCGGAATTAGCGGGAAGGCGATATGCTGGAAATCGAGATAGCCGCGCGCCGCCGCCGCTTGGCCGACGATCACGCCCAGATCGCGCCGACCAAGTTCGCGCGCAAGGTTCGCCACCATCATGTGCTGCGCTTCGGTTTGCTGCTGCTCGGCCACTTCCTTGAAGAAGCGGACGGTCGTCTTCCAGTCGCCATTGCTGGCAACCTCGCGCACGGCCAACGTCAGCGGCTGGCTGTAGAACCGGCTGCGTTCGTCCGCCGAAGGCTGTACGTCCGAATCCTTGGCGTATTGCGGCACCGGTCGGCCCAGCCGCTCCAGCGCCAGCAACCCGTAGAACTGGTCGCCATACTGCGCTGCCATCTCGAAATAGCGCCGCGCCTCAGCCTGCTGTCCGGCCCGCGCCGCGGCCTTTCCGGCCCAGTAGAACCCCTTCGAGCGCGTCCCCGGCGTCCGCGCTGCCGCGCCATAGCGCCAGAACAGCGGCGCGGCACCCGCATAATCGCCAGTGTTGAAGTATCCCTGCGTTCCACCGAGCCACATCAGCGAGGTGTAGTCGTCGCGCAAGCCGTAGTTCAGCTGGCTGACGTCCTCACCCGGCACAAAGGCATCGTCGATGCCGGCAGCAATCCGCATCGCTGAGCGCGCGTCTCCAGACGTGGCCGCACTGCGGGCGTTGACCAGCAGCTCCTCGACCCACTTGTCCCGGTCCAACGGCTGACGCGAAAGCAACGGCCGGTTGGCGAGCAAGTCACGCGCTGCTGCACCCTGGCCCGATTTGCGCAACTGCCGCACGCGCTGGAAGATGAAGCCGGGATCGGCATTGAACTGTTGCGCGGGAACACCCGTCAGAATGCCGTAGGGATCGCTACCCTGCATCGCTGCCAGCCGCGCCCCGTCGATGCCCTTGCGAGCAGGGCTGACCCAAACGATCTGACGCGCGGCCTGATCGGTCGCGCCAGACCACAGCAGCGCGTCCATCCGTGCATCGTGATCGTCGAGCGTGAAGCTCGTGCCCCAAGCCGCCATCAACGCCGTTTCGGCAGCATCGGTCATCGCGCCACCGCGCCATGCTGCCCGCGCAGCCTCGCGCGCCTCTGGGCGGCCAAGCTGGGTCAGCGCCAGCGCATATTGCGCCCGGCCAAGGTTGGTCAGCGGCGGCTTCTGGTTGAAATAGGCGACAAGCCGCGAAGGCTCGGCAAAATCGCGTTCGAGCGAAAGCTCTGCATATCGCCGCAGCTTCTCCTCATCCGGGAAACCGGGATAGGACAGGACGAAGCTGGAATAATCGGAAAAGCCGAAGCGATTGGAGCTGGAAAGGAGCTTCCACCGCTCCACTGCCGCCATCATCGGCCCGCCCTGACTTGCGGTCAGGTTGGCGCGGGCGCGGTCCCAGTCGGATCCATCGGCACCGTCAGTGCCGCTCGCGTGCACTGCGCTCGAGGCGGCCACCGTCTGGAGCAGAACTCCGGCAAACCCCCAGCGCAACATCAAGGCTTTCACGTCCATGCCGGACATACTATGGAGCGGCTCCTTATCACGCGCTGAACAGCGCCCCCATGGGTTCGGATCACGATGAACCGAACTGCATCATGGGGTAAACCGAGGGGTATTGTCCATGTTTTCCGGCTCGATTCCGGCCCTAGTGACTCCATTTCGCGATGGAGCGTTTGACGAGAAAGCGTTTCGCCGCCTCGTCGACTGGCAGATCGAGAACGGATCGGCGGCGCTGGTGCCCTGCGGCACTACCGGCGAGGCTTCGACCCTGTCGAACGCCGAACACCACCGCGTGATCGAAGTCTGCGTCGAGCAGGCGGCGGGCCGCGTACCGGTAATCGCCGGATGCGGCAGCAACGATACGATGAACGCCCTGCTGCACATGAACTTCTCCAAGAAGTGCGGTGCCCAGGCCGCTCTCTGCGTCGCGCCTTATTACAACCGGCCGAGCCAGGCGGGCATCATTGCCCACTTCAGCTACCTTGCCGAACACAACGACCTGCCGATCGTGCTCTACAACGTCCCCGGCCGCACAGTGACGGACATCCTGCCGGAAACCGTGTGCGAACTGGCCAAGCGCTATCCTGAAAAGATCATCGGCATCAAGGACGCGAGCGGCGACCTTTCGCGCGTCACCGATCACCGCATGGGCATCGGCAAGCACTTCTGCCAGCTCTCGGGCGATGATGAACTTGCGCTTCCCGCCAATGCTGCCGGCGCCGTCGGCTGCATCTCGGTCACCGCCAACGTCGCGCCGAAGCTTTGCGCCGAGTTCCAGGCCGCTTGCGCCGCCAACGATCTCGAGAAGGCGCGGGAACTCAACGACAAGCTCTACCCGCTGCACTACGCGATGTTCGAGGATGCTTCGCCGGGGCCGGTAAAGTACGCGCTGAGCCGTGTCTTCCCCGACATTTCGGACGAGCTGCGCCTGCCGATGGTTCCCTGCAACGACGCCGCGCGCAAGGCCGTTGACGCCGCGCTGGAGCACGCCGGGCTGATCTGAGCCACACTCGCCCGACAAAGTGCGAAGTTCCCCTTCCGCTTTGTCGGGCCAGCGCCTACATGCAGCGGCATCATGGCACGCCCCGTACACCCCGAATTCGACAAGACCAAAGTGGTCGCCGAGAATCGCCGCGCGCGGTTCGAATACTTCATTGAAGAGAAGTACGAGGCCGGCATCTGCCTGACCGGGACCGAGGTGAAGTCGCTGCGCTTTGGCGAGGGATCAATTGCGGAAAGCTACGCCGAGGTGAAGAACGGCGAGGTCTGGCTGGTCAACTCCAACGTGCCCGAGTTCAGCCACGGCAACCGCTTCAATCACGTGCCCAAGCGTCCGCGCAAGCTGTTGCTGAAGGAACGCCAGATCGCCAAGTTCACCGGGGCGGTCGAGCGCAAGGGCATGACGCTGGTGCCGCTTTCGATCTATTTCAACAGCCGCGGGCGCGCGAAGGTCGAACTGGCGCTGTGCAAGGGCAAGAACGTGGCCGACAAGCGGGCCACCATGAAGGACCGCGACTGGAAGCGCGACAAGGCGCGGATCATGAAGGACCACGGATAAGTCGATCCGGGTGATCCACTTCACCGACCGGCAAGGAAATCCGGTTTAGAGCGCAGCAATCGTCCCGTGGCGGGGCGGACGGGAAACGGGTAAAACAGGCGCGCAATGTTCGAGCGGATCGTGAACTGGGCGCGGGCCAACATGCCGACGCGCGAGCAGATGGAGCAGAACCGGTTCGCGCGCCCGCTTGCTGCCCGCCATGAACTGTGGCGTTTCACCCGGCGCTCGGTGCCGCGCGGCGTTGCGGCCGGATTGTTCATCGGCATCTTCGCGCTGATCCCCGGCGTACAGATCATCGGCGCGGCCTTGATGTGCGTGCCGTGCCGGGGCAACATCCCGCTTGCCGTGCTGATGACCTTCATCTCGATCCCGCCGACGACGCTCTTCGTGTTCCTTCCCGGGGCCATTGCCGTGGGCAACCTTTTCGGTTTTCACGCCGATTTCGGGACAGTGCAGGCCATGGTCACCAAGGGCGCTGGCTTGCGCGAATGGTTGGGATGGCTTGGTTCGGACGCCGCGCCGTCGCTGATCATCGGCCTGTTCCTGATCTCGATCGTTTCGGCCGCGCTGGGTTATGTCATTTCGGCACTGGGATGGCGCTGGTGGACCGCCCACAAGCGCAAGGTCCGCAAGCTGCGCGCTGCTGCACGGGACTTCCCCGACTGATGAGGATGCGCTGATGGCAAGCCTCGGCGGCGAGATCGACAGCGTGCCTGTCACGGGCACCCCATTGCGCGACTGGTCGTTGCTTGGCGGAGCTGTCATGGCCAGTGCCGGCGCGATCTGGGCGGCTTCGGGCCAACCTCTGTTGGCGGCAGGCTTTATTGGCGGAGTTGGCGTGCTTGGCGCCGGGTTGCGGCTCATGCTGCCGCGTTCGGCCGACCGCTCCGGCGAGGATTTCGCCACGCCCGACTGGTCGGTCACCAATGCCGCGATCGAGCGAACCGATATCGGCATCGCGATTACCGACCGGGCTGGCCGATTGGTCTGCGCGAACCGGTTGATGAGCCAGTGGTTCGGCGTGAACGCAGCGCCGCCACGGCTGCCGCTTGAGCGCGAATCGACTGATCTGCTTGAAGGCGCCACCCGGGCAGCCTGGCGCGATGGTTCGGCGACTGCCGAGGCGCTCGCTTCCTCGCAAGGGACCTGGCGGGCCACGATTGCTCGCGCCGGGCGTGGCGAGGACTATCTGGTCTGGCAGTTCATGCCGGTGGTGACGCAGGATCTCGTCGCCGACATGGCCGGACACATCGGTGGCAAGCTCGGCCGCGCGTTGGCGCGCGAGGGCGTGCAGGCCGTGGTCGTTACCCCCGAAGGCCTTATCCGCGCTGCCAACCCGGCCTTCAGCCAGCGCGCAACCGGCAGCGCGGCGAGCGACCTGTTCGGCGCCGACTTCGTCTCGTTCCTGGCGAGCGATGATGCCGAGCGCATCTTCTACACCCGCGAAGGCGGGAAGGGCACCCCGGTTCGCCTCGTCCATCTGCCCATTGCCGACCCTGATGGCGTCGCCAATATCGACCCTGCGCGCACCGCCTCGCTCTTCCTGCTGATCGATCAGCAAAGCAGCGTCAGCGACATCCGCGCTGGATTGCCTCAGATCGAGGCCCTGCTTGCGCGCCTGCCGCTGGGTCTTGCCATGACCGACCGCGACGGCAAGTTCCTGTTCGCCAACGCAGCATTCCTGCGCGCTGCAGGGCATGACGACACGATTCCGCCGCCATACCCCTCCGATCTGGTCATCAAGGAAGACAAGGGCGCGCTGGTCGATGCCGTGCGCCGCTATGCGCAAGGGCAGGCGACTGCGGGTGACGTCGCGGTGCGGCTGCGAGCCTCGCCGGAAGAGCCGGTTTCGCTCAGCCTGGCCGGGGTACGCGGCTTGGGCGAGGGGGCGGTGCTGTTGAGCCTCAAGGATTCGTCAGAGGAAACCCGGCTCAAGCGCGAGATCGCGCAGGCCACCAAGATGCAGGCCGTGGGCCAGCTCGCGGGCGGCGTCGCGCACGATTTCAACAACGTGCTCACCGCGATAATCGGCTATTGCGATCTCATGCTGATGCGTCACACGCCGGGCGACAGCGACTACGACGATATCCAGCAGATCAAGGCCAATTCGAACCGCGCAGCATCGCTGACGCGGCAGTTGCTGGCTTTCTCGCGACAGCAGACCCTGCGCCCGCAAGTGTTGCAACTGCCCGATGTCGTGGCCGAGGTTTCGGCGTTGCTGAAGCGGCTGATCGGCGAGAAGATCACGCTCGAGGTGACGCACGACCGCGAACTGGGCTTTGTCCGCGCCGACCCGACGCAGCTCGAGCAAGTCCTGCTCAACCTTGCGGTTAACGCGCGCGATGCCATCAACGACAAGCTGGCAGCGAGCGGCGGCAAGGGAGCGGCTGGCGTCGTCAAGCTGATGACCCGGCGCGTGACGGCGGCGGACGTTCGCGCCATGCGCAGCGAAATCCTGCCGATCGGTGATTACACCGCGCTGATGGTCGAGGACAATGGCCACGGCATCAAACCGAACCAGATCGGCAAGATCTTCGAGCCTTTCTTCACCACAAAGGAGAAGGGCAAAGGCACCGGGCTGGGGCTTTCGACCGTATACGGCATCGTCAAGCAATCGGGCGGGTTCATCTTTGCCGAGAGCGAAGTGGGCAAGTTCACCCGCTTCAGCATCTACCTGCCGGTGCACCATCCCGATGCGGCCGAGATGGCGCAAGTGGCGCGGCCTGCCAGCGCCGAGCCGAAGCGGCAATGGTCGGGTGGTGGCAAGATCCTGCTGGTCGAGGACGAGGACACCGTGCGCGCCGTTGCTGAACGCGCGCTGGTGCGGCAGGGCTACGAGGTGACTACTGCCGCCGATGGCGAGGAAGGCCTCGAGGCTCTCACGCGTGGTTCCTTCGATCTCGTCGTATCAGACGTGGTGATGCCGACTATGGACGGCCCCGCCATGGCGCGCGAGATCAGGGCGCTCAAACCGCAGATGCCGTTCCTGTTCATGTCCGGCTATGCCGAGGAGCAGTTGCGGCGCGAGATCGACATTCCCAACATGCATTTCCTCGCAAAGCCGTTCTCGGTCCAGCAGATCTGCGAAGCGGTGGAAAAGGTGCTGCAGGCGCGCTGAATTCGTTCACATATGCGAAGGGTGTTTACGGGGTTTACACTGTCCTGAGAAATGCAGCAGGCCCTATGCAGGCATATCGGTGGCGGCCTTACCGTCCGGGCAAAAGCGCTGATATTCATGCAGCTTGCAAAGGCATTCCACGGTTCAAGGAACGGTCAGGACCTTGCTGCAGCGCCGGTGATGTTGGACAGTGCAATTGCTACCGGAATGGTGGAACCACCTGCGCTGTACCAGTATTCGCGGCAATGATTGCAGCTTCCATCACCGCCATCACGGCAAGCGATTGCGCAGGCGTTACGGGCAGCGGCGCACCATCCAGCGCGGCGGCAACGCCTGCATAGAACCGGGGGTAGTCGCCGGCCATCATTGCCGAGGCGCTTTCCCTGCCTTCGCCATCGAAACGGGCAAGCACAGCATCGGCGCAGCCCCAGTTTTCTGCACCGGGGCGCAGGCCGGCTGCGAGCTGAACTTCCTGTGGATCGAGGCCGTGGGTGATCAGGCTGCCTTCGCTGCCATGGACGACAAAGCGCGGGGAACCGCCGGCCACCAGCATTCCTGCATGAAGTATGCAGCGCCTGTCGGCATATTCGAGCACAACATGCGCCCAGTCATCCGTCCGCGCACCATCACGCAAGTTGCCGATGCTGGCGATGATCCGGGCGGGCAGGCCAAACAGGCACAGCGCCTGATCGACGAGGTGCGGGCCAAGATCCGCCCATATGCCGCTGCCGGGGCCGGGATTCTCGCGCCAGCGATCGCGGACTTGGGGGCGGAAGCGGTCGAAGTGACTTTCGAAATGGACGACCTTGCCGATGGCACCTTCCGCGATCAGGCGCGAAATCGTCAGGAAATCACCGTCCCAGCGGCGGTTGTGAAATACGCTGAGCAGCGTGCCGCGCTCTGCGGCATGGTCGGCAATCGCCTGCGCTTCGGCAAGGGTGAGGGCCAGTGGCTTGTCCACCACCACAGCTTTGCCCGCATCGATTGCCGCATGGGCAAGAGGGGCGTGACTGTCGTTCGGCGTGGCAATGACCACGAGTTCGATCGCGGGGTCGGCGAGGACCACCGCGATATCCGCCTCAACGCGCATGCCCGGCAGATCGGCGTGGACCTTTGCCGGATTACGCGAGACCACCGCCGCCAGTTTCAGGCCTGACTCGGCCATGATAAGCGGGGCGTGAAAGGTCTTGCCGGCAAAGCCAAAGCCGACGAGGGCAACATTTCGGGGCACTCAGGGTCCTTGAATGTCAGATGGTCAGAATTGCAGGTCGAGTTCGAACGGTTCACCTTCGATCAGGCCTTCGCCCTTGCGGACGGCTGCCTTGATCGGAACGATCCAGCCCTGTTCCTTGCTCGGGAATGCCGAGGTACGCCATGCGGTTTCGCCGACACGTGCTTCCACCTTGACCGAACCCCAGCCCGAGCGGCGCCCGGTTTCCAGCCGATGCATCAGCGCCGTGGCGGAGAGCGCTTCGCCCACTTCTCCCGAGATCGTCGCGAAGAACCAGTCGCCGCCGTTCGCGCCGCCGGCCCAGCGCCACAGGGTAGCGGTCAGGCTGTAGCTGCCGTCGTTCACTTGCGCTGCCGTACCGGAACCTTGAGATTGCAGATGTCGATGCCGCCTGCCGGCTGCACGTAGAACGGCTCGCGATGGTTTGCGCTTGCTTGGGCGTAGCTGCGGAAGCTTTCGCTCTCGGTCGAGAGCAATTCGTAACGCGGGAGGTCTGGCACTTCGCGCGCGGGGTGCAGAGAGAGGATTGGCGTACGCTCGGCGGGATCGCCATACACGCCCATGGGGGCAGGCCCGCGGGGAAGGGACGAGAGGTGCTGGATGCCCTCGATCACGCGGCCGACGACGGCCAGGTTGCGGTCAAGCTGGCGCGGCGCATGGCCGATCGCTGCGTAAAGCTCCGCAGCGGTACCGGTGTCTGGTGGGGCGTCGCGCGCGACTCCGATGCTGGCATAGCAATGGACCGGCCATGCGCTGGGCCCGTCACGCGAGGCAGCGAGCGGCCAGCCACGGTAGAAGAAAGTTTCGTCGGCATAGGGATCGGCGTCCTTGATCGCGGTCCCCTTGTGGGTGAGGGCATGCCAAGCGCCATGCGTACCTTCCATGCTCGCAAGCCAGGTGTCGAGCTGCTCGTGCGTGGCGCTGCGCTCCGGTCCTTCCGGGCGCACGACGTAACGGCTTTGAGGGACCTGTTCGAGCCCCGATGGAAGCGGCTTCGCCTTCGCCTTGTCCTCGCCATCGGCATCGCCCCATTGCGACACCCAGTTGTCCTGCACGCGATAGACGGTCAGTCCGTCCCACCAGTGCGCCGCCGCCAGCTTGCGCAAGTTGCCTACCCAGCCTTGCGAAAACGGCTCGGGCATCAACTGGATGACCACACGACGAGGCTTGCCCTTGGCGTCGGGCGCAAGGTCCATGACAAGCAGGTCATCGGGGGAGATCGCCTGCCAATCGGATGCCGGAGAAGCTGCCACGATCTCCCCCGGAGACAGCGCAGCGGCAGGTTTTGGAGCGGCGGGCGAAGCGGCAACGGCGGCCAGTGCAAGAAGAAATGACATAACTTGATCATTGCAGGAAGCGACGCCTTGCGAAAGCTTTCACGTGTCGCTAGGGGCGCACTTCCAGAGCAATGCGGAGCGGTGGCCGAGTGGTCGAAGGCGCTCGCCTGGAAAGTGAGTATACGTCAAAAGCGTATCGAGGGTTCGAATCCCTCCCGCTCCGCCACCATCTCGATAAATCCTCGTCTCTTCGCCAGGCGGAAGTGGCATCTCGTCGTGCGTGCCGCGCCGTGATGCGGTAGGGGAGGCGCATGACCGATCTCGACAGCTTCATCACCGGCCTGCCCAAGGCGGAACTTCACCTTCATATCGAAGGTAGCCTCGAGCCCGAACTGATGTTCGCACTGGCGGAGCGCAATGGCGTGGCGATCCCCTTTGCCAGCGTCGAGGACGTTCGCGCGGCCTACGCCTTTTCGAATCTGCAGGACTTCCTCGACATCTATTATGCAGGGGCCAGCGTTCTGCAGACCGAGGCCGATTTCCACGATCTGGCACTGGCATACTTCGACCGGGCAGCCGCCGATGGCGTGCTCCATGCCGAGATCATGTTCGATCCGCAGACGCATACCGATCGCGGCATCGCCTTCGACACGGTGATGCGCGGTCTGCTGTCGGGCATGGCGGCAGCGCAGACCAAGCACGGCATGACCAGCGCCCTGATCATGAGCTTCCTGCGCCACCTGACCGAGGATGCCGCCTTCGAGACCCTGGCGGTGGCCGAGCCATGGCTTGACCGGATCGCAGCTGTCGGGCTGGATTCGAGCGAGGTCGGCCATCCCCCGGCAAAGTTTGCACGGGTGTTTGCTGCGGCGCGGGAAAAGGGTCTCAAGCTCGTGGCCCATGCCGGAGAGGAAGGCCCGCCGGAATATGTCTACGAAGCGCTCGATCTCTTGCAGGTGGACCGGATCGATCATGGCAACCGTGCGATGGAGGATAGGGCACTGGTCGAGCGGCTGGCCGGCACGGGCATGACGCTGACGGTCTGCCCGCTGTCCAATCTCAAGCTTTGCGTTGTCTCCGACCTTGTCGATCATCCGCTCGACCGGATGCTGGCACAAGGTCTGAAAGCGACGATCAATTCCGATGATCCGGCCTATTTCGGGGGCTATGTCGCAGACAATTACCGCGCCGTTGCACAGGCGAGGGGGCTTTCCCGCAAAGACCTTGCCACGCTGGCGCGCAACAGCTTCAGCGGTTCATTCCTGCCGCCTTCGGCCGTGGCTGCGCATCTTGCAGCGATCGATGCCTACATGGCCTGAGGCATGGCCAGTCTGGTTCATGCGGCAGCGACGGCATCGCGCACAGCGTCGGCCACCTGCTGGGTGCGGCTTTTGTCCAGCCCCTGTGCGGTAACGATGCCAATGCGACGAACAAAGTCGTAGCCGCGCAAGGGGACTGCGATGGTCCCTGGCATTGCGAGGCTTCGTGGTCCCGTGGTCACGCCGCAGCCCGCCGCCACCAGCGAGAGGCAACGTTCGTCGTTATGGCTGCGCAGGAGAAAGCGCGGCCTGATGCCATGCGCGGTGAAGTAGCGGCTGGTTTCGCCAAGAATCTCGCATGAGCGCCGGGCGATCATCACTTCGTCCGCGAGTTCCTCCGGCTCAAGCATGGAGCGGCCAGCAAGGCGGTGGCGTGCGGGCAGGATCATCGCATAGTCTTCTTCTATCAAGGCTTCGGCGTTCTCACCGCCGCGGAGCAGCGTAAGCGCGGCATCCAGCTGGTGCTCTGCAAGACGACGACGCAAGTCGATGTCGCTCCCTTCGGTAAGGGCCAGCGGCTGATCGGTGGCGCAGCGCGCGGCAATGGCGGTGACGAGCGCGCCCGGTAGTGACGTCACGACGCCCAGCCGCAGCGGTTGCCTCGGCGCAGGAGTGCCCCGCGCAGCACTCTCGGCGCTGCGAAACTCCCGCTCGATCGCACGGGCGGAGGGCAAGAGGCGGTTGCCAGCCTCGGTCAGCCGCACCGCGCGCCTTTCGCGCAGGAACAACGGACTGCCGACGAGGCGCTCAAGCTCGGCGATGCCTGCCGACAACGTGGGCTGGGTGATCGCCAGACGCTCGGCCGCGCGGGTAAATGATCCGGCCTCGACCAGCGCCAGGAACTGACGAAGATGGGTGCGTTTCAGCATAGATTTATCCTATGACAACTGTGGCGCCAAATCAATTTTTCCGTGCGCGTCAGCAATGGTACAACGCGGGCAACACAGGTTTGAGAGGATGCCAGCCATGCGCGCCACGCCCGATTTCGACTTCGGTCTGACCGAAAGCGCCCTGATGATCCGCGAGGCAGCGGGCCGCTTTGCCGACGAACAGATTGCGCCCCTGGCCGCGGAGATCGACCGCAACGATCGCTTCCCGCGCGAGTTGTGGGAGCCGATGGGCGCGCTGGGGCTGCACGGCATCACCGTGGAGGAAGAGTTCGGCGGCCTGGGCCTTGGCTATCTCGACCATGTCATTGCCGTCGAGGAAGTCAGCCGTGCATCGGGATCGGTCGGCCTGTCCTATGGCGCGCACTCGAACTTGTGCGTCAACCAGATCCGCCGTTGGGGCAATGCCGAGCAGAAGGCGAAATATCTGCCCAAGCTGATCTCGGGCGAACATGTCGGCTCGCTGGCCATGTCGGAAGCGGGGGCAGGATCCGACGTTGTTTCGATGAAGCTGCGTGCAGAACCGGTTGCCGGGGGCTTCCGTCTCAATGGCACCAAGTTCTGGATCACCAATGGTACCTATGCCGATACGCTGGTGGTCTATGCCAAGACTTCGCCCGAGGCAGGCAGCCGGGGCATCACCGCGTTCCTGATCGAAAAGGACATGGCGGGCTTCTCGATCGGGCAGAAGATCGACAAGATGGGCCTGCGCGGTTCGCCCACCTGCGAGCTGGTGTTCGACGATTGCTTCGTGCCGGAAGAGAACGTGATGGGCCCGCTCCATGGAGGCGTGGGCGTGCTGATGAGCGGGCTGGATTACGAGCGCGTGGTGTTGGCCGGCATGCAGATCGGCATCATGCAGGCCTGCCTCGACACGGTCATCCCCTATGTGCGCGAGCGCAAGCAGTTCGGCCAGCCGATCGGCACGTTCCAGCTGATGCAGGCCAAGGTGGCCGACATGTACGTAGCGATCCAGTCTGCCCGCGCCTATGTCTATGCCGTGGCCAAGGCTTGCGATGCAGGGCAGACCACACGTTTCGATGCCGCAGGCGCGATCCTGCTAGCCAGCGAGAACGCTTTCCGCGTGTCGGGCGAGGCGGTGCAGGCGCTGGGCGGCGCGGGCTATACAAAGGACTGGCCAGTGGAACGCTACCTGCGCGATGCCAAGTTGCTGGACATCGGCGCCGGAACCAATGAAATCCGCAGGATGCTGATCGGCCGCGAACTTATCGGAGCGCGCTAATCGGCCGACGATAAGGTTTCTGCGGAGAGATTCATGCGCCTGAAAGCCCTCATTGCCTGTGCAGCCCTGCTCGGTCTTTCCCATCCCGCACTGGCGCGGATGGAAAAGACCACCGTTCATAGTGCAGCGGTGGAAGGCAATCTTGAGGGCAATTCGTCCGACCGCACGGTTTATGTGTTCCTGCCCGACAGCTACGACAAGTCGAAGTCGCGGCGCTACCCGGTCATCTATTTCCTGCACGGGTACAATTCGACCGCAGACCAGTATGTCGAGCGCAACGACTTTGACGCCGCGCTCAAGGCGTCGGGCGCCGAAACCATCATCGTGGTGCCCGACAGCATGACCATGTGGGGTGGTTCGATGTATTCGAATTCTCCCACCGTAGGCAATTTCGAAGACTTCATCGCGCAAGACCTCGTGGCCTGGACCGACAGGCACTTTCGCACGATCCCTTCGCGCGAGGCGCGCGGGCTCGCCGGTCATTCGATGGGCGGCTATGGCACGCTCAAGCTAGGCATGAAGCGTGCCGACGTGTTCGGTGCCCTCTATGCGATGAACCCGTGCTGCCAGATCCCGCGCCCAGCATCGTCGGCCAATCCGAAGTACGAAGGCTGGTCGGTCGATCAGGCGCTGACGGCGGACTGGATGAGCCGGGGCAACTTCGCGGTGGCGGCGGCATGGTCTCCCAACCCCGCAAAGCCGCCATTCTATGCCGATCTTGGCACCAGCGAAGGCAAGGTGAACGATCTGGTGATCGCCAAGTGGGCGGCCAATTCTCCCGTGGCAATGGCCTCGCAATATCTGCCTTCGTTGCGCCGCATGATCGGCATAGCGATCGACACGGGCGACACTGACTTCGTCCGCGCCGACGATGAACTGATTCACGAAACCCTGACCCGGTTCGGCATTGCGCATGACTGGGAAATCTATGTGGGCGACCACGGCAACCGGGTGAAGGAGCGCTTCCGCACGCATGTGCTGCCGTTCTTCACCAAGCACCTGAAAGGCAGCACGCGTTGAGCGCACCGGTCCTGACGAGCAACATCGACCTGAACTCCGAGCAGGCGCAGGCCCGCGCAGCACATAACCGCGCGCTGGCGCAGGAACTGCGCGAGCGTGTGGCCAAGGCTGCGCTTGGCGGTGACGAGCGCAGCCGCGAGCGCCATGTCTCGCGGGGCAAGCTGCTCCCGCGCGACCGCGTGGAGCGGCTGCTCGATCCGGGCTCGCCGTTCCTCGAGATCGGCCAGCTTGCAGCGAACGGGATGTATGGCGACGAGGTGCCCGGTGCGGGGATCATCGCGGGAGTTGGCCGCATTTCTGGCCGCAACTGCATGGTCTTCGCCAATGACGCGACGGTGAAGGGCGGCACCTACTTCCCGATGACGGTTAAGAAGCATCTGCGCGCGCAGGAGATCGCGCAGGAGAACCACCTGCCGTGCATCTACCTTGTCGACAGCGGCGGCGCGAACCTGCCCAATCAGGCCGAAGTCTTCCCCGACCGCGATCACTTCGGGCGGTTCTTCTTCAACCAGGCGAACATGAGCGCGCGCGGTATCCCGCAGATTGCCAGCGTTATGGGATCGTGCACGGCGGGCGGGGCCTATGTGCCGGCGATGTCCGACGAGACGGTGATCGTGCGGGAGCAGGGGACGATATTCCTGGCAGGCCCCCCGTTGGTGAAGGCGGCGACAGGCGAGGAAATCACCGCCGAGGCGCTGGGAGGCGGTGACCTCCATGCACGCAAGTCCGGCGTGGTCGATCATCTTGCCGATAACGACGATCACGCGCTGACGATCGTGCGCGACATCGTCTCGCACATCGGCGATGCCGGAGATGCCGGCATCGCGCGGCGCGAGCCGGTTCCGCCAAAATACGATGCGGAAGAACTGTACGCGATCATCCCCGAGGACGTGCGCGCGCCATATGATGTCCACGAGGTGATCGCGCGGATCGTCGACGGCTCCGAGTTCCACGAGTTCAAGGCGCATTATGGAACGACGCTGGTCTGCGGCTTTGCCCATATCCATGGGGCACCGGTGGCGATCCTTGCGAACAACGGCGTGCTTTTTTCGGAAAGCGCGCAGAAGGGCGCGCATTTCATCGAACTCGCGTGCCAGCGGCGGATCCCGCTGCTGTTCCTTCAGAACATCTCCGGCTTCATGGTCGGCGGCAAGTACGAAGCCGAAGGCATCGCCAAGCATGGTGCGAAGTTGGTGACGGCGGTGGCGACGGCGCAGGTTCCCAAGATCACCGTACTGATCGGCGGAAGCTTCGGGGCGGGCAACTACGGCATGTGCGGCCGTGCCTACCAGCCGCGCTTCCTGTTTACCTGGCCCAACGCGCGCATCAGCGTGATGGGCGGAGAGCAGGCGGCAAGCGTGCTGGCGACAGTGCACCGCGATGCGGAAAAGTGGACGCCGGAAGAGGCAGAGGCGTTCAAGGCCCCGATCCGCCAGAAGTACGAGGACGAAGGCAATCCCTATTACGCCACCGCCAGACTATGGGACGATGGCGTGATCGACCCGGTACAGACGCGCGACGTTCTGGGGCTGGCGCTGGAGGCCTGCCTCGAAGCCCCGATTGCCGAAGCGGCCCGCTTTGGCGTGTTCCGGATGTGATGGAGGCGCATGCAATGATCAAATCCCTCCTCATCGCCAATCGTGGCGAGATTGCCTGCCGGGTCATCCGTACCGCGCGCAGGCTCGGTATTCGCACGGTGGCGGTCTATTCCGACGCTGACGCCAAGGCGCTGCATGTGCGTTCGGCGGACGTGGCTGTGCACATCGGCCCTTCGCCTGCGCGCGAAAGCTATCTCGTCGGCGAGAAGATAATCGCGGCGGCCAAGGCGACCGGCGCTGAAGCAATCCACCCGGGGTATGGCTTCCTTTCGGAAAATGCCGAGTTTGCACAGGCAGTGCTTGACGCGGGGCTGGTCTGGGTCGGGCCCAAACCGGCCTCGATCAACGCCATGGGCCTGAAGGACGCTGCCAAGGCGCGCATGATTGCGGCGGGCGTGCCGGTGACGCCGGGGTATCTGGGCGAAGACCAGAGCCCTGAACGCCTGCAGGCCGAAGCTGACGCCATCGGCTACCCGGTCCTGATCAAGGCCGTGGCCGGCGGCGGCGGCAAGGGCATGCGGCGGGTAGAGCGCGCCGAGGATTTTGCCGAAGGCCTGGCGTCATGCCGTCGCGAGGCGTCGTCGTCGTTCGGCGATGATCGTGTGCTGATCGAGAAGTATATCCTCTCGCCCCGCCACATCGAGGTGCAGGTGTTCGGCGATGCCCATGGCAATGTCGTCCATCTGTTCGAGCGTGATTGCTCGCTGCAGCGCCGGCACCAGAAGGTGATCGAGGAAGCGCCAGCGCCCGGCATGGACGAAGCGACGCGCGGAGCTGTTTGCGCGGCCGCCGTGCGCGCGGCCAAGGCGGTCGATTATGAAGGCGCGGGCACGATCGAGTTCATCGCCGATGGCTCTGAAGGTCTTCGCGCCGACCGCATCTGGTTCATGGAAATGAACACACGGCTGCAGGTCGAACATCCGGTAACCGAAGAGATCACCGGCGTCGATCTGGTGGAATGGCAGTTGCGCGTTGCTTCGGGCGAGCCGCTGCCCAAGCAACAGGACGAGCTTTCGATCAATGGCTGGGCCATGGAAGCGCGGCTTTATGCCGAGGATGCCAGCAAGGGCTTCCTGCCGAGCATCGGCCGTGTCGAGGACTTCCACTTTCCGCAGTATCGCGCGCGCATCGATACGGGCGTGGAAGCGGGCGCGGAAATCTCGCCGTTCTACGATCCGATGATCGCCAAGGTCATTGTCCATCGCGACACGCGATCCGAGGCCATCGCGGGCTTGCGGGAAACGCTTGAAGAAGGCGTCGTCGGGCCGCTTATCACCAACAGTGGCTTCCTGTGGCGGCTGCTGGGCCACGCCGCGTTCGAAGCGGGCGTGGTCGACACCGGGTTGATCGAACGCAATCTCGAGACGCTCACCACGCGCCCCGAACCGACTGCCGAAGCGCTGGGCTTCGCTGCGATGCGGCTGGCCGGCACGCCCGGTGACAGCCCTTGGACAAGCCAGTCGGGCTTTCGCCTGAACGCCGGCGTACGGCGCGACGTGAATCTGGCCGATCAGTTCGGCCGCGCCTTCGTTGTCGATCTGCCACAGGAGCCTGCAGTCGATTATTGGCCGGGTGAGCCGGTCACCAGTGTCGATGAGGGTGGCGAGCGCTTCCTGGTGCGGCTTGCTCGCGCACAAGGCGGTGCTGGCGGTTCAGCCTCCGATGGTGCGATCGTTGCGCCGATGCCGGGCAAGGTCATTTCGGTCGACGTCGAGGCTGGCCAATCCGTCATCAAGGGGCAGAAGCTCCTGGTGCTTGAAGCCATGAAGATGGAAAATGCGCTGACCGCGCCGTTCGATGGCGTGGTCAAGGCCCTTGACGCCGTGGCCGGCGCGCAAGTGCAGGTGGATGCGGTGCTGGCCAAAATCGAAAAGGCAGAAGGCTGATGGCGGGCAGGTTCTTTGACCAATGGCAGGTAGGTGACCGGATCGAACACGAGATCCGCCGCACGGTGACCGAGACCGACAACCTGCTGTTCTCGACCATGACGCACAACCCGCAACCGCTGCACATCGATCTGGAAGCCGCGAAGGCAAGCGAGTTCGGCCAGATCCTCGTCAACGGGACCTTCACTTTTGCACTGATGGTCGGCCTGTCGGTTGGTGATACCACGCTCGGCACGCTGGTTGCGAACCTAGGTTATGACAAGCTGGTGATGCCGGCACCGGTCTTCATTGGCGATACGATGCGCGCGACGAGCGAGGTCATCGAACTGAAGGAATCGCGCTCACGCCCGAACGCGGGGATTGTGACGTTCCGCCACGAACTGATCAATCAGCGCGGCGAGGTAGTGTGCCAGTGCCTGCGCATGGCGTTGCTGAAGTGTTCGGTCGTCTGAGGCGTCAACTGTTCCTACGGTCCACCGGCGCGTCAACGATTGGCCGCCACGCGCCGCCACCGATGCGGCCAATCGTGGCGCCGCACTGCTGGCATTTGGACACCTGACGCAAGCCGACCTGTTCAGTCAGGTTGCGTACGGGTTTGTGCCTCCGCATGAGGCATGCCAGCCATCTCAACATCCTTGTCCTCCGGCTGCCTCGATAAGAGGCTTCTGGTCGAAGCGATTGAACAAACGCGACAGGACGCGTCAGTTCCTGGTTGATGGCCGGGCCAGCGAGCATCGGAAAGAGGCAGATCGAGAAGAGCGGGCGCTCAGTGGTGCTGATGCGACAAGCGCTCTGCGAGACATGCTTGCCGTCACGATCGGCGATCCAGAGGGCACTGATCCCGACTTTTCCAAGTCGCGTTTCGGTCAAGCCTCTGACCAGGAGCTAATGCTCCGTCGACGCCCGGTAGCTGATAGGGAATCCGGGTTATGCGAGGACGCTGCTATCGCCAAGCTGCTCTGTTGTTGCTGTTAATCGATCGCGATCAAGATCGTGGCAACCATCGAAGATGGTAGCGGAGGAGGGACTCGAACCCCCGACACGCGGATTATGATTCCGCTGCTCTAACCTGCTGAGCTACTCCGCCCTGTCAGCGTCGTCTCCGACTGCTTGGCAGGCCGCGCTCCTAGCGTTGGCAGGAAGCGCGGTCAACCGTATTTGCCGTGAATTTTTCGTTGCCTTGTCGATTACAATCAATGAGGAGCGGAGTGCTTCATGCCGTCAGGCGATATCCGAAGCCGCGGACGTTCTCTACCACCGGCGGGCCAAGGGAATGGAGCTTGCGGCGGAGCCTGCTGAGATAGACTTCGACGATGTTGGTAAGCGGATCGTCCTCAACACCCCACACCACGCGCAGGATCTCGCTACGCGAAATCACGGTGCCGGGGGATTCCATGAGGAGCCGCAGGACCCCCATTTCCTTGACGGTCAGTTGCACCGGCGTGCCAGCTCTCGTCAGCGTCATCGTACGCGGATCGAAGTGAAGGTCGCCTACGGTCAGGGAGCCGTCAGCCTGAAGCGGGCTTGTTGCGGGGCGCTCCATCCGACGCTTGACCGCATCCATCCGGGCCAGCAGTTCCTCGAACGCAAAGGGCTTGGCGAGATAGTCGTCTGCCCCGCCTTTCAGGCCCTTGATCCTGTCAGCGACTTCATCACGGGCGGTCACCATGATGATCGGCGTGGCGACGTCCATCGCACGAAGCCGGGAGCATACGTCAAAACCGCTCATGTCAGGGAGATTGACGTCGAGAAGGACGAAATCGAAGGGCATGCTGCTGGCAAGCTCAAGCCCGGTCGACCCGTCAGTGGCCATCGTGACCTTGCAGCCCTCCTGGGTCAGACCCCGGTGAAGCGCGCCTGCAAGTTCAACCTCGTCTTCGATGATGAGGAGCTTCATGTCTGGTTTCCATCCTCAGTCTTTTCGACTGGCATAAGGGGGAGGCGCAGTTCGACCTTCGTGCCGACATTCAGCCGACTTTCGAGACCGATGGTGCCGCCCATCGTCTCGGTAATGGAGCGGGCAATCGACAGGCCCAGGCCCTGGCCACTGCCGACCTTCTTGCTGCCTCTGCGGAATCGTTGGAAAAGGTAGGGAATATCTTCACTGGCGATGCCGTCGCCGTTATCGGAAATGGCGATGACAGCCTCACCGTCTTCGACGCGAGCGCTCACCTCAACCTCGGGGGCCTGCGAGGAATAGCATACGGCGTTGTCGAGCACGATTCGGATAGCCTGCTTCAGGCGCGTTCCGTCACCCTCGATAATCATGCTCTCGGGCGCGTCCGTGATCCGGATATACCCGCCATCCGCCTCGATCAGGAGCTGGAAGTCGCCGACGCATTCGCGAAGGGCAAGCACGACATCGACCGGTTCGATGTTCGTCTGCAGCATCGGCTCCTCGGCGCGGGCAACGTGCAGCATGTCCTCGATCATCTCCGCCATCAGCGAAGACAGGCGCACGACGCGATCAAGACCGTGACGCAGGTCGTCGACATTGGCGTTGCCATTGCGCAGCGTGATCTCGGCTTCGCTGCGCATGATCGACAAGGGCGTCCTCAGCTCATGACTGGCATCGGCCAGAAACTGCTGGCGAAGCTGGTTGGCTCTTGCAAGCGACCGGTTTGTCGCATCAAGTTCTGCCGTCCGGCGTTGCACGGCTCGCTCCAGCCCCGCATTTGTCTGCTGCATCGCCAGGGCCGCATCGCGTACCCGCGCAGCCATGATGTTGAAGCTTTCAGCGATGGTGCGAAATTCTGTCGTGCCCACTGATGGCAATTTGCCTTCGTAATTGCCTTCGGCAATTTCACGCGTGCCGCGCCAGAGGTTGCCGAGCGGCCTGATGACCTGACGCTGGCCCCACATGACGATGAGTAGCCCGATGATGCCGACGATGATGATGCTCGACTGCATGGTCTCCGTGACACCGCCAACGGTCTCGATCGAACTGCGCTGGAATTCCTTCGCTTCGCGTTCCTCGATGCGGATCGCTTCGAATATCAGGTCTTCCCACATCATGTCGGGCTTGTCGCCGCGGAGCGACTTTTCCAGGCTTGCGCCGATGCGGTGCAGCGTTTCACGCTGCTTCACTTCCTCTTCGATCGCGCTTGCGCGACGCTTGCGCTGAAGGGCCGTGTCGCCGATCAGACGGATTTCGGCGTTGATGTACCTTTCCGCAT
This sequence comes from Novosphingobium sp. B1, assembly GCF_900176395.1. GTDB lineage: Bacteria > Pseudomonadota > Alphaproteobacteria > Sphingomonadales > Sphingomonadaceae > Novosphingobium. Next base: position 35,655 of record NZ_FWXL01000003.1, on the reverse strand, counting down.
TGGTGACGTGCGAACGCACGCCATCGATGTACAGCGCGCGATCGCGCACAAAGGACTGCGGATCGACATACCGCTCCTGCTGAAGGGTATATCCAAGCACGGCAAGGCGCTGAAAGGCGCTGAGCGTCTGCGACGATGCCTCGGCGCGTGCGTGTTGGGCGCGCACGATCTTCAGGGCATGATCTGCAACGACGGCGGGAACCGCAATGATGAGCATCACGAACAGCAGGGACAGCCATAGCTTCAGCCGGAGCGAATTCACGGACGAAGCACCTGCCAGCGATCGACCGATCCGGCGGTCGAGCGGTATGCCGCACATCTGCCCCAAACAGGCAAAGCGCACCGTTCCAGCTGACCCATAATTACCGTATTCCCCTGCCTGCAGCGTGCGCTCCGGAAACGGCAGCGATGCGAGACCTGTCCACTTTGCACTTTGGGCGCAGATGCCCGCTCGATCAACGAGTTGCCCATTAATTTTCCATGAAAGCGAGGGGCATTGCAGGATTCCCGGCACAAGGCGACAAGGGGGGCAGTTCTTGCGAGAGTGAAGCGATGCGAACCACACACGGCGATGCCACCGTCCGTCTCTATCATCTTGGCGACGAGCCTGAAGGCGGCAGCGCGCAAACCCTCTTTTACGGGCCCCTTGACGAGGCTCTTGCCATCGCCGCCGGTCAGTCCGAAAACATACAGGCCGGCCTGTACCTGGCGACCGAAAACGACGTTGTAGCCTATCTCGACCTGGTCGAGGGGTGGTAGACTGTCCTTAGAGTGCGAGGCCCGCTGCGCGCCCGCTGGCCCAAGCCCACTGAAAGTTGTAGCCGCCAAGCCATCCCGTAACATCGACGGCTTCGCCGATGGCATATAGCCCGGCGACCTTGCTGGCTGCCATCGTCTTCTGATTGAGCGCCTTGGTCGAGATCCCGCCAGCCGTCACCTCGGCCTTGGCATAGCCTTCGGTGCCGTTCGGATTGAACGGCCAGCGCGCAAGCCTGTCCTGTGCCTTGCGCAGATCTGCGTCGCGCAGCGTCACCAGTTCGCCTTCAAGTCCGATACGCTCGATCAGCGCATCGGCCAAACGCTCGGGCAGGCGACGTGCGAGCGCGGTGCGAAGGGCGCTGCGCGGACGCGCTCGTTTTTCCTCGATCAGCCAGTCGTTTGCCGCATCGGGCAAAAACGCGACCGTGATTGCCGTCCGGTGCTGCCAGTAGGACGAGATCTGCAACATCGCCGGCCCCGACAGTCCCTTGTGCGTGAACAGTGCGGCCTCGCGGAAGGCAGTCTTGCCCCAGCGTGTCACGACCTCGGTCGACACGCCTGAAAGCGAACGGAACAGCGCCTCATCTTCACCAAGCGTGAACGGAACGAGCGCCGGGCGCGTCTGCACCACGGGCAGGCCGAACTTGCGGGCAATCTCGAACGCGAAGCCGGTGGCCCCCATCTTCGGGATGGACAGGCCGCCGGTTGCCAGGACAAGCGACGGCGCCCGCACCTCGCGACCATCGATGGTCACGCGGAACATGCCATCTGCATGATCAACTGCGCTGACTGGCAGGCCGAATGAAAGCGCCACGTTTCCCTCGCGACATTCGGCCATGAGCATCTCGACGATCTGGCGGGCCGAGTGATCGCAGAACAGCTGGCCAAGGGTCTTTTCGTGCCAGGCAATGCCGTGGCGATTGACCATGTCGAGAAACTCAGACGGCGTGTAGCGCGACAGGGCCGACCGCGCGAAATGCTGGTTTTCCGAGATATAGCGGTCGGCTGCTGTGTGGATGTTGGTGAAGTTGCAGCGCCCGCCGCCCGAGATCAGGATTTTCTTGCCCGGCTCGTCGGCATGATCGACCAGCAGCACCCGCCGCCCGTTCTGTCCGGCGGTAAGCGCAGCCATCAACCCCGCCGCACCTGCGCCGAGGATGATCGCGTCGTACTGAGGGGCGCTCACTTCAGCACTTCGGCGGCGAGAGCTTCTGCCACCTTGATTCCGTCCACCGCGGCCGAAAGGATGCCGCCGGCGTAGCCCGCACCTTCGCCGGCAGGATAAAGGCCGCGCGTGTTGAGGCTCTGGCAGTCCTTGCCGCGCGTGATGCGAACCGGCGAGGAAGTGCGCGTTTCGACCCCGGTCATCACCACGTCGGGATGGTCGTAGCCGGGCACCATGCGGCCAAAGGCGGGCAAGGCCTCGCGGATGGACTCGATCACGTAGTCGGGCAGGCACTTCTTCAGTTCGGTGAGGTGAACACCCGGCTTGTAGCTCGGGATCACGCTGCCGAACTCGGTCGAGGGTCGATCCGCGAGAAAATCGCCCAGCTTTTGGCCCGGCGCCATGTAGCTGCGTCCGCCCGCCTCGAAGGCGAGGCTTTCCCAGTGGCGCTGGAAGGCCATGCCTGCCATCGGCCCGCCCGGATAATCGCGGTTGGGGTCGATATCGACAACGATGCCCGAATTCGCATTGAACTCCGCGCGCGAATACTGGCTCATGCCGTTGGTGACGACGCGGCCTTCCTCGCTGGTTGCCGCCACCACGCGCCCGCCCGGACACATGCAGAAGGAGTAGACCGTGCGACCGTTCCTGCACTTGTGCGAGATCGAGTAGGCGGCAGGGCCAAGGATCTTGTTGCCCGCGCTCGGGCCATAGCGTGCGGTGTCGATCCAGCTTTGCGGGTGTTCGATGCGCACACCGATGGCAAAGGGCTTGGCCTCGATATGGACGCCGCGATTGAACAGCACCTGGAAGGTGTCGCGCGCGGAATGGCCTACTGCCATGATCACATGGCGCGCCGGGAGGAACGAGCCGTCCGACAGGTGCAGGCCCGCGACACGCCGTTCGCCATCGGCAGCAGTCTCGATCTCGAAGTCCTCGACCCGGGTCTGGAAGCGATACTCACCGCCAAGGCTCTCGATCGTCTCGCGCATCGACATGACCATGGTGACGAGGCGGAAAGTGCCGATATGCGGGTGGGCTTCGGTCAGGATGTCCTCAGGCGCACCCGCCTTGACGAACTCGACCAGCACCTTGCGGCCAAGGTGTCGCGGGTCCTTGATGCGGCTGTAGAGCTTGCCATCGGAGAAGGTGCCCGCACCGCCTTCGCCGAACTGGACATTCGATTCCGGCTCCAGCACCGACCGTCGCCACAGGCCCCAGGTATCCTTGGTCCGCTCGCGCACGGCCTTGCCGCGTTCGATGATGATCGGCTTGAGGCCCATCTGCGCCAGGATCAGGGCAGCGAGCAGGCCGCAGGGACCAGCGCCAATTACCACTGGCCGTTCGCCGTCCCAGCCTTCCGGCGCCATTACCGGAAACTTGTAAGACGTGTCAGGCGTGGGCTTGACGTTCTGGTCGTCGGCGAAGCGGGCGAGCACTTCGGCCTCGTTGGCCACCACGCAATCGACCACGTATGTCAGCAGGATTGCATGCTTCTTGCGGGCATCGTTGCCGCGACGGAAGATCTGGTAGCGTGTCAGGTCTGCAGGCGCGATTTCGAGGCGCTCGCAGATAGCCGCCGGAAGATCTTCGGCGGCATGGTCGAGAGGAAGTTTAAGTTCATTGATGCGAAGCATGGCGCCGCCCTAGCCAATTCCGGCGGGCGGCGCCACACGTGCTTAGGCCTTGAACGGACCAGCGAAGGCGATTTCGCTGACCGGCTTGCGATCGCTCACCACTTCGCGCTCGCGAAGCATTTCAGGCAGCTGCGACTTGTCGCCCTGCTTGCCGATCACGAAAGCCATTTCCACGCGGTAGCCGGCGGGCAGGTTCAGCACTTCTGCGGCCTTGGCAAAGTCGACCCCGGTCATGCCGTGGGTGTGATAGCCCAGATGCAGCGCTTGCAGCGCGGCGTTGGCCCAGGCGGCACCAGCGTCGAAGCTGTGGCTGTGATTGGGATTGTCGCCGCGATCGCTGCGCATGAACTCGTCGGACACGACATAGACCAGCACGCCCGCGTCCTTGGCCCAGCTCTGGTTGAATTCGACCAGGGCGGAGAGAAACGCGTCGAAGTTTGCATCGCCCTTGTGTGCGAAGGCAAAGCGCCACGGCTGGTAGTTATAGGCGCTGGCGGCCAGGCCCGCAGCTTCAAAGATCACGTCGAGATCGGTCTGCGGCACGGCCGAGCCATCGAATGCGCGCGGGCTCCAGCGGTCGACAATGATCGGCAGGACACGAGGAGATGCAGTACGGGTCATGGGAGGCTCCTTGGAGAGGTGTGGGAAAGATAAGGAGATGGAGCCGGAGAGCAACTGCGCTTGCGCAACTGCACTCCGGCTCGCGGGGGGTAGGGATCAGCGGCGGTCGAAGCCGAAGCGGCCCGAGCCGAAAGCCGCCACCTGCAGCAGGCCACCGGCCAGCGCCACATTCTTGAAGAAGTGGATGAACTGGTTCTGGTCAGCAAGGTTGGCGTGGAAGCCGAACGCCGCGGCAAGGCTGAACACAGCGATCGCCGATGCCACGATGCGCGTGCGGATGCCGGCGATCAGCAGCAACCCGCCGACGAGCTCGACTGCAACAGCAACGCCATAGGCAAGGCTGGGGGCAGGGAGGCCGGCGCTCGTAATATAGGCGATGGTGCCGGTCGGGTCCGCGAGCTTGGAAACGCCGCTCAGCACGAAGATCGCGGCGAGCAGGACGCGGCCGGTCGCCGCAAGCAGGTCCGAGTTTGTGGAGGCGGCGCGACGGGTCTCGAAAGCGATGCCCGAGGTCTGGGTGGTCATGGGATCAGTCCTTTGCAACAGTCGTGATTGGGGGATGTGCGGAAACAGTCCGGTCACGGTCAAGCCGCGTCGACGAGAACCAGCTCGGCGTCTTCGAGTGCGGTGATGACGATCTCGGTCACGCCGGTGATGGCAACGCCATCGCGGGCATTGGCCTCGATCTCGCCGATTCGGATCTTGCCCCGTGCGGGAACGAGATAGGCATGGCGCTCTTCCGTCAGGTCATAGCGAACCGTTTCACCAGCCTTGACCGTTGCTCCCAGGACCCGTGCGTTGGCGTTGATCGCCAGCACATCGGTATCGCCGGCAATGCCCGAGGCGAGTGGCACGAACTTGCCTTCCCGGCTGTCCTTGGGGAAGGGGCGTGCACCCCAGCTCGGCGCATGGCCACGGCGATCAGGAATGATCCAGATCTGGAAGAGGCGGGTTTCCTCGTCCTCCAGGTTGAATTCCGAGTGGGCAATGCCCGTCCCTGCCGACATGACCTGAACGTCGCCCGCTTCGGTGCGGCCTTCGTTGCCAAGGCTGTCGCGATGCGTGATCGCGCCCTTGGTCACGTAGGTGATGATCTCCATGTCGCTGTGCGGATGGGTGGGAAAGCCGCTCTTGGCTGCGATACGGTCGTCATTCCAGACTCGCAGCGCGCCCCAGTGAACGCGAGCAGGGTCATGGTAACCGCCGAACGAGAAGTGATGGTGCGCGTCGAGCCAGCCGTGGTTGGCCGCGCCGATCGAGGCGAAGGGGCGCAGTTCGATATGAGCCTTTGCGGTGGTTTGCATAGCAGTCTGGAACATGGCGATTTCTCCAAACGGGCGGCTTCGTGTCCGTCCTGTTGAGTGGGAGATAGGGCTTGCAGATTGTTCGGAATATCCTGATAAGTTAAATCAGAATGTTCGAAAATCTTGAAAGGTCATTCCTTGGACGTCGGGCAGCCAACCCTCGACCAGCTTCGCCTGTTCCTCGCCGTCGTCGACGAGGGCAGCTTCAACGGAGCCGCACGGAAGCTGGGACGGGCCATTTCGGTGGTGAGCTACGGGATCGTGGCGCTCGAAACCCAGCTTGGCGTCACCCTGTTCGAACGGGAAGGATCGAGAAAGCCGGTCCTCACGCCGGCCGGCAAAGCCATGCTCGCCCAGGCACGTGCGGTAAGCGACGACGTTGACGCCCTGATCGCGGGCGTGCGAAACTTCAACCTGGGTCTAGAGGCCGAGCTTGGGCTGGCCATCGACGTCATGTTCCCGACGCATCTTGTCGCGCAGGTCCTGCGCGAATTCCAGATGCTGTTTCCGACGGTACAGCTCCGCCTTTATGTCGAAGCGCTGGGCACGATTGCCGCGATGGTCGTGGATGGTCGTGCGGAACTGGGCATTGCCGGACCGGAACTGGTGGCCATTCCCGATCTCGAGCGCGAAGCGATCGGAGAGGTCGAGCTCATTCCCGTTGCGGCGCCGGATCATCCGTTGGCGCAGCTGGCGGCGATCCCCCCGGGGGAGGCGCGCAAGCACCGGCAACTGGTGCTGACCGATCGTTCCCAGTTAACCCAGGGACGCGACTTTTCGGTCTTTGCTGCCAGCACGTGGCGGCTGGGAGACCTGGGCGCGCGCCACGCGCTCCTGCGCGAAGGCATCGGGTGGGGCAACATGCCGCGCCACCTTGTTCAAACAGACATCGCGACAGGACGCCTGAAACGGCTTGCCCTGCCCGAAGCGCCTGGCCTGACCTACCGCTTTCACGCGATATGGCGCCGCGATTGTCCGATTGGGCCAGCCCGCAATTGGGTGCTCGACGCCTTGCGCAATCGGCTCAAGCAGTGTCCTGACGCAACCACGCCCCGTCCGCAGGGCGGCGGGGCGTAGCAGTCAGGACATCGTGACGAGGTTGTTCTTCAGGTGCCGTTGCTCTTCGGGCGGTTGAAGGCTGCATTCGGATTGGCCTTGAGCCGGGCGACATCGAGACCGGGAGCCTGCGGAAAGCCGTTCTTCGGGCCGACAGCGGGCTTGGATGGCTGGCTGGTCGCGATAACTGCAGTAGTCCCCGCGCGCGTTCCTGCATGCGCAAGGGTTGGTGCAACGACCGCAAGGAAGGCTGCCACGCAAGGCAGCATCACGCGAGTTTTCATGGTAATTGACCCTCGGACAAGACGGTGTTTTTAGTTACGCGGTGCGTTTTACCGCATCGCAATAGTTGCAATGCGGAATGTTTAACGAATCGTAATATTCGTCATTAAGCCGGCGTTTACTATGGCGAACGGGGCCAAAATGGCTCTGATCCAAGTTGGATGGATTTAGGCAGGACGCTTAAGCTACCAGTTTGACACTGGCAGCTCATTGTTATCTCAAGCTAATTTTTTGGCTGGATCACTTTGCTGCAAACAGCAGGCGGCCTTCGCTAACTTGCTCCAAAATGCAGTCAATATCCGCATTTGCGAAAGCGAAGCAGCCTTGGCTGCGCCCGATCCGGCCTTGCGTCATCGCCATGTCGGCGCTGACATAGCTCGCCGCATGAATCACAATGCCTCGTTCGAGCGCCGCGCTGTTTGCCTCTTCAAGGCCAATCAGGCGACGCGAACGACCGTGCTTGCCTTGATAGGTCGCGCCTGTGAGATATGCGCCGGGGCTGGACGCGTTGGACCCGAAGTCGTTCGAAAACCGCTGCACCCAACCGCTGTTCGCGGGATCCGAACCACTGCCATGCGAGACGAGGTGCGAGGAGACCACTTTCCCGCCGATGACGTCCACGACATGAAAGCGGGTCTCGCGTGAAGCCTTCCCGAAATCGACGAGGCCGACCAGATCGCGATGGCGAATGTGCGCGCCATGGCGGTCGAGCGCCGCGACCGCCTGCTGGACAAGCAAGGGTAGCGTCGGCTTGGCAAACGGCGAAACCTCAGGTTCCCTTGGCGGGGTAACCGCGCTCGCGGGTTGGCCCGAAAGCGCAAGACTTCCGACCGTTGCTGCCATGGCGCCAATAAAACGGCGCCTATCGGGAACCATAATGCGCGACCCTAGTTAGTTATCTCTTCGTTCAACATGATAAGCCGCCGGCAGGTCTGCAAGTGGCTCATTTCCTTCATGCGACGAAGCGTTATAAGGACGCCTCGCGCCGAAAGCTTCTGCTCCTCACCTGTTCTAATGCGATTGACTCACGCCGAGCCACAAGCGCTGCGCCGTGCTTTCGTGCCGTCGCAAGCACCCAACGATCTGTCTACAGCTGATTGTCTATCGAAAAAGTTGACTTAGATTGTGAGGCGTCGGGACGTAAACCGAGTCGACCGGCTTTCTGCACAAGGAGGCAGCACATGACTCAAGACCGCAAAGCCATTGCGGGGCAAGACCCGCTCATTCTCACCGTTCCCGGGCTCGACAATAGTGGACCCGGCCATTGGCAGACAAACTGGGAGCAGACCCTGAGCAACTGCCAGCGCGTCGAGCTTGGCCTGTGGGGCGATCCACATCGGAATACATGGGTGAACAAGATCAATCTCGCCGTGCACAAGGCTGATCGTCCTGTCGTGCTGGTGGCGCACAGCCTCGGCTGCCTTGCCGTGGCATGGTGGGCCGAATTCGAGCGTCCGCGCGACGGCAAGGTGCTCGGCGCCCTGCTGGTAGCGCCGCCCGATGTCGAGCAAAGGCCAATAGATCGTCGGCTGACCCGCTTTGCACCATTCCCGCAGAGCGAATTCCCGTTCCCCTCGATCGTGGTCGCCAGCCGCAACGACCCATACATGGGCATCGGGCAAGCCCGTCATCTCGCTCGTGCGTGGGGCAGCCGCTTGGCCGATGCGGGCGAGGCAGGGCACATCAATGCTGAATCCGATCTGGGCGACTGGACCTTCGGCCGTCTGCTGCTCAATCAGCTGCTGCCGGGGCAGGTGCCCCTCGACAGCGGCAATCGGAGCGTGCTCTCCGGCGCGTTCCAGCCGGATCGTGCGTTGCGGCGGATCGGCGGATGAATGTCAGATCGGGCCAGCAGCGCGCCTGGCCCGATCAACCGCGAAACCGTATCCTCCGCCGGACCAGGTGAAACTGTCAGTCTGGGGGTTCGTCCAGTCTTCCAGGCGCATCGGCTGGCCCTCATGGTTTTGCCATAGCCCGTCCTCGGGAAATTGGACCATGTTCGATAGATGGCGGGCGCGCCATGATGCGAGCTTGCAGGTATACTCCTCCAGGCCAAGATCGCGCGCGTCCCAGGCGATCCATGTGAGCGGATTGTCCTGCGCATAGGCATTGTTGTTGCCGCGTTGGCTTCGGCCGAATTCGTCTCCTGCCGTCAGCATGATCGTTCCGGTCGATACGAAGAGCGTACCCAGCATCGCCGTGGCAAATTCATGCCGCTGGTGAAGGATTGCCGCGTCATCGGTTTCCCCTTCGACGCCATTGTTCCAGCTGAAGTTTTCGCCATGCCCGTCGCGATTGCCTTCGCCGTTGGCCCAGTTCCTGCGCTGTTCGTAGGCAAGCGTATCGGCCAGCGTGAAGCCATCATGAGCCGCAAGGAAATTGACCGAACGGCATCTTTTCCCGAAAACATCGGATGAGCCGGCAAGCCTTGTCGCGAGCCGATCGACCCCAGTATCGCCCTTCCAGAACCGCCGAACGTCATCTCTAAATCTATCGTTCCATTCCAGCCAGTTGTCGGGGAATGCTCCCAACTGATAACCATCTGGTCCGATGTCCCATGGCTCTGCGATCATCACCCTGTCGGCAAGCAGCGGGTCGGCAGCCATTTCTGCAAAGATCGGCGCATGCGCCGAAAAGCCGGGGCCACGTGCGAGTATGGGGGCAAGATCGAAGCGAAAGCCATCCACGCCGCAATGCCGCACGAAATGGCGCAGGGTGTCGAGAGCCAGCCTGCGCACCGCGGGATTGGCAAAATCCAGCGTATTGCCGCAGCCAGTGTCGTTGATCAGGCTTCCGTCCGAGGCTTTGGCATAGGCATCATCATCCAGGCCCCGCAAGGACAGGATGGGGCCCAAGGTATCGGACTCTCCGCTGTGATTGAGCACGATGTCGATGATCACGCCGATGCCATGGCTGCGCAACGTGGCGACCGTGTCTCGCAATTCCGCCACGCCCCCGGGGCAAAGACGCGGATCGAGCGCCATCATCGCCACGGGATTGTAGCCCCACGCATTGCTCAGGCTCAATGGGTTCAGGTGTCGCTCGTCTACCCAAGCCACGATTGGCATCAGTTCGATTGCCGACACATGGAGGCGCTTGAAATGCGCAATCACCGCTGGATGGGCGAGGGCGGCGACGGTTCCGCGCTGCGCTGCCGGCACTTCAGGGTGCAGCATGGTAAAGCCGCGGACATTCAGCTCGTAGATCAGGCCGCCATGACTAAACACCGGCGGCGGCGGCGCTGAAGGCTGATGCGAGACGACCCGCGCTTTGGGAACAATCTGAGCCGTATCAACCCCATATGATGATAACTTCGCATCGTACGCAAAGGGCTGGTCCAGTTCGAGAGCGTAAGGGTCGACAAGCAGCTTGGACGGATCGAACCAAAGACCTTGCGCCGGATCCCATTGACCCGCAGCCCGATACCCATACCGGGCTCCGTCAAGGACTTCGGGCAATTCGACAGTCCAGTTGTCGCCCTCGCGCGCCATCGCGATGCGCCGTTCGACGCCGCCTTGGAACAAGCACAGGGTGAGGACTTCGGCACGAGGCGCGCGGACCTCGAAGCGGGTGCGCCCGTTTGCAATCGTCGCGCCGAGGTTCACGTCACCACATCAGGCACAGTTCGACCAGTATGGCGGGTGATGCCGGCAATCTCGTCGGCCGCGGCGATAAGGTCGGCTAGCATGTCGGGCGTTTCGCGATCCAGATCACCGCCGACCGGTTCGTACCGTTCGAGATAGACCCGCAAGGTTGCTCCTTCGGTCCCAGTGCCCGAAAGACGGAATACCACGCGTGAGCCACCGGCAAACATCACGCGCACGCCCTGGTTGCTGCTGGTCGAGCCATCAACGGGGTCATGGTACGAAAAGTTGTCTGCCTCGGCAATTTCCAATGATCCGAATGCCTTGCCCGGAAGAGCTGCCAGCGATTCCGTGAGTTCGGCCATCAGTACATCAGCCTTCTCGGTCGGCAGCGCCTCATAATCGTGGCGAGCATAGTAGTTGCGCCCGAACTTTGCCCAGTGTTCGCGCGCCAACTGGTCGACACTGATTTTCCGAACGGCAAGAATGTTGAGCCAGAGCAGTACGGCCCAGAGGCCATCCTTTTCGCGCACGTGGTCGCTGCCGGTTCCGGCGCTTTCCTCGCCGCAGATCGTTGCCATGCCGGCATCAAGCAGATTGCCGAAGAACTTCCAGCCCGTCGGTGTCTCGAAGCAGCGCAGGCCCAGTGCTTCTGCCACGCGATCGGCAGCGGCGCTTGTCGGCATGGATCGTGCTATGCCCTTGAGGCCCGCGGCATAGCCCGGCGCGAGATGGGCGTTGGCCGCGAGAATGGCGAGGCTGTCCGACGGAGTGACGAAACGGTTGCGTCCCACGATCAGGTTGCGATCGCCATCGCCATCCGAAGCCGCGCCGAAATCGGGCGCATCAGCTCCGAACATCGTTTCAAAGAGTTCGTGGGCGTGAACCATGTTCGGGTCGGGATGGTGCCCGCCGAAGTCTTCCAGAGGAACGCCGTTCCGCACCGTGCCCTCGGCAAAGCCGAGGCGGCGCTCAAGGATTTCGGTGGCATAGGGACCTGTGACCGCGCTCATGGCATCGAACGCCATCGTGAAGCCTGCCTCAACATTGGCCCGTATCGCGTTGAAATCGAATAGGGATTCCATCAGTTCGGCATAGTCAGCAACAGAATCGATCACTTCGACGACAAGATCGCCAACCTGCGAGGAACCAGGCGTGTCGAGATCGACATCAGGCGTGTCCACGGTCAGCCAGCGGTCGATCGTCTGGGTTCGGGCGTAGATCGCCTCGGTCACGGCCTCGGGCGCGGGGCCACCGTTGGCGATGTTGTACTTGATGCCGAAGTCTTCGTCCGGACCGCCGGGGTTATGGCTGGCGGAGAGAATAAGCCCGCCCGAAGCGCCGAATTTGCGGATGACGTTCGAGGCTGCCGGGGTTGAAAGGATGCCGCCTTGCCCGACCAGCACCTTGCCGTATCCGTTGGCAGCGGCAATACGGATTGCCTGCTGGATGACGGTGCGGTTGTGATAGCGACCGTCTCCGCCCAGCACCAGCGTGCTGCCGGGCGCGCGTTCGACGACGTCGAACACTGCCTGCACGAAGTTTTCCGCATAGCCTTCCTGCTGGAAGACCTTCACCTTCTTGCGCAGGCCAGATGTGCCGGGCTTCTGGCCGGAGAAGGGCTGGGACGGTACGCTACGGGTCATGTCTTCTCCGCGATGAGGCTTGCGTATAGATCGGCATAGGCCTTGCCCGACCTGCTCCACGAAAAGTCGGTCTTCATGCCGGCGCGCTGCATGGCACGCCAGGTATCGCCTTGCCAGTAAAGTGTTACGGCACGGGACAGGGCATCTGCCAGTGAGGCGTAATGGACGCCGCTGAATTGCACACCGGTTGCGACGTTGCCCATCACTGCGGCAAGGTTCGCATCGATGACGGTATCGGCGAGCCCGCCCGTCCGGGCAACCACCGGCACGCAGCCATAGGCAAGGCCATAAAGCTGCGTCAGTCCGCAAGGCTCGAAGCGCGAGGGGACGAGGATGGCATCACCGCCCGCCTGCATGCGGTGCGAAAGCGCCTCGTCATATCCGATCCGGACAGCCACCTTGCCCGGGTGACGCATTGCTGCTGCGTGGAAGGCATTTTCCATCGCCTTGTCGCCCGACCCTAGCAGCGCAAGCCTTCCGCCGATGCCGACAAGGTGATCGATGCATTCGAGCAGGACGTCCATGCCCTTCTGCCAGGTCAGCCGCGAGATGACCACGAAGAGCGGGCCATCACCTGTTTCGAGCCCGAATTCGCTTTCGAGCGCCCGCTTGTTGGCCACGCGTTTGCCGAGCGCCTTTGCGCTGAAGCGCGCCTCAAGCGCTGGATCGGTCTGCGGGTTCCATTGCGCCGTATCGATGCCGTTGACGATGCCGTGGACCCTGTCACCACGGCTGAGGATCAACCCTTCCAGTCCCATGCCGAATTCGGCCGTGCGGATCTCGCGGGCATAGGTCGGGCTGACGGTGGTGATGGCACTGGCCGCTTCCAGACCGGCTTTGAGGAACCCGACGCCGCCGTGGTATTCGATGCCGTCCACGGCAAAGGCGTGAGGCGGCAAGCGCAACCCCGCAAACAGGTCGGCGCCGTAATAGCCCTGAAACGCCATGTTGTGGATCGTCATTACCGACGGCACCTGCGCCCCATCGCGGGGTGGTGCGAACCGCAAGTAGGCGAGGGCCATCGCCGCCTGCCAATCGTGGGCATGCAAGATATCGAAAGCCCGTGCCTTGACGGCCCCGGCGGCGATATCGGCCGCAGCCCGCCCGAAGGCCGCAAACCGCCGCCAGTTGTCGGCCCAGTCGCGCCCCGAACTGTCGACGTAGGGGCCGCCCTCGCGTTGAAAGAGCGCGGGCGCATCCAGCACCAGCAGGGGATGGCCGTCTATCTTGCCGCCAAGCAACCGGCCCTTTTCGCCGAGCAGGTCATCCCAGACGTGCAGGGCACGCGGGCGCGAGAGGGCTTTCACCACGGCAGGATAGCCCGGCAGCAGCGTGGTCATCTCGACCCCGTGTGGGGCAACTGCTGCAGGCAGCGCGCCGGCGACGTCGGCCAACCCGCCGGTCTTGATCAGCGGGACCGCTTCCGAAGCGACCGAAAGGACCCGGATGGTCATGTCAGCTGGTCGATCATCCGCTTGGTGATGAGGCACACGCCGCTTTCAGAGCGGCGGAAGCGCCGCGCGTCAAGTTCGGGGTCTTCACCCACCACCAGGCCTTCGGGAATGCGCACGCCGGAATCGAGGATCACCCGGCTGAGGCGCGCACCGCGCCCGATGTTGCAGTAGGGCAGTATCACCGCTTCCTCGCAGCTCGAGAACGAGCCCATCTTGACCCCGGTGAACAGCAGGCTGCGCTTGGCGATGGCGCCCGAGACGATGCAATCCTGGCTGATCAGCGAGGATATCGCCATGCCCCGGCGTCCGTCCTCGTCATGAACGAACTTGGCCGGGGCGGCGATGATCTGGTCGGTCCAGATCGGCCATTCACGGTCGTACATGTTGAGCTTGGGGACGACGTCGGTAAGGTCGAGGTTGGCCTCGAAATAGGCGTCCAGCGTACCGACGTCACGCCAGTATTCCTCGATTTCCTCGGCGGCGCGAATGCAGGAATTGGTGAAGCGGTGGGCCACCGCCTTGCCGTTCTTCACGATCTTGGGGATGATGTCGTTGCCGAAATCGCGGCTCGAATTGGGATCGATCGCATCCTCTTCCAGCATGCGGAACAGGAACTTGGTCTCGAACACGTAGATGCCCATCGAAGCCAGCGCCATCTCCTCGTTGCCGGGAATGCCTGGAGGATTGGCGGGCTTTTCGATGAAATCGGTAATCGTGTCGGTCTTGTCCACCGCCATGACGCCGAACCCGGTGGCTTCCATGCGTGGCACCACGAGGCAGCCGATGGTCACGTCGGCACCGCTGTCGACGTGCTGACGCAGCATCAGCTCGTAGTCCATCTTGTAGATGTGGTCGCCGGCCAGGATGACCATGTACTTGGGCGCGTAGGAGGCGATGATGTCGATGTTCTGGAACACGGCATCGGCAGTGCCTTCGTACCAGTGATCTTCCGAGACGCGCTGCGAGGCGGGCAGGATATCGAAGCTCTCGTTGCGTTCCGGGCGCATGAAGTTCCACGCACGCTGCATGTGGCGGATCAGCGAATGCGCCTTGTACTGCGTGGCCACGCCAATGCGGCGGATGCCCGAATTGATCGCGTTGGAAAGGGCGAAGTCGATGATGCGCGACTTTCCGCCAAAATAGACGGCAGGCTTGGCGCGATTGTCGGTCAGTTCCTTCAACCGGCTGCCTCTGCCTCCGGCGAGGACATAGGCCATTGCATCGCGCGCCAGCGGTTGAGAGTAAGTTTCGCGCATCCCCTGTTCTCCGTTCTTATCCCTGGAATTCGAGTATCAGCGTTGCCAGCGGCGGCAGGACGACCAGTGCTGCCCCGCCTTCGGCGGTCACTTGGCCCAAGTTGCCGATGCCGCTGCCGCCATAGTCCTGCGCATCGCTGTTCAGCACCTCGCGCCATTCGCCGTCGTGCGGCAGCGGTAGGCGATAGTGCCCGTGAACCTGCGGTGTCATGTTGCAGATTACCGCGACAGGCTTCGCGCCGGGTGCCTTGCGCAGCCAGGCGAAAACCGAGGCCTGCGCGTCGTCGACGACCAGCCATTCGAAGCCCTCCGGCTCGCAGTCGCGGGCATGAAGGGCTGGGCGGGTGGTGTAGACGCGGTTGAGATCGCGTACCCAGCGGCGGACGCCTTCGTGCGCGGGCGCATCGAGCAGGTCCCAGTCGAGGCTGCGTGCCTCGCTCCATTCGCGGCGCTGCGCAAATTCCTGGCCCATGAACAGCAGCTTCTTGCCGGGGTAACCCCACATCATCCCGTAATAGGCGCGCAAGTTGGCAAACTTCTGCCAGTCACCGCCGCTCATCTTGTTCAGAAGCGAACCCTTGCCATGGACGACTTCGTCATGGCTGAGCGGAAGCACGAAATTTTCGGTGAAGGCGTACATCAGCCCGAACGTGATGTCGTCATGATGATAGCGCCGATGCACCGGATCGCGGGCCATGTACTTCAGCGTGTCGTTCATGAAGCCCATGTTCCACTTGAAGCCGAAGCCAAGGTTCTCACGGGGACCATCATCAAAGGCCGGGCGCGTCACGCCGGGCCAGGTGGTCGATTCCTCGGCCATGGTCAGGAACCCTGCATGGCTGCGATAGACCGCGCGGTTCATCGCCTTGAGAAACTCCACCGCTTCCCAGTTCTCTCGCCCGCCCTCAACATTGGGGAGCCACTCGCCCGCCGGGCGCGAATAATCGCGGTAGAGCATCGAGGCGACCGCATCGACGCGCAGGCCGTCGACATGGTAGCGCTCGGCCCAGAACAGCGCGTTGTTGACGAGAAAGCTGACCACTTCGCGGCGGCCGAAGTTGTAGATCAGCGTGTTCCAGTCCGGGTGGAAGCCGAGGCGCGGATCTTCATGCTCGTACAGTGCCGTGCCATCGAAGCGCACAAGGCCGTGCTCGTCGGTCGGGAAGTGCGCCGGCACCCAGTCGATCAGCACCGAAACCCCCGCCCGGTGTGCGCCATCGACAAAGCGGGCGAAACCTTCGGGCGGACCGAAGCGGGCGGACGGTGCATAGAGACCGGTGGTCTGGTATCCCCACGACGGATCGTAGGGATGCTCGGAAACCGGCAGGAACTCGATGTGCGTGAAGCCCATTTCCGCAGCATAGGGGATCAGCCGGTCAGCCAGTTCATCCCAGGTGTAGAATCCCTCGTCATGCGGCTTCTGCCATGAGCCGGGATGCACCTCGTAGATCGAGATCGGCTGTCGGCGCGGATCGACGCTCGCCCAGTGGGCGCGGTGGTCGGCATCGCCCCAGTCCAGCTTTACCGGGTGCGCGGTGATCGAGGCCGTGCTGGGTCGGAACTCTGCCGCCTGCGCAAACGGATCGGCCTTCAGCGGCATGACAGTGCCATCCGCACCGATGATCCGGTACTTGTAGGTGCGATGCTCGCCGATATCGGGGATGAACACTTCCCACACGCCGATATCCGCGCGGCGACGCATCGGGTGCCGACGATGGTCCCAATCGTTGAAATCGCCGACCACGCTGACGACCTGGGCGTTCGGCGCCCAGACCGCGAAATGGACGCCGCTGGCACCCTCATGTTCGATCAGGTGCGCACCCATCTTGTCGAACAGGCGATGGTGCGTGCCCTCGGCAATCAGGAAGTCATCTAGCGGGCCAAGGACCGGGCCGAAGGAATAGGGATCGGTTACCAGCCATTCGTGGCTGCCGGCCTTGCAGGCATAGCGCACCGGCTGGCGCTTGCCCTTGACCTTGCCTTCGAACAGACCGCGTCCGTCCACTCGCGTCAGCTTGCCAAGCCTCTTGCCACCCAGCGACCAGGCAACCGCCTCCTCTGCACCGGGCAGGACTGCGCGGGCAAATGCGCCCTCGGGCCCTTCATGAATGCCAAGAAGCGAAAAAGGATCGGCGTGCGTCCCGTCAAGCAGGGCATCAATGGCGCTCGCCGGTGGCTTCATGCTGGCTTTCAGACCCCCCAGATATCGCGGGCATATTCGCCGATCGTGCGATCGGACGAGAACCAGCCTACGTTGGCAATGTTTCTGATTGCCGAAGCGCGCCACGCTGCCTGCTGTTCCCAGCGACGATCAATGTTGCGCTGTGCGGCGTGATAGCTGTCGAAGTCGGCAGCGACCATGAACCAGTCGTGGTCGAAGATTCCGCCCATCAGGCCCTTGTACCGGTCAGGATCGTCGGGCGAGAACACGCCGGTGGCAATCGCCGCAAGCGCCTGCTGCAACTCGCGGGAGCCATCGATCAAGTCGCGAGGGACATAGCCGTTGGCGCGCTTGTCCTCGACTTCCTGCGCGGTCAGACCGAAGATCTCGATGTTGGCATCGCCGACATGGTCCTTGATCTCGATGTTGGCCCCATCGAGCGTGCCGATGGTGAGCGCGCCGTTCAAGGCAAACTTCATGTTGCCAGTGCCCGATGCCTCCATGCCGGCTGTCGAGATCTGCTCTGAAAGGTCGGCCGCCGGAATGATCTTCTCGGCAAGGCTCACGTTGTAGTTCGGAACAAACACGACCTTGAGCAAACCGCCGACCGAAGGATCGGAATTGACGCGGCGTGCAATGTCGTTGGCCAGTTTGATGACCAGCTTGGCGTTGTGATAGCTTGAAGCCGCCTTGCCGCCGAAGATCTTTACGCGCGGAACCCAGTCGCGCTCGGGATGGCTGCGAATCTGATCGTAGAGTGCGACAGTCTCGATTAGGTTGAGCAACTGCCGCTTGTACTCGTGGATGCGCTTGATCTGCACGTCGAACAGGGCATCCGGATCGAGCCTGACGCCGGTGATCTCCTTGATGTGCTTGGCCAGCGCCACCTTGTTGGTGCGCTTGACCTCGGCAATGCGTTCGCCCAGCGCGGCGTCGTCGGCAAGCGCGTTGAGATCGGCCAGCTTCTCCGCATCGTCGAGAAAGGCCGGGCCGATGGCGTCCTTCAGCACCGAAGTCAGCCCCGGATTGCATTGCTGCAGCCAGCGGCGCGGGGTGACGCCATTGGTCTTGTTGTTGATGCGCGTGGGGTAGAGCTTGTGCAGGTCCGAGAAGACCGTGGTCTTCATCAGGTCGGTGTGCAGGGCGGCCACGCCGTTGACGCTGTGTGCGCCCGAGAAGGCAAGGTTTGCCATGCGCACACGGCGCTCGCCACCTTCGTCGATCAGGCTGATCGCGGCGATGGCGGCATCATCCAGCCCGGCCTTGCGCGCCTCGCGCAGCACGCGGCTGTTGATCGCATAGATGATCTGCATGTGACGCGGCAGCAGGCGCTCGAACAGAGGCAGCGGCCATGATTCGAGCGCTTCGGGCAGCAGCGTGTGGTTGGTGTAGCCGACGGTCGCCTTGGTCACTTCCCACGCTTCGTTGAACTCGAGGCCATGGCCATCGACCATCAACCGCATCAGTTCAGCCACGGCCACCGCAGGGTGCGTATCGTTGAGCTGGATCGCGGCCTTGTCGGGCAGGGTGCGGATGTCGCCATGGAACTGCACGTGGCGGCGCACGATGTCCTGGATCGAAGCCGAGGTGAAGAAGTACTCCTGACGCAGCCGCAGTTCCTGCCCGGCCGGAGTTGAATCCGCCGGGTAGAGCACGCGGACGAGGCTGTCGGCGCGGACCTGTTCGGCCAGCGCGCCGAAGTGGTCGCCGGCATTGAAGGCATCGAGCCGCAGCGGATCGAAGGCATGGGCGGTCCACAGGCGCAGGGTGTTGACGCGCTTGCCGCGCCAGCCGACGACGGGCGTGTCTACCGCGCTTGCTTCGACCTTTTCGGCCGGGCGCCATTCAACGCCGTCGCCGGTTTCGACGACTTCGCCGCCGAAGCCGATGATGTAGGCGCTCTCGCGACGGTCAAACTCCCAGGGGTTGCCGTGGCTCAGCCATGTCTCGGGCAGTTCCACCTGCCAGCCATCGTCGATGCGCTGGCGGAACATGCCGTTCACATAACGGATGCCATAGCCATAGGCCGGGATGCCAAGGCTCGCGAGGCTCTCCATGAAACAGGCGGCAAGACGGCCGAGGCCACCGTTGCCAAGGGCTGCATCGGGCTCGAGATTCTCCAGCGCCGCAAGGTCAAGGCCGTGTTCGCGCAGCGCCTTTTCCATGTCGCGCGTCAGGCCCATGTTCGACAGGGCATCACGCAGCAGCCGTCCGATCAGGAATTCAAGGCTGAGGTAATAGACCCGCTTGCCGCCCTTTTCATAAGTCTCGCGCGTCGATTCCATCCACTGATCGATGATCGCATCGCGCAGCGTCAGAACAGTCGCGGTGTACCAGTCGTGCGGCTTGGCAGCGCGCTCATCCTTGCCGACGCGGTGACGCAGCACGTCGATGATCTTGGCGTCGATCTCGCCCGCGCTGGAGGTCTTTTCGAGGCTCATGCGACAAGTCCCACCCTGTTTGGCGCTGCGTTATGGCCAGTTGGCACCGTATCGCAGGTACGCCGGTTGTACCGGCCTTCCGGGATCACGCCGACGGCTCTTTCCAAACGGAGGTCTGCCTCCGCCGCGGCCGTTCGCGAGATCCTGCATCGAACTCCCGCCATCAGAGGTAAGCGAGGCAATGGGGCGGCGGCAAGCAGCGAATGCAAAACCGCGCGCGCATTGTCAGAAACAGGCCTGCTTGCTGCCACGTTCGTTCCGCCCCCAATCGTTTGCGGAACGGCCTTATGGCATTGGCGGCGTGCTGTCGGGGAGAATACGTCTGCGCGTCAGAGCATGCGGCGCAAGACATTGTCCTTGATGATGAAATGGTGATGCAGCGCTGCAGCAATGTGCAGCACGACCAGGCCGGCCATCAGGAAGCCGAGCACTTCATGACTTTCGTGCGCAGCGCCGGCAAGCGGCGAATCCTTGGTCACGGCCAGCTTGGGCCAATCGAACAGGCCATAGATCGACAGCGGATACTTGCCAGCCGAGGAAAAGATCCAACCGGTCAGCGGCACGATGATCATCAGCGCGTAAAGCGCGGCATGGGTAACCTTTGCGACCGTGCGCTGGACCTTGCCCATCGTGGTGGGCCAATCGGGCGTCGTCCAGGTTAAGCGCCAGCCAAGGCGGGCCAGCGAAAGGACGAGGATCAGGATGCCGGTGGCCTTGTGCGCCGGAAAGGGATTCCAGGTCTTTTCAAGTGCATCGCCGCCGATTCCGGTGGCAAGATTGAAGATGACCATTGCTGCGATTACCGCATGGAACCCTCGCGCCACTGCGTTGTAGCGCACGATATCTGCACTGCCTGAAAGAGTTGCCATCGGGTAGATCGCCTGTGCCTTGGGTTGGTGGTGATCGCATGATTAATCGCCGCTGCCCGGCGGACAAGTTGTTTTGCACAGGCCCTGAGGCCACCCGCGTTCCGGCTTCAGACGCTGGTTGGCTGACCAAAATATGACGATTGTCCAGAAATGGCATGCGGCAAATGACGTATGTCGGATAGTGCAGTGCAAAAAATATGGTGTCCACAGAAACCACCGCACGTGGCGATTCAGTGAGGTACCATGACTATCCAGCGCCTTACCCAGGTTGAACCGGCTGTCGTCAACAAGATGGCTGCCATGCTCAAGTGCCAGAAGCCCGAAGTCATCCAGACCCACTTTGGCATCGGGCTGAACACCTGGGTCAAGCTCCGCGAAGGCAAGGCGATCCGCCACTCGGTCGCAGTCCGGTTGCTGCAGCGCTTGCAGCGCGATCAGGTGATCTGATCGATCCCAAGAAGCGAACGGATCGCGCGCAGGGAGATGCGGGGACTTGAGTTAGGCCGCTTTGCAGTGCACAATATTCCGCGTGCCGAATAACAGAGCAACGGCACGCGGGAATTGCTGGAATGACGGGTCAGCGAAGCGACCGGCGCATGCAAAGACACGTGGATACGGTTGCGGACAGGGGCATGTCCAGCGCCGCCAACGATGCGCGCACGCATGACGAACTTGTTGCCGAAAATGCCGATCTTCGCCGCGCACTTGGCGCCGCTACCGCAGCGAGCCTTGCGAAGAGCCGCTATCTGGCCACCGTCAGCCACGAGATCCGATCGCCGCTGAACGCGATCTACGGTTACGCACAACTGATCGAGCAGGGAGGCGAGATCGAACCGGTTGCTGCCGGACGCGTTATCCGGCGCAGCGCCGAACACCTCGCCAACCTCGTCGAAGGCCTGCTCGACATTGCGGCGGTGGAGCAGGGCGTAGTCCGGCTCGATGCCACCGTGTTCCGCCTGCGCAGCCTGGTCAACCAGGTAGCCGACATGTTCCGACCCCAGGCCGAGCAGAAGGGGCTGGATCTCGTCTGCACCTTCGGCAGGCGCGTACCCGATTTCGTGCGCATGGACGAAAGGCGGCTGCGACAGGCGCTGATCAATCTCGTGTCGAATGCGGTCAAGTTTACCAACCGGGGTGCCGTAGCCGTAAGGCTCGACTGGGCGAGCGAGCTTGCGACTTTCGAGGTGCGCGACACCGGACCCGGCATTGCCCAAGAGGATCAGGAGGCGATTTTCACGCCTTATGCGCGCGGCGCCACCCAGGCTGCCGCCGACCAGAGCGGAGCCGGCCTCGGGCTTGCGATCACCAGCGCGATCGTGCGCATGCTCGGCGGCGATCTGTCGCTGGTCAGCCGCGAAGGCGAAGGCTCGTGCTTCCGCATGGTGCTCATGGCGCCGCAGGTGTCGGCCGATGTCGATCCATCGGCGCAGGACGAGCGGCCTACCGGATACGCTGGCCCTCGGCGCAGCCTGCTCCTCGTCGACGATGATGCCGATCATCTGCAGATGCTGCGCCTGACGTTCGAGGATCTCGGCTTTGCCGTCGAGACCGCAAGCGATGGCGAAAGCGCCCTGGCAAAGTCTCGCCTCGGCCGCTTCGATGCCGCGATTCTCGATGTCTCGATGCCGGGAATGTCGGGGTGGGACGTGGCAGCGCAGCTTCGCGCCGCGCATGGCAGGGAACTCCAGATCCTCATGCTTTCGGCGAATGCCGCCGAACGGCACGGGTTGACCGGACAGGCCGCAGCGCATGACGAATTCCTGCTGAAGCCGATCGATTTTCGCAAGCTGATCGATGCCGTCGGCCGCCGCCTCAGGGTGGACTGGATCAAGCCCGCAGCAGCTTCGGCCAAGGCCCCGGCTCATGCCAGCGCGCCCGTTCTTTCGGAAGAGGCCAGACTTCATGCCGACAAGCTGAAGGCGCTTGTGCAGATTGGCCATGTGCGCGGCCTTGAGGGCGGGATACGGAAGCTCGCCGAGGCCGATCCCGGTGCTGCCGCATTCGTTTCCCGCCTGCACGATTGCCTTGATCGCTTCGATCTCGTGGCGATGCGGCGTGTGCTGGAGGAAATCTGAGCATGGCCGAGCTCGACCCGCGCCGTGACACCGTGCTTGTCGTCGATGACGAGCCGGACTCGCTGCGTTTCCTTACCGATACTCTGGAAAATGCCGGGATCACGGTGCTGGTGGCAGTGTCGGGCGCGTCGGCGCTCGACCTGCTGCAGCATGTGACGCCCGACCTTATCCTGATGGACGGTATCATGCCCGGCATGACCGGCTTCGAGACGACCGCCCGCATCAAGCGCCGGGCTGGGCTGGCGCATGTGCCGGTCGTCTTCATGACCGGGCTGACCGAAAGCGAGCATGTCGTCCAGGGGTTCGAGGCTGGCGGCATCGATTACCTGCGCAAGCCGGTAAACGTGCATGAATTGCTGGCGCGCGTGCGGGTTCACATCGGCCAGGCAAGGGCGATGCAGGCAGGTGCGGCTGGCCTTGACGCCACTGGCCGAGCCATGATGGCAGTCGATCGGCAAGGCAGCCAGCTCTGGAGCACGCCGATGGCTGACGCCGTCATCGCGCGCCTCGATCCGGCATGGGGCCGCCGGGGCAAGGCCTTGCCCGAAAGCGTTCAGGCTGCCCTTGTCCGGCTTCTCTCGCGAAGCACGATCGGCTCCTCGGCACGCATCGAACACGATGAGGGGGCGCTCGAGCTCGTGCTTATCGCGCAATACCGCGAAACCGAACTGCTCATCCGGCTGAACGATCTCAATCCCAAGGCCGACGTCATGCGGCTGCAGCAGCGCCTTTCCCTTACCGACCGGGAAGCCGAGGTACTGCTCTGGATCAGCTATGGAAAGTCGAACGGGATGATTTCCGAAGTGCTGGCAATCAGCCCGCGCACGGTGCAGAAGCACCTCGAACGCATCTTCGAGAAAGTGGGCGTGGAAACCCGCGCTGCCGCAGCAGCTGTCGCCATCAAGGTGCTGGATAACTGACCAGCAGGGTGGCGGCGCGTCAGTCGGCTCACGCTGCCACCCTGCATCGCTCTCAGCGTGCCATGGCCCCGCGACGCGCGGCCTGCGACAATTCCTGTACCGTGGGTTCGGCCCCGGCAATGGCTTCACGACGGCACTGATAGTCGGGCAGGGTGGTCACGATCATGCGGTCAGCCGGATCGCATGCAGCAGCGGCGGCATCAGCGATGCGGTTGCGCAGCTTGCGGATATCGGCGGCCTTGGTCAGGTCCAGACCGTCGGCCGATACCGAAAGCTTGACCGTCTGTGGGGCTTTGC
Source organism: Novosphingobium sp. B1 (assembly GCF_900176395.1). Classification (GTDB taxonomy): domain Bacteria; phylum Pseudomonadota; class Alphaproteobacteria; order Sphingomonadales; family Sphingomonadaceae; genus Novosphingobium. The sequence goes on along the minus strand of NZ_FWXL01000003.1, from coordinate 12,128 downwards.
CGGCAAGGGCAGTGCCGGAGGCGCAAAGCGCGACAATTGCCGCCGCAGCGGCGTAATGGATCTTCATGGCAATTTCTCCTGCGAAGGATATTCGATCGGGCCGACTTTGACCGGTCCCGTGCCAGGTTTGTCAGAGGTATTCCGACTGCCCTGATCTGCTGCATAATTTATGGGCAAGCTATCCTGCAGGCAAGCAAAAACCCCCGGAAATGCTTGATTTTCAAAGGTTCACTTGTGCCGTGCAGCATACCCCGCAGTCGCGCGATCAGGTCAGTATCACGCTCTGGCATATTCGTATGAACACATTCTGGACAGATGTTCAGAATGTCGCCGCAAGTCAGCAACTTCATTCGAACAGGCCGAACCTCGATATGTACGTGCGCCTGCCTCCGTGAGGCCCGCCAACAACGATGGCGTTCGCGCTGCACTGCGGCATCGCGAGGCGGGTTGCAGGGGCAATTGGTCATGAAACGGGCCTTCCGCCTTGGTGCGAGCGCCGCCATGGTACGGAAAGGAGGATCCGAGATGGCTACGAATCGGGCGCTGCAAGTGCAGTCATTGAGCGCAGACCTTGGCGGTCTGGCGCTGGTCGATTTGCCGATGCCGGCAGCGCGCGCAGGGCAATCGCTGGTACGGATCGAGGCGACGGCCCTTGGTTTCCCCGATCTGCTGATGACCAAGGGGCTCTATCAGGCCAAGCCTGCGGTGCCGTTCATCCCCGGCATGGAAGGCGCAGGGACCATCGTCGAGGCGGCACCCGGCAGCGCATTTGTTGCTGGGGACCGGGTCATCGTCGGCGGATTGACGGGGGCTGTGGCGCGCTATGGGCTGTTCGGCGACGAGGCGATGCTGCCGCTGCCCGCGTCGCTGTCGATGGCGCAGGGCGCTGCGCTTCGAGCAGCATACCTGACGGCCTGGGTTGCGCTGGTCCGCCGAGGCCGCTGCGAAAGAGGCGAAACCTTGCTGGTGCATGGCGCCGCTGGCGGCGTGGGGCTTGCGGCGGTCGATCTTGGGCTGGCGTTGGGCCTGCGAGTCCTTGCCACCGCATCCAGCGAATCCAAGCGCCATGCGATTGCTGCCCTGCATCCTGATGCCGAAGTGATAGACGGCTCCCCCGGCTTTCGTGAGGTCGTGCTCGGCTTGACCGCTGGGCGGGGCGCCGACCTCATCTTCGATCCGGTCGGGGCCGAAGTTTTCGATGAATCCTTGCGGTGCATCGCATTTGATGGACGCCTGCTCGTCGTCGGCTTTGCCGCCGGCCGCATCCCCAGCGTGGGTGCAAACATCCCGCTGATCAAAGGGTTTTCCGTGGTCGGGGTGAGGGCCGGCGAGTACGGCCGACGCTTTCCGGAACGGGGCGCGGAAAACCTTGCCAGCATTCTTGCATTGGCCTCGAGTGGCGCGATCAGACCGCACGTCCATGCCTGTTTCGGCCTGGACGACTGGCGAGCCGCGTTCGATGCCATGTCGCGGCGCGAAGTTGTCGGACGGAGCGTGATTCTGCCGCACGAATGACTGCGACTGTCGGCGGATATTCGACAGCAGGCAAAAAAAGGGGCCGCACCGTTGCCGGGCGGCCCTTTTGAAGTTTGGGAGAGGATGCCTGAAAGGCCCGACCTATCTGGGTGATATTCGTTTATTTCGCAAGTGCGAAAACGCATCTCGCGCTTGCATTTAATGCACTTATCCGTCGCGATTTGCTGACAAACGCAGTCGCATAGCTGGCTGCAAGGGTCTGATCCAGTTGCAAAACAGGTCGGCGGCATCGCTCCCGGAGCACGTTAGATCAACCTTGATTTAGCACCTGCACAAAAGGGCGGGGGACTGCCCGCTCCTGCAATCCGTGTACGAAATGACAGTTGCGACAGACAAAGATGATTGCTATAAATCATAACAGATTGGGAGAGCAGACATGCAGTTCGAGCGCATCAATCCTTTGACCGGGGCCGTCGCCTCGCAAGCCGAAGCCATGCAGCCGTCCGATATTTCGGCGATTGCGGGCAGGGCGGGTGAAGCCTTTGCACAATGGGCCGCCACCGGCCCGAACGCACGCCGCTCGGTACTGATGAAGGCCGCCGCCGCGCTTGAGGCGCGTGCCGAAGCCTTTGTCGAGGCGATGATGGGCGAAATTGGCGCGACCAAGGGGTGGGCGCTGTTCAATCTGGGCCTTGCCGCAAGCATGGTGCGCGAAGCCGCGGCGCTGACCACCCAGATTTCTGGCGAAGTCATTCCGTCGGACAAGCCGGGCTGCGTTGCCATGGCGCTGCGCGAACCGGTTGGCGTCATTCTTGGTATCGCGCCATGGAACGCTCCGATCATCCTTGGCGTCCGCGCCATCGCGGTGCCGCTCGCCTGCGGCAACGCCGTGATCCTCAAGGCCAGCGAGCAGTGCCCGCGTACCCACGCCCTGATCATCGAGGCCTTTGAAGAAGCAGGGTTCCCCGAAGGCGTGGTCCAGGTCGTCACCAACGCGCCGAAGGACGCAGCCGATGTCGTCGGCGCACTGATCGATGCGCCACAGGTCAAGCGGATCAATTTTACCGGTTCGACCGCGGTCGGCCGCATCATCGCCAAGCGCGCCGCCGAACATCTCAAGCCCTGCCTGCTCGAACTGGGTGGAAAGGCCCCGCTGATCGTGCTCGACGACGCTGACCTTGACGAGGCGGTCAAGGCTGCAGCGTTCGGCGCCTTCATGAATCAGGGCCAGATCTGCATGTCGACAGAGCGGATCATCGTCGTGGACGCTGTGGCCGATGCCTTTGCCGAGAAGTTCAAGGCGAAGGTCTCCTCGATGGCGGTAGGCGATCCCCGCGACGGCACGACGCCATTGGGCGCCGTGGTCGACGCCAAGACCGTCGCCCACTGCCAGAGCCTGATCGACGATGCGCTGGCCAAGGGCGCGCAATTGCTCACGGGTGGCGAAACCACGCAGAACGTGCTCATGCCAGCACACGTTGTTGCCGGCGTGACCCAAGACATGAAGCTGTTCCGTGACGAAAGCTTCGGCCCGGTGGTCGGGGTAATCCGTGCTCGCGACGAGGCGCACGCTATCGAACTTGCCAATGATACAGAATATGGGCTGTCCGCTGCGGTGTTCACCCGTGACACCGCACGCGGCCTGCGCGTTGCCCGCCAGATCAAGTCGGGCATCTGCCACGTCAACGGTCCGACGGTCCATGACGAGGCGCAGATGCCGTTCGGGGGCGTTGGCGCGTCGGGATACGGCCGCTTCGGCGGCAAGGCGGGGATCGACAGCTTCACCGAACTGCGCTGGATCACCATGGAAACCCAGCCCGGCCATTTCCCCATCTGACTTACTCATCTCGCAAGGAACCGACATGACCGAACAGCAGAAGATCGAGCGCGCGGAAGAAGACACCGTCGAATTCACCATTGAAAACGGCATTGCCTGGGTGAAGTTCAACCGCCCGGAAAAGCGCAATTGCATGAGCCCCAAGCTCAACCGCCAGATGGGCAAGGTCATCACCGACCTGGAGTTCCGCGAGGACGTCAAGGTCCTGGTGCTGACCGGCGAGGGCGATGCCTGGTCGGCCGGCATGGATCTCAAGGAATATTTCCGCGAGACCGAGGCCGAGGGCCTGTGGTCGATCCGCAAGGCACAGCGCGAAGCCTACTCCTGGTGGGAGCGCCTGCGCTGGTACGAAAAGCCGACGATCGCCATGGTCAACGGGTGGTGCTTCGGCGGCGGCTATGGCCCGCTGTTCGCCTGCGACATCGCGATTGCCGCTGAAGACGCGCAGTTCGGCCTGTCGGAAATCAATTGGGGCATCCTGCCGGGTGGCGGCGCTTCGAAGGTCGTTGCCGACCTGATGCCGCTGCGCAAGGCGATGTACCATGCGATGATGGGCGAGAACCTCACCGGCAAGCAGGCCGAAGAGCAGGGCCTGGTCACCGAGGCCGTGCCGGCCGACAAGCTGCAAGCCCGCGTGCTCGAGATTGCCGAAGCGCTGTCGAAGAAGGACGGTCACGCGCTGCGCGCCACGAAGTGGGCGGTGCGCCGGATGACCGAAATGACTTATGACAATGCCGAGGACTACCTTATCCGCGCGCAGGAAGCGCTGCACAACTTCGGCGGCGTCGAAGCCCGCAAGGAAGCGACGCGCCAGTTCCTTGACGAGAAGAGCTTCAAGCCCGGGCTCGGCACGTTCGACACGAGCAAGATCAAGCGCTGATCCCGGCGTTCTGCTGAAAGATTGCGCCCCGGTTGCCAGTGCGACCGGGGCGATTTTTCATTTGGTCAGGTCAGGGTCCTTGTGGAGCCATTCGGCGTGGCGAGGAGCGCGCTTGGTCTGGCTCCATTCCTCGAGCATTACCGGCGCCAGGTCTGCGAGTTCTGCGTATTGCTCGGCGGTGCCGATGTTGCAGGCCAATTCCAGCCGATGGCCGTTCGGATCGAAGAAGTAGATCGAGCGAAAGACGCCGTGGTAGGTCGGCCCCAGGACGTCGATGCCCTCGGCTTCGAGATGAGCCTTGGCCGATTGCAAAGCAGCTTCGTCTTCGACCTCGAAGGCGATGTGCTGGACCCAGGCAGGTGTATTGGGGTCCTTGCCCATTTCCGGCTGGTTCGGCAGTTCGAAGAAGGCCAGCACGTTGCCTCCGCCGCAATCCAGGAAGATGTGCATGTAGGGATCGTCCTCGCCAGTCGAGGGAACCTTGTCTTCGGCAAAGGCAGTGGTGTAGCGCATCCCCATCACGCGCTCGTACCACTCGACGGTCTCCTTTGCGTCGCGGCAACGATAGGCGACGTGGTGGATGCGCTTGATCTGCGGGATCATTCTGCAGTCTCCTCGACCTTCAAGACGCCGCGACGCATCTGGTCGCGCTCCATCGACTGGAACAGCGCGGTGAAATTGCCTTCGCCGAAGCCTTCGTCCTTCTTGCGCTGGATGAATTCGAAGAACACCGGGCCGATCTGCGTTTCGGAAAAGATCTGCAGCAGTAGGCGCGGATCGTTCGCCTCGGTCGACCCATCGAGCAGGATACCGCGCGTCTTCAGGTCTTCCACCGCCTCGCCATGGCCGGGCAGGCGCTCGTCCAGCATCTCGTAATAAGTATCGGGCGGAGGTGACATGAACGGGGTGCCGGTCGCCTTGAGCTGGTCCCAGCCGCCGATCAGATCTTCGCAGGCGAAGGCAATGTGCTGGATGCCCTCACCATTGTAGGCGCGCAGGAATTCCTCGATCTGCCCGCCGCCGGCCTTTGCTTCCTCGTTGAGGGGGATGCGGATCTTGCCATCGGGAGCGGTCATCGCCCGGCTGGTCAGGCCGGTGTATTCGCCCTTGATGTCGAAATAGCGGATCTCGCGGAAGCCGAACACGCGCTCGTAGAACGCCGCCCAGTGCGCCATGCGCCCCCCATAGACGTTGTGCGTGAGGTGATCGATCGTGTGAAAGCCTGCGCCGACCGGGTGGCGATCAACGCCGGGCAGGTATTCGAAATCGATGTCGTAGATCGAAAGGTCGCCCTGCGGCGCACCTTCATAGCGGTCGATCAGGTAGATGATCGAGCCGCCGATGCCGCGGATCGCCGGCAGGCGCAGTTCCATGGGGCCAGTGCGCACCTCGACCGGCTCTGCTCCGCGTTCGAGCGCGGTGGCATAGGCCTTTGCAGCATTGCGCACGCGCCAGCCCATGCCGCAGGCCGAGGGGCCGTGTTCGGCAGCGAAGTACGCGGCGGGGCTGCGCGGTTCGTAATTGGCGATCAGGTTGATGCCGCCCTGGCGCCACAGTTGCACCGCCTTGGAGCGATGATTGGCGATGTGGGTGAAGCCCATGCGTTCGAAGATCGGGCCGAGTGTGCCAGCCTCGGGCGCGGAGAACTCGATGAACTCGAAACCATCGAGGCCGAGGGGGTTTTCGAACAGGTCGGTGGACACTTGCGTGTCGCTCATCGGTACTCTCCACTAATGCGCGCAACCATGCGGGTTGCCGGCATCATAGCGGAAACTGGTTTCCAAAGATACCATTTTCGTGAGGCTTGCCTTGCCGGTGCAAGCGATCATCCGCTGGCGAGTGCGGACGGTAACGCCGGGGCGGGTTGCAGATCGCGCGACCGGTGCGGTGCCGTCGTGGCACGCACGGGAAGGGCGCGGGACCGATTGCGAGTGGCCAAGGGGCGGTTCCGGACCCCTGTCGGCTCAGCCTGTGGCAGGACACAGGAAGGACGAGGGGTTGGCAGTGGCTCGCTTCCTGCCTCGCCTCACAAGGCAAGCGGCTGCACGAAAAGAAGGCGTCGTTTGTGCTGACCTTGTCACACAATCATGGCGCTTCCGCATCTGCAGCGTCGCTTGGGGGCTTTGCCTTCGCTTGAGTCCCCGGGGGTGTCCTTCTGTCCTGCGGTAACGGCAAAGATGCCCGGTGGGTCTTGTGCTTGACGCCCCACATTGAACCCGCACGCACCTGCCGCACCGATCGCGCCGAAGGCTTGCCGACGTGCGTCTGCCTCCGAAGGCAAGGAGTAGACTGGCCATCTGCCCCTCCCTGACCTGAGGGCGTGAATAACCTATTTGGTTATTTATGTCAAGATGTCGGACGAACGCGAGCGGGGTTGGCGTATCCTGACCCGCCGGCGACATCCCCGCCGGGTCTGCAGTGGGTGGTATTTTTGGGCCAGCTGCCGGACCAGGCCAGATTTTGCATATCTCCGGACATCCTTTATGGGCATAGCGCAAATAGGCGTCGCCCGGAACAAACAAGTCCGATACCGATCAAAGTAAGTTTTAAAAAATGCATCGGAAAGAGTGTGATATAGCGCACAAAATTTCCCGCGTTAACCAACATAGCTCCGATCCATGGGCATTTAATGCCGATCAAATCGGACCTAATTCTCAAGGATCCTCCATTTTAGAACTTTTACCCCACATTCGACTGCTAGTTTTATCCGTATGGTGATAGAGTTGGCTGTTCCCCGGAAGTAGATTGATCCAAATTAAAGGTTAATGGCTTAAGTGGATCAGAAAATCCTGTAAGTGAAATACCTAACGCGGGAATGCAGTGATGGCAGCTGCGTATTCACTCAAGGATTTCCATGCAGTTGCACGCCAAAGCTACCATATCCGAAGTGGGGGATGCTCAAGCGGTCGCTATGAGAATGCAGGTGCTGGCTGAGGAAATGAGCCGGCTTGCCGAGATCATGGCAATTTCCGAAACAGACAGCTTGCCATCGCAAAGTTACGTCGAAATCGCACGCAGAATATACGAATTCCGGCGTGTCAGAGAGAAATATATCCCGCATATCTTTGGCGAACCGGCTTGGGATATCTTGCTGGAGCTTTTCATACGGCGGTGCGAAAATAGGCGCGTTTCTGTCAAATTCGTACAAATTGCATCCAATGTCCCGGCCACGACGTCGTTGCGCTGGATAAAGGCTCTTGAGGATGAAGGTCTGATCGAGAAGGATCGAGCCGCATTCGACAGCCGGGTAAGGCTGGTAAAGCTCAGCGACCGTGGCTTCTCGCTGATGAAGTCCATTCTTTCAGCCAATGCGCGCGCCGAGGTGCATCGCGCAAGTCAAGGCGGATCGCAGAGCAATACGGAGGCCGAACCAGATGCTGGATTCTGACGCCCAGGACGTGTGTTCGCTGCCCGACCAAGTGGCCAACTGTGGTTGGCCCGAGAATTGCCTTATCTCGCAGGATGGGCCGCTGGAAATCGATATCAGGCACGACTTCATCGAAGATCCGGCCCAGATCAACACTGTTCCAGTGCTGATATGCGCGATGGTGGTCCTCGCTCTTGCCAATGCGGCCTGGATCGTCCTGCGGTAGGTTGCCGTCGTCCCTAATAGCCTGGCCCCTCACATGTCGGGCCCCTCACATGTTGGGCACAATCCGTGCAACTGTAACGGAAGGCCAGATCGCGAGACGCGATCCGAATACCAAGATGGATGGCGCGCCCGGCAGGGGTGCAGAAAGCCAGCAATAACAATCCCCTAAGTTGTCTAACCGGCTTTTCTTGGAAGCGTGGAATCACGGCGTCCGGCGGTTGTTTGTCTAACCTTTTGGCCTGCCGTGGCGGTGCCGCATGACCGACAATCAAACAGGTAGCGCAGGGGTGACGGTGGGGAACGGGTGCGTGGCCTTCCGCCTGCTTGTCTGTGGCGGTCGCGCTTATAGCGACGAGCGGGCGATGGCTTGGGAACTGTCGCGCTGGGCCATGCGGCACGATGGCCTAGAGATCATCACCGGATACGATCCTGACAACGTGCGCTTTCAGGGCGCTGATCAACTGGCCCACGAATGGGCACTGGCTCACGGCATCCCCGCATTTCCGTTTCCCGCACCGTGGCGGCTGAAAGGCAACTACGCGGGACCGTTCCGTAATCAGCGCATGTTGGATTTTGGCAAGCCTCATGGCGTTGTCGCGTTCCCCGGAGGTCGTGGCACTGCCGATATGTGCACGCGCGCCGAGAAGGCAGGTATCAAGCCTATCCGCATCCCCACACCCCCGGAGGCCGTATGACCGATACAACGCCGCCAGTAGAGCCAGAGATTGGCCACACCGTTTGGCACCGTGGCTGGGAAATCAGCTACGACGTGGAAGCTTCGCATTGGGGCGCAGAGGGATGGCGCGCCTACAAGGGCGGTCCCGATCTGGATGCGCCCCACACCAGCGCACGCACCTTTTCCGACCTGATCGAAGAAATCGATGCAGAGGAGACGCCCCTGTGACCGATACAACGCCTAAAGTCTGCCCCTTCTGCAGCAATGTTCCACCCAAAACGATTCACGAAACCCGTTTTGGCGAAGGATACCTGCAATGCGCTTGTTGTGAAGCGCGCGGGCCGACCAGCTTTGCGGACGCCCTCACAGCCTGGAACACCAGAGCCAACGCAGACGCGCGACTTGTGGAGGCGTTGAAGACTGCGCGCAAGATCATCGCGGACATCGATGAATACATGAAGCGTCCGGGCCGTGGTGATTGGGGCGAGGAATGCGCCTGCTGCATGGGCGAACTGCTCGACGATGACCGCCAAGCAATCGCCAAAATCGACGCTGCTCTCTCAGAGGTGAGCCAATGAGCGAGGAATGGCCCGTATGGGAGGTGGGGCTTTACGGCTTTGGCGACATTTATGTCGAGGCCCCCACTAAAGCATCTGCCCGCTGGTTCGCAGCATCGGCCTGTCACGATGCTGGTTATGGCCGGTCGCCTATCGACTTGATCCGCCGTGGCGTGAGCATTGGCAAGATCGATCGGACAACCGCCGCCATTTTTGGCGACATCCATCGCGTGAAGCGGCTTAGGCCGTCAGAGGTGAGCCAATGAGCATCACAGACAAATTCCGCCGCTACTTCGTTAAGAACGAAGCGCCGATCTTTCGGATTGAGCGCCGCCAGATGCGCCCGAGCAAGTTCGTTCCGTTCAACTGTGGCAATGCGTTCGGCTTCTTCTGGGGGCGTTGGCAAGTGACCTTGCGCAAGCCTTACGATCCGGTCTGGGCCTTCGACGGCACACGCTGGGTTCCTGCCTATACCCTGTCCGCAGAGGTGAGCCAATGACCTGCAAGCACTGCCATAACGGCTTTCTCGACGGGCGCTTTGGGCAAGACGTTGAATGCGTCAACGGTGTCCTGATCGACATAGACGAGGCGCATGAAGGCGTATCGCCCGATGTAGTTCGTCCCGTCGCACCGTGTCATCCGTGTTGGGAAAAGCAGCTTTCCGATCCCGATGGCGAGACTTGGGAAAACGACAGCATCGAGCGCCTTGAAGCGTGGAGAGGCGCAGAGGTGAGCCATGGATAAGACCTGTGGAACGCTGGAAAGGCCGAGATCGTCCAGTTTCCTTGCGCGCCTGTTCAATGTCCGGTGGGAACTTGGCTTTTACGGCAATGACCCCTGCGACGAGTGGGACATCGATGAGGTGCTCGGGCTTCCGGATGGCCTCTACTATCGAAATGGGCGGCTCCAGTTCGAATGCCGCAACTGCGAGGCGTGGACCGATTGGGAGGGAGATGCCCACGAGTTCGAGATGGACGCCCACGAAAACCTTTGCGGCGGCTCTCCACGGTGCTGCCCATGACCAACCCAAGGAACCCAGCCATGACTGAAGAAGAACTCGGCCTCATCGCGCAAGGACAACAGCGCTGGCGTGAACGCTGGTATGGATCGGACCCGATGAAGGGTTCGGCCATTGTGACGGAAAGCCGCGACGAGGTGGCTGTTATCGGTGGCGACGAGGAAACGCACAAGCAGGTGCGTAAGGTTGTCATGGCGCACAACGCCGCCATTGACCGCCTTATCGCCCGCCACCGCCTTGAGCGCTTTGAGCCTGTAAGGTGCCAATACCCTGTGCACGGAAGCGTGACGCATGTTCGAAACGTGGAGTGCTGCGACTTTTGCGGACACCCTGCGGACACCACCCCTCTCAATCCTGTGGCAGAGATAGAGAGGCTGAGGGAGGCGGCAAAAGCACTGGTCGCGGCCTTGGAAAGCGACAAGCACTACTTCGGCGAGGAATACAACGCCCTCCGCGCCGCCCTTGGAGACGCATCATGAGCGCAGAAGAGATTGCGGCAGGTCTGATTGAACTGGAACGCGAGCGCATCACTGGTTGGCAGGGGCCTGCCGGTGCCGCTTACAACGCCATCAGCGAAGACCTTTGCGAGGCAGGATTGCTTAACAGCGACTGGTCTTTGTCGCCCCTTGGCCTTCAAGTCCGCGCCCTTATCGAAGGACCCGACCAATGACTGAACCGGAACAGTGGGCGGTGGAGTTGTGGGCAGAAATGTACGCCGCTGTCTACGGCTGCGAACCTACACACCCTGCGCACATGTATGGCAACGCGCACCGAATACTCCAACGCGCCTTTGAGGAACGCACCGACCAGCTTATCCCTGCCCCTAGCGTGGATGATGCAATGGTGGAGCGGGTAGCGCGGGCTTTACGCCGCTATGCGCTTGGCAATATCTCCAACGAAGAAATGGCGCGCCACATCGTAGACCACAGTTGGGAAGTTGAAGCCAAAGCCGCCACCGCCGCAATATCAGCCATGCAGGTGAAGCCATGACAGACATCCGACAGGCGCTGGAAGAGGCGTTCAAGGTCATTCATCCGGAGCCGCCCTGCGACTGGATGACATGGGACGATGCTCGCATTTCCGAACAACGCGCAGAAGACCAGATGGCCTTCACGCGGTGGAATGACTGGCGGTTGATTACGCAAGCCCGCTTCCGCCGCTTCCTCGACGCAGAAGCATGGACAGATGCTGCGTTGATGCTGGTGCCGGAGGGCATGATGGAATGGCACGCAGGCAAGCATTTCAAAGGTGGCGGGTCTGCCTACATGCTTGATGGCAAAGTGCTTCGCGATCCTATCTACGTGACCGCCGAAACCCCCGCCCATGCCCTTCTCGCCGCCTGCTTAAAGGCAAAGGAACAAGCCGATGGATAAACAGGAAGCCGCCCTCAACCCTCCCACCGCTTCGCCCCCTCATCATCCCACATCGGCCAAGCCGCCCAGTTCCCCCACATAACAATGCGATGAACCGAGCCCTTGATAGGTAACACACACTAACCCGGGTTAAAGACTCGCACCTTTTCAGCGGGTTATGTCGAGACCACAGCCATCGCAGTGGTCGCCATAAATGTTTTCAATCGCGTGCATGGTCGGTCATCACCGACCAGATCCCAGCCTGTTCTACAACTCCGCAACTGGATTGCGTTCTGCGTGCCATAGATGTGCCCGAGTGATCGAGCTCACCGAGGCTGGTTGGAAGCTATACAATGCGCGTCGGCCCTAGGTCTCCTTCCACCCAGGCCCGCAAGTCACGTCCTTGCGCCCGCACTTCGAACACCGCAGTTTCGCTTCGACGAACATCATGATCGGGCTCTTGCCCTGTTTGTGTAGGCGATCTGCCAGCGTCGCAGCATCAATCTTCGCCTTGTGCCCGCATTTGCAGAACACCTGCAGGTCGAAACCGTGGCGGACGTAGTCACCGATCTTGTCGAGGCGCTTGCTTCCCATATGAGAACGGAAGCGGAACAAATCCGATTCTGCAATCCGGGGCAGACGCGAAAGCTGTGCAACAAAGGCGTTGGCGGTGTGGTTGATCGGCGTAATCTGGCGTCGGCGATTCCGAAGATCGCCATGGCGAACCAACACCCGGGCCG
>NZ_FWXL01000016.1 GCF_900176395.1 Novosphingobium sp. B1 | reverse complement strand
CATTCGCTTGAATATAATGGCGGGCCTCAGCCATGCAACGATCACCTATGCGTTGGGGGCTTGACGAAGGAGGTGCGATTAAACGACCGACGTGGTGCTCGTGCTCGTGCTCGTGCTCGTGCTCGTGCTCGTGCTCGTGCTCGTGCTCGTGCTCGTGCTCGACGTGACGGGATCGATGGCCGATGCAGTGGGCGGAAATTCCAAGATTGCGGCTCTCCGCAGAGCGGTCATGGCCCTCTACGACGAGCTCGCACCGATCCAGCAGCAACTTGAGGCACAGGGGCTGCGCTTGCGCTATGGCATCGTGCCCTACTCAAGCTCGGCGAATGTCGGACGGCTGCTTTACGCAGCCAACCCTGCCTATCTGACGTCGACCACCAACTACCAGTCGCGCGTGGCCAACTACAATTCGGCTGTCCACACCGCCAACACGCCGACAATGTCAGGCGCGTGGGAATATTACAACGGATCTTCCGGTGCGGGCTCGGCATCGCCGACCACGTCCACACGTTCGAGCAGCCAATGCCAGACATGGGTGCAAGCCGCATCGACCTCGGGCGGCGGTCCTGCGCCCACTGCGACGACCGTCACGTCCTATGGCGGCAGTTCGACGAGCAGCTCCTATGATTCCGCGCAGGATTGGGGCTGGACCGGCGCGCCAACGGCAAATGGCAGCAATCGTAGCTGCCGCCGGTGGCGCTCGGTCGCAACGACGACGTACAGCACCTCATACCAGTTCACCAACTGGACCTACCGCCAGGTTCCTCATGACACGTCACAGATCATCCAGCCCAATGGCTCCATGCTGATCGCATCGTCTGCCGGCAGTTCGGTAGCATCGTCGAGCAGCTACAACCTTCAGCAGTTGGCCGCTGTGCCGGGCCTTACGACCTCGCGGCAGACATGGAACGGTTGCATCGAAGAGAGCGACACCACTACCTCGATCGACGGAGGGACGAGCCTGACGATCCCGTCGGCGGCCAACGACCTCAACATCAACCAGATTCCGAACAGCGACCAGACCCGCTGGCATCCGACGATCCCGGAACTGGTCTACACCCGTACGGCCGGCTGAACCTCGGCGACAGTCACGGGCAATACCAGCACGACCAACTGGATGATGAACTACGCTGCGAACCTGGGCTACTACGCCTGCCCGTCCGAAGCCCGGCGCTTGCGGACCTGGGCGCGGACCGATTTGCAGAACTATGTCAACGGGCTGGTGACGATCGGCGGCACGTATCACGACGTGGGCATGATTTGGGTGGCGCGCTTCATTTCGACCGGCGGCGTGTTCGGCGACGGTTGCGAACAGTACAACGAGATGCCCTGCAATCGGCACATCATCTTCATGACCGATGGTCTGCAAACGGCCTATTGCAACGTGGTGACCGCATATGGCGTAGAACAGAACGACATGCGCGTGACCGGTAGCGGTTCCTGTCCAAGCCAGCTCGCGCGGCATGAACAGCGCTTCAGGATGATCTGCAACGCGGCCAAGAACCAGAATGTTTCGGTTTGGGTAATCGGGTTCGACACGGCGCTCAACTCGAACCTGACAGGCTGTGCCAGCAATACGAGCCAGGCATCCACATCTGCTGACGGTACCAGCCTGATCGCGCGCTTCCGCGAGATCGGCAACCAGATCGGCGCACTCAGGCTGGTGAAATAGACCATGGCGCTCAAGAAGACATTGCGACGTTTAAGGGGCTGGAGGGTCCTGCAAGATTCTCGCGCAGTCGTGACGGTCGAGTTTGCGCTGCTGTCGGTGCCCCTGGTGGTGATGGTGATCGGCAGTTTCGATTTCGCCTACCAGGTCTATCTCAAGACCGTGGTCCAAGGCGCACTCAACGACGTGTCGCGCACGGCTTCGCTTGAAGCGCCCGATCTCGAGTGCAAGACCGGCACGCTGACGGACAAGGTCCAGTGTGCAATCAAGCGCCGTTCGGACGTGGTTGCGCGCGATGCGACCTACGCCGTCCGCATCCGCAACTTCTACGACTTCTCGACTGTGGGCCGCAGCGAGAAGCTGGTGACCGATTACAACAAGAATGGCGCCTACGATGCCGGAGACTGCTTCGTTGATCTGAACGAGAATGGCCGCTTCGATACGGACGCCGGCCGGGACGGTGTCGGTGGAGCGGATGATGTCTCGTATTACACGGTCACGGTTACGATGCCGCGGCTGTTTCCAATTGACAAGTTCCTGCCGCTATCTCCCAATTACGTGATCTCCGGCGAAACCGCAGTGCGCAACCAGCCTTACGCTCGGCAGCGCATCCCACCCACCGTGTGTGTTTGAGGAGGTCCGCCGCCAATGGAAATCGGATATCGGACATTGCGTGAGCTCAGGTCGTCGCAAACAGGAGTGGCGATCATCGAGTTTGCACTGGCGATCCCGTTGCTGGTGCTGCTCACTTTCGGAGGCCTGGAACTGGCGAACCTCGTGCTGACGCACATGCGGATAAGCCAGATCGCAATTACCGTTGCCGACAATGCGGGCCGTGTTCGCACCGGTATCGATGAATCCAACATCTACGAGGTTTTCGCCGGCGCAGCGCTGATCGGCCAGAACATCGACTTTCCCGAAAAGGGTCGGGTCGTCCTGTCGTCGCTAGAGCCGAACGGACAGATTGGCGGCAATGCAGGGCAGGTGATCAATTGGCAGCGTTGCTATGGCAGTCTTGCCATCAACCCGGCGTACGGCAGGCAAGGGGCAGGGCGCACGGATGCAAGCCTGGCCGCCGGCATGGGCCTCACCGGAAACAAGATCACGTCCGCATCCGGCACTGCTGTGATGTTCGTTGAGGTGACGTATCATTACGAGCCCGTCTTCTTCACGGGCATAGGCGGTATCGCAGGTGACATCCGCTACGAGAGCGCGTTCAACGTGCGTGAGCGAACCAATCAGAATATCACCAACACCCAACGTCTCGCGGTGAAATCGTGCTGATGGTGAACGCGAATGTCAGGCATCCGGAAGGTGCAGGTCGGTGAACCGAAATCTTGCCATAACCGTAAGCGCTCTGGTCCTGCTGCTGGTCTCGGTGCTGTTTGACACCACGGGCTCATTTGCCGGCGGACCCACTCCGGCCGTGCAAGGCGAAGCCGCGGGCAGGACGGAACGAGTGGCACGGGTGGAAGCGGCGCCTCCTCCGGCTGGAGGAAGCTTTGGAATTGAAACGGATCGCTTTGAGGACACGGTCGATCCCGAGCCTGACAACGGATTGGCCGAAGACGACACGGTCTCGCCGTCGGTGCAGGCCTTCGGCGCCGTTGCACGTCTTGCGGACGTGCCACCACCATTGCGCGGCACCATCTGCAATGTTCCGCGCATCGAATGACAATGAGGTTGCCGTAGAGGCCAGAAGGAAAATGGGGGCCAGCATTTCTGCCGGCCCCCACTTCACGTCCTTCCCGCCGCTGTTTCAGCAGCCTGGGACTATGGTTTCCTGCTCAATCGGACATTGCTGACCGTCGAGCGCGTTTGCCATTGTCCCTCGCGGTGCACTGGCCGATTACGTCTCGAAGGATGCCGTCCGGGGCGCAAAGCCCCTGGGCTGCTGCCGATCCGTGCTTTCACACAGGGTCGCGCCGCTATCACTCGAACCATATCCGACCCGGCGGATGCGAACATCCGCCTGTCACCGCGTCTGACCGCCAACCGATTGCTCTGACGAGCTGTCCGGGAAGCGTCGTTCCGGGCGTTGCCTTCCGCCACCAATCCCACCCCGGTCTATGCTCTCGCAATGCCAGGATGGATCTCGTGACAGCAGGTGTGTAACGCCGCCAACTTTTCGTAACTCTTGCTTCACGCTGGTTGAAGACCAAGGTCCCTGCAGCGTTTGCGTGGTCAGAAAAAGCCTTTGCGCGTTCCATTTCCGAACACTGGGGTCACAGTTTCGCACATCCGCAGATCAGCCGCGTGGCACCTGCCGGTTGGTTACGCTGGAAACCTGTCATATTCGCATCGGCGCTTGTTTAAATCTTGAAAATCAGAAGCTTGGCTGCCGATTTTCAGAGAAGTTTTCGCTCTCGACACATCAAAGCTGCGCCTCGATTGTGAGTCGCGCAAGCGAAAAGTACAGGAGTTATCCACAACCCCCGCACCTTTCGGTGGATAGCTATTGTGCAGCGCCGAAGCGCAGCGGTCAGCGGCCTTGTTGCGCCAGAAGGCGCAGCCGGAGCGCGTTGAGCTTGATGAAGCCGGCGGCGTCCTTCTGATCGTAGGCACCGGCGTCGTCCTCGAACGTGACATGACGTTCGGAGTACAAGCTGTCGGGCGACTTGCGACCCACCACGAAGGCGCTGCCCTTGTACAGCTTCAGACGAACGGTCCCGTTGACGCGTGCCTGGCTGTGATCGATGGCTGCTTGCAGCATTTCACGCTCGGGGCTGAACCAGAAGCCATTGTAGATCAGCTCTGCGTATTTCGGCATGAGCTCATCCTTGAGATGCGCAGCGCCACGATCGAGCGTGATGCTCTCGATGCCGCGATGGGCGCGCGCATAGATCTCGCCGCCGGGCGTTTCGTACATTCCCCGGCTCTTCATGCCGACGAAACGGTTCTCGACGAGATCGAGGCGCCCGATGCCATGCTTGCGGCCCAGATCGTTGAGTGCGGCCAGAAGCGTGGCTGGCGACATGGCCTGGCCATTGAGCGCTACGCCGTCGCCCTTTTCGAAATCGATCGTGATGTATTCCGGCTGATCCGGCGCATCCTCGGGGTTGACGGTGCGCGAATAGACATAGTCTGGAGTCTCCTCCCACGGATCCTCCAGCACCTTGCCTTCGGACGAGGTGTGAAGCAGGTTCGCGTCGGTCGAGAACGGGCTTTCGCCCCGCTTGTCCTTGGGTACAGGGATCTGGTGCGCTTCGGCCCAGGCGATCAGCGCGGTCCGGCTGGTGAGGTCCCATTCGCGCCACGGTGCAATGACCTTGATGCCGGGCTCAAGCGCATAGGCCGAAAGTTCGAAGCGAACCTGATCGTTGCCTTTGCCGGTCGCGCCGTGGGCGACCGCATCGGCCCCGGTTTCGCGCGCGATCTCGATCAGGCGCTTGGAGATGAGCGGACGCGCGATCGACGTGCCAAGCAGATAATCGCCTTCATAGCGAGCATTGGCCCGCATCATGGGGAAGACGAAATCGCGGACGAACTCCTCGCGGAGGTCATCGATATAGATGTTGTGATCCGGCACGCCCATCAGCTTGGCCTTGGCGCGCGCAGGCTCCAGCTCCTCGCCCTGGCCAAGGTCGGCGGTGAAGGTCACGACCTCGCAGCCATAGGTGACCTGCAGCCACTTGAGGATGACGGAGGTGTCGAGGCCGCCGGAATAAGCGAGGACGACCTTCTTGATATCGGACATGGGCGCTACGACTCCCGAGGATTACGCGCCGCGCGCCTAACAGGGAGGGGGCAGGGGTGCAAGTTCGCTTGCCCGCTCAGCCGTCATAGCCGATCATATCCGAACAGTTCGAAGTCGCGGGCGAAGAGGTCGTTGATCCGGTCAAGCGAGCGGCGCGACATCCGATTGGCATAGCGGGAGAACGAGTTCGTGTTCGTGACCGGGTCTGCGCTCGCGTTCATGACCTGCACTGGCGGGACGGGGATGCCCATCGTTGTGCAGAAGGTTGCGAAATCGTGGTCGAACTGCTCGACCTTGCCGATGTAGTCCGCGCAAATATCGCCAAGGTGCGTCCAGTAATGCGCAGGGTGCAAGGGCATGTTGGTATTGGGCCCGGCATCGTAGATTTCGTATTCGGGGAGCGCGGCAATCCAGGCATCGAAATCGAAGCCAGCAGATATGACACGCGCCATGTTCTCCGCGATCTGCGTTCGGACAAGTGCATTCACCCAATCACATTGCGTGTCGATTCTGGGCTGCATTTCGAAGTCGCGCTGGATCTGCCGAAAGCCTGAGTAGGCACGGTCATAAGGATTGCGGACGAAGGCAGCGAGCCGATATCCCAGTTTGCCTTCGGGCATGGCCATGAGATCGGCGAGGGTCGCGTGCTGATGAACAACGCGACCCAGCGATGGATTATAGTGAAAGAAACGGCTGTAAGTGCTCTCGTTCCACTGCTCCAGACTTGCGTGGCAGGTCTGGCTCGCTGTCTTCCATAGCGCAAGCAAGACGAATTGTCGCGAATGGCAAATTATCAACTCGAACCCTTCCCGTTGTCGCGCGGAAAGCGTAACGGAAAGGTCCCGGCAATTTCGAGCGGTGACTGATCGGATTCCGACCTATATCGTTCGATCAGGGCTGAATATGTCGATAGACAGCTCGCTCGTGACTGAAGCACTTGAAACCGAAATAGCCGTGGTAGCTGCCCATGCCGCTGGTGTTGACGCCACCGAAGGGCAGGTTGTTCTCGAGATAATGCGAGAAAACGCCGTTGATGGTAACGCCGCCTGACGAAGTGCGCGCAAGCACCTTTTCGACGTTCGCTTCATCCTGGCTGTAAACGTACAGGGCGAGCGGCTTGTCGTGGGCTTCGATGTAGCCGATCGCCTGATCGAGCGTGTCGTACGTCATCACCGGGATGACCGGGGCGAAAATCTCGTCCTGCAAGATCTTCATCTGTGGCGTCACGTCGGTCAGCATCGTCGGGTGGACGGTCAGGTCCTCGGGCTCGAACGCGCCGCCGACGGCAACCGTGGCTCCCTTCTCGACCGCGTCGTCGAACATCGCCTTGACGCGGTTGAAATTCGTCTCGTTGACGACCTGCGCTATGCCGTCCTTGTTGAGCTTGCCGGCATCGTCATAGAGGTTCTTCGCGACGTTGGCGCGGAAGCCCTCAACCAGCGCGGCCTTCTTGTCTTCCTTGATGAAGACGTAGTCCGGGCTGATGCAGGCCTGTCCACCGTTGAACTGCTTGGCTGCGGCAAGCTGCGCCGCGACCTGGGCAATATCCGCACTGTCGTCGACGATGACCGGAGACTTGCCCCCCAGTTCCAGTGTCACGCTGGTCAGGTGTCTGGCAGCCGCAGCCATCACGATTTTCCCCACGCGCGGGCTTCCAGTGAAGAAGATGTGATGGAATGGCAGGTCGAGCAGGGCTGTCGCGACCGATACGTCGCCTTCGAAAAGGGCGACGTCCTTCTCGTCGAAGGCCTCCTTGATGATCGTGGCGGCAATCCTTGCTGTCGCCGGGCACAGGTCAGTCAGCTTGACGATGCAGGTGTTGCCAGCCGCAATCGCGGCGGCCACCGGCCCCAGCGCGAGGCCAAGCGGGAAGTTCCACGGCCCGAGGATCAGGCATACGCCGCGCGCCTCGTAGATGATCTGCGCGCTGTCTGCCGGGTTGAGCGTCGTCTGGACTTCGGTCGGCTTCATCCACTGATCGAGATTGTCGATGTTGCGCTGGATGTTGCCAGTGACGTTGAGGACTTCGGTGACGCGAATTTCGCCCACGGGCTTGCGGGTGTCTTCCAGCACTGCGGCGACAATGTCGTCTGCATGAGCCTCGACCGAGGCTTTGAGGCGGGCGAGCTTTTGCTTCCGTTCCGCAGCGCTCGAAGCCTTGGCCTCCCACATGTGCGCCTGCTGCAAGGCAAATACGCGCTGGATTTCGGCAGAGAGATCGGCGGCGGTCGGAGCGGTCATGATCGGGCATCCTGCAAGGCTTGTTCGTTAGTAGTGCTAACGAACCGCCGAGCATCTGGCAACCGGTCGCAGGAACGGCAACGCCCTGCGGCCAGCGATTTCACCAGATGATCGCCGGTGCCCGCGCATCCCGCTGCATGTCTATTCCGCCGCCTGCCGTTCAAGATGCCAGAAAGGTGCCTCGTCGAGCGCCGAAAGCCTCGCCCACTCGTCCTGCATGTAGTTGCGCGTCATCGGCAAGACGGCGCGGTTCTTCACGCTCTGTATGTGGAAATTGACCATGCTGCCGTGCTGGAAGCTCTGCTCCGCGCCGGCCAGGTAGAACTGCCACATACGGAACAGGCGTTCGTCGTAGAGCGCGGTGATCTCTTCGCGGTGCAGCGTGGCACGGCGATACCATTCCGCCAGCGTGTAAGCGTAGTGATAGCGCAGGATCTCGATGTCGCCGATTTCCCACCCGGTTGTTTCGAGGGCGGATACCAGTTCGCTCATCGCGGGAATGTAGCCGCCCGGGAAGATGTACTTGCGCGTCCATTTGTCGGTACCGCCCGGCGGTCCGGTGCGGCCGATGGTATGGGTCAGCATTATCCCATCGCTATCAAGCAAGGCGTTGGTCTTGGCGAAGTACTCGCCGAAGTTCGGCGCACCGACGTGTTCGATCATGCCGACACTGGTGATGCGATCGAACTGGCCCTCGACGTCGCGATAGTCGATCAGCTGGAACTTCACCTTGTCGGATACGCCGGCTTCCTCGGCCCGCTCCTGCGCAAAGCGGATCTGGTCCGGTGCGAGGCTCACCCCCAGAACCTCGCAGCCGAAATGGCGGTTGAGATAAAGCGCCAGCCCGCCCCAGCCGCAGCCGATATCCAGCACGCGAAGCCCTGCGCTCTGCCCGGGCACAAGTCGCAGTTTCGAAGCGATCAGCGCCTTCTTGTCGACCTGCGCACGTTCCAGGGAATTCTCCGGATCCCGGAAATAGGCCATGGTGTACTGGCGGTCTTCGTCGAGGAACAGCTCGTAGAACTGGCGCGTGAGGTCATAATGATGGACCACGTTCTTCGAGGCGCGCGCACGCTCGTTGATCTGGTCTAGCCGGGAAAAAACCTTCTCTGCCACCTTGCGAAGCGGGCCTTTGCTGTCGATCCCGCCGGAACTCTTGGCATTGCCCATCACGAACAGCACGAAATCGCGCACGTCATGCGGCGGTTCGATCAGCATCCGCCCATCCATGTAAGCCTCGCCCGCACCGACGCGCGGATCCCTGGCCACGTGCATGGCGGCGCCTTTGTCGGTGAAGCGGATCTTCAGCGGGTGGGCGGACGTCTCGCCGTAACTGTATTCCCGGCCATCATGGTCGATTACGATGAGCTGACCCTTGCGGATCAACCGGCTGAGCATCTTGTCTAGCAACCACATGACGTCAGATTATGCGGTTAGCGGCAGGTCGCAAGGGAAAACCCGACCGGGCAATTGCACCTGACATGTCATCGTCCTCTCGCTTGCGCTTTCGTAGCACATGCAAAAAGGGGCGGCGCATCATGCACCGCCCCGGTATTGTCATTTACCTGCAACCGCCACGATCAGCGGCAACGGGCGCCGCTACGTTCAATTTCGCGACCAAGCAGGGCGCCGCCTGCGGCGCCGAGCACGGTACCCAGCGTGCGGTCACCACGGTTGTCGATCGTGCGGCCGATTAGGGCACCGCCCACGCCGCCGATGATCAGGCCGGTCGTCCCGTTGTTCCGCTTGCAGTAATAGCGGCCGTCATTTCCGCGCCAGACGCGGTCGTTGCGAGTCAGACGGCGCGGCTCGATGTAGCGGCCACGGCTGTCGTAGACGCCACGCTGCTTGTCACGATAGCCGTTGGCCGGGGCCCAGCCCGGAGGATCGGCAAGGACCGGCGCGGCGGGAATTGCGATTGCGGCCAGAGTGGCGGCGAGGATGGTCTTCTTCATCATTTGCTCCCTTGGAATTTCGAAGCACCCTTGCGGGTTCGCTCGGACAACAAGGAGCATCGCGAGTTGATCCACAACGCCAGATGAACGCTACAAAATGATACAGGATTAAGGACGGTCGGAGGCCCGGCTGCGATGAGTTGCGGAAACGTATCAATAATTCCACTGCACTTGCGCACGCAACACATCACCCTTCGCAATTCCAAGCCGCCGCTCGTCGGCTTCGCTCTTCATCATGCGCGAATAGCTCATGGTGATTTCGAGCTCTTTCAGGGGCAGCCATTCCACGCCGGCTTCGTATTCTTCGCTTTCGAGGCGGGGGGCGTTGGTTGCCGCCTTCCAGCCGCCGCGATACTTCTGCCACCGCGCGAAAGGAATGATCTGGCCCACCGCCGATTCCGGAACGCGGTACATCGCCATGACATAGCCGCCCGATGCCCGCTGCGAACGGATCGCGCTCAGCGTGCGGTCCCATTGCGGGGCCTTGCCGAAAGTCCATTCGGCCTGGATGCCGATGGGCTTGGGGTAGATCATGCCGTGGAAATTCACATGGTTGTCATCGTAGGAAACAGTCGAGACCCCGCCCGAGCGAACCTCAGGGCGGAACTGGTTGCGCATGGCGCTCACGCCGAATTCTGCGACCTGACCATCCAGCCCGATCCCATCCAGCCGGATCGGCATGGTTGCCATCGCCACGGTCATCAAACCGCCATTGCGTTCGGTGCGGTTGGTGCCCTGGCCATTGTAGGCCGCAACCGCGAAGGCGCCGTAGTTGCCGAACAGCTTCTGGCCGTCGCGCGTGAGCTCGTCCCAGATCTTCTGAATCCTGGGCGGCGTGTAATAAAGCACCACGCCAAGATCGCGTTCCCCTGGCACCGGGGCGTTGATGGCATCGGTACGATCGAGCGGAATGCGGTTCGACGAGCTTTGCAGGTTCTCCCAGCCATAAGGAACCTTCGACTGGCCAAACCGGACCTTGAGCGTCTTTGCCTTGTCGAGGAAGACGTCGGCATAGGCATCGCGCATCTGGAAGAAGTGCTGCCGCGATTCCGTCCCGGACTGGTTGCTGACTGCAGCCGCCATGTCACCTTGCAGATACAGCGACACGCGGTCTGAAATATCACCCTGAACGACGAGGCGAGCCCGCCGAAGCGAGAAGTTGCCGTTCTCGTTGATGCCGCTGTCCTGCACCGAACGCAGGCGTGAAACGCCGTTGGGGGCAGATTTGGGGCCATTGATGACCTCGTTCAGGCGCAATTGCGTGTACCCGCGGATCATCAGCTTGTCGTACCACGCCTTCTTCTTTGGCGCGGGCTTGGCGTTGGCAGCCACAGAGGCGACCTGAACGCCCGGCACTGGCGCTAGCGACGAGGAGACTGGCGAGGACGGTGCGGTGGCCATGGTGGCCGGGGCAGGGGCCTGCGCCATCGCAGGGGCTGCTCCCTGCGCCGACTGAAGCGCGCGGACCATCGCTTTCAGTTCATCGACCTGGCGCTGGAGATCCGCAATCCGGGCGTCCTGATCTTCCGCTGCAGCCGCGACCTGCGGTGCCGACAGGAATACGCTTGCTGCCAGTGCTGCCTTGAACGCTGTCTTGCCCGCCACGCTGGGATCTCCGTGTTTGCTCTTGGCCCGCCGCTAGGGCTGCAAAATGACGGGTTTGTGACAGCCGATTGACGTGCGGCCGAAGGCATTCAACTCGTCAATCCAGCATAAACTGCTGAATTTTGGCCGTTTGTGTCTCTGTTTCGCGCGTGTTTCACCCGTCACGAAAGTGACTCTGTAGTGTAATAAAATGTTGCTGCGAGCGAAATCGGTCCGGCCTTGCTGGCCATCGTGACTCCGGGGCGCAGTCCTGCTAACGGCGCTTGCGTTGCGCACCGCACCGCTTTCTTTTCAAAGACCGACATGACCGATCTCGCGCTTATCCGCAATTTCTCCATCATCGCCCATATCGACCACGGCAAGTCCACGCTGGCGGATCGCCTGATCCAGTACACCGGCGGCCTTTCCGCGCGTGAGATGTCAGAGCAGGTGCTCGACAACATGGACATCGAGAAGGAGCGCGGCATCACCATCAAGGCGCAGACCGTGCGTCTCGATTACAAGGCGAAGGATGGCAAGACCTATCAGCTGAACCTGATGGATACGCCGGGACACGTCGACTTCGCCTATGAAGTCAGCCGCAGCCTGGCGGCCTGCGAAGGCGCGCTGCTGGTGGTTGACGCGGCGCAGGGCGTCGAAGCGCAGACGCTGGCCAACGTTTACCAGTCGATCGAGCATGACCACGAGATCGTGCCGGTCATCAACAAGATCGATCTGCCCGCTGCCGAACCGGAAAAGGTCAAGGCCGAGATCGAGGACGTGATCGGCCTCGACGCGAGCAACGCGGTGATGACCAGCGCCAAGTCCGGCATCGGCATCGAGGAAGTACTCGATTCCGTGGTCGAGCGCATTCCGCCGCCGAAGGGCGATCGCACCGCGCCTTTGAAGGCGATGCTGGTGGACTCGTGGTACGATCCCTACCTCGGCGTCGTCATCCTCGTGCGCGTGATCGATGGCGTCATCAAGAAGGGTCTGCAGGTCAAGTTCATGGCCGGCGGAACCGAACACCTGATCGACCGTGTCGGCTGCATGCGTCCGAAGATCGAAACGCTCGATGAGCTTGGACCGGGCGAGATCGGCTTCATCACGGCACAGATCAAGGAAGTGGCGCAAGCCCGCGTGGGTGACACGATCACCACGGTGAAGCAGGGTGCCAAGGAGGCTCTGCCGGGCTTCAAGGAAGTGCAGCCTGTGGTGTTCTGCGGGATCTTCCCGGTCGACGCGGCCGAGTTCGAAAAGCTGCGTGAAAGCATCGCCAAGCTGCGCCTGAACGATGCTTCCTTCAGCTTCGAGATGGAATCGAGCGCGGCCCTGGGCTTCGGCTTCCGCTGTGGCTTCCTGGGATTGCTGCATCTGGAAATCATCCAGGAGCGCCTCAGCCGCGAGTACGACCTTGATCTTATTACCACTGCACCTTCAGTGGTTTACCGCATCCAGTTGCGTGCCAGCCGCAACGATGATGCACGCGAGATCCTGCTGCACAATCCGGCCGACTATCCCGATCCCAGCCGCATCGAGCAGATCGACGAGCCGTGGATCAAGGGCACGATCTACACGCCTGACGAATACCTCGGTTCGGTGCTGAAGCTGTGCCAGGACCGGCGTGGCGTGCAAACCGGGCTGACCTATGTCGGCGGTCGTGCGCAGGTCACCTACGAACTGCCGCTCAATGAAGTGGTGTTCGACTTCTATGACCGCCTCAAGTCGATCAGCCGTGGCTATGCCTCGTTCGACTACGAACAGATCGGCCTGCGCGAGGGCGACCTCGTCAAGATGAGCATTCTCGTCAACAACGAACCGGTTGATGCGCTTTCGATGATCGTACACCGCAGCGCTGCCGAAGCGCGCGGGCGACACATGTGCGAGCGCCTCAAGGACCTGATCCCGCGTCACCTGTTCAAGATCCCGGTCCAGGCCGCGATCGGAGGCAAGGTCGTGGCGCGCGAGACGATTGCGGCCATGCGCAAGGACGTCACTGCCAAATGCTACGGCGGCGACATCACCCGCAAGAAGAAGCTTCTCGAAAAGCAGAAGAAGGGCAAGGCCCGCATGCGCGAATATGGCAATGTCAGCATTCCGCAGGAAGCGTTCATTGCCGCGCTGCGCATGGGCGAGGAATAGACGCCAACTGTTCGAAGCCAGAAAAAAGGCCCGCCGGGATCGTACCGGCGGGCCTTTTTCTATTTTCTATGCGCCAGATGTCTCAGCGCGCGCCTTGCGGGCCCTTGCGGTGTGGCTTGCCCTGCGGACGCTGTCCGGCCGGGTGAGGACGGCGGGGGCCCCTGCGCTCGTCATTGCTGCGCGGACCATCGTTGCGCTGGAACTTGCGCGGGCCATCGTTGGCACCGCGGCGGTTGTCACGCGCCATCTCGCGCGGGCCGTCGGGAGCTGCTTCGATGTGGATGCCGTTCTCGTCTTCGCCCTTGGGATCGGCAGTGCGGCGCACGGCTTCGGCAAAGCGGTCGGCAATCGCTCGCGGGACCTGGAACCAGGTATCGTTGGGCGCGATGCGGATCGCGCCGATTTCCTGGCGCGAAACATGGCCACGGCGGCACAGCGTCGGAAGGATCCAGCGCGGGTCGGCGTTCTGGCGACGGCCCACGTCCATGCGGAACCACACGACGTCATCGAAGCCGGGACGGTGGGCAGCCTGCGCGCGGCCTGCGTCGCTGCCCGAAAGAAGTTCTTCGGGTTGCGGCAGGGCGGCGCGGTGGGCGCGGACCAGTGCGGCAGCCAGTTCCTCGGCACTGCGCTGTTCCAGCAGGGTGCGGGCGATGTCGAGATCGGCCTCGTCCGGCTCGACCGGTGCGAGGATCGTCTCGAGCAGGCGCTCGCGGTCCTGCGCGCGGATCGCTTCAGGCGTCGGCACTTCTGCCCACTCGGCGTTGATCTTGGCACCGCGCAGCATCATTTCCACACGGCGACGGCGCGGGAACGGCACGATGAGGACGGCGGTGCCCTTCTTGCCGGCGCGGCCAGTACGGCCGGAGCGATGCTGCAGCGTTTCGGCATCGCGCGGAATTTCCACGTGGACGACGAGGCTGAGCGAGGGAAGGTCGATGCCGCGCGCTGCGACGTCAGTTGCGACGCAAACGCGGGCGCGGCGATCGCGCAGGGCCTGCAGCGCGTTGTTGCGCTCGGACTGGCTATGCTCGCCCGAAAGCGCCACGGCGGTGAAGCCGCGTTCGATCAGCGTGGCGTGAAGGCGGCGCACGTTGTCGCGCGTGGCGCAGAACAGCATCGCGGTCTCGGCTTCATGGAAGCGGAGCAGGTTTACCACGGCGGCTTCGATCTCGGCCGGGGCGACCGCGACGGCACGATAGGCGATGTCACCATGGCCGCGATTCTCGCCGACTGTGGAAATGCGCAGCGAGTTCTTCTGATAGCGCTTTGCCAGCGCTTCGATCGGCTTGGGCATGGTTGCCGAAAACAGCAGCGTACGGCGGTTTTCCGGCGTGGCGTCGAGCAATTCCTCGAGGTCCTCGCGGAAGCCCATGTCGAGCATCTCGTCCGCTTCGTCGAGCACGACGCAGGCGAGCGCAGAGAGGTCGAGTGCACCACGCTCAAGATGGTCGCGCAGGCGGCCGGGAGTGCCGACGACGATATGCGCGCCGCCCTGCAGGGTGCGCCGTTCGCGCGACGGGTCCATGCCGCCAACGCAAGTGGCAATGCGCGCGTGGGTGGGCGCATAGAGCCATTGCAGTTCGCGGCTGACCTGCAGCGCGAGTTCGCGGGTGGGTGCGATCACCAGAGCGAGCGGTGCGGTGGCGAAAGGCAGGGCGCTTTCATCGCCGATCAGTTCCGGTGCCATGGCAAGGCCGAAGGCCACGGTCTTGCCCGAGCCGGTCTGTGCCGACACGACCAGATCGCGGCCGGCGGCCTCGGCTTCGGTGACTGCAGCCTGGACTGGTGTCAGCGCGGAGTACCCATGCGCTTCGAGAGCCTGCGCAAGCGGGCTGGGGAGGTGTTCAAAAGACATTATCAAATCGCCATTCCTGCCGCCGAAGCGACATTGCAGTATGTTGGGCCAATATCGGCTGGGTGGCCGGGCGTAATCCCCGGCGCGAATCGCCTCAGCCCGTTCCCACACAGTGCACGGCGATACCTGTGCGGCGGCCCTTACACGCCTTTTACGCGTTTGGCTTGCATTTCTTTTCAAGGCGCCACTTGATTAGGCATACTAACATATGGGATGGTGGTACGGATTACGACAAACGGCCTGGAGAGGCAGATGACAACCATGGCGCCGCTTGAATCGCTTGAGGAAACCGTCCGCCGCGCACCCGCGCTGATCCGGTATCTGGGAGAGGGCGACTACGTCACCCGCCGCTATGTTTCCCAAGGTGCCGAAATGAACACCGGCGACTACTTCGATTATCCTTGCGCAGTGCGCGACGGCATGGCGATTCGTGATCATTTCACGCTCGACACGCACGGGTTTGTCCTGGGTAAGCATCGGTCCGCCATTGACGATTTTCATGACAGGGCTGCCGTGGACGCGGGCTATCTCGCCGAGGTCGAAGAGCTGGTAACCCGTTTGTCCGGCGCCACGCGCACAGCCGCCCAAGGCTGGATGATCAGGACTTCTGCCGATCTTTCGGCGCGAGCAAGGCAGAAAGTCGAGGGCTACCAGCATTCCGGCGGCATCCAGCCGCCTGCGGGCGAGGCGCATGTCGATTACAACGAGGTCACCGGCCGACGCGCGGCCGCACGGGTCTATGCCGACCGGTTTCCCGATGGTCCCGGCTACAGCCGCTATATTTGCTTCTCGCTATGGCGCACGTTCTCGCCCGGACCGCAGGACTGGCCCCTGGCAGTCTGCGACGGGCGCACGGTTGCGGACGAGGAAACCGCTTCCAACACGCTGTTCGTGGTCGATGAATTTCCGGTTGGCGATGCCCTGACCGCGCCGGTCGAAGGCGAAGACCAGATGATCGCTGCAACCATCTTCCGCCAGCGTGATCGGCACCGCTGGTGGTACTTCTCGAACATGAAAGCCGACGATGTGCTTCTGTTCAAGTTCCAGGACAGCGATCATTCGGTGACCTGGCGCTGCCCGCACACCGCCTTTCACGATACCAGCCTGCCGGATACGCGGACGCGCGAGAGCATCGAGGTGCGGTGCATCGCGTTCTTCGAGTAGCGGATGTTCCCGCGAGGGACGCTTGACGCCTGCACGATTTGGCGACAGGCAGGCGCGCATGATCGATCCCCGCCATTTCCGTAACGTTCTCGGCACCTGGCCAACCGGTGTCTGCGTCATTACCTCCGTTGAAGCGGACGGTACACGCCACGGTCTCGTGGTGGGCTCGTTCAGCTCGATTTCGCTTGATCCGCCGCTGGTCGGCTTCTTTCCGGACAAGCGTTCGAGCACCTGGCCCAAGATCGCAGAGACGGGCCGGTTCTGCGTCAATGTGCTCGGCGCCAATCAGCTTGAACTGTGTAAACGCTTTGCCGCAAGGGCAGAAGACAAGTTTGCCGAGCTGGCGCATGACCACACTCCGTCGGGCATGCCTCTGCTCGAAGACGCCATCGCGTGGATCGACTGCACGGTCGAGCGGATTGAGGATATCGGCGACCATTATCTGGTCGTCGGCGCGGTCGGGACACTCGACCGGCGCGAGGAGGGCACGCCTTTGCTGTTCTTCCGCGGCCAGTATCACGACGTGACGCAGCTTCCCGGCCTCTGACAGCGCGATTTTCGCGGAAAAAGTTCGATTTTTTGACTTCCGTCAACGCGGCCCTGCGGCTGCGCGGGTAATCATGCCTGTGACGGAGCGGGCCGAACTCCCCCACCGGTCTTTGACCCGCTCCGGCGATTTCTCCCCAACTCGGGCGGCCCGTTCTTGCGGACCGCCCCATTTTTTTTGCAGGTTGGACAGACCAAAGTCTGAACCCTTTCGCCAATTGCCCGCAATCGTCATGAATGATAACGATGTTCCATGTCGTCATGTGATACCTGCGTTGTTCGCAATCGTGCCATTTGTGCCGGGCTCGACAATCGCGAGATCGAAGCACTCAACCATATTGGCCGTCGCCGCATGGTCACAGCGGGTGAGCCGCTGATCTGGGAAGACGATGACTCGCTGCTAGTCGCCAATGTCATCGAAGGTGTGCTCAAGCTGACGACAAGCACCGAGGACGGCCGCGAACAGATTGTCGGTGTCGCCTATCCTTCAGATTTCATCGGACGGCCTTTCGGTCAGACAAGCAGTGCGAGCGTGGTCGCGCTCACCGATGCGCGGGTCTGCGTATTCTCGCGCAACGACTTCGACCGTTTCGCGCGCGAGCATCCCGAACTCGAGCACAAGCTGCTCGAGCGTACGCTGGCAGAGCTGGATCGCACGCGTTCGTGGATGATGCTGCTTGGCCGCAAGAATGCGTCGGAAAAGATCGCCACTTTCCTGCTGGAAATGTCCGACCGGCTGGCGGAGACCGGTTGCACGCCCGCATTCGGGCCGGCAAAGCGTTTCTCGCTGCCGTTTTCGCGCCAGCAGGTCGCAGATGTGCTTGGCCTGACCATCGAGACCGTCAGCCGTCAATTCACCAAGCTCAAGAATGAAGGCGTGATCGAACTGCCATCGCGCCGCGAAGTCGAAATCCTCAACCGCGGTGCGCTCGTCGCGTTGGCAGGATAATCCGGTCAGGCGCGTGCCTTTTGGGGCAGGCTCGTGACCGGACAAGATTTGACACGGAAATTACCGACCCCACGATCATTTACTTGCGCGCATCCAATGCACACCATGCAATGCGCACAAGGAGCGGTAATGCGTCAAAACCATCCACAGTGGCCCGGGCAAGATCGGGAAGAGTCGCTGCGCGCTGTTCTTGCCCTCATCGCCACGGGCCTTGTTCTGGCAATCTTTCTTGCAGCCATAGGCCATCCCGAATGGTTACGCTTGCGACCGGTCTCCTCGGCCGCGTCAGCAATGTCGGCCGCAGCAAGCCAGGATCAGGGCGCTTGATTACCAAGCCGGTCCCGTCGCTCAAGACGATCATTGCAGAGGTCTGGAAACCGGCGCTGGTGCTTTTCGTGTGGGACGTGATCGTGACTGTCACGTACTACGTCCTGCCGTTCCGTGCGCCAGAGTTGCCGTTCACCCTGTTCGGTTCTGCCGTCGCCCTGTTCCTCGGCTTCCGAAGCAATTCGGCCTATCAGCGGTGGTGGGAGGGGCGGAGCCTGTGGGGCCTGATGATCAACGCCAGTCGCAACATCGGCCGTGCAGCCCGCAACTTCATGCCCGACCCGGAAGCGGCCGAACTCAAGCGGCAGATCGCTTTCCGCCAGATTGCCTACGTCAACGCCCTGCGTTGCCAACTGCGCAGGCAGCCGCTTGATGACGCGGTTATGGATTACATCGCAAAGGCTGACGCAAGTTCGGCGCTTGATCGCACCAACGTTGCCAACGGTCTGCTCGACGGGCTGGGGCGCAAGATCGACCAGGCGCAGCGCTCTGGCTGGCTCGACACTATCCAGCAGACCCAGATGGAGCGAGTCTTGGTCGACATTGCCAATGCACAAGGCGGGATGGAGCGGATCAAGAATACGCCTCTGCCCAACCATTACCGCTTCTTCCCGGTGCTGTTCGTCCACCTGTTCTGCGTTCTTCTGCCCTTCGGTCTTGTCGAAACGCTGGGTTTTGCAACGCCGCTCGGATCGACCATTGCCGGGCTGATGTTTCTGGCCGTGCTGGCGATCGGCGACGATCTGGTCGACCCTTTCGCCAACGATGTGCACGATCTGCCGCTGTGCGCGATGTGCCGCACGATCGAGATAGACCTGTTGCAGTCGATGGGGCTTCCCGCGCCCGAGCCGATCCAGCCCGATCGCAAGGGCATTCTGTGGTAGGCAAGCAAAAGGCCGGCCCCACGGGGTACCGGCCTTGATGCTCAAGCTTACAGCCTGATCAGAACGACTTGCGCACGGTCATCCCCACCTTGCGCGGCGTGCCCACGTTGTAGCCGATACGAGCGCGGCCACCGCGCTCGCGATCGAGCGAGAGCAGAGGCGTTTCGTTGAACAGGTTGTTGGCATAGACCAGCACCGACAGCCCGTTGTCCCAGTTCAGCCCCGCCGAAATGTTGACGAGATTATAGCTGGGCAATTGCAGCGAGCCGAAGTTGTAGGCGCCCGTGCCGTTTGCCAGGGTAACCGGATTGTAGAAGATCGCGCTGCCGAACACGCCGGCACCGGCTTCCTGGTCCGATGGCTGTGTGAAGCGGTTGCCGACATGCTGGAAGCTGGCATTGGCTGCGAAGTCCATGCCGTCCGACACTTCCGTGGTGTAGCCTGCCGTTGCCGACATCTGGAACTTCGGAACAGTCGGCAGGCGATTGCCATCGCGGATCCCGGCGACGATTGCACCGGAGCCATCACGCACGCTGCTGTCGAATTCGGATTCGATCACCGACCCGTTTACGGCGAGCGAGAAGCCCATGCCGAGGTCTGCGCCCATTTCAACCTCGACGCCCATGGTGTGCGCCTTGGGCACGTTGAACACGACGCGCGACGAGCAGCTGCCGGCATCGGCCGTGACCTGCAGGTTGCGGATGTCGTTGTAGAACACTGCGGCGTTGAACGTCACCGGTCCGCTGGCGACCTTCACGCCAGCTTCGTAGTTCCACAGCGATTCGTCCTTGTAGTTGGGACGGTTGCCATAGGTCTTTGCATCAGGTCCGTTGGCTCCGCCCGAGCAGAGCGGAATGTTCAGCGGATCGTTCACGCCGCCAAGGCGGAAGCCTTTCGAAGCCTGCAGGTTGACCGACAGGTTGCGGCTCGGCTGGTAGCTGACGATGAAGCGCGGGTTGAAGCCATCGCTCTTCGTCTTGTCGCCGATATTGCGGTCACCGTTGGCAAAGACGCCGCCCGAAATGAAGTCGCGCGATTCCTTGAAGTCGTAGTAGCGGCCGCCAGCCGTCGCCTTGAAATCGCCGAACTTGTAGCTGGCTTCGCCGAACACGGCGAATTGCTCGATGTCGTAGGGAATGTCGGCATTGTATGGCGAGTTGAGCGGGAAGCCGTTTGCGGCGCCTGCAGAGACGCCCGTGCCAAGCGCAGCGTCGATGAACGCGTCATAACCCGGCGTTGGAAGGCGCTGGGCATAGACGCGGTCGATCTTGCTGTAGAACCCACCGACGACCCACTGCAAAGGCCCCGGTCCGGTCGATGCCAGCCGCAGTTCCTGCGTCCATGTTTCAAGCTTGGTGCTGTCGCGCAGGTTCGACGCCAGGTTGCCGAGCGCACGATTGGCGCCGAGCGCGGTAATGAACGGGGAGACCGAGACGGAACCCGTCAGCGCCGAAGCATCGCGGCTCACCAGAATGTCACGATGGATGTAGGTGGTCACGCTGGTCACGTCGATCGTGTCGGCCACCGGGGCCGTGATCGTGAGGTCGGCAAGCGTGGTCTTGTCGCGGAACTGTTCGCGCAGCTTCAGGTACTGCGTGTTCTCGGGCAGGGCAGGAGCGCCGGCCAGCGGGCTCTGATAGAGATGATAGACTTCGGCGCGGTTGAAGCCATTGGTCTTGATGTCCTGATAGACCACGCGCGGCGTGATCTTCAGGCCGGCAACCGGCTCGAACAGCAGCGCCGCGCGTACGCCATAGCGCTCGCCGTCGTTGATGTTCTTGCCCGCAGCCGGGCCGACTGCGTCGATGAATCCGGCGAAGTGCTCGCCATAGCCGACAACGCGCAACGCCGCATTTTCGCCCAGCGGCACATTGACCGCGCCCTTGGCAGAATAGCCGACATCGCCGCCATCGAGCACGTTCACGTCAGCGGCCACCTGGCCTTCGGTTGCACCAAGCTTGGGCTGGTTGGTGATGTAGCGGACGGTGCCGCCGACCGAACCTGAACCGAACAGCGTGCCCTGCGGCCCGCGCAGCGTTTCGACGCGGTTGAGGTCGAACAGGTCGAAATCGGGCGTGAACAACGAGAGCGAGGTGACGGATTCATCGAGATAGATGCCGACCTGTTCCTTCACGCCGGGCTGGTCGCGAACGATCTGGCCGGCAGAAACACCGCGAACCGATACCTGGCTCTGGCCGGGCCCGAGGTTCTGCACGGTCAGACCGGCGACCGAGCGCGAGATGTCCTCGATCGAGGTGGCGCCGGTCTTCTCGATATCGGCGGCCGTCTGCGCGTTGACCGAAAACGGAACTTCCTGGATCGTCTGTGCGCGCTTCGTGGCGGTCACGACGATTTCGTTGCCGGTGCCAGCATCATCGGTTTCGGCGGTCTGGGCAAGGGCGGGCGTCGCAATTACCAGCGAGGCGACGGACGAGAGCAGGATCCTGCGAACAGGGGCTGGGTTAGCCATTTTTGTTTCCTCCCAAAATGGTGCAATTGTAGTTGCAGTCGCAACTTGTTCGTTGACAAGCGCTGTGGGCTCAATGCGCCAGAGCAAGCTTGTGGCGCAATCCGGCTAAGGGGCAGCCCTGTCTATTCGGTTCAGCCTGTGGCTGGCCTGCAACAGGGGCAAAAATGCCTGAAACCGGCATATTTGTAAGCACTGCAAACAAAAAGTGGCGGGCAGGAAACCAGCGAGGCGATCCCAGAACCTCGTGATTTCCTGCCCGCCGTCCCCAGGCCCGGCGCGCGTGGGGGGCGCCGGACAGGAAGGGGATTTCGTCAGAAGCGGTAGGCGAGCCCGGCGCTTGCAACCCATGGGTCAAGCGAGTGCTTGGTGGTCAGCACTTCGGCATTGCCGGCATAGAAGTGTGCGGTCGTGTCCTGAAAATACTTCTTGGCATCAAGGCTCAGGCCCAGACCCTGATCGTTCAAGGGAACATCCACGCCAGCCTGCAGCGCAAAGCCGACCTCGTTCGACATCTTGACCTTGTTCACGCCGAGCGGGGTCACGCTGGCACCGGGTTTCTCACCGAAAATCATGAACACGGACGGGCCTGCGCCGACGTAGGGCTTGATGCCGCCGGGCAGGGGAAGATGGTACTTCAGCGTCAGCGTGGCCGGCAGGATCAGCACGTGGCTCACGATGCTGGTAGCCGGTGCCAGCGCGCCTTCGCCGCTGACATGGTGCTGGGTGAAGCAACAAATCGTCTCGGCCGAGATATTCGGCGTCAGGAAGTATTCGACCGCGAGGGTGGGGACGTAGTTGTCGTCCGCCTTGGTCTGGGCACCCTTGGTCAGGCCGAGGGGGTCCTTCTGCACCTCGACGATCTTGCCATCGGGCAGCACTGCGGTGCCCATCACCTTGACCTGCAGCTTGCCATCGGCCGAGCCGGCGAACGCCGGTGCCGGGACGAGCGCGGCGGCTGCAAATGCCAGTGGCAGGGCTGCGGTAATCAGCTTCTTCATCGGTCTTGTCCTGCACCGCGGATGGCCAGCCCCTCGCTGGCCCAAGATCGTCCGCGGCTTGGACAGCCTGATGCACTTCACCGAATCACGAGACATTGACGAAGCGCAAAATTGCGAAATCGCGATCTACGACCAAAGTACCAGACTGATTTCGTGCGATTTGACTCCGGTCAATGTTCCTTCTCGCTCGTGGGTGCAGCGCGGCATGCACATCACTCATGGAAGGGAAGGCTCCATGGAATTGGCACTATCGCGCGCAGGCCTCTGGCTTGTTGCGCTACTCATTGCCGTCGCCGCCTGCGCTGCAGCCGTCGACACGGGTTTCGCAATCCACATGGGCATCGTTGCGCTCGCCTGCATCATCGGGCTGGTCGTCACGCTGCGCGGCGTGGATCTGTCCAAGGCCATTCTGGCTCCGGACCAGGGGCGCTATGACGACGACGTGATCCGCTGGGGCGTGATTGCGACGGTGTTCTGGGGCATGGCCGGCTTTCTTGCCGGGCTCTATATCGCCCTCGAGCTGGCACTTCCGGCGCTGAACCTCGGTCTGGAATGGACTGCGTTCGGCCGCCTGCGCCCATTGCACACCTCTGCGGTCATCTTCGCTTTCGGAGGCAACGCGCTGATCGCCACGTCGTTCTATGTCGTGCAGCGTACTTGCCGGGCGAGGCTGGCCTTCCCCGGCCTCGCCCGTTTCGTGTTCTGGGGATACCAACTGTTCATCGTGCTGGCTGCGACCGGCTATCTGCTTGGCATCACCCAGGGCAAGGAATACGCCGAGCCGGAATGGTACGTCGACCTGTGGCTGACCGTTGTCTGGGTGGCCTATCTCGCGGTTTTCGTCGGCACGATCGTCAAGCGCACCGAACCGCACATCTATGTGGCGAATTGGTTCTACCTGTCGTTCATCGTCACCGTGGCGATGCTGCACATCGTCAACAACCTGAACTGGCCGGTCAGCTTCGTGGGCAGCCGCAGCTACCCGATCTTCGCGGGCGTGCAGGGTGCGCTGGTGCAGTGGTGGTACGGCCACAATGCGGTCGGCTTCTTCCTCACCGCCGGCTTCCTGGCGATGATGTACTACTTCGTTCCGAAGCAGGCCGAACGCCCGGTCTATTCCTATCGCCTGTCGATCATCCACTTCTGGGCGCTGATCTTCCTCTACATCTGGGCGGGGCCCCACCACCTCCACTACACCGCGCTGCCCGACTGGGCGCAGACGCTGGGCATGGTCTTCTCGGTCATGCTGTGGATGCCGAGCTGGGGCGGCATGATCAACGGCCTGATGACGCTCAACGGCGCCTGGGACAAGGTCCGCACCGATCCGATCATCCGCATGATGGTCATGGCGCTCGCCTTCTACGGCATGAGCACCTTCGAAGGCCCGATGATGTCGATCAAGTCGGTCAACAGCCTGTCGCACTATACCGACTGGACCATCGGCCACGTCCACTCCGGCGCACTCGGCTGGAACGGCATGATCACTTTCGCCGCCGTCTACTACCTCGTCCCGCGCCTGTGGAACCGCGAGCGCCTGTACAGCTTGCGCATGGTCAACTGGCACTTCTGGCTCGCGACTGTGGGCATCGTGTTCTACGCCGCCTCGATGTGGGTGGCAGGCATCACCCAGGGCCTGATGTGGCGCGAATACGGCGCTGACGGCTACCTGGTGAACAGCTTTGCCGAAACCGTCGCTGCGCTGAAGCCGATGTTCTTCCTGCGCGCCTTCGGTGGCCTGCTCTATCTCGCTGGAGCCGTGATCATGACGATCAACGTCTGGCGCACGATCCTTGGCCACATGCGCGAAGAAGCGCCGATGCGCGACGCCGCCTACGATCCCGAAAAGGACCGTCCGATCCTCACCGCGCCCGCCGCGGCCTGATCAGACGCATCCGGAGAAAATCCCATGACCACAATCGTGGAAAAGCACAAGAAACTGGAGCGCAACGTGACTCTCCTCGGCATCGCGGCCTTTGCCGCGGTGACCGTGGGCGGCATCGTCGAGATCGCCCCGCTGTTCTGGATCGACAACACGATCGAGAAGGTGGACGGCATGCGCCCCTACACCCCGCTCGAGCAGGCCGGACGCGACATCTACGTTCGTGAAGGCTGCTATGTCTGCCACAGCCAGATGATCCGTCCGTTCCGCGACGAGGTCGAGCGCTACGGCCACTACAGCCTCGCCGCGGAATCGATGTACGACCATCCGTTCCAGTGGGGCTCGAAGCGCACCGGGCCAGATCTTGCCCGCGTCGGCAACCGCTACTCCGACGAATGGCACGTGCAGCACCTGAAGGACCCGCGCGCCGTGGTACCGGAATCGATCATGCCGACCTACGCTCATCTTGCCGAGCATGACCTGAACCCGGGCGACATGACCGCAGAGTTGCGCACGCTCTATCAGGTTGGCGTGCCCTATTCGAACACCGACATCGAGAAGGCCAATGAGGACCTCAAGGCGCAGGCCGACCCGAACGCCGACGCCAGCGATCTGCTCAAGCGCTACCCCAAGGCGCAGGCGCGTGACTTCGATGGCGATCCGGCCCGTCTGACCGAGATGGATGCGCTCGTCGCCTATCTCCAGATGCTCGGCACGCTGGTCGATGTGAACGCCCCTGCCGCGCAGGAAAAGCTCGCAAAGGAGAAGGGTCGATGAGCACCCACTCCACCTATGACCTGCTGCGGCATCTCGCCGATAGCTGGGGCCTCGTAGTCATGACCGGAATATTCCTGGGGCTTTGCCTCTGGCCGTTCCGTCCCGGCGCCAAGCCGCTGAACCGCGAAGTCGCGAACTCGATCTTCAAGGACGAAACCGATGTCTAAGCAGCGCATCGACGACGCAACCGGCGTCGAAACCGTCGGCCACGAATGGGACGGCATCGAGGAACTGAACAACCCCCTGCCGCGGTGGTGGTTGTGGAGCTTCTACGCCTGCATCGCCTTCGCCATTGCCTATTGCGTGGTCTATCCGGCCTGGCCGATGATCGACAAGGCGACAGCGGGGACCTTTGGCTGGACCAGCCGCGGCCAACTCGATCAGGAAATGAAGGCCGAAGCCACGCGCAAGGCTGGCCTCATGGCCGAACTGGACGAGGCCTCGATCGGACAGATCGCTGCCGATCCGCGCTTGCGCCGCGCCGCGATCGACGGTGGCCGCGCCGCGTTCAAGGTCAACTGCATCCAGTGCCACGGCAACGGTGCGGCTGGCAGCGCAGGCTATCCCAACCTCAACGACGATGACTGGCTGTGGGGCGGCGACGTCGCCACGATCCACCAGACCCTGCTTCACGGCATACGCCAGCCCGGCGACGACGCCACCCGCATGAGCCAGATGCCGGCCTTCGGGCGCGATGGCATCCTCGATGCTGCCCAGGTGCAGGATGTGGTCAGCCACGTCCGCGTGATCAGCGGCCAGGAAAAGCCGAGCGGTGCCTCGCAGCGTGGGGCAGAAATCTTCGCTGCGAACTGTGTCGCTTGCCATGGCGGCAGCGGTGAGGGCGGTCGCGCTTTCGGTGCGCCCAGGCTCAACGATGCGATCTGGCTCTATGGCGGTGATCGCAAGACGCTGACTCAGACCGTGACCAACGCCCGCTACGGCGTGATGCCGGCATGGGGCGCGCGTCTCGATCCGGTCACGGTGAAGATGCTGGCAACCTACGTCCACTCGCTGGGTGGCGGCGAGGAAGCACCTGCTCCCGCCGCTCCTGAAGCTGCTGCAGCCCCCGCTGCCGCCAAATAAACCGAAAACAGGACAACACGGTCATGACTGCGCACGATCCCAAACTCCGCGCGGACCACTCGAACGAAATCGGTCTTTACGAAAAGCGCAAGGCGGTTTTCCCGAAGGCCATCAATGGACCATTCCGCCGTTTCAAGTGGCTGGTCATGATCGTGTGCCTTGGCATTTACTGGGGCACGCCATGGATCCGCTGGGACCGCGGCCCCTATGCCCCTGACCAGGCGGTGCTGATCGATCTCGCACACCGCCGGTTCTTCATGTTCGACATCGAAATCTGGCCGCACGAGTTCTACTTCGTGGCGGGCCTGCTGATCATGGCAGGCATCGGCCTGTTCCTCGTTACCTCGGCGGTCGGCCGCGCCTGGTGCGGCTATGCCTGCCCCCAGACGGTCTGGACCGACCTGTTCCAGCACGTTGACCGCTTCATCGACGGTGATCGCAACGCACAGCTGCGCCTGCAGAAGGCACCGTGGACCGCAGCGAAGATCGGCAAGCGCGCGCTGAAGTGGAGCATCTACCTCGCCATCAGCTTCGCCACCGGCGGCGCGTGGATCTTCTACTTCGCCGATGCGCCGACGCTGCAATACGATTTCTGGACCGGCGCTGCCGATCCGGTCGCCTATGGCACCACCTTCATCCTGACGATGACCACGTTCATCTTCGGCGGTTTCATGCGCGAGCAGGTCTGCGTCTACATGTGCCCCTGGCCGCGTATCCAGACGGCAATGCTCGACGAGAAGAGCCTGATCGTCACCTACAAGGACTGGCGCGGCGAACCGCGTGGTTCGGTCAAGAGCGCGGTCAAGGCGGCCACCCCGCTGGGGGACTGCATCGACTGCATGCAGTGCGTCGCGGTCTGCCCCACCGGCATCGATATTCGCGAAGGACCGCAGATCGGCTGCATCACCTGCGCGCTCTGCATCGACGCCTGCGACAAGGCCATGGCCGACGTCGGTCGTCCGCGTGGCCTGATTGACTACTGCACGCTGGTAGATGCCGAAAAGGAGAAGAAGGGCGAGGAGCCGACGCCGGTCCTCAAGACCATCTTCCGCCCGCGTACGCTGATCTACCTCGGCGTGTGGTCGGCAATCGGTGCGGCCATGCTGTTCATGCTCGGCCAGCGCGCGCGGCTCGACATATCGGTCGCCAAGGATCGCAATCCCGAATTCGTCATGCTGTCGGACGGCACCGTCCGCAATGCCTGGACGATCAAGCTGCGCAACATGGAAGAGCGCCCGCGCACTTT
This sequence comes from Novosphingobium sp. B1, assembly GCF_900176395.1. Classification (GTDB taxonomy): domain Bacteria; phylum Pseudomonadota; class Alphaproteobacteria; order Sphingomonadales; family Sphingomonadaceae; genus Novosphingobium. The sequence goes on along the minus strand of NZ_FWXL01000016.1, from coordinate 31,285 downwards.
CCGCGTCGCGCTCGACGGTCTCGAAGGCGCAGCCATGTTCACCGACGAGATGGACGCAGCCGCAGCCAAGCGTGAACTCACGTTCCGCGTCCCCGCCGACACCACGCGGCGCCTGCGCATCTATGTGATCGACCGGCGCCGCGCTGAACATGGCGAACACCACCGCGAACACGGCGAAGGCCATCGCGAACGGGGCCACGGCGAATTCGCCTTCGTCCTGACTGCGCCCGATGACGAGGGCGGCATGGACCGTAGCGAGACCAGCTTCACCCTTCCTGAAGGAGGCGGCGAATGACCCAGAACTGCCGTATCGCGCGCGCCTTCACGGGCAAGCACATCACCCTGATCCTCGTCAGCTTCTTTGGCGTGGTCATCGCGGTTAACATCCTGATGGCGCGGCTTGCCACCTCGACATTCGGCGGCGTCGTGGTCGAGAATTCCTATGTGGCGAGCCAGCAGTTCAACGGCTGGCTCAAGGAAGCGAGCGCAGAACAGGCGCTCGGCTGGAAGGCCGAAATCGCTCGCGATGCGCAGGGCAGGGCGGCCATTACCCTGCGCGACAGCAAGGGCGGCACCATTGCCAGCGCAAAGGTCACCGCCGTTGCCGAACACCCGCTTGGCCAGCGGCCCGAGACTGACCTGACCCTGCGCAAGACCGGCCCTGGCGCTTACGCTGCTCCGCTGGAAGCCGGTCGCTGGCGTTTGCGGGTCACGGTCGAAGCCGATGGCAAGGTCTGGCGCACCGTGGGCGAAGTGCTGTGAACGCGCCCGCCCGCCTTCGTGTCGTCCCCGACGATGCGATCCACACCGTGCTCGCAGTGCCCGGCATGCATTGCGCCGGGTGCATGGGCAAGGTCGAGCGGGCGCTTGCCTCGCTTGATGGGGTCGCCAGTGCGCGGACCAACCTCACGGCCCGCACGGTCGAAGTCGTCCACACCCCCCAGGTTGAAATGCCCACGCTGGTGGCAACGCTCGCCGCCACCGGCTTCGACGCCCAACCGCGCGAGATCGAGACCGAACCAGTCTCGGCGGTCAAACCGCTGCTTGCTCCACTCGGCGTCGCTGCCTTTGCCTGCATGAACGTCATGCTGATGTCGGTCAGCGTCTGGTCCGGCGCCGACGGCACCACGCGCTCGCTGTTCCACTGGGTCTCGGCGATGATCGGCGTACCCGCCATCGTCTATGCCGGACGCCCGTTCTTCGCCTCGGCGTGGAAAGTCCTGCGTCACGGCAAGACCAACATGGACGTGCCGATCTCCATCGGCGTTACCATCGCCACCGGCCTGTCGTTCTATGAAACCCTGGCCGGCGGCACAGAGGCATGGTTCGACGGCGTGCTCATGCTGCTGATGTTCCTGCTGACCGGGCGCGTGCTCGACGCCACGATGCGTGACCGCGCCCGCTCGGGCGTCGATGCCCTGCTGCGGCAGGTGGCTACCGGCACCATGGTTGTCGAGGCGGACGGCGCAACCCGCTGGCTCGATACGAAGTCGCTGCAACCCGGCATGCTCATGCGCGTGGCTGCGGGCGAACGCCTTGCCGCCGACGGCGAAGTCCTGCGCAGCACCACCCGCTTTGACCAGTCGCTACTGACCGGCGAAAGCGCTCCGGTAGAAGCCGCACCCGGCACGCACGTCTACGCCGGTACGCTCAACGTCGATGCCCCGGTCGACGTGCGCGTCACCGCCATCGGGCAGGACACCGCGCTTTCCGAGATTGCGCGCCTGATGGAAGCGGCAGGCCAGTCCCGCTCGAAGTTCGTCCGCATCGCAGATCGCGCCTCACGCCTCTATGCGCCCGCAGTTCACACGCTGGCAGCGCTCACCTTCGCGGGATGGATGATCGCCGGAGCAGGGGTATATCATTCGCTGGTCATCGCCATCGCGGTGCTCATCATCACCTGCCCCTGTGCGCTGGGCCTTGCCGTGCCGGTGGCGCAAGTCGTCGCGGCGGGTGCACTGCTCAAGCGCGGCGTGCTGGTCAAGGACGGCTCCGCGCTCGAACGCATGGCAGAGGTCAACCGCATCCTGCTCGACAAGACCGGCACGCTCACGCTCGGCCGTCCCGTGCCCGACGAGGTGGCCTTGGGCGCGCTGACCGATGCACAAGCGTCTGTCGCCATGGCGCTCGCCAGCCATAGCCGTCACCCGCTGTCGCTCGGCTTGGTACAAGCACTTGGCGCGCGCGGCGTGCGCGCTGCAACGCTCGAAGATGTGCGCGAGGAGGCAGGGCAGGGCATCACCGCGCGCTGGAACGGTCTTGCCGTGGCGCTGGGCCGTCCGGCCTCCTCGCAAGGCATGGCCACGGCTTTCCGCATCGAAGGCGATGCCGTCCGCGTCATCCCCTTTGCCGATCGCCTCCGTCCCGATGCAGCCGAAGCACTTGAACAACTAAAGGCCTTGCAGGTGGAATCGTCGATCCTCTCGGGCGACTCTGTGCCAGCCGTGGCGGCTGTTGCCCGCGCGACCGGTCTGACTGCGCAGGCCGCCGCATCGCCCGCCGACAAGCAGGAGGCGCTGCAGCGCCTGCAACGCGCCGGCTTGAAAGTGATGATGGCGGGCGACGGTCTCAATGACGGGCCGGCGCTTGCTGCCGCTAATGCCTCGATTGCGCCCGGCTCGGCGAGCGACGTCGGGCGGCAGGCGGCGGACATGGTCTTCACCGGTGACTCCTTCCTCGCGATCCCCCGCGCTATCCGCGTCTCGCGGGCAACCATGCGCATCGTTCGCCAGAACTTCGCGCTTGCCATCGGCTACAACCTGCTTGCGGTGCCGCTTGCCATTCTCGGCCAGGTCACACCGCTGATCGCTGCCGTCGCCATGTCGACCAGTTCGCTGATCGTCGTGGCCAATTCGCTGCGTCTTGCAGGAGAAGGCAAATGAACGGGATCGCCTTCATGCTCCCCATCGCGCTCGGCATGGGCCTGTTCGGGCTGGCCGGCTTCTTCTGGGCGCTGAAGCGCGGCCAGTTCAGCGATCTCGATGGAGCCGCCGCGCGCATCCTGATCGAGGAAGATGACCAGCCATGAGCCGCCTGCTGCGCCTGCTCGCGCCTCTTGCCATGTTGCAGATGGCCATGCCGTCGCCCGCCCACGCCAGCGTAATGATGGTCGCATCCTGCGGCGGAGGCGGTGCGCCGATCCCGATCCGCATCCCTGCAAAGGACGATGGCACCAAGAATCTGCCCTGCTGCAAGATTTGTCATATCTCAATGCGCAAGCGTGCCAGCGCCGATAGCTGTTGTGAAAACGGCGATGACGGAGAAGGCGAAGGCGATGGCTGCTGACATGATGACCGGGCCCGAAGTCTTCGGCCAATGGACCTATTGGCCCGAACTGCTCGAACGGGCTGTTCCGCGCTATACCAGCTATCCCACTGCCGCCGAATTCGTCGAGGAAAGCTTCGAGGACCGCCAGCGCGAGGCGTTGAAAGCGCTTCGAGGCACCGTCTCGCTCTATCTCCATATCCCCTATTGCCGCGAAATCTGCTGGTACTGCGGTTGCAACACGGGCGCTGCCAACAAGACCCAGCGCCTCGCCGCCTATATGGAAGCGCTGCATCACGAGATCGATCTGGTCTCGCGCCTGCTGCATCCGTCGGTCAGGGTGTCGCGCATAGCGTTCGGCGGCGGCAGCCCCAATGCCATCAAACCGACCGACTTCGTCCGGTTGATCGACAAGCTGACCCTCAGCTTCCGCCTCGAAAAGCCGGTTCTGTCGATCGAGCTCGATCCTCGTACGCTTGAGCCGGGCTGGTTCATGGCAATCCGCGGCATCGGTGTGATCAAGGCCAGCCTGGGCGTGCAGACGCTCGATGCCCGCGTCCAGCAAGCCATCGGGCGTGTCCAGCCCCGCGATGATATCGAACGCGCGGTGGCAGGCTTGCGTAAGGCTGGGGTGGATTCGATCAATTTCGATCTCATGTACGGCCTGCCGTTCCAGACCGACGATATTCTCGCCGAGACGCTCGACCAGTCGGTGGCGATGGGCGCCGATCGCTTCGCCCTGTTCGGCTATGCCCACGTGCCCCATGTGATACCACGGCAGCAGCGCATCGATGCCAGCCAGCTGCCGGATCAGCGCACCCGTTTCCGCATGGCGGCAGAAGGATACCAGCGTCTTGTCAGTGCAGGCTACCAGGCCGTCGGCTTCGACCACTTCGCCCTTCCGCAGGATGACCTCGCCAGGGCTTCGCGTTCAGGAACGCTGCGCCGCAATTTCCAGGGCTTCACCGAAGACCAGTCCGAAGTCCTGATTGGCCTTGGTGCGTCCTCGATCAGCGAGTTTCCGGACCTCTACGTGCAGACCGAAAAGAACGCCGGCCGTTACCGGATGCTCGTCGGGGCCGATCAATTGCCGGGTCGCAAGGGCATTGTCAGCAACCCTGAAGATCGCCGGCGTGGCAAGATCATCACGGATATCCTTTGTCGGGGCAGGGCGCTGATCGATGCGGACCTGCTGGCCATGAACCGCGCCCGGCTGGAGCCGTTCATCGCGCGCGGCCTTGCGCGCCTTGATGGCAACGCTCTCGAACTCCAGGCCGGCAACGAGCCTTACGCCCGCTCGATAGCCGCTGTCTTCGATTCCTACCGCTCGGGCGAGCGTCAGTTCAGCTCTGCGGTCTGAACCGCCTGCACCTCTTCCAAGAATAGCTATGCGCCTGTCCTTAGCAGGTGCACAATACGGTTGAGTCGCGTTAAGTCCGCTTCACCAAACGAAGCGCGCATCTGTCTTGCGCCGAGGGGAGACGCCATGAAGCCGATCGAATCCATCATGCGCACCGCGCCGGTCATCCCGGTCCTGGTGGTCGAGGACGTCGATCATGCGCTCCCGATGGCCCGCGCTCTGGTCAAGGGCGGCCTGCGCGTTCTTGAGGTTACGCTCCGTACGCCCGCCGCGCTTGACGTCATCCACGCGATGAAGGCCGTCGAAGGCGCAATTGTCGGGGCGGGCACCGTTACCAACCCTGATGAGCTCAAGGCCGCTATTGACGCTGGCGCAGAATTTATCGTCTCTCCGGGCCTGACCGAAAACCTTGGCAAGGCTGCGGTCGCATCGGGAATTCCTTTCCTGCCAGGCATCGCTTCGGCCGGAGACATCATGCGCGGCCTTGATCTTGGCCTGTCGCATTTCAAGTTCTTCCCAGCCTCCACTTCGGGCGGGCTTCCCGCACTAAAGGCGTTGGCGGCCCCGTTCTACCAGTGCAAATTCTGCCCCACCGGCGGCATTACCGCCGCCACCGCGCCCGAGTGGCTGGGTTTCGATCCGGTCCTGTGCGTCGGTGGCAGCTGGGTGGTCGGCAAGGGCGCGCCCGATGAAGCAACGATCGAAGCCGCAGCGCGCGAAGCCTCGGCTTTGGGGAAGTAACGAATTCAGGGGAATATTCGGCAGATGAAGACGGTCGCCAAGCTCAAGGCCAGGTTGCAGAAACTCCATGAGCGGACGGCCGAAACGCCGCTGTTCAACCCGGTCTTCCAGCTCAGCCACGATCTTTCGCGTTCGCTGGAAGGTGGCGAAATTTCGCTGTCCGACATGGACGCACTGGTTGCCGAACTTGAATGTGAGGCGCTGAAAAGCCGCGCGGCCCGGCTCAAGCGTCTCGTTGCCCCGACGGCACCAGCCGAAAATCTTGCAACGATCGAGGCGCTGAACCCCGAAGAGGCGGGCTTTTCCGAATTCCGCCAGCGCTGGGAGAAGCCGCTTCTCCATGCAGTCTTCACCGCGCACCCGACTTTCCTGCTCAGCCCGGCACAGTCCGACGCCGTGGCCACCGCCGCGCTGTCCGACGATCCACAGGCCTCCACGGTCTGCACAGTCCCGCACGAAGGCCCGAAGATCACGCTCGAATTCGAGCATGTCGAAGTCTGCAACGCCATCCAGCGCGCTGGCAAGGCACGCGATGCGATCAACGCCACGCTGCTTGGCCATGCCCGCAAGCGCTGGCCGGGCCGCTGGCTCGATTTCAGGCCGCTGCCGTTCCGCTTTGCGACGTGGGTCGGCTACGACATGGATGGCCGCACCGACATCGGCTGGACCACTTCGATCGCCTTCCGCCTGCGCGAAAAGGCGCTGCGCCTCGGCAGTTACGCGGCATCTCTGCGTGCCATCGACGAAGCACACCCGCTGCTAGCCACGCTTGATGCGGCACATGCGCACTCGGCTGAAATGGCCGAGCTGTTTTCCTCCCCGCTCGACAGTCCGGAAGCGCTTGCCGCTGCCGCCAACCGCCTGAGCGCGGACGACGATGCCAAATTGCTCAGCCTCGTTCCGCTGATCGAAGCGCTCGAAGCCGAAGCAAGGAAGGCGGACGACGAAAAGGCCGTGCCGCTTGCCACGCTCGCCGCCGCTATGCGCGCCGATGGCCTCGGCATTGGCTGGATCCACTTCCGCGTGAACTCGTCGCAACTGCTCAACGCGCTGCGCCGCCGCATCGACCCGGAAGGCACGCTCGACCTTGGCAGCAAGAGCGCGCTATCGCGCCTGCGCGAACTGCTTGCCGAAGTGAAGCCGCTCCGCGTCAACTTCGGCGCGCTCGCTATCGAGACCAGCACCGCCATGCGCCAGTTCCTGGTCATGGCGAAGATGCTCCAGCATATTGATGCCGATGCGCCAATCCGCATGCTGATCGCCGAATGCGAACAGCCGCAGACCGTGCTGGCCGCGCTCTATTTCGCGAAGTTGTTCGGCATCGAAGGCAAGGTCGACGTCTCGCCTCTGTTCGAGACCGAGACTGCGCTGGAGCACGGTGGCCGCTTCCTTGAAGCGCTGCTGTCGGAAGAATCCTACCGCAGCTACGCCCGCAGGCGCGGCCGGGTGTCGATCCAGACCGGCTTTTCCGATGCTGGCCGCTTCATGGGCCAGATCCCCGCCGCGCTCGCCATTGAACGCCTGCAAGGCCGCCTTGCTGAAGCCATGAAGGCCAATGGTCTGACCGACGTTGCCGCGCTGATCTTCAATACCCACGGTGAATCCATGGGCCGCGGCGCGCATCCCACGGGTTTTGCCGATCGTCTCACCTGGCCGCTGTCGGGCTGGGCGCGCCGCCGCTTCGCCAAGGCTGGCGTCACGATCGAACCCGAAGCCAGCTTCCAGGGCGGCGACGGCTACCTGTTCTTCCGCAATGATGAACTTGCTCTCGCCACGCTCACCCGCATCGCCGAGCATGAGGCGCGCGACCAGGATCTGTCCGCCAAGGATCCGTTTTACGACCGCACCGATCTGAGCCTAGATTTCTACCGCTCGATCCGCCGCGTCCAGCGCGAACATCTGGAAAGCGCGACCTATTCGCGCGCGCTGACGGCGTTCGGGCTTGGCCTGCTCAAAGGCACCGGCAGCCGCGTCTCGCGTCGCCAGTCGGACATCGGGGCAGACCGCACGATGAGCCTGCGCCAGATCCGCGCCATCCCGCACAACGCCATCCTCCAGCAGATCGGTTACCCGGTGAACGTGATCGCCGGAGCAGGCACCGCTGCCGGCGAGGAAATGGAATCGGTTGCCGAACTGCTCGGCCGTTCGGAACGCGGCAACCAGCTCGTGCGCCTGCTTCGCGCGGCCAATGGCCTCGCCTCGATCAAGACGGTTGCGGCCCATGGCGAGCTGTTCAACTCGGCCTATTGGGCCAGCCGTCCCTATCGCGGCACCGAAACCGCCCTAGAAGGCGCCTGCCTCGCGCTGGCCGAATATCTCACCAAGGACGACAGGGCAGGGGTGTTTCGCCGCCTGACCTCGCGCCTGCGGGTTGACTGGATGAAGCTGCACCGCCTGCTCTCGCTGGTTCCGGGCCAGAAGGCTGGCCGCGATGCCGCGCAGGACGCCGACCGCCGCAACATCGGCCTGCTGCAATCGGTGCGCCTTGCGCTGCTGATGCACATGTTCATCCGCGCCGTGCAGGTCCCGCCCTTCGCGCGTTCCAACGATGTCAGCCGCGAGGACGTGCTGGAAATGGTCCTGTCGCTCCGCGTGGACGACGCGCTCGCCCAGTTGCGCCGCGCCTATCCGGTGATCGAGCCCGAAATCACCGATTTCCCGGTGGACGAGCCGACCGACTATCCGGATCATCGCGGCGAAGACTACGGCGCCATCCGTGCCCGCTTCATCGATCCGATTGAGCGTGCCCAGGCCCTCAATATCCGCGTCGCCGTCGCCATCGCCAACTACTTCGGCGCGCACGGATAAGCCTTGCGGGGTGAGCCCAGCTCACCCCACGAACGTCCGTCCGTGCCGGATCGGCCCTTTGGCGGCGCTGAACACCGCGCCAGCCGACAACCTGCTGCCGCGCACGACCAGCATGACCTTGTCCCCCTGTTCAAGCGTCACGTCTTCGCCCGGGTGGTGGATCGACTGTCCGCTGCTGCGGTCGATCTGAACGACGAAGAACGCGCCGTTGCCGCGTCGCTCGGCCTCGCCAACTGTCTCGCCGGTCAAGGCACTGGCAGCCGTCATCTCGACCATTTCGATGTCCAGCCCGAAGTCATGCAGGTTGCGCCGCACCGCGCCAATGTCGTCCAGTTGCCCGGTCGCAGGGTAAAGGATCATTTCGACGATCCGCTCTGCCCCGATGTGCGTTGGCATGACCACCTTGTCGGCGCCGGCGTGGAACAGCTTGTTTTCGGTCGTAGGCGCCTCGCCGCGCGCGATGATCTCGATGCCGGGGTTCAGATTGCGCGCCGATAGCGTGATGAAAACGTTGGCAGCATCGTCGGGCAGGACCGTTGCCAGTACCTTGGCGCGCGCAATGCCGGCGGCCTTGAGCGTCTCTTCATGCGTTGCTTCGCCGACCATGCACAGGAACCCCTGGGCCTTGGCGTCGTCGGCCTTGGCATGGTCGCGCTCGAGGATCAGGAATGGCCGCTTCGCCTCGGTCATGGCCTTGGCCAGTTGCACGCCGATGCGGCCATAGCCGCAGATGATCACGTGGCCGTCCAGCTTTTCGATTTCAGTCATCATGCGGTCCATGCCCAGCAGGCGTCGGAATTGAAACAGGGTGAAGACTTGCACCAGGGCGCCGGTCAGCACGATCATGCCGGTGCACCCGAGCATGATCGTGGCGCTCGTCCACCAGCGCAGAAAGGTCGTGTCGACCGGGCGGATCTCGCCATAGCCCACCGAAAAGATCGTCAGCAGAACCATGTAGGCAGCGTCGCTCATCGGCCAGCCGGCCAGCACGAAGCCGCAAGTGGAAACCACGAACACCGCCAGAACGAAGATCAGCGTCCCCGTCAGCAGCCGCAGCGGCGAGCCGAGGACCGAATTCGCCCCCTGCGTCAGTGCAGAACTGTCGCCTTCCCGTTGCATCGCGGCCCCTTCTCCTGGGGTGATAGGGGGCCACCGGCCAGCTTGTCCATATCAGGAAAGCCCCAGCCGCTCTGCCAGCCAGACAAGGGCGGCAAGCCCGGTCATGGCTGCGAGGCAGAGCCGCACCCTGGCGCCCCATGTATGCCGTGCCAGCAGCAGGAGCACAGGAAGGGCCAGCACCACCACGACAAGCTGCACCGCCTCGATCCCGATATTGAAGCCAAGGATTGCCGTCGCCCGCGTGCCGGTGCCGAGGCCGAAGTTGCTGACCAGCGTGGCAAAGGCCAGCCCATGAACCAGCCCGAACAGGCCTGCGATCAAGGGTTCCTTTCCGGGAAACAGAGGCCGCGCCGCGTGGATGGCCGAAACCAGCACCGAGAAGGCAATGCCGGCCTCAACCGGCTGCGCAGGCAGGCGCACGCCGAAGAAGGCGGCAAGAATCAACGTAGTCGAATGGCCGATGGTGAAGGCGGTGACGATCCACGCGAGTGCCCGGAACGTGTCGCGCGCCGGCCGCGCTCTGCCCCAGCGTTGGCCCGCGGCAAGCAGAGGCGCAGGCAGCAGCAGGGCCAGTAGAAAGAGCAGATGGTCATAACCCTCGGCGATATGGTGCGCGCCGAGACCGAAGGCATTTGCGAACAGCCCGATCAGACCCGCGTGCCCGCGGTCGACCAGCAATTCGGTCCGCTCCGCGGTCAGCGCGCCGACGAGCTCGCGCTCTCCTTTCACGCCGCCTGCCAGATCGCCATCGACGACCAGCAGCGCGAAGTGGCTCGGCGCCTCGCGCGTCACCACGTGCCAGCGCCAGAGCAGCCTGCGGTCGGAAGCGCCCGGCGGAGGCATGAGCGTCAGTTCGAGGTGGAGGTCGGGCGGTCCTGCAATCTTCTCGAAGGCAATGCGATCGACATTGATCTGCCATGCGCGCCCATCGCCGCTGAGCACGGCCATGTCAGCCAGCACGCGTGCCTTTGCGCGCGCGAGGCTTGCGGCGCGGTTGTCAGTGGCAAGCCCGGTGGCATAGGCAAATTCGGCTTGGGGCACGACTACGTCAGCCTTGACCAGCCCCGGCGCGAAATCGAGCCGGATTTCGGAATTGGGGGTCAGATGGGCTTGTGCTGCGCTTACCAGACAGAATGTGAGAAGGACGGCAATTAGCGCTCTAATCGTGGCCGAACCAGATGAAACGCGCTGCCGGATCGGTTGCCTTGGGATTGAGATCAAGCGCTTCCTCCCGCGCATCGTCGGCTGCATCGGTGTCACCCAGTGCGGTGTGAACATCGGCAAGGGCGAGGTAAAGCCCCGCCGAGCGCCAGCCTGTCTTCTCGGCGCGCGCAAGCGTCGCCAGTGCGCCCTTGGCATCGCCCGTCAGCAATCGCGCGCGTGCCAGCAGGATCAGGCTCGCCCCGTGCGGACGGCGCGTCGCGTCGGCAGCGGCAATCGGCAAGGCCTTGGCGGGATCACCCAGTGCCAGCTCATGCTCGACCAGATGCGCGGCTGCCGCTTCGGGCAACTGGCGATAGCGCTCCGTCCACAATGCCCCGGCCTTGTTCGCCCAGACCCGGCTTTCCGCACCCTTGCCTTGCAGGCGCAGCGTGAAGGCCAAGGCATCCATGATTTCGGGCAAAGGTGCATTGGCCAGGATCGCCTCGTACTGCTTTACCGCCCCTGCAGGATCACCGTCCACGGCCCGCTGTTGCGCCACGTAGGCCATGGCTAGTGGATTGCCCGGAAAGAAGCCATCGGCAAAGCGTGCCCACACGCCGGCCGTCTTCCAGTCACCTTCGCCATAGGCGATCGTCGCGCGCATGAGCGCGGCTTGCGCCTTGGCGCTGCGGGTAAGCTTGCCTGCGCGCAGCACGGCATTGACCCTGCGCCGCGCCAGCAACGGATCGCCTGTACGCAGGGCGAGCATCGACTGGCGCAGGGCAATGCTGGCATTGCTCTCTACTTCCTCGGCGCGGGCATAGGCCAGCCGGGCACGCTTGATGTCGCCGCGCTGGAAGCCAATGTCGCCCTTGATAGCCCAGCCATCGGCCTCTTCATCCTTGGTGGGTTCGCCCTTCTGGCTGTCGAACCGCTTGAGCGCGGCATCGGCAGCGTCCAGTCGGTGCGCAAGCACGGCCACCGTCGCGCGCGAAAGACTGGGGCCTGCCGGGGGTTCGGAGTTCGCCATGCCCCGCGCCAGCACAGCGTCTGCCTCTGCCAGATCGGCATAGCTTCCCGATATGCGAAAACGTGCGGCCAAGGCGCGCCCCAGCATCTCCAGCCGCAGCCACTCGTCCGGCGCGTTCTGCAAGCGGCCCCGCGCGTTGGCTACCCCATTGTCGGCGGCTGTCAGCGCTTCGGTCTGGTTGCGTGGGCCAAACCAGGGCTTCACCTCGGCCGGGAGCGGGTCGGGTGGGCCCTGTCTCGCCTTTATCTTGTCGGAAACGATGCTGGCGGCGGTGACCAGGAACACCGCCGCCATCAGGATCCACGGCCACTTGCGGCCGCGCTCTGCCGTCATTCGCTTGCGCCTCTCGTCAGGACTTGGTGGCGCAGATCTTCAGCTGCAGGTTCTCCAGATCATCGCCGATCAGGTCGAACAGCTTGTGCAGCTCGTTCTTGTATTCGGCCAGATACTTCTGGTTCGTCACATCGCCGGTTGGCGTGTCGTCGTTGAACGCCAGTTTCATCGACGATCCGATCAGCGCTGTGGCCACCGCCGGATTGCCCATTCGGTCAACCGAAACATAGCCCGAATCCGGGTCGTTGCGGAAATTGAACCCGCTACCCGTGCCCGAAGCGATCTGCGGCGCCCCGTTGGGCGGCGCGAAGAACGGGAAGGTGACGCTGAATGGCTTGTCGTTTGTCGGCGGGTTCAGCGGCACGCCTGCCAGCGTGTTCGGACCCTGTCCGGTAACGGTCATGTCCAGAAGCAATGTCGCCAGAAGGATGTCGATGACCTGATCGTCGGGGTCGCGCCCGTTGGGATAGTGCGACGTACGCGTCAGATCGACCTTGAGCGTGTCGGGAATAAGGATCGAGGTCAGCGTGGCGCCGTTCTCGCCCTGGATCGCCTGCGTAAAGCACCGGTCAACATTATAGCTGACCGATGTCGCCGTGGGCGTCGGGGTGCTGGTCGAAGTGGTGCTCGGCAGTGGTGCCGGAACCACGACCTGGCTGCCCGAGCCGTTCTCACCACACGAAGCGATCATCGCGGCAAGCGCCAACGGGGTTGCGAACTTCGCGAGCCTGCGAACGGAGCGGGTGTACTTGCCCAACATCAGATGTTCCCCCCGAAGCGAAGTGTCTGGCCCCAGACGTCGATCTTGCTGACGTTCGAACCGAGGTTTGCGTCCGGAATCTCGAAGACGATCACGGTGTCATTCTGGCCATCGAAGAAATTGCGATCGTTGCGGATACGGATCGTGCCGAACGAGCGCGTTTCGCGGAAGCCGATCAGATCGAAGAAGAACGGTTCGTCGATCAGGCCGGCGCGTGCCTTTACGCCGTTGGCAGTCAGCGTGGTTTCTACCGGCCCCTCCAGGGCACCAGTCACGCCGGGAATACCTTCAAACCGGACGCCCCAGTCGTTCGCGCCCTGGCCCTTGCCGAAGCGCGCCTTGATCACGAATTCCGGCGTATTGCCGGGTGCCTGCGTCGAGATGTTGATCCTGTACAGTACATCCCGGTCATAATATGTCGGCGCAGTCGTCGGTACGGGGCCGGCAAAGGTCATCGCCACCCGCGTCGTGCCATTGGCGTGCCAGGCAAAGACGTCGGCAATGTCGGCCGGAATGTCGGGCGTCGGGTCGACGCCGGCGTCAGTGCGGGCGCCTGGATCGAGGTGATCGGCGCTTGTCGCAACGCCGGTTGGCACAACCATCAGCGCTGCGAGGCTGGCCGCCCCGGCGCTACCCGCCAGCAATGTCTTGAAGATGCGGCGCACGGTGAATCTCCCCACTCGAATTCAGACGAAAGAAGGCGCGACCACTCTTTCGCCTCATTCTGAGCGAATCGCTGTGCGGTGCTTCACACGCAGGTAAAAAGCGATTCAGCCGGAGGCCGTTGCCGCGTTTCTAACCCGAAAGCGGCGACATGGTGAAGGGGATTCTCAGAAAAACTACGAAACAATGCCCAAAAAGGGCGCCCGGACCGCCCGGACGCCCTCAATTGCAATCGTCGTACGATCAGAAAACCGGATCGTAGCCTGGGGGCAGTTCATCGCCCGGCTTCTGCCCATCGGTGGGCGAGTGGATGCCGCACTCGGTCTTGTCCCAGCCTTTCCAGCGCCCCGAACGCGGGTCTTCGCCGGGGGCGACCTTGCTGGTGCAGGGCGCGCAGCCAATCGAGGGATAGCCCTGCGCCACCAGCGGATGTGCAGGCAGGCCGTGCTGCGAGAAGTAGCTTTCCAGCGCCGTCTTGTCCCATGAAGCCAACGGGTTGATCTTCAGCCGGCCTTGCGCGTCCGAATGGTCGATCTCGAAGCGCGGCAGCCCGGTGCGGGTCTTCGACTGGAAGCCCTTGCGCCCGGTGAGCGAGGCATCGAAATGCAGCAGGGCCTTGGCCAGCGGCTCGACCTTGCGGATCTCGCAGCAGCCATCAGGGTCCCACGACCAGCGCAGCCCGTTCTCGTCCTTCTTGGCGATGACCTCGGCGTCGGGTTCGATGATCTGGAGATTGGTCATCCCCAGGAACCCGATAAGTTCGTCGCGGTAGGCCACGGTTTCCGGGAAGTGCTTGCCGGTCTCGAGGAACAGCACCGGCACCGAAGGGTCAACCTCGGCAACAAGGTGAAGCAGGACAGCACTTTCCGCGCCGAAGCTCGAAACCACCGCAAGATCGCCTGCAAGCCCGTCACGGATTACCGACCGCAGCATTTCCTGCGTGTCGGTGCCCCGGAACAGGTTGTTCAGGCGGATCGCGTCCGTCTCGGTAAAGCGCGGTCGCGTGTCGATCAGGTCGATCTTGCGTTGCACGGTGCTGTCCATTGCTTCGTTCCTCGGTCCCGCAGTTCAGGCGGGGTGACGCTTCGCCCAGATTGCAGGGCGTCCGTCGACGGTCTTCTGATAGACCTCGGGCCAGGTCGCGAAGGCCTTTTCGGCGGCTTGCGCACTGATTGCCTGGTTGGGTGCAAAGCTGTCGAACCCGCAGCGGCGCATGTGCGAAAGCTGGTCGAGCAGCACATCGCCCACTGCGCGCAGTTCGCCGGCATAGCCATGCTCGCGCAGGATGCGCGCCGCCGAATAACCGCGCCCGTCGGTATAGGCCGGGAAGTTCACTTCCACGAGCGCCAGCCGATCGAGATGCGGCAGCAGCGCGCGGGCATCGTCGCCCGGCTCGATCCGCACGGCAGTGGCATTGCTCTGGTCGGCAAAGGCGTCGACGGTCACCGCCGGATCGCCCACGGGTTCGTCATCGCGAAAACGCAGGGTCTGCTCAACCATTCGCCGTCTCCTTGGCGTAGATCGCTTCCTTGAACGGAGCCATGCCGATGCGGCGGAAGGTATCGACGAAACGCTCCCCTTCGGCGCGCTTGGCAAGATAGACGTCGGTGGCCTTTTCCACCGCATCGACGATCCCGTCCTCGTTGAAGCCGGGGCCGGTGATCGTGCCGAGCGAGGTATCCGCGCCCTCGCATCCGCCGAGCAGGAGCTGGTAGTTCTCCACGCCCTTGCGGTCGACGCCGAGGATGCCGATGTGCCCTGCGTGGTGATGCCCGCAGGCATTGATGCAGCCCGAGATCTTCAGCTTCAGCTCGCCCAGCTCGCGCTGGCGGCCAAGGTCAGCAAAGCGCTCGGAGATCTTCTGCGCCACCGGGATCGAGCGGGCGTTGGCGAGCGCGCAATAGTCAAGCCCCGGGCAGGCGATGATGTCGCCGATCAGGTCAAGGTTTGCAGACGCAAGGCCAGCTTCATCAAGCTTCTGCCACAGACCGTAGAGATCGGCCTTCTTCACATGCGGCAGCACGATGTTCTGGGCGTGGGTCACGCGCAGTTCGTCGAAGGAATGCTCGAGTGCAAGGTCGGCCATCAGGCGGATCTGGTCAGCCGTGGCATCGCCCGGAATACCGCCAACCGGCTTCAGGCTGATGTTGACGATGGCATAGCCCGGCTGCTTGTGGGCATGCACGTTCTGGTCCACCCACAGCGCGAAGTCGGGATCGCTGAGGTCAAGTTCATCCGAAGCATTGGCGTCAAAGCCCGGCTGTTCGAAGAAGCCCTTGATGCGCTCCAGCTCTGCCGCAGGCGGCTCGAGGCCGAGCGTGAGGATGTGCTTGAACTCTTCCTCGACCTGACGGCGATATTCATCGGCGCCGATCTCGTGCACGAGGATCTTGATGCGCGCCTTGTACTTGTTGTCGCGGCGGCCATAGCGGTTGTACACGCGCAGGCAGGCCTCGAGGTACGAGATCATCTGCAGCGGCGGCACGAAATCGCCGATCACCGGCGCGATCATCGGCGTGCGGCCCATGCCACCGCCGACGTAGAACTTGCAGCCGATCTCGCCCGCATCGTTCTGCACCAGCTGGATGCCGATATCGTGCAGCTTCATCGCCGCGCGGTCAGTTTCCGAACCGATGATCGCGATCTTGAACTTGCGTGGCAGGTAGTCGAATTCCGGATGGAACGTCGACCACTGGCGCAGAAGTTCTGCGTAGGGGCGCGGATCGACCAGTTCGTCCGCCGCAGCACCAGCGAACTGGTCCGACGTCGTGTTGCGGATGCAGTTGCCGCTGGTCTGGATCGCATGCATCTCGACCGAGGCGAGATCGGCGAGGATATCGGGCGCGTCCTGCAGCTTGATCCAGTTGTACTGGATGTTCTGGCGCGTGGTGAAGTGGCCGTAACCGCGGTCATACTTGTCTGCGATATCGCCCAGCATGCGCATCTGGCGGCTGCTCAGCGTGCCATAGGGAATGGCCACGCGCAGCATGTAGGCGTGCAGCTGCAGGTAGAGGCCGTTCTTCAGGCGCAGCGGCTTGAACTGGTCCTCGCTGATGTCACCGGCAAGGCGGCGCTCCACCTGGTCGCGGAACTCCGCCACGCGGGCGTCGACCATGGCCTGGTCGTATTGGTCGTACTGATACATTTCAGATCACCCAGGTGCCGGCGTCAGTGTCGGCAGGCTTGAGGGAAAGGTCGAGGCGGACGGTCGGACCCAGCGCACGGATGCGGTCCTTGATGTGCGCCGGGCGCACGCCATCGTCGGTGCGGGTAGCTTCGATCACCTGCGTGTCGGTGACGATCTGCTTGGCGTTCTCGCGGGCGATGATCGCCTCGGCATGTTCGCCTGCTTCCACCGCATCGTTGACATGGCGCGACCAGCCTTCGCCGGTCCACCAGATCACGTCGCCGGTGCGCAGATCACTTCCGGTAATGATCTTCACTGAACCGCCTCCAAAACTTGCTTCAATTCCATCATGTCTCCCCGGCCTGCCACTTCGCCGATCACGATCAGGGCAGGACTCTTGACCTTGTTGTCCGATACCAGCGGCCCGAGCGCCGCCAGCGTTCCGCGCAGCACACGCATCTGCGGCCGCGCGGCGTTCTCGATGACCGCCACCGGCATGTCCGGCGCAAGCCCGTCAGCCATCAGCTTTTCGGCAATGGCTTCGGATGTCGCAACGCCCATGTAGATCACCAGCGTCCTGCCAACCCCGGCGAGGCCCGCCCAGTTCTGGTCGGTCAGCCCCTTGCACTGGCCAGCCACGAACGAGACAATGCTTGCCGCATCACGGTGGGTGAGGGGTATCATCGCCGAAGCGGCCGCGCCCATCGCCGCGCTGATGCCGGGCACGACCTGCACCGGCACGCCCGCGGCAAAACAGTCTTCCGCTTCTTCGCCGCCGCGTCCGAACACGAATGGATCGCCGCCCTTCAGGCGCACGACGTCATTGCCCGCCAGAGCCTCGCGCACCAGCAGGGCGTTGATTTCCTCCTGCCGCATCGTGTGGCGCGAACGCTGCTTGGCGACGGATATCATTC
Source organism: Novosphingobium sp. B1 (assembly GCF_900176395.1). Classification (GTDB taxonomy): domain Bacteria; phylum Pseudomonadota; class Alphaproteobacteria; order Sphingomonadales; family Sphingomonadaceae; genus Novosphingobium. The sequence continues at coordinate 14,023 of NZ_FWXL01000016.1, read as the reverse complement.
GGCAGCCCTTCGGCGCCATCGCGAGGATCGCGGGATCGACGAGGCCATCGTGCACCAGCACGCGCGCATTCATCACCAGCCGCGCCGCACGCAGCGTCAGCAGGTCCGGATCACCGGGGCCTGCACCGACAAGGAATACGGTTCCGACTCTTGAAGAGGGATTGCTCATGGGGGCCAGATGGGCGCGACAGGTACAAGTCACCAGCGAGAATGCTTTTGCCCCCCGCTAGATGTTCTTTAGCAGCGAGGATGTCGATCGCGGATCGGGCTATACAGTTCCCATAGGCGACTGTTGCGTATCTCCGCCCTTCAAAGCCTCAACCAGCGCTCGCAGGGCTTCGGTGTCCTTGAGGTTCACATCCTGCTGCGGGAACGGGATTTCCACGCCGTTGTCCCGAAACAGCCGCCACACGGCCTTGAGAATGTCGGATTTGACATTGCCGACGCCCGCTTCGGGATCGCCGATCCAGGCGATGATCGTCATGTCGACGCTACTTGGCCCGAACGCGCTCAGCAGCACCCCCGAAGACGGAAATGCCAACACGCGCGGAACCGAAGCCACCGCTTGCAGCATCAGCTTCTCGACCTGATCAAGATCGCTGCCATAGGCCACGCCGACCGGAATCGCGATAGAGACCTCGCGCGAGGAATAGGACCAGTTCTCAACCTGCTGAGTCATCAGGTTCTCGTTCGGAATCAGGTACTCGCGATTGTCGCGCGTGGTCACCGAAACCGCGCGGATGCCGATTTTCTTGACCTCGCCGAACGAATTGCCCTTGCCGTCGTTTACCGCGATAACGTCACCCGGTTTGATCGAGCGGTCCATGAGCAGGATAATCCCTGCGATCAGATTGCCGAAGGTCTTCTGCAAGCCAAAGCCGATGGCAAGGCCAAAGGCGCCGGAAAACACGGTCAGCGCAGTCAGGCTGATTCCCAAAACGTCGATGCCGACAAGGATCGAGATGCCCCAGACAACGATCGTCGCGATCTTTTCGCCCAGCAACTGCTGCGTGCGATCAAGGCTGGTAAGCTTTCGGAACAGGCGCCGGGCGAGTTTGCCCAGAAGCTGTGCGAAGACGATCACCAGCAGAAGCACGATCAGGATGCGCAGCGCGCCCCACACGGAGATGTGATAGGTGCCAAGATCGAAGCCGATGCTGTTCAGCAGGCGGATCACTTCCCCGATCTGCTGCTTAACTTCGCTCACGCCGCTGCTCCTTGGGCCGCCCAAGCGGCAAGGCCGCGTTCCAGATCGGCAATCAGGTCTGCCGTGTCCTCAAGGCCGATCGAGAGGCGAACCCCGAAGCGGTCCTCGGGTTCCATGCCGTCCAGCGGCCAGGCACTTGCCGTGCGGATCGATGCGGGGTCCACCGGCGTTGCCAGGCTTTCGAAACCACCCCAGGAATAGCCGATGCCGAACAGCGACAGCGCGTCGATCAAAGCATCGCGGGCTTCGCTTGTCCCGCCTTCCAGCACGAAGCTGAACAGCCCGCACCCGCCTGTGAAATCGCGTGCCCACACCGCATGTCCCGGCGATCCGGGCAGCATCGGGCACAGCACCCGCGCCACTTCCGGCCTTCCTTCCAACCACTCCGCAATTGCCAGCGCCGAGGCAGACTCGGCCTCGAGCCGGTGCTTCATGGTTCGCAGGCCCCGCAGCATGAGCGAGGCATCATCGGGCGAGACCACGTTGCCAAGGCCCTGCGCCCGCAGCCGCAGCTTGCGGTACCAGTCCGGTCCCGCGCTGGCGCTGCCCATCATGCAGTCGGAATGGCCGGACACGTGCTTGGTCAGGCTCATAACAACGATGTCCACGCCATGCCGCAGCGCCTGAAAGCCGAGCGGCGAGGCCCAGGTATTGTCGACCACGCTGACAATCCCGCGTGCCTTCGCTGCAGCGGCAAGCGCTGCTACGTCCTGCACTTCCATCGTCAGGCTGCCGGGGCTTTCCAGCAGCACGCAGCGCGTCCGCTCGCAGCAGGCCGCCTCGAACGCGGCAAGGTCGGTCGGGTCGAACCAGCGCGTCTCGATCCCGAAATCCTTGAGCAGCCCGCGCCCCATCACGCGCGAGGGTTCATAGGCGTTGTCTGTCATCAGCAGCACGTCTCCCGGCCGCAGCACTGTGAGCAGCGCACCGGCAATGGCTGACACGCCCGATGGATAGAGCACGGTCCCGGCTGCGCCTTGCTCAAGCTGCGTCAGAGCTTCGGCCAGGGCCCACTGCGTCGGCGCGCCGCGCCTGCCATAGTAGAAGCGTCCGTCCTCGTTTGCCGGATGCGCCCTGAGCGCCGCCATGTCGGGATAAAGGTGCGTCGATGCGCGCCACACCGCGGGATTGACGATAGCGCCCGGATGGCCTGGCGTCCCCGTCCACTCCTCGCGTCGGCCGGCAAGAACGCCACGGGTGGCCGCGCCAAAATTCTCCAGATCGTCAGAACTGCTCATGGGCAGGGGCGATAGCAGCAATGGTCCGCCGCAGAAACCTCAGGCTGCACCGGTTGCCTTGGGCGTCGCCGGGTCCATTCCCCATTCGCTCCATGACCCGTCATAGAGCGAGACGTCTTCCTTGCCGATAAGATGGGCCGCGAAAATGAGCACGTTGGCGGTCATTCCCGAGCCACAGGACGAGATCAGCGGGCGCGTCAGATCGATGCCCGCAGCTTCGAACAGTTCACGGATCGCGTCGGGCGATTTCCATGTGCCGTCCGGGTTGAACAGGCTGGAATAGGGCAGGTTGCGCGCGCCGGGGATGTGACCGCTTGCCAGTGCCGGATTCGTTTCGGGAAGATCACCCGTGAATCTGCCGGCGCCACGCGCATCGATCACCTGTTCGGCCCCGGTGTCCAGATTGGCAAGCATGTCCGCCTTCGATCGGACATGGCTGTCGTCCGACCACACCGTGAAGTGGCGCTCCCGCTGTTTTTCGGCGCCTTGCGCGCACTTGCGGCCTTCGGCTTTCCATTTGGCAATCCCGCCATCGAGCAGTGCCACGTTCTGCGCGCCGAACTTGGTCAGCATGAACCAGGCACGCGTTGCCGACTTGATCGGGCTGTCGTCGTATATCACGATCCGGCTGCCATCACCCAGGCCCAGCGTCTGCATGCGGCTTGCAAACTTCTCGGCCGATGGCAGGGTGTTGGGTACAGGCGAAGCGCTGTCGACCAGCTCAGCCAAGTCCATGAACACCGCGCCGGGGATGTGGCACGCTTCATACTCAAGCTGCGGCACGCGTCCATGCTCGGGAAGAAACGCGCTCGCGTCGATAATGCGTAGGTCGCTCGCGCCCATTTCGTTGGCGAGCCACTGGGTTGAAACCAGCGAATCCATTGCTTGTCGTGCTCCTGCCTGCTGCGTGCGACCCGTCTTGCGCAGGTTCGTCGCGTCAGAGACTAGACATCGCGAACCGACGCGTCGACCCTTAAAACTCGGCGGGATGCGCGTATCGCGCCATGCTCAGGCAAACTCGGGCAAAGTCAAAGGCCTTGTCGCAACGTGCGAATAGACCCGAGGTCCATGGTCCAGCCGGAAAGGCTGAAGCCTTGCATCGCGGGCGCCGTCCTCAAGACCGACGACGAAGGCACTGCGCACACGCACGGGCGCACCATTGCAGGTTGCGCGGAGCTCGAACCGCACGAGCGGCACGAACAGCGAGGCCGTCCCGTGCCGGATCGGCGTGATTGCGGCCAGAGGCAGCCGGATATCACCGGCGAAGACGTGCTCCTGCCCGGCTGGCACGCCTGCGAGGTGATGCAGGAGCGGCGTCTCGCTGCCGGAGAACTGCTCTGCCGCTGCGCGCGAGGCATGGGCCGAGGTCATCTCGCCATGCAGGCTGACGTCGGCAAGCTCTGACAGCGTATCGACCACCAGCCTGTAGCTCAGCGTCGCGTTGACCAGGCTGGCGCTCAGCTTTGCCGAGGCCAGTTCCAGCCTGACCGCCGGCCGCTGCGACACAGGCTCGCGCTCGCTTGAAGCTGGAACCACTGCCGGCCTGGGCGAGGCCTCGGGGCGGGGGCGGCTATCGTTTCCTGCAATAACCGGCGGCACGAAGGTCGCTTCCGGCGCGTGCTCGCGGCGTCTGCGGTAAAGCAGCAGCAATCCGCCACCAATTGTCCCGACCAGCAGGATGCCGACGAGGGCCCAGAGCAGGGTACTGGCATCGACCGACTCTTCGGCGTTGCTCGGCGAGGGAGAGTTGCCTGACGCGGCAATATCTGGCGCGAAGGTCGGCAGGGTTGGCAAAGGCGTTGGCGAGGGCGCCGCAGCAGCCTGGGTCTCGGCGCTTGTCGGCAGGGCTGGCGCCGGTGCCGGATCGATCGTGGCAGGAGCGTTCTGCCGGTCCGCTGCGCTGCTCGTCTGGCTGCGTGGGGAAATGGTGGCAGAAGCGCTGGGCCGCACGACGGGCGAAGCGCTCGGGGCGGGGCGCGGTGCGGCGCTCACCGTCGGCGTAGGGGAGGGAATGACGACCGGAGCGTCAGGTGCTGGCGCCGGGGTTGTCGAGACCACGCGCGGCGGCGGAGCGGAACTGTCGACTGGCCCCTGCGCGCGCGGAGTCGCCGTGCTCGAAGGCGGCAGCTGGTAGCCGCCCGTATCCTGTGCCTGCGTGCCTGCCGCATGGACGACTGCCGCCAGGCTCAGGAGAACCCGCGCAGAACATAACCCCGTGAACCTCATGTCGCAGCGCTGGCGCGCCATCGGTTTAATCTCCAATGAACCAACAGGCATGCCCCGCCGACTTGCCCTGTGATTGCGACAGGTGCATGGGGCGCACATCCGGGCAAGCCCGAACTTCCCTTTGCCTTCAAGCAATCAGGATTACCAGATACCATGGCTCAAGAGAACAAGGCCGAGCTGCCGCTGCACCTTGGCAAGACGAGCACGCTGCCCACCTCTCCCGAAGAGGCGGTGCTCGATTACGTGCCTAATCCGCGGCCCGGCACGCTTTACATGATCCGTTTCGCCGCACCGGAATTCACCTCGCTGTGTCCGGTCACCGGCCAGCCCGACTTTGCCCATCTGGTGATCGACTATGCACCGGGCGAAACGATCGTGGAATCCAAGGCGCTCAAGCTTTTTCTTGGCTCGTTCAGGAACCACGCCGGCTTTCACGAGGACGTTACTGTCGGCATCGGTCAGCGCCTGTTTGCCGAAATGAAGCCGCAGTGGCTGCGGATCGGTGGATACTGGTATCCTCGCGGCGGCATTCCGATCGACGTGTTCTGGCAGAGCAGCGCCCCACCGGCTGGCTTGTGGCTGCCGGACCAGGGCGTGGCGTCATATCGCGGACGCGGATGACGTCAGGCGGCGAGCTGCCGCCCGCCGAGGGAAACCGGAGCGGGGACCGTTGCATTGGCGATTGAGGCTGCAATGCCCTGTGCCACGCGATTGTGCCCATCTTCGCTCAGCCTGACCCAGATGCGGCGACGATCCAGCGGGTCGGGTTCGCGCTGGATAAGCCCGCCTTCCTGGAACATTGCCAGCCAGCGCAGCACGGTCGCGCCGGGCACGTTGGCGCTCAGGCCAAGGCCGGTCACCGAGATGCGGCGGCCCTCGGCACTATGAATGAACAGTTCGAGCATCAGGTCCCACGCAGGATCGGCCACCTGGATGCCGGGAAACAGCTCTTGGCGGCGACGACGCGCGCGCGCTTCGGCCTTCGCAGTCTCGACGAGCATGTCTTGCGTGGGCACGATTTGCGAAACAGGGTTCATGCTGGCGTCTTCAAGCATCTCGCTGAGCAGCGAGGCGATGCCGGCCAGTCGCTTGATTTCGTCCCTGTTCATAATCGATCTTCCCGATCAGCCCCAGCTTCTTATGAAGAAATCGCAATCGGAAGGCAATGCCAAACGTTTGAATTTTCATGCAAAACAGGCATTTGTTAATCATCTTAGGAGGGTTTGGGTAATATCTTAAGTTAGTATCCTGCGCCTGATCGGCCATTGTTTCAATAACCGAGCGGTGAAATGCGTGCGCCTCCACGGTCCGCCGGCTTTTTAATCGCGGGGATTGTTTCGAAAGCTGTCCGAGTCGGCCGGCAGGTTATCCGTGGTCTGCCTGTGTCTCTGGCAGCGGGCGTGCGCTTATGTTCCTCGCGCATCCTCGTCGCGCAAAAGTTCGAGCGCGCTGCTGAGATAAATTCCGACCATGCGCAGTTCGAGCAGGTCGGCAAGTTCAAGCGCTTCGGAAATCGAACGTCGCAGTCGGTTCAGATCGGGCTCACGCGCAGGGGTCAACAAGGTTTCAGCCATGTTGGCGAAACCCTTGATGCCTTATCCAGCGACCTTTGCGCAGCCTGCGGATCGCCTTCCCGCATGATTTGCAGGATGCGACGTGGAAAAAGTTCTGGCGACTGACTTCACTGCGTTTCGGGCGATGAAAGCCAAGTAGGCAGCTAAGTAAGAACACCTAAGGCTCCATCGGGACTTGCTTTCGCAGATGCAATATGGACCAGATAGTTCTGGTTCGGATAGATTATCGAAAGTTATAAATCTGTCCTTTTTTGGTACATGATAAATGCCGGCCCCAAAGCGAGACTGCCCAAGGCAGCCGCTTCCGAACCGGCCATTATCTTCCGCGACAAAGGCGAAGATTACCGCAGGGCTATCACTTCAGCGGTTGCGAGGTTCTTGATGGCGATGCTGGCGGCGCGCCGTGAATCGATCCAGCGCCCATCGGATAGTTGCACGTCGTATCGGTCCGAACTTGTTGCTGCACTGCGGTAAATGCGTGCTGCATCAGACGTACGCCCGACCATCTTGTATGCCGTCCCAAGATTGATGAGCGCGAGCGGGTCATCATGGCGGACGGTCAGCACCTGCTCCAGCCGGTCGATCGCGGCTTGGGGCCGGCCGGTCATGATCTCGCGATAGGCTACATTGCTCGCGTCGGTCGCGGGGGCCGGGACAGTCAGGTTGGCCGTCGCGGCAGTGGGTGCCTGCGCCATCAATGCAGCGGCAAGAATTACCATGTTCGACATCCGGGGCTCTCCTGTTCTTCGCGTGATTGAGTCGGAGTATGCCTCGAAAAGGATAGGGTGCAATCAAACTGCAACATTGTCACAAAAGTGTAATTCATTAGTCGGCGGAAAACAGCGGTTGCGCATCACCACTGTCACGCCGCGGTCGAAAAAACTGAAATATATCTGTCAGGAAACCGCAAACAGCCTGTCACTTTGCAGGCCTAGATCACCCATCGATCCGGGCGGGACCGTACCTCGCCGCCATCCATGGGGGATTTCACGTGAAGAAGATCAACGGCCTGTTCCTTGTTGGCTGCAGCGCCATCGCACTTGCCGGTTGCGGCCCGACCGACATTGCCTCGCCCGGCACCGGCGGCAACGTCGTGATCAATCAGCCTGCACCGACGCCCACGCCATCCCCCACGCCGACGCCCACCCCGACGGTCACGGCGGCTGCAGGCTGCCCGACCATCGAGGACCCTACCGGCCTTACTGACTCGGGTACGGTGACATCATCGCAGGGTTCCTGGCGCGTCTGCACCCTTCCGGCTCGCATCACGCGTTCGTCTAACCTCCCGAAGATTCCTGGCCTGCTCTATGCCATGAACGGGCGGGTCGATGTCGGCACCGATGCCGGCTTCAGCAGCACCAGCACCGGCGTGACACTGACAATCCAGCCAGGCGTCATCCTGTTCGGCAACACCGGCACCTCGTGGCTCGCCGTCAACCGTGGCAACAAGATCAACGCTGTCGGCACCGCGACGGCGCCGATCATCTTCACCAGCCGCGACAACGTTCTCGGCCTCAACACCGAAACCTCGCAAGGGCAGTGGGGCGGCGTGGTCCTGATGGGGCGTGCACCTGTCACCGATTGCACCACCGGTTCGGTCGCCAGCGGTTCGACCGCCAGCACCTGCGAACGCCAGACCGAAGGTTCGGCTGATCCTGCCCTGTTCGGCGGCACCAACAGCGCCGACAGCAGCGGCACGATGAGGTACGTGCAGATCCGCTACTCGGGCTACGTACTCGGCGCGAACTCGGAACTTCAGGCGCTCACTCTCGAAGGCGTCGGCTCGGGCACGCAGTTCGATTATATCCAGAGCTACAACAGCTCCGACGACGGCGCCGAATTCTTCGGCGGCTCGGTCAACATGCAGCACTACATCTCGGTGGGTGCCGACGATGATAGCCTCGACATGGATACCGGCGTCCAGGCGAACCTGCAGTACCTGCTGCTGATCCAGCGTGCCGGCCGCGGCGATGCCCTGATGGAACTCGACAGCAACGGCAACGAGGCCCAGACCCCGCGTCAGGTTTCGCGCATCGCGAATTTCACCGCTGTCCAGCTTCAGACCAGCCCGGACAACGAGGCGGCTGACCAGGCGGCCCTGCTGTTCCGTGGCAACTCGGACATCTCGCTCTACAACGGTGTCGTCAACACGCCCAACAACGAGTGCATCCGCATGAATGGCTCGGGCGGCAGTGCTGCATCGACGCTTACCGCGCGCTCGGTCGTCATGACCTGCAACAGCACGAAGTACCTCGGCACCGGCACCTACACCGCGGCGCAGGTCCAGACCTTCTTCGGTTCGGGCTCGAACAACAACAACGATGCCTTCACCTCGACCCTGACCGGCGGGTTCATCAACGGCGCCAACGAAACTGCCGTCACCGCCTTCGACGTGACCACGCTGTCCTCGTTCTTCTCGGCAGCGCCTTACGTGGGTGCCGTGCGCAACGCTTCGGATACCTGGTACGCAGGCTGGACCTGCAACAGCGCCGCAGCAAACTTCGGCACGACCAGCCAGTCGTGCACGCTGCTGCCGATCACCTGATCGGCCGCCTTTCGGAAATCGGGGGGTGGCCGGTAACGGCTGCCCCCTTTTCCGCACCACAGAACATTCCTTTTCCCCAGGGGGGACGACAGATGAATACCTCGCGGCTCGCAAACCTGCTGCTGCTCTCAACCGCGCTGCTCTGCCCGGCTATCGTGCATGCACAAGACGTGTCTACGCAGACGCCGCCTCCGGCTCCCGAAGCTGCGGCCGAGCAATCCGCCACCGATACTCCGGTCGACCAGCCTCAGGAAGCAGCCCCGGAAGTCTCCATCCCGGGTGGCGAGATCGTCGTCACTGGCCAGCGTGATCGCAATATCCAGCGCGCCGCCCCGCAAGTCGTCTCGGTCCTGGGTACCGCCGAAATCGCCCGCACGGGCGAAGGCAATATCGCTGGCGCGCTCGGCCGCGTCACGGGTCTCAGTGTGGTCGGCAACGGTTACGTCTACGTGCGCGGCCTGGGCGACCGCTATTCGCTCGCTCTGCTCAACGGCTCGCCCCTGCCAAGCCCGGAGCCGCTCAAGCGCGTCGTCCCGCTCGACCTGTTCCCGTCGAGCATCATCGCCTCGTCGCTCGTCCAAAAGTCGTATTCGGTAAACTACCCGGGCGAATTCGGTGGCGGCGTGGTCAACCTCACGACCAAGTCGGTGCCACAGGAAGCCTTCGTCAGCATTGGTGTTGGCGGCTCGTGGGATACCGAAACCACCAATCAGCTTGGCTACACCTATTATGGTTCCAGCACCGACTGGACTGGGTTCGACAATGGCCAGCGTGATTTTACCAGCGCTCTCAAGACCTTCTTCGCCAGCGGCGAGCGTATCAGCGCGGGCACGGTCGATGCGGTCGCAATCGGGCAGGGTATCGTAAATACCCGCAACGGCCTCACTCAGAAAATCCCGAACATGCCGGGCAACGGCTCGCTGTCGCTGTCGGCTGGCAAGTCCTTCGAACTGGGGGCAGCTACGCTTGGTGTCATCGCCACGGCGGGCTACAACAACAAGTGGCTGACGCGAGACATAATCAGCCAGACCTCGGTCGATGACGATCTGGCCGATCTTCAGTCGAACTTCCGCCGCGTGAACACCGACAACCGGATTGTGGTCAACGGCATGCTCGGGCTTGGTCTGGAATGGGATCGCAACAAGATCCGCTGGACTAACCTCTACATCCGCGACACTCTGAAGCACACGCGCATCAGCCTCGGCCAGCGCAACCAGACGACGGTCGACTACCAGCAGCAGGATACCGCGTGGTACGAACGCCAGCTGATCGACAGCCAGATCGTTGCCGAACTCAAGCCGGTTGACGGTCTCAGCGTCGATCTGCGCGGCGGTTTTGCCAATTCGCAGCGCGAGGCTCCTTACGAACTGAGCTTCGAGTATGTCCGCACAAACGTGGCGTCCGATCCGCTCGGCCAGTATTTCGTCAACAATCTCGACGGCAACGCCGGGCGTGCGACGGTCAGCTTCTCCGATCTCAACGAAGACCTGTGGTCGGGTGGCATCGACGTCTCGTACAAGCTCTCGCCGGCGATCACCGCCACCGTGGGCTACGCCTATGCAGACACCCGCCGCACCAGCTCGCGTCGCGATTTCCAGTGGCGCGCGGTCGAACTGCCCGATGGCGTGAACCTGTTCCGCCCGGATTATCTCCTCAGCAACGCCGTCACCAAGGCTTTCAACATCGGCCTGGTTGACACCAACGAAGGCAACCCCGCCTTCGTCGCCACGCTCAGGAACCATGGCGCCTATGCCAAGATCGACGCCCAGCTGACCGATGAGCTGCAGCTGGATGCAGGCGTCCGCTACGAGAAGGGCAAGATGGTCGTCGACGCCATCCCGGTGTTCAACGATGTCGTGGCCGGAACCGCGCCGACGAACATCAACAACGATTTCTGGCTGCCGGCCGCAACACTCACCTGGTCGTTTCGTGACGACATGCAGTTGCGTGCCAACGCGTCGAAGACCATCGCGCGCCCGCAGTTCCGCGAGCTGATCTACCAGTTCTACTTCGATCCGGACTCGAACCGCACCTATCGCGGCAACCCGAACCTCCAGGACAGCACGCTTACCAACGCCGAGGCGCGCTATGAATGGTATTACGCCCGAGATCAGCGCTTCTCGGTAGCGGGGTTCTGGAAGCGCATCGACAAGCCGATCGAAAGCTTCGTGAGCCTCGAGAGCGACAATTTCATCACCAGCTTCGCCAACGCGCCCAAGGCCGACCTCTATGGCGCCGAAGTCGAGCTGCAGAAGTATTTCGATCTCGCCGATTGGGGCGGCATGTGGGAATCGCGGCGCTTCGCGTTGATCGCCAATTACACTTACACAAAGTCGAAGCTGAAGGTGAAGGAAGGTGACCAGACATCCTACTACCTCGCGGCCTCGACCCGCGCGCTCGACTATTTTACCAACGGCGCGCCCCTGACCGGGCAGAGCGAGCACATCGCCAACGTCCAGCTCGGCCTTGAAGATACCGACAGGCTGTCGCAGCAGACGATCCTGCTGAGCTACGCCAGCAAGCGCGTCTTCAGCCGCGGATTGCTCAACACCGGCCAGCCCGATGTGTTGCAGGACCCGGGCCTGCGCGTCGACTTCGTTGCGCGCCAGGGCTTCAAGCTCTTCTCGAAGGATCTCGAGATGAAGTTCGAGGCCCGCAACCTGACCGGTCGCAAGAATATCGAATACCAGCAGGCGGGCAGCAACCGCGTCGAGGTCAATACCTATGACGTCGGTCGAACGTTCGCGCTGTCGGCGTCGCTGACGTTCTAGCTCGTCTCGCAAAATCGCAGCTGCCGAAGGCGGCCCGCACGGGCCGCCTTCTTTTTCGGCGTTGCAAATGCACACGTTCGGCGCAATACTAAACCATATGGTTCAGTATGAGTCGCCTTGCCTCGATGTGACGTTTTCGGCCCTGTCGGATGCCACGCGTCGCGGCGTGGTGCTCCAGCTCGGCGAGGCAGATGCCTCGATCAGCGATCTGGCCAGCCGCTTCGGCATGACGCTGCCAGGCATGAGCAAGCATGTCGCCGTGCTTGAAGAGGCCGGCCTTGTCGTCACGCAAAAGGTCGGCCGCGTGCGCAAATGCCGGCTGGGGCCGGGCAAGATGGAGGAAGCGGCGGCATGGCTCGAGCGTTATCGCCAGATGTGGGACGCCCGCTTCAGCAGCCTCGATGTCCTGCTAGAAGACTTGAAGCGAAGGGAGAAAGCCGATGAGCAGCCAGATGGTCAGCGATGATGGCCGCACCAGGGTTGAACGCCGTTCCGATCGCGAGTTGGTGGTAACCAGACGCTTCGATGCCCCCGTGCATCTCGTGTACAGGGCTTGGGCGGACCCAGCGCTGTTCAGCCAGTGGTGGATTCCGCAGGCTTACGGCATGACGCTCATTTCTTGCGAAATGGATGTGCGCAAGGGCGGTACGTATCGCCTTGAGATCGGTCATCCGGCGCATGACCAGCCCATGGCCTTCTTCGGCACTTATCTCGAAGTCGAGGCAGACCGTCTGATCGTCTGGACCAATGAGGAAAGCCCTGACGGCGCCATTACCTCAGTTGTGTTCACTGAAGTCGGCGGTTTGACCGAAGTCGCAATGTCCAGTCTCTTTCCGACGGGTCAGGCAATGGAGCAGGAGCTTGCGTCCGGCGCTTGCGATGGCACGATCGAGAGCCTCGGCCAACTGGAGGATTTCCTGCTAGGCTAGGGCCTGTCGAGCACATAGCCGAGCGAGCGGACTGTCCGCAGGGGAGAGCCTGCACCCACGTCCCGCAAGGCCCGCCGCAAGCGGCTGACCCAGGCATCGACGGTCCGCTCGTCTATCGGCTGATCATGCTTGCCCAGCGCCGTGATCAGTTGCTGGCGGCTGAAAACATGACCCGGCTTTTCCATCAGATAGCGCAGCAGGCGCAGCTCATTCGGCATCAGCCCGAGCGGCTTGTCCCGCCAACGCGCCTGCAGCGCTGCCAGATCCAGCGTCAGTTCGCCAAGCTTCAGCACGCGGGCAGGGATGACGTGTTCCGGCAACTGTAGGGAAAGCACGCGGTCGAGCACGGTGCTGCGCTCGACAGGGGCTACGACGTAATCGTCGGCACCAGCCCGCAACGCCCGGCGCTTGGCCTCGGCGTCGTCCTCTTCGAGGATCATCGTGATATGGGCGTCCTGCCCGAGGCTGTCGGCGCATCTAAGCCGACGGCACAGTTCCAGTCCCGACATATCGTCCAGGACCCAATCGATGAACGCCCACGGACGACCCTCCATCAGTGGCAGCGGCGCTGCGGACTTCCAGCGGTGGAACACCACCCGCAGGTCCGAATGCGCAAAAGCCTCGCGCCCGCCCGGAAGATCGCTGGTCAGCAGAATGTCGATATGCCGCATTGAAGTGATGCCCCTGTCTCAGAGGCTTTCTGTCGCGGCTTTGTGACGGGGAAATGACCATGTTACAGGAGCCTGCCCCTCTTGGGACAGGCTCCAGTTCAGTTTCGGCCCGGCTCGGCGATCAGACCGGCAAGCCGACGTAGTTTTCGGCGATGCTCGTCTGCGCTGCCTTGCTGCTTGCAATGTACTCGAGTTCGGCCACCTGCATCGCGCGCTCGAACGGGCCATCCTCGGGGAAGCGGTGCATCAGCTTGGTGAGCGTCCAGGAAAACCGTTCGGACTTCCAGACCCTGGCCAGCGCCTTGGCCGAATAGCCGCTGATCGCATCGTTGTCCTTTCGCTTGAAATAACCCGAAAGCGCCTCGGCAGCATAATGGACGTCGCTTGCTGCAAGATTGAGTCCCTTGGCCCCGGTTGGCGGCACAATGTGCGCAGCATCGCCGCACAGCAGCAGATTGCCGTGCCGCATGGGTTCGAACACATAGGAGCGCAGCGGAGCGATCGACTTCTCGATCGAAGGGCCGCGTGTCATGTTGGCAGCAGCTTCAGGGCCAAGGCGGATGGCCAGTTCGTCCCAGATCCGGTCATCGGACCACTCCTCGACCTTTTCGGTCAGCGCCACATCGACATAATAGCGGCTGCGCGTGTGGCTGCGCATCGAGGCCAGCGCAAAGCCGCGTTCGTGGTTGGCATAGATCAGTTCGTGGTTGCACGGGGGCACGTCTGCAAGGATGCCCAGCCAGCCGAAGGGATAGACCCTCTCGTATGGGACTGTCAGGATTTCCGTGTGTGGCCGGGCATAATGGGCAACAAGGAGTCCCACTATGTCACGACGCAAAGAACCTGCCATACCGAATGAGCT
>NZ_FWXL01000049.1 GCF_900176395.1 Novosphingobium sp. B1 | reverse complement strand
AACAAGTCACCCTGCCCTGCCCCTCCCCGCTTCCGCTGTGTGACCCGCACAAGGATGGGGTCAATGGGAGGTGGAGCGGCCGACATCGCCACACCAATGGTCTCTGATCGCGCCTTGGGGAGAAGTTGCAGGACTTCGGGTTTGACAACGTAGACCACATTGCGCCCTTCCCCCTGGTGAACATGGTTGGTGGCAAAGCCCTGATAGAAACGGCTTACGATTCCAGCTTTGACCAGCTCTGAGACAGCGCGACTGCCGTTGGCACGGCCGATGGCTCGCAGCTGCTCGTCAACGGTCTGTTCCATGTGGTGCGCATCCAATTCAGCGTTGCCTGATAACAATCCGGCCAGGGCTACTTCGACCCGTCACCGCAAGGAGGCGCGACGGCCAAGCCGCTCGCTCATCGGCAGGAGCACTTTGGCGCGTTTCGCCCTATTAATGCCCGATCTGGAAGGGCTGCCCTGAAATATCCAGTGAAGCCAGCAGACCGCCATTTCTTAAAGCTCAGCCATTTCTAGTAAATGGCAAATACAGCACTGACTTGCCACTGCCGCTGATTGCTTGGAAAGGTGACACTATCCAGAAACCACCAAGTCGATGCAGCCAAACCCGCTCAAGGAATAGAATGGCACGAAGTATTAGTATCGGGAAGATGCTTCAAGCATCACGTAATCAATGTTGAACCTGCGAGTCTTGTGGCCGCCTCCTCGCACGTAACTCATCAAGCAGCACGCGAAATGCGGGCGAGAGATTGCGCCGATCGGGGTAGTAAAGGTGATGGCCGGCGAAAGGTGGGCACCAGTCGGCAAGCAAGCGGACCAGTCGGCCAATTGCCATGTGCGCGCGCAAGTCGTCGTCTTCGATCACGCATGCCAGGCCATGACCGGCCAGTGCAGCCTCGATAGCCAGAGCGCTGTCGTTGACGATCATTGCCCCCTCCACGCGCACGTTCAGCGTCTGCCCCGCCTTTTCGAACTCCCACGTATAGAGATTGCCGCGGGTCGCCATGCGCAGATTGATGCAACGGTGCGCTATCAGGTCGCGCGGGGTTTGCGGCGGCGCGTGCGTTGCAAGATAGTCGGGTGACCCAACCACAGCCATACGCAGGTCCGGGCCTATGCGCACCGCGATCATGTCCTTTTCCAGGCTCTCGCCCAGGCGCACACCGGCATCGAATCTGTCGGCCACGATGTTGGTCAGAGCACCATCGATCGACAGCTCGATCTGAATCTCGGGATAGCGGGTCAGCTCCGCATCGACCGCAGGCCACAGGACCGTTTGCGCGGCATGACGGCTGGTGGTGATGCGCACAGTGCCGGAGGGGCGCTCACGTAGCCGGGCGAGCGAGGAGAGCTGCTGCCGGATATCGCCGAGTGCTGGCCGCAGGGTGCTAAGCAATTGCTCCCCGGCTTGTGTCGGGCTCACGCTGCGCGTTGTGCGCGCAAGCAGCTTGATGTCGAGATGGGTTTCCAAACGGCGCACGGCATTGCTGATCGCAGATTGCGAAGTCCCCAACCTCGCCCCCGCACGGGTGAAGCTGCGCTCTTCGGCGACGACCAGAAACGTCGATAGATCGCCCAGTTCATCGCGCATCATTTATCTCGTTTCTATATAGGTTCATGCAGAAAGACCGGTCTAATCGGCAATAATCACTTGGTCTATGCACTTCTCCAAAATGGAAGACCGTTGGCAGCAAGCAGCGCGGAAGATTGCCGGTCTCAAGCAGGAAGAGTGATCCATGGACGTCGTGGTCATCATCGGCTCGGACGGTATCGGCGAGGCAATCGCACGCAGGCAAGGGTTCGGCCGCAAGCTGCTGCTGGCAGATTGCAACGCGGCCGTCCTGCAAGCCGCCGCACAGCGCCTCGCGGATGCCGGCTTCGTGACCGGCACCGATCTGCTGATCGACGGCGGCGTCATCGCCGCGATGTTTGCGGGCAAGATCCGGCAGCCCGGTTGCACCTCATTCTCAAGGAGTTGAGCAATGGATAATCGCACTCTGGGCCAATCCGGCCTGTCCGTTTCCGCCCTTGGCTATGGCTGCATGGGCATCGACTTCGGCTACAACAGCAAGCTGTCTCGCGCTGAGGGCATTGCCATGATCCGCGCAGCCTTCGAACGTGGCGTCACGTTCTTCGACACTGCCGAAGTCTATGGCCCTTGGACCAACGAGGACATGGTCGGCGCAACCCTTGAGCCCTTCCGCGGCGAGGTGGTGATCGCAACCAAGTTCGGCTTCGATATCGACCCCGACAGTGGCGCGATGCGCGGCGTGGACAGCCGCCCTGAACAGATCCGCCGCGTCTGCGACGCCTCGCTCAAGCGGTTGCGCGTCGATGCGATCGATCTATTCTACCAGCATCGCGTGGATCCCAAGGTGCCAATTGAGGACGTGGCGGGTACCGTGCGAGACCTGATCGCAGAGGGCAAGGTCAAGCACTTCGGCATGTCGGAGCCCGGCGCCGCCACGGTGCGGCGCGCGCACGCGGTACAGCCCGTGGCGGCGCTGCAGAACGAATACTCGTTGTGGACGCGGCAGGTGGAGACAAACGGTATTCTCGACGCCTGCCATGAACTCGGCATCGGCCTTGTGCCCTATTCGCCGCTCGGTAAGGGCTTCCTTGCTGGCGGTATCGCCAGCGCCGAGCAGGTGGCGCAAGGCGACTTCCGCGGCAGCCTGCCGCGCTTCCAGGCAGAAGCCTTCGCCCACAACCTCAATCTGCTGGACCTTGTTAAAAAGATCGCGGCCGACCGGGGCGCGACCCCTGCACCGATTGCTCTGGCCTGGCTGCTGGCCAAGGCGCCCTTCATCGTGCCGATACCCGGCACGACCAAGCTGCATCGTCTCGAGGAAAATCTTGGCGCAGCAGACATCGCCCTCTCGGCTCAGGATCTTGCCGAGATTGAAGCGCTCCTGGCGACCGTAAGCGTGGAAGGAGCGCGCTACACTCCTGCTGGTGAGGCAGCGACTGGTCTTTGACAGGCTCTGATTCTGGAAGGCAATTGGAAAGGCAGTGGCGACATGAACACCATCGTGGTCAACGGTCAGCAGCGAAAGGTCAAGTCATCGCCTGACACCCCGCTCCTCTACGTCCTGCGCAATGAACTGGGCGTCATGGGGGTCAAATTTGGATGCGGACTTGCCCAGTGCGGCGCCTGTTCAGTTCTGCTGGGCGACGAGGAGGTGCGTGCGTGCGTGACCCCTATCTCGGCCCTGGAAGGCAAACCGGTGACCACGGTGGACGGCCTCCCCCAGCGCTGGGCCAGTCAGAAGGGCAAATTGTCCGCAGACACGCTTCATCCAGTGCAGCAAGCGTGGATCGACGAGCAGGTGCCCCAGTGCGGGATCTGCCAGTTCGGGATGATGATCAAGGTCACCGAACTGCTCGAGGCCAATCCCAAGCCAACTGATCAGGACATTCGCGAAGCTTTGACGACGTCAGGCCCGTCGCCGCATCTGTGCCGCTGCGGAAGCTATGCCGCGATACTCGAAGGCGCTCACCGTGCGGCGCAGCTCATGGTGCACGGAGAGTCGGCATGATCC
Organism: Novosphingobium sp. B1; assembly: GCF_900176395.1. GTDB lineage: Bacteria > Pseudomonadota > Alphaproteobacteria > Sphingomonadales > Sphingomonadaceae > Novosphingobium. The sequence continues at coordinate 1,674 of NZ_FWXL01000049.1, read as the reverse complement.
GCTCACCCTCGAAGTCCGAAGCGAAAATCATCTACGATATCAATGTCCACGGTGCCCGCTTGATGGGTGTCAGCCGGCGCGGGTTCCTCACTGCGGGAGGCACACTCGCTGCCGTTTTCGCGATGGGTGGTCGCAGTGCAGTTGCGCGGGTAAACGCCAGCAAAGCCAATTTACATGCGCATTCAGCCGCTACCGTCAATGGCTGGATCGAGATCCTTTCGGATAACACCGTCCTGTTGCGCACCGGAAAGTGTGATTTTGGGCAAAGCACGATCTACACCGCGTATCGCCAGATCGTAGCGGAGGAACTCTGCGTCCCTCTGGAAGCAATGACAGAGGTGGTCTCCGGCGACACTGACCGCACACCGGATGGGGGTGGCACATTCGGCCTGCTGCGCTATGGTCAGAACCTGCGCAAGGTCGCAGCATTGATGCGTGAGGCTTCGCTTGAGTTGGCGGCCAGGCGGCTCGCGGTGCCGCGCGCCAACCTATCGGTTCGCGAAGGCGTAATCTCCGGCGCAACGAAAGCCATAAGCTATGGCGAACTTCTGGCAGGCGAAGACCTGCATCTGGTCATCCCGATTTCCGGTGACCTGACCATGCCGATGGGGCTGCGCGTGGATGCCGATCCGCCCCTGAAGCCGGTGAAGGACTACACCATTATCGGCAAGCCGGTATTCAACCCTTCGATAGCGCCCAAGGTTACTGGCAAGACCGTATGGGTGGGCGACGTGACACTGCCTGGAATGCTTCATGCACGCACGATCCATCCGGCAACGCTGGGATCGACGCTGATTGCGCCGGGCAAGCTGGATGGCAAACAGTTCCCCGGCGCACGACTGGTAAGGATCGGCAACCTGCTTGCCGTCGTATCTCCGGATGAATGGGAGGCGGTTCAGGCTGCACAGTCGGTCGCCGACGGTTGCGAATGGTCAAAGTGGGAAGGACTGCCCCCTAGCGAGCGCTTGGAAGACCATCTGAGAATGATGGCGACTGAAGACCCCACACCAGTGCGCGATGGTCGCGCGAACAAGGGCAATGCTTCGTCGGTCAAGACTACGCGTGAACTTCGGGCAAGCTATCTGATGCCATACCATAAGCATGCCCCTATCAGCCCGATGGTCAGTCTTGCCGACTATCGCGAGGATGGCTCGGTCTGGCTTCACACGCATAGCCAGAACCCGCAGCACCTGCGGCGGATGATCGCGCTGATGCTGGGGAGCGATGAAGACAAGGTGGTGGTGCGCACCTATCCCGGCGCAGGGCATTATGGCCGCTCCAACGGCGGCAGCGCCGGAAGCGAGGACGAGGCGGTCCTTCTCTCGCGCGAATTGCGGCGACCAGTGCGTCTGCAATGGATGCGCTCCGACGACATGCAATGGTCGACGCAATCACCGGCGATGATCTCGGACATCCGCATCGCGCTCGATGATGCCGGAAGGATGGCAGCCTATGTAGCATCACACATAGGGCCTGGGATGCAGGATGACCGTTTGGTCGGCGCATTGCTGGCGGGCATGCCGGTCATCCCCGCCCCATCCCCTGCCACCACGTATGGCTTTCAGAGCACAGTGCTGAACATGAGCGACACCTGGGTCTACGGCACTGTGCCTGCTGTGCTCGAACAGGCCAAGGGAGGCGCGCACCCCGGCCAGCATGAGGCAACAGACGTGG
>NZ_FWXL01000051.1 GCF_900176395.1 Novosphingobium sp. B1 | reverse complement strand
CATGATCGACAGCACCGTGGTCCGGGCACATCATTGTGCAGTCGGCATAAAAAAGGGACTCAGGAAACCGAGGCTCTTGGCCGATCGCGAGGGGGCTTCAGCACCAAACTCCACGCCCGATGCGATGCCAAAGGTCGCCCACTCGGGTTCGTGCTGACGCTTGGGCAAAGCCACGATACTCAAGGCTTCGGGCCTTTGCTCCGTATGATCGCCGACAGGATCGAAGCCCTCCTTGCAGACAAGGGCTATGACGCCGATGCCATCCGGGAGGATCTGGCTGCAGCTGACATTGAAGCCGTCATTCCCGCCAAGAGCAACCGACGCAACCCGGTGCCACACGACCGCGAGAAATACCGTTGGCGCAATCTCGTGGAGCGTCTGTTCAACAAGCTCAAGAACTGGCGCCGAATTGCCACCCGCTACGACAAAACACAAGAATCATACCTCGGCTTCGTCAATCTCGTCGCAGTCCTACAATGGATACCCTTTGTCCACGAAGCCTAGACCCCCGCCTCGCGCCAACACCGACCAAACCTTTGCGGTGATAACTGCAACGTGCAGGAGGCTGAGTCATGTCGTGGCTGACGCCGCACATCCGAAGGCGCACTGGATTGCGAACGAGTTACACGAAAAATGACCGTTCATTGTTGCATACGGCGCATCCAGAGGGACCTGCAATGGAGCTAAGTGGTGTCTGTAGTGGCTAAGGACCGATCGCTGATTGTACCTCTGTGAAAAGGGGCGCGGCCGTGCCAAGCGCAAGCACAAGGCCAGCCAAGCACGGCTTCCCAGCCTTCACATCTTTGAGGGCCAACTTTGTGCAAGCAGACCAAACCACCATAGCAAACTCAAAACTTGAACTCGGGCTGGCCGTCCACGCCAGCGGCAAAAGATGATCCCAGCTCGACCCGTACGGGCGTTAGCATCGGCTACAGGCAAATATACTCCCAACTTGACTGGCTCAAAATTGCCCTCCACGAACCTGGAGACACGCTGGTGTTGCAAGGAGATTGCCGGGGTACCGAGCCTTAGGGTCCAAACCCAATCAGGCTCTTGAAAACCTGGGTGCACATTGATTCAGGGAGTTTCCGCTCAAGCTGGAGGCTGTTTGGAATGTCGCGTTCGTTGTTCTGGTTGTCGGATCAAGCATGGGCTGCGATTGAGCGGCACTTGCCGAAGAACCAGGCCGGAGCGCGGCGGGTCGATGATCGGCGCGTGATCTCGGGCATCATCCACATGCTGAAGTGCGGCGGCTGCTGGACGGATTGTCCTTCCGAATACGGCCCTTCGACGACGGTCTACAATCGCTGGAACCGTTGGAGCCGCCGGGGCATCTGGCGGCGCTCACGGAGGAAGGCTGGATCGCGGAAACTGGTCAGATCGATAGCAGCTACATCAAGGCCCACCGCTCTACTGGTGGTGCAAAAGGGGAGCGCGGGCCAATGCCATTGGCATCTCGCGTGGCGGCAGGACAACGAAGATCCACGCCCTTGTCGATGTCCTCGGACGACCGCTCCGCCTCGTCCTGACGCCCGGCAATACATCGGACGTGAAGGGCGCTGACCTGCTGATCGGCGAGACGATCGGCATGAAGCGGGTGATCGCCGACCGTGGCTACGATGCCAACCGCATCAGGGCCGCCTTGCGCGATCAGGGCACGATCCCGGTGATCCCAGGACGACGCAACCGCAAGCGCCCGATCCAGTATGATGAACGCCGTTACAAGGACCGTTGGCGGGTCGAAGCCATGTTCTGCCGCCTAAAGGACTTCCGCCGCATCGCCACCCGCTACGACAAGCTCGCCAAAAATTTCTTGTCAGCCGTAAGCCTCGCAGCCGCCGTCGCTTTCTGGCTTTGAACAAAGTTGCGGGTAGAAAGCTAATGCAAAGCGTGAGATGTTGTCATTCATGGATTGGAACATTTTTGACCGTGCGGCGTGGATTGGGCTGCTGATCGCATCAGCGACATGCGTTGGAAGTTGCTCCGTTCCGCAAAAGCGACTGACCTTCACTGAGGCGAAAATATGTCGTGCGCAAGGCGGCTATGAAAGCCGAGCGCCCTTTGGCAGCCCGTTCTGCTAGTTTCGCTATAGTGATGCTGGCAAAGTCTGTTCGGCGAAGACCGATTGCCAAGGCAGGTGCCTTTATGCCCTCGACGGCCAGTCAAACGAAGCGAAGATTGGTGACGTCATCGCAGGGCAGTGCGAAGCGTTGCGCTCCACTTTCGGCTGCTATGGCACAGTTGAAGGTGGCAAGCTGGCGACTGACGAAGGCTGCTGGGATTGAGTCTGGACCCTAACAAAACAACGTTATTAATATTAGCGGTTAGCCTTGAGGCTATCTTCTAAGCAATGCACAATCGCCACTGTCTTGATCTGGCAGTAAAATCATCGCTCGTGGCAATAGCAATTGAGAAGAAAATGCTATCTCAAATAGGAAACTCATCAAAAGCCCCCCTGCCCCGTTTGGTGCTTATGACAGGTGCATTAGTGCGTGGTGGGATGGAGATGCAGTTTCTTGATCTAGCTCGCGAGCACCATCAAAACGGGGGAGAGGTTGTGACGATTGGGGCCAATGGCCCATTACTAAAGTCATTTATGACTTTTGGAAAAACAGTTCTTACTGACTTTCCTATAATCGACCGGAAAAGTTTTGTTGATGCAGTTGTTGGTGAAATCAGAAACGATACAGTATGCATAATCGCTCTCCAAAGCGACTATTTCTCCTTAATTCCACTCTTAGCTAAGATATGCCGAGTACTTGTCTGCGCTCATAATAGGAGCGGTACATTCGAGCAGTGGCTGCCAGCCAAAAGCCTCACCCAACTAACAAAGATATTTCAGGCCTTAGAAAATGATGGCCGCTTGGCTTTATCTGCCTCAAGCCGTACCAATGCCGATGCGCATGCTAAACTTTTTGGACTAAAGGATTCCACAGTTAAAGCGTGGTATCCATCAGTTTGTACTACAGACTTAGAACCTCTTAAAGAGCATGAGAATGATCTAAAAATTGGCATAATTGCGAGACTTTCTCCTGAAAAACTTCTTTTATTACAAGCTGCAGTTCACGTTTTGCGGGCAGCATTGGCTTCTGGCGATAAGGCAAAACTACTTGTTGCTGGCGAAGGAATTGCTAGAGCGGAATTTGAAGAATGGGCGAATGCCTCTGGATTAGGCGATAATATAGAATTTCTGGGTGAATCGACAGATCCCGTTAGCACATGCCGCCGATTCGATATTGCAGTCGTAAATGGTAGGGTTGCTCTTGAAGCGTTACTCGCGGGATGCCGAGTGATCACCGTGAGCGTTGACGAAACAGCAGATCACGAATTAAGATTACATTCTGTGGTTACATGTGAAAATATCGAGATCTTAGCAGAAGATAATTTCGCACCAACCTTGAATAAATATGGCGCTGAGAATCTTTTAAAGGACGCTAAGTCTATAAGCGACTTTGACCGCGCTCAGCTACAAAAATGGGTTGTTGAAAAACGCTCCGCTGGGATTAGTCATAAATTATGTCTTGATCGAGTTATTGACATTTCTATTGAAAGATCCGCTAGTGCGACCGAGTATTTGCTTGAATATTATTTTGCCATATATGACTCCCTATTTACAATTGATCAGTCTGAGCAATTGCGTAACGAGAGAGCGTTACGTACTGAAGTATCGTTAGAAATGGAAAAGGCTCAAAACTGGATTTCTGAGCAGAGAGATGCGATACAATGGCTCGCAGAGCAAAGAGATAACTGGGAGAAGGTAGCCATTGATTGTAATGATCAGTTAGAATCCTTAAGGAGTATAATATCCGACTCGGAGAAAAGTGAATGTTAATCGGTTTTTTCGAACTATTTGGGACTTAGAGCTTTCATTCGAAAAGTTTTATTTTTGCAATTCGCATATTAACCTTGTCGGCGGGCTCGCATTCTCGATGCTATGTAGCCATATAACGCTATGGCGGCCTAAACGTCGTTAATGCCTCGTTAGGTAAACATCCGTATAGCCTAGCTAGTAGAGGGCGCTGCGGCCTTGCCGAGTGCCACCACTAAGGCTTCGCCGAACGCCCTCTCACCAATCCAGAAAGCGGTGCAAAACCCAGGAACCGGCTCTTTCTCGTCGCGTCTAGCATGTCGTCGGCGGCCGCTTTCACACCTATCAGCGATCGGGGGACTGGCGGAATCTCGCCACCGGAAAAGACTTCAGTACGCATTCGGTAGGTGGCGCGGAGTTGCCAGAGATCATGCAGCGATCTCGTCGGTTTGCTGCAGCAACTGACTTTCTTTCCAATGCCACGGGAGGAGTTCGTGAAGACGGCTCTGGGGTATGTCGTCGATCTTGGCGAGGACGTC
>NZ_FWXL01000043.1 GCF_900176395.1 Novosphingobium sp. B1 | reverse complement strand
GACATCGTCATAGCACCAGCGCCCCTCGACAATCAGGGCGCGGACACTCGGCGCTCCGTATCACCCGCGCAAGGTGGGCTCAGGACATCGCTTACGCATTGACGACTCCGCCTTCTGATGTTTCAGAGTCAATGACGGCAGGACGGCTTTCTATGCATCCGCGCTATGTTATGATCCTTTGCGAAAGGACACGCCTTGGCTGACGATTTTGGCGATGTGTATGCTCGACTGCGCGGGATCATGCTTGAGGCTGCTCCGGCGATGACCATTAATCGGGACGAACCGGGCGGACTTGAGCTGCGGACACCGGGTATCGATCCGAAGACAAAGCAGCCCGGCTGGTTCGGAACGATCTCGATCAAGAAGGGCTACGTAGCGTTTCACCTCATACGGCTCTACTTCGAACCAGACCTCGCCGCAGATATTTCGCCGGCGCTGGCCAAGCGCAAACAGGGTAAGACATGCTTTAACTTCAAAAAGTTAGACAGTGCCTTGCTTGAGGAATTAAGCGCCCTTGCTAGTCGTTGTGCTGCTGATTAGAAAAATCGCCTACACTGCGCCCGACAACACCAGAAGTAAGGCATGGGCGACATTAGCTGGCTCGGTACCTACTCGCCTGATTGCCGCCTCCTTGCCAGCACTCTGGCGGCAGCATTGCTGCCTACAGCCAACTCTCGCGCGTAGCGCAGGGCTGTCGTGGGGGACGACCAGCGCAGAGCCAGCGCGATCCCTGCACCATCTTCCCCAGCCGCAAACAGATCTTGCGTCAGCCCCACTCTAAACGAATGCGCGCTAATCGCCTTGATCGTCTCGACCTCTTCGCCTGGCGGAATCTCCACGAGGCCTGCATCGATCGCGTCGAGAGCTCGCTTGCGCAGAATTGCAACGACACCCTGTCGGCTGAGCGAGTTACGACCGACAAAATGCCGGATTTCGTGAGCTAGCCCTGCCTTGCCTCGATGGCTCAATGTGTTGATGCGCCTGAATACGACGCCCTGCGCGGTGCTGCTCGCGTCCAGCCAATCGCGTATCCGTTGCATGGTTTCAGCAGACAGCCAGGCAAGAGCCCCCTCCCCCTCTTGGTCGGTCTTAGAACGGCGAATGCGCAAGCGTCCGGTTCCGTCACTCACGCGTGACATATCTTCGGCCTCAATGGCTACCAGCTCCGACACGCGAAGCCCGGCGTCGTAGGCCAACGAGATCATCGAGGCGTCGCGCAAGCCCGGCAGATCACGGCCGCAGGCTGCGATCAGTGCGCTGACAGTTATGCCTGCTGGTGCCACCTCCCCTTCATTCATTGCCATACCAAGACGCAGCGGTGCAGCCTGAGCCTGTCGCGTTGAACGAGCTCGGCGAATGCCCTTCAGCGTGTCGCGAACCATGCCGGCTTGAGTGGGCAAGGCCTCGGTTTCGCCAAAGCCGAGCACCCGGTGAACGCGAGCAATGCTGGCGAGCCGACGGGCGAGCGTTGCGGGCTTGGCTCCGCCCCCTGCCCCCGCAGCAGGGCCGGCATCGAGCCAGCGCAAATAGTGCACAAGCGTTTCAGGGCTTGCCGGAACTGCGATCGCGACAGGCCGCTGTTCGCCACACCACTTGAGAAAGCACTTGAGGTCAGCGGTGATGGCCGAGCGCGTTGCCGGCGCCATCGCAGCAACCGCCGCCTCAAGCGATAGCGGGGAAGCGCGGCGGGTATTGATCAGCGAGGCGTAGCCACGAAGCACCAATTCGACCGCTGAGCGAGGATGCGGCTCAGCAAGCATGGCACTCAGCTCGATTGATAGTGGCAGAAGGCGGTCTCACGGTCATTCTCTGCCCGAAACCAGTGATATCGGCAATCACGAATTTACCATAATATTAGATTATGGCAAATCCGTAGTATGAAACTGTATATGATAGGATACCAATCACCTCCATCGGTAAACTCTCCCTTGTGATACACAATTGGCTGGAGTAAGCAGGAAGCTCTACCATAAGCGGGAGTCCTCCCCTGCCCCATGCTCGCGCCAAGAACGAAATTGCGTTCCTTCAAGGCCAACTTGATGCGCTCGTGCGCGTAGTGATGGCATCGAATGCACTTTTCCCAACTGAGCTGAAGGCTTGCCTTGCTCTTCGGAATCTCGAACGGGCCTGGCAGCAGTATCGCGAGGATCGTAGCATCTCCCTGGGCCAGTGCCTTGCCGGTGCCGAGTGCGCAACCGAGCGAGATGCGTTTCTGAAACTTGTCGAGATCGCCCTGCCCTCTCGCACCTCACCCATGGGCGATGCAGTCGCGCTTGTTCGGACGATGGCGATCCGACCGTTATCTGAGGAAGCAAAGCAGAGCGAAGCTGTGGTGGCAGGAAGCCACAGCGTTCTCGAGACCGCAAAAAAGTGGCTATCCGAACCACGCCTACCTGAGGACCCGTTGCAACGCCTCTGCGCAATTGTGGACAGATTGCGGTACTCGGATGGAAACGAGGAAGACGCATTAAGCGCAACTGCTTCCACGCCTTGCTGGGCGTTAAATCTTCTCGCTGTCACCCAAAGCAAAAGCTTTGGCATTTCGGAAGGCGGCCTCTTCTTGCCCGGCATAGTCAATCGGCGAGCTTTTCGGTCAGACTGGTCAACGTCAGAGCGTCGTGACTCAATCCATAAGTCTTTGTCGCGGACTCTAGCTCGGGCAGCAGACGATATTGCTGCAATGCTTCACGCTCGAGAGGCATTTACATCGAGATGTGGCAACCTGCAGTCAAACTCGAGAGCTTATGACGCATGGCTTCTGATGACTGCTCTCGGGGGGCTAACGGCAGCGCAGATATCTCGTGGACTTGCGGCAACAAAGGCTGGAGCCGGGAAAATAATAGCCCAACTTGAATCTGCCGGTCTCATCACAAATGGCATTCCAAACGTTCGAATTGGCACCAAATAATCGAATACCCGACTGATAAATGTTTACGACCCAAAAATACGGTGCAAATAGTCCATAGAGCCCTAAGGCTGGAAGTTCATCAGTGAAGTCACGGACCAGCCTGCAACTGCAAAATCTTGTCGTTTTGAAGCTTCGCGAAAACTTTCATCAAAAACCTTATGCAACTGACAATAAGCCAAATCGACGCCATCAATTCCTATTCCTCCCCGCCTTAAACTCGGGCTCGTCAGAGCCTCGTAGAGCGCGAAAGAGCACCTTCGGATAGGCATCTGTACACCGAGGCTCTATAAGCCCTGTACGGGCTTCTGGAGGGAAAATAACGCTATTTCCCTGTTTGTTCCGCCAGAGGCGTTGTTGGCAAGCCCCCGGACAACGAACTTTGCACCTTAAATTAACTGGTGAGAGGTCGGCGCATCATTTCGACAGGAAGCCTGCCGAAATCATAGTGCCGACCTATCGTCGAAAGCTTTCATACGAACGTAGATTGTGCATGCTGCAGGATGCGTATCGATGGGTTTAGCATTGGTCAGACGTTAGGTTTCCGGTCACGCCAATGGCCAGCAAGCCGTCGATCCCTAGAGTGTGGTCTACCTAGTTGCATGCAGGCATCGTGCGAGCGCGATGGCATGGTAGAATTTCAACTGCCCCGTCACGTGGGCTTTTATCATGGACTAAAATTAGCTTCGCGTCGTGAAAGAAGGCAGGAGCTGCTTTGCTCATCATGGACCTTGGGCATCCTGGAAGGCTTCGGTTAAGTTTGGCCGCACGATACCTCGCTCTATGGCTTCGTAGCTGGCCAGCGCGTGAAAGCGCTTCCGGAGATACTGGTGCGGAGAGTTGCCGTATTCTCTTTTTCTAGAATCAAGTATCAAGAATCCGCCGCAGGCGTTGGCGTTAGGTGATTTAGATTCTTAAGTTATAAAGTTAAGCCCGCGCCAGCACCCTTGAAGTTCCGGGTTTCACGCGAGTCGCTGACTGTGGAAAGAATCTGATAGCACGTGCGTGCCTCTCCAATAACACGCAGGGCTGATTCCAAAAACACGTTGATGGCGATCTAAAAACACGAAGCTCAGCTTTCGGTGCATTTTCGCTTCCAGATGGATCTCAGATCGACCCGAGATTTTTGCTCGGTTCGGGTTTCGATTCGTATTCAGGCGCTGCATTCCTAACTTATGGGCGGCTTCCGTCGGACCGGCTCAGTCTCAACGTGTTTTTGGGAATGTGCGTTCTTGGAGAACGTGTTTTCAGGAAGGTGGCAAGAACGACGGCTCACTTGACTAGCGTTTAAGTATGGTACCCTGCCCCTGCCCCTGCCCCTGCCCCTGCCCCTGCCCGGTCGCCATACATTTGGTGCAAGGCCTCTGAATCGCCCGTTTCATAGTACCTCTAGTCTTTGTCAAAGCGTTCAACTGCTCTGCGGTCGCTCGGCTTGATGCTGCTCATGTAGAGTTATGAGGCTCGTGACTGATCCCTGTTCAAACACCCGTTATCAAACACCGTACGGCCGGGTCTTTGAGGTGACAAACTACCGCAGGCCAGGTGATGATGTGCGAGATGTATGGCAGTTCAATTCGCAGCTGAACTCCCCGGTCTCAAATGGCTAGGCTGACCCATAACCGATCAGAGTTGTGTGCTCTAACCTGTTAAGCACAAGCTTCGGTACAATCTCCATTGGCGGAGCGAGCCGAGTGTCCGAGCAACTGCTTCTGAGTTTCTTGCTTCAGCGCCCGAAGGCGGACACCGTGTCTGCGCTATTCCATGGGAAACGCTCGACGCTCCACGAATGCTGAGGCGGTAAAGGAGGATCATGCTTCCTGCGACTATGCACGGGCAAACTGGGGAAGGGCAGGGGGGCGCACTCTCAATAAGACTACTAGCCCTGAAAGTTTGGCAATGATGACCTATGAGCAAGGCGGTCGAGAGCAACGATCGCCTTGCTTTCTGAAAACACGTTGGAGCGCTTACCGGCGAATTGAAAGTGGGTAAAACTGGGATCGTTCGCCCGGTCACATTCCCGGCAAAGAGTACTTATTTCGCTCATGGTGTTTGCGCACAAACCCATGGAAGCGTTTGGCGTAGTTACGCGGAAGCTCGCCAGGGTTGCGATCCAGGAAGGAGTCGAACTGTGCCATGAGGGCGTCAAGGTCCCAACCAGGGCAATCAGCCTTGATCGTCTCGTAGACCTCAGTTCCAAGCACATCACGGGCTCTGGGGGTCTGCCTGGTTGCCGTTGCTGGAGGCGTCTTACCACGCTTCGGACCATCGGCGTGAAGGCCTGCTGTTGTTCGCGATAGGAGCCCGCGAATGTCAGCGGCTGTCACAAAGTCCTCAGCCTTAGGTTCAGGCGGAAGATCTCTCGCCGGAGATTTAAGCCCTTGAGCGGGGGAGGGGGGGAGGGCGGGCACTGCTGATTGCCGAGTACGCGAGGTAGTGACAGGCCTTGTTAACGGATCGTCGGGGGTGAGGCTTTCTAAATGCTTGCGCATGACCATGCGCAGTTTGGGGCGAGGGGTTTCCGCTCCAAGAACCTCAAGATTGATGTCCGGAAGGCTGTTAGAGCGCGCTAACTCCAGAATCTTATTCTTGAATGATGGCAGAGAACTTTCGCTTCCGCTCTTCTGATGAAGAGTCTCGAAGCCAATCGTGAAACCATCACGGCCATTTCCTCCGGCATGCTTTCGCGCAGCCCTATATAACCATTTTCCAAGCCCGCTGGTTATCTCGAAGTAGAGGGGCGAAATCGCTAGAACGTTCCGCTTGTCCATAACCCCATCGAAAAACCACTTTGACAGCGTGATCTCCATCCCGAGCGATCTTTGTGTGCGCTCGTCAACAAGGTGTGTGTAGCTGTCGATCCATGAAAACGTCGTCTCACGGGTTTTCGAGTTGGCACGAATGTTCGTCTTTATCGTGGTCGCTTGCAGACGATCAAGCGCACCTACCAATCGTTCATAGGCGCGACCGCTTACGCCCCAACATATGCGTTTAAGGAGGTCGCCAGGTTGCACTCTGATCGTCGGTGAAAGGTCATTCTCGCCGCGCTCCCGCAACTCATTCAGGTGCGATGCCAGATAGATCATGATGTCTGCGTCCCAGATCGTTGCCATGCCATAGGCTGGGTTCGCAGACACATGGACTGTCACAGATTTATCAGGACTGAGATACTCGATCGGCTTGAGGCGCTTCTTCTTGGAGAGGCTAAAGAAAGGCCTCTGCATGGTTTCCTGATAGTCACGCAAGGAAACATCGCTGAAATCGGGCAGCGTGAAAAACATCTCGAATTGTACACGGCGCCCGGGAGCGCCGGCAGGCCGATCGTCAGTGCTCACCTTTTCAACCTATCTCACTTAGTTGTCCCACGCGTGGGAGATGGTGATTAAGTAACTGAAAAATCAGCAAAAAATGGCATTTTTCAGAGTTGCAAAACGACCTTGAACCAGCCGCGCTCATTGCTTCTGCAGCTTTCGCTGCAGAATCTTCGCGTTCACGATGAAGGGGCGCAGTGCTTCGAGAATATCGTCAGGGGACAATTCTGTTGGACTAAGGGTGATTGTCAAAGCCCGTGATTGGTCCTTTTCGACCGTCCCGATCGCCAGACCCTTCGCTTCGATAGACGCCTTTTGCGCGCGGCCCTGCCGGCTTGCTATTGCCTTCATTAGGCGAGCAACAACTTCGGCCCCACTTATGGGTTCTTCATCACCAGATTGCCTGAAGCTTTGCTCGGCAGCGATGCGATGGGCCGCCTCCTCCATCTTTGGACGCAGAGATGGATTTCGCAAGGCTGGCAGTAGCTTGTCGCCGTGCCGCACCTGCAGGTCCATTGGAGATGCAAATGCGCTTACTACACCGGGCGGGATCTCAGTCAGCCCAATATATCGAGCCAACGTCGACTTAGAGATTTTCACCCGCTCTGCTAGACGCGCCTGCAGCCCCTCATAGTAAGCATCAACAGCGGCCTTGTAATTTAGTCCACGTTCAAGGTCGGAGATATCTTCCCGTTCACGGTTCTCGATATCTGCCAAACGGAAAGCGGCTTCATCGTCAAGATCTTCAATGATCGCAACGAGTTCGATATCTGGATAATGATGCGAATTGAGCCATGAGACTGCCCAATGACGCCTTGTTCCGATAATCAATTCATAGGGTTGCTTAGCGTTGTTGGTGCGCCTCACAACAACCGGGATTCTGTTGCCGTTTTCTGCTTGAATAGACTCAATGAGGCTACGCAAGCGGTCCTCAGTTAGCCGTGCGTAATCGCGAGCGTTTCCCGGCCAAATGGAGCATTCAGTTGGCTTGAGGCGAATTGTGGGTCGCTTCACCATCCGCGCAGCTTCAGTGAAGCCATCAAGCCGGCGCGTGGTAAAGTTTCGCGATTGAGCTGGTTCGGCGCTGCTGGGCGCGGGGGAGGGGAGGGGTGCTTCGTTGGGCGACGCCAGTGCTTCGCCAATCAATGATCGGCGGCTCATGCTGCGACACTCCCATCCATCTCAGCTGACTGGCGGGATACGCTCTTCGATGGCCACTGCTCCTGGATTTCGCTTAAAACCTCTCCAAACACTGAATTTAGATTATCTCGGCACCTGTTGTAAGTCGAATGCGCAGCCGAAGGCTTGCTTTCGTAAATTGAACGAAATGCTTGGGTCGCATTCTTGATTTCTTCGGAAGCCAAGATGGGCTGATTTAAAAGGAAGTTGGCGTAGGTTGCCTTCATCATCTTCCACATATCAGCCTCGCCGGGCTTACTCGGCGAGTAAGCCGAACAAACTATTCTAATAAAACCGTAGTCTACTGGGGTGCCGTTCTCTTCGAGAATCTCGATGTTTTCCGCGATGGTGTCCATGAAATGGATTGTCGAAAGGTAATCGAGCTGTCTCGCAGGAACAGGGATAAGCATTCCAGTCGCTGCCGCCATCACATTCAGGCCAAGAAAACCCATGGCAGGCGGCGGATCCAGGAGAATGACGTCGAAATCCTTTTTGACGCTCTCAATCCCGATCCTCAGTCGCTGTAGGCCTTCGCGTACAGCCTGGCCCCCCTCGCGAAGGGTTGCTGTCAGGTCCCACTCAGCATCCTGCAAGCCCAAGCTCGATGGGACGATTTTGATGGTCGGCCATGCTGTATCGTGGATCGACTTTCTGAAGTCGTCGAAGGTGCTTCGTGGAGAAAGAAAATTTCCAAGAGTTTCTTCTTCGTCGATGAGAGTCTCAGGCTGAATGTCGAACATGGTAGTGGTTGAAGCCTGAGGGTCGCAGTCGATCACCAATACATTGTAACCTTGTAGAGCCAGAAAATCTGCGAAGTGCTTGGTTATCGTGCTTTTTCCTACGCCACCTTTAAAGTTCTGGACGGCCACGACCACAGCGTCTTCGGAGGCCAGCTTGCCCGGGCGAATGTTTAACGCAGTTCGTATCTGAGTCAGATCCTCGAGCGTATAGAAACGCCTCCCGTTGCCCAGCTGCTTTGGCGGCGACAAGCGGCCTTCTCTCTCGGCTTTCGCAAGGGCTTCAGGAGTTCTTCCGAGCAACTCGGCAGCCGCAGTCGGACCGAAGGTGATGTCGAGCACTTTGCGGTCTTCGGGCTTAAAGACGACAGCTTTGACCCTGTCCCGCATCATTTCGCACGATCTGGTCATGTTGCGAAGTGTGTTCACAGTGTACGACATTCGGAGCCCTTTGGGTGAATCGCCAAACTTAAAGCTGCTCAGTTAGCGTTCTATGTGCCGATTTCGAGCCTGAAGTCAAACCTGGCTTCTGAAATGGGGCCAGAGGGGAAACCCATCGCTAATCCATGCGTCCGTGCCACTACACTGGCGACATACCAACGTCCGATGCGCAAGCAGCTTATCCCAACGTTTCTGTAGCCAGGAGACCCCGCAGATGTAGGTGACGGTCCTAGTACGCCGAGAACCTCACTAAGATTGGTGGCTCTCGCGAGCCATGGGAATATTTGCGACCTCTAGCTCTAAATCATGCAAGAGCTGGCGCAGTACGGCATTCTCACGCTCTAGACGCTGGACCTTTGCCTGCAGAATGAGCGTGGCCGCACCAAGCGAGCGTGTAACTCCAAGTCGTTTCAAAGCTTGCCACCGGTGATGTTCGATGGTGCGCGAGCTGAGACCCATGCGGGAAGCTATTTCGCCAGACGTTAGCCCTTCCATCATAAGGTCAAAGACGGCCCTTTGCTGAGGCGTCAACTCGTCATATCGATCGAGGAGGGTTTGGCCGTTCAAGGTAGCAGGACCATCTGTGCAAGCTCCTATCGCGCGATCAAAGCTGTGGCTTAAGTGGCAATTTGCGTCAAACGAACATTTTTATAAAGGCGTAGCACACCTTGCGCGGTAGGAGGCTGTCTGGCATCGGCAAATGGCGCGGCGGACGTGGCGGAATGGTAGACGCCGGGGACTTAAAATCCCCTGAGCTATGCTCGTGCGGGTTCGAGTCCCGCCGTCCGCACCAATAAATTCAAGAACTCAGACCGCTCCTGTCACCTCGTTGCCAGATGGCGTATATGCATTTGGTGTAATCGCATCAGGAAGATTGGTCTCGATTGCGCTAATCACTGAATCGATATGCTCACCGGCGTGATGGACGTAACACGCCCTGCAATGCGCCGACAAAGGCAATGGTAGCGCCATCGAGACGGTACGTGCCCACGCTCTTAAGCGCTCTGAGGAATTGCGCCCGATCGTCTAGGAAATGCAGGCGAGGAAAGTGGCATCACTTGCGAGTATCGCGACGGCGTCGAATGAGGGGGCTCCGTCACTTCCTGCGGCAGTACATAATATGCGTCGAGCGCAATCTGGTTGCGCGATTGAGCTAAGAAATCCTGTTAGTATTTCACCAGATTGGCAGCAAAATGTGAGGCTTAGCACTTTCGCTGACACCGCTGTTAGGCCAGACCCTCACCACCACAAAAGGAGGGGAACATCATGAATCAAATATTTGCTGCAGCTAGCATCGCGCTGGCCGCGATGGCCGTTCCCGCCATCGCGCAAGAAGCCGCTACGGCACCAGGTGCTGCAGTTCCGGCAGCACGCGCTTTGCCTGCCAGCACTATGGTCCAGATCGCATCCGATACCGAGATCTCGTCCAAGAAGATCGAAGTCGGTCAAAAGTTTCAATTCTTCGTGACCACTGACGTGGTCGATAACGGTGTGACAGTAATTCCACGGGGCTCAAAGGTGGAAAGCACCGTCACGTTCAAAACCGGCAAAGCCATCGGGGGTAAGTCGGGCAAGTTCGAGCTTTCGTTCGATAAGATCATGCTCAACGGCAAATCCTACGCGATGCGCGGTACGCACCGCCAAGAAGGCAAAGGCAACACGGTGGCCGCAGTCTTCGGTTCGATGTTGGTTAGTGGTCGCTCGGCGGTCATGCTGCCGGGCCAGATTGTCCAAGCATTCACAAATGAAGCGATTCCCTACTGAGTGAGATGACGGGCGCGGCCAGACAAGCCGCGCCTGCGTTACGAACTTAAGGACCTCGCGCGAGCTGTGGTGAACTATCTCCCTGCTGTCGGTGGTGATCCAGATTTTGAGGACGATGATCCGGCGCGAGGCATCACCGAAGGTGACGGAGAGCAGTTGGACGACATTGGTCTACCTCTGCCTATCTATTACATAGACCAGAGGTGTGAGCGTCCGAACGATCATGTGGTATGAGGACAGGCACACGTAAAACCCTGAGAGTGATGTGCACTCACCTTGCTGCTGACCAGACGCGTAGCGTTCCTGAAAGGCTGGCTGAGGCCATTCTCGAACTCTCAGACGCTATAGTGCTGGCTTGGTTGAACGGGAGGGTTATCGGATGGGTGAATGTGACGGTCGGCGTAAAGGAGGGTGGAGTGGGCCCCTGGGGTCGGACAGGTAGCAAGGGATGAATTGACCGTGGGGTCGGGCTCTTGGAGAAGAGCCTATGCCGAGACATCGATCACACAGTTTGGAGTTCAAGCGGCAGGTCGTCGAGGAATACCTCGGCGGCGAGACGCTGCATGGTCTGGCCAAGCGTCACGATCTTTCACGCCAGCTGATCAGCGTCTGGATCGAGAAGTACGAGGGCGGTGCGTTCGACGATGACGCCCGCGCCGCAGACCTTGTCCAGCAGTACGAGGCGCGGATCGCCGCCCTCGAAAGCCTGGTAGGCAGGCAAGCGCTCGAATTGGAGTTTCTAAGGGGGGCTCTGGGGACTGTCAGGATTTCCGTGTGTGGCCGGGCATAATGGGCAACAAGGAGTCCCACTATGTCACGACGCAAAGAACCTGCCATACCGAATGAGCT
>NZ_FWXL01000004.1:145000-415973 GCF_900176395.1 Novosphingobium sp. B1 | reverse complement strand
CACCGGCTTCTACAAGGAGGTGCATGTCAAATCTCCGGCAGCGCATGGCGTTCGCAGCGTCATCACCGCACGCAGCCATCTGGTGGAAGCGCGTGTCCGGCTCGACAACACGATCCGCGGTCTCTGCGCGACGTTCGGCTATCGGCCCGGCGCAGGTCAAGGGAAGGCCTTCCTCGAACGGATCATGCAGGCTGCCCACATCCCGGGCCTTGGCGACGCCATCGCATCCTTGCTGTCCGTGCGCGCAGAATTGGTCGAGCAAATCAAGGAAATGGACCGCCGCCTGCGTATCATCGCCAGCCAGTCACAGGCTTGCGAAATCCTGATGACCATCCCGGGCGTGGGCGTGCAGACATCTGCTGCCTTCGCCGCTGCAGTCGATGAAGCCGGACGCTTCCGACAATCACGCAATGCCGGGGCCTACTTCGGCCTTGTGCCCCGACGTCATCAGTCGGGTGAGCTCAACTGGACAGGCAGGATCACCAAACAGGGCGACAGCACGGTGCGCAAGCTGCTCTACGAAGCCGCCAACTCGATCCTCACCCGGAGCCGTGAGACCTTCGCCCTGAAAACATGGGCCATGAAGATCGCCAAGCGTCGCGGCTTGAAGAAAGCCCGTGTCGCACTCGCCCGTCGGCTCGCGGTCATCATGCATGCCATGCTGCGCGACGGCACTTTGTTCCAAGCTTGAGTTGGGGTAGAACCTGCTTGCCAGCGGTGAAGCGTCAAAGCTGATCCGAGGGCGGTGTCCCGAGAGGGAACGCAGGGACGAACGATCTGCGAAGGTAGTCAGATGGGCAGCAAAGCCCGCTTCGAGTCAATGCAACGTTCGCCTCTGTGAGACCCGATACAGCACGACCAAGCTCCGGCTCGGTCAGTGCGGACAGATCCATGAAACCCTCAAGGGATCACACCGCCCAGCTCTGCAATTACAGATCTACGGCCTAATCCTGTGCGGGCGCTGTCGGACCGCGGAACAAGGTGACGGCATCACCCTCGCGCCAGGGGGCATGGCGGACCATGACCGCGCCGAAGAGGCTGTCTTCGAGATGAGCAACCAACCAGCGTTGCAGATGCGGCAGCGGCAGGTCAGCAAACCAGGCACGGTCCACGGCCGCGAACTGCCTCACGAAGGGCATTATGGCCATGTCGGCAAGGCCGCGTCTGGCGCCGCATAGCTGGGGCTGGCAGGCAAGCCGGGCATCGAGCTTTTCAAGAAACCCGAGCCCTGCGGCCCGGTGTACCATGGCATCGCTTTCGTGCCGTTCGGGGTATTTGTAGCGGTCGAGAGCGTGTTTGAAGGGCCCATCGTTCTCGTTGACCAACTCGGGGTCCATTCGCTCGAGCCATTGCTCGGGATCGTGAACGCCCAGCACCCACGCCATCACGTCCAGGCTCTGCTCGAGCACGCCTCCGTCAGGCAGGACAACGACAGGCACGGTGCCCTTGGGCGAGGCCTCGAGCAGTGCTGCGGGTTTGGCCGAGAGCTTGATTTCGCGCAGTTCCACCGTCACGCCGCTGACCGCAATCGCGAGCCGCGCGCGCATCGCATAGGGACAGCGGCGGAAACTGTAGAGAATTGGTAGAGCCATCCCCTCAACCCGGCAGGGCGATCAGCGAGATCTGCCGACCGTAGCCCGGCTCGTTGCGGTGCGTGGCGCGGCGGAAGGAATAGAAGCGCTCCTCCTGCGCGTATGTGTCCTCACCAAGCATCCCGACCCTGGCCAGTCCTGCATCGCGCAGGCGCGAGGCGACGTAGCCTTCGAGATCGAACCAGACATGGCCTTCGCGGCCGGCGCGAAAGAAGCGTTCGTTCTCGGGCGATTGTTCGAGAAAACGCGTCTCGAAGGCAGCGTCGACCTCGTAGCTCTTCTGCGCGATGCAGGGTCCGACCGCTGCAGCTATGTTTTCGCGGATGGCGCCAAGAGCTTCCATTGCGGCGATGGTCGCATCGGTCACGCCGGTGAAGGCGCCCTTCCACCCGGCATGGGCCGCGCCAACCACGCCGGCATTGGCATCACAGAACAGCACCGGCGCGCAATCTGCCGTCAGCACGCCAAGCACGATGCCGGGGCGGTCAGTCACCAGCGCGTCGGCACGGGGTCGGTCCGCATCGGCCCATGGCTGGCAGACCGTCACCACGTCGGGCGAATGGATCTGGAAGCAGGTCTGCAGCATCCCGCCCGGCAGAACAGCGTCCACAGCGCGGCGGCGGTTCTCCGACGTCAGCGTCGGATTGTCCTCGCTGTAGCTGACATTGAGCCCGGCAAGATCACCCGTACTCACGCCGCCCCTGCGGCCGAGGAAGCCATGCGCGGCGCCCGACAGCAGGGGATGGGTCAGTGCTTCGACGCTCACGCTTCCAGGCTCTTGCTCACCTGCTCTCGCACGTCGCGCGACAGCGTCGGCTCGGCAGCGATCCGCTCGAGCTCGGCCCGCATCAGCGCAGCGCGGCCTTCCTCCACCTTCTTCCAGCGACCGAGATAGGGCACGAAGCGGGCGGCAACGTTGCCGTTGATGGGATCGAGCTTGAGGATGAGGTCGGCGATCAGGCGGTAGCCTTCGCCGCCTGCGCGATGAAACGCCTGCGCATTGGCTGCAAAGGCCATCCACAGCGCGCGGACGCGATTGGGATTGGTCATGGTGAAATCGGGATGCTGCGCCAGCGCCTTGACCTGATCGGGCACCTTGGGATTGAGCGAGCCGGCCTGAAGCGAGAACCACTTGTCGATCACCAGCATGTTGCCGGCAAAGCGCGCATGGAAATCTGCCAGCGCCGCGTCGCGCTCCGGACAATCGAGGCTGCACAGCACCATCAACGCGCCCTGGCGGTCGGTCATGTTGGTCGCGGCATCGTACTGCGCCTTGGCGCGGCGCGCGGCTTCGGCGGGATCGGCTGCGCCAAGGTAGACCAGCGCCTGCGTCTTGCACTTGCGTGCGCCCCGCGCTGCCGCCTCAAGGCTATAGGGCACGGCAGAAACGCGGTCATGCAGGGCCAGCCACTTGTCCTTCAGGGTCTCGCCCAGCCAGCGCTTCAGGCCCTCGCGCTCGGCAAAGATCCGTGTCGGGTCGGCGCGATGGAGCTGCTCGGCAAGGTAGGATTCTCCCGGCAGGATCAGCAGTTCGCCGCGCATCAGGTCATCCAGGGCCGCATCGTCGAGGATCGCGCCCATCGCCGCGCCGATGGCAGCTTGCGATTGTTCACGGTTCTCGAGCGTTCCGGCAACTGCTCCCACCAGGTGCCGCACGATCAACTGCTGCATCGCCTCGTAGCGGGCAAAGGGATCGTCGTCATGACGGGCAAGGAAGACGAGGTCGTCGGTGGTAACAGGCGCGTCGATTTCCACGGGCGCCGAGAAACCGCGGTTGATCGACAGCACCGGCAGTGCATCGAACCCTTCGAAGGTGAAGGTCTGCTCCGGCTCGGTCAGAACGATCAGCTCCTCGCCATGGTGCTTGCCGGTCGCGCGATCGAACAGTGCGAGGCGCAAGGGGATCACGAAAGGCTGCTTCTCGGGTTGCCCGGGCGTTGGCAGACATGACTGCTGGAGCGTCAGACCTACCCGTCCGCTCTCGAAACCTATGGCAACCCTTACCTTCGGCGTGCCAGCCTGTTCGTACCAGCGGCGGAACTGCTTGAGGTCCAGGCCTGCGCCATCTTCGATGGCCTTTACAAAGTCCTCGCACGTCGCCGCCTCGCCATCATGGCGGTCGAAATAGAGGGTGGTGCCCTTCAGGAACCGCTCCATGCCCGCCATCACGGTCATCATGCGGATCACCTCGGCGCCCTTGTTGTAGACGGTTGCGGTGTAGAAGTTGCTGATTTCCTGATAGGAATCCGGGCGGATCGGATGCGCCAGCGGGCCAGAATCCTCAGGGAACTGCGCAGCGCGCAAGATCCGCACATCCTCGATCCGCTTGACCGGCGCAGAGCCGCGGTCGGCGCTGAACTGCTGATCGCGAAGGACGGTGAAGCCTTCCTTGAGGGAAAGCTGGAACCAGTCGCGGCAGGTCACGCGATTGCCCGACCAGTTGTGGAAATACTCGTGCGCCACCACGCCCTCGATCGCGTCATAATCGCCATCGGTCGCGGTTTCGGGATCGGCGAGAATGTAACGCGTATTGAAGACGTTGAGGCCCTTGTTCTCCATCGCCCCGGCGTTGAAGTCGGACACCGCTACGATGTTGAAATCATCAAGGTCGTACTCGCGGCCATAGACGTCCTCGTCCCACTTCATCGACGCGATGAGCGAGCGCATGGCGTGGTCCGTCCGTGCCTCGTCACCGGGGCGGACGTAGATCGCCAAGTTGACCTTGCGGCCGGACTTTGTCGTGAAACTGTCGTGGTTGGCGACGAGCTCGCCAGCCACCAGCGCGAAAAGGTACGATGGCTTGGGCCAGGGGTCGTGCCATTCCGCCCAGTGCGTGCCATCGGCACCATCGCCCGAAGCGACGGGATTGCCGTTGGACAGCAGGACCGGGAACAGTGCCTTGTCCCCGCTCATCCGCACCGAATAGACCGAGAGCACGTCGGGCCGGTCAGGGAAGAAGGTGATGCGGCGGAAACCTTCGGCCTCACACTGGGTGCAGAGCAATCCGTTCGAGGCATAAAGCCCTGAAAGCTGGGTGTTTGCCGACGGATCGATCAGCGTCTCGATGCCAACATCATGGGAATCGCCGGGCAGTTCGATGACGAGGTCAGAGCCGTCCATGTGCCAGTCGTTATGGGCATGACCATCGACCGTGACGGCCTTGGGTTCGATCGCATCGCCGTTGAGGCGAAGCAGCGATGTGCCTGATCCTGCGGGGTTTTTCACAACTTTCAAGGTCGCCTGAACCTTCGTGGCATCCAGCGAAAGCGCGAAATCGAGCGCAATCTCGGGAACGAGCCATTCGGGCGGACGATAGTCCGCGCGGTGGATGACCTGTGGGGCGATGACGGGCTGGCCGGAGAGATCGTTCATGCCTGTGAACTTAGGAACGCGTGCGCAGCGGCACAATCGCGGTTATCAGGCTTTTGATGGGAAACTTGCTGATCTTCGGAATGGGCTACAGCGCGCAGGTCATTGCACAGCGGCTGCGTGCGCAGGGCTGGACGGTGTGCGGAACCGGAAGTGCGGGCGATATCGCCTTTGCCGACGGCCCGGCAGTAATCGCTGCGCTTTCGCAGGCAACCCACGTGCTCTCCTCGGTTCCGCCGCTCCGCGAAGGTGGCGATCCTGTGCTGCAGACTTATGGCGAGGCCATTGCCGCCGCACCGCTCGAAGCCATCGGCTACCTGTCATCTACCGGCGTCTACGGCGATGCGGGCGGGGCGTGGGTGGACGAAAGCTCAGTCGTTGGCACCGGGCGGCGCTCAGCGCGCACGCAGGCTGACCTCGATTGGCAGGCGCTATCGCCAAAGGTGCGGGTCTACCGCTTGCCAGGCATCTATGGACCGGGACGCAGCGCACTGGAGCGCGTGGCCGAGGGCAAGGCGCATCGCATTGCCATTCCGGGGCAAGTGTTCAGCCGGGTGCACGTCGAGGACATCGCCAGTGGCGTCATGGCGGGGTTTTCAGGGCCAGCGGGCGTCTACAATCTCGCCGACGATCTTCCGTGCAGCCAGAACGCGGTGATCGAGGAGGCGGCGCGGTTGCTGGGCGTTGCACCGCCGCCAATGCAGTCGCTTGAGGGGGCAAACCTCTCGCCAATGGCGCTCGCCTTCTATGCCGAGAATCGCCGCGTGGCCAATGGCAAGGCCAAGCGCCTGCTTGAGTGGAAGCCCGCCTATCCGACCTACCGCGAGGGGCTGCGCGCCCTCAGCGCCAGCACGAGGCCGAGCATGGCCAGCGCCGAGCCGGCGAGCGCCAGTACTGACCAGCGGTAACCTTCGAACACGGTCGAGAGCAGCATGGCAACGACCGGCACCAGCACGCCGTTATAGGCCCCGCGTCCTGCGCCGAGGCGCTGGAGCAGGCGGAAATAGAGTGGGAAGGTGAGGACAGACCCTATCATGCCGAGATAAAGGACGCCGAAGATGTAGCCCGGCCGGAAATCGAACTGCGGCGGTCCCTCCACTATCCAGGCAAACGCGGCGTCGAGAATCGCGCCGAACAGCAGGGCCCAAGCGAGCATCGGGATCATCGGAATCCCTCGGGCCATGCGGCTCGCTTGCAGGACGTTCGCCGAGGAGGCGCTGAACAGTGCGGCGATCGTCAGGGCTATACCGACGAGGACCTGGCCTTCGGGAGGGGCCATCCGGTATTCGTGTAACAACAACAGCACGATTCCGGCTCCTGCCACCACCGATCCACCAAGAAAGGCGCGGGTTACCGGTTGCTTGAGAAAGACCCAAGCCATCAGCGAATTGGGCACGACCAGAAGGCCGAAGACAACGGCGACGATGCCAGACGTCAGGTGGTGCTCGGCGCGATACACGAACTGGAAGTTCATCACGAATTGGAGCAGACCGAGCAGCGCGGCAACCTTGAGCGCGGTGTTAGAGACGCGCAGGGATTCCCGGCGAAACATGGCAACTGCGGCCATGCCGATGGCCGCCGCTATAAAGCGCCAGGTTACCGACCAGCTTGGCGGCACGCTGCCGATCTGGTCCTTGATCACCAGCCAAGTCGATCCCCAGATCAACGCAACAAGGAAGAAGGGGCCGGCAACGTCTAACTGCCAGAACCGGGCCTCACCCGGTTGCTCTGCTTCGGTCATAGCGCAGAGATTGCCCGCGCAAGCGCCGAGGCATGGGCCGGGTCGGTGTTCCATGCGGTGACAAGCCGAGCTGCGCCCGGGGCACCTTCGGGTGCGGTCCAGTCGTAGAAGTCGAAGCCCTGCGCGCGCAGGGTCGCCTGTTCGGCTGGCGAGAGCACGACGAAGATCTCGTTGGCCTCAACCGGATGGAACACGCGCGATCCGCAGGCCTGTGCGATTTCCTGCGCAGCGGCATTGGCGGCGCGGGCATTGTCTAGCCACAGGTCATCCTCGATCATGGCGAGGACCTGGGCCGCAAGATAACGCCCCTTCGACTGGAGGTGCCCGGCGCGCTTGCGGCGGTAGCGGACGACGTCGGCCAGTTCCATGTCGAAGAAGACCAGCGCTTCCGCATTCATGCCGCCGTTCTTTACGCACCCGAAGGTCAGCACGTCGACACCGGCTTGCGCGGTAACTTCTGCCGGGTGGCAGCCAAGGTGCGCGACGGCGTTGGCAAAGCGCGCTCCGTCCATGTGCAGGCCAAGCCCGCGCCCCTGCGCCAGCGAGCCGATGCGGGCGACTTCTTCGGGTGTGTAGACCCGACCGTATTCAGTCGCCTGCGTGATCGAGATCGCGTGCGGCTGGACCTGATGGACATCATTGCGGATAGGATCGATCACACGTTCGATGGCCTGCGGCGTCAGCTTTGCCCCTTCACCATCGGCCAGCATCAGCTTGGCACCGTGCGTGTAGAAGCCCGGCGCACCGCCTTCGTCCATCTCGATATGTGCCTCGCGGTGGCAGACAACGCCGCCGTGGGGCGGAACCATAGCGGATAGGGCCAGGCAGTTTGCCGCCGTGCCGGTGGCGACCCACAGCGCGGTGCATTCAGTGCCGAAGAGATCGGAGAATGCCTCGTCCATGCGTTTCGACAACGCATCGCCGTCATAGCCCGAATCGGGCGCATCGGCGGCGCGCATGGCGTCCCAGATCCTTGGATGGACAGCGGCGGTGTTGTCGGAGAGAAATTTCATCGGAAACCGCAATGTCGGCAGCGGCGTTTCGGGTCAAGCAGTCACAGAGGAACAGGAAACAACGATGGCCGACGTCAGCATCACCCACCTCGATCAGGGCGCGCGCGGGGAATACCACGCCAAGGTAGAAGGCAGCGATGCGATCGGGCGCCTGACTTATGTTCGCAATGGCGATGCGGTGGTGGCCGACCATACTCTGGTTCCGACCGAGATCGGCGGCAAGGGCGTGGCAGCCGAACTGGTCAAGGCGCTGATGGCCGATGCGCGCAAGTTCGGCTTCAAGGTCGTGCCGCAGTGCAGCTATGTCGAAGCCGCTTTCCGCCGCCATCCCGAATGGGCAGACTTGCGCGCATGATCAGGTGTTGGCGGGCGCACTTGCCGGCAGCGACAGCGTGGCGACAAGCCCATGGTCCTGCCAGTCGATCGCAAAGCGCCCGCCTCTTGCATTGCAGATTCGCTCGATCAGCGACAACCCCTGTCCGCCGCTGCGCGATGTGGCCACCACCTTCGCGTTGGAAATTTCCTGCCACGAAATGACATGGCTGGCGGGATTGCTGTCGTTGGCATCCTCGAACCGGGCGCTGAGGGCAATACGGCCGCCGTTGCCAATCGCACCGTGCTTGGTGGAATTGACGGTAAGCTCACCGACGACGAGCGAGATCACGTCGGCTTCGCGTCGCTCGACGATATGAACGCCCTCGCAGTCCACTTCGACGACTGGTCCGGAGGAATCGCGGAACGGCGATACCAGCGTGGCGAGTAATGCGCACAGGTCGGTCACTTCGGAATCGCCGTCAAACAGCGTCTGCGCAGTCGCCAAGGCCGAAATCCGTCCGACCATCTCGGTGGCAAAGGCGGTGTTCGCAGCGTCGCCGCGCGCAACCGTCCGGAGCATGGCGCAGACCATGGCAAAGCTGTTCTTCAGACGATGGCGCATTTCCGCCAAGAGAACTTTCTGGGCCTCGCGGTCGGCGTGAAGCTGGCTGACGTCGCGCGATACGGAAATGTATCCCGCATTGCTGCCATCACGCGAGCGGACGGGCGAGATGCTCACTTCCCACCAGCGTGGCGCACCCTTTGCCGTGGGACAAAAGGCCTCGAACCTGGCACTGCCCTGGCTTGCCTCGATGAGCGCATTGCGGATCATCTGCTGGGCATCTTCCGGCCACAGCGATGCCCATTCCCGCCCTGTCATGTGGCTGAAATCATCGATTTCCATCGCGCACAAGCCGTTGGGGTTCATCCACAGCAGGTTGCCCTGCGGATCAACCAGCTTCACGCAGTCGATGCTCTGCTCGATGACGTGCGACAGGCTTTCAGGAGAGAGTTCCGTCTTCGACAGCATTTGCGGCCTTACGTGCGAGTGTCGCGCAATTAAACCGCATCTGCGCGCGCAGTTCCATCTATCGGAAGTATGAAACGGCAGATTCTGGCGATTTCCGCACTGTCGGGGGAAATGGTGCTGCTGGGGAGGATTGAACTCCCGACCTCAGCCTTACCAAGGATGCGCTCTACCACTGAGCTACAGCAGCACACCATTTCCGCATGCCACCTCTGCACCGTCGAACGGGCGGGGTGGGCAGGGGCGGGCTAATGACGGGGGCATTGGGCTTTGTCAAGCGACGTTCGGGCGCAAAATCCGGGAAGTCTTGCAGTTGGTCGCTTATCCCGGCAATCGGGCAGCATGAGCGATGCAAAAACCCCGATGACGCGTGAAGAGCGCCTTGCGGCGCGGCTGCGCGAGAACCTGAGGCGCAGGAAGGCGCAGGCGCGTGCCATGGGCAGTGTCGATGGGGCTGCGAGCGAATCGGCCGATTCTCCGGAAACCGGGCTTTCCAATCCGGCCGCCTGACGCTAGGGGCGCGGTTCCCTTTTACAGTCAGTTACAGGATGCCCCGATGCCTCGCCTGATCCTGATTCGCCACGGCCAGTCGCAGTGGAACCTCGAAAACCGCTTCACCGGCTGGTGGGATGTCGACGTTACGGAAAAGGGCGCGGCCGAAGCCTTCGCCGCGGGCAAGCTGCTCAAGGACAAGGGTGTCCTGCCGACACTGGCCTTCACCTCGCTGCAGACCCGCGCGATCAAGACGCTGCATCTGGCGCTTGAGGCCGCAGGCCGGCTGTGGGTGCAGGAAGACAAGGACTGGCGCCTGAACGAGCGCCATTATGGCGGGCTCACCGGGCTCGACAAGGCGGAGACCGCCGCCAGGCATGGCGACGATCAGGTCAAGATCTGGCGCCGCAGCTTCGATGTGCCGCCGCCGGTGCTGGAAGCGGGCAGCGAGTTCGATCTGGCGTCGGACCCGCGCTATGCCGGGATCGCGGTGCCTTCGACCGAAAGCCTCAAGGACACTATCGCCCGCGTACTGCCATGCTGGGAAGAGAAGATCGCCCCTGCCCTGCGTGCTGGGGAAACGGTGATCGTTTCGGCCCACGGCAACAGCTTGCGCGCGCTGGTCAAGCACCTCTCGGGCATTTCGGACGAAGACATCACCGGGCTCGAGATTCCGACCGGGCAGCCGATCGTCTATGAACTTGACGAGAACCTCGCCGAGATCGAACGCTATTACCTCTCGGAGCGCTGAGCGCTCGGGCAAGACTGAAGGGGGCGGGAGATGAGTGACAAGCCGGAAGCTGGGCCTTTGGTCGCCATCGTCATGGGCAGCCAGTCCGACTGGGAGACGATGAAGAACGCCTCGGCCGTGCTGGAAAAGCTGGGCGTGGCGCACGAGTGTCGCATCGTTTCCGCGCATCGCACGCCCGAGCGGCTGGTGACCTTTGCCAAGGGCGCACACCTTGAAGGCTTCAAGGTGGTGATCGCGGGCGCGGGCGGCGCGGCGCACCTGCCGGGCATGGTCGCCTCGATGACGCACCTGCCGGTGCTGGGCGTGCCGGTGGAATCCAAGGCGCTGAAGGGCATGGATTCGCTGCTGTCGATCGTGCAGATGCCGGGCGGCATTCCGGTCGGCACGCTGGCCATCGGCGTGCCGGGTGCGACGAATGCGGGCATTCTTGCCGCTTCGATCCTGGCGACGTCGGATGAGGCCCTGGCAGAGCGTCTGATCGCCTTCCGCACCGCGCAGACCGATTCGGTTGCGGAGAAGCCTGTCTGATGATTGCTCCTGGCGAGACGATCGGCATCCTTGGTGGCGGCCAGCTTGGCCGGATGATCGCGCTGGCGGCGGCAAACCTTGGCTATCGCTGTCACATCTACGCTCCCGAAGCGGATTCGATCGCTGCCGACGTTTGCGCTGCATTTACGCAAGGCGCCTACGACGACGAAGCGGCACTCGCGGCCTTTGCTGCGCAATGCGCTGTCGTTACCTATGAGTTCGAGAATGTCGCCGCTGCGCCGCTTGCGGCCGTGACTGCCCATGCGCCACTGCACCCGCCCGCCAAGGCGCTGGAAGTGGCGCAGGACCGGGTGAACGAGAAGTCGTTCGTCGAAGTATTGGGCGGCCGGCCCGCTCCGTGGGCCACGGTCGATTCGATGGAGGACCTGCGCGCGGCGGTGGCCAGCATCGGCGCGCCCGGCATCCTCAAGACGCGGCGCGATGGCTATGACGGCAAGGGTCAGTGGCGGATCATGACGCCGTCCGATGCCGATGCCGTGGAGCTTCCCGGCAAACCGCTGATCTACGAGGGTTTCGTTACCTTCGAGGCCGAGTTTTCGGTGATCCTAGTGCGCACCGAAGCGGGCGAAGTGCGGTTCTGGGACAGCGCCGAGAACGTGCACAAGGGCGGCATTCTCGATCGCTCGACCGTGCCGGCCTCGCCTGTGATTGTCGCGCAGGTTGAAGAGGCACGGGCGCTGGCGGCGAAAGTGGCCGATGCGCTGGACTATGTCGGCGTGCTGACGCTGGAATTCTTCGCGACGGCGGACGGCCCGGTATTCAACGAGATGGCGCCGCGCGTGCACAATTCCGGGCACTGGACCATCGAGGGCGCGCTCACCAGCCAGTTCGAGAACCACGTGCGCGCGATCTGCGCCCTGCCGCTGGGATCGACCGCGCTTGCGGCCAAGGGCGTGGTCATGGACAACCTGATCGGCGACAATGCGCACGATTGGCCTGCGATCCTTTCCGACCCGGCCAACCACCTGCACCTCTATGGCAAGGCGGCAGTGCGGCCCGGACGCAAGATGGGTCACGTTACCCGGCTGGTGCTGTGAGCGGGGTTTGCCCCGGACTTTTCCTGATCTATGCCCGCGCCGACAACGGCGTGATCGGCAAGGACAATGCGCTGCCATGGCGCCTGCCGGCCGACCTCAAGCGGTTCAAGGCGCTGACCATGAACAAGCCTATGGTCATGGGGCGCAAGACCTTCGAAAGCCTGCCCGGATTGCTGCCGGGCCGCCGCCATATCGTGCTGACGCGCGATGCTGCGTGGGCTGCCGAGGGCGCAGAAGTGGCGACGAGCGTCGAGCAGGCGCTCGACCTTGCAGGCGCTGGCGAAGTCGCCGTGGTGGGCGGAGCGGAAATCTACCGCCTGTTCAGGCCCCTTGCCGAACGCGTTGAACTGACCGAAGTACACGGAGCGTTCGAGGGCGACACCGTGGTGGAACCGCTGGGACCGGAGTGGACAGAGGTATCGCGCGAAGTGCATCAGGCTGAGTCTGGCAGGCCCGCTTTCGATTTCGTCACTTACGCCAGGGCCGGCGGAGCGGTTTCCGCATGATCCGTCTCGACAGCCTGCAGCCGGTTCCGGAAGCGATGCGCGGCGGGATCGTCGCGCTGGGCAATTTTGACGGGTTCCATCTCGGCCACCAGGCGGTGGTCGGCGAAGCGATCCGCTGGGCCAGGGCCGAAGGCCGTCCGGCCATCGTCGCCACCTTCGATCCGCATCCGGTGCGGCACTTCAAGCCCGATGCCGAGCCGTTCCGGCTGACCACGCTCGATCAGCGGCAGGAGCTGTTCGGCGCGGCGGGGGCCGATGCCATGCTGGTGATCCACTTCGGCGCGGACGTTGCCGGGATGACCG
Organism: Novosphingobium sp. B1; assembly: GCF_900176395.1. Taxonomy (GTDB): domain Bacteria; phylum Pseudomonadota; class Alphaproteobacteria; order Sphingomonadales; family Sphingomonadaceae; genus Novosphingobium. The sequence goes on along the minus strand of NZ_FWXL01000004.1, from coordinate 403,278 downwards.
CGCTCGAATGGATCGAGGCGGGTCTGGTCGGGCACCTTGGCGCGGTCGGCGTCGTTACCGGAGAGGACTTCACCTTCGGCAAGGGCCGCAGCGGCAATGCGCAAGTGCTGCGCGAGCAGGGGCCGCGCTTTGGCCTGTCGGCGCGCGCGGTCGGGCCGGTCACGCTGGAGGGCGAGGTGGTCTCATCCAGCCGCATTCGCGATGCGCTGAAATCGGGCGACTGCGAGACGGCGACGAAGCTGCTCACGCGGCCCTTCGCGATCCGGGGCATCGTGCAGCATGGCGACAAGCTGGGCCGCACCATCAACTTTCCCACCGCGAACCTCGACATCGGCATGTACCTGCGCCCGCGCTATGGGATTTATGCGGTAACCGGGCGGCTGTCTGACGGGCGCTTGCTCAAAGGTGCGGCGAACCTCGGTATCCGGCCTACCTTCGATCCGCCGAAGGAACTGCTCGAACCGCACTTCTTCGATTTTGCCGGTGATCTTTACGGGCAGGAAATCGAGGTGGCCTTCCACCACTTCCTCCGGCCCGAAGCAAAGTTCGATGGCCTCGATGCGCTGGTGGCGCAGATGGAGCGGGATTGCGACGAGGCCCGGCGTCTGCTGGCTTAGCGGCACTTCCCCAACGCGCGCAATTGCTCTAGTGCCCGCCGGTCATGACTGAACCGCGAGACTACCGCCCGACCGTCTTCCTGCCGAAGACCGATTTCCCGATGAAGGCTGGCCTCCCCCAGAAGGAGCCGGTGATCCTGCAGCGCTGGCAGGACGAGGGCATTTACCGGAAGGTTCGCGAGGCGCGTGCAGGCCGCGAGAAGTTCATCCTGCATGACGGCCCGCCCTATGCCAATGGCGACATGCACATCGGCCATGCGCTGAACCACATCCTCAAGGACATGGTCTGCCGCACCCAGACGCTGCTGGGCAAGGACGCGCCCTATGTACCCGGCTGGGACTGCCACGGCCTGCCGATCGAATGGAAGGTCGAGGAAGAGTACCGCAAGAAGAAGAAGAACAAGGACGAGGTTCCCCCAAAGGAATTCCGCGCCGAATGCCGCGCCTATGCCCAGAAGTGGGTCGACGTGCAGCGCGAGCAGCTGAAGCGCCTTGGCATCAATGGCGATTGGGACAACCCCTATCTGACGATGGACAGTCAGGCCGAAGGCACCATCGTGCGCGAACTGCTGAAGTTTGCCGAAAGCGGCCAGCTCTATCGCGGGGCCAAGCCGGTGATGTGGTCGCCCGTCGAAAAGACCGCGCTGGCCGAGGCCGAGGTCGAGTACGAGGATATCGTGTCGACCCAGATCGACGTGGCGTTCGAGATCGTGGAATCGCCGATCGAAGAACTGGTCGGCGCTTACGCGGTGATCTGGACGACGACGCCTTGGACGATCCCGGTTAACCAGGCTTTGGCCTATGGGCCGGACATCGATTACGTCTTGGTTCATTATGGCGACCGGCGATATCTTGTTGCGGAAGATCTTTGTTACGCCCTGTCCGTGCGCACGGGCGCCAACGAAAATGGAACTGGCGCGCCTGAAAGTGGCGCGAGTAATGTAACGATCTACGGAGGCTCCGACCTCGCCGGAACCATCTGCCGCCACCCAATGCACAAACTTGGCGGATTCTTCGCCAACCCGCGCCCGATGCTCCCCGGCGATTTCGTCACGACCGACAGCGGCACTGGCCTCGTCCACATGGCGCCCGATCATGGCGAGGACGACTTTGCGCTGTGCAAGGCGCACGGAATCGAGCCGGTCTTCGCGGTGCAGGGCGATGGCAAGTATCGTGAGGACTGGGGCTGGCTTGGCGGACAAGGCTCGGTCATCAATCCCAAGTTCAACGCGCCCGATGGTCCGATCTGCGAAGACCTGCGTGCGGCGGGCGGCTTGCTTGCGGCGTCGGCCGATTACAAGCATTCCTATCCGCATTCGTGGCGTTCGAAGGCCAAGGTGATCTATCGCTGCACGCCGCAGTGGTTCGTGCCGATGGACCGCGAGGCCGAGGGTGGCACGCTGCGCGAGAAGGCCACCAAGGCCATCGCCGACACCCTCTTCGTGCCCGAGAAGGGCCGCAACCGCATCGGTGCGATGGTTGAAGGCCGTCCGGACTGGGTGCTTTCGCGCCAGCGCGCATGGGGTGTGCCGATCACGCTGTTCGTCGATCGCAAGACCGGGCAGTACCTCAACGATCCTGAAGTCAACGCGCGCATCGTCGCGGCGGTCATGGCCGAGGGCGTGGATGCGTGGGACGAGGAACGCGCGCAGGAGTATCTCGGCGCGAACTACCAGCTCGAGGATTACGAGCGCGTCACCGACATCTTGGACGTGTGGTTCGATTCCGGCTCCACCCATGCCTTCGTGCTGGAATCGGGGCGTTGGCCTGACTTGCAGTGGCCCGCCAACCTCTATCTCGAAGGTTCGGACCAGCATCGCGGCTGGTTCCAGTCGTCGCTGCTGGAAAGCTGCGCCACGCGCGGTCGTGCGCCTTATGACGCGGTGCTGACGCACGGCTTCACCATGGACCAGAAGGGCATGAAGATGTCCAAGTCCCTGGGCAACACGATCAGCCCCATCGACCTGATGCGCGATTACGGCGCGGATATCCTGCGGCTCTGGGCACTCTCGGTCGACTTCACCGAGGACCACCGCATCGGCAAGGAAATCCTGCAGGGCGTTGCCGACCAGTACCGCAAGCTGCGCAACACCTATCGCTATCTGCTGGGCGCGCTGGACGGGTTCAGCGAGGACGAGCGGCTGCCTGTGGCGGAGATGCCCGAGCTTGAGCAGTACATGATCGGCCTGCTCGGCAAGCTGGATGCGACGCTGAAGCAGGCTGTCGAGGACTTTGACTACAACACCTATGTCCGCGCGCTGACCGACTTCTGCAATGAGGACCTGTCAGCGTTCTTCTTCGATATCCGCAAGGACAGCCTGTACTGCGACGCGCCTTCGGACCCGAAGCGCCGCGCCTATCGCACCGTGCTCGACACGCTGTTCCACGCGCTGGTCCGCTATGGCGCGCCGGTGCTGGTCTTCACGGCTGAGGAAGTGTGGCAGTCGCGCTATCCGGGCAGCGACAGCGTGCATCTGCTGGAATGGCCGGAAGTGCCTGGGGTTTCGGTGGATGAAGCGCATTGGAACGAACTGCGCACCCTGCGTCAGACAGTGAACGAAGCGATCGAACCGCTGCGCCGCGAAAAGGTGCTGGGTTCGGGCCTCGAGGCGGACGTCACGGTCCCCGAAGGCGCGCCCGAGGCTGACCTTGCCGAGCTGTTCATCACCGCGACAGTAAATCGCGGGCAGGGCAGTGAGGTGACCGTCACCCGTTCCACCGACCACAAGTGCGGCCGTTGCTGGCGCCTGCTTCCGGAAGTCACGGAAGACGGTGCGCTGTGCAATCGCTGCGACGAGGTTGTGGCGGCCATCGACGCTGGCGCTGTCGCCTGATGCTAACCCGTCCGCGCATGGCAGGCTTCGGTCTCGCGCTGCTGGTGGCGGCGCTGGATCGGATCGTGAAGGCGATCATGGTCGGGCCACTCATGCTTCGCGAACGCGGGGTGATCGATCTGATCCCGATGTTCGACTTGCGTTATGCCGAGAACTACGGCGTCTCGTTCGGCATGTTCACGGCGACCTCGCTGGAAATGCGCTATGGCCTGATTGTCGTCACCGGGATCATCGCGATCGGCGTGGCGGTGTGGATGCTGCGCGAATCCGTGCGCGGCGATCTGCTCGCGCTGGGCCTTGTCCTCGGCGGCGCGCTCGGCAACATCTATGATCGCATCCGGCTCGGCTACGTGATCGACTACGCCGATCTGCACATCGGCGAATGGCGGCCTTTCGCGATCTTCAATCTGGCCGACGTGGCGATCACGTTCGGCGTCCTGATACTGCTTGCCCGCTCGTTCAAATCGCGCGAAAAGCCACACGATAGCGGCGACCATACCGCCACGGAGAATGCATGATGCGTAAAGCTGCCGCCCTTGCCCTTGTCGTCTCGGCGGCGACTCTTCTGTCGGCCTGCGGTGGCGGCGGTTCGCTGCTCAATCGTGACCGCCCCGATGAAATGGCCGTGACCCGCGCCGCGCCGCTGGTGGTACCGCCAGATTTCGCGCTGACGCCGCCGAACCCCGGTGCGCCGCGTCCGCAGGATTCGGAAATCGGCAAGCAGACGCTTGAAACGCTGTTTGGCGGTCCTTCGGCGCGTTCCAGCGTCGAGACGGACGCGATCAACCGTTCCGGCACGGCAGCAGCCTCGATCCGCTCGACCGTGGGCGATCCGGCCACGCAGACCGTGGCCAAGGGCCAGGTCGTGCGCGATATCCTCGCCGCGCCGGAAGGTGACGGGCAGGCTGCCTCGGCCTCTATCCCGGGCTGATCAGCTTCCGGAACAAGATGCGAAAGCCCCGCTCCGGCGGGGCTTCTTGCGTCAGCGCGGGTCTCTCAGGCCCGCCAGTCGATCGTGCCGCGTCCATGCGCCTTCAGGAAAGCGTTTGCCTGGCTGAAGGGCTTCGATCCGAAGAAGCCCTTGTAGGCGGAAAGCGGGCTGGGATGCTGGGCCTTCAGCACGAGGTGCGGGCCGTTCTGCAGCGCGGCGACCCGCCCGGCCTTCTTCTGGGCATGACTGCCCCACAGGATGAATACCGTAGGCTCCCGGCGCGCCGCGACGGCTTGCACCACGGCATCGGTCAGGATTTCCCAGCCCCTGCCCTGGTGTGATCCCGCACTCGCCGCTTCCACCGTCAGCACATTGTTGAGCAGGAGCACACCCTGCTCGGCCCAGTGCGTCAGTTTGCCATGGGGTGCGCGGGGGATGCCAAGGTCAGCCTCAAGCTCCTTGTAGATGTTAGCAAGGCTGGGCGGGATCCTGACGCCGTGCTGGACGGAGAACGCGAGGCCATGAGCCTGACCGTGACCATGATAGGGATCTTGCCCGAGGATGACCACGCGCACGGCGTCCGGTGCTGTTATCTCGAGCGCAGCAAAACGCTGATCCCGCGGCGGAAAGATCGCCTTGCCGGCATCTTCCTCGGTCCGCAGGAATTGTTTGAGTCGCTGCAGGTCTGGCGATTGCAACACCGGGTCGAGGACTGCACGCCAGCTTGAGGGAATATTCTCGAAGGTCATCCTGCCGATCTAGGCCGATGGTGCCGGAGCGGGCAAGCTGGAAGGATCAGCAGCTCCTGCCATCCCCGCAAATGCGATGATCGCTTGTGCTGCATCTGTAAATTCCCCTATGCTGCACGTGCGAATGAGCGCGCTTTGGCGTGCGGCCACAACTTTTGGATGATGAGCGAATGAAGATCGCGATGGTTGGCTCGGGCTATGTCGGGCTTGTTTCGGGTGCCTGTTTTGCCGATTTCGGCCACGACGTGGTCTGCATCGACAAGGACGAGAGCAAGATCGAGCGCCTGCATCAGGGCATCATGCCGATCTATGAGCCGGGCCTGGCCGAACTTGTCGCGGCGAACGTCAAGGCCGGACGGCTTTCATTCTCGACCGATCTTGCCAGCGCCATCGAAGGTGCCCAGGCCGTCTTCATCGCTGTCGGCACGCCTTCGCGCCGCGGCGATGGCCATGCCGATCTGACCTACGTCTATGCCGTGGCGCAGGAACTTGCAGCCAACATCAAGACGCCGACCGTCGTTGTGACCAAGTCGACCGTGCCGGTGGGTACCGGCGACGAAGTCGAGCGCATCATCCGTGACAGCGGCACCGATGTGCAGTTCGCGGTTGTCTCCAACCCCGAATTCCTGCGCGAAGGCGCGGCGATCGGCGATTTCAAGCGGCCCGACCGCATCGTGATCGGCGCCGAGGAGGAATGGGCACAGGGCGTGATGAAGGACGTCTACCGGCCGCTGTTCCTCAACAAGGCGCCGATCCTGTTCACTTCGCGCCGCAGCAGCGAACTGATCAAGTACGCCGCCAACGCTTTCCTCGCCACCAAGATCACCTTCATCAACGAGATGGCCGATCTGTGCGAGAAGGTGGGCGGCGATGTACAGGACGTGGCGCGCGGTATCGGGCTTGATGGCCGCATCGGCTCCAAGTTCCTCCATGCCGGGCCTGGCTATGGCGGCTCGTGCTTCCCGAAGGACACGCTGGCGCTGCTCAAGACGGCAGAGGACTTCAACAGCCCGGTGCGGCTGGTAGAAGCGGTGGTCAAGGTCAACGACAGTCGCAAGCGCGCCATGGGTCGCAAGGTGATCGAGGCCCTGGGCGGCGATGCACGTGGCAAGCGCGTCGCGCTGCTTGGCCTGACCTTCAAGCCGAACACCGACGACATGCGCGACGCACCGTCGATCGCCATCGTGCAGACGCTGCTCGATGCCGGGGCCGAGGTGATTGCCTACGATCCCGAAGGCATGGAAGCGGCCGCCTCGATCATGCCTGACGTGACGATGGCGAGTGGCACTTACGCCGCGATCGAGGGCGCCGACGCCGTGGCACTGGTTACCGAATGGGATGCCTTCCGCGCGCTCGATTTCGCTCGCGTGAAGAACCTGATGAAGGCGCCTGTGCTGGTCGACCTGCGCAACGTCTATGATCCTGCCGAGGCTCGCGCTGCCGGCTTTGAATACAGCAGCGTCGGACGGGTTTGACGGTCGACGCGGGACTGAATGCTTGCGAGGCCTTGCCGGAGCGCCTAAGCGACTGGCATGGCCGTTTATCTGCATGAAGAAGATCTGCCGGAAGGCGTGCTCGCGCCCGGTCCGGTTGCTGTCGACACCGAAACGATGGGGCTTATCACCCCTCGTGACCGCCTGTGCGTGGTGCAGATTTCCGATGGCAGGGGTGATGAGCATCTCGTCCGCTTCTCGCCTGGCAGCAACTTTGCCGCACCCAACCTCAAGGCCGTGCTGGCCGATCCCGCTCGCCTCAAGCTTTACCATTTCGCTCGCTTCGATCTTGCCGCTGTCGAACATTACCTTGGCGTTGTGGCAGCGCCGGTATTCTGCACCAAGATCGCCTCGAAGCTGGTGCGCACCTATACCGATCGCCACGGCTTGAAGGATCTGGTGCGCGAGCTGCTCGGCAAGGAGATTTCCAAGCAGCAGCAGTCGAGCGACTGGGGCGGGCCGGTCCTTTCCGACGCGCAGCAGGAATATGCTGCTTCGGACGTGCGCCACCTGCATGCCATGCACACGATTCTGGTCGAAAGGCTGGAACGCGAAGGCCGTACGGCGATTGCCCAGGCATGCTTCGATTTCCTGCCGATGCGCGCCCGGCTAGATCTCGCCGGGTGGGCCGAGCGCGATATCTTCAGCCACGAGTAAGGCGCAAGGCGGCAAGGCTCAAGGAATGACCGTTCAGGCCGACATGATCAGGACGCAGCGTCGCGGCTTTGCGGCGCCCGGCGGATTCCACGATCGGCTGGTACATTTCCTTGCGCGTGCGCTTCCGGCTGCGGTTGGCGCGCTGCTGGCGATCATGATCATTGCGCCGCTTTCTCCACGTGGTGAAATCAGCTTCCTGCTCGACAGGCGCAAGGTCGCGGTTGTCGATGACCGGATGCAGGTGTCGAGCGCGATGTATCGGGGCCAGGACGACGATGGCCGCAACTTCTCGCTGACAGCCGGGTCGGCCGTACAGCGGACCAAGACCCGCCCGCTGATCGAGCTCGACCAGTTGACGGCCCGCATCATGCTGGACGAGGGGCCGGCCCTGCTGACGGCAAACCGGGGCGATTATGATTTCGGCAAGGAAATCGTCGATATCGCGGGGCCGGTGAACTTCCAGAGTTCGGACGGCTACAGGATGACCGCGTCGAACGTCGACATCGACCTTGGCGCAAAACAGCTGAAAAGCCGTGGCCCCGTCGAGGGCAGGATACCGGCTGGCACCTTCTCGGCCGACCGCATCGCTGCCGACTTGCAGGAACGTACGGTGACGCTTGATGGCAATGCGCGCTTGCGCATGGTCCCCGGACAGATGAAAATGCCATGATCTTGCCGCTCCCAGGACAGTTTTTCGCATGAACCGCACTTCACAAGACGTCATCCGTTCCGCTCTGCGCAGCGCGCGTCCCCTGCGTTGGGGTGTGATCGGCTTTGCCGCATCAACAGCGCTCATTGCGGGCGCGCAGCACCTTTCTGCACAGGGTCTCGCCAACCATGACAGCAAGGCGCCGGTGAACTATGCAGCCGACCGGATCGAAGTGCAGGACAAGGCCAAGCGGGTCGTCCTGTCGGGCAATGTCGATATCACCCAGTCAAACCTTCGCCTGCAGGCCGCCCGGACAACCGTGGCCTACACCAACAACAACGAGATCCAGATCGATCGCATCGACGCCACAGGTGGCGTGCGCGTCAACCGCGGCAACGAAAGTGCGCAGGGCGACGTGGCGGTTTACGATTTCAACCGCAATATCATCACCATGACCGGCAATGTCGCGCTGCGCCAGAATGGCGATATGCTGAACGGCGGGCGCCTCGTGATTGACCTCGATTCCGGGCTTTCAAGCGTTGACGGACGATCCGGAGCTGGCGGAAGCGGCCGCGTGACCGGCACTTTCCGCGTGAGGGACCGGAACTGACCTGATCGGCTCGGGCTGACGGTCGTCAGCTGCTGCAATGCTTCCGGGTGGCAACCACCACGGGATCATCGGCTTCTGGCGCATTGCCGACGATCAGCTTGAGCCGGCCGCAATCAAGATTTGCGCCCTTCTGCAGTGCCAGGGCAATCGTCGACCGGGATTCCGGCGCCTTGGTCAGTGCTGCTGCATAGACAAAGCCTTTGGTCCAGTGACCGCCTGCGACCAGCGCATCGGCGCGACTATCCCGAACCGGGCCTTCGCCCGATGCGCGACGTCGACCTGCTCCTGCCACCCGAGCAGGCGGCCCGTGCTCAGGCTTTCCTTCTGGCCCACGAATACTACCGTTTGGCGCCTTGGGCGACCGACAAGACGGTCGAGCCGGCCCATCATTTCTGGAATCTCCAAGACATCGCGATGGAGCTCACCATCGAGGTGCACCTTAGACTCAATGCCACGCCGCGCTGGCAGCACGAACACAAATTGATCGCGCGCATCCTCGAAAGCGAATCCACCATGCGGGTCAGCGCGCGGGAGATCCGCGTGACCGATCCGATCACGAACCTGCTCCATCTGGTAGAGCACGCAACGCTCCACCACGCATTTGACAATGGCCCGCTGATTCTTGCGGATCTGCATTATCTGGTTCGCCGTCACCAGATCAACTGGCCCAGCCTGATCACGCAGGCACGCGAACTCGATCTCCTGCGGCCGCTGCAGCTCATTGCCGAGATCGCGCGGGCGTTCGGTGCCGCCTGGATTCCCTCAGAGCTCCCGCCCCGCGCGGACCTGCAGCACTTGTTCCTGCCAGCGGCATGCCGCGCCATGCTGCAGGGCGACCAACTGGCCCAGCAAGGCAAGATGTTGCGGCCTGTTGATCCTGGCTCGGGCAAGCGGGGTATGTGGCGCGATGCCCTGTGGCGAGCGCTTCATCCCGATCCACGGCAACTCGCGCTCATCGCCGGAGTGGGTGAAGACAGCGCGTGGCGCTGGGTCGCCTTGCCGCGTTGGCTGGTGGATCGCGCCACGAAGTATCTGGCGGCGCGCCGGAACTTGCGAGACCTGCTGAAGGATGGAGCCTTGCCGGAACTGCAAGGGTGGCTGCTCGGCGAAGGCACTGAGCGCTGACACCGTTCAACCCAGCGTGAGGCCAAGCGCCTTGCCGAGATCTGCCAGCGCCTGCTCGCCGCTCGTCACCTTGATGGCGTGCATGCCCATGGCCGCGGCCGGCTTGCAGTTGATGCCAAGGTCATCGAGGTAGATGCAGGCGGCGGGATCGACGGCAAGAGCCTCGCACATCATCGCGTAGATGCGCGGATCGGGCTTGCGGACACCCGCCTTGCTGCTCTCGATAACGTGCTCGAAGCGGGCGAAGATGCGTTCGAGTTCGTCGCTGCCATTCGCGCTGCGCGCCATGCCGGCGCCATGGCCGGTGGGCACATTGTTGGTGATGCACCCGAGCCGCAGGCTTTCGGCGGCAAGCTGATCTAGCGCCCGCACCATCGCCGGACGGACGGCGCCGGCAAGAACTGCCAGCACCGCAGCGCCGTCCAGTTCGTGACCCAGCGCCCGGGCCTCGTCCGAAAATCGCGCATCGAACTCGGTGGCACTGATTTCGGCCCTTTCGAACATTGCCCAAGCGTTGGTGTCGGGATCGCGCGCGTTGACCTGTCGAATGAAGTCGCGCGGCAGGCCGCGTTCTGCCTCGAGTCTGTTGAAGGCCTCGAAGGGCGAAGAAGTGATCACGCCGCCGAAATCGAAAATTACTGCCTGATAGGTCATCGCCGTTCCCGAAGCTTGTTATTGACCTCGTTTAACTGCGCGATGAAGGCTGGCCAAGCAGACAATCTGCACGGCTTTGACCTGGATCATCGCAAGGTGTGATGCCCCGGCGCAGACAGGGTGTACGTCCAGCAGGAGGAAACACCATGCGCTCCATTTTTTGCCCGATCGAGAATTCGGAGACTCTCGACGACCGCGTCGAGACTGCGCTTGCTCTTGCCCGACATGCCAATGGACACGTGACGTTTCAGATCGCCACCCCCTTCTCGCAGTTGGCGACCTGGGAGCCATTCGGCGGTGCGGCGATATCGGCAGCGGCAATCAACGAAGCGCGCGAGAACGACCGGGTCTTCGCCGCGCAGATCGACGCACGAATCGCCCCGCAGGATGTCCCTTTCGATGTCGTGGTTGTCGACGAGGATCGTCTTGAGGCCGCCGCGGCAGCCGCGCGCTTTGCCGATGTATTGGTGGCAAGCCTTGCCGATCCGGCGCTCGAGGAACTGGGCCTGGGCTTGCGTTCTCCAATCCTGGCCGTGCCCAAGGGCGCGCCATTGTTGGCCTTCGATCAGCCAGCTTTGATTGCCTGGGACGGCGGCCACGAAGCCGCGAACGCACTGCGCGCCTCTGTCCCGCTGCTGTCGTCGGCCTCGGCCGTCCATATTGTTACTGTCTGCGAAAAGGACCGGACCTTCCCCGCGGTCGATGCGGCGCGCTATCTTTCGCGGCACGGCGTCCATGCCGAATTGCATGAGCGTGAGCGGAACGGCTCGATCGCGTTCACGATCGAGGAGTGCGCATGCGAACTCGGTGCCGGGCTTATCGTGATGGGCCTGTTTGGCCATAGCCGCCTTCGCGAACTGCTGATCGGCGGCGTGTCGCGCGAGATGCTCGATCGGTCGCAGATACCGTTGCTGCTCGCGCATTGAAGCTTGGGCTTGTCAGTCGGATGGGTCACAGATGGGTGCATGTCCAAGGCCTGCACCGTTACCCTGCTCGTCTTCGCTATCGAAGCAGGCGTTCTGCTCGGCGGTTGTGCCAAGCCAGCGGCCGTCGGGCCTGCGGACGAGCCTTCGCCGGCGTCATCGTCGATTCCGCCTGCCAAAGTCCCGACGCCATTGGTTCCGCCACCGGGTCAGGCAAGCGACGCGGCGAGTCCGGCCCGTACGCCGGTGCCGCCATCTTTCCGGGCCTTGGGCACCGAGCCGTTCTGGTCAGCCACCTATGCGCGCGGCAAGGTGATCTGGTCGACGCCCGAGCAGCCTGACGGAGTGACGGTGCCGGTCAGCAGGGCAGACGCCGACGGACAAGCAACCGTGACCGGCAAGCTCGATGGCCGCATCTTCGAACTGCAGGTGCGACAGGAACCATGTTTGGATGGCATGTCCGATGCCGTGTATCCACTGTCGGTGGTCCGCAGGATCGGAGATGACACCGAGGCCGGATGTGCACGTTGAACGCGGCGGGAATCGGATTGTGCGACGCACCATCAGGCCTCGCGAGGTGCCAATGCAAACAATTGCCAACTGAACGAACCGGTCTCGTTGCGAGTGAAACAATTGAAGAATGCCATTCTTCCATAGGTTTGGCAAGCAAGTTGCAATAATCGCAACCGCTTTCGATCATTTCGCAATTGCACAAAATCCGTGTGCACTGCATACCGAACCTGCCTTTCAGGCATCCTCTCCCAAAACTTTCCGACCCGGCGGGCAACTGCCGGGTCTTTTTTTGCTCTGGTTCCAGGCTTGCATGCGCGCCTCGCAACCATCGCAGCGCAGCCGCGTTTGAAATCCCGTACGGCGGTCCCCACATCGGAACCCGTCGATAGTTCAAGGGGATTTCTCAAGCTCATGGCAGATGCGGCAACCGAAGCCCGGACCGATGCGCGCACCGTGCGCCTGCAGGTCGCTGGTGCACGTCAGGAAGAAAGTGGCCACGGCATTGCCCGCATCAGCAGGCACGTGATGTCGCATTTGGGCGTGACCGAAGGCGACGTGATCGAGATCGTCGGCAAGCGGTCTACGGCCGCACGCGTGATCCAGCCTTATCCCGAAGACGAGGGGCTGGAATTGATCCGTCTCGACGGCTTGCAGCGCGCCAATGCCGATGTCGGCTCGGGCGAGCACGTTGAAGTGCGCAAGATCGATTCGCGCCCTGCCCAGCGGGTAGTCTTCGCGCCTGCGCAGAAGGACTTGCGTCTGCAGGGTCCGGCGGTGGCGCTCAAGCGAAACTTCGCCGGACGTCCGCTTGTAACGGGCGATCTGGTGGCCACAGCCGGACAGCAGCAGGTCAACCGCACCGACATGCCGCCGCAATTGCGCCAGATGCTCAACGCGCCGGCCTTCGCACTGACGCAGATCCGCCTCACCGTCGTATCGACCAGCCCCAAGGGCGTGGTTCATATCGACGAGAACACCGAGGTCGAACTGCGTCCTGAATACGAGGAGCCGCGTTCGAGCCGTGCCGACGTCAACTATGACGACGTCGGCGGCATGGGCGATACCATCCGCCAGTTGCGCGAGATGGTCGAACTGCCGCTCCGCTATCCCGAATTGTTCACGCGCCTTGGCGTCGATCCGCCCAAGGGTGTGCTGCTGCACGGGCCCCCGGGCACCGGCAAGACTCGCCTTGCGCGCGCTGTCGCCAATGAAAGCGATGCCTCGTTCTTCACCATCAACGGCCCCGAGATCATGGGGTCTGCCTATGGCGAGAGCGAGAAGCGCCTGCGCGAGGTGTTCGAGGAGGCTACCCGCGAAGCGCCGGCGATCGTCTTCATCGACGAGATCGATTCGATCGCACCCAAGCGCAGCGAAGTGCAGGGTGAGGCAGAGAAGCGTCTGGTAGCGCAGTTGCTGACGCTGATGGACGGTCTGCAGGCGCGTTCCAACCTTGTCGTCATCGCCGCTACCAACCGGCCCGACGCCATCGACGAGGCCCTGCGTCGTCCCGGCCGTTTTGACCGCGAGATCGTCGTCGGCGTTCCGGATGAATCTGGTCGCCGCGAGATCATCGGCATCCACACCCGCGGCATGCCGCTGGCCGAGGATGTCGATCTGCAGGAGCTGGCCCGCACGACCCACGGCTTCGTCGGCGCAGACCTTGCCGCGCTGTCGCGCGAGGCTGCGATCGAGGCCGTTCGCCGGATCATGCCGCAGCTTGATTTCGAGCAGCAGACGATCCCGCAGGATGTGCTCGACAACCTGCGGGTCGAACGTGACGACTTCCTTCAGGCACTGAAGCGCGTCCAGCCTTCGGCCATGCGCGAGGTGATGGTGCAAGCGCCGACGATCGGCTGGTCCGACGTTGGCGGCCTCGACGAAGCCCAGGACAAGCTGCGCGAAGGGGTCGAACTGCCGCTCCGCAATCCCGAGGCCTTCCACCGCCTCGGCATCCGTCCGGCCAAGGGCTTTTTGCTCTATGGCCCGCCGGGCACCGGCAAGACCCTGTTGGCCAAGGCCGTGGCGAAGGAAGCGGAAGCCAACTTCATCGCGATCAAGTCGTCCGACCTGCTTTCCAAGTGGTATGGCGAAAGCGAACAGCAGATCGCGCGCCTCTTCGCGCGTGCACGGCAGGTCGCACCCTGCGTGGTGTTCATCGACGAGATCGACAGCCTCGTTCCGGCGCGCGGCAGCGGGCAGGGTGAACCCAACGTCACGGCGCGGGTGGTCAACACCATCCTGGCCGAGATGGACGGGCTGGAAGAGCTGCAGTCGGTGGTGCTGATCGGCGCGACCAACCGGCCCAACCTGGTCGATCCGGCCTTGCTGCGCCCGGGTCGCTTCGACGAGCTGATCTACGTCGGCACGCCGAGCGCGGCCGGTCGGCAGCACATCCTCGGCATCCATACGCGCAACATGCCGCTGGCAGGCGACGTGGATCTTGCCCAGATCGCCCGTGAGACCGAGCGGTTCACCGGGGCGGATCTGGAAGACGTCGTGCGCCGCGCTGGCCTCAATGCCATTCGCCGCGCTGGCGGCAATGTCGATCAGGTCAATGGCGAGGACTTCGCCCAGGCGCTCGAAGCTTCACGCGCTACGGTGACCGAGCAGATGGAGGAAGAGTACGGGCGGATGAAGGGCGAACTCAAGAAGCGCGCGATGAATCCGGAGCCGCTTGGCTTCATCACCCCCGGCATGGTCACGCCGTTGCGCGAATCCAAGCACGGGTAGGCAAGTCGGGAAGAGGTAACAGGCGGCGAGGGAGGGTCATCCGTCCTCGCCGTCCAGCGTGAAGTCCATTTCCACGACGATGCCGCGCGCATCGAACCTCCGGACGATCGTGCCGCCAAGTTGCCGTTCAGACGAACGGATCAGCGCAGAGCCGAACCCCTCGCGGCCGGACTGTCCGGGTTGCGGCGGGTCGCCGGCGCCGATCTCTTCCCAAACCACGCGGGCACGATCGCCATCGCGCTCCCATCGCACGCGCAGAAGGCCACCGGGTGCCGACCACGCGCCATACTTCACCGCGTTGGTTGCCAGCTCGTGCAGCACCAGTCCCAGCGGTACGGCGTGGCGACCGGGCAGGGTCAGCGTGCCGCCGTCCAGTTCGCACTGTTCGCTTGCCGAACGGTAGGGCGCGATGACCTTGCCGATCAGTTCGGCGAAATCCACCGTCTGGTCCTTGCCCGCGCCTTGTGTCACTTCGTGCGAGGTTACCAGGGCATGGACGCGCTTGGCGATGCGATCCACCGCGGGAGCAGCCGCTGCATCGCCCCGCGCACTCATCTTCACGATGGCCAGGATCACCGCGAACAGGTTCTTGACGCGATGGTTGAGTTCCTTGGCGAGCAGATCAGCGCGGTCGCGCGCTTCGGAGATGGCGGCAGCCCTTTCGGCCAGCGCTTCGGCCTCGGCCTTGCGGATCGCCTGCCATAGCCCCAGCGCCAGGGCGCAGACGATGACCACGAACAGCGCTGCCAGCGACGGCAGGATCTTGGCCTCGGCAGAGGCAGCGCGCTGGACGGCCTCTTCCAGGCGAGCGCGCTCGATCTCTTCCAGCTGCGCCACCGACTTGCGCAAGCCGTTCATCGCCAGCTGCCCTTCGTCGGACAGCAGGCGCGCGTGGGCATTGGGGATGCGCCGTGCTTCGACGAGTTCGACGACTCCGGCCATTTCGGCCCACTTTGCATCACCCAGGCGGGAAATCGCGGCAAGAATGCCGGCTTGCTCCTCGGGCAAGTCAGTCCCCAGCTGCCGGCGAAGTTGGCGCATGCCCTTGGCATAGCGCACCTGCCCTTCGCGATAGGGCTCGAGATAGCGGGTGTCGCTGGTGATGAAATAGCCGCGTTGGCCGGTCTCACCGCTCATCGTCGCCCGAACGATCTCGTCGAGCGATGCGAGGATCCCGCTGGTGCGGGCGGCCTGCTGTCGCTGCGTGCGTTCCACCTCGACCGTGCTGAGGATCAGCGTGAAGGTGCCGAGCAGGGCAAGCGCCACGACAACAAACAACGCCAGCGTCGGCACGCGCGGTGCCCGCTGCCACCAGCGCAGCCGCATTTCCGGCGGCCGGGATTCGCTTTCCCTTTTCATCGCGCGTGCCTAACGCCTAAGCTGATGCGGGGCAACGCATTGAACGCGCGTGCTCTTTGCCGAAGCGTTTGGCCCGGTCCGGCCTTCAGGGTTGACGCAAATGTCCCCTTCGCCTATCGGCCACCCCCTGATTCCGGCGCTTTGCTATGCGGCAAGCGCCAGTCCACAGATTCGATATAGAAGAGAAAAGCCATGAAGCGCACTTTCCAGCCCAGCAACCTCGTGCGTGCCCGCCGCCACGGCTTCCGCGCCCGCACCGCCACCGTCGGTGGTCGCAAGGTGCTTGCCGCCCGCCGCGCGCGGGGCCGCAAGAAGCTGTCGGCCTAAGCCCGACAGATTGAGACTGACAGTCTAACTCCGGTTCCGGCGAAGGCGGGGATGACCCGAATCGCCACCATCAGGAAACGGGCAGACTTTGTCGCTGCCAATCGCGGAATCCGGGTCGCAAAGCCCGGATTCGTGCTGTTGGTAAACCGCGACGTTGTTGCGGCTGAAGAAGCCGACCTGCGCTTTGGCGTCACCGTCACCAAGAAGATCGGTAACGCCGTCGTTCGCAACCGCATGAAGCGGCGCTTCAGGGCCTTGCTGCGCGAAGCATTGCCAAGTGCCGGAATTGCTGGCGCAGACCACGTGATGATTGGCCGCGAAGGCGGAGTGGAGCGTGATTTCGCCCTGCTGCGCGAGGAATTGGCCGTTGCACTTTCCCGCGCCGCCGCCGGCAAGGGCGATCCGCCAAGACGGCGTGGCGGCGAGCGCAAGACGCAGGGCAGGGGCAAGTGAAGCGCCTGCTCATCCTCATCGCCCGAGGCTGGCAACTTGGCCCGTCGCGCGTGCTGCCCCCCTCCTGCCGCTACAGTCCGTCGTGCTCGCAATACGCGATCGAAGCGCTGGAAAAGCACGGCGCGATTAAGGGTGGCTGGCTCGCGGCGAAGCGGCTATTGCGCTGCCATCCCTGGGGCGGACACGGCTACGACCCGGTCCCCTGACCGATAGACTTCAAGATCTAGGACGCGAACACGGTGCAGAATCAGCGCAACGTCATCATGGCAGTGGTCCTTACCGGCCTGCTGCTGCTCGGCTGGGAATCGGCCATGCGCTGGTTCTATCCTGCGCCGCCGCCCAAGCCGCAGGTTGCCGCAGCATCGGGCGCCACTGCTACTGCCTCCACCGATGGCTCGAAGCCCAAGCCCACGCGCGAAGGCGGGCTGCAGAATGCGGCCGACATCGCGCTGGAAAAGAAGGACCTCGCGCAGGAACTGGCTGCTGGCAATCGCGTCGTGATCGACGCACCGGGGCTCAAGGGGTCGATCAACCTCAAGGGTGCGGTGGTCGATGACGTGACGCTCGTGCGCCACCGTGAAGCGGTCGACAAGAACAGCGCGCCGGTGCGCCTGTTCTCGCCTGCCGGCACGCCTGCACAGCACTATGCGCAGCTTGGCTGGGTGGGCGAAGGCGTTGCCGCACCCGATGCGAACACCGAGTGGACCGCCGATGGCAATCGCCTCACGCCGCAGACCCCGGTCACGTTGCGCTGGGCCAACCCCACCGGCCAGACCTTCTCGATCCGCTATGCGATCGACAACGACTACATGATCACCGCAACGCAGGGCGTGGCCAACGCCGGCGGTGCGCCCGCTGTGGTCAAGCCCTTCGCGCTGGTTGCGCGTACCGACAAGACTGCCAGCCTCGACACCTGGAACGTGCACTCGGGCCCGATCGGCGCCTTTGACGGTTCGGTGAACTTCTCGAACAACTATTCGACCGTCGCCGAAGCGCAGGGGCAGACCATCCCCTTCAAGGGCACGACCAACTGGATCGGCTTTACCGACATCTACTGGCTTTCGGCGCTGGTGCCGGATGCCAGTGCCAAGGCGGAAGGCGCATTCCGTTCGCTCGGCAACGGCGTCTATCGCGCCGACCTGATCTTCCCCAACGTCTCGGTCGCACCCGGCCAGGCCCAGAGCCAGACCGTGCGGCTCTTCGCTGGGGGCAAGGAAAATGCCGTCCTCGAGAAGTACGAGGCGGCGGGCGTCACCAACTTCAGCCTTTCGATCGACTGGGGCTGGTTCCGCTGGTTCGAAAAGCCGATCTTCTGGCTGCTCGATTCGCTGTTCAAGCTGGTCGGCAACTTCGGTGTCGCCATCATCCTGCTGACGCTGATCGTGCGCGGGATCATGTTCCCGATTGCGCAGCGCCAGTTCGCCTCGATGGCGGCGATGCGTGCGCTGCAGCCCAAGATGAAGGCGCTGCAGGAACGCTACAAGGACGACAAGCAGACCCAGCAGCAGAAGATCATGGAGCTGTACAAGACGGAGAAGGTCAATCCTCTCGCCGGCTGCCTGCCCATGTTCCTGCAGATCCCGGTGTTCTTCGCGCTCTACAAGGTGCTGGTGCTGACCATCGAAATGCGTCACCAGCCCTTCGCGCTGTGGATCAAGGACTTGTCCGCGCCCGATCCGCTGCATGTGCTGAATCTGTTCGGCCTGCTGCCCTTCACGCCACCCAGCTTCCTTGCCATTGGCGTGCTGGCTATCCTGCTCGGCTTCACCATGTGGCTGCAGTTCAAGCTGCAACCGGCCGCGATGGACCCGGCACAGCAGCAGGTCTTCTCGATCATGCCGTGGATCATGATGTTCGTCATGGCGCCGTTCGCCGCCGGCCTGCTGATCTACTGGATCACCTCGAACCTGCTGACCATCGCGCAGCAGAAGTATCTCTACAGCCGCCACCCGCAATTGAAGGCCCAGGCCGACAAGGACCAGCTCGATGTCGATCGTGTGGTCGCGCGCGAGCAGAAGTCGGCTGCCAACCGGAAGCCCAAGACGCGGTGACACCTGAAGAAGAAGCCGCCCGCGCCGAACTGATCGAACAGGCGCGCCTCCTCTTTGCGGGGCGTGTCGAGTTCATCAAGTCGGCCCCGGCCCTCAAGTTCCTGCCTGATCCGGACGTGCCCGAGATTGCCTTTGCCGGGCGCTCCAACGTTGGCAAGTCGTCGCTGCTCAATGCGCTGACGGGCCGCAAGTCGATTGCGCGCACCTCGGTCACGCCGGGGCGCACGCAGGAGCTGAACTACTTCGAAGTGGGTGAGCCTACCCGCCTGCGCCTTGTCGACATGCCGGGCTACGGCTTTGCCAAGGCTCCGCCCAAGGTGGTCGAAACCTGGCGCCGACTGGTGCGCGACTTCCTGCGCGGCCGCGTCGTCCTCAAGCGCACGCTCCTGCTGATCGACAGCCGCCACGGAGTGAAGCCTGTCGATGAAGACATGATGCAGATGCTCGACGAGGCCGGCGTCGGCTATCGCGTGGTGCTGACCAAGGCCGACAAGATCAAGGCCAGCGAGCTGCAGGCCGTGACCGAGGCGACCATCGCCGCTGCCCGCAAGCGCACGGCGGCCTATCCCGAGATCATCGTGACTTCATCGGAAAAGAAGATGGGCATCGAGGAACTGCGCGCCGCCGTGCTGCAGGATTCGCTGGTCTGAGCCGTTCAGCCTCGACAGCGTTTGGCTGAACGGCTAGGCGCTGCCCCAAGGCAACGGGGCAATCACGATGAAGCTGATCATCGGCAACAAGAACTATTCGAGCTGGTCGCTGCGCGGCTGGCTGGCCTGCAAGCAATCGGGCCTGCACTTCGAGGAAATCACCGTCCCGCTCTACGGCGAGGATTGGGAAGAAAACCGCCGCGCCGACGATCTGGCTCCTTCGTCAGGCAAGGTGCCGATCCTTTGGGATGGCGACGGCGAAGACGCGCCCGTGGTGTGGGACAGCCTCGCAATCATCGATTACCTTGCCGACAAGGTCGGGCGCGACCGGTTCTGGCCCAAGGACGAGACCGCGCGCGCCATGGCCCGCTCGATGGTTGCGGAAATGCATTCGAGCTACCTCGCGCTGCGCCGCAACCTGCCCATGAACATCCGCAAGCGCGTAGAAGGCGTGGAGATCAAGTCCGAGGTCCGCGCCGACATCGTGCGCATCCTCTCGCTCTGGGCAGAGGCCCGTGCCCGCTTCGGCAAGGGTGGGCCGTTCCTGTTCGGCACCTTCTGCGCTACCGACATCATCTATGCCCCCGTCGTCTCGCGCTTCATGACTTATGGGGTGCCTGTGCCGGGCTTTGCCGTGACCTACATGGAAGCGGTCTGGACGCACGACTGGATGCAGATGTGGATCGATGCCGCCGAGAGCGAGGGCTGGACCATCGAACAGTTCGAGGAGCCCGCCCGGTGATGTCCGCATGCGATCCCATCACCTTGGCAGAACGCTTGATCGATTGCGAGAGCGTGACGCCAGCGACCGGCAGCGTGTTTGATTGCCTGCAGGGTATGCTCGCGCCGCTGGGCTTCGAGATTAACCGTTTCGTGGCGGGCGAAGCGCCCGATGGCCCGGTCGAGAACATGTTCGCGATCCGACGTGGTCCTGCAGGATCACGCCATTTCGCCTTCGCCGGGCACCTCGATGTCGTACCGCCGGGCGAGGGCTGGACTTCTGGTCCATTCAAGGCCGAGCGCCGGGGAGGGCTGCTTTATGGCCGCGGCGCGGTGGACATGAAGGGCTCGATCGCCGCGATGGTTGCGGCAGCTGCCGAGGTTCCGACCGAGGCAGGAACGCTCAGCTTCATCATCACTGGCGACGAGGAAGGCCCCGCACGCTACGGCACGGTGCCGCTGATAGAGCTGATCCGCGAGATGAAGGCCGACCCGGACCTGTGCCTGGTGGGGGAGCCGACATCGGTCCATCGCCTGGGTGACATGGTGAAGATCGGCCGTCGCGGCTCGGTGAACATGTGGATCGCCTGCAAGGGTGCGCAGGGCCACGTCGCTTATCCACACCTTGCCGATAATCCGATCCCGCGCCTGATCGCGCTGCTCGCTGACCTCGATTCGCTCGAGCTCGACGAGGGCACTGAGTGGTTCCAGCCCTCCAACCTCGAGATCACTGATCTCGAAGTGGGCAACAAGGCCACAAACGTCATCCCGGCAGAGGCCCGCGCGCGCATCTCGATCCGCTTCAATGACCGACACACCGGGGCCGGGCTGGTTGCGATGGTCGAGGACATTGCACGTCGCCACAAGGGCGAGGTTCGCGCGGTGATATCGGGCGAGAGCTTCATCACCCTTCCGGGCGATTATTCGACGCTGATCGCCGAGGCGGTCAAGGCGGAGACCGGCCTGGATCCTGAACTTTCCACCAGTGGCGGCACCTCCGACGCGCGATTCCTGCGCGCCGTCTGCCCGGTCGTGGAATTCGGCCTGTGCAATGCTACCATGCACAAGAAGGACGAGGCCGTGGCGCTGGAAGACCTGTCAGTCCTCCAGCGCATCTACCGGCGCATCACGATTTCTGCGCTGCGCGCCTGAGGCGGCACCGGGGAGGGGAGCGGGCCGGTGGCGGTCAAAGGCCTCAGCCTTTGACTTTCGCCGCGAAGCTCTTGCGCAGCTTCATCAGCTTGGGCGGGATCACGGCGAGGCAGTAGGTGTTCCGCTGGCCTTCGCCTTCCCAGTATTCCTGATGGTAGTCCTCTGCCGGATACCATGTCGCCATCGGCTCGATCGTGGTGACGATCGGCTTGGGCCAATCGGGCTGGGCGCGCTCGATAGCGGCTTCCATCGCGGCCTTCTGCGCCTCGTCCGCCGGGAACATTGCCGAGCGGTACTGCGTGCCCACGTCATTGCCCTGGCGATTGAGTTGCGTCGGGTCGTGCGTGGCCAGGAAGATGTCGAGGATCTGGTCGAGGCCGATCGTCTCGGGGCTGAACGTCACGCGGATAGCTTCCGCATGGCCGGTGTTGCCCGAACAGACCTGCTTGTAGGTCGGATTTTCAACCGTACCGCCGATGTAGCCGCTTTCGACATTGCTCACGCCAATGACGTCGCGGAACACCGCCTCGGTGCACCAGAAACATCCGCCTGCGAGGATGACCGTTGCTTGTTCGCTCATGCGCTATATTCTCCTGATTTGCGTGAGAGATAAGCATCCCCGGTCCGCTTGTCACCGGCACGAAGGAGAATCCCCCCAATGCGTTTCCCCATGCGTCGAATGAGCCTTGCCCTGCTTGCCTTGGTTGCCGGCAGCAGCCTTGCCACGCCGGTAATGGCCGAAACTGCAAAGACCGCATCGGCAAAGGTCGACCCTGCGCTTGCTGCCGCCGTCGCCGACCCCTTGCGCGAAAAGGACCGGGCCCGCGACGTCTATCGCAAGCCTGCCGAGACGCTCAGATTCTTTCAGGTTTCGCCGACGATGAAGGTCGGCGAATATGCGCCGGGCGGTGGCTGGTACTCGCGTCTGCTCGGGCTCTATCTCGGGCCGAAGGGCAAGCTGGTCGGCCTCTACTTCGATCCGACTTCAAGCGCCTTCAGTGACAAGATGAAGGCAGGCATCCGCGAAGGCGCAACCAAGTATCCGGCCGAAGTCGCCGAATGGTCGGGCCAGCCCGCGGACCGCTTCACGGCCTACACGCTTGATACGCTTCCGGAAGGGGAGAAGGGCACGTTCGACCGCATCCTCGTCATGAGAATGATGCACAACCTGCTGCGCTGGAACCTTGCCGCGCACGAGATCAAGCAGATGCGCGAATTGCTGAAACCCGACGGCATGATCGGCATCGAGCAGCACCGCGCGAAGCCTGATGCGCCCTATTCCTTCACCGACGGCTCGAAAGGCTACCTGCGCGAGGCGGACGTGATCAAGTTCATGGAAGTAAACGGCTTCACCTATGTCGGCAAGAGCGAGGCCAACGCCAACCCCAAGGACCCGGCGAACTGGCCGGACGGCGTGTGGACCTTGCCGCCGCAGCTTGGGGGCAATCCCGATGCCGCCACCAAGGCGAAGCTGCAGGCCATCGGCGAAAGCGATCGCATGACGCTGCTGTTCCGCAAGCGCCCCTGAATTGGCGTTCGGCGACGGTTGAATTGCGGGGGCAGGGGTCTTAGGTCCCTCCCATGACCGAGATCTCCGTCGCCGCCCTGCAACTCGCCCTTCCCGGGGGCGAGGCCGAGAACATCGCTGCCACTGCTGCGCTGGTGGAAGAGGCCGCGCGCAGCGGCGCGCAGATCGTGCTGCCGCCTGAACTGTTCGCAGGGCCATATTTCTGCAAGGTCGAGGACGAAGCCCTGTTCTCGATGGCCTACCCGCTCAATGCGGACCCGTCGGTGCGCGAGATGAAAAAGCTCGCCAAGGCGCACGGCATTGCCATCCCGACCAGCTTCTTCGAACGCGACGGCCATCACTACTACAACACGTTGGCGATGATCGGTCCGGACGGCGACGTGATGGGCATCTATCGCAAGAGCCACATCCCCGACGGCCCGGGCTACGAGGAGAAGTATTACTTCCGC
This sequence comes from Novosphingobium sp. B1, assembly GCF_900176395.1. Lineage (GTDB taxonomy): Bacteria > Pseudomonadota > Alphaproteobacteria > Sphingomonadales > Sphingomonadaceae > Novosphingobium. Next base: position 380,104 of record NZ_FWXL01000004.1, on the reverse strand, counting down.
CCCGGCAACACCGGGTTCAAGGTATGGGACGTGTTCGGAACGCGCATCGGCGTGGGCGTGTGCTGGGACCAATGGTATCCCGAATGCGCCCGCGCGATGGCGCTGATCGGGGCAGAACTGCTGTTTTACCCCACTGCCATCGGCAGCGAGCCCTATGACGCCGATCTCGACACCAGCCGCATGTGGCGCCGCGCGATGATCGGCCATTCTGTCGCGAACTGCATGCCGGTGATAGCCGCCAACCGCATCGGGATGGAGGATGGCCAGCGCTTTTATGGCCACAGCTTCATCTCCGACGAATGGGGCGATTACCTTGCCGAGTTCGGCGCCACCGAAACGGGGGTGCTGCACGCCACCATCGATCTGAAGCGCGCTGCCACGCACCGCGCCGGCATGGGCTTCTTCCGCGATCGCCGCCCGCAGCTATACGGGCGCCTGGCCGAGGATATCTGATCCTGCACCGCTACCTGATCGCACTCGGTTCGAACCAGCGGCATCCGGGGCACGGGGCGCCGTCGGCAATACTCTGGGCGGCGCTCGATGAGATCGGGCGGCATGGCTGCAGGATAGATGCGGTGTCTCCCACCATGCGGAGCAGGCCGATCGGCCCCTCGCAGCGCGTTTACTCGAACAGCGCCGCGCTTGTTTCGACGGACCTTGCGCCCCGCGCCCTGCTCGGCGAACTGCAGGCGGTGGAAAACAGCTTCGGCCGCAAGCGCCAAGGGCAACGCTGGCGCTCGCGCACGCTCGATCTCGATATTGTGCTCTGGTCGGGCGGTTGCTGGAGCGACGAGCAATTGACTGTTCCGCACACGGAGTTCCGCAAGCGGGATTTCGTGCTTGGGCCTGCGGCAGGGATCGTTCCCGACTGGCGCGATCCGATCACCGGCCTGACCATACGGCAGTTGTACCACCGCCTCGCCAAAGGCTTGACCCGCCCGCCCCCGCCCCCTAGGTGACGCGCCACGCCTCGCGCATGATCGCGCAGCTTTGGCGGGCCCTTAGCTCAGTCGGTAGAGCAACTGACTTTTAATCAGTAGGTCGCTGGTTCGAACCCAGCAGGGCTCACCATTCCCAGCATCATTCCCCGCATCATCCCTCGTCTTCGGCACCCATCCAGATGGTGTGCGAATCGATCTGCAGCTTGAGAATGGCGCGGATGGCGTCGGCGCGGGCGGTGATTTCCATGCGCCGGGCTTCATGGTCCTGACGGCGCGCCAGCAGCAGGTCGGCAAGGTCGATCGCACCCAGCTTGTGGCCGGTTCCGACGCGTTCGGCAGCTTGCGCCGCGGTGCGCGCGGCCTCGGCAAATCGTCCCCATGATCCGAAGCGGTTGCGCGCGTCGACAAGGTCGGCATTCGCGGTCGCCTCGATCGTGCGGCGCACGTTGACCGTGTCGAAGTTCGCTGCACTGGCGACGGAGGCAGCCTCTTCAGCCTTGGCCTTGCGGTAGCCGCCACCCAGGGGGATCGATAGCTGCAACCCGGCGCCACGCTCGCGCCCTTCGAATTCGCTGAACACGCGCAAGCCGACGGTCGGATCGGCGAGCCGGTCCTTGCGCGATCGTTCGGCGACCACGCTCAGGCGGTCGGCTTCGCGTTCTGCGGCGCGGATTTCGTGGCTCCTTGCGATGACCATGTCGCGCAGGGCGTCGAGGCCTTGCGCGGGCAATTCGGGCAGGCCCATGGCCGGCGGCGCCTCTCCGATCGGCAGGTCGGGAAAGTTGGCCGCGAGCATGGCGCGCGCGCGTTCCATGTCCGCCCGCGACCGCGTCGCCTGACCCTCGGCCTGATCCATCGCCGCACGCGCCTGGTCGACCTCGAGCTGGGCAGCATCGCGCAGTTCGCGCCGTCGTTCGAGCGCGCGCAGTTCCTGCCCCAGCAGTGCAACCGTTGCATCGTCGTTGCGCAGCTGCTCTCCGGCGGCCAGCCAGTCGATCCACATTTCAGCCAGGACCAGCGCGGTGTGGTGGCGCGTGTCCTCCATCATGTTCTGCGCGACTTCGACGCCCAGCTGGCCAGACTTGCGATCGAGCGCGGCCTTGCCGGGCAGGCGGATACTGCGCGAGAACGTACCGTCGAATTCGTCGTAGCGGCGATCCATCCGCACCTCGCGCGAGGTGTAGTTGCCCTGTACGGTGAATTCATACGGCCCGCGGGAAAGCATGTCGGCCGCCGAACGCGCGGCAGCCACGCGCTCGCCTGCGCCCGATACGGTAGGATGGTTGTCGAGCGTGGCGACCACCGCGGCTTCGGGGGGCAGCGTCGGCCCGGCGCTTGCGGCGGTGCTGGCAAGAAGGGATACCAGGAATACGCCCAAGTTCCTCACGGCATCCTCCCCGAAGCGTGGATCGCTATCGCATTCCAGCGAAACGGCAGGCGACGGCGCGCCTTGCCGGCGGCTCCGATCAGATCGTCGATCAGCGCGTCTTCGCACAAGATTTCCAGCGCTGTCCGGCGCAGGCGGGCGGTTACCTGTTCGCCGGCTCCGGCATCGCCGAAATCGGTGCCGAGCACGGTCTCCTCGCGCAGGTGGATCGGAGCAGTGCTGATGCCGCGCAAGGCTTCGCCGATCACTTCGGCGTCCGCACTGGCGCAGTGAAGGGTCAGCAGGACCTTAGTCACGGGTCGGCTCCCCTTCGGTACTGTCGCGCTCGCCGGGTCCTTCGCCGAAGCGCTCGAACAGGATCGGCAGGAGCACAAGGGTGAGCAACGTCGAGGTCAGCAGACCGCCGGTCACGACGATGGCCAGCGGTCGCTGGATTTCGGATCCTGGGCCGGTCGCGAAGAGCAGGGGGACCAGACCAAATGCGGTGATGCTTGCAGTCATCAGCACCGGTCGCAGACGCCGCTCGGCACCCGCCCGGACAGCCTGTGCCATGGCCATGCCTTCATAGCGCAGTTGACGGAAACCGGCGACCAGCACCAGCCCGTTGAGCACGGCTATGCCGAGCAGGGCGATGAAACCGACGGACGCCGGCACCGAAAGGTATTCGCCGGTCATCCACAGCGCGACGATGCCACCAACCATCGCAAAGGGAATGTTGGCCAGGATCAGCAGCGATGCGCGCATTGAGCGCAGCGTGGCCAGCAACACCAGCAGGATCAGGACCAATGCCAGCGGTATTACCGTCATCAGCCGGGCCGAAGCGCGTTGCTGGTTTTCGAATTGCCCGCCCCAGACGATGCGATAGCCCGCCGGCAGCACGACCTTGCTGCCCACGGCCGCCTTGGCTTCTTCGACAAAGCCGACAAGATCGCGGCCCGAAACGAAGGCTTGCACAAGGGCGAAGCGCGAACCGTTCTCGTGGTCGAGCTTGACCGGCCCGCTGCTGCGCTCGATCCGCGCCATGTCGCTGATCCGTGCGACGGTCCCGGTGGGCGTGAGGACTTGCAGGTCGGAGAAGCGGGCGGGATCGGAACGCAGGTTTTCATCGCCCTTGATCATCACCGGCACGCGGCGCTGGCCTTCGATCACAACGCCTGCGTCCATGCCTTCGACTTGCGCGCGCATGGCATCCTGCAACTGGCTGACCGGCATCCCGAAACGCCCCGCAGCGGCATGGTCGATGTCAAGTTGCAGATAGTCGACGCTGTCGTTGGCCACGGTGACCACTTCGGCAGCACCTTCGATGCTGCCGATGGACTGTTGAACCTGCCCGGCGAGGTCGGCCAAAGTCGCGTTGTCCGGGCCGAAGATCTTGACGGCAAGGTCGCCACGCGACCCGGTCAGCATTTCCGATACGCGCATCTCGATCGGCTGGGTAAAGGTCGTCTCGATCCCCGGCAGGCCCTCCACCGCCTTGCGCAGTTCCTCGACGACGAAGTCCTTGTTGCCGCGCCATTCCGACTGCGGCTTGAGGCGGACGAAGCTGTCGGTCTCGTTAAGACCCATCGGATCGAGACCCAGCTCGTCCGAACCGACGCGGGCGATAACTTCCTGCACTTCCGGCACCTTGAGCAGGGCGCGCTGCACCGCCATGTCGCCCTCGGTCGATGCGGCCAGGTTGATCGACGGCAGCTTGGTAAGCTGGACGATCATCGAGCCTTCGTCCATCGTCGGCATGAAGGTCTTGCCCACGGCAACATAGGCCAGGGCGGCAATCACGAGGCCGGAGCCCGAGAGGGCGTAAACCAGCCGCTTGCGCTCGAACGCCTGTGCCAGCAACGCGCGATAGCGCGGGGTAAGCCAGCGCATGATGGCCGGTTCGGCATGGTGCCCGGTGCGCAGGCCGAACGAGGCAAGCACCGGCACCAGCGTGAGCGCCAGTACCAGTGACCCTGCCAGCGCAAAGACGATGGTCAATGCCACGGGCGCGAACAGCTTGCCTTCAAGACCTTCGAGCGAAAGCAGGGGCAGGAATACCAGTGCGATGATCAGGATGCCCGCCGATACCGGGACAACTACGTCGGCCGTGGCGCGATAGACTTGATTGAGGCGCGGTGCGCCGTCGCCTGCCCGGTTGGAAAGCCGTTCGACCACGTTCTCCACCACCACCACCGATCCGTCGACCAGCATGCCGATCGCGATGGCAAGGCCGCCAAGGCTCATGAGGTTGGCCGACAGGCCAGCCCCGCGCATGAACAGGAACGTGATCAGGGCGGCCATCGGCAAGGTCACGGCCACGATGGCAGCCGCCCGCCAATCGCCAAGGAAGACGATCAGCAGGATAACTACCAGCACGGTTGCTTCGATCAGGGCTTTTTCGACAGTGCCGGTAGCCCGCGCGATGAGGTCGGACCGATCATAGAACACGCTGATCGTGGTGCCCTTCGGGAGCCCGTTTTCGATCTCGGCGAGGCGCGTCTTCACGCCGCTGACCACCGTGCGCGCATCGGCCCCGCGAAGCGCGATGACCAGGCCTTCGACGGTTTCACCCTTGCCGTTCTGGGTCACGGCGCCGTAGCGCGTAAGGCTGCCCATGCCGACGCTGGCAACATCGCCCACGCGGGTCACGCGGCCATTTCTGCTCGATACGACCAGAGCGGCAATGTCTTCGACGGTCTGCAATGTGCCGACCGAGCGGACGATCAGAGATTCCTCGCCACTGGCCAGGCGCCCTGCGCCATCGTTGCGATTACCGGTTTCGATCGCGCTCTTCAGGTCGTCGACCGAAAGCTGTGCAGCGGCCAGCGCCACCGGATCGGGGCGCACCTCGAACGTCCGCACGAATCCGCCCAGCGCATTGACATCGGCCACGCCCGGCACTGTTCGCAGCGCCGGACGGATCGTCCAGTCAAGCAGTTCGCGCTTCTGCTGCAGGCTCAACGGCCCTTCGATCGTGAACATGTAGGCATCGGACAAGGGCGTGGAAATCGGCGCAAGTCCGCCGCTTACCGATCCGGGCATGTCGGCAAGCACGCCCGAAAGCCGCTCTGCCACCTGCTGCCGGGCCCAATAGATGTCGGTGCCCTCGGCAAAATCGATGGTGACATCGGCGATCGCGTACTTGGCTGTAGAGCGCAGTACTGCCTGGTTGGGGATACCGAGCAATTCGGTTTCGATAGGGGTGATGACCCTCGTCTCGACTTCCTCGGGCGTCATTCCCGGCGCCTTGAGAATGATCTTGACCTGCGTCTGCGCAATGTCCGGATAGGCATCGACCGGCAGCTTTGCGAAAGCCCACGCCCCTGCGACTGCCACGACGAGAGCCAGCGCCAGAACAAGCAGGCGCCTCGACAGCGATTGGGCGACAACAGTCTGGAGCACGCCCGCTTACCCGCCTACGACCACAGCCTTGAGTGCGCTGGTCCCCTTGGACACCACACGCTCGCCGCTTGTCAGACCCTCGAAGATCACCGCCCTGTCGGGCGAGACCGGGCCAGCCTTGACCTTGCGCTTCAAGAACCCGCCCTTGGCCGCAACGAACACGTAATCCTTGCCGTCGATCGAAGCGATTGCGCCAGCAGGTACACTAACCGCCCCTGCCGGTGCCGGGCCGAGCACGGTCACGCTGGCATTGCGGCCGGCCAGAACGCCCGGTGCCGGCGGCAGGGTCGCCTTGAGCATGGCGGACCGGCTGGCCGGATCGATCGTCGTGCCGACAGACGTAATTCGTCCAGTCTGGTTGCCCAGCCGTATGCTCATGCCCGGAAGCACCGTGCCAACGAGGCGCTCGGGCAGTTGTCCGGTCACCTCATAGCGGCCTTCGGCATCGATCACGAACGGGGCGGTCGCACCGTCCACGGGGTTGCCTGCAGCGATATCGGCGTGGCTTACACGGCCGCTCATCGGTGCCGTGAGCGTATAGGTTCCGCTGCTGCCGCTGCCCCCGACCAGGCGCAGGATGCGCGATTTCTCGGTAACGTCGGCGCGGGCCTCTGCTGCCACGGCGCGGGCCTCGTCGGCGCGGGCCTCGGCGATGATGCCCTCCCTGCTCAATCGCGACAGCCGCGCTGCACTGGCCTGCGACACACCGAGCCGCGCATTCGCGCGCGAAAGATCCGCGCCAAGCGTAAGCACGTCGCGGCTGACGATCACTGCCAGCGGCTGTCCGGCGCGCACCAGATCGCCTTCGTTCACGAAAGTGCGCTGCACCGTGCCCGGAAGCGTTGCCGCAACAGCAACGCGCGAATTGGGTGGCGGGGCAATGGTTGCAGGGATATCGGCCAGAGGCACCTCGCCTGCGCTGGTGGCGGCAGCCATCTCGATCCCGAGCGCGGCGATGCGGGCCTTGTCGGCCAGGACGAGGTCGGGATTGCCGGAAGGCGCGGCCGCTTGCGTCCCGGCTGCAGTGTCCGCATCGGGGCGCGTCACGGCCCACCAGCCTGCCGCCACGGTCGCCAGCAGCGCGGCGCCGCCGATAAGTGCCTTGTTCTTGCCCATCTGCAACGCCCTATGCCGGGTTCCTGACGCGAACCTGACGGCGGCTTGCAAAAGGCAATGTCAGGCGGGCGTCATGCCCTCGCCCCGATCGGGAAAGACCATCGCCAGTTCGCGCCGCTCAGGGATGGTTTCCAGACGTCCCCCGTGCGCTGCCATGATCCGTGCGACGATCGCCAGGCCGAGGCCGGCACCCCTTGCGCCTTCAGCTCGCTGCTCCTCGTCGGCACGTCCCTTGCGCTGAACGATCGCCGCGAGCCGCGCGGGGTCCAATCCGTGCCCTCCGTCGCGCACGAACAGCCGGTTTCCCGGCCCTGTGCCCACCGTGATCACGCTGCCCTCGGGCGTGACGCGCAGCGCATTGTCGAGCAGGTTGCGCAACGCCGATGACAGCGCCTCGCGATGGCAGGCGATCGTCCCGCTCCCCCCGCTGTCCTCGAAGGCGATCGTCCGCCCCAGCCGCAGCGCCAGCGGTGCGAAGCCGCTGGCCGTTTCTGTCGCCAGGTCGGCCAGAGTGGAAGTTTGCATCCGGGATGGCACCGCAGCCTGTGCATTGGCTTGCGTCAGCAGCAGCAACTGCTCGACCAGCCGCCGCATGCGCGAGACTTCCTCACGCAGCGCGGCGGTATCGGGCGACGTATCCTCCAAAGCCAGCGACATGATTGCCAGCGGCGTCCTGATCTGATGGGCAACATCGGCTGCAAAGGCCTCATGTTCCCGAGCCGCAGCGTCGAGGCGGCTTAGCAGGCCATTGATTGCGTCGACAAAGGGCATCACTTCTTCGGGCATGGGGCCATCATCCACCCGCACCCCGCGCACGGCCGGGGTGTCGCGAATGACCTCGGCCGATTCCTGCAATGCGCGAAACGAACGCTGGATCACGAACTGCCCAGCCAGCAGGGCCGGTACCGTCAGCAGAAGCAGCGGCAGGCCGACATGGTCGCTCACTTCGGCCAAGGCAAAGCGCGAGGCATCATCACCCGCCAGAGTGTCGATGCCGAGGCGGTATTCGATGAACACCAGCACCAGAAGGATCGTGGCCCCGATCGCCGCCACCAGCGACAGCCCTGCCGAGAGCCGGCGATTGATCGACGGGCGTCTCATTCCCGGGCCTCTTCCAGCAGGTAGCCCAGACCCCGCAGCGTATGGATGCGCTCGCCTGCGCTGCAGGCCTGCAGGCGTCGGCGCAACCGCGAAACCAGCGCATCGATGGCATTGGGCGACACGACATCGTCGAATGCATAGAGCGCCGTCTCGATACGCTGCCGAAGCACGACCTTGCCGGCATCGCGCATCAGCAGTTCGAGCAGGTCAGCCTCGCGCCGGGTCAGGTCCAGCATCACCCCGTCGTGCGTCGCCCGCCGCGCCACGGTGTCGAAGCTGAGCCTGCCGAAGCTCAGCACCGGGCTGCTGCGGCTGCCGGGTCGGCGCATCAACGCGCGTACCCGCGCCAGGATTTCGTCGATGGCTGCGGGCTTAACCAGATAATCGTCGGCGCCGGCATTGAGTCCGATGACCCTGTCGTCCAGCGCACCGCGAGCGGTCAGGACCAGGACCGGACCGGCAAAACCGCCGCGTCTGCGTTGACGCAGCCAGTCGAGCCCGTCGCCATCGGGCAGCCCGAGGTCGAGCAGCACGGCATCATATTCGGCAACATCAAGCGCGCTTCCTGCCTCGGCCAATGTTCCGGCGCGGTCGCAGGCAAAACCGCCCCGCGCCAGCGCCGCCATCACCAGCCCGGCCAATCGCTCATTGTCTTCGATGATGAGCACCCGCATGCCCGAGCAATGCCCACCGCCGACCCTGCTGTCAAAGCCACGGGCGGTGATCTTGGGGAACATGGCAGGGAATGGAGCGGGTGAAGGGATCATAACAAAGTACTATAAAGAAACAACATTTTTTGCTATAATCACCCACACAGAACCTGCACAGGTATGGCAGATCAATGGGTTAGGACGCCATTCTGCACAGTTTCTGCACAGTGGGAAGCGAAGAGATGCGTTTCATCATCGACAAAGAGCAGGTGAAAAAGGGCCTGATCATCTTTCGGCGCGGCGATGTCGCGCACGATGAGTTCTATTGCCGAGTAAGGATCAAAAACGAGGATCGCTACAAAACGATCTCGCTACGTACTTCAGATCGGCAGACGGCGCGCGATCTTGCGCTGGAAGCAGATTCCGACATCCGAAACCGTCTGAAATACGACGTTCCCGTATTCAACCGCACCTTTGCGCAGATGGCGGAAGAATACGCCAAAACACAGCAGCGGCGCGCGAATGTCGGCGAGGTCAGTCAAGCGCGCGCTAAGAACGTCCAGAACAAGATCGACGGTCCGCTGAAGGCCTATGTCGGCAGCACGCAAATTCATCTGATCGGCCAGGATCGCTGGGCTGAATATCCCCTTTGGCGCAGAGAGAACGGCTTAGGGCGTCGCAACGGCGTCATTAGCGATGCGACGATCCGTATCGAGATGAGCATTTTCGCGGCGATCATGCGGTATGCAATCAGCAAGAAATATGTACCTGCCAGCAATCGCTTTGAGGGCATGCCAAAACTGAAATCCGCACGCCGCGACGAATTCACTCTGGAGGAATACCGCAAGCTGCACAGCGCCGGACGGAAATGGATGAAGGAAGCAACGACGCCGCAAGGTGTCTGGTATCGGCAGATGTGCTATAATTTCATTCTGATCATGTGCAACACAGGCATGCGTCCGCCGGAGGCAAAGAACCTGCGCTGGCGCGATATCACCAAAGCCAAGGATAAAGATGGCCAGGAGATTCTGGTCATCTACGTGCATGGCAAAGGGAAGGAGCGCAATCTGATCGCCCCCAAAAGCGTGGGGGACTATCTGGATCGGGTCCGCCAACTGTCAAAGGCGACCAACCCTGATGACCATGTGTTTACGATCATCAACGGTAAGCCCGCTGTCTGGCTGTACCGCGATACCGTTGAAGAGCTCCTGAAATACGCAAACCTGCGTGAGGGGCCGAGCGGCATTCCGCGAACCACCTACTGCTTCCGCCACACCTATGCGACGTTCCGGCTTTCGGCGGGTGTGGATGTCTACATTCTCGCTCAGCAGATGGGCACATCGGTCAAAATGATCGAACAGCATTATGGGCATGTGAACACCATCAAACACGCCGACCGCGTGCTGATGGGGATCGGCGGATGGGATAACATGCACGCCGAAATGAACGCTGAAATTGATCAGCTGGAGGCAAAGGCGAAAGCCATTCAATCCATCAAGGCGAAGCAGCCTGCGAAGCCCCCTCGTTCCAAACGCTGACGCCGCATCGCTGATGCTTTCCAGGCGTTTGCGTTATCGCCGCGCTTGCCCGATGCACCGCTGGTGCTTCCCGGTCGGGCAACCGGCCAAGCGGGGCCGTGGAATCAGGTGCGCCGAGCCTCAAGCACCCCATTGCCCCGCGTCTTCTGTCGATGCTTTCCCCTGCGCCGCTGGCGAGCTTGAGGGGGATGCACGCAGGCTCAGATCGTGAACAGCCAAGATTTCAATCGCAGCCAGTAAATACCACCCTTTCACATAGTGCGCTCAGCATGCTGGCGTAAGATAATTATTCTTCGTTCAAGAGCGCCTTAAACTCATTTCGACTTCTCTCAGGCCAGTCTGGCACGGGTATCAGATCCAACCCGTCCACTTCCTGAAAAGTCTTGCCCGTCTTGGCGAGGTTATAGGCCGCCACGCGCCCACCGGCGCCCACGCAGGCTTGCATATCAAGCGCGGGGTTGTCCTGCTTAATGCAGCTGCGCATGGTGGCGCGGGCTTCTTGCACCACATCTACCCCCGGCTTGGCGGCGCGGGCGGCTTGCAAAAAGGCTGCTGGGGTTTGCTGGCCGGTCATCAACGCCGGTTGGTCGGTCACTGCAATGAACGCGACGACCGAGGCCATTCCGGTGCCCATCGGAATAGCGCGGCGTGGATTCATGTCCGGCGAGATCAGCGTATGGCCTGCCAGCAATGAGCTGAGTTCTTCTTGCATGAATGGCTTCACGATCGGATCTTGGGTGAAGGCCACGTTCAGTGCAATGGTGCCACGGGGCGCTTTGGCGGCCTGATCGACCAGCCGTAAGGTCAGTTCCCGGGCGTTATCCTGCCCGTTGGAACCATAGCGGGGCGTTTGCCGCAGGCCGAGCAAAGTCACCGGCATATCGTACAAGAAGCCGTTCTCGACCGATGCTTCTAATGCCGCAATAGAACGGTCGCCATCTCTGTCCGTGGCGGTACGATCTAGCGGTAATCCGATGCGGCTGGCAGCCATTACAATGGCTGCATTCTTATTTCTTACACCTGCAGCTTCTTCATCGATTTTAATTGTTCTATCTGCAGGCAACGTGCGCGAATTAAAGCGAAGCGGGTTGGCTACCTCCTGCGCTGCCGTTTGGCTCGCGAAAGCCATCGAGACCCCATTAACCAGCAATGCAAAGGCTCCACGATATCGCATCCGGTATCCCCACTGACGAGTAGGCTTCATTACTACATTGCCTCGACACTTTTTTGAACCGTCCACTGTTGGCTAGACTTTGACCAGAAACCGATTTCGTCCACTACTCCCGCCGTCGCTGATCTAGACGGCGCAGGGTCTCGCGCCGCCAGTGCAGGGCGTTGGCCCACCGGCAACAGGTACAGCTGGTGGTCAGGGTGACGCGCAGCAGCGCGCTGGCGATCAGGTCAAGCAGTGGGGTCAGTACTCGCATCGGATTCTCCTTTTCGGGTCGCGCGGCATGTGCAACCGTCCGGGAATGACCGGCAGGCACGTCGAGACGGAGCCGTCACAGGCCAAAGCCCACCGGGGATGATGCTGCACGATCAGGAAGCACATCGCCTTGCACGGCCCGTTGGGTCTGCCACCACTTCCCCGGCGGTTGCCGCAGCCCGCGTCGATACGAGAGAAGACGAGGCGTAATGCCTCACTGCCCTTGGACTGGAGCCCGCGCTTGTGCCCTGGCAAACCCACATGGGAAGCAACGCCCATGGAACTGCTGGCGCGTCAGTGCGCGTTATTGCATGATCATGGGATGACAGCGTTCGTTTTGCCGCCCACCATTGCTGAACTGATCGCCGCACGGAACAACGTGCGCGACCATTACGCACAGAAGCTTCGCACGCTGGGTAGCACCGCCGAGCTGGCATTCACGCTGGACGGCAATCTGATCGGCGATTTGGGCGAAGCCCTGGCTGCAGACCTATTCGATATAAAGCTGGTCGAAACGAAATCGCACGAGGCCATCGACGGCTACGCGCCCGATGGGCGATCGGTCCAAGTGAAGGCCACCGGCACCGGACGCGGCCCTGCCTTCCGGCAAACTGAAACACGGGCAGATCACCTGATCTTTCTGGACCTCGACCTGGAACGGGCGGTGGGCGAAGTCGTCTATAACGGCCCAGAGCATTACGCGGTCGCCTTGCTGCCGACCGTGTTCACGGGCCAACGCTCACTCACACGCAGGCAAATCCGCATCGCCGATGGGTTTGTCCGCCCCGAAGAGCGCCTGCCGCTCCGGCACGCGCTTGAAGCCCCCAAGCCTGAATAGGGGCCGTTCTCCTTCGGGGTGACGGTCTGACATCCTAACCCGTGGAATGGGCTGGGCTGCGGCCTGCCCCTCCTTCCGCCATCCCTGAGATTGAGCCGCGAATCTGGCCGGGTGCGTCCCCCGGTCAACAGGCTGCCCGCTCCATTCGCTCCGCTCCCGTGTTGCCTGTTCCGCCTGCGGCTGACCGCGTGCCTATGCCCTCCGGCCTTTTCCTTCGCGTCCTCAGGAACAGCGAAAGGAGATCAGGACATGCGCAGCACCAGCACTTCCCGAACCGATGTCTACGAAGCCATCACCAACCAGATCATCACCGCCATCGAGGCCGGGGCGGGCTCCGGCAAGGTCCAGCTTCCCTGGCACCGCAGCGGGGCATCCATCACCCGCCCGGTGAACATTGCCAGCAAGAACGCCTATCGCGGGGTGAACACCATCGCCCTCTGGGCCGCCGCCGATGCGCATGGCTACGCGCACGGCATCTGGGGCACCTACCGCCAGTGGCAGGAGCGCGGGGCGCAGGTTCGCAAGGGTGAGAAATCCTCCCTCATCGTCTTCTACAAGCAGTTCGACCGCAGCGACGACGCAGCAACCGACGCCGGGGGTGAGGACGACGCCAACGGCCAGCGCCGCTACATGGCGCGGGCGTCCTACGTCTTCAATGCCGCCCAGGTGGATGGCTATCAGCCCGATGCCACCGCGCCCGAGGCGCAGCCTATCGACCCCATCGCCGAGGCTGACCGGCTGATTGCCGCCAGCGCAGCAACCATCCGCATCGGTGGCGAGGAAGCCTACTTTGCCCCTAAGGCAGACTACATCGCCATGCCCGCGCAGCACCGCTTCACCGGCACTGCCACCAGCAGCGCCACCGAAGGCTGGTACTCGACCTTGCTACATGAGCTGACGCACTGGAGCGGCCATGAGTCCCGCTTGGCGCGGGAGTTTGGCAAGCGCTTCGGCGACGATGCCTACGCAATGGAAGAGCTTGTGGCCGAGCTGGGGGCTGCCTTCCTCTGCGGCGATCTTGGCATCACCGCCGAGCCACGGCCCGACCATGCGGCTTACATCGGCCATTGGCTGCGTATCCTGAAGGGCGACCGCAAGGCGATCTTCACCGCCGCCAGCGCCGCGAACAAGGCGACTGAGTATCTGCGAGCCTTCAGCGAAAGCTGAAGGCCATAAGCGACTGTATGTAGATCACATTCGCGTTCTAACAGGACGCGATACCGGAGGTTTAGGGCTTTTTCTGCTGGACAATCAACGGCATTGGCATACGATTAATGAGCGGATGGTTGATAATGGCCGAGCAAATTTCCCAGAATTGTTGTTGCAATTTTAGCGATTCAAGCCTAAGTTGAAAAGGTCATGGGCCGCCACACGATCCCCTCGGGAAGTGCAAAAGGGCGGCCCTTCTTATTTTGAATGGCCCTGATTCCCTACAATAAGCCGCATGCGACCGCCGCGCAACGAGTGGCACACCTACGCGCGCGCGGTCTAACGATAGCACGGCCCAAAGTTGCCGCGCGCAAGATCGACATCATTGGCTATGAGCGGCTACGGATCTATTTTCTGAGCCGCCGCCAGCTGAACAATCTCCCCGACCGCCCCTTTATCCCCGACACTACCTACAAAGACATTCTGCGCCTGTACGAGTGCGACGCCCTCTTGCGTGACGCCTGCTTCACTGCCGTTGGTCAGTTTGAACTGCTGCTGCGCAACAGCATCTCGGAGACACTCAGCGACACGTTTGGAAGCCACCCCTACTATCAGATAGCGGCATTCAAAGACGCCGGAGCCAATCTGAACGCGCTCCAGACATTTGCGCACGTCTACGGAAAATCAAAGGATCAGCGCGCTAAACATTACCGCCAAACCTACGGCACGCCTGCCTTGCCTCCGATCTGGACCATGAAAGAGTTCCTGACCTTTGGTGCCGCATCGCACATCTTCCAATGCCTTGAAGGCACTGTTCGCACCCAAATTGCGGCGCAGTTTGGGGTAGCCAGCGATCAGGTGTTCACCAACTGGCTCGAATGCCTGGTCGATTTGCGCAACATGTGCGCGCATCATGACCGGCTGTTCAACCGCAGCTTCCAGAAGCAGCCGTCTCGCCTGCGTAGCGCACAGGTTCCCGTTGCCAGACCAAACAAGCTGAAAGCTATTCTCGAATGCCTTGATTATCTGCTCGCCGCGCGCGGCACCCCCGTCGGCATTACCGACCGGGTACGCCGCATTATCATTCGCTTTCCAGAGATGCAGCCTGCCGAGGCAGGTTACTAAACCGTATCCACTGTTTCGTACGGCCACTTGACCATTGGCTGCGTATCCTGAAGGGCGACCGCAAGGCGATCTTTACCGCTGCAAGCGCCGCCAACAAGGCGGCGGAGTATCTGCGAGGATTGGGAGGGAGGTGATAAACGCCTTATGCACAAATGACACTACGTAAAAACTGCGCCGCATAACTTTTAACCGCCCTGGACCACTCTATTGGGTGGTTAGTCAAAACAAATCTTTGAAAAAAAGTGCGCATTGCGCACTCTTATCCTGCAATCGATAGTCCGATTCAAAATCTGTGTTGATCGCTGCATCAGTACATTCGTTATTCCAGAAGCGCGCAATGACCTCTCCATAAGCAGGTCTTCCATCGTCCATTTTTACATCGATGTTCCAAGCTTCCTCGGGCGCCAATATTTTGTTTCCAGTTTCGAAATCAGGGTAATCTGCGCCAAAAAAGAATGTATTCGCATATGAGGTGGGTAGATCATAATTAGTCAGCGGATTACCGTCGATGAAATGTTGCATGTGCCATCCTGCGTTCGACACGCGAGATGATGGTGCGTTTTGCCCTATCTCACTATCACCGGCTCCAGCATCACCCGCTATCCCTGAATAGGTTCCAGTAATAAGCGCTGCATTCGCCAAATGCTGCCAAAACGTGTACATCTCATTTGATTGGCCAGCTATGCCGCCCGCGTTTATTTCACCATTCCCATTGCCATTACAAGTTTGCGTTCCAGTGCCACCGGTGGCATGCGGACAAACCCCCGATGACATTGTGCCCCAAAAGGCAGTGGCATTTGTCATGTCGCCGGGGAGCG
The DNA here is from genome assembly GCF_900176395.1 of Novosphingobium sp. B1. Lineage (GTDB taxonomy): Bacteria > Pseudomonadota > Alphaproteobacteria > Sphingomonadales > Sphingomonadaceae > Novosphingobium. The sequence goes on along the minus strand of NZ_FWXL01000004.1, from coordinate 364,634 downwards.
CAAAGTACTTATCCCGAAACGTTTGAACAGCAGCTGCATAACGTTGAGCTTCAGTGCTCACCGACCGTAGCTCAGCTGCGCGAATGAGCGCTTGGCCGCCGAGGATACCGCCGGTCAGCAGCCCGAGAATGACGAGCACGATGGAGAGCTCAACGAGGGAGAAGCCAGACTGTGACCGCGATGGAACCATTGGTTCCGATAGTACCAAATCGGAACATAAACGGAACATAAATCTTTGTATAGCTCGTCTGCCCGGTGCTTATCGCCCCGCCTGTGGCCCTCCTTCCGGCAGCCCGAGGCGGCGGATCGACCGTATCCACGGTCCCGCATGGCCATTCGGCCACTGGCTGCGCATCCTGAAGGGCGACCGCAAGGCGATCTTCACCGCCGCCAGCGCCGCCAACAAGGCAGCAGATTACCTGCGGGCCTTCAGCTTATCTTGTAAGCTCAGTTAGCTGCTTTTGAATATGAGAGCACATGCAGTATTTCTTGAAGCTAAGACAAAATCTGCGGCATTCGTGTCATTAGTGGTGCAGCCGTTATTTACGAGGTTCTTCCATACAACCACATTGCCGATTGTCGGTCGGCCATCATCCATCTTGGTATCAAGATTCCATGCCTCTTCTGGTGTGATCGCGCCGCTTGCAGAATAAGTGACTCCGTTACGGCTGTTGCCAAAAAATATCGCATTCCCGTAGGTGCCATCAAACCATTGGCCATGGCCAATCTGAGTGCCAAGAAAATAGCTTGACCAGCTACCATTCGAAACCCTTGAGAGGGGGCAATTCGTTCCCGGTATACAGCCAAAGCCCGCCGGACTGGGTATCGCAGAAACGCCGCTATATGTTCCCTCGATCAACCCAGCATTTGCTAAATGCTGCCAATACCGAAACATCTCATTGCTAGATACCGCTGTATACTCGATGCGACCATTACCATTACCATCACAGGTACGCTGATCGATGCTTGCTTGGGTGGCACAGGTTGAGGGGGTCGCGTGCTGTACTCCCCAAAACAAGGTCGCATTTGGCATATCGCCGGGAAGAGCGAAGTATTTGTCCCGGAAGCTCTGAGCTGCGGCCACGTAGCGGCTGTATTCCGTGCTCACCGATCGCAACTCCGCCGCGCGGATAAGTGCCTGACCGCCGAGGATACCGCCGGTCAGCAAGCCGAGGATGACGAGCACGACGGAGAGCTCGACGAGGGAAAAGGCAGACTGTCGAAGATAATGGTACATAGGTGCCTGCACTATGAAGAATCTACAAATACCCGAATATCAGAATACATTGGAGTGAGTTGACAGACAGGGCATAACTAGCGTCATAATCTGTGGGTGAGCTTGTGCTGCAATTGGCCGAGACATAGGAAGTGATTTTGCCTACTCCCGGTTTGCCATCATCCATTTTTGTATCAATATTCCATGCCTCTTCTGGCTTTAAGGCTGGGGCATAATTCCAGGTGCTTGGAGAGGCGGCAACTCCCAAAAATAGTGCGTTTCCAAAATCGTAGTTAAAGAGTACGCCGGTGAAGGTTCCCATTGAGTTGTTAGCATAGGAAATTTGCCAAATTGCGGGAGATAGCTTGCTGCGGGGCGAGTTGCTCGGCGAGCTTGACCAGCCATACGTATCATTACCTGTAACACCGCTATACGCCCCCTCAAGGAGACCAGCATTCGCGAGATGCTGCCAAAAACGAAAAGACTCATTGCTGGCGCTCGCCCACCAATTTACCTGTCCATTTCCGTCGCCGTTACATGTTGTGGCTGACGTTGATCCTTGTGTGGCATTCCCTGGGCAATTCGCCGCCGTGCCCCAAAAAACCGCAGCATTGTTCATATCACCTGGAAGTGCAAAGTATTTATCCCGAAAGACCTGTATCGCGGTGGTGTAACGGCTGTATTCCGTGCTCACCGCCCGCAACTCCGCCGCACGGATGAGCGACTGCCCGCCAAGGATGCCACCCGTCAGCAGACCGAGGATGACAAGCACAATCGAGAGCTCGACAAGGGAGAAGGCGAACTGCGAACGCAAAGGATGCATGTTCTAGCACAGTACCGAAATTGGAACATATTGTGAACAATATTCTCGCAACCGCTGCGATTGGCGGTGCTTATCGTCCTGCCTGTGGCCCTCCTTCCGGTAGGCCAAGGCGGCGGATGGACCGTATCCACGGCCCCGCATGGCCATTTGGCCATATGCTGGCGGCATATTCATGCAACGCCAGCACCGTCCCCGCCTGAAGGTGGCGGGCCAGCTCGCTCAGCCCCTCGCCTTCGATCATGAACTGCCGCACGCCGAAATCGAGCGACAGCATTTTATCGCCGATATATTCGACCGCGATCAGGTGGGGGTAGCTGACCTGCCAGCCCACCCACAGGCCCGAGCGTTCCTCGAACCGGCGCAAATCGAGCATCATCGCCGGGCGGCTGCGGCCCCGCTGCAATTGCCAGGGCCGATACTGCGCCGGATCGATAGGCGGGCCAGTCTCGGCCTCATCCGGTTCCCGTTCGGGACCGGATGCGGCATTCGGGGGCTGGCCATGCTGCGGGGGCGTCGTGCCCCCGCCGCCGCCGGGCCTTCGATTCGGTTCAAACATTTCGCGCCAGTTGCCCATCTTGTTCGGGTCGGGCTCCCAGCCTTTGGGGTGATGGTAGTCGCTCATGTCATCGCTCCATATCGGGGGTTGGGTTGGGGGAATGGCTCAGATCACGTTCCGGCGGTGCACGCGGGGCCGGGTCCAGCCGCGCAATCTGCCGCTCGAACCAGGCGTAGAAACGCTCCGCCACCTGTGGCGGCGGGGCATTGCCAGCGGCCCGGAACGCGTCCTTCGCGGCCTGTTCTACGGCGCGATAATGCCGGGCCATCTGGAAATGCCCGAACCGCTCTTTCATGACGCCGTAGAGTTCCTTCATGTGCCAGGCCATGCGCAGGGCCGGTTCTGGCAGGCGCGACAGGCCACGCTCCAGTAGCGACCGCCGATCAATCCGTGCCGCCGACCCGGCCTGCTCCAGCGCGGCATTGGCGATGGTCTCCCAATCCTCCCGGCATCGCTCAAAATAGGCCGGGCAGTTCCAGCTATCTTCGTTGCTGACCACCATCATGGGCCGACCATCGGCATAGGTCCGGCCCGCCGGGTCCGGCACCCAGTCATGCCGCGACTTGGGGCCGAACCCGGATTCGGTAAGGGGGCGCATCGTCAGCAGCACATGGGCGTGGGGCTGTTCCAGCCCATCCGAGGCGACCGTATTGTGCCAGGCCACATCGGCCACCATGCCCCGGCTGACGAAGCTCTTGATGAGGTAATCCCGCACCACGCGGATCCGCTCCGCCGGATCGAGCTCGCGCGGGATCATGATGCGCAGCTCGCGTGCGGTCTGCGCGTCCTTGCGTTTCTCATGCGCTTCGACCGTGTTCCACAGCGTCTCGCGCGAGGCTTCCCGGACCCAGCCGGGAGCATCGGCGGGGAGCAGGATTTCGGTGTGCTCCACTCCCCGCTTGCGGGAGTAGTCATGGGTGATGTTCTGCCGCGCATCGTGCAGACGCTCGCCTGCGCGATAGGCGGCAGCGGCAACCACCGAGCGACCCGAAGACCGCTTGATGATCTGCATCGACCAGCTGAACAGCGCCATCTAACCCACCATCGCCACAGCGTGCGCCATGACCTGATTTGCGTGGTGAGCCTGAGAGAACGCCTTTAAGGGTCTAAGTGTGCACTTATACGTTGCAAGCAACGTGCACCTTGCCGGAGGCGTTTCATCCAGTCTCATATTAGCAAATTCGGACATATGCGGCCACTTGCTTGTGGGGAGGCGAGGCCCCGATGCGGCAACTTGTCGTGCAATGCAGCACGAGGCATCGGGGCCGGTGGGGTGCTCAGCGGGCAGCATCGAGCATGGCCCGGCAATGCGGCGGCAGGGCCGCATAGCTGCTCGCCACGGTGGGTGCATGACGCATCCACCGGGGGACGATCACCCGCACGGGAGCCGTGCGCCGGGCACGGCGACGCCGCATGCCGAACAGGCCCTTGAGCAATGGCGGCACCGTGACCACCAGCAACCCGCCAAGGGTCAGACCGCCAACCGTAAGGCCCAACCCGATCTGATCATGGCCCGCCCCGATGAGGGTGATGATGGTGACGGCGATCACGCCGAGCATCATCGGCCACCGGCGCGGCGGTGGCCCATTCGGGTCCATGGCGTCCCATTGGCGTTTCCATTGCAGGTAGTCGCGGCGCGCCTCATGGGCCTTCATGATCCGGCCCATGAGGATGAGCGTGATGATGGCGAGCCACCAGGCATCGGGGTGCTGCATCCACACCCCCATCATCCCGATTGTGGCGGCAGCCGCCGGCAGCACGACCAGACCGTGGCCCAGCAGCATCGTCTGAAAGGGTGGCTTGTTCATTGCGCGAACTCCACCAAGAGGGCGTTGCTGCCCGACGCGGCAAACCGTCGTCCCGACTGGTACCAGACTGCCGAGACGCGTTTGCCATTGGCCGGGCCACCGGTTTTCAGGATGCGCCCAAACGCCCCCGGCTCCAGCGCCCAATCCATCTGTTCGCTGAAGCCCTGGCTGACATTGCTGGAGTCGCCATAGCCACGGTTGCGGCCCCGGCTGTCATTGCCGCCGACCGACCCACCGCTGCTGTAAGTGCTGTTGTAGCTGCTTCCCTGTTTGCTGGTACTGCTGCCATGGCTGCTGCCCCAGTTCTGGCCCCAGCTGGTGCCGTCGCCCATGTTCATGCCATAGTTGCTGTTGCTGCCATGGCCCTCGCTGTAATTGGCGCGGGTTTGCAGGCTGCGACCGATGGTCTTGGCCGCCCATTCGTTCGTCTCCGCACAGGCATTGGAATGCCAGATGCGGGTGGCGAAATTGCCGACCAGGTGATGCACCCGGTCATGCGCGTTTTCGCCGCCCATGCGGGCATAGAGCGTGGGCAGGCTCTGCGTCAGGAACACCGTGCAGGCGCGCGAGCCCCGGCAGGTGGAGAGATACTCCGCATCGAAGCTGTTGATGAAATACTGCGCTTCGTCGGCCCACAGGAACACCGGGCGTTCCTGCTGGTCCGGGCTCAGCCCGTTGCGGGCAAGGATCGCCCGCTGCCAGAGATATTTGATCAGCTGCTGCGCGATGATGCCGTCTTCATTCAGCGTCAGCGCCGGAAGATTCAGTAGCAGGATGGTGCCGTGCATCGAGAGCTCCGGCACAAAACTGGTCTGGCCGCAGAACATGCTGGCCAGCCAGCCATGGTTGAACCGGTCCAGCGTCGTCGTCAGCGAGATGACAATGTTGCCGCGCGTCTTGGGATCCAGCTGGCTGAAATCATGCTGCCAATAGCTGACCATGCGCGCGCCCGTGGTATCGTCCATCTGGCCCGCCGCGCGGGCGAAGCTCTCGCAGAAGAACGAGCCGCGCTGCCAGTCAGGATCGCGCATCTGTTCCGGTGCCTGGGGGGCCGACCGCACAAATTGCAGGATCATTTCAATTGTTGCCCTGCCAAACGCCGCATAGAGCACCGGCACGGTGTGGCGCAGCACCTGGCGGGTGGTATCCTGCCAGAATTGCTCGCTGCCGCGCCCTGGCGAGGCACTCGCGAGCCGCGCAATCTCCAGCACCTGCATGATGATCTCAACGACCGCGTTGAGGCCACCGATGCCTTGCCGCAGCAATTCCGCGATCATGAAATTGTAGCCGTGAAAGCCCGAGGCATCGATTTCGAGGAGGGAGTCGAGCCGCCCATGGCGCTGGCACAGCGCCCGCCAATGCTCGGATTCTTCCGGTTTGGCGGCCATGACCAAGCCGCCCATGCCCATCTGCAAAAAGGCTCCGGCGAGCGTGTCGCCAGAGCCCGAGGTTTTTCCGCTACCGATTCCGCCCGTCACGAGGATGCCCTGGCAGGCATCGCGCAGGGTGAAGGCGTCATTGGCGGTGAGTTGAAGCAGTTTCGTATCGAGTAGGTCGTGGCGCATAGCGCGTCCTCCGTTCGGAGGGGGGCTGACCTATCGGTCGATACCCAGCTCCCGCTCCGGTTGGGGCCTGCGATCCGCAGGCATTTCCCACCCCGCCTGCTGGGCAAAGGTGGACTCACGATCCGGCGAACGCGTCCGGTCAAACGGGCGCGGCGTCACCGTCCGCCCGAACCAGCCTTCTTCGATCAGCTTCTGCCGCACATCCGCGATGGCGGAGCCGAACGCGTCCGCGAACCAGTCACGCATTGAAGACGTAGCCGCAGTCCATGCAGCGACTATCCTTGCGCAGCGCATCGACCGCCCGGATGGCGACCGCGCCGAGACCGGCGAGGATCGACAGGCGCGGGATTCCGAGGGTCTGAACCGCCTGAGCGGCCTGCATGGTGCGGTCGATATGGACAGGGTCCAGCCGATTCGAGGTGACATTCGGCGACTGGCAGCGGGGGCAAGTGCAACGGTGCATGGTCAGGGTTCCTTTCTTGGGACAAGAGCACGCGGCGCAGCCGGGGGCCGTCGCGGGCACAGCACTGCGCCGCGTGAAGGGGAGTTGTGCGTTTGGTAGGTTATTGGATGCGGACTCAGCCGTCCGCGTCACTGGCTCCGCTGAGGAAGGCCCCCAGCTTGGCACCGAGCGCCGCGCCCGGTCCTGGCAGCAGAATGCCGCCGATCACCGCACCGGCAATCGTTGCACCCGCCGTGATCGCAATGCGCTTCAAGGCGGCATCGAACACATCGTCCGACCTAGGCGATGCGGTAGTGGAAGTATCGGTCATCATCACCTCCATCGTTGAGGGCCAGAACCAGACCGAGCGGGGCCAATCTCACCCAACAGGGGGGTGAGGCGGAAAGTCACCGCAATGTGCTGATTTTGGCCAGGGAACCGAGTGATTCGGTCCCTGTGATGAAGGTGCGTGATTCGCGTCAGAAGGTCAATGCAATATCTATAGGTTTTGCATTATTTTCTGTAATGCGCTGCTGCATTGATCCTCGCGGCTTCGCGCAGCGCTTCCTGTCCGGTGAATTTCCCTAGATGTTCCCGGATTGCGTCCGGCCCGGCACTGAGGAGTCTCTCGTTTTGTTCTGCCTTAGTTGGCAGATCGACATCAGCGGGCCATTCGTTGCCGGAGCGGCTCAGCCAGTTAGTGATGGCGACCGAGAGCTTAGGATCGAGCTTGCGGATGTCGGCGCGCGTCAGGCCTTGCCCCAGCCAGGGGCCATACACGCGTTTTACGAACTCCGGCGGGGTCTCTGGACCGCGAAGCCCTTGGTAGATTTCGGGTGCCTGATCAGGCAGTGATACGGCAGGTAGCGCGGAAAGCTCAGCAGACGGGCCAAGGGTAAGCCCCTCGCTCTTCATTTCCTCTGCAAGGGCGCGTGCGACAGCGGGCCCATGGTATGGGTCAACCCCAGCACTGCGCAGCGCGCGATCAACCAGCTGGCTCAACCCGTTCGGTTCGCCTGAAAAACGCTTTTGCTGTGGGTTTCGGTCGATAAATCTAAAGCTAGTTCGTGATCGCTGTGGCTCAAAATTCCATCTATGATTATACGTATTAAAAAGAAAATCGCTATCTCCAACCACAATTACGACCGATATTTTTTTTCCTCGAATATCAACCTCTAGATAATTGAACTTTACATCCCTACCCAAATACTCCATTTGCTCTTGCATGAGCACGCATAGTTCTAACAACTCATAGGAATTGTATTTTTCCTTCCTGGCAGCATTCAGAAGATAGCCGCATAAGACGGTGCCAAGATCATAATATGAGGAATAGATGTGTAGGCTGCCGATCTCCAGATAGCGATCACCAATTCGCCCATCTAGCGCGCGTCGCGGCGGATGATCACCGTAGGGCTTGAATAAAGAGTTGCCCATGCGTGCCCTCAGGTCACGCAGCGCGCGGTCGTAGTCATCCCCCGCCTTGCCTGCGCGAGGCCGACGCTCTGGCGTAGGCTCAAATTCAAAGGATTCGGCTGACTTTCCCTGCGGCATACGACCGGACATAGCGCGAGGGCTGATATAAGGCCACGCTGCTTTGTCGCCATCATCCGTTTGGCAACAGCTCCGTGAGAGAACCACACCGGCTTCTGAGCGGTGAGCGTGCTGGCACTGCGCCGCCGCCGATCAACCCCATTCGCTTCCGCGCCGTTGGCTTGTGCAGCTCCATGCCCTGCGGGCGCGCTGGCGCGGGGTGTGACCAGCGGCTCCATGCGCCGTGCCCTTGGCTCCCCATGAAGCCGCGAGATGGTCTCGCGGATCATCACCAAAGGAGCATCATCATGACCACCACCAGCAATCCCAGTCGCAAGCCGACCCACCGCATCTACCGTGTCGTTGGCGAAGGCAAGAACGCCAGTTGGACGCCCATCGGGGCCGCCTGGCCCAATCAGGATGGCATGGGCTTCTCCATCACCTGCGATGCGATCCCCCTCCAGGGTCGCCTCGTGATGCGCGTTATCACCGAACGCACGATGACGGGGGCGGTCGCATGACCGCCCCAATTCCTACCGGCAGAGAACCAGCCAGATCGATGTTATTGCCATCTTTTCGCTTGCCGTAACCATCGCGCCCGGCCATTTTCTGGCAAGGCAGCTCCGGCGCCCTCTCTGTCATCGCGGCCCATGTGCGAATTGGACAAGGCGTGCGGATTGCCGCCATGCCATTGGAATTGCACAGCACAATGAACGCCGTTGAGATCGAAGAAGCCGTATCTGCCCTGGCCGAACGCCCGTTCGACCGGGAAGAGTTCCCGTATCAGTTCCTCGAAGCTTTCGGCAACAAAGCCACCACCATCAAGCGGCTGCGTACGGGCGCATCCAATAAGTCCGATGTGGGTGGCGTGCTGCAAACCCGCAACATCCATCTGGCGGTCGCCGACCCCGGCGAAGTGGCCGCTATGCTTGGCGCACTGCGCAGCAGCCCCGCCACCGCGCGCGGCAAGGCCAAGTTCATTCTGGCCACTGACGGCGACACGTTCGAGGCCGAGGATTTAGAATCCGGCGAGACCGTCGCCTGCGCATTCACTGACTTCCCAGAACATTTTGGCTTCTTCCTGCCGCTGGCTGGCATCACCACCGTCAAGCAGGTGCGCGATAGCGCGTTCGACATCCGCGCCACCAGTCGCCTCAACCGGCTCTATGTTGAGCTCCTGAAAGACAATCCCGACTGGAGCACCGCCGAGCGCCGACCGGACATGAACCATTTCATGGCCCGGCTGATCTTCTGCTTCTTCGCCGAGGATACCGACATCTTCCATGGCAGCGGCCTGTTCACCGCCACCGTCGATCAGATGAGCGCCAAGGACTCATCCAATACCCATGAGGTCATCGCCGAAATCTTCCGGGCGATGAATACCGCGATCAAGGATCGGGAAGCCGCAGGCATCCGCAGCTGGGCTAACGGTTTTCCCTATGTGAATGGCGGCTTGTTCTCTGGCAGTCTCGACGTACCGAGATTCAGCCGCATCGCCCGGTCGTACCTGCTGCATATCGGCCACCTGAAATGGACCCAGATCAACCCCGACATCTTCGGGTCGATGATCCAGGCCGTGGCCGACGATGAAGAGCGCGGCGCACTGGGTATGCACTACACCAGCCGCCCCAACATCCTGAAGGTGCTCAATCCGCTCTTTCTCGATAGCCTGCGCGAGCAGCTCGCCGAGGCCGGTGACAACCCCCGCAAGCTGTTGAACCTGCGCAACCGCATGGCCCGCATCCGGGTCTTCGACCCGGCCTGCGGCAGCGGCAATTTCCTGGTCATAGCCTACAAGGAAATGCGGGAGATTGAGGCGGAGATTAACCGCCGCCGTGGCGAAGCCGCGCGCGCATCCGACATCCCCCTGACCAATTTTCGGGGCATCGAGCTTCGCGACTTCCCGGCAGAGATTGCGCGGCTGGCGCTGATCATTGCTGAGTTTCAATGCGATGCGCTCTACCGGGGGCAGAAGCTGGCTCTCGCCGAGTTTCTGCCGCTTAATGCCGAAAACTGGATCACCTGTGGCAACGCGCTGCGGCTCGATTGGCTTTCTATCTGCCCGCCAACGGGAACGGGCGTAAAGCTTGTAAGCGATGACCTGTTTGCAACGCCGCTCGACCAAGCACAGATCGATTTCGAGAATGAAGGTGGAGAGACGTACATTTGCGGCAATCCGCCATATCTTGGCAGCAAGTGGCAAACTGACGAGCAGAAGGCAGACCTGTCATCTATTTTTGAAGGGCGGTTGGCCGGTTGGAAATCTCTCGATTACGTTGCTGCGTGGTTTGTCAAGGCAGCCGAATATGGAAGGCACACGGAAGCCTCGTCAGCATTCGTTGCTACCAACTCTGTCTGCCAAGGTGCCCACGTGCCCCTGTTGTGGCCAATGATAGCGAAATTGGGTCATGAAATTTTCTTCGCTCACACAAGCCTGAAATGGGCAAACTTGGCCGCCCACAATGCTGGCGTGACCGTCGTGATTGTTGGTATTTGCCTAAAAAACAAACGAGAAAAAGTCATTTTTAATGAAGGCGACGGTGCAGAGTCGACTGCCCGTGAAGTAGATCAAATTAATGCCTATTTACTTCCCGCACCTCAGATTTTTGTTGACGCGGCGCGCGCCCCATTAAACGGCTTGTCTTGCATTGCAGATGGCAGCGGTCCCCTTGATGGTGGTCATCTGTTGTTATCAAAAGAGGAGCGCGATGATCTTCTAGCAGAGGCACCTGAAGCGTCTGCGTTCATTAGACTGTTTCTTGGATCAACCGAGATAGTAAATGGCCACCAGAGATGGTGCATTTGGATAGAAAATGACACGCTAAATAATGCCATTAATATTCCGGCAATTTACGAAAGGATTGAAAAGGTTCGGAAATTCAGAAATGAAGCCGGGACCCGGGCAAAGACTGCGATCAACCGACCACATCGCTTTGCTTGGATAAATCAACCAAGGCAACAACAAATTGCTGTCCCAAAGGTAGTTTCCGAACGAAGGCCGTTTGTTACAGCTGATCTTTTGAGTGCGGATACCATTGTCAGCAATCGTGCCTGCATTTTGCTCGACCCGCAGCTTTTTGAGTTTGCTATTATTTCATCAAAACTTCACTGGGTTTGGATTGCAACGGTTTGCGTCAGGATGCGAACTGACTTGTCCTACAGCGGCACTATCGGATGGAATAACTTTCCTGTCCCTTCGCTTACCGACAAGAACAAGGCCGATCTTACCCGCTGTGCCGAGGACATTCTATTGGCGCGTGAAGCTCACTTCCCGGCTACAATTGCGGAACTATACGACCCAGAGAAAATGCCAGCTAAACTGCGCGAAGCGCATGAGCGCAACGACGAGGTAATGGAGCGCATCTACATTGGCCGCCGCTTCAAGAACGACACCGAACGGTTGGAGAAGCTGTTTGAGCTGTACACGAAAATGACCGCTGGCGCGGGAGCAACGAAAAAACGGAAGACGGGGGCCGCTGCATGACCATCGACAAAAACAACATCCCGTCGGTTTCCGTATCCTATGCCCGTAACGGCAATTCCACCAAGTCCAATGCGCTGGGCATGCGCGCCATGCAGGAACGCGCCTATGAAAAGCGCGGCGAGCAATATCTGCTGATCAAATCGCCGCCCGCGTCAGGCAAGAGCCGGGCGCTGATGTTCATCGCGCTCGACAAGCTGGCCAATCAGGGCGTGAAGCAGGCCATCATTGTGGTGCCGGAAAAGTCCATTGGCTCCAGCTTCGCCGACGAGCCGTTGAGCAAATACGGGTTCTGGGCTGACTGGACGGTGCAGCCGAAATGGAATCTGTGCAACGCGCCGGGGGAAGACGGTGGCAAGGTCAATTCCGTCGGCAGCTTCCTTGTCAGCGACGACACGGTTTTGGTCTGCACGCATGCGACGTTCCGCTTCGCGGTGGAGCGTTTCGGGATCGAAGCATTCGACAACCGATTGATCGCCGTAGACGAGTTCCACCACGTTTCCGCCAACCCGGATAATGTGCTGGGCAAGCATCTGGGCGAGTTCATCGCCCGCGATAAGGTGCATATCGTCGCCATGACAGGCAGCTATTTCCGGGGCGATGCCGAGGCCGTGCTTGCACCTGGCGACGAAGCCAAATTCGATACCGTCACCTACACCTACTACGAGCAGCTCAATGGCTATGAGCATCTGAAGCAGCTCGACATCGGGTATTTCTTCTATTCCGGCTCCTACACCGACGACATTCTCGCGGTGCTGAACCCGGCAGAGAAGACCATCATCCACATCCCCAACGTCAATTCGCGCGAGAGCACGAAAGACAAAATTCGCGAGGTGGAACACATCATCGAGGAGCTGGGCGACTGGCAGGGAACCGATCCTGCCACCGGCTTCCAGCTGGTGAAGACGGCAGACGGGAAGATTTTGCGCATTGCTGACCTGGTGGACGATGACGCCGCCAAGCGCGACCGCGTTTCCGCTGCGCTGAAAGATCCCGCGCAGAAGAACAACCGCGAGCATGTGGACATCATCATTGCCCTGGGAATGGCCAAGGAAGGCTTTGACTGGATTTGGTGCGAGCACGCGCTGACGGTGGGCTACCGCGCCAGCCTGACCGAAATCGTGCAGATCATTGGCCGCGCCACGCGCGATGCGCCCGGCAAAGCCCGTGCCCGCTTCACCAATCTGATCGCCGAGCCGGACGCATCTGAATCGGCGGTGGCCGAAGCGGTCAACGATACGCTGAAAGCTATCGCGGCGAGCTTGCTGATGGAACAGGTGCTGGCACCGCGCTTCAACTTCACGCCGAAGAACCCGCAAAGCGGCCCCGCACCGGGCTTCGATTACGGGGGAGAAGGCTACAAACCCGACCAGTGCAATGTCGGTTTCAACGAGCAGACCGGGCAGTTTCAGATCGAGATCAAGGGTCTGGCAGAGCCCAAAAGCAAAGAGGCTACCCGCATCTGTAAGGAAGATTTAAACGAGGTGATTGCCACCTTCGTGCAGGACAAACGCACGATTGAGCGCGGCTTGTTCGAGGGCGACCATGCAGGCGGCGACCTTGTTGCGGAGGAGCTCACGCAACTTCGCATGGGCAGGATCATCAAAGACAAATACCCCGAGCTAGACGACGAGGATCAAGAAGCTGTCCGGCAGCATGCCATTGCTGCCTTGAACCTCACCCAGCAGGCTGCCCGTATCGCCATGGGCGATGAGGGTAAGCAGGCGAAGGGTGGCGACGACGAGCCCAGCGCCAACACGGCGCTGATCGACGGGGTGCGCAAGTTTGCCATGGACGTGCGGGAACTCGACATCGACCTGATCGACCGCATTAATCCCTTCCAGCAGGCCTATGCCATCTTGGCCAAAACCATGAGCGAAGCCAGCTTGAAGCAGGTGGCCGCTGCCATTGCTGGGAAGCGGACCAGCTTCACCCCCGATGAAGCCAAGGATTACGCCGTGCGGGCCGCGCGCTTCATCAAGGAGCGCCAGCGACCACCTTCCATCACCGCCGCCGATGCTTACGAACGCAAACTGGCCGAAGGCGCTGCCGCCTTCATGCGCTACAAGAAAGAGGGCCGCTATGACGGATGAACTCGATCTTGATGCGCTTGCCGAGCAGTTGTCGGATTTTGCGCCACCTGAGAAAAAGACCGGGCGAAGCCCGCGCGAAGAGCGGATCATCGCTGGATTCGAGGAGATCCAGCGATTTGTCGATGAGCACGGCCACGCGCCACGGCATGGGGAAGAGCGGGACATCTTTGAGCGGCTTTATGCCACGCGCCTTGATCGGCTCCGTGCCCAGGAAGATTGCCGTGCAATCCTAGAACCGCTGGACCGCCAGCGCCTGCTTGATGCCAATGCCATCGCCGTGACGGACGATCCTGCCGATATGGATATCGATGCGCTGCTTGCGGAACTGGAGGGTTCATTAGGAACGCCGGAGATTACAGAGCTACGCCATGTCCGCACGGCGGAGGAAAAGCGCGCTGCCGAGGAGATTGCCAATCGCGAGCGTTGCGCCGACTTTGCGAATTTCAAACCCTTGTTTGACCAGGTGCAGCGTGAGCTGGAGACAGGCATTCGAGCGTCGCGCCCGTTTGAGCTGAAGGCCGAAATCCGGCCCGGTGCATGGTTCATTGTCGGCGGCCAGAAGGCCTATGTGGCCGAGATGGGTGAGATTTTCACAAATGCTCAGGCCCGCACCGATGCGCGGTTGCGGGTGATTTTTGATAATGGCACCGAGAGCAACATGCTGATGCGGTCGCTCCAACGCGCCTTGCATAAGGACGAGGCAGGACGCCGGATTACCGACCCCGAGGCGGGGCCGCTATTTGTGCGGGAAGAGCCTTCGCCATTTTCCGACGAACCACAGGAAGACGACCTGGCCAGCGGGACAATCTATGTGCTGCGCAGCAAGTCCGAGCATCCGGTTGTCGCAGCCAACCGGGAAGTGCTGCACAAGATTGGCGTGACCGGCGGCTATGTGCAAAAACGCATCGCCAATGCAAAGCTGGACGCGACCTTCCTTCTCGCGGATGTGGAAGTGGTCGCTACCTACACGCTCTACAACATCAACCGCACCAAGCTGGAAAATCTGATCCACCGGGTCTTTGAACCAGCGCGACTAAACATCGAAATCAAAGACCGGTTCGGCAATCCGGTCACGCCGCGTGAGTGGTTCCTTGTTCCGCGCTTTGTCATTGATGATGTAGTAGATCGCATCAAGGATGGCACAATCAGCAATTACTTTTATGATGTAAGCCGCGCTTCTCTTGTTGAAACGCGGCCAACAAACCCAAAATAAACCTGAGGGCAACATGCGGTGGGACCATGACCATATTGTTCACGTTGGTGGTGAAACTTCGACGCCAGTGGACCCAGCAAAGGAAATCAGCCACTGGCGCAAGCGCATAGAGCCATGGCTTTCTGCAGTATTTCAGGCCGAGCATCTCTCCCTTCTTGTCGGCAACGGCTTCACTACCGGGCTAGCCAGCTACGTCGGTGGAAAGCCCACGAGCATGACCGGCGCAGGTTTTGTCGGCTGCCCGCACGAGGATCGCGTCAGCGCGAAGGCGAAAGAACTGGCCACGGCAATTGGAAGGGGCAGCGCCAATATTGAAGACGAACTGTCCGCTGCGCTGTCATTGCTCAGCGGGCTGCAAATCCTTGGGCACACAGACGCCGCTATCTGGGAAGCGGCAATCGACAAGGTGCTTAGTGGCTTCATCAGTGACGTGCTCGCCACTGAGGCGAGCATTCGGGATGCTCTCGAGGAAGCGCCAACGGACGGAAGTCCGTCTGGCCGTGAAATTCTCGTTTCTTTCCTTATGAGTTTCGCCAGCCGCGCTGCGTCTCGGGAACGGCTTCATGTCTTCACAACAAACTACGACCGTGTGCTAGAGCGCGGCTGCGATTATGCTGGTCTTCGCATTATTGATCGCTTCATCGGTGCCATAGAGCCCGAATTCCGGTCGTCCAGGCTGCGGATCGACATGCACTACACACCGCCGGGCATTCGGGGCGAGCCCCGGCATCTGGAAGGAGTTGTGCACCTTACCAAGCTCCACGGCTCACTCGACTGGCGCTACGAGAAACCAAGGCTTTATCGAACCGGATTGCCTTTTGGTGCCCACGCCCAACACCCTTCTGTCCCGACGAGTCCACGTAACTCGGTAATGATTTATCCAAATTCGGCAAAAGATTTGGAAACTGCTGCATATCCCTATGCAGATTTATTCCGAGATCTTTCATCGGCTATTTGCCAACCCAATAACGTACTCGTCACTTACGGCTACGGCTTTGGCGACGACCACATTAACCGTATCATCGCTGACATGCTCACTCTGCCCTCCACGCATCTGGTCATCTTGGGGTGGAGTATGAAGCCTCACGAACGAATTGCGTCTTTTGTCTCCCACGTTGGCAGACCGCAACAGCTTTCCTTGTTGCTCGGCACCCACTTTGGCGACTTGAAAATGCTAGTGGAGCATTACTTACCCAAACCGGCGATCGACCCGCTGACAATCCGAATGAGCGAGCTTGTGGAGCGGCGCGGCAGAAGCTCATCTTCGGAAATCGGTGAAGGTGACGGAGTGGTATGACCACAATCGTTGATCGTATCGGTTCGCTGACCGTCGGGCGCGTCGAGAACGTTACCGCTGAGGAGCTGAACGTCGTCCTATTCAACGAAACTCCGCAGGCTACGGCTCTCAACACCGGCAGCCCGACCGGCTTTCCCCGCGTCAACGCCTATGTCCTGATTCCTAACGAGACAGGTGCCGTCGTGGCTGTCATTAAGGGCATCTCGATCATCCGCGCCAAAGGTGGCGCGGGATCGAAAGATGATGCGCTTGTCGATCTACCATTTCCTGCGCGCACCATCACGGCCATTCCATTTGGCACGCTCATACTCGAAGGAAATGACGCTGAGCGTCAGCCGGTCTACTGTCTGGAGCGCGGCGTACCGGTGCTACCCTCTGTTGGCGATCCAGTCTTACTTCCGACATCGGTCCAACTCCGTTCAATTGTAGAGGCCCGGAACGCCGACAGGGTGATTGAGGTTGGGACGGCCCCGTTTGCTGGCAACGCCAGAGTTTGGGTCCACCCCGATAAGCTCTTTGGTCGCCACCTTGCCATTCTCGGCAACACCGGCAGCGGAAAGTCGTGCTCCGTTGCCGGAATTGTCCGTTGGTCACTGGAAAGCGTGGCACAACAGGCGCAAGGTGCGGAGCCGCACTCAGATGCGCCGCCCGCCAATGCCCGTTTCATTATCCTCGATCCCAACGGAGAGTACTCGCAAGCCTTTGAGGACGGCACAATACCTGTCCGGCGGTTCGCCGTCGGAGGCAGGGACGGGGCGCGAGCGCTTACCGTTCCGGGCTGGCTTTGGAACGGCCAGGAATGGGCTGCCTTTACGTCCGCACAGCCCGGCGTTCAACGACCGCTCTTGCTGAGGGCACTTCGGCAGTTACGGAACGCAGGGTCATCCGCCGTTACCGCCAGATCGCAGGCAGTAAGGCGATACAATGGTTACGTTCGGCAGCTTGAACAGCTCTATTCCGATTTGCCGCAGAGCGTCGCAGGATTTCCGCGCAATCGCGACTTCGGTTCCTTGCTGGAAGGCCTCATAAGTCTGACCCAATCCGATGAGAACAACTTAACCACCTACGGCAATGACGCCATTGATTTGCGTGATGCGATTGTCGCTATCCGTCCCGTTGTGCAGGGTGTTCACGACGCTCGGCATTACATTTGGCAGGGCAATCCGAGATTTAACGACTTTCAACCGCAGGACCTAGAAGCAGTCTTGGCTGCACTGCGAAGTATCACCGACGCTTTCCCGACGGCCTCCACGCACGGTGAGATTAGCGAGGACGCGCCGGTCCGCTTTAATGTTGACGAGCTTCCGGACCGCATCCATGAGGTAGCGATGGCGACCGGCGGTCAAGCCGTGAACAATGTTGAACCCCTGATCAATCGGATCCAGGTCAACCTTGGAGACGCAGGATTGCGCCCCGTCATCGATACGGATGGCGCGGAGTCTCTGACGGCTTGGCTGAGTGCGCTTCTCGGCCCTGGAGAAAATGCACCGGAACCGCTGGCCATTCTCGACCTGTCGCTTGTTCCATCCGATGTTGTGCACATCGCGGTTGCGGTGATTTCACGGCTTATCTTTGAGGCCTTGCAGCGTCACATTCAGGCAGGGAATGCAGCCTTGCCGACCGTCATGGTTCTTGAGGAAGCCCATACATTTGTCCGGAAAGACGCCGACGCTGGCGCGAGCACGCAGGCTGCTGAACTCTGCCGTCAGACCTTTGAGCGCATCGCGCGGGAAGGCCGCAAATTTGGACTGGGCTTGGTTTTAGCATCCCAGCGACCGTCTGAGCTTTCACCTACGGTATTGGCTCAATGCAATTCATTCCTCCTCCATCGCATTGTCAACGATGTCGACCAAAACCTTGTTCGCCGACTTGTTCCAGATGCGCTCGGGAGTTTACTCGGCGAGTTGCCAACCCTTCCATCTCAACAGGCTATTCTACTAGGTTGGGCGGTCCCAACGCCTGTTCTCCTCCGAGTACGTAACCTCGAAAAGCCTCAGCGCCCACGATCTGACGATCCAAAATTCTGGGAGACTTGGCTAAATCACGCAGGCGTTGTGCCGAATTGGCCTGCCGTAGCTGCGTCATGGGAGCAGCCCGACGTTGGGGAAACAGACCCGCCCGATGAATCATGAAAAGTCATCTACTCCATTGCAAGGCGTCCCATTTACGCGACCGTAGCACGCGCGAAAGACGCCCACGCTCGGGGTCAATTTTGGCATTTGCGCGGTCGCAGGAGCCTGCCACATGACACCCACCACCACACGCTTGAAGCTTCGTCTTGATGAACGCTATGCGTGGTTCCGCAATCAGTGGTTCTTCAAATGGCACCATATCGGCGGTGAACAAACGGTAGAGCTCGACCTGTTCGATGGCACAAATGCCCACTACGCTGGTATCTGCTACTCTGGCAGTGCTCAAACAATCTACTGGGATGCGGTCGTACGCGGGGTCCGGAAAGAAATCATCGAACAGTTTGCTTGGATCGAAGAGGCCATCCGACCGTATGCGCCGGAAGTCGCACTACAGGCGCTTGATGAGTGTACCGGACAGCTTATCAGCTTCGCTCACAGGATTCGGCGCACCGCTGTCGAAAAGGACCGCATCCTTCGCGGAGATGGAGTGAGGTTTCCCAAGCCATACGATGCCGGTCTTTGGGACGGTGCCGAAGCCCAAGACATCCTTGCTCAAGCAAAGGCCCTCAAACGGGCGCTATTCCCGATTGCTGAACCGAAAGCCACGGAGGCACCCTTGAACGTTCCATCCCCATCGACGAACCGCGCCTACCAGGTCGCTCTTTCTTTTGCGGGCGAGCAACGGGACTATGTTGACGAAGTCGCAAGATGGCTCGCCGCGAAACGCATCGCTGTATTCTACGACAGGTTTGAAGCCGTAAATCTCTGGGGTAAGGACGGCGTGGAGCACTTTCATCAAGTGTTTGCGCAGGATGCGCAATATGTCGTCATGTTCATCTCAGCGGAATATGTTGCCAAAAGCTGGACGCGGCATGAGCGCCGCGCTGCGCTTAGCCGACAGATCGCTGACGATTCCGAATATGTCTTGCCAGTGCGGTTTGATGCAACTGAGGTTCCGGGCATTCCATCGACCCTTCAGTATCTCGATGCCAAATCATTGACCCCAGCTGAGCTGGCAGCACTGATTGCTAAAAAGGTGGGACATGGCCCATCGGCTGGCAAAGCTTCTGATATGCCACCACCCACATCACAAGCGGTGGCTGGTGAGGTCACCTTTGACTACAGCGCGCACGATGGCAGGTTCATCATTGGTAGCGGGCCATGCGTATTCGAGACCATGTGGTCTAAGGCGAGCAACGAAAGCATCCATCTGTACAATGACCCGCCATCAATCCATGGCATCGCCATTGCAAAGGGGATTAGCGATATTGATGCCATCGACGATGCATTTAACTTCGATTTCAGCTCAAGGTGCCGAACGCCCCAGCTGGGCGAGATAGCCATATTGCGCAATGCCAGTGGCTTCTATGCCGCCGTCCAAGTTATCAAGGTGGACGACGACACTCGGGGCGCAGCCGCCGACTCACTTACCATACGCTACCAGATACAGACCAACGGCTCAGCGAAGTTCAAAGCAGGGACCTAGCCTCGATCAGGCGAAAGCGATTTCGACATCAGCAAGAGGGACTTGGACGCATCTGTGGCAAAAGCGGATGATGCGCAGGGCGCAGTTCAAATCCAAAAGTTTTTCTACACAATTCCTACACAGGCAAAAACATGGGAGTTTTTCCCATGTTTTTCATTGCCCTATTGGAATCCGAAGATTTGGAGCGGGTGAAGGGAATCGAACCCTCGTATTCAGCTTGGGAAGCTGCTGCTCTACCATTGAGCTACACCCGCGCGGCCGTGAGGCGGCAAGGTCCGGGAGCGCCGGACAGGCGGCCTGTGACATGATCGCACCGGATTCGTCAACCGTGTCGTCCATCGAGCGGGCCGCGATTGCGTCTTTTGCGCCAAGCCGGTTTCATATGTGACGAAATCGCCATCGGACGTATTGCGTTGTTCCGCCATCGCCTTCCACAAAGCGTGCAGGATATCATGAACAAGGGAACGCGCATGAGAGTGAAGATTGCCGCCAGCCTGGTCACGCTTGCCGGCCTTGCCGCACCGTGAGCATTTGCGGCGCCAGCCGTTACTGCCTCAGCCACTGCGCCCGCTGACGAAGATGCCAGGCTCACCGCTTTCCTCGATGCTGAATTCGACGAATACCTCAAGCAGCAGCCACAACTGGCAACGCGGCTCGGCCTCAAGCAGGGCGGCGACAAGTGGACCGATATTTCCGAGGCCGCAGCCGATGCCGAAGTCGCCTGGCGGCAGGACAGCGTCAAGCGCATGCGCGCCAAGTTCGATCGCGCGCGCCTGTCACCCGAAGCACAGGTTAATTACGATATCTGGGCAATGGAGGCCGACCGTGCCGCGCTTGCCAATGCCGATCGCAAGTACCGGCCGCCGCTTTATTCGCGGCTCTATTCCGTCCACAGCCAGTTGCCCGATTTCCTGATCAACACCCACACCGTCGCCGATGTCACGGACTTGCAGAACTACATCGCCCGCGTGCGCGGCATCCCCGCCGTGCTCGATATCGCGATCGCGCGCACGAAGCAGAGCGAGGCGCTGGGTATCCGCGCGCCGAAGTTTCAGGTCGAAACGGTCATGTCGACCAGTCAGAAGCTGATCGGTGGCGCACCGTTCGGCGAGGGGCCTGACGCCGCACTCTGGGCGGACGTGAAGGCCAAGACCGCGGCGCTGGTCAAGGATGGCAAGCTGCCACAGCAAGAGGCTGACGGGCTGCTCGACGAAGCGCGTGCCGCGATCCTGGCCTTGCAGCCGGCATACCAACGGGTGATCGCCTGGGGTGCCGAAAGCCTGCCGCTTGCGCCCAGCGGCAAGGTCGGCGCAGGTTCGCTGCCGGGCGGTGCGGCCTTCTACGCCAATGCCCTGAAGCTCAATACGACGACCGACCTCACTGCCGACGAGATTCACCAGATCGGCCGTGCCGAAGTCGCGCGGATTGAGGCCGAACAGGACGCGCTCGCCCGGCAGGCCGGCCTGAAAGACCGCAAGGCCTTCTACGCCGAGCGAGCACGCCTCTATCCGTCCAGGCCCTGGGACGATGGGGCGCGGGCCGAATATCTCGCCACGGCCAATGCCTTCGTCGCGCACACCCGCACGCTGCTGCCCAGATACTTCGGCCAGCTCCCGCAATACCGGATCGAGGTCGTGCGCGAGCCTGCCTTCTCCGAGGTGCCGGGCGGCGCAGCCCATGCCTCGCAACCCAGCCCCGATGGCGCGCGCCCGGCGCGCACTTATGTCCATCTCGCGGGCAATACCAAGGACCCGGCGGCGCTCTACACGCTGATGTGTCACGAAGCGGTGCCCGGCCATAACACGCAGGGCGATATCCAGGTGCGGCAGAAGGGCGGGCCAAAGTTTCGCGCCGCCACCGGTTATGTCGCCTTTGGCGAAGGTTGGGGCCTCTATGCTGAAGCCGTGTGCAAGGAAATGGGCGCGTTTCCCGATATCGCCGCCGACTTCATGCGGCTAGACGCCGAACTGTTTAGCGCCGCGCGCCTGGTTGTCGACACTGGCATTCACGCCAAGGGCTGGAGCGAGGACGAGGCCGTGGCCTATCTCAGCCAGACCGGACGGCAGCCGCTCGAATCCGCGCGCTCGGAAGTCCGCCGTTACATCACGCTGCCGGGGCAGGCCACGGGCTACAAGATCGGCATGCTCAAGATCATGGAACTGCGCCGCAAGGCCGAGGCCAAGCTTGGCGCAAGGTTCGACTTGCGCGGTTTTCACAACCTGCTCATCGCCTCGGGCTCGCAGCCACTGTCGATCCTGGAAAGGCGGGTGAACGACTGGATCGTCAGCCGGACCTGACCCGACCGAACCTCTCGACGACACGACGGGGCGGGCAGCGGTGCTGCTCGCCCCTTCTGTTTGCGCGATTGGCGTATCGACGTCGAGGATCGAAGGGGCAAGCTTGCATCCAGCCGAAAACCCTTTTCGCAGTCGCAATAATAAAGGCGTTGACGAACTTTTGACGTCTGTCCAGTCTTCGTTTTGACACCGCGCTCGACTCGTCTCAGGTGCGGCCTGCCAGGGGGAATTGCGACCATGACTTTGGCCGAAACTGCTGCCCGTGATCACGCCACGGACAAAAGCCGAACGGGGGCAAATCGCCCGCATCGCCGGCATCTTCTCCAGTTTCTTGCCCTGACCGCGCTGCCTGCTTCGATCGTGCTTGCGCAGGCCGCGAAGGAGGCACCGCGCGATCCTTCGAACCCGGTGGAGACTGAGGCCGGCATAGCCATCAAGGACCCGCTGGTCGTTGAAAAGTGTGGCACGTGTCATACTGCAGATGCGAAGGGCAATCTCTCGCGCATCTCATGGGTTCGCACCACGCCCGAAGGCTGGGCGCAGGTGATCCGCCGCATGGCCTCGCTCAACGGCCTGTCGATCTCGCCGACCGAGGCCAAGGCAGTGATCCGCTCGCTATCGGCCAGCAATGGCCTTTCGCCCGACGAAGCCAAGCCGGTTTCCTACCTGCCCGAACACCGCATCATCGTTGAAAGCAACATCCCCAACGAGACGATCCGCCAATCCTGCGCGGCGTGCCACGCCTTTGCGCAGCCGCTGTCGTGGCGCCGGTCGAAGGCGGAATGGGGCCTGCTGCGCAACCTTCACGTTGCGATGTATTCGCAGGCGGATGCGCAGTTCCGCAAGCCAGTGGAAGACCCGACGCAGCCGGTCCCCGCCAATGGCGCGCCCAAGCCGCTTCCGGTCGAAGTCGCGCTTGACTACATGAACAAGAATGCGCCGCTCATGACGCCGGAATGGACGAAGTGGCAGGCGCGGCAGTCGTCGGCCAAGCTTGGCGGCAAGTGGCTGGTCAACGCCTTCCTGCCCGGCAAGGGACTCTACGTCGGCGAGATGATGCTGACGCCTGCTGGCGCAGAGGATGACTACACCACTGCCATCACCCTGAACTCGCTGACCGATGGCTCCACCCTCACCCGCAGCGGCAAAGGCCTCGTCTACACCGGCTATTCCTGGCGCGGCACGTCTTCGAGCGGCCCTGCCGGAGCCCGCCCAGATGCGCCGCAGGATCACGAAACCCGCGAGACCATGCAGTTCTCGCCCGACCGCAAGAGCGCGGAAGGCCGCTGGTTCTGGGGCGATTACACCGAGTTCGGCTTCAACGTGAAGCTGACCCGCGCCGCCGCCGAACCGACAGTCGTCGCCATCTGGCCCTATGCCCTCAAGGCCGGAGCCAAGGGCGCGACGCTCAAGCTGATCGGCGATGCCTTCCCGGCGGGCCTCAAGGCTTCCGACGTGGACCTCGGCAAGGGTGTGACGGTGACCAAGGTCGTCTCCGCCAGCCCGACCGAAGCGGTCCTCACGGTCGATGTCGCCCCCGATGCGACGGTCGGCGCACATGATGTGGGCGTGGGCGGGTCGATCCTCGCCGCTGGCCTGCCGGTCTACAAAAAGGTCGACTATATCAAGGTCACCCCCGAAACCGCGATCGCCCGCCTCGGCGGCAGCGAGAAGCATACGCCCGGCTACCAGCAGTTCGATGCGCTCGGCTATGATGCGGGCCTCGACGGCAAGCCCTACACGGCAGATGACGTATCGCTTGGGCCCATCGATGTGACCTGGGCGATGGAGGAACTGCCCACCGTCTATTACGACGACGACGTCAACTATGTTGGCAAATTGAGCCCGACCGCGCTGTTCACCCCGGCAATCGACGGGCCGAACCCTGAGCGCAAGTGGGGCCGCAACAACTACGGCGAAGTGTGGGTCGTCGCCACGGCGAAGACCGAGAAGGACGCGCAGGGCAAGCCACTCAAGGGCAAGGCCTTCATGGTCGTCTCGGTGCCCGCCTACAAGCGCTGGGATCAGCCGGAGGTGGCCAAGTGACTACGGCCCTCGTCCCCAAGTATCGCCGCGGCGACATTCACCTCTTCGATGCCGACGGCGGGGGCTTTGTCTACCTCGCCTCGGCAGGCGCGATCTTCGCGCTCGACGAAGGCGCGGCCAGTGTCATGGCCGTGCTGGGCGAGCGCCAGATGGCCTATGGCGAGATGGTCGCTGCGCTAGTCGAAAACAGCTATTCGCGCGCCGATGCCGAGGACCTGATCCGCGAGTTGCGCGCCGTGCGTGGCATCGTTTCGGACGAGATCCGCGAAGCGCCACTCGCCCCGTCGGCTCCGCCCGAGGACTACCCGCTCCAGGCGCTGGTCCTGAACGTGACCAACCAGTGCAACCTTGCCTGCACCTATTGCTACGAGTTCGGCGCGGACAAGATCGCGACGCCGGCCGGCAAGCCCAAGTACATGACGCTGGAAACGGCCAAGACCTCGGTCGACTTCCTGCTCAAGAGTTCGGGCGAGCGCGAGGTGCCGCACATCACCTTCTTCGGCGGCGAGACCTTGATGAACTTCAAGCTGCTGCGCGACGTGGTGCTCTATGCCAACGAAGCGGCGGCCTCGGTCGGCAAGCGCATGACCTACAGCCTGACGACCAACGCCACGCTGCTGACCGACGAGATCATCCAGTTCCTCTCCGACCAGGCGATCGGCGTCACCGTCTCGATGGACGGCCCGCCCGACCTGCAGGACCGCCACCGCGTCTACAAGAACGGCAAGGGTTCCTACGCGGTGATGGAGCCGCGCCTGCGCAAGCTGATCGCCGGGCACAAGACCCGAGCGATCACTGCCCGCGTCACGCTGACCGAAGGCGTCACTGACGTGATCCGCATTTACCGGCACCTGAAGGACAACTTGGGCTTCCACGAAGTCGGCTTCGCCCCGGTGACGGATTCGGGGCAGCAGGCCTACACGCTCGATGACGATGGCATGGACACGGTCGTCGCCGCGTTCCACGAACTCGCCGCCGAATGGCTCGCCTATGCCCTGCGCGGCGAGATGCATGGCTTCTCCAACGTTTCGGAGACGATCAGCGAGCTGATCCAGGGCACCAACAAGTCGCACCCCTGCGGCGCAGGCCTCGGCCTTGTCGGCGTGAGCCCCTCGGGCGACCTTTCGCCCTGCCATCGCTTCACGGATGCCGATACCCACGTGCTCGGCCACGTGACCACAGGGCTCGACAAGGAAAAGCGCACCGATTTCCTGACGCGCGGCCACGTCGGCGCGAAGTACGAATGCTCATCGTGCTGGGCCCGCCCGCTCTGCGCCGGTGGCTGCCATCACGAGGCCTTTGTCCGCTACGGCGACACCGGCCACGCCAACCTGCACTATTGCGACTGGATCCGCGAATGGACCGAGGCCTGCCTCAAGATCTACGGCACGGTCGCCCAGCGCAATCCCGAATTTCTGGAACGCTTTGCTGCACGAAAGGGCTTGTCATGAAGCACCTGAAACCCCTCAACAAGAAGGCGCTGCGGATCGAGGAAACCATTTCCTCGACCGAGGAAGACGTCGTCGCGCTTCAGCAAAAGCCGATGCACACGCCGATGGGCTGCTCGATCTCGTTCTCGCCCGGCTGGGAGGTGGATGCCGGTGGCGGCACGGCGGGCCTGTGCCAGCCGGCGGAGCGCGACATCTACGACTGCTACGTCACCTGCTTCTGGCCGGTGCAGGTCCCCGATCACGTCAACTACTCGCCCGACTGGGCCAGCAATTGCGCGACTGCGGCCAAGGACTGGCGCAGCCTCGACATCATCTTCCCGTGAAGACGTCCGTCGTCCTGTAACCACATTGCATCGGAAGACCCGACCCATGAAGAAACTCGGTCTCGCTCTCCTGCCGTTCCTTGCCACAGCCGCCCCGGCCCACGCATCGACCGTGTTCATGGGGTCATACCCCGACAAGATGCTGATCGTCGACGAGGCGACGGGCGAGATCAGGGACCGCATCACGCTGGCTTCGGGCCTGCCGACATCGATGCGCATATCGAACGACATGAAGAAGATCTACGTCTCCACGATCACCACCAGCGGCATCGAGGTGATCGACACGGCGACGAAGAAGGTGGTCAACTCCTTCAGCCTGAACACTCCGACCACGCGCTATCGCTTCGGTGGCGGCGTGCCGGACCCTTCGGGCAAGTTCTTCTACACGATGATCCAGAAGTTCGAGAAGATGCAGGATCGCTGGACTGTCAGCCCGCAGATGTTCGGCGTGATCGACCTGACCAGGAAGGCTGTGGTCCGCACCGCCGAGGTCCCCGACGAGGATGTGCGATTTGGTGCCGGGCGCGGTAACTACATGCTCTCGAAGGACGGAACCACACTGTTCCTGATCCGCGACAAGGTGCTGGTGGTCGATACCGCCTCGCTCAAGGTCAAGGACCGACTGGAGTTTTCCAAGCCCGAGGCGACCGGGATCGAGGGCGTCAGCTTCGGCGGCGGCGTGGAGGCACTGCGCAATCCTGACCAGTACGTCTCGATGTTCACGGCACAGGACCCCTACATCCGCAACAAGGTCTATGGCGTGGGCCGCTTCGATCTCGTTTCCAAGACCTTCGATTTCCGCCCGATCGGCCCGGCACCGGTTGGCGGCGGCATGGCCGGCCTGCAGGTGTCGAAGGACATGAAGGAAGGCTGGACCGTCGTCACGCAGGAGAAGGTCGGCAACAAGCGTTGCGAGTTCTGGCATCTCGACCTCACGACCAACCTGGTCAAGAACAAGGCCGAGTTCCCCTGCCGCACGCGTTTCCAGTTCGGCATGTCGGGCGATGGCAAGCTGCTCTACATCTACGGCGCCAGCTACGACATCGAGATGTACGATGCGCAGACCTTGCAGCACGTCAAGACCATCGACCTTGGAAACGACACCACTGGCGCGGGGATGATCATTACCCAGTGACCGCCGATGTGATCATGAGGGGACAGGGCGTCGCGGTGGCTACGGCCGCGCACCTGCTGAACCGGGCCGGGTTCGCGTTCGCGCGCGAGCCTGGCCTGCGGCGTCCGGTTCCGGTGATCATGCTGAGCGATGCAGCTCTGGCGCTGTTGAGAGACGTGTTCGGCAATCCTGCCCTGTTTGCCGATCGGCCACGGATCGAGCGACGTGTGGTGCAGTGGGGCGCCGACAAGGCAGTTACGATGGCGCACGGGGCTGTTGTCGTTTCCGAAGATGATCTCATAAATGTTCTTGATTTGTTTCCCCGGGGAAACGTAGCGAAGCGAAGTTCAGCGAAGCCCGAGAGGGCGCAGCTAAACATCCAACATTCAAATGATTTCAATGCCGAATTTGTCCTCCATGCGCTTGCCCCATTCCCTGCGGAGGAAATGTTGCGCTTTGGCGAGCGGCTTTCGGCGACCGCCCGAGTCACGCTGAAGGCTGATGCCCCTGCCCAGACCTGCTGGATCGAGGCGGTGGACGCGGGCTGGCTGTTCCTGATTCCCGACGGCTTCGGACAAGCGTGGCTGCTTGCTGTGGGGGGTGATCCCCAGAAACTGGCGCAGGACGCCCCGCTGATCGGCCCGCTGATCGACATGCTGGAGCCGACCGGCGGCCAATTCGACACCAGCCCCCGCATGCTGGCGCAACTGGCGGGTGATGGCTGGCTCGCCTGCGGCACTGCCGCCATCGCCTTCGACCCGATCTGCGGCGACGGCACCGCGCAGGCGGCGCGCGAAGGCATCCTTGCCGCTGCCGTAATCGGCGCTCTGGCGCGGGGCGAGAATCCGGCCCTGCTGGCCACGCACTATCACTCGCTGCTGCTCGCCTCGTTGCGGCGGCACCTGCAACTCTCGCTGCCGTTCTACGCCAACGGCAGCGCGGGCCGCTGGTGGCACGAACAGTACGCCGCCGCCAAGAGAGGCTACGAACAGACCACGGCGCTGCTCGCCAAGTTGCCCGAACCGCGCTTTGCCCTCAACGGCTTCGACCTCGTCCGGCGCGAGCAGGCGGCATGAATCAAGCGCCAAAAATTGCCCCGTGGAGCACCTACAAGCGCCTCTGGCCATGGCTCAAACCCTATGCGCCGCGCCTGATCCTCGTCCTCCTCGGCAGCCTCGTCGCCACCGGCCTTAACCTCGCGCAGCCGTGGATCTCCAAGCTGATGATCGACGAGGCGCTGATGAAGCGCGACTGGGACATGCTGGTGAAGATCGCCGCGCTGATGATGGGCGCGACGGTTGGCGGCTTCGCGGTCAACGCGCTGGTTTCGTACCGCTACGTCTCGCTGTCGGCGCAGATGCTGTTCGACATGCGCGTCGGCTTGCTGCGCCACTTGCAGCGGCTTTCTCCGCGCTTTTACGGCAGCTTTCGTCTGGGCGACCTGATGTCGCGGCTCAACTCCGACGTTTCGGACGTGCAGCGCGTGGCGGGTGATACGCTGCTCTCGGTGTTGAGCAACGTGCTGTTCTTTACCGGCAGCGTCGGGATGATGCTGTGGCTCGACTGGAAGCTGTTCCTTGTCGGCATGGTGCTGGTGCCGTTCGCGGTCATGAGCTTCCTTCATTTCCAGCGCCGCATGACCGACCTGACGCGGCAGATGCGCGAGCGCGGCGCGGACATCGGCAGCATGCTTGCCGACACGATCCTCGGCATGCGCACCGTCAACGCACTCGGCGCCGAGGAGCACGAGGCGAACCGCTTCGCCACGGCCAACAGCGGCTTCGTTGCGACGATGCTCCGCATGCAGACCACCTCGTACCTGACCGGAGCGCTGCCCGGAACCATCGTGACGGCATCGAGTGCGGCGGTCATCCTTTATGGCGGCAAGCAGATCATCGACGGCACGATGACCATCGGTGCGCTGGTTGCGTTCATCACCTATCACGGTCGCCTGCTCGGCCCGGTTCAGGCGCTGATGGGCCTGACCGCAAGCCTTGCCACCGCGCGGGTGGCGCTGGCCCGCATCTTCGAATTGTTCGACACAGCGCCCGAAGTGGTCGAAGCCGCGAAGCCCTGGCCCTTGCCGCTCATTTCGCGGGAGATCCGGCTTGAGAACGTGACTATGCACCATGGCCGCGAGCCAGTGCTGGAGAACGCCAGCCTTTCCATACCGGCAGGGTCGCTGACCGCAATCCTTGGCGCGTCGGGTGCCGGCAAGTCGACGCTGGCGGACCTGCTGGTGCGCTTGTGCGATCCCGTGGCCGGGCGGGTGCTGATCGACGACATGGACTTGCGCGACCTCTCGCTAGCCGACTTGCGCTCCCGCGTGCTGCTGGTGGATCAGGCGCCGTTCCTGTTCAATGCCTCGATTGCGGGGAACATCGCTTTTGCCCGGCCCGATGCCATGCCGCACGAGATTGCCGCCGCTGCCTGCGCGGCTGGCCTCGAGCCCTTGCTCGGCCGATTGCCGGAAGGGATGGCGACCCGCACCGGTGAGCGCGGCCTCGCCCTGTCGGCGGGTGAGCGCCACCGCATTGCCATTGCCCGGGCGCTGTTGCGCCAACCCGACGTACTGATCCTCGACGAGCCGACGGCGGCGCTGGACGAGGAGACCGAGCGGATGGTGGCGCTGGGGCTGCGGCGTGCGTTGCCCCAGGCAACCCTGATCGTGATCACGCACAAGCCTGCTCTGGCCGAGATGGCTGATCATGTCATCAGGATCGAGCGCGGCACGGTGCGACTGGAGCCGCAGGTCACCGCGCATGGCTAGGGTGGCGGTGATCGACAGCGGGGTGCATCCGGAGCACCCGCACATCGCAGCAGCTCGCCTGATGCCGGGCTGCTGCGTCCTGGCAGACGGCACGGTGCTGGACGATCAGGCCGAGGTGTTGGACAGGTTGGGCCACGGAACTGCCGTGACCGCCGCGATCCAGGAATTGGCACCTGACGCTGAAGTGCTGCCGATCCGAGTCTTCCGCGATGGCCTGCGCGCTTCCGCCCGCGCCCTAGCGACCGGCATCCGCCAGGCACTGGAGGCGCGCTGCGAGGTGATCAACCTCAGTCTCGGCACGATCAATCCGGTCCATGCCAATGTTTTTGCAGGATTGGCGCAGGAAGCTGCAGGGCAGGGTGCCCTGATCGTTGCGGCTTTCGAGGCGGAGGGACAACCGTGCTGGCCAGGTTGCCTGCCGCAGGTGCTGGGCGTCGGACTCGATTGGGACCTGCCGCGCGGAAAGCCAAGGCTTGGCGCGGACGGACGCAAGGTCATCGCATCGGGCTATCCGCGGCCCATTCCCGGCGTCGCGCCACGCCGCAATCTTCATGGGGTAAGTTTCGCCGTGGCACAGGTCAGCGGATGGGTTGCGGTGCGGGGCATTGCCAGCCGTTGCGATGCTTTGAACCTGCTGCAGGCCTGTCCAGTGTGAGACCGCCCGAGCTTGCGCCAAATTGCGTACGCCGTCGCAGCGCTCCCCGACCTAGGTTGCGGTGATGATCCAGCAATTGCGCGCGCCCCTACCGCAACAGGCCCTGGCCGAGGCCGAGGCACTTCTGGACAAGGCACCGCACAAGGCGCTCGATCAGGCCGAGGCGCTGTTGCGGCGGATGCCGGGTTTCGGTCCGGCTGAACTCCTCGCCGCTCGCGCCCTGCGGCGGATGGGCAAGGGGCGTCAGGCGCTGGCAAAGCTCGATGCTCTGGCCCGGGGCAGCGGCGCGGTGCCGGTGGTGCTGTGGGAGCTGGGGCAGGCGGCTGCCGAAGCCGGAGATACGGCGCGTTCGATTGCAGCCTTGCAGGCGCTGGTACAGGCGCAGCCGGGGGTTTCTGGTGGGTGGTTTCTGCTGGCGCGGCAATTGCGCAAGGCAGGCCATGCCGAAGATGCGTGGCGCGCCGATCTTTCGGGCGTCCACGCCTCGTCACGCGATGCCGGATTGCTCAAGGCAGCAGTCGCAGTGCAGGATGGCGATCTCGGGGCGGCAGAGGCGTTGCTGGCCGAGCGGCTGGCGCGGCAACCGGACGATCCGCCAGCGCTGCGGCTGCAGGGGGAACTGGCCTGGCGCCAGGGCGAAATGACCCCGGCGATCGACAGGGTCGAACGAGCGGTGGCGCTGGCTCCCGGTTTCGACCTCGCGCGCGATTTCCTGATCAGACTGCTTCTCCAGACCAACCGCCTTCCGCAAGCGCTTGAGCATGCCGAGGTGCTGCAGCGCTCCCCGGTGCCGGTGGCCGGGCACAAGCTGATCCTGGCCTCGGTGCTGGTGCGGCTGGGGCAGCAGGAGCGGGCGGCGGCGCTCTATCGCGAACTGCTGGCGGACAATCCGGACCAGCCGCAGGTCTGGCAGAACCTTGGTCATGTGCTCAAGACGCTGGGCCGGCAGGCCGAGGCGGTCGAAGCCTACCGGGCGGCGGTGCTGCGCCAGCCGACGATGGGCGAGGCGTGGTGGAGCCTTGCCAATCTCAAGACGGTGAAGCTGGGTGCCGACGACATCGCCGCGATGGACGCGGCGCTGGTATCGCTGGCGGGCACGGTGGAGGAGCGCAAGGAGGACGTGTTCCACCTGCATTTCTCGCTGGGCAAGGCGCACGAAGATGCCAGGGCGCATGAGGCCGCGTTCGTGCACTATGCCAGGGGCAATGCCCTGCGCCGCACCATGATCCGCCACGATGCTGCCGCCTTCTCGGGTGAGGTGCGCGCAGCGGTCGAGACATTTTCTGCGCCGTTCCTTGCGCAGATGGGCGAGGGCGGTTGCCTGGCGCCCGATCCGATCTTCGTCGTCGGGCTGCCGCGGTCGGGATCGACGCTGGTCGAGCAGATCATGGCCAGTCATTCCCTGATCGAGGGCACGATGGAATTGCCCGAGATGATGATGATCGGCGCGCGGCTGCAATCGCGCGTGGACGAGGGCGAGTTTCCCGACTTCGCCACGATGATCGCCTCGCTGTCGCCGGCCGATCGGCGTCGGCTGGGCGAGGAATACATCGAGCGCACACGCGTCCATCGCCAGACGGACCGCCCGCTGTTCATCGACAAGATGCCGAACAACTGGCAGCACGTCGGTCTGATCCACCTGATCCTGCCGAATGCAAAAGTCGTCGATGCGCGCCGCCACCCGCTGTCGTGCTGCTTTTCGGGCTGGAAACAGCACTTCGCGCGCGGGCAGACCTTCACCTACGATCTTGGCGATATCGGGCAGTATTATCGCGACTACGTGGGCTTGATGGCGGCGTGGGATATGCAGATGCCGGGCCATGTCCACCGCGTGATCTATGAGCGCATGGTGGCTGATACCGAAGCCGAAGTGCGGCGGTTGCTCGACTACATCGGCGTGCCGTTCGAGGAATCCTGCCTCGAATTCTACAACAACGACCGCGCCGTGCGCACCGCCAGCTCCGAACAGGTGCGGCGCCCGATCTTCAGGGACGGTCTGGAGGCGTGGAAGCCGTATGAGTCATGGCTCGGCCCGCTGAGGTCCGCGCTTGGGCCGGTGCTCGACAGCTATCCGGATGCACCTGCGGCCTGATCGGGTCCATCGTCAATACATCGGCGTGTCAGCGCCAAAGTCCAGTGCCGCCTGACATTCGAGCCGCGTCAGGCGATCCCGACCCCCTCTATTCAGTGCCGCCGTATCGGCTGACAAAAAAGCCCCCGCGAATTATCGCGGGGGCCAGTCTACCTTCGCAGGGTAAAGAGTGGATCGATCAGTAGCGGTGGCCCCAGCGCACGCCGAAGAACTGCGGCTTGATCGCGAAAGTGCGCGACGATCCCGAGCAGAAGGTGATCGAGCAGAAGGTGTTCTTGGTCAGCTCTCCGCGCTTGTCGAAGGCGTTCTGGATGAAGACGTCGAAGGTCCAGTTGTCCTTCTTGATGCCGGCCGAGAAGTCGAAGCTGACGAAGCCGGGCGTCTGGCATTGGCGGCCAGCGGCGGTTTCGGCGGCTGCGATCTCGGGGCAGACGTAGAGGTTGCCGTTGAAGACGTTCAGATCCTGCGTCGCGCCGGTCTGGTATAGCGCGGCACCCTGGATATAGGCATCTGCATCGCCCCACGACGTGTCGTAGCGGACCGAGGTCGTGCCCTTGAACTCCGGCTGGCGGGGCAGGCGCGTGCCGTCGGCAGCAGCCACCTGCGGGGTCGGCGGCGAGGAGCCCACCACGCTCAGGCCCTGGGTACAGGCCGGCAACTGCGAGATCGACAGGGTCGCCGGATTGAAGGCGAAGTTGCAGAAATCGCCCTTGAGCTTGGCGTTATTGTAGGCCCCGTTGGTCGAGATGGTGACCTTGCCCAGCTTCAGTTCGGCATCGTATTCGATACCGTAGACCCGCGCCTTGCCGGCGTTGCCGGTAATGCCCGCGCCCTGCGCGCCCGAGACGACGACGCTGTACTGGATGTTGTTCCAGTCCTCGTAATAGACAGCAGCGTTGAAGCGGAACATGTTGTTCCAGGTGGTCTTGATGCCGATTTCGTAGTTGGTCAGCTCTTCCGACTGGAACGGCGGCACCGTGGCGACGCCGATGTTGCGGATGCGCAAGGGCCGGTTGAAGCCGCCCGGGCGGAAGCCGGTGGAGTAGTTGGCGTAGATCATCTTGGTCGGCGTGAACTGCCAGTTCAGCGCAACCTTGTGCGTTTCGCCCTGTTCGCGATAGCGGCCGACGCCATCGGGCGAGGCGAAGTTGGTATTGATGCACTGCAGGCGCTCGTCCGGGAACGGGATCGGGCAGCCGTACTTGCCCGTCGGCACGTAGAGCGAGGTAATGGTGTTGCGCGCCGAACCGGCGACGCCGGCAAAGCCGAGCACCTTGTAGCGCGTCCAGAAGTAGCGGATGCCGCCGGTCAGCTTCAGTTCGGGCGTGATGTTGTAATGCCCTTCGCCGAAGACGGCGTAATCGCGCCAGTAGTTGTTCTGCTCGGTCATGTAGAAGGCATCGCGCTTTACCGCCGGCGAGCCGAGCGTCATCGTGCCGCCCTGGGTGGTCGGGATGCCGAAGCCGGCCGGATTGCTGTCGCCGCCGCCAGCACGGGTAAACCCGACGATGTCGGCGAGGCCGTGGATGCCGTAATCGTTGTTCACTTCGTTGGTCTGGTGGTGGAGGAAGCCGCCGATCGTGACGTCGAACGGCCATGACTTCGGTGTCGAGAGGCGAACTTCCTGCGTGAACTTGCGCTCGTTGCGCAGGCCGCTGTAGTACTGGGTCGGATTGATCAGGCTTGTGCACTTGAGCGAGGCGCCTGAGCCCGTGCAGCCGTTCTTGTCGAAGAACTGCAGGTAGTTTTCATAACCTGGACCGAAGCCGTCGTAGGTGACGGTGTAGTAGGTATAGTCGTTCAGCACCTTGAGCTGACGCTGGTAATAGCCGGTGGCCGAAACCAGATCGAAATCGCCGATGTGGCCATGAATGCTGAGCGCGGCCTGATACCATTTGTCGTTAAGCTGGGTCGTGTCGTAATCGTGCACCTCGAGATCGCCAACGCGCGGGTCGAAGCCGAAGTAGCCGTTGACGATCTGCTTTTGCGCGGTGATCTGGGGCATCACGTCCCAGCCATCTGCCGGCTGCCACAGGACCTGCAGCTTGCCGCCGTAGGCTTCGATGTCGTTGTAATCGTTCTTGGCGATGGAAGAGTTGTCGAGCGTGTACTTCGTGTTGGGGTTGTTGTCGCCCAGCGTCAGGGTTGACGACTTGCCATCGTTGAACTTGCCGTTGTTGGGCGTGTTGTCGATGTATCCGCCATCGCGGCGATAGAAGCCCATGGCCCGCACGGCGAGATTGTCGGCGATCGGCACGTTGACGAAAGTCTGGTACTGGCCGCCGAAGCCGCCCTTGCCGTATTTGTTGACCTCGGCATCCCAGCCGAATTCCATGCGATCGGTCTTGGGCTTGTTGGTGATGAAGCGGATCGTGCCAGCCAGCGAACCTGCTCCATAAAGCGTGCCTTGCGGGCCTGAAAGTGCCTCGATGCGCTCCATGTCGTAGACCTGGATATCGGGCAGGCCCGTGCCGGTGATCGGGATGTCGTCAATGTAATACCCGACCGACTCGCGACCACCGCCCGCAGGCACGATCCCGCGGAAATATGGGGTGTTACGGCCCGGGCTGATACCGGCAAACGAGACCGACGGCATCAGGGTGGCAAAGTCTGTCAGACCCTTTACCTGGCGCTGTGCCAGCGTGTCCGCGCTCAGCGCCTGGATCGAGATCGGCACCTTCTGGATCGATTCGGCCTTGCGCGTGGCGGTCACGACGATCTCGCCGAAGCCTTCGCCTTCTGCGGCCTGCGGTTCGGGCGAAGGCGCCATGGCTTCCTGCGGTTCGTCGGCGGCGCGGGCCACAGTGGGCAGGACCATGGTCGAAAGGATGGTCGTTGCCCCAAGAACCCTCATGGCTTTCGATTTCAACCCGAACTGCGTCTTCATCTGTTCAACCCCCTGTTTTGCCCGGCTCCCGTTGCAGGAGACGCACGGCCCTTGTTTCTCCCCGAAGCATCCGTCCCGTTTCGTGCCCTGTCCTTGTCGCCTCGCGGCAAGGCTGCGCAGTTCGCGCAGGTGGCTGGTATCTACAGGGCAAGGCGTTCCCGCAGCCGGAAGCGACGATGCATCCGGCCCCGCCGCAGCGGCGCGGCAGACATCAGGTTTTCAGCAATACCCCGTGGCCGAGCGCTGCCTTTTGGCCATTCCCTGACGCTCGTCCGGGATTGATAATGCTGCAGGGCAACATGGAGTCAACGCCCTTTTGCGCAGGTGCAGCACCCTTTTTGCCAAGCGATATGGCCAAGGGTCTGCGGGCGCTCTGGGGCCGAATGAATGGCACGAACCGAAACGGCGCCCGGATCGCTCCGGACGCCGCGCCTGAATATCTCTGGGTGCCGAGTTACCAGCTACCGGTGTTGGCCATGCTTGCCCACGGCTCCTGCGGCGGCAGGTGGCCGTCCTGCAGCAGTTCCACCGAGATGCCATCGGGCGATTTCACGAAGGCCATATGTCCATCGCGCGGGGGACGGTGGACGATGTGCCCGGCATCAATGATGCGCTGGCAGGTCTCGTAAATGTTGTCGACGCGGTAGGCGAGATGGCCGAAATTGCGCCCGCCGCTGTAGCTTTCGGCTGGCGAGCCGTCTTCCGGCGGCCAGTTGTAGGTCAGCTCGACCTCGGCAATGCCTTCCTCGCCGGGCGCAGCCAGGAAGATCAGGGTGAAGCGGCCTTGCTCGCTCGAGAAGCGGCGCACTTCCTTGAGCCCGATCAGCTCGAAGAAGGCAATGGTGGCCTCGGGATCGCTCACGCGGATCATGGTGTGAAGGAACTTGGTCAAGGCAACTGCCTTTCGCTGCTGGAGGTTGTCGCAGGGCAAGATAGGACGCGCGGTTGCCGAACCCAAGAACTCTTGCGCAGGCGGCATGAAAGGGCGGGTTCAGCAGGCTTGTTGCATGCTGCACTTGCGTTACCCATATCGTCCGATAACGAGGGATCATGTTATCCAAGCTGCGGTCTTTGTTCAGTGCCTCTGCCCGTGCGTTGCCCGATGAGCCGGCAGCGCGTGCCACCGTGCCTTCAGGCCAACGGATCTATGCAATCGGCGATATCCACGGACGACTGGACCTGTTCGACCAGTTGCTGGAGCGCATCGACGCCGACGAATCGGCGCGCGGCGATGCCGACACGACTCTGATCCTCCTTGGTGACCTGGTCGATCGTGGGCCAGACAGCAGGGGCGTGGTCGAACGCGCCATGGGCCTGATGGCGACCGGGCGGGTCCGGGTTCTTGCAGGCAATCACGAGGAGATGATGCTCGGCAGCCTCTCGCAGGACGAGACGCTGCGGCACTTCTTGCGCCATGGCGGGAAGCAGACGCTGGTCAGCTGCGGCCTCGGCTTCGAGGAGTATTGCGCGATGCAGCTCGAGCAGTTGCGCGAGCGCATGATTGCGCTGGTACCGCAGAGCCACATAGCCTTCATGGAAGCGACGGAAGACAGCATCGTCGTGGGGGACTACCTCTTCGTGCATGCCGGAATCCGCCCCGGCGTTCCGCTGGACCAGCAGAACCGGCCCGACATGCGCTGGATCCGGCGCGAGTTTCTCGAGCATCAGGGCGATCATGGCCATGTCGTGGTGCACGGCCATTCGATAGCCGAACTTCCCGAAGTGCGTGCCAACCGGATCGGCATCGATACCGGCGCCTTTGGCAGTGGCCGTCTGACGGCGGTGGGACTGGAGGGCACCGAACGCTGGTTCATCACCGCCGAGATTGCGCCGGAGGCGCGCGAGGCGGCCTGAAAGTTCCCGGGCGGTTCGCGCCTGCAGCAACTTTTTCTTCGCTGTTGCGAAACTGCAACTGCAACCCGAATATTTCGAAACTTTATGGACTTGGGGCAATTTCCATACAGCCCTAGGCGGCTCGGTTGATCTTTCCTTGCGCACGGTTCGACCGTCGTGTCGCCAAGTCGAAACGTCGTCATTCCAGTGTCATCTGAGACCGGTTTTGGGGTCGTCAACGGGCGGCTAGAGGCTTGCCCGCGACGGTTCGGGCGAGCGCGATTCTCTCCCGGAATAAGCTCAGGGGCGCGGGTAACAACCGTGCCGCAACAGCGCTCTCAGGCGCAGTACACGGGGTCTCAAAATGCAACTCAGATATTTCCTCGCCGCAAGCGCTGCCAGCCTTTCGCTTGCCACCGCAATTGCGACGCCGGCATTCGCGCAGGAAACTTCATCTTCCGTTCGCGGCACGGTTGTAGCGGCTGGCCAGCCTGTTTCGGGCGCCACCGTTACGATCGTCCACACCCCGTCAGGCACGACCTCGACGACCACCACCGACCAGGGTGGCAACTTCTCGTCGAACGGTCTGCGCGTCGGCGGCCCGTTCAGCGTGTCGGTTGAAGCCGACGGATTCGAGGCTGCCACCGTCAACGACTTGTTCCTTCAGGCCGGTACGCCTGCTCGTCTGCCGATCGAACTGCAGGCCATGCAGCAGATCGTCGTCACCGCCTCGTCGATCAACAACGTTGCAGGCCTTTCGGATGGCCCGACGACCTCGCTCAACGCTGCGAAGATCGCAGCCACCGCATCGATCAACCGTGACGTGCGCGACCTTGCCCGCCGCGATCCTCTCGTCACGCTTGACCTGACGAATGCCCGCGCAATCGAAATCGCCGGCAACAACGGCCGTTTCAACCGCTTCTCGGTCGACGGCATGCAGATGTCGGACGACTTCGGTCTGAACAACGGCGGCCTGCCAACCAGCCGCGGCCCGGTGCCGTTCGACGCGATCGAACAGTTCACAGTCAAGGTGGCGCCATATGACATCGCTGAAGGCGACCTGCAGGGCGGCGCGATCAACGTCGTGCTCAAGTCGGGCGGTAACAAGTTCCACGGTGGCGGCTTCTTCACTTACACCGACGACAGCCTGACCGGCAGCAAGACCAAGGACCGCACGGTCAATCTGGACTTCACCTCGAAGCAGTACGGCGGCTGGATGACCGGTCCACTGGTCAAGGACAAGCTGTTCTTCATGCTCGCCTACGAGCGTACCGAAGAAGGCCGTCCGCTCGAGTCCGGCTTCGGCAGCGGCTTTGCCAACCAGGTGCCCGGCCTGACGCAGGCCCTGATCGATCAGGTCACCTCCGTCGCCAAGAGCCGCTTCAACTACGATACGCAGGGTCTGATCTCGACCACGCAGGAGCAGGACGAAAAGATCGTCGGCAAGCTCGACTGGAACATCAGCGACGATCACCGCGCCTCGCTGACCTACATCCGCAACGTCGGCACCAACCAGTTTCAGCAGAACACCTTCCTGACCGCGCCTTTCGGCCTCGGCTACCAGTCGAACGGCTATGAGCTGCGCGAGGAAGTGAACTCGGGCACGCTGGAAGTGAACTCGACCTGGTCGGACACGTTCTCGACCACGGTTCGCGGTTCCTATCGTGACTACAACCGCGCCCAGACGCCGTTTGGCGGCAACGCGTTCCCGCAGATGCAGGTCTGCCTCGACTCGGTCCCCGGCGCCTCGGCCACGGGTTGCGACGGCACCAGCCTGTACTTCGGTCCTGACGTTTCGCGTCACTCCAACGCGCTCAACACCGAAAATCTCTCGGTCGACGTGACGGGCCGTTATGATACGGGCGACTTCAAGCTGACGCTGACCGGCGGCTACACCCGCGTGAACGTCTACAACCTGTTCCTTCAGCGTTCGCTCGGCGATTTCTACTTCGATACGCTGAACGACTTCGTCAACGGCAACGCCGCGCGCCTGCGTTATGGCAATGCCGTGCCGTCGAACGATCCGAACGACGCAGCTGCACGCTTCAACACCACCAACTGGACCTTCGGGACCCAGGTTGACTGGCAGGTGACGCCGACCGTCGACGTGATGGTGGGCCTGCGTTACGACCTGTTCGACAACAATGTCTTGCCGCCGCTGAACGCAAACTTCGTGTCGCGCTACGGCTTCTCCAACCGCTCGACTTTCAAGGGCCGTGGCGCCTTCCAGCCGCGCTTTGCCGCGAACTGGGAAGCGACCGATCGCCTGGTCTTCCGCGTTGGCGCAGGCGTGTTCGCCGGCGGTACGCCGGACGTGTACCTGTCGAACGTGTTCTCGAACACCGGTCAGCTGACCAACAGCGTCGACATCAACCGCGCCAACTGCGCTGCTTCGGGCACCTGCGGTGCTCTCAGCGGGCTGACCAGCGGCACCATCCCGGCGAGCGTCGTCAACTTCCTGACGCGCAATACCGCCAGCCTCGCGGCTGCTCCGGCCGACAACATCGATCCGAAGCTGAAGATCGCGCAGAAGTTCAAGGCGACGTTCCAGGCAGACTACAAGGCTGACCTCGGACCGCTCGGTGACAACTGGCTGTTTGGTGCACAGTTCCTCTACGACAACACGCTGCAGGGCTACATGTGGCGCGACCTGCGCTCGGTTGCCATCGGCACGCTGCCCGACGGCCGCACCCGCTATGGCCCGATCGGTGGTGTTGCCACGACCAACCGCGACCTTCAGCTGACCAATACCAGCGATGGCCGCAGCCTGTTCGGCACGTTCCGCTTCCAGAAGGACTGGGACTTCGGTCTCGGCATTTCGGGCAGCTACACCCGCGCCGACGTGAAGGACCGCTCTGCCTCGACCTCGTCGACTTCGTCGTCGAACTACGGCAACAACGCGTTCTTCGATCCGAACCTGCCGGCTTATGGCCGTTCGATCTACGAGTATCGCAACACCTGGAAGTTCGGCGTCGATTACAGCCACGCCTTCTTCGCTGATGCCAAGACCACGTTCTCGCTGTTCGGCGAACTGCGTTCGGGCCGTCCCTACAGCCTGACCATGCTCGACAACACCAACGGTCGTGGCGCGGTGTTCGGCACCGTCGGCAACCTTGGCAACATGCTGCTCTACGTGCCGACCGGTTCGAGCGATCCTTTGGTGCAGTTCGACAACGCCACGAGCGCGGCAAACTTCGAGGGTCTGGTATCGCAGCTTGGCCTCGAGAAGTATCGCGGCAAGGTTGTGCCCAAGAACTCGCAGACGTCGCGGAACTTCTTCAAGGTCGACCTGCACTTCGGGCAGGAAATTCCGCTTCCGGTGGTGCCGGCTGGCAAGATTGAACTGTTCGCCGATGTCGAGAACGTGCTGAACCTGATCGACAAGGATTGGGGTGCGCTTTCGCAGGTCGAGTTCCCGTACAACGCGGCGCTGGTTCGCGTCAGCTGTGCGGCAACGTCGGGCACCAACTGCACGAAGTACCAGTACAGCCGCGTTCAGGCTCCGAACGAAGTGCTGCAGACGCGCCAGTCGCTCTACGGCATCCGCGTGGGTGCCCGCGTGAAGTTCTGATCCGGAACTTCAAAAACCAAAAGAAAGGCGCGGAAGGGGAAACCCTTCCGCGCTTTTTCTTTTCAGGTTCAGGCGCGCTACTGAAACGTCCGCTATTGTGCATTCACAGCGAAAAGCTGCCGTTCTGCAACCAACCCCATTCCGGTCATCGGTAAAAAGCTGTAATTAGCTGCATATGGTGCAGACCCCGTCAAAATCTGAGCGCATGGAAATCCGCAAGGCGATTGGGAACCGTTCGATCCCCGGTCCCGATGCTGGGGTCCGCCCTCGCGGATCAGATTACTTGGTAGCGCACGCCTGCTTCGATTGCCGCAAGTCGTGGAAGGTTTCCGAAGCGAGCGCCGCCACTTGCCCCCAGTGCGCCAAGGCGTTGCATTGGATGGGGCGAGCATTCAAAGCGCCGAAAAAGTCCGACACCGAACAGTGGAATAAGGTCGAGCGGCTTTGGATGGCGGGTTTCAGGTTTATCCCGAATACAGGCTGGAGAGACGCGGAACCTTATCCCGAACGGCTTCGAAAGGTCGCAGCGTTCATCGAGAGCAACCCTGAGCACCCGTTCAGGGTGAAAAGCTAGCGGCAGCTTCCCACCCCAAAGCGGCCACCCGGCCCGACCGAGCGATCTACCTATATCGGACGATTGTTCATCGCTGCCGCTCGCCCGGCATCGCCGACCGTCACTTGTAGACGCAGGAGTCCAAGGCGCCGTTCTTCACCACGTTCACGCGGCGGGCGATGGCGTTGCCGTGGCGGCGGGTGAAGCCGCCGGCGCCGTTGACCTCGCGCTGCTTGGGAAGCGGCAGGACGGCGGCGATGCGGGCAGCTTCGACCGCGCTCAGCTTGCGTGCGCTCTTGCCGTAATAGCGCTGCGCTCCGGCCTCGACGCCATAGGTGCCGATCCCCGTTTCGGCGACATTGAGATAGACTTCCATGATCCGGCGCTTGCCCCAGATCGTCTCGATCAGCACCGTGTACCAAGCCTCCAGCCCCTTGCGCAGGTAACCGCCACCCTGCCACAGGAACACGTTCTTGGCGGTCTGCTGGCTGATGGTCGAGCCGCCGCGGATGCGCCCGCCTTTCTGGTTGCGCTTGAAGGCCTGCATCATGGCCTCCTGATCGAAGCCCTTGTGCTGGCAGAACTTGCCGTCCTCGCCCGAGATCACGGCGGCCACCATATCGCGGTCGATGTCCGAAAGCGCGGTCCATTCCTTGGTCACCGGGTGATCGTCCATCAGCATGGTCAGCGTGATAGGTACCGGCACGAACTTGTAGATGACCACCTGTGCCGCCGAGAGAAACAGAAAGGCCGCCACGATGCGCGCCACGAACCAGCCGATGGTGCCAAGCCGGCTGGACGAGCGGGGGGCGGGGCGGCGTTCGTTCTTGAGGTCTTCGATCATCTGCCGCAGCCTATCCAACCAGGGGGCGATCTGGCAACGCCTGCCGCGCTGGAAACCTCAGGCGGTTTGCGAGTAGCGATGGAGGCGGTCGGACAGGCGATCGACCGAGGGGACGACGATCCGCCGTCCTTCGCGCATGACGAGCCCTTCCTTCAGCAGCACAGAAAATTCGCGGGTGACTGTCTCGCGGTTCGTGCCGATGCGCGCTGCCAGCTCCGCCTGCGTCGGGATACGGCCGATCACGGCCCGTCCGCTGCCATCGGGTTTGCCGGCAAGCCTGAGCAATTCGGCCTGCAGGCGCGGCCCCACGCCCATCGTCGAAAGCTCGTAGATGCGGTTGGTGAGATAGCGCACCTGCTGGGCCAGGTAGCGCGCCAGCCAGAGCGAGAGAACCGGCTCGGTGCCGATGAGCGCAGTGAAGGCAGCGCCCGGAATGACCAGCAATGTGCTGTTTTCTACGGCGATGACATCGGCCGAGCGGGGTTCACCGTCGATGGCGGCAAGTTCGCCGAACATTTCGCCCTTGCCGATCGTGCGCAACACCGTCTCGCGCCCTTGTGCGGATACCAGCGACACGCTGACCGCGCCATCGAGCATGACGTACACGTCGTTGGCCGGAAGGCCGACTGCCAGAAGCACCTGACCCTTGCGAACGCGCATCTGGCGGCCGTGCGCGGCAAGGATTGCGCACACGTCTTCAGGCACGGTGAGGTTCGAATTGGGCATGGTCGATCCGATACCGATAAGTCTCTGCGACGAACCGTTAGTGAATGTGTCAAGAATCACAAGCCCGCGGTGCGCTGGGAAACGCGGGAGCAAGACGGCGAGCGCCTAAATTGCGCGACCGGCCTTGAGCCGTCCGCCCTACAGACATCGAACAGGCCAATGCCCCGTTATCTCATCTGGAAATCCGGCCCCGGGCCTGTGGAACTTGAATTGCGCCGCGCCGGCGAGGCATTGTTGCGCCCGTCGCTTTCAATCGTGTCTCCTTCGGGCGCAGTTGCCGTGAAGCGGCAGGACCTGGGCGAAAGCGTGCGATTCCGGCTGGCCGCAGAAGAGGTGGAACGCCTGCTCAATCCTGCCGGACCACTGCGTCCGCCTTGCATCGTGCTGCAATGCGATGCTTTCATGGGGCTCGTGTCTGACCGCCGACGCTGGGGCTGGTCGATCCGCATCTCGCGCGATGGCATCGCATTGCCGGCGCATCACCTCGATGGCAGTCCGTTGCGCCAATCGCGCGACGGTTTCATCCGCGCGCGCTTGCAGCATTTCCCCGAACACACCACCATGGCCCGCGGGCTGGAAATCATCGGCCTGGCGTGAGCGTGGCTGGACCATCGAAAAATCGTTGAATCTTGGCAAATTGCCTACCTGGCATGTCGAATTGTTTTGCGCTCGATCGCGTAATTTAATTATCTGCACCCATCGTGCGGGACGAAATGGGATTCGGCTCGAACGGCATGGGGGCATGCGAATCAGCCGTGCGGGGCGTCGACACCAAAGGAGAGCCAGCTTCATCGGACTTGTTCCGAACGAAGGCGGCTGCGCCGGCGTCCGATCCGCAACGTGTCGAGTTGCATGCCGGAGAACAGCCACAGGCGGTGCATGACAACCGCAGGGCAGTAGCGGATCGTCCGGTCGGGCCCGTGATCGACTTGTCGTCCGATGTCGAAATGGTCCGCTTCGCGACGATCCTGTTTGCCGACATCGCTGGGTCGACACGGCTGATCAGTTCGCTCGATCCAGAGGACGCGCGCGACCTGCTCGATCACGCCATCGGCATCATCCAGGCCGCGATTCATGCTTTCGAGGGTCTCGTGGTTCGCGTTCAGGGTGACGGTGTGATGGCCGTGTTCGGGGTGCAACCCGCCGTCGAGGACCATGCCATGCGGGCAGCGCTGGCGGGTCAGCGCATTGCCGAGGCGATGCGTAGCGGCGAAGTGGGCGTTCTGCCGGCGCCGCAGGTGCGCGTCGGCATCCATTCGGGACCGGTGCTGCTGCGGCGGCAGGATAACGATTTCGGCAGCATTCTCGACGTGGTCGGCCATGCCGCGCACGTTGCCGGCCAGATCGAGAAGATGGCGCCGGCCGGAAGCACCGCGATCTCGGCCACTGCGCTTGCCCTTATTGCGGAGCCTTGTGAAGCGCGCCCCGCAGGCACACTGGTCAGCGGAGCCGACGAGCGCGGCGAGGCTGTCTTC
This sequence comes from Novosphingobium sp. B1, assembly GCF_900176395.1. Classification (GTDB taxonomy): domain Bacteria; phylum Pseudomonadota; class Alphaproteobacteria; order Sphingomonadales; family Sphingomonadaceae; genus Novosphingobium. Next base: position 320,355 of record NZ_FWXL01000004.1, on the reverse strand, counting down.
GAACTGGTATCTATCAGGTTCTCGGGCAGCGACAGGGTGCCGGTCAAGGGCGATTCGACCTCGCCGATAATCGGGCGGGACAACGAACTGCAAAGCGTCCGCATGCTTGTGCAGGAACTCGCCCGCGGGAAGGGAACAAAGCTGGGGATCGCCGGAGAGGCCGGCATGGGCAAGAGCCGGCTGCTGCTGGAAGCGGCGCGCCACGCTGCCGGCTTCGGAGTCACGTTTGTTGCCATTCGCGGCAGCGCCTTGCTTGCCGCCGTGCCGTTCGAATGCCTGGCAGGACCAGTCCGGCACCTGCTCGATCTGCTGGCGAGTTTCATGTCCGACCCGGCACGCGAGGCAGGCCTGACTGCGCTGCAGGCTGCCTGTCTCGAAGGCCTCGCCATGCGTTCCGACAACTGGCTGAAGGATCTTGCGCCGGGTGATCGCAGCGCCGTCGCCACGCAAACGGTTGTCCGCCTCGTGGCGCTGGCAGGGTCTTACATGCCCCTGCTGCTGCTGGTCGACGACGTGCAGTACATTGATGCCGAAACACTGGCGGTATTGCAGAGCCTGCGACCGACGGGGTCTCTGGCAATGATCGTTGCCGGACGGCCTGAGGCGCTTGGCCAGCTTGCCCGCCTTGGCGGCGAGCCCCTGCAGCTACAGGCGCTCGGTGCCGATGCGGCACGTAGTCTTGTCGTCCTGCTCAACCGTGTTGCGCCCATGGATGAAAGCACGGTCCAGCACATCGTCGAGCGGGCCGAAGGCTTGCCACTGGCGCTGCACGAATTCGCCGCCGAGGCCCAGAACACGCCAGACGGCGCAGATGCCGACAATGCGGGCGAGGGCCGGCTTCCCGCAAGGCTCGATGCCCTGCTTGCGGCCCGTTTCGCCGCGCTCGATGTGGAAGCGGCCAGGCTTGCGCAGTTCTGCGCGGTGCTTGGACCCTCGTTCACGATGGCGCAACTTCAGCAGGGCGCGGCACAGGTCTGCCGCAATCCGGCTGATGCGATTGCCCGCCTCGTGGCTGCGCGCGTGATCGCTTTTGCCGGCACCGGGCAGGTGCGCTTCACCCACCAGCTTGTGCAGGAAGCGGCCTATCGGACCATGGCTCGCCGCCGACGCCGCGCCATGCACGCACGCGCGCTGGACCTGCTGTCGCTGGGCTCGGGAGGTGACGTGGCCAGTCATGCGGAGCTGGCCATGCACGCCGAGAAGGCAGACTTGCCCGAACGCGCGATAGGGCACCTGTGGTCGGCATGCGAGCAGGCCATCCATCTTGCTGCAATCGAAGCGGTGCGGCAGTTGCACGAGCGTGCTCGCGCTGTGGCAGCAAGGCTTGAGCCGGGCCGCGCCCGCTTCGAACAGGCACGCTTTGCCCTGCTGGCGTTCGATGCGCTGCAGCAGCTCTCGCTGGAGCAGGTCACGCGGCCCGACATGGAGGCAATTGCCACAGGCGCAGTCGAGCTTGGCGCGGCCGCGCGCACGGTCGCCCTCATCAACATGGCGCTGCTGGACTGGATCGATGGTGCGCCCGTTCGCGGAATGCAATGGCTGGCAAAGGCCGAAGCCCTGCTCGACCAGCGTGAGAGCCTGCCGCGCCGCACCTTTGCCGATCTGGTCGGAGCCTACCTCGCCTACTGTCAGGGCGATGCGACCCAGGCGATCATGCGGATCGAGCGCATCGGTTCCCGGCTGGAGGATGGACTGCGCGGCGCGACCTTCGGCGCGGTCGTGGTGATTCCCCATGTTCTGGCCCGGGCTTTCGGCGCCTGGTACCTGACGGACCTGGGTGACACGGGACGCGCACGCACTTGGGTTGCCGAAGCGCTGTCGCTGTCACGACGGCATCGGCATGCCTACTCGCGATTGCTGGCTGACCTCGCCCATGGCTATCTGCTGTATCGCACAGGCAGGCGGGACAGCGCGCTGCGCGTCCTGCGCCGCGCACACAGCGACTGCCTGCGCCAGCGCTTCCTCGGCTTCGAGCCGGCAAGCGTCGGCTGGCTGGCATTGTGTCTTATCGACCATGGCCTGCTCGACGAGGCAGATGCCGTCCTTTCACAGTGCGTCGAGCGAGGCCATTTCCGTCGCGTCAGGACATCGGCGACCTATTACGTGCACGAGGCGCGGGCGCGGCTGGCGCTGGCGCAACTGGCGCTGACGCAGGACGCGGGCGCCGGCGAACGCGCTGCGCAGTGCGCAGCCGAGGCGCTTGAACACGTGCGGTCCTGCCAGGACCGGATGCACGAAGCTCACGCGTTGGTGCTTTGCGCGGAAGTGCAGGCGGCAACCGGGCTGGTGGTGCAGGGGGCGGAGCATATCGACCGGGATGCCCTTGCTCAAAGCATCAGCGCGTTTGGCCTTGTCCCGCTTGGCGGGCGGCTGGCGCGATTGCCGGATAGCGCTCAATGAGCGTCGCACCGGATCTCGCTGCGCTGGGTCAGCGCCTTCTCGATCCTGCTGCGCCTGCTCTCGAACATGTTCCCGAGCTGGACAGGGCCGGCATCCGCGTGTTTGCCGCTGCGCGTCACGAAGTGGTGAGCGCCGTGCTGTGTGAGGAAACGCTCTTCTCGCTGCGGCATTATGACGAGCTGCTGGAGCAGGTCTTGCCCGGTACGCGCTATCTCGTGGGTGAGAACGATGCCAATCGCCGCCTGCGCCTGCGCCAGTTGCATGCAGCGCAAAACTGGCTCGATGCGCGCCGTGTTGCCGAGAGCAGCGACCTGCCGCCCAATCTCGCGCCCGGTTTCCGCAACTGGGTAGCAGGAATTGCCCGTGAAGAGGCGGCGTCGCTGATCGACCGGCTCGCGGCTCGCAGCGGAGCGGGAGAAAGCGTCAACTTCGTGCGCGAGTATGCTTTCCTGCTGTCATACCGGGTAGCCCGGCGGATCATCGGTGTTGCGGCCCCGGCTGCCATGCCGCTGCCAGCGCGAATCATGTTGCTGGCGAGAAACCTGATGCGTCCCAGACCGTGGATTCGCCCACGCGACGAGCTGGGTGCATCGCTCAGGACCCTGCTGGCACAGCAGCCGCTGTTCGGCCACGTCTTCGGGACCGTCACGGTCAGTACCGGGATCCTGCCATGGCTGAGCCGTACGTGCGCCCGGCCTGCGCTCGATGCGATCGATGAGGCCTGGGAGCTTCCCGGCACCGCTCCGGAGGACAGCCTGCTTCGCGCGCTGGTAGCGGTACGGAAGGACTTTGACGAACCCGACGATCTTTATCGTGAGCAGGCGCGCAATGTCCTGTTCGAACTGACCGGCGCCCTCGTGCTGATCGTGGGCAAGGCCCTGTCGGAAATCGCCGGATTTGCCAGTTCGAACGACGGAAGGAATGCCGGGATCGACTGGTCCTCGCTGGTCGAGCGTCTGGCAGGCCACGAGGCAGATCCTGCCACCCGGGATGCAACCATCAACGAAATGCTGCGGCTCGTTGATACCAGCCGTCTCGTCCGGACAGTCAGGCAGGATACCACATGGCGAGGCATTTCGTTGGCGGCAGGTGATCGCCTGCTGCTGCTGGTCGGCGCTGCAAGCCATGATCCTGCAGCCTTTGCCGAGCCGATGCGCTTTGCGCCCGATCCGTTGCGTCCTTACCTGACATCGGGTGCCCTGCAGGGACCGCATGCGTGCTACGGCCGGGGCATTGCCTGGACGGTGCTGGCCGAAGCCATTGCCGCGACGGCCGGTCGCATGGCCCCTGCAGCCGGCGCAAAGCCGGCAAGCTTTGCCGGACTGCCCGACGACCTGGCTTTCACCATCACCCGCCGCCAGCCCTGAGGAGCCGGTCGTGAGCACTTCCCAGCAGTTCCTGACCGTTGCCATTCCTTTCGGCGATGGGTCCGAGTGGTGCGACATTGGCGATGTCGAGCGCGCGATAGCAGAACTGGGCAACCCGGCGCGAGACGATGTCGCCACGGCGCTGCGGGCAACCGGCGTGATCCATTTTGCCAGCATCCATGCCATCGCGCCCGAAGCGGACGGCAGCCGTGCCCACCTTCTGATCGAAGCGACGGTCGATGGCGATGCCGAAACGGCGCTGCGCGCGATGGTGGAAGCCATTGGCCCGTCGCTGCTGCCGATCCTCGCCTTGACCAGCGGAGCTAGGGCGCTGGGTGAAGTGCTTCCGCTGCTCATCAGCCATAGCCACGGCATCAGCCAATCGGCGCTGCGCTTGCCGTCAAACCTTTCCGGATTGCCATTCAACGGCCTGCCCGGCCTCAGCGTAGAGGCAATCGCGCGCAATCGTCGGCTCGTGGACAAGGCGCGATCGATCATCGCGACCGCGCGCGACAACAATCCGGCGCACGGACCGCAGAGCCTGTTCCGCCTCGTAGCGCAGCGATTGGAAGCCGATCTTGCCGCCCTGCCTGATCGCACGCCGCCGCAACTGGCCTTTTGCGAACGAAACGACGCGCCTTGGCTGGACTTTGCGCGCACCCGCTGGACGCTTGGCTGGATCTTGCGAGGGCTGTGGGACGCCAAGGCGCTGATACTGCCGCTGCTGCTCGTTCCCTATGGCCTTGCCTTGGCGGCCTTGCTGCTGACGGGCAGCGGTGCGCTCGAAGCGGGATGGGGCGCGATCGTGCCAGGCGTGATCCTGACCATGGTCATCGTCGGCATGCTTGCCGCGTTGCTTCGTCGCGACGAACTGGCGAACGTGCCGATTGACCGTACCCCTTCGGCAGCGGCGCTTGGCGCAATGATGGCGCGCGAGAATGCTCCGGGTCATGTCCAGAACCACATGATAAGCGTGACCCGGTTGCGCGCGGCATGGATTCGCCGGTTGAGTCTGCCGCTCGCCTTTACCGCGATTGCCACCATGGCCCGGATCGGGGTGATGCGTCGGGGGTTCCTCGCAACCATCGGCACGATCCATGCGGCACGGTGGGTCGTGCTGCCGGGCACAAGGCAACTGGTGTTCTGCAGCAACTTCGACGGAAGCTGGGAAAGCTATCTCGAGGACTTCATCACCAAGGCGTCGGAGGGCGTGTCGGCGGTATGGAGCAATGCGCGCGGTTTTCCGGCCACCCGCCTGCTATTCTGGAAGGGTGCGGAGGATGGTGACCGCATGAAGCGCTATGCGCGCTGCTCGATGCGCCCCACGCCCTTCTGGTTCACGGCCCATCCCGACTTGTCAGCCACGGCCATGCGCAAGCACGCCCTGATCGTCAGTGGCCTGCTGTGTGCTCGCAAGCTTGAAGCTAACCCGTCGGATGCCGAGGCGTGGCTCGATCTGTTCGGCTCGATCCCGCGGCCCGACTATGGCCTGCAGTACGAGGAGATCCAGACGCTACTATTCGGTGGCCTGAAGCGCCATCCATACAGCCGCGTCGTTACGCTGAATTTCGGCGCACCGCGCCAGGAAGCCAATGGCCATCCCTATGCCCATGTGCAGCAGTGGCTGGCCGGTCTGATTGCCCGCGACGAGATCGCTTTCGGCGACAAGCCGCCCGAGCAGGTCGTGAGCAACATCGCATTTTCCGCATCGGGACTGCGCCTGCTCGGTCTTGATGCCGAACTTGCGCTCGAGGGCGAAGGGACGGCGCAGGGGTTTCCTGCGGCGTTCGCGCTGGGGATGGCCCACCCAAGCCGCAAACGTGCACTGGACGATCCGGAAGGACTGGATTGGTGTGATGGTGACACGCATGCCGTGCTGCTGCTCTATGCTGCCGACAGGACAACCGAGACATCGCTTGATGCGCTGGTTGCCCAAGCCGCTGCAGCCGGAATTACCGCGACCCGCACGATCACGACCGGGGTGGGGACCTTCGATCTGGAAGGCTTTCGCGCCGCGTGGAACGAAGGCGAGGCCCCTGATGCGGCAGGGGGCACAAGCAAACGTTTCGTCCATGCCTCCGCCGAAAGCGACGGCGAGCTTTCGACAGAACCGTTCGGCTTTGTCGACGGCGTTTCCCAGCCGCTGGTGCGCGGGTTTCCGGGACGACATGGTGCGCCCGACCCGGTCCACGGGGTCGAACCAGGCGAGTTCATTCTGGGTTACGCCGACAACCGCGGCTATTACCCGCCTTCACCACTGATCGAGCGTCCGATGGAGCAGATCGGCATGCACCCTGAGGTGCTGCTGCCTTCTCCGCCGCCCGATCAGCCGACGCAATATCCTGATTTTGCCGGCGCCGGGCCGAAAGCTCGCGATTTTGGCCGCAACGGCAGTTACCTCGTCATCCGCCAGCTTGAGCAGGACGTCGATGGCTTTGAAGCGCAGCTTGATCGCCAGGCCGAAGCGCTGTGCCGTCAGAGGGAGCTCATCAACCCGCACAACGGCAATCGCCATCGCACGCGCGAATGGCTCGCGGCCAAGATGCTGGGGCGTTGGCGAGACGGCTCGGCACTGGTGGATCACCCCTTCCACCCAGCATTTCGCAGCGGCGCAGAAGCCATTCGGCGCAACGGGTTTCTCTACAAGGATGCCGATCCACAAGGGTTGCGCTGTCCGTTTGGGGCGCACGTCCGCCGCACGTTCCCGCGTGACAGCCTTGCCCCGACCGAGCCGGTGGAACTGGCGGTTACCAACCGGCATCGGCTGCTCCGACGGGGGCGCCCCTTCCTCGATCCTGGCACCGGAGTCGCCAGAGGCACGCTGTTCATGTGTTTCAATGCCGATATCGAACGGCAGTTCGAATTCGTGCAGCAGACCTGGGCTGGATCGCCAACGTTCCACGGTCTGGAGGGTGAGCCAGATCCCTTTGCCATGCATGAAGGTCCAGGCGCCGGGGCAAGCCAGCGCTTTACCATCCATGGCCGCAATGCGCCGCTGACGCTGGAGGGGTTGCGGCGCTATGTGGCGCTGCAGGGCGGAGGATATTTCTTTCTTCCCGGCCGTCATGCCCTGTGGTTTCTTGCCGGTGCGGCTCTTCAGCGAACGCCGGATGGCCCGGTGCAGCCTGCCGCTCTGGCCTGAAGATCAGGCGATCAGCCAGGCCCTGCGGCACAAGGCTGCCAATCCGGCACGGGTGGTTCGGGTGGACAGTTCGGGCCGAGGGCACAATTTCGGCGAGCTGGCCCTTCCTCGCTCATGCGCCATGCTAAATGCAAAAGCGGCCGGACTTTCGCCCAGCCGCCAAAGCATGACCTCCGGGGACTTTATCTTGCCGTAATCACGCCGGTAGCAACTTGCGCTCCACGGCGATCCGCTGGATCGCCTTCTGCAGCTTTTCGAAGGCTCGCACCTCGATCTGGCGCACGCGTTCACGGCTGACGTTGTAGACCTGGCTCAGTTCTTCCAGGGTCTTGGGATCGTCAATCAGGCGGCGATCGGTCAGGATGTGGCGCTCGCGCTCGTTCAGGCTGTCCATCGCCTCGACCAGCAACTGGTGGCGATAGCTTGCTTCCTCGGCATCGGCGACAGTTTCGTCCTGCAGCGGGCGATCGTCGGTCAGCCAGTCCTGCCACGAACCTTCGCCATCCTCGCGCATGGAGACGTTGAGCGAGGCATCGCCGCCCATCATCATGCGCCGGTTCATGTTGACCACTTCCTGCTCGGGCACGCCAAGATCGGTCGCGATCTTGCGTACGTCGTCAGGGTGCAGATCGGAGTCCTCGAAAGCCTCGAGGTTCTTCTTCATGCGGCGCAAGTTGAAGAACAGCTTCTTCTGCGCTGCCGTAGTGCCCATCTTGACCAGACTCCACGAACGCAGGATAAATTCCTGCATCGAGGCCTTGATCCACCACATCGCGTAAGTGGCGAGACGGAAGCCCCGGTCGGGCTCGAACTTCTTGACGCCCTGCATCAGGCCGATGTTGCCTTCGGAAATCAGTTCGCTGACCGGCAGGCCATAGCCGCGATAGCCCATGGCGATCTTCGCCACGAGACGCAGGTGGCTGGTCACGAGCTGGGCTGCAGCTTCGGGATCCTGGTGTTCCTGGAAACGCTTGGCGAGCATGTATTCCTGCTCAGCCGTAAGCACGGGGAACTTGCGGATTTCCGAGAGATAGCGGTTGAGGCTGGCTTCCCCGCCAAGGGCAGGTACTGACACAGCGTTTCTTTCCTCACTCACCTGAACACATCCTTTCTTCGTGTCGGTTCCCATGTGACGGCCCCCTGTTGGGCGACCGGCGGCGGGACCACTCAGACGGAGACTCCCTGCGGACGACTCCAAAGTCCTCTGTTACAACATCGCCAGTACCTTTGCATCATGCCCTTCAGCGCAGAGTTCGACGATGAGTTCCCGCATATCGACGGGCGTCGGGCTGGCGAAAAGATGGGCCGCACCGGTAACGGGGTGAATGAACCCCAGTTCCGCCGCGTGCAGCGCCTGGCGTTGAAATCCGAGCCGCTGGAGCAGCGGCCGAAGCCTTGAGGGAGTGCGTCCATAGACAGGGTCTCCCAATAGCGGATGGCCGATTGACGCAAGGTGAACGCGGATCTGGTGTGTTCGTCCGGTCTCGAGCCGGCATTCCACCAGCGCTGCGCCATCAAGGGAGGCGAGCGTCCGGTAATGCGTCACCGCATGCTTGCCCCGTCCGTCCTCCACCAGTGCCATTTTCTTGCGGTCATGGCTTGATCGCGCGATTGCGCCGCGCACGGTCCCGGCAACCGGCACGGGGAGCCCTGCAGTCACGCACTTGTAGGCACGCACGATCGAATGGTCGGCAAACTGCTTCGCCAGCCCCTCGTGCGCCACGTCGGTCTTGGCGACGACGAGCAGCCCGGACGTGTCCTTGTCGATCCGGTGGACGATGCCCGGCCTTGCCACGCCGCCGATGCCGGAGAGCTGCCCGCTGCAATGATGCAGCAAAGCGTTGACCAGTGTGCCATCGAGGTTTCCGGCGGCAGGATGCACGACCAGACCCGCCGGCTTGTCCACGACGACAAGCGCATCATCCTCATAGACGATGGCGAGCGGAATATCCTGCGCGACGGCCTCGGCAGGAGCGGCGGGCGGGACGGCAATCGCGAAGGGCGTTCCGGCAGCCGGTTTCAGCGATGCCTGATGAACCGGATGGCCCGAAAGCGAAATCCGGCCTTCGCCAAGGAGTGCCTTGATCCTTTCACGCGAAAGACCGCTGGCATCGGCCAGGGCTTTATCGATCCGTTGCCCGCCAGCTGGCACCGTCCCGGATATGATCGTATCGTCGGCCCCCATCCCCTTGGATATGGGAAGCGGACCAGGGCAGGGCAAGGGCCGATACCGTGGGCAGGTACATCAGAGGTGCCGCTCAGAAGCTCCAGGTCATGCGTGTGGTTACGACGATCACATCCTGCGCGCCGCGGATGCCGCCCGGCCCGTGCACCCATTGTATGTCGGGCTGCACGCTAAGCGACGGGGCGATCGCGTCGGCGAAGGTCAATTCCAGCGCGGTCTCGTTTCCGGGGTCCTGATCGAGTGCGCGCACCGCATCGCGATAGTGATTGCTCGTCCAGGCGTGATGCACACCAAGCGAAAGCTGGCTGTCGGGGCGCCCAGAAAACGCCGGCTCCATCAGCAGGCCGGCCTGGAAGCCACCGTGAAAGGGCGTGGTATGGGGATCGGACAGGCCGGCGCGCAGGAAGGCGGTAACCTCGCGCGATCTGCCGGCGGGCAGCAGGTCCCCCTCGATCACGAGGTACGCGCCTTGCGAGGGCTTTCGCAATGGCTGTCCATCTTGCCCGGTTTCATACTGGTTTTCAGGGTTGCGGGTGTAGCGCCAGACGCCGACCGTACCGCGGATCCTTCCTTCGCCCCGCCCGGCTTCGGCAATGGCAAGAAGGCCGTCGCGAAAGCTGAAATCAACGCCGCCGCGGTCACCAAGGGTGCTCGCCCGCGCATTGATCAGGCCCAGGCGAACAAAGCTGCCCGCATTGCCCACAGGGACATGAAGACGGGCCGCCAAGGCGCTCGACGGAAAGATCGAGGGGCCGTTTGGTCCGGTTGCCGCCAGTTCCGATCCGATGCCGAAAGGGGGGGCAAGAAGCAGGCCTGCCGCTTCGTTGGCGTAGAACTCGCTGTTCACATCGTAAAGACCGGCGCGCAACGAGGTCCCGGAACTGCCGATGTCCTGCTCCAGCCAGGCTTCGAAGAGCCGCAGGCCCGCGTCAGGCACTTCAATGTTGTCCACGCCCTGAAGCGTCTGCGCGGCATCGTTGGGCCGTGCGCCGCGGTTGTCCAGCACGTGCAGGTGGGCCCGCCCGCCCTGCCACCCGACGAGACGGCCAAGATCGAGATCGGCGGTCAGGTTGACGTTGGTGAGACTGCGCACCTTGCGGTCGCTTCCGCCCTGCACCACCGACACCAGATCGACGATCGCCTCGCCCGCCAGTTCGACCGGTGCAGTTTCGCCCGCTGTGTCCTGCGCCAAAGCGACCGGCACAGCCATCGGCAGGACAAGGCCGGACAGGGCGATGGCCAAAGCCATGTTGGTGAGGCCGGTCATGCCGCCAGCGCCCGTCCAGGATGCGCAGGGCTGGCCTCGCCGATGCGAAAGCGCGAAAGTTGTTCCACCACATCTTCGATGGAGCCGACGACCGAGCGGCTGGCCTCGTTCACCTGCTCGGCAACGGCACTGTTGCTTTGGGTGATCTGCTCGATCTGCCGCGAAGTCGCGTCGATCGAACGCAATGATATGTCCTGCTCGCTGGCGCCCGCCTCGACCACTTCCATCATGTGGTTGATCTCGTCCATCTGCCCGGTGATTGCGCGCAAGCTTGCGCCGGCATCGCGCACCAGCCGCACGCCATTGCCGATCTCGCCCGAGGCATTGGTGATGAGGTCGCGGATCTCGCGCGCCGCGTCGGCGCTGCGTTGGGCAAGCGCGCGCACTTCGGTGGCGACGACGGCAAATCCTTTGCCCGATTCGCCAGCCCGCGCGGCCTCGACGCCGGCGTTCAGCGCGAGCAGGTTGGTCTGGAAGGTGATCGCGTCTATGACACTGACGATCGAACCGATCTCCTGCGCAGCGTGCTCGATGCGATCCATCGCCTCTTCGGCATGCTGGATCACTTCGCCGCCCCGGTTGATTTCCTGCCCTACGCGATCGACCGCCGTACGCGCGGTCGACACCGCTGCCGTCGAGCCTTCGACGCGCTGGGCGAGACTGGCGATCGCCGCGGCGGTCTCTTCGAGGCTGGCGGCCTGGCTGGCGTTGCGGTCGGACAGGTCGCCCGCCGCGCCGCCGATGTCGCGTGCCACGCCGTTGAGCCGCTCGGTCGTCGTCTTCATGCGATCGAGCGCCGAACCGAGAACGCGCAGCGCGTTGTTGAAATCGCTGCGGAGTTGCTCGAACGGCCCATGCAGCGGGTGATCGATGGTATAGGACAGGTTGCCCGCAGCCAGTTCGCTCAGCCCCTTGCCAATCGAGGTGACGATGACGTCAGCCTGACGTGTCGTTTCGCTTTGTGCTTCGCGCAGGTGATCGCGCAGTTCGACAACCGCCCGCGCGAGACTCCCGATCTCGTCGGCGCGCGTTTCACCCGCCATGTCGACGTCGAGCCGTCCGGCAGCCATCTCCTGAACGCGCCCGGCAATGGCGATGATCGCCGCAACGATGTCCCGCCGCGCAAGACGTGCGACACATGCCAGCAGGAACAGCAGCACGACAAGGCTCGCCAGCGAAATCCACTTGGCTTGTGCTGCGACGGCATTGGCATCGGCGGCCGTGCGCGCTGCGTGTGCTTCGACGGCGTCAGAAATCTTTGCCATCTCGCCTTCAAGCCGTGAAAACAGTTCCTGAAAGCGTTGCAGCTGCGCATCGTCGGGCACGCCACCCTGCTGCGCTGACGCAGCAATGCTCTGGCCCAGGGAAACGTAGGCGCGAAACGCCTCGTCCGCCGCCCGGCGCGCAGCTAGCACTTCAGGCGCGCCGGTCGTGCGCATGGTCGCTCCCATCCGATTGTCGAACTCGCGCAGGCGCGCCTGCAGTTCGCGCGCAGCTTCGCCGCCATCGATGGCCCGGGTCTGCTGCGCTGCGACGATGCTGACCACTTCTCCACGGATCGCATCGTGCCCCATGTCGGCTTCCATGTGGTCGCGCATCAGTCTGGTCGCAGCGTTAAGCTGGACCATCGCGCTTTCCTGCCGCCACATTCCGCCAAGGCTGAGAGCCGTCGAAACGAGTGCACCGACCCCAAGGATCGTGCAGCCAAGCATGACTTTCCGTTTGATGGATTGCTCACCAATCACGTGATGCTCCATGTTCATGCACACCGAACATCGCCGGGTGGCTCGACAGCGGAACATCTTGCGCAATTACGGCCAATATTGGCCGAATCTGGCCATAGGTACTCCACGTTAGTGGAATGTCCGTGGCAACTTTACGCAATGCGCCAGTAATCGCTTGCTAGGGGCGAATAACAAGTGTTTGTTACAGCGCGAAATTAGTGGTGCTGGCTGAAGTTGAGGGAGCAGGCTTGAACGCACAAACAGCCTTGCAGATGGGGAGTGCCGTCATTGCAGCCATTACAGCGGCTGCACGTGGCGCTGCCCCGCGTGAAGCCTGCGGCATCCTGCTTGGCCGGGGTGCCTGCGTCGAGTCCGTGCTGGTTACGGCAAACGTGTCGGCCGACCCGACGCGGCATTTCGAGGTCGATCCTGCCGCGCTGGTCGCCGCCCACAAGACTGCCCGTTCTGGCGGCGCGAAAGTCATCGGATATTTCCATTCCCACCCCAACGGCCTTGCACGCCCGTCTGCCACCGACGCTGCCTCATCGGCCCGCAATGGCGCCGTGTGGGTCATCGCGGCTCCCGACAGCGACGGAACGTGGGGGATTACGTGTTGGCACGATGGCGCCGCAGGGTTCGAACGCCTTTCCTACCACGTCTCGGGTGGCTAAGGCTGTTGGCGAATGATTGCGGCGGACCGTCTATGTCATCCTGCCCGGCGCTGCTGGAGCATGGAACCGGGACGCACCGCATCGCAATCGCATTTGTCTGTCAGGACAGTGTAAACAGCGTAAACCCCTTATCCAAAAGGCCTGCAAACCGAACATGACCGCAACCGTCTCTGCTCTCGATCTTGCCAGCCTGCTCTGCTCGCGCCTTTGCCATGACCTGCTCAGCCCGGTGGGGGCCCTGTCAAACGGGCTCGAACTGCTTGCTGACGAAAAAGACCCTGAAATGCGGCAGCGGTGCTTCGAGCTGCTCGAGCAGAGCGCGAAGGCTTCGGCTGACAAGCTCAAGTTCTTCCGCCTTGCCTTCGGTGCCGCCGGCGGGTTTGGCGAACAGGTGCCTGTCGCCGAAGCGCGTCAGTTGGTCGATGCTCTGGCAGGCAGCAATGGCCGCGTCGCAGTCAACTGGATGTTCGGCGTGGACAGCCTCGCCAAGCCTGCGGTCAAGACCATGCTCAACCTTGCATTGATCGGCCTTGATGCGCTGGTGCGCGGTGGCACTCTGGATATCGGCGTGGAAGTGCGCGAAGGCGTTGCGGAAATCGTCGTGCGCGCGGCAGGGCAGCGCGTGGCCTTCGATCCGGCGATCGGCCAGGCACTCGAAGGCACGCTGCCCTCGGCCGAACTTTCCAACCGCACCGCGCCTGCGGCAATGGTCAACCAGCTGGCCACGGCAATCCAGGGTGGCGTGCAGGTGCATGTCACGGCGGAAAGCCTGGTCCTTGGCGCGGTGCTTCCGGTCGCCTGAGCCATGATGCGCCGCTGGCTCGTCCATCGCGAGGTGCCATCGCCAAACTGGAACGAGCGCAAGTTGCCCGTCAGCATGGTGGTGCTGCACTACACGGGGATGGAGACCGGGCAGGCGGCGCTTGACCGGTTGTGCGATCCGGCGGCGGAAGTTTCGGCGCATTACATGATTGACGAGGACGGCACGGTCACCGGCCTCGTCGATGAAGCCAAGCGGGCGTGGCATGCGGGACGATCAAGCTGGCGCGGGATCACCGACGTCAATTCTGCAAGCGTCGGCATCGAACTGGTCAATCCCGGCCACGAATTCGGCTATCGCCCATTCCCCGATGCGCAGATCGAGGCGCTGCTGCCGCTGCTGGCCGACATCGTCAAGCGGCACAACATTCCCCGCGCCAACGTCGTCGGCCATTCCGATGTCGCCCCGGCGCGCAAGGAGGACCCGGGCGAGCTGTTTCCGTGGGAACTGTTGGCCCGCCACCGCTTGTGCCTGCCGACACCCAAGCTGTCGATGCGGCTGCTCTACGACAACGAGGCTGCGTTCTTTCTTGCCCTCGAACGGTTCGGCTACGACATCTCCGATCAGGAAGCCGCCGTGCGCGCCTTTCAGCGACGCTGGCGCCCGCACCGGATCGACGGGCAGGTCGATGGCCATATCGGCGCATTGCTGTTCGAACTCCTGTTGGAACGCGATCTGGGTCATGCTAGGTGACTGCTCGCCAGGGGGCCGGGCAGCCGCGTGATCGCAAGATCCCGAGGAAAGTCCGGGCTCCACGAAACAAGGGTGGCGGGTAACGCCCGCCGGGCCTGACGCCGCAAGGTGGAGGGTCAAGGGAAAGTGCCACAGAGAGCAGACCGCTAGTCCGCAAGGACGAGTAAGGGTGAAAGGGTGCGGCAAGAGCGCACCGCGCGACCGGCAACGGAAGCGGCACGGCAAACCCCACCCGGAGCAAGATCGAATAGGGACTGCGCGCTCTTCGGAGCAGGCCTGTTTCGGGCCAGCAGTCCGGGTTGATTGCTTGAGCGTTCCGGCAACGGTCCGCCTAGAGGAATGGCTGCCAGCGGCGATACGGTGCCCGCCAAGAGCAATCTTGGGCATACCGTCGGCGCTACAGAACCCGGCTTACAGGCCCCCTGGCGCAAGGTCTGTTCCCACCGCCGCCCGCAGGCGTTAGGAAGGGGCCATGTCTGCCGGCCATCATCACCATCATTCGCACGCCCACTCGCACGATCATGGCCACAGCCACGCCCCTGCCAGTTTCGGCCGCGCCTTCGCGGTCGGCATCGGGCTGAACCTTGCCTTCGTGATCGTGGAGGCGGCCTATGGGCTGATTTCCGGATCGATGGCGCTGGTTGCCGATGCGGGCCACAACCTGTCCGACGTGCTTGGCCTGGTCATTGCCTGGATCGCCAGCGTGCTGACTGCGCGGCCACCATCGGCGCGGTTCACCTATGGCTTCAAGTCTAGCTCGATCCTTGCCGCGCTGGGCAATGCCGCGATCCTGCTGGTCGCGCTCGGCGCGATTCTGGTCGAGACCATCCGTCGCCTGATCGATCCGCAACCGGTTGCTGGCGACACCGTGATGATCATTGCCGCGATCGGCATAGTCATCAACACCGCCACCGCGCTGATGTTCATGCGTGGCCGCAATCATGACATCAACATCCGCGGAGCCTATCTGCACATGGCCGCAGATGCTGCCGTTTCGGCAGGCGTCGTGGTTTCGGGCCTGCTGATCACGCTGACCGGGGCGCAGTGGATCGATCCGGTGACCAGCCTGATCATCGTTGCGATCATCGCCATCGGCACCTGGGGCTTGCTCAAGGATTCGCTACGGATGAGCCTGCACGCAGTACCGCCGGGGATCGACGAGCAGCATGTGCGCCGCTTCCTGACCGGCCTGAACGGTGTGGAAGCCGTGCACGACCTTCACATATGGCCGATGAGCACGACCGAAACGGCGCTCACCGCGCACCTTGTCATGCCCGGCGGCCATCCCGGCGACAACTTTCTCCACCAGCTTGCCCACGAACTGGAGCACGATTTCGGCATCTGCCACGCAACGCTGCAGGTGGAGACGATCGACGGGCATGAATGTGCGCTGCTTCACGATCACACGGTCTGAGCATTGACCGAACAGGATGCGCTGACCTGACCTTGCGGGCATAGCCCCAAGGGACACGTCGAAATGCATGGGCAGAGAGCGCATCTGGAGCGCCGGAGACGTTCCAACCGGGTCAGAATTACCCCTCCGGCCCGGTTCCTCCCCTGACTTGCCGGCTATCTCGTTCCCTTCGGCCGGCGTCACATTCTGAAAGGCGCGCTGCCCCACGCAGCGCGCCTTCTTTTTGGCGTTTGTAGTTTGCGATCAATGACATGCACCTACGTGCATGTGGCCTATGCGACGACTCTCCCCACCTTATACGCGGGAGGGTGGGCCGGCCGCCCAATGTTTTGCGCCGGATGATCTGACGTTTCGACAAAGGAGTGACCGATGACCAAGAAGTTTCTGATCGCCGCGCTTGCCGCAACCGCCGCCGCCGCCGCACCCGTGTTTGTAACGCCCGCTTTCGCCAACCACCATGAAGAGACCAAGATGGTCGGCGGCGCAGCGATGTATCCGTCAAAGACCATCGTAGAGAACGCGGTGAACTCCGCCGATCACACCACGCTGGTTGCTGCCGTGAAGGCTGCCGGTCTGGTTGACACGCTCAACGGGACCGGTCCGTTCACTGTGTTCGCGCCGACCAACGCCGCCTTCGCCAAACTGCCGGCCGGAACGGTCGACACCCTGCTCAAGCCAGAGAACAAGGCCACCCTGACCAAGGTCCTGACCTACCACGTCGTGCCGGGGAAGGTGACGGCAGCGCAGCTCGTCGCCAAGATCAAGGCCGATGGCGGCAAGACCGAACTGACCACCGTCTCGGGCGGCAAGCTTACCGCCTCGCTGATGGGTGACACTGTGATGCTCACCGACGAGAAGGGCGGCATGGCCCACGTGACGCAGGCCGACGTAATGCAGAAGAACGGCGTGATCCACGTGACCGACGCGGTTTCGCTGCCGAACTGATCGGCTTCGAAAGCCCCCCACCCCCTCCCGGTTGCGGGAGGGGAGAAGGGTGGCGATCAGGCGGGAAGCTTTTGTGGACGTGGAGCGCACCTCAGCCCACTTCGCCGATAAGTGGCCGCTGCACTACCGTCTGACGAGTACAGAGTGAATTGGCTAACGGCAGGGGTAAACTCCCCTTCTCGACTCAAGAAGATGAAAGAACCGCTGCCTCGCTTCAGGGCTAATCTCGATCCTGAACCTATCGGCTCAAAGCGGAGTACATCCTCAAGCGAGTATGCCCAGCCCTTGTGGTACTCCAGAGTATAGCGAGCCGTTAGTGTCGGCGATTGCAAAGCCCTGATCTCACTTGCGCCCACCTCAATGTCAGGCAAGCCTTCCGATCGGAAGCACCCCTTTGCCTCCATTGGTGACTGCGGCGGCGACCCATTAAATGGCTGAAGCCACGCTAGCAACGCCACCAAAATCAAACCGCCCGCCAGCATAATGCCAGCGGGCGGTCCAAAATTTTCGTCCAGTTCGTTAAGTCCGCTCAGGCCGCTTCTTCCTTGCCCTTGTGGACGCGGATCGGTTCCTTGCGGCCTTCGACGACGTCCTTGTCGACCACGACCTCGTTGATGTCGGTCTCGGTCGGCACGTCGAACATGGTGTCGAGCAGCAGGCCTTCTACAATCGAGCGGAGGCCGCGTGCGCCGGTCTTGCGTTCGATGGCCTTCTTGGCGATCGCCTCGAGAGCGTCGTCGGTGAAGGTCAGGGTCACGTCTTCGAGCTCGAACAGCTTGGCGTACTGCTTGATCAGCGCGTTCTTCGGCTCCTTGAGGATCTTGACCAGCGCCTCGATGTCGAGGTCGTTCAGGGTCGCGATCACCGGAAGGCGGCCGACGAATTCGGGGATCAGGCCGAACTTGAGGAGATCCTCCGGCTCCGACTTCTGGAGCAGTTCGCCAACGCGGCGCTTTTCCGGATCGGCAACATGCGCGCCAAAGCCGATCGAGCGCTTCTGCAGGCGGTCGGCGATGATCTTGTCGAGGCCTGCGAAGGCGCCGCCACAGATGAACAGGATGTTCGTGGTGTCGACCTGCAGGAACTCCTGCTGCGGATGCTTGCGCCCACCCTGCGGCGGAACCGAAGCCGTGGTGCCTTCCATCAGCTTGAGCAGAGCCTGCTGCACGCCTTCGCCCGAAACGTCGCGCGTGATCGAGGGATTCTCGGCCTTGCGGCTGATCTTGTCGATCTCGTCGATGTAGACGATGCCATGCTGCGCCTTCTCGACGTTGTAGTCGGAAGCCTGGAGCAGCTTGAGGATGATGTTCTCGACGTCTTCGCCCACGTAACCGGCTTCGGTCAGCGTGGTGGCATCGGCCATGGTGAACGGCACGTCGAAGGTCTTGGCCAGGGTCTGGGCCAGCAGCGTCTTGCCCGAACCGGTCGGGCCGACGAGCAGGATGTTCGACTTCGACAGTTCGACATCGCCGCCCTTGCCGCTGTGCTTGAGGCGCTTGTAGTGGTTGTGCACGGCAACGGAGAGCACGCGCTTGGCGCGATCCTGGCCGATCACGTAGTCGTTCAGAGTCTCGAAGATGTCGCGCGGGGTTGGTACGCCGCCATCCTTCTTGCCGGCAATGCCGGCCTTGGTCTCTTCACGGATGATGTCGTTGCACAGTTCGACGCATTCATCGCAGATGAACACGGTCGGTCCGGCAATGAGCTTGCGCACTTCATGCTGCGATTTGCCGCAGAAGCTGCAGTAGAGGGTGCTCTTGGTATCCGATCCGGAAAGCTTGGTCATTCGTCCATCCCAGGCGCCTCTCCACGAGAGGCGGGCCCGATTATCCTACTACCGCAAGGGCATTAATCAACCGGACTCGAAAACAGGTAACAGATGCTTACTCGCCAAAGCCTTTCGCTGAGCTTAAGGCATTGGCGAGTAAGCGGAAACACTTATGCAGGCGCGCCGCCCGAACCTTCTTCGCCGCCGACCGTATCGGTCGTCGGACGCGACTCGAAGACCTTGTCGACAAGCCCGAAGTTCTTCGCTTCCTCGGCTTCGAGGAAGGTATCACGGTCCATCGCCTTCTCGATCTCGTCGAGCGTGCGGCCGGTGAACTTCACGTAGAGGTCGTTCATGCGCTTGCGGATGCGCAGGATCTCGCGCGCCTGAATCTCGATGTCGGAGGCCATGCCGCGGGCGCCGCCCGAAGGCTGGTGGACCATGATGCGTGCGTTGGGCAGCGCGATGCGCATGCCCGGCTCACCGGCGGCGAGCAGGAACGAGCCCATCGAGGCAGCCTGGCCGATGCACACGGTCGACACGCGGGGGCGGATGTACTGCATGGTGTCGTAGATCGCGAGGCCCGCCGTCACCACGCCGCCCGGCGAGTTGATGTACATCGAGATGTCCTTCGAGGGATTTTCCGACTCGAGGAACAGGAGCTGGGCGATGATCACCGAGGCCATGTGGTCCTCGACCTCGCCGGTCACGAAGATGATGCGTTCGCGCAGGAGGCGCGAATAGATGTCGAAGCTGCGTTCGCCGCGGCTCGATTGTTCGACCACGACCGGGATCAGCGCGCCGGTGACGGGATCGGTGGTGAATTTGCCTTGCGCACTCGATGCGCCGAACAGGTCGAGCATGGAAATCCTCATATGGTTAGGCTTCGCTATGTCGCGTGCCACGGCGCGATGTTCAAGGGCGTTAACCCCGAATCCGGGGATTTGCGGGTCGAATGGCAATTCGGCGATCCTGCCCGATGGTGCCGTTCGCTTCTGCAAGGCTGCCAAGGCGCTTGCATCGTGGCTTCGGCGTGGCAACCATGGTCGCAAACAAGGGCATGAGGGTAGCATAATGAGACTGCACATTCTTTCGGCGGCACTGGCGGCGACCGCGCTCTCTCCGGCAGCAAGCGCGCAGAGCGTTGCCGACTACCTCGCGCAGATCGCGGCGGTGGACGATTCTGGTCCCAAGCTCGATGCCGTCCTTGGGATTAACCCCGATGCCGCGAAGGAGGAAGCGGCGGCCAAGGCAATCAAGGGCGCGCTGGCTGGCAAGGCGGTTCTGATCAAGGACAACATCGAAGTTGCGGGCCCGATGGCTACCACCGCAGGCAGCCTTGCCTTGAAGGACAGTGTCACGGGTCGCGATGCGCCGCTGGTGGCGCGCCTGCGCAAGGCCGGCGTAGTGATCCTGGGCAAGACGAACCTTTCGGAATGGGCCAACATCCGCTCCTCCTCATCCTCCAGCGGCTGGAGCGCGGTTGGCGGTCAGACGAAGAACCCGCACGCGATTGATCGCACCGCTTGCGGCTCGTCCTCTGGCAGCGGTTCGGCAGTGGCGGCAGGCCTTGCCTGGGCCGCGATCGGCACGGAGACCGACGGGTCGATCACCTGCCCGGCATCGGTAAACGGCATTGTCGGATTCAAGCCGACCGTGGGCATGGTAAGCCGAACCCATGTCGTGCCGATCAGCCACAGCCAGGACACGGCAGGGCCGATGACCCGCAGCGTAGCCGATGCGGCACTGCTGATGAACGCGCTGGCGGGGAGCGATCCGGCCGATGCTGCTACCGCCGAGGCCGACGGGCGCAAGGCAGACTTCACTTCCGGCCTTGCCGCCGCCAGCCTCAAGGGGGTTCGCATTGGCGTGATGCGCAAGCAGGCGGGTAGCCATCCTGTGCTGCTGGCCCTGTTCGACAAGGCGCTGGCCGACATGAAGGTGGCTGGCGCGGAACTGGTGGACATCCAGTTCGAGCCAAGAGCGGAAATGGGCCGCGATGAGTTTGCCGTGCTGCTTTATGAACTGCGCGAGGACATGGGCACTTATCTGCGCTCGCTGCCCGGAAAGACCGGACCGAAGTCGCTCGCAGACCTGATCGCGTTCAACAAGGCCCACCCCGAAGAACTGCGCTGGTTCGGGCAAGACGTTTTCGAACAGGCCGAAGCGGCGACTGACAAGGCTGCTTACGAGGCAGCCCGGGCCAATTCGCTGAAGCTGGCAGGGGCGGAAGGCATTGACAAGTTGCTGCGCGACAACAAGGTGAGCTTCCTCGTCGCGCCGACCGAAGGCCCGGCCTGGCCGATCGACCTGGTGCTGGGCGACCATTTCGTTGGCGTCGGCGCAGGCAGCCTTGCTGCGATCGCGGGATACCCGCACCTTTCAGTGCCGATGGGAGCTGTGGAAGGCTTGCCGATCGGCTTGTCGATCATCGGCGCCAAGTGGGACGACAAGCGCGTGCTCGAAGCCGGCGCAGCTTTTGAGCATGTTCGGACCGCGCCCGTGCCGGTCCCTTCGTTCAAGCGCTGGGGAGAATAGGAAGCAAGGCTGTTTCGGCTTGCTGTAGAAGCTGGCGATATCGGCGGTTGGCTTGGGCCAGCAATCGCCGATCGGGCGAGCGGCGGACCGTAGTGCACTTCAGCCAGCGGGCCAGCCCGCGCAGCTTCGCGACAATCCGTTTTATGAGTGGCCGGGATTGTTCAGGCCGGAACAGGACCAGCGGTCTATGGCCGGGTGGCGAAAGGTTGGGAAGGGGGGCAACGATCAACTCTCGCGCGGTGGGCGTTTTTCTGGCGCAGGGCGTCGTACTGGACTTGCGATTGCGCTTGGGCGCTGGCTTGCGCGCTCCAATAGGAGGGCGGAGAGCCTTTTTCTTCTTGCGGGCGGCAGGAGGCGGAATCGCATAGGGGATTTCGCGCGAAGGTTCGGCTGAGCGCTTGCGGTCATCGCCCGGCCAAGTTTGCCGGCTAATGGCAACTTCATGTGGCAGCATGGGTATGGGAACGACAGATAGGCACTGTGTGGGCGGTGCCAGAGCTAGAACCGGGGGGCCTTGATCGCCTCGCTCCTTCACTTTTGACTGCTTTGCCGGGGTCCGGGCGGGGGGCGGTTTGGCAGCGCGGACCAAGACTTTTGCCGTGGCCTTGGCCCTGACTTTGTCAGCCTTGGGGGCGGGCGAACAATCACGTTGAAGCTTTGCCACCGATCAGTCCTTTGGACAGATAAAATGTCCAATTATATTTACACATTATTCATCAAGACTGGAGAGCAAGCAGGTCGGCAACGGATATGACAAGAAGATCAAGACATGAAACGAGCGCTTTGTCCAAGCCCCCGGAATAATGGACTAAAATACTTAAGGGGTGATGCGGTGCTGCTGGCCATGCCTGCGTTGATGGGGGCAGGGGCCTGCCTTTTGATCCATAGTCGAGAAACAGCCCTCCCTGAAGGACATGATGCCAGTGCACAAGGACATCAGATTTCAGGTCGGAGCCAACTACCCGCCACGTGAAAGGCGGTAACCGGCGGATTGCGCTTCCTCCTCGGAGCAAAACAGCCGCTCGGGGCGAGTACCGTCGTAATATTTCATGCCGGGCAAATAGTAGATGTGCTCACCGTTGCGGTGACTGATGTTTCCCTTGATCGCGCAGCCGAAAGCGTGGCGATAGACCTTGCGGACCGGGCGCTGAGGCATATTGCCGGACCCGCCAGAGCCTTGGCTGTCATGGCGCGAGACGATGGGGAGCCGCGCCTGGGGATGCGATTTTCGCCACTGCGAGGGCATCTCGAATGTCCCTGCCCATATGCCGACCTTGGCTTCTTTCGCAAGCTGCTGGGCCTCTGCCAATGCCGGTTCATCGGGGCTTGGCGCGGTCACCACGGCAAGACCGGCGGCCACCAGCGCTTCTGAAAGATCGCGCGCCGCGACAGTGCAGCGGGCGATCCCTATGCCCTGTGGATCGGTCACAACAACCCGGCATTCCGGTTCGGCGCCGTCTATCAACATGGCGAGTTGTCGTTTTGCCTGTGCCCCGCAGTCCCACGTCGCACCATCGCGCAGGCACTTTTGCGTGCTCTCGGGCGCATCGATCCCGAACAGGCGCAGCCGCTGCCCGGTCATGTCCAGCGTGTCTCCATCAAGAGCACTGGCATGGCCGCTGACAATCTGCCCCGCTGCAGGCACTGAAAGGGCGAGGAGTGCCAAGGCAATGGGCAGGCGCAAACACTATCTCCGATAAAAGGTCGGAGCCGCCTCTGGCGCATTCAGGTTAACCCTTGGTTTGCGACTGCAACGCTTCGAGCGCCTCCGAGTGCGATTGCAGGGCACGATGGCGGGCATTAGCACGAACTGCGTGGCTACGGTCCTGTGCTTTGCGTGCCCGCGTGCTGCGCCATAGGGCAAGGCTGCGAAACCACTGCGCGATGGTTTCAAAAAGGCCGCTGCCGCGCGGAAGCATGGGGGTATGCGAACGCGGCAGCGGCGTGACTTCGGCCATCGTTGCGGAGGCTTTGGCCGAAGGGGATTCGGTTGGTGCTGAGGGAAGCTCGGGCTCCATCGCCAGCGCGCGATCCAAAAGGTCGATCATGGTCATGGCAACAGTTGCATCCGAACCTGGTTGGACGTTGGGCGCCGAAGGCATGGCAGCGGGCGGTCTAGCGGCCATAGGCAGTTCCGCCTCCTGACTCGCAGGCTTGCGCGCATCGGCCGCCTTCCGCCGTGTCGCCTTGCGAGGGGGAGATGGGCGGCACTGTTTCGCCTCAAGCTTACCCTTCAGGGTTTTTCCCTTGTCGTTCTTGCCACGCTTCTTGCGCGCCGGAGCCTTGGGCGTGACGGGCCTTTCCGGCCAAGGCACGCTGGCGATGACAGCTCCGCGCGGGGCGGGGAGGATCAGATGCTCCGGGAAGGCAGGCGGGTTGGGGTGACGCAGCAGGAAGGCCGGTTCACGACGCGTTGGCGCAACCAGTGCGGCCGATCTTGGCACTTTGCCCTTGGTGGAAGAACGAGGCGGACGCGGACGCGAGGCAACACGATTGCGGACGGTGTGCATGGCAGTTCCCCCTTGAGAGGTTCTTGCCAATGGATGCTGACACAATGCGACTCGGCCGCGAAAGGAAGATGAATCGGAAACCGAGCAACCGCATATTTCCTAAGAAAATAGGCAATCAAACGGCGCATCACTACGTAGTACAAGGCCACAAAAGCCAACGGCCCGGCGTGCCGAAGCATGCCGGGCCGTCTGATATCCAGCCCCGTCGGGCCAGATCAATCCGTGATGGATCAGCCTTCGGCCTTCTTCTTGGCCGGAGCCTTCTTCTTGGGCGCAGGCGCTTCGTCAGCGGCGGCTTCGGCAGCAGGTGTTTCCTCGGCAGCCTTCTTCTTGGGAGCGGCCTTCTTCTTCGGCGCGTCGGCTTCGGCAGGAGCGGCGGTTTCCTCGGCGGGAGCCTCTTCCTTGGCAGCCTTCTTCTTGGCCGGAGCCTTCTTGGCAGGCTTTGCGTCAGCCGGAGCAGCGCCTTCCTCGGCTTCGATCGCGGCCTGCAGCTCGTCCTTGGTCACTTCACGTTCCGTGACTTCGGCCTTGTCGAACAGGAAGTCGACAACCTTGTCCTCGTAAAGCGGCGCGCGCAGCTGGGCGGCGGCGAGCGGTTCGGAACGGACATAGTCAACGAAGCGCTGGCGGTCCTGCTCGCGGTACTGCTGGGCAGCCTGGCGGATCAGCATTTCCATTTCCTGGCTGGAGACGGTCACGCCGTTGGCCTGGCCGATTTCCGACAGCAGCAGGCCGAGACGCACGCGGCGTTCGGCGATCTTGCGATAATCGTCCTTCTCGGCCTCGATTTCCTTGAGAGCCTCTTCGGGGTTCTCTTCGTTCTGGGCTTCCTGCTGGAGCTGGGCCCAGATCTGCTCGAACTCGGCATCGACCATCGAAGGCGGCACGGCAAAGTCGTGACCGGCGGCAAGCTGATCGAGCAACGCGCGCTTCATCTGGGTGCGGGTCAGGCCGGCAGTTTCCTGCTCGAGCTGGCCACGCAGCAGGGTCTTGAGCTGATCGAGGCTTTCAAGGCCGAGCGCCTTGGCGAATTCGTCGTTGGCTTCGAATTCACCGGGGTTCTTCACCGCCTTGACCTTGATGTCGAAGGTGGCTTCCTTGCCCTTGAGGTTTTCGGCCGGGTAGTCTTCAGGGAAGGTCACGGTGATGACGGTTTCGTCACCGGCCTTCACGCCGACGAGCTGTTCCTCAAAGCCGGGGATGAAGCGACCGGCGCCGAGTTCCAGCGGGGTGTCTTCAGCCGCGCCGCCTTCGAAGGCAACGCCATCGACCTTGCCGAGGAAGTCGATGATGATCTGGTCGCCGTCCTTGGCGGCTGCGCCTTCGGCAGCATCGCTGAACGACTTCTGGCCGGCGCCGATGCGGGCGACGGCTTCGTCGACCTGCTCTTCGGTAACGGGCACGGTCAGCTTTTCGAGCTTCAGGCCTTCAAGCGACGGCGCTTCGATCTGGGGCAGAACTTCCAGCTCGACGGTGAGCTCGGCGTCCTTGCCTTCGTCATAGCCTTCGCCAAGCGAAACGGCGGGCTGCATGGCGGGACGCAGCTTGTTGTCGGCAACCAGCTTGTCCATCGCTTCGCGAATGGAGGTCTGCAGCGCTTCCTGATGGAGCGCCGGGCCGTGCATCTTGCGAACGAGGTTGGCGGGCACCTTGCCAGGGCGGAAGCCGGGCATGCGCACCTGCGGAGCGATCTTCTTGACCTCACCCTCGACCCGGGCGGCAATGTCGCTCGCAGGGATGGTGACGGTGTAGGCGCGCTTCAGGCCCTCGTTGGTGGTTTCGACGATCTGCATCCTGATCCAACTTTCATGTATGTCACGCGCTTGCGCGGGAAAAGCTGACTCGGACGCCGGCGCGCGGACTGGTGCGGGCGAAGGGACTCGAACCCCCACATCTTGCGATGGCAGGACCTAAACCTGCTGCGTCTACCAGTTCCGCCACGCCCGCATCCGGCGAAAAGCGAGCGGTGCCCCTATCGCAGTGGCTTGAAAAGGGCAAGCACCTTGGATTTGGGGAGCGAGATGACCCCGCTTCTTGCACCCTCTCCGGCGGGGAGGGCACCTTTTCTTACCCCCCTCCCCGACGGGGAGGGGTTGGGGGTGGGGGCTCAACACCCGCCGGAATGCCCCGCATCAAGCGCAGACCACCCCTCCCCAACCCTCCCCTCAAGGGGAGGGAGCACGCGCGCAGCTATGCGCGGAACCCGCTATCCCCGCGACGAGTTGGGGCAGAAAGCGCAAGCCTTCAAAGGAGCCCCACGATGGCCACGACCCCTGATTCCCCGCAGCCCGACCGAATCGAACCCCAGTCCCCGCCCGAGAGCCCCCCGGTGACTGAGCCTGATGGCGTACCGCCGGTGATCCAGCCAGACGAGACGCCGGTGGTGGAACCGGATCAGGTTGAGCCGGGCGCGCCGCAGGAAGTGCCAGCGCCGCCGGATTGAGGCGATAGGAGATTGATTGAAAGCGTCGTCATGCTGAACTTGTTTCGGCATCCATCCCCCACCAACCCCGGACAGCGCAGGGGGAGATATGGACCCTGAAACAAGTTCAGGGTGACGCATATATTGAAGCGCGGATTTACAGATTGAACAACAAGATCGCGCCACCCACGATGATGAGCACAGAAATAAACTCTGTGGATTTCAGACGGCGCCCTATGACCCGGTCATACCATTTGTCGCCGTAACCGAGTGGTTCGAAGGGCATCTTCAATCTCCAAATCCAAGAGCATTGGGGTTAGGTAAAAAACCGCCCCAACAAGGCAAGGACGCCAATGCTTGCTGATGCTCGGCGGTCAGCATGACCGGCATCATCCCCCGCACACTCCAAGCAATAAGCCCTGATCCCGCCGCCCTCCATCAGGCGCAGCACATCGACCTGCATCCTCGCCATCAGGCCCTGCTGCTGCGCCGCAAGCGCTCCCGCGAGGTCGTGCGCGCGCGCTTCGGGCGCTTGCCCGGTCTCCATCTGGCGCAGGATTTGCGCGAAGGGGCTGGGTTCGTCCTCGACGTAGGCGGCGTGGAACGTGTCGGCCTTGGCCTGTTTGGCGACCCATGCCACGGCGTCGTCCAAGCCACCGAACTGGTCGACTAGGCCCAGCTGGCGCGCGGTTCCGCCGTCCCAGATGCGGCCTTGTGCGATCTTGTCGATGTCGGCCGGAGACTTGCCGCGCGCCTTGGCGACGAGGCCGAGGAAGCGGCCGTAGGTCTGTTCGACCTGGCCTTGCAGCAGGGCCTCGACCTGCGGGCTGAGGCCACCCAGGAGGTCCGGTTGGCCCGAGAGCGGGGTGGTGCGGATCGAATCGGTGGTGACGCCATATTGCGGCAGCGTCTGTTCGAGCGTGGGCAGGACGGCGAAGACGCCGATCGAGCCGGTGATCGTGCTGGGTTCGGCAAAGATGCGCTGGGCCGGCGTGGAGACCCAATACCCGCCGCTGGCGGCAAGGCTGCCCATCGAGACGGCGACGGGCAAGCCCTTGGCCTTGACGCGTTCCACCGCGCCACGGATGCGTTCGGAGGCCATGACCGAGCCGCCCGGCGAATCCACGCGCAGGACGAGCCCTGCGTAATCGTCGCTCTGCGTCACGCCGTCGATCAGGTCGGCGATCCGGTCGCCACCAGCGGTGCCCGGGCCGACATCGCCATCGACGATCTCGCCGGCGACAGTGACGACGGCGACAGCCTTGCCCGCCCTGGGCGCGGGCTTGTCCGCCAGATAGACCGGGAGTTCGGTGGCCTTGAACGCGCCGAGGCCTTCTTCCTCATCGGCGCCGACGATCTGCGCAACGCGCTGACCGAAGGCCACGCGATCGCCGATCTTGTCGACGAGGTTAGACTTGAGCGCTGCCTGCGCGGCATCGTTGCCGTTGTCCTGCACCCACTTGGCCGGATCGGTGGTAGCGAGGGTAAGATCGGCCTTGGGGCGGGCCTTCTTCACCTCGTCCTGCCAGTTCTGCCACAGCGTGCCATAGACCGCCTGCATCGCCTCGCGCGCTTCGGGCGACATGTCGGCGCGAATATAGGGTTCGACCGCACTCTTGTAGGTGCCGACCTTGAAGACGTGGACGTTGGCTTTCAGCTTGTCGATCAGGCCCTTGTAGAACAGCAGCGTGCCGCCCGGCCCGCTGATGGCCACGCCGCCCATGGGATCGACCCAGGCTTCGGACGAATGCGCGGCAAGCTGCATCGCATCGTCGGTGTAGATCAGCGAGCGGACGAGCACCGGCTTCTTCGCCGCGCGCACCTTGTCCATCGCCGCGCCGATCTGGCTGAGATGGACAGCCGAGCCGCCGCCGAACGCTTCGAGATCGAGCACGACAGCCTTGATCCGCGTATCGTCCGCCGCAGCGGCAATCGCGCGCGATACGTCACGCGCGGTATATTCGGCCTCGGGCGTCTGCCCGGACAGCAGTTGCGTTGGCGAAACCTCGCTGGCTTCCTCGACGATGCGGCCTTCAAGCGGCAGGTAAAGCGCACCTTCGCGCACCATTCCGGGAGCGGGGCGCAAGGTCAGCAGCATGTAAAGCCCTGCGAAGAACAGGAGCAGGAACAGCAGGACGAGACCGTCCTTGATGGCGACGAGGATCTTCCAGACCGATTTGGCAAAGCTCATGGGCAAGACTCTATTGTGGACGACCTGCCCTGACCAGCGGGAAACGGCTTGAGACTGAACCAACTGCCCTCTAGGGAACTGGTTTCAATGCAAAGCCCAACGACACCCCAAGCGGGCCGCTATCCAGCGGGCGGCCTCGCCTACCCGCACCGTGACCTGACCGGTATCGGCCAGCTTGCGCGCCACGAAATTCTCTACCTTCTGGACGAGGCGGAGCAATGGGTGGAGCTGAACCGGCAGCCGAAGAAAAAAACCGACCTGCTGAACGGCTTGACGATCATCAACGCCTTCTTCGAGAATTCGACGCGGACGCTGCTGAGCTTCGAGATTGCCGGCAAGCGCCTGGGCGCAGACGTCGTCAACATGCACGCCGCGACGAGCAGCGTGAAGAAGGGCGAGACGCTGATCGACACGGCGATGACGCTGAACGCGATGCGCGCCGATGCCATCGTGATCCGTCATGCCAGTTCCGGCGCGGTGCGGCTGATTGCGGAAAAGGTCGATTGCCCGGTGCTCAACGCCGGCGACGGACAGCACGAGCATCCCACTCAGGCGCTGCTCGATGCCCTGACCATGCGTCATGCGCTCGGGCTACCGGTGAGTTCGGACCTCAACGGGCTGAAAGTGACGATCTGCGGCGATATCCTGCACAGCCGCGTTGCGCGCTCGAACATTCTCAGCCTGACCGCACTGGGCGCAGATGTGCGGGTTTGCGCGCCGCCTGCGCTGATGCCAGCCGAGATCGAGGCAATGGGCGTAACGCCGTTCCATGATTTCGACGCAGCGCTGAAAGGGGCCAACATCGTGATGATGCTGCGCCTGCAACAGGAGCGCATGACCGGGCAGTTCATCCCCTCGCCGCGCGAATACCGGCACCTTTATGGTCTCACACCCGAACGGCTGGCCAAGGCAGAGCCCGATGCCTTCGTTATGCACCCGGGACCGATGAACCGGGGTGTCGAGATCGATTCGACCGTGGCTGACATGCCCGTGCGCAGCCTGATCACGCGCCAGGTGGAGATGGGTGTTGCGATCCGCATGGCCTGCCTCGAAGTCCTGACCCGCCGGGCGCGTGGCGTGCCGGGCTGGGAAGCAGAGAGAGTGCCAGCATGATCGCAAGGCCATTGACGATCATCGGCGGCAAGCTGGTACTGGGCGAGGGCGCTCCCGTCGCAGGCAGCTTGCGCTGTGAGGACGGCCGCATCGTGGCTGTCGGAGACGTGACGCCGCAGGATGGTGACGATGTCTTCGATGCCAAAGGCAAGCTGATCGCGCCGGGCCTCGTTGATCTCGGCGTTTTCGCCATCGACAAGCCGGCCTTCCACTTTGGCGGGATCACCCGCGCAGCCCTGATGCCCGATCAGGGGCCGGTGCTCGACCATCCGGCGCGTGTGCGCTTTGCCGCGCAATCGGGCAAGCCGGACATGTGGGTTCACCCGCTGGCTGCAGCGACACGCGGGCTTGAGGGTACGGAACTCGCAGAGCTTGCGCTGATGCGCGATGCCGGAGCCAAGGCCGTGGCGACAGGGCGCGGCTGGATCGCGGATTCGGGCGTGATGCTGCGGCTGTTGCGCTATTGCGCGATGCTGGGGCTGGTTGTGGTGACGCACGCCGAGGACGCCGGGATCACCGGCAGCGCCGTGGCAACCGCGGGCGATGTCGCGACGCGGTTGGGGCTGCCCAGTGCGCCGGCCGAAGCCGAGGCGCTGGCGGTGGCGCGCGATATCGCACTGGCCGAGCTTGCCGGCGCACACGTCCACTTCCGGCAGGTTACAACGGCCCGGGCGCTCGATCTGGTGCGTGCGGCCAAGGCGCGCGGGGTGAAAGTGACGGCTGGTGTCACCCCTGCGCACTTCATCCTGTCAGACCTCGAACTCGTCGGCTTCCGCACTTTCTGCCGGATGTCGCCGCCGCTGCGCTCGGATGCCGACC
The DNA here is from genome assembly GCF_900176395.1 of Novosphingobium sp. B1. Lineage (GTDB taxonomy): Bacteria > Pseudomonadota > Alphaproteobacteria > Sphingomonadales > Sphingomonadaceae > Novosphingobium. Next base: position 290,366 of record NZ_FWXL01000004.1, on the reverse strand, counting down.
GCAAGGCCGTGGTCGCGGCGATCGGCGATGGCACGATCGACGTGATCTCGTCGGGTCACGACCCACGCGGGCCGGAAGACAAGCGCCTGCCCTTTGCCGATGCCGAACCAGGCATGGCCGGAGCCGAAACGCTCCTGCCGTTGACGCTGACACTGGTGCGTGATGGCGTGATCGGCATGGCCCGCGCTTTCGAACTGCTCTGCACCAACCCGGCGCGCCTGCTTGGCGTTCAAGCGGGGCGGCTTGAGGCGGGCATGGAAGCGGACATCGCCATCGTCGACCCCGTCCGACCGTGGATCGTCGATTCCGACAAGATGGCAGCCGCGGCGGGCAATACGCCATTCGATCGTCGACCTGTGGAAGGCCGCGTTGCCGCGCTGTTCAAGGGCGGCAAGCAGATCGACTGATCGTCGCGCCGAAACGGACAAAGGCGCGGCAGCTTTCGCCGCCGCGCCTTGCCGCCCCAATTCGGGTACTGATGATCAGCGTTTGGCCATCCGTGTTTCGGCAGCGCGTTGCTGGCCGGGCACGGCTGGTGCCGCTCCGCGCATGACAAGACATGCGCCGCCGCGGGCCTTCACCGTTCCGCACATCGAAGTGGCGGAGGATTGCCCGGCAAATCCAGCAGCAAGGACGCGCCAGTATTGCTTGCCATTGACCGTGACTTGCGTGGTCACGTTGGTGAAGCCTTTCAGCGCAGGGGTGCGTGAAGTGTAATGGCGCCAGGCGCGGCGCGCGCCTTCAGGGGTGGCAAAGGAGCCAAGCTGAACAAGATGGGTGCCATTGCGGGCAGGGGCGATGACCGCTCTCGCAGCAGGCAAGACCGGCTTGCGGCCAAGCGTGGCTGCAACCGCTACAGGCGCGGGCAGCCGGGCAGCCGGGCGGTCGATCATTGCCATCTGCGCTTGTGGCGATTGCGACGAAGCGTCAGCAAGGACCGGGGCAGGCGACTGTGGCTCGACTGCGGGCAGTTCGTTCACTGCTGCTTCGGCGAGTGCAGGTGCGGCAGCGACAGGCTCCACTCGCGTTGCAGCATCGGCCGCGAGTTGTTCGTTGCCGGGAAAGTTGGCCAGAGCCAAGGCTGCGGGTTGTCCTGCGTCTCCGCGAAGCGGAACGCCAATAAGGCCGGCGACACGATCGCGCGGCTTTTCCGAATAGCCCATGAGGGCCCACTGCTCCATGCGTTCACCCAGCTGGTCAGCCGGGACGTCCTGCGCGGCCATGAGGCGGGCCTGGCGCCACTGCCCGCCGAGCGCATAGGCAAGAGCGAGATTCTGGCGGACCTTTGGAGTATTCTCGCCACGGCGCAACGTATCGGCAAGCACTGCCGCTCCCTGCGCAGGCTGCCCTGCCAGCGCGATTGCAAGGCCGTAATCCGATGGCGCCATGGCATCGCGGTAGGAGTTGAGCGTGTCGAGCGCTTCGGCATTGCGCCCGATGGCGATATCGGCAAGCGCCAGGCTCAGGGCTGTCCGGCTCGAGTCCTCGCCCAGTTCCATTGCTTCATCGTAGGACTGCCGAGCCGATTCGAAACGGCCTGCCTTGAGATAGGCATTACCGAGCAGCACGCGGTATGCCGCATTGCGCGGATCGGCCAGCACCGCTTTCTCGGCGTTGCCGATCGCGATGGTCGTACTGCCCTTGGCAAGCGCGGTTTCTGCCGAACTTGCAAGCTTGGCCGGATGGACGCCAGCCGCGCCACATCCGGTCAGCAGCCCTGCACCAAGTGCGGCGGTCATGGCCAGGCGCGAGGCGCGGCCTGAAGCGATAATCCGAGAAGCGGCGGTCATCGTTCGAAGTCCCTCTTCATCAATTTCGCGAGATCGTCTTGCGGGCGAGATCTTCCAGACCCGGCATGTCGGCGAGGAAGCGATCAAGCGCTTCGGTCACCAGAGCCTGTGCACTGCAATCCTCGATCGTGCAGGCCAGGCGCAGGCGCAGGTGACGATAACTATCGAGCCGCAGCGTGAAGGCAGCCTTGCGGCCATCCTGCAGGGCCGAGCGTACTTCGCGTCCGGCCTTGAGACGGCGGGGCGGCGGCATGGTCAGCGGCGGGATCGGCTTGTTTGCTTCGACCTCGAACGGCGCTACGGCCTCGGCCAGCGCCTCGATCTGCTGGACGACAACCGGCTTTTCGGGCTGGGTGTGAGCAATTTCGTGCTCCTCGCCATGGTCGTTCCAGCCAAGATCGTCGAGGCTGATCGCCAGTTGCGGGCGCATCGCCGGGCGCGCGGCACCCTTGCGGGCAAGGAGGCTCGGAGACAGCGAGGCGAGAGGCTTTGCCAGGCTCATGCGCGACACCTCACGAGCCAACCACGCGACGACCGAAGCCGCCCGTCGGACGTGCGGCGCCGGCCATCGGCATCGTGGCAACCTGCTGCGGTACGGCAAACACGGTGCGACGGAAATTCTTCTCGAGTCGCTCTGAGATGTATGTCCACAGCGCGGTGACTTCGGCGGCCGACTTGCCCGATGGATCCACTTCCATCACGGTGCGTCCGTCGATCATCGATGCTGCGAAGTCGGTGCGGTGGTGCAACGTCACTGGCGCCACGGTGCCGTGCTGCGACAGCGCTACGGCGGCTTCCGAGGTGATCCGCGCCTTGGGCGTGGCGGCATTGACCACGAAGATCAGCGGCTTACCGGCGCGATCGCACAGATCTACCGTCGCTCCGACGGCGCGCAGGTCGTGCGGGCTGGGGCGAGTCGGCACGACGATGAGTTCGGCCACCGAAATCACCGACTGGATCGCCATGGTAATGGCCGGGGGCGTGTCGATCACGGCAAGCTTGAAGCCCTGCTGGCGCAGGATGGCAAGGTCGGATGCAAGACGGGCAACCGTGGTCTGGGCGAAGGCCGGAAATTCGGCCTCGCGCTCGTTCCACCAATCCGAAAGCGAGCCTTGCGGATCGATGTCGATCAAAACCACCGGGCCTGCGCCCGCACGCTGCGCCTGCACGGCGAGGTGACCGGACAGCGTGGTCTTGCCCGATCCGCCTTTTTGCGATGCCAAAGCCAGTACGCGCAAAGCCAAAACCCCCTGAATTACGCAATCTCTTGAGCAGGGATTCGCAGATCGGGCTGAAATTTTGGTTAAGACGGGGCCGAAGGGCGTGGGACAGGCGGCAAAAGGGTAGCGCAACGGCGCGGACAAGGTCCGTAATCTGCGCTAAGGTTTCGCTAACGCGTCATTGACTATAAGCTTCGAGTACGAGGCCCGGACAACGGGCGCGCGGCGTTGCGAATGGCTCAGGCAGACCCCTGCAGGTTGCCAGGCTATCGGACCGGCCGGAGCGGGGTGCATGGACAGGCGAATCTTTCGGGGACGGGCAATCGCACGATGACGAAATTGGCGAACGGTTATGCACCTGTGGCAGCTCTTGTCGTGGCCTTTGCGCTGGTGGCCTCAGCTCCGGCCCGGGCCGACGTCAAGGCAGGTGTCGATGCCTGGTCGCGGGGGGAGCACGAGGCGGCCGTAAAGGAATGGCTCGGCCCGGCGGCGAGCGGCGATGCCGATGCGCAATTCAACATGGGCCAGGCCTACAAGCTGGGCAAAGGCGTGCCGCAGGATCTCAAGCGGGCCGAAGCGTGGTATCGCAAGGCCGCTGAACAGGGGCACATCAAGGCAGCGGATACGCTGGGCCTGTTGCTGTTCCAGTCAGGCCGAAAGGGCGATGCGCTGCCCTTCCTGCAGGCTTCAGCCGAGCGCGGCGAACCGCGTGCCATGTACATTCTGGGCATTGCCCATTTCAACGGTGATGGCCTGAACAAGGACTGGGTGCGCGCCTATGCCTTGATGACGCGGTCTGCAGCATCGGGTCTCGAGCAGGCGCAGCGCAGCCTCTCGACCATGGACGGCATGATCCCGTTGGAGCAGCGGCAACTAGGCGTGTCGCTGGCGGCCGAACTGGAACAGGGGGCGCGGGCGAGGCGATCGCAGCAGTTTGCCGCAGCCGATCTCGGCGTGAAGGCGGCGCCCGCCGTGCCCTTGCGCGGTGCGGGGGCAGCGGCCCGGCCGATCGAAACGGTGCCGCTCTCTCCTTCCGTGATCACCGCTGGAGCGGATTTTGCAAATCCGGTGGAAATGCCGCAGCCGCGCCGGGTTGCCGGCACTGCCGCAGCCACTCCGGGAGCCGCACCGGCCGCCAACCGGCCTGCGGAAAAGGCCATGGCAAAGCTGCTGCCAAGCGCGCCGGCAACGAAAACAGCGCCAGCGTCGCCAACGGCGAAGCCTGCGACAGGGCAATGGCGCGTCCAGCTTGGAGCCTTCGGGGTGAAGAGCAATGCCGATGGCTTGTGGGCCAAGGTCAGGGGGCGGCCCGAACTGGCCGGCCATGGCCGCATCGATCTGCCCTCGGGCAACGTGACACGGCTTCTCGCCGGTGGATTCGGCGGACAAGTCGATGCCGAAAGAGCCTGCGATGCCCTCAAGGCTGGCGGGTTTACCTGTCTGGTGGTAAAGCCCTGATGGCTTGGATCAGAACCCTCACGCCTCCCGCATAGACGCGATCGATTTTCTGCGCGGCGTTGCCGTGCTCGGTATTCTTGCGGTGAACATCACGGGCTTCTGGGGCCCCTCGCTGGCAACGTTTTCGCCTGCCATTCCAGGTCCTGCGACAATCGGTGGGGAAGCGTGGTTCGCCTTTGCCTTCGTGGTGTTCGAAGGCAAGATGCGCGCGCTTTTCACGATCCTGTTCGGTTCAAGCATGATCCTCTTTGTGCGGGCTGCGGAGCGGGCAGGCGTGGATCCCGACCTTGCCCAGGTCCGCCGCCTTGGATGGCTGGCGCTGTTCGGATATGCGCACTACGCCTTATTGTGGTGGGGGGACATTCTGTTTCCCTACGCGCTAAGCGGCCTGGCGGTGCTGGCACTGCGCAAGCTGGAGGTGCCGCAGCTTCTGGCCATCGCCATTCCGTTCTACCTGATTGCGCACGGCATCGAGACGCTGGCGAGTTTGCCGGGGGTGTTTGTCGAACAGGCCGTCCTGTCGGGGCATGGTGCGGCTGCCGATGTGGCCGAGCAGACGGCAATGATGCAGCGCATTTTTGCCTCGGTTGCGAAAGATGACGCCGTCCTGCAGGCGGGCTTCATCGAGGCGGTGCGACTGAAACTGTCGTCAGGTCCGTTCCAGCCATTCTTGGTCACGCTCTCGACGTTGACCGAGACCGTCCCGCTGATGCTGGTTGGCATGGCACTGCTGCGCGGCGGGTTCTTTACGCACTGGCCAAGCAGGCGCCTTCTGGGGATGGCCTTGGCGGGAATTGCAGGTGGCGGCATTCCCAGCATCCTCGCACTGCGGTGGCTGGCTGCACACGATTGGCCGCCCCGCGCCATGTTTCTCGCTATCGAAGACGGCATGGCCGTCCCGCATCTGCTGATGGCCCTTGGATATGCCGCCGGACTTGTCCTGATCTTTCCACGTGCCGGACGCACTCGCCTCGGCCAGGCTCTGGTTGCGGCAGGGCGCTGCGCCTTTACCAATTACCTTGGCACGACGGTGCTGATGAGCGCCATCTTCTGCCACTGGGGACTGGGTCTGGGGCCCGAACTGCCCCGGCAGTGGCTGTTCCTCTTCGTGATCCTGGGCTGGGCTGCCATGCTGGCATGGCCCTGCTGGTGGCTCGTCCGTTTTGGGCAGGGTCCGCTCGAGCGCCTCTGGCGGAGGCTTGCCCTGCCTTCGGCACGTCCACGCGATCGGGGCTGATCGCGCCTTGCATCGAGGGTCGGAGCCCTGTCCTGCTGGTTCAGGCTGCTGCCCACCTGTGCATCCCGTTAACCTTGCTTGGTAACGTGCAGCTGCCCCTGCGTCTCTTTGCGGGACGCAGCGCGATCAAGACTCGCAAGGCCACCGGCAAGTGCCTATTTTGTTGCCTGAAGGAGCCGATGGAATGACGAAGCAGGCAGGATTCTGGAGCAAGCGCTGGGTGCGCATGCCGCTGGGCTTCCTGGCGACGTCGGCGGCATCGCTGCTTGCGTTCCATGCCGGGCAGGACATTGCCGGAGCGTTGTTTGGCAATGCCACGGCCGAAGCAGCCGCGCCGATGATCGAGGCTGCGGCGCAGCCCGCAGCCATTCCGGCCGTTGCGGCAAAGCCTGTCGAAAGCCCGTTTGTCGTCAAGTCCATCCTTCCGATCAACGAGCCGATCCGCTTCGGCAAGTTCTACTGGGACGAAGCCCGCGCCCCTTCGCAAGGCCCGCTCGTCGTCACGGTGGACCTGACCGCGCGGGTGATCTCGGTGTTCCGCGACGGACACGAGATCGGCGCGGCGGCCATCCTCAAGGGTTATGGCGACAAGCCGACGCCGACCGGTGTTTTCCCGATCACCGAGAAGGACGCCGATCACGTCTCCAATATCTACGACGCTCCCATGCCGTGGATGATGCGGCTCACCAACGATGGCGTCTCGATCCACGGCAGCAAGGTCGAAAAGGGCTATGCCACCAACGGCTGCATCGGGGTGCCCGATGCCTTTGCCGAAAAGCTGTTCCGCATCGCTTCGCTGGGCGACAAGGTCATCGTCACCGATGGCAAGACCATGCAGGTGGGCGACCCGATCCTGACGGGCGAACACGCATCGTGACAGGGCTGTTCAGCGCGCGTTAGGCCAGGCCCTTGCTCGTGCTGGTGCGCGAGGCATCGCCGACCGAACTTCCGCCATCGACATCAAGGATCGCGCCGGTAACGTAGCTTGCTGCCGGCGTCGACAGGAAGACGGCGGCTTCGGCGATCTCGTATGCCGTGCCCCAGCGCTTCATCGGAATGCGCGCATAGTGCGCCTGGCGCGTGGTTTCATTGGGCGCGAGGCGGGCCATGCCTTCGGTATCGGCAATCGGCCCGGGGGAAATGCCATTGACGCGCACGTCCGGTCCCCATTCGATGGCGAGCGTGCGGACGAGCTGGTTGATACCGGCCTTTGCCGCGCAAGCATGGGCCTGCATTGCCATCGCCTGTTCGGCCTGGCCTGCTGTGATCGCGATCAGCGATGCGCCGGGGTTCAGAAGTTCATGGCACCCGCGGAACACGTTGAAGGTGCCGAGCAGGTCGATATCGACCACGGTCTTGAAGGCATTGGCCGACATGCCGAGCACGGGTGCTAGGAAGTTTCCGGCCGCACCCGAAATGACGATATCGAACGTGCCGATTTCGTCGCGGGCGGATTTCATCGCCTCGCAGATTGCGCCGTAATCTCGCACGTCGGCGGCGCGCCACATGGCATCGTGGCCGATTTCCGTTGCTGCCGCTTCGGCCTTTTCAGGGTTGCGGCCAAGGACGGCAACGCGCGCGCCCAATTCGGCAAAGCGCTTGGCGATACCGAGGTTTATGCCGCTGGTGCCACCGGCGATGAAGGCGGTCTTGCCGGCGAGGATGTCGTTGCGAAAGGGGGACTGGCTCATCGAATGTCTCCTCAGCGCGGGGCCATGCGGATCGCGCCGTCAAGCCGGATGGCCTGACCGTTGAAGTAGCTGTTGCGCACCAGTTCCATGGCAAGGCTGGCGTATTCCTCCGGCTTGCCCAGGCGCTTGGGGAAGGGGACCGAGGCGTTGAGGCTGTCGAGCACCTTCTCCGGCAGGCGGCCCAGCAGCGGCGTGCCGAAGATGCCGGGCATGATCGCGTTGACGCGAATGCCGAGGTCCATCAGATCGCGCGCCATCGGCAGGACAAGGCCGTTGACCCCGGCCTTCAGCGAACCATAGGCCACCTGACCGATCTGGGCGTCCTGAGCGGCCACCGAAGCGGTCAGGATAATCGTGCCGCGCTCACCATCTTCCAGCGGATCGAGCCCTGCCATGCCGAGTGCTGAAAGCGACGCCACGCGATAGCTGGCAATCAGGATGCCCTGCGCGGCGAATTCGTAATCCTCGGTCGAGAGGCGCGTGAATTCGCCGGTTTCCCGGTTGCGTGAGATGGTCTTGCCCTTGCGGCTGGCCATCGCGCAATGGACGCAGATGCGTTCCTGCCCGTGCGCGGCACGAGCCTTGGCGAAGCCGGCTTCCACGGATTCTTCGGACATGATGTCCACCTTGCAGAACAGCCCGCCAATGGTCTGGGCAACGACTTCGCCCGCTTCTTCGTTAAGGTCGAAGATGGCAACCTTGACCCCTGCGGCGGCCAGGGCCTCTGCCGTGGCGCGGCCAAGCCCGGAAGCCCCGCCGGTGACCACTGCGCTTGTCGTTGCGTCGATTTGCACTGCGCTCTCCCATTGTCTTTAACCGATCGATTAACACAATGGGAGGCGTTGGCAAGGGGGCGGGGCAAGTGGGCAGGGGCAAGTGGGCGGGGGCAAGGGGGCAGGTGGCAGGAAGCTGGCGCAAGAGATCAGATGACGTCGTACCCATCGCCAAGCGCCGCGCGCAGCTTTTCAAGCGCCTGCGCCTTCAACTGGTGGACGCGCGGAATGCTCACGCCCAGCACTTCGGCGATTTCTGCAAGGTTCAGTTCCTCGACGAAATAGAGCTGGATGATCATCTGCAGGCGTTCGGGCAGATCGGAGATCGCCGCGACCACCGCGCCGCGCATTTCTGCATCGGCCAGCATCTCGAAGCTGTCGGGGCGATCGTCGGCAAAGGCGGCGTTGCTGTCGGAGTAGGCATCATCGATCGCTTCGAAGCGCAACGGTTCGTCGGCCGCCTTCTGGTCGGCCAGTTCGCGTTCGGTCAGCCCCATCGCCGCAGCCAGTTGCGCGTCAGTTGGCGGCTTGCCCAGTTCGTTGGTCAGCGCGGTCGTCTTCTCGCGCAGCAGGCGCCGCCGCTCGGTTGCCGAACGCGACAGTGGCGTTGATCGCCGCACCAGATCGACCATCGCACCGCGCACCCGCAGCTTGGCATAGGCGGCGAAGCCATCCTCGGTCGGTCCGTCGTGCTTCTGCGCGCATTCCGTCAGGGCGACAAGGCCAGCCTGGATCAGGTCTTCCACTTCGATTCCGGCCCGACCGGAACCATGGACGTGCCAGGCAAGGCGCTTCACCATCGGCAGGAAGCGGCGGATGCGGTCTGCGGCTTCGTTCTGCGCATAGGCGCGGGCAGCGGCAAAGCCGCGGTGGTCGTGTTTCATGCGGCAATTCCCTCAGGGACTGGCAGCTCTGGACGAGTGGGTTGCGGGGCCTCGCCACCGATCACCGAGATGACCTCGATCGGCTGCGAAGGCGGCAGTTCTGAAATTGACAGGACAAGGCAATTGGGCGCGCGCAGGCGCAGCAGGGCGGCCAGCGGGCGACGCGCACGCGGCTGGACGATCAGCGCGATCGGCGGCGCGCCGGGACCGCGTTCGGCGATCAGGTCGGTCACGCGCTCGCCAATGCCGCGGGCAAGGTCAGGCTCGATGACCGGCTGGCCGGTGGCAGGGTCGTGCATGCCCGAGACGATCATCTGTTCAAGGCCAGCCTCGAGCGTGATGACCGGCAGGCGGTCGTTGGGGCCACAGATGCGCCCGACGATCATCGGGCCCAGGTCTGCGCGCAGCAGGTCAATCAGGCGATCATGGTCGTTGGTCTGCTGCAGCGCCTGGCTGAGCGCGGAGAGGATCGGCAGTGGGTGCGCGATCGAGATGCCATCGTCGAGCAGCGCGTGGAACAGGCGGGTCAGCGCGCCCAGCGACATCGGCTGCGGGTGGATGGTCTCGACAAGGCCAGCGGCGCGTTCCTTGACGCCTTCGAGGATAGCCTTGACCTCGTCCGGGCCGAGCAGGGCCGATGGCCGGTCACCCAGGACCTGGTTGAGATGCGTGGCGATGACCGTGCTGGGATCGACGGTAAGGAAGCCTTCGGCAATGGCCAGATCGCGCTGCGAAGATTCGATCCAGATCGCCGGGCAGCCGAAGCTGGGGTCGCGGGTTTCCTCGCCGCGCAGGCCATGGTCGGGGTTGGCTTCGCCGGCATCGATCGCCAGCACCTTTTCAGGCCGCATGTCGCCAACGCCGATCGGAACGCCGCCTAGCAGGATACGATAGACGTTGGGGCCCAGCTCAAGCGAATCGCGCACGCGGAACTGGGGCACGATGAAGCCGAAGGCCTGGGAGAGCTGCTTGCGAACGCCGGTAAGACGGGCGACGAGGGGAGATCCGCGACGTTCGTCGACCAGGTGGATCAGGCCATAGCCCATCTCGACGGTCACCAGCGTGTGGTCGCTGACTTCGTCGAGCGTGATGCGGCCCGGATCGACCGGCGGCGGCGCTTCGACAGCAACCGGGACCGGACGCTCGGCGCGCTTCTTGAGCGCCCACCAGATGTAGCCCGAAATGCCGGCGGCAGGCAGGAACACGGTCTGGGGCATGGCGGGAATCACGCCGATTGCGCCCATGATCACGGTGACCGGCAGCCAGATCGCGGGGTTCGAGAACTGCCCGCCGATCTGGCCGGTCAGGTCGCGGCTGTCGGAGACGCGGGTGACGATGACGGCGGCGGCGATCGAGAGCAGCAGCGAGGGAACCTGCGCGACAAGCGCGTCGCCCACTGCAAGCGTTATGTAGAACTGCGCCGACTGCGAGGCGGTGAGGCCGTGGCTGATCATGCCAAGGCAGAAGCCGGCGATGATGTTGACCCCAAGGATCAGCAGCGCGGCAATTGCATCGCCCTTCACGAACTTGGACGAACCGTCCATCGAGCCGTAGAAGTCCGCCTCGGTCGAGACCTCGCGGCGGCGGGCCTTGGCCTCGTCGGCGGTGAGCAGGCCTGCGGCAAGGTCGGCGTCGATCGCCATCTGCTTGCCGGGCAGGGCATCGAGGGTGAAGCGGGCCGAGACTTCCGACACGCGGCCGGCGCCCTTGGTGACGACGACCATGTTGATGATCATCAGGATCATGAACACGAACAGGCCGACCGCGAAGTTGCCGCCGATCAGGAATTCGCCGAAGGCCTCGATAACATGTCCTGCCGCAGCACCGCCTTCGTGGCCGTTGACCAGGACGATGCGGGTGGAGGCAACGTTGAGGGCAAGTCGCAGCAGGGTGGCGAACAGGAGGACCGAGGGGAACGAGGAGAAATCGAGCGGCTTTTCCGCATTCATCGCCGCCATCAGGATGGCGACCGAGAGCGCCATGTTGAGCACGAAGAACACGTCGAGCAGGACGGCCGGAATCGGCACGACCATCAGCACGATCAGCATGAGGATGCCGGCGGGCAGGACCATTGCGGCGGGCGAACCGAAGCGCTTCAGCATGGTTTAAAGCCCCAGCGCCGAAAGGCGGCCATAGGCCTGCCGGACATGAGCGGGAGCCGAGCCACCGTCGTTGAGCGCAAAGGCCTGGCGCAGGGTATCGGCCATCGAGCTTGCCGGACCCGGCAGGGCATTGCCGGTGCTTGCCGCCGTGCGCTGGAATTCCTGCGCCACGGGGCCGCCGCTGAATTGCGGGGCCTGCACCGAGGCGGTTGCCGGGGTGACACCCATCGATGCGGCCCATTGCAGGGCCTCGTCGCCGCTGGTGCCTTCGGCGGCACCGGCCATGCGACCTCGGATCAGGTTCATTACTTCGCCCACCGAGCGCGGTGTTCCCGCACGGTCGTAGAAGGTGGAGCGATTGGCACCGGCAGCGGCGGGCAGGAGCGCGGCAGCGCTCTGCGCAGGATCGTTGCCCAGCGCGGTCAGGAAGCGGCCAGCACCCTCGGCGCCGAAGAAGTGGGCGAGGTAGAGTTCCGCGTGGTCGGGCTGGCGACCGAGGACGCCGTTGAGATACTCGCTGTTGTCGCCCGCCAGTTCGCCGGCCATCGTCGCGGCGATCTGCGGATCGAAGCGCAGCGCCAGCAGTTGCGCGCGAGCGGCAGGATCACGCACGGCGCCGCTGCGGATCATGTCGCTGGCCCAGCCAAGGCCGTGTTCGGCGCCATGCTTGTCGAGCGTGCGCAGCCAGGTCTGGCTGGTGAACTGGTAGAGCCCCGATGCGCTCGACGCGCTGGAGCGCGCGGAAGGATCCAGGCTGGATTCGAGCTTCGCTTGCGCTATCAGATAGGCGAAGTCGGTCCCGGTTGCCTGGGCGGCCCCGGCAATAGCCGAACGCACGTTCGCCCCGGCACCGCTGGTTGCGGCCGGGGCGATCGGCATTGCGAACGTATCGGATGAACTCACGTCGGTATCCTTCCGGCCGCGAAGAAGCGGCGCTGTGGAAGGACTTCAGCAAGCCCCGTGCCAAACTGGCGTCAGGCGGTCCTGAGGCGATGAACCTGCGCGTTCGCGCGATAGAGCGGCGCCGAGCCAGTAAGCGCGTCGAGACGGGCCGAAACATTGGCGGCGATCAGGTTGCGCACCTTGCGATTGGCCTCGTTCAGGCGGCGCGCGGCCTCGAGCAGGCCGCGGCACTCCTCGTCGACCAGCGCATGATCGACATCAGCGAGCGTGCCGCACAGATCGGTCTTGCTTGAAGCACAGCCCATGATCATGTCGAGGTCCAGACCGGCAAGTGCATGCCGTTCTTCCTGCAGCACGGCAAGCATCTGCCGCAGCGTGTCGCGAAGGTCAGCGGACCGGGCGGGGGTCTGGATCGACATTATTGGGTGGTCCTCAGCAGCATTCCGGCAGCAATCATGGCATCGGCGATCTTGGTGGGGATCACCGGATAGCTTCCGGTCTCGATGGCGTGGCGGATAACCTTCACGCGCTCGAAGTCGACGGGGGCAGATTGGCCCGCATTGAGCGCGGTCGACCGCTCGACCTGCGCTGCAGTGCTGACTTCAGGGGCTGCAGGCACATTGTCCGCGCCTTGGGTGTTCGGGGCCCTGGTGGTCTTTGCCGTATTGACCTGCACCGGGCCAACCGGGCGCGTTGCACCGATTTCAAAAGGTGACATGGTCCGCTCCTAGCGTTTCACGAGGAGAAGAACGGAGCCTGTGAACGCGTTTTAAGGAGCATTACGGAAAAATTTTGCCGGTTGCGGGAAATGGTCCGGCCGACCGGCCCCCGAGACCCCCTAGTTGATGGGCACGACGACAAGCCCGGGACGATCGATGCGGGCGCGGATCGGGACAGCCTTGGCGCTTGTGCGCACGCGGATCCAGCCGCCGATCTGCCCTGCTTCCATTGCCTCGCCGGCCTGGCTGACGCTGAAGCCTTCGCCCTCGACCGCGATGGTCACGGCTTCGCCCCGGGCAACCGCCTGGGCGGCAGCATCCTGCCGGGCATTGCCGCCGGTGGCAACGAACAGCCGCCACCCACCCGCGTCGGGGCATTGCACCAGAACGGTGTCCTGGCGGTTTCCATACCAGGACGTCGCGAGGGGGGAGCGGCACGGCGCCAGGCGCAAGCGTCGATCGACCGGCAAGGTCGCACCGCCGGGCTGACCGATGCCGGCCCCGGTAAAGGCGGCAACGGCAGTGTCGATGCCGGCAAGATCGAAAAAGCCCGCAGGTTGCGCGCTGGCCGGAGGTATCGCCAAGAGCACGGCTGACATTGCTGCGGCTGGCAGGAGGGTTTTGAAGATGTTGGGTTTCATTGGCAGCTTCCGGCAATGGAGGTTTGCCGCGATGCTACGCAATCATCGTGCCAACCCAGGCCTCGCCAGATTGGCCGGGGCGGGCTGTTCGTGCGCATAGAACAACGAAACACTGGCGCCGGAACGGTCGCCCGGTTCCACCAGAAGCCGCGCGCGCCGGGCGCGGGGGCCGCCCGAAGCAGCAAGTTGCACCGCTTGTGCAAGCGCTGAGTCACGCCCGTCGCCCTCGTAGCGGACGACCACGCGCACTTCGAGGCGGGTGTCGGCGCCGACCTGGTCAAGCCACTGCCGCAGCGCGGGCGCGCCTTCGCCTGCGCTCCAGACGGCGACGGGTTCGCTGTCCATGGCGGCGGCGACCGGGGGCGGCGGCGCGAGTGGTGGCGACGGCGCGGGCGGGGCCGAATGAGGCGCCGGCTGCTGCATCAGCGCGCCGGCATTCCCGCGATGTCCAGCCTGCGCGAGCGCCGATGCTGTAACGAGGAAAAGGATCAGCGAAAGATCTGCCAGCGCATACTGCCATCCGGTGCCCGCCCTGACGATCATGCGCTGACCCGCTGCTGGAGCGTGTGCAGAAGGTGTGGCGGAGACGAAGGTACTTGATGGGGCAAGGCCGGTTCGATCTGATGCGAAAGCCAGTCGATCACCTGCTGCCGTCCGCGTTCCTCCGACAAGGCCCGGCGTTCGACCGCACGCGCCAGCGGAGCGAGCACGAGATTGGCGAGAAGCAGGCCATAGAGCGTCGTGGTGACTGCCATCGATATCGCACCGTTCAGCGCTCCGGCCGCGAGACCATCGCTGGGCAGGCTGCTGAGCGAGACCAGCGTGCCGACCATGCCGAACACCGGACCCAGTTCGGCTGCCTGCGCCAGGGTGCGAATGGCGGCATTGGAAACGTACTGGCGTTGCTTGCGATGGGCATGGTGGCGATCGATCAGCGCATCGAGCGAGCGGGACCGGATCATCGCGTCAGTGGCATCATCGAATTCGCTGTCGCCGATGCTGCGCGGCTTGGCGCGGAGGATACCGTCCTGCCGGATCGCCGCGACCTGCCCGGCCAGATCGGCCTTTGCCTGATCTACCGAAAATCGAGGCCTGACCAGAGCCGCGAGCGCCCGCAGGGTCTGGCCGAGGTCCTCACGGCCTGCACGCAGGATCGTCGCCAGCAGGGTCCCGCCCAGCACGATGGCGACCGAACCTGGATCGATCAGCGAATTGAACTGCATCTGCCGGGAGCCTCCATCGCCAGCTAGGACGGCAGGCAGCCCCGTTGTTTCAGCCCTTTGCCGCTGATCTGCCGGAATTTGCCGCTGTCCGGCAAGGAATTGCCGCTGCCCCCACCTGATCGGCCTTGAAAGCCATGTCTGCGGCAATTGGCACGGTGCTTGCTGAACTACCGGCAGAAATCCGTCAGCCAGTGAGGCGAGGTCCATGAGCGAGTCCCTGTTCGGTATCCACGGCGCTGCGCTGGAACTGCGTTCGCAGCGCATGGGCCTGTTGACTTCCAACATCGCCAATGCTGCCACGCCGGGGTTCAAGGCCAAGGACATCGACTTTGCCGCTGCGCTGAAGGCTCGCACCGCCGGCATGAGCGAGGACAAGGCGATGGCGGCGGCAACGCGCTTCCGCGTTCCGGTCATGCCGAGCCTGGACGGCAATACCGTGGAAATGGCGACCGAGCAGACCGCCTTTGCCGAAAACGCGGTCGGCTACTCCGCCACGCTCAATTTCCTCAAGGGTCGGGTCGAAACGATCACCCGCGCCATCAAGGGAGAATAAGCCATGCCCGCCAACAATCCGATGACGCTGTTCCAGGTGACGGGCCGCGCAATGTCGGCGCAGCTCGTACGGATGAACGCTGCGGCTTCGAACCTTGCCAATGCAGGGACGGTCAGCGCCACCGAACAGGAAGCATATCGCCCGCTGCGCCCGGTCTTTGCCGAACAGCTCGATCAGGCCAACGGCCTTTCCACCGTCCGTGTCGCTGCCGTGAAGCGCTCGGACGCCACCCCCATTCGCCAGCACGATCCGGGCCACCCGCTCGCCGATGCCAATGGCGATGTCTGGACTGCCCCGGTCGATGAGAATGCCGAGATGGTCGAGATGCTCGAAAGCTCGCGCCAGTACCAGAACGTGGTCGAGGCGATGCAGACCGCAAAGCAGCTCATGCTCGAAACGATGAGGATGAAATAATGTCGATCGCTTCCGTAACTGCCACCACCGGCGTCAATGGCGCCAAGACCTCCTCGAAAGCCGGACAGGGCTGGGGCGGAATGGGTGCCGAGGACTTCGTCAAGCTGCTGACCACGCAGCTCCAGAACCAAGACCCGACCGAGCCGGTCGACAATACGCAGATGCTGGCACAGCTCGCGCAGTTTTCGTCGCTGTCGAACCTTAACGACATGAAGGACTCGCTCGGCACGATCACCAAGCAGTCCGACACGCTCTCGGCGATCTCGACCAAGCTCGACACGCTGAACAGCACGGTCGGCAAGCTCCTTGCCAGCCAGCCGACCTCGACCAACGCCTAATTTCCGCAGGAGACGACCATGTCCTTCTACACCTCGCTCAACGGCCTCAAGAACGCCCAGACCGATCTTGGCGTGATCAGCCACAATATCGCCAATGCCGAGACCACCGGCTTCAAGAAGAGCCGCACCGAATTTGCCGACATCGTCGTCGGCAGCGCCTTCACCAATCCCAAGCTGGTGGTCGGCATCGGTGCCGCGGTGGAATCGATCAACCAGAACTTCGCGCTGGGCCCGATCGAGCAGACCGGATCGGCGCTTGACCTTGCCATCAACGGAGACGGCTTCTTCACCACCAAGAACGTGGTGACAGGCCAGACGCTCTTCACCCGCAACGGCAGCCTCACGGTCGATGGCGGCGGCCATATCAGCGATGGTTCGGGCAACCGCCTGCAGGTCTTCCCGACCACCGCCACCGGCACGATCACGTCGACGACCCCCGCAGATGCCGTGATCCCCGCCACCAACGGCACCGATGCGTCCGGCAATCCGATCGAGTTCGCCGGGATCACCGTGGGTGATGATGGCGCAGTGACTGCCTCATACGCCGACGGATCGAACGTGATCATCGGCAAGGTCGCACTGGCCAGCTTCATCGCGCCGCAGGGTCTCAAGCAGGTTGGTTCGTCGAACTGGGTGACGACCGGCATCTCCGGGGCGCCGAATTACGGTCAGCCGAGCACGGGCCAGTACGGCTCGCTGCTGTCGGGTGCGCTCGAGCGCTCGAACGTCGACATCGCCGAAGAGCTCGTAAGCCTGATCACCGCGCAGCGGAATTTCCAGGCCAATGCCAAGGCCATCGATACCGCGACGCAGATCTCGCAGACCGTGATCCAGCTCCAGACCTGATCCAGCCTGCCGAACGGAGCCTGACCGATGGACCGCCTGATCTACACCGCCTATTCCGGAATGACCGGTTCGACCGTGCGCCAGCGCGTGATCGCCAGCAACATGGCGAACGCGCAGACCATCGGCTTCCGCGCCGAAATGCTCACGACCACGCCGATGACGCTGAAGGGCCCAAGCCTCGAAGCGCGGGCGATGACCGACGGCGAGGTACGCGGTGCATCGCTGGCGCAGGGCACTCTGATCGCCACGGGCAAGCCGCTCGACGTGGCGCTGACCGGAGACACCATGCTTTCGGTTCAGGCCGAGGATGGCAGCGAGGTCTATACCCGGCGTGGCGATCTCGATGTCAGTGCCGGTGGCGTGTTGCAGAACGGCGATGGCCGCCCGGTCATCGGCGAGAACGGCCCGATCACGGTTCCCCTGGGTTCCGAGGTTTCAATTTCCCCCGATGGCGGTGTTTCGGTCGCCAATCCCGAGACGCCCGACCAGCCGCCCCAGCTGGTCGGGCGCATCAAGATCGCTTCCACTGTCGGCAGCAAGATCGAGAAGGGCCTCGACGGCCTGTTCCGCGTCGCCAGTGGCCAGCCCGGCGGCGTGCTGCCGCAGGACGAGGAGGCCAGACTCATGGTCGGCAGCCTCGAGCAGTCAAACGTCGATCCCACCCGCATCCTGGTCGAGATGGTCGAGGCCCAGCGCCTGTTCGACATGCGCACCAAGGTCGTCTCCCAGGCCAAGGAAATCGACGAATCCAGCGCTTCCCTGATGCGCATCTCCTGATTTTCGAAAGGTAGTTCCCGATGCCCAGTTCAGCCCTTCACGTCGCCCGCACCGGTCTCGAAGCGCAGGACACGCGCATGCGCGTGATCGCCAACAATCTTGCCAACATCGGCACCACCGGCTTCAAGCGCGACCGCGCCAACTTCGCGACGCTCGCCTATCAGGACGCGCGCGTTGCCGGCCAGCAGTCTTCGAACGAGACGGCCTATGCCACGGGCCTCAATCTCGGAACCGGCGTCGGCATCCAGGCGACGACGCGGATCGACAGCCAGGGCACGCTCCAGAGCACCAGCAACGCACTAGATATGGCGCTCGATGGCGATGGCTATTTCCAGGTAACGATGCCGGGCGGCCAGCTGGCCTACACCCGTGCGGGCAACTTCTCGCGCTCGGCCGAAGGGGTGCTGGTGACGGCGCAGGGCTATCCGCTCAATCCCGCCATCACCATTCCCGAAGGCGCCAGCGCCATCACGATCGCACAGGACGGCACGGTTTCGGCAACGCTTCAGGGCCAGGCCGAACCTGCCCAGCTGGGCCAGATCACGATCGCGAGCTTCGCCAATCCGGGCGGTCTGCGCTCTTCGGGCGACAACTTCCTGCAGGAGACTGCAGCCTCAGGTGCAGCCCAGGTCGGCGTGGCGGGTGAACTTGGCCGTGGCCACATTCGCCAAGGCTATCTCGAAGCATCGAACGTCAATGTCGTCGAGGAACTGGTCGACATGATCGAGACGCAGCGTGCATACGAGATCAACTCGAAGATGATCACCGCTGTCGACGAGATGCTCCAGAACGCGAACCAGACGCTGTGACGCCGATGAACACGCCATTCGAAAAGCACTTCCTTGCGATCACGGACGCGGAGCCGCGCCGCCGTCGTACCGCACTGCGGGCGCTGCTGGCGGGTTCGCTGGTGGCTGCGCTGGTGGTCTTCGGCATGGACCCGGCATCGGCCGCAAAACCCAAGAAGGGTTTCGAGCCCGTCCTACCGCCGCCGGCGCCGATGCAGCCCGCGCCGCCCACGGCCGGTTCGATCTTCAATGCCAGCACCGGCTACATCGGTTTCGTCGAAGGTCGTCGCGCCAATGCGGTGGGTGATCTCGTCACGGTGGTGCTGGTCGAAAACATCACCAGCGCCAAGACGGCTGGGGCCAAGACACAGAAGAACGGCGGGTTCTCGGTGACACCACCCAGCGCCGGGCCGCTGTCGTTCCTCAACCCGAACGCCCTTAACGCCTCGGGCAATTCGTCGTTCAATGGTCAAGGCAATGCCTCGCAAACGAGTTCGCTCGCCGGCGAGGTAGGGGTGACCATCGCAGAAGTGCGAGGGAACGGCACGGCGCTGGTCCGCGGCGAGAAGCGGCTGATGCTGAGCCAAGGCCAGGAATGGGTGCAGTTTTCCGGGATCGTGCGCTTGCGCGACATCGATCAGGAAAACCGCATTCTTTCGTCCCAAGTCGCGGATGCGCGGGTCGAATACACCGGCAACGGTGCGGTCGGCCGGGCAAGCCGCGAAGGCTGGCTCTCGAAGTTCTTCAACGCGATTTCGCCCTTCTGAAGGTCATGGCAATGCTGGTCCGGTTCATTCCTCTCCTGATCGCAGCCCTCGCAGCTGCACTGCCAGCGCCCGTGCTGGCCGAACGCGTGCGCGACCTCGGCGAGTTCCAGGGCGTTCGTGCCAACCAGCTTACGGGCTACGGAATCGTGGTGGGTCTTGCCGGCACGGGCGACGACAATCTTGAGTATCTCACGCAAGCGATGAAGGGGACGGCGGGCCGCCTTGGTGTGCAATTGCCAGCCGGCATCTCGCCGGGCCTCAAGAACGCCGCGGCCGTGCTGATCACGGCCGAGCTTCCCGCCTTTGCCAAGCCGGGGCAGCGCATCGACGTTACCGTCTCGACCATCGGCAAGGCCAAGTCGCTGCGCGGTGGCGCGCTGATCATGGCGCCGCTCTATGGCGCTGATGGCCAGATCTATGCAATGGCACAGGGCAACCTGGCCGTCGGCGGTCTTGGCATTGCCGCGCGTGATGGCTCGCAGCTTACTGTCAACGTCCCCACCGTCGGCCGCATTGCCGAAGGCGCCAGTGTAGAGCGCGCGGTGGCGACCGGTTTCGACTCCGGGGAAGTGCTCCGCTGGAACCTTTTCCAGGCCGATTTCATGACTGCGCAGCGCGTGCGCGACGCAATCAACGCGCGCTACCCGCAGTCGGCCACCATCGAGGATGGCGTGACGCTGGCACTGCGTCTTCCTGCCGGGGCTGACAGCCGCGCGACCACCATGGCGGCGATCGAGATGATCGACGTGACCCCGGCCGAGACCGCCGCCAAGGTCATCGTCAACAGCCGCACCGGCACGGTCGTGATCAACAGCGCGGTGCGTCTGTCGCCCGCGGCGATCAGTCATGGCCGCCTGGTCGTGAAGATCGACGAGAAGCCGCAGGTTTCGCAGCCTGCGCCCTTCAGCCGCGGCCAGACGGCCATCGTCCCCAACAGCCAGATCGCGGCCGAGGAAAAGGAAGCCAAGGTCGCACTGTTCAAACCCGGCGCTTCGCTCTCCTCGCTGGTCGATGCGCTGAACACGCTCGGCACCAGCCCTTCGGATCTCGTCGCGATCCTGGAAGCGCTCAAGCAGGCTGGTGCCCTCAAGGCCGAGATGGTGGTGATATGACCGCGATCCTATCTTCCGCAGCCGCTGGCGCGCCTGCTGCCGCCGGCTTCTCGCTCAGCCCGAAAGCGCCGAGCGAGAAGGAAAAGCTGTCAGCTGTCGCCAAGCAGTTCGAGGCGATCTTCCTGCGCCAGATGCTCGCCACAGCCCGCTCGACCGACTTTGGCGGCGATGACGTCTTCGGCAAGATGGACCAGACCTTTGTCCAGATGCGTGACGAACGCTTCGCCGAAATCGCTTCGCAGACCGGCGCGCTGGGCTTTGCCAAGCAGATCGAACACCACCTTGCCGCGCTCGTATCGCCGCAGCCTGCCGTCGGGGAGGGCAAGTAAGCCATGGCCTCGGACCTGCTCTCGATCGGCCGCAGCGGCGCACAGGCCGCGCGCATCGGCCTTGATGTCACCGCGCAGAACATCGCGAATGCAGGCTCGACCGGCTATGTCCGGCGCTCGGCCTCGTTCAGCGAAGTCGCATCGACCGGCGGCGCCTATCGCATCGGCGATCTCTCGCTGTCAGGCGTGCGGCTTGATGCCATGGTTCGCAATGCCGACGCCTTCCGCCAGGCCGAAGTCCGGCGCACCGGGTCCGATGTGGCACGGGCCAGTGCGGAAGTCTCCGGCCTGCAGAATCTCGAATCGGCCATCGAGCAATCGGGCGTTTACGATGCCATTGTCGGCTTCGAATCCTCGCTCCAGCAGCTTACGCAAAACCCCACCGACACCTCGCTGCGCGCTTCGGTGATCGAGAAGGCGCGGACGATGGTCGGCACCTTCCAGATCGCCGCGCAGGAGCTTGATGCGGCCGCGGACGGCCAGCAGTTCCTTGCCAAGGACGGCGTGACGCAGGTGAACCGTATTGCGCAGGAACTGGCGCGGACAAACGCGCGCCTTTGGCGCGCAGCCGATGCCAGCAGCGACAAGACTGCCTTGCTCGACCAGCGTGACAAGCTGCTTGAGGAACTGAGCAACTACGGCAACATCGCCACCGATTTCTCCTCAGACGGGCAGGTTGCGGTCAAGCTCGGCGGGCAGGGCGGGCTCGATCTCGTCACCGGCAACAGCGCCAAGACCGTCGGCATCACGCTTTCGACAACTGACAAGACGATCAGTTTCGACGTGGCCGGGCAACCACTGACCCTCTCGGGCGGATCGCTTGCCGGGCAGCAACTCGCCCTGGCCAAGGGCGCGCAGCTCAAGACCGATATCGATACGCTGGCCAAGAACATCGTCGATGCGTTCAACGGCGCCCAGGCTACCGGGAACGACCTTGATGGGAACGCCGGTGCCGCGATTTTCTCGGGCACCAGTGCTTCAACGATGGCGCTTGCTGTCCAGGATGGACGCAAGATCGCCACCGCGCCGTCAAGCACCGTGGCCGGCAGCCGCGATGCCACGAACCTCACAGCCATTCGCGCGGCCTTGGCCGATGTCGATCCGGCGGGGGAAATGGACAGGATCCTGTTCGACGTCTCGGGCACGCTGGCCGGGCGAACTGTCACGCTCGGCGCGCTGCAGACCATCTCGAACACCTCCAAGATCGCGCTGTCGGCACAAGCGGGCGTCGATCTCGATCAGGAAGCGGTCAACCTAGTAAGATTCCAGCAGGCCTTTCAGGCGTCCGGAAAGGTCATGCAGGTAGCATCCGATATTTTCGACACCCTTCTGAACATTGGGTAACCAGCCATGAGCACGATCTACGGCACCTCGACCAGCGCCTTCTTCGAAAGGTCCGTCATGGACCTGACCGCGCTGCGCAAGCAGGCCGAGGAAACGCAGGCAGAAATGTCGACCGGGCAGCGCCTGCAGCGTTCGTCCGACGATCCGGTTGCTGCTTCGCGGCTGCGCCAGCTCGCCCGGGCCGACGCGCTCGACGAAGTCGACACCGCCGCCACCAATCGCGCCACCACTGATCTGACCTTGACCGACAATGCCCTCTCGCAGTTCGCCAATGTCGTCACGCGTCTGCAGGAACTGACCACGCAGGCGGCGTCCGGCACGCTCAGCCCCAGCCAACGCGCCGGAATTGGCGAGGAAGTGGCGCAGCTCCGCGACAATCTGGTCGCCCTCGCCAACGCCCGCGATGGGAGCGGCAACGCTCTGTTCGGTGGAGAAAGCGCGGCTGATGCGTATACGCTCGATGCCAGCGGCAACGCGACTTATGCTGGCACGCCAAACGCAGCGGTAATATCGCTGGGCGGCGGACAGTCGGTTACGCGCGGCGTGACGGGACCGGAGTTCCTCAAGTTCAAGTCCGGAAACGCCACCGTAGACCTTTTGGCCGTCACGAAGGACCTTGCCGATGCGCTCAAGAGCGGCGCCGGCGGAGCCACGGCTGCCAGCAATACGCTGACGGCGCTCACCGATGGACTTAACGCGATCACCACCGCGCAGACGGTCGTCGGCTCGCGCCTGTCGTGGATCGACCTCAACACCGAGCGGCGCACTTCTCTGTCTGAAATGCGCACCACCGAGAAGACCGAGGTCGGCGGCGCAGACCTTACCGAATCCATCGCCAAGCTGCAGAACACCATGCTGGTGCTCGAAGCCAGCCAGGCCAGCTTTTCGAGGCTCGCCAACCTTTCGCTCTTCAGCGTGCTGAATTGAGCGCCGCAGCCATAGACCGGGAATAGTAGTTCATGTTCGTCATCGTTGGCATCGTCATCCTGCTCGCCATGGTCTTTGGCGGCTTCGCCATCACCGGCGGCGCGCTTGGCCCGGTCATGCACGCCATTCCGCATGAAATGCTGATCATCGGCGGCGCGGCACTGGGCGCAGTGGTGACCGGCAACTCGATGCACGAGTTGAAGGGCATCGGTGGCGGTTTCAAGAAGGTGTTCAAGGGACCGCAGCATTCGAAGCAGGATCACGTCGATGCGATCGTGCTTTGCACCAAGCTCATGAAGATCCTGCGCAGCGACGGCCCGGTGGCGCTGGAAAGCCATGTCACCGATCCGAAGAATTCGCCGATCTTCGCTGAATACCCCAAGCTTCTTGCCAATCATGCGCTGACCGCCCTGATCTGCGACACGCTGACGCTGATCGTCGTGTCCTCGGGAACGCTGGAAGTCCATGCGGTCGAAGACGTGATGGACCACGCGATGAAGACGCATTTCCACGAAGCGGCAGAGGCGCAGCATGCGCTGCAGGGCCTTGCCGACGCACTGCCGGCACTCGGCATCGTCGCGGCCGTTCTCGGCGTGGTCAAGACCATGGGCTCGATCGACAAGCCGCCATCGATTCTGGGTGCGATGATCGGTTCGGCCCTCGTCGGGACCTTCATGGGCGTGCTGCTCGCCTACGGCATCGTCGCGCCGATTGCAGGTCGTCTCAAGCAGGTGCTCGATCAGGACGAGATGATCTTCCAGGCGGTGAAGCAGGTGATCATTGCCAGCTTGCACGGCTGGCCGCAGCCGCTGGTCGTCGAAAGCGCGCGGTCGGGCCTGGGCCACGCCTTCCGCCCCGGCCTTTCGGAACTCCTCGACGCTCTGCGCGGCAGATAAGCCATGGCCAAGGCACCTGCCAAGGGCAAGAACGAGCCGCCCAAACCGATCATCGTCAAGAAGATCACGGTCGTGGCCGGCGGCCATCATGGCGGCGCGTGGAAGGTCGCCTACGCGGACTTCGTCACCGCAATGATGGCCTTCTTCCTGCTGATGTGGCTGCTCGGCGCGACGACCGAAAAGCAGCGCAAGGGCATTGCCGACTACTTCACGCCGACACTGGTAAAGGTGAAGCAGGGTAGCGCCGGTGGATACGGTGTGCTTGGCGGGTCGTCGCTGACCGATGCCGACGACTATCCGAACCGTGCCGGACAGACCGGCAACAAGACTCTTTCGATCCCGCGCGATGCATCGGGCGGCGCCAAGGAAGGCGGCAGCAAGGTCAAGCGCAGCCAGGTGATGAAGGAGCGGATCGCGCAGAAGCTCGCGCAGTCGGAAAAGCTCAAGCGTCTGGCCCGGCAGGTGCGGATGACCGAAACGCCTGAAGGCATCAGGCTCGATCTGGTCGACGATGCCGATTTCTCGATGTTCCTGCTGGGCACGACGGTCTTGACCCCGGACGCGGCCGAGCTGCTGCGCGCCATCGGTCAGGCGATTGCGCCCGATACCAGCCAGATCACCGTGCGCGGGCACACGGATTCGCTGCCATGGAAGAACGGGGTGGCCAACAACTGGTCGCTGTCTGCCGGTCGCGCCGAGGCTACTCGTCAGGCGCTGACGCGCCAGGGCATCGTCGAGCCGCGCTTCCGCCGCATCGAGGGCGTGGCCGATCGTGAGCCGCTGATCCAGAACAACCCGGCAGATCCGCGCAATCGCCGCATGTCGATCCTGATTACCGGCTGATTAACGAACAAAATGACACAAACCTGAAATACGGATGAAACGGTGGTTGCGATTGCAACTGCTCCGGTGCAGCTTCCCGAAATCGCGCGGGGGTGCGCAAGGGTGTGATGCCCTGACCCCGCGCAATCGACGGGGAGTGCATCACGGATGAAGAAACTTGCAGCAATGGCCACGGTATCTGCTCTGGCCCTCGCAGGAATTGTCTTTGCCGCAGCGGGCGGCACGAAGGGAGCGGGCGCGGGCCCCGTGCTTCTTCCGGCTTCAAGCGGCAGCGGGGGAGCATCGCTCGTCCAGGCCAGCGCCACGCAGTCGGCAGCACCCGGCACCACCATTCCCGATAGCTGGATCTGCGTGTTCAAGGCTGGCGCCGTCGCGCCGGGGGCCGAGCGGGCAGAGGCCAACAAGGTCGTCGGCAAGGCCGGCGGCCGCATCGGCCATGTCTATGCCCACGCACTGCAGGGCTTCTCGATCAACCTGCCCGCCAAGGCGGCAGCAGTCGTTGCCGAACACAACCCCAACATCGCTTATTGCGAAGCCGATCAGATCGCCACGATCATCGATCCGGTGAACGCGCTGGCCAAGCCTGGCGGCGGCGGCGGCTCGACTGCCGAAACCACACCTGTCGGCATCACCCGCGTCGGTGGCGGCGCCGCCTACAGCGGAACGGGCCGCGCCTTCGTGATCGACAGCGGCATCGACCTGACCCACCCCGATCTCAACGTCGATACCACGCTCAGCAAGAATTTCGTCTCCCGTGAAACCTCGCCGCAGGATCTTAACGGTCACGGCACCCATGTTTCGGGAACCATCGCCGCAAAAATCAACGGCATCGGCGTGGTCGGCGTTGCCGCAGGAGCAAAGGTCGTGGCTGTGCGCGTGCTCGACCGGCGCGGCAGCGGTGCCTATTCCGATGTCATTGCCGGGGTGGATTACGTGGCGTCCGTCGGCAAGGCAGGCGATGTCGCGAACATGAGCCTTGGCGGTCCGGTTTCGGAGCTGCTGGACACCGCAGTGCTCAATGCGTCGAACAACAGCAAGGTGATTTTCGCACTCGCCGCCGGTAACGAAACCGACGATGCCAACAACCACTCGCCCGCGCGCACCGACGGCCCGTATATCTATACGGTCGCGGCGGTTTCGAGCACGGACGCTTTCGCGAGCTTCTCGAACTACTCGGTCATCAACGACCCGGTGGACTTTGCCGAGCCCGGCGTGTCGATCCTGTCCACCTGGCTGAGCGGCGGCTACAACACGATCTCGGGAACCTCGATGGCCACGCCGCATCTTGCCGGTCTGGTCCTGCTGGGCGGTCCGCGGAGCGACGGACGGCTTTCCACGGCCGCGCCGAATGGCGTGCGCTTCCCCGTTGGCGTGAAGTAACCCGCGCCATCTGGACGTTCGAAAGGCGGCCCAGCAACGGGCCGCCTTTCTTCGTATTGCACCGGAGAATGCAGAAAGGCCCGGCGGCTGGGAAGGCCGCCGGGTTCATGATCACGCCTGGTGGAGACAGGCGCTTCTCATTCTTTAACGCAGCAGCGACAGCACGTTCTGCTGGCTCTGGTTGGCCTGTGCGATCATCGCGGTCGAGGCCTGCGAAAGGATCTGGGCCTTGGCCATCTGCGTGGTTTCGGTCGAGTAGTCGGTGTCCTGAATGCGCGAACGGGCGTCCGACAGGTTGGTGATGTTGTCGTTGAGGTTGTTAACCACCGATTCCAGACGGTTCATGCCGGCACCGAGCGTAGCACGTGCGCTGGAGATCGAATCGAGTTCGGTATCCAAGGTTCCGAGGAGCGTGTTGGCAGCCGTTGCCGACGAAACGTCATAGGAGCCTGCCGCACCGCCCGAGGCAGCCAGCGTGGTCAGGTCAGCCATCGTCAGATCGACCGTATCCGAACCGTTTGCGCCAGTCTGCACCGTCACAGTAGGCGTCGCGCCACTGAAAAGCTCAACGCCGTTGAACTTGGTGTTAGTGATGATCTGATCGAGCTGCTGGGTCAACTCGTCGACTTCCGTCTGCATGTAGGCGCGGTCGGTGGTGTCCTGATAAGTACCCGAAGCCGACTGCGTGGCCAGTTCACGCACACGCTGAAGCATGTTGGTGACTTCGTTGAGCGCACCTTCAGCGGTCTGCGCCAGCGAGATGCCGTCGTTGGCGTTGCGAACGCCCTGGTTCATGCCCTTGATCTGCGCAGTCATGCTGGTGGCAATGGCCAGACCGGCCGCGTCGTCCTTCGCGCCGTTGATGCGCTTGCCGGTCGACAGGCGCTCCATGGCCGTGCCGAGCATCTTGTTGGCCATGTTGGACGAGTTGGTCGCCTTCAAGGCGCTGATGTTGGTATTGATTACCGCCATTTTTCTTCTCCGGTGGGTGGTGTGTCGTTCCCGAAAGGACTGCCGGGTCAGAGGATCGACACGGCTGTCGGAAAGCTAGACCGGCAAAGTGCAGCCGGTTTTAAGTTGCCACCCGGCAAAAGAATGCCGGACCTAGGTAATCGCACTTAGGGTTACCCGACCCCTTAAAGTTTCAACCTGTTTGTCGGTCCCGCGCGAAAGAGGGTGCCAGACAGGATGGTTAACAGGGGTCTTGAAATGATTCGCGATTGCGGAGCACTGCAGTTCACCGAAGCGGCGGCAAAAGCCCACGCAGCGCTGGTTCAGCGCGCAGCTTCGGTGCTTTCGAACTACGGTGCGGAAGGTCAGTCGCTGCTGGCCGATGCATTCGAGAACGCGGCCCTGCCGCCGCGCAAGCAGGTTGTCCTGCTCGAGCGTGCGCAGGCCCCGGCGATCATGCGCCAGGCCGGCAATCGCGTTGCCACGTTGCGCTATGCCGACGGGGCGGGCGAAGCCGCGCTCGCCGCCCTGCTCGCCTGTGCCGCCAAGCCAGGCGCGCCGATTGCCGCCGATCCCGAAAGCCTGTCGATCCTTGCCCTGGCCGAACGCATCGCCGCCACCGACATCCCCGTCCTGATCAACGGCCCCACCGGCACCGGCAAGGAAGTGCTCAGCCGCTTCATCCACGAACGCTCCGCCCGCGCCGACAAGCCGTTCATCGCGATCAACTGTGCCGCCATGCCCGAAGCCATGCTCGAGGCGCTGCTGTTCGGCCATCAGAAGGGTGCCTTCACCGGTGCCAATGCTGCCAGCGAAGGCTTCTTCCGCGCGGCCGATGGCGGCACCCTGCTGCTCGACGAGATCGCCGAGATGCCACTGACCCTTCAGGCCAAGCTGCTGCGCGCGTTGCAGGAAGGCGAAGTCGTGCCCTTGGGTGCGACGCAGCCGGTCAAGGTTGATGTGCGCGTGATTGCCTGCGCCAACCGCGACCTGCCCGTGGAAGTCGAGGAAGGGCGCTTCCGCGCCGACCTCTACTACCGCCTCAACGTTTTCCCGCTTGCCCTGCGCGCCCTGTGCGAACGCCCTGACGACATCGCTCCGCTCGCCTTCGCGATGGCCCTGCGCCATTCGCAGAGCGCCCAGTGGATTTCGGACGAGGCGCTGGCGCTGCTCTTTGCGCACAACTGGCCGGGCAACGTCCGCGAACTCGAAAACGTCATGCGCCGCGCGCTGGTGCTGGCGGGCAACGCCATGGTGATCGAGGCTGCGCACATCGTGTTCGACCGGCCGGCCCGCCTGATCAACGAACCGGTTGCTGCACCGGCAACGGGCGATGCCAAGCTGTCCAACATCGTCCAGATGTCCGAAGCCCGCGCGATCCTCTCGACGCTCGAGGCCTGCAACGGCAGCCGCGTCGCCGCCGCGCGCCAGCTCGGCATTTCCGAGCGCACGCTGCGCTACCGCCTTGCCAGCTTCCGTGAAGCCGGCATCGAGGTGAACGGCCGGTCAGTGGACGGTAGGGCCGTCGGTGGCCGGCGATGAGCAGCATCGGCGGCATCGGTGCCAGGGCATCCGGCATCCAGGACATCATGGCCCTGCGCCAGCAGATCATGGAGCGCTCGCAACTGCTCCAGCAGGTCAAGGCGCCCGACGCCACGCAAGGTGCGCAAGGGCCCCAGGCCACGAACGGCCCGGCAGGCAGCTTTACCGAAAGCCTCAAGGGTGCACTCGATAACGTCAACGCCAGCCAGCAGCAGGCCAGCGCCATCAGCGAGGCTTACGAAAAGGGCGAAGTGGTTGACGTCGCCAAGGTCATGCTGGCCCGGCAGGAAGCCGGCGTTGCGTTCGAGGCCACGCTGCAGGTCCGCAACAAGCTGCTGACGGCCTACCAGGACATCATGCGGATGGGAGTGTGATTGAATGGCTGACCTTGTTCCCGCAACAACCGCACCATCGACCTTCGGTGTCCTGACCGATCCCGCTGCCGGAAGTTTCGGCACGCGGGCCAAGGCCTTTCTGGCTCAGCCCCCGGTGCGACGCACCTTGCCATGGTTTGCGGGCGTATCGGCTGCGGGCCTTTCTGCCGTGCTGTGGATGACGATGTCACCCGCGCCGCAGCGCATGCTCTACAGCCAGCTTTCCGACAGCGAGCGCGCCGAAGTGACCGCCAGCCTCGACAAGGCCGCGATTCCCTATCAGATCGACAACGACACCGGTGCGATCACTGTCGGCGAGGACGATCTCTACAAGGCGCGCATGGCTGCAGCCTCGGACGGCGCCATCGCCACGCCCGAAACCGGCACGCAGATGCTCGACAAGCTGCCGATGGGCGCCAGCCGCGGCCTCGAGGGCCAGCGTCTGCAGGCTGCGCGTGAGCGCGAGCTTGAACTGACGGTCATGGAAATCGACGGCGTCGAAGCCGTGCGCGTCCATCTTGCCGAGCCGGAAAAGTCGGTGTTCGTGCGCGAAAGCGTGCCGCCCTCGGCCTCGGTCATGGTCAAACTGAAGCGCGGTCGCCAGCTTTCGGAAAGCCAGGTGCGTGCGATCGTCAACCTCGTCGCGGGGTCTGTCCCCGGCCTTTCGATCGATGCCGTTCGCGTTGTCGACCAGCACGGCGCCTTGCTCTCTGAAACGACCGGGCCCGATGGCGACCGGCTGGAACTGCAGCAGCGCATGGAAGACAAGCTGCGCCAGCAGGTCTCGCAACTGCTCACGCCGATGCTGGGCGATGGCAACTTCTCGTCCGAGATCCAGCTCGAACTCGACATGGATCAGGTCACGTCGGCGCGCGAAAGCTATGACAAGCAGGGCGTTGTCCGGCAAGAAACGCAAAGCGCCTCGCAGCAGGCCGGCGCCGCCAACGCACAAGGCGTGCCAGGCGTCACCGCCAACACCCCGCCCCCGGCAACGACGGCCCAGCCGGGCGCTCCGCAAGGAACGCAGGCGGCGCCTGCGCAGCCTGGTGCCAACGGCGAATCCAGCTCCTCGCGCACGTATGAACTCGGCCGAGAAGTGGCCGTGTCGAACCAGACTCCGGGCAAGATCAAGCGCCTGTCGGTCGCCGTGGCCTTGAGCGCAGAGATCATGGCCAAGGCCAAGCCGCAGGACATCGAGCAGATCAAGCAGCTGGTCAGCGCCGCAGTCGGTGCCGACACCGCGCGTGGCGATCAGGTGGCCGTCGCTGTCCGGGCCTTCAAGCCCGCTGATGTTGCGCCGACCCCCTTCTGGGAAACGCCATGGTTCGCCACGATCCTGCGCAATGCCGTGGCCCTGATCGCAGTCCTGCTGGTGCTGCTGCTGGGAGTTCGCCCGCTGATCAAGGCCCTCAAGCGCGAACCTGCGCCCGCCGAAGCCAAGTCTGCCAAGAAGGGCAAGAAGGGTGAGCCAGCCGAAGACGACGAAGCGGATGGAGAGGCCGAGAACAGCATTGAAACGGTCACCGCCGAGGAAGTGGCCCAGGCGATCCAGCCTGCGCAGAACCCCGAGACCGGTGTCGTCGATGCCGAGGCGCTGGCTCGCCAAGTCAGCCTTGCCCAGCGGCTCGTCGTCGAAAAGCCCGACAGCGCGCTCGTCGCGCTCAAGCAGATGCTCAAGACCCCTGAAGAGGAAGGTGCCCCGGCATGAGCGACCTGATGGAAGCCCCCGGCTCGATGGCGGCCATTTCCGATCCGGAACGCGCGGCTGTCATGGTCATGCTGCTGGAAGACGATCAGGCAGCCCAGATCCTGGCCCAGCTCGAACCGGCCGAATTGCGCCTGCTGGGTGAGAAGATGTGTGCGTTGGGCGAGATCGGCCCGGTGGCGATTGCCCAGGCAATTGCCGGATTTGTCGAGAAGACCGAACGCCTTGGGCTCGTTGCGCACGACCGCGTAGGCCAGGTCCGCTCGCTGATGACCCGCGCAGTGGGCGAGATCAAGGCCGACAGCATGATGCAGCGCATCCTGCCCGACGATCCTTCGCGTACGCCCAGCATCGAACTCGCCAGATGGCTCACGCCGCAGGTGATCGTGCCGCTGATCCGCGATGAGCACCCGCAGGCGATTGCCGTGCTGCTGGTCCAGCTCGATCCCGAAGTGGCCGCTGCGGTGCTGCATGGCCTGCCTGACGAGGTGCAGCCGCAAGTCGTCCACCGCATCGCTTCGCTCGGACCGGTTGCGCCCGAAGCCATCGCCATGCTCGAGGAAATGCTGCACCAGCGCATCGGCGAACGGCACGGGCAGGGCGCCTTTGCCATGGGCGGGCCGCGCGAAGCGGCCGACATCATCAACGCCTCGGTTCGCGCGGTCGAAAAACGCGTCATGCCCGAGATTGCCAAGCAGGATAAGCAGCTCGCCAAGGCGATCGAGAACGAGATGTTCAAATTCGAGCATCTTTTCGCTCTGGACGACAAGTCGATGGGCGCGCTGCTGCGCGAGGTCGACAGCGACGCGCTGATCGCCGCGCTCAAGGGCATCCCCGAAGACCAACGCGAATGCTTCTTCCGCGCCATGTCGAGCCGCGCGGCCGATGGCGTGCGCGACGAGATCGCCGCGCGTGGCCGAATGAAGATGGCCGAGGTGATCGAGGCGCAGAAGGCGATGGTCACCGCAGCCCGCCGCCTGTCGGCCGAAGGCGTGATCGTATTTGGCGCCGGCGACGACGACTATGTCTGACGGCCAGGGGGCCTTTGCTATCCGGGCGATCTCGCTGGCAGACCTTGGGCAGGTGCCCACAGGTTTTGCGCGCGATCGCCGCTTCTTCCGCGAATTTGCCGCGCCCGAACCGGAACCGATCATGGTGCCGGTGGAGGAAGAGCCCGAGCCGCACGATCCGATCGCCGAAGCCTGGGCCGATGGCTATGCCAAAGGGCTGGGCGAGGCGCAGGAAGCTGCCGCGCAACTTATCGCCGAACAGGAAGCCGCTCGGCAGAAGATCGAATTCGCGCTCGGCAAGCTCGATGTCGCGATGCAGACCGAACTGCAGGATCGTCTTCGCGAAACCGTGATCGCCTTGTGCGAGGCGGCCATTGCGCCCGCCGCACTCGATCCCGACGCGCTGACCCGCCGGGTCGAGATTGCCGCCGCAATGTTGTCGCGGGCCGAGGACCAGCGCGTCATCCGGCTCCATCAGGAAGACCTTGCGCTGATCGCGGCGCGCCTGCCCGAAGACTGGCACTTTGAACCAGATGCCTCGCTCGAACGCGGCGCATTGCGCGTCGAGGGTGCTACTGGCGGGGTCGAGGATGGGCCCGAGCAGTGGCGGCGGGCAATCAACGAGGCGCTGCGCCAATGCTGATGGGGCCGAACTTCACAGCGCTCGATCGTGCACTCGATTCGCTCGCGCTGTGCGAACCCGATTTCACGCCGGCGCGTTATGGCCTGCTCGCCGCCTGCGATGGCGGGATGCTCGAGGTTTCGGGCTTGTCCGTGCCGATCGGAACGCAGTGTCGCATCGCCCATGGCGCGGGTTCGCTGACAGCAGAGACCATCGGCTTCCGCAACGGCCGTACTTTGATGATGCTGCTTGGCGATCCGGTGCTGCTTCGGCCCGGTGCAAAGGTGCGCCCCGAAGGCCGTCCCGGCATGGTGCCGGTGGGCGAAGCCTTCCTTGGCCGCGCCATCGATGGCGAGGGCAAACCGATCGACGGCATGGGGCCGATCAGCAATCGTCGCGAATGGCCGGCAGGTGGCGTCCGCGCCGCCGCGCTCGATCGTTCGCCCGTGCGCGAAAGTTTCGACACCGGGGTTCGAGCGCTCAACGCGCTTACCACCTTCGGCATCGGCCAGCGTATCGGCATCATGGCCGGGTCGGGCGTCGGCAAGTCGGTCCTGCTCGACATGATCGCGCATGGGGCCGAGGCCGAAATCGTCATCGTCGGCCTCATCGGCGAACGTGCGCGCGAGGTCTCGGACTTTGTCGAACGCCACATGCAGGGATCGAAGCGCGAGCGCTCGGTTATTGTCGCAGTGCCGGCAGACCATGCACCAAACTTGCGCATCCGTGGCGCGATGATGGCAACGGCGATGGCGGAATACTTCCGAGCACAGGGCAAGCGCGTGCTGCTGATCATGGACAGCCTGACGCGCGTTGCGCACGCGGGCCGCGAGATAGCGCTGCTGCTGGGTGAGCCGGGTGCTGCGCGTGGCTATCCGCCCTCGGCACTCGCCACGATCACCAAGCTGGTCGAGCGGGCCGGCAATTCGGCGCAAAGCGGTGGTTCGGTGACCGGACTCTACACTGTCCTGGCCGACGGCGACAACCAGGACGATCCGGTGGTCGATACCGCGCGTTCGATTCTCGACGGACATATCGTGCTCTCGCGCGATCTAGCTCAGCGCGGCCAGTACCCCGCGATCGACATCGCCGCCTCGCTCAGCCGCGTGATGAACGACATCACTGCGCCCGAACACCAGCGCGCTGCGCGCACGTTCCGCGCCCTTGTGGCGAGCTACGAGGCCAACCGCGATCTCGTGCTGATGGGCGCGTACCGCTCGGGCGCGGACCCCCAGCTTGATCGCGCCATCGCCATGCACGATGCCCTGACCGGCTTCATCAGCCAGCCGCAGCGCGAAATCGTGCCGATGGCGCCGAGCGTCGCCGCGCTTGCACAGCTGATCGGCGCATGAAGGCCGAACGCGAACGCCTTGCCCGCCTCCGGCGGCTCGAGCGCATCCGCGACATCGCCCGGCAGACCGCGCTTGCCGAAGCGGGCAAGGCGGAAGGCACCTTGGCGCAGCTTCAGGGGCTGGTGGAGCGGACGTCCCGGCTTTCTGCCAACTATTCCGCCCGCACCGATGCTCAAGATGCCCATGCGTTGCAGCAGTTGCGGCGCTTCACCGCAGGGCTCGATCGCATTACCACCGGCACGCGGGCCGATGCCGAGACCGCGCGACGCATCGCCGATGCCAAGGCGCAGGAGGCAGCCGCTGCCGAACGCCGCCGTGCCGCCGTGGAAGAGCGCGCCGAGGCGCAGGCCCGTCTGATCGCGCGCAAGACGGCATCCGCAACAACACCTACTACCGGCAAAAGGCAATCTGGCACGGGTCTTGAATAAACACGGTTAACGCACCGCCACGGAGCCTTAGCCGATGTTCGATCTCGCTGCCCTGCCTCTGCCACCCGCCGGTCCCGCAACCGCGGCTGCACCGCTGCATAACGGCGGAAATCCGGCGGATGCTGGCGATCAGGCCATCTCTGGCACCATCGCAGCACCCGGCATCGCATTCGAGGCGCTGCTCGCGCTGCAGACTGCCCCGGCAGAACCGGCAGACGCGCCTTTGCCGGAAAGCGGCAAGACCTTGCCGGATGCGGCAAAGCTCGTTGCCGCCTTGCCGCAGTCACGTCCTGCCGATCTTCCGACCAAGCCTTCGCCGGCAAAGACCAAGGCGGAGACGCAGACGGATGGTAGCAAGCAGGATGGCCACGATGACGTCGAGCCAGAGGCCGTTGCGCTTCCCGATCCGTCGCTGATCGCAGCGATATTTGCCGCCCCTGACCGGCTGGCATCCACGCCTGCCCAAACTGCGCCTGCCGCTTCCGTCACCGCTCCTCAACTTCAGTCAGTGGCCTCGCAGCCGCAGGCCGAGGCCTTGGCAGCCGCCCATCCGCAAGCCTCGCGTTCCGCAGTCAATATCGCCCTGGCATCCAGCGCCCAGATTGATCTGGAAACCCAGCCCGAGGCCCACGCTTCGGCACCGCAGCAGGTGACGCCAGCTTTGCCCGCAACCGCTCAACTGGTTGCGGCACGGCAGGCTCGGCAGATGGCTCCGGCGCGTGGCAGCGATAGCGAACAGCCTGTTGCTGCAAACGCTCCCGTTACCCCGCTCCGCGCATCATTCACGCCCGATCAGGAAAGTGCTGAAGTGGTGCCGGTCGAAGCCCCGACCGCCGTGGCTGTCCCGCTTGAGCGTCCGACCCCGGCGCACGAGACAGCAGCGCCCGCTGCCATCCGCAACGAGGCGCGGCCCGAACGGGTCGATTTCGCCACGCTGGTCGATACGCTTGCCCGCGCCCGCGAGGACGCCGCGCCGCGCACCGTCAGCGTCTCGGTCAGCCATACCGAATTCGGCCGCGTTTCGCTGCGCTTCGAAGCCGACGAGGATCGCGGCATGACGGTGGCGATGAGCAGCGCCGATCCCGGCTTCGCCCGCGCCGTCAGCGCCACGTCCGAAGCCCGCAACAGCGGCGAAACCAGCGCCCAGGCGCAACAGCAGCACACCTCGCCCGACGCCCGCGCCCAGACCGGCCAGGGCGAAAGCCAGCGTCATCAGCCACAGCCGGCAGAGCGCGCGCCATCGCGCGCCTCGGCTAATCCCTCGGCCCAGAACCGCGACGAGCGCCGCGCCCCTGATGGCGAGCGCGGCATCTACGCCTGATCCTGACATTCGAACCTTGAGAGACCAGACATGAGCGACAAGGAAGAAAAGCCCAAGAAGCAGAAGAAGGGCGGCGGCATGATGATGAAGGTCGTCATGGCGGTTGGCCTGCTTGCTGTGGGCGGCGGCGGCGTATTCGGGCTGGTCGCAGCCGGGATCATCGGCGGCGGCCATGCCGAAGAGGTCAAGAAGGACAACAACCCCAAGCTCGTCCGCAAGGGCGAGGAAGACCCCTATGCCCCCAAGGCCAAGGAAGGCGAGGAGGGCGGCGCAGCCGATGTCGAGGGCGAGGGCGGCAGCGAATTCCGCACCGTCTATTACAATTTCGCCGAGGACTTCACCTCGAACCTCAAGAACACCGATGCCCTGCTGCAGGTCAACATCTCGGCTTCAACCCGCCGCGATTACCGCGTGGTGATGTGGATGAAGAAGCACGAACTGGCGATCCGGTCGGCCCTCCTCATCGCCATTGCCGACACGCCCGAGGAAGACGTGATCAGCCCGGAAGGCAAGGGCCGCCTGCAGAAGCGCCTGACTGCCGCGATCAACAAGGTCCTGACTGAAACCGAAGGGTTCGGCGGCGTCGACAACGTCTACTTCAAGACCTTCATCGTGCAGTAATTCCGGCATCGTCCAGTAAATCCCGCCGATCGTTCCCGGCAGCACCTGCGAAAGCGTCAACGCAACCCATGAAACCCGAACGCGCCTTCATTGCCGAACGTGCCATTGCACGGCACGATCCGGCCCTGTTGCGTCCCGGCCCCAGCGCCGCTGAACTCGTGCCCGCGCTTGTCCGGCTGAGCGAACGGCTGGCCAAGGCGGTGCGTGGTGCGCTGGGTCCCCTGCTCGGTGGTGCGGAACCGCAGATCAATCCGATGAAGCCGATGGAAACCGACTTTGCCGATTTCTGCTCGGAAGTGCCGCGTCTGGCCGCCAACTGCCTGATGCAGGTCGGTGCCTCGCCGTTCATGGTTTCGATCGAAGGCGAAAGCATCCTGCGCCTGGTTGACCGCGCCTTTGGCGGTCCCGGCGACACGCCGGCCTCGCTGCCCAAGGAATTCCCGCTCTCGGCCGAACTGATGATCGGCCGGGTCGAACAGGTCATTGCCACTGCGCTGACCGTGGCGCTGGGTGGCAATGGCGGCGCGATCCGCAGCGTGCGCCGCGATGCCAGCCTTGCCCAGTTGCAGGCGATGCCCGATGCGACGAAGATCGCTTCGCTGCTGCTCAACGTGGTCGAGCAGGGCCGCATGCCCTGGGCGATCTCCATCGCTTTCCCGCTCGATACGCTGGGCACGATGTTCGCCCATGGCGATACCGGGCGCCGGGCGAGGGCACCGCGAGGTCCCGCATCGCCGACCGACGCCCCGTTTGCCGATCTGCCGGTCGAACTGGCTGCAGTGCTGGTCGACATGAAGCTGCCGCTCGCCGCCGTCTCGGCGCTGCGCGTCGGGCAGGTTCTGCCGGTCCCCATTGCGCGCAACGTGCCGGTCAAGATCGGCGGCAAGACTTACGCCTGCGGCACCGTCGGTGCGCTCGAGGATCGCGTGGCGATCCAGATCACCCAGCTTTCCTGATTTCACGAAGAGGCTATCCTCCCATGACCTTCCAGCCCCGCGGTTTCGATTTCCTCAAGGACGTGGACGTCCGCCTGACCGTCGAACTTGGCCGCACCTCGATGACGCTCAAGGACGTTCTTGGCCTGACCGAGGAATCGGTCGTGATGCTCGATCGCCTTACCGATGAACTGCTCGACGTGATGGTCAACGGCAAGCTCATTGCGCGTGGCGAAGTGGTTGCGCAAGGCGATCGCTTCGGCTTGCGCATTGTCGAACTGGCCGGGGCCGAGGCCGAGGAAACCCCCGCATTGCCGGCACGCAAGTCGGCCAAGGGCGGGGACGCCTGATGTTCTGGTACGTTCTAAAGCTTCTGGTCCTGCTGCCGCTGATCGGCGGCCTTGCCTGGGCCAGCCTCAAGTTTGCCAAGCGCATGGAAGGCCGCTTCATGACCGGCAATGCGCCCAAGTCGGTGCGCATCGTCGAAACCCAGATGCTCAGCCCCACGCTGCGCCTTGCCGTGCTCGAGTTCCATGGCCGCGAGATCCTCGTGTCCGCCGGGAAGAATGGCCTCGTTCGCCTTGCCGAAGCCCCGGCGCGTCCGAAGGTGGAAGCGGAGGACGCCCAGTGAAGCGCCTTCTCGCAACCCTGACGACGACGATCTTGCTGCTGCCGCACCACGCCTTCGCCCAGGCCGCCGCAGCCGCTGGTCCGGCACAGGCGCAGCAGCCCGCCGCGATTTCGGGCGCGCTCGATCGCGCCTTCGGGCAGATGGCCGGGGCGCAGAGCGGCGGCTCGCTCTCGCTGTCGCTGCAGCTCCTGCTCATCATGGGCCTGCTGACGATCCTGCCGTCGCTGATCCTGATGATGACCAGCTTCACCCGCGTGCTCATCGTCCTTTCGATCCTGCGCCAGGCGATGGGCCTGCAGCAGTCGCCGCCCAACCAGGTGCTGATCGGTCTTTCGCTGTTCCTCTCGCTGTTCATCATGGGCCCGACGCTCGACAAGGTGAACGCCAACGCCATCCAGCCCTACTCCGCCGGGCAGATCGGCGCCGAACAGGCCTTTGTTGCCGGTGGACGTGAATTCCACGCCTTCATGATCCGCCAGACCCGCGAAACCGACCTGCGCATGTTCTCGGACATGGCCAAGGCACCCAAGTTCGCGACGCCTGCCGACGTGCCATATTCGATCCTGCTGCCGGCCTATGTCACCAGTGAATTGAAGACCGCCTTCCAGATCGGTTTCATGCTGTTCCTGCCCTTTCTGGTGATCGACCTCGTCGTCTCGTCGGTGCTGATGAGCCTTGGCATGATGATGATGAGCCCGACCATCGTCTCGCTACCTTTCAAGCTGCTGCTTTTCGTCCTCGTCGATGGCTGGGCACTGCTGATGGGCAGCCTTGCTGCAAGCTTCGGGTAGGGT
Source organism: Novosphingobium sp. B1 (assembly GCF_900176395.1). GTDB lineage: Bacteria > Pseudomonadota > Alphaproteobacteria > Sphingomonadales > Sphingomonadaceae > Novosphingobium. The sequence goes on along the minus strand of NZ_FWXL01000004.1, from coordinate 252,125 downwards.
CCATGGAAGATACCGCATCGCTTCTCGCCCTTGCTGACCGGATGCTGTGGATCACGGCACTGGTCGCCGCGCCGATCCTCATCGCCTCGCTTGCTGTCGGTCTCGTCGTCGGCGTGATCCAGGCGGCAACCTCGGTCAACGAACAGACGCTCACCTTCGTGCCGAAGCTTGCCATCACCGCGCTGGTGCTGGTCCTGTTCGGCTCGGCCATGCTTGGCCTGATCGGCGATTTCACCAAGGAAATCTTCGATCAGATCGCCATGACCGGCAAGGGCTGACACCGTGCTGCAACTGAACTTCGGTTTTGGCGCGCTCGAGGCGGACTTCTGGCGCTGGATGTTCGTGATGACGCGCATTGCCGCGGCCATGTTTGCCGCGCCGTTGTTCGGAACCGGCACCGTTCCCTACCAGATCCGCATCGTTGCCTCGGCGGCGATTGCCATGCTGGTCTGCGGCTGGACCCCGGTCGAGGCGCCGACCGCGCTGCTCTCGATCACCGGGCTGCTGTCCGCTGCCAACGAAGTCCTGATCGGCCTTGCCATGGGCTTTGCGCTGCAACTGTCCTTCGCCGCGCCGACGCTCGCCGCCGAAATCATCGGCGGTGGCATGGGCATGTCCATCGCCACCACGGCAGACCCGGTCAGCGGCGCGCACTCGCCCGCCATGGGGCAGTACTTCGCGGTCGTGCTCACCGTGATCTTCCTTGGCACTGGCGCCCACCTCAACTGGATCGCACTGCTGGTCGAAAGCTATCGCACCTTTCCACCGGGCACGCCCTGGCTTGCTGCCGGGCGCATGGACCTGATCGCCCAGTTCGCCGGGCAGATGTTCGTCACCGCGCTGCTGATCGCGCTGCCGGTCACGCTGATCCTGCTGCTGGTGCAGGTGACCACCGGCATCATCAGCCGCTCGGCGCCCAGCCTCAACCTCTTCTCGCTCGGCCTGCCGGCGGGCGTGCTCGCCGGCCTTGCCGCGATGATCGCCGCCGCACCGATGCTGACCGACGTGATGGTCGATATCTCCGCCACGGCGGTCGGCCATGCCACCGCGCTGGTCGCAAAGTAGGGGAGGCGCGCGATGGCCGAGCAGGAAGGCGAAAAGTCCTTTGCCCCGACAGAGAAGCGCAAGAAGGATGCCGCCAAGAACGGCGATGTCTTGCGCTCCAAGGATCTCGCCACTGCCGTCGGCGTGCTGGTCGGTGCGCTCTGGCTCAAGTTTGCGGGTCCGTGGATGATGGACGCGCTGCAGGACACGCTACGCGCCTCGTTCACGCTGGACCGCGCCGCGATCGAGGACTTTGCCCCCGCCAAGCTGCTGACCGGTGCGATGATCGCCGTCCTGCCGCCTGTATTCCTGCTGGGCCTCATGGTGCTGGCGGCCTCGGTATTTTCGCAGATCGGCCTGTCCGACGGTCGCTGGATTCCTTCGAACCTTGCCCCCAAGGCCTCGCGCATCAATCCGCTGTCGGGTCTCAAGCGCATGTTCGGGCCGCAGGGCTGGGTTGAACTGGGCAAGGGCCTCGCCAAGCTCATCCTGCTAGGCTTCATTGCCTGGTCGTGGGCTTCGGGCAGGCTCTCCGACCTTGTGGGTCTGGGGCAGGGCGACATCCACGGCCAGCTCGTCACAGCCTGGGACACGATCACCTCGCTCGCCTTTGCGCTGTCTGCCGGCCTGCTCGTGATCGCGCTGCTCGATTTCCCCATCCAGTGGGTACGCCGCTATCTTCGCCTGCGCATGACGCTGCAGGAGATCAAGGACGAGCACAAGGAAGCCGAAGGCTCGCCCGAGAAGAAGGCCGCCATTCGCAACAAGCAGCGCCAGTTTGCAATGGGCGCGATGCAGCAGGCCATGGCCAAGGCGCAGTTCGTCATCACCAACCCGACGCACTTTTCCGTCGCCATGGTCTACGATCCCGAACTCGCGCCGGCACCTGTCGTGCTCGCCAAGGGGCGCGGCGAAAAGGCGCTCGCGATGCGCGAACTGGCCGCAGAGCGCGGCATACCGACCATAGAAATGCCGCCGCTTGCCCGTTCGGTCTATTTCACGACGCGCGAAAACCAGATGATCCGTGAGGACCTCTACGCCGCCGTGGCCTCGGTCCTAGCCTTCGTTCTTTCGCTGAAGCGCGGCGACAATGTGCAACTGCCGGCGATCGATCTGCCGATCCACATGCGGTTCGACGCAGAAGGACGTCCCGAAGCGGTGGTTGACCTTAAGACCGCATCGGCGCGGCCGTCCTAAGTCTCATGGCAACCACCACCTCCTCGACGTCATCGACCTCGGCCACCGCACAGATCGTCTCGGCGCTGGGCGGCGGCAGCGGCATCAATACCGCGCAGCTTGCCGAACAGCTCGCGGCTGCCCAATTCGCAACGCGGATCGACCAGCTCTCGGCAAAGACCGACAAGCTGACGGCACAAATCTCGAGCGCGTCCAATCTCAAGTCGCTGATGAGTACCCTGGCCACCTCGATCGGTTCGCTGATCCGCACGGGCGATCTCGCGGTCAAGCCCTCGATCTCGAACGCCAGCGTCGCTACGGTCAGCAAGGGCACTCTGAGCGGCAAGGGCACCTACAGCCTGGAAGTGACTTCCCTCGCCAATGCGCAAAAGCTGGTGCTGCCCGCTTTCGCTTCTTCGACCTCTCCCGTGGGCGAGGGCACGTTGACGCTGCGCTTCGGCACCGTTTCGGGCGGTGCGTTCACTGCGGATGCTGCGCAGGATGCGGTCGATATAACCGTCCCCGCCGGAGCGACGCTTGCCGATGTAGCCACCGCCATCAACGCTTCGGGCGCTGGCGTATCGGCCTATGTCGCCAACGGTTCTGCCGGAGCGCAACTGGTGATCAAGGGCAAGGAGGGCGCCAACAGCGGCTTCATCATCGAAGCCACGCCTGCGGTGGGCGGAGAGGCGCTTTCGGACCTTGCGTGGACTCCGGCGACGAACACCACCCAGCTTAAATCGACCGCAACCGATGCCGCCTACATGCTCGACGGCGTTGCCTATTCGGGAACGAGCAACACGATCAATGACGCGGTCGCCGGCCTGAACCTCAAGCTGACGGCAACGAACGTCGGCAATCCGGCAACGATCAGCTTCAGCGATCCATCGTCCGGCATTGCCACGGCAATGAGCGACCTCAAGGACGCGCTGAACGAGGTTGCACAGCAGCTCAATCAGGCCATGAACAAGGATACGGGCGAGCTGAACAACGATCCCGGTGCCCGCGCACTGCGGACTGCGCTGATGTCGCTCGCGGGCCAGAGGATCATGATCAATGCGGCACCCGGCGCTCCGGCAACCCTGGCAGATCTGGGGCTGAAGACCGAGCGCGACGGTACGTTCAGCCTTGATACGGATCGCCTGAACCAGACACTCAAGACTTCGCCGCAGGAAGCCGGGGCAATGTGGACAACAGGAATTTTCGGCGTTTTTGCAACGATCGACAAGGTCGCGCGCAATGCCAGTTCAACGACCGGCATCTCGCTGGGTAGTTCAATCACGCGCAATACGGCCCTGCAGAAGACGCTGGCAGAGCGTTCCGCCGCCTTTGCAGAAAAGCAGGAAGCCCTGCGCCAGCAACTCGTCACGCGTTTCGCGGCGATGGACACCCGCGTCAGCGGATCCCAATCCACACTCTCGTTCCTGAAGGCACAAATCAGTGCCTGGAACGCTTCGAGCAATAACTGATATGCTGCATCATCACCGCAATGACCCGTCCGAAGCCTACCGCCGCGTTGATTTCGATGCGCGGGTCCGCGGCGCGGATTCTCGCCAGCTTGTCGACCTGTGCCTAGAACAGGTCATCGGCTCGATCGGGCGGGCCATCCACGCCCAGCACCGCGCCGACAATCAGGCGAAAAGCGCTGCCCTTACCCGCGCCGTTTCCGCACTTACCGCGCTGCAGATGGGCGTCGACATGTCCAACCCCACAGCGGGCGCGCTCGTCCAGCTTTACCAGTCGGCGCGAAATGCCGTGCTCGATTGCGTGACGCGGTTCGATGCGGACAAGCTGGCCGTGATCCGGCAGGACTTCACCGAGATCCGCGAAGCGATGATGCACAGCATTGCAGGCTGATCCTTCCGATGGCCCGCCAATGACAAGAGCCCGGAACCGGTTTGCGGTTCCGGGCTCTGCTTTTTGCCGCGCCGGAGGGGACTGACCAGCGCAGCAAGCCCTTAGGGGTCAACCGATATTGCAACAGGCGATGAGGGCCGTACCCAGGTCGTCGAGCGGCACTTCCTGTTCGGCGGCACCCGCTTCGATCGCGGCTGTCGGTGCTTCGGCAACCAGCGCGCTCTTGCGGTCCTGGGCAAAGGTCTTGCAGCCCTGGTCCCGCATCAGCTTGAGCCCCTTGGCACCGTCGGCACCCATACCGGTCAGCACTGCCGCAGCCGCCGGGACTGCGCCGCGTGCGATGGATCCGAACAGCAGGTTGGCCGAAGGGCGCATGCCGTCCACCGGATCGCGATCGATGAGACGCAGCTTCGCAGGGCTGCCAGGCTCGATCACCATGTGGCGGTCCGGATCGTAACCGATGTGAATCGTGCCTGGCGTCAGCGGCGTGCCATCCTTGGCCGCCTTGACCGCGCATTTGAGCTCGCCATCCATGCGCTTGATGAATGTCTCGACGATGCCCGGTTCGGCATTGAGGGCAACGACCGTCGGCGGGCACTTCTCGGGAAAATCGTCAAGCAGCTGCGTCAGCGCGTCGATCCCGCCCATCGAAGCCGACAGTGCCAGGATATGGCCGTTCCACTCGAAGGTCGTCTCGGCGACCTTGCGTTCGCGCGGTGCCTTGCGATCCTTCACGTTGCTGTTGGCTGCGGCCAGCACGATCTTGCCCAGCTTGCCCACGGACTTGCTGAACTGCTCGGGCGTTGCCTTCAGCGGCTTGGGAAAGCATTCGACCGCGCCGAGAGCATAGGCCTTCAGCGAAGTTTCCGTCCCCGCCTGCGTCAGGCTTGATAGCATGACGACCGGGATCGGATTGGAACCCATGATCTCCTCGAGGAATTCGATGCCGCTCATGCCCGGCATTTCAACATCGAGCGTCACCACGTTCGGACGCAGTTCCTTGATCTGCTCGCGTGCTTCTGCAGCGTTGGCCGCGGCGCCGATCACCGTAACGTTCTTGGACTGATCGAGGATGTCGGAGAACAGGGCCCGCATGGCCGCAGAATCATCGACAACCAGAACGCGTGCTTCATGCATGTCGCAGTAACCTCTTGAACTTGCGGCTTGCGCCGTGTCCTCCTGTTACGCGCGAAGGGCCGATCAATTCATGTGTCCTGCCTTACGTATCTCACCCTATCCGGCGGGAAAGCCAGCCTTTGCCCCTCCTCGTCTACTCCGACAGCAATAGCACTCGCACACCGATTCTCGGGGCGCGGGCAGTCCAGCCGGAGGAAGCGCAGCTTCATGTCCTCGATCATCTTGCCAGCCAGATGCGATCGCGCCGCCGCCGAGGCGTTGCTGCCCGAAATGATCGCATCGCTCGGATCAGGTCCGTTGCAGATCGATGCGCGCGAGTGCCGCCAGATCGGGCAAGCCATGCTGCAATTGCTCATCAGCGCACGCCAGACAGCCGAGGGCGCAGTCATCGCCCCTTCGCGTGAGCTCGAGGAAATCGCCAGGCTCACAGGCCTTTCCGACGAATTGTTCTCCGGAGTGCTGGCATGACCGCTGAAGAAATCCAGGCCATCTTCTTTGCCGAATGCGAGGAATCGCTTGGTGCGGCAGAACAGGGTCTTGTCGCATGCCGCGAAGGAACGCAGGACAGCGACACCGTCAACGCGGTCTTCCGCGGCGTCCACTCGATCAAGGGTGGTGCCGGTGCGTTTGGTTACGTGGCGCTTCAGGGCTTCACGCACACGTTCGAGACGCTGCTGTCCGACGTGCGCGATGGGACAGTACCCATTACCGAGCCGCTGACCGACCTGATGCTGCGCGCGCTCGATACCCTAAGCGATCACGTCACCGCCGCGCGGGACGGCAGCGAACCGCCTGAAGACAGCGCGCTGCAGGCTGAGCTGACGGCAGCCATGGCCGCGAATGCCGGCTCTGCGGCATCTGCTGCGCCGGCCGCTCCCGCTGAATTGCCCGCAGCCACCGCACCAGCCGTCGAAGCGGTCGCGCCGGAGGCCGACGATTTCGACCTCGATTTTGATCTCGACGCCTTGCTCGACGATATTTCCGGCGAGATTGCCCCGGCAGAAGACGCCGAGGCTGCGGCGCCCGAAGCACGCTGGCAGGTCCGCGTGAGACCCCATGCCGGCGCCATGCGCAACGGCAGCGAACCGCTGCTCATGCTGCGCGAGATGAGTGATCTTGGCGGTACTTGCACGCTGTGTGACGTCTCCTCGATCCCGCCGCTCGATTCCTTCGACACCGGCACCGGCTACCTGGGCTGGACCTTCGCATTTCCTGCCAGCGTCGATGAAAGCGCCGTGCGCGACATCTTCGATTTCGTTGGCGACGATTGCTCGCTTGCCTTCGGTCCCGATGGGGAAATGCCGCCGGTGCAGCATCCCGAGCCGCCCCAGGCCCCTGCCGCAGCGCCAAGCCCGGCCGCTCCTGCCAGCGTGTCTGCCGTCGAACCTGCCGCTGCCGCAAAAGCCCCTGCAAGCATGCCCGTTGCGGCAGACGATGTAGCATCGCGTGGCGCAGCAAATGGCTCGGCACCGCCTGCACCGCCTGCCCCCGGGCAGTCGATCCGCATTGAACTGGGCAAGCTCGACAAGCTGATCGATGCTGTCGGCGAACTCGTCATCGCTCAGGCCATGATGGCCCAGCGCCTCGCCGGCCAGGGGCTGGCCGTCGCCGAGGAAATGGCGATGATCGAGGGTCTGACCCGCGATATCCAGGAATCGGCGATGGCCATACGCGCCCAGCCGATCGGCTCGGTGTTCAGCCGCGTGCCCCGCATCCTGCGCGAACTTGCCGCCTCGACCGGCAAGCACGTCCGCCTCGAGGTTTCGGGTGAAAGCACCGAACTAGACAAGACCGTGATCGAGCGTCTCGGGGAGCCGCTGACCCACCTCATCCGCAATGCCGTCGACCACGGCATCGAGCCTGCCGACGAACGCATCGCTGCCGGCAAGACCGCCGAGGGCACGCTGACTCTTTCGGCCGAGCATCGTTCGGGCCGCATTCTCATCCGCATCGCCGATGACGGCAAGGGCATCGACCGTGAGCGCGTTTTCGCCAAGGCCGTGGAAAAGGGCCTGATCGCCGCCGATGCCGTGTTGTCGAAGGAAGAGATCGACCTTCTGATCTTCGCGCCTGGGTTCTCCACCGCCGCACAGGTCACCAACGTCTCGGGCCGCGGGGTCGGCATGGACGTGGTCCGCCAAAACGTGAAGGATCTCGGCGGGCGCATCACCATCGAATCCGAGCCGGGCAAGGGCACCACCTTCACGCTCACGCTGCCGCTGACGCTGGCGATCTCCGATGGCATGGTTGTCAACGTCGGGGACCAGACCCTTGTCGTCCCGCTCGCCAACGTCGTCGAAAGCCTCCGCCCAGAGCCGCACGAGGTGCAGGGGCTGGGCGCCAATCGCTGCATGATCAATGTGCGCGGGCGGTTCATACCGGTCATCCCGCTGTGCCTCGCCGTCGGCGCGCAGGATGCCGTGGTCGATCCGCGCGAAGGCGTGCTGATCGTGGTCGAGACCGAAGGCGCAGGCAGGGCCGCACTGATGGTCGATGCGATCTGCGATCAGCGCCAGGTCGTCATCAAGAGCCTCGACACGCACTATCGCTCGGTCGAAGGCGTGGCCGGTGCCACCATCCTTGGTGATGGGCGCGTTGCCCTGATCGTCGATGTCGACAGCCTCGTCTCGCGCAGCCTGTCCTCGCCTGGCTCGGTTGCCCCGCAAGGCGCCTCTCATGCCATCGCCGAGGCGGCATGAGTCTGCTCGACGTCCTTGACGCCTCGATGCCCGGGGTCAGCCCCGGTGTGTTCGACGAAGCGGACTTCCGCGCGATTTCCGAAATCGCCCATGCGGAGGCCGGCATTGTCCTGCCGACCGGCAAGGCCATGCTTGTCTATTCGCGGCTGGCGCCACTGGTGCGCAACTCGGGCTGTGCCACGTTCGGCTCCTATGTCCTGCGCATTCGCGAAGACGCCGCCGAAAGGCAGAAGGCGATCTGCGCGCTGACGACCAACCACACCTTCTTCTACCGCGAGGCCCATCACTTCGAGCATTTCGAAAGCGACGTCCGCCCGGGTTTCGTCCAGCGACTGCACGGCGGCGGCAAGGTCCGGCTATGGTCGGCGGGATGTTCGAGCGGGGAAGAGACCTGGTCGCTGCTGATGACCCTGCTCGGGGATGATGCTTCGGCAGGCAGCAACATCGCGCGGCGGGACGTGCGCTTGCTGGCCAGCGATATCGCCACCCACGCACTCGCCAAGGCCCGCGCCGCGACCTACCGCGCCGAGGATGTCAAGGCCGTCCCGGAACCCCTGCGCCGGCTCTGGACGCGCGTCTCGGGCGATGAGGCGACAATTGCTCCCGAGGTGCAGCAACTTGCGCGCTTCCGCTCGCTCAATCTCCTGGGTGATTGGCCGATGCAGGGGCAGTTCGATGTGATCTTCTGCCGTAACGTCATGATCTACTTCGACAACCCCACCAAGGAGCGCCTGATCCAGCGCTTCGCCGAAAAGCTCGTGCCGGGAGGCTGGCTCTACATCGGCCATTCCGAACGCGTGACCGGACCTGCGCTGGAGCATCTCGTGTCGATGGGGCCGACAATCTACAGAAAGAGGGCTGCATGACCATTCGCGTCGTCATCGTCGAGGATTCGCCCACCATGCGCGCGATCCTGATGAACCGGCTCGGCAAGGAGCCGGACATCGAGGTCGTCGCCGCGGCCGCCAATGCGGCCGAAGGGCGGCAGATGATCCGCGAGCTCGATCCCGACGTCGTCACTCTCGATGTCGAGATGCCCGGCATGAACGGGCTCGATTTCCTCGCCAAGATCATGGAATTGCGCCCGACACCGGTGATCATCGTCTCCGGTTCGACGCAGGAAGGCAACGATACCACTGCCCGCGCGCTGGCTCTGGGCGCCGTCGATTGCTACGCCAAGTCGGGCGGCGGCACCGGGCTCGATGATGCTGGCCGGCTGGCGACGATGATTCGCGAGGCGGCCAAGGTGCGCTTCACCGCGCGTACGCCGGCCACGGCCCGCGTTGCCCAGGAAGCGCGCAGCACGCTTGCCGATCGGCCCGCGCTCATTGCCATCGGCTCGTCCACCGGCGGGGTCGAGGCGCTGCAGACCGTTCTTGCCGGCTTCCCTGCCGACTGCCCGCCAACCCTTATCGTGCAGCACATCAACGCCCGCTTCGCGCCGGCCGTTGCGCGCACGCTGGATCAGAGCTGTCCGCCGCGCATCCTTCTGGCCGAGCCGGACCTGCCGCTGAAGGACGGCCACGTCTACCTTGCGCCAGGCGATGATCGCCACCTCTCGCTGGGTGGTTCGAACACGCTGCACTGCAAGCTGCGCGCGGGAGCGCCGGTATCGGGCCACCTGCCAAGCGTGGACGTGCTGTTCGCCTCGGTTGCCGAGGCGGCGGTCGGTGCGCGTTCGGTCGGTATCCTGCTGACCGGCATGGGCGCAGACGGCGCACAGGGTCTGCTGGCCATGGCCCAGGCGGGCGCACGCACGATCGCGCAGGACGAGGCAACCTGCACCGTGTTCGGAATGCCGCGCGCGGCGATAAACCTCGGGGCTGCGCGCATCATTGCGCCGCTGGGGTCAATCGCCCGTCACGCCTTCAGCAAGGCGGCCTGAGATGAGCGCGGAAATCCCCATCCCCGGCGCTCCCCCGCTTGAACGGGTAACCGTCATGCAGGGGCAGGCGCTTGCCAGCGCCAGTCCGTCGATCGAGTATTCGACCGTGCTCGGCTCGTGTGTCGCGACCTGCCTCTACGATCCCGAGGCACGGGTTGGCGGCATGAACCATTTCCTGCTGTCGGAACCGCCGGCCAATGCACCCGGCACCCAGGTCGACGAGCACTACGGCGTCTACCTGATGGAGCTGCTGGTAAACGAGATGCTGTCGAAGGGGGCGCGCAAGGCCAATCTGCGCGCCCACCTCTATGGCGGTGCCAACGTTAACCGCAACATGATGCGAATCGGCACGATGAATGCCGACTTCGCACGAGATTTCCTGCGCCGTGAAGGCATCCGCCTGATGCGCGAGGACTTGGGGGGCAACAATGCCCGCCGCGTCGATTTCCGCCCGGCCTCGGGCCAGGTCCGCCTCCGCACGGTGGAAGACCGGTTCGCGCCTCCTGTCCAACCCACCCCGCGCCCGGCGGTCGCCCGCGGCGACGTCGAACTGTTCTGATCCCGAGAAGCGAGTCCCTCCATGAGCAACACCACCCGGATCCTTACCGTAGACGACAGCCCCTCGATGCGGGCGCTCCTGAACCATGCGCTTTCGGGCCACGGCTTCGACGTGTCCCAGGCCGAAGACGGCATGGCCGCGCTTGACTGGCTGGCCATGAACGAGGTCGATGTCGTCATCACCGATATCAACATGCCCCGTCTCGACGGCTTCGGCCTGATCGAGCGCCTGCGCGAAGGCAGCCGTCACCGCGATCGCCCGATCCTCGTGCTGACGACCGAAAGTTCGGACGAGAAGAAGGCCCGTGCCCGTGCTGCCGGCGCCACCGGCTGGATCGTCAAGCCGTTCGATCCCGAAAAGCTGGTCGCCGCGGTCCGCCGCGTGGCCCACTGATTTGAAACAGGAGCGAAAACCATGCTGCGCGAACTGATAACCTTCGAAGTTGAAGGTCAGGTCTTCGGTCTTGATATCATGGCCATCCGCGAAATCCGCGCGTGGTCGCCGACAACCCGCCTGCCCCGCGTGCCGTCCTATGTGGCCGGTGTCGTCAATCTGCGCGGTACGGTCCTGCCGGTGATCGATCTTGCCGCCCGCCTGGGCTGGCGCGCCACCGAAGCCACGCCCCGCCACGCCATCATCGTCACCCAGCAGGGGGCGCAGATCTCGGGCTGGATCGTCGATTCGGTGAGCGACATCGTCACACTCGACAGCGATGCGCTGCAGCCGCCACCGCCGACATCTGCCGGCGATACGGTCGTACCTTTCCTCGAAGGCCTTGCCGCGATTGAAGAACGCATGGTCATGGTGCTGAACCTGGCCTCGCTGTCCGACGGTGCCCACGTCGCCGAAGCTGCCTGAGCCAAGGGAGGATCTCCTGATGGCGCAGGCCACTCACCGTCAGATTGCGGTCGTGCTCGAAGAGCTTGCTGAAGAGGTCGAAGCCCTCGGCTCTGCGCTGTGCACCGACATGGACATCGCCTTGAAGCACATGGACAAGCTTCAGGCGATCGATCTGATCGCGCAGAAGCAGCGATCGCTTGGGCGTCTGCTCGTGGCCGATCGCCCGGCCGAGGAGATCGAGCGGATCGCGATCGACGTGCTGCGTGACAGGATGCGCCTTTCGGGCTGATCTTCCTGCGCGAACAGCCTTGGTCGGCCTGCGCATGTCGTTGGTCGAGCCTTGCACGTAACCGCTGCCGGGATGATCCATCGGCGGGGCATGAAGTTTCCGCAGAAACAATTTGCCCTGCTTTCCGGCTGCGCACTGCTCGCCCTTGCCATGCCCGCGCAAGCCGAGGAGCCGGTGCCTGAAACCGCGCCGCCCGCCGCTCAGTCAACCGGCAATCGCGCCACTTTCACCCCGGCAGACTTTGAACGCTTCGCCCCGCGCAATGCGCTCGACATGCTGCGCCAGGTTCCCGGCTTTACCATCCGCGAGGGCGAGGAAGCACGCGGTCTTGGGCAGGCCAGCGGCAATGTCCTCGTCAACTCCAAGCGCCTCTCCTCGAAGTCCGACGATATCTACACCCAGCTCTCGCGCATTCCGGCATCCACTGTCGAGCGCATCGAACTGGTCGACGGTGCCACGCTCGACATTCCCGGCCTGACCGGTCAGGTCGCCAACGTCGTCGCGCGCTCGTCCAGCTTTTCCGGCCAGTTCCGCTACAATCCCGAATTCCGGCCGCACTATGCCGATCCGCGCTATACCAGTGGCGAAGTCTCGGTATCGGGCCGCAAGGGGCCGGTCGAATACACCGTCAGCCTGACCAACAACGCCAATCGCGGGGCGGCCGGTGGGCCGACCATCATCACCGATCGCAACGGCGCTGTCATCCAGACGCGGCAGGATGTGGTCAAGGCCAGCCGCGATGACCCCAAGCTTGCCGTGCGCCTGACCATCGACGGGCCGGGCCAGTCGATCGCCAACCTCAATGGCTCGTTCCAGCGCGTACCTCGCCAGTTCACCGAACATTCGGTGCGCACCAATGCCGATGGGTCGACCGCGGTGCGTGATCTGCTCGACAAGTCCTCGGCCCGGAACTGGGAGTTGGGCGGCGATTACGAGTTCGGCCTTGGACCGGGGCGACTCAAGCTGATCGGCCTCAACCGCCAGGAGCACGAACCCTACAGCCAGCAGGTCATCACCACATTCGGCAATGGCGATCCAGCAATCGGCGATCGCTTCGCCCAGACCGGCGACAGTTCCGAACGCATCGCCCGCGCCGAATATTCATGGAAGATGCTGGGCGGCGACTGGCAACTGGCAGGCGAGGGCGCCTTCAATTCGTTGAAGAACGTCGCCACGCTGGCTGAACTGGATGGAACCCGCCAGTTCGTCGACGTCCCCTTCCCCGAAGGAACGGGCGGCGTGAAGGAAGACCGCTACGACGCGAGCCTGTCATTCAGCCGTCCGCTGTCCCGCAAGCTGACGCTGCAACTGATCGCCGGGGCAGAAAAGTCCACGCTCATGCAGACCGGCGCCACCGGCACGCAAGCCAACCTCAGCCGCTCGTTCTTCCGGCCCAAGGGCTCGCTCTCGCTCGGCTGGAAGGCGGCGAAGAGCCTGGATGTCTCGTTCAAGATCAAGCGCTCGGTCGGGCAGTTGTCGTTCTATGATTTCCTTGCCCGCCGTTTCCTCGACGATGGCAATGCCAACAGCGGCAACGCCGATCTCGTGCCGCAGCAGGACTGGTCCGCCGAACTCGAACTGAATCGCACGTTCGGCGCCCTGGGTTCAACCAAGCTGCGTCTCGTCGGGCGCCAGGTGCAGGACTACGTGACTGTCGTGCCGATCGGGGCGAACGGCGAATCCATTGGCAACATCGGCTCGGCGCGCGAACGCCAGATCGTCAGCAATACCACGCTGCAGTTCGATCCGCTCGGCCTCAAGGGCGCGCGCCTCGATTTCAACGTCGAACTGACTTTCACGTCGTTGCGCGATCCCTGCGATCCGGCCCACCGCATTCCTTATGGCGGCATTACTGATCGTTACTGGGAATTGAGCTTCCGCGAGGATTTCCCTGGGACCGACTGGGCTGCCGGCGCTTCCTACGAATACAATCACGCCTCGCTCTACCATCGCCGCTTCGAGCGTGGCCGCAGCTTCGAAGGCCCTGTGTTTGCCGGCGTCTACATCGAGCACAAGAACGTGTTCGGCCTGACCGTTAAAGCCAGCGCCAACAACCTCCTCAACGGTCGCCAGCGCTGGGACCGCGAAGTCTTCGCCGGTCCCCGTCCGAATGCGCCTATTGCCTTCATCGAAACCCGCGACCGCCTGATCGGCCCGATCTTCACGCTGACGGTGAAGGGAAATATTTGATCAGCCAAGCTTCCAGTACGTTGCATAGCGCTGGTGGGCGATCCGGAAGTAGGGGAGGAGCCTGACAGTCGCGCCATCTGCTGTGGGGAGTTCGAATTGTAGCGGGGTGTGCGTCCTGCCGATTCGGCGGGCCAGATCACCACCCGTCCCGACAAGGCGCGGTACATCCACGGACTCGTTGTTGTAGCTGCCGTACAACCGCTCGTTCACGACGATGTCGCTTCCCGGAGCGACAGCGCCGAATGCACCTGCCAGCACAATCGGGCCGTGCTTGAAGGCGACGATGTCATCCGCAGCGGTCAGCGGTTGCGCATGGGTTTCCATTGCCAGAACCAGCGTCACCCGGTCACTGTTGCGCCACTCTCGGCTGATCGGAACGAACCGTCCCGGCTCGGTCGAAGTCAGGATTTCGGCCCCATTGACCAGTACCGTGGCGCTGCGGCTCCAGCCGGGATGGCGCAAGTTGAGCGTGGCTGACAACGGTCTGTCGCAATTCCAGACCAGCGTCGTTTGCGGCGCCTCGGGAAATGCCGTTTCCTGCGTCAGCTCCGCGCCTTTGGCCCGCCAATTCAGCGTGGATGGAATGAACAGGTTGACCCACAGGCTATCACCATCGTGAAAGTAGATGGAATCACGATATTTGACGTGGTTCTCCATCCCGGTCCCGGTGCAGCACCAGAAGGATTCCTCGGACGTGTGGTAAAGCTTCATGTATCCGGGGCGCGCCCCCTGGAAATAGGTCGCCATGCCGCTGTCCGGGTCCTGCGAGGCAAGAATACCGTTGTACAGCGTGCCTTCGTAGTAATCGGCATATTCCGCTTTCGGCTCGGCCATGAACAGCGCGCGCGTCAGCTTGAGCATGTTGTGCTGGCAGCAGGTTTCCGATCCCTTGGCCGAGAAGACGTGCGCCGCCCCGTCGGCCACCGGGAAGAAGTGTTCATTGTCGCCATGCCCGCCGGTCGCAAAGGAGCGCGCCCCTATGACAGTGCGCCAGAAGAAGTCAGCCGCGCGATGGTACTCCGCCGATCCTGTCACCTCGTGGACCCGCTGGAAGCCGACGATTTTGGGAACCTGCGTATTGGCATGCAGCCCGTCGAGATTGTCGCGTTCTCGCGCCAGTGGTCGCAGGATCGCCTTGTGCGAGAATCGCTCCGCCAGCGTGCGGTACTCCGCGTTGCCGGTCATCGCATAGAGATCGGCATAGATTTCGTTCATCCCGCCATGCTCGGTCTCGAGCATGGCTTCGAATGCCTCGTCCGACAGATCGCGGGTGGCAACCACCCCCCAGTCGGCCAGCACCAGCAAAACTTGCCGGGCCTTGCTGCTCCCGGCCAGTTCCGCACCGTCGCGAAGGCCGGCATAGACCTTGTGCAGCGTGTACCACGGAACGCCGGTGATCGGCTCGCCGCGCAAGTGCGCCATGACCAGCGCCGCCCCCTTGGGAAAGGCGCAGACCAGACCCGATCCCGCAGCCTTCTGGCAGGCGGCAAGCTCCGTGGCGATGTAGTCCACCCTCGTACGGTACTCCGCGTGGCCTGTGGCGCGAAACGCCATCGCGCAGGCCGAGAGGTAGTGCCCCAGGGTATGGCCGTGGCAGTTGATATCCTCCCACAGCGGCTCGGACTCCCACCCGCCATAGACCGGCGCTTTCGGTTGCAGCCCGGCATTCTTGCGGAAGTTGTGCAGCATCCGGTCCGGCGAAAGTCGCAGCAGATAGGCCTCGGTCATCCGCTGGGCGTGAAGAAACGGGCTCTCCAACAGCGTTATGTCAGACATGTCGAACGCGGACAGGCGGCTGTGCCCCGCCAGCGCAGGTTTCTCTTTGGCGGCTGCAAGAGCGTCATCCATCCCCCATATCATTGCGAATGCGCTGGATCCTGCAAGGAATGCGCGGCGGGAAGTGGCGAGGTCAAAAGGTCGCTCGGTCATTGCTGCCATCTGTCGTTCATCGGAATTAATCAGACTAACGAGCGATTATGTTGCTGTCACTATTGCATCGCGCCAGCGCGCACCGGGAACCGCAAGTCAGGATGGCTGCAAGTTGCACGCCCGTCCTTGACCCTGCGGCTCTCCCCGCGCAAAGCTTCAGCCATGTGGCAACTTTATCAATTTCCCCTGTGCCCGTTCAGCCGCAAGGTGCGGCTTCTCCTTGCCGAGAAGGGCGTTGCCTATGATCTCGTGCGGGAAAATCCGTGGGAGCGCCGCGAAGGGTTCGGGCATCTCAGTCCCGCTTACCGCACGCCTGCGATCCATAACACCGAACGTGGCATTAGCCTGGCCGACAGCCGGGCGATCTGCGAATACTTCGAGGAAACGGTCGACAAGACCCCGATGATCAATGGCACCGCCGTCAACCGGGCCGAGATTCGACGCCTCGTCGCGCTGTTCGATGAAAGCTTCTACGCCGATGTCACGCTGCCGCTGCTGGAAGAGCGGATGAAGAAGCGGCTGGTCTATCGCAGCCCGCCCGACAGCAAACGCCTGCGCAATTCGATGCGGCTGGCGGACGAGCACCTCTATTACATCGACTACCTGATCGATAACCGCCCGTGGCTGGCGGGCTCTACCATGAGCCTTGCCGACCTTGCCGCCGCCGCGCAGATCTCGGTGGCCGATTACCTCGGTGGAATCGACTGGTCGGGCCACGAACAGGCGCGCGGCTGGTACTCGGTGTTCAAGAGCCGGCCCAGCTTCCGCCCCCTGCTGGCAGAGCGGATGGACGTAATCCAGCCGCCCAGCCACTACGCCGACGTTAACGCCTGAAGGTGAGGGGCAGGTTAGGGGTAGGTCAGCGGTAGGTTCGGGGCAGGTCCGCTTACGGTTCGCGCAGCCGGGCCGCAGGTCAAGCCGACTTTGCCCGCACCCCGAAGCGGCCGAACTTGCGATAGCGAGTCATCCAGCGGTCGAGAAACAGACCGAGCGGGCGCGGCGTCACGCCAAGCCCTTCGATCCCCGGCAAGGTACCCGTCGCAAAGTTTCCGGCCTTGAGCAGCTTCCACTGAGCCGTGCTCATCGGCGCGCCCGGCAGCCAGCCGGTCAGCGCCGCGAACGCCGCCGACACGCCGTCGGGCAGCTCGGCCAGCACCGGCGTCCGGCCAGTGGCCTTGGCGATGCGGCGGTTGAGCTCGCCCATGGTGATGACCTCGGGGCCGGCCAGTTCGTAGGTCTTCCCGCCGTGCGCCTGCGGGTCGGCCAAGGCATTGCCCACCGCTTCTGCGGCATCGTCGACGAAGACCGGCTGCAGCCGGGCCGCGGGGCCGAACACCGGCAGCACCGGCAGGCGGGCCATCAGGTTGCCGAACATGTTGAGGAAGTTGTCGTCCTCGCCGAACAGGATCGACGGACGGACCACAGTCGCGTTCGGAAAGGCGCCGAAAACAGCGGCTTCGCCTTCGGCCTTGGTGCGGGCGTAGGGCACGTCGGACCCGGCATCCGCGCCCAGGGCTGAGACGTGAACAAAGGCGCTGGCGCCGGCCGCAGCGGCGGCCTCGGCCACGCGGGCAACACCCTTGCCCTGCAGCGAATCGAGATCGCCGGCAAAGGCCCCGACGAGATTGACGACGGCATCGACGCCGATCAGCGCCTTGGCCAGGGTTTGCGGCTTGAGCACGTCGACAGCGACGAACTGCGTCTGCCCCAGCGAGCCCAGCGGCTTCAGGCGATAGGCTCGTTCGGGGTGACGGCTGCAAACCCGCACCCGCGCCCCGCGCGACAGCAGTTCCTGCGCAAGGTGCGTGCCGAAGAAGCCGCTGCCGCCAACCAGCGCAACCAGCCTGCCTTCGAGATCGCGCGTCCTGCCACTTGCCATTGTGCCCGTATCCTGCCTGTGCGCCCGGAGAAATCCGGACCTGTCGCGCCGCCTTTGCCACAGCAGCAGGCGCGGTTTCAATGGCGAAACACCCCCAACCGGCATGTGTTGCCAGACTCCGGCGAAAAAGAGTGCGCACTCGATGGATTTGCCCTGTTGACACCCCGCAGCCGGTGCCTTAGTGGCGCCCTCCTACCCGGCAGGGACGGCCCTTTTGCCCCTTGCTACCGTGCCCAGATGGCGGAATTGGTAGACGCACCAGCTTCAGGTGCTGGCGCTCGCAAGGGCGTGGAGGTTCGAGTCCTCTTCTGGGCACCATTCTTTCTCCGGCGGAATGCGCCGGAGTGTTTCCCGATTATTCTGACCTGCAGGTGTCATCGTGGCGCATGGGACCATGGTGTCGTGCTTCAGCATGAGGAACCGCGCCGGGACCGTGCCCGGTGTGCTGCAGATGCTTGCCGAAGCGGCCGGTGTCAGTCGATCACGATGTAGTAGCCGGCACTGTTGCCGGAAGGGTTGCTGAGCACGATCTCGAACCGGCCGCTGAACAGCGGGGTCCACATGCATTCGCGGTTGCGCGCCTTGGCGGGCGGACAAACCGGCCTGGCTTCGCCATCGAGCACGGTGAAGTCGAGCGCGGCAAGGCCGGGCGTGGCAATGGCGACGCGCGCGGTGCGGCCGCCGTCGAAAAGCTGCGGCAGGCGCACGGTTGCGCCCGGATCAAGCTTCCCGGCCCGGTAGGCGGGCCCGAGCACACGCCCGCGATAGGGCGGTCTATCCGGCATGGTCGCCGTGGTGCGCCAGGCCGCCACCGGATCAGCGCTGCCTTCCATGGGGCGCGCACCGAAGGCATCGAGCGCAGCAAGGATGCGGCCAAGCCGGCGCGGATCGTTGCGCGAAGTCTCGGCCGCGACGAGAATCGTCGCCACGGCAGCTGCCGGTTCGCTCGTGCCCGAGAGACCAGGGACGGCGCCCGGCGGTGAAGCCTGCGTGGGCCAACCGCCCAGCAGCGCGCCGCCGGTGATGACGCAAAGCAAAGACCGTATCGCCATGGGGGCCAGTTTCGAATGGATCATGGGGCAGGCTCCAGGATGAATTGTGCGCCGCGCGGTGTATCGCCCAGGCGGAGAATGAGGCCGTGTCGTTCGGCGATGGCTCGCGCAAGAGCGAGGCCGAGGCCGTGGCCGGGCCGGTCGCCCGGCGCGCTGGCCCGGGCGAAGCGTTCGAACACCCGGTCGCGCTGGTCGTGCGGGATGCCGGGGCCATCATCCTCGATCACGACGCGAGGGCCATCGGACAGCAGCAGTTTCACCTCGCCACCCCGGGGGACGTACTTGATGGCATTGTCGAGCAGATTGGATAGCAGGCGCGTGATCTGCATGCGTTCGCCGAGCATGGAGACACCCGGTGTGATCGCGGTTTCGAGGGACAGGCCAGCATCTTCGGCGCTGCCTTCGTAAAGCTCGGCGAGATTGCCCGCGAGCGCGCTGAGATCGATGCGGGCAAGGCCGGCGAGATCGCCGCGCTGACTTTCCGCCGAGGCGATGTCGAGCAGCGAATCGAGCATGGTGGTGATCGAGCGGATATCCTTGCGTGCCTCGCCCAGCGGGCCGCCAGCGGGTTCGGGACGCGCCTGCATTGCGGCACCCAGCCGGTTGTCGAGGTGCATGAGCGGAGTGCGGACTTCGTGCGCGACGTGTTCGGAGACGTGCTTGTAGGCCTTGAGCAACTGCGCCTGCCGTGCCAGCAGCCGCGCACCATGGCCGGCCATCTCATCGATTTCGTCGCCCCCGCGCTGGCGTGCCGGGAAGCTGGCGGCGCGCCCGTCGGCGGCGGCACCAAGCGCTGCGTTGACCGCATCCATGCGCCGGGCAAGGTGGCGCGAGGTAAACCACGCGACGAGGGCCACTGCCCCGACAATCGCCGCGCCGACGCCGAGAAAGGCAGCCGAAAGCACGGCCAGCGCGGTGCTGTCCCGATCATATTCACGTGCGGCGAGCAATTGCAGGTCGGGCGCCAGGCGGGTGCCCTGCGCATAGACCGCCGTACCGTTGGCGAGCGAGATGAAACCTTCTTCCGAACGGGCAGCGTTGACCTGCGGCCATTGCCGAATGTCGCCGGCAAGACGCCTGCCAGCGCCGTCTGCGACCATGTAGTGCGAGCGTCGGCCTTCCAGGCTGACCACGTCCTGCCGGTCGGCCACCCGGCGCAGCAGTTCATCGCGGCCCCCGGTGGCGTAGATATCGATCAGTCCGGCAAGATCGGTCGACACCATCGCCGATAGCGAAGCCCGGGTCTGGCGCTGCACAGTGATGGTAGTGACGGCGAAGAGCACGGCAACCGCGATCACCGCGATCAGGATCGAGGCGACGGTAAGCTGGCCGAAGATCGAACGGCCACGGGACCGGGGACGGGCGCGGCTTGCGCTCATTCGCCTCTCGTCAGCCGGTACCCGGCGCCCCAGATCGTTTCGAGCGCAGGCGAGGCAAAGCCATCCTCGAGCTTGCGGCGCAGGCGGCCAATGTTCACGTCAACCACGTTGGTCTGCGGATCGAAGTTCATGTTCCACACATCGCGCAACAGCATTTCGCGCGTCACGGTTTCGCCTGCGTTCTCCATGAAGTAGCGGAACAGTGCGAATTCGCGTGGCGAAAGCGGAACATGGCGCCCGCTGCGAAAGGCGGTGCGCGCCTTGGTGTGACATTCGAAGGCGCCGTAGATGATCACTGCACCGTGCACGGCTCCGGCGGAGCGGCGATGCAGTGCGCGCAGGCGGGCGACCAGCTCCTGCGGCTCGTAGGGCTTGGCGAGGTAATCGTCGACGCCGGCCTCAAGCCCTTCAATGCGGTTCTCGCTGCGCCCCAGGGCCGAGAGCATGAGCACCGGGGTGCCAACGCCCGCGGCCCGCAGCCGCGAAACAATGGTCAAGCCATCGAGATCGGGCAGCATGCGATCGAGGATGATGACATCGAATGCTTCGGCCCCGGCGCGATGCAGCCCACCGGTCCCGGTCTGCTCCCACGCCAGACGGTCGCCATCGGCAAGGACCAGCGCCTGCACCGCCTCGGCGGCGCGAGGATCGTCCTCTACATACAGGATGTTGAGATTGCTCATCGTCCAGCAGCCCCCCGGATGCCCGGCATCGCCCTTGCGCCCTCGCATCGCGAAACCGTCCGACGCGATCTTTCACGCCGGACGGTCCGCATGCAACAGCTGTGTTGGCGTTCCGCGTCAGCGCATGTCCTCTACCGAGACCCAGCCCTTGGTGCCGAAGCTGTCCTGGACCTCGACGAACAGACCCTGCCGCTGGCCGGTGGGGGTGAGAGCGGTGCCGGCCCGGAGCGTGCGCAGCGTTGCAGACTTGAGGTCAGCCGATGCAAGCATCTTCGTGTCGATGGCGGTAGTGGCACTGGCAGCGGGTGCCGGCGTTGCCGATGACGCTGCCGGGACCAGCGAGGCCAATGCAGGGCCTTGGGCAGCGACGCCGTTGAAGGCCTTGATGAAGGCTTCGAGCAGCATCTGGCCATCCTTGCTGCCAGCATAGGCCGCGCCGGTGGCCCCGTTGGCAACTGCGCTTGCCACGCCACCACCGCTGCCGAACGAGATCGACGTCTTCTTGACCTCGCCGGTGCCCGAGGCGACCGTCTGGCCGTTCATCGGGCTTATCAGCCGAATGCCGGCGGCGACGACCTTCTTCTTTCCGCCAAGCCCGCCGAACATGCCAAGCATCGAGCCGCCGCCGGGTATGCCACGCAGCAGGCCGCTCGCCGCGCCGGAGCGCACGAGGCCTTCCATCGCCACGCCCTTGGCTTTCTCGATGGTCTGGTCGACCTCTTCCTTGTCACCGGCGATGACGTTCATCAGGAACGAAGCTGGCTTGCCGCTGGCCGGATCGTGCAGGGTGAAGCAGCCCGATTCCCGCGCCATCGCGGCGATCAGTTCGCGCGGAGAGCTGAGGCCGAACTTCGTCCAGCCTTGCGTTTCGCCTTCGACCAGGGCGACCGAGCCGAGGCTGCGATCGCACTTGGCAAGCGAGACCGGGGCTTCCTTTTCGGCGGCGTAGGCCGTGGCGGGAAGCCCTGAAAGCATGGCCGAAGCAAGCGCCAGGCCAAGAGTGATGCGGGAATTGCGGAACATGACAGGCCCCTCGAATGCGGCTGCCGCCGATGTGCGGCACGCTGCAGATTATGTGCCGTCATCATGAGGTTGGCCCACACAACAGTGCCGTCATGCCTGTGACAATCACTGTCATGGAGGTTAACGCGGTCGGAATACCCATTGGCTGAGGTTGTGGACGGCAAGGTAGGTATAGACAGGGGTTATGCCGGCGCGGTAAGTGAGCAGGATGAGCAGACCGCTTCCGCCCGTGCGCATCGATCCTCGTGCCGTCTCGACCTTCTGGAAGGTCTGCGAGACCGGATCGATCAGTGGCGCGGCGCGGGCGCTCAACCTTTCGCAACCTTCGGTGTCGAACACGATTGCCCAGCTCGAGCAGCGGCTGGGCGTGATCCTGTTCGCGCGTTCGCGCAGCGGGATCGTGCTGACGCGCGAGGGCGAGGCGCTGCGCGACCGAGCCGAGGGCATGGTGCGCCTGCTCGAGGCTGCTGCGGCCGAAGTGCGGCATGCCGCCGAGAAAGTCGCCGGCCCCTTGCGCATCGGGGGCACGCCCGGCGCACTGGTCAGCCTGCTGCCCGAAGCGGTGGCACGGCTTGAAGAGAGGGTGGGGCCCTTCGCACTGAGCGTGGTGGAACGGCCCGACTCGCAATTGGCCGATCTCCTGCGCAATGGCGCAATCGACATGGCCTTCGTGACCACGGGGATCGAGGAGTGCCCCGGCGACCTCAAGGAACTGACCGTCTCGAGCGATTCGTTCGCGCTCATCGTCGGGCGTCGGCACGATGCCTTGGGGGATGCAGTATCGCTGCGCGATGTCGCGCACCTGTCGTGGGTCCTGCCCGACGCGCAGGGCGCGTTTCGCCGGCAGGTGGATGCCCTGTTCCTAACTGCAGGCGTGGAAGTGCCGCAACACGCTATCCGCTGTGATTCGCTGCTTACGACCAAGGCGATCGTCCGGCATACCGACCGTGTCACCGTGCTGCCGCGCACGGTGGCAGCGGCCGAACTCTCTATCGGCGTGCTGCGCGCGATTTCCATTAGCGAGGCGGTGTTCGAACGCAGCGTGGGCGTGCGCTATCTTGCCGGCCAGCGGCTGACGCAACTGGGGCAGGCAATGCTTGGGGCGTTGGCACCATCCGCATGAGGGGCGCGCCATAGGTCTGGCCAATGAATATCTAGCAAACGGCTATTATACGTTATGGCTCCACTCGCCTAATCCCTTGCGCAAACCGCATGGGAGAATGTTTGATGATCGACCGCAGAAGCGTTCTGGCCGGAGGTGTGGCGCTGGCAGCAACCCCTGCAGTGGCGCGAGGGCGGAAGGGGAAGGCGGCGCCGGCATCGCCATCGTTTCCGCAAGGCTTCCTGTGGGGTGCATCAACCGCGCCGCACCAGATCGAGGGTAACAATACCTCTTCGGATCTGTGGTACCTGGAAAACCAGAAGCCGACGATCTTCGCCGAACCCTCGGGCGATGCTGCCAACAGCTTCCTGCTGTGGGAGCGCGATCTCGATCTTTCCAGGGCGATCGGCCTGAACACCTATCGCTTCGGCGTGGAGTGGGCGCGGATCGAGCCGGAGAAGGGCCAGTTCAGCCAGGCCATGCTCGACCACTATCGACGTATGGTGGAGGGCTGCCGCGCGCGTGGGCTGGCGCCCGTCATTACCTACAGCCACTTTTCCGCGCCGTTGTGGTTCAGTGCGCAAGGGGGTTGGACCAACCCCGAAAGCGCCGATCTGTTCGCCCGCTATGCGACCAAAGTGACGCAGGCGATGGGCGAGGCGATCCATTCGGTCATCACGCTGAACGAGCCGAACATCCTGCTGCTGCTCAAGCCCATGCTGCCAAAACCGGTCTGGGAAATCCAGCGGCTGACTATGACGACGGCGGCAAAGCGGCTGGGCGTGCCGCGCTTCGTCTGCGCCAACGTTGCCGCGCAGGACGACCTGGATGACCTGCAGCGCGGACTGCTGGCCGCGCACAAGGCGGGGCGGGCAGCGATCAAGGCAGTGCGGCCCGACCTCCCGGTTGGCGTGTCGCTTGCGATGCTCGATGACCAGGCCGTCGGCCGGAATTCGATCCGCGACCGGATGCGGCAGGAACTCTACGGGGCGTGGCTTGTACTGGCGAAGAGCGATGATTTCATCGGCGTGCAGAACTACGAGCGCGCCTTGTGGGGGGAGCAGGGCCGGCTGCCGCCACCGGCTGGGGCCGTGCTTAACTGGTCAGGCACCGAGGTGTGGCCGGGGTCTCTGGCGGGTGCGGTGCGCTATGCCCATGCGGTGACGGGCCGGCCCGTGCTTGTCTCCGAACATGGCGTGGGTTCGCCCGATGATGCGCTGCGAGCGGCCTTCATCCCGCCTGCGCTGGCGGAATTGAAAAAGGCGATCGACGATGGCGTGCCGGTGAGCGGCTATTGTCACTGGTCGCTGATCGACAACTTCGAGTGGATATTTGGCTACAAGCCCAAGTTCGGCCTCGCGTCGTTTGACCCCGTCACGTTCGAGCGCAAGGCCAAGCCGAGCGCGGCAGTGCTCGGTGCCATTGCCAGGGCCAACCGCCTGTAGAGCAATGACGTTGGCGGGCCGGCTCTGATCGGCCGACCCGCCTTGGCAATCAGAAGGCGACGCTGAGCGAGGCGCGCGCCGAGTAATCGACGCTGCCCTGGATCTGTTCGGCAGCGCCGGCCAGTTGCCAGGTGAAGTCCATGCCGCCGCCAAGCACGCGGGCTTCGGCCGTCCAGCCTGATTTCAAGGCATCGGGCGTGAGGCGGAACTGGCTGCCGTCCTCGAAGCTCGCGGACGTTGCGCCAAGCTTGCCGGCAAGCCGGGCGCGATAGCCACCTTCGAGTTCCAGCGTCAGCGGGCGTGCGTCTTCGGTGATTTCGCCCGCGCTCCACGATGCGGTCATGCTGCCGGTGCCGGTCAGCGCGTCGGACGTGCGTTTGGCCACGGTCAGCGCGATCTGTTCGCTGCCGCTTTCGGTGAAGCCGTTCTCGCTGAGGCGATAGTAATCGAGCTTGGCCATTGGCTTGAGCGCAAGGTTGGAGCCGAGATCGAGCTTGTAGGATGCCCCGCCCTGGCCACCGTACGACCAGCCCTTCCACCGGCCGTTCGCCGAATAGGACAGTGCAGTGCCGCTGACCGCACCGGTGAAGGTCCGCGTGGAATCGAGCGAGACACGGCCGACCGACGCCTTGGCGAAGGCATAGAACGGCCCGCTGCCGGTACGCCAGAACGCACCGAGCTCGTAATTGCTGGCGTCGGTCTTCTGGTAATCGCCGGTGCGGATGTCGCCCTTGGTATAGAGGAACGACAGGCCGATGTTGCCAATGCCGGTCACGCGTTCAAGCCCGCCGGAGAGGCCCCACCCCTTGACCTTAAAGCCGGCGCTGCCGGTGTCGTCCTTGCTGCCGCGGAACCAGATCGGCTCGAACCAGCCGCCGACATTGCTGATCTTGAACAGCGAGCTGTCGTCCATCAGGTGCCGCGAGGCGATGCGGCCGCTGCGGGTAACGAAATCGAACACACCGCCGGCATAATCGGGCAGCAACTGGCTGAACTGGCCGGTCAGGTCGGCAACGTCATCAGCTTCCAGCAGGCTGCTGCCGAGCGCGCTCTGCGTCGTGGCCTGGGCGTAAATCGCATCGTAGGCGGCCGCCAGTGGCGAGGAAAGGCCAAGCTGGGCCGCAGTCTTGCGCGATACGTCGAGCAACAGCGTTTCACCCACCACATCGATCTCGCCGTTGAACAGGACCGGAAGCACCGTGCTCGTCGCGTCGAACACGGGTGAGCCTTCAAGGTTGCCCGCCTTGAGAATGGTATAGCTGCCTTCGGCCTTGGCGAGCGAGGTTATGGTCGCCGTGACCTTCGATCCGCTGGCGAAGGTGGCACTGTTCACTTCGACAAGCGAAGACGTGCCGGTAGCGCCATCGATGTACACGTTGAGCGCGCCGCCCGAGTTGACGGTGAGGCTGTCGAACTTGAGCGTGGTCGCCGAACTCGCGCCAAACTTGCCGCCGTTCACCACGACATCGAGATTGGTGGCATTGCTGAGCGTGCCGAGGAATGTCGACGTGCCACCCAGTGTCAGCGTACCAAGGTTTCCGGCAAGATCGACGTTGCCCAGCAGGAACGCCTTGTCTGCCAGCGACAGCGTTGCCTGTCCGTCACCGAAACTGATATTGCCGACATAGCCGCTGTCGCCCGAAAGGCGCACGACGTCGTCACCCGCGCCCAGGAAGCTGTTGCCGACGATCCGCCCGGTGGCAACATCGAGCACGTCGTTGCCGCTGCCGGTGTGGATGTTGCCGACGATAGAGGCGTAGATCACCGGGTTCAGTGGATTGTAGCCCGAAGCGGCCTGTTCGGTGGCTTGCGCCTTCTTGTCGATATCGTTGAGGTACTGCTTGATCGTCACGCCAGATGTGTTGGCGGTGAGGTCGATTGCGCGCAGATCGTCACCGGTCGATCCGGTCACGCTGATCGTCCCGGTATTGTCGATGGCTGTCAGTGTGCCGGACTTGTCCTGCACGGCATAGGCGGCGCCTTCGCCGGGCGAGGAGATTACCGCCTTGATCGTGCCGCTGTTGGAAAGCCGGGGTACGGTGGCGCCCTGGTTGATCAGCAGCGCCACGGCGGTTTCGTCCACGGTCGTCGCCGTGATCGAACCTGACACGCCGATGCCATTGGCCATGGTCACGGTGCCGCCCTGACCGCCGATCACAACGCCATAGGCATCGGTGTTGCTGTAGACCGAACTTGCAGTGATCGATCCGTCGATCGCCAGCGAGAACTCGCCGTCACGGCCCTTGACCTTGCCGATGGCAATTGCGTTGGTCCCGCCGACGAGCAGGGCCGGGCTGTTGCCGACCGAGGCGATGGTGCCGGTTGCTTCCGATGCGTCAGCCACGCCATCGCCGTCCTCGTCGGTCTTCGTGCTATCAAGATCGTAAGGCGCGGCATCGAGCAGGATGCCCCCGGCAACATTGCCGGTCACTTCCACCGCAGCCTTGCCGGTGCGCAGCGCGGTGCGCGAAAGGGTCTGGGTGGTGCCGGAGTCGGTAGTGTACGAGGACGATTGCGAAATCGCGCCCTGGATGCGGAAGGTGCCGCCGACATCGCCGCCAAGCACCACGCCCTGGGCGCCGGAGCCGACCACCGCAACCGTGCCTTCGACGGTCACGTTGCCGCTGACAGCCTTGGTGCCAATGCCGACGCTGTTGTCACCGATGACCTTGATCGTGCCGGTGTTGGAGACGTTGCCGACAAGGTCCGACTTGGCGACTATGCCGCCCGAGTTGAGCCCGTCGACGGCGATGGTCCCGGTGTTGGCGATCGTGGCGGTGGTGGTGGCGCCATTGCCGACGAGAATGCCGTAGCGATTGCTGGCCGAAGCGATCGGGCCATCGGCAATGCCGTTGGCATCGGCATCGGCGGCGGTGAAGGTTTCGGTGACGTTGATGGTGCCGCCGTTGGTAACGGTCGTCGTGCGGCCGGGATTGATCGTGATGCCGCTATCGCCGTCCTTGCCGCCCGAGTTGGCGATGGTGCCGCCGGAGGCGACGGTGGCGGTGTTGTTAGAATCGACCGTTACCGCAGTGCCGCCCGTCGCGAGCGTGATGGTGCCGCCGCTGGCCACGCTGACGTTGCCTGCGGCTGCAGTCTTCAAAGGCGTTGTCGTGCTGGTGCTGACGGTCGTGTCGGCAAGCGCGGCTTGGGGGGAAAGGAGCGCCAGAGCAGAAGCGGAAGCCACTGATGACAGAATGGTGGTGCTGCGAAGACGGTCCATAAACCCCTCATGAAATGCGC
Organism: Novosphingobium sp. B1; assembly: GCF_900176395.1. GTDB lineage: Bacteria > Pseudomonadota > Alphaproteobacteria > Sphingomonadales > Sphingomonadaceae > Novosphingobium. The sequence continues at coordinate 224,714 of NZ_FWXL01000004.1, read as the reverse complement.
AAAAGTTGGCCCGCGCCGGGGTGCGGTCGACGCGGGCCGTAAGGTTCGTGTCCGGCAAGCGGGGCGCCGCCGGACCGATCGACAGGTCGGAAAGCCTGGCGCCTCCTCGGGCGACCCGGTCTTCCGCTGCGATTAACGGTTCACGCGCGTCCACCCTTCGCGATGCTTTTGAAAAATCTGGCGAAGGTGGTGAGAGGGCTCGTAAATCTGACGTTCACGCAAGGCGGGGCAGGCAAGGGCCCGGTCCGGACCGGACCCTGGTGCGAAACGACAGGCGGGCTGTGACCTTCTACGGCGACCTTCGATCTGAAACGGCAGCGAGCGAGGATTTCGCGAGCACGGCGAACGCGCCCTCGGCTGCCACTGTGTTTCCGCCCGCAATCGACCGGCTCGACTTGACGGCTCTGGACGACGCCGCCCTGATGCGCGAGGTCGGCAAGGGTTCGGTCGATGCCTTCTCGGTGCTGGTCGATCGCCATTCTTCCGCGCTCTACCGCGTGGCCATGCGCATGCTGGCCGATGCCGCAGAAGCCGAAGACGTGCTGCAGGACTGCTTTGCCCGGCTCTGGCAGAACGCCCCGCGCTGGAGCCCGAGCGGCGCCGGTCTGGTCGGCTGGCTCCACCGCGTTGCGATGAACCTGTGCTTCGACCGCAAGCGGCGTTTCCGCGTCGTGACGGTCGACACCATGCCCGACCCGGCCGACGATGCTGCGCTGGCTGATCGGCGGATAGAGGCCGACCAGGCGGCCCGGGCGGTCGCCGCTGCGCTTGATGATCTGCCGGAGCGCTATCGGGCCGCGCTGGTACTGTGTTATTACGAAGGCTTCTCGAATGCGCTTGCGGCCGAGGTGCTGGACCTCAATATCAAGGCGATGGAATCGCTGCTGTTCAGAGCCCGCCGCCAGATGCGCACGCTTCTCGAAGCGCGCGATGTGGCGTGCGCGGATCTCGAGGCGCAGGCGTGATGGGGCGCAAGGCTCCGCCTTCGCCGGCCCTTGCCGATGCCGCGCTTGACGCAGCGCTGGACCGCGCACCGCGTCCGGCCTTGCCACCGGGGCTGGCAGCGCGGATCGTGGCGCAGGCAACGGCACTGCCGCAGCATGATAGGCAGGACGTCTCATCGCAACGCGCAGAAGAAGATGCCATGCCAACAGCGCAGGTCATCGCTTTCGCACCGCCAGTTGCAGCCGGGCCTGAGGAAACGGCACGCCCACCCCGCCGGATGCTGGCTGGCGGGCTTGCCGCCCTGGCAGCCGTGCTGGTCGCGGCTGTGGTGATCGGCCAGCAGGGGCAATCTGTCGTCGCGCCGGCTCAACCGGCGGCTCTGGCCGTCCGGCAGGACGCTGCGCCCGCTCCTGCGGTTAATGCCCCTGCCGCTAGTGCTGCCATAGTGCCCGGTGCAGCGTCGCCAGCTGCAGTACAGGTGGCCGAGGCCAGCGCGCCGGTCGCTCCAGTGCGAATCGCGTCCCCGCAGTCCGCTTCTGTCCGTGCGAAAGCCTTGTCCCAGCCGGAAACGGTGGTCTTGCCGGTGCCCGTCGCCGCGCCCGATGCGCAACTGGCCGTCTCGGTGCCCCCGGCAGCGCGCGAAACTGCAGGGCCCACGGCTGATCCATCGCCCCGCCCGGCACTGCGCGGCGGGATCATGGGGCCACCGGCGCCACAGCAGGGCTGGGCCTTTACCGGCGGCGCGGCCAGCGGCGGCGCGAGCTTGCCCAGTGGTCAGTCGCTGCCCAACCAGACGACGGGTTCCGCGCCACCGCCACCACCGCCACCGGGACATTGACGCGCGGGCTCTAGCCGTGGGCCGCCGGCGCCGCTAAGTGGTTGCGATGCGACAGGAACCGATCCTCGTGCTGACCACTGGCGGCACTATCGACAAGGCCTATTTCGACGCTCTCAGCGAATACCAGATCGTCGAGAGCGGCATCCCCGACCTGATTGCGCAGGCGCGCGTGGCGCTGCCGTTCCGGGTCATGGAACTGATGCGCAAGGACAGCCTCGAACTGACCGATGCCGACCGTGCGCTGATTGCAGCGGCAGTGCGCGAGGCGCCCGAACGCCATGTGGTGATTACCCACGGCACTGACACGATGACCGAAACCGCCAAGGTCCTGAGCAATGTGGATGGCAAGACGATCGTGCTGACCGGCGCGCTCAGCCCCGCGCGATTTGCCGAGACCGACGCGCCGTTCAATCTGGGCATGGCCTTCGCCACTGCGCAGGTCGCCGCGCCAGGGGTGTGGATCGCGATGAGTGGGCAGGTGTTCGACGGGCTGAAGGTGCGCAAGGACCGCGCGGCGGGGAAATTCGTCAGCCTCGATTGAGGTCAGGCGAAGCGTTTGCCGACCGTCACTACGTCCTGCAATTCGTACCCGAGCGCGGCATAGAAACCCCGCGCCTGGGCATTGTCGCCGCGCACCATCAGCTGGATCTTCGGGCAGCCGCGCTCATGCAGCCACTCTTCTGCCGCACGCATGAGCATGCGGCCGATGCCCTGGCGGCGGCTGTCCGGGGCAGCGGCGAGATAATAGACCCACCCGCGGTGCCCGTCGAAGCCGACCATCACGCTGCCTGACAAGCGTCCGTCACCCCGTGCCAGCAGTATTGCCGAAGTCGGCGTGGCGAGTGCCAGATCGAAGTCGCTGCGCGGGTCGTTCCAGGGGCGGGTAAGGCCCGCAGCCTCCCACAGCACGACCGTGTCTTCCCGGTCGGCCGCAGTGGCCGCGAGGATGCTTACTCCCACTCGATCGTGCCCGGGGGCTTGCTGGTGTAGTCATAGACCACGCGGTTGATGCCCTTGACCTCGTTGACGATGCGGGTCGCCACGCGGGACAGGAACCCGGCGTCGAACGGGTAGATGTCTGCGGTCATGCCGTCGGTGCTGGTCACGGCGCGCAGGGCGCAGACGCTGTCGTATGTGCGGAAATCGCCCATCACGCCCACGGTCTTGACCGGGAGCAGTACGGCGAAGGCCTGCCAGATCGCGTCGTAGAGACCCGCGTTGCGGATTTCCTCGAGGTAGATCGCGTCAGCCTTGCGCAGGATGTCGCAGCGCTCGCGCGTGACCTCGCCCGGGATGCGGATGGCGAGGCCGGGTCCGGGGAAGGGGTGGCGGCCAACGAAGATCTCGGGCAGGCCGAGTTCGCGACCCAGCGCGCGCACTTCGTCCTTGAACAGTTCGCGAAGTGGCTCGACCAGCTTCATGTTCATGCGTTCCGGCAAGCCGCCGACGTTGTGGTGGCTCTTGATCGTGACCGAGGGGCCGCCGGTGAAGCTGACCGATTCGATCACGTCCGGGTACAGCGTGCCCTGCGCCAGGAAATCTGCCCCGCCGACCTGCTTGGCCTCGGCCTCGAACACGTCGATGAAGGTCTTGCCGATGAACTTGCGCTTGGCTTCCGGGTCGGTCACGCCGGCAAGACCGCCCAGGAACAGTGCCGAGACGTCCTTGTGGACCAGCGGGATGTTGTAGTGGTTGCGGAACAGCGACACGACCTGTTCGGCCTCGCCCATGCGCATCAGTCCGTGATCCACGAACACGCAGGTCAACTGGTCGCCGATGGCTTCGTGGATGAGCACGGCAGCCACTGCCGAATCGACGCCGCCGGAAAGGCCGCAGATCACGCGGCTGCTTCCCACCTGTTCGCGGATTTCGGCAATCTTGGTCTTGCGGAACTCGGCCATGGTCCAGTCGCCGGTGCAGCCGCAGACATGGCGCACGAAGTTGGCGATCAGCTTGCCGCCGTCGGGCGTGTGGACCACTTCGGGGTGGAACTGGGTGCCGTAGTACTTCTTCTCGTCATTGGCGATCACGGCAAAGGGCGCGCCATCCGAAACCGCGACGATGCGGAAGCCGGGCGCAAACTGGGTCACCTTGTCGCCATGGCTCATCCACACCTGGTGGCGTTCGCCTTCCTTCCACAGCCCGTCGAACAGGACGCAGGGTTCGGTCACGGTCAGGAACGCGCGGCCGAATTCGCCGGAATCGCCGGGTTCGACCTTGCCGCCAAGCTGGTGGCTCATCACCTGCTGGCCATAACAGATGCCAAGGATAGGCAGGCCCGAATCGAATAGCACTTGCGGGGCGCGAGGGGATCCGTCGGCGGGCACGCTGGCGGGCGATCCCGACAGGATGATGCCCTTTGGCTTCATCCGGTGGAACGCGGCTTCAGCCTGCGTGAAAGGTGCAATTTCGGAATAGACCCCGGCTTCGCGCACGCGGCGGGCGATAAGCTGCGTTACCTGACTGCCGAAGTCGACAATGAGGATCGATTCTGAAGGCTGGATGCTCATGGCTGGCCGATAGTGTGAAGGGCGTTTCGTGTCCAGATGTGCGGCGAATTGTGACAGTTGCGTTACATGCAACTGCAAGTGACCTGTTCGCACTTGCAGCATACGCATATCGGCGTATTTGCGCCCCCGGTTCCGATGCTTCCAGCCCACCCTGCCGGATGAACACGAACTGGGAGGATGTCCTGCTAAGGTGATCTCAACAGGAGGAACACCATGCGCGCCATCACGGCAATCGCGCTTCCGATCATCCTTGCTGCTGGCCTCAGCAGCATGATGTTCACCGCCACGCTCGTCTGAGCCGGCGGGCCCCCAAGGGCCGGAATGCGTTAAACGACAAAAGCGGCTGCCCCGGCGGGGCAGCCGTTTTGTTTGTCAGGTCCATGCGCACCAACTGCCGGGCTTTCCAACTGGCTCAGTCCACCGCTACCGTGCCCGGCGATGACCATCACCCGCTTTGCACCCAGCCCCAACGGGCCACTCCATCTGGGCCATGCATTTTCCGCAATCGTCGCCCATGACCGGGCGCTTCGCGACGGCGGTGAATTCCTGCTGCGCATCGAGGACATCGACGGTGCGCGGTCGCGCCCGGAACTTGCTGCGGAATTCCGCGATGATCTTGGCTGGCTTCAGCTCGCTTACCGCGAAGTTGCCCCGCAGTCCGCACGCATCGCCAGTTACCGCACCGCCGCCAACGAACTGAGAGCGATGGGCATCCTCTATCCTTGCACATGCACGCGCGCCGAAGTGGCTGCCGCTGCCGTGGCGCATGGTCCGGACGGTCCGCTCTATCCCGGGACCTGCCTGCGGCGCGGCCCGGTGCCGGGCCCGAATGCAGCATGGCGGCTGGACATGGAGCAGGCCGCGCTTCTGGCCGGTACGCTGGAATGGACCGATGAACGCCATGGCCGGCAGATCGCCACGCCCGAAGAGTTCGGCGACGTGATTCTCTGGCGCAAGGATGCGCCGGCCAGCTACCATCTTGCCGCGACGGTGGATGACGCTGCCGATGGCGTGACGCACGTGACGCGGGGCGTCGACCTGTTTCGCGCGACCCACATCCACCGCCTGCTGCAGCATCTGCTCGGCCTGCCGGTGCCGATCTGGCATCACCATCCGGTTCTGGTGGAGAGCGACGGGCGCAAGCTTGCCAAGCGCCGCGATGCACCTGCGCTGGCAGACCGGAGGCGGGCGGGAGAAGATGGCCGGGCCGTCGCGGCAGAGGTGCGCGCTACCCTATTTGACACTGGTATTTCATTGTCGGACGCCATAAATCAGCAGGCATGAACTATGTCCTGATCCCGCTGATCATCATCTTCGTCGCGTTGACGGTCGTCTCGCTCGTGCGCGGGATCATCGCCTTCCTCAACAGCACCAAGGAAGACCTCAACCGCGATCCTGCGGCCGGGGCTACGGCCAACCAGCTCCTGCAGAACAAGATGATGTTCAACCGCATCAAGTTTCAGGGCCTTGCCGTCCTGGCAGTCGCGATCCTGCTTGCCTTCTCGCGCTGAGGCGCAAGGTCTGCGACGATGGTGAAGCTCAACAGGATCTACACCCGCACGGGTGACGATGGCACGACCGGTCTTGTCGATGGATCGCGCCGGACGAAGCACGATGCGCGCATGCAGGCCATCGGCGATGTCGACGAACTCAACAGCCTGATCGGCCTTGCGGTGATAGCTGCGGGCGAGATCACTGGGCGCAACCTGCAGCGCATCCAGAATGAACTGTTCGATCTCGGCGCGGATCTCGCCACGCCTGGCGCGGACTTCGAACCATCGGAGATGGTGCTTCGTGTGGTTCCAAGCCAGGTCGAATGGCTCGAAGCCGCGATCGATGCGCTCAACGATGATCTGCCGCCGCTGACCAGCTTCATCCTGCCAGGTGGATCGGAAGCTGCGGCGCGCATCCATGTGGCGCGAGCGGCAGCACGGCGGGCCGAGCGCAGCGGCGTTGCGCTTGCCGCAGCAGAGCCGGTGAACCCGCAGGCCCTGGCCTATCTCAATCGCCTGTCCGATTACCTTTTCGTGCTGGCGCGTGCGACCAACGCCGGCAACGATCCGCTCTGGGTGCCCGGCGCCTCGCGTTGAAGGCACGGCGCGCGCGTCGGCTCTTGCACCTTGCCCCGGTGGACTTGGCACCGATCGCCCGCTAACCGCCTTCGGGTGCTGTTTCAGTGGCGAGGTACGAGATGATCAGAACAGTGGCGGTGATTGGCGCGGGCCAGATGGGTTCGGGCATCGCGCAGGTCTCTGCGCAGGCTGGCATGAAGGTCCTGCTCGGCGACGTCTCGCTCGACCTCGCCGAAAAGGCGAGGGACAAGATCGCCAAGGGCCTCGCCAAGCTGGTCGAGCGCGGCAAGATCGAAAGCGATCTGGCGGCGACCACCGTGGCGAACCTCCACACCTTTGCCGATCATGCAGCGCTTGCAGAGGCTGATCTGGTGATCGAGGCCGCGACCGAGCGCGAGGATATCAAGCACAGGATTTTCGAGTCCGCAGGCCAGCATCTGGCGGCCGGCGCCATCATGGCCTCGAACACCTCTTCGATTCCGATCACGCGCATGGCGGTCAGTTCGCCCGATCCCGAGCGGTTCATCGGCATCCACTTCTTCAACCCGGTTCCGCTGATGAAGCTGGTCGAGGTGATCCCCGGGCTCGCCACTTCGGTCGCCACGATCGAGGCCGTGCGCGAATATGTGGCGGCGATCGGCAAGGAGATCGTGCTGGCGCAGGATGAACCCGGCTTCGTGGTCAACCGCATCCTGTTGCCGATGATCAACGAGGCGGCGTTCGTGCTGGGCAGCGGCACAGGTTCCATCCTCGATATCGACAAGGGATGCCGCCTTGGCCTCAACCATCCGATGGGACCGCTGGAACTGGCGGATTTCATCGGCCTTGATACCTGTCTCGAGATTACCAAGATCTTCCTCGCCTCGACCGGCGATCCGAAATATCGCCCGGCACCGCTGCTGCAGAAGTATGTCGAGGCCGGCTGGCTCGGTCGCAAGAGCGGGCGGGGCTTCTATGAATATTCGGGCGAGATGCCGGTTCCCACCCGCTGAAGGAACGCTCGTCGGTTCAGGGCGTAGTCTCCGGCAAAGGAGATATGCGATGATCGACGATCCCAACCCGGCGCCCGAAGCCGTCAACAACGAACAGGAAGACGGCGAGACCCAGGCGCAGACCGTGGCCGACGAGGCGCTTTCGCGCGCCACCAGCGTGCTGGGCGAGCAGGACCTTGGCGATCGCGTGAAGGGCCAGGGCGATGAGCCGGGCAGCACGCCCGACGTCGTCGATCACATGAAGCAGATGGTTTCCAGCGGCATCATCGACATGGGCGCCTATCGCGGTGAGCGAAGCGACGATGACGAGGAAGGCATGTACGGCGAGGCGGGCATCGATGACGACACCCCGCGCGGGGCCGAATAAGCCCGGCTACCTCGGGGCTGACAGGCCCTGCTGACGGCGGATGTCGGCCTCGTCTGCCGCGGCAGGGTCGAGAGGCATTGCGACATTCTCGTCGGCGGGAGCCTGCCTGACTTCGACCATTTCGCCATTCTTCTCGACCACGCCGACGACCGGGCCCCTTGCGGCTTCCGCATCGCGCTCCACCCACTGGTCGAACTGTTGTGGCGTAGGAGCCGCTGCGGTCGAGGCCTGTTCGGCAGGCTTGCCATCAGACTCAGGGCGGAATAGCACCGCCGCTGCCGTTGCCAGTATGCTTCCGCCCAGCAGCAACGTTGCAAATCTCATGCGTTTCGACGGTGTATCCATGCCTTGCCCCCGCAATTCCGACATTGGTCCAAAGCGGATGCACTGCCTTTCTTAAGATTCGCCGAATTCGCACACAACTCCCGCCAAAGAGGAACCCGACGCGTCATGGCCACTGTCGCTTTGCTGGTGCTGTCCAACCTGTTCATGACGGTGGCCTGGTACTGGCACATCCAGGGCGGAACCCATGCGGTCGAGGCGCGCCCGCTCGGCTGGGTCATCGCGATCAGTTGGGGCATCGCGCTGTTCGAGTATTGCCTGGCCGTCCCCGCCAATCGCATCGGCGCGCTCAACGGCTGGAGTGCCGGCCAACTGAAAGTGACGCAGGAAGCCATCGCGCTGGTGATCTTCGGCGCCTTCATGGTGGTCGTGCTCAAGGAGCCGCTGCACTGGCGACACTTCGCCGCATTCGGCTGCATCATGGCTGCCGTGGCGTTTCTCTTCACCGGCAAATAGCCGTCAGTCGCGGGGCGAATCCTTTGCCCAGGGATCATGCGCTGTCCCGGTCTGGTGATCGGCATCGGGCGAAGGCACGACTGTCCAGGCAAAAAGCAGGATGGATGCGCCCCACCACAAGGCGCGCCAGCGGCTCCTGAAAACAGTGGTAAGGCGGGGCCCGATCATGATGCCGATAATGCCGGCAAAGCCTTTCCAAGCCGTTATTACTGAGCATCATTGCTGATCGTGCGGATACTGAGGCGCTGCGCCGGCGCATTTTCGTCACGTTACGGTGATGAAAATCCAAGCGTCGTTCTTCGCTGCAAGCCTGACTGTCGCAGTCCTCGCCTGCCCTGTTCCTTCTTTCGCTGAAAAGCCGAAGGCATCGCTGTTTTCGCTCTGTGCGCCGGGGCCGCGCATCACCTGCGTGGTCGATGGCGATACCTTCTGGCTTGATGGCACCAAGATTCGCATAGCCGACATCAACACGCCCGAAACCTCGAACCCGTCCTGCGCTGCCGAAGCGGAACTGGGGATGCGAGCCACGCGCAGACTGGTCGAATTGCTCAATGCCGGACCGTTCGTGCTGGAAGTGCAGGGGCGTGAGACCGACCGCTATGGCCGCGCGCTGCGGGTGGTGACGCGCCATGGCAAAAGCCTCGGCGCCGTGCTCGAGGCCGAGGGCCTAGCCGAGCACTGGAAGGGGCGACGCGGCAACTGGTGCGAGGCCTGACCGCGCACGCTGATCACATCGACCGCAAACCTGTCAATCAGGCCGCGCGCAGGCCCGTAACCGCACGCGCACCGCGGTCCTGCGCTGAAAGGCCATCAAACACGGCATCGACGATCCGGGCGAGCTTGTCCTCGCTCAACCGTTCCATGAACATCGTCATGGTGTTGAGCGCGCAGTAGGGCATGCACATCTGGTTGACGAGACTGATCGTCTCGTCGACTTCAAGCCCGGCAAAGAAGCCGTCACTCATGGCTTCCCCGATGATCTCGCCAAGGTAGTGATCGGCAAGGTCGATGTAGCTGCGGATCTGTTCGAAGTTCTCGTTGCCGACCTCGATGTAGGTCTGCAACTTGGCCGGATCGGCTTCCCACTTCTTGCGCATCACCAGAAAGCGGCGGGCAAAGAATTCGTACATCTTGCGGCGGGGGGGCAGATCGCTGGAGAGCACCTCCTCCATGATGTCGGCCATCGGCTTGAACCAATGGTCGGCAATGGCTTCCATCAGCTCTTCACGGCCTTCGAAATAGCGCGAGAGATTGGCCTGGCTGATGCCGGCGCGGGCAGCCAGCTCGGACAAGTTCAGCCCGGCTCCACCGCGCTCCTCGACCATGGTCTGGGCAAGTTGGACGAGCCGGGCGCGCATGGCCTCTTGCTCTGCTGGGGATTGCGCCATGGTTCCCTGGGTGTCCTGAATGCTGGATCTCTTTCGCATTGTAGGGATGGCAGGGCGGGCAGACAATGGGGCGAGATAAAGGGCGGGATATGAAGGCCGTTTGGTGTGAGGCGCACAAACGGCCTTCAAAGCGCAACACCGATGGGCTAGGCGAGGCGCAACCGGTTGCACCCGTTACGATAAGGTCGCTCTCCCGATGATTCTGCGCGCTCGTCTGATCATGCCTCTTGCCCTGTCCGGATTGCTCGGGGCCTGCGCCGCGCCGATGGCGGGTGGCGAAACAGCTGGTCCGGTCGAAGTGGGGATCGTCGGGATCAACGATTTCCACGGCAGTCTGGAGCCGCCGCGTCAGGCGGTAAACGTGTCCGACGGCAAGGGCGGGATCATTGGCGTGCCTGCGGGCGGAGCGGCGTGGCTCGCCTCTGCCATCGATTCGATCCGGGCGAAGCATCCGCTCTCGATGACCGTTTCGGCGGGCGACATGATCTCGGCCTCGCAACTGGCCTCGTCGCTCTATCTCGACGAGCCGGCGATCGGCGTGATGAACCGGATCGGCGTGGACTTCAACGCCGTCGGCAATCACGAATTCGACAACGGCCAGCAGGAGCTGCTGCGCAAGCAGAACGGCGGGTGCGAGAAGTTCACCGCAAAGGAGCCTTGCGCGCTCGAAAAGTTCACCGGGGCAACCTTCAAGTACCTTGCTGCCAGCACGAAGCGCCCCGATGGCTCGACGCTGTTCCCGGCGACCGGTCTCAAGACCTTCGGTTCGGGCAAGCGTGCGGTGACCATCGGCGTGATCGGTCTGACGCTGAAGGGCACGCCCAATCTGGTGAACCCCACCGGCATCCAGGGGCTGACCTTCGCGGATGAAGCCGATACGATCAACGCTGCCGTGCCCCAGCTGAAGGCGCAGGGCGCCGACGCCATCGTCGTGCTGATCCACGAAGGCGGTCGTACCAAGGGCGATCCCGATCCACAGGGCTGCAATGACTTTGCCGGCGACATCCGCCCGATCCTTGACCGGCTGGATACGCGGGTCGACGTCGTGGTTTCGGGCCACACGCACTGGTCCTATGTCTGCGATTACGGCCAGCTAAACCCGGCCAAGCCCTTCCTGCTGACCAGCGCAGGTGTCTATGGCGAGCTGGTTACCGACATCACGCTGCAGATCGATCCCGTGGCGGGGCGCGTGGTTTCGAAGAAGGCGCGCAACGTGATCGTGCAGTCGGTGCCCTATACTTCGACGCGCGGGCCGCTTGGCAATACGCCGCTGTTCCCGCAATTCCAGCCGCGCGCGGACATCGCCGCGTACGTGGCGAAGTACGTCGACGCATCGAAGGAATACACCCAGCGCCCGATCGGAAAGATCGACCGCGCGGCGCCCAAGAACGAGGGCGCGGAAGGCGGCGCTGGCGGGCCCTTGGGCAACCTCATCGCCGATGCGCAACTGGGCGCCACGCGGGACAAGGGCGCGCAGATTGCCTTCATGAACCCCTTCGGCATCCGCGCCCCGCTGGTCCCGGCCGCAGACGGCACGCTGACCTTCGGCGATATCTACCTGTGCCAGCCCTTCGGCAACAACGTGGTCACCGAAAGCATGACCGGCGCGCAGATCAAGGCGGTGCTGGAAGAGGGCCTCGACGACACCGGCCCGAAGCAGGCACTGGCACCGTCGACGGGCTTTGCATTCCGCTACGACCCGGCACGGCCTGCGGGCGATCGCATCGTGACGATCACACTGGATGGCAAGCCGCTGGACATGGCGAAGACCTACCGCGTGACTGTCAACGGCTTCCTCGGCCTTGGCGGCGATGGGTTCTCGGGCTTTGTCGGCAAGCCCGACACGGTGACCGGCCCGACCGACATCGACGCGCTGGAAAGCTGGATCAGGGCGGTGCCGGTGCGGTCAGTGCCTCAGGAGGTGCGGGCGGGGGCAGCGAGCTGACCATCGCGCCCAGACTAGCGGCGTCGGATCTCGAACGAGACACCTTGCCAGACTTTGCCTGGGATACCGGAAAAACTGTCTTCCGATTTGACCAGATCGCCAATCGGAGCGCTATTGCGCAGGATACACTGGTAGTCATAAGCCTGCAGGGCTGCAGTCGGTATCCGGACTTCGTAGCTGTCCGGGTTGGACACGGCCTCGAATTTGCCGAGGCACTGTCCAATGGTCTCCAGCAATCTCGTTCTAGTTTCCTCGCGGAGGCCGCTGGCTGAAATCACGAGAATTTCTGAACTCCGATTACGCAGTCCGCTGAAAGCGACTCCACAAATCATGGCAGTTGCCGACGCAAGGGCACCTGCTGCGAACCAGAAAAGCCTTTGCTTTGGCAATTCGCGCAGCAAGGATCGTCCTGGCATACGTTGTTTCACCCGCGCTTCGGCGGCCATGGGATGAACCCCGAAGTCCGCTCGACGTATGCCTTGTATCCCGGTCGCCGTTCTTCCATGCCCTTCTCCAGCAAGGGCTTTCCCGACCACTTGGTCAGGGTGAACGTCAGGAACACCGGCCCGATCACGCTCGCCAGCGCGACCCACAGGCCGGCGTCGGCAGCGGCGAGCCAGATGCCCCACCAGACGCAGGCGTCGCCGAAGTAGTTGGGGTGGCGGGTGTAGCGCCAAAGGCCGGTCTGGAGGACCTTACCCTTGTTGGCGGGATCGGTGCGGAAGGCTTTCAACTGCGCGTCGCCCACCGCTTCGAACGTGATGCCGAGCAGCCACAGCGCGGCTCCGGCCAGGACCAGCGGGCCGATGGGCGCGGGCGCTCCGCTGGCGAGAACGCCAAGCTGCGCAGGCAAGCAGGTGACGAACAGCAGCAATGCCTGTGGCGCGAACACGAACTTCAGCGCGGCCGAGGCGAACTTGCCTTGCTCCTTGGCCTTGCCCAGCATCCTGGCATAGCGCGGGTCTTCGCCGTGCCCTTGCCAGCGTGTGTAGAGGTGCCACGCAAGGCGTGCAGCCCAGATCACCGCCATCGCCGCGATCAGGCTGGCTCGCGCGCCGGGACCCCCCTCGACATGCAGCCACGAGGCCAGCGCCAGCACGCCCATGCCGCCGCCCCATACCGCGTCGATGAAGCTGACGTCACCGATCTTCACGGCCACGCGCCACAGCAGGCCCATGCCGACCACAAGGATGAGGACATTGACCAGCAGGGCGAGAAGCAGCGTATCAGGCATCGGAAACCTCCGGCAGTGCTGTGAGGCCGCGCTCGGGGTGCCGCGGCGTGACCGTGCGATAGACTTCGAAGATCTTGCGCATGTCGGCCTCGTAATCGCCAGATGGCCAGATGGCCGGGCCAAGGCCACCGGTCTTGGTGCCATAGTCCATCATGCCCACGACCATCGGCACGCCCGCCTTCAAAGCGATGTGATAGAACCCGCTGCGCCACTGGCCGACTGCGCTGCGCGTGCCTTCGGGCGCGATGGTCAGCATGAAGCGGTCGCGCCGGGCAAACTCGGCCACCATTGCATCCACCACGTTTCGCCGCGCCGAACGGTCGATCGAAACGCCGCCCATGTCGCGCATGAACCCGCCCATCGGCCAGCGGAACAGGCTGTCCTTCGCCATGAAATGCGGCTTGAAGCCAAGATCTTCGGTCAAGCCGATGAAGTTGACGAAATCCCAGTTGGAGGTGTGCGGCGCTGCCACGATGACACATCGGCCATCCGCTGGCGGCGTGCCCACCGCTTTCCACCCGCGTCTGCGGTAGAACCACACCAGCACCTTGCGCACCACGCGCGACGGCAGGCTGGGCCTGCGATCTTCAACTGCCCTGTCCATCGACCTCTCCCCACATCAAGATTAGCGTGGGTTAAGGATGCTGTCTAATTGCCGATTGCGTCCGGCCAGGCCGCCATGCGCGGCGTCGAACGGCGCAGGAACAGGCTGGGCAGCTTCACCAGCATCAGCGACTTGTGAATCCAGTAGTCCGCCCAGCGCTCGCGCCATTTCGCCTTGGCGCGGCCCTGCGTCTCCAGCCACGCGGCATAGGGCATCCAATGGTCGGGTTCGTCCTTCTCGACGACTTCGAAAATGCGCTTCATTGCCTTGTCGGAACGAACGTGGCTGTTGCCCAGCAGGATCTCGACCTGCCGCATCCCCCGCTGTTCGGTCAGCATGATCACGCGGCACAATCGTTCGAAAGCGTCGGGGCTGGCGATCACGCCATCGGTATCGAGTTCGTCGATAGAACAGCCAAAGACCTTCTCGATGAAGCGATCGATATGCCCGCAGGTACTGTCGACGGCCAGAGGCATCCGGCCCTGCAGTTCGAACCAGCGCTTGAACATCACGTAATGCTTGCGCTCGTCGGCGCGGTGCTTGGCAATGGCGGCGATGAAGGCCGCGTCATCGGGACAACACACCTTTACCGCATCCAGCACACGGTCGAGCGAGGTATAGCCGCGATGTTCGTTGTACAGATAGATCGACGCAAGCACGTCGAGGAAGCGCGCGCGAAAGCTGCGCAAGACGGCTGGGGCGGTGACCTTCATGGCCAGTGATGTGGCACAATCGTGAATTTGTGCAAGTCGTTGCAAGTCGGACGGAACTTCTCTTGATCAGGCGTCTGTTACTCCACATGATAAGGCAGATTTGGGGAGGGACAGATGCGGACTTTGATCATGACCACTGCGGCTGTGCTTGGCATCATCGCCGCACAGCCTGCCTTGGCCGAGCGCCCGGCCGAGCGCCCGGTTGCCGACTTCGCGCGTCTGCCGGCAATCGCCGATCCCGGCCTGTCGCCCAGCGGCAAGTTCGTCGTGGTCAAAGCGTCGATTACCGGGGCGCAGGCGCTCGTCATCATCAAGGCCGATGGCGGAGGCATCCAGTCGCGCCTGCCTGTCGGCGATGCCGATCTGCTAGGTGTGCGCTGGATCAACGACGACTGGCTGATTGCAACCGTGGGTGCCGAAGTACCCGTACAGGGCGGCATGGCCAAGGCGACCCGGTTGCTGGCGTTCAAGGCTGACGGATCGGACGCGCATTTCCTGCTCGACAAGCGCAACGGCAATGTCGGCTTCAACATGTCCGATGTCCTGTGGGTTGCGCAGGATGGCACGCCGCGCATCCTGTTGTCGTACCAGACCAGTTATTACCTCAACGAAGAAGGCTTCTGGCCGCAGGTCGCGATGGTCGATGTGGCCACCAACGCCTTTTCCAAGATTGTCTGGTCTCGCGAGGGAGTGATCGACTGGTATGCCGATGGTCAGGGCAATGTCCGGCTCGGCATTGGCATCGAAAAGAGTGGCCTGCGCACTCGTGCACTCTATCGAGCCAGCAACAAGGACAACTTCAGCGAATTCGCCAATGTCCGCCAGGACGAGGAGCTCATCGTGCCCGACGCCATTCTGGCCGACGGGACTGCCGTAAGCCTGAGCGCGAAGGATGGAACGGCCGCGATCTACAAGCTCGATCTCAAGACGATGACGCTGGGGGACAAGCTTTATTCGGTGCCGGGCCATGACATCACCAGCATCCATCTTCCGGAAAATTTCGACCACATTCTCGGTTATGGCTACGCCGACACGGCCCAACGGGTCGTATGGCTGGATCCGGGGCGCAAGCAACTGCAGGCAAAGCTCAATGCGAACTTTCCCGGAAAGCAGGTGCGCATCGTCGATACCACTGCTGATAACCGCGTGGCGCTGTTCGAAGTCACTGCCTCGGCGGCGCCCGGAGCCCATTACATATACGAGGACGGCCAGCCGATGACCCGCCTCGGGCTGGAAAACCCGGCCTTGGGCACGCGAGCCCTGCATCCTGTGAAAACGGTGAACTACACGGCGCGGGACGGCATGCAGCTCAACGGTGTGCTCACGCTTCCCGCTGGCGTGGAGGCGCGCAACCTGCCGGTCATCATCATGCCGCACGGCGGCCCGGCAGCGCGCGATTTAGAGAGCTGGGACTGGTGGAGCCAGTTCCTCGCCGACCGGGGCTATGCAGTCTTTCAGCCGAACTTCCGCGGATCGACGGGCTTCGGTCGCGCTTACCAGAATGCCGGGAACGGCGAATGGGGCCTGAAGATGCAGGACGATGTCGATGATGCCTTGGCCTTCCTTGGCAAGGAAGGCATCGGCGACGTCAAGCGGGCCTGCGTGGTGGGTGGCTCATACGGCGGTTACGTCGCCATGCGCGCAGCCGAGCGAAATCCGGAAACCTACCGCTGTGCCGTCTCCTTTGCCGGCGTTTCCGACCTTCCCGAGATGATCCGCTACAACAAGAACTTCATCGGGGGGCTGGGTACGGCCGAATACTGGCGGTCGCGGGCGGAGGACATCGCCGATGTCTCGCCGATCAACCATGCCAATCGCACCGGCATTCCCATCCTCGTGGTCCATGGCAAGAAGGATCGCCGCGTTCCGTTCTCGCAATCGAAGAACTACGTCGATCGGCTGAAGAAGGCGGG
The DNA here is from genome assembly GCF_900176395.1 of Novosphingobium sp. B1. Taxonomy (GTDB): domain Bacteria; phylum Pseudomonadota; class Alphaproteobacteria; order Sphingomonadales; family Sphingomonadaceae; genus Novosphingobium. The sequence continues at coordinate 208,395 of NZ_FWXL01000004.1, read as the reverse complement.
CAAGGTGCACGAATTCTTCATCCAGCCCGAGGGCGACCATTTCTTCAGCCGCGAGGAAGACCGGTTGAGCTTCCTGACCCAGATGGAAGCGTTCCTCGACAAGCACAATCCTGCAAACTGACGATCCGATTTGCGCCTTGCAGTTGCGAGTGCGAAGCCTAAGAGGGCCGCATTCCTAACTGCAGGGCGCCGGGATCATGGCCATCTTCACCAAGAACCCCAAGTTTGACTGGATCCTGCGTTGCGGCTGGAAGGGCTTGTGCCCGCGATGCGGCAAGGGGCCGATGTTCGATGGCTGGCTGAAGCTGCAGAAGACGTGCCCCGAATGCGGTCTCGACTACCAGTTCGCCAATGCCGACGACGGACCGGCATTTTTCGCGCTGTGCATCACCGCGTTTCCGCTGACGTTCTTCGCGGTCTGGCTGGAAGTCGCCTATGCTCCGCCGTGGTGGGTCCACGTGCTGACTTCGGTGCCGATCCTTGGCATCGGCTGCCTTGCCACGCTGCGACCGTTCAAGGGCTGGCTGGTTGCATCGCAGTACGTCAACAAGGCTGTAGAGGCAGGCACCGAGGGGCTATGGGCCAAGCTCAATTCGCGCCGTGATGCCGGAACCGACGGACCCGCCTAGGCCGCTTTCCAGCGCAATGGCAGCTGTTTGAACCCTCCGACGAAAGTCGAGTTCACGCGCCGTGGCTCTCCTGCCAGCTCCAGGCTCTCGACCCGGTCAAGCAGCACGTCGAGCAGGATTCGCATCTCCAGCCGCGCGAGGTGCAGGCCGAGGCACTGGTGCGAGCCTGCCCCGAAGGCAAGATGGCGGTTGGCCGGGCGCGTGGCCTCGAATGCGCGCGGATTGGGAAACTGCGCCGGATCGTGGTTCGCCGCCACGTAGTTGATCATCAGCCAATCGTCCTTGGCAATCTGCTGGCCGGCCAGTTCCACGTCGGCTGCCGCGGTGCGCATGAAGTGCTGGACCGGCGTGGTCCAGCGGATCGCTTCCTCGACGATGCCGGGCAACAGGCTGCGGTCGGCCTTGGCACGGGCGAACAGGTCCGGGTCGCGCGCCAGGGCCAGGGCAGCCCCCGATGACGAGGCCGAAGTCGTGTCGTGCCCGGCGCTGGCAACGATGATGTAGTAACCGGCGGTATCGCGGTCGCTCATCGGTTCGCCATCGATCATCGCATTGGCAATGACCGTGGCGACATCCTCGCCGGGATTGTTGCGCCGCTCTGCAGCCAGGCTGGCGAAATAGCGCTCGAACTCGGCCACGGCACCTGCAACGATCGCGCTGATCTGTTCGGGCGGCAGGTCCTTCAGGCCGGACTTGTTCATGTCCTCGTCCTGCCCGCCGAACATCTGCTGGGTCAGGAACAGCATCTTGGCCTCGTCCTCGGGCGGCACGCCAAGGATCTGCATCACGACGTGCAGGGGGTAGGGCGCAGCCACCAGCGACATGAAGTCGCCTTCGCCTTCACGGCCATCGCCGGCGGCAAGCATCCGGTCGATCGCCTCGTTGGCGATCTTGCGGATTTCCGCATCGAGCCGCGACAGATTCTTGGGCATGAACCATTCCTGCGTCAGGCGCCGCAGCTTGGGATGTTTGGGCGCGTCCATCGCCACCAGCGATTCGACAAGGTGGGGGCTGCCGCCGGTGATCGAGCGGGCCAGCATGTCGCCCACGCGCAGGGTGAACACGGCCGACTTGGGATTGTTCAGGAAGGTCGCATTGTCCTTGCTCACCTTCATCGCCGCATCAAAGCCCGAGATCAGCCAGAACGGCTCATGCTCGTCATTGGGCGCGACAATGCGGGCAACAGGCGCTGCCCTGCGCAGGTCGTCGAACTGGTCGAGCAGCGGGTCCCATGCGCCATAGGACTTGGGATCGATCACGGCACGGCCGACTTCGGCCGGAACGAGCGGAACACTGGCCATCCTCTTTACCCCTTGGCTCACCTGCCTGCCGTTTCGGTTCAGGCTGCTGCGGTCTGCTTCTCGTAGGCTTGCTTGTATTCATCGCGCAGCAGGCGCTTGAACAACTTGCCGGTCGGCTCGCGCGGTAGTTCGGCGCGAAAATCGATCTGGCGCGGCATCTTGACGCGCGAAAGCTGCGGCCCGAGCCATTCGGTCAGTTCGGCGGCCAGCGCAGGGCCGGCTTCGGCCATGTCGCGGGGCTGCACCACAGCCACCACGCGTTCGCCCATGTCCGGATCGGGTGCGCCGATCACGGCAACGTCGGCCACCTTGGGGTGGGTGACGAGCAGGTTCTCGATCTCCTGCGGGTAGATGTTCACCCCGCCCGAGATGATCATGAAACTCTTGCGGTCGGTCAGGAACAGGTAGCCGTCCTCATCGATCCAGCCCACATCGCCAAGACTGGTCCAGCCATGCTTGTTGGTGGCATCGCGGGTCTTGTCGGGATCGTTGTGGTAGCTGAACGAACTGCCGCCTTCGAAGAAGACCTGCCCTTCGCTGCGGCGGGCAACCTCGTCGCCCTCCTCGTTGCAGATGCGGATCGTGCCCATAATCGCACGGCCGACAGTGCCGGGGCGCTGCAGCCATTCCTCGCTGGTGACGAACGTGAAGCCATTGCCCTCGGTGCCCGCATAATATTCGCGCACGACCGGGCCCCACCATGCGATCATCGCCTGCTTGACCGGAACCGGGCAGGGGGCCGCAGCATGGATCGCGCATTTCAGGCTGGAGGTGTCGTAGCGGTTGCGGACCTCGTCGGGCAGCTTGAGCATTCGCACGAAATGGGTCGGCACCCACTGGCTGTCGGTCACACGGTGCTGTTCGATCAGTTGCAGCGCATGTTCGGGGTCGAATTTCTCCATGGCGACGACCGTGCCGCCAAGACGGTGGATCGTCATCGACCAGCGCAGCGGTGCGGCGTGATAGAGCGGCGCGGGCGAAAGGTAGACAGCATCTCCGGTGATTCCGAACGCCTGGCTGGCGATGGCCACCAGCGAATTGGCGGCGCCGATCTCCGGGTCCTCGGGCAGCGGGATGCGCACCCCCTTCGGCTTGCCGGTGGTGCCCGACGAATAGAGCATATCACACCCTGCGCGCTCGTCGGCGATTGGCGTGTCGGGCATGGCGGCAAGCGCGGTTTCGAGCGACATTTCGCCGTCCGCCTCGAAGCGCAGTTGCGCGATCTCGGGCGCAAGCTTTGCCACCTCGTCCAGCACGGGCGCGGTATAGGCCGATCCGATCAGCAATTGGCTGCCGCTGTCTCTGGCGATATAGGCGATTTCCGGCGCGGCGAGACGGCTCGATACGGCGACGTAGACCAATCCGGCGCGCTGTGCACCCCAGGCCAGCACGAAGAAGTCGGCCCGGTTTTCAAGGCATAGCGCGATGGTGTCGCCGATCTGCAATCCGCGCGAACGCATCAGGTGCGCAAAGCGGTTCGAGGCGGATTCAAGTTCGGCGTATGTGATCACCCGCCCGCTGCCGCCCATGATCACGGCAGGGCGGTCAGGGTGAATTGCCGCGTGGTGTTTCGGATGGAAATGCACCGGGCTCGTCCTCTCGTTGCCGGCGGACTCAGGCCGCCTTTTGTCGAGAGATTAACCGATCACTTAAGGTGCGCAACCATCATTCGCAGCTTCACTTTGCGCATCTTGCCGCAAATCTTGTCGGATTCTGTCAGGCGCCAGCCTTTACCGTGCCAGCTGTCGGTTCACCCTTACTTTGGTGGCGACATGACGCGGTCGATACGATAGATCACCCCGTTGCGGGCCATCAGCGGCTCACCCACGATCTTCGGGGCATCTTCACCTTCGCCAAGGCGCACGTCGTTCCCGGCCTTGCGCACTTCGATCGGCGCTGTGCCCGTACTCGCCAGCCTGACCGTGCCCTTGGCGCGGGCAAGGCCATCATCGAGGTCCTTGCGGCTGATGTAACCGGGCGCAAGATGCTGGCTGACCAGCGCCAGCAGTTGCGGCCGGCCTTCTGCACTTTCCAGCGCCTTGCGCTCGGCCTCAGGCAGGGCCGCGATGGCCTCGTCGGTGGGTGCGAAAACCGTGTAGCTGCCTACGCCCTCGAGCGTCTTTTCAAGGCCCGCTTCCTTCATCAGCTTGGCCGCCGTCGAAAGATCCGAGGCATCGCCCAGGACGTTGAACAGGTCCTCGTTGGCATTGGACTGTACACTGCCGCTCGCACTCGTTGTGCCCTCGGCCTCAGCAGCCTTGTCGCAGGCTGCCAGCGACAGCGCGGCGGCGGAGACCAGAATCGTTCCGATCGTCGTCCAGCGTGGCATCTTGATTCCCCTTGTCTGGCCCTCTGTCTGGCCTCTTGTCTTGATGGTCCTGGTCAGGCGATCAGTTCGATGATCGAACGCACGAGCTGGGTCGTCGGGTCGATGTCGTAGACATAGCCGTCGCTGTAGCGATACCAGTTGTCCGGCCCGTCGACGTAGCGATCGCGCCAGGTCGGCGGTACGTTGTAGAAATCGTACCCTGCCGGCATCGGCTGGCCAACGGCCCATTGGTCGCCGGTCAGAAGCGCTGCAATCCCCTGGATCATCTGGGTCTGGGGATCGACCTCGAACACCGCGTTCTGCGCATAGCGATAGTCGTAGCCATCATCGAAGCCATAGTAGCGGTCGTAATAGGTGGGCACGGCGTAGTCGGTGTATTGCGTCGGCCAGACCTGTCCGCCGAACAGGGCCCCGCCCAGCAGCGGAACGATACCCGACACCAGCCCCCCGCCGCCAAGGCGGTAGAGATAGCCGTCGTTATAGCGGTAGTCGTAGCCATCGTTGGCGTAGCGGACCGGATACCAGCCCGACCATCCCGACACTGGCCCAGACACCGTATTGAGCGCGCGCGCCTGCCCCGGCGGCAGGCAGCCGTTGTTCTTCTTGGCCAGTCCCGGCGGGCAATCGCCGCGCACCGGCACCACCCAACCGCGGTCGTCATAGCGATAGCGACCGTCCTGCCAAGTCCGCGAGGTTATGCGCTGCACATCACGGCGGTCCGGCGTTCCGCGCAGTGCCGGTCCGGCATCGGCCTGGCGCAGCTCGGGTCCGCGCATCTTGTCGGGACCGTTGCCGCGCTGCTGTGGCCCTGGGCCCGCGCGCTCAGCCATTGCCCTGTCGGGTCCACCGCGATCTTCCTTGACGGGGCTGCGCATCTGCGGCCCACGATCCGGTCCCTTGGCCTTGTCAGGTCCACGCTGAGCCATGCGTTCCGGGCCACCGCGATCGGCCTTTGGTACGCCCTGGTTTCCCCGCTCGGGTCCGCCTTGCGGCTTGCCGGCCTTGGCCGGGCCGCCTCGCTCGCCGCCCCCGCCGTTACCGCCGCCGTTGCCGCCACCATTCCCGTTGCCCTTGCCTTGGCCCAGCGCCGGTCCGGCTATCGCCATGGCCGCTGCACCGGCCAGCAGAAGAACGCTTCGCATCGCATGTCTCCGAATTGTATGGGCGGGCAACGTCCGCGCGACAGCGGCGGTTCCCACAATCGGCTTGGCCTTTGGCTGCGGGGTCTCTAGGCAGGCCCGATGATTGCACGCGAACTTCTCGGCACCGCCCGCGTCCCCGATGGCGCCGAACTGCGCCTCTTCCGCCATGACCGTGACTTCATGATCGTGCTGGGTGGCAACGAACTGATGAGCACGCGCCAGAACGGGTCGGAGATCGCGCTTGCCACGCAGAGCATCGCGCGGATCGCCAAGGCACAGCGGCCGGCCATGCTCATCGGCGGCTACGGCATGGGCTTCACGCTGCGCGCCGCGCTCGAGAAGCTGCCGGCAGACGCGCAGGTGACGGTGGCCGAAATCGTGCCCGAGATCATCGCCTGGGCGCGTGGCCCCATGAAGGACCTCGAAGCGGGCTGCCTCGACGATCCGCGCGTCCGCCTCGTGATGACCGACGTGGCTGACGTGATTTCGGCCAATGCACTGTCGGTTGGCGGCACCGGCTACGATGCCATATTGCTCGATGTCGACAACGGGCCCGATGGGCTGGTGCGCGCGGCCAACAATCGCCTTTACACGATGCGCGGCCTGCGCACGGCGATGGATGCGCTGCGGCCCGGCGGCGTGCTGGCCATCTGGTCAGCCGCGCGTGATCCCAATTTCACGCAGCGCCTGAAGGCGGCGGGTTACGAGGTGGACGAAGTGGAAGTTCGCGCCCGCACCAACGGCAAGGGCGCCAAGCACGTGATCTGGTTCTGCAAGGCCGATTGAACAGCCAGGCCCAGGGGCACGATCGCTAGGCAAAGAAAAAGGCGCCGCGTGGCGCCTTTTTCCGCATCCTCTCCAAGATGCATTCATTGCAGCGTCCGGCTTATTCTTCCGGACCGCCACGGCCTGCGGCCTTGTCATTGCTGGCGTAAAGCGCGTCGCCCTTGCCCTGCATGTAGGGCAGCGGGTTCACAGCTTCGCCCGAAACGCGGACTTCATAATGAAGGTGCGGGCCAGTCGAACGGCCGGTCGAGCCGACGTAACCGATGATGTCGCCCTTGCGGACCTGCTGGCCTTCGGCAACGGCGACACGCGACATGTGGCCATAGCGCGTTTCCATGCCGCCACCGTGGTCGAGCCCGACGAACAGGCCATAGCCACCGAACCAGTCAGCCTTTTCGACAACGCCATCGGCGCTGGCGCGGATCGGGGTGCCGGTGGGGGCGGAAAGATCGATGCCCTTGTGAGCGCGACGGCCGCCGAGCACCGGATGCTCACGCATGCCGAAGTTGCTGGAGAGGCGGGTGATCGCCACCGGGACCAGCGAAGGAATGGAAACCGAAGCCTTGCGGAAGGTGGTGGGCTTCGACGAAGGCAGGATGCCATTGTCGAGCTGCTGCCAGCTGGCGAAGAGGCGGCGGAATTCTTCATCGCCACGATCGGCCGAAACGCCTGCCTTGGCAGCTTCGGCGGCGCGAAGCGGGGCGGCGATGTCTGCGGAAGCGGCGCTATTGGCGAATGCCGGAGCGGAGGAGAATGCAACAACTGCCGTAAGGGCGCTGAAGACAGTCTTGAAGGTGTTGGTGTTGAACAACATTACGACCCGTACGACCTTTTTCTTTCCGTCGATCTTCGGCCTTTCAAGACCGTTCGGATCGGCGGCGATAAAACCCCCAGAGCGAACCCGATTGTTGGCAGCAGGCAGGATGAAAACCCGCTGCCTCGGAATTTTTTGAGAGTTGGTCGGAACCCCCCGCCATCTCGTGATTTGGGTATGCGGGGGCAGTTACTGGCAGGCAACCCCTGCCATCATTTCGCGCGACAAACCGGCTGATCGACGCGCCGAGTCGTTGAACGGTGGCTTAACCATGCCCCGGAAGTGGCGCTCGACCAGCACTTTCCAGTAGCTTGCGGGGGATTCGCTGCGCTTTTCGCACAGTGCGGCGAAATGAGTTGTGCCGAACCGCACATGGCGAATTTCGTCGTCAACGATTCTTTGCAGTATCCTTGCCGAACGCTCGTCGCCCGCAGCCATGAACCGGTCGACCGTCGCCGGTGTGACGTCCAGCGCGCGCGCTTCGAGCACCATCGGCACGACAGCCAGCCGGGCGGCAACGTCATGTGCCGTTTCACGAGCGGCATCCCACAAGCCGTCGTGGGCCGGCATCGCGCCGTAGAAGCTGCCCAATGTGCGCAGCCGCCGCGCGATCAGGGCAAAATGCATGGCTTCGTCCGCCGCGACCGAAAGCCAGTCATCCACGAACTGCCGCCCCATTTCGGCCCCGAAGCGTCCCGCCGCATCAAGCGCAAGATCTATGGCGACGAATTCGATGTGGGCCAGCGCATGGAGCAGCGCTATGCGCCCGCGTTCCGATCCGCGCCCGCGCTTGGGCATCTCGGCGGGCGGGAGAAGCTCGGGCCGGGCAGGGCGTCCCGGTACGTCCGGCATTGCCACGTCGAAAACGAAGGCAAGTTCCCCCGCCCGCCAGCGCCGCACCACGTCGCGGGTCTTCATGACCTTGTCGGTCGGCTCTGCCGTGAGCATCGCATCGCGGATGGCGGCGGCGAGCGTCGGGGTGTTCATGGCGGTCCGGTTTTTTTCTGCAGGGAAAGTGGCCGCGCCCTGATCACAAAGCCTTGGCGGCGGCAAGCACTTCCTCGGCGTGCCCCTTGACCTTTACCTTGTTCCACACCTGCGCGATCCTGCCGTCCGGGCCGACCAGATAGGTGGTGCGCTCCATGCCCATGTAGGTGCGGCCATACATCGACTTTTCCGTCCAGATGCCCAGCGCATCGGAAACGCCGCCTTCTTCGGCATCGCTGGCCAGCGGGACGGTCAGACCGTGCTTTTCTGTGAACTTGGCGTGCTTCTTGGGCGGGTCCTTGCTTACACCGAGCACCGCGATCCCGGCCGCTTCGAAATCGCCGTGAAGCGCGGAGAAATCCTTGTTCTCGGTGGTGCAGCCGGGCGTATCGTCCTTGGGGTAGAAGAACACGACCAGCTTCCTGCCGGCAAAGTCCGATGCCTTCACGCTGCCGCCATCGGGCGTGGTCATCGCGATGTCGGGGAATGCCTCGCCCGTACCGATCCGTTCGCTCATCCTGCAATCTCCAGTTCGATGTCAAAAACCTGTTGCCACGCCGCTGCCACGTCGCGACGCGCCTGCAGCACGGCGGCAAGCAGGGCGTCCCAGTTATCGAGGCCGCATGAGGACGCCACGATGCCGCGGCTTGCCTCGGGCGGATACATGCCATCAGGGGCAACCAGCCGCACAACCACCAGCAGCCGTGCCATCAGATCGTGCGCCGCGCGCAAGGCCGCGGGCAGGTGCCCTCCATCCACGAGCAACTGCACCGCCTCGCCCAGATCGGGAACAAGGGCAACGTGATCGCGCAGCTGCAGGAAATGGACGATGAATTCGAGGTCAACCAGCCCGCCCCGCGCCAGTTTGACGTCGAGCGGCCCCTTGGCCGGTTTGTGCGCAGCCATAGTGCCGCGCATCTCGAGAACATCGGCTTGCAACCTTGCCGCATCGCGCGGACTGTCCTGAACGCGGGCGATGATCGCGCCCAGCGCAGCGCGGTCCTGCGGTGTGCCGAACAGCGCTCGCGCCCGGCACAGCGCCATGTGTTCCCACGTCCAGGCATCCTCGCACTGGTAGCGCTCGAAGCTGTCGAGGCTGACCGAGATCGGCCCCTGCGCCCCCGAAGGCCGCAGCCGCGTATCGACTTCGTAAAGGGCGCCCGCCGCTGTCGGCACCGAAAGCGCGGCGATCACCCGCTGCGCCAGCCGGTTGTAATAGAGCGTGGCGCCAAGTGGCCGGCGTCCATCGGACTCGGCGGCATGGTCGCCGCTGAACAGGAACACCAGATCGAGGTCGGACGCATGGGTCAGCGCCGCCCCGCCGAGGCGGCCAAGGCCCAGTATCGCAAGATTGCTGCCGGGCACCCGCCCATGGTTCTGCGCGAACTCCTCGGTGGCGGCACGTCCCAGCACGTCGATGGCTGCTTCGGCCACGCGGCTCAGCGCCGCCGCCACTTCCAGCGGATCGCGCTGCCCTTCGACGAGTTGCACGCCCAGGGCAAAGCGCATTTCGCCCACCCGCACGCGCACGGTATCAAGCAGGCGCTGATAATCATCGCCAGCCTCGCCGCGTTCCAGTTCGGCGGCAATCTCGGCCACCGCGCCGGGCAGGTCGAAGGCTGACCGGTCGATCAGGATGTCGAGCAGGTCCGCCCGCCGCGCAAGCTCGTCGGCCAGCGTCGGGGCGTGGGCCAGAATGCGCATCACCACCGAAAGCAGTCCGGGCCGCGCTTCGAGCAGGCGGAACACGTTGATCGCGGTTGGCAGGCCGGCCAGCAGATGCTCCCAGCGCAGCAGCGCGCGGTCCGGATCGGGCGCTTCGCACAAGGCGCGCAGCAGTTGCGGGCGGATGCGGGCAAATGCTTCGCGCGCCTCGGCCGAGCGCAGGCAGCGATACTGGCCGCCTTCCCAAGCCTCCACCCGCGCCGCAAAGGCATCGACTACCGGATCGGACTGGTCCGGAATTGCCAGTACCGGCACCGCACCCGTGGGCGCATAGGTCTCTATCAGCGCGTCGAAGCGGCGACCGACCGTGTCCGAGATCGCGGTCAGTTCCGCAATCAGCGCCGCCCCGTCGGCCAGCCCGTCGAGCCGCGCCACGCTGTCGAGCGCCTGCGCGTCGGTCGGCAGCGAATGGGTCTGCTGGTCGGCGACCATCTGCAGCCGGTGCTCCAGCGTCCGCAGCCGGTCATAGCTTTCGCCCATGACGGCAGCATCTTCGGCCCCGATAATTCCTGCCTGCGCCAGCGCATCAAGGCTTGCGCGCGTGCCGCGCAGCCGCAGCGCCGGATTGCGCCCGCCGTGGATCAACTGGTGGGTCTGGGCAAAGAACTCCACCTCGCGAATGCCGCCGCGCCCGCGCTTCAGGTCATAGCCCGGCCCGATCGCCTGCCCTGCCGAATAATGGTCGCGGATGCGCGTGGTCAGGCGCCCGATCTCGGCAATGGCGCCGAAATCCAGGCTGCGCCGCCACACGAAGGGGCGGATCGTGTCGAGGAAGGCCTGCCCTGCCACCACATCGCCCGAAGATGCGCGCGCCCGGATGTAGGCCGCGCGCTCCCACGCCAGCGCGCTGGATTCGTAATGCGTGATTGCCGCCTCGAATGGCAGGGCGAGCGGGCTGACTTCCGAGGCCGGACGCAGCCGCAGGTCGACGCGAAACACGTAACCCTCGTCGGTCACTGCCGACATGATTTCCATCAGCGCCCGAGCCACGCGCTGCGCCGCCTCGGCCGGATCGTCGCGCTCGCGCCTGGGCAGGACGTCGGGATCGTAAAGCAGGATCGGGTCTATGTCCGACGAGTAGTTCAACTCCTGCGCGCCGTGCTTGCCCAGCGCGATGGCCGAAAACCCGGCGGGCTCTGCCTCTACCGTGCGCCGCCGGATCGCCCCGGCAATCGCCGCATCGAGCGACCGGTCGGCGAAGTCCGAAAGCTCTGCCACCACGCGGTCCAGCGCAAAGGCGCCTGCCAGGTCGCCGATTGCCACAACCAGCGCCAGTGCCAGCCGCTCGCGTCGCAGGGCAGCGCCAACGTCGTGAGCGCCATCGCCCGCCACCTTTGCCATCGCCAGCGCCTGCTCGATTTCACCTGCTGCGAGCAATGCTTCGATCTCGGGCAGGCGATCGAGCGCACGCGACAGGAACGGCGAATGCGCGCGCGTGCGGCCAAGGACGTGGACAAGGTCGGTCATCGTCCCAAGCGATGCCCGCAAGCGTGCCGCGCATCAAGCCGCCTTGCGATGCGAAGGCACCTCTGCCAGCAAAGTGGCAACCGTCTCTTCCGGAGCAGAATCATCATGCGTCGCAACTGCTTGACCATCGCTGCCGCGTCCCTCCTTGCCCAAGCTGGTGCTGCCCTTGCAGCACCGGTCCCGCCCGTGGACGAGGCGCTGCTGCGAGACATGGTCAAGAGCCTCGCTGCTGACGACCTCGCCGGCCGCAGCCCCGCCAGCGCCGAAGAGGCAAGGACGCTCGACCTGATCGTTGCGCGCTTCAAGGCCGCCGGCCTCGAACCCGGCAACAAGGGTTCGTGGTTCCAGGATGTGCCCACCGTCTCGATGACTGCCAAGGACTTCTCGGCCCTCACCATCGCGGGCGGAGCCACCCCGCTCACCTTCGCTCATGGCACGGACTTTGTCGCCGGCAGCTATCGCGTGAACCCCAAGACCGCCGTGAAGGACAGCGAACTGGTCTTCGTCGGCTATGGCATCAATGCCCCGGAACTCGGCTGGAACGACTATGCCGGGCTCGACATGAAGGGGAAGACCGCGGTCATCCTGGTCAACGATCCCGACTATGCGATGGAAGGGGAGGATGGGCTCTTCCGCGGCCGCCGCATGACCTACTATGGCCGCTGGACCTACAAGTTCGAGGAAGCCGCGCGGCAGGGCGCAACCGGCGCACTGATCATCCACGATACCTTCCCTGCCGCCTATGGCTGGAACGTCGTCGAATCGAGCTGGACCGGCGAACAGCACTTCGTCGCCACGCCCAACGACGGGGCTGACCAGACCGCATTCAACGGCTGGATCCAGAACGGCGTGGCGCAAAGCCTGTTCAAGGCGGCAGGCAAGGATCTTGGCGCGATGGTGAAGGCCGCCGGGCAAAAGGGGTTCAAGCCGGTGCCGCTGGGCCTCAAGGCCAGCCTTTCGTTCGCCAACGCCATCACCCGCTCGACCTCGCGCAACGTGGCGGGGCTGCAGAAGGGCACGACCGCGCCGCAGGAATACGTGCTCTATTCGGCCCACTGGGACCACCTCGGCCACTGCAAGGCCGACGCCAGCGGTGACGACATCTGCAATGGCGCGGTCGACAATGCCACCGGCGTCGCTGCGCTTGCCGCGCTTGCCGAAATGAACCGCAAGGCTGGACCTACTCGCCGCAGCCAGGTCTACCTTGCCTGGACGCTCGAGGAATCCGGCCTGCTCGGCTCGGAATACTATGCCCGCAACCCGGTCTTCCCGCTGGCGCAGACGGTTGGCGGCGTGAACATCGATGCGCTTTCGCCCGGCGGCCCCACGCACGACATCGCCGTGACCGGCGGCGACAAGTCCGAACTCGCCGCGATCCTTGCCAAGGTCGCCGGCGATCTCAGGCTGAAGACCGGGCCGGAAGACGCGCCCGAGAAGGGCTACTACTACCGCAGCGACCACTTCAGTCTCGCCAAGCGTGGCGTGCCGATGTTCTATGTCGAACGCGGCGTCGATCTGGTCGAGGGCGGTACGGAGGCCGGCAAGAAGGCGGCCGAGGACTATGTGGTCAATCGCTACCACCAGCCCAGCGACGAATATTCCGCCGATTGGGACATGCGCGGCATTGTGCAGGACGTGGACCTCTTCTACCGGCTCGGCCGCACGCTGGCCGAAGGGTCGGACTGGCCGAACTGGAACGCCGGTGACGAGTTCCGTGCCATCCGCGACAAGAGCCGCGCCGGAAAATAAGGACAACGTTTCCCATGACCTCGCACTTCCGCATGCCGCCTGAATGGCACCCGCAGGACTGGCTGTGGATCGGCTTCCCGCACCTGGCAGAGGAATGGTCAGGAGTCATCGACCGGGCGCAGGAACAGATCGCCGCCTTTGCCAGCACCGTGGCGGACAGCGGGCAGGAGGTGCGGCTGGTGGTGCGCGATGCCGCCAACGAGATGCGCGCCCGCTCGCTCGTCTCGGCCGGCGTCAAGATCGAACGGCGCACTTATGGCGATGTCTGGCTGCGCGATACGGGGCCGCTCGTGGTGCTGGACGGACAAGGGCCCGAAGCCGCACAGCGCGAAGCCAGGCTGTTCGGCTTCAATGGCTGGGGCGAGAAGTACCTGATGCCGGGCGATCAGGAAATCGGCGCAGACCTTGCCGCTTCGGCAGGCTTCGTCGCGGGTGCGAAGGCGGACTGGATCCTTGAAGGCGGCGCACTGGATGGCGATGGCACCGGCCTTGTCGCCACGACCGAGCAGTGCCTGCTCAATCCCAACCGCAACCCGCACCTGACGCGCGCCGACCTTGAAATGCGTCTTGATCGCGACCTGGGCTATGACCGCGTGCTATGGCTGGGCGATGGCCTGATCAATGATCACACCGATGGTCACGTCGACAATCTCGCCCGGTTCGTCGGCCCCAATCGCCTGGCCTTGCCACGCGCCACCGGGCCTGACGATCCCAACGCCGCGATCTATGCCGATGCCAGGGCGCGCGCCCTGGCCGCAGGCGTCGAGGTCGTCGAAGTGCCCTCGCCGGGCCGCGTCGAATGGGGCGATATCGTGCAGCCCGCCAGCTACATGAACTTCGTGATCACCACGAACCTTGTCGTCGTGCCGATCTTCGGCTCACCCCATGACGAGGATGGCGTGGCAGCGATTGCCGAACTGTTCCCCCACCGCGCAACGATCGGCCTGATGGGTGATGCCGTGCTGGCCGGCGGTGGCGGATTCCACTGCGCCAGCCAGCAAATGCCCAGCCTGTAAGCGTCAGCCCTTCATCGCGGCCTGAAGCTGACCGATGATCACCTGGCTCTGCTCGGCCCCCGATTGCGGGGCAAAGTCGCCGGCGCGGTCGGAAATCTGGCTCCAGTGCGCGGCGAAGCCTTCGACCGTGCGCTCACCCTGCGGCAGCAGCACGCCCTTGTTCATCGTCACCCATGCGCCATGGTAGGCACCGCCGCCCGCACCGACGATGGCGTTGGTCGGCGCGTCTTCGGAAACGAGGAATAGCGCGGCAGGAACGACGTTTTCAGGCCCGAACAGCTTGAACGCTTCTTCGGGGAAGATGTCCTCGGTCATGCGCGTGGCGGCAACCGGCGCCAGCGTGTTGACCTTGATGTTGTTCTTCGCTCCTTCAAGGTAAAGCGTCTTGGTCAGCCCGGCGAGGCCGAGCTTGGCCGCACCATAGTTGGCCTGGCCGAAATTGCCGAACAGGCCGGTGGACGATGCCGTCATCAGGATGCGGCCATAGTTCTGTTCGCGCATCAGGTCCCAGCATGCCTTGGTGGCGAAGGCCGAGCCGATCAGGTGGACCTTGACCACCATCTCGAAGTCAGCCGGGTCCATCTTGGTGAAGCTCTTGTCACGCAGGATGCCGGCGTTGTTGATCAGCACGTGGACGCCGCCCCAGCGCTCCTTGGCCTTGGCGACCATCTCGACCATCTGCTCGTATTCGCTGACCGAGCCGCCGTTCGACATCGCCTCGCCGCCCATGGCCTCGATTTCCTCAACCACCTTGAGCGCGGCATCGGAATGGCCGGTGCCATCGCGTGAACCGCCCAGGTCGTTGACCACGACCTTGGCGCCGCGCCGGGCGAGTTCGAGTGCATAGGCTCGGCCAAGGCCGCCGCCTGCTCCGGTGACAATGGCCACGCGGCCTTCGAACGAAATGCTCATGTTCGGTCTCTCCAGGGCCCGGCTAACCGGGCGATTAACATTGATGTCAGCGATGCCACGCCGCGCCCGGCAAGGCAACGGGTCAGCGTTGCCGCAACATTTGCGACAAACCGGCAAGAAGGCCGTCAATAAAATGTAACACAACAGACATATTTGGCCGCAAGCCCACCGCTCAAGGATTCGCCATGAAGCTCGTCACCTGCGTCTCGATCACTGCCCTTGCCTGTGCTGCTGGCTGGGCCATACCGGCCGAGGCCGCGACTTCCACCGGCGATCTTGCCACCCTGCAGGCGCAGCTGCAGCAGATGCAGGCGCAGATGCAGGGCCAGATGGATGCGATGGCTGCAATGCAGGCACAGATCCAGGCGCTGCAAGGGCAACTGGCCGAAGCCAAGGCGAAGAGCGATGCCATGGCAAGCGCTGTTGCCGCTCTTCCGGCGCCGACCGTATCGGCCAAGCCGCCGGTTGCGATAACCTGGGATGGTGGCCCCAAGATTGAATCGCCGGCGGACCCGAAGAATCCCAAGGCCGGAAAATGGAGCTTCAAGCCGCGCGGGCGCCTGCAGATCGATACCGCATCGGTTTCGGCGCCTTCCTCGATTGGCAGCAAGAGCCTTGGCCTCGCCACCGAATTCCGCCGCGCCTATTTCGGCTTCGATGGCACGATCCCCGGCAACTTCGGCTACCGGATCGAAGCCGATATTGCCAACAGCAGCATCGATCCGACCGACGTCTATCTCAACTACACCGGCATCAAGAACCTGACGCTGACGATCGGCCAGCACAAGCCGTTCGAATCGATGGAGGACACCGAGTCCGATCTGTTCACCAGCTTCATGGAACGCGCCTCGTTCAATACCGCCTTCGGTTTCGAACGTCGCCTCGGCCTTTCTGCGCAGTATCAGAAGGGCATCGTTCTGGCGCAGGTCGGCGTGTTCACCGACAACGTGACCGATCTCAATGCCGATACCGACAACAGCTATTCGATCGACAGCCGCTTTGCGCTGCAACCCAGGCTGTTTGGCGGACAGGCCCATATCGGTGGTTCGGCCCACTATCACGACCTGAACGACAGCAGCGCTACGGTGCGCTATCGCGCGCGCCCGTTCACCCACACCACCGACATCCGCTTTGTCGATACCAAGGCGATCAGCGCGCTTTCGGAAACGAATTATGGCGTGGAACTGGGTTGGACCGGCGGTCCGGTGCACTTCACCGCAGAATCGCAGTGGATGAAGGTCAACCGTCCCGGCGTCATTGCCGACCCGACCTTCAATGGCGGCTATGTGGAAGCGGGCGTGTTCCTCACCAAGGGTGACACCTTGCCCTACAAGGCGAGCGAGGGCACCTGGACGCGCATCAAGCCGAAGAACGGCGTCGACAAGGGCGGCATCGGCGCGGTGCAGGTCAACGCGCGCTATGACTGGCTCGATCTCAACGACAACGGTGTGCTCGGAGGCCGGCAGGAACTGGTCGGCGCCTCGCTCCTCTGGGTGCCGACGGACTACGTGCGTTTCATCGTCGACTACGGCCATCTCTGGCTGAGGGATGCAGCCGTCGCTGCAGGCGTTAACCGCAATTATAACGCCGACGTCATCGGCATGCGCGCCCAGTTCGATTTCTGAGGCGCGATGACACAGAAAGGCCCGCCGTTCCTGTGGGAGCGGCGGGCCTTTCTCGTTTCCGGGATCGCGATCAGGCGATCCGTGTCACCCAACCGTGCGTGTCGGCGATCTCGCCACGCTGGATGCCCACTAGCCTTGAACGCAGTTTCTGGGTCAACTGCCCGGGCCCGCCCGATCCGATCACGAACTCGCCGTCATGGTTGGCGACCTTGCCGACAGGCGTGACCACGGCAGCCGTGCCGCAGGCAAACGTCTCGATCAGCTTGCCCGAAGCGGCGTCGGCCTTCCACTGGTCCAGGCTGTAGCGACCCTCGCGCACGGTCAGGCCTTCTTCCGCAGCCAGCGTCAGCAGGCTGGAACGGGTGATGCCGGGCAGGATCGTGCCGGTGAGTTCAGGCGTGAGGATCGAACCATCGTCAAACACGAAGAACAGGTTCATGCCGCCCAGTTCTTCCACCCACTTGCGCTCTGCCGCGTCGAGGAACAGCACCTGGTCGTGCCCGCGCGAAAAGGCTTCGGCGGTGGGAACAAGCGATGCTGCGTAGTTGCCGCCGCACTTGGCCGCTCCGGTGCCACCGGGCGCGGCGCGGGTATAGTCCGATACCCAGATCGACACCGCTGGCGCGCCCGACTTGAAATAATTGCCGGCCGGGCTGGCGATGACCATGAACTTGTACTGCCGCGCCGGGCGCACGCCGAGGAAGGCCTCGCTCGCGAACATGAACGGGCGCAGATACATCGAGCCGCCCTCGACCGTCGGGAACCAGTCCTTGTCAGCCAGCACCTGCTGCCGCACGGCTTCGACGAACAGCTCTTCAGGCAGTTCGGGCATGGCAAGGCGGCGGGCCGAGGCGTTGAAGCGCTGGGCATTGGCCTCTGGCCGGAACAGCGCGATACCGCCGTCCGCAAGACGATAGGCCTTCAGCCCTTCGAAGATTTCCTGCGCGTAATGCAGCACGGCTGCAGCGGGATCGAGCGCGATCGGGCCATAGGGAATGACGCGCGCATCGTGCCAGCCTTCGCCTTCGGCGTAGTCGATCTCGATCATGTGATCGGTGAACGCGGTACCGAATCCGGGGTTCGCCAGCACTTGCGCCCGCACGTCCGCAGCAACCGGAGCCGGGTGCGCGTTGCGGGTGAAGGTCAGGCTGGTGGTTTCGGCGGTGCTCGCCATGGGGAGGCAGTCCTTGCGCTAGAATCGAAGATGCAGCGCCGTGAACTATTGTTGCGCGAAAGGCAAGCGGAATGTAATAAATGTGAAGGGCCGCGTCGGTCAATCCGAGCGGCCCTTCGCATGGTCAGCGGCCGGAAGTGCCGCCCACGAAGCCTTTATCGCTTAAATCGAAACTCAGCGATAATGCCTCGCGCGGGACTGTACCGACCTCTCTGCTGAACCATGAGACATCGGATCACCTCCTTTCGCGCTGTTGAGCCAAAGTCGCAGGTTTTGGGCCTGCTGGGCCGGGAGTGCGTTTGCTCTTCGACCTTGACCTCAATGTGATTCATCCGCGGACAAACAACAAGTCTTGCGCGAAAAAAATTTGCCGTCAGAATTGCCGCTTCGCGCTCGCGGAAATGGTGGCTGGTGAAACTACTGCCATCGCTTTTCCGGCCTGCGTCGCCGGTGGCAGAATCTGTGCCCAACCTCGCCGCGACCTACCCTGGACCTGCCCCTGACCTTCGCTCACCTGCGGCAGTCTTCGATGACCCTTCCCACTTCTGCCCAGGCGGGAAGGTACAGCGTCGGCAACCCGTTCACTTCCACCGAGAAACGTCCACGGCTGAAGGCCATTGCATCGAGCAGGGCATCGCGCACGGGCAGGGCGGTGACAAGCTGCGGCTGCCCTTGTGGCGCGGGGTCTGCCGAAAGGGCGCGGGTCTCGCTGGTGGTCGCGACTGTCATCGGCAGGGCCACGCTCGACGTGCCGGTGCGCAGCAGGCTGATCGTTCCCGCGCTGCGGTTGCAGGCCATCGCGAACAGGGTGCCTTGCGGGCTGCCAAAGCGGGCAATGCCGGGCTGATAGGTCCAGTCGCCGGCCGTCTGCGGGGCATCGCGCCAGTCCTTGGGCGCAGTGGCCGCGGGGGCGGGTGGCGGGGGGGCAGGTGCCGGGCGAGGCGCTGGAGTTGGTGCCTGGGGCACGACCGTGGGCGCGGCGCAGGCCGAAACCATGAGCGCGAGGACACTGGACAAAACGGGGCCGGAGAGCGAGGCGCGGTTGATCTTCATGGGCCAGTTATGGAAGGAACCTGCCATGACCTCAACCCGCACCCCCAAACAGAAAGCCAGAGTGGATCAGTTGCTGGTCGAGCGGGGCCTTGTCGAAAGCCGCGCCCGCGCACAGGCGCTGATCCTTGCGGGGCTGGTGTTCTCGGGGGAAACCAAGATCGCCAAGGCAGGCCAGCCGCTTGCCAGCGATGCCCCGCTCGACGTTCGCGGACGCGACCATCCGTGGGTTTCGCGCGGTGGGATCAAGCTGGCGCACGCAATAGCGCACTTCGGGCTCGACCCGGCGGGCGTCACCGCGATGGACATCGGCAGCTCCACCGGCGGCTTTACCGACGTGCTGCTGCAAGGTGGTGCCGATCACGTCTTTGCGGTGGATTCGGGCACCAACCAGCTTGCCTGGAAGCTGCGGCAGGACCCGCGCGTCACCGTGCTCGAACAGACCAGCGCACGCATCCTGACGCCGGCTCATATAAACCGGCCCGCGACATGGGTGGTCTGCGATGCAAGCTTCATCGGCTTGCGCAAGGTGCTCGAGGTGCCGCTGGCACTGGCGGCGCGGCCGACGCGGCTGGTGGCCCTGATCAAGCCGCAATTCGAGGTGGGCAAGGCCGAAGTCGGCAAGGGCGGCGTGGTGCGCGATCCAGCCTTGCATGAACGGGTGTGCGACGAGATCCGCAATTGGCTGGAGGGTGATGGCTGGGACGCGCAGGGGATCGTCCCCAGCCCGATCACGGGGCCGGAAGGAAACGTCGAGTTCCTGATTTCAGCGGAACGAAACTGACTTATCCACCGTATCTGTCTCCGACCGGGATTGCGGTTGGATGGACTTCGCATTGCGCAGTGTCTCGCACCCCGCCAATATCCACGGCGAATCGCGCTTTTCTGCGCTTAACCAACGGGTGCCATGAACTACCTCGCTTCTACCGGCCAGCTCCGCGCCAGCCTTCTGCGCTGGGCGCTGTTCACAATTCCCCTGATCGTTGCGCTTGGCTTTCTTTCAGGGCAGGCCGCGGGTAGCGGGCCGGGCAACCCGTGGTTCGACGATCTGGTCAAGCCCTCGATCTATCCGCCACCGGCAGCCTTCGGGATCGTGTGGTCGGTGCTTTACCTGCTGATGGGCCTGGCGCTGGCGATGATCCTTTCAGCGCGCGGGGCACAAGGCAGGGGGCCTGCCGTTGCCGCTTGCGTCGTCCAGCTTGCGATCAACCTGGCCTGGTCTCCGGCCTTCTTCGCCTTGCACCAGATCACCGTCGCCTTCTGGATCACGGTGGCGATGGCGGTGATGATCGTCGTCACGATCGTCCTGTTCTGGCGGGTGCGGCCGGTGGCAGCGATGCTGCTGGTGCCCTATCTTGCCTGGGTGTGCTTCGCATCGGTGCTGACGTACGAGTTTGGGCGGCTGAATCCGGACGCCGACGGGGCCTTCGGTTCTTCGCGTCCCGTGCGCGTGGAAATCTGATTTCACCATTCGGCCACTTGCAGGAGCCACCTGCACCGACCAAATAGGTGCCGCGTTCGCCATTATGGCCGAGCGCGAGAGCAGGACCCAAGCCCATGCAGAGTGAAAACCCGATGATCGCCGATTTCGTCAAGCTGCTGAACAGCGCTGCCGGAACAATCGCGGGCATGGGACGCGAAGCGGGCGAGAACGCGCGCGAGAAGGCCAAGGAAGTGTTCGGCGGGCTCGATTTCGTCAGCCGCGAGGAGTTCGACGCGGTCAAGGAACTGGCTGCCACCGCCCGCGAGGAAGTCGAAGCGCTCAAGGCCCGCATTGCCGCGCTGGAGGCTGGCCAACAGGCGGCAGCAACCAATCAGGGCGACAATCTGGCGAGCTGAAGGCGCTTCCGGCGCAGGTTCGCCTGAAGGGTTCGAACCCGCCTGTCTTATTGAACTGCAGCGCGGCGAAAAAGCGGCTGGTTCAGCTTTCAAGACTGCGCGCGGTGGCGACCGGACAGCGGATGTGCCACCGCAGGCCAGTCCGCGCGTAATCAAGCGTCACCTCGGCCTCGAGACTGCGCGCAGGGATGTGCCGGATCAGGGTTGTGCCAAAGCCATGCCGCACCGGTTCGGCCACAACCGGGCCGCCCTGTTCGATCCAGTCCACGCAGAAGAACTGGTCCTTCACCTGCCAAGCGAGCTCGACCCTGCCGCCGGGAACGCTGAGTGCGCCGTATTTCAGCGCATTCGTGGCGAGTTCGTGCAGTGCCATGCCGATGATCTCGGCACTTCGCGGGCTTAGCGGGACCGATTCGCCTTTCACGCGGATCTGCGCCTGGCTGTCCCGGCCAAGGATTGCCAGCTGGGCCTCCACCAGTTCGTCCATCAGGATGGTCGACCAGCCTCGTTTGACCAGAAGATCCTGATTTGCCGACAGGCTCGCCAGCCGGCTTTCGAAACGCCTCAGGAATTCGACATCGTTGCTGCCCGAACGGCGGGCAAGCGCCTGCACCACGGCGAGCAGGTTCTTGGAGCGATGATTCACCTCCATCAGGAGCACGCGAATCTGCTCTTCCTTCTCGAGCATGTCGGTGACGTCGGTGTTGGTCCCGAACCAGTACAGGATCTCGTCGCCGCCATCGCGGATCGGCATGGCGCGAGACAGGAACCAGCGCCATTCGCCATCCTTGCTGCGTAGCGGGAAAGTGTCCTCCCATTCGACGCCGGACAGCATGCTCGTCTTGAAGTGTTCGGTCACGCGGGCGACGTGATCGGGATGGTGGACGACATCCCAGCCCCAGCCATCGGTCGATCCCTGGGGAACGCCGGTGTAATCGTACCAGCGCTGATTGTACCAGCCGATCGAGCCGGTCTTGTCGGCCACCCAGGCAAGCTGGGTAATATTGTCGGCCAGCATGCGAAAGCGCGCTTCGCTTTCCGCCAGCGCCTTCTGGCCCTGTACTCGTGCGGTGATGTCGCGTGCGATCTTGCTGGCGCCGATGATGCGGCCGGAAGCATCGACAATCGGCGAAATCGTCAGCGAAACGTGAATCGGCGTGCCGTCGCTGCGCTGCCGTACCGTGTCGAAACTCTGTACGCGATCCCCGCGCGCGATCCGGGCAAGGATGATATCTTCTTCGGTCTGGCGGTCATCCGGAATGAGCTTGCGGATCGACTGCCCTACCATCTCGTCTTCGCTGAAGCCGAAGATGCGCGTGGCAGCGGGGTTCCAACTCAGCACCGTTCCGGACAGGTCCTTGCTGATGATGGCATCGTCAGAAGATTGGATGATTGCAGAAAGATGCGCTTCGGCCAGCAATGCCAATTGCTCCGTTACGACCCCGCCCGGCTCCGACTGTTACGGATTGCCGGGCAGGATGCAACCACAATGGCGGCAGCGGTTATCGCAGATCAACCGCAAGCGGTTAGATCAAAGGCCCGCAGCGCGCAGGGCCTGGTCGAGATCCTCGATCAGATCGTCGGGATCTTCCAGTCCGACGTTGAGGCGCAGCATGCCTTCGCCCACGCCCATGTCGGCCCGGGTTTCCGGACCGACGCCATAATGCGTGGTCGACGCCGGGTGGCACATCAGCGAGCGCGAATCGCCGATGTTGTTCGAGATGTCGATCAGTTGCAGCGCGTCGAGCAAGGTGTGCGCCTGCTTCAGCCCGCCATCGAGGTGGAAGGAGAAGATCGTGCCGCCGGCCTTCATCTGCTTTTTCGCCAGTTCGTACTGCGGGTGGCTTGGCAGGTGCGGATAGAGCAGGCGGGGCACGCGGCCTTCAACGAAGCTGGCGACCTTGAGCGCATTCTCGCTCTGGCGGTGGATGCGCAGGTCCAGCGTCTCAAGCCCCTTGTGAACTACCCAGGCGTTGAAGGCGGCAATGTTCGGGCCGGTATTGCGCTGGAAGGGCAGGAGTACGTTGTTGATCCAGTCTGCCGAGCCGCAGACGGCGCCAGCCATGACACGGCCCTGTCCGTCCATCATCTTCGTGGCCGAATAGGCGACGACATCGGCGCCGAAGTCCATCGGTCGCTGCAGCGCGCTGGTTGCAAAGGCGTTGTCGACCACGGTGGTGATGCCGTGCTTCTTTGCCAGCGCGCAGACGAACTCGAGATCGACGACGTCCATCGTCGGGTTCGCAGGGCTTTCGAAGAAGAACACCTTGGTGTTCGGCTTGATGGCGGCTTCCCACGCTGCGTTGTCCGAGGCGTGGATCGTGGTGCCTTCCACGCCGAAGCGCGGCAGCAGGTTATCGACCAGCCAGCGGCACGATCCGAACGCGGCCTTGGCGGCAACGATGTGATCGCCTGCGGAAAGTTGGCAGAGCAGGGCGGTGGTCATCGCCGCCATGCCAGTGGCCTGCGTACGGCAAGCCTCGGCGCCTTCCATCAGGGCAATGCGCTCTTCCAGCATCTGCACGGTGGGATTTTGCAGGCGCGAATAGGTCATGCCCTCGGCCTCGCCGGCGAAGCGCGCGGCAACGGTGGCGGCATCGTCGTAAGTAAAGCCCGAGGTGAGGAACAGCGCCTCGGACGTCTCGCCCATTTCCGAACGCCAGGTGCCGCCGCGCACGGCCTGGGTTGCGGGGCGCCACTTCTGGGTGATCGAACGGTCCTGGCCTGCGGTGCGTTTCATGGCGCCTGCCTTAGTTTTCGCGCGGGCTTCGTGCAAGCGGCGGGATTGCGA
Source organism: Novosphingobium sp. B1 (assembly GCF_900176395.1). Lineage (GTDB taxonomy): Bacteria > Pseudomonadota > Alphaproteobacteria > Sphingomonadales > Sphingomonadaceae > Novosphingobium. The sequence goes on along the minus strand of NZ_FWXL01000004.1, from coordinate 185,059 downwards.
AGCTGCGGCCGGCGGCTTATCGGTCAGCGCGCATGACGCCTCCGCATCAGACCCTTTCGCACCAGTTCCAACCCGCAGGGCAACAGCAGCGCGAGCGCGACCCGGCAATGTGGTGCGCGATCATTGCGGCGGGATTCTTCTTCCTTGTCCTGCATCGCCTTGGCATCCCGTCGAAGCCGATGTTCGACGAGATCCATTACCTGCCGGCAGCGCGGCGGCTGATCGACCTGACGGCGCGGCTCAATCCCGAGCATCCGCTGGTGGGCAAGCAGCTGATTGCCTGGTCGATGGAACTGATCGGCGATACCTCGTTCGGCTGGCGCTTCCCGTCCGCCGTGCTGGGTGGGATCGGGCTGTGGGCCATGATGCGCGGCCTGTGGTGGGCCAGCCTTTCGCGCAGCGCGACGATCCTGTTCGGGCTGCTGATCGCCACCGACTTCGTCTGGTTCATGATGTCGCGCATCGCGATTCTCGACATGGCGATGGCCGGGTTCATGGCGCTGGCGATCTGGCAATGGGCGCTGGCGTGGCGCAATCCCTCGGGCAAGCCACCGCGCGCGCGGCTGCATCTTGTGCTGACCGGCCTGTTCATGGGCCTTTCGCTGGGGGCCAAGTGGAACGGCGTGCTGCTGTTGCCGCTCCCGGGCCTGCTGTTCGCGTGGAACCGATGGGAAGCGCTGAAGGGCCGCAGGGCAGGACTGCTCTGGACCTCGCGCGGGTTCGGGCCGGTTCCCGGCGTGTCCCTGATCGAGGCGGCGCTTTGGCTCGGCGTGCTGCCGCTGCTGATCTATTTCACCACGTTCCTGCCGGCCTTCTACTACGAGAAGGACCCGCTTTCAGTGGGCAAGCTGTGGCACTGGCAGCAGTACATGCTGCAATTGCAGGACAGCGTGAAGAAGCCGCATACCTACATGAGCCGGTGGTGGCAGTGGATGGCGAACATCCGGCCGATCTGGTTCCTGTATGAAAACATCGACGGTGCGCAGCGCGGCGTGCTGATGCTGGGCAATCCCTTCACGATGCTGGCCGGGCTGCCGGCGCTGCTGTTCTGCGCGTGGGACGGGTTCAGGGGCAAGAGACTGCACCTGCTGGTCTTTGCCGCCTATGTTCTGCTGGTGGGCTTCTGGGCGGTGAACGGCAAGCCGGTGCAGTTCTACTACCATTACATGCTGGCAAGCTGCTTCCTGCTGGCTGCGTTGGCGCTGGTGCTGGGCGAGTGGTGGGACCTTGGCCTGCGCTGGCCGGCCAAGGTGACGCTGGTCCTCGCCTTCGGGCTGTTCATCGGCTTCTACCCGATCCTTTCGGCAGGGGAACTGCCGCGCAAGGATTCGTACCGGGACTACACCTGGCTCAATAGCTGGAAGTAACGCGCAGTCGCAGCCAGGCCGCCGTCGTCAGTGCGCCCAGTCCGGCCATCGCCATGTCTTTCTGCGCATCCCACAGGTCACCCTGCTGGCCGTTGTAGGCATCGGCATCAGGCCCGGCCATGAGGATGGTCAATTGCCATTCGAAGATCTCGTAGAGCGCACTGCCCGCCAGCACGAATTCGACCGCGATGTAGGTGGCAAGGGCGGGCGACAGGCCGCGATGGCGCGAAAGCCAGCAGGCGATGGGCCATGCCCACAATGCGCCGAAGCTGTAGTGGACGAGGCGGTCCCATGAATTGCGACCCAGACCGAGGGCATGATCGAACGACGGCAGGCCGATGGCGGCCAGCCAGCGTTCGTAAGGCACATAGGAATAGATGTAGCGCCCGCCGATCGTGTGGAGCGCCAGGAACAGGGCAATGCACGCCACCGCGCTGGTCGGCATCGGCCAGCGCCGCAGGGCAAGCCATAAACCGGCAACTATCGCGAGCGTCGGCAGGTTCTGCAGTGGGGCCAGCGCCGGATAGGGCGTGTCGATCAGGCTGAACAGCGCGCCGGTTGCGGCGAGCCCGAGCAAAAGTGCCTGCGGTCCCGGTATCCCCGCGACCGCGCGCAAATCAGTACTTGCCCCAGACGAAGCGCGAGGACAGCGCGAAGTTCCACACCGAGCCGAGCACGATGCCGACGATCACCGCGATAACATCATGGAAGCCGATGGTCTTGAGCACGGCGGCCGAACCGATGTTGGTGAGCAGGCCGAGCGAGCAGGTCAGCGCGAACTGGGCCCAGCCGCGCAGCAGCGGGCCAAAGCCGCGCAGCCGCTTGTCGGAATAGGTCAGTTCGTTGTTCAAGACGAAGTTGAAGGTCATCGCGATGATCGCCGCCAGCGTGTTGGCGGTGTTGAACGTCGCGCTTTCCGACCAGTTGCCATAGACGAAACGCTCGCCGGCGATGAGCTTGAGCAGGACCCACAGCGCGCCCAGCTGCACCGCAACGCCCATCGCGCCGACCGTGCCGAACAGCGCAAAACGGGTCGGGATGATGCGGCCAAGCCACTTGTCGTAAAGGCCCACGAGGAATTCGAACACCACGGTCTGGTCCAGCTTGCTCTCACCCTCGACCCGGGCGACGAAATTGAGGGGGAATTCCTTGACCTTGAGCGGGCGGTCGACCGTCGCAAGGATATCGAGCAGGATCTTGAAGCCGACGCCCGAGAGCCGGTGGGCATCCGCGCGCAAGGTTTCGGCGCGGAGCATGAAATAGCCGCTCATCGGATCGGACAGTTCGACCCCGGTGACCTTGTTGGCGATGCGATTGGCAAAGCCCGATGCCTTGACCCGGTCAGGACGGCCCCATTCCTCGGTGCTGGCGCCTTCGGCAAAGCGCGAGGCATAGGCGAGATCGTATTCGCCGCCCTGCACTGCGGCGAGCATCCTGGGCAGCAGTTCGGGATCGTGCTGCTGGTCGGCATCCATCACCGCAACGATCGGAGCGGCAGTGGCGCACATGCCCTCGATCGCCGCAGATGCGAGACCTCGGCGGCCGATGCGCTCGATCACGCGGACGCGCGGATCGGCGAGCGAAATGCGGCGCGCCTCGTCGGCGGTGCCGTCGGGGCTGTTGTCATCGACAAAGATCGCTTCCCAGGCCACACCCTGAAGTGCAGCATCGAGACGCGCGACCATGGGCGCGATGTTGGCGCGTTCACGGTAGGTCGGAAGGATTACGGCTAGCTGGAGCATCGGACGGGGCCTTTAGAGCCTTGCAAGCACGGCGTCACCTACTTCCGTCGTTCCGGCCGTGCCGCCAAGGTCGCGGCCCATCACGCCATCTGCGAGCGTCTTGGCCACGGCAGCTTCGATCCGGTCCGCTTCGGCGGCAAGGCTGAGCGAGTGACGCAGCAGCATGGCGGCCGACAGGATCGTCGCCATCGGATTGGCAAGGCCTTGCCCGGCGATGTCGGGGGCCGAGCCGTGGATCGGCTCGTAGAGGCCGAAGGTGCCATGGGCGGTCTGGCGCTCGCCCAGCGAGGCCGAGGCGAGCAGGCCGATTGAGCCGACGCACATCGAGGCCTGGTCCGAAAGGATGTCGCCGAACAGGTTGCCGGTCAGCACGACGTCAAACTTGCCCGGCGCGCGGACGAGCTGCATCGCGGCGTTGTCGACATACATGTGTTCAAGCGCGACTTCGGGGTACTCCTTGGCAACCTCGATCACCACGTCGCGCCAGAGCTGGCTGGTTTCAAGCACGTTGGCCTTGTCGACCGAGCACAGGCGCTTGTTGCGGCCCATTGCGGTGCGGAAGGCGACATGGGCAATGCGGCGCACTTCGCTTGTCGAGTACGACATCACGTCGTAGCCCTCGCGGTCGCCGTTGGCGGCGGTGCGGAAGCCCTTTTCGCCGAAGTAGACGTCACCGTTGAGTTCGCGCACGATGACCATGTCGATCGCGCCAGCCACTTCGGGGCGCAGCGCTGAGTGACCTTCAAGGCCTGCAAAGACCTTGGCCGGACGCAGGTTGGCGAACAGGGTCAGTTCCTTGCGCAGGCCCAGGATCGCCTGTTCGGGGCGCAAGTGGCGTTCGAGCGAGTCGCAATCGGGATCGCCGACCGCGCCGAACAGGATGCCGTCCGCAGCGCGGGCGATTTCCAGCGTTTCGGGCGGAAGGGGATGACCGTGGGCCTTGTAAGCTGCACCGCCGACCGAAGCTTCGGTCATTTCCACGTTGGAAAGCCCGAGCGCCTCGATCACGCGGACCGCTTCGCGCGTCACTTCGGGACCGATGCCATCACCGGGCAGAACCGCAATCTTCATGACTAACCCCTTCGTGCTTGCGCTCACTCGCCGCCTATTCGCCTGAGGCGGTCGATCAGAATCGCGCGCGACCCCATAACATCGCGCGTACGATCGGCAAGCAGGCGGTTGGCGATGGCCTTGCCCTGGCGCTCCAGCCGGGCGAGCAGATCGGCCCAAGGCTCGTCCGGGGGCGGGGCAGGGGTGGTGCCATAGCCGACCTCGCGCAGCAGCAGCACTTCGTACCCCGCCAGCACGCGCGCCCAGCCCCGCGCCGATGGCGCCAGGCAGATTGCATCGAGCAGCGCAGCCAGCGAATCGTGCAGCAAGGGATAGGGATGGCCTTCGGGAAGGGTTGCCGCCGTCAGCGCACAGGCCCAGGCGATTCCGGCGCTGGGCAGCGGCTCTGACAGCCATGGGCCGCGACTCGTCACCAGTTCGACGCGAGCGGAAGGCAATTGCGATGCGGTGCGGGCACGAACCTCGACCGCGATGGTATTGCCGGGGATCAGGACCGGGCGCAGTTCGCGGCCGCGCGCGCCCGATACGAAAGCGGCGGCGAGGCCGTGATCGAGCGTCAGCACGCGAATGATCGCGCCATGTTCGCCATGCGGCAGGACCGAGCAGAGGATGGCGGGCGTGCGGATCAGCATGCGTGGGCAGCCTTGCGCCACAAAGCTGCGTGAAACAATGCCCTGTGGTGCAAGCCTAGCAAAACTGCACAACAGCGTTGGAACATCATGGCGATTGCGATAGTTTGATCACCATGAAGCAGCTCTTCCAGCATGCCGCCATCACCGAAGGCGTCACGGTGCGAGTCGCCGTGAACTTCCTGCCCGAGCAGTCGCGGGTGGAAGCGGGCAAATGGTTCTGGGTCTATCACATCCGTCTCGAGAACGACGGAGACCAGCCGGTGCAACTTCTTTCGCGCCACTGGCGGATTACCGATGGCAGGGGGATGGTCAATTTCGTCGACGGCGATGGCGTGGTCGGCGAACAGCCGGTGCTCGAGCCGGGGCGCAGCCACGACTATGTCTCGGGCTGCCCGCTGAGCACGCACCATGGTAGCATGGAGGGTCACTACACGATGCAGCGCGCCGATGGCTCGCTGTTCGACGTTGCGATCCCGTTCTTTCCGCTGGCGGCGCCCGCTCCTGCCAATTAAGGCGTCTGCATGAAGCGGACGCATCTCCCCCTCAATGGCCTGCGCGTGCTCGATGCGGCGGCGCGGCACCTTTCGTTCACGCGGGCGGCTGACGAACTGGCTGTTACACCGGCGGCGGTTGGCCAGCAGATCCGCGCACTGGAAGACCTGCTGGGCGTGGTGCTGTTTCGCCGCACGTCGAAGGGCCTTGAACTGACCGACGAGGCCTCGGCAGGGCTCGACGCCATACGCGAAGGTTTCCTGCGCTTCGAAGAGGGCGTGCAGGCGATGCAGGCTGGGCAGTCCAGCCACGTCTACACGATTGCCTGCCCACGTGATTTCTTCGCAGCCTGGCTGTCGCCTCGGCTGGCCAGCTTCCGGGCCCACAATCCGCAAATGAAGTTCTCGCTGGTCGGCGGTGATGCCGACATCGACTTCACCGAAGCCAATCTCGATCTCGCGGTGCGCTGGGCCGAAGGACCGGGTGATCTCGAAGGCATCGCGCTGGGCGATGCGCTGATGGTGACAGTCGCCTCGCCCGATGCGCCCGCCGACAGCCCATGGATCGGCTGGCCCGGCGATCCCGCTCCCGAGGGCGGCGAAGTGGGGTTTTCGGTGGGCGACGCCGGCACCGCGATCAGTGCCGTCCGCGCCGGTCTGGGCAAGGCCAACGTGCCGCTGCAACTGGCCGAGAGCGCGATAGCAAGCGGCGGCATCATTGCGCTCGAAGCTCCGCGGCGGGCGCGACGCGGCTATTGGCTGGTCGCACCGCTGCCACAATGGCGCCAGAAAAAGGTAAAGGCGTTGGTGGCCGAACTATCGGCGTCATTGACGGCCTGAGCGGCAAGCCAGGCAACTCTCAAGACAGAACCGGCTTCGGAGACCGTCCGGGGCTGACTGCGGCTGCGGCTTCGATCGAAAGTCCTTTTCCGGGGCGGGCCCTTACTGCCCGTTAACTCTGCCACGTTAAAAGCTGGGCGATGAATCGGGGGACGCACGACGCCAGGGCGCCCAGAGGGGCAGCCGGCCTGAAAGGGCGGATCGGCGGACTGTTGCGTGAATGGGGCAGCCGTTGGCAACCGCATGAAGGCGACAACTTCACGCTGGCCTACGCGAACAGCCTCTCGCACCGGTTGCCACTGCTCTACATCGTCGTTGCCTTTGACCTCGCGCTGACAGCCATCCGCTTCGGCAACGCCGCCCCTGCATGGCTTGCTGCCTTCGGCCCAATGGTTCTGGGTGGATTTGCGCTGTGGCGCGCGGTTTACTGGCGTCCATCTGCGGTGAGGGAGCGGTCGCTGACGACGCTGCGGCGCGACCTCAAGGCGATGAGCTGGGTCGGCGCCTGGGCGGGCTTCATGTTCGTGCTGTGGGGCATGCTGCTCTATCCCTACGGAGATCGCGACGCGCAGTCGTTCATCCATTACAGCATCGCCATCGCCGTGTTCTCGGGCATACTCGGGCTCGGCCATGCCCCGTTGACGGCGCTGCGAATCGCGGTCGCAATGACGATCCCCTCGATCGGACAGATCCTCTTCAGCGGGCATCCCAACGCGATCATGGTGACGCTGGTGCAGGTCGTGGTGACGACGCTGCTGCTGCTCGTGACCAATGGTCACCATCGCGACTTCGTGCGGCTTGAGCTTTCGCGCCAGCAGCTTGTCCGGCGCGAGCGCGACGCGGCGAGACTGGCGCAGAACAATCTTGTCCAGGCTACGATCGATCCGCTTACGGGGGCGCTGAACCGCCGCGCCGTGCTGGCGCGGGTCGAGGCAGAGCTGGCAAAGGCCAGCGCCGCGCCAAGTGGTCAAGCTGGCGAACCTGCCTGGCTTTCGCTGATCGATCTCGACGGTTTCAAGCACGTCAACGACACCTACGGCCATGCCGCCGGCGATGCCGTACTCGCCGCCGTTGCAACGCGGTTGGCAGGCTTTGCCCGGATCACCTGTTTCGGCAGATTGGGGGGCGATGAATTTGCAGCCCTGATCGACGGGGCGCTCGACGAGGATGGCGTTTGCCTGCTCGCCACCGAGATGTCCGAGGCACTGCGCGCACCGGTTCTCCATGCCGGGGCGGTGCTGCGCCTGTCTGGTTCGGTCGGGGTTCATCGTCTCAACGGACGTAGCGTCAGCGACTGTCTCGAGCGCGCGGATGCGGCGCTGTACAAGGCAAAGGAGCAGTCCGACGGCGCGGTCGTCGTGTTCAGTCATGAAGACGAGATCGCGTTGCAGGATCGCGCGGCGATCACCCGCCAGTTCAATGACAGCAATCTCGCCGACAGTCTGAAGCTGCTCTACCAGCCAATCGTCGAGGGGCAGACAGGCGCGACCTCGGGTTTCGAGGCATTCGTGCGATGGAGCCCCGACGGTGTGCGTTGGCTGGCGCCAGGGCAGTTCCTGTCGCTCGCCGAGGCAACCGGACGCACCGGCGAACTCACCCGCATGATTTTCGCCAGAGCCCTGCGCGAGTGCAAGGCCTGGCAATATGGGCGGACGCTCTCGATAAACCTCTCGCCGCGTGACGTTATCCGGGCGGGCAGCGTCGAGGCGCTGGCCCGCATCGCCGAAGAGGCAGGAGCGCCAGCACACGCCATCATTCTTGAAGTGACCGAACGTGCGCTACTTGCGGACCCCAAGCGCGCCGAAGCGCAGTTGCGAGCCTTCCGCGCGAAGGGCTTCCGCATCGCGTTGGACGATTTCGGCGCAGGCTGGTCGAGCCTCAGCCAGGTTCACCGCCTGCCGCTCGACATGATCAAGATCGACCAGGAACTGTCCCGCGCGCTGGGCAGCGAAGCCGGTGCGCGCACGCTTGTCGGCACGATCATTTCCCTTGCCTGGCAACTGGGAATCGACTGCACGATCGAAGGTGTCGAAGATGAAGCGCAGGCCGAGACCGCCCGCGCACTGGGCATCCGCCTGATGCAGGGCTATCACTTCGGCAGGCCGGAACCTGTCGAAAGCGCCCTGGCGATCATGTCGCAGCAAGCCGCTCCCGAGGCCGTCGAACTGCGCGCCTGAGGCGGCTCAGTGCTCCAGCACGATGGGGCGCGGCGTGCCCGGGGGATTGAGGCGGCGGAACAGCTTGCCCTTCTCGCTGAACAGCACGAGCAGCAGGGTCAGCACCCCGCTGGCCAGCAGTGCCAGGGCAAGGGGTTGTGCGGTGCCATCGTAGGCCTGGCCCACGAAGATGCCGATGCTCGATCCGATCACCATGCGCAGGAAGGCATGCATCGAGTTGGCACTGCCAGCGGTACGTTCAAATGGTTGCAGCGCGATCGAGCCGAAGTTCGCGCCGATGAAGCCGATCAAGATCATGTTGGTGATCATCAGCGGCATGAACTGCCACAACGTCTCGTCCGGCTGGCTGGAAAACCACGTTTGCAGCGCGCTCACGAAAATGAACGCGATCACGGCTGTGTGTGACACGCGGCGGGCGCCGAAGCGTTCGACGATGCGCGAGTTGGAGAAGTTGGCCCCGGCCATCATCAGTGCCGAGAAGCCGAACAGCACCGGGAACAGGGTCCCGGCGCCGAAGTGTTCGCCAACCAGCTGTTGCGAGGAGTTCACGTAGCCGATCATTGCACCGAACGTCAGAGAACCGCCCAGCACGTAGCCGATTGAAGAGCGCTTGGTTGCAGCGCCGATCATGTTTCGGGCAATGGTCAGCGGCATGATCGGCTGGCGGTATTCTGGGTGGAGCGTTTCGGGCAGGCGCACGAAAACCCATCCGGCCATGATCACGGCCATGGCCGCGAGGAACACGAAGATCCAGCGCCAGCCTGCAAAGAGCAGCACGACCTGGCCGATGCTTGGAGCCAGCATAGGCACGACGAGGAACACCACCGAGATGATCGACATCTGCTTGGCCATCTGATCGCCCGAGAAGCGATCACGGATGATCGCGCCCGGCAGCACGGCAAGGCCGCCGCACCCCATGGCCTGCGCAACGCGCATCGCCAGCAGTGCATCGAACGAGCTGACCAGCGCACATCCGAGCGAGAAAATCACGTAGATCGCAATGCAGGTCAGCAGCACCGGCCGGCGGCCGAAGCGGTCTGCCAGCGCACCCGGGACGAGCGAGGCAAAGCCCGAGGCCAGCAGGAAGCTTCCGACGACGAGCTGGCGCCGGTTGGGGTCTGCCACGTCGAGATCGCGGGCAATGTCGCCAAGGGCGGGAAGCATGGCATCGACGGCCAGGGCCTGCAGCGCCATGACCAGCGCCATCATGGCGATGGTCTCACGCTCGCCCATGGTGCGCGGACGAGGCGTGGCAGCGGAATTGTTAGCGGGCATAACTGCCCTTTGAACGAGAATGCATGCAATTCCCACCCTTTATGTTGCGGTGCGAAAGGGACTATCTTCTGCCGATGGAGTTCGCACGCGCCGAAGATGAGCCTGACCGACAGGCAATTGGCGTGCGCAAGATCATCCACGTCGACATGGACGCCTTCTTCGCCAGCGTGGAACAGCGCGACGATCCGGCGATCCGTGGCCTGCCGGTAGCCGTTGGCGGATCGTCCGGGCGGGGCGTGGTGGCCGCGGCCAGCTACGAGGCGCGCAAGTTCGGGGTGCGCTCGGCGATGCCATCGGCGCGGGCGGTGCAGCTTTGCCCTGATCTCATCTTCCGCAGGCCGCGCTTCGATGTCTACAGGGCGGTGTCACAGCAGATCCGTGCGGTGTTCCTGCATTACACCCCGCATGTCGAGCCGCTGTCGCTGGACGAGGCCTATCTCGACGTGACTGACGATGTGCGCGGGATCGGTTCAGCCACGCGCATAGCCGAACTCATCCGCAAGCGCATTCGCGAGGAGACCAGCCTGACCGCCAGCGCGGGCGTTTCCTACAACAAGTTCCTTGCCAAGCTTGCCAGCGACCAGAACAAGCCCGATGGCCTGTGCGTGATACGGCCCGGCGAGGGCGCGCAGTTCGTTGCGGCGCTGCCGGTCCGGCGGTTCCACGGCATCGGGCCGCGTGGCGCCGAGAAGATGGCAAGGCTCGGGATCGAGACCGGTGCCGATCTGCGCGCTCGCGATCTTGCCTTCCTGCGCGAGCATTTCGGCAGTTCCGCCGATTACCTCTATCGTGCCGCTCGTGGCATCGACCTGCGCCAGGTCAAGGCCGACCGTCCGCGCAAGTCGGTCGGTGGGGAGCGCACCTTCGAGCGCGATATCTCCTCGGGTCGCGAACTGCGCGAAACGCTGGAGCGGATCATCGAGATCGTATGGGAGCGCATTGAACGCAGCGGATCGAAGGGGCGCACGATCACGCTGAAGATGAAGTTCAACGATTTCACGCCATGCACGAGGGCCAGGTCGCTTGGGCGCGCGATCGCGGGGCGCGATGAATTCGCCAGCCTCGCGCGCGAATTGCTTGATGCGCAACTGCCCCTGCCCAAGCCCATCAGGCTGATGGGCCTGACGCTTTCCGCACTGGAAGGTGAGGAACCCGAAGAGCAGGATGATGGCGGAACCGTGCCAGTGGCTCAGGCGGAATTGCCATTCTGACAGGCGGTCCAGCGCTCGATCATGGCGCGCGTCGGGCCGCTCGCCGTGGCGGGTAGCGCGCCGGGCGGGAAGAACCGTGCTTCCACGATCTCGCGGCCATCGGCGATGGGGTCGTCGCTCGTGACGCCGCTGACAATCTCGATCACGTTGGTCCAGCCGTTTCGGCCCAGCGTGATCGCGCCGAGATGTCGGGCATCGCCAAGGCTGCAACCGGTTTCCTCGATCAATTCGCGCCGTGCCGTCGCGATCACGTCTTCACCGCGCGCCAGCCCGCCCCCCGGAAGCAGCCAGCTTTGCCGGGCATGGTAGCTGTGGCGGACAAGCAGCACTTCGCCAGCGGCATTTATCGCGATCACGCTGCAGCCTGTCACGGTCCTGCCGGTCCTGCGCCACCACCACAGCCGGGCAGCATGGGCAAGACGCAGGAGCGCGCGATGCAGCGGGGCGGGCAAGACCGGAACCATGCGCGCCACCGTGGCGCAACCGGTGACAATTGTCATCCGTAGCAAGTGCTCGGGTCCGGTCTCCGGGAGCAGGGAAGCTTGCCAATCCCCTGTCACACTACGGTAGCAAATCACTGCTTGGGCTTCGTGCGGATGGTGTGACGCGTGGCGCTTGTGAATCGCCTTCATCAGGGTATGCCTGTCGCGTAGGAAGGGAACATGCGGTTGAGATTCGGGGGAATCAGATCTGGCTCCGGGCTGGCCATGCCGGGCTTGCGCCTTGCCGGTCCATCGCTGCACGATGTGCTGTGGTGGGTGTTGGCGCCGACCATTGCCGGGCTTGGTGCTGCGTTGTTCTGGGCCATCGTCACCCCCGTGTCGCCGCTGGGTGCGTGGCAGCCTGCGGGCGTGCGCGTGATGTCTGCAACAACGCGTGCGGCCCTGTTCGCCAGCGTCGATCCGTTCAATCGTGGCGCTGCGGCTCCCGCCCAGGGCGAAACCTCGGGCGCGGTGACCTCGCTGGCGCTGACCCTGTTTGCAACGCGCGCCGCGCCGGGCGGTGGCGGTACCGCGATCATCGCCGGCGGAGACGGGGTGCAGCAGGTCTATCGTGTCGGCGCTGAAGTGCAGCCCGGCGTGACCCTGGCCGCTGTCGCGTTCGAACATGTCGAACTTTCGCGCAATGGCGCCAAGGAATTGCTCTATCTCGACCAGTCGGGCCCTGCCCCCAGCGCGCAGGGCGTGGTTGCCGCAAACCCGGTTGTCGCCCCGCCGGCAGCAGCGCCGGGCAGCGGCGTAAGCGTTGCCGCGCTGCGCAGCGGCGTCAACTTCGGGCCCAGGGCTGAAGGTGGGAAGGTCGTCGGCGTCGAGGTCCTGTCCTCGGGCGATGGCGCGGCTTTCCGCGCGGCCGGGTTCCAGCCGGGCGACGTGATCACGGCCGTCGACGGCAAGCCGATCACCAGTGCGGGCGATGCCGCCGCGCTTTCCGGAGCGATCCGCGCCGGCACCTCAGTTGCTGTCACCGTGCGTCGCGGCGATCGCCAGCTTCCTCTCGCAATCACATTGGCCCCATGACCCTGCGCAAGCTCATCAGTCCCAAGATGCTCCTCGGAGCCGCCGCGCTCGCGCTTGCCGTGCCGCAAGCGGCCCTCGCGCAATACACGCTGAACGTGCGCGAGGCCGACATTCGCGCCTTCGTGGCCGATGCCGCCGAAGTCACCGGCCGCACCTTCATCGTCGACAGCCGGGTGCAGGCCAAGATCAGCGTCGTGTCCGACCGGGCGCTGAGCCGCTCGGAATACTTCGAGGTCTTCCTCTCGACCTTGCGCGCCAATGGCCTGGTTGCCGTGCCGACGGGCAACGGCGCGTTCCGCATCCAGCCGGCCGATGGCGCCGCGGCCAATCCTTCGCGGATCGGCAGCCGGGGTGCGGCGCTCAGCCAGATGGTCACCGAAGTGATCCGGCTACGCGCGATCGATGCGGCGCAAGCGGTGGAAACGCTGCGCCCGCTGATCAGCAAGGAAGGCGCGATCACTGCCAACAAGTCGGGCAATTCGCTGGTGGTGGTGGACTATGCCGACAACATGCGCCGCATCCGGGCGCTGCTGGCCGACATCGATCGCGACAATGCCGCGACGCAGACGGTCATCCTCGAACACGCTGGCGCGCGTGAAATCGCCACGGCGCTGACGCAGCTTGTGCCCGACGGCGGGGAGGGCGCACGTGCCCTCGCCAATGTCGTGGCCGTTGACAGCGCGAATGCCGTGCTGATGCGGGGTGAGCCGGCGACTTTGGCCAAGCTTGCCGCCATGGCGCGCCAGCTCGATGCCAAGGCAGCGACCGGGGGCGAGATCAAGGTCGTCTGGCTCGACTATGCCGATTCGGCCGCCCTTGTACCGGTGCTCGAGCGGCTGCTCGGCGGGCAGGGCGGAGGAGAGGTGGCCTCGGCCAGCGCCGCACCGGTTTCGTTGGGCGGCGTCGGCAGCAACCAGACCTCGACTGCCGGAACGCAAGGCTCGACCGGACCTGCTGCCTCCACCGGCGGCACCCAGACCAGCCCGATCGGCGCGACCGCGGGCGGACTCGGCACCGGGCCGATCAAGCTCGCCAACGGACGCGGCACGGCGACGATCACGCGCTATCCGGGCGCCAACGCGATCATCATCGCCGCGCCGGCCGACGACCAGCGCCGCATCGGCGAGGTGATCCGCCAGCTTGACGTGCCGCAGGAGCAGGTACTGGTCGAGGCGATCATCGTCGAGATCTCGAACAACGTGGCGAAGGAGCTGGGCGTCCAGCTGCTGTTCGGCGGCAAGGACAAGCCCTTTGCCGTGACCAACTTCTCCAACTCCTCGCCCAACATCATCGATATTGCGGGCGGGCTGCTGGCCGACAACCTGAACCAGACGACGACTGTGGTGAATGGCGCTACCGTCACGACCACCACCAACAGCGCCGCCGGTGACCTGCTGCGCGAAAACGCCGCGACCAAGGTGCTCGGCGCCAGCGGCTCGTTTACCGGGTTCCTCACCGAACTGTCTAAGGACACCTATCTCGGCGCGCTGATCAACGCGGTGCAGACCGACAAGAATTCGAACATCCTGTCGACCCCGCACATCACCACCAACAACAACGTGCCGGCCTCGATCCTGTTCGGCCAGGAAGTTCCGGTCTCGACCGGCGAGGCGCTGTCGCAAGGCAATTTCAACGATCGGTTCCGGACCATCCAGCGCCAGAACGTGGGCATCGAGCTTGACGTGGTGCCGCAGATCAATGCCGGCAACACGGTGCGGCTCGACTTGCGGCAGGAAGTCAGCTCGATTGCCGGGACCGTATCGCGCACCTCGAACGAGCTGATCATCAACAAGCGCGAGATCAAGACGACGGTGACCGTGGGTGACCGCGAAATCGTCGCGCTGGGCGGCCTGCTTGACGACAACGAGCAGCGCACGCTGCAGAAGCTGCCGCTGCTGGGCGACATTCCCGTGCTTGGCGAGGTGTTCAAGTCCCGCGCGCGCAGCAGGGTCAAGACCAACCTGATGGTGTTCATCCGTCCGACGATCATGCGCAACGCGGCGGATCGGCAGGCGCTTGCCGCACGGCGCTATGGAGTGATCCGCAACGCGCAGGTGCAGTTCAATGCCAAGCAGGAGCCGACCATCGACCAACTGATCGTCGACTACATGGGCGCAACGTTCCCCGCCGCCCCTTCGGCGCAAGTGGCCGTCGTTGCCCCCGGTGACACGCTGATCCGGCCTCGCGCCACGCCCTCGCCGATCGAGCAGACCGAACTACCGCCGAGCAGCAGCGCGCAGAACTGAACCATGGACGCCGTGCAGGACATCGCTGGAGCCGGGGAGCCGCTGGTCGATGCGGTGACGGTGGTTGCGCCTGCACAACAGGCAGCGGTCCCCTATGCCTTTGCGCGGGACAATGGTGCGCTGGTCGAGGATATCGAAGGAGAGCGCGTGAATGTAGCGCTGCGCGAAGGCGGCAATGCGCTGGCACTGCTCGAGATCCGCAGCACCTTCGGCCTGCCGCTGCAGGTGCGACGGGTTGCCTCGGCCGAATTCGAGAAGCTGCTCGCCGATGCCTATGCCATGGACGGTGCCGCTGCCGCCGTCGCAGGCGACATGGGCATCGCGGGCGAGGGGCTCGATCCGCTGGCGCTCGGCCTGCCGACAGCCGAGGACCTGCTTGACAGTGCCGACGATGCGCCCGCGATCCGTCTGATCAACGGGTTGATCGCCGAAAGCCTGCGGCAGGGCGTTTCGGACATCCATATCGAGCCCTACGAGACTGCGCTGGTCGTGCGCATGCGCTTCGACGGGGTCCTGACCGAGAAGCTGCGCATGCCGCCCCACGTCGCGCCGGTGCTGGTCAGCCGCATCAAGGTCATGGCGCGGCTCGACATTGCCGAGCGGCGCGTGCCGCAGGATGGGCGCATCTCGCTGAGCCTCGGCGGCAAGCTTGTCGATGTGCGCGTGTCGACCCTGCCCAACCGCGCTGGCGAGCGTGTGGTGATGCGTTTGCTCGACAAGGAGAACGCTGGGATCGACCTTGTGCAACTCGGGCTGGATCCGAAGGCCGAGGACACGCTGCGCCGGGCGCTGGCCGAGCCCAACGGCATCGTGCTGGTCACCGGCCCGACCGGCTCGGGCAAGACGACCACGCTCTATGCCGCGCTGCGCGGCCTGAACGACGGGCAGCGCAATATCCTGACTGTGGAAGACCCTGTGGAATACGCTGTGGATGGCGTGGGCCAGACGCAGGTCAACGCCAAGGTCGGGCTGACCTTCGCCGCTGGCCTTCGCGCGATCCTTCGCCAAGACCCCGACGTGGTCATGGTCGGCGAAATCCGCGACAAGGAAACCGCCGACATTGCCGTGCAGGCCTCGCTCACCGGGCACCTCGTGCTCTCGACGGTCCACACCAATGACGCTGCCGGTGCGATCACGCGGATGCGCGACATGGGGGTGGAGCCGTTCCTGCTCGCTTCCACCTTGCGCGCCGTCATCGCGCAGCGTCTCGTCCGCCGCCTCTGCCCGCATTGCCGCGAGGAACACGAGATTTCGCCCGGCATGGCCGAGGTGCTCGGCATGAAGAAGCTGCGCATGGTATGGTCTGCCAAGGGCTGCATGCAGTGCGGACAGACCGGGTATCAGGGCCGGGTCGGCGTGTTCGAGGCACTGCGCGTGGATGACACCATCCGCCAGATGATCCACGACAACGCCGATGAAGCGGCGATCGCCCGCCATGCCTTTGCGGATTCGCCTACGCTGGCCAAGGCTGTGCGCCGCCTCGTCCGCGATGGCGTGACGAGCGCCGAGGAAGCCGCGCGCATCATGCGGCGGGACGGCTGATGGCGCGCTTTGCCTATCACGCGATCGATCCCAGGGGCGAGGAGCGCCGCGGCGCGATCGAGGCCGCTACCGAAGCGGCCGCACGCGAGAAGCTGGGCGCGCGCGAGTGGTTCGTGGTCAGCCTCAACGCCGATGCCGCCGCCTCGGCCCGGCGTGCGGCGACGAGCACCAGCGGTCTTGCCCTCTTCTCCACGAAGCTTTCGGCCAAGCAGCTGGCCCTGTTCACTCGCCAGCTTTCCTCGCTGATGGTGGTCAGTCCGCTTGAGGAAACCCTGCGCACGATTTCCCGCCAGACCGAAAAGCCCAAGGCGCAGGCGATCCTGACAAACGTACACGCCGGCATCGTCGAGGGCCTGCCGCTGGCTGAGGCGATGCGGCGCGAGGAGCCAAGCTTTCCGCCGATCTACCGCGCGATGATCGCAGCGGGGGAGAATTCAGGAAGCCTGCCCGCCATTGCCGACCGGCTCGCCGACATGCTTGAACGGCAGGCGCAAGTGCGCGGCAAGATCATCGCGGCACTCGCCTATCCGATCGTGCTGTCGCTTGTGGCGGTTGGCGTGGTGACCGGGCTGATGATCTCGGTCGTGCCGCGCGTGGTCGAACAGTTCGACAATGCCAGCCGCCAGTTGCCGATGCTGACCCGCGTCGTCATCGGCATCTCGCAGTTCCTCAGCACCTGGTGGTGGGCGCTGCTGGCGATACTGGCGCTTGCAGTGGTCGGCTTGGTGCGCTCCTTGCGCAACCCTGCGTTCAAGCTGCGCTTCGACGCCGCGCTGCTGCGCCTGCCCTTCATCGGCAAGCTGATCCGCGACGTGCATGCGGCAAGCCTCGCCCGCACGCTGGCGACGATGATTGCCGCGCGCTTGCCTTTGGTCGATGGTCTGCGCCTTTCGACGCGGACGGTATCGAACGCGGTGCAGGCACAATCGCTGGCGGGCATTTCCGAGAAGGTGCGGGCCGGCGGTTCGCTGTCCACCGCCCTGCGCGAGGCGGGTACTTTCCCGCCGCTGCTGGTCTATCTGGCCGCCAGCGGCGAGGCAGCAGGCCAGCTTGGCACCATGCTCGAACGCGCCGCCGATTATCTCGAGCGCGAATTCGAAGCCTTTACTGCGGCCGGCATGGCCCTGCTAGAACCCGCGATCATCGTGATCATGGGCACCATGGTTGCGCTGATCATTCTCGCCATCCTGCTGCCGATCCTGCAGCTCCAGAACCTTACCGGACTGTGACCATGACCGAAGAAACGCCGTTCCAGACTGTCGAAACTACGGCCGAGACAGAAGACAAGCGCCGCCGCAACGGCTTCAGCCTCGTCGAACTCATGGTTGTCATCTTCATCATCGGGCTGCTTGCGACCGTGGTGCTGATCAACGTGCTGCCGAGCCAGGACAAGGCGATGGTGGTCAAGGCGCGCAGCGACATCGCCACGCTGGAACAGGGCATGGAAATGTACCGCCTCGACATGGCGACATACCCCGGACAGGCCGAGGGTCTGAACGCCCTGAAAAGCCCGCCAGCCAACCTCGCGCAGCCGCAGAACTATCGCTCGGGCGGCTATGTGAAGGACGTGCCGACCGACCCTTGGGGCCATCCGTACCAGTATCAGGTGCTGGGTCGTGACGGAAAGCCGTTCGAGATCTTCTCGCTGGGTGCCGATGGCCAGCCCGGCGGCAGCGATCTCAACGCCGATATCTACGCCGGAAAGAACTGATCCGCGCACGATGTCAGACGCCGCCTCGCCTTCTGCTGATGGGTTGATCCTGCTGCTTCCGGCGGCCCCGGACGAGGCGTGGCGCCATTGGCGCGTCGGCGCCGCGGGCGTCGGGCCCGAACAAGTGGTCGAGACCCTGCCCGAACACGGGGCGGTCACGGTACTGGTGCCCGGAGCATTGGCGCCGGTGGCCGACAAGCCCCTGCCCGCCATGCCGGTGGCGCAGGCACTTGCCGCCGAACGGCTTTCGCAGGGGCAGGGCGGCCTTGGCGCGGAACGCCACGCTGCCGTCGGCGCCGCGGACGGACGCCTGCTGTCATGCCGGATTGCTGCAGCCGACATGGATCGCTGGCTTGCGGCGCTGGCGCAGGCGGGCGTCGATCCGCAGGTCATGGTTCCCGCCGGGCTGGTCCTGCCCCGGCAGGATGGTGCGCTGGTGCTGGGCCGGTTGGGCGATCAGTTGCTGGCCCGCACGCAACAGGCCGCCTTTGCCGCCGAAGAGGCACTGGTCGATGTGCTTGGTGATGGACTTGAGCAGGTGGCGCTCGATGACGATGCGCTGCTCCAGAGGTTGGCGCAGATCCACGCCGCGCCACCGCTGAACTTGCGGCAGGGGGCCTATGCCCCGCGCCGTGTATCCGTGTTCCGCACCGCCAACTGGCTGGGGCTTGCCCGCATGTCGGCGACGGCGGCTCTGCTGGGCCTCCTGTTGACGCTGGTGTGGATCGTCAAATGGAACATCGATAGTAGCGCCGAGGAAGCCCGCGCACTCGAACTGGCGCAGCAGCGATTCCCCGCGGCGACCGACCTCGACGCCGCCGAACGCCTCCTTGCAGCCGAACTGGCAAAGCGGGGCGAGGGGGGCGCCAGCTTTGCCGCTCCCACCGCCGCGCTGCTCGATGCCATGCGCCCGGTTGCAGGCGTGAAGCTGCGCGATCTTGGCTATGGCGCCGACGGCACCTTGCGCTTCACTGCTGCTGCCCCCCGCGCCGAGGACGTCAACGCCGTGTTGATTGCGCTGCAGAACAACGGCTGGAAAGTCACCGTGCCGCCAGCCCTTGCGCCTGATCCCACCGGCGCCACGGTCGCCGCGATCACCGTGAGGGCACCGTGATGGAGCGTGTGACGGTCTGGTACATCGGCCTCACGACGCGCGAGCGGATTCTGGTCAGCGTCGCCGGCGCGCTCGCCGCGCTCATCGTGTTGATCTATGGCATCGTGCTTCCCGTGGGCAATGCGCTTGACGAAGCGGCAATGCGCCATCGCGAGGTGACCGAGCGGGCAGGGCGGATTACCGCCGGGATCGATGTGCTCAAGCGAACACCCCGGGGCCGCGCGGCAATGGCCAGCGGCCCTGTCGAGCAGATCGCAGCAGGCAGCGCGCAGGAAGCGGGGTTCGTCGTGCAATCGAACCAGAAGCGCGGGGCCGACATGGCTGTGCTGGTGATCCCGACAGCGCGGCCATCTGCGGTTATGGCCTGGCTTGATGGGCTGGCAGGCCAGGGCCTTGCCGTAGAGCAGGTCACCATGACGCCGGCTCCGGATGGCTCCGTCGCGGTCAATGTCACCTTGCGGAAGGCAGGAGCGTGATCGGTCGGTGGATTTTCGTTCGCGGGCAGGCGATGGGGCGCCGCGGCTGGCTGGCGCTGGCCGCGCTTTTCGCCATCGCGCTAGGTCTGTTCCTGCCCCTGCGGCTGGTGCTGGGCATGGCGATGCCCGAAGCCTTGTCTGCGCGCAGTGTCGAAGGCAGCGTGTGGCGCGGCAGGATCGCCGACCTCAATGTGGGGCCGCTGCCGCTTGGCACGGTGGAGGCCGGATTGTCTCCGCTGCCGCTGCTGATTGGCCGTCCGGAACTGGCCCTGTCGCGCGAAGGCTTCGCGGCACGGATCGCACCGGGAAGGGTGCGCGATGCCAACGGCTCTGTGGCGCTTCCCGATGGCCTTGGCGGCTTGCCAGTCACATCACTTGGCTTTGGCGATTTTTCGGCAATCATCGATGGCAGTGCTTGCCAGGAGGCAGGCGGAACGCTCAGCATGACATTGGCCTCTCTCGGGCCGCTTTTGCCCGATGCCATGACGCTTTCGGGCCAGGCTCGGTGCGAGAAGGGCGCGCTGGTTGTGCCGATGCGCGGGCCGCAGGGCATGGAAAGGCTGATACTCAGGATCGGCGGCGACGGCCGCTGGCAGGCAGACCTCACCCTTGCCGGACTTCCGCAGGAAACCGCTGACGCGCTCAAGGCATCCGGGTTTGACGCCCGTCCCGGCGGCATCGGCATCGGGACGGGCGGAACTTTCTAGAAGATCAGGGCCAGAAACAAGGCCCAGTGATCAGGCAAGCGTCTGGGTCAGGAACCATGCGCGCTGTTCGGCCTGGTCGGTCCAGTCATCGGCCATGCCCTCAGTGGCATTGTCGCCAGCTTCGGTAGCGGCATCCTTGACCGCGCGGATGGCCGCAACCAGTGCCACGTTGTCGTCGCGCAGGGCCTTCACCATTTCCATGGCGTCGATCTTGGTGCGGTTGTCGTCCTTGATCGAGGCCTTGCCGGCAATCGCGCCGATGCCCGTCAGCGTATCGCTGCCATTCTTGCGCACGCGCTCGGCAATGACGTCGGTCAGCGCGAACAGTTCGGCGGCCTGCTCGTCAAACAGCAGGTGCAGTTCGCGGAACTGCGGACCAGCCACGTGCCAGTGGTAGTTCTTGGTCTTCAGATAGAGCGTGAAATAGTCGGCCAGCAGACCATTCATGCTGTCGATCAGGGCCTTCTTCGCGTTGTCTCCGGGCATGACGTTCCCCTTTCATGAGTCCGGTGGGATTGAGCCATCTATACGCCGGGCCCGGTGAAACGTTTCATGCATACTTTTGGGCACGGTGATCGCCCCAGTGGATCATTCCACCCTGGCGCTGCCCTTCAGAAGGAATAGCCCGCCGAGCGCGGAAACGAGCGAACCCGCCAGGATTCCGAGCTTAGATTCCTCGACCAACAGCGGCGTGGCCGGGAAAGCGAGACCGGCAATGAACAGGCTCATCGTGAAGCCGATGCCGCAAAGCAGCGACAGCCCCCACAATTGCCGGGTGCTGGCTCCCTCGGGTCGCGTGGCGATCTTGAGCTTCTCGGCCAGGACGATGCTCCCCAGCACGCCGATCTGCTTGCCGAGCACGAGACCCAGAGCGATAGCCAACGGCAGGGTCAACGATCCACCCTCGCCCAGAGTGAGCGCCACGCCGGCGTTCGCCAGTCCAAACAGGGGAACGACGATGAAGCCGTTGGGCGTGACGAGCGCATGTTCGAGCCGCAGGAGCGGGCTGTCGTGCTTGCGGTTCAGCGCAAGTGGCACAGTCAGGGCGGCTGCAACACCGGCAATCGTGGCGTGCACGCCTGAATGGAGAACGGCATACCACAGCAGCGCCGCGCCGATCAGATAAGGCGTGATGGCCCTGATCCCGAAGCGGTTGAGAAGCGCCAGACCCAGCAGGATTGCGGCGGCGGCACCCAGCCAGGCAAGGTCGAGGCCCGTCGTGTAGAAGAACGCGATGACCAGCACTGCGCCAAGATCGTCGACGATGGCGACGGTCAGCAGGAACAGGCGCAGCGAGGGCGGCAGGCCCTTTCCGGCGATAGCCAGCACGCCGATCGCAAAGGCGATGTCGGTCGCCGAGGGAATTGCCCATCCAGCGTGCAGGGCGGGATCCCCGGCAGCGACAAGCAGGAAGATTGCAGCCGGAAAGGCCATTCCGGCGATCGCGGCAAGGACCGGCAGACGCCGCCGCCGGCTATCGGCGAGTTCGCCCGCCAGGACCTCACGCTTGATCTCGAGGCCGACGACGAAGAAGAACACGGCCATCAGCGCATCGTTGATCCACAGATGCAGGTTGTAGAGCTTGGCGATGGGCGTCCAGGCCAATCGGTGGTGGAACAGGTCATGCCAGGGCTCCGCCAGCGGCGAGTTGGCAAGGACGAGCGCCAGCGCGGCGCATATCATCAGGACAATGCCAGGCGCTGCTTCACTTTGCGCAAATCGGCGCAAGAAGCCCGTAGATCCTGAATTTCCTGCCATTTTCGAATCATCCGATGTTCACGAAAGGGAGCCTGACGGCATAGCATCAGCGTTGTGCAGGACGGGGTCCGGCAGGTCAAACCGGGGGCAGGGTCTTTGTGGCAGTCGGCGTCCTTAGCTGACCTTTCCCGCGCGGGATGGCATTGGCTGGCATTGGTCGAACACGAGATGATGTTGTTCGCATCGGTCTGGTTCGCGATCTTCGCCATCGACGAACTGCTGGTGGATGCGGTCTGGCTGTGGCTGCGCCTCAGGGGCAGGACGCGGTCGCAGCAACTGCGGACTGTGCCTGACGGCGAACTCGCGGGCCTGGCCGCCGTCCTCGTACCGGCCTGGAGCGAGGCGCACGTGATCGGTGCGATGATTGCGCGGGCCTTTGCCGCATGGCCGCAGAAAACGCGCTGGGTTCATGGCATCGCGTTTCAGGGGTGGGAGCGGATGGGCTGGCCGCTGCGTCTCGCCGATCTGTGGATGCGCCTGCGGGACCGGCGTGGTCCGCTGGTAGCGATGGCGATGGCGGTGGCCTACGCGCTCGTCCTGCTGTGGCCGGTGCTGGCACTGGCGGAGAGCCTCGGACTGGCGCCGGTCAGGCCGAGGGACCCGCTGCTGGCGCAACTGCTGCTGTTCAACCTTGCCAGCCTGTTGTGGCGGCTGGGGATGCGGGGGATGTTCACGGCGCGGGAATATGGCTGGCGCGAGGGGCTGCTCGCGATGCTGCGGCTGCCCGTGGGCAATGTCATCGCGATCATGTCGACGCGGCGCGCGATGGTCGCCTACCTTGGCGTATTGACGGGCGGGCGATTGCGATGGGAGCACACCATTCACCGCATTCATCCCTTCCAGGCTGACACAAAGCGACTCGGCGGAGAGAAACAGTCTCTCGATCCGCTTGGCTCCGGGATGGGAGATCGCCGTGCTGTTGCGGTCGGCGATCGTCAGCGTCGTGACCTCGCGATCGCGGCGCAATGACCTCGCCCCCTGCGCGACGTCGACGCGGGCAGCCGGTCGCAATGCTGGCGCTGATAATGACTGTCTGGATCGGCGCGCGCGGCTGGCTCGTCACCCGTGATGGTGCATCGCTCCAGGCCCGAACCATGCGCAGCGGACAGATGCTGTCCTCCGCGCCAACGCCGCATCGCATGGCAAGCATGAGCGCTACCTTTGCGTCTCGGCCCACGCCCCGCCCCGGTGCCGGGCCCATCGCGCAGGCACCCGCCGCCCACCGGCGGGAATCCCCCCCAGCCCGCGCCGTCGTCGCGTTCCCGTCCTTCCCGATCAGCCCGCTGCCCCCTGCCAGGGATGAAACGGCTGTCGCGAGAGAACTGGCGACGTCGGCCCCCGGCAAGGTCGCTCGGCTGGACGCCGTTTCGCGCTGGTCGGGCGATGGCTGGCTGCTGTTGCGGGGCGGCGGTGGAACGTCTGCCTTTGCGGCGGGTGCGGCATCCTATGGTGCGAGCCAGGCCGGCGCGGTCTTGCGCTATCGGCTCGCCGCCGGAACCGTTCGCAGCCCCTACGCCTACCTCCGGGCGAGCACGGCCATCGGCACCGCGGGGCAGGACCGCGAGCTGGCTGCGGGACTTGCTGCAAGGCCGCTGGCCGATCTGCCGCTGCGGCTCCTGCTCGAGGCGCGGGTGCGGGATGGCGTCGGCACAAGTCCTGCAAGCTTGCGCCCAGCGCTGCTGGTGGTGACAGAACTGCCCCGCCGCGATCTGCCATCCGGTTTTCGTGCCGAGGCCTATGCCCAGGCTGGTTATGTCGCTGGCCGAAACGCAACGCCCTTCTTCGACGCCCAGTTGGTGGTGGATCATCAGGTTTCGCCGGGCCTCGTGCCCGCGCTCGAACCGCGCCTCGGGCTCGGCATCTGGAGCGGTGGGCAACGCGGTGCTGCGCGGCTGGACCTGGGGCCCCGTGCCAGCGTGCGGCTCGATGCGCTAGCGGGCAAGCCGCTTGTGCTGGCGCTCGACTGGCGGCTGCGTGCGGCGGGATCGGCACGGCCGGACAGCGGCCCGACGCTGACCGTTGCCTCATCCTTCTGAGCCAGCCGGGATTGCCGGGAAAGTTTTTCGGTGCGCAGCCGTGCTTGCGGGGTTGCTGCGCCGGAGTGCCCGGCCTAGCGTTGCCGGGCAATGGACGTGTACCTTCCCATCGCGAACCTGTCGGTCAACGGGCTAGTGATTGTCGGCCTTGGCGCTCTAACCGGGCTGCTCTCGGGCATGTTCGGCGTGGGCGGCGGCTTTTTGACCACGCCGCTGCTGATATTCTACGGCGTGCCGCCCACGGTCGCTGCGGCATCTGCAGCCAGCCAGGTCACCGGGGCGAGCGTGTCGGGCGCGTTCGCGCACGCCCGCCGCAACGGGATTGATTACCACATCGGCGCCGTGCTCGTTGCCGGCGGCATCATCGGCACGGGGCTTGGCTCGCTGCTGTTTCGGCTGCTGCAGGCACTTGGCCAAATCGATACCGTGATCAACATTCTCTACGTGCTCCTGCTCGGCGGTATTGGCGGGCTGATGGCGCACGAAAGCATTGCCGCGATCCGCGCGCAAAGGGCAGGCGTGCCGCTCCCGGCCAGAAAGCGGCGCCATCATCCACTGGTGGCCAGCTTGCCCATGCGCTGGCGTTTCTATCGCTCCGGCCTCTACATCTCGCCGCTGGCGCCATTGTTGCTTGGCGTGGCCACCGGCATCCTGACCATGCTCATGGGCATCGGTGGTGGCTTCATCCTCGTCCCCGCAATGCTCTATATCCTTGGCATGGGCGTGAACGTCGTTGTCGGCACATCGCTGTTCCAGATCCTGTTCGTGACGATGGCGACGACGATGATGCATGCGCTCACCACCCGCGCTGTCGATATCGTTCTTGCCGTTCTGCTGCTGGTCGGATCGGTGACCGGAGCGCAGATCGGCGCCCAGTTCGCACAGAAGGCCAAACCCGAAAATCTGCGCCTGATCCTTGCGGTGATCGTGCTTGGCGTGGCCTTGCGCATGGCGCTTGGCCTCGGATACCGCCCTGACGAGATCTATACCCTGGTGCCGCTGTGACGGGGCCCTGGCGGTGGTGCCTGCTGCTGGCAAGCATGCTCCTGCTGGGCGCGCGCGATCCGATCCTCGTGCCCGAGATATCGCAGCACGAAGTGCAGGTGCGACAAGGCTTTACCGGTGCGGATCTGCTGCTGTTCGGTGCGATCCTCAGTCCCGAAGGCACAAGGGCGGCGCAAGACTACGATATCGTCGTGGTGCTGGAAGGCCCGGTGCGCTCGATCGTGCTGCGCGAAAAGCAGAAGATCGCCGGTGTCTGGCTCAATGCCGATTCGCTCGAGTTCCGTTCAGTACCCAGCTACTTTGCGGTGGCCTCGTCGCGCCCCATCGCCCGCATCGTCGACGACAAGACGGCGGCGATCTATGAACTCGGGCTCAAGTGGCTGCAACTTTCGCCGATCGGCGTCATCGAGCCGCGCGAACAGCAACGCTTCGCTGCAGGACTGGTCGATCTCATGCGGCGGCAAGGGTTGTATCGCGAAGAGGAGGGCGGCGTTAAGATCAGCGGGCAGGTCCTCTACCAGGCCAAGATCAGCTTGCCCTCGAGCGTGCAGACCGGAACCTACACTGCCGAGACCTTCGCCATCCGCCAGGGCAAGGTGGTCGCCTCGGCCATCACCCGCATCGATGTCCGCAAGGAGGGCTTCGAACGCTTCGTGGCCGTCGCAGCCGATCGCAATGGCTGGCTTTATGGTTTGTTTGCGGTCCTTGTTTCGGTCGGCATGGGCTGGCTTGCCGGGCGTCTGTTTGCGCTGGTCTGATGCGGATCGGGCTCTCGCATCATGGTCCGGAACGGATGGGATATTCACATTCTAATCGATGGTTTAGCTGATCTTAACTCGCACGGCATAGGCTCGGACCACAACCAGCTAAGGTTAGAGGGTCTGATTGATGTCCGATATGGGTATGCAGGGGTTCGCACCCGCTGGACAGGCAGGGTATGAGAAAGCGCAAGCCCCCGCACCCTTCACCGCACCGGCATCTCCCGCCGTTTCGGACAATGCCCACCGTCCGATCGGCTTCGTGCGCGAGATTGCCGGCTCCAGCTCGGCAATTGCGCTGCACCTTGGCCGGCTCGAGGAATGCTCCAATGATCCCGATCCTTCCATTGCGCTCTCGGGCAAGGTTGGCAGCCAGATCAAGATCCGCGTCGGCAATTCCTGGCTGCTGGCCAGCGTGCGGACGCAGCGACAGGATACCACCGTCGACGGCGGTGTAGTTGCCCAGATCGACTTCCTCGGCGAAGGCGAAGAGGAGCGCCTGACCGGCCGCATCTACGGTTTCCGCCGAGGCGTCACGCGCTATCCCGTGCCGGGAGCGCTCGTCTATCCTGCAACCAGCAACGACCTCCGCCAGATCTACGCCAGCGACGGGCGCACCAACATCTCGGTGGGCACGGTCTTCCCGACGCGCGACATTCGCGCGGGCATCTATGTCGATGCCTTGTTGGGCAAGCACTTTGCCCTGCTCGGCTCGACCGGTACCGGCAAGTCGACGGCAGCCGCGCTGATGCTGCACCGCATCTGCGAGATGGCCCCATCGGGCCACATCGTGATGATCGACCCGCATGGCGAATATGGCAGCGCCTTCCGCATGACCGGCCAGCTGCTCGACGTGTCCAACCTGCAGATGCCCTACTGGCTGATGAACTTCGAGGAACACTGCGAAGTCTTCATCACGACGACCGGGCCGGAGCGGCAGCTCGATTCCGATATTCTTGCCAAGTGCCTGCTTGCCGCCCGCAGCAAGAATCGCCTGGCAGAGCAGATCGGCAAGATCACGGTGGATTCGCCGATCCCCTATCTGCTGTCGGACCTGCTGATCATCCTGCAGAACGAGATGGGCCGCCTCGACAAGGGTACGAACTCGATCCCCTACATGCGTCTCAAGACCAAGATCGAGGAGATCCGCAGCGATCCCCGCTACCAGTTCATGTTCTCAGGAATGCTGGTCGGCGACACGATGGCCGAATTCATCTCGAAGATCTTCCGGATGCCCGCCAACGGCAAGCCGATCTCGATCATCGATGTTTCGGGTGTGCCGTCGGAAATCACCTCGACCGTGGTCGCCGTGCTCAGCCGCCTGGTCTTCGACTACGCCATCTGGGCGCGCGACGAGGAGACCCGTCCGGTCCTGCTCGTTTGCGAGGAAGCCCATCGCTATGTGCCCAACGAGAAGAACTCGGATGGCTCTTCGGTGGGCCGCATCCTTTCGCGCATTGCCAAGGAAGGCCGCAAGTACGGCGTTTCGCTGGGCCTGATCACGCAGCGCCCGTCCGATCTTGCCGAAGGCGTGCTTTCACAGTGCGGCACGATCATCGCAATGCGCCTCAACAACGATCGCGACCAAGCCTTCGTCAAGGCCGCGATGCCTGAAGGCGCGCGCGGTTTCGTCGACACGATCCCGGCGCTGCGCAACCGTGAATGCATCATCTCGGGCGAGGGCGTGTCCATCCCGATGCGCGTATCGTTCGATGAACTCGAAGCATTGAAGCGTCCGGCTTCCAACGACCCCTCGTTCTCCGAACTGTGGAGCCGTAGCGGCGGCGAAGATCAGGCAGTCGAACGCACCGTGCAGCGCTGGCGCGCCCAGAGTCGCTGACTGGTCGCTGATCAGGCGCTGCCGGTCTGCCCTACAGGCTGGGCGCCATTCGTCCGGCGGTGTCGCCGTCGGCGTGGGTCTTCTCCTCGCATTCCTCGCAAGGGACCGCGCTTGATTGCCGGCGCCAGCCGGGCCTGCGGTAGGCATAGACTGCCATGGCTACGGCTGCTGCCGAACTTACCGGAAACGCCAGCCACAACGCATCAGCGCCGAGGCGGGGGTAGAAGGCATAGTAGAAGCCCAGCCGGACGGGATACATCGCGATCGCCAGGATGATCAGCGGCGCCCAGACCACGCCGCCGGCGCGCATCGTGCCGAACAGGACGACGGTGATACCGAACAGCAGATAGCTCCAGCTTGCCAGGAACTGGATGTGGCGCGCCTCGTCGACCGAGGGGCTGCCCGAGCCGAGGAACAGTTCGAGCGCAGGCCGATCGAACAGCAGGATCAGCGCACACAGCGCTCCGGTCACGCCAAGGTTGAGCAGGACGCCCGAGCGCGAGATGCGACCCAGACGCTGATCCAGCCCGGCGCCGATGGCCTGCGCCGCCATGGCGCTGACCGCAGCCGAAATCGCCATGGCCGGCATCTGCAGGTAGGTCCACAGTTGCAGGGCGGCACCATAAGCCGCGCTGACCAGCAGTCCCTCGCGGTTGACCAGCCCGATCACGACGATCCCGGCGGCGGATATCACCAGCATCTGCGCGCCCATCGGCAGGCCCTTGGTCAGGATATAGCCCAGCTCGTCGCGGCGCGGCCAAAGCCACTTGAGTTCAGGCCCGCGCAGTCGCAGCGGCAGGTCCTTGGCATAGACGTAGGTGACGATGCCGATCATCGCGATGAACGATGCGATCGCGGTCGCAAGGGCTGCACCGGCAATGCCCATTGCCGGAACAGGGCCGAAACCGCCGATCAACAGAGGGTTGAGGCCAACGTCGAGGACCGAGGACAATATCATGAACTTGAGCGGCGTCGCCGCATCGCCACCGCCGCGCAGGCCCATGCCGAGCATGACGGTGATCATCGAGGCCGGCATGGCAACGAAGATCACGCGCAGATAGGTCAGCGCGAAACCATAGGTCTCGCCCGGAGCCCCCATCGCGGTGAGAAGCTGCGGCGCGAAGATCCAGCCCAGGCTCCCGACGACCAGCGACAAAAGCACGCAGAAGCCCACCGCAGAGCCGAAGGTGCGCCGGGCGGCCAGCACGTCGCGCGCGCCGAAGGCCTGGCCGATCTTGACCGTCGCTGCCATGCCGAAGCCGAAAGCGGCGGCAAACACCAGGAACATCACGACATTGGCGTTTGCGGTCGCTGCCAGTGCCCCTTCGTCAAGCAACCGCCCGACCCAGATCGAATTGATCGACCCGTTGAGCGACTGCAGGATGTTGGAAGCGAGCGTCGGCGCCGAAAACAGCACCAGCGTCTTGAGGATGGGGCCGCTGGTTAGGTCGCGCCCTCGTCCTGGTGGTGGTGCCAAGCGATCAGTCCTTCTTCAGCGCGGCAAGCGCGGCGAACGGCCCGGCAGCGGCATCGCCCGCCAGATTGTGCTCCGCCCGCGCCTTGTCGGCATCGGGACCCTCGGCGAAGGGATCGATCGCCAAAGCAAGGCTCTGCGCAACGGCTTCACCCAGATCGAAGCTGGTGCCCTCGTATTCGATCTCGTCGCAATCCTCTGCGGTCAGCTCGATTTCCTCATCAGGCGAATGATCGTTCTGGGGCGGGACAAAGCGCAGGGCGACAGGTTCGTCGATCGTGACTGCGAATTCCTCGCCCGAGATGGCGCAGAACTGCATGATCCTGGCATTGACCTGCCCCCGGGCTTCAAAAACCTGCCCTTCACCTGTCACAGCAAGCGTTGCGCGCATTTCATCGATCGAGGCGAGCTGAAAGCGCGCCGCCAGCCGCTTGCGCTCGTCCTCGGTGGGTTCGAGAACTACCGGCGGTCCGCCTGCCTCGCGGATGTCGAACGTGCGTGAAAATTCCGGGGTCATGTTCATTTTCCGATCTCCGCGTCGAGAACGCGGAACGCCGGGACAAGGTCCAGCCCGGCGGCAAAAGCGCGTACCCGGCGGGTCAGCAGCAGCGGGTCGGTGCCGTCGTGCAGGGTGACGTTGCGGCTGATGGCATCGGCCATCATCGCCTCGTCGCGCGCCGCCAGAGCCTCGCGATAGGCGCCAAGCCGGCCGCCAAGGACGCTCATCAGCTGGCCGACGCGCTTGCCGACGATCACGTCGCCGACGCCGCTCTCGCGCAACTGCCCGTCCATGTCCTCGACAAACAATTCGGTAAGCCTGACTGAAGGCTCGATCAATTCGGCATCGCGCTCCATGCGGATCAGCACGATCGAGAGGATCAGCGTGATCATGTCGAAGCGCCCCGCCACGGAATCGGCCACGCCGCAGCTCTTGTACCACTCCTTTTCGCGCGCAATTTCCACGGTGCGGTGCCACAGCGGCCGCGCCACGGCGCGATCGTCCTGCTTGCGTCCGAACAGCTTGGTGAGAATGGACATCGCGGCAATCCTTGGCACTTGCGCCCGTTCAGGGGCGATTAAATCTGGGCCGTCCAGCAGACCGGTTGGAGCGGTCCGGCAGGGCGGCATTGCGGTAAACCCGATTGGACCCTAAGGGTCGCCAGTCGGTCGTGGCGATATAGGCTGTGCATTCCCGATGCAAACGGGCATGACGGCAACAAGTGAAGAGCGGAGTTTGCGAATGCGGAACAGTCGGCTGATGGTGCAGGGTGCGGCGATAGTTGCGCTCGGCGTGGCCGCTACCGGGTGTGCCAGCATAAAGGACCACCGCGGCTACATCATCGACGAAGCGCTGGTCGCCTCGGTCCAGCCGGGGGTGGACAACAAGCTGTCTGTCGAGCGCACGCTTGGCCGCCCGACGTTCACCAGCCCCTATGGCAAGCAGACGTGGTACTACGTGGCGCAGAACACCAAGCAGCGCCCGTTCACGCGCCCGCGCACGGCAGACCAGTCAGTTCTCGTGGTCGATTTCGATCCGCGCGGGAACGTGACGTCGCTCACGCGCGAGGGCATGGAGAAGGTCGTCCGTCTTTCGCCCGAGAGCGACAAGACGCCGACCCTAGGCCGCGATCGCAGCTTCTTCGAGGACCTGTTCGGCAATATCGGCGCTGTCGGCGCAATTCCGGGCGGGCAGGGTGGCGGTGCCACTGGCGGTTCGGGTCCGAACGGCAGCTGATCGGCTGACGCTTGAATTCACGCCTGCGCCCCACATATCGCAGGCATGGACGACAGCAGGGCGAGCCACGGCCTTATCCAGTGGCACGGCACCACCATCATCGGGGTGAAGAAGAACGGCCGCACCGTCATCGCTGGTGACGGTCAGGTATCCATGGGCAATACGGTGATGAAGCCGAACGCCCGCAAGGTACGCCGCATCGGAGATGGCAAGGTCATCGCCGGATTCGCTGGCGCGACCGCCGATGCCTTCACCCTGTTTGAGCGGCTCGAGCGCAAGCTGGAGCAGCATCGCGGCCAGTTGATGCGCGCTGCGGTGGAACTCGCCAAGGATTGGCGCACCGACAAGTATCTGCGCAATCTCGAAGCGCTGATGATCGTGGCCGATGCCGAGACAATGCTGATTCTCACCGGCAATGGCGACGTCCTGGAGCCTGAAGCCGGGATCGCCGCAATCGGATCGGGCGGGAATTACGCTCTCGCCGCTGCCCGCGCCCTTACCGACTACGAAGACGACGCCGAGAAGATCGCCCGCCGCGCCATGCAAGTGGCGGCCGAAGTCTGCGTCTTCACCAACGACCGCGTGACGGTCGAGGAAATCTGATGCTCGATTCTCTTACCCCCAAAGCCATCGTCCGCGCACTGGACGAACACATCGTCGGCCAGACCGATGCCAAGAAGGCTGTCGCGGTGGCGCTGCGCAATCGCTGGCGTCGCCAGCGCCTGTCAGCCGATCTGCGCGACGAGGTTTCTCCGAAGAACATCCTGATGATC
Organism: Novosphingobium sp. B1; assembly: GCF_900176395.1. Lineage (GTDB taxonomy): Bacteria > Pseudomonadota > Alphaproteobacteria > Sphingomonadales > Sphingomonadaceae > Novosphingobium. The sequence goes on along the minus strand of NZ_FWXL01000004.1, from coordinate 153,561 downwards.
GGGCCGACGGGTTGCGGCAAGACCGAGATCAGCCGCCGCCTCGCCAAGCTGGCCGATGCACCGTTCGTGAAGGTCGAGGCGACCAAGTTCACCGAGGTCGGCTATGTCGGCCGCGACGTCGAGCAAATTGCCCGCGACCTGGTGGAAGAGGCGATCCGGCTCGAGAAGGAGCGCCGCCGCGATGCCGTGCGCGATGCTGCAAGCAAGGCGGCGATGGACCGCCTGCTCAAGGCGCTCGTCGGCGATGGCGCCAGCGAGGCAACGCGCGAGAGCTTCAAGGCACGGCTTGCCGATGGCTCGATGAACGATGTCGAGGTCGAGATCGAGGTTGAGGACGCGCCGTCCGCCCCGATGGAGATCCCGGGCATGCCCGGCGGCATCGGCATGATCAACCTGTCCGACATGATGGGCAAGGCCTTCGGCAAGCAGGCCTTGAAGCGGCGCAAGATGCGCGTTGCCGATGCCTGGGACAAGCTGGTCGACGAAGAGGCCGAAAAACGCATGGATCAGGACGATGTCGCGCGCGAGGCGATCCGCAACGCCGAGACCAACGGCATCGTATTCCTCGACGAGATCGACAAGATCGCGGTTTCGGACGTGCGCGGCGGTTCGGTTTCCCGCGAAGGCGTGCAGCGCGACCTGCTGCCGCTGATCGAAGGCACGACGGTTGCCACCAAGTACGGCCCAATGAAGACGGACCATGTGCTGTTCATCGCCTCGGGCGCGTTCCATGTGGCCAAGCCATCCGACATGCTGCCGGAACTGCAGGGCCGCCTGCCGATCCGGGTCGAGCTGAAGGCGCTGAGCGAGGACGACTTTGTGCGCATCCTTTCGGAAACGCGCGCCAATCTGGTCGAACAGTACCGCGCGCTGATCGCGACCGAGAACGTGACGCTCGACTTCACGCCCGAATCCATCCGCGCCATTGCCCGCACGGCGGCGCAAGTGAACGAAAGCGTCGAGAACATCGGCGCCCGCCGCTTGCAGACGGTCATGGAAAAGTTGCTCGAGGAAGTGAGCTTCGATGCCGAGGACCGCACCGGCGAGACGGTAACGGTGGACGAGGCCTATGTGGCCGAAAAGCTGGCGAACCTTGCCGGCAATGCGGACCTTTCGAAGTACATCCTCTGACAATCACTGGCAGAAGGCAGCGGAGGCAAGGTCATATGTTGCCCCGCTGCCCTGCCAGATTTCGCCGAAATCGAAGTCCGGTTGCGGCGTGAAGATCACCAGCGCGCGGTTCAGGGCGGGGGCGATCAGGTTGCGGGTCTGCGTGCCGTCAACGTCCCCTCTCCGTTCCACCAGCGCGACCTCGTCCTTGCAGCCGGCAAGATTGGCGGAGAAGCTCCAGGTGCCGAGCGCGACGTAACCGAGCGAGGGTTCGCCCTGCCAGAGAATCCGTCGCTGCGCCTCGCCGACCAGCTTTCCGCTCATCAGGGCCTTGTCCAGACGCACCAGATCGTCTGCCGTCCCGAGCAGTCCTGCAGAGGCGCCGTAGCCTGCAACTTCGACCCTGCCGTTCGACGCCGAAAAGGCGGTCTTTTCACCCCTGCGCGCAAACCGCGTGTGCGTCATGCCGGCAGGACGCAGGACGGCGCGTGCCACCAGCCTGGCCAGCGGCTCGCCACTCGCCGCCTCGAGCATCGCACCTGCGACGATGGTATCGCAGTTGTTGTAGCGATAGCGGCCACGCTCGCCCGTGGGCGGCACGATGCAGGGTGTCAGGACGTCCCCGCCGCGACCGCGCGCCCGGTACGGCGGTATCACGCCCTCAGGCACGCCTTCTTCAGGGGAGGCAAGGCCGGAGGTGTGCTGGAAAAGCTCCTTCAGGGTTACAGCGCCAGACGGATGGCCTGCAAAAGCTGGCAGACGGGATGCAATGGTATCGTCCCACCGCGCCTTGCCTTCTTCGACCAGCTTGGCAGCCGTGATCGCCACGATCTGCTTGGTGACCGAACCCATGACCCAGCGTTGGGGCGGCTCGATCCCGATAACGTGGCGCTCGCCGCCATCGGTCAGCACTTCTCCTGTGAAGCCTTTTTCCTTCAGCGCAGCGATGCTCTTGTCGAGTTTTCCTGCGGCCAAGGCAGAGGGACTGACGGCGAGTGCCGTGGCGATTAGAGCAACTCCGGCAAGCGCGCGCATAGGTCGTTCCTTCGTGACAGGCGCTTATACTATCGCCTAAGCCACGATGAGCACACACAGGACAAGGTGCAATGAGCAGCTACCAGACACCCGAAGACCGCCCCGTTTACCGCCTGCTGACCGGCAAGGACGACCGCGCCTTCTGCGAGCGCGTGTCCGAGGCACTGGCGCAGGGCTGGCGGCTCTATGGCTCGCCTTCGATGACTTATGACGGCGGGATGGACTGCATCAAGGTGGCGCAGGCCGTGGTCTGGCACGAGGCGGATGTGGTGAAGTGAGCGTCAAGACATGAAGGTTTTCGTTTTCACGTCAGATTGTCTAACCAATGTTTGGGCGGCTGTCGGAGCGCAGCTTTGGGCGGTGCCTAAGTCCAAATCCGATTCATCAAATAAGGGCCGAAGGACTAAAGCTGGCAAAATGCCGATAGGTGCGTTCGGACTATTATATTGTAGCGCCGATAAGACCTTTACGACACCGTTCGTTGTCCAAGCGCAGGCGGTAGACACAAGCATAAGTCATATTTGGCCAGGTGACTGGATATTGCCTTTTGTCATTCGAACGCTCGGAACACCGCATAAGCGGCTGAGCTGGGCCGACGCTTCGAGTCAGATGCCATCCTGTGTGGCGGGTACGCCTCTACACAAGCTGCTGCATGTGGAGCCACTTACCGTTTTTACTGGCGACGAAGTGACAGATGCCGATTGGTCCTTTCTCATTAAGAACCTCACGCCATAAATTACTCCGCCGCCTCGCTGACTTCGGCGCTCTCCGCCGCCTGCCGCGCCCACATCTCGGCATAGAGCCCATCCCGGCGCAAGAGTTCAAGGTGGCTGCCCTGTTCAGCCAACCGTCCCTGATCGAGCACGAGGATCGTGTCCGAATCCGCGATCGTCGAAAGGCGGTGCGCGATCGAGATTGTGGTGCGGTGGCTGGCAACGGCGCGCATGGTCGAGAGGATGTCCTGCTCGGTGCGGGTGTCCAGCGCGCTGGTGGCTTCGTCGAACAGCAGGATCGGCGGGTTCTTCACTAGGGTGCGGGCGATGGCGACGCGTTGCTTCTCGCCCCCTGACAGCTTGAGGCCGCGTTCGCCGACTTCGGTATCGTAGCCCTGCGGCAGGCGGGCGATGAAATCTGCAATGGCAGCGCCCTTGGCCGCTGCATCGACTTCGTCCTGCCCCGCACCGTCACGACCATAGGCGATGTTGTAGCCAATGGTGTCGTTGAACAGCACCGAGTCCTGCGGGACGATGCCCAGCGCAGCGCGCAAGGAGGCTTGCGTCACGCCCTTGATGTCCTGCCCGTCGATCAGGATGCCACCGGACCATGGATCGTAAAAGCGGAACAGCAGGCGGGCGATGGTTGATTTGCCCGCGCCCGAGGGGCCGACAATGGCCACGCGGCTGCCGGCGGGCACTTCAAACGAGAGGCCGTGCAGGATCTCGCGATCGCGGTCATAGCCGAAGACGACATTGTCGAACGTCACCGATGGGCGGTTGACCACCAGCGCCGGGGCATTGGGCGCATCTGCCACTTCAATGTGCGTATCGATCAGGCGGAACATCTCGGCCATGTCGATCAGGCCTTGCCGGATCGTGCGATAGACCATGCCCAGCATGTCCAGCGGGCGGAAAAGCTGGGTGAGGTAGGTATTGACGAAGACGAGGTCGCCCACCGTCAGCTTGCCCTGCGACCAGCCCCAGACCGTCCACGCCATCGCGCTTGCCATCAGCAGATTGACGATCAGCGCCTGTGCGATGTTGAGAAGGCCGAGGCTGTTCTCGCTCTTCACTGCGGCATCGGCATAGGCGCGCGCCGCCGAGGCGTAGCGCGCTTCCTCGCGCGATTCGGCGCCGAAGTACTTCACCGTCTCGTAGTTCAGCAGCGAATCGACCGCGCGGGCGAGGGCCTGCCCATCGAGCCGGTTCATCTTCTCGCGCAAGTGCGTGCGCCACTCTGTGATGGTCCGCGTAATATAGACGTAGGCGATCACCGCGAAGACCGTTGCGCCGACAAGGCCGAGGCCGAAGTTCAGCCAGAAGATCACGATGACCGCAGTCAATTCGATCACCGTCGGCGCGATGTTGAACAGCAGGAAATAGAGCATCGTGTCGATGCTCTTGGTCCCGCGCTCGATCACCTTGGTGACCTCGCCGGTGCGGCGGGCAAGATGGAAGCGCAGGGAAAGCTTGTGCAGCCGGGCGAAGACGTTTTCGGCAAGATGCCTCGTGGCGTCCTGCCCGACCCGCTCGAACACGATGTTGCGCAAGTTGTCGAACAGCACGCCGGCAAAGCGGCCAAGCGCGTATGCGAGCACGAAGGCCATCGCCACTGTCAGTGCGGGCTGCGCACCCGCTGGCAGCGTCATTGCATCGACGGCTTTCTTGTAGGCGAAGGGCAGGGCCAGCGTCGTCGCCTTGCCAAGCAGCACCATGACCACCGCGCCCATGACCCGGCGGCGCAGCGTCGCGTTGTCCGCCGGCCAGAGGTAGGGGAGAAAGCGCTTGAGCGTGGCCCAGCCATCATGGCGAGCGTCTTTGGATGCGGCGGGCGTTTCTGGAGGCATGGTCCCCAGATAGGGCGCCCAAGCCACTATGCCAGTGCTTTTGCGCTCTCAGAAGCCGGCCAAGGCACGCTTTCCCGAATCGGCAATGCCTGCGGGAAGATCGAACAGGATGCGCCGCGTCGAAAAATCGATCGCCACGCGCTTGAACATGCGCAATTGCGCCATGCCGAGCAGCAAGGCCGGACGCTTGGCCAGTTGCAGGCGATGGAAGGCCGGCGAATCGGCAAAGGCCAGGAAAGTGTTGTTAAGTTGCAGCCCGCTGATGGCGATGGTCGAGGCCATGATCAGGTCGGCGCTCAACTGCTGTCCGGTTACCGAATAGAGCACGGTCTGCTCGGCCTTGCGCCGCCGGGTAAGCGCGTTGCGAAGAGCGATGTTGCCGACCGAGGCATCCGAGCCCGTGTCGATGACAATGTCGGTCGAAATGCCATCGACCAGCGCATTGGTCATGATCAACTGGCCGGAGCGCCGGCGGGCGCTGACCACGATCTCGAACCCGCGCGACCCGCCCAGCGATGCGGCATCGCCGATCACGATGGTGTCCTTGGGAAAGTCGATCAGGACGCGCTGGTCCTGCAAGCTGTCGAGCCCGACGATGCCCTCGGCGCCGATGTGCTGCTGTTCAAGCAGGGGAGCGGTGAGCGTGTAATAGGTCCGCTTGCCGAGGCTGATTTCCTCGACCTCGACCAGTTGCACCGCCTGCGAACCCGCGACGCCGACCACCACGCCATTACCTGCCGGTGGAAGGCCTATGGTTTGCGCCACCTGGCGGGAGACGACGGTGCGCTCCGAACCTGTATCGATCAGGAAGCGAAAGGGACCATGCTCGCCGATGCGGACGGGCACGGTCATCCGGTCATGCCGGTCGGCAAGGGCCTGGACAAGTTCTGGGTTGAGAGGGGGCTGGAGCGGTTCGTCGGCCGCCCGCGCGGGCTCAACCCACGCGAGGGCCATGGCAATGCAAGACAAGTGCAACGGGCGCATACCCTGTTCTCCCGGCGCAAGATTACGCCTCTTGCGGGCCGAGCGCCAGCCTGACTCTTGGTGCTTAACGCCGTGGCAACCCCCCCGGCGCTATCGCGATGCAATGGACAAGGATTCGGCATCATCCGGCTGGCGCGCGCGCGCGATCGGGATCGCAGAAGCCGCGGCGCGGGCCGTGGGCTATGACAAGACCCACATCACGCGCGTCGTCGCCTATCGCGAGATCGATGCCCTGCTCGATTCGATGGGTACCGAGCGACTCGACGCGCTGGAAATCTCGGCAGGATGGAAGTGGCGGCAGCGCCAGTGGGGTAGCTTCACCGAGATGAACTGGCCCGAATACGACATCTGCAACGACGTGCTCGACCGCAAGTTCGACGTGATCATCGCCGACAACGTATGGGAACACCTGCTCTATCCCTATCGCGCGGCGAAGCACGTCCGGGCCATGCTCAAGCCTGGCGGGGTGTTCATCAACATCACGCCTTTCCTGATCCGCTATCACCCTATCCCGACCGATTGTTCGCGCTGGACGCGCCTCGGAATGACGCACTTCCTCGAGGAGTGCGGGTTCGATCCCGCCAAGATCGAGACCGGCGGCTGGGGCAATGCCAGCGCGGTCAAGGCCAATCTGTTTCGCTGGGGCCGGGCCGGCTGGCACAAGCGTCTGCCCAATGACGAGCGGTTCCCGGTTACGATCTGGGCCATCGCGCGGACATGAGCAAACCCGGCGTGACCGAGCCGCGCTATGCAATCGCCGTGCTCGCGCACAACGAGGAGCGCCGCATTGCCCGCTGCCTGAATTCGCTTCCGCTCGATGATGAGCACTTCGCGATCCATGTCGCCGTAAACGGTTCGCGCGATCGCACCGCAGCGATCGTCGGCGAATACGCAGGCCTCCATCGCAACCTGACACTGCATGACTGGGCCGAGCCGGGCAAGGCGCGCACGTGGAACCGGCTGTTGCTCGATACGCTCGCGCAAGGGTTCTCTGCGGTAATTCTCGTCGATGGCGATGCCCAGGTGGCGCCCGGTTCGATTCCAGCGCTGATCGCTGCTCTCGAGGCCTGCCCGCAAGCCCGCATCGCTTCCGCCCCACCCTTGAACGGACGACGCGCTGAGCATTATCGAACGCTCATGGCGAAGTCGCACGGGGTGTTCGGCGATCTCTATGCGCTGCGTGGCAGCTTTCTCGACGCCCTGCGGTCAAGCGGCATCCGGCTGCCTGTCGACCTTGTCGGCGATGATGGGCTTGTCGGTGCCTTGGCCAAGACCGATCTCGGCCCACTGGCGCAGTGGCGCGAGGAGCGCGTGCAGCCCGTGCTGGAAGCCGGGTTTCGCTGTGATCCTTTTGCCTTCGGCGATGTCTCGAGCTGGCGGATGCAATATCGCCGCATGATCAACTACGCGGTGCGCCACTATCAGGACCGCATCATCACGGTGATCCTGCGCGAGCAGGGGCCGCAAGCGTTGCCTGAGCGGCTGTCTGCGCTTTACGCGAAGCACGTGCCCGCGTTCCGGCCGCGTCGTGGCATGTGGTGGTGGTTCGATCGAATGGCGCTGCAGCGCATGGCCAAGGCAACGGCCGCGGTTTGATCCCGGTTCAGGCAGGGGCTTCGGCAAGCGGCTTGCGCCGTACCAGCTGCCACACTTGCACAAGCGCGGTGCGGTCCATGCCATGCAGCGCCGCTGCGTAACTCACCACACCGATGCCCACCAGCACCACGAGATGAATGCCTGGCAATGCAGCGAGCGCCTGCCCGAGAAGGAGCCGGTCCGCCGCCCAGACGACAGCGCCCATGACAAGGCTGCAGATCACCGGCAGTGAAAGCGAGGTTGCCAGGTCACGCAGGCCGAGCCCAAGCGCGGGACGCGAGAGCAGGAGTGTCGCGAGCAGAAGGAGCGGTGCGGCAAGGCACCATGCGAGCGCGACGCCGGGCAGCCCGAAGGCCACCGCTGCGGCAAAGGCGGCCGCAAAGATGATCGCACCAGCAATCGAGGTCTTAACGGCCACGCCGGGACTGCCCACCGCGTTGAGCGCCGGGTTGAACAGGATCTGCACGGTCATGAACGGCATGGCCAGGGCCATCATCTCGACCAGTGGCGGCAGTTCCGCCCAGGTCGGTCCGAAGAGTGTCGCCACCAGCGGCACCGCAGTCACCGCCATGCCGACGTATACCGGAGCAGCGAGCAGCATGATCAGGCGCGCCGAGCGCAGGAAGGCCCGGCGCAGCGCCGGCAGATCGTGCTGCAGGCGGGAATAGGCGGGGAAGGCCACTTCATTGAGCGGCGGCACGAATCGCGAATAGAAGATCGTCGCCAGAAATACGGCCTGCGAATAGACGCCGACCTCATGGGGGTGGAACACCCGGCCGATCAGGAAGATGTCGCTCTGGGTCTGGACGAGCCAGAACAATTGCGTCAGCAGGATGGCCAGGCCAAAGCAGAAAATCGATCCGCAGCCCCGGAAGTCGAAGCTGGGCCAGACCAGTGCCCGCACCATCAGGTTCAATCCGATGGCGCGCACCCAGAACATCGCAATCGGTGCATAGACCAGCGTCCACACGCCGAAGCCCATCCATGCCATGACCAGCGACATGATTGCCCCGGCCAGAGCCGCAGTCATGTTGACCAGCGCCTGGCTGCGGAAGTCGAGCTTTCGACCCATCAGCACTTCGGGAATCGCGATGAAGGGGGTGGAAAGATAGATCAGCGTCTGGACGCGCAGCATCTGGGCCACCACAGGCTGACTGTAATAGTCAGCCACCGCAGGTGCTGCAAACCACTGCACCGCAGCTATCGTGCCGTTTGCAAGCAGGAGCAGTCCGAAGGCCTGCCGGATGCGGTGCTGATCCAGATCGCGCTCCTG
>NZ_FWXL01000004.1:0-135000 GCF_900176395.1 Novosphingobium sp. B1 | reverse complement strand
GTGCTAAGGTCCGTCGTCAAAAGGGAAACAGCCCTAACCTACAGCTAAGGTCCCCAAGTCATCACTAAGTGGGAAAGCATGTGGGAATCCCAAAACAACCAGGAGGTTGGCTTAGAAGCAGCCATCCTTTAAAGAAAGCGTAACAGCTCACTGGTCTAAACAAGGGTTCCTGCGGCGAAGATGTAACGGGGCTAAAGTGATGCACCGAAGCTTAGGGTTCAGTACTTTGTACTGAGCGGTAGCGGAGCGTTCCGTAGGCCTGAGAAGCGATCTGGTAATGGGTCGTGGAGGTATCGGAAGTGCGAATGCTGACATGAGTAGCGACAAAGAGGGTGAGATGCCCTCTCGCCGAAAGACCAAGGGTTCCTGCTTAAAGCTAATCTGAGCAGGGTGAGCCGGCCCCTAAGACGAGCCCGAAGGGGGTAGTCGATGGGAACCACGTTAATATTCGTGGGCCTGGTGGTGTGTGACGGATCATGTGTGTTGTCACTCCTTATTGGATTGGAGTGGCTTCGAAATGGTTCCAGGAAATAGCCCCACCGTATAGACCGTACCCGAAACCGACACAGGTGGTCAGGTAGAGTATACCAAGGCGCTTGAGAGAAGTATCCTGAAGGAACTCGGCAAATTGCCTCCGTACCTTCGGAAGAAGGAGGCCCTCACATTGCGCAAGCAGTATGAGGGGGCACAGGCCAGGGGGTAGCGACTGTTTAGCAAAAACACAGGACTCTGCTAAGTCGGCTTCAAGACGACGTATAGGGTCTGACGCCTGCCCGGTGCCGGAAGGTTAAGAGGAGGAGTGCAAGCTCCGAATTGAAGCCCCGGTAAACGGCGGCCGTAACTATAACGGTCCTAAGGTAGCGAAATTCCTTGTCGGGTAAGTTCCGACCTGCACGAATGGCGTAACGACTTCCCCACTGTCTCCAGGATATGCTCAGCGAAATTGAATTCTCCGTGAAGATGCGGAGTACCCGCGGTTAGACGGAAAGACCCCGTGCACCTTTACTGCAGCTTCAGAGTGGCATTAGGAAAGAATTGTGTAGCATAGGTGGGAGGCTTTGAAGCACCGGCGCCAGCTGGTGTGGAGCCATAGGTGAAATACCACCCTGTTGTTTTCTGATGTCTAACCCAGGACCGTTAGCCGGTTCGGGGACCCTCTGTGGCGGGTAGTTTGACTGGGGCGGTCGCCTCCTAAAGAGTAACGGAGGCGCGCGATGGTAGGCTCAGGCCGGTTGGAAACCGGCTGTTAGAGTGCAATGGCATAAGCCTGCCTGACTGCGAGACTGACGAGTCGAGCAGAGACGAAAGTCGGTCATAGTGATCCGGTGGTCCCTCGTGGAAGGGCCATCGCTCAACGGATAAAAGGTACGCCGGGGATAACAGGCTGATGATTCCCAAGAGCTCATATCGACGGAATCGTTTGGCACCTCGATGTCGGCTCATCACATCCTGGGGCTGGAGCAGGTCCCAAGGGTTTGGCTGTTCGCCAATTAAAGTGGTACGTGAGCTGGGTTCAGAACGTCGCGAGACAGTTTGGTCCCTATCTGCCGTGGGCGTCGATACTTGAGAGGAGTTGCCCCTAGTACGAGAGGACCGGGGTGAACATGCCTCTGGTGTACCTGTCGTTCCGCCAGGAGCGCAGCAGGGTAGCTATGCATGGACGGGATAACCGCTGAAAGCATCTAAGCGGGAAGCCTCCCTCAAGATAAGGTATCATCGAGTCGTGATAGACCATCACGTTGATAGGCCGGGTGTGGAAGTGCGGTAACGCATGAAGCTAACCGGTCCTAATAACTCTGTTCATGCTTGAAGAGTCCCGCCATCAATGACAGCTCTGCGCACGGGAAACACTCGTGAGACAAAGCGTCGTTGGACGGACGATCCTCCAGCCAGACATCTGACAGGTCGGCGCTGCCGCAAGGTGAGCGCGGACATGATACGCATCGATTAAAAGCATCCGCAGGCTTCATTGCCTGGTGACCATAGCGTCCGTGCCCCACCCGATCCCATCTCGAACTCGGCCGTGAAACCGGACAGCGCCAATGGTACTAACGCTCAAGCGTTGGAAGAGTAGGTCGTCGCCAGGCATTGCAGCTTGCGGAAGTCAAAACAAACCCATTCACAAATCTCGAAACCCTGAAGGTAGGCGCAACAGCGCCCGCATCAGGATCATGAGACAAGCTCGCCAGCCCACAAGGGCCGGCAGCACAAACAACCCCGGCGCGGGGTGGAGCAGCCCGGTAGCTCGTCAGGCTCATAACCTGAAGGTCGCAGGTTCAAATCCTGCCCCCGCAACCACAAAGACAAAAAGCCCTGCATCTTGCGGGGCTTTTTGTGTTGTCATGCTGCATCACCACAGCGCAAAACACAGTGCAGCATAAACTCTATGTGACAACATCAAGGCCATGCAGTACACGGTCGGCGTACAAGTCGCCCGGCGCGGCCTTGGGAGAGGATGCGACAACGTTCGCGCCGCGCCGGGTGTTAATCCATCATCGCCAAGGTGTGCTTGAGCCGGCCAGCGCGAAGCATGCCGCGCGTAGCCGTTTCATGTCCCGCGCGTATCGCCGTAAAGGTGGATGTGCAGCCGGTCGGTGAAGCGCCAGCCTTTGGCCAATGCTTCTTCTGCGAGCCACCGAGAGCGCTCGCGCAAGGTTGAACTCGCCGTTCCTTCCGGCATGACGAACAGACGGTCACTAGCAATGTGATAACGGTCTTGCAGCGCTGCGATCTCGGCAAGGTCGGCCGGTGATGCGACAACGAACTTGAACCACGCACGAACGTTGCCGGACCACGCTTCAAGCCTTTCCGGGACCAATGCCAGTTCTGCAGCATTGCCGGAATGTGCGAGCTTGGGGCTCACGTTGTATTGGTCGATGCACGGATCGAGTGCTCCGTGCGGCGGGACCGAGCCGTTTGTCTCGATTTCGATATGCAGCGCAGGCCGCTCCGCTTTCAGCAAGGCCACCAAGCGCGCCAGGCTTGCCCCTTGGAGCAAGGGTTCGCCCCCGGTAATGACCAGACGATCTTCCGGATGCGACAGGATCAGCGCTGCAACTTCCTGTTCATCAAGGGTGACCTGATTCTCGCGACGTTCGAAGGCGACTTCGTCGCGATGCGGCCGATTGTCGCCCGTGAAGCGCCAGGTATATGCCGTGTCGCACCAGCGGCACGCGAGGTTGCAGCGTGACAGCCGCACGAACACCGAGGGACGCCCCATGCCGGGGCCTTCCCCTTGCAACGAGGAGAACACCTCCGGCTCGCCGGGGTTGACCGTGGCGAGGGTAAGCAAGTTACCCCAGCCGCTGCAGCGCCGCTGCCAGACGCTCGGCCTCGGCGGCGTGCATGGCATGGTCGGCGCGCGCCTTTTCGACCGCCTCCGGCTTGGCCTTCTCGACGAACGAGGGATTGCCCAGACGCCCTTCGAGGGACTTCGCTTCCTTTTGCGAGGTGGCCAGCGCCTTTTCCAGACGCGCCTTTTCGGCAGCGATATCGATCACGCCTTCCAGCGGCACGACAATGTTGGCGTCGCCCGCGCCAACCTGCATTGCGGCACCAGCAGGCGCCGGCTCGAACCGGATGCCGTTGAGGCGTGCAAGGCGCTCGATTGCCGCTGGATTGGCTGCGATGATGCTGCGGGTCTGTGCCGAAGGCTCGGGCAGGTATGCGTCAAGCTTGGCGCCAGGGGCGATGCCGAGTTCGTTCTTGGCGGTGCGCAAGTTCGATACGAGCGCAATCAGCCATTCGACCTCGCGCTTTGCTGCAGCATCGACCGATGCTTCCGGCTTCGGCCAGGCCGCCACGATAAGCTCGCCATCGCGTGTCCCCAGCGCGTGCCACAGCTCTTCGGTGACGAACGGCATGAAGGGGTGCAGCATGACCAGGATCTGGTCGAGCACCCAACCGGCAACCGCCTTGGTTTCGGCGTCGAAGTTGCCCTTGATCAGTTCGATGTACCAATCGCAGAACTGGTCCCAGACGAAGTGGTAGACGGTGTTCGCCGCAGCATCGAAGCGCAGGTCGGCCATGGCCTGATCGAGCGCAGCGACGGTTTCGACGACCTCGCCGATGATCCACTTGTTGACCGCTGAGGTTGCCGCAGGCGCCGCGATCGAGATGCTGCCGGTGATGCCATTGCTCTGGCAAAAGCGCGCGGCGTTCCATAGCTTCGTGGCGAAGTTGCGGTACCCTTCGACGCGCTTCTCATCCATCTTCACGTCACGGCCCTGGCTCTCCATCGCGCACATGAAGAAACGCAGCGCGTCAGCCCCATATTTGTCGATCAGACCCAGCGGGTCGACCACGTTGCCCTTGGACTTGCTCATCTTTGCGCCATCTGCCGCGCGGACGAGACCGTGCAGGTAAAGCTTCTTCCACGGCACTTCCTTCATGAAGTGCAGGCCCTGCATCGCCATGCGCGCATCCCAGAAGAACAGGATGTCGAAGCCCGAAACGAGCAGATCGTTGGGATAGTGCTTCTTCAGCAGCGGTGAGTCCTGGTCCGGCCAGCCAAGCGTGGCGAAAGGCCACAGCGCAGAGGAGAACCACGTGTCGAGAACGTCGCTATCGCGCTCCAGCGTCACGCCTGCGCCTGCCTTCGCCTGCGCCTCTTCCTCGGTCTCGGCGACATAGCACTGGCCATCGGAGCCATACCACGCCGGAATTCGGTGCCCCCACCACAGCTGGCGGCTGACGCACCATGGCTGGATGTTCTCCATCCAGTTGAAGAAGGTCTTTTCCCAGGTCTTCGGCACGATCTCGATCGCGCCCGAGCGGACCGCTTCCATCGGCGCCTTGGCCAGCGTCTCGGCATCGACGTACCACTGGTCGGTCAGCCACGGTTCGATCACCACGCCGCCACGGTCACCGAACGGCGTCTGGATGGTGCGCGGTTCGGCGTCGTGCTGAACCTCGTTGCCTTCCTTGTCCTTCGTCACGTGCTGGATCAGGAAGCCCGCTTCCTTCATCCGCTCGACCACGAGCTTGCGCGCATCGAAGCGGTCCATGCCGATGAATTCGGCGGGCACCAGTCCGTCGGCGGTCTGCACTACCTTCGCTTCGGCATCGAACATGTTGAGCATGTCGGCAGCCTTGATCCCGGCGCGCTTGCCCACTTCGAAGTCGTTGAAATCGTGCCCAGGCGTGATCTTCACCGCGCCCGAACCCAGTTCCGGATCGGCATGCTCGTCAGCCACCACCTTGAACCGGCGGCCAGTGAGCGGCTGCAGGATGTCCTTGCCGATCACTGACTTGTATCGCTCGTCGTCCGGGTGGACGGCCACGGCCATGTCCGCCAGCATCGTCTCGGGGCGCGTGGTGGCGACTTCGATGTAGTCGAGGCCGTCATCGCGCTTCACGTCATCTGCCAACGGATACTTGAAGTGCCAGAATCCGCCCTGCGTCTCGCGCGTTTCAACCTCGAGGTCGGAGATCGCGGTCTTGAGCTTGGGGTCCCAGTTCACCAGCCGCTTGTCGCGGTAGATCAGCCCCTGGTTGTAGAGGTCCACGAAGACCTTCACCACCGCCTTGGTAAAGTGCGGGTCCATCGTGAATTGTTCGCGGCTCCAGTCCATCGAACAGCCGAGCCGGCGAAGCTGGCCGGTGATCGTGCCGCCGCTCTCGTGCTTCCATTCCCACACCTTGTCAACGAACTGCTCGCGCGTGTAGTTGGTGCGCTTGTCCTGGCGCGCTTCCATCTGGCGCTCGACCACCATCTGCGTGGCGATACCGGCGTGGTCGGTGCCCACCACCCAAAGCGCATCCTTGCCGCGCAGACGCTCATAGCGGATCACCACGTCCTGCAGCGTGTTGTCGAGCGCGTGGCCGATGTGCAAGGACCCGGTGACGTTCGGCGGCGGGTTCACGATGGTGTAGGGCGCAGCGTCGGGGCGCTCTGGCCGGAACAGGCCGTTCGTCTCCCAATGGGCATACCACTTGGCTTCGATCCCCGAAGGTTCGAAAGTCTTGGCCAGTTCGCCTGAAGTCTGCGCTGAATTTGTCTCGGTCATGGGCACGCGCCTTGCCATCCGAACGGCTCACCTGCAAGCATTCCGGGGAACCTTGCAGCGCGTTCCAACGTTACGGCGCTTGTGTTGCACTTGTCGCCCCGTCCGATTTCGCCCATGAAGCGACCAAGATGCGGGAACTGACGGAATTCCAGCTTGAGCCTGTACCGAATGGTGACGGGCGGAGGCTCGCTTTCAGCGGGCCGATGACCGTGGCGTCGATCGGCGTTGCGGACAAGCGGATCCGTGCGCTGGACGGCACCATCGCCGAGATCGACCTGAGCCGTGTCACCGCGATCGACACCGTCGGAGCCTGGTCAGTGTGGCGCCTGTCGCGCGATCACGATGCCAAGATCACCGGATGCAGCGATGAAGCGCAGAAGCTGGTCGATGCGATAAGCAAGGCGGATTCGAACGATCATTCGGTGCGCGCCGCGCGCCTGCCGCTGACCAGGCGCGTGCCGGAACATGTCGGCAATGTCATGCTCGGCCTTGGCAGGGGCGCGCTGCAAGTCATCGGTTTCCTGGGGCAGATGATCCAGTCGGCAGGCACCCTGCTGCGCCACCCTTCACGCTTCCGGATGAAGGCGCTGGTGCATCAAATGGAGCTTGTCGGCGTCAATTCGCTCGCGATCATCGGGTTGATGAGCTTTCTCGTCGGCATCGTCATCGCCCAGCAGGGCGCGGTACAGCTCCGCCAGTTCGGTGCCGAGATCTATACCGTGAACCTCGTCGGCCGCCTGACGTTGCGCGAACTTGGCGTGCTGATGACGGCGATCATGGTCGCCGGCCGTTCCGGTTCGGCGTTTGCCGCGCAATTGGGCACGATGAAGCTGACCGAAGAGGTCGATGCCATGCGCACGATCGGCGTGTCGCCTACCGAGGCGCTGGTCCTGCCGCGCGTTCTGGCGACGATGATCATGATGCCCCTGCTCGGCCTCTATTCCGCCTTCATCGGCATCGTGGGCGGCGCATTCCTGTCGAGCGTCAGTCTCGGCATTCCCTTCTTCACCTTCCTCGCGCGTATCAAGGAGGTCGTGCCGCTGCATGACGTCTGGGTCGGCGTTACCAAGGCGCCGGTCTTCGGCCTGATCGTCGCTCTGGCGGGGTGCTATCAGGGCATGCAGGTCAAGAACAATGCCGAGGAGGTGGGCGCGCGCACCACGGCGGCGGTGGTCATGGCGATCTTCACGGTCATCGTGCTCGATGCCTTCTTTGCGGTGTTCTTCACCAACATCGGGTGGGGGTGATGGAAGACGCTGTCGTCAACCCAGATCTTGCCGAACTGCCCGGTCCGTTCGAAGGCAAGTACCCGATACGCGTGCGGGGCTTGCGCAACGTGTTCGGCGAACACGTCATTCATGATGGGCTCGACCTCGATGTGCGTCGGGGCGAGATCATCGGTGTTGTCGGAGGTTCGGGCACAGGCAAGTCGGTGCTGATGCGCACGATCATCGGCCTGCAGATCCCGCAAGCCGGCGAAGTCGATGTCCTTGGCGACACCATCACCGATGCGCAAACCGATGACGACATCGACATCCGCAGCCGTTGGGGCGTGCTGTTCCAGGGCGGGGCGCTCTTTTCCACGCTAACCGTGGCGGAAAATGTCGAAGTTCCGTTGCGCGAATTCTATCCCGAGATCAGCGACGAGCTGCGCCATGAGATCGCGCGCTACAAGGTCCTGCTCTCGGGCCTGCCGGCAGAGGCGACCAGCAAGTATCCGTCGGAGCTTTCGGGCGGCATGAAGAAGCGTGCCGGCCTTGCCCGCGCCCTCGCACTCGATCCCGAACTGCTGTTTCTGGATGAGCCGACGGCCGGCCTCGATCCGATCGGTGCAGCCGCGTTCGACCAGCTCATTCTCAAGCTGCAGCAGACGCTTGATCTTACCGTGTTCCTGATCACCCACGATCTCGATACGCTGTATGAAATCTGCGACCGGGTGGCGGTGCTTGCCGACAAGAAGGTCATCGCGGTCGGGACGATCCCCGAACTGCTCGCGCTCGATCATCCCTGGATACAGGAATACTTCAATGGCCCGCGCGGACGCGCGGCGCAGGATGCGCAAGAGCGGCATGATGCCGTGAAGGCGACCATTTCGCAGGACGAGCGTTCCACGTTCGATCCCGAAGGAGCATAAGGACTCTCCATGGAAACCCGCGCAAACCACATCTGGGTCGGGCTGGTCACGCTGGCGCTGCTGGTGGCCGGCGCGCTGCTGACCATCTGGATCGCGCGCCTCAACCAGGGCGATCTCAACGAATACGACATCTTCTTCAAGCAGTCGGTCGATGGCCTCGCCAAGGGATCGGAAGTCGCGTTTTCGGGCGTACCTTCGGGTCAGGTCAAGGATATCGAGCTGTGGGAGCGCGATCCCGAATTCGTGCGCGTGCGCATCGCTGTCAACCGCAAGGTGCCGATCCTGCAGGGAACCACGGCCAGCCTGCAGGGCAGCTTCACCGGCGTTTCCACGATCCAGCTTTCAGGCGCAGTCAAGGGCGCGCCGCCCATCGAATGCCCTAGCGAAAACAAGCGCGCCACCTGTCCGGAAGGCGTTCCGGTCATCCCGACCAAGCGCTCCGGCCTTGGCGAAATCCTCTCGAACGCGCCGTTGCTGCTTGAACGCCTGGCGACGCTGACCGAGCGCCTGACCATGGTGCTGTCGGACAAGAACCAGAAGTCGATCGAGAACATTCTTGCCAACACCGATCGCATGACCAGCAACCTCGCCGATGCCTCACCGGACGTGAAGCGCACGATGGCCGAACTGCAGGCCACGCTGCGGCAGGCCAACTACACGCTTGCCAGCTTCGAGAAGCTGACCAATTCGGCCGACTCCATGCTCAACGACGAAGGCAACGGCCTTGCCCAGCAGTTGCGCAAGACGCTCAAGTCGGCGCAGGGCGCAGCAGATGCCCTGCAAGGCACGCTCGGTGATGCGCGGCCGGCAGCACGGCAGCTCAACGAGCGCACCCTGCCTGCCGCAGAAGCCGCGATCCGCGATCTGCAGGCCACTACCAAGAGCCTGCGCGAAGTGACCGACCGCCTCAACGACCGGGGTATCGGCGGCTTCGTCGGCGGGCCCAAGCTGCCCGATTACAAGGAATGAGGAGGCGACAAGAGATGATCCGCAAAGCCCTTATCGCCACGATTCTTCCCGCTGCTCTTGCCGGATGCGTCAGCCTCGGGCCCAAGGTGCCCGACACGCTGCTGGCGCTTACCCCCACGGCCGCGCCAGCGGCGGGCAGCACCACCAGCGGCACGCTCGCCAACGCGCTTGTCGTGATGGAGCCATCTGCCGAGGCGCGCCTCGCCGTGACGCGGGTGCCCGTGCAGATCGACGATGCCAACGTCGCCTATCTCAAGAAGACGATGTGGGTCGAACGTCCGGCGCGGCTGTTCCAGCGCCTGATGGCCGAGACCATCCGCGCGCGCGGCAATCGTCTGGTGGTTGAAAGCAATCCGGGCGCAGCGGGCCTGCACCTTTCTGGACGCCTGCTCGACATGGGCTATGACGCCCGCACCCGCTCGGCCGTGGTCCGCTACGACGCGGTCAAGGAAATGGGCGGACGGGTCGAGACCAAGCGCTTCGAAAGCACTGTTCCGGTGACCGAGGCCGAGGCCCAGTACGTCGGCCCCGCTCTCAACGAAGCAGCCAATGTGGTAGCTAAGCAGGTCGCCGACTGGGTCAGCTAGCCATTCCGGCAAAGCGCGCTGCCGCTGCAAACGCGGCAGAGCGCTTCTCGCGTCGCTCCATCGCCTCGGCATCCTTGCCCCACAGTTCGGCCTGCCAGTCTTCTTCCAGGTTGGCAGCGTCCCACAGCGCGTCGAGGTCGGCGACCGGCTGCAAGGCGGCAAGCCCGATGACGAGCGATGCGGCAAGGCTGGTCGTGTTGCGCAGCGCGGCAAGCTGGAAGGCGTCCAGCGCTTCCAGTTCATCGCGCAAGGCAGCGAGCGTCTCCACTGGCTGCGCTTTGTGGATGATGCCGGTGACGCGCAGGAACTGCACGCCCAGCCGTGCCTCGGCGGCGGTGAGCAAAGGCTCCCATATCAGCCGCTGGCGCGCGGCAAAGGCCTCGTCCGGCTCGGCGCGGTAGCACAGCGTATCGGTCTCGGCGTAGGGCAGGATCTCGGCGATGACCTGTGCCGGCGCTCCTGCCACCACGTCGATCGCATAGTCGGCCATGTCGCGATAGAGGAATAGCGCCGGGTCGATCTCCTCGCCCTGCGCAGCCCACTCTGCTGCCATTGCCTCGGCCACGGCGCGGGTCGGCACCACTTGCGGCCTGCCGCCCACCGTCTTGATCGCTCGGCCATCGAGCCTCACCCCGAAGCCGCCTTCTGCTGCCTCGACCGTTACCTGCTTGTAGAAACGCTTCATTGTCCGTCCGGAGTTCGCCAGCGCCGGGCCAGAAGCCGCGGCACCCAGAAAAATTCGGCCATGCCGGCCAGCGCCAGCGCATGGCCCACCACCTGCGGCATGCCAGCCAGAAACGCGGGGCCGCGGCCCGTGCCGATCATCACGCCAACAAGGACCATGACGGCACCCGAAGCGCGCACCGCCTGCAGGGCAAAATAGCGGCCCATCGCAGGATCGTGGCTGCCTTCGCTCATGCGATCCGCTCCAGCAATGCGCGCAATTCGGCAACGCTGGTCGCCACCGCTTCCGCACCGGCCTCCAGCAGCTCGTCGGTTTCGTGATAACCCCAATCGACGCCGAACGAACGAACGCCCGCATTCACGCCCATGTGGATGTCGTAGACCGTATCGCCGATCATGGCGGTGCGGGCGCGGTCTGCGCCAGCCTCGGCAATGCACTGTTCGATCATCGAGGGATCGGGCTTGGAAGGGTGGCGGTCTGCGGTCTGCAGCGAAACGAAATGGCCGGTCAGCCCGTGGGTCGCGAGGCAATGGGCCAGGCCGCGATCGGACTTGCCGGTGGCCACTGCCAGTTGCCAGCCCTCGCGGGCGAGATCCTCGATCAGCAGGGCAATGCCTTCATAAAGCGGTTCGGCAACGGCTCCTGCCGCTCGCCGCGCCCGGAAGGCGTCCTTGTAGAGTTCGGTAAGGCTGGCATGTTCATGATGCTCGCCCTCGGGATGGAGCTGGCGCATCGCCTCGTGCAGCGAAAGCCCGACAACGCGGCGCGTCAGCTGCCGTTCGGGCGGGACCAGGCCCGCTGCCTTGAACGCCGCATCCATTGCCGCGCAGATATCGGCCTGACTGTCGACCAGCGTCCCGTCGCAATCGAAGATTGCCAATCTCATCGTAGGATCCTCAGGGCACCAGCCTCCGCATCAGTTCGGCGATGGCCGGAGCGCCTTCCGCCTCCAGCCCTGCCGCCACGCGCGCGCGCTCGTCGGCGCTCTTGTTCTGCGATAGCTTGAAGGTGGGGCGCCACGCCAGCACTTCCATCTCGAAGCCGACGATGCCGCCCATCATTGCCCGCAGCCTGTCCTCGGGCATCTTGTCCATGGTCCAGGCAACGCCTTCCGAAACCCGCGCCTCGTGGGCATCGGTCACGGTCTCGAGCAGTCCGCGCAAGCCATCCTGATCCATCCGCCGCACCCGGCCTTCCATTTCGAGCGCGACATAGTTCCAGGTCGGCACTTGCGCGGGATCTGCATACCAGCGTGGGCTGACATAGCCATCCGGTCCGTTGACCACGGCCAGCACCATCATTCCGTCGAGATGTCTCGTCAGCGCATTGCCGCGCGCGAGGTGGAACTGCAGAGCACCGTCGCCAGTCGAATGCAGCGGCACATGCGCGACGCGCGGCCCGTCCGGCACCGTTGCAAAGATCATCCCGAACCCGATCTCGGCAATCAGCGCCTCGAACAGGTCGCGGTCGTCATGCCGGAAGGCCGGGTTGGGGTGCATCAGTCCTTCCGGGCCCTCGGCGCGGGCTTGCCCGCCGGCGCCCTGCGTGCTGCAGCAGGCTTCCCGGCAGGCTTGGCCGCCCCTTTCTGCGTGGGGGCCTTCTTCGCCGGTGCACCCTTGGCGGGAGCCGCCCGCTTGCCCGTGGGCTTGCGCCCCGCACTGCCAGCGCCCTTCTCGCCATCGGCCCGCTTGCGGCGTTCGCCGCGGCGCTCCTTGCGATATTCCTTCGAGTGCTGCTTGGCCGCACGCTTCTGGAAGGTCTTCTCGTCAAGCAGCTTGGGCGCTTCCAGCGGAAGGTCGCCATCCTCCTCATAGAAGCCGAGGCTCGCCATGCTTGCCGCAAAGTGCGCCGGAAGCGGCGCGGTCACGTCGATCAGGTCGCCCTCGGGATGCTCGATCCGCAGGCGGCGGGCATGGAGGTGCATCTTGCGGCTGATCGTGCCGGTCAGGAACGCGGCCTGCCCGCCATACTTGCCATCGCCCACGATCGGGTGGCCGATTGCCGCCATGTGCACGCGCAACTGGTGGGTGCGGCCCGTCAGGGGCTGCAGTTCGACCCAACAGGCCGAATTGCCGGCGCGGCTGATCACGCGATAGCGGCTGCGGGCGGACTGTCCCTGGCCGCTTTCATCGACCATCATCTTCTCGCCGCCCGTACCCGGCTGCTTCGCCAGCGGCAGTTCGATCAGCCCGTCCTTCACTTCGGGCACGCCGACGATCAGCGCCCAATAGATCTTTCGCGCCGAACGGCCGGAGAAGTGCTTCGAGAAGAACGCCGCGCTGCCCGGCGTACGCGCGATCAGGAGGACGCCCGAGGTGTCCTTGTCCAGCCGGTGGACAAGGCGCGGGCGCGGTTCGCCATCGGCGGCGTAGGCATCGAGCAGCCCATCGACATGCTCGTGCGTGCCGCTGCCGCCCTGCGTGGCAAGGCCCGGCGGTTTGTTGAGCACGATCGCGGCGCGGTCCTTTTCCAGCACCATCGATTCGGCTAGCTGGATCTGCTCGTCGGTCAGCGGCTTGCGCACGCGCTGGCCCTTTATCCCGGCCCCGACCGGGGTGGCGTTGCCCGGCGGCACGCGCAGGATCTGCCCGGCTTCGAGGCGCGTATCGACATCGGCACGCTTGCCATCCACGCGGATCTGCCCGGTGCGCGCCCAGCGCGATACCGTGGCAAAGCCGACTTGCGGCAGGTGGCGCTTGAACCAGCGGTCAAGGCGCGCGCCCGCATCGTCGCGGCCTACGGTGAACTGGCGGACGTTGTCGTCCGGAACCTTGCCCCGGCTCATGCTGCACCTCGCATCAGCGAAAGGCCCAGCAGCAGCCCGGCCACGCCGGCGACAAGCGATCCGGCTGCATATGTGGCGGCAAGGCCATAGAGCCCGCGCTGCATCAGCATGGCGGTCTCAAGGCTGAAGGCAGAGAAGGTGGTGAAGCCGCCAAGCACGCCCACGCCCAGCAGCAGGCGTGCGGATTCGCTGCCGCCCGAACGCGCCAGCCATCCGGCCAGGACGCCCATCAGCAGGCTGCCGGTGACATTGATCATGAAGGTGCCCCAGGGGAACACGGCGTTGGGACCGGTAAAGGCGGTCACGGCGCGCCCGGCATGGTAGCGGAGCATGGCACCTACACCGCCGCCAAGGGCGACGATGGCGGTTGCCGTCAGGGTATTGGGAGAGTTCATCTGCGCCCCATATACGCGTAGGCACAGAAATGCACGACTTTGCTTGCCTTTGGGGGGCGTTTTGGCTAGTGGCGCTCCCGTTCGGGCCGGTCCTGTACGGATTCGGCTTGTTTTGTGTTTCCAGATTCGGGCAACTCCCGCGCGCTTTGCGGGCTCTTGCCGTCAATTGAGGTGTAGCGGTTTATGCAGATTCTCGTTCGCGATAACAACGTCGACCAGGCTCTTCGGGCTCTCAAGAAGAAGCTGCAGCGTGAAGGCGTGTATCGTGAAATGAAGCTGCGTCGCCACTTCGAGAAGCCCTCGGAAAAGCGCGCTCGCGAGAAGGCTGCTGCCGTGCGCCGCGCCCGCAAGCTCGAGCGCAAGCGCCAGGAGCGTGACGGCGCCAAGTAAGAGAGCGGGGGGCTGCCTCGGCCCCCATCTCCCACTTGCCGTTTGAGCCCTGATGGGCCAAGAGGGCGCCGCACTCCGGCGCCCTTTTTCGTGCGCCGGGCAAACTCATTTCGAATCATCACGCGCGATTCGGGCGAATCGTGCCTGAGGGGGAAAGCATGTCGGAAATCACCCGCGTTCCGCTCCAGCCCGTTGCCAAGGGCTCCGTCGGCAAGATCTGGCTTGGCGTGATCGCCGCTGTCGTGCTCGGCTCGGGCGTTGCCTACGGCACCCGCTACAAGGGCGTCGAGATCGAGACGGTGAAGGCCGGCACCGGTGCCTCGCCCACCAAGTCTGACGTCGCGCTGATCAACTATGTCGGTCGCCTCGCCAACGGCAAGGAGTTCGATCGCGGTGAAAAGGCGGTTCTCCCGCTGGAAACCGTGATTCCCGGATTCTCCGAAGGCCTGTCGAAGATGCAGAAGGGCGGCAAGTACGTCCTCGAGATTCCCTCGGAAAAGGCCTACGGCGCCGAGGAAAAGCGCAATCCGCAAACCGGCGAGGTCGTGATTCCTGCCAATTCCGATCTCGTCTTCGAGATCGAACTGATCGACTACAAGAGCGCGGCCGAGCTTGAGCAGCAGCGCATGATGCTCGAACAGATGCAGAAGATGCAGGGCGGTGCCGGAAACGGGGCAGGTGCTGCACCGGGCGCGATGCCCCCACCGATGCCCCAACCGATGCCGATGCCACAGGGCGCGCCACAACCCTGATATCTGCCGGGCGCCCTTGTGGGGCGGCCTCGGCTTGAAGCACGCCGTGCGCTCTGGTAGCGCGCGGCGTTCCTTTTTCCTTTCCGATAAGAGTATCCGCCATGTCCGTAGATACCGCCACCGTGGCCAAGATCGCCTCGCTGGCCCGCATCAAGGTGACCGAGCAGGACCTCGCCGCGATGGTCCCCGAACTCAACGGCATCCTCGCCTGGGTTGAGCAGCTCGGCGAAGTCGACGTGACCGGGGTCGAGCCGATGACCGCCGTGATCCCCAACCATCAGCGCCTGCGCGATGACGTGGTCAATGCCGATCCGCTGACCGGTGGCGACATGCGCGATGCGGTGCTGGCCAATGCGCCCGCACCCGAACATGGCTTCTTCGGCGTGCCCAAGGTGATCGAATAATGACGAATATTACTGACCTGGGCATTGCCGCCCTGCGCGATGGCGTTGCCAAGGGTGCGTTTTCCGCCACCGAAGTCGCTACCGCGTTCAACGCCGCGGTTGAAGCGGCGCAGCCCGCTCTCAATGCCTTCATCGTCACCACGCCCGAAAAGGCGCTGGAAGCCGCCGCCAGGGTCGATGCCGATCGCGCCGCCGGCAAGCCGCTGGGCAAGATGGCCGGCGTGCCGATCGGCATGAAGGACCTCTTCGCCACCCGCGACGTGCAGACCACTGCCGCCTCGAAGATCCTCGAAGGCTTCAAGCCGCAGTACGAATCCACCGTTTCGCAGAAGCTGTGGGATGCGGGCGCGGGCATGCTGGGCAAGCTCAACCTCGATCAGTTCGCGATGGGCTCCTCGAACGAGACCAGCGCCTTCGGCAACGTGATCTCGCCATGGCGTCGCCCGAATGACACCACGCCGCTCGCGCCCGGCGGCTCCTCGGGCGGCTCGTCCGCCGCGGTCGCCGCGCGCATCGCGCCGGCTGCCACCGGCACCGACACCGGCGGCTCGATCCGTCAGCCTGCCGCCTTCACCGGCATCTCGGGCATCAAGCCGACCTATGGCCGCTGCTCGCGCTGGGGCGTCGTTGCCTTCGCCTCGTCGCTCGATCAGGCAGGCGCGATGGCCCATGACGTGACCGATTGCGCGATCATGCTCGAAGCCATGGCCGGGTTCGACCCGAAGGATTCGACCAGCCTCAACATGCCGGTTCCCGATTGGGCCGCGGCCCTCGATGCCGACATGAAGGGCAAGAAGGTCGGCATTCCGCGCGAGTACCGCCTCGATGGCATGGATCCGGACGTTGCGAAGAGCTGGGACGATGGCATTGCCTGGCTGAAGGATGCGGGCGCCGAGATCGTCGAGATTTCGCTGCCGCACACGAAGTACGCGCTGCCGACCTACTACATCATCGCGCCGGCCGAAGCTTCGTCGAACCTCGCCCGCTACGATGGCGTGCGTTATGGCCTGCGCGATCTGCCCGAGGGCGCGGGCCTGCAGGACATGTACGCCGCCACGCGCGCGGCCGGTTTCGGTCCGGAAGTGAAGCGCCGCATCATGATCGGCACCTATGTGCTGTCTGCCGGCTTCTACGATGCCTACTACACACAGGCGCAGAAGGTCCGCACCCTGATCGCGCGCGACTTCACGAAGGCCTTCGAACAGGTCGACGTGATCCTCGTGCCCACCGCGCCGTCCTCGGCTTTCGCGCTTGGCGAAAAGAGCGCCGATCCGCTGGAGATGTACCTGAACGACGTGTTCTCGGTGCCCGCCAGCCTGGCAGGCCTGCCCGCCATGTCGGTCCCCGCAGGCCTTGACCGCAACGGGCTGCCGCTCGGCCTGCAGGTCATTGGCAAGGCGTTCGACGAACAGGGCGTCCTCAACGCCAGCCTCGCTCTCGAACAGCGCGCGCAGTTCTCGGCCCAGAACGGCTCAAGGCCGGAGAAGTGGTGGTAACGATCGTCAAGGGCGGGGGCGGCATCGGCACTGCCGAGCGCTACCCCGTCCTCGATTCCCTGCGCGGCCTGGCTGCGCTGGGCGTGGTGTTTCACCACATTCCGGTAAGCGAGGCGCTCGCCGTCGCGCGGTGGGACGACAACTTCAACCTCCTGCTCGACCTGTTCTTCGTGATTTCGGGATTCGTGATCGCGGCGGCCTATGCCGAGCGCATGGGCAGCGGTTTTCCGTTGCGCCGCTTCCTGTGGCTTCGGCTGGGCAGGATCTGGCCGCTCCACGCCGCCATGCTGTGCGTCTTCATCCTCTCAATGCTCGCGCTGGGAGTGCTGCGGCCAGACCTTCGCACCCATGGCCTGATGGCAGGGCGCCATGATCCGGCAGACCTGCCAGCGGCCTTCCTTCTCCTCCAGGGCATTGTTCCCTCGCTTGGGCCGGTGTGGAACGATCCCAGCTGGTCGATCTCGGTCGAGATGCTGCTTTATGTGCTGGCCGCGCTGGGCTGGCGCGCGGTGGGGCAGCGGGCGTGGATCGGCTGGCTGGTGGCGGCCCTTGTGCTTCTTGCGCTCACAACGTTCGATTCGGCGCTGCAGGGCACGGGTTACAACGTCGCTCGCGGCATTTCCGGCTTCGGACTTGGCCTCTTCGTGCACGCCGTGCTCAGCCGCGTGAAGTGCACGCCGTCGCGGGCACTGGCCACGGCGCTGGAGGCATTGGCGTTGCTGGCGCTGGTGCTGGTCGTTGGCGTCAGCGGCAATCTCGTCCTGTACGATAGCGTGGCTGCCTGTCTGGTTGCGCTGGCCGTGTTGCAACGGGGGTGGATAAGCGAGTTGCTTGCAGCGCAGCCGTTCCAGGTGCTGGGGACCTTGTCCTATGCACTCTACCTCAGCCACGTTTTCGTCATCGGCCGGGTGTTCGATGTCCTCGAGGTGGTGCAGCCACGACTGGGCGTGATGATCGCGCAGACGCAGGTGGGCGGGCAGGACATGCTGGTCGGTCCCGATGCGCGGGCGCTGCTGGCCAAGCTCGCCATCGTTGCGCTGTGCTTGCTGGTCGCCTGGCCCTTTGCCACGCTGATCGAGCAGCCGGCGCGGGCATGGTCGCGGCGCGTGGCCGGGATACCGGCGCGCAAGGCAGCCATTTGACCCCTTTCCAACCCATCCCTCACACCTTATCGGGCAGAGCATGAGCGAATATCGTATCCAGGGCGCAACCGGTGAATGGGAGGTCGTGATCGGCCTCGAAGTCCACGCGCAGGTCACTTCCAACGCCAAGCTGTTTTCCGGCGCGGCCACCGCTTTCGGGGCAGAGCCGAACACGCAGGTCAGCCTCGTCGATGCGGCGATGCCCGGCATGCTGCCGGTGCCGAACATGGAATGCATCCGTCAGGCGGTGCGCACTGGCATGGCGATCAATGCGCAGATCAACAAGTGGTCGCGGTTTGACCGCAAGAACTACTTCTACGCCGATCTTCCGCAGGGTTACCAGATCAGCCAGCTTTACCACCCGATCGTGGGCGAGGGCGCGATCGACATCCAGCTTGACGAAAAGAACCCGGATTCGGTCAAGACCATCGGGATCGAGCGCATCCATGTCGAGCAGGACGCCGGCAAGCTGATGCACGATCAGCACCCGACGATGTCCTATGTCGATCTCAACCGCTCGGGCGTTGCGCTGATGGAAATCGTCAGCCGTCCGGACATGCGCTCGCCGGCCGAAGCCGGGGCCTACCTGTCGAAGTTGCGCACGATCCTGCGCTATGTCGGCTCGTGCGATGGCAACATGGACCAGGGTTCGATGCGCGCCGACGTCAACGTCTCGGTCCGCAAGCCCGGCGATGAGTTCGGCACGCGCACCGAAACCAAGAACGTCAACTCGGTGCGCTTCGTGATGGCCGTGGTCGAGCAGGAAGCCAGGCGCCAGGTCGCGCTGATCGAGGACGGCGGGACGGTGGTGCAGGAAACGCGCCTTTACGATCCCGACCGCAACGAGACTCGCTCGATGCGTTCGAAGGAAGATGCGCACGATTACCGCTACTTCCCCGATCCCGACCTGCTGCCGCTCGAACTCGACGATGCCTTCCTCGAGGATTGCCGCGCCAGCCTGCCCGAACTGCCCGACGCCAAGCGCACGCGCTATGAAACCGCGCTCGGACTTTCCGCCTACAATGCGGGCGTGCTGACGGCCGACGTCGAAACCGCGCGCTGGTTCGAGGTACTGCTGGCCGAAACCGCCGCCAAGGCGAAGAAGCCGGAAGCCGAAGTCGCCAAGCAGGCGGCCAACTGGCTCATTTCCGAGCTGTTCGGCGCGCTCAACAAGCTGGGCAAGGGTCTCGACACGTCGCCCGTCACGCCGGCTGCCGGCGCCGAACTGCTGGCGCTGGTCGCAGACGGGACGATTTCCGGCTCGATCGCCAAGCAGGTGCTGGAAAAGATGCTCGAAAGCGGTGACGGCGCTGCCGCCATCGTCGAGCGCGAAGGCCTCAAGCAGACCTCCGACTCCGGCGCCATCGAAGCTGCCATCGACGGCATCCTTGCTGCCAATGCCGACAAGGTCGAGCAGTACAAGGCGGGCAAGGAAGCCCTGTTCGGCTTCTTCGTCGGCCAGACCATGAAGGCCATGCAGGGCAAGGCCAACCCTGGCGTGGTCAACGAGTTGCTCAAGAAGAAGCTTGCCTGACGGTTCAGCCGATTGACGGCTCCTCTGGTGTCACAAGACGGAACGTCCAGGCGCGAGGAGCCGTTACCTCTCATCAACTGAGAGGTAATCTATGAACACGTGGGACATGACAGGGACGCTGGCCATCGTCACACTGGTGGCCGGCCTCCTGATTGCAGTGTTTCTGCTGATGCGGTTCCTGAGCAAGCGCGGCAACCGCCACCCGATGGATGGCGAACGCGAGCGGAATTTCGAGGAAATGCGCCGCGAGGCAGAGCAGCGCCGCAATCCATGAAAAAAGGCCATGAAAAAAGGCCATGAAAAAAGGGGAGCGGACGCAGTGTCCGCTCCCCTTTTTCTTGTCGACCTTGGAAGGCCGCTGTCAGGCGCGCGTGCCTTCCATCGGGAAGGTGCCGAACATGCCTGCGGTGACCTTTCCGGTCATGGCGTCGCCATCGACCGTGGCGGTGCAGTCTAGCGTCATCGGCATCGGTACAGTGATCTTCATCTGCCAGGTGAGCGTGTTGCCATCGACCTTGCCGTTCTCGACATCCATCGAGCCCATCTGGCCGCTGTTGGTGCCGATGAAGGTATCGCCGTCGGGCTTGACGGTGAAGGTGAAGGTCTGATCGCCCATCGGGGTGTGAGTGACGCAATTGTAGGTGCCGGCAACGGACATCGGAACTCTCCCATTGGTTTGCTGACCTGAGTCTATCTACAAACGTGTCAATAGCAAGGCGCGGTCGGCAAAGCGAAAGGGGCGCACCTTCGGCACGCCTTTCACTTATCCTGCGCTGGAAACCATGTTACTTCGGTGCGGCCATTTCCTCTACCGGCAGGCCGAACTTGGCGAGCTGCGGGCGCACCTTGGCTGCATCGCCGACCACGACCCAGACCATGCCATCGGTCGAGACCTTCGAACGGAACGCCTTGTCGACGTCGGCCACGGTCATCTTGCCATAGCGGGCCGAGAGCGTTTCGTAGAAGTCGTCCGGGCGCTGGTAGTTGACGATCTTGGCAAGGCCGTCGAGCACGGCGGCGCTGGTTTCGAACATGCCCGGAAGCTCGCGGGCGCTGCCCTTGGTCGACCAGTCGAGCTCTTCGGCCGTCACGCCCTTGGTGGTGTCGAACTCGTCGATCTCGCGCTTGATCTCGACCAGCGAGTCGCCGGTGCGGTCGGTCTGGACCGGCGCGACGACCTGGAAGCGGACCTTGTCGAGCGGTTCGCTGACGCCGTTGTAGGCGCCGTAGGTCCAGCCCTTGGCCTCGCGCAGGTTCATGTTGATGCGGCCGAGGAAGTTGCCGCCGAGGATGTCGTTGGCGGTGCCGAGCGCAACGTTGTCGTCGGTGCCCTTGGCGTCGATGACCTTGCCGGCCATGATGTAGGACTGTGGCGAGCCGGGGCGGTCGACGAGGATCACGCGGCTCTTCTGTGCCGGGATTGGCGCGGAGAAATCCTTCATCGGGCGGGCCATGCGGTTCGAGGGCCAGTTGCCGAAGCTGTCATCGAGCATCTTGACCACGGCATCGAGCGTGGTGTCGCCCACCACGAAGATGCGCGCAGTGTCGGGGCGGAACCAGCGGGCGTGGAAGGCCTTCAGGTCATCGCGCGTCAGCTTCTTGACCACTTCGACATCGCCGAGGCCGCTCGACGGGAAGGCATAGGGATGCGTGCCGTAGAGCGTGGGGGCAAGGATGCGCGCCGCCAGTGCCTGCGGGTTCTTCATTTCCGCCGAGATCGCGGTCAGCTGCTGGGTGCGCACGCGCTCAAGCTCTGCCGGGTCGAGCGCGGGGCGGCGCACGATGTCTGCAAGCAGGCCAAGCGAGGCGCCAAGGTTGGGCGACAGGGCATCGACTTGGAAGGAGGTCAGGTCGCTGGTGGCCGAGAGCGAGATATTGGCACCAAGCCGCTCACGCTCGCGCGCCAGGGCCGAACCGTCCATCTTCTCGGTGCCTTCGTCCATCAGGCTGAGCAGCAGCGATTCGGTGCCGAGCGCCGACTTGGGATCGGCAGCGTAGCCCGCATCGAAGCTGACACGGACCGACACAGTGGGCACTTCGCTGCGCTTGGCGAAATAGACCGGGATGCCATTCTTGAGCGTTGCACGCTGGATGGCGGGGAAATCGAGCGGAGCGAGCTGGCCGACGGCTGGCAGCTTCGAACGGTCGGCACCGGCAACCGCAGGCGCCGGTACGCCCTTGGCGGGCATGTCGGGATCGCGGAAGTAGGCGGGGTGCGCGCCAGTTGCCGTCTGGGTGAAGTATCCGCCGCGCGCCTCGCCGCCCTCGGTGCGCTCGCCCGGTTCAACGGTCAGCGCGAAGGCAGGGCGCGTCAGCCACTTGGCGGCTGCGGTTTTTACGTCGGCAGGCTTCATCGCGGCAATGCGGTTCAGCTCGGTGCGGTAATGATCGGGCGATCCGTTGTAGAGCAGGCCTTCGGCAAGCGTCGGCGCCTTGCCGTTGAAGCCGCCGGTGCGCTCAAGCCCGCGGATTTCGCCGGCCGTGGCGCTGGTCGCGGCGCGCTGCAGTTCGTCGGCCGAGGGGCCGTCCTTCACGAACCTTGCAATCTCGGCATCGAGCGCGGCAGCAACCTTGGCCGGGTCCTGGCCTGGCGTCACGTCGGCCTTGACGACGAACTGCGAGGCCTGCGCAAAGACCTGCGCTTCGGCAGAGACCGAAACCGCAACCTTCTGCTGGCGCACCAGCGCATCGTCGAGGCGCGACGAGGCAAGGCCACCCAGCACCGAGGCGGCAAGCTCGAGCGGCAGGTAATCGGGATTGTCGAGGCCGGGCACGGCCCACATGCGGTAGATGCGCGTGGTGGCAACCTGGTCCTTGATCGTCTTGGTCACCGTGGCGGGCAGGGTCGGCACCGGCGCGCTGACCGGCTTGACCTTCGGTCCGGGCTTGATGTCGCCGAACCACTTGGCGACCTTCTGCTTTGCGGTGGCCACATCGACATCGCCCGACAGCACCAGCACGGCGTTGTTCGGGGCGTAGTGATCGGTGAACCAGCCCTTCACGTCCGCGAGGCTGGCCGAATCGAGGTCTGCCATCGAGCCGATTGTCGAGTGGTGGTAGGGGTGGCCGGTGGGGTAGAGGTTTTCTAGCTGCTCGTACTCGACGATGCCGTAGGGCTGGTTGTCGCCCTGGCGCTTCTCGTTCTGGACGACGGCGCGCTGGTTATCGAGCACCTTCTGCGTGACCGCGCCGAGCAGATGGCCCATGCGATCGGATTCCATCATCAGCGTCATGTCGAGCGCGGCGGTGGGCACGGTCTCGAAGTAGTTGGTGCGATCGAACCAGGTCGTGCCGTTGACGTCGGTCGCGCCGACCTGCTGCAGCGGCGTGAAGAAATCGCCGGGGACGTTTTCCGTGCCGTTGAACATTAGGTGCTCGAACAGGTGGGCAAAGCCGGTCTTGCCCTTGGGCTCGTTCTTCGAGCCGACGCCGTACCACACCGAAACCGCAACCACCGGCGCCTTGCGATCGGTGTTGACCAGCACGGTCATGCCGTTGTCGAGCTTGAAGCTTTCGTAGGGGATCTGGACCTTGGCGACGAGATCGGACAGCGGGGCAGGCTTTGCCTGCTGCGCCAGGGCAGGGGTGGCAAGCGCGGTCGATGCGGCAAGGGCGAGCAGGCTGGCGGAGAGTTTGTGCTGCATGTTTGTCCCAGGGAATGGGCGACCGCAGTCGCCGGTTGTCTTTCGATCAGGATGCAGAGTGCCCCTGTTCGGGTCTGGTCTGCAAGGTTCCAGATTTGGTTTGATCGGAAACTTTCTAGTGGCCATGTTCGCGCGCGCAAGTGGGGCGTGCCGAAGGGGCAGGCCGCGCTCAATGCCTTTCGACGAACGACAAAGAGAGACCGATGAACGTCAAGCTGTTCCTGACTGCCGCACTGCTCGCCTCGACCGCCGCTCCGGCCCTTGCCGAGGATCTCGTGTTCGATCCGCAGGCGGTTCGCGCGCACGTCACGTTCCTCGCCGATGACCTGCTCGAAGGGCGCGATACCGGCAGCCGCGGCTATGATATCGCCGCCAACTACGTCGCCGCGCAATTCATCGCGATGGGGCTGAAACCGGCCGCAGCGGATGGCTCGTTCTTCCAGCGCCTGACCGTGCGCGAAGCCCGGCTGGATGGCGCGCCCCGGCTGGCGCTGACCTATGGCGGCAAGGAAACTGTGCTGTCCGACACCGCGCAAGTGCTGGTGCGGCCTAGCCTGACCGATGCCAAGGTGGCTTTCGAGGCGCCGCTGGTGTTCGCAGGCTTCGGCTTCGACCGTCCCGACCTTGGCTTCAATGACTACAAGGGCCTCGACGTGAAGGGCAAGATCGTCGTCGTCCTGACCGGTTTCCCCAAGGGCACGCCGAGCGAGCTTGGCGCGCATCTCAATTCCGACAAGGCGATGATGGCCATGAAGCGCGGTGCGATCGGCGTGATCAGCGTGCCGACCACCGAGGACAGCGCGCGGCGGCCATGGGACAAGCGCGTAGCGATCTCCGACGGTCCGGCCAAGGGCTGGGTCGGCACCGATGGCAATGCCTTTACCCGCACGCCGGGGATCAAGGGCGGGGCCACGCTGAACCCGGATGCCGCCGCGCCGCTTTTTGCCGCATCGGGCAAGCCGCTCGACAAGATCCTTGCCGAAGCCAACAAGACCGGCGGCAAGCCCAAGGGCTTCGCGATGAAGGCCAAGGCGAGCCTGTCCTACGCGCAGATGTGGAAGGACGTGCGCAGCGAGAACGTGGTGGCAATGCTGCCCGGCAGCGACCCTGCGGTGGCAGGCGAATTCATCGGCATGACTGCGCATCTCGATCACATCGGCGTGCACGGGAAGGGTGACGACACGCTGCACAACGGCGCGATGGACAACGCTTCGGGCGTGGCGACGATGCTGGAAGTGGCCAAGGCGGTGGCGAAGGAACGCCCGCGCCGTTCGGTGATGTTCGCCGCGCTGACTGGCGAGGAAGGCGGGCTGATCGGTTCGGACTATCTCGCGCGCAATCCGGTGGTGAAGGGTGAGGTCGTGGGCCTCGTCAACTTCGACATGCCGGTGCTGACCTACATGTTCTCGGACGTCGTTGCTTTCGGCGCCGAGAACTCGACCATGGGCAAGGTCGTGGCCGAGGCTGCCACCAAGGCAGGAATCAAGCTTTCGCCCGATCCCATGCCGGAGGAAGGCCTGTTCACCCGTTCGGACCACTACCGCTTCGTCCAGCAGGGCGTGCCGGCGGTGTTCATGATGACCGGCTTCGAAGGGCCGGGCGAAAAGGCCTTCCGCGGCTTCCTCAAGGACCACTACCATCAGCCGAGCGACGACCTGAAGCTGCCGTTCGATTGGGCCGCTGGCGCGCTCTTCGCCAAGGTCAACTACTACACCGTGATGGGCCTCGCGAACGGGGCAGAGCGGCCAAAGTGGTATGCTGGCAGCTTCTTCGGCAAGGAGTTCGCGCCAAAGGCTGCGAAGGCGGCTGATCCAGCGAAGTGACGCAAGATCGCCGCGCTTCCTTCGAGGCGCGGCGGATTGCCTTCGATCAAGGAACCACACCCGTCGAGCGGTGTAGCTTTTTCGTCGGCGCAGCACTTGTGTTGCGAAAAAGCCACACCATGTCTTGCGCAACAGGAGGACACTCGACCTTATGAACCTCGAGAAATTCACTGACCGCGCCAAGGGCTTCCTGCAAGCCGCGCAGACCGTTGCGATCCGCATGAACCACCAGCGGATCACGCCGGACCATATCCTGAAGGCCCTGCTTGAAGACAGCGAGGGCATGGCCAGCGGGATGATCCAGCGCGCGGGCGGAAATGCCGCACTTGCCCAGACCGAAGTCGACAAGGCGCTGGCCAAGATCGCCGCCGTCTCCGGCTCGGGCGCGCAACAGACGCCGGGGCTCGACAACGATGCCGTGCGCGTGCTCGATTCTGCCGAGCAGATTGCCGCCAAGTCCAACGACAGCTTCGTGACCGTCGAGCGCATGCTGGTCGCACTGACGCTCGCCAGCACGACCTCGGCGGGGCAGGCACTGAAGGCCGCCAACGTCACCGCGCAGGCGCTCGAGGCGGCGATCACGCAGTTGCGTGGCGGGCGCACGGCGGACAGCGCCAGCGCCGAAAACGCCTATGACGCAATGAAGAAGTATGCCCGCGACCTCACCGAGGCTGCGCGCGAGGGCAAGCTCGATCCGGTGATCGGCCGCGACGAGGAAATCCGCCGCACCGTGCAGATCCTCGCCCGCCGCACCAAGAACAACCCGGCGCTGATCGGCGAACCGGGCGTGGGCAAGACCGCGATTGCCGAAGGCCTCGCGCTGCGCATCGCCAATGGCGATGTGCCGGATTCGCTTCGCGACCGCACGCTGATGGCGCTCGACATGGGCAGCCTGATCGCGGGCGCGAAGTATCGCGGCGAATTCGAGGAGCGCCTCAAGGCCGTGCTTGACGAGGTCAAGGGCGCCGAAGGGCAGATCATCCTGTTCATCGACGAGATGCACACCCTGATCGGGGCGGGCAAATCCGAAGGCGCGATGGATGCCGGCAACCTCCTGAAGCCCGCGCTGGCCCGTGGCGAACTGCACTGCATCGGCGCGACCACGCTGGATGAATATCAGAAGTACGTCGAGAAGGACCCCGCGCTGCAGCGGCGGTTCCAGCCGGTGTTCGTGGGCGAACCCACGGTCGAGGACACGATCTCGATCCTGCGTGGCATCAAGGACAAGTACGAACTGCACCACGGCGTGCGCATTGCCGACAATGCGATCGTCGCGGCGGCGACCCTG
This sequence comes from Novosphingobium sp. B1, assembly GCF_900176395.1. Taxonomy (GTDB): domain Bacteria; phylum Pseudomonadota; class Alphaproteobacteria; order Sphingomonadales; family Sphingomonadaceae; genus Novosphingobium. The sequence goes on along the minus strand of NZ_FWXL01000004.1, from coordinate 108,964 downwards.
TCAAACCGCTACATCTCCGACCGCTTCCTGCCCGACAAGGCCATCGACCTGATGGACGAGGCAGCGAGCCGCATCCGCATGGAAGTGGAAAGCAAGCCCGAGGAGATCGAGAAGCTCGACCGCCGCATCATCCAGATGAAGATCGAGGAGATGGCGCTCGCCAAGGAAACCGACACCGCGTCGAAGGACCGGCTGGCGACCTTGCGCGAGGAGCTGGCGAACCTCGAGCAGCAATCGGCCGAACTGACCACGCGCTGGCAGAACGAGCGCGACAAGATCGCCGCTGAGGGCAAGGTCAAGGAAGCATTGGACGCCGCGCGCAGCGAGCTGGATGTGGCCCAACGCAACGGCGACCTGGCGAAGGCCGGGGAGCTTGCCTATGGCCGCATCCCCGAGCTGGAGAAGCAACTGGCCGAGGCGCAGGGCGTTTCGCAGAACGCGATGCTGCGCGAGGAAGTGACCGCCGACGACATCGCGGCTGTTGTCAGCAAGTGGACCGGCGTGCCCGTTGACCGCATGATGGAAGGCGAGCGCGAGAAGCTGCTCAAGATGGAAGAGGTGCTGGGCAAGCGGGTGATCGGGCAGAAGGACGCGGTGCTCGCCGTGTCCAAGGCCGTCCGCCGCGCGCGGGCCGGCTTGCAGGATCCGAACCGTCCGCTGGGCAGCTTCCTGTTCCTTGGCCCCACGGGCGTGGGCAAGACCGAGCTGACCAAGGCACTGGCCGGCTTCCTGTTCGACGACGACAACGCGATGGTCCGCATCGACATGTCGGAGTTCATGGAGAAGCATTCGGTCAGCCGCCTGATCGGCGCGCCTCCGGGCTATGTCGGCTATGACGAGGGCGGCGTTCTGACCGAGGCGGTGCGGCGCAGGCCCTATCAGGTCGTGCTGTTCGACGAGGTCGAGAAGGCGCACTCGGACGTGTTCAACGTGCTGCTGCAGGTCCTCGACGATGGGCGCCTGACCGATGGTCAGGGCCGCGTGGTGGACTTCACCAACACGCTGATCATCCTGACCAGCAACCTGGGCAGCCAATACCTCGCCAATCTGGAAGAAGGGCAGGACGTTCAGACGGTCGAGCCGCAGGTCATGGACGTGGTGCGCGGGCACTTCCGACCCGAGTTCCTCAACCGTCTGGACGAGATCATCCTGTTCCACCGGCTGGGCCAAGAACACATGGCGCCGATCGTCGAGATCCAGGTGGCGCGGGTGGCCAGGCTGCTCAAGGATCGCAAGATCGTGCTCGACCTGACCGACGCCGCCAAGCGGTGGCTTGGACGGGTGGGTTACGACCCGGTCTATGGCGCGCGGCCATTGAAGCGGGCGGTGCAGAGGTATCTGCAGGACCCGCTGGCCGAGAAGCTCCTGGGCGGCGAGGTGCCGGACGGTTCGACCGTGCGGATCGACGAGGGCGACGGCGCCCTGACGTTCATCGTGGATTGAGGGAGAGGGGCTGCTTCGGCGGCCCTTTCTTTTCGGAGCGAACGGAGGTTCATCCGCTGGCGAATGCGGACGGTAACGCCGGGGGACAAGACAGATCGCGCGACCGGTGCGGGTGCCGTTTGGCACGCGGCGGGAAGGGCGCGGGACCGTTTGCGAGTGGCCGGGGGCGGTCTCGGACCCGGATCGGCTCAGCCTTGGGGGGAAGGGAGGACGGCGCGGGCGGCGGCTCGCTTGCCGCCCTTTGCCGTGGAAGCCGGCTGCGAAAAAGAACGCGTCGTTCGTGCTGACCTTGCATGCGTCGCTCGATCATGGCGGTTCCGCATCCGCAGCGTCGCTTAAGGGACTGATCCCTTGGGTGTCCTTCCTGTCCTTGGGGCACGGCAGTCTTGCCCGGCGGGTCATGGGCTTAACGCCCCTCGTTCAACCCGCCGCGTACCTGCCGCACCGATCGCGCCGAAGCCTTTCGCAATGCGTCGGGCTCCGAAGGGGAGGAGCGGGTTGGCCTATTGCCCTCTACTGACCTGCAATCGGCGCGAATAACCTATATGGTTATTTTTGTCAATAGGCTGATGCCTCGAGTGTCTCGTCGTCGAGGTTAAAAAATGGCCATTGATCCTTTTGAGATACTGCAACACCTTCACCGCACGATTTGGGGAGATCTGGATGCGCAGGTTCAGTGGGCTTCTTGTTGGTCTTGCGATGCTGGCCACAGCCGGGCCTGCCCGTGCAAAGGAGGAAACGGTGGAAGCGGTTGCGAAGGTCGAGGCTTCGGGCATCGTGTTCGACCGGGCGCTGAACGGCGCGAAAGCGGCTGCGGGAGGCAAGTCCGGCGGTCTGGTGATCGAAAGCGGTCCCAAGACCGACTTCTTCCGCGAAACCGATGGCAAGACGAGCTACGGCAACGCACCGGTCCTGCTTACCGCAATCGACAATTCACGTCCGTTCAGCTTTTCCGTGCGCGTGACCCCAAGCCTGATCGAGACCTACGATGCCGGCGCGCTGTATCTGTGGGTGGACGGAGAAAACTGGCTGAAGTTCGCCTTCGAGCGGGACGAAAACGGCCGCTCCCGCATCGTTACCGTGCGGACCCATGGGACATCGGACGACAACAACCACGATGCCGTGGCCAGCGAATCCGTCTTCCTCAAGGTATCGTCCGACACCACATCGCTAGCCTTCTACTATTCGGTCGACGGCCTTTCCTGGCAACTCGTCCGCGTGTTCCGCAACGATTATCCTGCACGTGTGTGGCTCGGCCTCAGTGCGCAATCGCCATTGGGAGCCGGCAATCGGGCCGAGTTTTCCTTGCTGCGGCTGACCGATGCGAGCGTGAAGGATTTCCGCAAGGGCGAATGATGGCGTGTGCGCTGGCGCAGGCGGGGGGCAATGTCACGGCGAGTGATTGCGCTGGCGGCCGGGAAGGGTAGTCTCCCGGCCATGCTGCGCCATATCCTGCCCCTGCTCGCCCTTGTTCCTGCCGCCGCCCATGCCGAGACGATTTACGTTCGCGCAGGGCGACTGGTCGATCCCGAGGCGGGCAGGGTGTTGACCGCCCAGGTTCTCAAGGTCGAGGATGGCCGGGTGGTTGCGGTGCAGGCCGAGGGGCCCTTGCCCGCTGGCGCAAAGGTGATGGACTGGTCCGGGTTCACGGTGCTTCCCGGCCTGATCGACTGTCATGTGCATCTTGCCGACGTCGAGCAATCGAACAACGTGGCCGAGCCGCTGCTGCATTCGGCTATGGAGATCGGCTTCATCGGTGCACGCAATGCCAGGAAGACGCTGCTGGCAGGGTTCACCTCGGTCCATGATGTCGGGAGCTTTCGCGCCTATGCCGACGTGGAACTGCGCAACGCCATCAACCGTGGCGATGTGCCGGGGCCGCGGATCAGTGCGGTGGGAGCCTATGTGACGATCCCCGGCGGCGGGGGCGAGGTGACCGGGTTCTCGCCCGATGTGACCGTGCCGGCGGACATGCGCGCGGGCGTGGTTGCCGATGCGGCGGACACCACGCGCAAGGTCAACGCATTGTTCCAGAACGGCGCGGATTCGATCAAGCTGATCGCGACCGGGGCGGTGCTGGCGCAAGGGACCGAGCCGGGGCAGATCGAGCTTTCGGGCGAAATGATGAAGGCGGCGGTAGATGTGGCCCGCCAGCGCGGATCGTGGGTGACCGCCCATGCGCACGGCGCGGCGGGCATCAGGCTGGCCATCCAGTCGGGCGTCAAGGCGATCGAGCATGCCAGCCTGATCGACGACGAGGGTATCGCCATGGCGAAGGCCAGAGGAGTCTGGCTCGACATGGATATCTATAACGGGGATTTCATCGCCGAAGTGGGCAAGCGCGACGGCTGGCCTGCCGAGATGCTGCGCAAGAACGACGAGACCACCGAGGCGCAGCGCGCCGGCTTTCGCAAGGCGGTGAAGGCGGGGGTCAAGCTGAGCTACGGGACCGATGCCGGGGTCTATCCGCACGGGCTGAACGCGCGGCAATTCCGCTACATGGTGCGCCATGGCATGACGCCGATGCAGGCGATCCAGTCGGCCACGACGGTGGCTGCGGACCTGCTGGGCTGGAGCAAGGACGTCGGCGCACTATCGCCGGGGCACTGGGCCGACATGATCGCGGTGGCAGGCGACCCTTTGGCCGATGTGAGCATTCTGGAGAACGTTGCGCACGTGATGAAGGGCGGCGAAGTGGTGAAATAGGCCGACCTGATCGCGACACGAAAAAGGGGGCGGCCTCGGGGTGAGGCCGCCCCATCGTGCGTCGGCAGGGAGATGGCCGACAGCGGGCCTGACGCGGCGAGGGGGTGGCGGCGTCAGGGATTGCCTTGAGGTTGGCTCAGAGCAGCTTCCAGGTTACCGGAACCACGATCGACGTGGCGCCGCCCGGCGGGGGCGGGACCGAACCGGCACGGGTGGGCATGGCCAGCGCTTCCTTGTCGAGCGTGGCCGAGCCCGACGGAGCGACGAGTTCGGTGCGTTCGATGTTTCCGCCGGCGCCAACATAGACCTTCACGCGCGCAGTGCCTTCCTCGCCCCGCATCTGGGCGGTGCGGGGGTAGGTCTGCTTCGAGGCGATGATGCGCGAGACCTGCTTCTGCCAGTCGGCCGACTGGGCGATTGCAGGAGCAACCGAGAGTGCCAGGGCGGCGAGGCCGAGGCCGATATTCGCAAAAAGTTTCATGAAGTTCATCCTTGCTGGGTTGATGAAGGGCTTGGCTTGGAGAGGGACTTGCTTGCGGCGAGGGATCAGAATTCGGACCAGTCATCCTCTGCCGGCTTGAGTGCGGTGTTGCCGACGATGGTCGCGGGGGTGCTCCTTGGCCCGGGACGGACTGCAGCGACCGGCGCAGGCTCGACATTCGCGCGGCGCACCGCGGCGGCAGCCGTGCCGCCGTGCTCGACGCCGGCCCGACCGGGGCTTGCCTGCCCGATCTGGAACCGGCCCAACTGGGTGACGAGCGAGACGGTTTCGGCGGCAAGATTGCGCGTTCCGGCCGAGCTCTCCTCGACCATCGCGGCGTTCTTCTGGGTGAAGCTGTCCATCGAGCCGACCATGCCCGAGATTTCGGCGATGCCGCCGGCCTGCTGGCTCGCCGCATCGGCAATGGCGTCGACCAGCTGCGAGACCGCGCTCACTTCGTTCACGATCTGGCGCAAGGCTTCGCCGCTGGATTCAACGAGGGCCACGCCGCCACTGACTTCCTCGGTGCTCTTGGAGATGAGATCGCGGATCGACTTGGCGGCCTCGGCCGAGCGTTGGGCGAGCGCACGGACCTCGGTTGCAACGACCGCGAAACCCTTGCCGGCATCCCCCGCGCGGGCGGCTTCCACCCCGGCGTTGAGTGCGAGAAGATTGGTCTGGAAGGCGATGCCATCGATCACGCCGACGATCTCGGCCATCTCGCGCGAGCTCGTCTCGATGCTGCGCATGGCGGCGATTGCGCGGTTGGCGGTATCGCCGACATTGTCCGCCGTGGTGCGCGCGACAGAGAGGCGGGCGCTTGTCTGGCGCACGTTTTCTGCGGTCGAGCGGACAGAGTTGCTGAATTCGCCCAGGGTGCGCGAGGTTTCCGCAAGCGAGGTTGCCTGCTGTTCGGTGCGCTTGGCCAGATCGTCCGAGGCGCTGGCGATCTCGTCAGTGCCAAGCCTGATGGTGTGGCAACCGTCGACGATCTTGGCGAGCACGCGCTCGAGCGAGGCGACGGCGGCATTGTAATCGCTGTGCAGCTTGGCCAGCGCGCCAGAGCCGTTTTCCGCGACACGGAAGGTAAGATTGCCTTCGGCGAGCGCGGTCAGGCCGTTGCCGATCGCATCAATGGTGACCTGCGTTTCGCGGGCCTGGGCATGTTCGGCCTCGGCGCGGGCCTGGTCGGAGGCGACGACATCGCGGAAGGTGTCGAGTGCGCGGGCGAGCGCCCCGATCTCGTCGGTGCGGGCAAGGCCGGGAACACGGATGGCGTGGTCGCCTTCGATCAGGCGGGTGACGGCCTCGGACATGCGCACCACCGGCTTGGCGATGCTCTGCATCAGCCAGGCAAGCAGCAGTATGGCTGCGAGGGCCGCAGCGCCCATGGCGGCATAAGTGAACTTCCGCGCCGCATTATAGATGGTTTCGGCATTGGCTGCGACGGCGGCGCTGGCCTTCTTGTTGGCATCGATGGCGGCAAGCACCGCATCTTCCAGCGCGTAGAAGGTGTCGAGGCCCTCGCTGTCGTGGATTGCCTGCGCGCCGGCGCCGTCGCCGGCGAGCGCGAGGCGTTGCATCGTCTCGTCCTGCTGCAGGAAGGTCGACCATGTCTCCTTGACCGTCGCGAGACTGGCCTTCTGCTCGGGCGTGATCGCGATCTTTTCGGCATCGGCCAGTTCGGCATCGATCGCGTTGCGGGCATTGCGCAGAAGCTTCTGCCCGCGTTCGCGCGCCGCGGGAGTAGCGGCGCTGAACATTTCATCCTGTTTCAGCCGGTATTGCGAGGTGAAGGCGTGAATATCGCCAAGCGTTTCTGCACCCGGCAGCCAGACATCGCGCTGTTCGGCGGTGATCGCGTTTACTTCGCCGATCTTGGCGCTGGCAAAAAGGCCCATTGCGGCCATCGCGGCAAGCAGCAGGGCGAAGGCGACGACAAATTTCGAAGTTATGTTGAATTTCAGCATCTCATATCCCGGGCGCCTAGCGACAGGCTCTCAGGGATAAGGGGGCGAAGGGGAACTTTCGGTAAGGGGCCACACGCGTAGTGCTGCGCAGACGCGCGGTAAGGGTTTGGTGCATGGACCTTTATGGACTTTGGCCTTCTCCCTCGCGCGCCAAGGCTCGGACGCGGGGGAGCATGGTTAATCTGTGCGGTGGCTCAATCGCCGATGAGGTGCAGGGCAAGGCGCCGGCGATGCGGCGCCCGGCGATGTTCGCAAAGATAGATGCCCTGCCAGGTGCCAAGGGCGAGGTGTCCGTCGATCAGCGGAATCGACAGCGATACGCCGGTCAGGATCGACTTGAGATGCGCCGGCATATCGTCGGGGCCTTCGTCGTCATGGGCATAGCTGGCATTTTCAGGGGCGATGCGGGCGAGCCAGCGGGTGATGTCGCCGCGGACCTCAGGGGCGGCATTCTCCTGAATGGTCAGCGAAGCCGAGGTGTGGCGGCAGAACACGGTAAGCAGGCCGGTGACCATGCCCTGCTCCGTCGCCCAGCGGCTGATGTCGCGGGTGATCTCCAGAAGGCCCTGACCCTGCGTAGCGATGACGAGTTCGGTGGCGGATTGGCGCATGATGCCCATATGGCAGGGATGACCCTGTTCGAGCCAGACCTGTTCGGCAATGTGCCGCAATTGCCAGAGGGACTGGCCGTGGCGCAAGGGATGGTTTCGGCCCAGGAAGAAGCCGCGCTGTGTAGCCATATCGACGCGGCGGGGCTGGAGCCGTTCAAGTTCCAGGGCTGGCTGGGCAAGCGCAGGACGGCATCGTTCGGCAGCGCCTATGACTACACCCGCGGCGCGGTCCTGCCTGCGCCACCGGTTCCGGAGTGGCTGCTGCCGCTGCGGGCAAGGATGGCGCAATGGGCGGGGCTGGCGCCCGAGGCCTTGGTACAGGCGCTGGTGATCCGCTACGACCCCGGTGCCGGGATCGGCTGGCACCGCGACCGGTCGCAATATGGCACGGTCCTGGGGCTGTCTCTCGGCGCTGCGGACACGATGCGATTGCGGCGGCGGCGCGGCGATGGCGGGTTCGAGCGTCTTTCCCTGCCGCTGTTGCCGCGTGAGGCCTATCGGCTTGACGGCCCGGCGCGATGGGAATGGGAGCATTCCATCGCGCCGGTCGAGAGCAAGCGCTGGTCGGTGACGTTCCGGACGCTGCGGCCCTAGTCTGCCCAGTAGAGCTTCATCGGGTTGTCGATCAGCATCTTGCGCTGCAACGCCTCGGTAGGCGCGATGCGCGGGATCATGTCGACGAGGTGACCGTCGTCGGGGATTTCGGTGTCCATGTTGGGGTGCGGCCAGTCGGTACCCCACAGGACGCGGTCCTGGTAATCGGCGACCAGCGGCGCGACGGCATCGGCAAAGGCGTTCCAGGGATCGCCCGCACCGCCTTCCTTGATCGCATCGAGCCGGTCGGGGCAGGTGGCCTTGAACCAAATGTCCTCGCGGCTGTTCAGGAAATTGCGGAAGGCCTTCAGGTCGGCACCGTCAGGTCCCTGGCGCACATCGGGACGGCCCATGTGGTCGATCACGAGGGGCACGGGAATCGCGTCCATGAACGGGCGCAGTTCCTCAAGGATGTCGGCCTCGAAATAGATCACCACGTGCCAGCCCTTGGGCAGGCGCTGGGCGACTTCGAGGAACTTGTCCTTGGGCGCATCGTCGACAAGGCGCTTGAGGAAATTGAAGCGGATGCCGCGAATGCCCCCTTCGTGCAGGGCGTTGAGATCGGCCTCGGAGATCGCCGGATCGACCACGGCGACGCCGCGCGACTTGCCATTGCTCTTGGCGATGGCATCGAGCGTTGCGGCGTTGTCGGTACCATGACAGCTGGCCTGAACGATGACGTTGCGTTCAAAGCCGAGGTGGTCGCGCAGGGCGAAAAGCATGTCCGGTCCGGCATCCTGCGGCAAGTACTTCGCCTTTGCCGAGAACGGGAACTGGGCCATCGGGCCGAAGACGTGGCAGTGCGCATCCACCGCGCCTGCTGGCGGGGTGTAGCGCGGCTTCGAGGGATTGGCGTGCCAGCTGACGATGCGGTTCTGGTCGGTCATGCGAATACTACTCCATCCATCAGCTTGCGCGCCGTGCGCAGCAGGGCGGCGGTGCGGACTTCGCCGCTATCGTCGACTTCCAGAACGCAGCTCATTTCGCCGGTGGGATGCTCGACCGAGAGCAGCTTGCGGCTCCCTTCGGGAATGTCTGCCACTTCGGCAGCGGGCGAGCCGGGAATGAGGCAGGCGGTGGCGACGCTGACCGCGCCGAGCACGCCGATGGTGGCGTGGGCGCGATGCGGAATGAAGCTGCGCACCGTCACCGCGCCGCCGTTCTTGGGCGGGGCAACGAGCATCATCTTCGGCACGGACTTTTCCTTGACGTCGCCCAGGTTCATGCGTTCGCCGACGGCAAGGCGGATGGCTTCGATCTTCGCCTTGAGATCGGTGGCGTTGTCCAGCCAGTCGCGGTCCTCGTAGCCGGTGATGCCGAGGTCTTCGGCCTTCATGACCACGCAGGGCATGCCGTTGTCGATCAGGGTGACGGCGACGCCGTTCACGACGTCGACCGCATTACCGGTGGGCAGGAGCGCGCCGCACGACGATCCGGCGGTATCGCGGAATTCGAGCGGAACCGGGGCGTGGCTGCCGGGGACGCCGTCGATCTTCGCGTCGCCCTTGTAGGTGACCTGACCGCTCGGGGTGCTGACCGTGGCGACGGCGACCTGGCCCGTATTCTCCATGAAGATGGCAACGCGGGTTTCATCACCGGTTGCGGCAACGAGGCCCCGCTCGATGGCGAAGGGGCCAACGCCGGCCAAGATGTTGCCGCAGTTCTGCGCATCGGTGACGATGGCCTGATCGACGAAGACCTGCAGGAACAGGTAATCGACGTCGATCCCTTCGCGGCTGGACTTCGAGACGACTGCGACCTTGCTGGTCAGGGGATCGGCGCCGCCCATGCCGTCGATCTGGACGGGATCGGGGCTGCCCATCATGGCCAGCAGGAAGGCATCGCGCTGCGCGGTATTGGCGGGCAGATCGTCCTTGAGGAAGTAGCCACCCTTGGACGTGCCGCCGCGCATCCACATGCAGCGAATGCCCTGGGGCATGCCCGCCTCAGACATACTTGAGGCCTTCCTTCTCGAGGCGTTCGCGCATCTTGTACATGTCGAGGCCGAGGACGCCGGCAGCGAGCTTCTCGCGCTTTTCGCCCTCGTTGGCTTCGCGGGCCTGCGCGGCCTTGAGGACCTCAGCGGCCTTTTCGCGCGGAACGACGCAGACACCATCATCGTCGGCCACGATCACGTCGCCCGGATTGACCAGCGCATTGGCGCAGACGACCGGCACGTTGACGCTGCCGAGCGTGTTCTTGACCGTGCCCTGCGCGTAGATCGCCTTGGACCAGACGGGGAAGTTCATTTCCGTCAGGTCACGCACATCGCGCACGCCGGCGTCGATCACGAGACCACGGCAGCCGCGCGCCTGCGCGCTGGTGGCGAGGAGATCGCCGAAGTAGCCGTCTTCGCATGGGGATGTGGGAGCGAGCAGGAGGATGTCTCCGGCCTGAAGCTGTTCGATGGCGACATGGACCATCCAGTTGTCGCCCGGAGGCGCGCTGATTGTCACGGCGCTGCCGGCGATGCGCGCGCCGCGATAGATCGGCCGCATGTAGGACGCGAGCAGGCCGGTGCGCCCCTGCGCTTCGTGGACGGTGGCGACGCCGCAGGCGGCAAGACCGTCGATCACGGCTGGATCGGCACGTTCGATGTTCTGGACGACGATGCCCGACATGTTGAGGCTCCCATGAAAACTATGCGCCGGTTCCATGCGACTGCGGGGCGCGGGCCACCAATGCAATGTTTGGCACTGCCTATAAGGAAATGCTAAGCGAAGCCCCATGCAACTCAATGCGATCAATGTCCGTCACATCGCGGCATTTGCTGCCACGGTGCGCCACGGCAGCGTGACGCGGGCGGCGCGGGCGGTGAATCTGACCCAGCCCGCGCTGACGCAGGCGATCGCGCGGCTGGAGGCGGACATCGGCTGCGCGCTGTTCGAGCGGGGGCCTGCGGGGATGACGCCGACGGAACCGGCGTTGCTGCTGGCGCCGCGCGCCGAGGCGGCGATTGCGCACGTCGGCTCCCCGCGCGTGACGGGTACGCAGTTGCGGGCGTTTCTGGCATTGGCGCGGGCCGGGTCCTATGCGGTGGCGGCGGAGGCGACGGGGCTTTCGTCTGCGTCGTTGCACCGGGCGGTGGCGGACCTTTCGGTGGCTTTGGGGCAGCGGCTGGTGGACCGGCGCGGGCGTTCGGTCATGCTCACGCCTGCCGGAGAGCGGCGCGCGCGCGGGTTTGGCCTCGCCATGGCGGAACTGCGATCTGGCCTTGCCGAGGTGGGGGCGTGGCAGGGCAAGGCGGCGGGGCGCGTGGTCGTCGGCGCGATGCCGCTGAGCCGGGCGCGCTGGTTGCCCGAGACGATTCTGCGCTTTGCCGGTGCGCATCCGGGGGTCGACGTCGCGGTGGTCGAAGGGAGCCATGCCGAGCTTTCCGGGCCGTTGCGCGATGGCGAAGTGGATTTCATGCTCGGTGCGCTGCGCGATGCGGCGTCATTGGACGATCTTTCGCAGGAGGCGGTGTTCGAGGATCGCCCCGCACTGGTCATGCGCAGCGGCCATCCCTTGCTGGCAGGCGCTGTCGACGGGGCGGCGTTGGCGGCTTTCCCGTGGATCCTGCCCGCCAGCGACACGCCCTTGCGCCATTACTGGGAGGGCATGATGCGCGCGGCCGGGGCCGAGCCGCCGCGCGTGGGGATCGAGTGCGGATCGGTGCTGACGGTGCGGCAATTGCTGCTGGGGTCTGACGCGCTGACACTGCTTTCCCCTGCGCAACTGGCTGTGGAACTCGACGCAGGCGTCCTGGCCACGCTGCCGCCGCCGGTGCCGGTGACGCGGACAATCGGCATCACCACGCGCGAGGGCTGGCGGCCGACCGCTCCGCAGGCCGCGTTCGTGGCACTGCTGCGCGCAGTTGCTGCTGAAGGCTTTGCATAAACTTATACCCGTGGCGATGTTTGCATTTGTTCCTTTGCGGAAGGCAACGCAGGACCGCTGCCCATGGAGAGCGTTATTGCCCTGATCGGCTTCGGTGAGGCCGGGTCCACTTTTGCCAAGGCGGCAGGCTGGGAGTCTGCGGCGCTGGCCTTCGACATCAACCCGGCGCGCCGGGCGGTGATGGAAGACGCGGGCGTGGTGATCTGCGGCACGGCCGAGGATGCGTTGGGCGATGCGGACCTCGTACTCTCGCTGGTGACGGCGGATTCGGCGCTGCCGGCGGCCGAGGACTATGCCGCTCTACTGAAGGCAGGCGCGATATGGTGCGACATGAATTCCGTCGCGCCTGACACCAAGCGGGCTGCGGCAAAGGCTGTCGAGGCTGCGGGCGGGCGCTATGTCGACGTGGCAGTGCTTGCGCCGGTCAACCCTGCACGGATGAATGTGCCGCTGCTGATCTCGGGCATCGATGCGGCCGAGGCCGAGGCGCGGCTGCGTGCTGCGGGTTTCGCCAGGACGCGCGTTGTCGGTGACGAGATCGGGCGGGCCAGCGCGATCAAGATGATCCGTTCGGTCATGGTCAAGGGCATCGAGGCCCTGACCGCCGAGATGATGCTCGCGGCAACGAAGGCCGGTGTCGTGGGGGAGGTGCTGTCCTCGCTGGACGCCAGCGAGAAGACGCAGAGCTGGTTCGAGCGCGCCGAATACAATGTCGAGCGCATGACGACCCACGGGGCTCGTCGTGCGGCGGAGATGGAAGAGAGTGCCAAGACGCTGGAATCGCTGGGCGTCGAACCGGTGATGACCAGCGGCACCGTGCGCCGCCAGCGCGAGCAGGCGGGCAAGACAATCGCATTCAACCCTGAGAGGACCGAAGTCGCATGACAATGATCATCGACTGCCACGGCCACTATACCGTGCTGCCAAAGGCGCACGACGAGTGGCGCGAGAAGCAGAAGGCCGCATTCAAGGCTGGCACCGAGTGCCCGCCCTACCCGGACATCTCGGACGACGAGATCCGCGAGACGATCGAGAGCAACCAGTTGCGCCTGCTCAAGGAGCGCGGCGCGGACATGACGATCTTCTCACCCCGCGCTTCGGCCATGGCGCCGCACGTGGGTGACCAGACGGTTGCAGTGAAGTGGGCGCAGGTGTGCAACGATCTGATCGCGCGCGTGGTCGGGCTATACCCCGAGACGTTTGCGGGCGTGTGCATGCTGCCGCAGTCTCCGGAAGCGGACATGTCGTCCTCGATCCGCGAGCTGGAGCGCTGCGTGAACGAGCTGGGCTTCATCGGCTGCAACCTCAATCCCGATCCCGGTGGCGGGCACTTCAAGCATCCGCCGCTGACGGATGAATACTGGTTCCCGTTCTACGAGAAGATGTGCGAGCTGGACGTTCCGGCAATGATCCACGTCTCGGGATCGTGCAACCCGGCGATGCATGCCACCGGCGGGTACTACATCGCGGCTGACACCATCGCCTTCATGCAGTTGCTGGAAGGCGACCTGTTCAGCCGTTTCCCGACCCTGCGCTTCATCATTCCGCATGGCGGCGGTGCGGTGCCCTATCACTGGGGACGCTATCGCGGCCTTGCCGACATGCTCAAGAAGCCGGGGCTCGACACGCACCTGATGAACAACGTGTTCTTCGACACCTGCGTCTATCACCAGCCGGGGATCGACCTTCTGGCCGACGTGATCGAGAACAAGAACATCCTGTTCGGCTCGGAAATGGTTGGCGCGGTGCGCGGCATCGATCCCACCACCGGCTTCTATTTCGACGACACCAAGCGCTATGTCGATGCGCTCGACATCAGCGATGCCGAACGCCACGCGATCTTCGAGGGCAACGCGCGCCGCGTCTTCCCGCGCCTCGACGCCAAGCTGAAGGAGAGGGGCCTGTGACAGATAGCAACGCGACCAAGCCGCAGCACCAGAACATCCACGAATACCTCGCCGAGTTCGAGGATATCCCAGGCACCCGGGTGTTCACGGCCAAGCGTGCCCGCATGGGCTACTGGATCAACCAGTTCGCGATGAGCCTGATGAAGCCGGACAACCGCGAGCGGTTCAAGGCCGACGAGCGCGCCTATCTCGACGAGTGGAAGATCAGCGAAGAGGCCAAGCAGGCCCTGCTCAAGCGCGATTACAACGCGCTGCTTGACCTTGGCGGCAACGTCTATTTCCTGTCGAAGCTCTTTTCATCGGACGGGCTGCCATTTGCCGAGGCGGTCAGCACGATGACCGACATGACCTGGCCGGAATACCGCCAGATGATGCTGGAAGGCGGCCGCAAGCCCGAAGGCAATCGCTCCATAAAGGGAGGCTACTGACATGGCCAAGATTACTGCTGGCGTCGGCTCCAGCCACGTTCCGCTGCTTGGCGTCGCTGTCGACCAGGGCAAGTGGCAGGACGACTATTTCGGCCCGATCTTCAAGGGTTACGAATGGACCCGCGAATGGGAGGCCCGCGAAAAGCCCGATGTGGTGATCCTGGTCTATAACGACCACGCATCGGCGTTCGATGCCAACATCATCCCGACCTTCGCGATCGGTTGCGGCGAGCACTACAAGTCGGCTGACGAAGGCTGGGGCCCACGCCCGGTGCCGGACGTCGAAGGCCATGCCGACCTTGCCTGGCACATCGCGCAGAGCCTGATCCTCGACGACTTCGACATGACCATCATCAACGAGATGGACGTCGACCACGGGTTGACCGTGCCGCTGTCGATGATGTTCGGCCAGCCGGAGAAGTGGCCGGTCAAGGTCGTGCCGCTGGCGGTGAACGTCGTCACCTACCCCGTCCCCTCGGGCAATCGTTGCTGGGCGCTGGGCGAGGCGATTGCCCGCGCGGTGGAAAGCTTCCCCGAAGACCTCAACGTGCAGATCTGGGGCACCGGCGGCATGAGCCACCAGCTTCAGGGCCCGCGCGCCGGCCTGCTGAACCGTGAGTGGGACAACAAGTTCCTCGACATGCTGGCATCGAACAATGACGATGTCCGCCACATCCCGCACATCGAATATCTGCGCGAGACCGGCTCGGAAGGGATCGAGATGGTCATGTGGCTGATCATGCGCGGGGCACTGGGCAAGAGCGTGAAGACGCTCAACCGCCACTATCACATTCCGTGCAGCAACACCGCGATCGGGCACATCGTGCTCGAACCGACGGACTGACGACACCCTATCCACCCTTGCCGGGCGGCCCTCACCGGGCTGCCCGGTCTTTTCTGACGAAAGGGACAAGACATGCGCATAGCCTTGGCAGGCGCCGGCGCGTTCGGCGAAAAGCACCTCGATGGCCTCAAGAACATCGATGGCGTGGAGATCACCTCGATCATCAGTCGCACCGGCGAACAGGCTGCCGCCGTTGCCGCCAAGTACGGTGCCAAGCACTCCTCGACCGAGCTTGAAGACGCGCTGGCCCGCGATGACGTGGACGCGGTGATCCTGTGCACGCCGACGCAGATGCACGCCTCGCAAGCCATCGCCTGCATGAAGGCGGGTAAGCACGTTCAGGTGGAAATCCCGCTGGCCGACAGCTGGGCCGATGCGCAGGAAGTGCTGCGCGTGCAGGAAGAGACGGGCAAGGTCTGCATGGTCGGCCACACCCGCCGCTTCAACCCAAGCCACCAGTTCGTGCACAACCGGATCAAGGCGGGCGAATTCAACGTCCAGCAGATGGATGTGCAGACCTACTTCTTCCGCCGCCGCAACATCAACGCCAAGGGCGAGCCGCGTTCCTGGACCGACCACCTGCTGTGGCACCACGCCGCGCACACGGTTGACCTGTTCGCCTATCAGGCTGGCAAGATCGTCAAGGCCAACGCCGTCAAAGGCCCGATCCATCCGGACCTGGGCATCGCCATGGACATGTCGATCCAGCTGAAGAGCGAGAGCGGCGCGATCTGCACCCTTTCGCTGTCGTTCAACAATGACGGTCCGCTGGGTACCTTCTTCCGCTACATCGGTGATACTGCGACCTACATCGCGCGC
The DNA here is from genome assembly GCF_900176395.1 of Novosphingobium sp. B1. GTDB lineage: Bacteria > Pseudomonadota > Alphaproteobacteria > Sphingomonadales > Sphingomonadaceae > Novosphingobium. The sequence goes on along the minus strand of NZ_FWXL01000004.1, from coordinate 93,282 downwards.
TACGACGATCTGGTGAACGGCAAGGAAGAGCCGATCGACGTATCCAAGGTCGATGTCAGCATGAACGGCATCGAATTGCAGGACCGCGAATTCATTGCCGCGATCCGCGAAGGGCGCGAGCCGAACAGCTCGGTGCAGAAGGTGTTCGACTGCTACCGCGTGCTGGGCGAGCTGGAACAGCAACTGGCCGCTGGCTGACTTAGGAAAGGCCCGCCCGAAACGGCGGGCCTTTTTCGTTCGGGCAGACGGGCGATTGAAGTCGGACCCGCGCCACAAGCGGGCCGGTGAGGAGACGAGGATGGATGCGCTGATCGCCTATTCGGGACGCAAGTTCGCACGGCCGCGCTACTATGCCAACGCGCATGAGCGCGACGAGGTGGAAATTGCGCTTGTGCCGATGGCGATGACCGATGCGCGCGGGTTAAGCACTTCCATCGACCGTGAGGGTTTCGAGATCGTTCCTCACAAGAGCGCCGTCAGCGACTTTGCCGATCGGGAACAGGTGGCGCGGGTGCATATGCGCGAGATCGAGGAATTGGTGCAGGCGCGGACCGGGGCGGACTTCGTACACGTCGGCGCGCCGGGGCTGCTGCGCTTTTCCGAGAAGAGCGGCAAGGCCGGCAGCCTCAACAATTCGATGCCGGCGCGCTTTGCCCATATCGACATTTCCGACCGCACCGCGCAGGCCTTCGGCGAGCGCGGGGCGAACGGACGGGCGTTCGTGCGCTGCGCGCATTACAACGTATGGCGGGCAATCTCGCCGCCACCGCAGGATGTGCCGCTGGCGTTCTGCGATGCACGCAGCCCGGCACCGCAAGATCTGATCGCTGCCGATGCCGTGTTCGATGCACCTGGCGAGCCGGAGTGGTCGTTCGAAGGGCTGGTGGTTGCGCACAACCCGGCCCATCGCTGGCACTGGTTCTCGCAGATGCGCATCGACGAGGCCGTGCTGTTCAAGACCAACGACAGCGATCCCGCCCGCGCGCACCACGTGCCGCACGTTGCCTTCGACCTGCCTGGCTGCCCGGCCGACGCGCCCGCGCGCGTCAGCATCGAAATGCGCGCGACGGCCTATTGGTGGGCTTGAACCCGGCGCGCATTGCGCTAAACATACCGTAACAAATGATAGGGTGAGGTGTGGTCATGGGCGCGTATCCGCAGACGATCTATTTTACCGGCGCGAATGAACCGGTGGGGCAGGAAGTGGAACTGCGCGGACTGAAGGTGGAAGGCGATCTGCCTGCCGAAGTGCGCGGCAGCTTCTATCGCGCTGTTCCTGATCCCGCCTTTGCGCCGATGTTCGACAATGACCACACCCTGTCGGGCGATGGCATGATCAGCCGCCTGTCGTTCAACGGCGACGGGACGGCGGACTTCATCATGAAGTTCGTGGAAACGGCGCGCTACAAGGCCGAGAAGGCGGCGGGCAAGGCGCTGTTCGGCAAGTATCGCAATCCGTTCACCGATGATCCTTCCGTTCAGGGGGTGGACCGCACCGTGGCCAACACCACGCCGGTGTGGCACGCCGGACGCCTGCTGATGGCCAAGGAGGACGGGCGGCCCTATCGCGTCGATCCGAAGACATTGGCAACGCTCGGCTCCTACGACTTTGGCGGCGCGCTGAAATCCGAGACGATGACCGCGCACGTGCGGATCGACGGCGAGACCGGTGAGCTGTTCTTCTATGGCTACGAGGCCGATGGGCAGGCTTCCACAAAGGTTGCCTATTGCGTGGTCGCTCCCGATGGCACGCTGAAGTCCGAGCAGTGGTTCGATGCGCCCTATTGCGCGATGATGCACGACTTCACGATCAGCCAGAACTACGCGCTGTTCCCCATCTACCCGACGACAGCGGACCTTGACCGGCTCAAGGCAGGCGGGGAGCACTGGCATCACGAGCCGGAGCTGGAAAGCTGGCTCGGCGTGATGCCGCGCTATGGCGATGTATCGGAAATCAAGTGGTTCAAGGGGCCCAAGGGCTGCCATTCGTACCACATGATGAACGCGTGGGAGGATGCTGACGGCATGCTCCACTTCGATGCCTGCCTCAACAATACCAATGCCTTTGCCTTCATCCGCGAGCCTTCGGGCATCCACATGGGGCCGCAGGACGTGGTTGGTGCGCTGACGCGCTGGACGGTCGATCCCAAGGCTGACGGCGGCGAGGTGGTGGAAACCATCATCGGGCCTCCGGGCGACTTCCCGGTGATCCCTGCGAAGCAGCAGGGGCGGCCCTACAAGACCGGCTTCATGTTTTCGATGAACCCCGAGCTGCAGGGGCCGCCCTTGTTCGCCGGGCCGGTCGGCGTCAGCTTCAACGTGCTGCTGCGGCTGGACGGGATGGATACGCCGACCCCGCAAGTGACCAATGCGCTCGCCCTGCCGCCGATGGCCGGGTTCAACGAACCGGTGCACGTGCCCGCCAGCGATCCTGCACAGGACGGCTGGATGGTGTTCATCATGGACCAGCAAGTGGGCGACAACCAGTTCATCCACGAGGCCTGGGTGATCGATGCCGGAAACATCGGTGCGGGGCCGGTCGCCAAGGTGCAGATCCCCGCGCGTTTGCGTCCGCAGGTGCACGGCTGGTGGGTGCCGCAGGCGCAGCTGGACGCGCTGTCGTGAGCCGGATCGTCATCACGGGCGCATCGGGCAACTATGGCCGGGGTGTGACCGATCGTCTGATCGCGCAGGGTCTCGCCTCGGACCTGATCCTGATCACGCGCAAGCCCGAGAAACTGGCCGACCGTGCCGGGCAAGGCTGCACGGTGCGCTATGGCGATTTCGACAAGCCCGAGACGCTCGAGCAGGCGGTGCAGGGGGCGGAGCGGATGCTGCTGATCTCGGGCACGCGGGTTGGGGCGCGGGTGGTGCAGCACAAGGCGGCGGTGGACGCGGCCGCAGCGGCTGGGGTGGCGCACATCATCTACACCAGCTTCATCGGCATCGATGATCCCGCCAACCCCGCCGAAGTGCGCCACGATCATATCGAGACGGAAGCCCTGATCCGCGCTTCCGGCTGCGGCTGGACCATGCTGCGCGACGCGCACTATGCCGACGCGATGATCCTGATGGCCGGGCCGGGCGTGATCCAGAGCGGCAAGTGGTTCTCGAACGCTGGAGAGGGGCGGGAGGCCATGGTCTGGCGTGACGACTGCATCGAAAGCGCGGTCGCGGTGCTGACCGGCGAGGGCCATGTAGGCCAGATATACAACATCACCGGACCGGAATTGCAGACCTTTGGGGAGGTGGCGGCGATCATGGCCGAAGTGACGGGGCGGCCAGTGGAGCATGTCTCGCTCGACGACGAGGGCCAGTACGCGATGTTCGACGCGATGGGCATTCCCCGCCGCCCGGTCGACGATCTGGAAGTGGCTGGCATCCCGTGGAACAGCGATGACATGGTGTCGTTCGGCCGCGCGATCCGCGAGGGGTTTCTGGAGCTGTGCACCGATGACGTCGAGCGACTGACCGGCCGCAAGGCGCGCTCGGTGCGGCAGATGATCGAGGATAATGCGGAGATGCTGCGGGGGGCCTGACGATCCATGACGGGAACTATTGTGCTTCAAGCCTTTAGCGGCACCTGCCACTGCGGGGCAGTGCGTTTCAAGGCGAGATGCGATCCGTCCTATTCGGTCCTGTGTGATTGCTCGATGTGCAGACGGCGCAATTCGATCATGTTGCGCTGTGACGCATCCGATCTGGTCATCGCATGCGGCGACGATAAGTTGACCGAATATCGTTTCAACACAGGTGTCGCGATCCACTATTTCTGTTCGACATGCGGCTGTTACACCTTCCACCGGATGCGAAAACTGCCGGACAAGTTTGCGATAAACGCAGGGTGCCTTGACGGTCTGGATAAGGCCGCATTGCGACCAATCTTTATCGAGGGCTCGAAAGCCTGACGCTCTTCCCTCCCCGCCGGGAGGAGCTGGGAAGGCGCAGACCTGCGTCAACGCCGCGTGGTACACCCCCACCCAGCCTCCCCCTCAAGGGGGAGGGGCTAAGTGCGAGCGGCCAGCCCTCACAAGTTCGCCTTGAACAGCGCCAGCATCCGCCCCCATGCCTTCTCCGCTTGCGCGCGGTCGTAGATCGGGGCGTCGAGGGTGCACCAGCCGTGCTGGGCGGGGTAGACTTCGATCTCGGCGGGGCGCTTGGCGGCTGAGGCCGCTGCGCGCAGCTGGGTCTTTTCCTTGGGCGCGCGTTCATCGTCGTTCTGGGCGATGGCGAAGAGATAGGCCGCGCGGGTCTTGCCGATCAGGTTGACCGGGCTGTCCGCTTCGGGCCCGACGAGGCCGCCGCCGTGGAACGAGGCCGCCGCGCCGACGCGGGCCGGGTTGGCAAAGGCGGTGCGCACGGTGAAGGGGCCGCCCATGCAGTAACCGGCCGAGCCGATGCGCTTCTTGGCGTTCACTTCCTTCTGCATGTCGAGCCATGAGACGAAGGCGGCAGCATCTGACGTGGTGCCAGAGGGCGTGATCGCCGCGATCATCGGCTTGAGCTTGGCCTGTCCTGCAGGCGCCCGCCATTCCATCAGCGAGTTCAGGATCGGGGCGGGGCTGGATCGATAGTACTGGTTGACGACCAGCACGGCGTAGCCGGCAGCGGCAAGGCGGGTGCCCATGGTCTTGTAGGCATCTCGCAGGCCGGCGATGTCGGGCCACATGATGACGGCGGGGTGCTTGCCCTTGGTCGGGTAGACGAAGAAGGCGTCGGCCTTGCCATCGGGCGTGTCGATCACGACGCTGCGGCTGGCGGTGAGTGCTTCGGCGGCGGTGGCGCAGCCGGGCAACGCGGCGAGGGCGGCAGCGCCCGCGCCGAGCGAGGCGAACTCACGGCGGTTAAGGAAAAATTCGGCGTTCTCGGCCTCGGTAAGCTCATCGCACATCGCAAAATTCTCCACGCTCCGTCCGGAGCAGAGACTAGCGCGGGCACATCGCTGCGCAAGGTGCCTTGGCGGGTGATTTTTCCTCTCGCATTCGCCAAGCAATTTGTTAGTGTTACATACAAATAGACCGGCTTGGGAGAGTCGAAGCATGACTGACGTGAATGCCCGCATTGCCGCGCTTGAAGCGCGCGTGACCGAGCTTGAGGATCTCAACGCGATCCGCCGCCTGCAGTGGGCCTATGGCTACTACATCGACTACAACCGGCCAGAGGAAGTCGCGGGGCTGTTCGCACGGGATGGCGCTGTCGTGTTCCTGTCGGGCGAATACGTTGGCTACGAAGGGGTGATGCGTCTTTACGGAACGTGGTTCCAGAACCTGTTCACCGGCGGGCGGCGCGGCCCGGTGCACGGGCTGCTGCTTGACCATTTCCAGTTGCAGGACGTGATCACGATTTCCGCAGACGGGCAAAGCGCCAAGGGCCGCTTTCGTGGCATTCTTGCGGGCGGCTGGCATGACGATATCCTGAAGGACAAGCCCGAGGGCATGCCGCAGCAGTTCTGGGAAAGCGGCATATACGAGAACGACTACGTCAAGGAAGACGGCGTCTGGAAGATCAAGCGGCTTGACTACATGATGCAGTGGCAGGCCGATTACGAGACCGGCTGGTCAAAGACCGTGGCGCACCTGCAGCCAGCCGCCGTATGCTTCCCCGAAAATCCCATCGGGCCAGACCGCCTGCTGCCCGACACGCAAGTGCGGCAGACCTGGCCCAACCGCCAGGAAGTGGCGATGAGCTTTGCCCACCCGGTGCTGGCCAGGGCCTTTGCCGTGGAGGACTTTACGCGGCTGCAGAAGGCGTGGCCTTGAGCGCGGCGGGATCGTTCAGTTGCCCCAGCGGCCGATGCGCAGGAGCACCGATGCGGCGACGCGGCGGAAGGCATCGCGATCGCGCTGGGAAACGCCCTTGAACAGGTCGGCGCCAACCGAGTCCATGGCCGGTATGGTCTGCGCGAAAACGCGTTTGCCAGCCTCGCTGAGGCGGACCGGCTTGCGGCGGCGGTTGGTCTTGTCCTTGCCCGGTTCGACCAGCCCCCGCTGCATGAGCGAGGTGATGGCGCGACTCACGTTCATCGGTGGCACACCCATGATTTCCGAAAGATCGTGCCCGGCGAGTTCACCTTCGCCGCCCAGGGCCAGCACGATGCGCAGGTCCGTCGATGTAAGGCCCAAGGGTTCGGCGACGCCTTCACGCATCGGCGTGCCGATGAAAGTCGCGAGTTTGAGAAGGTCGACCAGAAGGGCGACATCGCCAGCGATCGCGGGAGCCTCGTTCTGGGCATCGGATGGTTCTGCTGCTGCCATGGCCGCTGTGTATTGCCGCGTTCCCGGCATCGGGCAAGAGGCCAAGTGTGCTCGATTGGCCGCAATCCGCCGCTGATTGGATTGCCACGAATGTTAGGCTTGCAAAGCAGAAATTAGTATGCCTTACTAACAAACAGGAAGCGGTTCCGAAGAGGACCATACAGGAGAGGGGTTATGGCACAAGCCAGTCGTTTCACGTCAGAGTTGCGCCTTCTTGCCGCCGCCAGTTGCGGTGCGCTGTCGCTGGGCCTTGCCATGCCGGCAATGGCGCAGGATGCCCAGGCACAAGCCGAGGAAACCACACCGGAATCCGCGCGCGAAATCGTGGTGACCGCGCAGTTCCGCGAACAGCGGTTGCAGGATACGCCGCTGTCGATCACCGCGGTCGACGCAACGCTGCTTGCCTCGCGCAACCAGACCGACATCGCCCAGATCGCGCAGCAGGCGCCGAACGTCACGCTCAACGCGATGGGCGGGGCCTATGGCTCGTCGCTCGGCGCATCGATCCGCGGCGTGGGCCAGTTCGATTTCAACCCAGCATACGAGCCGGGCGTGGGCATGTACGTCGATGACGTCTATTATGCCACGCTGACCGGCGGCATCTTCGACCTGCTCGATCTAGAGCGCGTGGAAGTGCTGCGCGGGCCGCAGGGCACGCTGACCGGGCGCAACGCCATCGGCGGTGCGATCAAGCTGTTCTCGAAGAAGCCGACCGACGAGAATTCGGGCATGGTCGAGGCCGTCTATGGCAGCCGCAACCGTGTCGACATTCGCGGCAGCGCCAACTTCATCCTTGCGCAGGATCTCTATGCGCGCGTTTCGGGCGTCTACAAGCGCCAGAACGGCTACGTGGACCAGCTCGACTATGGCTGCGCCAAGCCGGGCAACCCGCAGGGGATCACGGCGCGTCCCGGTTCAGGCCAGGACTGCGTGATCGATAAGCTGGGCGAGAAGGGTTACGCCGGCCTGCGCGGATCGGTGCGCTACAATCCGGGCGACAACTTCGACCTGGTGATCATCGGCGACTATACGCATGAAGAGCGCACCAATGCCGCTGAGGTGATCTCGCTGATCAATCCCGCGCGCATCACGCCGGCCTATGCCTGCGGCCGCTTCTGCACTTACGCCAATTTCTATGCCCCTGCCGGTGGCTTCGTCGGCCAGGGCTACAACATGCCCAATCGCCTGAAGTTCGACGGCTACGGCTTCTCGGCCAACATGACCATCGGGCTGAACGATTCGGTCAACGTGCAGTCGATCACCGCCTATCGCAATTACCGCCAGAAGTGGGGCACCGACGACGACTTCACCCCGGATCTCGCCATTGCCGGACAGGGCTACAACGACCTCAAGTTCTGGTTCTTCAGCCAGGAACTGCGCGTCAACGCCAAGCTGGGTGACAATGTCGACCTGACCGTGGGCGGCTACTATTCCGACCAGCGTTCGGTCTACTTCACCCGCCAGGACATCCGCTATATCGCGCCGGGCCTGAACTTCCAGTTCCTGGGCAACGACCCGGTCAATGCCGACAGCAAGGCGGTGTTCGGCACGGTGATCGCCCGCCCGATCGAGGGCCTGACCCTGACTGGCGGCCTGCGCTATACCAAGGAAAGCAAGGACTACACCTTCGTTCGCAAGAACTTCGATGGTGCGACCCGTTCGATCTTCCTTGGCCCGCTGGACGGACTGAAGGCGGTCTATTCCGGCGACAAGGTCGACTGGCGCCTCTCGGCGGACTATCGCTTCAGCCCCGAAGTTCTGGCCTACGTGACCGTGGGCACCGGCTTCAAGGGTGGCGGCGTGACCGCGCGTCCGTTCGACGCCGCGCAGGCCCTCAACGGCAGCTTCGATCCGGAAACGGTGACCGCCTATGAAGCGGGTCTCAAGACCGACCTGTTCGATCGCCGCCTGCGCCTGAACATTGCCGGCTTCATCAACGACTACAACGACATCCAGCTTCCGCTGATTTCGTGTGCGTCGCTGGGATCACTGGCTCCGTGCGGTGCGCGCCAGAATGCGGGCAATGGCCGGATCAAGGGCTTCGAAGTCGAATTTCAGGCCTCGCCGCTCCCCGGTCTGGATATCGATGGATCGGTCAGCCACCTGACCGGCAACTACAAGAACATCGACCCGCGCGTCGGCAATGCGATCCTGCTGACCGACCCGATCGTCACGCCCAACTGGAAGTGGAGCGCAGGCATCCAGTATCGCGCCGAACTGGGCGATGCCGGATCGATCACGCCGCGCTTCGACTATGCGCATACCGGCAGGCAGAGCGCCGGTCGCATCGCCGCGGGGCAGCCGATCGAATTCTTCAACCCCTATGACATCGCCAACGCGCGCCTTACCTGGCGCAATGCCGGCGAGGACTTGTCGATCTCGTTCGAAGTGCAGAACGTGTTCGACGAATACTACACGCCGTTCCGCTTCGCGTCGGTCTATGCCTTCACCGGCACGGCCTACAGCCAGGTTGGCCGCCCGCGCGAATGGGCAGTCACGGTGCAGAAGCGCTTCTGACCGATTACAGGTTCATGAGGGAATTGGGCGGTCAGCGATGGCCGCCCTTTTCTTTTGGGCTTGGCGCAAACAATATCAAATGTTAGCGTCTTCGCTGCGAGCCGAATCCGGCCGCAGATGGGAGAAATGCCTTGCTGACGCGCGAGGGCTATGACCGATACGTCGCCGCGTTCAACGCGAAGGACTACGACGCGGTCGCCGACTTTTACGTGGATCCTCCGCTGATGACGTTTTTCGGTGTCGAGATCCGTTCGCGGCAGGCGCTCAAGGACTTCTACGCTTTTCTGCACGATCACGTGAAGGAGAGCGTGACCGTGCTGAACTTTGCCTGCTCGGATACGCTGACCGCCATCGATGCGGTGATCCGCGTGGAAGGGGTCAAGGACTTGACCCGCGAGGCGCTGGACGCGCGGGGCTTGCACGAATTCTTCCCGATTGCTGCAGGCCAGATGCAGGAAATGCGTCAATTCATCTTCTATACGATCAAGGACGGCCTGATCGAGCGCGTGGAATGCGCGCTGGCGCAGGCGTGAGAGGACAACCCGCATGACCCCCGAAGGCGTGAACGTCAGCCATCCTGACAAGCTTTATATCGGCGGCCGATGGATGCCGGCGCATTCCGGAAGGATGATCGACCTCATCTCCCCCAACACCGAACAGGTGGTGGGCCGCGTGGCCGAGGCCGACGAAGCCGACATGGATGCTGCCGTTGCTGCCGCGCGCGAGGCCTTCGATCACGGACCGTGGCCTTCGACGCCACCAGCAGAACGCATCGCGGCCTTCCGTCGCATGGTGGCACGTCTCGAAACGCGGGTGCCGGAACTGGCAAAGGCGTGGACCGCGCAGATGGGCGGGCTCGCTTCGTTTGCAGGGCCGATGCATGGTGGCAGCGTGATGGCATTGGGCCAGATCGCGGGGTTTGCCGAACAGTTCGAATTCGTCGAGCGCCGCCCGAGCATGGCTGCCGATACTGCGCTGATCGCCTATGAGCCGGTGGGCGTGGTTGCCGCGATTGCGCCCTGGAACGGGCCGTTCGGGATCATGGCCAACAAGGTCGCCTATGCGTTGCTGACCGGCTGCACTGTGATCATGAAGCCATCGCCCGAGACGCCGCTCGAGGCCTATATCATTGCCGAGGCGGCAGAGGCTGCAGGAATTCCGGCAGGTGTGGTGAACCTTGTGACCGGCCATCGCGAGGCGAGCGACCATCTGGTTTGCAACGAGGGCGTGGACAAGGTCAGCTTCACTGGCTCGACCGTGGCGGGCAGGCGCATTGCCTCGGTCTGCGGTGGTCGCATGGCGCGCTGCACGCTGGAACTGGGGGGCAAGTCGGCCGCGATCGTGCGCGACGATTTCCCGATCGATGCGGCGGCAAAGATGCTGGCCGGCACGATCACGATGATGAGCGGGCAGGTCTGCGCGATGCTCAGCCGCGTGATCGTGCCCCGCCACCGCCACGATGAACTGGCCGAAGCCATCGCGGCGCAGATGAAGCAGGTCCGCATCGGGCATTCCGACGATCCCGAAGCCCAGCTTGGCCCCGTCGCCATGAAGCGCCAGCTCGAACGCATCGAAATGTACATCGAGGAAGGCAGGCAGACGGCCGATCTCGTCACTGGCGGGGGACGCCCGGCGCACCTCAACCGCGGCTATTTCATCGAGCCGACGCTGTTTGCCAACGTGAAGAACGACAGCCGGATCGCGCAGGAAGAGATATTCGGCCCGGTGCTCAGCCTGATCCCGGTAGAGGACGAGGAGGACGCCATCCGCACGGCCAACGACAGCGCTTATGGCCTTAACGGTTCGGTGCTGACCACCGACGCCGATGCCGCCTATCGCATCGCCCGCCGCGTGCGCACCGGCGGTTTCGGGCAGAACGGGCTGCGGATGGACTTCGGCCTGCCGTTTGGCGGCTTCAAGCAATCGGGCATCGGGCGCGAGGGCGGGCCGGAGGGGCTGTTCCCTTATCTCGAAATGAAGACCATCCTGATCGACGGGATGCCGTCCGCGCTTTGAATTGGGAGATCATATGTCTGGCCATGTCGCGAGCAAATCGATCGTCATCACCGGCGCGGGCGGCGGCTTTGGAAGTCTGGTGGCACGGAAGGCGGCGGCGCTCGGTGCCAGTGTGACACTGGGAGATATCGACGTTTCCGCCGCGCAGGCGGTGGTCGATGAGATTGTTGAGGCTGGAGGCAGGGCACAGGCGGTTGCGGTCGACGTGCGCGATCTTGCGCAGGTAAAGGCTTTGGTCAAAGCTGCCCTCGATGCGTTCGGTGCGGTCGACGTGATGGTCAACAACGCGGGGATCATGCCGCTGGCATTCTTTTCCGATCACGAGGCGGCCTATCCTGCGTGGGAGCGCTGCATCGATATCAACATCAAGGGCGTGCTGAACGGCATGGTCGCCGCCTATGACCCGATGATCGCGGCAGGGCGCGGGCAGATCGTCAACATCTCCTCGATCTACGGCAATTTCCCGGTGATCGGAGCGGCGGTCTATGGCGCCTCGAAGTCGGCGGTGAACTTTCTGTCGGAATCGCTGCGGGTGGAAAGCCGGGGCCGGATCAAGGTCACGACGATCAAGCCGACCGGTGTTCCCAGCACCGGCCTGTCCGGCACTGTCGTCAACCAGGCGGCGGGCATCGGTATCGTTGCGCACAACATGCCCGATTTCATGGAGATGGTCGGCCAGATGGCGGAAGGGACGTTCCCGCCCGAGCGTCTCGATCCCGAGGCGATGGATTATGCCAGCCTAGCGCCCGAGCACATCGCCGATGCGGTGATTCACGCGATCGACCAGCCTTGGGGCGTTTCGATTGCGGAAGTGACCGTGCGCGCGGCGGGAGATCACTTCGTCCTGTAGGAACGCAAAACCCCCGCCGGTGAGGGCGGGGGCTTCGCTTTCAGGCCGAGGCTCGATCAGCGGATCGGGCAATCAGGCGACAGGCGCATGTCGAGGTAGTTGTCGACCGCGCGCATCATGTCGTCCATCTCGTTCTCGAAGAAGTGGTTGGCGCGCGGCACTTCATCGTGATGGATTGTGATGTGCTTCTGGGTGCGCAGCTTGTCTACCAGCTTCTGCACCGCGTTGGGCGTGACGACGGTGTCCGCCGTGCCCTGCACGATGATGCCCGAGGCGGGGCACGGGGCAAGGAAGCTGAAATCATACATGTTGGCGGGCGGCGCGACCGAAATGAAGCCACGGATCTCCGGGCGGCGCATCAGCAACTGCATGCCGATGAGGGCGCCGAAAGAATAGCCCGCGATCCACGTCGTGCTCGCTTCGGGATGGATCGACTGCACCCAATCGAGCGCGGCGGCAGCATCGGACAGTTCGCCGATGCCATTGTCGAACGAACCCTGGCTGCGGCCGACGCCACGGAAATTGAAGCGCAGCGTGGCAAAGCCGCGCGCGACGAAGGTCTTGTAGAGGGCCTGCGTGATGCGGTCGTTCATCGTGCCGCCCGCTTGCGGGTGCGGGTGGAGGATCATCGCAACCGGTGCACGGGGGCGGGTGGCGGGCTGGAAACGGCCTTCGAGGCGGCCTTCGGGGCCGGGGAAGATGACTGCGGGCATTGCCTGTCCGGTAATCCTGTGGTCTGGCCCGGGTGGCATGGGAATGCCGGGGCTGGGAATTAGGTTGAACGCTATATAGAAACCAGCCTTGCGAAAGCAATCTTTCCACGCATTTGCCGGGATCCGCGTTGCCACAAGATTCGATCTATCTCGATCACGCTGCCACCACGCCGCTGCTGCCCGAAGCGATGGCAGCGATGCAGGAGGGCTTCCGGATATGGGCAAATCCCTCGAGCCCGCATGCGGCAGGCCGGGTTGCGAGGGCGGCGCTGGAGGACGCCCGGGCGAGGGTGAAGGCCGTGCTGGGCTGGCAGGGTGAGGTGATCTTCACCAGCGGAGCGAGCGAGGCGCTGGCGATCGGCATCGGCCGGGCCAGGGCTGAGCGCGTGCTGGTTTCGGCGGTGGAGCACGACGCGGCGCTGCGCGCGGCCGGTGGGGCTGCGCATGTGCCGGTCGATCCGGGCGGACTGCTCGACCGGGAGGCCTTGGCCACGGCGCTCGGCGGGCGGACGCTGGTGGCCGTGCAGCAGGTCAACAGCGAGACGGGCGTCGTGCAGGACATCTCCGGCATTACGGCCCAGGTGGGCGACAGCGGTGGTCTTGTGCTGTGCGATGCGGCGCAAGGCGCGGGCAAGCTCGACCTGCCGGAGGCGGACATGGTGGTGATTTCGGCGCACAAGTTCGGCGGGCCGGTGGGGGTGGGCGCCTTGCTGGTGCGCAATTGGGGAATGCTCGAGCCAAGCGGCGGGCAGGAACGCGGCTATCGCGGCGGGACTGAGGCCTTGCCGCTGGTTATGGGCATGGTGGCAGCGCTTGAGGCTGGAAACGCATGGCTCAAGCGCGCTTCAGGTTTGCGGGAATCACTTGCGAATCAACTTCTTGAAAACGGGGCGGAAATCCTTGCTGCGGAATCGCCGCGCAGCCCCACGGTCGGAGCATACCGCATGCCGGGCAAATCGAGCGCGGCGCAACTGATCCGGTTTGACGGCGCGGGCATTGCCGTTTCGGGAGGAAGCGCCTGCTCGTCAGGCTCCCTGAAGGCAAGCCACGTGCTGACGGCGATGGGTTATGCGCACCCTGCCGAGGTGATCCGCGTCTCCATCGGGCGCGAGACGACCGAGGCCGAGATCGCGCGCTTCGTGGACGTGTGGAAGGAGATCCGCGGGTGATCTACCTCGATTATCAGGCGACCACGCCGCTGGCCCCCGAAGCGCGCGAGGCGATGATGCCCTGGCTGGCGGGCCCGGAAGCGATGGGCTTTTCCAATCCCCATTCTCCGCATCGGGCCGGGCGCATGGCGGCGGCGGCAATCGAAGTGGCGCGCGAACAGGTGGCGGCGTTGCTGCCGCCCGGCGGGCGTGTTGTGTTCACGTCGGGTGCAACCGAGGCGATCAACCTGGCGATCATGGGATCGGGCCGGAAGCGCCTGGCGGTCAGCGCCATCGAACATGCAGCCGTGCTGGATACGGCGCGGGCGCTCGACCCTGAGGCATCGGTTCTGCCGGTCGACGGCGCAGGACTGGTCGATCCGGAGGTGGCGATACCCGAGGGGACCGGCCTTGTCGCGGTGATGCAGGTCAACAACGAGATCGGCACGGTGCAGCCTGTCGAAGCGCTAGCGCGGCGGGCGCACGACATGGGCGCGCTGTTCCTGTGCGACGCGGTGCAGGGGGCGGGCAAGATCGCCGCGCCGGAAGGGCCGGACCTGATCGCAGTATCCGCGCACAAGCTTTACGGACCCAAGGGCATCGGCGCTCTATGGGTGCGCGATGGGGTGGACCTTGCGCCGCTGATCCACGGCGGCGGGCAGGAGGGCGGCTTGCGCTCCGGCACGCTTTCGCCGGCGCTCTGTGCAGGGTTCGGCGCAGCGGCGGCCTTGTGCACAAGGCTGTCGGAAAGTGACCGGGTTCATGTGGAAAAGCTGCGGGACAAGGCGCTGGCGCTGTTCGAAGGCTGGACGCTCAACGGCAGCGCGACCCAGCGATGGCATGGCAACCTCAACTTGCGGCTGCCGGGGCTCGATGTGGCGCGATTGTTGTCCGAATGCCGCACGATCGCGTTTTCTGCAGGATCTGCGTGTGCCAGCGGGTCCGGCAGGCCAAGCCATGTCTTGCGCGCGCTCGGACTTTCGGACAGGGATAGCAGAACCGCGATCCGCATCGGTTTCGGACGCTATACGGGGGATAAGGAGCTTGAAGAGGCGGCCGGGGCGATCAACGCCGCGGCGCGCGCGCAGGGAGTCTTGTAACCATGGTCAGCGTCACCTTCGTCACCGCAAAGGGTGAAAAGATCGCCGGAGAAGGCGAAGCGGGGACGCGCCTGCTGGAACTGGGGCAAGCCAAGGGCATGCCGCTGGAAGGGACCTGCGAGGGCCAGATGGCCTGCTCGACCTGCCATGTGGTGATCGATCCCGCCTGGTTCGAAAAGCTGCCGCCAGCAGTTGAGGACGAGGAAGACATGCTCGACCTTGCAGCGGGCGTGACGCGGACGAGCCGTCTGTCCTGCCAGATCGAACTGACCGACGAGCTTGACGGGCTGGTCGTGCACATCCCCTCAGAAGCGCGGGACATGCAGGGGCGCTGAACCGTCAGGCAGGCTTTTCGCCGCGCTGCTTCCACCGCGTCCACAGCGCGAATACCGCCCGCTGGGCAGGCCGCTCGAAGCGACTGTGACTGATGAACCCGGCAGCAATCGCCATCGCGACGTAGCTGGCCATGAACCACGGTTCGCGCGCTACGCTGCGCGTGCCGATGGTGGCATCGATGATCAGCACGAGCGCCAACTGGATCGGGATATGCCACAGGTAGATGCCATAGGAGGCATCGCCCAGCTTCTGGCCAAAGCTGAGGCGGCCCTTGTCGTCATTGAGATCGATCGCGAGGGCGAGGAACAGGACGGCGAAAGTGCCGGCGATGGTCGCGGCATCGCCAGCAGGGTGATTGGCCTTGAGCAGGAAGGCGCTGGCCAGCAGCGCGAGGCCAAGCGGCAGCAGGGTGGCAGGCCGCAGCCAGCCCTTGAGCGTGGCGCCGTAGGTGGCGCAGCCGAGGAAGAAGTAGCCGACGCAGGCCAGCACGTCCTTGTTGGGCAGTTCCTTGAGCATTCCCCACAGCAGTGCGGCCCCGAGCGGCAGGGCCAGTGCGAGCGGGGCGCGGCGCAGGAGAGGGAGCGCGAGAAAGAAGACGAGATAGGCGAGGATCTCGGTCGAGAGCGACCATGACGGGCCGTTGAAGCTCTGGTCCTCGTGCCAGCCCCAGTATTGCATCAGCGGGATCGAAAGCAGGAAGTGCTTGAGATCATTGACGTGATAGATGAATTCGGTGCCGGTGCGGGCAACGTAGATGCCCTGCAGGATGGCCATCAGGCACAGCGTCAGCAGGTGCAGCGGCCACAGCCGCGCCACGCGGGCCGGCCAGAACCGCGCCTTGTAGTTGGCATCGGCGAGATAGACGTGGGCAAAGACGAAGCCCGAGACGGCCCAGAAATACTGCACGGCAGTGTGGCCGTGGTTGTAGAGCCAGCCCAGCGTTTCGTACCATGGCTGGATGGCGCGGTTGACGTTGAAATGGCGTTCCACCGGCGGCACGAAGAAGTGCTGGTAATGCCAGAACAGCACCATGATCGCCGCGAGCAGGCGCGACAGGTCAAGCGCGTGGAAGTGGCGCTTGGGCAAGCGCAGCTGCGAAAGGTCGTGGCGCAAGGGAGCGGTCTTTTCAGCCCCACCAGCCAAGGGCGTGGGTGCCGATGACGAGGGCGCCGCCGGCGAGGAAAGTGAGGATCTGCCCGGCAAGACCCGGCCCGCGCCTGCGGCGCTTGCGCTGCCACATCAGTTCGACCCTGGGCAGCGGCGGGGCTTCAGGCGCGCCGCCCTTGGGCGGGAAGCGGTCCTCGATGCGGCGGATGAGGTCGGGAATGCGCAGCAGAGTCTGCGTATCCTCGCGCACGCGGTCGGCAATCGCGGCTTCGGGGCCAAGCTCGTCGCGCACCCAGGCGCGGACGAACGGCGCCGAGGTCTCCCACATGTTGATCTCGGGGTCGAGCTGGGTGGCGATGCCCTCGACCATGACCATGGTCTTCTGCAGCAGCAGCAGGTGCGGCTGGGTCTGCATGTCGAAATCGCGGGTGATGGCGAAGAGGCCATCGAGCATCTGGCCGACGGAGAGTTCGGAAACCGGCTTGCCGCGCATCGGCTCGCCCACCGCGCGCAGGGCCGTGGCGAACTCGTCGACCGAGTGATAGCTCGGCACGTATTGCGCCTCGAAGTGGATCTCGGCGACGCGGCGGTAGTTGCCTGTGGTGAGGCCATAGAGGATTTCGGCGAGCCACTGGCGGGCGCGGCGATCGATCCGGCCCATGATGCCGAAATCGATGGCGACGATGGTGCCATCAGGTTCGACGAACAGGTTGCCCTGGTGCATGTCGGCGTGGAAGTATCCGCCGTTGATCGCCTGGGTGAGGAAGGCGAGAACCAGGCGCTGGGCAAGGTCCTTGCGATCGTGGCCGGCTGCGTCCAGCCCGGCGGTGTCGCTGATCTTGACGCCGTCGATCCAGTCGAGCGTCATCACGCGGCCGTTGGTGCGGTCCCAGTCGATCGCCGGTACGCGGTAGCCGGCGTGGGCGCGCATCGTTTCGGCCAGTTCCGAAGCCGAGGCGGCTTCGCGGCGCAGATCGAGTTCGCGCACGGTCCAGCGCTTGAAGTTGGCGATGACCATGCGCGGGCGCAGGCGCGAAGCCTCGGCGCCAAGGCCTTCGAGGTGGGCGGCGGCCCATTCATAGGTGTCGATGTCGCGCGCGAACTTTTCACGCACGCCGGGGCGCAGGATCTTGACCGCGACCTTGCGGCCCTCGGTGGTCACAGCGGTGTGAACCTGGGCAACGGAAGCCGCACCCACCGGCACCGGATCGAACGAGGCAAACAGGCTCTCGAGCGGACGTTCGAACGAGCGCTCTATCTCGGCGCGGATCAACGCGAAGTCGACCGGAGGCAGCTGGTCCTGCAGCGCGAGCAGGTTGTGTGCGGCTTCCTCGCCCACGAGATCGGGGCGGGTGGCGAGCGTCTGCCCGAGCTTGATCGCAGCCGGACCGATCGCGCGGAAGGCGCCGGCATAATCCGGCGTTTTCGGCTGGACGGTGCCAAAGCGCGCCACCTTGCACAGGGTGCGGACCGGAGAGGGCGTGTTGGGATCGGCTTCGATCCCGCGCAATGCACCGTGCCGGGCAAGCGTGCGGCCCCAGCCGAGCAGACGGCGGATATGCGTGGCAGGAAGGGTCAAAGGATCAGACCTTCCACCCCGAATGGATCGCGACGAGGCCGCCAAGGATCGGTTCGACCCGGGTGCGCTTGAAGCCGGCAGCCTGAATCATCTTCTCGAATTCGGGCATGGGCGGAAAGCGGCGGATCGATTCGATCAGATAGCGATAGGATTCCTCGTCGCCCGCGATCATCTGGCCAAGCTTTGGCACCAGCCTGTGTGAATAGGCGTCGTAGATCTCGGAGAAACCCGGCCATTCGGTGGTCGAGAATTCGAGGCAGAAGAACCGGCCGCCGAACTTCAGCACGCGGTGGGCTTCGGCAAGGGCACGGTCGATGTGCGTCACGTTGCGGATGCCGAAAGCGATGGTGTAGGCGTCGAACACGCGATCGGGGAAGGTCAGTTCCTCGGCGTTCTGGCGTGACCATTCGAGGCCCTCGATGCCGCGCTTGGCGGCGCGTTCGACGCCGACGTCGAGCATGTCCTGATTGATGTCGGACACGGTGATCTGCGCGCCATGCTTGGCCATGCGGAAGGCGATGTCGCCGGTGCCGCCGGCCATGTCGAGAATCGCCTCGCCCGGCTGGGGGCGCACCCGCTTGACGAACTTGTCCTTCCACAACCGGTGCATGCCGACCGACATGGCGTCGTTCATCACGTCGTACTTGCGCGCGACGTTGGAGAAGATCGCGCCGACGCGGCCTTCCTTCTCTTCTGCCGGGATGTCTTCGTAGCCGAACGAAGCTGTCTCTTGGGCTGTTTCAGATGCGGTCATGCCTTGGCCCTTTAGTGGGGAATTGCCCGGACGGCAAAGACTGTTAGGGGTGGAGAGGATATGCCAGAACTACCCGAAGTAGAGACGACCGTTCGCGGCCTTGCAACCGTGCTGGAGGGGCAGGTCATCCGCAGCGTTCGGGTGAACCGGGCCGATCTGCGGCGGCCGTTTCCGGTCGATCTCTCGCAGGCGCTGACGGGCGCGCGCGTAACGGGGCTTTCGCGGCGGGCAAAGTACGGCCTGATCCACACCGACCGCGAGCGGACCATGGTGTTCCACCTTGGCATGTCGGGGCGCTGGCGAATCGATCCGGATGACATCGGCAAGCACGATCACCTTGTCCTGGAGACCGGGGAAGGTCGGGTCCTTTCGCTAAACGATGCGCGGCGGTTCGGTTCCGTCGATCTTGTCGATAGCGACAAGCTGGAGAGCTGGCCGCCGTTCGCCGCGCTCGGGCCGGAGCCGCTGGGACCGGACCTGACGCCCGGGCTGCTGGCCAAGGCGTTCAAGGACCGGATCGCGGCGGTCAAGCTCCTGCTGCTCGATCAGCGCATCGTGGCCGGCCTTGGCAATATCTACGTGTGCGAGGCGCTTTACCGCGCGCGGGTGCATCCGGCGCGCGAGGGCGGAAAGGTCAAGCCCTCGGAGATCAAGCTGCTTGTTCCGGCGATCAAGGCGGTGCTGGAGGAATCGATCATGGCCGGCGGATCGACCTTGCGCGACTATGCCCGGCCCGACGGCGAACTCGGCTATTTCGCGAAGGATTTTGCGGTCTACGGGCGTGAAGGCGAGCCTTGCGCCTGCGGGGGTACGGTCGCGCGTATCGTGCAGGGCGGGCGGTCAAGCTTCTTCTGCCCGAAGTGCCAGAAATAGGCGCAGCGCGCCCTGGGAACAGGTAACGTCATGCCGGTAACAGGCATTGTCATCGGACATCACACCTCACGCGCGATAGCTGGAATGCCATCATCCAGTCGCGAGGGGTACGATGGCGACCAAGCATCATTTTCTGCAAGCGGCGGCCTGCGCCGTTTCCGTGGCCGCCGCATTGCCCGCGCCGGCTTTCGGTCAGAACGCCGAGGCCGAGGGGCGCTATGCCGCGCTTGCTGCGCAGGAGCGGCAAAAGGCGGGCGATCCCGCCTTCGACTATGCGCTGGGCTTGGCGGCATCCGATGCGGGACACTATGGCGAGGCTATCGTGGCGTTGCAGCGCGTGCTGGCGCGCCAGCCCGACAATGCCCCGGCCCGCGCCGAGCTTGCCCGTGCCTATGCCTTGGCCGGTGACATCGACACGGCCCGCGCGCAGTTCGCCACGGTGGTGGACGATCCGACCATCCCGGATCCGGTTCGGCAGCGCTTCACCGGCTTCGTCCGCCAGTTCGACAGGCAGATCAAGGGGGGCGGGTCGGACGTCTCGGGCTTTGCCGAAGCCTCGTTCGGGCATGACAGCAACATCAATTCGGCCACGCAGCTGACCTCGATCACCATACCGCTTTTTGCGGCGCTGGGGCCGGGCACGCTGGGCAACAATGCGCGGGCGCAGAAGGACGAATACTACGACCTCTCGGGCGGCGTGAGCGCGGTCAGCGCGGTGGGGCGGCAGGACCGGGTGTTCGGCTCGCTGCTGGGCAACGTCCGCGACAACCTCGACAGCGCCGCTTTCGATCAGGCGAGCCTTACCGGCACGGCCGGCTTTGCCCACACTTTCGCCAACCGCGACGTCGCCTCGCTTTCGGCGCAGGTGCAGAAGTACTGGCTGGGCCACGCCGGCTTCCGCACAGCCTTTGGTGCGATCGGCCAGTACACGCACATGCTGGACGGGGGCAAAGCCCTCTCGGCCTCCGTCCAGTACACCCGCTTCGACTATGATCGCGATCCCTTGCGCGACGCAGACCGTTTCGCCGTGGGCCTTGGCCTTGCTGCGCGGCAATTCTCGATCAACCTGATCGGCGGGCACGAGGAAACGCGCGCCCAGGCAGGCGACGCGGAATCCAACACCTTTGCCGGGGCGAGTGCAGGGGCCGAAGTGCAGATCGCGCCGAAAGTTGCGGTGGTGGGCGGCGTGGCTTTCGACTTGCGCCGATATGACCGCGCCGACCTGCTGTTCATGCGCAAGCGCCACGACGAACGCATCGACCTGACCGCTGCGGTGAAGATTGCCGTCCTGCCGCGCCTGTTCCTCCAGCCCAAGGCGACGTGGTCGCGCAACTGGTCGAACATTGCCCTTTACGATCACGAACGCTGGACCGTGCAGGCCGGCGCACGCTTCGAATTCTGATCCGGGAGACAGACAGATGAAGACTTCCGCTCTCACCGCCCTCCTGATCGGAGCTTCTTCGCTGGCGCTCGCCACCCGCGCACAGGCGCAGGAGGTGGTCTTTGCCGACAACGCCGATCTTGCCGCCTCGGCGCTGCGTGGCGAGCGCGTGACCCAGGGTTCGGGGGTGACGCAAATCCGCCTGTCGAGCGGCGCGATGCTGTCGTTCGTCGAAGGTGCGGAGTTCCAGCTTCGGCCTGATGGCACGGTCGATCTGTTCAAGGGCAATGTCACCGTCACCGGTGCGGGCACGAGCGATACGGTGGTCCGGCTTGGCGGCGAAGGCAGCGGCAAGATCAGCGGCGCGGGATCCTCGGGCAGCTTCTCGGTCGGCACCGATGCCAATGGCAGGACCAGGGCGACCGGGCGTGTGCTGACCGGCCTTGCCACCATCGCCAACGGGCGCGAGACCAAGCGCTTCAATGCGGGCCAGGCGTGGGAAGTCGCCAATGGCCATCCGCGCCTCGCCACATCGGCACCGCCCGCAACGGTGCCGCAGATGACGCCGCAGCGCCAGGCGCAGCTGGCCGAGCAGAAGCCTGCTTCCATCCCGGCGCCGGCGTCCGCCACCGAACCGCAAGTTGCCGCCATCAGCGAGGGCGGCCCCGTCGCCGCTGCCGAGAATGGCGTGCCGGTGGTCCTTGGCGAAGCGCTCGCCGCCGCCGGAGCATCGGGCGACATCGTCTCGTCCGGACAGCGCATCGAGGCTGCAGTTGCCAACCCCAGCATCGAGACGTTTCCGTCAAACGATCTGGCAGCGCTCGTCGCCTATGCTGCGCGGCTCGAAAGCCTCTATGGCGGCCAACCGTTCAGCCAGGCGCAGGCCGACGTGATCCGCGCCTATCTGAACTTCCTCGCCAGCGGGCAGTCGCAGGCCCAGTTCCTCACCGTCTATGCCGGGCTGATGGTGCAGTTTCTTGACCTCGTCCGGTCGGGCGCGGCGCCGTCCTCGTTCAGCGGGACCTCGCTGGCAGATATCAACGCCTTCATCTCCTACCGCTCGCGCACCGATGGCTTTGCTGCGCTATCGAGCCAGAACCGCGTGCTGGTCGATGCCTATCTCGCCTTCGTGCTTGGCGGCGGAAATGCCGACCAGTTCGTGACGCGCTACACCTCGCTGACCAGCGCCTACTTCGCCTATCTGCGCAGCGGCGGCGATCCGCTGGCGTTTCAGGGCGCCACCCAGGCCACGTTGAGCGCGTACATCATTTTCCTCAACCAGTCCGGGCTGCTGGTACGACTGGCCGAGAGCGACCGTGCACTGCTGCAAGCCTATCTTGCCAATGGCGGCACGGCCTTCATCCAGCAGTACCGCGTCGCGCTGAGCGCCTATTTCGCCTATCTCCAGAGCGGGCAATTGCCGAGCGCCTACCCGGCTGTCGATGCGGCGACCCTGCGGCAATATCTCGAAACCCTGCAGGCGACCGGCCTGTTCGAGCAGGTGCTGGGCGCTCAGGCAACGTTCTACGCCCAGTATCTCGCCTACCTCGAACAGGGCGGGACGATCGATGGCTGGCAAGGCCTGCCCGTCAATGTATTTGCCGGATATGCCACGGCGCTGCAGGCCTATTACGCGTTCCTGCAGGATGGGGGCCTGCCTTCTGCCTATACCGCGCTGACGCAGGACGAGATCCGGCAATACCTGGCGGCGCTTTCGGCGGCCGGCGCGAACGAGACGTTTCTCGGCCAGCTTGCCAGCTTCTACTCGGCGTTCTTCACCTATCTGGCGAACGGCGGTAACCCGGATCTGTACACCGGCCTGCCGACGCCGCCAAACTATCAGGCCTTTGCCGAAGCGCTGTCGGCCTATGTCGCCTACCTGCAGGCCGGCGGCTTGCCGAGCGCCTATACCGGGGCTGATCTTGCCCTGCTGCAGCAGTACATCAAGGCGCTGATCGACAGTGGCAAGCTGGTGACCTTGCTGGGGGCGCAGGCCGAGTTCGTGACGGCCTACTACGCGTTCCTGGCCGGCGGCGGCACGCCTGACAGCTACGCTGCACTTCCGGTCTATGCAGATTACGTGGCTGCGCTCGAAGCCTACTATGCCTTCATCGCGGCAGGAGGAAAGCCTTCGGCCTACACGCTGCTGACGCAGGAGCAGATCGTCGCCTACCTCAAGGCGCTGACCGATGCCGGCGTGCTGGCGGCGCTGTTCGACGGGACGACGCTGGCCTTCATCCAGAACTTCTATGTCTACCTTGCAGGCGGCGGCAATCCGGATCAGTTTTCCGGACTGCCGACTGCCGCACCGACGCGGGTTGGCTACAATACCAGCGCCGAGGGAACGCTGGTCGCCTCGCCGGTGGAGGCTGACGTCACCAGCGACGGGAAGATAAGCCGCTTGCGCTTTACCCGGGACGGCAGCGCGCTGGACTTCAACTATGCCGCCAATCCGGCGAACGTGGTGAAGGAGTACGGCAGTTTCGGCGATGACGCGGCGTGGACACGCTATCTCTCGGACACGGCAAACAATGCGGTGAACTTCAACAATCACCTGTTGGTCGGCACTCCTGCGACCACCATTCCGGCGAGCGGCAAGGTCGACTATCGGCTGGTGGGGGGAACCGCACCGACCGACTACAATGCACCGGAAGGGCAGACCGGGACGTTCACCGGCAGCCTTGCCGTCAGCTTCGGCACGACACCCAGGGTCGGCCTTGCGATGGACGTCGCCACGGCCAACCGCGCCTGGCACGTGCAAACCGCAGGCGGCGCGCTCGATCCGACGAACGGCGGCCTTGTCGTCGCCGCAGACCGCAGCTTTGTCGGCAACGCCACGAACCTTGCCACAAGCGCGATCTCGGGCGGAGGCTGCGTCTCGACCTGCACGACCACGCTCAACGGCAATCTGTTTGGCCAGAACGCCGCCTATGCCGGGTTTGCCTACAGCCTGACCGACCGGACGGTGCAGGCCAGCCAGGTCAATGGCGTGGCCATCTTCGGCCAGGGCGGAACGGCGCTGCCCTATCTTGGTGCTACTTCGGGCACCGGCAGCGCAAGCATCGGTTCGGGCAACTATGCCGGTGGATTTGTCAGCGGCTCTGCCAATACGATGTACGTATCGTCGCAAGGCGCATCCGGCTATTTCAACAACGTGAGCAGTTCGGTCGAAAGCGATGGGCGCTTCAGCAGCAACTCGCTTATCACGCCGGGTACAGCCCGTTTCACCGATCTTGCCGGTGACACCTCCGGGGTGATCGGGCGCCTGTTCGATGGTGACCTTACGCTGGGCGGACTGAAGTCCACCTACGGTGCCAACGGAGGCCTCGCCTATGTGTTGATGGCTCCGATCACCGGCGCCTTGCCGCTGTCGGGATCGATCACCTACGATCTGATCGCGGCGACGAAGCCGGTCTACAACGATGCCCACACGGCGGCCGGGACGTTCGAGGCAAGCCTGCGGATCGGTTTCGGCACTGCGCTGACTTACGCCATGAGCGGCACGATCACCATGCCGGACGCGACCTACACCTTTGGAACGCCAGGCGGCGTCAACGGCACGTTGCAGGCAGCACAGGCCGGCAACGATCCCGTGTTCGTGGTGATCCGGCCCACGCTGTCGCAGACGGGACCCGCCTGCGTCACTTCCGGCTGCCTGGTCAATTTCTATGGCGGCTTTGGCGGAGCGACGCCTGAAAACCGGATCGGCTTCGGCTACACCACCATTGGCGGGAATGCGATCGTCGGAGCGGCGCTGTTCGGCAAGCAGGGCACGCTGTCCAGCGCTCCTTCAGTCACGACGCTTGCCAACGCGACCACCCTGTCATTGGCCGATGGCGGCACAAGCGCCTTTTCCGCGCAGGAAGTCGATATCGCCGGCGACGGTGCCATCACCCGCGTCAAGCTCAATGCCAATTCGACAACGAGCTACGCAAGCCCCTCGGTGCTCAAGGAGCATGGCCGGGCAGGCGATGCGATCGCGTGGAGCCGTTGGGACAACGTCAGCACCAATGCCAACCTCAACCCCAATACCCACATCGTGACCGGAACGCCTGCGGTGAACCTGCCGGCCACGGGCAAGATAGATTATGCCCTGGCGGGATCGACCGCGCCGACGAATTACAACGGTGCCGATGGCAATTCCGGCACGGTGTCCGGGACGCTCGCGGTCCAGTTCGGTACGCAGGCCAAGGTGGGCTTCAGCCTGGCCGTGAACGCTGGCGCGCGCGGCTGGACCGTCGCCACGGCCGGAGGTTCGGCAGACCCATCGAACGGCGGGCTGCAGGTCGGCACGAACATGCGCTTTGCTTCGGCCTCGGTCGGCCTCACGCCGCTCAATAAAAGCAGTTGCCTGTCGTCCTGCACCGCGAGCGTGGTTGGCGGCCTCTATGGAGAAGGTGCTAGCCACGTCGGGCTTGGCTATCAGATCAGCGATCTGTCCTCGAACAGCTTTTTCACCGTCAACGGCACGGCCATTTTCGCAAGGCCGACACCGTGAGCCTGAAGTCGAGCAGTCCTGGTAGAAGGTGGAGCGGGTAGCGGGAATCGAACCCGCATAGCCAGCTTGGAAGGCTGGAGCTTTACCACTAAGCTATACCCGCCCGGGCCAGCAGGCCGGATCCGGCCTCGTGGTCGACCGGCGCTTGCCACGGACTTGGCGATCCCGTCAACCTTGGATGCGACGTGAATCGACAAAGGGCTTGACGAAGTGTTTTCAAGATATATCTTAGAGGTATCAAAGTAAGTCTTGAAAGCGAGTCCATAATGCCCTCCAGCCGCGCCATCGTCCCGACAGCAAATGCCAGCCGTTACCTGCAGCAGCTCTGCAAGCACTGGGGCCATAAGTTCGAGGTTTCGTTCGATCCGCAGGCGGGGCGTGTGGCGCTGCCGTTCGGGCCGGTTGATCTCAAGGCCAGCGATGCCGCGCTGGAAGTGACCTGCACGATCACGGGGGACGGTGACCTTTCGCGCATGCAACAGGTCGTTGCAGATCATCTCAACCGCTTCGCCCACAAGGAAGGCGAACTCGCCTTCGACTGGCAACCACTGGCTTGACGCCCACATCATCAATCTTGTGAATAGGTTGCAATAAATAGCATTCCTTTGCGGTGCTGCCTTGGGCCGACTAGGCGTTTGCCCAGGACAGCACCGGGAGAATGACATGCGCCTTGCCACCATCGACAATGGCACTCGTGACGGGCGGCTGATCGTCGTCTCGCCGCAGGGCGATGCCTTCGGCTATGCGCCTGTGGCGACGTTGCAGGAATTGCTCGAGGGGTGGGGTGCACTTGCTCCGGCTTTGCAGGCCATCACCGCGTTTCCCGAAACGCTTGCTGATGCAACGCTGCTCGCGCCGCTGCCGCGCGCGTGGCAGTGGCTCGATGGCTCGGCCTTCCAGAGCCATGGCGACCTGATGGACGCAGTGCTTGGCATCACCAAGCCCAAGACCAACGTGCCGCTGATGTACCAGGGCATGTCGGACACCTTCATGGCCACTGGGACCGAAGCGCGCTTTCCGTCGACCGATCTCGGCATCGATTTCGAGGGCGAGTTCGGCGTGATCGTCGATGCCGTGCCGATGGGCACGTCTGCGGCAGAAGCGATGAAACATATCCGCCTGGTCGTGCAGATCAACGACTGGTCGCTGCGCACGCTGGCTGGCCCCGAAATGAAGACCGGGTTCGGGTGGGTCGGGGCAAAGCCCGCCTGTGCGATGGCTCCGTTCGCGGTGACGCCCGACGAACTGGGTGATGCCTGGAAGAATGGTCGCGTCTGCCTCGATCTGCTGGTCGACTGGAATGGCAAGCGCTTTGGCGCAGCCAATGGGCACGCGATGGGCTTCGGCTTTCACGAACTCGTCGCCCACGCCGCGCGCACGCGCGATCTTGTCGCAGGCACGGTGATCGGATCGGGCACGGTCTCCAACGAAAACTTCCGCGAGATCGGCTCGTCGTGCATCGCCGAGCGGCGCGGGATCGAAGTGCTGGACGAGGGCGAACCCAAGACCGCATTCATGGCCTTCGGGGACACCGTGAGGATGGAAGCGGTCGACGCCGAGGGGCGCGCGCCGTTCGGGGCCCTGCACCAAAGGGTCGTGCAGGCCTGATCTCTTCACGCCCACTTGCCGTTCTTCCGATAATTGTTATAGCGCATAGCGAAATCGGAGGATGCCATGGCCGTTGAATCGAGTCTGTCTCACGCTGCGCTTGACCGTTTCCTGCGCCCGAAGTCCGTCGCCGTGGTTGGCGCATCTGACAAGCCGGGCGCACTTGGTGCCACGCTGCTGACCAATCTCGATCGCAACGGATATCTGGGTGCGGTCTATCCGGTGAACCCCAAGCGCGACGAGATCATGGGCAAGCGCTGCTACCCGTCCGTCGACGCACTGCCCGAAGGCGTGGACGTGGCCGTGCTGGCGATTCCGCGCGCAGGCGTGCTTGATGCGGTCAAGGGGCTGGCGGCGCGCCAGTGCGGCGGCGTGGTCATCTTCTCGGCAGGCTTTGCCGAAGGCGGCGAAGAGGGCCTTGCCGAACAGCGCGAGATTGCCCGGATCGCGCACGAGGCAGGCATGGTGGTCGAAGGGCCGAACTGCCTCGGCCTCGTCAACTACGTCGATCGCATTCCGCTGACCTTTGTCGAGACCAACGCCGTGCCCCCGGCGGGCAAGCGCGCCATTGGCATCGTTTCGCAATCGGGTGCGATGGCGGCCGTGCTGGGCACGATGTTGCTCGCACGTGATGCAGGTGTGTCCTACTCGGTCTCGACCGGGAACGAGGCAGCCAGCGGGGTCGAGGACTATGTCGACTGGCTGGTCGATCAGGACGACACGCACGTGATCGCCATGATCGTCGAGCAGTTCCGCAAGCCGCAGGCGTTTCTCGCGGCCGCGCGGCGCGCGAAGGCTGCCGGCAAGCCCGTGGTCCTGCTGCACCCCGGCAAATCGAGCGCGGCGCGTGAATCGGCCGCAACCCATACCGGCGCCATGGCAGGCGACTACAAGCTGATGCGCGCGATGGTGGCCCGCGCCGGGGTGATCTTTGCCGAGACGCTGGAAGAACTGGGCGACATTGCCGAGATCGCAGTTCGCTGTGCGGCGCTGCCTTCGGGCAAGACGGCGGTGCTGGGTGAATCCGGCGCGTTCAAGGCGCTGACGCTCGATCTCGCGGAAGAGCTCGACCTGCCGCTGGCCGATCTGCACGATGAGGATTCACCGCTTCTGCGCGAGGCGCTGCCGCCGTTCGTGCCGGTATCGAATCCGCTCGACATCACTGCGCAGGGGCTTTCGGAGCCGGCGATCTATACCCGCTGCGTCGAGGCGCTGCTGGAAGACGAGCGCGTCGGCACGGTCTTCGCCGGGATCATCCAGGCCGAACCGGTCACCTGCAAGATCAAGTTCCCGCCGATCCTTGCCGCCGTGGAAGGCAAGACGCTGACCAAGCCGGTCATCTTCGCCGGGCTGGACGAAGGGGCTGACGTTCCGGCCGAGCGCATCGCCGCGCTGCGGGCGGCTGGCATTCCGTGGTTTCCGACAACCGAACGCGCCCTGCGCGCCGTAGC
The DNA here is from genome assembly GCF_900176395.1 of Novosphingobium sp. B1. Classification (GTDB taxonomy): domain Bacteria; phylum Pseudomonadota; class Alphaproteobacteria; order Sphingomonadales; family Sphingomonadaceae; genus Novosphingobium. The sequence continues at coordinate 65,097 of NZ_FWXL01000004.1, read as the reverse complement.
GCGGCTGACGCACTGGTCGGCCCAATACCTTTCCGCCAACGATCTTGCCCCAACGCCACTGCCCGGCCTTTCCGACGTTCACGGCGTGATCCCGGAATACAAGTCGAAGGAACTGCTCGGGCCGCTCGGCGTGAGCTTCCCCAAGGGTGGCTTTGCCGACAGCGCCGAAGCCGCAGTCGCGGCCGCCGATGCGGTCGGCTTTCCGGTGGCGATGAAGGCACAAGCCGCGGCGCTCGGGCACAAGAGCGATGCCGGTGGCGTGATCCTGAACCTTGCCGACGGCCAGGCCGTACGCGAGGCATGGGACCGCATCCACGCCAATGTCGCCGCCTATTCCGCGTCGATCCGCCTGGACGGCGTGCTGATCGAAGCGATGGGCAAGCGCGGCATGGAAATGATCGTCGGCGCGAAGAACGATCCCGAATGGGGGCCGGTCGTGCTGGCGGGCTTTGGCGGCGTGACCGCGGAAATCCTGCAGGACGTTCGCCTGTTGACCGCCGATCTGACGCAGGCAGCGGTCGAGGCCGAGCTTATGAAGCTCAAGAGCGCGGCGCTGCTCAGCGGCTACCGCGGCTCACCCGAACTCGACGTCCCAGCCTTGGCCGCGCTGATCGTCAAGGTGGGCCAGGTGCTGCGCGCCGAACCCTCGATCCGCGAGATCGATCTCAATCCGGTGATCCTGCACCCCAAGGGCGAAGGCGTGGTAGCGCTCGATGCACTGATGCTGGTGGAGTGAGCGGCGTGAGGTGGTCGCCGGAGTCTCAGACTCCGGCCCACTCAAGTCCGTTGGGCAACGCCAAGGCCGCGTAATCGACCTGAAGCACCCGGCGGCGCGTTGGTTGGCTGGCAGCGTCCGAAGCGTGAAGAACAAGCGTGGAGTAGAGCCAGACGTCTCCCCTCTCAGCCAGGCATGTCAAGATTTTGCTCTGCTTGACGATGGCAGGCACTTGCGGTTCGGGGATTCGACCAAGGCGGTGTGAACCGGACGCCACGAGCAATGGCGCGTTTGTTCCTGGCACGGCATCCAGATGAATGCGCAGCGTAACCATGCCCTGCAATATGCTTTCAGGCGGGGCGACGTGGAGCATTCCCTGTTTGTTGGTCCAAGGACCGAAGCCAGGGGTTTCAATTCTCTCCTCCACGCAAATGGTTCGGTCTTGATGCCAGCCCAAGGCCCAATTGTTCCGTTCGCTCTTGTCGAAGAACAGCGCCCGCACAGGTTGGGCATCCGGACCGAGCGCGCGGCATGCCGCTCGTCCGATCGCGTTCGCTCGGTCAAGCAGCGGTCGCAGGCCGGGTTGTCCGTTAAGTCGCAGTCCGGCGCGCTCGGCCGGGAGATCGCGGACAACTGCTTCTGCCGCTGATAGCAGCGGCGAAGCCAGTTGCGGAAGTCTGACTGCGCCTGTCAGGCTCAGTTCTTCGAGATTGAACACGGTTCTTCAGTGCCCCGGGAAATCCATCAGAGCTTCTACCGTCAGCCCGGCGTCGCGCAGGCGGGCGGCACCGTGGAGGTCGGGTAGGTCGATCACGAAGAGGGCGTGGGTGACGCTGGCGCCAGCCATGCGCAGAAGTTCAGCCGCGGCGAGGGCGGTGCCGCCGGTGGCGATGAGGTCGTCGATGATGACGACGCGCTGGCCTTGGGCGATGGCGGTAGGATCGATCTCCAGTCGGTCGCGCCCGTATTCGAGCGCATAGTCGATGCCGATGGTCTTCACCGGTAGCTTGCCCGGCTTTCGCACGGGCACGAAGCCCAACCCCATGTGGGCAGCAACGGCGGCGCCGAAGATGAAGCCGCGCGCTTCCATCCCGGCGATGGCCTGGGCACCGGCGGCGCGTGCCATGTCTGCGAGATGAGCGATGCAGGCTGAGAAGCCGGCACCGTGCGAGATCAGCGTTGTGATATCGCGGAACAGGATGCCGGGGGCAGGGAAGTCCGGCACGGTCCGCACGAGGGCTTTGAGATCATCGGGTGTCATTGCCTGGGCAATGCTATCGCCGGATACGAAAAAGGCCACCGTTTCCGGTGGCCTTTGTTCGTTTCGCCGGTCTGGCCGGGAAGGACTTATTCGCCCTTCTTGTCAGCCCAGACGTTCTTCTTGGCGAGGTAGGCAAGGACCGTGGCGACCAGCAGGAAGCCGAGCACTGCCCAACCGGTCTGCTTGCGCTTGTCCAGCTTGGGTTCTGCGGTCCAGATCAGGAACGCCGAGACGTCGGTCGCCATCTGGTCAACCGTAGCCTTGGTGCCGTCCGAATAGGTCACCTGACCCTCACCCGTCAGCGGAGCGGGCATCGCGAGGTTGAGGTTCGCGAAGTACGGGTTGTAGTAGAGGCCGTCCGGGGTCTTGGCGTCCGGGAACTTCTTGAGAAGCTCGGCGGGCTGTTCCTGATAGCCGGTCAGCAGCGAGTGAACATAGGCGCCACCGTCGTGACGGGCCTTGGTGATCAGCGAGAGATCCGGCGGAACGCCTTGGCCTGCATAGTACACGGTCGGGAAGTAGTCCGACGGGATGTTGTCACGCTCTGCGCGCTCGCCGGTCTTCGGATCGAAGGTCGGCTGCTTTGCGCCCCATTCCTTGGCGATCGCCTTCACTTCGGCTTCCGAGTAGCCGAGGGCAGCGAGGTCACGGAATGCGACGTGCTTCATCGAGTGGCAGGTCGAGCAGACTTCCTTGTAGACCTGGAAGCCGCGCTGCAGCTGGGCCTTGTCGAACTTGCCGAACGCGCCATCGGAAGCGAAGTGCACTTCCTTGGGGTGGAGGTGGAACTCGTGCTCTGCGGTGGGAGCAGCGGGTTCCGTGATCGCGGTGTAGGCGCCGTTGCCGAACGACCAAAGCAGCGCGACCGCGAAGAAGAGGCCAACGAGGGGGCCAAAAAGACGGACCATAGGGTTCTCTTTCTCTAACGCTTCGTGGCTGTCACGCGGCAGCGGGGTTGGCGTTGAGCACGGCGCTCTCATCCTTGCCGAGCACCGCTTCGGTGATCGAGAACGGAAGCGGTTCCGGCTTCTCGATCGAAGAGACGATCGGGAGAATGACGAGGAAGTGCAGGAAGTAGTACATCGAGGCGATCTGCGAGATCATCACGAAGGGTTCCGCAGCCGGAGCGCCACCGCAGTAGCCGAGCACGGCAACGTCGATCAGCAGCAGCCAGAAGAACTTGCGGAACAGCGGACGGTAGTGGCCCGAACGCACCGGCGAGGTATCCAGCCAGGGCAGGAAGAACCACACCAGGATCGCCGAGAACATCGCAAGGACGCCCATCAGCTTGGCCGGGATGAAGAAGAAGTCCGAGGTGAAGGCGCGCAGGATCGCGTAGAATGGCCAGAAGTACCATTCCGGAACGATGTGTGCAGGCGTCGAAAGCGGGTTCGCCGGGATGTAGTTGTCCGGGTGACCGAGCATGTTCGGCGCAAAGAACAGCACCGCGCAGTAGATCAGCAGGAAGATGCCGAGGCCGAAGCCATCCTTCGCCGTGTAGTACGGGTGGAAGGGAACGGTGTCCGATTCCTGCTTCACTTCAACGCCGGTCGGGTTCGACGAGCCGGGGATGTGCAGCGCCCAGATGTGCAGGATGATGACACCCGCGATCACGAAGGGCAGCAGGAAGTGCAAGCTGAAGAAGCGGTTAAGCGCAGCGTTGTCGGGCGCATAGCCGCCGAGCAGCCACACCTGCAGCGGTTCGCCGACGACCGGGATCGCGCCGAACAGGCCGGTGATGACCTTGGCACCCCAGAACGACATCTGGCCCCAGGGCAGCACGTAGCCCATGAACGCCGTTGCCATCATCAGCAGGAAGATGACCACGCCCAGCAGCCAGATCATCTCGCGCGGGGCCTTGTACGAGGAGTAGAAGAAGCCGCGGAAGATATGGAGATAGACGACGACGAAGAACGCCGATGCGCCGTTTGCGTGCGCATAGCGCAGCATCCAGCCCCAGTTCACGTCGCGCATGATGTGCTCGACGCTGTCGAAGGCCACGCCAGCGTTGGCGGCGTAGTGCATCGCGAGGATGACGCCGGTTACGATCTGAAGAACGAGGCAGAAGCCGGCGAGAACGCCGAAGTTCCACATGTAGTTCAGGTTGCGCGGAACCGGGTATCCGGCGCCGACTGCGTTGTAGACGAAGCGGGGCAGCGGCAGCTTTTCGTCAAGCCACTGCGTCAGGCCATTGGCCGGCTTGTATTCGTTTGCCCAGGGAAAGCTCATGTTGCCTGTCCTCAGCCGATCTTCACGACAGTGTCGGAAGTGAATGCATATTCGGGCACCTCGAGGTTCTTCGGTGCGGGGCCCTTGCGGATGCGTGCGGCGGTGTCATACGACGAACCGTGGCACGGGCAGAAATAGCCGCCGAACTCGCCCTTCACTTCACCTTCGCCAGCGCCCAGCGGCACGCAGCCGAGGTGGGTGCAGACGCCCATGGTGATAAGCCAGTTGGTCTTGCCTTCCTTCGTGCGCTCTTCCAGCGTCTGCGGGTCGCGCAGCGAGGAAGTGTCGACCTTTTCGGCCGCTGCGATTTCTTCCGGCGTCAGGTTGCGGATGAAAACCGGCTGCTTGCGGAACACCGCCTTGATCGCCTGCCCCGGCTGGATCGCCGAAATGTCGATCTCTGTGGAGCTTTGCGCCAGAACGTCCGCCGAAGGCGCCATCTGACTTACCAGCGGGAGAAGAACGGCAGCACCGCCCACACCCGCAAAACTCACCGCCGCGATATTGATGAAATCGCGCCGGCGCACGCCCTCTCCGGTCACGCCCGAAGTGTCGATGCTCGCCTCATCAGCCATTGAAATTCCCTGCCTGCTGCCGCCGCGCACGCGGATCGCACGCGGTCCAACTTGCCCCTTTGCTGCGGCTCTGGAAAATCCATGTGGCGGTCTCCACATGGGTGCCGAAGCCGCAAGGGAACCGGGCACGCGCCATACGCGGCCCCGGCCCCCACTTGGCGCGCCTGATAGACGCAAAGCAACGGCTTTGCCAACAGGCATTTTGGTGTGGGATTCCACCCCGTCGGGAAAGGTATTTCACGGACTTTCGGTGCGGGCCGGATGTCTTTCCGGCAACGCGCAGAGTTCAGGCTGCAGGCCCGAATCCTGCTCCGGCGGGCCAGTTGCCGGCACTCAACCCCATTACCTTGAACAGGACGCCCATCTGACCCTCGCCGGTCAAGCGCTCGCGCGCGACGTGGATGGCATCGGCGTGGGCAGGCGAAAATGCCGCCAGCGCGTCGGCGCGGGCCTCTATGCCAAGCGCGCGTAGCCAGCGTCCCTGCTCGACCGTTCCCTGCCAGCGAACGCCCTTCGACTGCGCGATCAGCGCCAGCGCCGAAAAGTCGACATGTGCCGTGAGATCTGCCTCGCCCGGCGCGGCGAACACATCGACCTTGCGATGCTCCCGCACGGCCTGGAGCGAGGAGCCGGTGCGGGGGTGATCGTGGCCATAATCGATGAACAGGGCCGCACCGCCCTGCGCGGCCAATCGGCCGCAGACTTCGTAGAGGATCGCCGCAGAGGCGGGCGAAGTCTCGATGATCGTGCCGAGAGGGGCATCGCGATGATGCGGCGGGACGGCGGAGTCCATCGGAGCACTGCCCGAAACAGGCAGCAACCGCCCCTGATCGAGCCCGACCATCCGCTCTCGCCATCCCTGCTCGGTCCTGACGAGCTGGCGCACCGGAAGTGCATCTAGAAATTCGTTGGCGACGATCAGCAATGGCCCATCTGAGGGAATCGTCGAGAGATCGGCGTGCCAGATAGCTTGCGGATGCAGTTCGAGCTGCATCGCCTTGAGCGCCGTGCTGGTCTCGACGAAATGCGTGCGCGGCATGAACCCGTAGCGACGGGCGGCGCCGAGTGCATCGCGGGCGAGCGTGCCCCGTCCCGGCCCGAGTTCGACGTAATGAACCGGCTCGGGCCGGCCTGCCCTGATCCAGCTGTCGGCCATCCACAGGCCGATCAGCTCACCAAACATCTGGCTGATTTCGGGCGCGGTGATGAAATCGCCTGCCGAACCGAAAGGGTCGCGGCTCGAATAATAGCGCGCGTTCGATTCGGCCATGTAATGCGCAATGCTGATCGGCCCGGTATTGGCGATCAGCCTGCGGAAGGTTTCGAGCAGTGGCGCGGTCACGCCGGGACTGCCGTGCCTGTCGAGAGCGGCTTGCGCATGACGCCGCGCAGCAGGAAGAACAGTCCGACCGCCATCATCGGCACGGTCAGCCACTGGCCCATCGAGAGGCCGGTGCGCATCGCGAAATCGAGCAGTTGGGCATCGGGTTCGCGGAAGAATTCAACCGTGAAGCGCGACAGCGCATATCCGAGCGTGAAGGTGCCGACCAGCAGGCCGGGACGCCAGCGCGCGCTGGTCTTCCAGAACAGCACGAGCAGCACGATCGCGAGGAGCAGGCCTTCAAGCCCGGCCTCGTAGAGCTGGCTGGGATGGCGGGCCACCGGGCCACCACCGGGGAAGACCATTGCCCACGGCACGTTTGGTCCGGCTTCGCGGCCCCACAGCTCTCCGTTCATGAAGTTGGCAAGGCGGCCAAAGAGCAGGCCGAAGGGCACGCAGACCGAGATGTAGTCGCAAATGCGGACGAAGTTCAGGCCCCCGCGCCACGATACCCAAGCGATTGCCAGCACCGTGCCCATCAAGCCTCCGTGGAAGCTCATCCCGCCTTCCCACAGCTTGATCAGGTTTTGCGGATGAGTGAGCAGTTCGGGCGCGTAGAAGATAGCATAGCCGAGGCGCCCGCCCAGGATGATGCCGAGCGTTGCGTAGAAGAACAGGTCGTCGGCATGGCGCTGCGCCATGGGTGCGCCGGGCTGCCTGATCATCTTCGACAGATGCACATAGCCCAGGACGATGCCGGCGAGATAGGCGAGCGAATACCACTTGAGCGCAAAGAAGCCGAGGTCGAGCGCGATCGGGCCGATGCCCAGATCCTCCCAGCGAATCGGTGCATGAGCACCCGCTGCGGAGGCCGACGCTACGGCAAGCGAGGTTGCTGTTGACAGTAGTGACAGCAAGAAACGAACTCCCTAGAACTTCGTGAACGGACCCGATTTCGTGCTGGAGAAAGTGCCCTTCGAGGGTACGTATTGGCACAGGGAAAAGGCTGCAGGCAAATCCGAAAAGGCGCACGCCAAGATGCGTTCCGGATGTTGGAGAGTTTGAAAGGGTATCATGAAGACCGAGCTGGACCTTGCCATGGACGGCGCCTTCGGCGCACTCACTGCCGAAGGGGCGATGTTCCATACGGTTCCGATCGAGCGGTTTGGCCGGGAATTGCCGATGATCGCCGCCGCTCCGCCGCATCTGCCGGCCTATTTCGCCTACTTCTGTGCCACGCATGGCGACAAGACGTTCATCGTCGATGGCGATATCCACCTGACCTTCACCGAAATCTACAAGGCAGCGCGCCATGTCGCGGGCGGGCTCGTCGAAGGACTGAAGCTCCAGAAGGGGGAGCGGGTGGGCATTGCCGCGCGCAATTCGGCAAACTGGGTGATCGCCTACATGGGCGTGCTCATGGCCGGCGGCTGCGCCACCCTGCTTAATGGCTGGTGGCAGGGTGAGGAACTGGCTCACGGTATCGATCTGGTGAAGTGCCGCTACCTGATTGCCGACGGCGCGCGGGCGGCCCGACTGCAGGGCCACGATCATGGCGCGCAGGTCCTGCTTCTCGGGCACGATTGCCCTTACGAGGAAGGCCTTGCTTCCCTGCTCGCCAATGGTGGCGGGATGGAGACGATCCTGCCCGAGCTGACCCCCGACGATCTGGCGACCGTCCTGTTCACCTCGGGGTCCACCGGCATGGCCAAGGGTGCCTACTCCGACCATCGCGGCGTGGTGCAGGGCACGATGAACTATGTCTGCCAGTCGGCGGCGATGCTCGGCATCCTGACGGCGCGGGGCGAGGGACCGGCCGAGGGATCGCAGCCGGTCACGCTGGTCAACGTGCCGCTGTTCCACGTCACGGGCGAGGTGCCCGTCTTCCTCCAGTCCTTCGCGCTGGCCCGCAAGCTTGTGCTCATGCCCAAGTGGGACGCGCTCGAGGCGATGAAGCTGATCGAGCGCGAGAAGGTGACCTACTTCGTCGGCGTGCCGCTGATGAGCTTCGAGATCGCCACCCATCCTGATCGCGAGCAGTACGACCTGTCGACCTGCGTCTCTTTCGCCGCCGGTGGCGCGCCGCGCCCGATCGAGCATGTCGACCGCCTGCGCAAGGCCCTGCCGCACGCATTCCCGCTGATCGGCTATGGCCTGACCGAAACCAACGGCGTCGGCTGCGGCAATCTCAACGAGAACTATCTCGCCAAGCCTGGAAGCACCGGCACGGCGTCGCGCCCGCTGGTCGATCTTGCCATCCTCGACGATGCCGGCCAGCCGGTGCCGCAAGGGCAGGTGGGCGAAGTCTCGATCCGCTCGATTGCCAACTTCCTCGGCTATTGGGACAACGAGAAGGCCACGCGCGAGGCGATCATGCCCGATGGCTACTTCCGCACCGGCGACCTCGGCTACCTTGATCCCGAGGGCTACCTGTTCATCGTCGACCGCAAGAAGGACATCATAATCCGCGGCGGCGAGAACATCTCGTGCATTGAGGTGGAAAGCGCGATCTACGCCCACCCCTGCATTGCCGAAGCCAGCGTATTCGGCTTGCCTGACGAGAAGCTGGGCGAGGTTCCGGCTGCGGTCTATCTGGCCAAGGAGGACTGCTCGGCCACGGAAGAGGAATTGCGCGAGTTCCTGATGCAGCACATCGCCCCCTTCAAGGTGCCGGTGCGCTTCTGGGAAGTGCACGAGGCGCTGCCCCGGCTTGGCACCGAAAAGGTCGACAAGCGGTCTCTGCGCGAACGTTACACGCAGGAGTGGCTCGCCTCCTTATAGGCCCTGATAGGCAATGTTACTGGACGATAGGGACTGACGCGATATGGGTGGAGCCATGATGCTCCCCCGTATTGTCAACCAGCGCGCCATTATCGACCGCCGCCATCTGGCCGATGCCATCGCTGCCGCCTTTGCGGAGCAGGGCGAGAAATCGCGGCAGAAGGTGGTCGAACTCCTGCGCGCAGCGCTGGAAGATGGGCGAGCGGAAATTGCGCGCCGGCTCGAAGCCAAGCCATCGGCCGGCAGCGAATGCGCGCAGGCGCAGGCCTTCCTTGTCGACCAGCTGGTCCGCATCATCTACGATCATGTGGTCGGCCGGATCTATCGCGCCAGCAACCGCTCGATGGGTGAACGCATCGCGGTGATCGCGGTGGGCGGCTACGGTCGCGGCGAGATGGCGCCGCATTCGGACGTCGACATCGCCTTCGTCACGCCCATCAAGCCGACATCCTGGTGCGAGCAGGTGATCGAGGCGCTGCTCTATTTCCTGTGGGACCTCGGGCTCAAGGTCGGCCATTCCAGCCGCTCGCTCGACGAGGTCGTGCGCATGGCCAAGAGCGACCTGACCATCCGCACTGCCCTTCTCGAAGGGCGCTATGTCTGGGGCGACCGCGACCTGTTCGACAGTGCATCGGCCCGGTTCTGGGCCGAAGTCGTCAATGGCACTGAAAAGCAGTTCGTTGCCGAGAAGCTGCAGGAGCGTAACGAGCGGCACAAACGGCTGGGCGACAGCCGCTATGTGGTCGAACCCAATGTCAAGGAGGGCAAGGGCGGCCTGCGCGACCTGCACACGCTGTACTGGATCGGCAAGTACATCCACAAGGTCCGCGACGCCTCGGAGCTGGTCGACGTCGGCCTGCTCACGGCCGAGGAATACCGCGCCTTCCGCCGTGCCGAGAATTTCTTCTGGGCGGTGCGCTGCCATCTCCACACCATCACGAAGCGCGCCGAAGACCGGCTGACCTTCGACCTGCAGCGCGAAGTCGCCACCCGGATGAACTTTGCCGACCGCCCCGGCAAGAGCGCGGTCGAGCGTTTCATGCAGTACTTCTTCCTGCAGGCAAAGCAGGTCGGCTCGCTGACCGGCGTGTTCCTGGCACAGCTCGATGGGCAGTTCGCCAAGGAAAAGCGCGGCTTCCTTGCGGCGCTGCGGGGGCGGCGGAAGAAGAAGGTCGGGCCGTTCGTGATCGACGCCGGCAAGCTTGCCGCGCCAGCCGACACGACCTTTCAGGAGGACCCGGTCAGGCTGCTCGAACTGTTTTCCTGTGCAGCGGCCGAACAGGTGGAGATACACCCCGAGACGATGCGCATTGCCCGGCGCGATTCCGGCCTGATCGATGCAGGCCTGCGCAAGGACCCGCGCGCCAATGCGCTGTTCATGGAAACGCTGACCAGCCGCAACGACCCCGAGACGGTGCTGCGCTGGATGAACGAGGCGGGCGTGTTCGGGCGTTTCGTGCCCGACTTCGGCCGCGTCGTGGCGCAGATGCAGTTCGACATGTACCACCATTACACCGTCGACGAGCATACCATCCGGGCCATCGGGCTGCTGGCCCGAATCGAGAAGGGCGAGGTCAAGGACGACCATCCGTTGGCCAGCGAAGTGATCAGCAAGGTCGCCTCGCGCCGTGCGCTCTATGTGGCGACCCTGCTGCACGACATTGCCAAGGGGCGTCAGGGCGATCATTCGGTGCTGGGCGCCGAGGTGGCCATGAAGCTGTGCCCGCGTCTGGGCCTTTCCGCTGCCGAAACCGAAGCCGTCGCCTGGCTGGTGCGCTGGCACCTGCTGATGAGCGCCACCGCGTTCAAGCGGGATCTCGCCGACTACAAGACCATCGCCGACTTCGTGAACACGGTGCAGAGCCAGGAACGCTTGCGCCTGCTGCTGATCCTGACCGTGGTCGATATTCGGGCAGTGGGGCCGGGTGTGTGGAACTCGTGGAAGCGCCAGCTTCTGGGTGACCTGTTCGTCTCGGCCGAGGAAATGCTGCGCCTTGGCCACAAGACCCACGGCCGCGCCGAACGCATCGCCGCGAAGAAGAAGGCCGTCGCCACGATCCTGCGCGAGCGCGACGCGCTGATCGGCACGGTCGGCAAGCAATTGGGCGATGCCTACTGGATCGCCGAGCCCGAGGACATCATCGCGCTCAATCTCCAGCAGATGGACACCGCGCTGGGCGAACCGCTGTCTGTGGAAGCGCACTGGTATCCCGCACGCGGGGCGACCCTTGTCACGGTGCTTGCGGCTGACCATCCCGGCCTGTTCTATCGTATCGCCGGGGGCATTCATCTGGCCGGCGGCAACATCATCGACGCGCGTATCCATACCGCGCGCAACGGCACCGCAGTCGACAACTTCCTGGTGCAGGACCCGCTCGGCCGCCCGCTGAACGAGGCAAGCCAGATTGCGCGGCTCAAGAATGCGATTGCCGATGCGCTGGCCAATCGGGTCAAGCTGGTGCCGCAACTTGCCGCGCGCCCGCTGGCCCGCCCGCGCGCCGATGCCTTCGATGTGCGCCCGATCGTGATCTTCGACAACAAGGCCTCGAACCGCTTTACCGTGATCGAGGTGGGCGCGCGCGATCGGCCGGCGCTGCTCAACCAGCTCGCCCGGGCGCTGTTCGAGGCGCGGCTGGTGGTCCATTCCGCGCACATTGCGACCTACGGCGAACGCGCAGTCGACACCTTCTATGTCACCGACGTTCTGGGCGAGAAGATCGAGAGCGAAAGCCGGATGCGCACGGTGGAAAAGCGCCTGCTGGAAGCGGCGGAAGATCGCAAGGTCAAGGCTGCGGCCTGACCTTGCCGCCTGCCTCGGACAGCTGATCATTTGCCGTGCAACGAGCCAGCTGGCCGGAAAGGCGGCGGCAAGACCCGCGATCGCGGCGATGACGATGGGCCGGGAGCCGGTCATGCCGGCTGCCAGCACCGCGGTGATGCCGATGCCCATGAGCGTGGTCGCGATGACGGTGTGCAGGATGAACATCAGGCGAAGCATTTCGCGCTCCTTTCGAGACACGGGATCGCGGTCGCTTTGCATCAGAAAAGTCTAATATGCCTTGATGCGTGTCAAAGAGAAGGACGGGGGTCGCAACCAATGGCCGCCATGCCTATTTTGTTGGCATGAGCGAAGCCGAATATCTTTCCGGACGCCTGCTGCTGGCCATGCCCGGCATGGGCGACGAACGTTTCGACCATGCCGTGGTGGCGATGTGCGTTCACGATGAGCACGGCGCGCTGGGCATCGGCATCGGCCATGTGCGCGATGGCATCACCCTGCACGGCCTGCTTGAAGATATCGGCATCGATCCCGGCGTCGCCCCGGACTTGCCGATTCTCAATGGCGGGCCGGTCGAGACGGCACGCGGCTTTGTGCTTCATTCCAACGACTGGAGCGGCGAGGGCAGCGTTACGGTGAACCCGCTGTGCGAACTTTCAGCCTCGATGGACGTGCTGCGGGCCATTGCCGAAGGACGCGGGCCGAGCAGGTATCTCGTCGCGTTGGGGTATGCCGGATGGGGCGCGGGCCAGCTTGAGGGCGAGATGCGCCGCCACGGCTGGTACGCCGCGAAAGGCCGGCCGGAAGTCCTGTTCGAGACGCCGACCGGTCGGCGCTGGCAGCAGGCGTGGAAGCGCGAGGGCATCGATCCGGCGCACCTCGTGGCCCAGACCGGCAGCGCCTGAGCGCCTGCCGCCCGCGCTTAGGCCTCTGCAGCCTCGCTGTTGAGCTGGATGTAGTTGGCCAGCCCCATGCGTTCGATCATGTCGAACTGCTTTTCGATCACGTCGACGTGCTCTTCCTCACTTTCGAGTATCTTGGCGAAGAGATCGCGGCTGACGAAATCGCGCGCGCTTTCGCAATGGGCGATGGCATCCTTGAGCAGGGGCAGCGCGTCCATTTCCAGCGCAAGGTCGGCCTTGAGGATTTCCTCGACCGACTCGCCCACCCGCAGCCGACCCAGCGCCTGGAAATTGGGCAAGCCGTCGAGGAACAGGATGCGGTCCGCCAGCATGTCGGCGTGCTTCATCTCGTCGATCGATTCGTGGCGTTCGTACTCGGCCAGCTTCTTGACGCCCCAGTTGGCGAGCAGGCGGTAATGCAGCCAGTACTGGTTGATCGCGGTCAGCTCGTTGAGCAGGGCCTTGTTTAGATATTCGATGACCTTGGCATCGCCCTTCATCGCGCTGGCTCCTTTGTAATCAGGGGCGCGACGTTACGCCGCGAGGCAGGTGCGACCAAGCGCGAACGACTCGCACGCGGTGCACGCAACACTTTGCAACACTGGATTTATGCAAGGGCGCAGGCGCGCTCGTCGGCGATGACGTCTTCGGCATCATCAAGGCACTGGCGGCACTGCGGCTTGAAACCCATGCGGCCGTAGATTTCCTCGGCGTTGCCTGCGTGGCAGCGGGCGGTGGCCCGGATGTCCTTTTCACGGATGGCATTGCAGATGCAGATGAACATTGCGGACGGTCTCCATGGTAAAGCCTTCTGCCAATGATTCGCATTTTTAATGAGAGTGGATCGCAATAGCAAGTGCAGTGTCGGTCTTGCCGCACCGCAGTGCATGGTTGCCCGGTTGCAATGCTTACATGTGCACTCTATCTGTCGTCCTACATCGAGAGTTGGAGTGACGCTCCAACGCCAACCTGCCGATCCGGGCAAGGTGGTACCCGATCTGCCGAGGTGGAGAGGGGATGTGGCCGATCCGGCAATCAAACGGACACGGACACCGTGAAGAGCGTCTTCTCCCTCAGGTTTTGAGGAAGACGTACCCCGTGCCGATCAGGATTGCCGACAATCTCCCAGCCCGCCGGACTCTGGAAGCCGAGGGCGTGATCGTGATGAGCGAAACCGAGGCTGCCCGCCAGGATATCCGCCCCATGCGGATCGCCCTGCTCAATCTGATGCCCGACAAGATCACCACCGAAACGCAGATCGCGCGCCTGCTTGGCGCCACGCCGCTGCAGGTGGAGCTGGAACTGGTGCGCATCTCCGATCACGTCAGCAAGAACACCTCTGCTGGCCACATTTCGTCGTTCTACCGCCCTTGGGAGGACGTCCGCGCCGAGAAATACGACGGCCTGATCGTTACCGGCGCGCCGGTCGAGACGATTCCCTATGCCGAGGTCAGTTACTGGGACGAGCTCGCCCGTATCTTCGACTGGTCGCAGACCAACGTCCACCGCACGCTGTCGGTTTGCTGGGGCGCGATGGCTGCGCTTCACCACTTCCACGGCATCGACAAGCACCCCTTGCCGACAAAGGCTTCGGGCGTATTCCGGCATATCAACCATGCCCCTGCGAGCCCGTTCATGCGAGGCCTGCCCGACGTGTTCGACGTGCCGGTCTCGCGCTGGAGCGAAGTGCGCCGGGAAGACCTGCCCGAGGGGCGCGGCCTTTCGGTTCTTGCCGACAGTGCCGAAACCGGCCTGTGCCTGATCGATGATCCGGCCCACAACACCCTGCACATGTTCAACCATCTCGAATACGACACGCTGACGCTGGCAGGCGAATATGCGCGCGATGCCAATGAGAATGGGGAGGGCAGGTACCTGCCGCGCCACTATTTCCCCGGAGACGATCCTCAGGCGATGCCCGCCAACACCTGGCGCGGCCATGGCCACCTGCTGTTCGGAAACTGGGTGAACGAGACCTACCAGACCACGCCATATGATCTGGCGGATATCGGGAAATGAGCTGGCCGGTGCCGCAAGCCCTTGGCGGATGCAAGGGGCGCACCCGACAAGGACTCTCCACCCTTGCCTTTCCACGCCGCTTCGCCTAACGGCCCCAGCTTCAACCGACACGGATTCGATGATCGGCCTGGCCACAAGGGCTGCCAAGGCAGATCGGACGCGTCGAAATCAGGAGACGAAAATGCCCAAGATGAAGACGAAGAGCGGCGTCAAGAAGCGCTTCAAGCTCACCGCCACCGGCAAGGTGAAGCATGGCGTGGCCGGCAAGCGCCACCGCCTGATGAGCCACAACGCCAAGTACATCCGCCAGAACCGCGGCACTGAAGTGATCTCCGACGCTGATGCGAAGGTGATCAAGAAGTGGGCGCCCTACGGGCTGAACTGAGGAGCGCTGACTTATGAGCCGTATCAAGCGTGGTGTAACCACCAAAGCCAAGCACAAGCGGATTCTGGATCAGGCGAAGGGCTATCGCGGCCGTCGCAAGAACACCATTCGCGTTGCCCGTCAGGCCGTCGAAAAGGCTGGCCAGTACGCCTATCGTGACCGCAAGGTTAAGAAGCGCTCCTTCCGCGCTCTGTGGATCCAGCGCATCAACGCTGCGGTCCGCGCCGAAGGCCTGACCTACTCGCAGTTCATCCACGGCACCAAGCTTGCCGGGATCGAACTCGATCGCAAGACCATGGCCGACCTCGCGATGAACGAAGGTGCGATCTTCACCGCCGTCATCGCCCAGGCGAAGGCTGCTCTGCCCGCCGCCTGATCGGCATCGCGGAAGCAGAACGAACAAAAGGGCGGTTCCTTCGGGAGCCGCCCTTTTTCGTTGCGATTCGCGCAAGTGCGGTGCAGGGTGAGCGTGAACATTGCATAACTAAAGTAAACAGGGGCGCGCAAATCTTGACCGGGGACTGCACAGTCCGGGTTCGGTTCCATCGGCCACCAGCGCCGATGCAGCGCTATTTCACGACATTCTACCTGACCGAGATCGATGTGGCCCAAGGCCGCGTGACCGATCACCTGCACCCCGAGTGGGCAAACATCCGAATCTATCAGGGTGACTTTCCGGATTCGCAACTGCCGGGACAGCCGCCCTTCAAGGGCGTGCAGGCAAACGCCACCGGCCCCACCAGCACGACGCTCGAGTTCACGACCGGGATCACGCGAATCTGGGGCATCGGCCTGCTGCCGCTGGGCTGGGCGCGCTTTGTCCGCCAGCCCGCTAACGCACATGCGGACCGCATCTACGATGTCGCTGCCGAGCCGTTTCTGGCGCCGTTTCGGAGGCTCGCCGCAACGGTCTTCAACAATGTGCCGGACGAGCAGGCCGAGCTGGGCCGCATAACGCGTTTCTTCGAACAGTCCCTGGCTGCAGGCTTCGATGACGATCCCCGCATCGCCGCCTGTCACGCCGCTCTCGTCAATCCGGATATCGCGACGGTAAGCGAAATGGCCGAGGCGACACATCTGCCAACCCACACGGTCGAGCGCCTGTGCCGCAAGCATTTCGGATTTGCGCCACGCCTGCTGCTGCGGCGGCAGCGCTTCATGCGCAGCCTTGTGCAATACATGCTTGATCCCTCGCTCAAGTGGATCGGCGCGATCGACGGGCATTATCACGATCAGGCGCAGTTCGTGCGCGACTTCCACCGCTTCATGGGCATGAGCCCGCGCGAATATGCCCATTGCCCCAAGCCGGTGCTGCAGGAAGTGATGCGCGCGCGGCAGGAGTTTCTGGGCGCTGCCGTGCAAGCATTGCATACCCCCCCAACGACGCTGGCGCGCTCGTAACTCGAGACTTTGATTCGCACGCATTTGCGGCTAGCGGCTTGCGCCATGGAAAACCTCGATCAACAGCAGGCCGAAACGCTCGCGGCCATTGCGCAAGCTGCCACGCCCGAAGCGGTGGAGACGATCCGTGTCTCCGCGCTCGGCAAGCAGGGCTGGGTCAGCGCCCTGCTCAAGTCGCTGGGCGGGATGACGCCGGACCAGCGCCAGAGCGAAGGTCCAAAGATCCACGCCGCGCGCGAAACCGTCACTGCCGCGCTAGCGGACCGCAAGGGCGCGCTGGAGAGCGCTGCGCTCGAAGCACGCCTTGTAGCCGAAACAGTCGATCTCTCGCTGCCCGCGCCGCAGGCACCCAAGGGTTCGGTCCACCCGGTCAGCCAGGTCATGGACGAGCTGGCCGAGATCTTCGCCGACATGGGCTTTGCCGTGGCCAGCGGTCCCGAGATCGAGGACGACTGGCACAATTTCACCGCGCTCAACATGCCCGAAACCCATCCTGCCCGCGCGATGCACGATACCTTCTACTTCCCCGACAAGGACGCAGAAGGCCGTGACATGCTGCTGCGCACGCACACTTCCCCCGTGCAGATCCGCTCGATGATCGCGCAGGGCGCGCCGATCCGCATCATCGCACCGGGCCGGGTCTACCGTTCGGATTCGGACGCGACGCATACGCCGATGTTCCACCAGATCGAAGGCCTCGTCATCGACAAGGGCATCCACCTCGGCCATCTCAAGTGGACGCTGGAAACCTTTCTCAAGGCCTTCTTCGAGCGTGACGACATCGTCCTGCGCCTGCGCCCGAGCTACTTCCCCTTCACCGAGCCCTCGGTCGAGGTCGACGTCGGCTACACGCTGATCAATGGCAAGCGCGTCGTCGGCGGCAGCGGCGATGCCGAGAACGGCGGCTGGATGGAAGTGCTGGGCTCCGGCATGGTCAACCGCAAGGTGATCGAATTCGGCGGGCTCGATCCCGATGAATGGCAGGGCTTTGCCTTCGGCACCGGCGTCGATCGCCTCGCCATGCTCAAGTACGGCATGGACGACCTGCGCGCCTTCTTCGATGGCGATGTGCGGTGGCTTGGCCACTACGGTTTCGGCGCGCTCGACGTGCCGACCCTTTCCGGCGGTGTTGGAGTACGTTCGTGAAGTTCTCGCTCTCGTGGTTGAAGTCGGTCCTCGATACCAAGGCCGACGCCCGCACCATCGCCGAAAAGCTGACCTCGCTCGGTCTCGAGATAGAAGGCGTCGAGGATGCCTCGGCGGCGCTCAAGAGCTTTCGCGTCGCCCGCGTGGTGACGGCAGAGAAGCACCCGCAGGCCGACAAGCTGCAGGTGCTTTCGGTTGATCTGGGTGATGGCAATCCGCTTCAGGTCGTGTGCGGCGCGCCCAACGCG
This sequence comes from Novosphingobium sp. B1, assembly GCF_900176395.1. Classification (GTDB taxonomy): domain Bacteria; phylum Pseudomonadota; class Alphaproteobacteria; order Sphingomonadales; family Sphingomonadaceae; genus Novosphingobium. Next base: position 47,335 of record NZ_FWXL01000004.1, on the reverse strand, counting down.
CGCGCAGGGCTGGTCGGCGTGCTCGGCCTGCCCGGTGCAGTGGTCCCGGCCAACGGCATGGAACTGCGCAAGTCCGCCATCCGCGGTGTCGAATCCAACGGCATGATGTGCTCGACGCGTGAACTTGGCCTTGGCGAAGAGCATGACGGCATCATCGAACTGCCCGAGGACGCGCCGGTGGGGACGACCTTTGCAGACTATCTCGGTTCGGACCCGGTGTTCGACGTGGCGATCACGCCCAACCGCCCGGACTGCATGGGCGTCCACGGCATCGCCCGCGATCTGGCGGCGGCGGGGCTTGGCGTATTGAAGCCGATCGAAGCCGAACACGTTACGGGCAGCTTCCCATGCCCCATCGAAGTGCGCACCGACGATCCGGAAGGCTGCCCTGCCTTTTACGGCCGCGTCATTCGCGGCGTGAAGAATGGCCCCAGCCCGAAGTGGCTGCAGGATTACCTCAAGAGTGCAGGGCAGCGCCCGATATCCGCGCTGGTGGACATCACCAACTACGTGATGTTGGGCTATGGCCGTCCGGCCCATGCCTACGACATGGCCAAGCTTTCGGGCGCGGTCGTGGCGCGCAAGGCGCGCGAGGGCGAGACCTGTCTGGCGCTCAACGGCAAGGAATACGCGCTTCAGCCTTGGATGACGGTGATTGCCGACGATGCCGGCGTGCATGACATCGCCGGAATCATGGGCGGCGAACACTCGGGCTGCTCGGACGAGACGACCGATGTGCTGCTCGAAGTCGCCTACTTCGATCCCGCTTCCATCGCCCGCACCGGGCAGGCCCTCTCGCTGACCTCCGACGCGCGCGGGCGTTTCGAACGCGGCGTCGATCCGGCGTTCCTCGATACCGGCCTCGATCTGCTGACCGGGCTGATCCTCGAGATCTGCGGTGGCGAGGCGAGCGAAGTGGTCCGTGCAGGGCAGCCGCCGCTGGCGCGCAAGACGGTGGCCTATGATTCCGCGCTGGCCGGCAACCTTGGCGGCATCGACGTCGCCAATGGCGAACAGAAGCGCATTCTTGCCGCGCTTGGTTTCGAAGTGGCCGACGACTGGATCGTGACCGTGCCGAGCTGGCGCCCCGACGTCGACGGCGCGCCCGACATCGTCGAGGAAGTGATCCGCGTCCATGGCCTGGACGCTGTGCCTTCCACCCCGCTGCCACGCGCTGATGGCGTCGCCAAGCCGACGGCAACGGCGGTGCAGACGCTCGAGCGCCGGGTGCGCCGTGCCGCTGCCTCGCGAGGCCTGCACGAGGCGATCACCTGGTCGTTCCTCCCCGAAAAGGAAGCCGCGCACTTTGCCGATGGCGAGGAAACCTGGGCGCTGGCCAATCCGATTTCGGAAGACCTCAAGGTCATGCGCCCGTCGCTGCTGCCGGGCCTGCTTTCGGCCGCACAGCGCAACCTCCATCGTGGCGCCACCTCGGTTCGCCTGTTCGAGATCGGCCGCCGCTATTTCCGTGGTGCCAATGGCGCGAGCGACGAGAAGCTGAGCCTTGCCGTGGTACTTGCCGGTGAAGCGGTTTCGCGCGGTTGGGCGACTGGCAAGGCCAAGCCGTTCGACGCGTTTGACGCCAAGGCCGAAGCACTGGCGCTGTTGGGCGAGGCTGGCGCTCCGGTCGACAACCTGCAGGTGATGGGCGAGGCTGGCAGCCAGTTCCACCCCGGCCAGTCGGCCACGCTGCGCCTTGGGCCCAAGCAGGTGCTGGCGCGCTTTGGTATGCTGCATCCCTCGACAGCCAAGGCCTTCGATCTCGATGGTCCGGTGGCCGTGGTCGAACTGTTCCTCGATCGTATTCCGCCGCGCAAGGGGCCGGGCCAGTTCGCCCGCCCGCACTTCGCGCCGCCCGCGCTGCAGGCCGTGACGCGCGATTTCGCGTTCCTGGTCCCGGTCTCGGTCCCGGCAGGCGATCTGCTGCGCGCGGTGAAGGGTGCGGACAAGCAGGCGATCGTTTCGGCTCGGATCTTTGACGATTTCCGCGGGGTGGGCGTGCCCGAGGGCCAGAAGAGCCTGGCCATCGAAGTGACGCTGCAGCCCACTGAAAAGTCGTTCGATGAAGCGGGGCTCAAGGCGATTTCGGACAAGGTGGTGGCTGCCGCTGCCAAGCTTGGGGCCGTTCTGCGCGGATGAGCGACGAGTTCGTCATCATCGGCAGCGACAAGCTGACTGCGCGGATCAATCCGCTCGGCGCAGAGCTGTGGTCGCTGACCGATGCTGAGGGCGCAGAATACATGACCGATGCTGACCCGGCCTTCTGGTCGGGCCATGCCCCGCTGCTGTTTCCGATTGTCGGCGCATTGAGCGGTGACACGCTGAGGCTGGGTGGGCAGGAGCATTCCATGCCCAAGCATGGCTTTGCCCGCCGCAGCGCCTTTGCCCCGGTCCATGTCGAGGAAACGGAGGCCCGCTTCCGGCTGACCGATTCGCCGGCAACCCGCGCGGCCTATCCCTTCGGCTTCGTCCTCGAAGTGCTTTACCGGGTCGAGGGAATGACGCTGCACACACAGGTCAGCGTATTCAATCCGAACACGGATGCCTTGCCGTTCAGTTTCGGCTTTCACCCCGCCTTTGCCTGGCCGCTGCCGGGTGGTGCGGCGAAGCACGCGCACAAGCTGGTTTTCGAGGCCGAAGAGCCCGAAGCCTTGCGGCAGGTCGCGCCAGGTACCGGGGTTCTGCTCCCGGACCTGATCCTGAGCCCGGTCAAGGGCCGCGAGCTTGCGCTGCACGAGGACCTGTTCCGCGCCGATGCGCTGATCTGGGATCGTCTCTCCAGCACTTCGCTGTCGTACGGAGCGGATGGCGGCAGTTCGCTCGACATTGCCTTCCCGGACACGACTTCGCTCGGCGTCTGGCAGGTGCCGGGCGCACGCTATGTCTGCATCGAGCCGTGGCAGGGCCATGCCGATCCTGAAGGGTTCTCCGGTGATTTCCGCGAAAAGCCCGGCGTTGTCCTGCTCGATCCCGGCGCAACGCGCAGCTTCCGCATGGACGTGACCCTAAACCCGCGCTAACCGCGCACCCATGTCCAATCGCCGTACCTTCGCCATCATTTCGCACCCTGACGCGGGCAAGACCACGCTGACCGAGAAGCTGCTGCTTCAGGGCGGCGCGATCCATCTTGCCGGCGAGGTCAAGGCGCGCGGGGCGGCGCGGCGGGCGCGGTCGGACTGGATGAAGATCGAGCAGCAGCGCGGGATTTCGGTGACGTCGTCGGTGATGACGTTCCAGAAGGACGGCGTGGTGTTCAACCTGCTCGACACGCCGGGCCACGAGGACTTTTCCGAAGACACCTATCGCACGCTGACCGCAGTCGATTCGGCGATCATGGTGATCGACGCGGCCAAGGGCATCGAACCGCAGACGCGCAAGCTGTTCGAGGTTTGTCGCATGCGCTCGGTCCCGATCATCACCTTCGTCAACAAGGTGGACCGTGAGGGGCGCTCGGTGTTCGAGACCTTGGACGAAGTGGCCGATGCGCTGGCACTGGACGTCGTGCCGATGTCCTGGCCGATTGGCATGGGCGGCCTGTTCCAGGGCGTGATGAGCTTTGCCGACGAGACGATTGCCCGGCCCGAAGGCGACAGTCGCGAGTTCCTCGGCAAGGTCGAGCCCGCAGTCGATATTCCCGAAGACATTGCCGAAGAAATCGAGCTGGCCCGTGCTGGCTATCCCGAATTCGATATGGAGGCCTATCGCAACGGCGACCTGACCCCGGTCTATTTCGGATCGGCGCTCAAGAACTTCGGCGTGATCGACCTGATCGAAGCCATCGCGAAATTTGCCCCGCCGCCGCGCCCGCAATCATCAAGCGTCGGCACTGTCGATCCCGAGCGCGCGGACGTGACCGGTTTCATCTTCAAGGTGCAGGCCAACATGGACCCGCAGCACCGTGACCGCATCGCATTCATGCGCATGGTCTCGGGCACCTTCAAGCGCGGCATGAAGCTGACGCCTTCGGGCCTGGGCAAGCCGATTGCGGTGCATTCGCCGATCCTGTTCTTTGCCCAGGACCGCGAGATTGCCGACACGGCCGAAGCCGGCGACATCATTGGCATCCCCAACCACGGCACCCTGCGCGTCGGCGACACGCTCTCCGAAAAGAACGACCTGCGCTTTACCGGCCTGCCCAACTTCGCACCGGAAATCCTGCGCCGCGTGGTGCTCAAGGACCCGACCAAGACCAAGCAATTGCGCAAGGCGCTCGACGATCTTTCGGAAGAGGGCGTGATCCAGGTGTTCTACCCGGAGATCGGCAGCCAGTGGATCGTGGGTGTGGTCGGCCAGCTTCAGCTCGATGTGCTGGTCTCGCGGCTCGAGGCGGAATACAAGGTCGAGGCGGTGCTCGAACCATCGCCTTTCGATACGGCGCGCTGGATCAAGGGAAGCGATGCAGCGTTGAAGAACTTTGCCGATTTCAACTCATCGAACCTCGCCAAGGATCGCGACGGCGACCCCGTGTTCATGGCGCGTTCGTCGTGGGACGTGGGCTATCAGCAGGAACGCAATCCTGACCTGACCTTCTCGGCCACCAAGGAAAGGTAGCGACCAGACCGGCATCCGGGGTTGAAACCGCGCCCCATCCGGCGCAGTTACCCGTTCATGCAATTACTCGGTCCCAGTTCGAACACCTTCATCTCGCAGCGCCTGCGCCTCCACTATGTGGATTGGGGCAATACGGACAAGCCGCCGCTGCTGCTGGTCCATGGCGGGCGTGACCACTGCCGCTCGTGGGACTGGACCGCCGAGGCGCTGCGTGAGGACTGGCACATCATCGCCATGGATCACCGCGGCCATGGCGACAGCCAGTGGACCGAGGACGGCAACTACCGGACGATGGACCTCGTCTATGATGTGGCGCAGCTGATCCACCAGCTCGATCTGGCGCCGGTGACGATCGTCTCCCATTCGTGGGGCGCCAACACCAGCCTGCGCTATGCCGGCCTGTTCCCGGAGAACGTGCGCAAGATCGTGGCGATCGAGGGACTGTTCCCCACGCCGGAGCGCGAGGCGATGATGAAGAACGTGCCGTTCGCCCGCCGCGTGCGCGAGTTCATCGGCGAGAAGCGCAAGGCAGCCGGCCGCCTGCCGCGCCGGTACCCGACGCTTGAAGATGCCTACGCGCGCATGAAGGGCGAGAACCCCTACTTGACCGACGAGCAGGCACGGCACCTGACCCGCCATGGCATCAACCGGAACGAGGACGGAACCTTCAGCTGGAAGTTCGACCCGCACCTGAACGTCGACGGCGCGCCCTATGATATCACGGCGGAGCAGCGCAACGAGCTGTGGAGCGCGATCACCTGCCCGACCCTGCTGCTGAATGGGGCGGATTCCTGGGCTGGAAATCCTATCGAGAACGGCATGATTGCGCCATTCCGCAATGCCGAGGTGATCGAGTTCGAGAACGCCGGGCACTGGCTGCACCATGACCAGTTCGACAAGTTCATCGCTACGCTCAAGGACTTTCTCTGATGGCAAAGTTCACCGACTGCATCCTGCCAGAACACGAGGCGATGATCGGGCAGCAGTCAGTGTTCTTCGTGGCCACGGCGGCAGCGGAGGGGCGGATCAACCTTTCGCCCAAGGGGTACGATTGCTTTCGCGTGCTGGGTCCGAACCGCGTCGCTTATCTCGACCTTGCCGGATCGGGCAACGAGACGCACGCCCACCTGACGGCGGACGGCCGCATCACGATCATGATGACCAACTTCCAGCAGCCTGCGCTGATCCTGCGGTTGTACGGGCACGGCAAGCCGGTGCTTCCTGCCAATCCGGAATGGGCGGAACTGGCACGTCATTTCACGGTTCTGGCAGGCACACGCCAGATTTTCGACATCGCGGTGGACAGCGTGCAGACAAGCTGTGGCTGGGGCGTGCCGCTGATGAGCCTTGAGCAGGAGCGGCAGACGCTGGTGAAATATCACGCGCAATCCGATCCCGAAGCCTGGGAGGCAAAGATGTCGGCGCGCACCAGCAGCATCGATGGTCTGCCTGTGACGCCGACTGACCGTTATATCGCGGGGGCCTGAGGCCGGTTTGAAACTCAAGGTCGCCAGCTACAACATCCACAAGGGCGTCGGGCTCGATCGGCGGCGCGATCCGGATCGCATCCTGACGATCCTGCGCGAGATCGATGCCGACGTGATCGCGCTGCAGGAAGCGGACCGGCGCTTCGGCCTGCGCGAAGCGGTGATCCCGCACGCGACGCTCGATGATCACAGCCCGTGGCGGGTTGTCGAGCCGGGCCATTATGATCGGGCGCGGACCAATTCGAGCATGGGCTGGCACGGCAATGCCCTGCTGGTGCGGCGCGAGATCGAAGTCGTCGGGGCTTGCGCGGTGCCGCTGCCGACGATCGAACCGCGCGGGGCGGTCTGCGCGACCTTGCGCGTCGGCAAGGCACTTGTGCGCGTGGTCGGCATGCATCTCGATCTGTCCGGCTTGCGCCGCCGCCAGCAGGTCGAGACAGTTTGCGGGCATGTCTCGGCGCATGATGAACCCGGCCATGTCGTGATGATGGGCGATCTCAACGAGTGGTCGCCCTCGGGCGGGGCGCTTGCCGCGTTTGCGGCGCCGTTCAAGGTGCTGGCACCTGGTCGCAGCTTTCCGTCCCGCCGTCCGGTTGCGCAACTGGACCGGATCGTGGTCAGCGAAGGTCTTGGCGTGGACGCCTTGGGCGTACACCACAGCCCGCTCGCTGCGATCGGGTCCGATCACCTGCCGGTGTGGGCGAGCCTTGCTCTGCCCTGAATCTGTGCAGGCTTGGCTGCCTAAAAAACAGGCACAATGCTGCGACTGCACAAGATTCGAGCGCAAATAATCACCGTGCGGCCATTTCAGTTCCCGTAAACGCCTGAATCCGTAAAAATCCGCATTTGGCACACCCCTTGCTTAACTGTTGCTGCCGGCAGGTCGCCCGGCGAGTGGGCAACAGAAGAGGGCATGAATGAAATTCATCATCGCCATCATCAAGCCGTTCAAGCTCGACGAAGTGCGTGAAGCGCTCTCGGGGCTGGGCGTCGCTGGGATGACGGTGTCGGAGGTGAAGGGCTTTGGTCGGCAGAAGGGCCAGACCGAAATCTACCGTGGCGCCGAATATTCGACCAATATGCTGCCGAAGGTGAAGATCGAGGTCGCCGCAAGCGACGACCTTGCGCCGCAGATCGTGGAAACGATCCAGCAGGCTGCCAGCACCGAGGCGATCGGCGACGGCAAGATCTTCGTGCTCGATCTCGCATCGGCCACGCGCATCCGTACCGGCGAAACCGGGGATACCGCGCTTTGAGCGCGCCTTCCATTTCCGACCTTAGGGGAACCAACATGATCCGCAAGATGATCGGTGGCTTGGTGGGAACGGGCGCTTCGCTCTTCGCTGCCACTGCCGCTTTCGCACAGGATGGGCCGATCAAGGCCCCCACCGCCGAACAGATGGCCACGATGGTCAACAAGGGTGACACCACCTGGATGTTGCTCTCGGCCACTCTTGTTCTGCTGATGAGCGTTCCTGCTCTCGCTCTTTTCTACGGCGGCCTCGTCCGCACCAAGAACATGCTCTCGGTGCTGATGCAGGTCTTCATGATCGTTTCGGTCGCAGCGCTGGTCTGGTGCTGCTGGGGCTATTCGATGGCTTTTACCAGCGGCAACGAATTCGTCGGCGGCTTCTCGAAGGTCATGCTGATGGGCGTCAGTGCCTCGACCTACGCCGCGACGTTCTCGAACAACGTCTACATCCCCGAATTCGCGTTCGTCATCTTCCAGATGACCTTCGCCTGCATCACCCCGGCGCTGATCGTCGGTGCCTTTGCGGAACGCGTGAAGTTCACGCCGCTGATGGTCTTCACCGTCCTGTGGCTGACCTGCATCTACTTCCCGATGGCGCACATGGTCTGGTACTGGGCTGGCCCGGACTTCCTGGTCGATGCTCCGAACGACTACGGCATGCTGTGGGGCTGGGGCGCGCTGGACTTCGCCGGCGGCACCGTCGTGCACATCAACGCCGGTATCGCGGGTCTCGTTGGCTGCCTCATGATCGGCAAGCGCGTCGGCTTCGGCAAGGAAGCCACCCCGCCGCACTCGCTGACCATGACCATGATCGGCGCCTCGCTGCTGTGGGTGGGCTGGTTCGGCTTCAATGCCGGCTCCAACCTTGAAGCCAACGGCGTTGCCGCGGTTGCCTTCATCAACACCTTCGTCGCCACCGCTGCCGCCGCCGTCTCCTGGTCGCTGGTCGAGCAGTTCCATCACGGCAAGCCCTCGATGCTGGGCGCTGCCACGGGTGCTGTCGCCGGCCTCGTCGCGGTTACCCCGGCTTCGGGCTACGGCGCGCCGATGACCTCGATCGTCCTTGGTCTCGTCGTCTCGCCGATCTGCTACCTCTTCGTCAGCACGATCAAGAACAAGCTCAAGTACGACGACACCCTCGACGTGTTCGGCGTGCACTGCATCGGCGGCATCGTCGGCGCAATTGCCACCGGCATCATGGCGGCTCCGTCGCTCGGCGGCCAGGGCGTGTTCGACTACACCGTGTTCCCGGCCGGCTTCGACGCTGCCAGCTACGATATGGCGCACCAGGTGTGGGTCCAGATCAAGGCCGTGCTCTTCACGCTGGTCTTCTCAGGTGTCGGTTCCGCGATCATCTTCTTCATCGTCGACAAGATCTTCGGTCTGCGTCCGACCGAAGAAGCCGAGCGCGAAGGCCTCGACATCTCCGAACACGGCGAGCGCGCCTATAACTACTAAGTTTTGACCGAATTGGCGGGGTGGGAGAGCCAGATCCTCTCCCTCTCATCTCCCACCTCGCCAAACCTTGTTCCTCCTGCGAACAGACTAAGGCCGGAAGCGCTAGCCCGCTTCCGGCCCTTTTTTTGTTGGCGGCGGGTGGTTCGCTTGCCCGGACCTTGCGCAAACACTAAGGCGCGGGGCGTTATGCCAAACGCACCGACTCCGCCCGCTCCTCGGCCCAAAGACTGGATTCTGGGCATCCATGCCTATGTCCCCGGAAAGTCGACCGGGAAGGACGGGCAGAAGCTGACCAAACTGTCGGCGAACGAGAACCCGCTCGGCGCCAGCGCCGCAGCGCTTGAAGCGCGGGGCATCGCGGCCCATCCCGCCAACTATCCCGATCCCGACAGCAAGGACCTGCGCGCTGCCATCGGCCAAGTGCACGGCATTGACCCTGCGCTGATCGTCATGGGTACAGGCTCGGACGAGCTGCTCAACCTTGCGGCACAGGCCTATGCCGGGCCGGGCGACGAGGTTCTCTACGTGCGCTACGGCTTTTCTGTCTATGACATCGCGGCGCGGCGCTGCGGGGCGGTGCCGGTGGTGGCGCCCGATGCCGATTACGGCACCGATGTCGATGCGCTGCTGGCCTGCGTTACCGAACGGACGCGGGTGGTGTTCCTCGCCAACCCCAACAACCCCACCGGAAGCTGGCTGCCGCGCGCGGAGATTGAACGCCTGCATGCCGGGCTTCGTCCCGATATCCTGCTCGTGCTCGATGGCGCCTATGCCGAATACCTCGATCCGGCTGACGACGATGGTGCTCTTGCGCTTGCCGAAAAGACGCAGAACGTGCTCGTCACCCATACCTTCTCGAAGATCTATGGCCTTGCCGGCGAGCGCATCGGCTGGGGCACCGGCCACGCCGACATCGTCGACATGCTGAACCGCATTCGCGGGCCGTTCAATGTCTCGAACACGGCACAGGCCGCAGGCGTTGCGGCGATGAACGACCAGGCCTTCGTCGTCGCCTCGCGCGAGCACAACGCGGCCGAGCGCGCCCGCTTCGTCGAAAAGCTCGAGGCGCTGGGCAACCACGGCGTCCGCCCGCTGCCGAGCAAGGCGAACTTCGTGCTGATCCTGTTCGAAGGCAAGGTCAGCGCCGAGGACGTCTACCTTGGCCTGATGGACCACGGCTACATCACGCGCTGGCTGCCGGGGCAGGGCTTGCCGCAGGCCCTGCGCATCACCATCGGCACCGCGCAGCAGATGGACGAGATCGCCGCTGCGATCCGCACCATGTGCGAGACCGCGAAGTGAGCGAGGCGCCATTTCGGCAGGTCACCATCGTCGGCCTCGGCCTGCTCGGCGGATCGATCGGCCACGCGGTGCAGGCCTATCTCCCCGGCACGACCGTGGTCGGCTGGGATGCCGATGCCGGCGTGCGCGCACAGGCGGCAACCCTGGGCCTAGCCCATCGCATCGCCGACAGTGCCGAAGTGGCAGCACAAGGCTCCGATCTCGTGATGTTCTGCGTGCCTGTCGGCGCGATGGGCGCTGCGGCGCGGGCACTGGCGCCGGGGCTCTCGCCCGATGCTCTGGTCAGCGACGTCGGCTCGTCCAAGGAGACCGTTGCGGCTGCGCTGGCAGAAGCGCTACCGGGCTATCACGTGATCCCGTCGCACCCGGTCGCGGGCACCGAGCGGAGCGGACCGGATGCGGGCTTTGCCACGCTGTTTCGCAACCGCTGGTGTATCGTCACCCCGCCGGTTGACGCCGACCCAGCGCTATGCGCCCGCCTCGTCGCTTTCTGGGAAGCGCTTGGCGCGCGGGTCGAAATGATGGACGCTGCGCACCATGACAAGGTGCTGGCGGTTACCAGCCACCTGCCGCACCTCATCGCCTACACCATCGTCGGCACGGCATCGGACCTCGAACAGGTGACGCAGAGCGAAGTCATCAAGTATTCCGCAGGCGGCTTCCGCGACTTCACCCGCATCGCCGCCTCGGACCCGACGATGTGGCGCGACGTGTTCCTTTCGAACAAGGATGCGGTTCTGGAAATGCTCCAGCGCTTCACCGAAGACCTGACGGAATTGCAGAAGGCGATCCGCAAGGGCGATGGCGACGTGCTGTTCGACCACTTCACCCGCACCCGCGCGATCCGCCGCGGGATCATCGAGATGGGCCAGGACGATGCACGGCCCGATTTCGGCCGTGCCGACCACAACGGCAAGGGCTGACGCTCAGCCGAACAGGAAGAGCAGCGCCACCGGAGACATCGCCGCGGTCGAGAGCCAGCCGCCGATGGCAAGGCGCCGCGAGATGGCGAGGCGGCCCATCACTCGCGGGTTGCGGGCGATCATCATCGTCACCACCATCAACGGCGGTGCAAGCAACCCGTTGACGACGGCGGACCAGTAGAGCGCCTTCATCGGATCGATGTCGATCAGGTTCAACGCGACGCCGCCCAGCGTTGCCAGCGCGATGGCTGCATAGAACGCCTTGGCTTCGCGCGGGGCACGGTCCAGCCCTTCGGTCCAGCGGAAGGTTTCGCTCACGGCGTAGGCCGCCGAGCCGGCAAGCACAGGCACCGCCAGCAGCCCCGTGCCGATGATTCCCAGCGCGAAGAGCGCAAAGGCGAACTCCCCGGCAATCGGCCGCAGCGCGCTCGCCGCCTGCTGGGCTGACTGGATCTGCGTGATCCCGCTGGCGTGAAGCGTCGCCGCCGTCGCCATCACGATCGACAGCGCGGTGATGTTCGAAAAGGCCATGCCGGTCAGCGTGTCGTTGCGGATGCGGCGCAATTCGGGGCCAGCCTGACGCGGGGTGATGCACAGCGGCTTGGCGTGGCGGCGATGACGCTCTTCCACTTCCTGTCCGGCCTGCCAGAAGAACAGGTAGGGGCTGATCGTGGTGCCGAAGATCGCCACAAGCGCCATCGTGTGATCGCGGTCCAGCGCGAAGCTCGGCACGGTGAGGCCACGCAAGGCAGCGTGCCAGTCCACATCGGCGACCAGAACCACCGCGATGTAGGAAAACAGCGAAAGCGTGGTCCATTTGAGGATGCGGGCGTAGCGCTCGTAGCTGACGAAGACTTCCGCCATGATGCTGAGCAGGCCGAAGCCGAGGATGAAGAAGTGCTCCGGCCCCGGCACGAGCAGCGCCAGCACCGCGCCCATTGCGCCAAGGTCAGCGCCAAGGTTGACGACGTTGGCCACCAGCAGCAGCGCGACCATCGTGCGCAGCAGCGCAGGGTGATAATGGCGGCGCAGGTTGTGGGCGATGCCGCGCCCCGTGGTTGCCCCGATGCGTGCGCAGATCGCCTGGATGGAGACCAGCAGCGGCAGGGCAAGGATCATTGACCACGCCAGCGAATACCCGAACTGCGCGCCAACCTGGCTGTAGGTGCCGATGCCGCCGGGATCGTCGTCGGCCGCGCCGGTGATCAGGCCCGGCCCGAGCACTTCGGCGAGCGAGCGCTTGCCCTCATCGGCGGGCGCGGTTTCGTTCATGCGTTGAGAGCGTTGATCGCCGCTTCGACACGCGCCTCGATTTCCTCGCGCGGCAGGCCGGCGGGGATTTCCTCGGCAAAGCGATAGCGGATGACCCCCTGCTGCTTCCAGGTGCGGTGATAGAGCGGCCCGCTGTCGACCGCGACGGGGATGACTGGCAGGCGCAGCAGCTTGTAGATGCCGGCAAAACCCGATTGCAGAGCCCGCCGCTCGCCATGGGGGACGCGGGTTCCTTCAGGGAAGATGATCAGCGGCCGGTCTTCGGCCATCAGTCGCCTGGCTTCGGTCAGCATCGTGCGCAGCGCCTTGGCCCCGGCTTCGCGCTCCACGCCGATCAGCCCGAAGTTGCGTCCGGCCAGGCCCCACCCCGGAATGGCGAGAAGTTCGGCCTTGGCAAAGACCACGGGGAGCCGGAACAGGCGGGGCAGGTCGATCGCCTCGAAGAAGGATTCGTGGCGGATCGCATAGAGCACGCCCGGCTTGAATACCGGGTTCTCCAATTCGACCCGGATGCCCAGCAGCACCCGCGCGCACAGCCTGTGCCACGCGCTCCACCCACGCACCACCGTGCGGAAACCGTCCACCCAGATCGCCATCAGCGCGATCGATCCCAGCACGAAGACCACCGAGCCCAGGTAGAACGCCACGTAGAACAGCAGGCTGCGCGGTATCGAGAGGATTTTCCGCACGCTCACCAGCCCACTGTCCAAGCGAGAACTCTGGCGACGAACTTGTTGTACTCGATGAACAATATCTTGAAGCTCGGTTTGGAGGCGACCGCGTCCTCGATGATGATCAGATCCTTGGGCGCGGCTTCGGAAAGATCGAAGGCCGCGCGCCGCATGTGCCAGTCGGTCGTCACCAGTCGCACCGATCGCACCCGGTTTTCCCGCACCCAGCGCACGGTTTCCATCGCATTGGTGCGAGTGTCGACAGCATCGTATCCCAGCACGATGCAACATTGCATGAGCCGCGGCGGCACCTCGTATTCGGCCGCAAATTCGCGCGGCCGCACTTCGCGATCCACGCCCGAAACCAGCAGACGGCGGGCATAGCCCTTCTCGATCACGCCAAGTGCGTGCGGAATGCGTCCGCTGCCGCCAGTCAGGGCAACGACGCCGTCGGTGCGCATCGGTTCGATCACCGGCCGCGGCAGGAAGACCGCAAACCAGATGAAGCCCAGCGCCCACGCCAGCAGCAGCAGCGACAGCAGCCGCCTGAAGATGCCCTTGCTGGTCACAGCATCCGCCTCAACGCGCCCAGCACGCTCAGACGGGCGGTGACGACCGCCAGCAGCACGCCGCCGATGGGAATGCAGCACACAATCAGCCAGTCGCCCCAGCCAAGGTCGGCCGATCCGATCATCCCCGAACCCAGCGCCGAGAACTGCCGGCCGAGCAGGCTCGTCGCGACAACGCCAAGCAGCAACCCGCCAACACCGCCGGCTGCCGCATCGATCGCCATCGAGCGCTGGAAAATGCGCGCAATCTGCTTGTCGGTGCCGCCCAGCATGTGGACGATCTCAATCGTGCCGCGATGATTTCCCAAGGCATTGCGCGATGCCAGCAGCACTGTGGCCACAGTGGCAAAAGCCAGCAGGCCAATCAGGCCCGCGGCCAGCCACTGCAACCCACTTATCGCCTTGAACACCGGCGCCAGCCAGCTTGCCTGCGCATCGACACGGGCGGCGGGAGCCTTCTGGCGGACCAGTGCGCGCAGGCTATCCAGCCGGGCCTGATCGACCGGGCCGGTCAGTCGCAGATCGATCAGCGCCGGCACGGGAAGGGCGTTCACATCGTCGCCCACCGCAGTGCCCAACCATGGTTCGACCAGCGCATCGAGTTCATGCTGCGGGACCAGCCGGGCCGAGGCGATGCCCGGCGCCAGTTCGAGTGCAGCCAGTGCCGATCGTGCTTGCCGGTCACGCTCTCGCGGCGCGCCGTGCACGATCTGCACGGTGACCCCGCCCTTGACGTCTGCATTGGCGGCGCGGGCCGTGTTGCGCAAGGCAAGTCCGCTGGTCGTTGCCAACACGGTCAGCCCGATCATGATGGCGATGACCCACGGCATGGGCCCGGACAGCTTGCCCTGAGGCAGAAGCCGGCTTTCGGCGCCGTTGCGTTCGCGCCACTCGCCGCGCAGGGATTGCCCGAAGGTCTGCAGGATCGTCACGTTCCGGGAAACTCGACGCGTGCCGGCGCGCTGACCCGGCGCGGCGGATAGCGCAATGCTCCGGTCGGATCCGACAGCCGGCCCTTGTCGAGCCGCATGATCAGGGATTCGGGCACCTGCCGGATGAGATGGACATCGTGCGTAGCGACGACGACGGTCGTGCCGAGGCGATTGAGGGCCTCGAACAGCCGCAGCAGCTTCACGGCCATTTCGGGATCCACGTTGCCGGTCGGCTCGTCCGCCACCAGCATGTCGGGGCGGCCGATCACGGCGCGGGCAATGGCGACGCGCTGCTGTTCCCCGCCCGAGAGCGTTGCCGGCCGGGCCGTGCTGCGGTCTCCCAGGCCGACCCAATCGAGCATGTCGGTCACTGGCTTGACGATGTCACGCTCGGGCACGCCGGCGACACGCAAGGGCAGGGCGACATTGTCGAAGGCGGAAAGGTGCGGAACCAGCCGGAAGTCCTGGAAAACCACGCCAAGCCGGCGGCGGAAGCCGGGCAGGCGATCCCGGGGCAAGGTGATCGCATCGGTCCCGAACATCCGGATCAGCCCGCGCGACGGGCGCTGCGCGAGGTAGAGCAGCTTGAGCATGCTCGTCTTGCCTGCCCCCGAAGCCCCGGTAAGAAAATAGAACCGCCCGGAATAAAGGGTGAAGCTGACATCAGTCAGCACTTCCTTGCCGGTGCCGTATCGCAGCCCGACATTGTCGAAGTGTACAATCTCCACATCGTCTTGCTGGCTCATGAGATGGAGACTGTACCCGTTTGCATGGCGATGGTGGTTACGCCCGAAGGGCTATACGCGGCAATCCATGTGGAAAAAAGGCCGTGAAGGCGTTTCTTCGCTCATGACGCTATTGTTTCTGCCGAAAGCCCCTGCTTAATCCGAAGCATGATCATTGCGTGCCCCGCCTGCTCGACGCGCTATGTCGTTCCCGACAGTGCGATTGGCGTGGATGGCCGCACGGTGCGTTGCGCACGGTGCCGGCACTCCTGGTTCCAGAACGGGCCAGAGCTTGAACCGCGCGAAGAAGCGCCAGCAGCGCCGCTGACGGCCACGCCGGCCCCGGATCCGGCAGCGCCTGCTGTCACGCAGGAAGCGCCCGTGCCCACACCGGAACCAGCCGTGGCATCGGTGGAGCAGCGTTCGGTCGGGCCCGCGCCGGCATTCGGCATGGACAGCGCGCCAGCTCAGGCAGAGCCGCCAACGCCGCCACCTTTGCCGCATCAGGCACGCCGTACCTTCGTCGCGCCAGAGGTTGAGGACGCGCCTTCGCCTTTCGATCACCAGCCGCCGTTCCGGCCGCGCCGCAACCCGGCCAAGCTGTGGACGATCGCTGCAGTGGCCTTCGCACTTACCGTTGGCGGTCTGGGCACGGCGGCCTGGTACTATGGGGTGCCGCAGTGGATCCCTGGCAGCGGGCAGACCTTCGGAGCCGATCGGCCCGATCTGCAACTGTCCTTTCCGCCGGAAAAGCAGGACCGCCGCCAGCTTCCCAACGGAACGGAATACTTCGGCGCCAGCGGCACCGTGACCAATGTCGGCAAGGACGTGCGCGCCCTGCCGGAAATCCTGATCGTCTTGCGCGATTCCCGCGACAAGGTGATCAAGACCTGGGAAGTGCCGCCGCCCAAGGACGAACTCGCCCCGGGTGAAAGCGTCACGGTGAACGCCGCCGTGACCGATGTGCCCAAGACCGCGAAGGTCGCCGAAATCGGCTGGAAGCCTGACTGATTTCGGCAAGGGGCGCGAGTTTTCACCCGTCCTCGCAAAAAATGTTCGGCAAGCTTGTTGCGCACACCAAACTCCTTTGCTAGGGGCGCGCTCCTACCCCACCACGGGGCGCCGATCACAGGTCGGACACCCCGTATGATTTTGCGGTCGTGGCGGAATTGGTAGACGCGCAACGTTGAGGTCGTTGTGGGCGAAAGCCCGTGGAAGTTCGAGTCTTCTCGACCGCACCATCACCCTGCAGTGTGATCCTTGCCTTCGGGCTACCCTACATCCGGAACCATTCGCCGCCTGTCGAGTTATGTTGGCAGGATGAGACGTATGACCCTTTCACGGGGCGCGGGCGGATAACGTCGGCGCCCCGTTTTTTCATCAGGTCAGGTCCGAAAGCCCGATCAATTGGCCCTGCGCAGCGGCGCGGTTGGCCTCGCGGCGCAGGCGTTCGATGTGCAGGCGGCCTTCGGGCACCGGTTCGTTGGGCAGGGCCTCGATCAAGGTGCGGAAGATTTCCTCGAAATCCTGTGCGAACTCGCCGTGGGTCAAGATCAGGCCACGGTTCTCTATAATCCCGTCCAGTGTTTTCCGGCCGACCTCCAGAGGGTCCATGCCGAGTTCGAACGCCGTGCCGAACTGTTCGAGTTCATTTGCGTCGGCAGGTGCAAAGCCGGAGTCTGCGAAGTCTTCGGGGCGCTTGAGAGCACTGGTCCAGGCATTCGTGCGAGTCAGGCCGGGGCACATCAAAGAAACGCCGATGCCATGCGGGGCGAGATTGTAGCGCAGCGATTCGGTAAGCCCGCGTACCGCAAACTTGCTGGCTGTGTAGATGCCGGCCTGTGGCCCGGAGAGATAGGCCGCCATCGAGGCGACGTTGACCACATGCCCGCCTTCGCCATGCGCCTTCATGCCAGGCAGGAAGGAGACGAGGCCATTGACCACGCCACCGAAGTTCACCCCCATGATCCAGTCGTAATCGGCGTAGCTCGCCTCGTCGGTCGGGCCAAAGACACTGACCCCGGCATTGTTGACGAGGATGTGCACCTTGCCGACTTCCGCTGCGACCTCGGCAAAGCGGGCGCGGTCGGTCACGTCGAGTGGGACGTAGCGCGCCGGGGGCACGCCATTGTCGGCCAGCCAGCGTGCCGCGTCCTCGCGATCCTGCTCCTTGCGATACGACAGGACGAGATCGATCCCGGCCATCGCAAAGGCGCGCGCGATGCCGAAGCCGATGCCATTCGTGCCGCCGGTTATGAATGCGGTCTTGCCGCGGAAATCGCGTGTCTTGCCAGCCATGCACTGCTCCTCTTCCGTTTGGCAGCCTAACAATGTGGCAGGTGTCAGGCAACCGTCCGGAAGAGGGCAGTCAAGGTTCGTGCCTGCGGCTCAGGCCATGGCCATGAGGCTGGCGTTGCCTCCGGCTGCGGTGGTGTTGATCGACAGCGAAACCTCGCCCACCAGCATGGCGTCGCCATCTGCGGGGGTGAGAACCGGCACGATCGGACCATCGAGGACCGCCACGGCCTGCTGGATCGCGCCGGTAAAGGCAGCGTCGCCGTCGACCAGCGCTCTGGCAAAGGGGGCATGTGCCTGCCAACCGGGTTCGGCCGTGATTGCCTGGCCGCCAAGGCGCAGGACGCGCGCCTCGAGCCGTGCCAGCCTTTCGGCATCCTGCGCGGCGATCAGAACCTTGCCGACCGGCCGCAGGGCATGGACGTTGCGCTCGCCCACCGGGCCAGCCAGTTCGTGTTCACCCAGGCCGACGGCAGGCGCACAAGGCGCGGAACTGACGAGGCGGCGCAGGTAAAGCGGTCCGCCCGCCTTGGGGCCAGTGCCGGAAAGCCCGTGCCCGCCGAACGGCTGCACGCCCACGACGGCGCCGATGACGTTGCGGTTGACATAGATGTTGCCGGCGTGGGCACGCGCCATGACACGGGCCACCGTCTCGTCCAAGCGGGTGTGCAGGCCAAATGTCAGGCCATAACCCCAGGCGTTGATGCGCTCGACCAGCGCGTCCATGTCGGCGCGGGCAAAGCGGATCACGTGAAGCACTGGCCCGAACACTTCGCCGGTCAGCAGGTCGGGGTCGATCAGTTCGATGATCGTTGGCGCAACGAAAGTGCCATGGTCGGTTTCGGGACTGAGCGGAAGTCGCTCGATCGGGCAGCCTGCCGTGTTGAGCCGCGCGATGTGCGCCTCGATGGCCTCGCGCGCGTCGGCAGTGATGACAGGACCGATGTCGGCGCTGAGCGCATCTGTCGGCGCGACCTTGAGTTCGGCAAGCGCGCCGCGCAGCATCGCCAGCACATGGTCGGCGATGTCTTGCTGCAGGCACAGCACGCGCAGCGCCGAGCAGCGCTGCCCGGCGCTGTCGAAGGCCGAGGCGATGACATCGGCGACGACCTGTTCAGGCAGGGCTGAACTGTCGACGATCATCGCGTTCTGCCCGCCGGTCTCAGCGATGAGCGGGATCGGGCGGCCAGCAGGCGAAAGCCGCGTGGCAAGCTGGCGCTGGATCAGCCGGCCCACTTCGGTCGAGCCGGTGAACAGCACGGCAGCCGTGGTGGGGGCCGCGACCAGCGCGGCACCGATCCGGCCATCGCCCGGCAGCAGGATCAGGGCATCGTCGGGGACGCCGGCTTCGTGCAGGATGCGCACCGCTTCGGCGGCGATCAGCGGGGTTTCCTCGGCCGGCTTGGCAAGGGCGGCGTTGCCCGCCATCAGGGCGGCGGCGACCTGCCCGGTGAAGATCGCCAGCGGGAAGTTCCACGGGCTGATGCACACCGCAACGCCCAGCGGTTGCGACCCAGCAAGGACCGCCTTCTGGCTGGCGTAATAGCGCAGGAAATCGATCGCCTCGCGCACCTCGGCAATCGCGTTCGGAACGGACTTGCCGGCCTCGCGCACGGTAAGGGCGATCAGTTCGGGCATGGCGGCCTGCATCGCGCTGGCGGCGCGTTCGAGCACGATGGCGCGCGCGGCCAGCGGCGTTGCGCCCCAGCGCGAGGCAGCGGCAAGGCGATGGGCCTCATCGACCGCTTCCGGCAGGGCCTCGCGCACCATGCCGACGGTATCGCGAAGGTCTGCAGGGTTGCGCACAGGTCGCGGGGAGGTTTCGGGCAGGTCGGCGGTAGGTGCGGCATGGCGCGGGATCAGCGCGGCGGCATGAAAGCGGTCCCCCAGCACGGCCAGCGCGGACTCGTCGGCAAGGTCCAGCCCGGCGCTGTTGCGGCGGTCGGGATAGAGCGCCGAGGGCAGGGCGATCAGCTGATGTGGCGCGCCCGGATCGGCGCTCGTCGCGACCTCGGCCACCGGATCGGCGATGATCTCCTCCACCGGCACCTCCGGATTGGCGATGCGGTTCACGAACGAGGAGTTTGCGCCGTTCTCCAGCAAACGGCGGACGAGATAGGCGAGGAGCGTCTCGTGGGTGCCGACCGGGGCGTAGATGCGGCAGGGGCGGTTCAGCTTCCGGGGGCCGACAACTTCGTCGTATAGCGGTTCGCCCATGCCATGGAGGCACTGGAATTCGTAATCGCCCACCGCGAAGTCCGGGCCGGCCATCGCGTGGATCGTCGCCAGGGTCTGGGCATTGTGCGTGGCAAATTGCGGGAAGATGCACGAGCGGGCGGCGAGCAGGCGCCGGGCGCAGGCGATGTAGGCGACATCGGTGTGGACCTTGCGGGTATAGACCGGGAAGTCGGCCTGCCCCTCTACCTGCGCGCGCTTGATCTCGGCGTCCCAGTAGGCGCCCTTGACGAGGCGGACCATGATGCGCCGGCCCGAACGGCGGGCAAGGTCGACGATCCAGTCGATCACGAACGGGCAGCGCTTGCCATAGGCCTGGACGACGAAGCCGAGGCCGTTCCAGCCGGCAAGTTCGGGATCGCAGGCAAGGGCTTCGAGCAGGTCAAGCGAGATCTCGAGCCGGTCGGCTTCCTCGGCATCGATGTTGAGGCCGATGTCATAGCGCAGGGCAAGCGCGGCGAGGGTCTTAACGCGGGGCAGCAGCTCGGCCATCACGCGATGCTGTTGTGCACGGGAGTAGCGCGGGTGGAGCGCGGACAGCTTGATCGAGATGCCGGGGCCTTCATAGACACCGCGCCCCGCCGCGGCCTTGCCGATGGCATGGATGGCGTTCTCGTAGTCGGCGAAATAGCGTGCGGCGTCCTTGGCAGTCGTCGCCGCTTCGCCGAGCATGTCGTAGCTGTAGCGGAAGCCGCGCTCCTCGAGCGGGCGGGCGCGCTTGAGCGCATCGGCAATGGTCTCGCCGGTGACGAACTGTTCGCCCATCATGCGCATGGCAAGATCGACGCCGCGACGGATGACCGGTTCGCCGGCGCGGGCCAGTAGACGGGTCAGCGCGCTGCCAAGTCCGGCATCGTCCACGCTCGAGGTCAGCTTCCCGGTGACGACCAGGCCCCACGTGGCGGCATTGACGAACAGCGAACGATCAGCACCAAGATGGGCGAGCCAGTCACCGCCGGCGATCTTGTCGCGGATCAGATCGTCGCGCGTGGCATTGTCGGGAATGCGCAGCAGGGCTTCGGCAAGGCACATCAGCGCGACGCCTTCCTGCGTCGACAGCGCATATTCCTGCACGAGCTGATCGACGCCGTTGCCCCGCGGCTTGCCGCGCAACGCCTCGACCAGCGCGCGGGCAAGCGCCTGTGCCGAAGCGCGGATGGGTTCGGGCAGGGTCGCCTGCGGAAGCAGTTCGGCGATGTATTCGCGTTCCGGGCGGCGGGTAGCGGCGGTGATCGCGGCACGGAGCGGCGAGACAGCACCAGCGGCGAGCGCCGGGGCAAACTGCGAAAAGGGGGCGTGAAGGGTCATTGCGCCAGAATAACAGCGCAGGCCAAGGCGGTCTGACTTTTGAAATGGCAGATGCTGGGCAAATCGACTATAAATTGCGACAAGAATGCAAGGAAATCGGTGCAATGAACGGCAAGGATAGGCAGATCGACCAGTTTGACCGGAAGATCATCGATCTCTTGGCCCGCGACGGGCGCATGCCAATCACCGAACTTGCTGAAAAGGTTGGACTTTCCAAGACGCCATGCCAGGTGCGGTTGAAGCGCCTGATCGACGACGGCGTGATCCGCGGCTTCCGGGCAGTGGTGGACATGGCGCAGCTCGGGCTGGAGCACGTCGCTTTCACCGAAGTGAAGCTGTCCGATACGCGCGAGCAGGCACTGGCCGAGTTCAACCGCGGGGTCATGGCCATTCCCGAGATCGAGGAAGCGCACATGATCGCCGGCAATTTCGATTACCTGCTGAAAGTCCGCACTGCCGATATCCGCCGCTTCCGCATGGTGCTGGGCGAGAAGATCTCCACGCTGCCGCATGTCTCGAACACCAGCACTTTCGTGGTGATGGAGCCGGTGAAGGAACAGTCGATCAGGGTGTGATGGCGCGCGACCGACAGGACAAGCCATCAAGGAACACGCCGACGCAAAGCGCTGCGTGGGCGGCAAGCGCGGGCTCGTCGAAGCTGTCTTCCACCCGATAGAGCTTGCGGCTGACCATTCCGGCCAGCGTCAGGTCGAAGAAGGCAAGTGCGCTGCGTTGTGGCGCGCTGCAGGTCAACAGGCCCTTCTCGGTCCATTGTGCCAGACGCGCTGTAAGCATGGCGTTGAGCGGGTCCACAGCGACAGCGCGGTAGGTTTCGCCCACTTCGGGAAAGAGATGGCCCTCGGCAATCGCCATGCGCCCAACGAAGATGCTCTCGTCCGAAAGGATCCAGGCTAGCGCGCGAAGGGCGAAAGTTTCGAGCCAGGCACGTGGTTGGGCATCGTCCAGGCCCGTCATGTCCACCGCATCACGCCAGCGTTCGGCAATGCGCGCGACGACCGCCTCGAACAGGGCTCGCTTGGTCGGAAAGTGCCGAAACATCGTGGGTTTCGAGCCGCCAAAGCGTTCGAGGATGCGGTTGGTGCTGGCTCCGGCGAAGCCTTCGGCCATGAATTCGGCCTGGGCAGCGTCGAGAACCCGCGCACGAACCACTTCGGGATTGCGGCTGACAGGGCTTCTCACTTGGTCTGTCCGTAATATAAAGAAACCAACTGGTGTATTTGATTCGCCATCTGGGGAGAATGACCGTGAGCGCTTTCATACGCAATGGCTGGTACATGGCCTGCTGGTCGCACGAGGTGCCGAATGGTGGCTTTCTTGCTCGCCGCCTGCTCGACAAGCCGTGGGTGATCTGGCGCAAGACCGATGGTGAAATGGTAATGATGGCGGATCGGTGCCCGCACCGCTTCGTGCCGTTGAGCCGGGGCGGGCGCGATGGCGACATGATGCGCTGTGGCTACCATGGGTTGGCCTTCGACAGCGCAGGCCATTGCGCGCACAACCCCTTCAGCGGCCAACCGCTCGATCTCGCGAGGGTGGAAGTGCTGCCGGTGGTCGAGAAGCACACTGGCGTATGGTTCTGGCCGGGCGATGCCGCGAAGGCCGACCCGGCGCTGATTCCGGACTACGGCTTCCTTGACCATGACAAGCCGTTGCATCGCGGCACGATCAGGATGGATGCCAGCTATGAGCTGGTGACAGACAACCTGATGGACCTGAGCCACGCCGAATTCATTCACAAGGACAGCTTCGGCGTGAACGGTTCCCTGCTGACCTGTGGCCAGCACGAGGTGCTTCAGGACGAGAACGGCGCGATCTGGAACAACTGGACGATGCCGGACTCCGCCCCTCCCGTCTGGGCCGTGCCGATGCTGCCCGAGGGTGCAAAGACCGATCAGTGGCTGCACATGCGCTGGAATGCGCCGTCCAGCCTGGCGCTGTTCATCGGGCTGGCGCGATCCGGCACCAACCGCAAGGACATGGTCGTGCCGCCGATGGGCGATCCGCATATCCTGACCCCGGAGACGGCAACTTCGACGCACTATTTCTACACGCATGAGCCTACGCCGGAGGCCCACGCATTGCTCGAGAAGGCCTTCCTCGAGGAGGACCACCCGATGCTGCACGCCCAGCAGGAAGCGATGGGCGATGGCGATTTCTGGGACCTGCGCCCGGTCATCCTGCCGTCCGATGCAGGCGCAATTCGCGTGCGGCGGCGCATGATGCAGTTGCGCCGGGCCGAGGCCGGAGAAGCCGCCTGTACCGAAGCGGTTGCTGCAGAATGAGGCTGACGGGGCCAGCGCGCGCTCAGAACATCGGGTGCGCGTTGGCCGACTTTTCCGGGATCGGCTGAATCACGTCCCAATGTTCGACGATCTTGCCGTCCTTGAGGCGGTAGAAATCGGCGACGGCTGCGCCACGCGCGGCAGGATCGGGTTTTACGAAGATGTGGATGGCGGCAAGATCGCCGTCGACGATGATCTTGCGCACCTCGAAGCTGCGGTTGCGATCCGAGAACATTGGCTTCAGCAAGGAAATGGCGGCATCGCGGCCATCGGGAACGCCGGGATTGTGCTGAATGTAATCGGGCGCGACGTACATCTCGAAGGCCTGTTTCACGTCGCGCTCGCCATAGAACAGGTGCGCGAAGTCCTCGATGACATGCCGATTGTCAGGCTGGGCGGGACCGTTGCCAAGCAGGGCCACGGCCATGAGTGGCGCCAGCAGGGCGACGGTCCGGCGCATCAGGCGACCTTCACCGTCTTCTCGTCGTTGTTGAATGCCGGAAAGGGCAGGTAGGACACGCGCAGGCGCTGCTGGAGTGCCAGCTTGTGCTCGCCTGCAGGGAACCCGCCGGGGCGTGCGACGGTGATCGTGGCGACCGCACCGAACAGCCAGCGGCGGTCATAGGCGGTTTCCATCTCGTCGAGCGACAGGGCGCCATGGCCATCGTCGAAGCTGATCACGGCGCGAGGCAGGGCTTCGCCATCTATGCTGACGGCAAGATCCTCGACCATCGAGAGGCCGATGCCGCGATAGTAGCCGAGCTTGGTCTCGAACGAGAAGCCGGTCGGCGCATCGGACGGGCCGGTGTTGCGCACGGAGGCAGCGTCAATGATATACTTGTCGAACATCAGGCGGCATCCTTCGCAGCGTGGCGGGCCTCGGCCTTGGCAATCAGGCGCTCGAACATGACATGCTGGCGGCGGACCTGCTCCCGGCTGTCAATGTTCTGCACGTCCTGCACCCAGCGGTTGCCTTCGTATTCGCTGGACAGCGTACCTTCCCAGCCGCAGCCGACCAGAGCATCGATCACGTCCTCATAGGCGATCGAGGGATCGGTGCAGTCCTCGTTCATTTCATAGAACTTGGCCTGGATATGGTGGAAGTACGGCGCGTAGTCGGGGAGGCGCTTGGGGTTGGCATATGGCGCGTGGCGCAGGGTTTCCGCCATGGCCACTTCGGCCTTGTTGCCCTGCATCTTCACCGCCACTTCGTAGATCGTATACTCGGCCATGATCTTCTGTTCGTGCTGGTCGACGATGAACCGCGTGACCTCGGGCCGGGCGCCCTGGCGTTCGAATCTGGCGCGGAAGGCGGGCGGGTAGTGCTTCATGAAGATGCCCATGTCGGGCAGGATGCCAAGGTGCTTGGTACCAAGGCGATCGGCCTCGTCGATGGTGCGCAGGATCCAGGCATGTTCGAGATGCCAGGGGGCGTGGACTTCGACGCCCATGTGCACGTCAAGTTCTTCGGCATAGGGCACGCAGCGGCCAAGGATGTCGGGGCGCACGAAGACCAGCACGCGCATGTTGCGGATGCCGAGCCGGTTGCACAGCTTCAGGTCCCGCACGATGCTCTCGACCTGCTCGTCATCGGACATTAACCGATCCTTGCGCAGCTTGGTGTCGAGGAACATGTCGTAGGCGGTGAAGTGGCAGCCGTGGCGGGCGACCATCGCCTTCCATTCCTCGACCTCGGCATCCGACAGGTGCGGGAAGGAGGGCATGTTCTGTTCGGGCAGGACCTCGATGCCGGTCGCGCCGATGGACGCTGCGAAGGACACGCAGTCCTCCACGCTCATCTGGCCGAGAAACATCTCTTCCTGGAAGGAATAGAGGCTTACGCCCCGCTTTATCTTTGACATGGGATCCTGCTTTTCCTGGAAGATCAGGCTGCGACAGCTTGCGGTTGACGGGGGGCAACGATGAACCACGTGATCAGGGCGATCACGATGCCCAGCATGCCTGCGATCAGGAAGGCGCCCTGCATCGTGCCGCTCGACGTGCGGGCGACGCTGACCAGCAGCGGCGAGACGAACTGGCCGAAGAAGAATGCCGAAGTCCACACGCCCATGCCGCGGCCGCGGTGCTCGAACGGCAGATAACCCTGCGCCCAGGCGATCAAGGTTGGCACCGCCATCCCAGCGCCGGTCTGCTGCAGCGCCATGCCCGCGACCATGCCCTTCCAGTCGCCGGCCGT
The DNA here is from genome assembly GCF_900176395.1 of Novosphingobium sp. B1. Classification (GTDB taxonomy): domain Bacteria; phylum Pseudomonadota; class Alphaproteobacteria; order Sphingomonadales; family Sphingomonadaceae; genus Novosphingobium. Next base: position 21,855 of record NZ_FWXL01000004.1, on the reverse strand, counting down.
ACCGATCACGGCAAGGCCGGAGCCAAGCAGCAGCAGGAAGATGGTCAACTGGGCGCGCGCGCCAAGACGGCCAGTGGTCCAGAAGATCAGCGCGCCGACGATCACGAACATGCTCGGAATCGTGGTCAGGCGCCCGATTTCCTTGGGGTCCGACACTCCCAGTTCCTGCCAGACAATGCCGCCGTTGATGATGAAGACGTAGTACAGCGCGCCACCGAACAGGGTGACCAGGCCGAACAGGGCGACCCCCTTCCACGGGAATGGCGTGCTGGCTTCGGCCCCGATGCCGAGCATCTTGCGGGCGGTGTCGTCGTTCTCAGGCTCGTAGATGAAGGCCAGCATGGCGATGAAGCAGAGGAAGCCGACGCCGTAGATCGCGAAGACCGCATTCCAGCTCATCGATGCGAGATAGCCCGAGGTAAAGATCACCGCGCTGCCGAAGAAGGGCCCCACGATGCCCTGCATCGAAAGCCAGCGATAGCGGCCCTTTTCGTCCCAGTAATCGCCGATCAGCGTGTTCACGGTGGTGAGGATGGCGGCTTCGGCAACCCCCAGCAGCAAACGCGAGGCATAGATATGGTCGAGATTGTCGAGGACCATCGGCGCCATGCCGACGAAGCCGTAAAGGCCCGTCGACCACAGCAGGAGACGGCGGCGGCCGAACCTGTCGACCATCAGCCCCGCAAACAGGGCGAGGATGGCTACGGTCAGGCCAGGCGCGGAGACCATCGCCGGGACCTTGGTCGGCGCCGCAGGATCGCCAGAGAAGTGCGCGATCATCGCGGGCACAGCCGGGAACATCGACACGATGGCGACGATGGGCAGAAAGCCCGTCAAGACGATGGTTAGGCCTTGTGGAATGCCGGGTTGGCGCCTGACAGAGCTGCTCATCAAATCTCCCTGCAGCCGTCTGCGCAGCCGCATTCTAGAACCGTTATTCTTAAACGATATCCATCCCTCCGTGTCGTGAGTCAAGCTAATGGACTGGATGCCAAGCCATAAATTCCAAGCATGGTTCGACATAAAAATTACTTGCTTTGTGAATTGGTCAGGCCGTTCTAGATCGTCTGCAATCATCAGAGCAGCAACGAGAGGAACCGCGCGTCCGCCTGTTTCGGGAGCCGGTGCTACACTATGAAAAATATGGATATTCTCGTGATTGGTGCGGGCATTGGCGGGCTTTCTGCCGCCATCGCGCTGACACGCAAGGGCAATACCGTCACGGCGATCGAGCGTGATCCCAACTGGTCGGTCTATGGCGTCGGCATCATCCAGCAGTCGAACGTGCTGCGCGCGATGGACCAGCTCGGCGTGCTCGACAGGTTCATGGATGCGGCCTGCGGGTTCGATGCGGTGGAGATATTCCTGCCCGATGGCACCAAGGTTGCCCGGGTGCCGAGCCCGCGCCTGGTCGAGGGACGTCCGGCCAACGTCGGCATCGGCCGTCGCGCGCTGCAGAAGGTGCTGGGCGACACGGCCAAGGAGCTTGGCACCGAGATCCGACTCGGGATCACCGCCGATGATATTGTCGATGATGGCGAGAAGGTCGCCGTCACATTCTCGGATGGCTCGTCAGGCATCTACGATGTGGTGATCGGGGCTGACGGCGTCTATTCGCAGACGCGCGCCGCGATCCTGCCTGAAGCCGAGAAGCCGGTATTCACAGGTCAGGCAGTATGGCGCTACAACTTCCCGCGTCCTGACGGCCTCGATGCGCTGCAGGTCTACAATGGGCCGACCGGCGTCGGCCTCGTGCCGATGAGCGCGGACGTGATGTACATGTACGTCACCACGCCCGAGCCGGGCAATCCCTGGTACCCCAAGGAGGGCATTGCCGCCGCGATGCGGGCAAAGCTCGCCCACTGCTCGCCGGCGATCCGTGAGCTGGGTGAGCAGATCACCGACGATGAGGGCGTGGTCTATCGCCCGCTTGAAGGCATGCTGGTGCAGGGCGACTGGAGCAGGGGCCGGATCGGGCTGCTGGGCGATGCTGTTCACGCCACCACGCCGCACCTCGGCCAAGGTGCGGGCATGGCGATCGAGGATGCGATCGTCATCGCCGAGGAGCTTGAGCGCCACGATGACGTCGAATCCGCGCTGAAGGCCTATCGCGACCGTCGCTTCGAACGCTGCCGCTACATCGTCGAGAGCAGCCTTGCCATCTGCCACGGCCAGCTGGGCTTGGGGCCCGCGGTCGACAATCACAAGGCGACTGCCGAAATGTTCGGCGTCGTCTCGCAGCCAATCTGATTTCACGAAATTCAAGGAAGACATCCATGAGCCGCGTTACCGAAATCCGCTATGTCGGTTATGGCGTGAAGGAATTCGACGCCGAGAAAACCTATTACTCGGAGGTCTGGGGCCTCGATCCGGTCGGCGAGGACCAGGACCATGCCTGGTTCAAGGCGCAGGGGCATGACGAGCATCACGTGGTGCAGCTCCGCCGCGCAAACGAGAACCGCGTCGACGTGATCGCCCTTGCCGCCGATACTCGCGCTGATGTCGAGGCGCTGCGCGGCAAGGTTGCCGATGCCGGGTGCCAGATCGCCAGCGAACCGGTCGAGTTGACCTCGCCCGGTGGCGGCTATGGTTTCCGCTTCTTCTCGCCCGATGGCATGCTGTTCGAGGTGTCGAGCGACGTTGCCAAGGGCAGCAAGCGCGAACTCGAGCGCTGGGAAGGCGTGCCGGTGAAGATCAGCCACATCGTGCTGCATTCGCCAAACCATCAGGAAGCGGTAAAGTTCTTCTGCGACGTCCTGGGCTTCAAGGTGTCCGACTGGCTGGGCGATTTCATGTGCTTCCTGCGCTGCAATTCCGCCCACCATCGCATCGCGATCCTGCCGGGGCCGGCCTGTCTCAACCATGTCGCCTACGACATGCTCTCGGTCGATGACATGATGCGCGGCGCGCACCGCCTGAAGATCAAGGGCGTGAACATCCAGTGGGGTCCCGGCCGCCACACCGCTGGCAACAATACCTTCAGCTACTTCGTGACGCCCGGCGGCTTTGTCACCGAATATACCTCGGACCTCGAAGTGGTCGACTTCGACGCGCATGAGTTCAAGGTGCATGTGCCTGCGCCGATGGTCATGGACCAGTGGGGCATTGGCGTAGGCGGTCCGCAGACGATGCCGCATCCGCACGTCAACCCGGGCCTGTTCAAGACCCCCGAACTCGTCGGCGAGGCCTGATCCATGGCATTGTACGAACCGTTCCCTAACTACATCTGGAACCTCTCCGTCTCGATCGCAATGGAGAGCGGCGGACAGATCGGCGAAATCGTCGATATGTGCCAGCCGATCATCGATGCGGCGGCCAATGGTGGCGACGCCGGTACGCCGATGTTCATGAAGCAGTGGGCCGCCTATGGCGACAAGCTGATCGAACTTGCCGCCGAGGACGAGGCCAAGGGTCGCGCATTCTCGGCATCAAACAAGCTGGAGCGTGCCTCGCTCTACCTGCTGGTGGCCGAGCGCATGCAAGGCCACGGTGCGCCGGGGCGCAAGGAAACCTACGCCAAGGCTCTGGACTCCTTTGCGAAGTCGACGGCGCTGGGCAAGATCAACCGCGAACGGGTCGAAGTTCCTCTCGCCAATGGCACCATGCCCGCCCTCTACACGCGCGCCGAAGGGCCGGGGCCGCATCCGGTGGTGGTCTATTGCAACGGCCTCGATAGCTGCAAGGAGCTGCTCTACTGGAGCCGCCTGCCTGAAGCCTTGGCCCGCCGTGGCGTTTCGACGCTGTGCGTCGACCAGCCCGGTTCCGGCGAAACGCTGCGCCTGCAGGGCCTGCCGGTTGATCCGCACTCTGAGAACTGGGCCAGCAAGGCAGTCGATTGGCTCGAACAGCAGCCCGATGTCGATCCGAAGCGCATCGGCATGACCGGCATCTCGCTCGGCGGCCACTTTGCGCCGCGTGCCGTGGCCTACGAGCCGCGCTTTGCCAGCGGCGCGGTGTGGGGCGCCAACCACAACTGGCGCGAAGTGCAGGACAAGCGCATGAAGCGCGAGGGCGAAAACCCGGTCCCGCACTACTGGGCGCACGTGATGTGGGCCTTCGGTGCCGAGACGATGGAAGAATTCCTCGAGAAGTCGACCGACATGAACCTCAACGGGCACATCGATTCCATCAAGGTCCCGTTCCTCGTGACCCACGGCGCGCATGACCGCCAGATCAGCGTGTCATATGCCGATGACCTCTACGACCAGCTGGTCAATTCCCCCCGCCGCGAGAAGGTGATCTTCACCGCCCGTGAAGGCGGCGTCGAACACGTCGGTGCAGACAACATGAGCTATGGTCGTGACCTGATCGCCGACTGGTTCGCCGAGACGCTTGGGGGGCACACCGCATGACACGCCGTTTCGTCGATCTTTCGATCTATCTCGAGAACGACGTGATCACCGATCCGCCGTTCCTGCGTCCGAAGATCGAATACCAGAAGCATGGCGAGACGATGCCCGAACTGGGCTTCTTCTTCCCCGGCGTGACGCCCGAGCAGACGCCCGACGGCGCGGGCTTCGCGGCGGTCGAGAACGTGACGCTGACCACGCACAACGGCACGCACCTCGATGCGCCGTGGCACTTCCACCCGACGATGGACGGCAAGGATGGCGAACCTGTGCCATCGATGACCATCGACGAAGTGCCGCTGGAATGGTGCTTCCAGCCGGGCGTGAAGCTGGACTTCCGCCACTTTCCCGACGGTTATGTCGTCACCGCGCAGGACGTGGAAGACGAACTCAAGCGCATCGGGCACGAGCTGAAGCCGCTCGAGATCGTCATGGTCAACACCGCTGCCGGCAAGGCGGTGGGCGATCCCAACTATGTCAGCATCGGCTGCGGCATGGGTTATGAGGCGACAATGTACCTGACATCACGCGGGGTCCGCGTGACCGGGACCGACGCCTGGAGCTGGGACGCGCCGTTCGTCCACACTGCCGAGAAGGTCAAGGAAACCGGCGACACATCGCTGATCTGGGAAGGTCACAAGGCCGGTCGCGACATCGGCTATTGCCACCTCGAAAAGCTGCACAACCTTGAAGTGCTGCCGGCCGACGGTTTCATGGTCAGCTGCTTCCCGCACAAGATCAGGGGCGCATCGGCTGGCTGGACCCGCGCTGTGGCGATCTTCGAGGATTGACCCGTTTTCGCCCTCATCACTGCTGCTTGGACGGGGGAGTGGTGAGGGCGGAAAGCCCTAGCGAAAATCTTCGATGCGGAAGCCTTGCGCAAAGGCGGTGACGAGGCTTTGCGTATCGAGCCGGTCAAACATCGGCAGGCGGCCCAGACGGCGCACGCCGCCCATCGCGCAGATCGTGGCTTCGCTGTCCTCGTTGGCATCGCCGACGAAGGCCGCGCCATGAATGGCAACGCCGCGCGAACGCAGCGCCTCGAACGTCAGCAGCGAGTGGTTGATCGTGCCCAGCGCCGTGCGGGCAACGACAATGACCGGGAGGTTCCACCAGGCAAAGACATCGGCGTAAGTGGTGCCGCGGGTCACGGGCACCAGTGCGCCGCCGGCGCCTTCGACCACCAGTGGACGCGCTGCCGGCAATGCAAGCCGCGCAAGATCGATCACCACGCCATCGATCTCTGCCGCACGGTGCGGCGAACAGGGGGTGTTCAGGCGATAGGCTTCGGGCAGGACGTGGTCTGCCGGGACGCCGGCCAGACGCGCAACGTGCTCGCGGTCCGCACCATCATCAAGGCCAGCCTGAACCGGCTTCCAATAGTGCGCCTGCAGTGCTCCGGTCAGCGCTGCGGAGAAGATCGTCTTGCCGATGCCGGTATCAGTGCCGGTGACGACAAAGGCGCTCATCGCAGTGCCTCCGAAAGAGCTGCGCCCAGCGCGTCGACACCCTCGGCGGTGGCATTGAGAGTCAGCGAGATGCGCAGGCGGCTGGTGCCTTGCGGGACGGTCGGCGGGCGTATGCCGCGAACGTCAAATCCCTTGGCCTGGAGCGCCGAGGCGACGGCCATGGTGCGGGCATCCTCGTGCAGGACCAGCGGCAGGATCTGCGAGCCTGTGGGCAGCGCACCATGCGGTGCCAGCACGCTCTCGGCATGGGCAACAAGCGCGCGCAGGGCTTCGCGACGCTGCGGCTCGTCGGCCATGATTCGCATCGCTTCGCGCACGGCTGCGCAGACCAGCGGCGAAGGCGCGGTTGAAAAAATGAAGGGCCGCCCGCGGTTGACCAGGAAATCGCGCACGACCTTGGGCGCCAGCACAAGCGCGCCTTCGCAGCCCATGGCCTTGCCGCAGGTGCGCAGCACTATGGTATCGGACCGGCCATCGAGCGTGGCAGCAATGCCGCGTCCGTCTGGGCCGAAGACGCCGGTGGCATGGGCTTCGTCGATCAGCATGATCGCATGGTGCCGTTCGGCGACCTGCGCCATCGCGGCGACGTCGGCCATGTCGCCATCCATGGAATAAAGCGTCTCGAAGGCAAGCCAGATACGGCCGGTGTTGCCCTGGGCGCGCCATTCGCGCGCGGCATCGTCGAAGCTTTGCGGATAGTTGTGCGCAGCGCTGACGGCAGTCGCTCGGGTCAGACGCAGGCCTTCGTGCATCGAGGCGTGGATGAGCTCGTCATATACGATCAGGTCGCCGCGCTGTGGCAGGGTGGAGAGCAGCGCAACGTTGGCGGCATAGCCCGCCGAGAAGAACAGCGCGGATTCGCTGCCGAAAAAGCGCGCGGCTTCCTCTTCAAGCAGCTCATGCTCGGGATCGTTGCCGCGCAGCAGGCGAGAGCCGCCCGAGCCGAGCGGAACGCCACGTCCGATCGCGTCCTGCACCGCTGCAGCGAGGCGGGGCGACGAGGACATCGCGAGGTAATCGTTCGAGGCGAAGTCGACCCCGCGCCGGGGCGCAAGGCTGCGCAGGCGGGCCTTTTCGCCCAAGGCCGCAAGGTCGGCGACATGCGCCGACCATAGCGAGCCCGTGCGGGTCACGCTGTCAGCCATCAGGCCGCGCAGCCCCCCGAACAGCCTCCGACCGCCTTCATCGCCCGCATCGGCTCTTCGCCTTCCATCGGCTTGAGGCCGAGGCGGGCGAACATGGCGGCATCGGCATCATCGCCAGCGTTGGCAGCCGTAAGGAGCTTGTCGCCCGTGAAAATCGAGTTCGCGCCAGCCATGAAGCATAGCGCCTGCGTGGCTTCGGACATCGATTCACGGCCTGCCGACAGGCGCACCATCGACAGCGGCATGGTGATGCGCGCGACCGCAACGGTGCGGACGAACTCGATATCGTCGATCTTGGCGAGCGGGGTATCGGCCAGCATGTCACCCAGCACGGTGCCCTTGATCGGTACGAGCGCGTTCACCGGCACGCTTTCCGGGTGCTGTTCGAGCGTGGCGAGGGCATGGACGAAGCCCACGCGATCGGCGCGGGTCTCGCCCATGCCGACGATGCCGCCCGAGCAGACGTTGATGCCCGCGCTGCGCACGTTGTCGAGCGTCTGGAGACGGTCGGCGAAAGTGCGGGTGGTGATGACTTCCTCGTAGCGTTCGGGCGAGGTATCTATGTTGTGGTTGTAGTAGTCGAGCCCTGCCTCGGCGAGCTGCGCCGCCTGGCCCGGCGTCAGCATGCCCAGCGTCATGCAGGTTTCCATGCCCATCTCGCGCACGCCCTTGATCATGGCGATGATCGCCGGCATGTCGCGCTCCTTGGGGTTGCGCCAGGCAGCACCCATGCAGAAGCGCTTGGAGCCGTTGTCCTTGGCCTGCGCAGCGGACTGCAGCACCTTCTGCACTTCCATCAGCTTCGTCGCCTCGACGCCGCTGTCCGCCTTGATCGACTGCGAGCAATAGCCGCAGTCTTCCGGGCAGCCGCCGGTCTTGATCGAAAGCAGCGTGCAAAGCTGCACTTCGCCGGCATGGTGATGGGCGCGGTGGACTTCGGCGGCGCGGAACAGAAGCTCGGTGAACGGCAGGTCAAACAGTGCAGCGATCTCGTCGCGCGTCCAGTCGGTGCGGACGGAAGTTGCCGCGACAGTCGTTGCGCCGAGACGGGTGAGGGTATCTTGCACGAAGCCTGTTCCTTAAGAATCCGGTGTTGCCAGCGCCCTTAGCCTAATTGCAGGCAGCATGCTCAAGTGAATTAGCGAAGCCATGGACGCGAGATTTGCATTTCACCTGCCGCAACGCGTTCGCTGTTGCCGATCGGCAATGCAATGTTGCGCGACCTGTGCTGTCATTGTTTCGGCAATCCGGGCAGGACATGCCCTGCCCTAACCGACATATTTGTATGTGTTGCTTACAATAGCGCTTCGGAGTATTCTTGCCGGCATGGAGAGGTTGAACCAGATCATCGCGGCGCACGCTGGGCGCGAAGGCCCGCTGCTGCCGCTTCTGCATAATGTGCAGGCGGAATATGGCCATGTTTCGGAAGAGGCGATCCGTACCATTGCCCTTGCGCTGAACTTGAGCCGGGCCGAAGTGCAGGGTGTCGTCAGCTTCTACCATGATTTCCATGAAGAGGCTGATGCGCGCCCGGTGCTGAAGCTGTGCCGGGCCGAGGCGTGCCAGGCGCGTGGCGTGGATGCGCTGGCTGCTGCGCTGCCTGATCAGGAGCGCGTCAGGATCGAGACGGTCTATTGCCTGGGCCTTTGTTCGGTCGGGCCGAACGCCATGGTGGGCAACAAGGTCCATGCCCGGCTCGATGCGGCGAGGCTGGGCGCGCTGGTGGAGACGCTGGCATGACAATTGTGCGGATCAGCGACGACGCGCTGGCGCTGGCCTGCGGCGCGGACGAGGTTGCGGCGGCGTTCGTGGCGGCGGGCTGCACGGTGGAGCGCGTGTCGTCAAGGGGCATGCACTGGCTTGAGCCAATGGCCGAGATCGGCGGGCAGGGGTTCGGCCCGCTTGTGCCCGCAGATGTCGCGGCAGTTCTTGGCCGAACGTCGACGAAGGCTGTCGGACGGATCGAGGAGCATCCCTTCATTGCGCGGCAGCAGCGCTTCACATTTGCACGGGCAGGCAAGACCCGGCCCCTCAGCCTTGAGGATTACGCCGCGCATGGCGGTTGGCAGGGGCTCGCCAGGGCGCGCGAAGTGGGGCCAGGGGCGACGATTGCGCAAGTGACCGAGTCCGGCCTGCGCGGACGAGGAGGCGCGGGCTTTCCGGCGGGGATCAAGTGGACGACTGTGGCCAAGGCCCAAGCCGACCGGAAATACATCGTCTGCAATGCCGACGAGGGCGACAGCGCCACATTTGCCGACCGCATGGTGATGGAAGGCGATCCTTATCTGCTGGTCGAAGGCATGGCGATTGCTGCCCATGCCGTCGGTGCGCAGAAGGGCTACGTCTATATTCGCAGCGAATACCCGCACGCGATTGCCAAGATGCAGGCGGCGGTGCGCGCTTCGGCCCATCTCGTCGCGCCGTTCGAACTTGAGGTGCGCGTGGGCGCGGGCGCCTACGTCTGCGGTGAGGAAACTTCGCTGCTCAACAGCCTTGAGGGCAAGCGCGGCGAGGTGAGGGCAAAGCCGCCGCTACCGGCATTGGAAGGGTTGTTCGGCAAGCCGACCGTGGTCAACAACGTGCTGACGCTGGCTGCGGTGCCGTGGATCATGGCCAATGGCGCGGCAGCTTATGCCTCGGTCGGCTTTGGCCGTTCCAAGGGGACAATGCCGATCCAGATCGCGGGCAACGTGAAGCATGGCGGGCTGTTCGAAGTGGGCTTCGGCATCACGCTGGGCGAACTGGTCAACGAGATAGGCGGCGGCACTGCTTCGGGCCGTCCGGTCCGCGCGGTGCAGGTGGGCGGGCCACTCGGCGCCTATCACGCACCGTCCGATTTCCACCTGCCCTTCGACTACGAAGCCTTCGCCGCAGCCGATGGTCTTATCGGCCACGCCGGGATCACCGTGTTCGACGATACCGCCGACATGAGCCGCCAGGCCCGCTTCGCCATGGAGTTCTGCGCGGCGGAATCCTGCGGCAAGTGCACGCCCTGCCGCATCGGCTCCACGCGCGGCGTCGAGCTGATCGACCGCATCCGCGCCCGCTCCGGTCGCGCGCCGGACAAGGTCGAGGCGCTGCCGCAGATGCACAACGCCCGCAAGGTCGAGCGGTCACTGGCCGACGAGATCGTCCTGCTCGAAGACCTGTGCGAGACGATGAAGTTCGGCTCGCTCTGCGCACTCGGCGGCTTCACGCCCTATCCGGTGCTCTCGGCGCTGCGCAATTTCCCCGAGGACTTCGGTGCCGCTTCGGCAAGGGAAGCCGCGGAATGATCTTGGGCGCCGTCCTCGCCGGTGGCCGCTCCACCCGCTTCGGCAGCGACAAGGCGCTCGCCGAACTGGGCGGGCGCACCCTGCTGGCGCGGGCCGTGGACGCCTTGGCGGCGCAATGTGAAGCGGTGGTCGTGGTGGGCCGGGAAGAGGCCCCCGCGCCGACCCTCCCCGATTGGCCGCGCGCGGACATGGGGCCACTGGGCGGCATCGCCGCCGCGCTCCACCATGCGCGCGATGCGGGTTACGATGAGGTGCTCACCTGTCCGGTTGACGGCATTGGTCTGGGCGAAGGTCTTGCGGCGCAGCTCGCCCCGGCCCCCGCCTATTGCGAAAGCCAGCCGGTGATCGGCCTGTGGCCTGCCACTGCCTCGGCCGCGCTCGATGCCCTGCTGACCAACTACGCGCGCCATTCGATGCGTGCATTTGCCGAACTTGTCGGTGCACGCGCGGTGCGCCTTTCCGAAAATCCTGCTAATATCAATACACCGGCGGATCTGATGGCCGCCGAGGAGCGATCCCATGGGTTATGAACGCCAGGCAGACTTTGGCACCCCGGAAGTCCGCAGCGATACGGCAGTGACCTGCTTTATCGATGGCCGCGAAGTCACCGTGCCTTCGGGAACGACTGTGATGCGCGCTGCCGCGCTGACCGGCGGTTCCATTCCCAAGCTCTGCGCCACCGACAATCTCAAGCAGTTCGGTTCCTGCCGCCTGTGCCTTGTCGAAATCGACGGCATGCGCGGAACGCCCGCATCCTGCACGACGCCTGTCGCCGAGGGCATGAAGGTCCACACTCAGACGCCGCGCCTGCAGAAGCTGCGCAAGGGGGTGATGGAACTCTACATCTCCGATCACCCGCTCGACTGCCTCACCTGCAGCGCCAACAACGATTGCGAGCTGCAGGACCAGGCCGCCGCCGTCGGCCTGCGCGATGTGCGCTATGGCTACCAGGGCGAGAACCACTTGGGCGCCATGCCCGATATCTCGAACCCCTACTTCGACTTCGATCCATCGAAGTGCATCGTCTGTTCGCGCTGCGTGCGCGCGTGCGACGAAGTGCAGGGGACGCTGGCGCTGACCATCGACGGGCGCGGGTTCGGCAGCAAGGTTTCGGCAGGGCTGGCTTCGGACAGCTTCCTGTCGTCAGAATGCGTATCGTGCGGCGCCTGCGTGCAGGCTTGCCCGACCGCGACCTTGCAGGAGAAGGCGGTCAAGGAGATCGGCAAGCCTGAACGCGCGGTCGTGACCACTTGCGCCTATTGCGGCGTAGGCTGCACCTTCCGCGCCGAGATGCGTGGTGAACAACTTGCGCGCATGGTGCCGTGGAAGGACGGCAAGGCCAATCGCGGACACTCCTGCGTCAAGGGCCGTTTCGCCTGGGGCTATGCCCAGCATCAGGAGCGCATCCTCTCGCCGATGATCCGCGAATCCATCGACCAGCCCTGGCGCGAAGTTTCGTGGGAAGAGGCGCTGACTTACGCCGCCGGTCAGATCAACCGCATCCGCGAGACCTACGGCCGCAATGCGCTGGGCGGCATCACCTCGAGCCGCTGCACCAACGAGGAAACCTTCCTCGTGCAGAAGCTGATCCGCGCAGGCTTCGGCACCAACAACGTCGATACTTGCGCGCGCGTCTGCCACTCGCCGACCGGCTATGGCCTCAAGACCACGTTCGGCACGTCTGCAGGCACGCAGGATTTTGACAGCGTCGAGGACAGCGACGTCATCCTCGTCATCGGCGCCAACCCGACCGATGGCCACCCCGTCTTCGCCAGCCGCATGAAGCGCCGCCTGCGTCAGGGTGCAAAGTTGATCGTGATCGACCCGCGCCGGACCGATCTGGTCCGCTCACCCCACATCGAGGCAAACTTCCACCTGCCGCTGCGCCCCGGCACGAACGTGGCGATCCTGACGGCAATCGCGCATGTGATCGTGACCGAGGGCCTGGCCAACGAAGCGTTCATCCGCGAGCGTTGCGATTGGGACGAATACCAGCACTGGGCCGAATTCGTTTCGGCAGAGCGCAACAGCCCCGAGTTCCTGTCGCCCGTGATTGGCGTGGATGCGCAGGCTATCCGTGGCGCGGCGCGGCTTTACGCGACCGGCGGCAATGGGGCGATCTACTACGGGCTGGGCGTGACCGAGCACAGCCAGGGCTCGTCAACCGTCATGGCAATCGCCAATCTCGCCATGGCCACCGGCAACATCGGCCGCCGCGGAGTTGGCGTGAATCCCTTGCGCGGGCAGAACAACGTGCAGGGCGCCTGCGACATGGGGTCTTTCCCGCACGAGCTTTCCGGCTACCGCCACGTCTCGGACAAGGCCACGCGCGACCTGTTCGAAGCCGAATGGGGCGTGGCGATCGATCCCGAACCAGGCCTGCGCATTCCCAACATGCTCGATGCCGCAACCGATGGTCAGTTCAAGGCGATCTATATCCAGGGCGAAGACATCCTCCAGTCCGATCCCGATACCAAGCACGTCGCGGCCGGCCTTGCCGCGATGGAATGCGTGATTGTCCACGACCTGTTCCTCAACGAGACCGCCAACTACGCCCACGTCTTCCTGCCGGGTTCGACCTTCCTCGAGAAGAACGGCACCTTCACCAATGCCGAGCGCCGCATCCAGCCGGTGCGCAAGGTGATGGAGCCCTTGAATGGTTACGAGGACTGGCAAGTCACGCAGGAACTGGCGCGCGCCATCGGACTCGATTGGAACTACACGCACCCGTCCGAGATCATGGACGAGATCGCGCGGCTTACCCCGACCTTCACAGGCGTGAACTACAAGCGGCTCGATGCCGAGGGTTCGCTGCAGTGGCCGGTGAACGACACGGCGCCCGATGGCTCGCCGATCATGCACATCGAAGGATTCGTGCGAGGGAAGGGCAAGTTTGTCGTCACCGACTACGTGCCGACCGACGAACGCACCGGCCCGCGCTTTCCGTTGCTGCTGACCACCGGGCGCATTCTCAGCCAGTACAACGTCGGCGCGCAGACCCGGCGGACCGCGAACACCGTCTGGCATCCCGAGGACGTTCTCGAAATCCACCCTACCGACGCCGAAAACCGTGGCCTCAAATCGGGTGACTGGGTGAAACTCGCCAGCCGTTCGGGCGAGACGACGCTGCGCGCGACGGTGACGGACCGTGTCGCGCCAGGCGTCGTCTATACAACCTTCCACCACCCGGCGACGCAGGCCAACGTCGTGACGACCGACTATTCGGACTGGGCAACGAACTGTCCGGAGTACAAGGTCACCGCCGTGCAGATCACGCCGTCCAATGGCCCGACCGACTGGCAGGAAGACTACGAAGCGCAGGCTTCGCGCTCGCGCCGCATTGCAGGCCATGACAGCGCGATGGAGCCGGCGGAGTGAGCGGGCAGACGGCTGAAAAGCTGGCCTACATGGCCAACCAGATCGCGCGCAATCTCACGCACGACGACAAGCCGGTGGCGGCGGTGGCAGACCATATCGTTGCGTTCTGGACGCCGCGCATGATCGACACGCTGATTGCGCAAGGCACTGCCGGGCTCGACAAGGTGGCGGCAGAAGCCGTCGCGCGGATTGCCGAGGGGCGCATACCTGCACCGCAATCGCGCGCAACCGATCCGCAAGTCCATGGCTCCGATGCCGGTTGAAGGTTCAGCGCGGTTTGCCGTAACCGAGCATTTCGCCGATGGCGCTCCGGCCCGAACGCTGGACCGGGTGTTGATCGAGGAAGCGCCGGTCGCGATCGAGATCAACGGCATCGGTTATGCCGTGATGATGGCAACGCCCGCCGACCTTGAGGATTACGCGCTTGGGTTCTGCCTTTCCGAGCAGTTGATCGCGTCACCTGCGGGGTTTCAAAGCGCGGATGCAGCAGCGGTGGATGGCGGCGGCTGGATGCTGCGCATCGCATTGACGGCGAGTGACGCCGCGCCCTTGCTCGAACGGGCACGGCTGCGGCTTGCCGAGGGATCTTGCGGGCTGTGCGGGATCGAGAGCCTTGAACAGGTCATGCGTCCGCTGCGGCCGGTCAAGAGCACGCTGGACCTCGAACCTGAGGCCGTATTCCGCGCTGCGGCTGGCTTACGGCAACACCAGGCGCTTGGCCGCGAGACCGGAGCGGCCCACGCCGCCGCGCTTTGCTCGTCCGCTGGCGACATCGTGCTGGTCCGCGAAGATGTCGGCCGTCACAACGCTTTCGACAAGCTGATCGGCGCCGCGCACCGGGCTGGGTTGGCAATGGCAGACCATTTCGTGCTGCTATCGGCCCGCTGCAGCTTCGAACTGGTGCAGAAGGCGGTCATTGCCGGGGTGCCAGCGCTTGCCACGATTTCGGCGGCATCGTCGCTGGCGGTGGAACAGGCCGCGGCGCATGGCCTGCGCCTGTTCAGTCTGGTTCGGTCCGACAGTCTCTTGGAAGCCTGAAGCCACCTGTGCCACACTCTTGCGGGATCGAACCGCAAGAGGACGGGTTTGGGCGCCATGGATACCGATCGACCGCAACCTGCAGCGCGTTACTCCGATCTGCGCAAGCCAGGGCGCGAGCGGCTGGTTTCGATCGCCCTGGCCGCGTTCTTCCATGTGGGCGTGCTCTGGGCGATAATTCATGGATTTGGCGGCGTGCCGGCGTTGACGGCGCTGGTCGAAGATCCGTTCACGACCCAGGCGTTCGATGTGCCGCTGGATCAGCCCAAGTCATCACCGACGCCGACTGCGCCCGAGCCTGCCGGGGCTTCAGGGGAAGAGGGCCGCAAGGCGCAAGCCGAGCAAGTGATCGCCAAGGCGCGCGTTCCGGCGCCCAAGCGCCCCGCTCCGCCGGTCGCATCGACGGGCACCGACGCGAGTTCAGGCGCCGCAGACAAGGGCGCAGGTGCCGGCGGAGGGGGCACCGGCACCGGCACGGGCAGCGGCGCGAGCGGCAACGGTTCGGGCGGAGGGCTTGCCCGCAAGGCCGAGAAGATCGCGGGCGACATACGATCGACGCGCGATTATCCGGCCAGCAGCCGCGATGATCGCATCGGCAAGCGCGTCGTCATCTTGCTGGACGTGGGAACCGACGGCCGGGTGACCGGTTGCCGGGTGTGGCGTGCCAGTGGGGTTCCCGAGGCCGACGCGATCACCTGCAGGCTTGCGGTCGAACGTTTCCGCTTTCGTCCGGCTACCGACGCTGATGGCGCCCCCGTCAGTTCGACTTATGGCTGGGAACAGCGCTGGTTCGCGCCTTGATGCTGCGCTGCGGCGAGGCTGTACTGCTCACTAAAGTAAACGAAGCCCCTGAAATGGGCTGAAATTGCGACAAGTTGCACCCCGAAATGCCAAAAATTTTCTGCATCGCAATGCAACCGCTGGCCACGAGGGGCGTTTGTTCAGCGATGGGACAGGTTCGCGCCACTGCGACCCCATGGCATCCGGAAGAACATCTCGCATGACCTCGCATACGCCTTCCTTCGACGCTGCTCCCAATTCCGATGCGGCTGTCGTTTCCTTCCTGCGCAGGGTGCCGCTTCAGGCGCCGCGCCGCGTCGCCCTGATTGGCGGCTTTCGTCCGCGCAAGTGTGGCATTGCCACCTTCACTACCGACATCTGGGAGCAGCTTGGGGGGCATCATCCCGAGATCCAGGTCGACCTGCATGTGGTGGACGATCCGCGCGCGCCGCTGTCCTATGACGGCATTCGCGGAACGATCCGTGCAGATCGCATCGAAGATTATCGCGCCGCCGCGCGCCGCATGAACGAAGATGCGGTCGATGCAGTCTGGCTTCAGCACGAGTACGGCATCTTTGGTGGCGAAGCGGGTGACATGGTTCTCGAACTGGTCGATCGGGTCGCTGCACCCCTGATCGTTACCCTGCATACCGTTCTCGAGCAGCCCTCCGATCATCAGCGGGCGGTGCTTGAACATATCCTGCGCCGCGCCTCGCGGGTGATGGTGATGTCGGACCACTCGCGCGGTCTGCTCCAGCAGATCTACGAAGTCGATGCCGAGCGCATCGCGGTGATCGCGCATGGGGCGCCGGATCGACCCTTCGGGCGAAATGCCGAGTTCAAGGAGCGGTTCGGGCTGTCGGGCCGCCAGGTCATGATGACCTTCGGTCTGCTGGGACCGGGCAAGGGTCTCGAAACCGTGATCGAGGCGCTCCCGCAGATCGTGGCTTCGCATCCCGACGTCGTTTATCGAATCGTCGGCGCCACGCATCCCAACCTGGTCGCACACGAGGGCGAGGCCTATCGTGAAGGGCTGCAGGCGCTTGCCGAAAACTTGGGAGTCGCAGGCAATATCGAGTGGGATAACCGCTTTCTCGATACTGACGAACTGCTCGACCAGCTCGAGGCGTGCGATATCTACCTGACGCCCTATCCCAACATGCAGCAGTCCACTTCCGGCACGCTGAGCTATGCCGTGGCCTTGGGCAAGGCGGTCGTCTCGACGCCTTACGTCCATGCCCGCGAACTGCTTGCCGATGGCTTCGGCGTGCTGGTTGAGCCAAGGAAGGCCGACGTGATGGCTGCGGCGGTTTGCCGCCTGCTTGACGATCCCCAGGAACTGCGCGCCGTGCAGAAGTGCGCCTGGGACAAGGGTCGCGAGACGATCTGGCCCTGTTTCGCAGGCGCAGCGCGCGATCTTGTCGAAGCCGTCGTTGCGCGACCCGCCCGCTCGGTACCGTTGCTGGCAACTCCCGGCTTTTCGGGTGTCATTGCCATGATGGACACAACCGGAATGCTGCAGCATGCCATCGGGGTGGTACCCGATCGTCGCCATGGCTATTGCCTCGACGACAATGTGCGCGCGCTCATGCTCATGGGTGAGGCGGATTCCGTCCCGTTGGCGGAGCGGCAGCGGTGGGCGACGGTCCATGCGTCTTTCATCCAGCATGCCTGGAATCCGGATAGGGCCGCTTTCCGCAACTTCATGAACTTCGATCGCACTTGGTGCGAGGATGTCGGCTCTGAAGACAGCAACGGGCGCACCGTCTGGGCTCTGGGCCATGCGATGAGCCATGCGCCCGATGCAGGTCTGCGCGCCTGGGCGGCGCAATGGTTCGACATCGCGCTGACGCCGGTCGCCAGGCTCTCTTCACCGCGCACGGTGGCCTTCGTGATGCTGGGCTGCATCGAGGCCCTCAAGGCGGACCCCGGGCATGGCGCCGCACGTGAGGCGCTTTCATTCGGCGCCGATCTTCTGCACAACCTTCTGGTTGCATCGCGCCGCCCGGACTGGGCATGGTTCGAAGCGGTGCTCGGTTACGACAACCCCCGCCTGTCGCAGGCCCTGATTGGTGCAGGCAAGGTGCTTGGCCGCGAGGATTGGCTTGAGAGCGGCCTGTCGAGCCTGCGTTTCATCGCTCGTCAGCAAGTTTCCGCCAAGGGTCATTTCCGCCCGGTAGGATCGGAAACGTTTGGTCGGCCTTACGAAAATCTCCCGTTCGACCAGCAGCCGCTGGAAGCGTGGGCCGCGATCGACGCTGCAGCCGAAGCCTGGCGCGCGACTGGCGACGATGGGTGGCTGCGTCATGCCGAAACGGCCTATCGCTGGTTTCTTGGCGGCAATGACCGTGAAGAGGTTCTGGCAGATATCGTTTCGGGCCGATGCCGCGATGGAGTGACGCCGCGCGGGGTCAATCTCAACTGCGGTGCCGAGTCGATACTGGCCTTCCAGTTGTCCCATTACGCGATGTATGCCCTGGCTCGCGCCACACGATCGCCGCAAAAGGTTGAAACCGACCGGCCCGCCGATCATTTGGTGCAGACGATGAACAGCAAGGGTACGCAACAGCTTGCGGGTGCTTGAACAAAGATTGCACGCCGACCCCTCGAGGGTTGTCCTCCGACCGTTCCACCTGGGCTGGCAAGGCCCGGGGGGTGAAAGCGCGCGCGCGCGCAAGCTCGTCGACGATGTCGTAAGCCTCACAGAAAGTGAGGCTGATGAAGAATATGCGCGCGTCCTGCATGACTTCGAGGAGCGCCACTGGCAAACCGAGTTGCTGTTCGAGGAACGCTACATCCAGATGGAGCGGATGCTCGGTTTCGACGGTGACGAACTGTCGCAGCAGCGCAAGCGGCTGATCGGGGCCTATTTCTGCCACGAATACACCTACGCCGCTGCGGCCCTGATGAATCCCAGCATCGTGCCTCATCCCGATCAGTCGGGCATGAGCGGTGGCGCGGTGCGGTTCGTGATGAGCCTGCGGGCCGTTGGCGAGGGGCACATCAGTTCCATCGTGTTCCGCGAAGGCATCGCCACGCCCGAGGGTTCGTTCGAACTCTGGCCCCAAAGCCATTTCGCGACAGCCATGCTGCCCGACGACAGCCTTGCCGCGTGCAAGAGCGACGATTGCCCGGTTACCGTGCACCGCCATTCCGAAAGCACCCTGTCCAATTCGGTGATCTTCCCGATTACCGAACAGCAGCGCGGCGGGCTTGAAGACCTCCGCCTGGTGCGGTTCGATCATGGCGGAGGGGACTACGAATGGGTCGGTACCTACACCGCCTACTCGGGTGCCTCGATCCGTTCGGAATTGCTGCGCACCAAGGATTTCCGGCGCTTCCTGCTCGAGCCCATCGAGGGGCGGGCCGGGCGCAACAAGGGCATGGCGCTCTTTCCGGAGAAGATCGGCGGCCAGTATTGCATGGTCGGGCGGCAGGACGGCAAGAACCTGTTCCTGCTGCGCTCTGACCGCATGGATCGCTGGGACGACGATGGCGTCCTGCTGATGGAGCCTGAATTCCCTTGGGAGTTCGTGCAGATCGGCAACTGTGGCAGCCCGATCCTCACCGATCACGGGTGGCTCCTGCTCACGCATGGCGTCGGGGCGATGCGCAAGTACGCGCTGGGTTGTGCCCTGCTCGATCGCGATGATCCCTCGAAGGTCATCGCCCGTTCGCGTAAACCCCTGCTCACCGCGATCGACGCAGATCGTTTCGGTTACGTGCCGAACGTCGTCTATACCTGCGGCGCCTTGCTGGTCGGCGAGCAACTTCTTGTGCCCTATGGCATTTCCGATAGCGCCGTTGGCTTCGCTACGACTTCGGTCAGCGAGATGCTGGCAAGGATGCTCGATACTGCCTAATAGCAGCTTCCGGGCCGCAGCAATCCGAACCTTTCAAGGCAGAAAATGACCGACATCATCCCCGTAATCCTGTGTGGCGGCAGCGGCACCCGCCTGTGGCCCCGTTCGCGCAAGGCGATGCCCAAGCCGTTCCTGCCACTGGTCGGGGATGACACGCTGTTCACGGCAACATTGCTGCGTTGCACGCGCGATTTCGGCTTTGCCGATCCGGTCGTGGTGACCGGAGCAGCTCACCTCGAGCACGTCGAAAGCCAGTTGCCTGATCGCGACGCCACGAAGATCATCGTGGAACCCGAAGGTCGCAATACGGCCGCAGCAATTGCGCTGGCAGCATTCTCCGTTCCCGAAGACAGCATCATTCTCGTCTGCCCGAGTGACCATCACATCGGCGATTGCGATGCGTTTCGCACGGCTGCCAAGGAGGCCGCTGCCCTTGCTGCAGATGGTTGGCTGGTCTCGTTCGGGATCGAGCCAACGGCGCCGGAAACGGGCTATGGATACCTCAAGCAGGGCGAACCGATCAGCGGCTCGGGCGGACGAAAGGTCGCGCGATTTGTCGAGAAGCCCGATCTTGCCCGTGCAAGCGAGTTTCTTGCCAGCGGTGAATATGCCTGGAACGGCGGCATCTTTGCGTTTCGTGCCGGCACTTTCCTCGAGGAACTGGAGCGGCATCGCCCGCAGATCCTCGAAGCGGTGCGGCAATCGGTGCAGGCAGGCCGGACGGAGGGGCAGCGGTTCTATCCCGATGCCGAGGCATTCGCGCGCGTTAAAAGCGAATCGGTCGATTATGCGGTCATGGAAAACACCGATCGCGCTGCGATGATGCCAGCAACAATGGCGTGGTCGGACATCGGCAACTGGCAGGCGCTGCACGATGCGCAGGAATGCGACGAAGCGGGCAATTCCGTGCGTGGCAATGCGGAACTGCGAGATTGTTCGAACGTCATGGTCATGAGCGATGGCCCTCGCGTTTCGGTTGTCGGCGCTTCCAATCTGATCATCGTGGTCGATGGTGATGAAGTGCTGGTCTGCACCCCGGAAGGCGCACAGGGAGTCGGCAAACTGTCCGGAGCCGTCAACCAGTGAAAATGCTGCCGAAGCGCATGGTCGAGAAGCCTTGGGGGAAGGATGTCCTGCCAGCCCCGTTCACGGCGCCGGAAGGCCAGCGCATCGGCGAAATCTGGTTCGAACCACCACCCGAGATGCCCGACATTCTGGTGAAATACATCTTTACCAGCGAAAAGCTGTCGGTGCAGGTTCATCCCAGCGATGCGCAGGCTCGCGAACTGGGCGAAAGCGACCGCGGCAAGGAAGAATGCTGGCTGGTGCTCGATGCCGAACCGGGGGCGACGCTGGGTATCGGCTTCAAGGCGCCGATCGACGCCAAACGCATGCGCGAAGCGGCACTCGATGGCACTATCGAGGACCTGATGGAATGGCACCCGGTGCAGCGGGGTGATTGCTTCTATATTCCCGCAGGGACCGTTCACGCCATCGGCGCCGGAATCACGCTGGTCGAAATCCAGCAAAACAGCGACATAACCTACCGGCTTTACGATTACGGCCGCCCGCGGGAATTGCACCTCGACAAGGGTGTGGCCGTTGCCGAGGGCGATGTTACTGCGGGAATCCGTCGCAAGGTTGAGTTGGACAAACCACCAGCGGATTGCGTGGTTAGCGGCAGGTTCTTCACCGTCGATCTGGTCGGAGAAGAGGGCGAGGCCCATGGTCCCGTACTTGTCCTGCCCTTGGCCGGAAATCTCGAATTTGGCGAGGTTGAAGTTGAACCTGGCGATTGCGCGTGGCTCGCGGAAGGGCAAGCCATTACTGCAGGTAGCGATGGCGCGGCGTTGTGTATCATGAATGCATTGATGCCTGTGTAGATTCGTGTGTTGATCGTTGCGTTTTTTGCACCCGCCGTTCAGCTTCCCGCGAGGTAGATTCTGTGACCTTCTTGCTCGGCGGGGACGATTGTAGTCGGTTCAGGGCTTGGCTTCCTGCCCACTTCACCTCTTCTAGCATGGCATGTGCGGCTCGAGATTTGCCATCTGGCACATGCCGAACCCGCGGTCGTCCACGCCTCGCCACTGGATAAATCAACTGTACGTCAGCGGGTAGATCTACTGGTGCCGGGAAATATTGACGGCCCAGCGTATGCCTCGTGCACTGAGCGCCTGTCGGAACGGCGCTTACAAGCCATAGCCGGCGTCTGCTTGGACGCTGCCGAAGCGCACGCCGTCAGCAATGACCCGGTCGATCTCCTTCATGGCGATGTCGGGCTTCATGCATAAGTTTGGAAATCTTCGGGGCACGCCGGCCCTCTCCATACGGGCCGGGTCGGTGGTCCAGCTTTCCGGCAGATAGAGCCGCAAACCCAACATGACCGACACCTCCCCCAAAGCCAGGGTCACCAACACGAGCGTTTGGCACTTCGAGTTCTTGCCCAATACCCTAGCACTTCTGTGGTTGCCGTCCGTTGCGCAAGAGGCTTTCGGCTTGAATGAGCAAATGATCGAGTGCGGTCTTCTGTCAGGCCTTTGAATGCGGCATTTCAGAAG
>NZ_FWXL01000050.1 GCF_900176395.1 Novosphingobium sp. B1 | reverse complement strand
GGCCCACAACAACCGCTCCTAAGCTCGCAAATAAGTGCGAACTTAAGACCGGTCCGTCATCCTACAGACAAGGCGGCTCTCAACGGATGCGTACAGACTTCACGTACACTCTGAACCAGATGTCAGGGGATCGCGTGCGTCCGATAGGGCTTCATCGTCATCTTTAGAGAGGAACTCGGCGAGTCTTTGGGGGCTCCGACTGTCACGCCTGATTGAAGCATACTTCAGTCTAACATGCGATGCAGCTAGGCGAAGGAGGCAACCTGGACCTGGATGTGCGTTAAGCAAAATTCGCATTAAGACGAAATGCTCATCTGCCAGAACTAGTCGCCATCGCGCTGAAGGCCCCGGAGTTGAAATTTGGCTATATAGACTTGTCGGCACTCCCCGACTTCACTTGCCCATCACCTTTGTGGACACCTCGTCGAATGCATGCAGTAAATTCGGGTGCGTCGGCACATAGTCGGATGATGCCATCTGTCCGGCCTCGATATGCAGCGCATTCGCAGCCGGCCAGCATCGGATTTCGCGACTGGATCCAATTCAGCTAAGCGCTTGAGTAGCGCTCGGACATTCACTGGCTCTTGCAGCCCCGTCTCGCCAAACGTAGTGCCATACCCTGCTTCGACCGCCTCCGTCTCCGGAGCCTATGGCTACGACCTTGGATTATGCCGCGATCTCCCCTGGAGCTCTGTAGTCCTCGTTCGTCGTCAGCAGCATCCAACCCCATACGCGCTATTTTGTTGGAGAGCGCGACCAACACCAGAATAAGCAATTTACGAACGAGCATACCTGCCAACAAAGAGCTGGCGGACGCACCTGATGCACCAGCGAGCTCCCGGAGATGACCAGCAATCATCTAATGATACGCTCGCCCATCTTCGAGATGCTGCCGAGCCGCTGTTTATCGCCAGTCAAGTCGCATCATTCTTCGATGTTTAACGAGCGGCTTCAAGAAAGCCGACCGGATCAGCGGAACTATATAGCCCAACTCCTGAAGCTAGCGCGCCCAGTGATGCGCCCCGCCGCACGCCCCGCGCACTACCACCCATCATGGCTGCCCAGCGAAGAGTTCAAGCAGCTTAAGCCGCGTCAGCTTCCTGCTAATCAGCATATTACCGCGCTCGCTAGGCCCATATGCGTCAAGAGCATCCTTGGCGATATCCGGACCATTTGTGGTAACTTCCGACATAGTCGCCTCCTTCGGTTGAAATTAACACATACACTATGGAACATCGATGCCGTCGGAGCGTCTACCTCATCAGCTAATGCCTGCCATGCCGGAGGTACTGTGTTGACACCAAATGTTCCATCCAACTTCGTCGGGAGCTGTCGGTAAGCGCATGATTGAGTGAGAATAAAGCTTACACGATAAACGGGCCGGCACCCCTTGCACTTTGCCAAAGGCAGAAATCAGAATAGCAAATTTATCCAGAATGCCCGACGACATTCGAGCTCGCTAAGATTCGCCGAGATTCTAAGTTTCATGTGACGGATAAGCGAATCTTGTCCTTGCATTATCGCTAAATGGGACCAACATAGGGATAACGAGATGCAATCAACTTAGGATAGTTGGCCCGGGAGAAACTTCCGTGAACGACCCCCACTCTTCCGCCCCATCTTCTTTGCAAACGCGAACCGTATTTCAGAAGGTCACGGGAGAAGTGTTAGCTCAACGGATTGAAGCCTTGGCGTTAGAAATCAGGGGCATCATCACCGCAGATTCTCTCTCGTTGGCAAGCACGGAAACACTAAGTACTCTCGCGATGACGTTGAATATGGTCCTAAGACGGATCGATGATATATTTGAGTATGATGGTTTTGTATTTACACCTTCATGCATGATACTTCTTGAGTTGTTTCAAGCGCGGACAAGAGGAAGCTTTATATCCGCCACGGCTCTTTTTAAGACTCTGAATTATGCGGCGCCCGTAACGTTACGATGGTTAGATTTTCTGGAGGGCCGCAATCTGCTTGAGCAAATAAGGCGTGGTGAGGACGACCACAGGGTTTACTTGACTGAAAAAGGCCATTTGAAAGTAGCGCAAGCGCTCCAGTTACTTCTTTAGTCCATCAGCTGTAACTCCGGACGAACGTTTATCGCATTATTATATAGGCTTGCGCACTTTCCAGAAACTCCGGACGATCTTCTTGTTGCAACTAGCATTTTCAAATCGTTCCGCGGCCAACCGCGAGCTTATGCGAACGCAAGCTCAGCAGAACATGCATTGCCTGCCCTACGGTCCTCTAGATAAATACCTTTGTTATTCGTGATTATCATACAGGTGATTGACACATAATCATTAGGCCGCGGATTGATAAACGTAACGCTAGAGCTCCCCTTGAAGCGAGTTGGACCATCGCGTGGGAACTTTCGGTCAATTCGTAGTGTCGGGTCACCACTGTGCGAGACTTCTTGGAAGTATATCCCAGTCCTCTTGCCGACTGGTTTGATCGTAACTATCATGTTCTTCGTAAGCGTCAGTTATGCTGAACCTTGCCAATAGAATTCTGACCATGACGGCTTTCTGTTGGCTCATAGAGAATTCAAACTTCAGTCAAGCACTCCAGCGAAATATATGCAATTAAAGACCCAATGCAGATTGCTGGCGAGCCGTGCGGACAAGCGATCTGAGAACCTGTCCCCTTGACTTTGACGATCCTGAATACACCCTAAGCAGCTCTGTTGGCGTTTGTGCGACCAAGCACTCCTCTGCATGCCTGAATCCGTCAGTCCACACCATCTCTTTTCTTTGGAATTCTTCAACTGCTTCAGTTTCGAGGATCTCAATTACGGTCTCGCGAACACGCTGTGCTGCCCACTGGTAATTCTCCAAACGTGCTTTGGCGAAAGCTTTAGCGATTGCATCAGGCCATTCACATTGCGGCACTGCTTGCAGAGACGTCAGAAGGTCCGCCGCAGCCAGACGATCAACTTCCCAAACGCCGGTGACATCCATTGCAACCTCTCATTTTTGCTTAACGCACCATGAACCTTCTTGGGGGTTAGAGCAACTGGCGGATCGCAAATTCTGAAGAAGAAAGGCGTCGCTCAGAGGTTTATTCTTTTTGACAACATTCGTGAGAACTGTGGAGTTCTCTTAATCATCAGCCATTGTAAGGCGTGCGGCGGTTCGGACGCTTAAGGGGTATACATGCGTGCGCAAGGATGCCCAGTTCAAGTTCGCCAGCCTTCTGAAATATAAATTGCAGTTAGGCCGATTTGCGCCGCACTCTTACTGCGTCAAACGGGCGAAGCGCTTACGCGGTGCTTTCAAACGCCTTGCATGAACGTTGCACGCTTTATGTATGGGTAACACTTAGAAATAGGGTGTAGCGCTTCAGGTTGTATTACGCCCACCCGTCAAGTGTATTTGGTTAATTGCATTTACAAGAATCTACTAACGGTTTATGAAATATACGGTCTAGTCAAGGGCCATATCTTGTATTAGTGCACGAAGGCAGTATGAGAGATATCTCGGGAGCGCAATAAGTATGTCTGGTGACCTTCAGGTAGAGCGGGAAACGCTGATAGCCCTAACCTCTGATATTGTGGCAGCACATGTGAGCAATAACAGCGTTGCTGTTGGCGATTTGCCTTTACTCATTTCGAATGTTTACACAGCCTTGGCCGGACTGAACGAGCCAGTTGTCGTTGACGAGGTTCGTCCAGAACCTGCAGTGTCGATTCGCGCTTCAGTAAAGAATGATTACATTGTCTGCTTGGAAGACGGCAAGAAACTGAAGATGCTCAAGCGTCATCTCATGACGCGCTATAACATGACGCCGGAGGAGTATCGCACACGTTGGAATTTACCAGCAGATTATCCGATGGTTGCTCCAGCTTATGCTGAAACACGTCGTGATCTTGCCAAAAGAATTGGCCTGGGTCGTAAGCCTGGCCAAAGCCCCGCACCGAAGCCCAAAGCGGCAAAGCGAGCAAAGAAGGCCTCCACTGCTGCGCAGGCGGCCGAGGCATAGTTGTCATCTCAAGCTCTCCCGGGAGATTCTTCTCCCGGGATTGTTCAGGCAAGTTAGAGAAGACACTATTTCAGCTATTTAGAAATGTCACCGCGTGATGCGGCAGGGCAGCCCGGACCAGGCGCCAACCATAGGCTTCGAACTCGTCAGTGATCGCGGCGAGCAATTCTGCGTCGTCGAGCCGTTGGGCCAGCTCGCGATAGTAGGTCGAGCGTGCGATGCCCATCAGCTGACATCCTCGTGCGACGGACATGCCGAAGGGCCGGTGACGACAGATGTAATCCCGTTTCTCGGACGGGGTGCACTTCGCAGAGCCCGGGACTGTCAGGATTTCCGTGTGCGGCCGGGCGGTTGATCATCAGGCCGCCATGGCTCTGATGAAACGTTCGCCGAAGATCACGGCAAATTGCGC
>NZ_FWXL01000055.1 GCF_900176395.1 Novosphingobium sp. B1 | reverse complement strand
GTAAGCGCTGTTTTCAGCCCACGTGGGCGTGCGGCAGGAGCTCGTCGATCCGCGATGCGGGGTGGCCATTGGCGAGACTGGTGAGCGTCGAGGTCAGCCATGTGTGCGGGTTGATGCCTGTGAGCTTGCAGTTCTCGATGAGCGTGGCGATCACCGCCCAGTTGTCGCCGCCCTCGTCGGAGCCAGCGAACAGGGCGTTCTTGCGGTTGAGAGCTAGCGGGCGGATGGCGCGCTCGACGGCGTTGTTGTCGAGATCGATGCGCCCATCATCGAGGAAGCGGATGAGCCCGTCCCAGCGGGGCAGCGTATAGCGGATCGCCTCTCCAAGGCGGCTCTTGGCGCTGACCTGCCGGCCGCGTGCTTCGAGGAACCTGTAGAGGTCGTCGACGATCGGGCGGCTGCGCTGGTCGCGGGCGTCGCGGCGCTCGTCAGCGGATAGGCCGCGGATCTCGTCCTCGATAGCGTAGAGCGAGGCAATGCGGCGCAGCACGTCGGCTGCTACCGGCGAGCTCTCGGCCAGCTCGTAGAACTTGCGGCGCACGTGCGCCCAGCAGAACGCGAGGCGGATCTGCTGATGACGCCGGGCAAGCGCGGCATAGGCACCATAGCCGTCGACCTGCAGGATGCCGGCAAAGCCGTGCAGGTGCGCTTCGGGTCGCTCGGTCTTGCGATCACCGGCGTAGACATAGGCGACCATCGGCGGATCACTGCCCCCCCATGGCCGATCATCGCAGGCATAGGCCCAGATCTGACCGGTCTTGGTCTTCTTGCGCCCCGGCTCGAGCACGGGCGCGGGGGTCTCGTCGGCGAACAATCGCTCGGATCGTCGCAGTCTCTCGAGGATATGATCGCGCAAGGGACGCAGATACCAGGCCGCCCTTCCGACCCAGTCGGCAAGGGTCGAGCGATCCAGCTGGATACTCTGCCGGGCATAGATCTGCGCCTGACGGTAGAGCGGCAGGTGATCGGCATACTTGGACACGAGCACCTGCGCGATCAGCGCTTCGGTGGGGATGCCGCCTTCGACGATCCGTGCCGGTGCCGGAGCCTGGACGACCGTGCTCTCGCACGAGCGGCAGCCATAGCGCGGGCGCCGGGTGACCAGCACGCGGAAGGTGGTGGGAACGACATCGAGGCGTTCGGCCACATCCTCACCGATCTGGTGGAGCGCGCCGCCGCAGCAGGGGCAGGCCTTCTCCTCGACATCGATGATCTGCTCGATCCGCTCAAGATGGGCGGGCAACGATCCGCGGTTGGTCTTGCGGGGGCGTTCGCCCCTGGCCTTGGGCAGCGCGGCATCAGTTGCGGCATGCACGCTGCCGAGTGCCGTCTCGATATCCTCAAGCGCAAGCTCGAACTGATCGGGATCGAGCTGCTCGGACTTGCGGCCGAACCGATGCCGCTGGAAGGCCTCGAGGATCGCCTGCAGCCGCTCGATCCGAGCATCTGCCTTGCTCTTGGCATCGGTGAGATCGGCCAGTGTGCGAGCCTGCTCGAGGACGAGCGCGCGCAGCGCATCAACGTCATCGGGAAGGTCCGCTTCCATCAGCATGTGTAGGTTGAATCAGTCTGCGCCTACCCCGTCAAGCGGCAATCCGGGGCGCGATAGGACGGCGCCCGCCGTGCACGCGGCGCCAGTCCAGCCCCTCCAGCAAAGCACCCAGTTGGGCGGCTGTGAGGCGCATCACGCCTTCCTGGATCCGGGGCCATCGGAAGCTGCCTTGCTCCAGCCTCTTGGCCATCAGGCAGAGGCCTGTTCCGTCCCACCAGATGAGCTTGATCCGGTCCGCGCGCTTGGCGCGGAACACATAGATCACGCCGGAATACGGCTTGCCGCCATACTCGGCCGCCACCAGCGCCGCGAGCGAGTCCGCTCCCTTCCTGAAGTCCACGGGCTTCGTCGCCACCATCACCTTGGCGCCAGGCGCTGGGCCGATCATCGCGAAGCTCGAAGGGCGGTGATCACAGCGGATATCGTATCGGGATCGGCACTGCTGCCGATCCTGACCAGCGCACCCGCTACCTCGACCTCGATCGCGCCAGCCCTGGCGCTCCTGCGCCGCGATGCCGGCTTGCTCGCCACAATCGAAGGCGATGGCTCTTGCTCCTCGAGAACCGCCGGAACGAACATGGGAGTCTCGCGAGACGGGGCAGGCAGCGCGATACCGCGCCCCTCCATCTCCTTGCGGAGCAAACGACGCCACGTGAAGAGCTGGGATGCCGACATGCCATGACGACGGGCCACTGCGCTCACGCTCTGCTTGCCGGAATAGCTCTCCGCAACGATCGAGGCCTTCACCTCCGGCGGCCAGTCCCGCCGCTTTCCAGCGCCGGTGAAAACCTCGAAGCGCCGCACACCGCTGCTACCAGCATCATCACATGACATCGTCATAGCACCAGCGCCCCTCGACAATCAGGGCGCGGACACTCGGCGCTCCGTATCACCCGCGCAAGGTGGGCTCAGGACATCGCTTAC
>NZ_FWXL01000017.1 GCF_900176395.1 Novosphingobium sp. B1 | reverse complement strand
CCATAACCGCTTAGCAGCGCTGGCAAAGAAATGGGCGCCGCGCCCGCGGAAGGCCAAATAGACTTACGTCAACGCCGCCTTCCGTCGGCGCTTACTTCTGATGCAACCAAGTTGCATACCAGTTCGTCGATCGAGCGCTCTTTTTCGATCGGCAGGCAGCCCTCGATTACAGCGAGGATACGGTGATGGAGCCGAACGTACGCATCAGGCCGTGCTACGATGAAAATCATCTCTGGCACGATCGCTCTGGCTTCGCTTACCGAAGCACCAGAGGGGACCCCCGCCCGCTTCGCTTCGCGGCTGATTGCAATGCAACCAGTGTGCCGGACATCTAGCGGTACTACACCAACCGGCTTCCCACGCAGGACTGGATTAAAATGTTGCTCGGCCGATGCGAAGAAGCTGTCGAAATCGAGGTAAAGCTTTGTCACAGCCGTAAGGGCCTTTTGCGAGGGAATCAGACGCAACCATTCTGGAGCATTTAGCGAACATCGGCAATCGAGATCAGCAGAGCAAAAGGGGCTAGGCAACAATCTGGTCAGTGCCTGCCATCAAATTCTTAGACGGCAATCCACTGACCAGCGGGTTTTGATGCGATTGAAATGACCTCGGAATGACCGAATATAGGGCTGCATTTGCCACCTTGTAGGCGGCGATTGCAGGGGCAGCAGGCGACCACTTCCGGTCGTACAGGAGTCCGATGGCCAACGATAGGTTCAGTGAAAACCCGCCATTCAAATCGAGTGCGCGCGGTTGGTGCGCTCTGGCCGTGCCAATGGCAATGGTGGCGCGGGATGCAGTAATCGTTGATTCAATCCCTGCTCCAAGCGTTATTGGCTTTTCCGATCACTTCAGTTAGGTGAGGTATCGACGGGCAGACTAGTCCGCCTTTCATTGATCGCGCCGGTGCCCCCGAAAGGGGCTTAATCGGGAATGCGGTGCGGAAGCTTGCTTCCAAATCCGCGGCTGTCTCTGCAACTGTAAGCGGATAGCGCGATGTACATCGCTCCTCTTGGAAGGGGCAGCCACTGGGCCGGACGCTAAATCATGCGAGGTCTGGGAAGGCGTGCATCAAGCTGTGACCCGTGAGCCAGGAGACCTGCCGGCGTCTGGTCGCTCTTGCCTTGGTCCAGAGGATGGCTGCGGCACGGTGAACTCCGTCTGAGCGACGAACGAGCGGCTGGGGCCGCATCGGAGACGTGCGTCGGCCGCCCATGGCGTCCGGCCGCCGCGCGTGTCGCCCGTTCGCGCGGGTTTGCCCCGGCCACGTCGCAAGACGCCGGGGGACTATTTAGTGATCAAGACCATTACTACCAGCAGCGCCCTTGCGCTGATCTGTATCGGAAAACCGGCATTTGCCGAAACCTCTGAAAAGGCATCGCAAACAAGCGCGGATGCAGTCGTGGCGGGTAACGACATTGTGGTTTTCGGTCGCGGTGAGGCCATGATCGGCACTGCCAAATCAGCGAGCGAAGGAAGCGTCGGAGGGGCCGATCTCCTCGTGCGGCCTCTTCTCCGCGTGGCCGAACTGCTGGAAGCGGTGCCCGGGCTGGTTGCAGCCCAGCATTCTGGGAGCGGCAAAGCCAACCAGTATTTCCTGCGCGGTTTCAACCTCGACCATGGGTCTGACTTCAGTACCTATATCGATGATGTGCAGATGAACTTTCGTACCCACGGACATGGTCATGGCTATCTCGACCTCAACGGCCTCATTCCGGAGATCGTGGGCCGGGAGGATTTTCGTAAAGGGCCCTACCGCGCCGATGGCGGTGATTTCGCTCTGGCGGGAGCAGCCTATATGACGACCATCAAGGGTTATGACCGGCCATGGGCATCGGCCGAGACTGGTTCATATGGTTGGCGCCGCGTCGCTGCGGGTGGAACATTGCACGACCTGGGCGGCGGAGACCTCACGCTTGTCGCCCAGGCCAAGGCCTATGACGGACCGTGGCAGGAACCTGAACGTCTGCGCCATTACTCGGGGTTCGCGAAATATAGCATGCCGACCGGTGCGGGCACATTGGAGGCATCTCTCCATGCCTACCGGGCGACATGGCACCCAACCGAGCAAATCCCCGAGCGCATTATCGGCACGGCGTTGTGTGCGGATGTGTTCTGCTCTCCAGATCCTTCCGCGCGGGGTGAGACGACGCGCCTGGTGGCTAACATCGCGGTCAAGCAACCGACATGGCGCGCCAATGTCTATGCCCAGTTTTACGACTGGTCGATGTTCTCGAACCCCACTTACACCGATCCGGATGGCACAAGCGCGCAGATCAAGCAGTTCGACCGGCGTTGGGTCCTCGGGCTGTCCGCACAAAAACATTGGGAAATCGCTGACAGTCTGGCTGTGAGCCTTGGCACCGAAAACAGATACGACGCCGTCGGGAATGTTGGTGTCGATCGAACGGCTGCCCGCGCATTTCTTGAATCTCTCGGGCACTTTCGGGTCGGGGAATTGTCTTCCGCGCTCTACGGCGAAGTCGCTTGGAAACCCTTGGCGGGACTGCGTGTGACAGGTGGTCTTCGCGGGGACTATTATCACTATTCCGTGCGTGCACGAGATTCTGTTGCGGCGTCGCTGGGCGAAGGCAGTGGCTCAGCGTCGATTCTCTCTCCCAAGGCGTCAATCGCCTATCAGGTTACGCCGCATCTTGAACTCTACGCCAACTGGGGCCGTGGATTCCATTCCAACGATGTTCGGGGTGCGGTCAACAGGGACACGCCTGTTCCCGTTCTGGTTCGCGGCATCGGCAAGGAACTGGGAGGACGCATTCAATTCTCCGGGGTCACGTTAACCGCGACTTACTGGTGGCTGCATGTCGGCAGCGAACTTCGTTTCATTGGCGATTCCAATGCTGTTGAACCGTCGGGTGCCAGTGGGCGTCATGGCTATGAAATCGTCGCCTTCTGGCGGCCGTTCCCTTGGCTTGCGCTTGATGGAAACTATACCGCCAGCCATGCGCGCTTCGACAATGGCGATCACATCCCCAATGCATTTGAGAACGCGGCTTCAGCCGGTGCCGCCATCATTCTTGATCCCTGGGAAGCCAGCATTCGGGTGCGCCACCTTGGACCTTCTCCGCTTGTCGAGGACAACAGTGTCCGGGATCGAGGCAGCACCGTCATGAATGCCCGGGCCGCGTGGAAGGGCAAGAAGGTCGAGATATTTGGAGAAGTGCTGAACATCTTCGACAGCCGGGACAAGGACATCGCCTATTATTACGAGTCCTACATCCCCGCCTTCGATGCAGGTGCTCCGGTGGAAGGCCGGTTGAGCCGCGTGGTCGAGCCTCGAACTGTGAGGATTGGCGCAAAGGTCAATTTCTAGCGAAATCCCTTGATGGGCGGCGCTGCAGCACGTCTGCGGCGCCATCCTTCGTTTGTATATTCCTCAATCGCCGAGCCAATCATGCACCTCACGAAGTCACTGCCATCCCTGTCTCTGCGCCGACGAATTGGTGCCTTGTTTGCCGGATTGATCGCCGCCAACATTGGGGTCTGGGTCTGGGCATTCAGCCTGTTTCATGCACAGCCGTTAATGCTCGGCACCGCTGTGCTTGCCTGGGGGCTGGGCCTGCGTCACGCGGTTGATGCCGATCATATTGCGGCGATTGACAATGTGACCCGCAAGCTGATGCAGGACGGGCAGCGCCCGGTTTCGGTCGGATTCTGGTTCGCGATCGGGCATTCCGGAATCATTGCCATAGCATCGATCATCATTGCGGTGACGGCCAGCGCGCTGTCGCAGTTCGGCGCCTTCAAGGAAATCGGTGGCGTGATTGCAACCGTGATTTCCGCGCTTTTCCTGTTCACGATCGCCGGCATGAACCTGGTCATCCTGCGCTCTGTCTGGCGGACTTTTGCCCATGTTCGTGCAGGCGGCAGCTATGCCGAGGACGATCTTGATCTGCTATTGGGTGGGCGCGGTCTGCTTTCCAGACTGTTCAGGCCGATGTTCCGCCTCGTGAACAAAAGCTGGCATATGGCCCCGCTGGGGTTTCTGTTCGGGCTTGGGTTCGATACAGCAACCGAAGTTGCCATTCTGGGCATGTCGGCCAGCCAGGCCGCCGATGGCCTGTCGATCGGGACAATCCTGGTCCTGCCCGCCCTGTTCGCGGTCGGTATGGCCCTCATCGATACGGCGGACGGCGTGGTGATGCTGGGCGCTTATGAATGGGCCTTCGTGAAGCCGATCCGCAAGCTCTACTACAACATCACCATCACCCTGATCTCGGCCATCGTGGCGATTGTCATTGGTGGAATCGAAACGCTGGCCCTGATTGGCGACAAGCTGGCCCTTACGGGTGCGCCATGGCGGATCGCCATTGAACTGGGTGAAAATTTCAATGGTCTGGGCTTCGCCATCATCGGTCTTTTCGTGTTCTGCTGGCTGGCGAGTTACGCGATCTATCGATGGAAGCGGTTCGATGAAATCGAGGTTTCGGTCGGTGCCTGACCGTCCACGTTGCGTGAAGCAACATCATCAATTGGCTTGGCTGGCATTTTCGTCTAGAGCGCGCGGTGAAGGATCGGGGTAACCCGCCCTTCAATGATCGCGCCGGTGCCCCGCAAGGGGCTTAATCGGGAATGCGGTGCGGGAGCGTGCTCCCAAATCCGTGGCTGTCCCTGCAACTGTAAGCGGATAGCGCGATGCACATGCTCCTGAATTCAGGAGCAGCCACTGGGCAGCGCGCAAGCGCCAAGTCTGGGAAGGCGTGCATCAAGCTGTGACCCGCGAGCCAGGAGACCTGCCGGCGCACCGGTCGCTCTTGCCTGATCCAGGGGATGGTCACGGCACGGTAACTCTCCGTCTGAGCGACGAAGCTGTGTGGCTGGGGCTGCACGGGTTGCGTGGTTACGGGTGCTTTGTCGCGCCCGCCCGTCGTCGCGCGCCGACCGGACTTGTCCGGCAAGCCCCGCCGTGTCTCGCTCTGGCGCGCGGGGAAGTTACTATGCCAGACCTGTCCAAGGCGTCCCTGTCCAAGGTGCCGGTCACCATCATCACGGGCTTTCTGGGCGCGGGGAAAACCACGCTCATCAGCCACCTGATCCACAATGCCGGTGGCCGCAGGCTGGCCGTGGTGGTCAACGAATTCGGTTCTCTGGGTGTGGATGGCGAGATTCTGCAGTCCTGCGCCATTCCTGATTGCCCGGCGGAAAACATCGTAGAGCTGGCCAATGGCTGCATCTGCTGCACCGTGGCGGACGATTTCATCCCGACGGTGGAAAAGCTGCTGGCGCTTGATCCGCGCCCCGATCACATCCTGATCGAGACATCGGGTCTGGCGTTGCCAAAGCCGCTGCTCAAGGCGTTCGACTGGCCTGCGATCCGCAGCCGGATCACCGTGGACGGCGTGCTGGCGCTGGCCGATGCCGAAGCGGTCGCGGCAGGCCGGTTCGCGCCCGATGTGGCAGCGCTTGACGCCCAGCGCGCCGCCGATCCGAGCATCGATCACGAGACGCCGCTGTCGGAAGTGTTCGAGGATCAGCTGGCCTGCGCCGACATGATCCTGCTGACCAAGGTCGATCTGGCCGGACCCCAAGGCGTAGCCGCCGCGCGCGCGATCATTGCGGCAGAGCTTAGTCGCCCGGTTCCGGTGATAGAACTGACCGAAGGCGTGGTCGATCCGCGTGTGATCCTGGGGCTTGATGCCGCAGCCGAGGACGACATCGCCGCGCGCCCATCGCACCATGATGGTGAGGATGATCACGAACACGACGACTTTGACAGCACCGTTATCGAATGGGGCGAGATCGCCGATCCGGCGGCGCTGGTCGCGCGGATCGAGACGCTGGCCCGCGATCACCATATCCTGCGCGTAAAGGGCTATGCCGCCGTTGCGGGAAAGCCGATGCGGCTGCTGGTGCAGGCGGTGGGCGCGCGGGTGCGGCACCAGTACGATCGCCCGTGGCGCCCTGACGAGCCGCGCCGCACCACGCTGGTCGCCATTGCCGAGCACGATCACGTCGACGCCGATGCCATTCGCGCGGTGCTGCTGGCGTAAGGCGCGGGCCATGCACGTCATTTTCCGCGAAACGCACGGGATGGAGGAAACCGCCGTCCCGCAGGATCTGGGGCAAGAGCCCGCGGATCTTGTGGTCCTGTCCTTTTCGGACAGCGATCTGGGGGCGTTCGCGGCGGCATGGCATCAGGCCCGTGCAGACGATGCGACATTTCCTTCGCTGCGGCTCGCCAATCTGGCGGCGCTGATGCATCCGCTGTCGGTCGACACGTATGCCGAGCGGACGCTGTCGGGCGCAAAGGCGATCCTGATCCGGCTGATCGGCGGCACGCCCTATTGGAGCTACGGGCTGCAACAGGTCGAGGCGCTGGCCCGGTCGCGCGGGATCGTGCTGGCCGTGCTGCCCGGCGACGGCTTTGAGGATGCGCGGCTGGATGCGGCCTCGACCGTGCCGGTGACCGCGTTGCGCGAACTTGCGCAGTGGTGCGATGCTGGCGGTGCAAGGGCGGCGCAGGCGGCGCTTGCCGCGCTGTCGCAGCTGGCGGGGCTGATTGATGCCCCCGCCCGGACATTCGATCCGCTGCTGATGGCGGGAGGCTGGCATCCCGGCCGGGGCGTGATCGATCTTGAAGCCTTTGCGCGCGATCCCGCAAGGCCGCTGGTCCTGATCGTGTTCTATCGTTCTTACCTGACCGCCCACGATCTGGACCCGTTTGCCGCCCTGCATACCGCGTTCGAGCAGCGCGGTTTCGATGCATTGTCGATCTTCGTCCCCTCGCTGAAAGCCCCGCAGGTGCGCGAACAGGTGGACCGCTGGGTGCGCGGGCTTGGCCCGGCAGCGATCATCAACGCTACCGCTTTTTCCGCGCGGGGCGATGACGGCGCCACCCCGCTTGATGGCGCGGGCGTTCCCGTGTTTCAGCTGGCGCTGGCCACGTCCGGGCGCGCGGGATGGGCAGCGGCTTCGCGCGGGCTTTCCCCGGCAGACCTTGCCATGCACGTGGTCTTGCCCGAAATTGACGGGCGGGTGTTTGCAGGCGTCGCCAGCTTCAAGGAGGCGGGGACGCGCGATCCCGCGCTTGGCTTTGCCCGCACCATCCATCGCGCCGATGCAGGCCGGGTTGGGGCGATCACCGCGCGGGTGGCGGGCTGGATCGCACTTGCCCAAACGCCGGTTGCAGAACGGCGGGTTGCGCTGGTCCTGTCTACTTATCCCGGCAAGACATACCAGATGGCCCACGCCGTGGGGCTGGATGCGCTGGCTTCTGCCGAGGCGATCCTGGCCGATCTGGCCGAGGCGGGATATGCCACTGACGCGCAGGCCGGACTGGCAGCGCTCCTTCAATGCACACATCAGCACTGGCCGATGGCAGAGTACCGCAAGGCTTTGGCAGCACTGCCCGATACCCTGCGCGCTGAACTTTTCGCCGCATGGGGCGAGCCGGAAGCCGATGCTGCCGCCGCCGATGGCGCGTTCCGTTTTGCCGCGCTGCCCATCGGCAACGCGCTGGTAGCCTTGCAGCCCGAACGCGGCGAACGCGCCCATCGCGACGGCGACTATCACGACCTGTCCCGCTGCCCGCGCCATGGCTATGTGGCGTTCTACCTGTGGCTGCGCCAGCGAAGCGTGGACGCGCTGGTGCATATCGGCGCACATGGCACACTGGAATGGCTGCCGGGCAAATCAGTCGCGCTGTCCGATGCTTGCTGGCCCGAGGCGCTGACCGGCGCGATGCCGGTGATCTATCCGTTCATCGTCAACGATCCCGGCGAAGCGGCGCAGGCCAAGCGCCGGATCAGCGCGGTTACGATCGGGCACGTTCCCCCGCCACTGGTGCAAACGCAAAGCGGTGCGGGGCTGGCCCGGATCGAGGCGCTGCTGGATGAATTCTCCAACGCTGGCGGGCTGGACCCGGCCCGCCGCGACCGTCTGCAAGTGAACATCCGCGACGAAGCGCGCGTGCTGGGACTTGAGGCGGAACTGGGCCTTGATGACGCGGCCACGCTGGTCGAGGCGATCACCCGGATCGACCGCTTCGTTTGCGATGTAAAGGACAGCCAGTTCGGTGACGGGCTGCATGTGTTCGGGCGGGGAGATCAGGGCGCAGCCGAGCGGGCCGGATTGCTGGCGGCACTCGACGGACGCCGCGTTCCGCCCGGTCCCTCCGGCTCCCCCTTTCGCGGGCGCAGCGATGTGCTGCCAACCGGGCGAAACCTTTATGCGATAGACCCGCGCGCCGTGCCTTCACGCGCGGCCCATGCCCAAGGGGTGACACTGGCAGAGGAGCTGATCCGGCGGCATCTGCAGGATCACGGCGATTATCCGCGCGGGCTGGTGGTCGATCTGTGGGGATCGGCCACGATGCGCACGGCGGGCGAGGAATTCGCCATGGCGCTGCACCTGCTGGGCGCAAAGCCGCTGTGGGACACCGCGTCCGAACGGGTAACAGGCATCGAAATCCTGCCGCTGGCGCTGCTGGACCGGCCGCGTATCGATGTGACGTTGCGGATTTCCGGCCTGTTCCGCGATGCCTTTCCTGCGCTGCCGATACTGTTTGGCCAAGCGGTGCGCGCGCTGTGTTTGCGCGATGAACCGGCGGACTGGAACCCGTTTGCAGGGCAGGCTGCGGCACCGCGCGTCTATGGCCCGGCCCCCGGCAGCTATGGACTGGGTCTTGGCGATGCAGCCGAGGTCTATACTGAAGCGGCCCGGCGCGCTGCTGGTGAGGCATGGCTGGCGGCATCGGACCATGCGTTTGACGCAGCCTCCGATGCGATCGGAACCTTTGCCGATCCTGCCGGCCTGCGCCAGCGTGTTGAAGGAGCGGACGCCTTTGTCCATCTTCAGGACTTGCCCGAAACCGATCTGCTGCTGGCCGCCGATTATGCCGCGCACGAGGCGGGCTTTGCCGCTGCCAAGGCGCTGATCGGTGGTTCGGCGGCGCTCTACCACCTCGACAATCGCGATCCGGGGCGCACCGTTGCGCGCACCCTGACCGAAGAGATCGCCCGCGTGGTCCGCGCCCGCGCGGCGCACCCAGGCTGGGTGGCGGGCATGATGCGGCACGGCTTTCGCGGGGGGGCAGAACTGGCCGCGACGCTGGACCATATGGGTGCCTTTGCGCACCTTTCAGGCAGCGTACCGCCGCATCTGTTCGACCTTTATCACGACGCGACACTGGGCCAGACCGATGTTCGCGCATTTCTTGAACGCGAGAATCCGGCTGCGCTGGCGGCGATGGAAGCCCGCTTTGCCGCGCTCCATGCCGCCGGGCTGTGGCAGACCCGGCGCAATTCCATCCTCGCCAGCCTGCCAAGGCTTGAGGACAGGGCATGAGCAGTTTTGCGGTGAAGGGCTGGTGCCCCGATGCCTGGCACCCGATGATGGCGGGCGACGGGCTGCTGGTGCGGGTAAAGCCTCGGCTTGGCCGCCTGACGCGGGCGCAAGTGCTGGGCCTGTGCGATGCCGCCGTGGTGCACGGCAATGGCCTGATCGACATGACCGCCCGCGCCAATCTCCAGCTTCGCGGGGTGCCTGAAACTGGCTGGCAGGCGCTGCTCGACCGGTTGCTGGTGCTGGATCTGGTGGACCCTGACCCTGTCATCGAACAGCGGCGCAACATTCTGGTCGCGCCGGATTGGCGGGTCGGTGATGACAGCCATCGCATTGCGGGCGCGTTGCTGACCCGGCTGGATGAGTTGCCCGATCTGCTCGGTAAAGTGGGCTTTGCCATCGATGCCGGTCAGACCTGCATTCTGGGTGGCGAGGCGGGCGATTTCCGCATTGAGCGCGGCGGCGATGGCGGTCTGATCCTGCGCGCCGATGGCCGCGCCACCGGTATGGCGGTTGCTGCTGGCAGGGAAGTGGACGCGCTGATCGCGCTCGCCCACTGGTTTGCGGCCAGCGGCGGCGCGAAAGCGGGGCGCATGGCGCGACACCGGCTGGTCCTGCCCGAATGGGCCTGTGGCGACATTCTGCCCGCGCCGTCGGCTGCTTGCATCGTGCCGGGCCTTCATGATCTGGGCCTCCGTGATGGGAGTTGGGCCTATGGCTTGCCGTTTGGCCGGATAGAGGCGCGGATACTGGCCGGGATGGTGGAAGCATCGCCCGCCGCAGCGGTGCGGATCACGCCGTGGCGTGTGCTGCTGGTGGAAGGCGCGCCTGCCGTTTGCGCCGGTGGGCTGATCGATAATCCTGCCGACCCGCTGCTGCATGTCGATGCTTGCCCCGGCGCGCCCTGCTGCCCGCAGGCCTCGGTTGAAACCCGCGATCTTGCCCGCCGCCTTGCACCGCATGTCGCCGGGCGGCTGCATGTTTCGGGCTGTGCCAAGGGCTGCGCCCGCCAGCGCGCCGCCGATGTCACGCTGACCGGCCGCGATGGCCTGTTCGATCTTTCCCTGAACGCACCCGCCGGTGCGTTGCCAGTTCGCTCTGCGCTCAGCCCAGCCGAGCTTCTCGCCCATTTCGGAGCCGCTTGATGCCCCATATCTATGAAACCGATGGCGCGGCCATCTATCGCCAGTCTTTCGCCATGATCCGCGCCGAAGCCGATCTGGCGCCCTTTTTCGCTGATGAGGAACCGGTGGCGGTGCGCATGATCCACGCCGCCGGGATGGTGGACCTTGCCGCGCATATCCGCTTCTCACCCGGCTTTGCCAGTGCGGCGCGGGCGGCGCTGGCCGCTGGCGCGCCGGTGCTGTGCGATGCGCGGATGGTGTCCGAAGGGATCACCCGTGCGCGGCTGCCTGCTGATAATCAGATCATCTGCACCCTGAATGCGCCGCAAGTGCCCGACATGGCGCGGGCAATGGGTAACACCCGCTCTGCCGCCGCACTGGAACTGTGGCGGCCGCATCTGGCAGGCGCGGTGGTGGCCATCGGCAACGCGCCAACCGCGCTGTTCCATCTGCTGAATATGCTGGAAGATCCCGATTGCCCGCGCCCTGCGGCGGTCATCGGCTGTCCGGTGGGCTTTGTCGGCGCGGCCGAATCCAAGGCCGCGTTATGGGCCGCGCCGCCGGTGCCGTGCTGCATCGTTGAAGGGCGGCTGGGCGGCAGCGCGATCACGGTTGCTGCGATCAACGCTTTGGCGAGCGGCACCGAATGAGCGCGGCCCTTTCCTGCGGGACGATCCACGGCGTGGGTTTGGGTCCGGGTGCGCCCGATCTGTTGAGCGTTCGCTCTGACCGGCTGGTGCGTGGCGCCCGCCACGTGGCCTATTTCCGCAAGGCCGGGCGACCAGGACAGGCGCGGCGGATTGTCGAAGGAATGCTGCGCCCCGACGTGATCGAAATCCCGATGGAATATCCGGTGACGACCGAGATTCCGTTATCCGACCCGCGCTACAACGACTGTCTTTCCGCTTTCTATGCCGAATGCACGCAGCGATTGGTCATGCTGGCGCAGGCAGGCGAAGACGTGGTCGTGCTGTGTGAGGGCGATCCGTTTTTCTACGGTTCATTCATGCATTTGCACACCCGGCTGGCGGGCACGGTTCCGGTGGCAGTGGTTCCGGGTATCACCGGCATGGCCGGGGCGTGGAACGCAACCGGCATCCCGATCACCTGGGGCGACGATGTGCTGACCATCGCGATGGCGACCCTGCCCGAGGATGAACTGGTGCGACGCATCCGCGATACAGATGCGCTGGTGGTGATGAAGATCGGGCGCAACCTGCCCAAACTGCGCCGCGCGGTGGCCGCTGCCGGGCGCGAGGATGCGGCATGGCTGGTCGAACATGCCGCCATGCCAGGTCAGCGGGTCACGCGGCTGATCGAGGCCGAAACGGTCACGCCCTATTTCTCGATCCTGCTGATTCACGGCCAGGGGCGCCGGCCATGAGTGCCGGGGCCATGAGCGGCTGGCTGGCCATCGCCGGTCTGGGGCCGGGCGACGAGGCGCTGATTACGCCCGAAGTCACCGCCGCTCTGGCCGGGGCAAGCGATGTCATCGGCTATATTCCCTATGTCGCCCGGATCGCCCCGCGCGCCGGGCTGACACTGCATCCGTCCGATAACCGGGTGGAGCTGGACCGGGCCGCCCATGCGCTGGAACTCGCGGCGCAGGGGCGGCGCGTGGTGGTGGTATCATCGGGCGATCCGGGCGTTTTCGCGATGGCCGCCGCCGTGTTCGAGGCGCTGGAGGCAGGCCCGGCCCACTGGCGCGATCTCGACATCCGGGTGCTGCCCGGCATCACCGCGATGCTGGCCGCCAGCGCGCGGGCGGGGGCGCCGCTGGGTCATGATTTTTGCGCGATCAATCTGTCGGACAATCTCAAGCCGTGGAATTTGATCGAAAAACGGTTGCGGCTGGCGGCAGAGGCGGACTTTGCCATGGCCTTCTACAACCCGAGGTCAAAAGCCCGGCCCGAAGGTTTCGAACGTGTGCTGGAATTGCTGCGCGAAGTGTGCGGCCCGGATCGCCCGATCTTGTTCGCCCGCGCCGTATCGACGCCCGACGAGCAATTGCGGATCGTACCGCTGGGTCAGGCCCGTGCAGACATGGCCGACATGCGGACCATGGTGATCGTCGGATCAAGCCTGACGCGGATCATCGAACGGACAAGTGGGCGAAAGCTCGGTCCGATCCTCTACACGTCGCGTTCGGCCTTGGGTTCGGCGTCATGACCCAGCCAGACCAGTACATCTTCCGGGCGATAGCATTCGGCCCGGCCCGGAACGGCAGGGCGATCAATCATCAGGACCGGCAGGCCCAGATCCCGTGCGGCGATCAGCTTGGCCTCTGCGCCTTGCCCGCCAGCGTTCTTGCACACCACCAGATCGATGGCGTGCGCCTCCATCAATGCGCTGTCGCCTGTGGCGGTGAACGGCCCGCGATCGACGATCAGGGTGTGATGGGGCAAGCCCGGCGGCTGGTCTGGCGCATCGACAAAGCGCAACAGATAATGATGCTGCGGCTGGGCAGCGAAGGCTGCCACATGCATCCGGCCCAGCGCCAGCATTACGCGGCGGGAGTGCCCGGCCAGCGCTGCCACCGCACCGTCGATGCTGGCAACGCGGGTCCAGCGGTCTCCGGCGACCGGTTGCCACGCCCGGCGGGTCAGCGCTACATGAGGCACTCCGGCCAGGCGGGCCGCCTCCACGGCATGGCTGCTCATCGTTGCGGCAAAGGGGTGGGTCGCGTCCACCAGATGAGTCACGCGGTGGTGGCGCAGATAATCGGCCAGCCCCGCCACACCGCCGAACCCGCCGACACGCACCGGCACCGGTTGAGCGCGGGGGTTTTCGGTCCGTCCGGCATAGCTGAGCGTCGTCGCAATGCCCCGCGCGCCAAGCAGGCGGGCAAGCGCGCTGGCCTCTGTCGTGCCGCCCAGCAGGAGGACGTTGGGCATGGCTGATATGGCTCCTGAAGCGTGGTTGACGATCATCGGCATTGGCGAGGACGGGCCGGACGGCCTTTCCGCCGCCGCCCGCACGGCGCTGGCGCAGGCCGGACTGGTCATGGGACCGGCACGGCACCTGTCGCTGCTGCCCGCGATTACCTGTACCATGATCGAATGGCCAGTACCCTTTGCCGATGGCATTGCCCTGCTGATGCAACATCGCGGGCAGCGGGTGGTGATGCTGGCATCGGGCGATCCGTTCTGGTTCGGGGCGGGAAGCAGTGTGGCGCGCCTGCTTGATCCGGGCGAATGGGTGGCGATCCCCGCGCCTTCCACTTTCACGCTGGCGGTTGCGCGGCTGGGCTGGCCGGTTCAGGATGTGGCCTGTCTTGGTCTCCATGCCGCGCCGTTAGATCGGCTCAAGCCCCACCTGGCACCAGGGCGGCGCGTCATTGCACTGTTGCGCGATGGCGCGGCGGTGGCCGCGCTGGCGGACTATCTGACCGGCCAAGGCTTTGGCGCGTCAGCGTTGCATGTGATGGAAGCGCTGGGCGGGCCGCGCGAACGGGTTCGCACCGCGCGCGCCGAGGGGCTGTCTTTCACCGACATCGCCCATCCGGTAGCGGCCGGGATCGAGTGTGCCGGGCATGGCCCGTCCTTGCCGCTGACGGCGGGCCGACCGGACCACTGGTTTGCGTCCGACGGGCAGTTGACCAAGCGTCCGGTACGCGCGCTGACGCTATCGGCGCTGGCCCCGTGTGCGGGTGAGCTGCTGTGGGATATTGGCGCGGGATCGGGATCGATCGGGATCGAATGGCTGCTGGCCCACCTGGCCAACCGGGCCTGTGCGATAGAGGCGGATCCGGTGCGCGCGGACCGTGTGCGGGCCAACGCCGCTGCGCTGGGCGTTGATCGGCTGAAAG
This sequence comes from Novosphingobium sp. B1, assembly GCF_900176395.1. Taxonomy (GTDB): domain Bacteria; phylum Pseudomonadota; class Alphaproteobacteria; order Sphingomonadales; family Sphingomonadaceae; genus Novosphingobium. Next base: position 37,996 of record NZ_FWXL01000017.1, on the reverse strand, counting down.
TTGTCGTCGGGATTGCGCCGGATGCCCTGCCACCGGGACCATTGCCCGATGCGGTGTTCATCGGCGGTGGTTTATCGGAAGCCTTGCTGGACACGCTATGGGCACGTTTGCCCGCCGGAACGCGGCTGGTGACCAATGCGGTGACGCTGGAATCAGAAGCGCTGCTAGCCCGGTGGCATGGCCAGAAGGGCGGGAGCCTCCTGCGCATCGAACTGGCCGACGCCGCACCGCTGGGCAACCGGCACGGCTGGCGCGCGCGCTATCCGGTGGTGCAATGGAGCGTGACGCTGTGATCATCGCCGGGTTCGGCTTTCGGTCAGGCGTCGGCCTGCCTTCGCTGCGCGCGGCGTTCGCGCTGGCGGAGCAGGGGCAACCGCCGGTGACGCATCTGGCCACGGCGCAAGACAAGCTCGCAGCGCTGCTCCCTCTGGCCGAAGCGCTGGGCCTGCCGCTGATGGGCGTGGCGTCCGATGCACTGGCTGCCGTTTCCACCCCCACGCGCTCCATCGCCAGCCTGAACGCTCGTCACGTCGGCAGCGTGGCCGAAGCGTCCGCGCTTGCCGCTGCTGGCGCGGGTGCGCGCCTGCTGTCGCCGCGCCACATCTCCCCCGATCGCATGGCGACGTGCGCCATTGCTGCCAGTGTCAACCTTCAGGGAACCCCGACATGACCGTCCACTTCATTGGCGCCGGTCCCGGCGCGCCCGATCTTCTCACTTTGCGCGGACGCGATCTGATCGCGGGCAGCCCGGTGTGCCTTTATGCCGGGTCGCTGATCCCGGTCGCCGTGCTGGATCATTGCCCGCCGGGCGCCCGGATCGTGAACACCGCGCCGCTGGAACTGGACCAGATCATGGCCGAAATCGCCGCCGCCCATGCCGCCGGGCACGATGTGGCGCGGCTGCATTCGGGCGATCTTTCGGTGTGGTCTGCCATGGGCGAGCAGTTGCGCCGCCTGCGCGCGCTGGACATTCCCTTTACGATCACACCCGGCGTCCCGGCTTTCGCCGCCGCCGCCGCTGCGCTGGAGGCAGAGCTGACCCTGCCCGCGCTGGCGCAATCGCTGGTGCTGACCCGCACACCGGGCCGCGCCAGCACGATGCCGCCCGCCGAAAGCCTGGCCAACTTTGCCGTGACCGGCGCGACGCTGGCCATTCACCTTTCGGTTCACAATCTGGCGCAAGTGGTGGCGGACCTGACGCCGGCCTATGGCGCGGATTGCCCCGTCGCGGTGGTCTGGCGCGCCAGTTGGCCCGATCAGCGGATCGTGCGCGCCACGCTCGACACTATTGAACAGGCCATCGCCGGGAGCATGGAGCGCACCGCCCTGATCCTGGTCGGGCGGGTGCTGGCGGCGCAGGATTTTGCCGAAAGCAGCCTCTATGCGCCCGGTTATGATCGCCGGTTCAGGCCGCAGGATGCCACGTCACGTTTTGGCGGTGCGGCCGAATGAGCGCGCGCCACCAGACTCCGGGATTGATGATCGCCGCCCCCGCATCGGGCACAGGCAAGACCACGGTGATGCTGGGCCTGCTGCGCGCCCTGACCGAAGACGGGCTGGCGGTGCAGCCGTTCAAGAGCGGGCCGGACTATATCGACCCGGCGTTTCACCGCGCGGCGAGTGGCAGGCCGTCGTTCAATCTCGATAGCTGGGCGATGGAGGACGATCTGATCGCTGCCATTGCGGCGCAGGCCGGGGGCGCGGACATGGTGCTGGCCGAAGGGTCGATGGGGTTGTTCGATGGCGTGGCCAGCAAGGGTGCGTCGGGCAATGGTGCCAGCGCCGACATGGCCCGCCGGATGGGCTGGCCGATCGTGCTGGTGCTGGATGTGTCGGGGCAGGCGCAGTCCGCCGCCGCCACCGCGCTGGGGTTCAGCAGCCTTGATCCGGGGCTGCCATTTGCCGGGGTGATCCTGAACCGCGTGGCCAGTCCGCGTCATGAACGGCTGGTGCGCAAGGGCATGGAGGCGGTGGGCATTCCGGTGCTGGGCGCCCTGCCAAGGCGCGGCGACCTGACCCTGCCCGAACGCCATCTGGGGCTGGTTCAGGCGGTGGAGCATCCCGACCTTGATCGCGCGATTGCCGAGTTTGCAGCGTTCCTGCGCGCCCATGTCGATCTTGACGTTATTCGCCTTGCCGCTGGTGCCGCACCACAAGCCGACGGCGGCAACCTGCCTGCCCCTCCGGCCCAGCGGATCGCCATGGCGCGCGATGCGGCCTTTTCGTTCGTCTACCCGCATCTGATCGAAGGCTGGCGGCGCGCCGGGGCGGAGATCCTGCCATTCTCGCCGCTGGCCGATGAAGCGCCTGCCGCCCATGCCGATCTGGTGTGGTTGCCCGGCGGCTATCCCGAACTGCACGCCGGGACCATTGCGGCGGCTGCAACATTCCTGTCCGGCCTGCGCTGCCATGCGCAAACGCGGCCCGTGCACGGCGAATGCGGCGGCTATATGGTGCTGGGGCAGGGGTTGATCGACAAGAGCGGAGAACGGCACCGGATGGCCGGGCTGCTGGGGCTTGTCACCAGCCATGCCCAGCGCAAGATGCACCTTGGCTATCGCCATGCCGAACTGCTGGTGCCGGTATCGCGCCTTGCCGCCGGGACCAGGCTGCGCGGGCACGAGTTCCACTATTCAACCATTGCCGAACAGAGCGACGCGCCGCTGGCGCTTGTGACCGATGCCGAAGGCGCGGCGGTGGCCGAAAGCGGATCGCATCGCGGCCATGTCACCGGCAGCTATTTCCACATGATCGCGCCCGCTTCGTGCCGAGATGCCCAATGATCGACCTCCACCTGATCGGTATCGGCACTGGCAACCCCGATCACCTGACAGCGCAGGCTGTCGCGGCGATGAACCGTGCCGACCTGATCCTGTTGCCGCGCAAGGGGCAGGCCAAGTCCGATCTGATCGACCTGCGCCGGGAGATCTGCGCGCAGGTGCTGACGGGGCCAACGCGGATTGTGGAATTTGACTTGCCAGTGCGCGGCAATGGGGCCACTTATCTGGATGACGTCAACGCTTGGCATGATGCCATTGCCGATGCGTGGCGGGTGCAGATCGCCGAACATTTGCCCGGCGGTGGCAAGCTGGCGCTGCTCGTCTGGGGTGATCCCTCGCTGTATGACAGCACCTTGCGCATTGCTGACCGGCTGCGCAGCGCGGGGGTGGAAATCGCCGTGCGGGTGGTGCCGGGCATCACCAGTATTCAGGCGCTGACCGCTGCCCATGCCATGCCGTTGAACCCGCTGGCCGGCCCGGTGACGATCACCACCGGGCGGCTGCTGCGCGCCCATGGCTGGCCTGCCGGAGCCGACACGATTGTCGTGATGCTTGACAGCGGTTGCGCGTTCGAGGGGCTGCAACCGCAAGGCATCACCATCTGGTGGGGCGCTTATCTGGGCATGGCGCACGAGGCGCTGGAACAGGGCCCCCTGGCGCAAGCCGGTCCCCGGATCGCGTTGCGCCGGGCGGAACTGCGCGCGCGCCATGGCTGGATCATGGATGTCTATCTCATGCGAAGGGAATTGGCCGATGGAACCTGAAAACCAAGTAGAAGTTGCAGGCGGCGATGCCCGCCACGCCGAAAAGATGCGCAAGAAGCAGACCGCGCAGGCCAAGATCATGGCCAGCAAGACCCGCGAACAGGGCCTGCTGATCGTCCACACCGGCAAGGGCAAGGGCAAAACCAGCGCGGCGCTGGGCATGGTGGTTCGCGCCATTGGCCACGGCATGAAAGTGGGGGTGGTCCAGTTTGTCAAAGGGGCGATGAAAACGGGTGAAAAGGCCGTGTTCGATGCCTTTCCCGACAATGTCGAATTCAAGCCGATGGGCGAGGGTTTTACCTGGGACACGCAGGACCGCACACGCGATATCGCGGCCGCCCGCGCCGGCTGGGACGAGGTCAAGCGCATGATCGCCGATCCCAGCTATCACATGGTGCTGGCCGACGAACTGAACATCGTGCTGCGGTATGATTATCTGCCGGTCGATGAAGTGGTGGCGGTGCTGACCGCGCGCGACATGATGAAGCACGTTATCGTCACAGGCCGCAACGCCCCCGAGGCGCTGATCGAGGCGGCCGACCTTGTTACCGAAATGACCATGGTCAAGCATCCATTCCGCTCCGGCGTGAAGGCCCAGGCCGGCATTGAATTTTGACCGGGGATCGAGTTCTGAGCGCGGTCCCGCCTGTGTTCGGCGCGGAATTTGCGGAGCAATTCATGCAATTGCTGCGCTGGCGGCGCGATGTCCGGCATTTCGACCGCCGCGCCGTGGGCGAAGCGGACATGCGCGCGCTGCTGGCCTGTGCCTCGCTTGCGCCGTCGGTCGGCAATGCGCAGCCGTGGCGATTTGTGCGGGTGCGGACGCCTGACATCCGCGAGGCGCTGGCCGCCCATGCCGATGGGCAAAGTGCACAAGCGGCGGAGCGTTATGCCGGGCAGGCGCGGCACGATCACTACCTGTCGCTAAAGCTGCACGGCTTGCGTGAAGCGCCCGAACTGATGGCGGTGTTCTGCGATGAACTGCCCGAGGCGGGGCACGGCCTTGGCATTGCCACCATGCCTGAAATGCTGCGATATTCCTGTGTGCTGGCGATCCACAATCTCTGGCTCGCGGCACGGCTGCGCGGCATTGGCCTTGGCTGGGTGTCGATCGTTGATCCGCCTTTGGTTCAGGCCATGCTGGATGTACCCGCGCATTGGTCGCTGATCGCGCTGCTGTGCATTGGCTATCCGGCAGACACATCCGACACACCCGAACTGGAACGGCACGGTTGGCAACCGCGTGAACCGTGGAGCGACCGGGTGTTCGAACGATGATTTTCAATCAAAGGACCAGAAAACCATGCTGATACCCGTGGAGGACGGCCCCGCTATCGTGGCCTGCAACACTTGCCGCCATAGCGCCGATGCGCGTGAGGACTCCGCCGGGACGCGCGGCGGCGCGCAACTGGTGGCGGCGCTGCGACAGGTACAGGAGAGCGACGCGCGCTATGCCGGGGTGGCGGTGCAGGAGATGCCGTGCCTGTTCGCCTGCACCGATTTCTGCACAATCCACCTGCGCGCGCCCGGCAAGGTCGGCTATGTTCTGGGCCGGTTCACGCCGGACGAGGACGCCGCCACCGCCATTCTGGACTATGCGGTCCACTATGCCGCCAGCGAACATGGCCGGGTGCCGTTCAAGCAATGGCCGCAAGGCGTGAAGGGGCATTTCATAACCCGCACCCCGCCGCAGGGCTTCGTTGCGGAATGAGCCGGTTTGCGTCCCTTGCCGCCTTTGAAGCGGCGCTTGAGCGTTTGCCTGTGGCCGATGCGGACGCCATCACCGCTGCGCGGGCGCGGCAGGCCAGCCTGACCAAGCCCGCCGGATCGCTGGGGCGACTGGAAGACATCGCGGTGTTTATGGCCGGATGGCAGGGCACGGCGCAGCCGGTGATCGAACAGGGCCGCGCGGCGATCTTTGCCGGGAATCATGGCTTCGTTGTCCACGGGGTCAGCGCCTTTCCCGCCAGCGTGACTGCCGCGATGGTCGGCAATTTCGCTGCCGGAGGTGCCGCCATCAACGCACTGGCCGGGGCCGCCGGACTTGATCTGCGGGTCATCGCACTCGATCTGGACCGGCCCACGGCGGACTTCACCATCGCTGCGGCAATGGACGAGACGGAGTGCCTTGCTGCACTTGCTGCCGGAGCGGCGGTGGTGGAGCCGGGGCTGCACCTGCTGGTCGTTGGCGAAATGGGCATTGGCAATTCAACCGCCGCCGCCGCGCTTTGCGCGCGCAGTTATGGCGGCAGTCCCGCGCAATGGGCCGGGCCGGGAACGGGCGTTGATGCGGGCGGAATTGCGCGCAAGGTAGCCGTGGTAGAGCGGGCGCTGGCCTTTCATGCCGATGCGCCGGACACCCCGTTTGAAATCCTGCGCCGGTTGGGCGGGCGCGAAATCGCAGGCGTTGCCGGGGCCGTGCTGGAGGCGCGCCGTCTGCGCATCCCGGTGGTGCTGGACGGGTTCATCAGTTGCGCCGCACTGGCGCCGCTGGCCGCCGCCGTTCCGGCGATCACCGATCATTGTCTGGCGGGCCATTGTTCGGCTGAACCGGGGCATATCCGCTTGCTGGAGCATCTGGGCCTTGATCCCCTGCTGTCGCTGGGGATGCGATTGGGCGAAGGCAGCGGCGCGGCGCTGGCCGTGTCGGTAATCCGGGCAGCGCTGGCCACGCACAACGGCATGGCCACTTTTGCGCAGGCCGGGGTGGCAGACGGCCTGTGAGCAGCTTTCCCCTTTATCTCCTGCGCCACGGTGAACCGGAAGGCGCGGGGCGGCTGATTGGTCTTACCGATGCGCCGCCTATTGCCGCCGGTATCGCGGCCTGCGCCGATCAGGCGCGGAATCTGGCGGCTGAAGTGCTGATCGCTTCCGACCTGTCGCGGGCGCGTTTGGCGGGCGAGGCCATTGCCCTTGCGACCGGTGTGCCGCTGTCAATCGATCCGCGCTGGCGCGAACTGGACTTTGGCGCATGGGACGGGATGGCTCCCGGCGATGTAGAAGGCGCGGCACTGGCGCGGTTCTGGGACGATCCCGATGGCCATGCGCCGCCCGGTGGAGAACGCTGGTCGGCGCTGGTGGAACGAGTATCCAGCGCCCTTGGCGATCTGGCCGCGCGGCCGACGCTGATCGTCACGCATGGAGGCGCGATGCGGGCGGCGCTGGCGGTGTTGTGCGGGTTTGACATGCACCAGACGTGGGCCGTTGACCTGCCCTACAATTGCCTGCTGACGTTGCGCGTCTGGCCCGGAGCAACCCCCACGGCACAGATCGCGGGGCTTTATCCGTGAGGGGCTTCATCATCGCCCTGCAATTCCTGACGCGGCTGCCTATGCCAGCTCCACTGCGGACAATCGTCGTGGATGATGCCGCGTTTGCCCGGTCGATGCGCTGGTTTCCCGCTGTAGGCCTGGTTATTGGTGCAGCGGTTGCGGGAGCCGCATGGGCAGGCGCGCTGGTCGATCACCGGCTGGGCGCATTAGCCGCACTGATCGTCTGGGTGGGCGTGACCGGCGCGCTGCACCTTGATGGCCTGGCCGACCTCGCCGATGCCAGCGGCGCGGCGCATAAAGATCGCGAGCGGCTGCTGGCCGTTCTGGCCGATCCCCATGTCGGCAGCTTCGGCGTTGTCGCGATTGTGCTCCAACTGCTGAGCAAGTTGGTGCTGCTGGATATGCTGGTGGATGCACGGGCGTTTGGCGCGCTGGTACTGGTGCCGTTTGCCGCGCGCATCGGCCCGCTGGTGTGGACATGGTGGCTGATGCCGCTGCATCAGGGGCTGGCGGCTCGATTCCGTTCCGCCATCGGCCCGATCGATCTTGCGGGCTGGGCGGCCGCGCTGGCAGCGGCGGCGTGGTTCACTCCGGCGCTGCTTGTCACACCATTGCTCGTTCTGTGGTGGGGGTGGCACGTGCGCCGCGCGTTGGGCGGGATTTCCGGCGATGGCCATGGTGCAGGCATCGAGTTGATCGAAACCGGCTTGCTGCTGAGCGTGGCAATCACGGGCCTATGGATACACATGACATGAACAGCTTCAGTTTTCACGGCGGCAGGTTGGCCGATGCCATGGCGCAGTTCGGCATGGGCAAGGCGCCGTGGATCGACCTGTCCACCGGCATCAATCCGCATGGCTGGCCCGGCGCGGACAATCTGGCAGTGGACTGGCAGGCGCTGCCCGACACCGGCGCGCTGAACGATCTGGAGGCCGCTGCCGCCGCCTGTTTCGGCACTGACCCAGCCCATGTCTGTGCCGTACCAGGCACGGAGATCGGCCTGCGGATGCTGGGTGACATCCTGCCCGGCGCTGCCATCCACGCCCAGCCCAGCTATCGCACCCATGGCGAAATGATTCCCCGCAGCCGCCCCGTAGCCCTGACCGAGCTGACCGGAACGGAGGAGGCGACCATCATCCTTGCCAATCCCAATAACCCCGATGGCCGGATCATGTCGCCTGCCACCCTGCTTGGCTGGCTGGCGGCGCGGCGCGACAGCGCAGCGTGGCTGGTCGTGGACGAAGCCTTTGCCGATGCCGCCCCGCACAGCAGCCTTGCCGCCCATGTGCAGGACGGACAGCGGCTGATTATCTTCCGCTCGTTCGGCAAATTCTTCGGGCTGGCCGGGGTGCGGCTCGGCTTTGTGCTGGGACCGCGCGCGCTGATCGCGCAATATCGGCAGCGGCTGGGCAGTTGGCCGCTATCGGCAGCGGCGCTGGCCATCGGCACAGCGGCATATCAGGATGTGGACTGGACAGCCGCCATGCGGATGGCCTTGCGTGAACAGGCGGATGCGCTGGACGCGGTGCTGGCGCGGCGGGGCTACAGCGCGATAGGTGCTTGCCCGCTGTTCCGGCTGATCGAAACGGACGATGCCGCCGCGCTGTTCGAACGCCTTGCGCGCCATTCCATCCTGACGCGGCCGTTCGATTACGATCCGCGCTGGCTGCGCCTGGGCCTGCCCGCCGACCGACAGGCGCTGGATCGCCTTGATGCGGCGCTGGCTGATGATTGATCTGACTGCTTTCCTGGCCTTGGTGCTCGACGCGGCAGTGGGCTGGCCTCAGCCGCTGTATCGCCGGATCGGCCATCCTGTGGGCATCTTTGCGCGGATTATCGCCGCGCTGGAACGGCGCTGGAATGTCCCCTCGCGTTCCGATGGACAGCGGCGCATGGCCGGGGCGGTCACCGTCCTGATCCTGCTGGGTATGGCGGGCGGTGCGGGCTGGGTGCTGCAAAGTCTGCTCGTGGCAATCGCCGGGCCTTGGGCCTGGCCCCTGATCGCTGTGCTGGCCTGGCCGGGTCTGGCGCAGCGCAGCCTGTACGACCACGTCCGCCTCGTTGCCGATGCGCTGGAGCGGCAGGATCTGCCAGCCGCGCGCGCCACAGTCGGCATGATCGTTGGCCGCGATACAGCCGCGCTTGATGACGCGGGTGTTGCCCGCGCGGCGATCGAGAGTCTGGCGGAAAGTTTCTGCGACGGGGTGGTCGCGCCGTTGTTCTGGCTGCTGGTGCTGGGGCTGCCCGGTATCTGGGCCTATAAAGCGATCAACACCGCCGACAGCATGATTGGGCACCGCGAGGAGCGATGGCGCGCCTATGGTTGGGCTGCGGCCCGCACCGACGATGCGATGAACCTCATTCCAGCGCGCCTGTCGGGATTGCTGATCTGCCTGTGCGGCGGGGGTGGCTGGCGGATATTGTGGCGCGATGCGTCCAGGCACGCCTCGCCCAATGCGGGCTGGCCCGAGGCCGCGATGGCTGGGGCGCTGGGGCTGCGCCTGGCTGGGCCAATCGCTTATGACGGGATTCTTTCGGACAAGCTCTGGATTGGGGAGGGAGACCGCCCGGCCCGGACAGAGGATATTTGGCGCGGATTGGGCATCTACGCCCGTGCATGTCTGTGCCTGTGGTTCATGGCGGCCGGTATTGCAGGAGGTGCAGCATGGGCGCTATAATGCTTCAGGGCACCGGCTCTGATGTGGGCAAATCCGTGCTGGTGGCGGGGCTGTGCCGCGCCCTGGTGCAGCGGGGTTTGCGGGTCTTGCCGTTCAAGCCGCAGAACATGTCGAACAATGCTGCCGTCACCAGCGATGGCGGCGAGATCGGCCGGGCGCAGGCCTTGCAGGCAATCGCCTGCAAGGTGGAGCCGCATACCGACATGAATCCGGTGCTGCTGAAACCGCAGGCCGACCGCACATCGCAACTGATCGTGCATGGTCGGGTGCGCGGCACATTGGGCGCGGGCAATTTTCGGCAGGCACGGGGCGCGCTGCTCGGCGAAGTTCTGGCCAGCTATAACCGGCTCCGCCGGGCGTGCGACATCGTCGTTGTCGAGGGTGCCGGCTCTCCTGCGGAAATCAACCTGCGCGCTGGCGACATCGCCAATATGGGCTTTGCGCGAGCGGCAGGCGTGCCCGTCGTGCTGGTCGGCGATATTGATCGCGGCGGAGTCATTGCCGCCATCGTTGGCACGAGAACGATCATCGACCCCGCCGACACGGCGATGATCCAGGGTTTCATCATCAACAAGTTTCGGGGGGATCCCGCCCTGTTCGCCGATGGCTACGCCCAGATCGAAAGCCTCTCAGGCTGGCGCGGCTTCGGCGTTGTCCCATGGTTGAGCGCGGCGGCGCGGCTCCCCAGCGAGGATGCCGTGGTGCTGGAGAGCGGCAAGGCGCGGGCTGAAAGCCGCAAGCTGATCGCCTGTCCGATCCTGCCGCGCATATCTAATTTCGATGACCTCGATCCGCTGAAGCTCGAACATGGTGTGGACCTGCACATGGTTCCGCCCGGCCAGCCGATCCCGGCAGAGGCCGCACTCATCATCCTGCCCGGGTCAAAGTCGACAATCGCCGATCTGGCCGCTCTGCGTGCAGAGGGCTGGGACATCGATATTTTTGCGCATCACCGGCGCGGCGGGCTGATCCTTGGGCTTTGCGGTGGTTACCAGATGCTCGGCAAAAGCATCGCCGATCCCGATGGGTTTGAAGGTTCGGCCAGCGCTGCCAGCGGCCTTGGCCTGCTTGATGTTGAAACGACCTTGCACGCGCACAAGGCGTTGCGTCCGGTCAGCGGGCTGGCGATGGGCGCGCCATTCCAGGGATATGAAATGCACATGGGGCAAACCAACGGGCCGGATACGGAACAGCCCTTCGCCGTTTTCGCCGATGGCCGCCGCGATGGCGCGATAAATGCGGGCGGCACGGTGTTTGGTTCCTATGTCCACGGCCTGCTGGCTGATGCGGAGCTGCGCCGGGCGCTGCTGTCGCGCATGGATGTAGAAGCCGGGGGCGTGGACTATGGCGCCTCTGTCGAGGCGGCGCTGGACGAGATCGCAGCCGCGCTTGAGGAGCATCTCGATATTGACGCGCTGGTGGCGCTGGCCATGGCGGAGAGACCCGCTTCCGTCCCGGCGGGAGACAGCGCATGAGCAGCGCCTTGTCCCACTTGCTGGTGCTGGGCGGCGCGCGTTCGGGCAAGAGCCGCTATGCGCAAGGCAGGGCAGAGGCCCTGGCGGGTGAACTGATCTATCTGGCCTCAGCCCAGGCCTTCGATGACGAGATGCGCGAGCGGATTGCCCTGCACCGTGCCGATCGTGGGCCGCGCTGGTCAACCGTCGAGGCCCCCCTGGAACTGGCGGAGGCGATCACGGTATATAGCACGCCCGAGACGGTGGTGCTGGTCGATTGCCTGACGCTGTGGGCTTCGAACCTGATGCTGGCGGAACGCGATACGGCTGCCGCTACGGAAGGACTGACGCGCTCGCTTTCAGCCGCACGGGGGCCGGTCATTCTGGTCGCCAACGAAGTGGGTCTGGGCATTGTACCCGACAACGCCCTTGCCAGAAGGTTTCGCGATGTTGCGGGCCGCATCAATCAGGAAATAGCGGCATTGGTTGAAGAGGCAGTCATAATGTTCGCCGGCCTTCCCTTGACGCTGAAACCTAAAGGATGAGCGGCTAGCCATACCACTTGCCACTGTGCAACTCGTGGGGGCAGGTGGTATGGAGCAAAGCCAGATCCAGCGTGTCGGTGAGGCCGCCGGCCATCATTGTGGTGCACAGCTGCCACTAGATGATGTAGCGGGAATAACGGTGTCTGCGGCTCGCTGATTAGCGACTACGCCTTCGGACGCGGGGATCCCCGACCGCAGAGGTAATCACCGAAGTGCGCCAGTGCTCGACTGTCGACCGGTTTTGACAGCCTGGCCCGTTTTTTGTCCCGGTGTTGACACCTGAGCCGGAAACCTTTTGCCCCAGACCCCCATCCGCCCCATCTCACGCTAGCTAAGGCGGGTTGCGGCGAAGCCTGCCGTTTGAGCGGCGCACGTCGAACGGCAGCATTGTCCCACTCCTCGCCATTCCATGCTGCACAGATGGATCATACCAAGAGGAAAACCGTGGGGCGTTAGGGCTCAACCGGGAAAGTCGGCATCGATGGCTCCGGCATAGCTGCTCCACATGCTCGAAACAGTGCTCTGATGACAGACGGCGCTGCCTCTATCGGAATAAACGCCCGGGTACGAAACGAGATGATTTCCGTGAAACAGCCGATGCTCTTGAGCCAAGGCAGCTGATCGACAGGCGCCCTGACGATTTCGTAGCGCTGCTCGCCTGCCACGCGCGACCATCTGATGGTCGCCTCGAACGGCTGCTTGATAGGGACTGTCCGGCCTTCGCCGAGCGCCTTGATGATCGTATCCGGGGTTAGTTCAACGGTGGAGGCAATGTCGAACTTCTCGAGCAGCTTCGCCACATCGAGTTCGTGGACCATGCGGCCGAGCCAGCTTCTGCCCTCCTCGTCGACGATCCGCCGAACCTCCAGATAGTCGATAGGCAGGCTCGACCAGATCGGCAGGAGAAGTCCGGTCGCAAGGTACACGGTCTCTGTCGTTAGCCGTTCGGCAAGCTCCGCAACCTCGCTTTGCCACAGCTTCTCGAAAGTCCGGCGCGGAGCTTCTTCCCAGGCCGATTCCGCAAGGTCATCGAAGTGGTGGTATTCGCGCCGGAGCGGACGGTGGAGGATAACCCGCCTGATTAATTCGCCCTGTTCGGTCATGAAGTGCCGCGAAGGTTCGGCCAGGGCTGCTTTCCCGCTCTTGGTGTTTTGGAGCAGAATGCAGCCGTCAGCGTAGTCGCGGCGATCAAGGACACGCTCAAGGGAGATCGGCCGTGCTCTCGTCTTGAGAGCCAGCTGCAGCAAATGCGACGTGGCACCGGTTCGCTCGTCGGTCCGCAAGACTATGTCTTCGACAACCTCGGCCTGTTCGACCCGCAGGGTCTCGACGCCAACATCGAGCGAACCGGCCTCGCGCGCAGCCGACACCCGCGCTTCGACCAACCCCAGAAATTCTTCGAAGATCGCATTCTGCATTCCGATCGGCAGCGCAAGGATGCGGTTGAGCCAACGCTGGATTGGCGGAAGGTCCTCTTCGAGAACACCATCTTCGGAGACAATCTTGAGCCCGCTCCGGCGCTGGAAATCGATCAGCGTTGCGCTCTTGAGCTTGCCGTCCGCCAGCAAGGCAAACCAGGTCGAGAGAGCCGCCTTGGCATATTCGCTTTCGAGATTGTCGGCAGGGTCAAAGAGGTTCTGGCCGCCAGTCTGGCGTTGGCCTCGCGTCAGCGCCCCCAAGCTGTCGAGCCTGCGCGCAATGGTGCTTGTGAACCGCAGTTCCCCCTTGCAGTTCGTGGTCACGGGTCGGAACAGCGGTGTGTTGGCTTGATGGGTCCGGTGCGTTCGGCCCAGCCCCTGGATGGCTCGGTCTGCTCGCCATCCCGGCTCAAGCAGGAAGTGGATTCGCCGCTTCTGGCAAGCTGCGTCAAGGCTGGCATGGTACGATCGCCCGGTGCCGCCCGCGTCGCTGAAGACTAGGATCGGCTTCCTGCCATCCATGAACTGGTCTGTCTCGGACTGGTTCGTCCGCGGCGAGCGGGTCTCGAGCCGCTGCTGGCCGTCGCTCTGGTTTATGAGCCGCTTGCTGCGTCCGGTCACCTCGGCGACCTTCTCCGGTCCATAGTGCTCGATGATCCCGTCCAGGGCAGGCTTGATCGGCGGCATGGCACACAGGTGCTCGATCATCTCGCCGCGGCGGGCGATCGCAGTCTGGTTGTGGACTGGACGGCCCTCTTCGTCGAACATCGGTGCCGAGCGCTGGGTGCCGGTATCATCGACGAATACCTGCATCTGTTGCGTGGGGAAGGCGCGCTCAAGGTACTCAATCACCGCGTCGAGCGGGCTGAGATCGAGGTCGAGCTCCGCGCGCTCTTCTGGCGAGAGGCTATCGAGACGGCGATCGAGGATGCTTTCGGCGGTCGAAACCAGTTGAACGACAACCACCTCATCGCGGTCCAGATGGAGATTGATGGCAGCAATCAGCGTGGGAAGCTTCATCGACAGCAGCAGCTGGTTGAAGAACCGCTGCTTGGTGCTTTCGAACCGGCTCCGCGCTGCGGCTTTCGCACCGCTGTTGAGCGTTGCTCCGTCGATTTCGTCGACGACGCCGGTCAGCTCCAGTGCCTCCTCAAGGTTCTGATGGATGATCGCCCAGGCGTCGGCATAAGTGTCGTAAACGGCGATCTGTTCGGCTGTCAGATCATGTTTCAGGATGTCGTATTCGACGCCTGCGAAGCTGAGTGCGCGCGCCTGATAGAGGCCCAGTGCCTTGAGGTCCCGCGACACGAGTTCCATCGCAGCGATGCCCCCTGCCCTGATCTGGCTGATGAAATCTTCTCTGTTGGCAAACGCGGTGCCAGGTCCCCACAGACCTAGCCGCACGGCATAGGCAAGGTTGTTGACCTCCGAGGCCCCGGTCGCAGAAGCGTAGAGAACCCGGGCATCGGGCAGATTGTTTTGCAGCAGCACGCCGGCGATGCCCTGCAGCGATCCGCTTTTCGTGCCCCGGGCGCCCTCGCCCCCTGCAACACCGCCCATCTCGTGGCTCTCATCGAAGGCTATGACACCATCGAAATCCTCGCCCGCCCAGTCGAGCAGCTGCTTCAGGCGCGTAGCGTCCTGACGCTGGCTCCGAAGGGTTGGGTAGGTGACGAACAGGATTCCTTCACGGAAAGGAACCGCCTGATCGATCTTCCAGTTAGAAAGCGGCTGAATGTCGGCAGCAAGGCCGCCGATGGCACTCCAGTCGCGTCGCGCGTCTTCGAGCAGGCTTTCGTTCTTCGAGATCCAGATGGCCTTGCGGCGTCCCGCAAGCCAGCCATCAAGGATGCAGGCGGCGATCTGCCTGCCCTTCCCTGCCCCCGTGCCATCGCCAAGGAAATAGCCTTTGCGGTAGGCGCGCCCATGCTCGTCGAGTTGCAGGCCAACGCCTTCTTCAGCCGGAACGAACAGGCCAGGCAGATACTGCTGCCACGCGTTCCCGGCATAGATGGCAGTTTCGATCTGGGCCTCGGATAGCAGGCTTTCCTGCAGGACCCGGTCCTGCAGCGCCGGGACATAATCCGGGATTGGAGCAGGGATTGATCCCATGGCCACGCTTTCGACGAGCGGCGTCGGATGCTCGCGTGCACCAACAATGTCGACCCGGCTTGGCCGGTACGGGATGTAGACCCCGCTTTGCTCACCGAGCACGCGCGGCTTGTCCAAGGTACTGAACGCCAATGCTTCGATCTTGGGGGCTTGGGCTGCCCTCGCTTTGACGGGTTTTGTGATCGGTGTTGCCCGCATGGCTTTGAAGAGCGCACCCGGCTTTGCTTTCGGCGGCACCGCGCGCGGTTCGCAGTCGGGCTGGGTTGTGACACGCTTGATGATGGAGACCGCAGACGCGACGTCTGCAACCGTCTCCCGCGCCAAAACTGCTGGTCTGATTTGCCCCGGGATCTTGTCGATCACGTACAAGCGCACGGCCACGCTGGTGCCTTGTTTGTGATAGCATTTATCGAGCCGGATGGATGTGCGGACCGTGCAAGAGGCAAAGGTGTCTTCGTAGATTTTCGCAAGCTTTGCGCTCGTCGTGAACCAGTCCGGCATGATCGCGACGATCCGTCCCCCTTGCCTGAGGCGCGTTATGGCAGCGCGCAGGTGACGCACCGCTGCGAACTCGTCTGCCCCTCGTCCCATTGACCGGGAGAACGGCGGATTCATCAAGATGAGGCTTGGCTGCACAGCCGCGTCGAGATGGGAGGCCAGCATGGCTCCATCCATCCCTGTGGTGGTTGCCTCGGGAAACAGCAGAGCCAGCTTCTCACGCCTGCGCGGATCGATTTCGTTGAGATGCAATGCGCTGACATCGGGCAAAGTTGCCACGAGAGCGCCATGTCCGGCGCTCGGTTCAAGAACGATATCAGTTGCGAGTGGCTGCGCCAAAATCACGGATAGCGCTGCGAGGTCTGGGGGCGTCGAGAATTGCTGGTACCTGATCTGGTCTTCACTTCTGACCGTATGTGTCGGCAGTGCCTCGATGAGCGCGCTGATCTCCGAAATCTGGTTCAGCATCTGAGGTTTGCTCAGCAGTCCGGCCATGTGGCGCGTCAATGCCGCCTCGAGCAGGTCAAAAGCGTCCCTCTGGCTCCAGGCGCCGTTTGCGGAGCCCTCCCCGTAGAGTTGGCGCATCGTCTCAAACAGGCGTTGCTTGTTCGCTATTCCGGTGGCGATGGCGTGCTGGATTTCAGTGATTGCTGCGTCCAGCTTCTGGCTGGATTGTTCAAAAAGGTCGGTCACGGTCTGCTCCTGATGCTGAACCGCATCAGGCCTTCCCCCTCTCCCTTTGGCGAAACTGGGGAGTTTTATGGAGAAGTGTTCAGCTCTGAAGAGCCGCCTAAATGTTGAGGGAAGTCACTCGACTGCCTGGTAGCGAACACCAATCCGCTTGAATGCGCTTTCGCGCCGGATCCGGATCTGCTGTGCGATTGTGTCTGCCTGTCTTCTGTCCGGAAAGCTGGTGGTCACCCCCTGCCCTTTTGTACCAATTCGTCCCCAGCGCCGCTCAACGGTTGTCCAGCCAAACAGATCGGTCTCAACCCAGAGGTGATAGTCGCGCGCGACGTTGCGGGACGGGTCTACTGCTTGCCAATGCCACGACTGGTTCTTCGGTGTCTCCATATGAAACCGGTGGCAGAAGGCTGAGCATTCGGTCCAACTGGAAATCTGAATCACAGGAGCGTCTGTGATTCATTTAGGCGATTGACCACAGGCTCGTGTTTTAGAACGGGTGCATGGATGTTTCGTTGATCTGAGCCGAGAATGCTCCTCGCGACGTCTCGTAATCTCCAAAAACAATCATAAAAAAACGCCGCTGCTTGCAGCGGAAGGATTCATGATTCTAAAGATTCAGATTCGGAGCGTAAATTGGTAGTGAAATCAGTTGCCTACGCTGGTTTGCCTGACCAGTTGGGGGATTTTACCTGACTTGCCGGGGGCTTAACCCTGACTTGCCGGGGGCTTAACCCTGACTTGCCGGGGGAACTCACCTGACCTCCTGGGGCCTTCCTGACCTTTTGGGGGCAGCCGTCTAGATGTTGATGGGTCGCCCGCTGGGCCGGATTTTTGGGTCTCGCAGGCATCAAAATCAAGCGCCATTTTAAGCCCTGCTGGAGAACCTAGCGACTCGCGGTTTCTTGGGCGATTCAGACCCGCGATCCGACCAACTCAATCCTGACCTCTTGGGGGCTGCGGCCATCTCTATATCCTGACCTGACTTGACTGATGAGGTCAGGTCAGGCAGCAATCAGCATACCAAGAATCAAGCTTTGATCGCAATATGGCATGGAAACGGATGTTAGCCCAATAGCCGAGGCTCCTGAAGAGAAGCCCGAGGAAGGATCCCCTGGCCGTGCGATGCGGGTTGCTACCGCGTTGAAGGCAAAGGGCGGCGACGAGTTTGCCAAGCCAGGCAGCATCATCGAAATCAAGTTTGTCAAAGGCGAATCTCTCAGTCTGACAGCTTCGCGACTACTTGCTCTCATGATCCTCACAGCTGGGGGTGACGCCTGGGAGGATCGCCCTCACCGCATACGTAAGGCGGACATTCGGCGAGGCCACAAGGGCAATGAGCGAATTACCGAGATGCTTCAGGAACTGCACCGAACGCTGTTTGCCGTCGACGACAAATCCTGGCGGGGAAAGAAGGCGACGCTCCTGTTTTCCCTGATCTCGCGGTCGAAGGAGGAGACAGATGAGGAGGGCGGCGAGACTGGATGGATCGAGTGGGAATTCACTCCTGATGCTCGCAAGCTCATCCAGGCATCAGAAACCTATGCTGTGCTCAATCGGCAAGCGGTGCTTGGCTTCCGTTCGAACTATGCCTTGAAGCTTTATGAGCTGGGAGCACTCCGACTTCATCGTCGACAAGCAACTTGGCGGGGAGACATGCAGGCGCTGCGCGCAGCATTGGGTATTCCACCAGATGTTTACACAGACTTCGCTCAACTTCGGCGCAAAGTTCTGGAGAAGGCGAAATCCGAAATTGACCAGCTAGCTCACTTCCGTGTTGAGTGGCGGGAAATCAGGCAGGGTCGAACAGTCACGGAGATCGAGTTCCGGTTCGAGCCCAAAGGCGCGCCGGAAGTGCTTGAGACTGTCGACGAGCTTGATCGTCATTCAGCTGGACGCCAAGCGAGGCGTGAAGGGGCTGTAGAGAGCGTCACAGTGGGGCAGGGGGCTATTCCGGCGCCGCGAGGAGCAGTCTCAGTCAAGAAGCCATCCGAGGTGACATTTCCAGTGGGAACGCTGCGCTTTGGTCATGACGACCTCCTTGAGATTGGCCGCAGGCATGGCGGTGGTTGGGACGTAGATCTGATCGCCAACGGCTTTCGCGAGCATATGGGCGAGCGTTTGGAGAAGCTTCGCGGTGCGAAGTTGATCGCCGCCTGGAAAGGGTTTTGTGAGGGGTGGTTCAATCGCCGGGGCCGACCCTGAACGGCAGAAATTGCACGCGTGCAATTTTCGAAGCCCCCACCGAGTCAGGATAGGGCGCGGCGGCCCAGATTTCTCACCGATAACGCGCTCCAACTTTCGAAATTCCCGATTTTCTTGACCGAAAAGCGCAATTCGGTGTAGCACATGCGGAATTGCGAAAGGAAGGCATGTGTCAAACGGACTTCAGATTGAAGAAGCCGAGCGTTTGGTCTCGGTCGCGACGCTGGCCAGTCGAACCTCCTCGGTACTCGAAAAGCTCCGGGATTCCGCGCGAAGCGCTAGGGCAGATGACCGGCGCGAGCCAACCTTTACAATCGGGAAAGCGGCCGAACTTGTGGGCCGCACGCCGGCTGCTATCCGTGATGCGGAAAAGGACGGCCGCCTGCCAGAGCCTGCAAGGACCGACAACAACAGGCGAGAGAGATATACGCTTGCCCAGCTGAATGACATGCGCGGCGTCTTCGGGACGAGACCCTATCGGGCTCCAAACGATCCCTGCTGTGTCGTGGCCGTTCAGAACTTCAAGGGAGGAGTTGGTAAGTCGACTTTGGCCGTTCACCTCGCTCAGTATCTGGCCATCAGAGGCTACCGTGTTGCACTCGTCGATTGCGACAGCCAAGCCTCGGCGACGACCCTTTTCGGGTATGTGCCCGATCTCGACCTCACCGAAGATGATACCCTCTATCCGTTCCTTCGTGAGGGGGAGCGATCGTCTCTGGACTACGCTCTCCGCAAGACTCACTTCGACGGTCTGGAGCTCATTCCCGCCAACCTTCGTCTGTTCAATTCCGAATACGAACTAGCCGCACGGATGGCACAGGGGAACGGCGCGCTTCTTGACCGCCTGAAGGAGGGAATTGAGAGTATATCGGATCGGTTCGATGTCGTGGTGATGGATCCGCCGCCTGCCCTCGGAGCGATCTCGTTGTCCGTGCTGCGGGCCGCTAACGCATTGGTCGTGCCGGTTCCGCCGACTGTTATGGATTTCTCCTCGACGGCTGCATTTCTCTCGATGCTAGATGAGACGATTGAGCAGCTGGCAGACCGTGGCCTCGCTCCAGAGTTGAAGTTCCTCCGCTTTGTCGCGTCCAAGGCCGATGAAAACAAATCGATGCAGAAAGAGCTGTTGCAGCTGATGCGGACGCTATTCGGCCATGCGATGGTTCGCACGCCTCTCAAGGACTCGGCAGAGATTGATAATGCTACGGCGCGGCTGATGACAGTCTATGAGCTTGACGGCCCTGCCACTAGTTCGGCGGTTCGCAACCGTTGCCTAAACTATCTTGATGGCGTGAATTCGGAAATCGAAGTTGATATTCGATCGATGTGGCCCAGCCATCAGAAGCGCCTCCGTCAGGAGGCTTTGGTATGAGCCGCTGGAAAATTGCACGCGTGCAATTCCGCTAATGGGAGGCTTGCATGAGTAGGAAGAACAGTGGTTTTGCGGCCGATCTGGCGGCAGGTATTGACCTGACCGAGGATACTGCTGCCCCTCGCAGATCGAGCATTGCCTCAAACGTGCTTACGGGGCGTTCAAACCGTCTTGCTGACCTGGCGTCGGGAGCGATTGTTTCTCGCACACATGAGCTTGTTGACCCAGCAAAGTGTCGGATGTGGGCAGGCCATAACCGCGACTATGCTCTGCTTAATGAGGAACGCTGCGCGGACCTTATTGAGAGTATCAAGGCTCAAGGGCGGCAGGAGATACCCGCGATCGTCCGTCGTCTATCCGGAGATGACGGGTTTGAGTTTGAAGTCATTTGCGGAGCGCGCCGACACTGGTCGATCAGCTGGCTGCGCTCGCACAACTATCCAGACTTCAAGTTTCTCGTCGATGTACGCGAGATGGGCGATGAAGAGGCCTTCAGGCTTGCTGACATTGAAAACCGGGCAAGGGATGATCTTACCGATCTCGAACGCGCAAAAGACTATCTGCGCGCCCTGACGGCCTATTACGATGGTCGGCAGAAGACGATGGCGGAAAGGCTTAAAGTCTCCGAAAGCTGGCTAACGCGGTATCTCGATCTGGCACGGCTGCCAGATGGGCTGACCAGGGCATTTGCCAATCCGCAGGAGCTTGGCATTCGCAATGCGATTGCGCTCAAAGCGCTCCTCAAGCCTGAGGATCGACGGGAGCGCGCCTTCCGTGAGGCGGAACGTCTTGCTGCAGAGCGCGAGCAGACTGGCAAGTCGATGTCTGTGATTGAGGTGATCAAGGCGCTCGCTCTCGCGGCAGACCCCCCCAAGAAGTCAGGATCCCCCAAGAAGTCAGGAAAGCCTGAAACCTTGGCCAATGCCAGTGGGAAGCCAGTGCTTCGGATCGATGGGGCTGACCGTAAGGGCGTCCGTGTTACGTTGCTGAATAAGGGCGGCGCGACACGGCAGGAAGCGGAAGAGGCTATTCGCGCCGTTTTAGATCAGCACTGGCCGGCAATATAGCGCCGTCGGTCTGCCGAAGGAGCGCCATATGTGCCTCCTGAAGCGAAGCTACCGATTGAGAAGCAGTGCGCTTCGTTACACCAAGTCCCCGAGCGAGCTCAGCTCGGGTAAGTGGGCCCAGGCTGACGATCATTCGCCAGGTCTGCGGAGCAGTCGAAGAGGCGTACAGCCCAGAAAGTACCTCGTCGGCCCGAACGACAGCCCTTCGCAGGAAGCGCAAATCTACCTCAGCCATTTCGCTGGCTACCTGAAGCGCGGCGCGAAGCACAACGGGCAAGGGCTCTTCATGGAGTTCACGAAACACAGCCCGCGGCATGACCCCAGCAAGCGCCATTGGAGCCGACCCCAGCCCAAGCAAGTGTGGCCGCACGGCGGCCGCAAGCGACGCAGCCCAGGCCGCCCCCCGCGGCGCCGAACGTGTGACCGTGAACCCACTGACCTGGACCATCTCACTGCCGCCTTCAAGAAAGTCGATTTCCTCAGTCCGCAGTTCCGCCAGCCAGTCAAGGAGGGTGCCCATCGGATCGCGGCTCGGCAGCAGCGCATCGAGCCGTTCGAGCGCGCGATCAGCATGCCTGTATGTCTCGCTGAATCCTTCGGAGTGACTTTTGGCGGCCATGACCAGCTTGGCGGCATGGGCGAGGGGAGGGTGACCTCGCCGGCTGATCCACGACAAGAACTGACGGCGTTCTTCGGAATACCACGAGCGCATAAGCTCGTCGGCCTCGATCCCCGGATTGTGTTCAATTCCAATATTATCAAACGGATAATCGCGCACATGCACGCGCCAGAGGCGCCGGAGTGAGGCCAGCGCAAGGCATTCGGACAGCTCGGGCGAGATGAAGGGGTGTCACGGGACAAAGAAGTAAACAATCAACGTAACCTATTGATATAAAATCATAGAGTGACGAAATCAGTGCATGAAATCCTGGCACTGAAGTATTTTGGCTTCTCAATTACGTCAAAATAGACGACGCTGAAGCGGTCCATAGATCGGTCGGAGTATTCCGGTGATCGAACGAAAACCACCCCGAGCCGCCAAGCCTTCCGCAGCGGCGCTGAAAACCGGTGCATATCTGTACGCGGTGTTCCGGCGTCATGTTTCGCTGGAGGGTCCGCTGGCAGCAGCGTCGGTGGCCGCAATCAGCGAAGAAACGGATCTCGGCGAGCGACGGATTCGCGAACTTGCCCGCCGGTTCCGGGAGCATCCTATCGCGGAGAGTCTCGCGCCTCGGCCAAAGGGGCCGAAGCCCGGAACAAGGCATGCGCCGCCCGTAATCTTCACGGCGATCGACCAGGAGATCGAGGAGATTTTCCTTCATCGTCCGCGCCCCAGCGTGCGGGAGGCTGCCAACCAGATCCGCAGCCTGCTCATCGCGGACAACGGCGATTACCGGTTCAAGCGTGGAGATGTCCCGAGCGTTCGGACCATCGAGCGGCTGATCGGCGATATCAGCTCACCGCAGCTTGCGCGCTCGACCATGGGGTCGAAGCGGCGGACGGCATACGAACCGCATCCCGGCCAGTACCAAAGCAACGGGTTCCTAGACCTCGTGCAAATGGACCACTCGCCGGCCAACGTCATGCTCGTCGATAGCGTGCGCCGAGAGGCCTTGGGGCGACCGTGGGTTACACTGCTGATCGAGGTCTGGAGCCGCTGCATTCTGGGGTTCTATGTGAGTTTTGGGGATCCCTCGATCTTCCGCTGCGGTCGGGCGGTAGCCAACGCGCTGCTCCCCAAGCAGCCGTTGCTGGCGGGTCTCGGCATGAATGAAGACTACCCGATTCACGGGTTCTTCAAGCGGCTGCATGCCGACCATGCAGGCTCTCACCGGGCAGAAGTCTTCCGAAGCGCCTGTCACGCCTACGGGATCGATCCGGACATCCGACCGCGTGGCCCGGCCCATTTCGGGGGCCACATCGAGCGACTGATCGGCACCATGTGCGAAAAGATGCTGCTGTTACCGGGCGCAACCGGGGGCGACGTCACGAAGCGCGATGGCCACGACGTCGAAGCGGCCGCCACCATGACGCTGGAGGAGTTTGAGCGCTGGTTCGTCCGGGAAATCTGCCGCTACCATCACACCCCGCATGACGGGTTGGGGCGGATCGCGCCCGCGCAGAGGTGGCAGGATGGGGCGGCGGAACATGGCGCTCTCGTTCCTCTCGGGATCGACGTCGCGCAGTTGACCCGCCGGTTTCTGCCGTGGGTCGAACGCACCATAACCGCTGGCGGGGTCCGGATTGATCACCGCCGATACTGGCACGAGAGCTTTGCGACCCGGCTTGGGCTCAAGATCATGATCCATGTCGATGAACGCACGATCCAGGAGGTCTATCCGCAGATCGATGATGCCCTTGTCGCGGCGTGTGTCGTCGGTTCGTACCCGCACGTCACCAAGGTGGAGTGGGATGCCGCTGCCGCCGCGCATCGCCGCCGCGGGGCGGCCTATCATCAAGGCAGCGGCGAGGCTGAGATTGCAAGGCTCGTCTACGCCAATCGCCAGGAAGTGCGGGCCTCGAAGATCCGGACCCGGCAGCACCGCCAGGGGCGCAAGCGGCTCGAGCGCGAAGGTGTTTCGCACGCACCGCCGCCGCCAGCAGGCACTTCTGCAACCGGTGCGAGATGGCTTCCACTGGAGGAACTGGGAGAATTGGAATGGCTCAAGCCGATAAGCGAGGCTTAGCGTCGGCAGGCGCACTGCGGCAGGCCTTCTGGATCGATTTCGACGAGGCACGTGTGCATGTGAATACGCTGGTGGGGCTGGCCGGCGAGGATCCGGATGACCGGCCGACCTGCGTTGTCCTGGTCGGCCAGTCGGGGATGGGCAAGACATCGATCCTGAAGGAAGTGGGTCGGCGGATTGAGTTGGCCTATCCGGAACCAGCGGACTGGGGCGATGCGCGCTACATTCCGATGCTGCGTGCGGTCGTGCCCTCGCACCCGACATCGCTGCGGATTAACCTTGCGTTGTTGTGGAAGCAGGGCTGGCCGCTCACCCGCCGCACGCACCAGATTGCTGACCTCAAGGTAGCCGAACTGCTGGGTGAGCAGGCGACCAGGCTGGTTGCCATAGACAATGTCCATGCGGTGCTGACGGCCAGCGGACGGGCGCGGCGCGATGCGCTGGATTCGTTCAGGTTTCTGATGAGCGAGGGCAATGTCCACATGGTAGTTGCCGGGCTCGACATCGCCGCCGACATCTTCAGCGACGATGCCGAACTGGCGTATCGCTCGATCATCCTGCGCCTGACGCCCTGGGCACCGGGGGAGCCTTCGCAGCAGCTGATCCGGGTCCTGGCGCGCGGCATTGGCCTGAGTGAGCCGGACCGCTTCGCCGAACCGGAAATGGCCGAATTCATCTGGCGCACCAGCCACGGTGTGACAGGCAATTTCAAGCGCCTGCTGCACTGGAGCCAGCGGGTTGCGAGGGACATGCATGGGCGGGAGTACGTCGAATTCTCCGACGTCTACGAGGCGGCCCGACTGTTTCCCTGCTATATCGACCGGTGAGGCGGGAGGAATGGAAGAGGGATCCGGCTCCGCTGGCCTACCGGGTTCTGCCGCAGCCCGAGGAATTCTTCGATTCGTGGCTCGACCGGCTTGTCTCACGCCACGATACGACGCGCATCGGCTTGTTCGAATTTCTTGGCTTGGAGCCGGGGCTTGCCCGCCTCGATCTTGGCGGCGGACAGGTAGCCCGCACGCGCGCGGACGCGGGTGCGGCAATCGAACGGATTGCCTGGGCGGTGCAGTGCGAGGTGTCCGTCGTGCAGGCCACCCTCGTTCCGGCTAGCGGTGAGTATCTGTTGCCGCCGCGCGGGCGCCATTATGGCTGTCTGAAATGCTGGCTCGAATTCCACCTGGCAGGCAAGCCGCTGGTGATCCTGCGCGAATGGACGCTTCGGCAAAGCTGGCTCTGCCGCAAGCATCAGGCCTTGCTGGTCGATCTGCGCGATGTGCCGCGCCGCGCCGTCGGGGTGATCGATCTTGCTTCACTGCGCCGCCTTGCTGCGGTGTCAGTGCGTGCACTTGAGCTGCTCGGCTTCGCCGAACCCCGTCTGCTCGGCAACCGTCATGCCGCACTGAAGCTGCTGGGGCAGGGCGCTGCCGAGCGTCCGCCGCCCGGGCTCGATGCCTACATGCGCGAGTTCAGCGCGAACCGTCTCCATGTCGTGCCTGCGCGCACGCTGCTGCTGGCCCACGCTCATTGCCACGACCGCGAGTTGCCGCGCCGCTTTGCCGCGACCTTCGCTGTGCCCGGGTGCCCTGGGGCCGAGCTGCCCCGCATGCCGCTCCCCAAGTCGGCGATGTCGAGGGCGATGCTCACAGTAGCGCTTCGCCGGGTTCATCGTCATCGTCTACGCAGACGGTATCGTCGCCTTGAGGCGGCAGCGCAGAGGCTGAGCGCGTTCAGCTATCTGGCGCGGGTCGACCGTGACGGACCTGACTGGCGCCAGCGCGCCCTGCATGCCCTGGGCGCGGAGAGCCGACAGCGGCAAAGCCGTGCAGAAGCGCTCGCCAGTCTCCAGCTCGCGAGGGATTTTGCGATACAGGCGGAACTGCGGCGACGGCCGCGCTGGGACAGCGAACCATTTGATCCGGCCTGCTGGGGATTTGCTCTTCCGACAGCCCGCGCACTCGAATTGGCCGTCGCCAGGCTCGAAGCGAAGGGTGAAAGGTCGCCCGCAGTGCCAAATCATCAAATTTCGCCTTGAGGGGCCCGTAGAGCGCGTTCGGCGCGCCGCTGCACCCTTCCCCTATCCGGGGCCTATTT
The DNA here is from genome assembly GCF_900176395.1 of Novosphingobium sp. B1. Classification (GTDB taxonomy): domain Bacteria; phylum Pseudomonadota; class Alphaproteobacteria; order Sphingomonadales; family Sphingomonadaceae; genus Novosphingobium. The sequence continues at coordinate 12,369 of NZ_FWXL01000017.1, read as the reverse complement.
TGGCGCTGTACGGCACATTTCCGGGGAGGTCATATTTTATAAGTAATGTCAGAAAGTTAGTTGAATTTCTGCTGTTTTGACGAGTTTTGCCCATCACACGGCGATGACATAGCGGCGGAAGGCGTTGCCTTGGGTGATCTCGCGCAGGAGGTGCGCCTTGCACGCCTCGGCGATGAGCCGAGTGGTCGCCTGCCGAGATAGCCCCAACGCTTTCGCCGCGCGCGCGACGGTGAGCGAAGGACCCGCTCCGGCGAGCAGGGCGAGAGGGCGCAGGTGCGACGACTTGCGCCGCGATGCACAGGCGGTGTCGAGCCGGGCCAGCCACAGGCGCAGCCGTTGATCGAGGCGGACCACCGCTGTGCCGCCCGCGCCAAGCGCTTCGAGCCAGGCGAGCCGGCAGCGTTCGTCGCGGGCGTGGGTTGTCAGTTCGTCGAGGTCGTCGTCGGTCACGCCGGTCAGCAGCGCCCGCCAGGGGGCGCGGTTTTGGTTGAGGCCGATCGCGGCAATGCCGCCGGCGGAGAGCTTGCCCTTCGCCATCGCATGCCGGTCGGCCAGCATTGCCCCGATCACGATGCTGCCATGGGGCAGAGGGGCGGCGCGAGCGAAGGAGGCGGCGAGGTCGGCGCTGGCGATCAGGCGGGGGAGCGCCGACAGCCGCGCGGCCTGGCGTGCCCAGCCCTCGAGGCGGGTGTCGGCGATGGCGAGCGGGGCAGGGGAGGGCCAACCTTCGATCGCCGGGTCGTCGGTCTTGAGCCACGCCCGGATGGCATCGGCAGTAGGAATGGCGCTCCAGGGGGGCTTGCGCTCGAAAGCCTGGACAAAGGCGAAGGGCCAGCGCCGCCACGCGCGCGGAGAATAGCCGTAGTTCATGGCGAGCTGTTCTGGTATGAAGCTTTCGCCTTCGAGCCAGCCCAGCGCCTCCTGCTCGGCGCTGCGAATATGGGCGATCAGGATCGCCGGTTCGGGAAACAGGGCGAGCCTTTCCTCGGCCCGGGCCAGCCCTTCGCGGGCGGCCCCGTAGGCGTTCAGGACGACACTCGAAAAATGTCCGGACATGCACGGAATAACAGCAAATTGAACCTCAATTGTCAATTTAATACGTAGCTAAAGTGCGTATGGCGGAGGCCCTTCCATATCCGGTATTTCCATAATCGGATGTTATGGTAAATTCGAACTTGCCGAAGTGGCCGGATTTGGCCCAAGAAGCCCCCGTGAAACGCGCACGAAACGATCGCCCCGCATGACTACCGATCGCCCGTTCCCGTCCTCGGTGGAACTGGTGCTGGGTGGCCACGCTATGCTGGTCGATACCCGCGCCGCCAGCCCACTGGCGCTCGAGGCTGCGGTCGCGGCGATGGCACCCGCGACCAAGGCCGCGATCACCGCCGACCTCAAATGCTTCCTCGCCTGGTGCAAGGCGCGGCGACCGGTCGCGACCGCCGTCCCCGCCGAGCCCGAAACCCTGGTCCACTATCTGCATTGGCTGGCCAAGGGATCAGACATCCGTGCCGGTGCAAAGCCTGCCACCCTCGCACGCCGGATCGCCTCAATCGCGCGGATCCACCGCATCCTCGGTTTTGGCGGACGTGAACCGTTGCCGACCCAGGCCGGGATGGTTCGCGACACGCTGAAAGGTATCCGGCGCAAGAAGCGCGAACGGCAAAGGCAGGCCGCGCCGCTCCGGTTGGGCGAGGCGATGCAGGAGGGTCAGGCGCCGCCCGAGGGGGTAACGGTCAACGCGCTGTTGGCTTCGTGCGGCAGCGATATCATCGGTCTGCGTGACGCGGCGCTGATCAGTCTCGCCTATGATGCGGGTTTGCGCGTGTCCGAACTGGTTGGGGCGACGGTGGTCGATCTTTCCCAGTTTGGCGATGGCAGCGGGCGGCTCGAAATCACGCATTCCAAGACTGACCAGTTGGGGGAGGGGGCTCTGGCCTGGCTGTCGGCCGATACCATGGTGCGTCTGTCGGCCTGGTTGCTCGCGAGCGGGATTGCGCATGGCCCTGTGTTCCGGCGCATCAATGTGCTGACCAGTCCGCCAGACGCTGCCGGGCAGCGACTTGTGCGGCACTACATCGGTTCAAAACCGCTCACCAGGCAGGGTGTGGTCGCGATCCTGCGCCGCCGGGTGCTGGAGGCGGTCGATCTGGGCCTGGTCGAGCTTGAGCCCGGGATGGAGGGCGACACCGTTCGCGGCCTGAGCGCGCACTCGTTCAGGGTCGGGCTCACGCAGGATCTGTTCGCGGCCGGTGAGGACGGCGCGGGAATTGCGCTTGCGCTGCGGTGGTCGTCGCCGACGACAGCTTTACGCTATGCGCGCGAACTGGCCGTGGGCAACAATGCGGCGGCGCGGGTACTGGGGCGCTTGCGCGGCGGTGGCAGCCAGACGCCTGCGTAGCCCGCCCGCCAACCAGGATATATTATGAGGTTATGTCCCGGCGGTCATGTAGAATTGCGGGTGCATCTCGCGCCGCAGCTTCTCGGCATGCGCAAGCTCGTCAAGCTGCGCCGAACTGGAAAGACCGGGGTCTTTCCGCAGATGTGCCGCGAGCTGGAGCACGGCGCGCTGGAAGGATGTGTTGCTGCTGGCACGCTGCCGAATGCCAAGATTGTAAAGTTCGGCAAGATCGAGCGCGAGCAAGGCTACCGCTTCGGGAATATCGGAGAGGGCAATGTCGCGAATGGTGGCGACATACTCGTACTCGCCATGCCCGAACAGATTAAGCTCGACCAGCCCATTGGCCATCACATGGCCGATCGGCTCCCCGGCGAATTGGACCCGACCCTCGGCGGCGACCAGTCCTTGGGTCAGATTCCAGTTCAGTTTACTGCGAGCGCGCTCAAGCCAGCGCGAGAGCAGCAGAAATTTGCGGCGAAAGGCCTGCTCGAAGGGATGGCTATGTGCGGGCCAGACTTCGAAGGCCGCGGGGATCCGCTCGAGTTGCTCGGTAAGGTGTGGGCCGTTGAAGAACGACTCCGCGCTGAAATGACGCAGCTCGACATAGCCCTTGAGCAGCTTGGCGAAGTTTGCCGCGTATCCCTTGTCGCGCCCAGCGCGGTCATCGAGCAGGTTGCCGAGGGCGGATCCGAGCAGGAATTTGCCGGTCGGATCATGCGCCAGATGCCGCAGCAAGGGCACGCCGACGGCATGGCGCTGCAAGGCCGTGTAGCGGCTGAACAGCCGATCGTTGTTCGCCAGCAGCAGTAGTTCATCCACGCCGAGGATGAAGCGCTCCGGATCGAGCCGGTAGCCATCGCCGCCATCGATGTTGATGTGCCAACCGCAACTGGCGGTATGGTCACTGGCGAAGAAGTTGAAATCGCCGTCGATCTCGTAGATCGCCTCGGAAAGCTCGGTTCGGACCATCTCGGCCTCGTCGAGGGGCAGGGGAGGGGTTAGCAGTTCCACGCCCGCTAGGCGGTCGTCCGGCCAATTGAGTGGGTCCAGCCCATATTCCGGGACGACATAAAAGCCGGGGCGCTGCGGTGGCCGAGAAGGGGCGGACCACGCCCGACCTGTCCGCTCACGCAATTTCGATGCGAAGGCTCGGCAGAAGCCCGGCGATGCCTCGTCCATTGCCTCTCCATCGCGCAGCTCTCGCTCGAAACGGGGCTTACCAAGGTCGCCAAGGATGACTTCCAACTCGAAGCCGGCACGCCAGGAAGGGATCGCGGACATGGCCGGGAAGGTAATTCAATCGAGCGTCATGTAAACGGAGACAGCGCGTTGCCATGAATTTTGTCACAGTTGCTGGTCAACGAGTTGGCCCAATGACGTCAATTATGGCGCGTCACACCTGGCGCAGCGCGGCGATGAGCAGGCTGCGCAGTTGCCGGATCGCTAGCAACCGCAAAGTTGCGGGGGCGCTTCCTCTCAGGCCGCCGTCCAGGCGGCCAAGCGCGAGCAGGGCTTCGGCCACGAGGGTGCCGAGGTAGGGCAGTGCGGCTTCGCTTTCCAAAAATGGTGGAAAATCAATTCTCTAAGAATATAGTATAGCTAATACGAAATAGCTTTACAAGTACCTGCGCCTTGAAATCACCACACTATCGCTAATGGTATCTTATCGGTAGTGACATTGCCAATTTGCGCGGCTATTCCCGGGAAATGAGCCGCGCAGCGTCGCCAAGGAAAGTCAAAACACTCCCCACCGCTATTGTTCCAGCGGCGAGCGCCGAAATTGTCACGGTGCTCGCCTCGGGCGAAGGCATTCTGCCGCAACGCCGCCGGTCAACGAAGCCGACGCACAAAGAACGCCTTGTCGCGGTCCTCGGATCCTTGCTGGGGGAGGGGACCCAGGTCGCCGAGCTTAACTTCACCACCGCGCTCGCCGCACGCAGCAGCGCGACACTGCGCGCTTTGGCTGCCGATCTTGAATGCTACAGCGGGTTTTGCCTCGATCATCCTCGGCCAGGACTCCCGGCTTCGCCCGAGCGCTTGACCGGGTACATCGGCCATCTCGAGGCCAGGCGGCAAAGTCCTGCAACGATTTCGCGCAAAGTTGCCTCGCTGGGCGCGGTGCACCGTATCCTCGATCTGCCATCGGCGACTGCGGCACCGCTGGTGCGCGATGCCTTGCGCGGCATGCGCAAGCGACAGGGCGTGGCGCAGCGCCAGGCGGGCCCCTTGCGGTTCGGCGCCGAGATCGGCCGCGAGCCAGCCAAAGGCTTGACTCTCACCGCGCTGCTCGATGCCTGTGGCGGCGATCCGCCGGGCTTGCGCGATGCGGCGTTGCTGTCGCTTGGCTATGATGCCGGGCTCAGGGTGTCCGAGCTGGTCGCGGCTACTTGCGAAAGTGTCCAGCTTCAGGACGATGGCTCGGGCCTGCTTCATATCGAGCGATCCAAAACCGACCAGCTGGGGGAGGGGAGCTATGTCTGGGTCTCGCCAGACACCATGCGGCGGATTGCGTTATGGCGCGATGTGAGCGCAATTAGCGCAGGCCCGCTGTTTTGCCGGATCGCCGTGCGGCGACGCAAAGTAGTTCTCGCGCGCCGGGCGCTGACCATGGCCGATCTTGCGCCTAATGCGAAGGTGGACCGGGAGCGAATGGCCGCCGTGCAAGCACGCGATCCCGGAGTCACCTATGCGATCGGGTCGGCAGCGCTCACGCCCACTGCTGTGCGGCATATTATCAAGCGCCGCGCCCGCGCCGCAGCCGATGCGGGTCTGGTGACGCTGATGGGCAAGAAGCTCGATCGCGCTATAGCTGCGCTCAGTACGCATTCGTTGAGGGTCGGGCTGACACAGGATCTATTTGCCAGCGGGGCCGATGCAGGCCCTGTTGCCCAGGCGCTGCGCTGGACATCGACATCGACCGCGCTGCGCTATGGACGCAAGCTCGCCCCTGCCTCGAATGCCGCAGCGGCTATGCTGGGGAAGGTGAGAAGGTGACAAGTGAAGCCGAACGGAAATGTAGCCGTGGCCACTGCAGGTAATTTTGTCGGTCCTTGGGGCGCTTCAAAATCGGCTCGTTGCAGTCAATTCCGTCCGCTCACAGGTGGCGACCGTCATTCGGGCAGGATCGAAGCGCACGGTGACTTCATTCGGGAACTGATCGCCGAGCAGGGCGACATGACCCTGGTCGAGGTTCAGGCGCGGCTGATCGAGCGCGGCACCTTGGTTGGGATCGGCACCGTGCATCGCTTTTTCGTCCGTCACGGGATCACGCGCAAAAAAAGACCGGGCACGCGATCGAGCAAGATCGTCCCGACGTCCTGAGGCAACGCCAGCGCTGGTTCGACGGACAGATCGACCTCGAACCCGAACGCCTCGTTTTCATCGACGAGACCTGGACCGCCACCAACATGACCCGCAGCCACGGCCGTTGCGCCAAGGGTGAGCGGCTGCGGATGGGCTACCCGCATGGTCATCGCAAGACCACCACGCTGGTGGCCGGCCTGCGAATGACCGGCATGGTCGCGCCGATGGTGCTCGATGGTCCGATCAACGGCGACTGGTTCGAAGCCTATGTGGCGCAGGTTTTGGTGCCAGAGTTGCGGCCCGGCGACGTCGTCATCATGGACAACCTTTCAAGCCACAAGCGGGCCGCCGTGAAAGAACGGATCGAAGCGGCGGGAGCAACCCTGCGCTTCCTCCCGCCCTACAGCCCCGACTTCAATCCTATAGAAAAAGCATTCTCTCGCCTGAAAGCCATGCTGCGCAAGGCGGGCGAACGAACCGTCAGCGGGCTGTGGGGGCTGATCGGCAGGCTCGTCGACATCTTCCAACCCGCCGAATGCGCAAACTACTTCAGCTCGTGCGGGTATGAACCGGAATGAGTGGAAACCGCTCTAATATGTTCAGCCCGAACCTTGTGCATCCGGCAAACTCATCATGCAGGAAAGCGGACTTGTTGATGCACGCCAGAATGCTTGGCGGTTCAAGCGCCAGCGAGCAAACCGCGGTTGCAACCATTCCGAATGGTTGACCTTCAAGCTCCAGCGTCAGGACGGTCACAGTTGCGGCTAGCCGCCGCATTGCCAGACGAAATTCGGCTTGGTTCGCGCTCGTTGTCATTCCTACATGGTAAGGTCTGGCTTGACTCCGAACGACCAAAGAATACTGAGCCTTCCACCGACTATTTGGCTGTCCACCGCATCAGACTGCTCATCTCATCAATCGTCGCAAGCGACTGCTTCGGTCCGCAATCGGAGTTCGGCAGCCAGGTTTCTCGAAACTCTTGCGAGTACCGATAGGCAGATTGCCACTTCATCTGCCGGAATATCGGCTGACGCCAAGCCATTGATGCTGGTGGCATGATGCATCAGCCTGGTTTCGAGCTCGCGACCGGGCTCTGTCAGCACGATGTTCTGTTTGCGCCGGTCGCCAAGCTGTTGCCTGCGCTCGACCAGACCATCCGCAACCATGCCGTTGATCATTACAACGGTTGTGTTTTCAGCGACATTTGTCCGATCGCTGAGTTGTTTTTGAGTCAGACCGTCCTCTAACCACAAGGCTCGCAGATAATACCAATACCCTGCCTTCAGCCCCTCGCGCGCCAAGACCGAATTGAGCAACCTGTCAAACCTGCGGTGACAGCGCCGGACCTGGTAGCCAAGACTCTCTTCGGGCTGGAGCGTTTGCGGTCGCGGGATCGGCAACGCGGATTCTCCCAGATCTCAAGATGACGGCCGCACCGGGTGCGTGACCGTGTACGAAAAAAATGTCGAACACGGCCGCACTATCAATTTTCTACGCGCAAGCGAAGTGGGGCGTGACCACTTTGCCGCGCCTCAGCCGGCCAGATCTTCGACAAGATCTCCCTTGTCCTCCGCCGCGCTCGAAAGTCGGCGTTCCTCATCGGAGACATTGAGAAGGCGCCAGTCGTCGCCCTTGGGCACCATGCCCTCAAAGGACATCAGCTTGGCATGGGGAATGCGCGACTCCCCTGTCCCGATCGCGGGCTCGCCGCGTTCCACGGCTTGGGCCGCACGATACATCAGCGTCCGGAACGTGAAGATAGCCTTGTCGCTCGATCCGAGGCGATCCTCGCTGCGGTCCGCGATCGGTCCCATCGATTCCCACATGGCCATGTCCTGCGCCGGGATGCCGTAGATGCCGGTGAAGTCCCCGGCTTTCATCGCGGCGCGATCCTGCAGGTAATTGTTTTCGGCGTTACGGATCTTCTTGAACGTGACCGGCTCGACATCCTGGCCGAGTTCGGCACCGCAGAACTTCCGCCAGGCATCCTGCGAAATCCCTTTCTCGGGGTGCCAGGCAATCCAGTAGAACATGGTGTTCTCGTCATCGACCGGCACAAGCATCTGGCTCAGGTGGTATTGGTCGTTCGATGGAATGTGGACCGTGAAAGGGGCGACAAACAGGGTCATGCGCACATAGTCCTGCTTGTCGGGTTCGACGATCGGCTTGCGGATCGCAACATAACGGAAGCCGAACGGGGTCTTCTGAACCTCGATACGTGGCGCCTTGTCGGCCGATGGGCGCAGCCAGGCGCTGTCGGTCGCGGTCGATCCGCTCACTTCGGTTGCCGTGGGCATGTTGGTGGAATGCAGGCTCGAACTGTGCGCAGAATCGATCGATCCTTCAAGTATCTGAGCCCAGTTGCAGGCTCCATGCATCTTCACGATGCTGATCTTGTCTGCCGGAGCGGCAGTCCAGTTGGGCGGATCGAAAGGCAGCACATTGTCGGTATCACCCATCCAGACCCAGACAAATCCCCCCGCTTCACGAACCGGATAGGCCTTGGTCTTCATCGTCTCGCGCAGCTTGGCGTCGGCGGGCTCGGAGGACATGTCGAGGGCGTTGCCGTTCACGTCGAACTTCCAGCCATGGTAGAGACAGCGCAATCCGCATTCTTCGTTGCGGCCAAAGGCCAGCGAGGCGCGGCGATGCGGGCAAAGTTCGTCGAGTGCGCCGATCCTGCCTTCGCTGTCCCGGAACACCACCATGTTTTCGCCGAGCAAGCGAACGCGCAGTGGAGTGCCGTCGGGTTCGGCGACTTCCTCGATCATGCAGGCCGGAAGCCAATGCTGGCGCATCAGGCGGCCCATCGGGGCATTGCCTTCCACGCGGCAAAGCAGGTCATTCTGTTCAGGTGTCATTGTGTTTCTCCCTAATGACTTTTCTATGGGGTGGGTCGATCCTCTCCGGGATCGATCAGGCCGGGCTGTAGTCCAGCCCGATGTCGGCGGCGGGGGCGCTCTGCGTGATCCGCCCGACCGAGACGAAGTCCACGCCGGTCTCCGCGATGTCCCGGATGGTGTCGAGCCTGACGCCGCCGGAAGCTTCGATCGGAACCCTGCCGCCGACGATCTTCACGGCTTCGCGCAGCATCGCGGCAGACATGTTGTCGCACAGCAGCCGCTCCGCCCCCGCCGCCAGTGCAGGTTCGATCTGCTCCAGCAGGTCGACCTCGACCTGGATTTCGAGTTCGGATGCCTTGGCGAGGCCAACTGCCCGTTCGACACCACCGCACAGCGCGATATGATTGTCCTTGATCAGGACTCCATCATCGAGCCGCATGCGGTGATTGGTGGCACCGCCCATGCGGGCTGCATATTTCTCGATGACCCTGAGGCCGGGAATCGTCTTGCGGGTGTCGAGCAAGGTGCATCCGGTTCCGGCGATCTTGTCCGCATATTCGTGGGTGAGCGTGGCTATGCCTGACAGGTGCTGCAGGCTGTTGAGCGCCGATCGTTCGGCCGAAAGCATGGCGCGACCATTGCCCTCCAGGCGCATCAACACGTCTCCCCGTGCGGCGCGTTCGCCGTCGCTCTTCAGAAGTTCGATCTTGATGCCAGGATCCAGCTGGCGGAAAAATGCGACTCCCAGCTCCAGGCCCGCCACCACGATATCCTGTCGGGTAGCGATGACTGCGCTGAGGCGAAGGCCATCTCCAATCGTCAGATTGGTGGTAACGTCGCCGCCGGTGCCCAGATCCTCGGCAAGCACGGCAGACACGAAGCTCGCGAGTTCCTGGCGACCAAGTCCGGCAACCGTTTCAGGCTTGGACATTGGCCCGATCCTCCGGTTGCTTCGTTTCGAATACTCTGCGCATCGTGTTTCCCTTGTTTCATTGCATGCATGGAGATTGGCTTCGCCGCCGCCGGTCAAATTTGGCTTGCCGGCGGTGCATGTCCGCACTCTGAGTAGCTTGCATATGCTTCTATATAGAACTATCGGGAATTCAAGCGGGGCCGCCCATTTCAGTTCCCCAATTGTGCGAAAGGTTAGCGTTGAAACACATACGCCTCGGAATCGTGGGTCTCGGACGAGGTTTCATGTTGACCTTGCCTGCCCTTCGTGCCCATCCTGCGGTGCAGCTGAGCGCGGCCCACGACCTGCGCGATGAGGCCCTCGTCCGGTTCGAGTCGCAGTTTGAAGCGACGGGGCACCGCACGTATGAGGCGTTGCTGGCAGATTCTAGCGTGGATGCCCTCTACATCGCCACACCGCACGAGTTGCACGCCGCTCAGGCCATTGCCGCGCTCGAGGCGGGCAAGCATGTGCTGGTCGAGAAGCCGATGGCGACTTCGGTCGGCGATTGCGCGGCGATGGCGAGGGCGGCGGAGAAAGCGGGCAAGGTACTCATGGTCGGCCCGAGCCACGCCTTCGACGAGCCGGTCCGCGTAGCGGCGGAACTCGTGGCATCGGGGCGCTATGGCAAGGTGCGTCTGGTCAACGCCTTCAACTACACCGATTTCATGTATCGTCCGCGACGGCCCGAGGAACTGGACAGCGAGCGCGGCGGCGGCGTGGTCTACAGTCAGGCGGCGCACCAGATCGATGTGGTGCGGCGCATCGTGCGCCAGCCGGTGGAATCGGTTCGCGCGGTCGCGGCCAACTGGGATGCATCGCGGCCGAGCGAAGGGGCATACTCAGCGCTGATGACGTTTGCATCCGGCGCCGCGGCCACGCTCACGTACAGCGGCTATGCCCACTATGACAGCGACGAGCTGCTCGGCTGGATTTCGGAGCTGGGCCGTCCGAAGGATCCCGCGCGCTATGGAGAGGCCCGGAAAGCTCTGAACCAGCTTTCGCAGCAGGACGAGATCGATGCGAAGCTGGCCCGGACGTTTGGATCGGCCTCGGCGGGCGATCCGGCCGGCGCGCCCCACCACGAACATTTTGGATTCGTCCTCGTGAGCTGTGAGCGGGCCGACCTCAAGCTACTGCCGACCGCGATCGAGGTCTTCGGTGATGAACGGCGCGAAACCATTCCGATCGCCCCGCCGACGCTTTCCCGAGCAAATGTGATCGAGGACTTCGCCGCCTCGATTCTCGGCGCGAGGCCACCAGTCCACGATGGCTGGTGGGGTCTCGAAACCATGGCCTGCTGCGCCGCACTGCTGGAATCCAGCCGCATCGCGGCCGACGTCAAGCCCCAGACCATCATTCAAGAGTCATAAGGAAACACCATCCAATGAGCCGTCTCAATCTATCTTTCGCCTGCTGGGGATATGACCGGACCGAAGCACTCCAGACCGGCCAGGTTCGGCCCGACGGGATCGATCTCAATTTCCAAGTTCTGGATGTCGAAGAGACGTTCTTCCGCATGATCCGCAACCGCGAGTTCGATGTGGCCGAAATGTCGATGTCGTCCTATTGCGTCACGCTGGGCCGCGAGGATCCGGGTTTCATCGCCATCCCGGTGTTCCCTTCGCGCTTCTTCCGGCATGCGGGCATCTTCGTTTCGGCGAAAAGCGGGATCGAAAAGCCTTCGGATCTTGTCGGCAAGCGGATCGGCGTGCCGGAGTATCAGCTTACCGCGCCGGTGTGGATCCGCGGTATCCTGCAGGATGAATACGGCGTCGATCCGTCCTCGGTGACCTATTTCTTCGGCGGGGAAGAGGAACCGGGCCGAGAGGAAAAGCTCAAGATCAATCTCCCCGAGAAGTTCAAGGTCATTCCGATCGGACCTGAGCAGACCATTTCGCGAATGATCGCCGATGGCGAGCTTGACGCGGTCTATGCGCCTCGCGCGCCTTCGACCTTCTATTCCGAACCCGAAAAAGTCCGGCGCCTGTTTCCTGACTTCGTCTCGGTCGAGAAGGCCTATTTCGCCAAGACAGGAATATTCCCGATCATGCATGTCGTCGCGATCCGCCGCGATGTCTACGAGAAGAACCGCTGGGTCGCCCAAGCGCTGTACAAGGCGTTTGTCGAGGCCCAGAAGCTTGTCTACGAACAACTGATGGTCTCGGCGTCACTCAAGACAATGCTGCCCTGGCAGATCGCTGCGGTCGAGGACACGATCGCAACCATGGGCAAGGAATGGTGGCCCTACGGCATCGATCGCAATCGGCACGTCATAGAGACGTTCACGCGCTACCACCATGAGCAGGGTCTTTCGCCCCGGCAGTTGACGGTCGAGGACATGTTCGCACCGGAAACGTTCTCCGAATTCCGAATCTGACGACTGCCGTGGGGTGTTGCGCGCTTCGCGGGGGCAGGGCTCCTGTCCCCGCGAATGTGGGGTGCGCGCGCCCTTGCCGATCCGTCCTGCCGGCGCGGTAGGCTCACACTGCCCGTTGCGCGGAGTTGTAGCGAGGCAGAAAGAGGATGGCGATCATCAGCACCGCGATCGACGACCAGCACATGGTTAGGGCCAGATCGTAGTTGCCGGTCCTGCTCGCTAGTGCGGCAAAGACGATTGGCCCTCCGGTGGCTCCGAGCGAATAGGATGCAAACATCAGCGAGAACATCGTCGTAAACACCGACCGGTCGAAGTAGGGGTGACTACACGAAAGTGACGTATCTGCACGCTAAGGGCGAACAAATCCGGTACGATGCCAGCAGATGCTATTCGCAGGCTTTCCTGCCCCTTTTATGTGGTGCCGCCCTACGGGCGCCGATATGGGAGGGCGGCAATCCGATTGACCAACGATCGAGGTAGAACCCTGCTCGCC
>NZ_FWXL01000013.1 GCF_900176395.1 Novosphingobium sp. B1 | reverse complement strand
CTGCGGAGCGATGCCGATTGGCGCCATCGGATATCCAGCAGGTTTGGGCATCACACAATCTCCGCAGAAGCTGAACCGGTGTAGGCGGCGCGGATTTCCACCGCGTCGTCACCGAAGTATGGAAAGTCGATCTGGTTGACGGCGCTGGCCAGCGTGTTGCTGTAGACCGCTGTCGTCACGGTCCCAGCGCGGTTGCGCGCGTCTATAGTGACGGTGCCCGTGCCGTTGAGCAGGAGGCGCGGCAGGCCGGTTACTGGCCGCCATACGCCAGCGGACAGAGCGCCGGGTACAAAGGTGCGTGCCGTTGTCGCTGAGGCCAGCGCGGTGTTTGCCGTGCCCTGTGCCGCCGCAGCAGCGCCGACCGCATCATCCGCCGTAACCTGCGCATTGGCAGCAGCACCAGAGGCCGCCGCAGCCGCAGCGCGCGCCGTAGGATCGCCGCCTGCAGCAGCAATTGCCTCAGCCGTGAGCGACAGGATACCAGACGGCCCCTGCGTGCCTTCAACGGCAACGTCGATCACTGGTGGCGCGACGACAGTGATGTCGTTGATAACCGTAGTCATACGAGAAACACCGTGATTTGGGGCGACGAGATATCGGCACCATCCTTCGAGACGCGCAAACGGAAGCCCATGCCGCTGTAGACCTTGTTGCTCCACTGCAGATCGACACGGTAGGCGCCTTGTGTGGCGTCCGTCCAAACCACCGTAAGATCATCCGCGAGCTTGTTCGGCCCTTCGAATATCTCGATCGTCCAGTCCGACAGGTCCATCGCGGTGCCCGCCTGATCACGCCACGTGCCCGTGAACGAGAGGTCGGAACCACGATTGATCGTGATCTTGCTCATCGTGCTACCTCATTCGGATCAATCGCGACCTGGGCCGAAACCCAAGTGATCAGTTCGTCGAGCTGGGTGGCGGCAACGCTGCATTCGTACCGCTCGGCGAGAGATAGTCCGTCCGCGCCGGCCGCTGCATCAGCACCGAAGGCGGGCTCGGGAAGGCTGGGCATTGGCTGACCACCGCCCTGGCTTCCAACGGCTTTTCCAACTTGCCCCCGCAGGCTGTCATAGCGAGCGCGCAAAGCAGCAAAGCGCTCGTCGGCACGTACTTTCTGATCATGATTGATCCTTTCCTGTGCGGCCTTCACTTGCGCGAGGCGCAGCTGTTCGTTGCGCAGGGCATCGGCCATCGCCTGCACGTACGCGGCCTTGGTCTTGCGGTGGCTGGCGACGTTCTCGCTGTTCAGCGCCGTCATCCTCTCAAGCCGCGCGATCAGGCCGCCACCGATGACGGGCAGGCCATGGATCTGGATCAGTAGCGCGACGACGACGCCTAGCAGGGCGAGTGTTGCCGTGCGCCGCCAGTTTGAGAGGAGGAGCGGGATCACTGCTCACCATCCGGCGGGCAAGGCGGTGTCCCCTGCTTGACCAAGCGCGAACCGGTGGCCGTGGCGAACACAAAAACCCCGATCAGGATCGACGCGACAGGCCGGTATGCCTCAGGGACCAACTCGACCAGCTTCTGCAGCTCGCTGGGATAGGCCGCGAAGTATCCGGCGACGATGCCCGCGATCGCAGCAAGACGTACGCTCCACAGCTTCCAGACCTTTTCGGCCCAATCCTCGATCAGGTTCATGCTGGCATTCCTTCCTTGATCCATGCTGCGACATCGAACGACGGGCAGGCCTTCTGCACCTTGGGCCAATCACGGTGGCCACGGATCACGATGCCGGGATAGCGCTCCTGATAGGTGCGGATCAGCGTGCGCAGCGTCGCCTTCTGGGCAGGCGTGCGGGTATGCGCAACTTGGGTGGAAGGCCGCGAATTGCCGAATACGACAGCCTTGGAAAGACGTGCCCCATTTGCGGAACCGTCTTCCACCTTCGCGACATACCCTTCCAATCGCTCGGCAGGTTCCAGAGGCGGAAGACATGCTCTCGGGCATGTGCATCGACTTCGCTTCAGCGTGGCGCTGGCATTCCTGGTCGAACCTTCTGGGATCGCTTGGACAAGCGTCCCTCGTCCTGTTGGGAGTGGCGCGGAAAGGTCAGCCACAACGGCTACGGCCAATTTGAGCATAAGGGCCGGAGCTGGCGCGCGCATCGCTACGCCTACACACTCGCAAAGGGCGACATCCCACCCGGCATGATGGTGCTGCACTCCTGCGACAACCGCCGATGCTGCAACCCCGACCATCTCCGCATCGGCACCGCCAAAGACAATTGGCGAGATGCATTCGAGCGCAATCGCCTGACGCCCGCACAGATCAACAAATTCTCTCCGAGGAAAGCATCATGAGCACGAACAACGCCGCAGGGGGGGGGCACGTGAAGGTGTCCAAGACGCTCCTGAAAACCGCAGCCCGCTATCTCGCGCGTCTTCGTGCCGGGGAGCGCATCATGCGTGATGCCCATGGGCGGATGCAGTGGACCGATGGCCGCAACGTCGGGCGCAAGACAGTCGCCCACATGATCAACGAAGGCACGCTGCTGGAACTGGACACCGACCTGTTCGGCGACCGGTCGCGCGGCCAGACACTGGGAGTTGAGTGATGAGCAGCATCGAAAACACGCTGGCTGAACGTGGCAACCGGTACGGAGACTTCGCCAGCCATGCCCGCATCACGCAGCGCATAAAGGAAGCGATGGCGGATAGCCCGAACTGGGCGAATCTTGATCACGACATGAAGGAAGCGCTGGAAATGGTAGCGCACAAGGTTGGCCGCATCCTGAATGGCGATCCTGCCTACCACGACAGCTGGCATGATATGATAGGCTACACCAAGCTGGTCGCGGATCGCCTGATTGCCCCCATTCCACATGTAGGGGTGTGATGCTGTGACCCTCCCCGACTACATCACCCGATACCTCCGCAACCCGCTGATCTGCCGCGAGCGTCTCTGGCACCTGCTGAACGACCCGCAGACCACGCTCGAACAGTTGCAGCTCGATGCGTTGGCCCCGGTCGAAATGGCGCTGCTGATCGAGGAGCATTGCCACCAGGACGTTGCCGACGAGGTCTACGAGAAGTGGGAGACGCTGGCTGATGTTGCTGAGACGGCGTGCTGGTTTGAGGGGGTGGTGGCGTGAGCTTGCTCTCATCAACAGCCTTGGGCCTTGGCCTGATTGTCGACAGCTTCGCTGGTGGTGGTGGCGCGTCTACCGGCATCGAGGCGGCGCTCGGCGCTGCAGTCGATATCGCGATCAACCACGATGAGCAGGCGATCCGCATGCACGAGGCCAATCACCCCGGCACCGTGCACGTGAACAGCAACATCTGGCAGGTCGATCCGGTCGAGGTTGTGCGCAGCCACCCGTCTGGCGTGCGTCACGTCTCGCTTGCCTGGTTCAGCCCTGACTGCAAGCACTTCAGCAAGGCCAAGGGCGGCAAGCCGCGCGAGAAGTCGATCCGCGATCTGGCGTGGGTCGTGGTGCTGTGGGCGCAACGGGTACAGCCCGACGTCATCTTGCTCGAGAACGTCGAGGAGTTCCGGACCTGGGGCCCGCTCTGCGACGAGGGCAAGCCGATCAAGGAACGGCAGGGCGAGACCTTCAACAAGTGGACGAAAGAACTGCGCAAGGCCGGTTACAAGATCCAGTGGAAGGAACTTCGCGCCTGCGATTACGGTGCGCCGACCATCCGCAAGCGCTTCTTCATGATTGCCCGCCGCGATGGCAAGCCGATCGTGTGGCCCGCACCAACGCACGGCAAGCCCGGCTCGCTCGAGGTGCTGTCCGGCAAGCTCAAGCCATGGCGCAGCGCCGCTGAGATTATCGACTGGTCCATTCCATGCCCGTCGATCTTCGAGCGGTCGAAGCCGCTGGCGGACAAGACCCTGCGCCGCATCGCGCACGGCATCATGAAGTTCGTGGTCAACAACCCGTCGCCGTTCATCGTGCCGCTGACTCATCACGGAAGCGACGGCCGCAGCTATGGTCTTGACCAACCCTTGCCGACTGTGACCGGCGCGAACCGTGGCGAGATGGCGCTGGTGACGCCGATCATCACCTACGCCCAGCAAGGCGGCGCGAACCGATCTGTCGAGGATCCGCACCATACGATCTGCGCCAACAGCAAGGACCAGAACTGCGTCGCAGCCGCGCACCTGGTTCACGTTGGCAACGGTGAGCGGGAAGGACAGGCCCCGCGGGCCATGGACGTGGAGAAGCCGCTGGGCACTGTCGTGGCAGGTGGTACCAAACATCACGCCGTCATGGCGTTCATGCAGAAGTTCGCCGAGAACGGAAAAGGCTACGATCCCGAGACGCCCCTGCACACCGTCATGGCAGGCGCACCGCGTCACGCCGTTGTCACTGCCCACATCGAGCAGGCCAACGGCGGGCCGAACAACGCCAATCTGGCAGGACGAGCCGCAGATGATCCGCTGTCGACCATCGCGACGGCCGGGAGCCAGCAGCGGCTTATCGCCAGCAGCCTTATGAAGCTGCGCAACAACTGCGTCGGCCATTGCATGGACGAGCCTTTGCATACCCTGTCGACGGGTGGGCACATGGCGGAGGTCCGAGCCTTCCTGATCAAGTATTACGGCAACGAGCAGGACGGGCACGGCCTCGACAATCCGCTCGGCACCGTCACGGTGCAGGATCGCTTCGGCCTGGTCACCGTTACGATCGGCGGCGAGGAATACGTCATCGTCGACATCGGCATGCGCATGCTGACCCCGCGCGAGCTCTTCAACGCGCAGGGCTTCCCGCCTGATTACATCATCGACCGTGACGCCAATGGCGCACCGATCACCAAGACGGCTCAGGTCGCCAAGTGCGGCAACAGCGTCTGCCCACCGCTGGCAGAGGCGCTGGTGCGGGCGCAGTTCCCTGAGGTGGTCGAGATGCAGGAGGTGAAGGCAGCATGACCCGCCACACCTCAAACCCGCCCGACCGCCGGCCCCTCTACATCGATCTGCAGCGCAAGATCCATCAGCAAAGCCGCGTCTTCAGTCGCTCCCTCAGTGGCTTTGGACAGCGCATTGGCAACCAGCTTGTCGCGGATGTGGCGACGAAATGCCGGTTCGTGGAGCTTCAGGGTGTCGATGATGCCGCCGATAATGTTGATGTCGACACGGTCTTCAGATTTCACTTCGAAGCATTCCCTAAAGTTTCCGGTTCCATCCGAATCGTCTGTAAACCTGCACAAAGGTGCAGGTCTTTCAAGCCTTTGGCTGTGTCGGGACGCAAATTTAGGTCGGGGGGAGGGGCATGACCGCGCACGTCCGCTTCAAGCAGTCCGACGTCAAGCGCGCCGCTGCTGGTGCGCAGGATGCAGGACTGACGATCGCCAAGATCGAGATAGACCCGAACGGCAAGATCGTGATTATCCCCGGCACACCCAAAGCCGAGGGAATCGCGTCGGAATGGCAAGACCTCGAATGAACATGTTGATGCCCAAGTATGCCAGCGAGTTCCGCGACAGGCACGGCAAGTCGCGCGTCAGGCTCCGGCGCAAGGGCTGGAAGTCGGTCTATGTTGAGCACGAGGTCGGCACGCCGGAATTCACCGAGGCGTATCGCCGCTGGGAGCGCGAGAGCAGAATCGAGGTTGCAGCCGAGCGCGCAAAGCCCGGCTCCTTCGATGACCTGATCGCGCGCTTCTACAAGTCGAAGCATTGGAGCCAGATCAAGCCGTCGACGCAGCTGGGCTATCGCGGCGAGTTGGAGCGGTTTCGTAAAAACTATGGCGACAGAACCGTATCGACGATGACGGCACGCCACGTCAGTAACCTGATCAACAAGATGGCCGACCGTCCGAGTGCCGCGAACAATCTGCGCAAGCGACTCGGCCAGCTATTCAAGTTCGCGATCCAGTTGGGATGGCGCACCGACAATCCGGCGTCCGTGGTTTCTGGTCTCCGCATCAGATCCGAAGGCTACCGGACGTGGCAGGAAGAGCAGATCGCACAGTTCGAGGCCAAGTTCGCCGTCGGCACCATGGCTCGCCTCGCCTTCGACCTGGCGCTCTATACCGCCCAGCGCCGCAGCGATGTCAGGACGATGGGGCCGCAGCATGTCAGGAACGGCGAGATCACGGTCAAGCAACTTAAGACAGGACGCTCGATCACAATTCCGCTGCATCCCAATCTTGCCGCCAGCATCGCGAAAACACCGACCGGTCATCTGGCTTTCCTGCTGTCGACACGCGGCATCCCGTTTCAGTCGACCCAGAGCTTCGGCAACTGGTTTGGCGACCGCTGCCGGGAAGCTGGTCTCGAAGGTTTCGCCATGCACGGACTGCGCAAGGCAGCATCGCGCCGCATGGCCGAGACCGGCCTGACGAACCAGGAGATCAAGTCGATCACCGGTCACGTGACGGACAGCGAGGTGGCTAGATACACCCGCGAAGCAGAGCAATTGACCATCGCTCGTCGCGCCATGGCGAAGATGGCAGCCCGCGATGCCTAGGCTTAGAACGAAACGCCCTGAGCTGCCGATGTACGTCAGTAGTTTCCGCGACCGCCATGGCACTGAGAGATTCAGGTTTCGTCGCAAGGGCGGAATTACCTGCTATCTCCGCAACAAGCCAGACAGCGATGAGTTTGCTGCTGAGTATGCATTGCTTCTGGCAGACACCGAGCCGCCAGAGGCGGCCACCCAAGTGGCGGTGATGCGAAAGCTGATGAAGGCGCTGGAGGCGATCAGACAAGTTGAGATGCCCAGCTATGTCTATGCGCTTGCAGACCCGACCGGCCCTGTGAAGATTGGCTTTGCATCAAACCCGGTTGACCGCTTGATCAGCCTGCAGATCGGGAATCCGCGCCGCATCGAGGTGATCGGCCTTCGACATGGCACCATGAAAACTGAAGCAGACATCCACCGCAGGCTAGCTCATGCCCGAATTGGAGGCGAATGGTTCGAGCGCGAGGCGGTCTTAAGGATCATGAAATGGCGCGGAGTTTGGCTAACCCCTGACTCCGATATTTTGTCTAACCCGGCGCAAGAGGCTGATAATGCTTGAGAAAATAAAGGTGGTGGCGCGCCCGGCAGGACTCGAACCTGCTGCCTCAAGATTAGAAGTCTCGCGCTCTATCCAGATGAGCTACGGGCGCGCGCCGGGGTTCCCTTAAGCATGCTTTGCGGATCGTGCAAACCGCGTTAGCAGGTGCTTCCATGAGCGATCCCCAGATTTCGAGAATCGACGGCTCTGCCAGCGCGCGCCGCCATTTCCGCTATTTCGACTATGTCATGGCCTCGTTCGTGGCCATCCTGCTGCTATCGAACCTGATCGGTGCGGCGAAGCTGGCGCAGGTGGACGGGTTCACGTTCGGCGCGGGCATCCTGTTCTTTCCGGTGTCCTACGTGATCGGCGACGTGCTGACGGAGGTCTATGGCTATGCCAATGCGCGGCGCTGCGTGTGGATGGGGTTCTTCGCGCTGGTGTTCATGGCGTTCATGAGCTTCGTTGTGGTGGCGATGCCACCGGCGCCGGGCTGGGACGGGCAGGCGGCCTACGAAAGCGTGTTCGGATCGACCTGGCGGATCGTGCTGGCATCGGTGACGGCCTTCTGGGCGGGCGAGTTCGTCAACTCCTTCGTGCTGGCCAAGATGAAGCTGCTTACCGGCGGCAAGATGCTGTGGACGCGTACGATCGGCTCGACCGTGTTCGGGCAAGCAGTGGACAGCCTGTTGTTCTATCCGATCGCGTTCCTTGGCATCTGGACGACGAGCCAGGTGCTGACGGTGATGGTCACCAACTGGCTGATGAAGGTGGTGTGGGAGGCGGTGCTGACGCCTGTCACGTACGCCGTGGTCGGATGGCTCAAGGCCCGCGAAGGGGCCGACGTCTATGATACCGACACCGACTTTTCGCCATTTGCGAAGGCGCCGCAAGCTTAAGGAAAGCTGGACGCAGATGCCCCGCCTCTCCGGGGGGGCGGGAGAGACGGGGCGGCTTGCGGGGGCTGGAAGGGCCGCAAGTGTTCAGTCCGCGATCAGGCCGATCAGCAGGTAAACGATGACGGCGGTGCCGAAGCCGAGCAGGGTGCCGAGAGCAAAGGCGACCCGCACCAGCGTGACGTCAACGTTGAAGTAGTTCGCGATGCCCGAGCACACGCCCATGATCTTGCCGTGGGCCTTGTCGAGGCGGAAGCCGCGCGAGGGTTCGATGGGGCGGGGAGCCGAGTCGTCGAAGCGAAGCTGGGTCATCAGATCATCTCCTGCATGGCAGCGGGTGCCGAAGTGGTGGCAACGGGGGTGTGGACGGTTCCGGCGATGAGCGCGAGGCTGAGGGCGAAAGCGCTGGCAGCGGCGGCGATGCGGTTGGCAAAATCGGTCATGGTCTTGTCCTCATGGTAACTGGTGGAGCCCGATTGGCTCATGCAGACAGCTTTGCATGGGGCGTGCCAAACTTAGAAAATGGCAGAATTGCGCGGTTTCGACGTCCAGCGGCGCGTTTGGCAATCTTTCTGTTTGCTGAACAGTGGTGAAAACTCCCATTAATTGGTTGCGGGGTTTTCCCAAAGCATGCCTATGCGGCCACAGGCTTTGATTGCGGCTTGCTTTTTCGCGTGACCGGGCCTATCTGCGCCTCATCCCGACATTGTGAAAGCAAGGTCAGGCTGGTGCCACCGGGCACCGGCACGGATCGGCATTTGCATTTCGGACAGTTGGAGCTTGCATGACGGATATAGCGCGTATCACCGAGGTAATCGAACCGGAGGCCAAGGCCCTGGGCTTCGATCTCGTGCGTGTGCGCTATTTCAAGGGCGGCGAGATCGGTGACGAGGAGCATACGCTCCAGGTCATGGCCGAGCGGCCTGAGACTGGCCAGCTCGTGATCGAAGACTGCGCCGCGCTCTCGAATCGCATTTCGGACCGTTTCGACGAACTGGAAGAAGCGGGCGAGGTGCTGCTTGAGGATGCCTATCGGCTCGAGGTGTCTTCGCCGGGCATCGACCGTCCGTTGACGCGCGCTAAGGATTTTGCTGACTGGATCGGGCAGGAGGCCCGCATCGAGCTTTCCGAGCTGCTGGGCGAGCGCAAGCGTTTCCGCGGCGACCTTACGGGCTTCGATGCTGAAACCCAGACCATTTCGATCGAGGACGATGGCGCCGTATTCGAGGTGCCGTTTGCCCTTGTTGCCAATGCCAAGCTGATCCTCACCGACAAGCTTATCGCCGCTTCCCGGCCGCTGGATACCAGCGGTGCGGACGAAATTCTCGAAGAACAGGAAGACTGACCCATGGCCAGTGCGATTTCCGCCAACCGCGCCGAACTGCTTGCGATCGCCAATGCGGTCGCCACCGAGAAGATGATCGACAAGTCGGTTGTCATCGAGGCGATGGAAGAGGCAATCCAGAAGTCGGCGCGCAACCGTTATGGCGCCGAGAACGACATTCGCGCCAAGCTCGATCCGCGCACCGGCGACCTGCGCCTGTGGCGCGTGGTGGAAGTGGTCGAAGTGGTCGAGGACTACTTCAAGCAGGTTGATCTCAAGGCTGCCGAAAAGCTGCAGCCGGGCGCTGCCATCGGCGACTTCATCGTCGATCCGCTGCCGCCGGTGGACCTGGGGCGCATCGACGCGCAGTCGGCAAAGCAGGTGATCTTCCAGAAGGTCCGCGATGCCGAGCGCGATCGCCAGTACGACGAATTCAAGGATCGCGCCGGCGAAGTCATCACCGGCGTGATCAAGTCGGTCGAATTCGGCCACGTGATCGTCAATCTCGGCCGTGCCGAGGGCGTGATCCGCCGCGACCAGCAGATTCCGCGCGAAGTGCCGCGTGTGGGCGAGCGCGTGCGCGCGCTGATCATGAAGGTCGAGCGCCAGAACCGCGGGCCGCAGATCTTCCTGAGCCGTGCGCACCCCGAGTTCATGAAGAAGCTCTTCGCGCAGGAAGTGCCCGAAATCTACGACGGCATCATCGAGATCAAGGCCGCTGCCCGCGATCCGGGCTCGCGCGCCAAGATCGGCGTGATCAGCCGCGATTCGAGCATCGACCCGGTCGGCGCCTGCGTCGGCATGAAGGGCAGCCGCGTTCAGGCCGTCGTGCAGGAGCTGCAGGGCGAGAAGATCGACATCATTCCCTGGAGCGAGGACACCGCGACGTTCGTGGTCAACGCGCTTCAGCCCGCCACGGTCAGCCGCGTGGTGATCGACGAGGAAGAAAGCCGCATCGAAGTCGTCGTGCCTGACGACCAGCTTTCGCTCGCCATCGGTCGTCGCGGTCAGAACGTGCGCCTGGCCTCTTCGCTGACCGGTTCTGCCATCGACATCATGACCGAGGCGGAAGCTTCGGAGAAGCGCCAGAAGGAATTCGCCGAGCGTTCGAAGATGTTCGAGGAAGAACTCGATGTCGACGAGACGCTGTCGCAGCTGCTGGTGGCCGAAGGCTTCACCGAGCTCGAGGAAGTCGCCTATATCGAGACCAGCGAGCTGGCGACGATCGAGGGCTTCGACGAAGAACTCGCCGAAGAACTGCAGAGCCGTGCCGCAGAAGCCATCGAGCGTCGCGAGGAAGCGCTGCGCGAACAGCGCCGTGGCCTTGGCGTCGAAGACGCGCTCGCCGAGCTGCCGCACCTGACCGAAGCGATGCTCGTCACGCTCGGCAAAGCCGGCATCAAGACGCTTGACGATCTGGCCGACCTCGCCACCGACGAACTTATCGCCAAGAAGCGCGCCGAACAGCGTCGCCGCAACGAAAAGGGTCCGCGCGAGAAGAGCGATCGCCCCGAACGCGTCGAGGACAAGGGCGGCGTGCTGGGCGAATATGGCCTGAACGAAGAGCAGGGCAACGAGATCATCATGGCCGCGCGTGCCCACTGGTTCGATGACGAGCCAGTAGCTGAGGAGGCCGCCGATGCGGATTCCTCACAATGAGCCGCTAAGCTCCGACATCTCCGGCACTGCACCGGCGGGGAAGGTCTCGCCGGAGCGCAAGTGCGTGCTGACCGGGTGTCATGATGCGCGGGACGAGCTGACCCGTCTTGCCATCTCGCCCGACGGCGACGTGCTGCCCGACGTGATGGCGCGTGCCCCCGGACGCGGCGCCTGGATCGGCGTGGACCGGCAAGCCCTTGAAAAAGCTGTTGCCAATGGCAAACTTAAGGGAGCGCTGGCGCGTGCCTTCAAGGGTGCTGCGCTGTCCATCCCGGCCGATCTGCCATCCCGCATCGAACAGGCGCTGCGTCGCCTGGTGACTGACCGGCTTGGTATCGAGCTGCGTGCAGGCAACGTGCTGCTCGGCACCGAAAAGATCGCGCAAGGCTGCAGGGCAGGGGCGGTGACGTTCCTGGGCCATGCTTTGGATGCGGGCACCGACGGCCCCAACAAGCTGGCGCAAGCCTGGCGTGTGGGGGAAGGTGCCGAAGGTTCGGGGATGAAAGGTGTGATCTTGCCGCTGGACCGAGCGGCGCTGTCTGTGGCATTGGGCCGCGACAACGTCGTTCACGTCGCGCTGACCGATCCCGCTGCCGCCGCAAGGCTGCAGGCGCCGCTGCAGCGCCTGATAGATTTTCTCGGAAACGAGACTGATGCCAACGGGCCTGCACAGGGCGCAGTGGCGAACGACGATATTGATACGAAGGGCGAATGAGTTCGATGAGCGATAGCGACAAGAAGCCGACACTGGGCCGCAGGCCGCTGGGTCTGAAGACCTCGGTGGAAGCCGGAGAGGTCAAGCAGACCTTCAGCCATGGTCGCACCAACAAGGTGGTGGTCGAAGTGAAGCGGCGCAAGCTGATGGGCCGGCCCGGCGAGGCCGCTCCTGTCGCTGCGCCTGCCGCACCGGCACCCGCCGCTGCGCCGGTAGCTCCGCCGCCGCCACCCCCGCCGCCGCCTCCGCCGCCCTCGGCGAACCGCGAGACGCGTCAGGAAATGCAGGCTCGTCTGCTCCGCGAAGCCGAGGAAGCCCGCCTCGCCGCGCTGGAAGCTGCGAACCGCCGCGAGCAGGAAGAGAAGCTGAAGGCGATCGAGGAAGAGCGTCGCCGCGCCGAGGAAAAGGCGAAAGCCGAAGCCGCGCCTGCGCCAGCGCCTGTCGAAGCTCCTGCGCCCGCGCCGCAGCCGGAAGCCGCGCCTGCGCCGGCACCGGTCGCAGCGCCCGAGGCGGCCAGCCAGCCTGAAGCTGCGCCGGTAGAGGCGAAGGCTGTCGAGGCGAAGGCCGCAGAACCGAAGGCCGAAGCTGCCGCGCCTGCCATTCCGGCACCGCGCCGCTTCACGCCTGTGCCTTCGGCCGCGCCGGTCAAGCGACCCGAGCCGGTGGCCAAGAAGCCTGCCGCAAACCCGCGCGACCGCAAGACCGAAGACCGCCGTGGTGGCAAGCTGACCGTCACGCGTGCGCTGAACGAGGACGAGGGCGCTCGCGCCCGTTCGCTCGCCGCGCTCAAGCGGGCGCGTGAAAAGGAACGCCGCGCCCATTTCGCAGGCCAGTCGCAGCCGCGCGAGAAGCAGGTGCGCGACGTGGTCGTGCCAGATGCGATCACCGTGCAGGATCTGGCAAACCGCATGGCCGAGAAGGCTGCGGACCTCGTCAAGGCGCTGTTCAAGATGGGCATGATGGTTACCATCAACCAGACCATCGACCAGGATACCGCCGAACTGCTGGTGACCGAATTCGGCCACAACATCCAGCGCGTGAGCGACAGCGACGCCGATATCGATACGTCATCGGACGTCGACGCCGAGGACACGCTGCAGGCGCGTCCGCCGGTGGTGACGATCATGGGCCATGTCGACCACGGCAAGACCTCGCTGCTCGATGCGCTGCGCGGGACCGACGTGGTGCGCGGCGAAGCCGGCGGCATCACGCAGCACATCGGCGCCTATCAGATCAAGACCAAGGGCGGCGACTTCATCACCTTCCTTGATACCCCGGGCCACGAAGCCTTCACCGAAATGCGCATGCGCGGTGCCAATGTCACCGACATCGTCATTCTGGTGGTGGCCGGTGACGACGGGCTGATGCCGCAGACGATCGAGGCGATCAACCACACCAAGGCCGCTGGCGTGCCGATGATCGTGGCGATCACCAAGGCCGACAAGCCCGAGTTCAACCCGCAGAAGATCCGCGAGCGCCTGCTCGAGCACGAGATCATCGTCGAGGCGATGTCGGGCGACGTGCAGGACGTGGAAGTCTCGGCCAAGTCGGGTGCGGGTCTGGACGAGCTGATCGAGAAGATCCTGCTTCAGTCCGAACTGCTCGAACTGAAGGCCAACCCGGATCGCGCAGCGGAAGCCACCGTGATCGAGGCCAAGCTTGACAAGGGCAAGGGTCCGTTGGCGACCGTTCTGGTCAATCGCGGCACGCTCAAGGTTGGCGACATCCTCGTCGTCGGCACCCAGTCGGGCCGCGTTCGCGCCATGCTCGACGACAAGGGGCGCCAGGTGAAGGCAGCGGGTCCTTCGCTACCGGTCGAGGTGCTCGGCATCGGCGGCGTGCCGATGGCCGGTGATACGCTGACCGTGGTCGAAAGCGAAGCCCGTGCCCGCGAAGTGGCCGCGTACCGTCAGGAACGCGCGACCGCCAAGCGCACCGTGCAGGCGCCCGCCAGCCTCGAGAACATGTTCTCCGCGCTCGCCGCGAAGAACACGGTCATCGAGTATCCGCTGGTTGTCCGTGCCGACGTGCAGGGGTCGGTCGAAGCGATCGTCAATGCGCTCAACAAGATCTCGACCGACGAGATCAAGGTGCGCATCCTGCAGTCCGGCGTGGGCGCGATCACCGAAGGCGACGTCAACCTGGCGCAGGCCAGCGGCGCGCCGATCGTGGGCTTCAACGTCCGTCCGAACGCCAAGGCGCGCGAGTTGATCGAGCGCAACAAGGTGCGGATGAAGTACTTCGATGTGATCTATCAGCTAACCGACGACATCCGTTCGGAAATGGCGGGCGAGCTGGGTCCGGAGGCGATCGAAACGGTCGTCGGCCGCGCCGAGGTCAAGGAAGTCTTCCCGGCGGGCAAGAAGGACAAGGCAGCCGGTCTGCTCGTGGTCGAGGGCGTCATCCGCAAGGGGCTGCATGCACGCCTTACGCGCAACGACGTTATCGTCAGCCGCACGACCATCGCTTCGCTGCGTCGCTTCAAGGACGACGTTGCCGAAGTCCGCGCGGGTCTGGAATGCGGCGTGCTGCTGCAGGACACGAACGACATCAAAGCTGGCGATCAGCTGGAAGTCTTCGAAGTCGAGATGCGCGAGCGCACGCTGTAATCTGAATGCCCCTCCCGCCGCGAGGCGGGAGGGGTGCTCGATTGAAGCAGGGAGACTGCCATGACCCGCTATGTCGCCCTGTTCGGATCGATCAACGTCGGCGGCAATCGCGTGACGATGGCGGACTTACGCTGGGCGTTCGAGCGGGAAGGGCTGACGGGGCTGGAGACAGTGGTCGCCAGCGGCAATCTGCTGTTCGATTATGACGAGCGGCCGCTTGATGGGCTGGAAGACCTATTCGCGCATGTCATGCTCGAGCAGTTCGATATCAAGCGCTTTGTCGCGGTGCGAGATCGGGCGGCGATTGCACAAGCGGTTGAAGGCAATCCGTTCACCGGCATCGGCAAGGACAACCTGGTCCACACGCTGTTCCTTGAACGCCAGCCTGATCAGGCTGCGTTCGAAAAGCTTGCTGCAGACCAGGCGATGCGCGGCCTTGAGAAGCTGGCAATCGGCGAGCGCAGCATCTATATCGATTTTGTAAGCAGCGTGGCCGAAAGCAAGCTGACGAGCGCATTCACCGAGCGCCGTCTGGGTTGCCGGGGCACCGCGCGCAATGTGCGCTCGATCGCGCGCATCCTTTCGAAGATGAGTTAGAATTGGCCAAGTTCCAGACGTCCCCCGAAACCCGTTCCGTCCGCCTGCTCAAGGTGGGCGAACAGGTGCGCCATATCCTTTCCGAACTGCTGACGCGGCAGGAAGTGCATGACGACGTGCTTTCGGCGCACACCGTTTCGGTCACCGAAGTGCGCATGTCGCCCGATTTGCGCCACGCCACGGTTTTCGTGAAGGCGCTGCTGGGCGAGGACGAGGCCATCGTGCTCAAGGCGCTGCGCACGAATACCGCGTTCTTCCAGCGTGAAGTGGCGCAGCGGCTGCGGCTCAAGTATGCCGCCAAGCTCAAGTTCCTGCCCGACGAAAGCTTTGACGAGGCCAATCGCATCGAACAGCTGCTGTCCGACCCCAAGGTCCTGCGCGATCTTGAAGACTAGGCCGGCACCATCTGCGTATCGATGCTGATGGTCACGCTCTTGGCGACGATCAGGCGATAGGCGGTCATTCCGAACTCGGTACGGTCAATCCTGGCACGGCCTGACAGGCGGATCACCTCGCGGCCAGTGGCTTTGGCGGGCGGCGCGGTGAAGCTGACAGTCAGAGTGGTCGGGCGAGTGACGCCCTTGGCGGTGAGATCGCCGCTGACCACCGCGGTGACCGGCCCGGTCATCGTCATCGAACGGCCGACGAAGCGCACCTGCGGGTGGCGTTCGACGTCAAAGAAGTCCGGTCCCTTGAGACGCTTGAGCGTGACCGGGTCTCCGGCCTCGAGGGCGGTCGCGTCGAGCGTGACGTCGAGCTTCATGTTGGCAAGATGGGCAGGGTCCAGTTCGATCCCGCCGCTGATCGTGGGAAAGCGCGCCGTCTTGCTGGCGATGCCGAAGAAGCCGACGCGGGCGTGGACGTCGCTGTGCCGGGCGTCGATGCGATACCGCAGAATTTGCGGCGATGCGTTCCCGGTCAGGGCTGCGAGAGCCAGCGCGCCGATGATCCGTCGAGTTTTCCTGCGCATTGGTCGGCGATCCCTCTGGCAATCCGGCAAGCCGGGCTTATGGCTGTGCGCAATGGCCAAGCTCTACTTCTACTACGCCAGCATGAACGCCGGCAAATCGACCAACCTTCTGCAAGCGGACTTCAACTACCGCGAGCGGCGTATGGCGACGATGCTGTGGACTGCGGCGCTGGATGATCGCGGTGGTGAACGCGCCATCGAAAGCCGCATCGGTCTTCACGCCGAGGCTCACCGTTTCGGGCACGCTACCGACCTGTGGGCGGCGGTGAAAGCTGCCCATGTGGTACAGCCGCTGTCGTGCGTGCTGGTCGATGAGGCGCAGTTCCTGTCGAAAGCGCAGGTGTGGCAGCTGGCGCGGATCGCTGACGAGGCGGGCATTCCGGTGCTGTGCTATGGGTTGCGAACGGACTTTCAGGGCGAGTTGTTCGAGGGCGCGGCGGCATTGCTGGGCATCGCGGACTCGCTGGTGGAGCTGAAGGCGGTTTGCCACTGCGGGCGCAAGGCGACGATGAACTTGCGCGTCGAAGAAAGCGGCGCGGCGGTGCGTGCAGGGGCGCAAACCGAAATCGGCGGGAATGACCGCTATGTCGCGCTGTGCCGGCGGCACTTTTCGGAGGCGATGGAATCATGAGCCGGGACGGGCTTTATGTGCCGCTGGCAGACGGCGACTTGCAGCTCGAACTGCTGCGAGAGGACCATCGCGAGGGCCTGCGGCAGGCGTGTGCGCAGGATGACGAAATATGGGAAATCTATCCATTCAGCTATGGCGGCGAGGCGTTCGATCCGCAGTTTGACAGTCTGCTGAATTCTGCGCCGCAGCGCCGGCCTTATGCAGTCTATCAGAGTGACGCCTTGGTGGGCATGACGGCGTGGATCGAGCATGGCGCACCCGGCTGGTCGGTGGAGATAGGCAACAGTTATATAGTGCCCGCCGTGCGCGGCAGCGGGCTGAATGGCCGGTTGAAGACGCTGATGATCGACCATGCCTTTGCCTGCGGGCTGGAGCGCGTGGCGTTCAAGGTTGATGCCGTCAACTTGCGCAGTCAGGCTGCGGTCAGGAAGGTTGGCGGAGTGCAGGAGGGCGTGATGCGGCATGAACGCCGCACCTGGACAGGAAGAGTACGCGACACCGTGCTCTTCTCGATTCTGCGTGACGATTGGATGAGCAAGACGAAATGAACCCCGAAGGTCTGGTCTGGCAGATTGCCACGATCGCAATTCCAATGATCCTGGCGATCGTGTTCCACGAAGTGGCGCACGGGTGGGTGGCGCGCGCCCTGGGTGATCCTACGGCTGCCGAACAGAAGCGGTTGAGCCTTAATCCGTTTCGCCATGTCGATCCGTTCGGGACGATCATCCTTCCCGGTTTGCTGAAGCTGAGTGGCGCTCCGGTGTTTGGCTGGGCCAAGCCTGTACCAGTAAACTTCGGCCGCCTGCGCAACCCGCGCGTGGGCATGATGCTGGTGGCAGCGGCAGGACCGGTGACGAATTTCGTTCTGGCGGCCATTGCCGCCATCGGCCTTGGCCTGCTTGTGCGGGCCACGGACAGAATGGGAGAGCCGGGACTGGGCGCGCTGTTCCTTTCGGACAACTTGCGCAATTTCCTGCTGGTGAACCTATTCCTAGGCGCGTTCAACCTGCTGCCGATCCCGCCGTTCGACGGATCGCGCATCGTTATGGGGGCGTTGCCAGCTCCGTTGGCGCGAGGATACGCACGGCTTGAGCCCTTTGGCTTGATCCTCGTGTTCGGGCTGCTGGTCATTCTTCCCTACTTCGCGCCCGATCTGTATCTGGTGCAGCGGCTGATCGGGCCGCCGGTCGAGTGGATGGGGCAACAGCTTGCTGCCCTTGCCAGTCTGGTCGCCGGGCCTGAGCCGATCTGACCATGGTCGATGGCTGGATCATTCTCGACAAGCCGCTCGAACTCGGCTCGACGCAGGGCGTGGCGGCGGTGAAGCGCAACTTGCGGGCCGCGGGATATGGCAAGTGCAAGGTAGGGCATGGTGGCACGCTCGATCCGCTGGCGACCGGCGTGCTGCCGATAGCCGTGGGCGAGGCGACCAAGCTGTGCGGGCGGATGCTCGATGCGAGCAAGGTCTATGCCTTCACCGTCCGCTTCGGGGCGGAGACCGATACGCTCGATCTTGAAGGCAAGGTGGTGGCCACGAGCGATGCCCGGCCGTCGTGGGAGGCGATCGAGGCCTTGCTGCCGCGCTTTACCGGGCCGATTGCGCAGGTGCCGCCCGCCTATTCCGCGCTGATGATCGATGGTGAACGGGCCTATGACCTTGCGCGCAAGGGCGAGGCGTTCGAGCTAAAGTCGCGCAATGTCACGATCCATTCGCTGGTTGCCGAGCCAGTGACGGACAGGGCACGGGTTGAAGAACTGACCCTGACTGCCCATGTATCGAAAGGAACGTACATCCGCAGTCTGGCCCGCGACATTGCGCGCGCGCTTGGCATCGTGGGGCATGTGACGATGCTGCGCCGCCTGAAGGCCGGGCCGTTCGACATTGGACAGGCGATTTCGCTGGACAAATTGAACGAGGTCGGCCAAGGCGCGCCCCTTGAACACATACTCTTGCCGCTGGAGGCAGGGCTGGTCGACATCCCGGCTCTCTCCCTCGATCCCGAGCAGGCAAGGGCGGTCCGTCAGGGCCGCGTTCTGGCGGGATTGCCCTTCGAGGACGGGCTTTACTGGGCGAGGCTTGGCAATGTGCCGGTCGCGCTGGTGGAGCTTTCGGGCGGAAGCCTGAAGGTCCAGAGGGGTTTCAATCTGAAGGATGTCGCGGAGTAGAGTACATGTCGATTACCGCAGAAAAGAAGCAGGAAGTCATTGCCGCACACGCTCGCGCCGAAGGCGACACCGGCTCGCCGGAAGTCCAGGTCGCGATCCTGACCAGCCGCATCCAGACGCTGACCGAGCATTTCAAGTCCAACCACAAGGACAACCACTCGCGTCGCGGCCTGCTGATGATGGTCAACAAGCGTCGTTCGCTGCTCGACTACCTGAAGAAGAAGGACGTGGGTCGTTACAACGACCTGATCCAGAAGCTCGGTCTTCGCAAGTAACCAGCGGAGCGGCCCCAAGCGGGCCGCTTTTGCTTTAAGGCGCACCCGCAATTCGGTGGGTCGCCTTCGGGGCGCGACAAAACGGCCCCACACCGGACCGGGACGGCATTCCCCGGCAGCAAACCCCGTTCGCAATAGGGCGCACGGGCTGAAGGATGTAAAATGTTCGACGTCAAAACCGTATCGCTGGAGTGGGGCGGAAAGACCCTCACCCTCGAAACCGGCCGCATTGCCCGTCAGGCTGACGGCGCGGTCCTCGCCACTTACGGCGAAACTGTGGTCCTTTGCGCGGTTACCGCGGCAAAGTCGGTCAAGGAAGGCCAGGACTTCTTCCCGCTGACCGTCCACTACCAGGAAAAGTATTCGGCTGCCGGCCGCATTCCCGGCGGCTTCTTCAAGCGCGAACGCGGCGCGACGGAAAAGGAAACGCTGGTTTCCCGCCTGATCGACCGTCCGGTCCGTCCGCTGTTCCCGGAAGGTTTCTACAACGAAATCAACGTCATCGCCCAGGTTCTGAGCTATGACGGTGAGACCGAACCCGATATCGTCGCGATGATTGCAGCTTCGGCTGCGCTGACCATCTCGGGCGTTCCCTTCATGGGCCCGATCGCGGCTGCACGCGTCGGCTTCGTCGAGGGCGAATACGTCCTCAACCCGAAGCAGGACGTGGCTCTGGCCGACGGTCGCCTCGACCTCGTGGTTGCCGCAACCGACACCGCCGTGATGATGGTGGAATCGGAAGCCAAGGAACTGAGCGAAGACGAAATGCTCGGCGCCGTGCTGTTCGCGCATGACGAGATCAAGAAGGTCATCGGCGCGATCATCGAGCTGGCCGAGAAGGCTGCCAAGGACCCCTGGGACATCGACCTGTCGGACAACACTGCCGACATCAAGAAGAAGCTCAAGGACCTGGTCGGCAAGGACGTTGCCGCTGCCTACAAGCTGACCGACAAGTCGGCCCGCTCGAACGCCCTGAACGAAGCCCGCGCCAAGGCGAAGGCGGCGTTCGCGGAAGAGGGCGCGCAGACCCAGATGGTCGCGATGAAGACGATGAAGAAGGTGGAAGCCGACATCGTCCGTGGCGCGATCCTCAAGGATGGCCAGCGCATCGACGGCCGCACGACCACGCAGGTCCGCCCGATCGAAGCGATCGTCGGTTTCCTGCCGCGCACGCATGGTTCGTCGCTGTTCACCCGCGGTGAAACGCAGGCGATCTGCACGACCACGCTCGGCACCAAGGACGCCGAGCAGATGATCGATGGCCTCGAAGGCCTGCGCTATGAAAACTTCATGCTCCACTACAACTTCCCGCCGTACTCGGTTGGCGAAGTTGGCCGCTTCGGCGCTCCGGGCCGTCGCGAAGTGGGCCATGGCAAGCTGGCATGGCGCGCGCTGCACCCGGTGCTGCCGACCAAGGAAGAGTTCCCTTACACGATCCGCATCCTCTCGGACATCACCGAGTCGAACGGTTCGTCCTCGATGGCGACCGTCTGCGGCGGCTGCCTTTCGATGATGGACGCGGGCGTTCCGGTGAAGCGTCCGGTTTCGGGCATCGCCATGGGCCTCATCCTTGAAGGCGACAAGTTCGCCGTCCTGTCCGACATCCTTGGCGACGAGGATCACCTCGGCGACATGGACTTCAAGGTGGCCGGCACGTCTGAAGGCATCACCACGATGCAGATGGACATCAAGGTGGCGGGCATCACGCGCGAGATCTTTGAAGTTGCACTGCGTCAGGCCTCGGAAGGCCGCGCGCACATCCTTGGTGAAATGACCAAGGCGCTGGGCGAGGCACGTACCGAGCTTTCGGCACACGCTCCGCGCATCGAGACGCTGCAGATCGACAAGTCGAAGATCCGTGACGTCATCGGCACCGGCGGCAAGGTGATCCGCGAGATCGTCGCCACCACCGGCGCGAAGGTCGACATCGACGACGAAGGCCTGATCAAGATCTCGTCCTCGGACCTGACCCAGATCGAAGCCGCCAAGAACTGGATCCTCGGCATCGTCGAGGAAGCGGAAGTCGGCAAGGTCTACAAGGGCAAGGTCGTCAACATCGTCGACTTCGGTGCCTTCGTGAACTTCATGGGTGGCAAGGACGGTCTCGTCCACGTCTCGGAAATGAAGAACGAGCGCGTGGAAAAGCCGACCGATGTCGTCAAGGAAGGCCAGGACGTCTACGTCAAGGTCCTCGAGATCGACCAGCGCGGCAAGGTTCGCCTGTCGATGCGCGTCGTCGACCAGGAAACCGGTGGCGAGCTGGAAGACACCCGTCCGCCCCGCGAACCGCGTGAACCGCGCGGTGATCGTGGTGATCGCGGCGACCGTCGTGGTCCGCGCGGCAATGACCGTGGTGGCCGTGGCGACCGTGGCCCCCGTCGTGAAGGCGGCGAAGGTCGCGGTGATCGTGGTCCGCGCCGTGACCGTGAAGATGGTCCAGCTCCGGATCACATGCCGGCGTTCCTCAAGTCCGACGACTGAGGAACGGCCTGCAGGCCAGACAGAAAGGGGCTCCACCGCATGGTGGGGCCTTTTTCGTATGCAACGCGAAGACTGTTCGCTGCCCAATGCAAATGACGCTTCAATTGCATGATTGACGCGCTTTGCGTTTGCTATTGCATGGCAAAGGGTTCACTGCCGATCCATCGGTGAGGTGACCAATGGTAGGCATCATCGGCTGAGAGACCTGTGCGCTCCCGCTTACTCAGTGGAGCCGGGCATGGATCGCGATCACCACCAACACCACACCAGGCGTTTGACGACCCCGCGCGATCTCGCAGCGGCAGGCGCCATGACCCCATCGACATTACAGCGTCTCGAATGTGCATCCGTTGCCGTGCGGGCGCAACTGAGCAACCATGCTGCGGCATCTGCCGTGGCCCTATCGGAGTATGCAGCATGAGCCGAGCCATGAACACAACGCTCAACGAAGCCCGCGTTCGCGCACTTTGCGAGAAGTCGGGCGTGTCGATCAGTGCGCTGGAAGTCCTTCCATCAGGCGGTACGCGATTGGTCTGCACGCGCGAGGAAGGCGCCGACGAGATGCGCGTCGTGCTGAAGGGAAACATGATCGAAGGCCGCGTGCCCCGGTTTGCCTTCCAGCGCAGCCAGAACTCGCAGTACGGCTAAGCCGGGGCGGGAGCGGGGCGGGTCTGGGAGGCGACCTGCCGCCCCAGCTAGACCGCCCCGGGTTCAGGCTGCGTCCCTGAGCGAGGGCGGAGTATCTCCCGCCACAACGATGCAATTCCGTCCGGATTGCTTGGCAGCATAAAGCGCATCGTCTGCTGCGCGCAGGGCATCGCTGCGTGTGCCGTAGGCAAAGACGTCTGCGATCCCGCCCGAGAACGTCACCCGCCCGAAAGGCATGTCGGTGGCGCGGTTGACGAGGCGGCGGTCGGCGATGGACTGGCGCGCCTGATCGAGCCGGTCCCATGCTTTCTGCGGCGTGAGGGCGCGAAAGAGCACGGCAAACTCCTCGCCACCGTGCCGCGCGACATGGCAGCGAGCATCCGAGATCTGGCTGAGCGTATCGGCCACGACCTTGAGCACGCGATCGCCGGCGGCATGGCCGTGACTGTCGTTGATGCGCTTGAAATTGTCGATGTCGCAAAAGGCGATGCAGAGCGGTTCGCCCGCGGCCCTGGCAGAGACATATTCCCGTTCGAACAGGGTTTCGAACGCGCGGCGATTGGGAAGGCCGGTCAGGTGGTCCTCGTCGGCCACCCGGCGCGCTTCTTCGAGGCTGCTCTGCAGTTCCATCGCCCGGCGTTCCGATTGGGTCAGGTTTTGCTCGATCTCGCGTGTGCGTTGCATCATGGCCTTGGCCAGAGCCGCGAGCTCGGAAATGACCGCGCCGGCACGACCAACCTGTTCCAGCTCATCAACATGCTGTTGCAGCGCCGCACCGTATTCGGTCGTCGCCGAGCGGGCATTGGTGGTGGCATTGCTGAATTCTTCAAGCGTGCCTTCGAGGCGCGACATCAGGGCGGCCAGCAGTTCGGCTGAACTGTCGCCCTTTTCCTCGCGCATGACCTTTTCGAGCCAGTTTATCGTGATGGCCTGGCCAGCCTCGGTACGCTCCAGGATCATCTGCGCAAGTTTCGGCTTGGCCCCGCTCACGCAATCGTAGGCGATCTCCATGGTCCAGGGCATGACCTCGAGATCATGGTCGATCAGGAAATCCGCGACCTTGCCAAGCAGCCTGCGCTTGGCCGGCAGCCAGATATCGCGCGCAGTCGGGTCACGGAACAGGCTCGGGTCTGCTGCAGCAATGTCGTCCGTTGGCTCGTCGTCGCCGGCGATACCCAGCCACTTCAGCAGCCGGGAACGCGATCCGCGAGGGGAGGAATCGGGAGTCATGCCGTCAAGAACGGCAAAACCCGCGCGGTGTTAACCACGCGGGTTTGCAGAAAAGCTGGACTACGGGTTCTTCCTGATCCCGTCGCGCCGCTTAACGGACGCGAGGACCGCCGAACGGCATCGGGGGCGGTGGGCGGCGATGGCCGCGCGGCAACTGCGCCTGATAGGCACGGCCGCAGTGCTCTACGCAATAGGGAAAGCCAGGGTTCACCTTGTCGCCGCAGAAATGGAAGTCGGGCTCACCCGGATGGCCCATCGGCCAGCGGCAGATACGGTCGCTGAGATCGAGCAGGCTCGTCTTGTCCGCGATTTCCGGGCTGGGACGGGCCGGCACGAGGCGGCGGGGCGGTGCGGGTGGAATGGGTGCCTGCTGATCGCCAGGGCCCTGACGAAGAAAGCCGCCGGGGCCAACCGAGACGATACGTGGCTGTGGCGCTGCAGGAGGCGTATCCGAACCCTGCGCCGCATCTGCAGCAGGGGCTGGCGCAGGCGCACGGACGGGTGCGGGCGCCGCCGCGACTGCGGCCGGCGCGGCCGGGGCAGGGCGGGGTGTTGCCACCTTCGGTTCGGGCGCGGGTGCGGCAACCTTCGCGGTGCGTGGTGCAGCAGCGGCAGGAGCCGGCGTTTCGGTCTTGTCGTTGGCCTTTACGGGGGAGGGCCGCGCCTTGAGCCCAAGGCGATGGGCTTTGCCGATCACCGCGTTGCGGCTGACACCGCCAAGTTCCTCGGCGATCTGGCTAGCGGTAGAGCCGCCTTCCCACATCTTGGTCAGCTTCTCGATCCGGTCTTCCGTCCAACTCATGCCTAATCTTGTCCTTCAAGGCCGGTCTAGGGCCGTTCATATCCTTGCCTTCGACGTGCCCGCGCGATACCGCGATGACCATGGCCGATCAACAGCGACCCCGTGACGGGGCAAATACCCGCAACGCCGGAACCTTTACCCCGCCCGGGCAGCCGATGTTCAGCGGCTTCAACAGGCTGGGCTTGTGGACCCTCTATATGAAGGAGGTCCGACGTTTCTTCAAGGTGCAGACCCAGACGATCTGGGCACCAGCAGTCACCACGCTGCTGTATCTGATGATTTTCACGCTTGCCCTTGGCGGAGGTGCCAACGGACAGCGAATCGTGCTCGGCGTCAACTTTGCAAGTTTCGTCGCGCCAGGCCTGATCGCGATGGGCATGATCAACAATGCCTTTGCCAATTCGAGCTTCAGCCTGCTTGGTGGCAAGATCCAGGGGACTATCGTCGACTACCTGATGCCGCCGATCTCGACCGGTGAACTGATGGCCGCACTTGTGGGCGCGGCCGTGACGCGGGCGGTGCTGGTAGGGTTGGCAGTTGCGTGGGCCATGTTGCTGTGGCCCGATGTCTCGCTGGCCGTGGCCCACCCTTGGGCTGTGGTGTGGTTCGGATTGATGGGTTCCATTCTGCTCGCTCTGATCGGCGTGCTGACCTCGATCTGGGCAGAAAAGTTCGACCACAACGCAGCGGTGACGAACTTCGTGATCACGCCCCTGTCGATGCTCTCGGGAACCTTCTACGTCATCGACAACCTTGCGCCCGCGTTCCAGGCTGTCAGCCGCCTCAATCCGATCTTCTATGTGATTTCGGGCTTTCGCTTCGGATTTCTGGGGCAAAGCGACATTGGCGATACCAACCAGGCCGTGTTGCACGGAGCCATCGGACTTGGATTGCTCAATCTTGCGATCGCCGCCGCGCTCTATGCCGTACTGCGGTCAGGCTGGAAGCTGAAGAACTGACTTTGCGGCGTGGGCAACGGCAGATGCCGCCTGCCCATGTTGGCGAAGATCAGTGCGAAAGGCTGCGTCGCAACCGGTAACGACCGTTGCGGAAGCCCTCGAACATCTCGTCAAGCGAGGGATGGTCAACCGGCCCGGCTTCGGCATCGTGCTGCAGGTTCTGCTGGCTGACGTAGGCAACGTAACTGCTTTCATCATTCTCGGCGAGAAGATGGTAGAACGGCTGGTCACGGGCAGGGCGGACATGTTCGGGGATGGATTCGTACCATTCTTCGCTGTTGGCGAAGACCGGGTCGATATCGAAGATCACGCCACGAAATCCGAACATGCGATGCCTCACGACATCACCGATCGAGAAACGCGCGGTAGATACGGGTGGGGCTGTGACATCGCGTCCAGCCTGAGGCGAAAAGAAACTCGCTCGATCCATGCGTCTGGATATAGGGTTTCGCTGCGGTGCAAACAAGCGGGGCGCGAAGAAAGGGTGTTTCCTGCACTGCCTGTGGAAAAAACCTTTCCGCTTTTCTCTTGGCAAGCCCGAAGCCATGCGCTAACGGCGCGCTTCCTCGACCGGGACAAGCCCTTGTGGCCTCCCAGAATTGGCACCATGGAGAGGTGGCAGAGTGGTCGAATGCGCCGCACTCGAAATGCGGTGTACGGGCAACCGTACCGTGGGTTCGAATCCCACCCTCTCCGCCAGCCACCTGTCTACAAGCTTCCGCTAAACCCCAGAAAATGTTGATTTTCGGCGCTTTTTGAGCTATACAGTTCCCTGTTTGTTCTAATGCTTCCGTATGCCTCCAGAGAGAAATGGGGGCATTTTGGGGGCAGCGAAAATCAGATTTGGGGGCATCCATGCTCAACGATATGGCAGTTCGCAACGCGAAGCCTAAAGACCGTGATTACAAGCTTGCGGATTCGGAGGGGCTCTACCTTTTCGTATCGAAATCGGGCCACAAAAGTTGGCGTTTGAAGTATCGTTTTGCGGGCAAAGAGCGGCGATTGGTATTTGGCCCTTATCCAGAGGTCACTTTAGCCCAGGCGCGAGATCGCAAAGCTGACGCTAGAAAGCTTCTCAGAGAAGGCAGAGACCCGGGTCTGGAAGCGAAAAAGCAAGCTCTTCGAAATGCGGCAGCAGCGGCGAACACATTTGAGGCGATGGCCCGAACGTGGTTTGGGTTGCAGGAGAAGCGCTGGACAGCAGTACATGCCAAGGATGTCATCACCAGCCTTGAAAAGGAGGTGTTCCCGTGGCTCGGCAATGTACCCGTCACGCAGATCGATGAACCGCTTGTACTCGCAGTACTTCGAAAAATTGAAAAGCGTGGCGCAATCGAGACTGCACATCGCGTGAGGCAGCGCATGTCCGCTGTTTTCGTTCACTCGATTGCGGAGGGAGCCTCCAATCGCGACCCGGCCGCGATTGTTGCCAAAGCGTTGAAGCCAGTGCCACGATCGCGGAAGCGGCCTGCTCTCTTAACTCTCGCCGAGCTTCATGATATGATCCGTAAGACAGAGGTAGAGCCTGCCTCGGCGCTCACGAAGCTCGCATCGCGCTTTCTTGCCCTCACGGCGCAAAGACCTGGCATGATCCGCAGCATGCCTTGGTCCGAGCTTGAAGGCATTGACTGGTACGATGCAGAGACAGTTCACCCGGACGCAATTTGGCGCGTCCCGGCAGCACGGATGAAGCTGGTTACCGAGCTAAAGGGGGACATGGCATATGACCATATCGTTCCTCTCGGAAAAGCAGCGGTAGCGGTCCTTCAGGCAGCTCATTCTGTTTCGGGTGACGGACCACTGGTTTTTCCGACCAACCGGAATACCCGAAAACCTATGAGTGAAAACACCCTCAGCTACTTCTACAATCGCTGCGGGTACCAAGGCCGCCACGTGCCGCACGGATGGCGCGCATCCTTCTCGACCATCATGAACGAATGGGCAGAGAGGAACGGTACGCCTGCCGATCGACATGTCATCGATCTCATGCTTGCTCATGTGCCGGACGGTGTGTCCGGCTCCGAAAGTGTCTATAACCGAGCCGGGTATCTGAGCAGGCGACGAGAGATTGCCGAAGCATGGTCAGAAATGCTCATTAACGATTTTTGTCATCCTTCGAAGTTGCTCGCATATCCATCTCGGTGACAAATGT
Source organism: Novosphingobium sp. B1 (assembly GCF_900176395.1). Classification (GTDB taxonomy): domain Bacteria; phylum Pseudomonadota; class Alphaproteobacteria; order Sphingomonadales; family Sphingomonadaceae; genus Novosphingobium. The sequence goes on along the minus strand of NZ_FWXL01000013.1, from coordinate 48,475 downwards.
GCGACCTGGATGGCGTTTGGTGCGTATTGTCTAAAGCGCTGTTTTTTTTAGCGCGTAGGCCTGCAGGTCAGGAAACTTCTTCTTGCGGGCCGATCCAATCAACGCGCAAGCGATCTAGACCGAAGATCTGCCCTTCGACGATCACCCTAAGATTTGCTGCGAAGTCCTGTTCGTGCTCGTGATCTAGGACCCAGATGGCATCGTCGTCCGTCTTCAATAGCCAGCCACGACGACTCTCTAGCAAAATTCCTGATGCTCTAAGCCGTCGTGTCACCTTACTCTCCCGGCGCGCGAGTGGGCGCTTGCGCACTACGTCCATGCAAACCAAACCCTAGTGTCCGCGTGTACCAATCGAACGCTCTGTGGGCATCTATCCGGCTTAGGCGTGGAATGTAAGACGCAGGAGCCAGATGGACAGTCGCAAACTGATCTGGCCTTGGTTTCGGTTAGAGAGATTGCGCCAAGACCGCTGCGACAAAGGGGCGTCACGCTATCGGCCCTCCGACAATTAGCGATTGTTGTTGCGGCAACGTCAACAACATCGTCCACGCACTTCCGTCACTAACCCTGCCAAAAGAGTTTGCAGCCGATTTCGTCCAACGGCGACACCGCTGGGGGGCGCAACGCTACCGTATCCAATGTCATCTCAAGAGAAGCTTTGTCGTTGCAATCGAAACCGCACTGTCATAGTTTTCAATGGCGTAGCAAAGATTTGCTGCGTCGAGGCCTGAGAACCTTGCTCTGGTAGCTTTCCCGTTTCTGCCGTCGCGTGCGGCCGGATCGCCCTTGTCCATGTCCAAGTCCTTCGGGGCCAAAGGCAAAGGCGCATGTCTCCAGACGTGTTCTCAGGATCCGGCCAACCACCGGAATGCCTCGCGGGCTGGGGCTTGGCGATTGACGAAACCTCTTGCAGCACAGGCAGGTCATGACAGCCATGGCCAGAACACCGAACAAGCGCTTCCACACGACGTGGCGGCGATCGAGGCTGAGTTCCGCCGTTCCCGCCCCTCGCTGCTGCGCAAGCTTGCTCGCAAGACCGGATTGACCCAAGCGGAGGATCTCGTCCAGCAGGTGTTCGTGCGCCTGATGACAAGCCGCCAGCGTCAGATCGAGAACCTCTCCGGCTATGTGCGGGTTGCGGCAGACAACGCGCGCAAGGACCTGATCAGGCAGGAGTTGCGCCAGCACCGTTACAGCCACGAGCCGTTCGAGGACATTCATCCAGGATGCGATCTGCAGGCACAACTCGAAGCGCGCGATCGCCTTGCCCGACTAGAACAGGCACTTTTCCGTCTCAAGCCGCTCACGCGAAACATCTTCCTTGCCCGTCGGCTCGATGGCTATAGCTATGCCGAGATCGCTGAACAGACGGGGTTGAGCGTGCGGGGCGTGGAGAAACAGATGAGCAGGGCGCTCAAGGCCCTGGCGCGGCATCTCGCCGAGGATTGACCGCGGGTGACGAGGCAACCCATTCCCGGCAAGATCCGCGATGAAGCGGCTGAGTGGCTGGCGCGCAACGAGAACGCCGGTCAAGCGCGTGCGCCCGGCTTTCAGACCTGGCTTGCCAGCGATCTGCGACATCGTCTCGCGTATGCCGAAGTGGAGCGCGCGTGGCGCGATAGCCTGGCGCTCGATCAGAGCCCCCTTGGCCAGCAGCGCAAGCTGACCCGTGCACCGTTGCACCTGCAACGCAGCACACAGCTCGCCGCCGTCGGCGCGTGCCTGTTGCTTGGCATGGGATTGCTGACAATGCGGTTTTCAGGGGACCACCCGGTAATCGGCGTTGGAACCACCGTTGAGGCCAGGACATACACTACGGCCACAGGTGAAACACGGACATGGCAGCTTGTCGATGGAAGCTCCCTGACACTCAACGGGCCAAGCAAGGCACGAACCAACATCACTCCCGCTAACCGCCTGGTTACGATTGATGCCGGTCGCGTTCGTATCCGTGTGGCCCGGCGCGGCACGGATGCGATGCAGATCATGAGTGCAGGCACCAGGATCGACAGTGCTGCAGGCACGGTGGATATTGCGCTCGCCGCAAATGGTCTGCGCGTCGAGGTCGTAGATGGCCAAGTGCAGGTGCAGAACACCGATGGCGCTCGGCACACCCTTGGTCGCGGGGCGCACATGATCGAAGCCGGGCCATCCGGGACCGAGCATCGCTCCGAGCGAAGCTCTTCTGCACAACCTCCAATGACAACCGGTGACCGCATATCCCTGGGAGAGGCGGTCAGCCTGCTCAACGCGCGCAATGCTGTTCAGCTTCGCCTCGCAAGTCCTGCACTGGCCAACAGGACTCTGGCAGGTGCCATCCGCCTCGACGATCCGGTAGGCTTTGCGAGCATTCTCGAGGCCCTGGGCGGAATCAGGGTGACGCAGCACCCCGGCATGCTGGTGATCGACACGGCCTGAAGCTTCCTGCCCTCCCTCGCGGACAGTATGAATGATCCGCGTGCCGTCCGACCAGCGGCATCTTCTGGATGCAAGAGACCTCATTCGCTTCCCGGACAGAGGATAGGAGGCGGTGGATCGGTGCGCGCTGACGGCTCGGCATGATCTCCACAACCACGGGGTGACCGGCTGACCGGCTGCGGGCCGTCCGCGACGATGCCCGCCGAAAAGAATTCTGGCGGGTGTTTTCGCGCGACGTCGTCCCAACCGATGCGCGTCCCCTGAGATGGACGCGAGGGAGGCAATCATGACGTTCAAGACATCAACGCATGCCATAGTCATCGCAATGCTGGCGGCACCTTTGGTGGCGGCAGCACCTGCGGGCGCGCAGGAGGCCGATACCCTTGCGCTGGACCTGCCGGCGCAGGCCATGGCGCGATCGCTCCACGATCTTGCCGCCAAGGCCGGTGCAACCATCGTCGCAGACGACAAGCTTGTGGCGGGCCGAACCGCTCCTGCAGTGCAGGGGACCTACACTCTCGCAGGCGCGCTGGGCAAAATCCTCGAAGGCTCAGGGCTTCAGGGCATCGCGACGAGCCAAGGCTACGCAATCCGCTCTGAAGGATCGTCAACGCCAATGCGCGGGGCATCCGCAGACAGCACGGCTGACGATATCGTGGTAACCGGCACGCGCATTCGCGGTTCGGCGCCGGCGGGCGCTGCCGTGATCGCGATCGACCGAAAGGCGATCGAGGAAAGCGGCAGGGCCACAGTGCAGGACCTGGTATCGGTCCTTCCGCAAAACTTCGGCGGAGGCCCCAATGAAGGCACGCTCGGCTTTACCCAGCGGAACAATGCCAATGCCAATATCGGTTCGGGTGCCAGCATCAACCTGCGCGGCCTTGGCACGACCTCGACCCTGACGCTCGTCGATGGCAATCGGCTGGCGCTGGGAGCCGCGAGCTCCATCGTCGACATTTCACTGATACCGGCCAGTGCCATCGAACGCATCGAAGTCCTCGCAGATGGTGCGTCAGCCATCTACGGCTCCGATGCTGTTGCAGGCGTGGTCAACGTACGCTTGCGGCGCGGATATGAAGGTGCCGAGACATCGTTTCGGGTGGGCATGGCTGACGGCTTCAGCGAGGTCCAGGCAAGTCAGCTGGCAGGTCTGCGCTGGAACAGCGGCATCCTGATGGCGGCTTACGAGTTCTACCGGCGCGACCGCCTCGGGGCCCAGGACCGTGATTACGCAACAGAGGACCTTACCCGCTTTGGGGGCCCTGACTATCGTCAGGCCTTCGCCAACCCCGGCACGATAACTGCAGCCAACGGCGCTATCTTCGGCATACCGGCCGGACAGGATGGCAGGGCACTTGCGCCAGGCGATCTGCTTGCCGGAGTGCGCAATCTTGGCGACGGTCGGCGCCTGACCGACATCCTGCCACGCACACGACGTCACGCAGGGCTTATCGCGCTAGAACAGGACCTGTCGTCGTGGCTGACGATGCGGCTTCAGGGCTTTGCGGCCGACCGCCGCTCGGACCAGCGTTACATCGTCTTCGGATCGCAGGTTACCGTGCCCGTGAGCAACCCGTTCTATGTCGATCCAATCGGAACGGGGCAGCCCATAAGCGTCGGTTATGATTTCCGGGACGACCTCGGGGCCACGGTCAATCGTTCGCATGTCACCAACTGGACGGTTGCGGGTGCGCTGGAAGCACGCTTCGGGGCATGGCGGGCCGAGGCTTACGGCAATCATGGCGTCCAGCATGAAGAGCTGCTGCGGGACAATCTCGTCAATCGCGCCCGGCTCGCGCAGGCTCTCGCAGATCCCGATCCGGCCAAGGCCTTCAATCTGTTCGGTGACGGCTCTTACACCAGCGCAGCCACGATCGACTATGTGCGCGGATCATCGCGGACAAGTGCGCGAGCGCGCCAGACGACCGCCGGTCTCAAGTTCGACGGGCCGCTCCTGACGCTTCCAGGGGGAGCGCTGACGCTGGCATTCGGGGGAGAGTATCGCGAGGAGGGCTACGGCTCGCGCAGCCTCGCGGATGAGACAACGCTCGTACCTGTCGCGAGTGGCGACAATGGATACCCATTGGCGCGCAACGTGATTGCGGGATTTGCCGAACTTCGTGCACCGCTGGTCGGTCCTGGGCAGGGCATTGCAGGCGTGCATCGGTTCGACCTGTCGGTGGCAGGACGCATCGAGCGCTACTCGGATTTCGGGACGACGACCAATCCCAAGGCCGGACTGACGTGGGAGCCGGTGCAGGGACTTGCGCTGCGAGGGTCATATGGCACCTCGTTTCGTGCACCCGACTTCTTCGACGTGCGCCAGGGCCCGGGGCTCAGCCAGGTCGTGCCGATACCCGTTACAGACCCCGGTTCGCCCTCCGGCAGCAGCAATGTCATTGCCTTGTTCGGCAATGATCCGGGGATCGGACCGGAACGCGCGCGGACCTGGACGGCAGGTTTTGACTTCAAACCGCCTGCGATCCCGTGGCTTTCGATGAGCGCCACGTACTTCGACATTTCTTACAAGGATCGCATCTTCAATCCCGCGGTCGATGCTTTCACATTCCTGGCCCAGCGGTCGCGTTACGAGCCGCTGATCACGGTCAATCCGTCGCCAGCGCAAGTGGCAAGCTTCTATGCGAGCCCCGATTTCAGCAATCCCTTCGGCATTGCTGCAGGCTCGATCCGCTACGTGATCGATGCGCGCAACGCCAACCTCGCACGCAACCATCTCGACGGGATCGATTTTGATCTCAATTATCGCCACGAGACGGCCAGAGGTGCGCTTTCACTTGGTGCATCGGGGAGCTGGCTGTTTCACCAGACGCAGCAGTTGACGTCGGCTGCTCCGCGCACGCAAGCCCTGGGGACGATCGGCAACCCGGTGCGCTATCGTTTGCGCGGGCGCGCCGGGTTCGAACAGGACGGTTTCGGGGCCACAGCCTTCGTCAATCACATGGCGGGCTATCGCAATACTGCAGTGGCACCGGTCGAGTCAGTTGCAAGCTGGACGACTGTCGACCTTACGCTTTCCAAACGGTTCGGAGAGGAAGCCGGGGCCATGGCGGGCACGCGCTTCGCCTTGAGCATCACCAACCTGTTCGATCGCGACCCGCCTTACGTAAACAATCGCACCCCGTTCAGCGCAGCAGGCTTCGATCCCGAGCAGGCAAGCGCGGTCGGACGGTTTGTCGCAGTTCAGGTGACCAAGTCATGGTGAAGCGATGGCATCCAGCCCCGCTGTCGCTTGCCCTGGCCGCCCTGGTCCCGTTCGCAGCGCAGGCTGCGGACGGGGCCGGGATCCGGCCCGCCATAGAAATCACGCGGATCGACAGCCCGTCCATTTCGCCGGATGGCACGCTTGCCCTCTGGCGCGAGTACCGCGCCTCGGTCGACCGCAATGACTATGAAGTCGCATGGCTGGTGGCGCCGTCTGACGGTTCAGTGCCTGCCAGACGCATCGCCGATGCTGGCGAAATCGAATGGCTCAACGGCTTTCCCCTGGCTTCAAGCGCGCAGTGGACGCGCGATGGCAGAACCGTGCTGTTCCGCAAGATCGCAGGCGGGCAAGTCCAGGTCTGGAGGGCAGCGACCGATGGTTCAGGCGCTGCGCAAGTTACCAGCGAGGCTGGCAATGTCAGGGACATGATCTCGCTTGCAGGTGGCAACGCATGGTTGCTCGGGTTTGGCCCGGAGCGCGCCGCGATCGAGGCAGCCGAGCAGGCCGAGTACGATAGCGGAACGCGGATCGATGCGTCGGTCGACCCGCAACGGCCGCTGTATCGTGGCGATCGCATCGATGGCCGCTGGGCCAGCGGACGTCTCCAGGGTGCCTGGTTCGAGCAAGGCGGCGTCATCGCCGCGGGCAAGCCCAGGCTCAAGGTGCTTGGACAAGACCTCGCGACAATCCGCGATGCAACAGCCGAAGAAGCTCGCAATTACGCCTCCCGCCCGCGCTCGCTCGAACGATTGCAGGACTGGTACGTCGCCCTGCGCCAGCCCTCGGGCGATGCCAGAGGCATTGCGGTTATCCTGTCCAAAGGCCTGTCGTGGCGTTTGGCCGTGATCAATGCCGAGGGGCAGGAACTGGCGCGCTGCAAAGCCGTGCAATGCAAAGCCGCCCGGGCGCGCTCAATCGTCTGGGCTGGCACGGACAATGCCCTGATTTTCGAAACCCGCAATCGCGACGGTGGCAGCACACTGGCAAGATGGGACCCGGCCAGTGGGCAGGTCGAGGAGGTGTTCCAGAGTTCGGGCGAACGCAATGGCGGAGACAACGGCAAGGCCTGCGCAGCTTCGACCCGGAGGCTCATCTGTGTAGCGTCTTCGGCCAACGCGCCACCACGCGTGGTGGCGATTGATCTGGCATCACGCCGAGAGCAGGTCCTCAGGGCGCCCAATGCGCCGCTCGAGAACCCCGTCATCCGCTTCGACCGGCAGGTCTGGCAAGACGGCGCAGGGCGAACGTTCTCGGGCTATCTGGCTCTACCGCCGGGCCATGCCGGACCAGTGCCGCTGTTCATTACCTACTATTCCTGCGAGGGGTATCTGCGCGGCGGGACGGGGGACGAGTATCCCTTACGCGATCTCGCGGCGTCGGGGATCGCGGCCTTGTGCATCAATCGTGATCCCGGCCTGGCGGGCGGCGGGGACAACGTCGAAGCCTACAGGGTCGCTGCCAGCGCCATCGCGGCGATCATCGGAGAACTGTCCGGGCAGGGCAGGATCGATGCCTCGCGCGTCGGCATGGGCGGGGTAAGCTTCGGCGGCGAAGTCACAGCCTGGCTCGCCATGCACACAAAGTTGCTGAAGGTCGCAGCCGTAGCCAACGTCATGGTGACGCCAACCTACTACTGGTTCAATGCCGTCGCGGGGCGCGACGTGCCCGCCATGCTCAAGTCGGCCTGGGGCCTGGGTGATCCCGATACGGATCAGGCCGGGTGGAGGCGCGTATCCCCTTCCTTTAATGCCGACCGCATCTCGGTGCCCTTGCTGATGCAATTGCCCGAACAGGAGTATCGCGCCAACGTCGAGCTCCTTGCGCGGCTGCAGCACGCCGGGAAACCAGTCGAACTCTGGGCTTTTCCCGGTGAAATGCACCTCAAGTGGCAACCGCGTCACCAGCTGGCGGCCAACTTGCGCAACTTCGACTGGTTCAGGTTCTGGCTGCTGGGAGACGCGGGCAGCAAGCCTGCTGATCCGGCATCCTGGCAACGCTGGCGGGATATGAAGCCCTGAACGCTCATCGGTCCGCCATCGCCATTGCTGAACGATTGCGCCGGTCAGCAACTCAAGGGTCGCCAAGCCATGCGCGAAGCCAGCCCTCGGTGTCGATCAGCGGCAGAAGAAGATGTGCCCGAGGATCGGCGCGCCTTGCCTTCTCCCGTAGCGCGCTCTCCACTCTGGCCAGATCGAGCAGGCCCTGGTGCGCGAGATGGCCATCGAGCAGAAACGGCATAAGCGCTTCCGCCTGCTGCTCTATCGCAGCCAGGGCATAGCCATCGAGTGCTCCTTTGCTGCGTCGATTGCGGATCAGGTCTGGCAGACGGTTTGCAAACGCAGCACGGGCTACGGCCCGGTCCTGCCCGCCCTCGACCCAGAGCCAGCTTGGTATGCGCAAGGCAGTCTCGACGACGGGCTGGCTGAGCAGCGGAAACCGTGTCGGGGCTATGGTGTGGCGAGGATAACCGTCGACGTGGGCGAGGCTGGCGAGGATGGCATGAACATGGTCCCGCTTTCCGGGCAACATGCTGCAGGTTTCCGCGAGCCAGGGGTGTGGCGGTGCATCGGGGAGGGGCACGGTATCGGCGAGATATCCGCGTGCGCGCGGCCAACTGCCCGGATCGCTTGCGCCTCGTGCCAGCTGCCAGGCCCTGCCAGCGACCGACCAGACACTGGCGTTGTGATAGCGGGCCAGCGCCTCGATGGTGCGCCAGGTGGTCCTGGCCGCCCAACCCGACCTGTTGGCGGCATCCGCTGCGGCCCCGGCAGCGTCGGGCGTTGCGAAAACGCAATCACCGCCCGCACCGCTGACGAATGCCGTGATCGCTTGCGCCGTGCCTTCCTCTGACAGCACTGCATCGGCAGCGCCGAGGATCGCTGGCAGGCCCGGACGGGCTTCGCGGCTGCGGGCCGGGCCAACCAGGTTGGATTTTCCGACTTCGCGCAATGTGAGTGCGATGCCTGCAGCATCGGCGGCGGCCTGCGCATAGATGCGCTCATCGCTCTCTGCCGAGCCCGTCGAAAGGCTGACCGCTTGTCCCTGGCCCTCACACCTTGCCAGGGCTGCTGCGATGATCGAGGAATCAAGCCCACCCGAGAGTTCGAGCAGGACCGCGCCATCGCCTGCCAGGCACCGGACAGCCTCGTCTATGATCTCGGCAAGGCGCCTGCTGGCGTCAGCGAAGTCCGCGATCTCGATATCTGTCCGCACGAACATGCCCGGGGACCAGGCCATTGTACGCCGCGCCGGCTCCACGGCAAAATCAAGCCATTGCCCGCCCAGAAGTTCTTCGATGCCGATAAGGCCGGTCTGCGCGGTCTTGAGGTGCAGGAAAGCAAGATGGTTCGCGACAAAAGACCAGTCGATCTGGGGCCTTGCAGCGCGTGCAGCCGCAAGCTCCGGGACATGCGAGGAGATCCACAGTTTCCCGGCCACAGCAGCCGTGTAGACTGGGAGATGGCCAAGCGGCGCTCGCAGCAACCACGATGGACGCCCGCTCTTGGACATGTGCAGAGCAAGGTAGTTGCCCCAGCAATGCGCCACGAGCAGGTCGGGATGAAGATCAGCGCGCTGCAACACCGCAAGATCGCCGAAGATCTGTCCGATGATCACAGTCCTGCCGATTTGCCGCAGTTCGGTCGATGGCGAGACATGAATGGTCAGCTCTTCGAACCTTCGTGCGCGCCATGGACCGGGCAGCCGGTGAACTCGATTTTCGGCCGATCGCGAATCCGGTCGCTCATCCGGCTGCCCATCGAGGGCGCATGCGATGAGATAGCCTTCGGTCACAGTGCCAGTATCCCTTCGAAGCGGCGCACCTTGTCCAGCGGATCGGTCAGGACGAGGCTGCCCGATTGCACCCAGCAATGGGCTTCGAAGGGATGGAGTTTTACCCCGAAGACAAGATCGACTGCAAAGCCCTCGCGCCTTGCCATGCGCACATAGGCCAGCGCGTCGGGGAGGCATCTTGGCCGAACCGGCGCCCAGCGTCGCGCCCGGTCGAATGCACGGGCGTGGGTCACAAGGTCACGTGTCGTACGCCCACGAGACGCAGCAGGCATGTCGATCAGGACCTGGTGGAGCGGTGCCGCGCGCAAATCCATTCTGGCGCGGATGCAGCTCCAGACGCTCGCTACCAAATGCAGCGGCCGCAACCGACCGGCTTCGGGACCTTCCACTGCGCTGGCAGTCGGCGTCCGGATATCTGTTGCCGTGAGCCAGGGTCCTGCGTCCCGTTCTCCCTTCGTCAGCAGGCCGTTTCTTTCGAGTGTGCGGCAGTCGTCCGGAGACAATGGACACGGCTTGCCACAGCGCAGGTCCAGCAACGCTGATGCGCAAGACCCGCTCCACATCGTGTAGCGATCATGCCGGACATCGAGCACGACTGCCTTGTCGCCGATCCGCGCAACACCGACCCCGGCTGCGATCCGGCATGAGGAAAGATAGGACCCAGGCGCTGTCATGTCCGCCTCGCACAAGCACAAGGCAGGTGCGCCGGGCCAGTAAGGCCTTGCGCACCTGCCAGTGGATCAGTCGCGATCAAGGCCCGGCAGCTGCGCGAGCACACCGAACTCGATCCGGTCTCCCGGAGGGCCGAGCGTTTCGATGCTGGCGGTGCCCAGGTCTTCGACGTCCTCGACGAGATCGAACGTGCGTTCCATCGGTCTTCTCCTTTTCACCTCGCCGCGTGATTGCGGCAGGATCAGACTATGGAAGGCGCCGTTGGATCTGAAATTTATACGAATTCTATATGCCGATTGTTGGCGCGGATGGACTCGCCGGGCGGTGCAGGGCGTGCAGGATCTCGGCAGAGCTGCGAATGCGCCGACGGTGGTAGGCACCAAGCAACCGTCGCAGCTGATCCTTGTCGCCACTGTCCAGCGCGCATTCGATGTCGCGCACTTCAGCGATGGAGCCTTCCAGCACGGCCGATTCAATCATGCGAACGGCATGGAGGCGTGCGTTGAGGAGGGCCATGACCCGACCATGCTCCGAGTTGACCGAAGCGCGTGCCACTCCCTCGAATGCTTCAGCGACGCGTTCGGCATAAGCTGTCCGACGCTCGGCAATCCGGTCCCAGTCCACGATCGTCCATGGCCGCCAGAGGCGGAGCGCAAGGCCCAGCACTTCGTTACTGAATGTGTACATGTCCTTGAGCCTTGGCTCGTCCAGCGTCGGAAGAAAGAAGCCGCCGGCGCGATGGGTCACGACAAGCTGCTCGCCGCACAGCACATGCAGAGCCTCGCGCACAGGCGTGACGCTTGCACAGAGCTGTTGGCCGATGACTGCGGGATCGAGCCTGTCACCCGGCATGAATGCGCGGGACAGGATCATGGCGCGCAAGGCGTCATAGATGCGTTCTGCTATGAGCCCAAGCGGCGGTGACCTGCCGTCAACTGGCAGGGTGACGTAGCCCGCAGGTAAAGGGGATTGAGGCGAAGCCGTTACGCCAAGATGGTCCCCGAGGCTGTAGCGCTGGAAGGTTGAGGAACACGAACCGGTTAATCCGCATCCGAGGGCTGAAATGTCGCCTTCGCCTACACGGCTTAACAGGCGGAATGCTGATGATGGCGCCGGAGACGTATGTCGGCGGCATCCGAATGTGGCCGGAAATGTAGCCCGTCCCCATGGAGCCATAGAGAGAATGCAGCCAGGCCATGGCATCGGCATCGACTTGCGGGACGCAAGGTCAAGGACTGCGACCGGCAGCCTCCCCAGCGCGCGAAAGTCCAGCATATGAACGAGGGAAGGCATGATGGAATGCCAAGGGAGTTGGCCCCGATGTCCACCATGCTGGCGGAGTCCCCGTAGTAGTCCGCGACAGGGAAAGCCTGTCACATGGCGAAGGGGGACAATTCAATCAGCTTGAAGTGCAAACTACCTGACCAAACGAGGTGAAGACCTTTGATAATCAGCGAAATGCAGCACAAGCTCGCGACGTGGGCCGAGAGCGACCAGAACCGCAAGTTCGATCGCCTTCTCCGGCTCATTGCCGATCGGGCGTGGCTTGCCGAGGCGGCTCGGATCGTGCTGGCGTCGAGTGGCGCCAATACGCCGGGCATCGACGGAATGGACAAGCGACGGATGCAGGCCGTACTGGCAGAACAGCTGGCCAGTCTGCGAACGGACTTGCTGACGGGGAGTTATCACCCGCAGCCGGTCAGGCGAATCTATATCCCGAAAGCCAATGGCAAGAAACGACCACTTGGTATCCCGACCCTGAAAGACCGCATCGTCCAGCGCGCGATGCTGATGGCCATGGAGCCGATCTGGGAAAGCGACTTCCATCGCCTCTCCTACGGCTTCAGGCCGGAACGCAGCGTGCATCACGCTGTCCGGACCGTGAAGATACAGTTGCAGGATAGTGGTGCCGGAGCGCGGGGCCGCTGGATCATCGAAGGTGATCTGGCGAGCTACTTCGATACGGTCCACCACCGGCTTCTGCTTCGTTGCGTTCGGCGGCGAATCCGGGATGATCGGTTTGTTGATCTGCTCTGGCGATTCCTGAAGGCGGGCCACGTCGACCGTGGCCTGTTCGTCGCCTCAAGCGAACGTGTACCGCAAGGCGGCGTGCTGTCGCCGCTCCTGTCCAACATCATGCTCCATGAGTTTGATGCGTGGCTGGAAGCGAAATACCTGAACGACAAGGCGCGAAAGGATCGCTGGGCATGGAACTTCGGCATCCAGCAGGGGCGCCCCATCACGGTTCGCGAGAACCGGCAATGGAAACGTGCTGTCGCCTACTGCCGTTACGCCGATGACTTCGTTGTCATCGTCAAGGGCACCAAGGCACATGCCGAGGCCATCCGCGAGGAATGCCGGGCCTTTCTGGAAGACGACCTGAAGCTGACGTTGAATATGGACAAGAGCCATATCACCCACGTCGACGACGGGTTCGTGTTCCTCGGGCATCGGATTATCCGCAGGCGGGGATCGAGCGGACGCATGTCCGTGGTCTCGACGATACCCAAGGAGAAGGCCAAGACCTTCGCTCGCCGATTGGTCGAGGCACTCTCCGGCAATCATGAGGTTGCCGCGGTGGACATGATCGACGGCCTGAACCGCCAGCTGGCGGGATGGGCTGCGTTCTACAGGTTCACCGACTTCACGGCGCGCACATTCCGGCGCATCGACACCGTCGTGTTCTGGAAAATGGCGCACTGGTTGGCGCAGAAGTACCGGTCCCGTATCAAGCCTTTGATGCGTAAATGGTACCGCATGCCGGAAACCGGCCAATCGAAGACGTGGCTGGTCTACGGTCGAAGCAATCAGGGCAATGCCGTCGGCAAGGCGCTGCGACGACTGGTCACAAGCCAGAAGATGCAGTTCCGGTGGCGGAATCCGGAGCGAAATCCCTACATCTATCGGGACGAGCTCCGAAACACCGTCACCTCCCGCTATCATGATGTCGCCATGGCCTTGGGCCAAGGTTGAATAGAGAGCCGTATGCGCTTAAAGGTGCACGTACGGTTCGGGGAGGGGAAGCGCTTATGCGCTTCCTACTCCACTCTGGACGGCTGAAGGTTGGCTCTACGTTGCGGCCGTGATCGACCTGTTCTCCCGTAGGATGGTGGGCTGGTCGATGAGCGACACCATGACCGCCCAGCTCGTCACCGACGCGCTGATCATGGCGATCTGGCGGCGCGGTAAGCCGGACGCCTTGCTGCATCACTCAGACCAGGGCAGCCAGTATACCAGCGAACAGTTCCAGCGGCTGATGGCCGACAATGGCGTCACCTGCTCGATGAGCCGGTCCGGCAACGTCTGGGATAATGCCGCCATGGAAAGCTTCTTCTCCTCGCTCAAAACCGAGCGGATCGGAAAGAAGGTCTACCGAACGAGGGCCCAGGCCAAGGCAGACGTGTTCGACAACGTCGAATGCTTCTACAACCCGACCCGGCGTCACTCGACCCTGGGGTACATCAGCCCCATCGACTTCGAACGAAACGCTGGGGTAGCCTGAATGAGCCTATCTCGGTGTCCATCAAACCGGCAGCAGCTCACATGTCCATCCGAATGGTTAGGTGGACTTGCAACGGTTTTGTGCCGGTCGCCTGAGCGTACTATGCTTGCAACTGAAGTCCATCAGGATATGCGCCGCGATTTCGGAGCCTTATCCACGACACATACGGCACATTCCTGACCCGTTTTACCAGCAAGCTGATTCAGTCGGATCGCCGCAGACAGACCGGCCGATTGACAATGTCATAGGGCATGGATTCCCTTTAGCTTGAAGATTGCCTTACCTAATATCAAAGCTTGTCCGTAAGCTCCGGCACGATCTTGAACAGATCGCCGACCAGCCCGATGTCGGCCACCTGGAAAATCGGTGCGTCCTCATCCTTGTTGATGGCAATAATGGTCTTGCTGTCTTTCATTCCGGCAAGATGCTGGATGGCGCCGGAAATGCCGACCGCAACATAGACTTCGGGGGCCACGATCTTGCCGGTCTGCCCGACCTGATAATCGTTGGGCACATAGCCTGCGTCCACCGCCGCCCGGCTCGCACCGACCGCAGCGCCCAGCTTGCCGGCCAGCGGGAAGATGACTTCCTCGAACGTCGGCCGGTCCTTCAATGCTCGGCCGCCCGACACGATGATCTTCGCACTGGTCAGTTCGGGACGCTCCAGCTTGGCGATCTCCGCGCCGACGAAACTGCTCAAGCCCTTGTCCCCGGTCGACGCCACCGCTTCGACCACGCCCGAACCGCCGTCCCGCGCCGCTTTCTCGAACGCGGTGCCGCGTACGGTGACGACCTTCCTGGCGTCCTTGCTGCGGACCGTCGCAATTGCATTGCCCGCATAGATGGGCCGCGTGAACGTACCGTCGCTCTCGACCGACAATATCTCCGACAACTGCATTACGTCCAGCAGTGCGGCGACGCGCGGCGCAATATTCTTGCCGTTGCTCGTGGCCGGCGCGACGAAGGCGTCATGATGCCCCATCAATTCCACGATCAGCGGTGCGATATTCTCCGCCAGCGCATGGCCAAAGGCCGCATCGTCGGCGACATGCACCTTGCCCACGCCCGCAATCCGCGTGGCGGCATCGGCCACGCCGCCGACGCCTTCACCAGCGACCAGCAGATGCACTTCGCCCAGTTGCGATGCAGCGGTGACGGCTGAGAGCGTTGCGTCCTTGACCGCGCCACCTTCATGTTCAACCCATACCAGCGTTTTCATGCGGTTACTCCCATGGCCTTGAGCTTGGCGACCAGTTCGTCGACATCGGCGACCTTCACGCCCGCCATCCGGCTGAATGGTTCGACGACCCTGAGCGTTTCCAGCCGGGCTCTGATGTCCACCCCATAATCGGCGGGGATTTTCTGGGCCAAGGGCTTGGACTTGGCCTTCATGATGTTGGGCAGCGAGGCATAGCGCGGCTCGTTCAAACGCAGGTCGGCGGTGATGATCGCGGGCAGCGACAGCTTCACCGTCTCCAGCCCGCCATCGACTTCGCGGGTTACCGAAACGCTGCCATCGGCAACCTCGACCTTCGATGCGAACGTGCCCTGCGGCAGGCCCAGCAGTGCCGCCAGCATCTGACCCGTCTGGTTGCTGTCATCATCAATCGCTTGCTTGCCCAGGATGATCAGGCCAGCGCCTTCCTCTTCCTGCACTTTGGCCAGCAATTTGGCCACGCCCAGCGGCTCGACATCCTCGTCGGTCTGGATCAAAATCGCCCGGTCGGCACCCATCGCCAGCGAAGTCCGCAGCGTCTCCTGCGCCTTGGCCACGCCGATAGACACCGCGACCACCTCGGTCGCAACGCCCTTTTCCTTCAGACGGATCGCTTCCTCGATCGCAATCTCGTCAAACGGGTTCATGCTCATCTTCACATTTGCAAGATCAACTCCCGTCCCGTCCGCCTTAACGCGCGGCTTCACATTGTAATCAATCACCCGCTTAACAGGCACAAGGATCTTCATGGCTTGCTCCGCTACCTCAATGGTCCGACCAATAATCCATGATGTCGTTCTGTCAATAGCCTTCGGTCCTGCCATTGCGCCTTTTGCGGCTGGGGCTATAGTTTGATCGTCCCATTCGGAGCGCGTTTCATGGCATCGTCCCCATCGACCAAATCCAATTTCGCCCCCATCAAGACGCGCCGCGCTTTCGAGGTGATATGCGAGCAGATTCGCGAGCAGTTGGCGGCGGGCACGCTCAAGGCGGGGGACAAGCTGCCGGCTGAACGCGAACTGGCAGTGGAATTTCAGGTCAGCCGCAGCGCGCTGCGCGAGGCGTTGCGCAGTCTGGAGGTCGCGGGGATCATTCGCAATGTGAAGGGGGCGAAGGGCGGAGCGTTCGTGCAGACCGCGGAGCCGGACCGGATCGTGCAGGCGATGCAGGATTATGTCCATCTGGGCGACATTTCGCTGGGCGAACTGACCGAGGCAAGGTTGGCGTTGCAGAACATCATCGTTCGTCTGGCGTGTGCGCGCGCCACGGAAACCGACCTTACCGAACTGGAGGCGATTGCCGAGCGGACCAGGCAGGAAACCAGCGTCGAGGCGCGCTATGCCTGCGCCGTGGAATATTATGCCGTGCTGGCGCGGGCGACCAAGAACCGCATCTTCGGCATATTCGTGGACTCGCTGTCGGCGATCCTGCATGAATTTGTTCGCGGACCCGATTATGAAACGTTGCAGCAATCGCTGATCGAGAGCCGGTTCAAGCTGGTTCGGCATTTGCGGGCAAGGGATGAGGAGGCCGCCGTCGCGGAAATGCGCAAGCATCTGGAGCGGGTGCATCGCCATGTCCGCAAGAATAGCAAGGCCGCCGCCAGCGGCTGATTGACCGCGCCGTCCCCATCGTGCAATAGGTAGGACCATTGAATATTTGGTCCGATAGGGTGGGTTGAGGATATGGCGGAAAATTCCACTACAACGATGGGCGGCGCGCTGGATGGCGTGCGGGTGCTGGATTTTACCAGCGTCATGGCCGGACCCTTTGCCACCCGCATGCTCGCGGACCTTGGCGCGGAAGTCATCAAGGTGGAATCGCTGGAGGGCGATCAGGTCCGTGCGCGGCCACCCAAGCGCGACGGGTACAGCGCCTATTTCGGGACGCTCAACGCAGGCAAGCAGTCGATCGCCTGCAATCTCAAATCGCCCGAAATCCTGCTGCTCATCAAGCAATTGGTCGCCACCTGCGACGTGCTGGTCGAGAATTTCCGGCCCGGCGTCATGGCACGCTTCGGCCTGGATTTCGCGGCGCTGGCGGCGATCAACCCGCGGCTCATCTATTGCTCCATTTCCGGTTATGGCCAGACCGGGCCAAAGGCGCTGCACCCGGCCTATGCGCCGGTGATCCATGCCGCCAGCGGTTTCGACATGGTCAACCTGCGCTATCAGGATGGTGCGGATCGGCCCGCGACCAGCGGCATCTTCATCGCCGACGTGCTGGGCGGCACCCATGCGTTCGGCGCGATTCAGGCGGCGCTCTATCAGCGGGAGGGGACGGGGCAGGGGCAGCATATCGACCTGTCGATGCTGGAAGCGATGGTGGGCATGCTGGTATTCGAAACGCAGGAGGCGCAGTTTCCGGGCGATGCGCGGCGGCCGCTTTATACACCGCTCAAGACCAGCGACGGCTTCATCATGGTCGCGCCGACCAGTCCGCGCAACTTCGAACAATTGACCGACGCGGTCGGCCACCCCGAATGGCGCGACGACCCGCGCTTCCTGACCAATGCGGATCGCAACGCCAATTGGGCGACGCTGCTGGCGCTGACCGAAGAGTGGACCATGGGGCGCAGTGCGGAGGAGGCCGAGGCGATCCTGGCTCGTCATGGTGTGCCATGCGCCCGCTATCGGGAGATTGACGAACTGCTCGACGACCCGCAACTGACGGCGCGGGGCGCTTTTGCGCAAGTGCATGACGGCGCAGGCGTGTTCAAGGTGCCCAACCCGCCCTTCCGCATGAGTGGATCGCGGGTCGAGGCGCGGGACCATGTCGCGCGGCTAGGCGAGCATGGCGCAGACGTGCTGGCCAAACTGGGCGTCAGCGCGGAGGCGGTCGCGGCGCTGCGGGCGCGCGGCGATCTGGGCTGAACCGCGCCCTTGTGAATAGTGGGAAGTTCACACCGTTGCAGGCTCTAGCTGTTTAGTCCCGGCTCTTGGTGGCGCTGATTTCGCAACAGGAGATTTTTGCGAAACTTTCGGGCACGCCTGTGCGGACGGAGAGCATGGGGACGGACAGCGGAAAAGAGCCAAGGGTGACTATGCCATCTGGGCGGGGGTATAGGACAGGAGGAGATGGCGATCATTGCCATTTTCCTGTCGTCATGCAGGGCTTGATCCGGTATCCCGCCTTATCTTCGCGAAAAAAGCGTCATCTCGGATCAAGTCGGGGGTAAAAGCTGACGTAATGTTGAATTCTGGCGCTTAACCAGATGTGGGGCGGGAAGCAGTCATCACCTCTCCCGCCCACACTATATTACCGCAACAACTCCCGCGCGATCGTGTTCTTCTGGATTTCCGACGACCCTTCATAGATCCGCGTGATGCGAATGTCGCGATAGAGCCGTTCGATCGCGAAGCCTCGGCAATAGCCGGAGCCGCCGAAGATCTGGACCGCTGTGTCGACGGTACGGCTGCCCGCTTCGGTGGCAAACAGTTTGGCCATGGAGGCGAGTTCGCGCTTTTTCTCGCCCTGGTCGTAGCGCCAGCAGGCGTCGAGCAGGATCAGGCGAGCGGCGCGCATGTCGGTCCCCATGGTAGCGATATAGTGGCGGATCGCCTGGAAATCGGAGATCACGCCGCCGAAGGCGGGACGCTGCTTCGATTCCTCGATCGCCAGTTCCAGCGCATATTCGCCCATGCCGACCGCTGTCGCGCCGACATTCATGCGACCCTCGTTCAACCCTTCGAGCGCGTAATGGAAGCCGCGTCCTTCTTCGCCCAAAAGCGCGTCGGCGGGCAACTGACACTCGTCAAACGTCAATTCATAGACGCCGGGCGTCGCGGTGCCCATCAGTTCGATGGTGCCGGTGACGGCAAATCCGGGCGTATCGGCGGGCATCAGGAAAGCTGAGATGCCCCCGCGCGGCCCTGCCGTCTTGTCCGTATAGGCATAGACGATAACATATTTGGCGTTCTTGCCGTTGGAAATATAGGTCTTGGAACCGTTGATGACCCAGCCGTCGGCATTGCGGGTTGCGGTGGTGCGCATCGAACCCGGATCGGATCCGCTGTTGGGTTCAGTGAGGGCGAAAGCGATGCCGATTTCGCCCGATACCATGCCGGGGATCAGCAACTGCTTCTGTGCTTCCGACGCATGATAGACGATGTTGCGCGCGGCTGGACCCATCAGCGGACGCAGTTCTGTCCAGAATTGGGGAGGAAGGCGGGCAAGTTCGATCTGTACTGCCGCCTGCGCGAGCGCGCCGAGACCCAGGCCGCCATATTCCTCTGGCAGGGACAGGCCGAAATAGCCGTTGTCGACCAGCGTCTGCCGCACGATCGGCGGGACTTTGCCGGTCGCCTGAAATTCTGCTTCATATGGCAAAAGGTCGCGCACGATGGCGCGGGTGACATCGCAAAATTCCTTGATGTCGTCGGGCAGTTCAAAGTCCACGGGGTGCCTCCTTCTTATTCGAATCCCTGAGACGCTGCATGTGTCTCTCGACAATGGTCCTACCATTGAGATAATGGTCGGTCCATTGAATTTTTATGCATCCGTGGCGGCGGAGGCTGTCCTTTAGGGAAGTTGTCCTTTAGGAATGACGCGGTCCCATGGACATGGCGCGCGGATGGAGGATAGCAAGGGCAAGCGGGATGGCGACGGATCCGTTCGACCTCAATCTGCGCCATCTGCGCGCGCTGCTGGCGATCCGCGAGCATGGCAGCATCACGGCTGCGGCCGATGTAGTCAGCCTGTCGCAACCTGCGCTGACACAGGGACTGGCCAAGCTGGAGCGGCAGTTTGGCTATACATTTTTCGAGCGGCGGTCGGGTGGCATGGTGCCGACGGCGATGGGCGAAATCGTGATAGAGCGGGCGCGCGCAGCGCTCGACCATCTGTCATACGCGGCCAAGGGCTTGTCGGGCGTATTCCAATACCCTGAGCGGTTGATGACGATGACGCAGCTGCGCGCTTTTCTGGCGCTGGCGGAGGCGGGGGGATTCGCGGCCGCGGCGCATGGCGGCGCCTTGTCGCAGACGGCGGTGCATCGCGCGGTAGGCGACCTGGAGCAGATGATCGGCGGCAAGCTGGTCGAGCGGCGGGGGCGGGCGGTGTGGCTCAATCCAGCTGGCAAGCGGCTGGCGCGCGGCACGCGGCTGGCCGTGGCGGAGATCGTCGCGGCGTTGGCCGACATCAGACGTGATAGCGGGAGCGGGAGCGAACTTATCGCCTTCGGCGCGTTGCCTTTGGCGCGACCCTATCTGGTGCCCGCGGCGATGGCGCGGATGGCGCGGAGCGATCCGCGCGCGGCGTTCAAGGTGCTCGAAGGAAGCTGGCGCGAGCTGGTCGAGCCGCTGCGCGATGGAGTGATCGACATGGTCGTCGGCGCTCTGCGACCATTCGAGATTGCGGACCTGTATCAACTGCCCTTGTCAGAGGACCGGCTGGTGATCGCGGCGGGTAGGCAGCATCCGCTGGCCGGGGTGGACAAGCCGACGATGGCGCAGTTGGCCGCATATCCCTGGATCGTCGCGCCGACCAATTCGCCGCTGCGCGAACAATGGGAAAAGCTGTTCGATACGGGAAAGATGCCGGCCACTCCGGTCGAATGCGGATCGGTGATGATTATCGGACGCCTGTTGACGGAAGGGGATTTCCTGACCCTGCTGTCACCCGATCAGGTCGCGCTCCAGATCCGCAGCGGTCTGTTGACGCAGATCGGGCCACCGCTGGAAGGCAGCAAGCGCGTGGTGGGGATCACGACCCGGCGCAGCTGGCGCCCGACCGCGACCCAGCGGCGTTTTCTGGACATGCTGAGCGAGGCAGCCAAAGGCGAGCGGATAGCGGGCGCGGCGCCCGATTTACGGGAATCGCGCTGGGTGTGACGGCGCCCTATCGCTGGTCTGCGGCGTTGAGTGCAGCGATCCGGCCGGTCAGCCGAACGGCGAGCGAGGGCCGGATCGGTTGTCCCGCCAGCAATTTGCGCCATGTATTATAACTGATACCGAACCGGGCATTGAGCGCTTCATCGGTGCGCCTGGTCGCCAGTCGCTGCATCTGGAGGATCGTCTCCTCGTCCAGATGCACGGTCTTGCTTCTATCCCGCATGGCGTGACCTTTCAGTCCAGCATGATCCAGACCGCCTTGGTCTCAAGATAATCCTCGATATGGTGCGCGCCGGACTCCCGGCCGAAACCGCTCATGCGATAACCGCCGAAGGGGACGGCGGGGTCGAGCATCTGGTAGCAGTTGACCCATACGGACCCGGCGCGAATACCACGCGCCATGGCGTGCGCCGTCGCCAGGTCGCGGGTCCACACGCCGCTGCCCAGACCAAATTCGGTGGCATTTGCGCGGGTCAGTACTTCCTCGATCGTGTCGAATGTGAAGGCGGACAGGACCGGGCCGAAAATCTCCTCCCGCGCGATGGTCATGTCGTCGGCGACATGAGTGAAGATGGTGGGTTCGATGAAGAAGCCCGCATCATAGCCCGCGCCGGTGATGCGGTTGCCGCCGGTCAGCGGGCGCGCGCCTTCATTATTGGCGCTGGCGATGAAATCGAGGATCTTGTCCATCTGCGGCGCGGACACGACGGGGCCGATCTGGGTCTGTGGGTCGAGCGGATCACCGACCTTGATCGTCTTTGTATAAGCGGCCAGACGCTCCATGAATTCATCGTGGATTGCGCTCTGCACGAACAGGCGCGTGCCCGCCGAACAGATTTGCCCGGCGTTGGCGAAAACGGCCATGGCGGCGGCGGGGACGGCCTTGTCCAGATTGGCGTCGGCAAAAACGATGTTGGGCGACTTGCCGCCCAGTTCGACGGTGACGCGCTTCATCGTCCCGGCGGCGGCGTGGAGGATTTTTTCGCCAACCCCGGTGGAGCCGGTGAAGGCGATCTTGTCGACGTCAGGGTGGCTGGAGAGCGCCGCGCCTGCGTCACCCAGGCCCGTGAGAATATTGATAACGCCGTCGGGCACGCCCGCTTCCAGGCAGAGTTCGCCAAAGCGCAGCGCCGATAGCGGTGTCTGTTCGGCGGGCTTCATGACCAGGGTGCAGCCCGAAGCAAGGACCGGCCCGGCCTTCCACACCGACATGCCGATTGGCCCGTTCCACGGGTTGATGGCCGCAACCACGCCGATCGGTTCCTTGAGCGTGTGGGAAAGAACGTCGCCCATGGCGCTGTTGTCGATTGTCTCGCCCGCGATCAGCGTCGCCTGACCGGCATAATAGCGCAGCAGCGCGCCCGCGCGCGCCTTGCCCATGAAAGTGCGGCTGTAGGGCGCGCCAAGGTCCAGCGTGTCGAGCATCGCCAGTTCCTCAAAATGTTCCTCCACCAGATCGGCGAGGCGCAGCATGATACGCTGGCGTTCGACCGGCTTCATCCGCCGCCATGGTCCTTCGAAGGCAGCGCGGGCGGTCTTGACGGCGTGATCGACATCCTCCGCGCCACCCTGCGCTACGGTGGTCAGCAGGTCGCCAGTGGCGGGATTGCGAGTTTCGAACCGCTTGCCCGACAACGCGGGAACGCGTCTGCCACCGATCAGCATGTCCTGATGCGGGGCGTCGAGCAGGGCGGGGCGGGGGGGGATGATGAGCTGTTTCATGACGGACTCTTTCAGGCGGCGATGTTGGATGTGACGGCGTCTTCCAGGATGAATGCCGCGGCGCGCTGCGCCATCATCATGGTGGGGGCGGAGGTGTTGCCGCTGATGATTTCCGGCATGACCGAGGCATCGACGACCCGCAGGCCCGACACGCCGCGTACGCGCAGGCGACCGTCCACAACGGCCATCGGGTCACTGTCCGGTCCCATCTTGCAGGTGCCGGTCGGATGATAGGCGGTATTGACGATCTTGCGCAGGGCAGCGTCTATCTCGCTGTCGCTTTGATATTGCGCACCCGGTTCGATCTCCGCGCCGGTCATCGCAGCCAGTGCGGGTTGGGCGAAAATGCGGCGACATTCGCGGAAACCGGCGATCATCGTCTTCATGTCGTAGGGATCGGCAAAGAAATTGGGGTCGATGACTGGCTTGTCCTCCGGCCGGTTGCTGGCCAGGCGCACCGATCCCGCGCTTTTGGGGCGCAGCAACTGAATAAGGCCCATGTAACCGTGACGACGGGGTACGGACCGTGCGTCCAGCTTCAATCCGGCAAGGAAAGTGATCTGTATGTCGGGACGCCCGGTTCCATCGGTACACAGGAAGCCGCCAGCTTCCGCGACGTTGGACGCCAGCATACCTTCGCGCTTGAGCAGATATTTGAACGGGCTGGCAAGGATGCGCGGCAGAACCTTGGCCGACACGGCATAGGATTCCGCCGACGGGTTTTCCATCGCGACATGAACGGTGGGATGGTCCTGCAAATGCGCGCCAACGCCGGGCAGGTGATGGACAAGGTCGATCCCCATATCGCGCAGATGATCCTGCGGCCCGATGCCCGACAGCATCAGCAGTTGCGGAGAGTTGGTCGCGCCAGCACACAGGATGATCTCCCGCCGCGCCCTGATAGTGCTGCGCGCGCCGTTCTTCTCGATCTCCAGCCCCACGGCGCGGCCCCGGTCGAAGATGATGCGCCGGACCATCGTTTCATCGAGCACGGTGAGGTTTGGGCGTTTGAGTGCGGGGTGGAGAAAGGCGCGGGCGCTCGACAGGCGGGTGCCGTTGCGCTGGTTAAGGTCGTAGCGGCCAAAGCCGTCCTGCCGATCGCCGGCGAAATCATCGTTGCGATGATGGCCCGCCTGTTCGGCGGCATCAATGATGGCGGCGCTGACGGGGTTCCAGCTTTTGGGTTTTTGCACATCCAGTTCGCCGCCCTTGCCGTGCCATGGCTTGTCGGCACCGGCGTAATTTTCGACGGCCTTGAACGCGGACAGGACATCGTCATAGGACCAGCCATCATTGCCCGCCCTGGCCCAGGCGTCATAATCGGCCTTTTGCCCGCGAATATAGACGCCGCCATTGATGGCGCTACATCCGCCGAACAGTTTTCCACGCGGGAAGTTGATCGTGCGATTGTTGATGGCTGCGTTGCCGGTCAGCGCTTGTTTCCAGTTATATTTTTCGTGCGGCAACAAGAAGATATTGCCGACCGGCATGGCGGTCTTGAGATTGACCGGCCATTTCCTGTCGGACGGTCCCGCCTCTATCAGGGCGACGCGGTTGGCCGGATCGGCGGACAGGCGATTTGCCATCAGGCTTCCTGCCGAACCGGAGCCGATCACAATGTAGTCCAAGCTGTCGCTCATAAAATTGCGTCCTTGCGGGCGAGCGCGGGCACATGACTCCGCACCGCGATGAAACTCAAAGCATTGACCAGCATCAGGACGGCGAGCGCGCCGAAGAAGCCGCGATTGCCGCCGTCGATCAGCAGCGCGCCTGCGACCGCGCTGACGATTGCGCCGACCCGGCCCGCCGCGCCCATAAGACCAAGGCCGCGCGCACGCAGACCGGTGGGGAAGGCGTGCGCGCCGACCGCGAACGTGGCCGATTGCGCGGCGCTGGCGAACAGGCCAAGCGCGCCGAGGCAGGCAAGGACGGCGGCTTCGTTACGTGCGCCGCTGATGGGAAGCAGGGCAAGCGTGGCGCATACGGCAGCGCCGACGATCGCCATCAGGATGAGCACCGGGCGCGACCCGAAGCGGATGATGGCGAGCGACGCAATCATCGCGCCGATCGTGCCGCCGACATTGAAGCTGGTCAGGCCAAGGCTGGCGGTCTGTAGGCCAAATCCCGTGCTGGTCAGCATGGTTGGCGCCCAGTTGAACATGAGATAGATCATGAACATGCCCGAAAACATGACGGCCGACAGGGCCAGCGTGTCGCGAAGCAGCGCTTCGCCGAACAGGTTGCGCATGGGTTCGTAACGGGGTGCTTCCCCGGCGGCGAGCGGCACATGCGCGACTGATGCCGGATCGGGATGGCCTATCCGGCGCAGGATGCGGTCCAGTTCGGCGGCGCGATCGGGCCGTTCCGCAAGATAGCGAGGGGATTCAGGCAGGATGAACGAGAGCCAGGCCACGAAGATCATCGTGACCGTGCCACCGATGTAAAAGAGCCAGCGCCAGCCAAGGTCGGGCAGGATCAGCGCAGCGGCTATTCCGCCCAATATTCCGCCGATCGACACGCACACGACGCCGGAGGTGACGGCTACACTGCGCCAGCGGACAGGCGTAAACTCCGCGATCATGGCGCTGGCCGTGCCGGGTACGCCGCCCAGGCCGATACCGGCCAGCGTCTTCAATGTGGCGACCTGCCACAGGGCAGTCGAAAAGCCGGTGAGCAGTGTCGCCACGCCGAAAATCGCGACGCCGATAATGAGCGCGCCGCGCCTTCCGAAACGGTCTCCAAGCCAGCCCGACGTCAGTGTACCGATGCCCATCCCGACGAAGCCGAGCGCGAATACGGAGCCTAGCGCTTCGCGCCCAATGCCCCATTCCTTAAGCAGGGAAGGCGCGGCAAGTCCCAGCATCTGATTGTCCAGACCGTCAAGAATGACGGTCGCGGCGATCATCAGAACCGACCATATCTGGAAGGGCGACATGGGAAGGTCGTCCAGCATACCCTTGGGGCTGCTGCCTTCTGTTGGGACGACCGCCAAGGCATTCTCCTCATCATCGGGTCGTTTACGACCACTTCATTCATTTATCGACATATCATTGGGAAACCGGAATATCGCTCCTACAGGTCCAGGACCAGGTTGGCAGTTTTCGACCCCGAACAACAGACCATGATCGACTTGTTGGCTGCCTTGTCCTCGTCGGACAAGAAATGATCGCGATGATCGGGGATGCCATCCAGCACCTTGACCTCGCACGTCCCGCAAATCCCTTCCGAACAGGCGAAACCGACATCGACCCCTGCGCCCAGCAGCGCATCCAGCATCGTTTCGCCTTCCTCGACCGCGATGGTCTTGCCGCTCTTGGCCAGTTCCAGCGTATAGCCGCCTTCGGTCGCCATTTCGGTTTCGGCGGAGAAATATTCGATATGGGCGTGCCCCTTGGGCCGGTCGCAATTGGTGGCGAGGAAAGCGTCGAGCATCCCGCCCGGACCGCAACAATAAAGATGGGCGTCGACAGGGGCGGCGGCGCAAATGGCTTTGAGGTCCAGGCGGCGACCATCGGGGATGCCGTCATAAGCGATTTCGACCTGGGGGTAATTGGACAGCCGATCGACATATGCGGCGCGCGCCGGGGAGGCGGCAACATAGTGCAGTTCCCAGCTTTTGCCGAGCTTTTCGAGGCGCGCGATCATCGGCAGCATCGGCGTGATGCCGATCCCGCCAGCGATCATGACGGTATGACAGGCATCCTCCACCATCGGGAAGTTGTTTTTTGGCTCGGAAATTTCGAGTAACTGGCCGACCTGCCATTTTTCATGGATGTGGCGGGATCCTCCGCGTCCGTCGATCGCATGATGGACGGCAATTTCATAATAGCCGCGGATCGCGGGATCGTTGACCAGCGAATAACTCCGCGCCAGTCCCGGTGAAAGCTGCACATCGACATGCGCGCCCGGCTCGAAGGACGGCATCAGTCCGCCGTCGACGGGTTCCAGGATATAGCTGTTGATGCCTTCGGCTTCCCAGCGGATATTCTTCAGTCTTGCGCGCATCACCCTCTCCATCCGGTGCGATGCGTCTCTTGGCAGGGCCGGGGTGCCATGGATCGGCGAACCGGACAAACCGCAATGCGTTTCGTCACCTCTATAATCCTTGTATGAGAAACCGGGGCATGGATCGCCCCGGCCCTTGTTCGCATCTTATTCAGCCGCCTCGACCTTGTCCGGCCAGCGCACTGCTTTGGCCAAGGCCGATTTATAGGCGTTTGCGAGCGTGTCGCTGGGGTCGTGCAGGAAAGATCCCGCGCGCGCCCGGTAGAAGATGCTGGGATCCTCGATGCCCGGCGGCAACGTGCCCTTGTTGGCGAGCGCGCGCGCGGCTAGCAGCACACGGCGGCGAACGCGGGCGATCATCTGGTCGGTCGGGGCCAGATTTTCGAAGCTATGGTCTGTGATCGGACCCATGCTTTCGGTCACGGCCTGATCCTGCATCGTGATATTGGGGATGCCGGTAAACTGTGTGCCGTTGCGCTGAGATTCACGGTCAATCGCCCAGTCGTTCTTCTCGCTGTCGGGAGAACGCCAGCGGCCATACCAGTCGGTCGTGTTGGGCGCATATTCCAGCGGTGCGAACAGCGGAGTGCCGTCCTTAAGCGTGGAAGTATAGGCAGGGTTGCCAGCGTCAACGCCGCAGGTGATGTCGAACAGCATCGAATGTTCGTCGTCCATTGGCACCCATGCGCGGGCAATGGCGCGGGTCGCGAAACGATTGTTGGGGGTCTGCGTCCAGAAGGGGAACATATAATGGGCGACGCGCCAGCTCATCTGGCCGTCATCATTGGGACGATAGCCACCATACATGACGCCCCAGTCGGCCTGCGCCACTTCATAGTCGGGAGCGCGGTTTAGCACGGTCGGGCGCATCGGATGATCGTCGTCCAGATCGTCCGCCTCGATCGATCCGACATGCAGGAAACCGACATGGCTGGTGTCGATGTCGCCTTCGAGCGCCTGAAGCCAGTTGCAGTCGCGTTGCAGGCACCAGATTTCCGCTTCCGGGTGCATCGTTGCCTCGATTTCGGGCAGCGGCGGCGGCGCCGACTGGTTTTCACCCATATAGACCCAGATCAGTCCATTTGCTTCATGGGTCTTGTACGCCTTGGCATGGACCTTTTCCTTGAACTCCATGCGGGCGGGGACGGATGGCATGTCGACGCAATTCCCGTCCACGTCGAACTTCCAGCCATGATAGACGCAGCGGATGCCGTTTTCCTCGTTGCGACCGATGAACAGCGACGCGCAACGGTGCGGACAACGATGATCCATGATGCCCACCCGACCGCTGCTGTCGCGAAAGGCGATCAGCTTTTCACACAGGATCATCAGGCGCACCGGATCGCCATCGGCCTTCACTTCGGATGAAAGGCAGGCGGGCAGCCAATATTGGCGCATCATCGTGCCCATGATCGTGCCCGGCCCTACCCTCGTCATGTCTGCGCTATCATTCGACTGCATGATGCTTCAGCCTCTTCCTTGCGTTTCTCTTGTTTGCGCGAACGCCCCGCATTGCTGAATCGCGGCGACGAAAACTGATGCCCCTAGATAGAGGCACTGCGCGTCGTGCCCCAATCAAAATTCGGTCGGACCATTGAATAATCGGGACGATAGTATTGCGCCTTTCTCCTTTTTGCTGCTTCTCGCCCCCCGGCGGCGTCAAGCCGTGTTGTCGAGGGAGAGGCCGGGAATGCCTTTCAGCTTTAAAATTTCATCCGGCTGGGCACGATTGCGGCCGTTATGATGGTCGCGTCAGCCAGTGCGCAGGCCGATCAGCCAGTCTCGGCCACCGCGCAGGACAGCGCGCGCCAGCAAGCGATGTGCCCCAAAGACGTTGTCATCACGGCCGAAGGCCGCGAATCGACTGTACGCGAAGTGCCTGTTTCCATTGCGACCTTCGGCGGCGAATTGCTGTGCGAGGCGCAGGTCTACAGCGTGTCCCCACTCATGAAGAAGATGCCAGGCATCACCGCCAAAAAGTCACTGTCCATCGTTGCGATCCCTGGCAACGTATCCACGTTCCGCGCCGCCACGCTGGATACGCCGGTCGCCTATTTCCTGTCGGCCAGCGTTTCGACCACCAATTTCTTCTTTTACATTTCGCTGCCCGGATCGGCCGTCAACGCGACCGTGCGGTCCAATCCGCTGGTGACCAACATCACTTGCGTCCAGGAAGGCAATGTACGCGGCCTGGCTGTTTTCGGCGAAGCGAAGTTCGAAGTCACGGACAAGTTGGCGGTCGAATCCGTTGTGCGCCCGGTCGAAGATCTACGCCTGACCGCCAATGACTGTTTGCAGATCGGTCTGTGGGGCAAGAACCTGACCAACAATTATCGGATCGTGAATGCCGACGACATCACGACGTTTCTGGCGGTACCCGGTAATCGCATGACCTATTGGACGCTATTTGCCAATAGGTCGCGTACCTATGGCCTGACGCTGCCTATCCGCCGTCTATCCATCCGGGGCGGGGAGGCGCAATCCTTCCCGCTCCTTCATTGAAGGAATACCTAAATGACCGACCAATTCACCCTTCCCGCCAATGGCAGCTTTTCCTTCGCAGGGCGCACCGCGCTGGTAACTGGCGGCGGGCGCGGCGTGGGGGAGGCGGTGGCGCGAGAAATCCATGCCGGTGGCGGGCGCGTGGCGGTGAGCGACGTGGATATCGATGTGGCGCAGGCGGTGGCCACCTCGCTCGACCCATCGGGCGAGACGGCGATCGCGCTGACGCTGGACGTGCGGGAAAAGGATCATTTCCTAGCCGCGCGAGACAAAATGGCGGGTCTGTGGGGCAAGGTCGACATCGTCGTCAACAACGCGGGTTTCGCCAAGCGCACACCGACGCAGGAAATCTCACCCGAAGAGTTCGACGCGATCGTACAGATCAATATGCGCAGCGTATTCCTGAGTTGCCAGATATTCTCCGAACATATGCGCGAACATGGCTATGGCCGGATCGTTAACATCACCTCGCTTGCCGGGCAGAATGGCGGGACGATTGCATCGCCCCATTATGCCGCGTCGAAGGCCGGGGCGATCATGCTGACCAAATATTTCGCGCGCTATCTGGCCGGGACCGGCGTGACCGTAAACGCCATCGCGCCCGGCCCGATTAACACCGCCAAGGCGCGGCTATCGGCCGAACAGATTGCGCGGGTCGAGGGCGAAGTGCCGGTCGGCCGTTTCATGGCAGTCGGCGAGATCGCGGCCGCGACGGCGCTGTTGGCGTCGGACCGGGGCGGGTTTTTCGTGGGCGCGACCCTGGACATGAATGGCGGGTTATATCTGCGCTGATCCCGCTTTACGGCGGAAATTTCCCGATTTTCTTATGGCTTTGCGGGATTGCAATTGGCGCTGGGGCAATGGCTGGCCATAATTGATCCAACAATAGGGTGCGCCGGTGCCAATCGCGACGACCGGCCGAAAAAATTGGAGAGCATCATGTTCATTTACAACGCATGGTATGTGGCCGCGTTCGCTGCCGATATTGCGCCGGGCAAGACGCTGGGCCGCAAATATCTGAACAAGGCGGTCGTCTTGTTCCGCACGGAAGAAGGCGAGATAGCCGCGCTGGAGGATCGGTGCAGCCATCGCGCGATGCCGCTGTCCGCTGGTCATGTCGACGGCAACGTGCTGCGCTGCTGCTATCATGGTGTCGAGTTCGACGGAAAAGGCACCTGCACCCGTATTCCCAATCAGGCACGCATACCCGCCGCGGCCAATGTGCGCCACTATCCGGTGGTGGAGAAGGATCATCTGATCTGGATCTGGATGGGTGAACCGGCGCTGGCCGACCCGTCGATCATCGTCGACAGCCCGGAACATAATGATCCGGCTTGGACGTGGCGCCCCTATAATTTCTCGGTGAAGGCCAATTGGCAGCTAATCATCGACAATATCATGGACCTGACCCATGTGCCCTATATTCATGCGCGCACGATCGGCGGGAACCCGGAGCAGCATTACAATGCCGATACGAAGGTTGAATTTGATGGCCGTCGGGTAACATTGCTGCGCAAAATGCCCAATTCGATCCCGCCCAAATCCTATATCGACGCGGGCGGCTTCAAGGGTCGGGTGGATCGCTGGCAGGAAGTGCGGTTCGAACCGGGCATCGGTATGACTTGCCGCGTCAATGCGGGCGGGTGCGATGTTGGCACCGGCGCTTATGAAGGCAAGCGTGACAATGGCTTCATGCTGGCGAACAATCATTTCATCACGCCGGAAACCGAAACGACCAGCCATTATCTGTGGACCATCTGCACCACCGCTCCCAACGAAAGCGGTGTGCCAGACGTGCTGTTCGACCAGTTTTTCGACACCATTACCGAAGATGAGGTCACATTGCAGGCCCAGCAGGCCCGGATAGACGATGAACCCGAACGGCCCTTCATCGGTATCGCCAGCGATGGCGCGGTCAATCAGGCACGGCGTCTGCTCAGCGCGATGCAGGAAGCAGAGGAAGGCGGCAAGGTCGCTGCCTGATCCGGGCGCATATGCGCCGGCGGCCTGACATGATGCGGAGCCTGCGGGGCATATTGCTTATCCCGATAACATGACGGCTTGCCCGGCTCGGCGCGTCATGCTGTAGCGGGCCTATGAAGATGCGCGAACTGGAGGACCGGACCGGAGTCCATCGGGAAACCATCCGCGTGTATTTGCGCGAGGGGCTGATCCCGGAGCCTGCGCGTCCGCGCAAAACGGTCGCCGAATATGGCGAGGAACATGTGCAGGCGATTCTGGCCGTGCGGCGACTTCAGCGCGAGAACAGGCTGACGCTGGCGCAGATCAAGGCGATCATCGACGGTGAAGGAACCGAAGGGCGTGTCGAGGCCAGCGCCTTCGACCAGTTGGAGCAGCTGGTCGCGCATCGCGTGGGTGAAGACGGGCCACCGGTAATAATCGCATCGCTGCTGGATCGTTGGCCTTACGCGGCGCAGGACGCGCGCACTCTTGCCAGCATCGGCATACTGGACATCATCGAGACAGAGCAGGGGGATGCGCTGAGCATCACCTGCGCACAACTGGTCCGCATCTGGGGCGAAATGCGACAGGCCGGGTTCGACCAGCGGCTCAATTACACGCCGGACATTCTGGGCTTCTACAGCCAGGCGGCCGATTTCGTCGGGAGGTGGGAAGCGACCACTTTCCTCACACGCGTCGACGGTCATGTAGCCGTGGATGATGCCGCGATCATGGTTGAACATGCCCTGCCTTTGATGCTCGATTTTTTTGGTCTGCTGCGCCAGCGCGCGTTCTTTGCCCACGTTGAAGCGATCCGCGCCGGTACGCAAACCGATCACCCTGGCGACATGACGATGGCCTTGCCAACGGTGCCCTGAACATCCGTGCCGACCCATTGTGACCGCCGCGTCTAGAGCCAGATGACATATGATTGACCCACCGTGATTGCTCTGTGAGGTTTGCTGCCAAGGAGCGTCGTGCAGCGCGGGCTGGTTGCCCGTGCCAGCGACGTGACGCAGGCGGCGAGCCTCACAGCGCAACCCCGAAGGGACGGGCCTATTTTGGCCCAGTGCTGCGTCACTGGTCGGTCACTATGCGATGGCATGGCTCCCTCCTCGTTCCTTGCCCTGAGCCAAAATCGGCTCCGTCCCGGTGGATCAATCATATGTCATCTGGCACTAATGAGACCTGTGCGCGGGTGGACGTAGGCATGGGCTTTGATTGCTGATTCTATAGGCTTTTTCAGCAGGAGAGCGGCAGGTGGCGCGACGTTCGATCGGACAGGAACAGTTTGGTTTTGCCGGGCGCGAGCGGGCGGTTTCATCGCTCGACGCGCTGGTATCACTGATTGACTGGAACCAGGTCGCGGAGCTGTTGGATCCTCTCTATCCCGCTACCAAGGGCGAGCCGGCCTCGCCACCACTGGCGATGTTCAGAGCTCTGCTTCTGTCGATTTGGTACGATCTGTCCGATGTAAAGCTGGCCGAAGCACTCGACGATCGGGCCTCTTTTCGCCGCTTCTGCGGGTTCTCCGCGAATGAAGCCACGCCCGAACGGACTGCCTTTGTCAGATTTCGCAAGCTGCTCGTTGCACACCAGCTTGACCGGGCGCTGTTCGAAGCCGTGACGATGCAGCTCAAGTCCAAGGTGGTGACGGTCAAGACCGGAACACTGGTTGATGCGACCATCATCGCGTCTGCCAGTGAGGAGGATGACGATGCCCGTTGGGTAAAGTACAAAGGAAAAAGGGCTGTGCATGGCTTCAAGGCCCACGTTGGCGCCGATGCCGATACGGCCCTGGTCGAGCAAATCTCGATCACATCCGCTAACATCAATGACGGCAAGGCAGGCCCGGAAGCCTTGCCCGAAAACCCCAGCGAGGTGTTTGCCGATAGCGCCTACCGCGGTAATCACTTCCGCGATGCTGTTCTTGCAAAGGGCGGCGTTCCCCGGATCGTCGCCACCGGCATGTGGGGCCGCGACGAAGCCGAAACGCTGCGCAAGCTCCATGCATGGAACCAACCGATCCATCGCGTGCGGGGGCGGATCGAGAAGATCTTCGGAACATGGAAGCGATGCTACGGCCTCAGGCAAATGCGATGGCGTGGTCTCCCCAAAGCCGCCGCCCAAGTCCACCTCACTGCCATCGCCTACAATCTCAAGCGCACCATGAATATTCTCGCAGTCTAAGTATGAAGGCTGCCGCTGCGTCGATCAGAGTGGCGGTGCCACAGGATATTCCGCCGCCGTAGGAGCGAAAAACGTTCCACGCCAATGGTCTACGTCCACCCGCGCACAGGTCTCCTAATACCAAGGTGCATTGATCAGTACCCATGTGCTCAATGGCGCATTCCGATGGACATGATGCGCCAGGGCTGATCGACGAGCTTGTTCCATGCGAAGCAACAATGGTCGACGATGTCGTCGTAGGATTTGAAGATGCGGTTCGACAGCCAATTGTCGCGCATGAACTGCCAGACGTTCTCGACCGGGTTGAGCTGCGGACACCTCGGCGGCAGCGGCATCAGCGTGATGTTGGGGGGCACGACCAGTTCGGCCGATCCATGCCATCCGGCCTGATCGAGCAGAAGGACCGCATGCGCCCCGGGCGCGACGTGGAAGGCGATCTCCTCGAGATGCATGCTCATCGCCTCGCTGTTACAACGGGGCATGACGATGCCGGCAGCCTTGCCTTCAGCCGGACAGATCGCGCCGAACAGCCATGCCGAGGAGCGACGCTGATCCTTCGGCGCTGATGGTCGGGTTCCGCGCTTCGCCCAGCGCCGGGTGAGCTTGGTCTGCTGGCCGACACGGGCCTCGTCCTTACATGAGGCTTCAAGTGTCAAGGCTATGGCGGCATGTCGTGTATCCTGTCGATGTTGTTGCATTCATCGTTATGCGAGCGAGTTGGGGCGGCACTGTGCGGCAGCCTCGGCTGCGTAACCTTACATGCGGTCGGGTTGGATCTGAAACCCGTAACCATAATGCCTCATGCACGAGGCAAGGCCCCGATCGAACACGACCAACCTGCCACGCGGCAGTCTGGTGTAACCATTGACGAAGACGGTCGTGTTCCTCGCGTCGCTGGAGGTTTCCCAACGGCGATTTTTATGCGGCTCTCAGCGTGCTGCCGGCCGGGATTTCGCCGGTCTCGGTAAAGCGCCAGAGCGCGATCAACAACTTGCGCGCCA
Source organism: Novosphingobium sp. B1 (assembly GCF_900176395.1). Lineage (GTDB taxonomy): Bacteria > Pseudomonadota > Alphaproteobacteria > Sphingomonadales > Sphingomonadaceae > Novosphingobium. The sequence goes on along the minus strand of NZ_FWXL01000013.1, from coordinate 14,439 downwards.
TCGCGACGATCGCGATCCTGCGGGTTCGGCCTTGCAGCTTTCCGACGCGGGCGCGGAACCATGAGGAAAGCTCGCTATCAGGCTGATACCGAAGCCATAGCCATGCTAACTGAACCAGCGACTTTCGCGCACGTGCATTGCCGGCACGGCCGATGCGCCGGTCTCGATCCATGTCGCCACTCTGATGTGGCATAGGTGCCAAGCCGACATAGCTCGCGAGCTGCTTCCGATTTCCGAAGGGGGCGATAGAAAACTTCACGCGCGAGAACCGCAGCAAAATTGTCACCGACGCCATAGATGCTCCGCAATGCCGTAATCTTGGAAGCTACGGGATCCTCTGAAGCGGCGGCAAGGACCTCATCCCGCTCCGCGTCCAACTCACGGATCAGGTCGAGAACAAGGCCAAGCCGCCGACGAAGTCGGTTTATCTCTGCAGCCAGGTGAGGCGGAAGCTTTCGGCCATCGCCAGTCCGGAGCGCGGCCAGATCTCGCTCCCAGTTCCGTAACGACGGCCGTGAACGGATTCCTTGGGTTGCGAGAAGCGCCAGTATTCGGTTTTCTAGCCGTGTCCTGTCCTGCACAAGATGCTCGCGCTCACGATGAATACGCTTGCTGTCTTCCTCTTCAGGTGTGGGCACCTGGACCATGCTGCAGATCTGACTGTCGCCAGCCAAATAGGCGGCGAGCACACGCAATAGCCCCTCAGCATCGAGACGATCGGTTTTTGCCCGTTTCGCCCGTCGGTTCACAAGAATACTGGTCGGCTCGACAACGTAGGTCGCAATGCCATGGCCGGTCAGCAGCCGTTGGATCCAGAACCCATCTCGCCCGGCCTCAAAGCAACAGGCAATCGGCGCAGGATCTTCAGATGGCCGTTGGCTTGCTCGAAGTCTGTCAAAAAGCGCCAGCAGCGCGGTGGTGTCGCCCGCGCTGATCCGGTGCATGCGGCTTTTCTGAGCCCCGGCCAATCGTGTGCTGACGAGCCATACTGAATTGCTCAATTCGAGTGCAACAAGGATAGTATTGCTTTGGAACGACATGATGCGGCTCCCAGGCTTGAGGACGCCGTTATAGTGAACCTTTCTTCACCCGATGTCCGTCCTCATAGCATCTGCCACCACAGCTCTATCGGCGTATCTCTCGGGAGCCGCCGTTTGATTTGCGCCAGACGGGCGACGAACCTTTTTTAAAATCGGCAATGTCATCGCTCTTCTGGCCACGGTGGCGTGGCCGGGCCGTGAGCTTGCGGTAGCCCATAGCGCGAAGCTCGCGCCCGAGGGTATGGCGTGTGACCGACAACTCGAACTCGTCCCAGATCCACTGCGCCAGATCGCACAGCCGCCAGCGTACTACCCCATGCGCTGCAGGAATTGGCCCAGCCTCGACGATCTCGGCAAGCCGCGCGCGCTGCTCATCGTTCAGGATCGAAGCCCGCCCCGGAGCCTTGCGCGTTGCCAGACCGTCGGGACCTCCCTCGTTGAAGCGCAGAACCCAGTCGCGCACGATCTGCAGCGTCACGCCGGCAATCTTCGCCGCTTCGCTACGGCTCCTGCCGTCCAGGATCAGTGCAACAGCCAACAGACGCCGGACCTGATCGGCATCGCCACTTCGTCGCGCAAACCCACGCAAATCCGACGATGTGTAGTCAGATCGAACCCCAATCGCTGCCGCCATCGCAAGCCTCCATGTGCCTGCAACGTCGAATCAGATTTTCATCCGCTTGGGAATCCCTGGCGTGAGTCAGGCTCAGCGCGCCTTGGTATAAGGGGCGCCGGTCATGGCTTTTCGCCGGTGGGAAAAAGCTCCATGCCGATATAGGCAGCTATATTCAAACTTGGGGGCATCATTCAGTTTCGAGGATTGGGATCGTGAATTTCCATCCAAAAAAGCCCGTAAAATAGGCGATTCCTGCAAAAATAAGTCTGATTGGTCCGACCGATATTAGTGATTGACGAATCCCGATCCAGAGTTACGTAAAGGGCCTACGCAGTACGTAAGCCGCCATAAGGCAGCGTATCAGGAGAGGGTAATTTCATGGCGACTTCGCTGGATGCTGACGTGCGTCCCATCATCCCGGACGAGATAGCCCGGATCGTTATAGCGCCCAAAAGCTATACCGACGACGCGACCATTTATGGTGCGTTCAAGTGGTTGCGCGACAATATGCCTCTGGGGATCGCCCAGGTACCGGGCTATGATCCGATCTGGGTCGTTACCAAACATGCCGACATCAAAGAGGTGGAGCGCAACAGCAAGCTGTTCCACAATGCCGATCACAACCCGATTTTGGTCGATCAGGCATCCGATGCATTCACGCGCGCAATCAATGGCGGGTCGATCCGCATCCTGTCGTCGCTGACTTATATGGACCCGCCCGAACATGCGTCTTACCGTACGCTGACATCCAACTGGTTCCTGCCCGGCAGGATCAGCAAGCTGGAAGAACAGATCCGCGTCCTGGCGCGCCAGTCGGTCGACAATCTGCTGAGTTTCGACGGCGAATGTGATTTCGTCCGCGATTTCGCGCTGCATTATCCGCTGCGCGTCATCATGACGCTATTTGGCGTACCGCCTGAAGACGAACCGCGTATGCTCAAGCTGACGCAGGAATTTTTCGGCGTCCATGATCCCGAAGAACAGCGGCCTGAAATGGCGAACGACCCTGTGGTCGCGGCCAGGCAATGGGCCGCCTCGATTGAGGAATTTTACACCTATTTCGATAAGCTGAGCGCCGATCGTCGTGAAAATCCGACCGACGACCTGTTGTCGCTGATCGCCAATTCCCGGATCAACGGCGCGCCGATCCCGCGTAACGAGGCGAACGGCTATTATGTCGCGATCGCCACTGCGGGCCACGACACCACGTCATCGTCCACCGCAGGCGGGCTGCACGGCATGATGCTTTATCCAGAAAACTGGGCCAAGGTGAAGGCGGACCCGTCGCTCATCCCTGGCCTGGTCAATGAAGCGATCCGCTGGACCAGCCCGGTCAAGCATTTCATGCGCAACGCGACGGCCGATACGGTAGTGCGTGGCATGGACATTCGTGCGATGGAAAGGCTGATGATCTGCTATCCGTCGGGCAATCGCGACGAGGCTGTCTTTGCAGACGCTGACCGTTTCGACATCACCCGGTCCCCCAACCCTCACATCGCTTTCGGTTTCGGCCCGCATATGTGCCTGGGGCAACATCTGGCGAAGCTGGAGATGCGCATCCTGTTCGAGGAGTTGCTGCCACATCTGGAATCGGTCGAGTTGACGGGCGATCCGCGCATGGTCGAGACCAATTTCGTCGGCGGATACAAGGCGCTGCCGATCCGCTTCAGGCGAAGCTGAACCCTCTCGCCCTGAGCCGAGCCCTGAAAGGCAGGCGCGGCTCCTTCCATTTCGCGCCCGGAGACTGTTTCCATGAACGCACCAACGACCATCGCTGCCGGACTGCATGGCGAGCCGGGATTCGAAGTTCGCCTGCCATCGCAAAAGATGCTGATCGGTGGAGCTTGGGAAGATGCCGGGGACGGTCGCACGATTTCGGTGGAGGATCCCGCCACCGGTCAGGCTTTCGCGACCGTTCCCGCGGGCACGGCGGCCGATGTGGACCGGGCGGTGACGAAGGCGCGGGCTGCGTTCGAATCCGCCGCATGGAGCCGGATGCGTCCGCTTGATCGCGGCAAGATCATCGAGGCGATCGCCCGCAAGATCGAGGATAATGCGCAGGAACTGGCGTTGCTCGAAAGTTACGACAATGGCAAGGCAGTGCATCATGCGCTGGCGGTGGATGTGCCGGCCGCCGTCGACATTTTTCGCTACATGGCGGGCTGGGCGTCCAAAATCTATGGCCAGGTAAACCCGATTTCGGGCGATGGCCGTCAATATCACAGCTATTCCGTGCGCGAACCGATCGGTGTCGTGGGGCAGATCGTGCCTTGGAACTATCCGCTCGCCATGGCCGCTTGGAAGATCGCGTCAGCCCTGGCCGCAGGGTGCACGATTGTGCTCAAACCGTCGGAGGTCACGCCGCTGACTGCGCTGCGTCTGGCCGAACTGGCGCTGGAGGCGGGTTTGCCCGAAGGCGTGCTGAACATCGTCACTGGCTATGGCCATGAAACGGGGCAGGCGCTGGTCGAACATCCCGGCATCGACAAGATCGCCTTCACCGGGTCGACCCGCGTAGGCAAGCAGATCGTCCAGACCTGCGCCAAGGATCTCAAGCGCGTCACGCTCGAACTGGGCGGCAAGTCGCCCTCGCTGATCTTTGCCGATGCGGACCTGGAAAAAGCGGCGATCGGTGCTGCCTTGGCCATCTTCTTCAACAGCGGACAGGTCTGCCTTGCCGCATCGCGCCTCTATGTCGAACGGTCGGTATTTGACAAGGTGGTCGATGGCGTAGCCCAGGTCGCCAAGACGTTCAAGCTGGGGCATGGGCGCGACCCCAATACGATGCTGGGGCCGCTGGTGTCCAAGGTGCAGCAAGGCCGGGTGCTCGATTATATCGAACAGGGCAAGAGGAGCGGCGCGAAGCTGGTTACCGGCGGCGGCACCGGCGGTCGCGAAGGCTATTTCGTGGAGCCGACCATCTTCGCCAATCCCGACCGTGACGCCAGCATCGTGCGGGAAGAAATTTTCGGCCCGGTGCTGGTCGCCACGCCCTTCGACGATGCCGAGGAAGTGATGCGCCAAGCCAACGACACCCGTTATGGCCTGGCCGCGAATATCTGGACCCGCGACCTGTCGCGCGCGCATCTCACCGCGCGCAAATTGCAGGCCGGAACGGTGTGGATCAACACTCACGGTATGAACGATCCGTCGGCGCCCTTTGGCGGCGTGAAGGAATCGGGCTGGGGCCGCGAAGTCGGTGAAGAAGGCGTCTTGCATTACACGGAAACCAAGACGGTTACCGCGCTGCTAAAGGAGTGAGCGCCGCACACCGATAAACGGACCAAAGCGTATAATAATTAAATCAGTTAGATAGGGGGAGTTATGAAGAACAATATCGGAATTTTTTTGTGTTCCGCAAGCATTGGCTGTCTTGCCATAGCCTTGCCTGCAAGCGCGCAGGAATCGTCGTCGTCAACGGAATCTGCGGTCGCGACCGCGGACATCGTGGTGACCGCGAACAAGCGTGAGCAAAATCTCAACGATGTCGGCCTGTCGATCACGGCGATGTCCGGCGATGCGCTGGCGGAACGTAAGGTTTCGTCGCTGGAAGATATTGCTTCCATCGTCCCCGGCTTGTCCTACTCGGCCAGCACTACGAATACGCCCATCTACACACTGCGCGGCGTCGGCTTCAACGAAAGCTCGCTGGGCGTCTATCCGGCGGTGAGCGTCTATGTCGATCAGGCGCCCTTGCCATTTCCGGTACTGGCCAGTCATTCAGCCTATGATCTTCAGCGCATCGAAGTGCTGAAAGGGCCGCAAGGCACACTTTTCGGGCAGAATTCGACCGGCGGTGCGATCAACTATATCGCCGCGAAGCCCACTAGCAGCTTCGAAGCAGGTGGCGACATTAGCTATGGCCGCTTCAATGCGATAGAAGGTAATGCCTTCATCAGCGGCCCTTTGGCCGCAAACGTCCGCGGCCGCCTTGCCTTCACCGGGGCGAATTCGGACGGGTGGCAATATAGCGTCACCCGGCCGAACGACCGTAATGGCGCGACGAGCTATGTTGCAGGCCGACTGCTCGTCGATGCCGACCTTTCCGAGGCGGTCAAACTGTCGTTCAACATCAATGGCTGGGTCGACAAATCGGAACCGCAGGCACAACAGCTCATCGGCATCCGCACCGGCGGGCCGCAGGGTGCGACCGCCGCCAAGCTTGCAGCCACATCGGTATTCGCGCCCGACAATGGCCGCGCCGCGGACTGGAGCACGTTTCTGGTCGATCCGGCCACCGGAGTGCAAAATCCCGACGGTTCGTTCGTGCCCGGCACAGCAAAGCCGACAGATTTCACGCCAAGAGCGAACCGCCAATTCTATCAGCTTGCGATGAGAGCCGATGTGGAACTTGGCGCAGGCATCACGCTGACGTCGCTCACCTCCTATTCCGATTATGATCAGGCGCAGACCACGGACGGCGACGGCAACACGGCCGTCACCTTCGATCTTCAGAAGAATGATGGCTATATTCGGTCCTTCAACCAGGAAGTCCGGCTGGCGAATGACCCGCGCGGCGCATTCCGGTGGGTGCTGGGGGCCAATTACGAAGACAGCACGACATTCGAGGACCAACTGCTGCGATATTTTGATAATTCAAACTATCATCCGGTGACGGCATACATCAACGGAAGCCAAGTCAACAATAAACAGAAGATACGAAACTATGCCATATTTGCCAGCGGTGAATATGACCTGGCTGAAAAGCTGACCCTGAAATTGGCAACGCGCTATACCAATTCGCGTATTGACGATGAAAATTGCGGGTTCACGATTCCGGGTGGAAACGTCGACAAATTGTTCGGGACACCGACGCCAACCACCTGTTATACCTTCGACGCAGCCTTCAGAAACGGGCCTCCGATTTTGCAGACACTGAAGGAAGACAATGTTTCCTGGCGGGTAGGCATCGACTACAGGATCACCGACAGCAGTTTGCTTTATGCGAACGTGTCTCGCGGGTACAAGGCAGGCAGCTTCCCAAGCCTCGCCGCCGCTACTTCCAAAGCATTGAAACCGGTTACCCAAGAATCTGTCACAGCCTATGAAGCGGGTATCAAGACGGAATTTCTTGATCGTGTCATCGGTCTGAATGCTGCGGCATTCTACTATGATTATCGTGACAAGCAGATCCGGGGGAAAATCATCGACAACCCCAATATCTTCGGTCCGCTCGACACCTTGGCCAATATTCCCAAATCGACCATCTATGGCTTTGAAGCGGATTTGACGATCCGCCCGATCCAAGGGTTTACGATCAACGGCGCCCTAACATATCTGAAGTCGGAAATCAAAACAGGGCCGGTTGCGCCTTATAATTTCGATGTCTTTGGACGGACAGACTCCTTTGTTGGTGATGATCTGCCTTTCACGCCGGAATGGTCGGGTGTCATCAATGCCGATTACCGGCACGAACTGGCCGATGGCGGGTCGGCCTTCATCGGGGTCACGACCAATATCCGGTCGGCCAGCGATGCCGTGCCGGGCGGCAGCCGGGTCGAATTCCCAAGCCGCGCGGCAGAACCCAATTCCGCGTTGCGTGCAGGTATCGTCCACCCGTTCCAGAACAACAGCTATGCGACCGTCGATGCGCGCCTAGGCTATGAAGGCCCGGACGGAGCTTGGCGTGTCATGGTCTGGGGCAAGAACGTCTTTAACGAATATTACTGGACCAACGTAATTCCATCGGCGGATTCAGTGGCTCGCTTTGCCGGTCGGCCGGCAACATATGGCCTGACAATTGGATTTAACTTCAAGTAGTTGTCAACGCGGCCGCCTGCCCGGCGGCCGCGTTCTTTTTCTGCCGTGCATTGAGGAAAGATAATGGAACTCACCACCAATTTCATGACCGAAAATTGTGAGCGCTATATTCCCAATCCGGCGATCCAGAGGTGGAACCAGAGCTATTATTTTAATTTCTATGACCGCAAGGCGAAGCTAGGTGCGTTCATCCGTGTCGGCATCATGGAAAATCTTGGTGAAACCAACGGCTTTGCGATTTTCTTCAAGGATGGAAAGCCGCTGTTCACGCGAGTAAACATGCAGTTGCCCTATACGTCCGGCCGGCTGGACCCCGGCCTGGAGGTGGCAGGCGTACGGATGGAGGCAACCAGATCGCTCCAGACCTGCCGTATCCGCATCGACCTGGAAGATTTCGGCGCCGACCTGGAGTGGGATCTGCGCTTCCCGATGGGCGACAGCATTGTCCCCAGCACGGAAGGCGACGACGCGATTGCGCGCGAACTGGCCTATATCCATCTGGAAGGCACCTGTAATGTAACCGGCACCGTGCGGCTCCGTGGCGGAGAGGTAGTCACGATCGACGATAGCGGTTTCCGCGACGTCAGTTGCGGGCCGCGCAACTGGGCGGGGGTGCAGCATTACCGCCTTGCCTGGCCGATCTTCGACAATGGCATGGCCTGCGTTGCGGTCCATGCCATCACCGAACATGGGCATAGCTATCAAAAAATCCTGCACGATGGAAAACGCTGGCACAATATCGGCAAGGTGGAGGAGACGATCACGTTCGAGGACGATGATCTGGGCTTTCGCCATGTTCATTGGAAAGTGTGGGACGAGGACGAAAAGTTGTGGGAATTTACGGGCACGCCGCTGTTCCGCTGGCAATTTCCCTTCGACACCTTCGTCATGATCGAACAGATGATGGAATATAGGCTGGCGGACGGAACGATCGGTTATGGCATGGGCGAGGGCGGGTTCCGCTTCCCCTGGGAAGGGAATGGCAACTAATGTCCGACACGCTTGACGCCAGCTCGGTGCAGGACATCGACATCTGGAACCGTGACGACATGGAGCCGCGTGTCCGGGAGATACTCGACCGGACCGTGCGCGACCGTGTGAAGGGACCATATGCGGCAAAGACCGAAGCACAGGTCGTCGCTATGCTGGAAAATTACTTCGCGGTCACCGAAAGTCTGGAGGACATCGTCATATCCGATGTCGCGCGGATGGCCGGCGGTGCATCGAAGGAGCAGTTTGCATTTGTGTTGCGCCACAAGGGTGACGCGAAGGGCGAAAAGCTGGTTTTGCGCATGGACCCGCTGGAAGCGATTTCGCAGACCTGCCGAGGGCGTGAGGCGCAGGTGCATGTGGCCTTCGCCGACGTCCTGCCTGTCGCATCGGTGCGCAACGTCGATGCCGATGGCGACATATTGGGCCAGCCAGCCATCATTCTGGCCTTTGTCGAGGGCGTGACCGAGCCGACACAGGGCACCGGCCATGGCTTTTCCGGCATAGGCACCCGCTATGACGAATGGGCAGCCAAGCTGGCACCGCAATTCATCGATGCGCTGGCGCAAGTCCACAGGTTCGACTGGCGCACCGCCGACCTGTCCTATTATGCCACGCCGCAACCCGGCACACGACAGGCGGCGATCTGGCAAATCAACTGGTGGTCGCAGGTATGGTGGGACGGGGTGGTGCAGCCCGTCGCCATGGTCACCTATGCCGAACGCTGGCTACGCGAAAATGCACCGGTCTGCGACGAGCCGGTGATGTGCCATAGCGACCTGCGGCTGGGCAATTTCATGTTCGAGGAGCCAAGCGGCAAGTTCACCGCCGTCCTCGACTGGGAACTGGCGCATATCGGCGATTTTCATGAAGACATCGCCTGGGCCATCCAGCGCCTGTTCGGCACCTGGAGGGACGATGGCACGTTCCTGGTGTGCGGGCTGATCGCGCGGGACGAATTTCTGCGCGCCTATGAAGCGGCGTCGGGCAACCGGATCGATCCCGTCAAGCTGCGCTATTACGAAGTGCTCAACGCCTATAAATGCGCGGTGATCGACCTGGGTCAGGCAATGCGAGCCGCCACCGAAAGCAATAATCACCAGGACATCATCCTGACATGGCTGGGTTCGGCAGGGGCCGTCTTCCTGGAACAACTCGTCACGCTCATTCGGGAGGCCTGATCCATGTTGCCCAATATCGACCTGCGCATTGCCAATATGACAAAGGCGCTGGAACAGGTGATCCTGCCTGCGCTGCCACGCGAACAAAGGCTGGCGCGGGATCAGGCGATGCTGGTCCTCGGGCAGTTGCGCATGATCAGCCAGCAATGGAAATCTGCGCTGCGCTACGAAGCGCTGTCGCTGGACGAACTGGTCGTGCTGGCGCGCGCGCTGGCGAGCGAAGCGCCCGCTTCGATCGGCGAACCGCTCGAAGCGGCGCTGGCGGTGGCGCAGGATTGCGACCGCACCAGCATCACCGCGCTGGAGCAGGCGTGCATCGCCCTGGGACATGCGGTGGACGCGGCGATATTGGGCGGGGCTGAGCATCTGCCCCTCTCGCCCGCTGCGACCGACGCGGTGCTTGACTATGGACTGCGCCACGCCCGGCGCGAACGGACCTGGTTCAAGGCGAACCAGATGGACCCCGACCAGGGTGACCTGCCTGACATAGACGCGATGCTGGCCGCCGCCGACTGACGATAGCGATAATGACGGGGTATGGAGGGAGTTGCTTGCAATGCCGGATGATATGACCCGGAATTTTGCCGATTTCCCTGTGACGAATGCCTATCGGCATAAACTGGCAAAGAAGGCCGCTAATCGGCCACGCACCAGTTTGCGCTGCCCCAATTTGGCATCGCCGGTTTCCATTATCCCACGGCGCGCGCCAGCGGCCTTGCCAGAGGGCGGCTGCACCTGTTCGGACTGGCCTGCCAGCGCCGATCGAGGAGGAGGTCGAGCAGTTGGTGTTCCACGACATGGATTTCGACGACTGGCGCTTTGGTCCGTTGCTGATGGCCGTGCGTGAACCGTTCAAGACGATCGACCTGGGCTGGGTCAGCGACCACACCCGGTTCGAAGGGCAGTACAACGCGATGCGTCCGCCCTATGCCTTCAGCTCCCATCCCAAAGGCAATCTGCGCGTCGATCGGCGCGACTATCCGCTCAAGGATTTCATGATCCGCGACCATAGCTGGGGACTGCGCATATGGGGTTTGAACCAGCATTATGAATGCTTCCACGCGACCAATGCCAATGTGGCATAGGTCGGAAATGGAGCCGCGCATCCGGCACATATCGGAGCGCACCGTCCGCTCGTGTCCATCGGTCCCTATCGCCCCAAATCCGATGCGCAGGTCACCACGATGCTTACCGGTTTCTTTGTGGTGAAGGGGTTGAAAGATGTCGCGATCAGCAATGTCGAACGGATGTCGAGCGGCGCGTCGAAGGAACAGTTCGCCTTCACCCTGAACCACAGCGCCGGGTCGCATCCCGACCGGCTGGTGCTGCGCATGGACCCACTGGAGGCGATCGCCCAGACGTGCCGAGGGCGGGATGGCGAAATTCAGCGAATCATGGGCTACCATATGCCGGTCGCTCCGGTGCGCTGGTTCGATGCCGATGGTGACCTGCTGGGTCAGCCCGCCGCTATTCCGGAATTTGTGCGTGAGGTGACCCGGCCCAGTCAAGGCCGGGCGGCGGGCCTGTCGGGCATGGGCGGGCGTATGGGCAACCTGATAGACCGGCTGGCGCCGCAATATATCGACGCGCTGGCCAAGCTCCCCGGTTCCACTGGTCACGCGCGCATCCGCGCTACTTCGATGCGCCACACGCCGACAGTAACCAGGCGGCGATCGGCAGGTCAACTCGTGGTCGCAGGTCTGGGGGGATTGCCTGGTCGAGCCGGTGCCGGTGGTGCCCTTGCCGAACGCTGGCTGCGCGAACATGCTCCGGTGTGCGACCGCCGATGCTGGTGCATAGCGATTTGCGCATGGGTAATTTCATGTTCGAGGAACCCAGCGGCCAGTTCACCACGATTCTGGATTAGGAGCTGGCCCATATCAGTGATGTCCACGAAGATATTGCCTGGACCATGCCGAAGCTATTTGGCGCATGGGGCGATTTGCCCGGCATCGCGGAGCTGATGACGTGATGAAGCATGAAAACCCTGTACTGCCACAGGATGATCCCGCTGGGCTGCTGGCGCAGATGGTGGCGCATACGCGCTATGAGGAAATTCCCACCGATGTCATCGATCTGGCCAAGCGCGCGATCCTGGACACGCTGGCCGTTACGGTCGCAGGATCGGGCTGGGAAATCGCATCGGCCATCGCCGATCAGGTCGCGCAATGGGGCGGGGCGCCGCAGGGGCGGGTCCTGGTGCATGGCCATGCGGTCCCAGCGCCCATGGCGGCATTCGCAAATGGAGTGATGGCCCATGCGATCGACATGGGCGACGTTCATAGAACCGGCGGCCATGTGACGGAATGGAATGTCCCGGCGTTGCTGTCGGTCTTGGGCATCGCGCCGGGGCCAGTCAGCGGGCGCGATTTCCTGACCGCTTATGTGACGGGAGCCGAAGTGGGCGTGCGTGCCAGCGCGGCGCTAAACCTTGTGCGCTATCATACGAATTGGGGGATGCCGGGCGAATGGAACGGCCCGCTATGTGCGGCGGCATCGGTCGCGCGCATCCTGGCTATGGATGCGGACGAGACATGGAATGCCATGGGCATGGCCTATACTGTCCATGGTATGTCGGAATATAATAAATATTCCGAAGGTACGCAGATGGCCCGGGTCCAGCATAGCTTTGCGGGAGACAACGCGGTGAAGGCCGCATTGCTGACCCGGCGCGGTGTCACCGCCCCGCGCGGTATCTTTCAGGGTGTGCCGAGTGGCATATTGCGCCATATCGCTTGGGACGATGTGCGACCCGAATTGCTGACCGACGGGCTGGGTACGCGCTGGCAACTGGCCGAGGGGCTTTCAATGAAGCCTTATTCGGCGTGTAAGTTCACGCATAGCTTCATCGCCAGCACCGCGACGATCATGCAGCGCGAGGCGCTGGACTGGCGCGACATCGACCGGATCGATTGTGTCGGCAGCACCAGTTCGCGCATGACGTTCGAACCTGCCGCCGCGAAATGGAATCCGCGCACCGTGGCACAGGCCATGTTCAGCGCGCCCTACACGATTGCTACGGCAGCCATGACCGGCGGCTTTTTCCTTCAGGATCTGCACGCCGACCTTATGATGGACGATGACCGCCGCGCATTGATGCAGCGGGTGCATATCCGGTGCGATCCCGATCATGTCGATCAGTTCGAAGGGTTCAGTGTCGCCGTCACCATGCAGGATGGTCGCCATTTCGCCCACGTAACCCCCTATGTAAAGGGGCATAGCCGCAACCCGATGACGTGGGACGACCTGGCCGACAAGCTGGCCCGCTGCGCGCCCTTTGCGGCGATAGGCTTGCCACAGGCTAAACTCGAACGGGTCGTCGCGCTGTGCCGCGACATGGATCGGGTAGACGACATGACCGCGCTGCTCGATTGCCTGACCCCCTCTCACCCCGCTTGACCTTTCCCCAAGGAGATTATGATGAAGGCCGCCATTCTCAACGCGCTCGACGGAACGTTCCAGATCGAGAGTATCGACATCGACACGCCGCGCGGGCGCGAAGTGCTGGTGGAAGTCAAGGCATCGGGCATGTGTCATTCCGACCTGCATTTCGCCGAGCAGGATTTCGGCGTGCCTTTGCCCGCCGTACTGGGGCATGAACTGGCCGGGGTCGTGCTGGCGATCGGCCCGGAAGTCCGCGAATTTGCCGTGGGCGATCATGTGGTGGGGTCGCTGATCCAGTTTTGCGGCCATTGCCGCGCCTGTATCGGCGGCAAGACCTATCAATGCACCCATCCCGAAGAAACACTGCGCGACGACGCCGAACATGCCCATCGCCTGACCCGCAATGGCGAGGGCGTGACCCAGGTTTTCGGCACCGGCGCTTTTGCCGAACGTGCGCTGGTGCATGAAAATCAGCTGGCCATCGTGCCCAAGGAACTGCCCTTCGCCCAGGCGTCCCTGCTGGGTTGCGGCACGATCACCGGTGCTGGCGCGGCGATTAACACCGCGTCGGTCCGTCCGGGCGATACGGTCGCGGTCATTGGCATCGGCGGGGTCGGGCTTAACGTGATTTCGGGCGCGCAACTGGCCGGGGCCGCAAGGATCGTCGCGATCGACAGACAGCCCATGAAGGAGGAACTGGCGCGCCGTTTCGGGGCCACCGATTTCATCGATGCGTCCGCAGGCGACAGCGTCGCCGCGTTGCAAGCGCTGATCCCTGGTGGCGTCGACCATGCGTTCGAAGTGGTCGGCATCAAGGCGACCTCAGAACAGGCGATCAAGATGGTGCGCAAGGGCGGCGGTGCCTATCTGATCGGGGTCCATGCGCCGACCAGCACGATCGACGTCAATGTCACCGTCGACCTGCTGACCAATCAGGTCGACTTGCGCGGCGTCTATATGGGGTCATCCAATATCAAGCATGACATCCCGATGTATGCCCGGCTTTATCTGGAAGGGAAGCTCAATTTGGACGATCTGATCTCGCGCGAGATCAATCTGGCTGAAATCAATGAGGCCTATGAGGAACTCAAAGGCGGGTCCATTGCCCGCAGCGTCATCACCTCCTTCTAGCCAAGACGAGGGGAATGTGCTGCCCGGCCGTGCGTGCAGATAGGCTTGGCCGGGGAGCATTTTCTGAAGGCTTTGGATGTCGGACTGAAGCGTCCTGAGTAGCCCCTAGATGCCGTAATGGGCCGGCGTCTCAAGAGTAGCCAGGTAGGTGGCTGTCCCTCAGAATGATGGTGTTGAAAACGGGGTCCAAGTGAACGGCCCCAAGCATCATGAGAGGAACAGCCATGGAGCATTATGCCGGGATCGATGTCTCTCTGAAAGAGAGCAGCGTCTGTGTTGTGGACGCGACGGGCAAGGTCGTCCGCGAGGTCAAGGTTGCCAGCGAGCCTGAGGCGGT
>NZ_FWXL01000020.1 GCF_900176395.1 Novosphingobium sp. B1 | reverse complement strand
ATCGTCGATACCGGTGCAGGAGCACGATACGGATCCATCCCGTAAGGCGAACCTTCCGTCACAACCCTGCCTTCTGACATCGACTATGCTCTTCCTCCGAGGGGCGACAAGTTCTCTAACTCGCGGTGGACCGGCCGCTCGCACGAGCTGAAATTGTCTTATTACCTTTATAGCCGCATACATTTGTGCAACGCAATAAAACTTTGCCGCCAAACCGCCTGCGGCATTTGTTGATTTTTGTTAACTATGTGATTTTTGACGAAATTGCCAGCCGATATCCTACCCCAGGTTCGGTGAGAATCAGGCTGGGTTCCGACGGGTCAGCCTCGAGCTTTTGCCGCAGCAATCCAATGTACGTTCGTAGATACTGCCCATCCACCGTCGGATCATTCCAACCAGCAATTAGCAGCTGACGTTGCGTAATGACTTGACCGGGGTGCTGTGCAAGGGCCGCCAATAAATCGAACTCCTTTGGGGATAAACGCACGTCGTCACCCAAGAGCATAACCTTTCGTTTATCGAAATCCATTTCGAGAACTTCAGAAACGAACTTGTGCCGTTTGGCGTCGCTAACGCCTGATTTTCGCGTTGCAACGCGTATTCGAGCAAGAAGCTCGTCAATTCCAAAGGGTTTGTTGATGAAGTCTTGAGCGCCAGCATCGAGGGCTTTGACCTTCTCAGTCTCTTGGTGGCGAGCAGACACAACCAGAATCGGAATTTGACCATGTTGCAACAAAGACTGAATTATATCTTTCCCGTCAGCATCGGGCAATCCAAGATCCAAAAGAACCAGATCAAACTGCTTTGCATTAGCCTTGGCTAAGGCTTCTTTGGCGTTGATTGCAACATCAGCACTATAACCCTTGGCTGTCAGGACCGCATCTAGAGTGTTTGCGATTGCAGGCTCATCATCAATAATCAAAATCCTCACGTGCGCTCACCCAATCCTGTTTCTAAACGCAAGGGGAACCTAACGGTTACCGTGGTGCCAGGTCCAGCCAACGGGTTTGGCGATGGTTCATCTGTGGGTTCAAGATAGATGGCCGGACTGTTGACCACTATGGTCCCTCTAAAAATCTCGGCAAAGCCAAGGGCGATGGCCAAGCCAAGACCCGTGCCTGCAAGGTGCGAAGTTCGCGAGCCTCTAAAAAAGCGTTCAAAGAGGTGCGGAATATCTTCCGGTGCAATCCCAGCACCAGAATCCGTGATCGCGATGACCGCATGATCGCCGTCGCGGGTCGCTGTGATCAAAACCTGTCCGCCGGATCCACTATAGCGACATGCATTGTCAAAAATATTTGTAAAAATCTGCTCAATCATGACGTCATTTGCTGAGATGATCATCTCCGTATCAACAAAGCGTTTTGCGATTTTGGTAGCGGGGAATCGCGATCGGGTACTGCTTAGAACCGCGCCGATTATATCAAGTAGATCGACAGATTCTAATTCGACATCACCTATTCCGGCTTGCAGTCGGCCGATATTGAGAAGGTTTGCAGTAAACCGATCTAAGCGTTCACATTGTGTCATAATGGTTGATAGGAGCTTTTCCTGAAGCTGCGCCTCAAGTGAGCCTTTCAGGGAATACAAGCTGCTCGCCGAAGCTGAAATGGCAGCTAGAGGAGTACGCATATCGTGCGATATAGACGACAATATCGCAGTCTTTAATTCCTCTGACCGCCTGATGCCTTCGATCTCAGCTTGTTGTCTTAGAAGAGTGCACCTTTCCACAGCCAGTCTGATCAAGTTGACTAAAGAGTCCCTGTCCACTAATTCATTTTGATCGGAATTCGCACCGTTTGAAAAAGCAATTATGGCAATTGGCTCATCGTACATTCTCAGGATGTAGTATGAGTAATCGCTATAATCTTGATTAAAGGTTGTACTATTTAAAAGTAATACAAGAAGTGATTCGCATAGCTTATGTCCTCTTCCAAGAGGTTGGCCCTGGCCATCGTAGATGCATATGCGTCCAGCAAAGAGATCCACGTCATTATCTTCAACTGAAAGAGCAATGTCGGTAAGAGATACTGTTCGTTGTAGCCTATCGCTCAAACTAAGAAGGGCGCGAACTTTAGCCTGCGCGATTTCAGCTGCGATCGCTCTCTCGCTAAGGCGACCGGCGAGGATACCGGTAAAGATTGCGGTGGTGTTAAACGCTATAAGCGGCATCAAATCGTCGTATGAGTCTACACCAAACTTCCAAAGAGGTTCGCTCAGAAAAAAGTTATAAAAGATTGACGATACGATGGCCACCGCAAGGCCATATCGCAAGTTGGTATTTGCAGCTATTGCTACAATAGCAATAACGTAGACTAGGGCCGATGTAATACGTAAATTATTTTCAAGTGAAATATACGACGCAATCGTCATTCCAATAAAAAGCGCAACGAGCGAGATTGCGCGATTTCTGCTCGGCATTTTAGATGCATAAGGTTTCATCGCCAAGTGCGTCAAGATAGGTCATCCTTAGAAGGGGGCCTGCGCGGCATATGAAACCCATGTTAACGGGGCCCAGAATCGTTGGCTAGTTTCAAGCTCTCAGGGCAGCACGATTCAGCCAGCGTTGCTGAGGTGCCAGGAAAGGGCAGATCGATCAATGTTCGCAGCGGGAGCCTCTAGAAGCCGTGCGCGCTTGGAGTATCATTTCGACGTCGAACGAGAGCTCGCCAGGCGAATTATGGATTCCGATCGATTTGCTCGAAAGAAGCTCTACACATCTGTATACGATGAGCTCTTTAAGCGAGTCGTAGACCACCCCCAATTGCAGCAAAAAGTAGATCCTTTAAAGCGGCAGCGCCGCATTGCTTGGCAAGTGCGGTACATCGAGAAATTAGTATCTGACGATAGTGATTTTCTCGAAATTGGGCCTGGCGATTGCGCCTTGTCGATCGCCGTCAGCCGTTTTGTCAGGACCGTCACGGCAGTCGATGTGTCGAACGAGATCACGCGCCGGAATGACCTGCCGCCCAACCTGTCTGTCGTCATTTCGGACGGCACATCCATCGCGTGCGCTGACAGATCGATTGATCTTGCCTACAGTGACCAATTGATGGAGCATCTGCATCCAGAGGATGCTCGAGAGCAGTTAGACGAGGTATATCGTGTGCTCCGTCCCGGAGGGCGCTATCTCGTGATTACGCCAAATCGAGCCATTGGCCCGCACGACATTACAAAGTACTTCGATATTGATGCGCCACAAGGCCTTCATCTCAAAGAATATACTTTTGCAGAGTTGGACGAGCTTCTGGCGGCTGCAGGCTTCGCTAAGCGCGATGTGCTGGTCGGGGCGATGGGGCGCTATGTCAAGATACCGGTTTCTTGGGCTATCTCGATGGAAACTCTGCTTTTGAAGATGCCTCGGGCGCTTCGTCGCGCCGGCATCAAGAGCCGGATAACGAGGCCGCTTTTGAACTTAGTCATGGGGGCCCGGATCTTGGCGGAGAAGGCGAGCCACTGACCAAGATACCTTATTAACCAAAGCTCCACCGTTGTGACGTAAAGGCTTACCGCGTATGCGAACAAGCTCAGTAGGTGTGAGTCAGGCGATTGAGGCAAACAGCCTATCACGAATGTGAGGGGAAGAAAGTTGCGCTTGCAGCTTGCATCTTCGATCCTCACTCAAAAGCAGTGCGGGCTGATCTAGCTCGCACGAAGCCTACTTACGTGCCGTGGAGTGGCCGGGGCGAGTTCTCTGCGCAGTGGCAGGATCATCAAGATTGCCGAGGTCCTTTTTGCGATCATAAATATCACACGTTTTCTTCGCGCGGCTTGGTGCTTTTGGGCCTCGTTCAATCACCGGAAATTGTCGAACGCTGCGCGGGCGATGTTGCAATATCCGAGATGGGTATAAAGTTGGAGCCTGCAGACTGTAGCCCTTATTCCGATGTTTTGTCCGGCCGTGTGACCCGCGACCAAAGTGAAATGCGCAGTTCATTATTGTGGAGCGGCTGCAGCTATGAGATTAGAGAATGCATTTAATATCATCAAACTTTCTAATCTTTACGGCAGCATTTTTTGCGGTCTACTTTTTACTAAATAAAGTAGGGCAGCATGTTTTGCTGATAGTCGCAAGCTACGCCTTCGTGTGCTTTGCGAGTGTGTGGATGGCTGCCATACTTTTCCTAAGTACTGCCGTAAATTTTGTCTTTTCAAGGCAGATGGAAGTTAACTCCGCTCGGCAACCGCTACTCGCATGCTCTATCGTTTTTAACGTCGCGCTTTTAGGAATTTTCAAGTATTATGGGTTTTTTTCGTCGTCAATTGCTGATACTTTGGGCGTAATTGGGGTGAAATACTCACCATATACAATCAGTTTGGCTGCGCCATTAGGATTATCATTTTATACGTTTCAGGCGATAAGTCACCAGATCGACTTGAGCCGCAAGAGAGTGCGAACGCCATCTTTCACTGATTTTACACTTTACATGGCTTTTTGGCCAAAGTTTGTTGCTGGTCCTATCGTCCGCAGTCAGTGGTTTCTTCCACAGTTGCGTACAAGGAAGCGTTTTTCGTGGCCAAACCTCTTTTTAGGAGTCGAGCTTTTCGTATACGGCCTGTTCCTAAAGGTTGCTCTTTCTGATAATCTTCTGTCTCAGATTGATCGCGTTTTTGAACACCCCAAGTCGTATGATGGAGCAAACACACTCGTCTCCACAATCTTCTTCACATTTCAAATTTATGGTGACTTTGCCGGCTACTCATTGATGGTAATTGGCCTTGCCCGAGTAATGGGCTTTTCTATTCGCCGTAATTTCAATCGTCCAAATCTTGCGCGGAGCTTCAGTGACTTTTGGGCTCGTTGGCACATCAGCTTATCGACTTGGCTTGAAGATTATGTTTTTAGAAGCCTTATCCCTCGCAAAGCACTTGCAGGAGACGCGCAGTGGACTTCCGTCCGCGATCTTTACAGCGTGGTGCTCAGGCGGCCGGTCAACGCTCACGACACTTTCGAGGCTCTGGCGGGCGACTCCTTGTCATATGTGGAAGTAGCTCTTGGCCTTGAAGCTCTGATCGGGGATCTTCCCGTTTCATGGGAGCGTCTGGAAGTGCAGGAGCTTGAGGCCCTGTGCACGCCAGGGAAGGTTGCCCTCGCATGACCGCGACTAATACAGAAACGGAGTTTTTTGACGGGCTGGCCCGATACTCGGACTCCATTCTTTGCGTTTGTGAAGACGGAACAACCGCGACATACGGCGAGGTGTTGGCGGCAGGCAAAGCGGCGCTCGGTGAGTTCGACGGACGCCCTTTGGTGTTTTTGTGCGCTGAGAACACGATTGAAATGATCGGCTGTTATCTGGTGTGCTTGCAGCGCCGCTGGCCGGTGGTTCTGACCGGCAAAGGTGACCAAGTCCTTTTTGATCGTCAGCTAGAGGAATATGATCCAAACATACTGATCTCAACAGATGCAGGCCGAGTGGATGTAAAAATCCGGCATAAGCGTACTGTTGCTTTGGCCGAGGAACTTGCGGTCCTGTTGTCGACCTCTGGCAGCACTGGCTCGCCCAAGATGGTAAAGCTGACCGCCCGCAATGTGCATAGCAATGCCATCGCAATCGGACAGTACCTGGATTTGAGGTCATCTGACCGGGCGGTTACTGCTCTCAAGTTTAATTATTCATACGGTATGTCAGTCATCAATGCGATAGTCGCCGTGGGGGGATCCCTGCTGCTGACTGATCGTCCGATCACTGACGATCGTTTCTGGCAAGCAATGTCTGAGCGTGAGTGTACGCATTTTGCTGGCGTACCCTATAGCTTCGAGATGCTGTCGCGCATGGATGCGAGGCTTGCCAGGTGCACCTCCTTGCGAGTTGTAACCCAGGCTGGGGGCCGATTGGCACCCGACCTCGTACAACACTTTGCAGCCCTCGGAGAGACGCAGGGCTGGAAGTTTTATGTGATGTATGGGCAAACCGAGGCCTCGCCTCGCATTGCTTACTTGCCACCCGAGATGGCTCAATCCCATCCGACTGCGATAGGTCGCGCGATTCCCGGTGGAAGCATTGACCTTATCGCCGAGAACGGATCGCTGATCGCAGATGCAGGTGTGGCGGGTGAACTGCGCTATACAGGGCCAAACATATTTGCAGGGTATGCTACTAACCGTTCTGAGTTGGCTACGCTTGAACTTTCAAAGCACTTGTTCACTGGTGACATCGCCCAATGGAACGAGGCCGGCTTAGTTCAAATCGTCGGGCGTGCGAGCCGATTTGTTAAGCCGTTCGGATTGCGCGTCAGCCTTGACGATGTAGCAGAAGAAGCAGGCAAGTTTGTTGAAGGTGCCATCGCAACAGGCAGCGATGATCAGATTATAATCGGGTTGCTACGCGAGCACACTTCTGAGGGTTCTGAGCAGGAAGTGCTCGCTCGCCTGAGCTCGGCATACAACCTTCCAGCGAAGCTGTTCAGCATCGTTCTGATCGATGAAATCCCGCGACTGTCCAATGGCAAGGTGGATTACAAGGCGCTCACCTCAATTGCTGCCGAGCAGGCAGTGGGTGACGCCACGCACGCTTCACCGCGCAATGGTCGTCTGGAATGGATCTTGTCGCGCAACCAGGTCCTGACTCTTCTGGTCAGCGGACTTTGGCATGGTGCGGCATGGACATTTGTGGCCTGGGGTTTCATCCATGGCCTCCTGTTGGTTCTGCAAAGACAGGTTGGCTCACGGATACGGGCACTTTATCCTGAAAACGGATGGCCAAACCGTGTATCCATAGTCGCACAAATAGCCTTTGTGTTCTGCGCAGTCGCTGCCACACGTGTATTGTTCCGGTCGCCGGATGTAGATCACGCTCTCACAATTTACACCAAGATCTTGCAGGGCCCGTACAACTGGGGCGCTCTTGATGGTAAGGCGGCTCTTGCCCTTGGCGCTTGTGTAATCATGACGGTTACGGGGGTTGAGATTGCTGCAGAAAATGGCGTTTGGCGTCGCCTGTTCAGGCGGCGGCGGACCTTGAGATGCGCAGCGGTGCTGCTGGTCTTCCTCGTGACGCTCGCGATCGGTGAGTTTGAGGGGGGGCGCTTTGTCTATGTTCGTTTCTGACGAGAACGCGGAAGCAACGCCTCGCTTCCAAGCCATCAAGTTTGCTGTCCTCTTCTTGCTTTGCCTGTTTCTGGCAGATCGGGCAGTCGGTTACGCACTCAGCCAGTTGGTTCGCACCAGTGATTACAGGCTCTCACGGTTGTATGCAGGCACAGCAAAAGCCGACGTTTTAGTCACGGGTAACAGCGTGGCAAATGCCATGGTGATTCCGACCAATCTGACAAAGACGTTGGGTAGCCCGGTGTTCAGTATCGCAAGCCACGGCATGGATAGCTTCACGCAGCAAGCTTTCCTTGAGGACTACCTTGATAATCAGCCGGCACCAAAGGTTGTAGTGATGGAGATCCGTCCGGCTCTCAGTCCGATGAGGACTGCTCCCGCATTCTCCACGTTTCAGTCATTGAGCCAGCGCATGAGGACGCAAGTTCGCGAGACAGAGCCCTCGATTGCAACATGGAGTACGGTTTTCCACACGTTCCGGGTCAATTCTCCACAACTACCCAACATCCTTATCAAGATCATTGACCGCGATGATCAAAGGACAGGGCCGTCGAATGGAAAGATAAATGCCAGTCTCATCCATCAGTGGCAGATCAGGCCGAATGTCCCCGAGGTAGCTCCAGCCCAGCTTGGGGTATTTGCCGAGAGTGTCCGCAAATTGCAGGCCGCGGGGAGCAAGGTCATTGTCATTGCCGCACCTTTGCATCCTGCCGCTCGCAAAGACGGGGCTTGGATTGCACAGGCTGAGCGAGAGGTTCGGGCCGCCTTGCCTGACGATGTACCGCTATTCGACTTCTCAGCGGCGCTGTCTGAAGACCAGTACTTTGAGGACCCGATTCATCTCAACCGCACAGGTCGAGCAGCACTAGAGCCACTCCTACTGAAGGTCATCCGTAAAGCCCTCGAACGCTCTGACGATAAGAGTAGTTCGCAGCAGAAATGAGTTGTCATTCAGCTAAGTCTAAAAAAGGACGCTTTTTGGCATAGTTAATCCTTGATTAACTGCCACAATTAACTGCAATACTATCCCGGTAAAACAGGTGGAAACGCCACGATTCGCACATATTTCGAGGTCCGTGCTGATCGTGACTCGCTGCCTCTTTAACCCTGCTTTCACACCAATCCAGTATTATGGTTACGAAAGTTTGGATGTAACTTAACCTTTGGAAGGGGGCGGGTGTGCTC
The DNA here is from genome assembly GCF_900176395.1 of Novosphingobium sp. B1. GTDB lineage: Bacteria > Pseudomonadota > Alphaproteobacteria > Sphingomonadales > Sphingomonadaceae > Novosphingobium. Next base: position 21,991 of record NZ_FWXL01000020.1, on the reverse strand, counting down.
CAGGTGTCAAGCAAAGTACTGGCTGTAGACCTTGATGGCACTCTGCTCCGCTCGGACATGCTGTTCGAGACGTTCTGGAATGCCTGCGCCAGAGACTGGCGCACACCGTTCAAAGCGATAGCTGCCCTTTTTAAGGGCAAAGCGAACGTCAAGAACGTCCTTGCAAACAGTTGCGAATTTGATGCCTCGATCTTGCCATACAACGACGAAGTGGTGACTTACGTCAAATCCTGGCGTGCGAGGGGAGGGCGGACCGCTTTGGTCACCGCGACTTCACAGCATGTTGCGGAGCAAATAGCAGAGCATCTGGGAATTTTTGACGAGGTCCACGGTTCAACCGAGAGCTTGAACCTCAAAGGTTCCAATAAATCTGCCTTCCTGGAGAGTCATTACGGCGAGGGAATGTACGCCTACGTTGGGGACTCGCCAGCGGACATGCATGTTTGGGCAAAAGCCTCGCACATTGTAGCGGTCAGTCCGTCATCTCGCCTGGAGACTCGGATCGAGCGTTTGGGTCGCAGCCACGAAATGATCGCTGCGCGCGGCAGCGATTGGAAGGTATATATCAAGCAGCTGCGACCTCATCAATGGTCGAAGAACCTTCTCATATTTGTACCGATGCTTGCGACCCATAGCGGCGACCTCGCCACTATCATTCGCACAATTCTGGCTTTCTTTTCGTTCTCACTCGTTGCTTCGAGCGTATACGTATTGAACGACCTTCTCGATCTCGCCGCTGACCGAGCGCACGCCCGTAAGAAGCGCCGCCCCTTAGCGTCTGGCGATCTTCCCATAGCGCACGGAACCGCGCTATTCCCCCTGTTGCTTGGCACGGGTGTTGGTTTGGGGGTGCTTGCCGGTGCTCACTTTCTGGCCGCGTTGGCACTGTATTACACGGTAACCCTGGCTTACTCGTTTTACCTCAAGCGCAAGATCCTGATCGATATCTGCGCGTTGGCGGGCCTGTACACTCTGCGGATAATTGCAGGGTCAGCAGTGACCGGCATCCACCTGTCTGTGTGGCTTCTCGCCTTCTCAACGTTCCTGTTCTTCTCACTTGCGGCTGTTAAGCGGCAATCAGAGCTTAATCACCATGCCTTGTCTGGGCATAACGCCTTGGTCGGCAGAGGCTACCGGGTCCAAGATCTGCCAATCATTTCGCAGATGGGCATCGCGTCTGGCTATATCGCCGTCATGGTGCTCGCCCTTTATATTGATGCGCCAACGACTGCTCAGCTCTATTCCTTCCCCGAAGCGTTGTGGGGAATTTGCCTCGTCTTGCTGTTTTGGATCAGCCGGATGGTCTTCATTACCAACCGCGGCCGGATGCACGATGACCCTGTGTTCTTTGCATTGAAAGACCGGGTCAGTCGCTATTGCGGGATCATCATCAGCCTGTTTGCACTGGCCAGCGTGAGCCTTTGACTATGGCTAATGTTTTTGTGCGCTATACCGCGTTTGCCTGCATTGCGACCGTCTCCAATCTACTAGCGCAAAGGTTTGTCCTCGCTCTTTTGACTGGCGCATTCGCATTGCCGCTGGCCATCGGAGTTGGCACCGGCGTAGGCTTGGTCGTAAAGTATCTTCTCGACCGCAAATGGGTGTTCCAACAGACAAAGGCGCTGACGCCAAAGAGCGCATGGGAGTTCGTTCGCTATACGGCGACGGGCGTGATCACGACCTGCCTGTTTTGGGGGACGGAAAGCGGAGCTTGGCTAATCTTTAAGACCGACGTAGCGCGCGAACTGGGAGCCATCCTGGGACTGGGGATGGGATATGTCGTAAAGTATCAGTTGGATAAGCGCTATGTCTTCAAATCCAATCCCTAATGGGCGGCAGGAGCGCGTTACGGGATGGGGGCGCTATCCCATCGTCGAGACGCGACTTGTCCAGCCTGCCTCGGATGCCGAGCTGTCAGTTGCGACTAGGTCGGATGGCCTGGTCGCGCGCGGCAATGGTCGAGGGTACGGTGATTGCGCTGTTGGCAAGGACGCGTCAGTTCAAACCTTGGCGCTCGATCGCTTTGAAAGCTTTGACCCCGAAACCGGCATCGTCGTCGCCCAGTCTGGCGTCTTGCTAAAAACTATCATTGATGTGTTTCTGCCTCGGGGTTGGTTTCCCTACGTCACGCCAGGGACCAAGTTCGTCAGTTTGGGCGGTATGGCTGCCGCCGACGTTCACGGCAAAAATCATCATGTTGATGGTACGATCCGAAGATGGATTGAATGGTTTGAAATAGTCTGTGCTGACGGGCAAATCCGTCGCTGCTCCAGAACCGAAAACAACGAGCTGTTCGAAGCTACGATCGGCGGGATGGGGCTGACAGGTGTGATCAGTCGCATTGCGGTTCGTTTACGCAGAGTGCAGTCCGCCTACATTCAGCAGCAGACTTTCGTAGCGCCGAACCTGGCGGCAGCCATGGAACTGTTCGACCGGCATGAGTCTGCCACGTACTCTGTTGCCTGGATCGACTGCCTCGCCGTCGGCGAGGCGATGGGTCGATCCATCGTCATGCTCGGTGAGCATGCGACAATAACGGACCTCCCCGTAGACCTTCGAGATGACCCCTTTGATTTCCCCCTGCGCAAGGCGTTAGGCGTGCCATTTGCGCCGCCAATCTCGCCATTGAACCGTTTTTCAATCCAGGCTTTCAATTCGCTTTATTACGCCGCTCAAAAGCGGAAAATTGGTCAGTCTTTAGCGGACTATGACAGTTACTTTTACCCGCTTGATTCCATCCATGATTGGAACCGAATTTACGGGCGGCGAGGTTTCGTGCAGCATCAATGCGTGCTTCCCGAAGAACGCTCACGCGAAGGGTTGCTCGAACTGCTACAGTTCATCTCGCGGCATACACAGGGCTCATTCCTGGCTGTGCTCAAAAAGTTTGGGAAAGAGGAAGGCCCTTGGTCCTTTCCGATGGCTGGCTACTCATTGGCCTTGGATTTTCCGGTGAATTACAACATCGAGTCCGCATATGCTGCGCTCAATGAGATTGTTCTAAGGCACGCTGGCAGGCTCTATCTGGCAAAAGATGCGCTGATGGGGCGAGATTTTGCTCACGATTCCGATCACAGGCTCGCCAATTTCAAGATGTTCCGCGAGCAGCATGGCATGAAGCAAAAGTTTGCTTCGGTTTTATCTGAAAGAATTGATTTGTGACCCAACCTTCGGTTCTTGTTCTCGGTGCCACATCCGACATGGCGCAAGCTTTTGCCCGCAAGATGGCCAATGACGGCTTTGACCTCGTGCTTGCTGGCCGCAACACGGATGAGTTGGACGCAATCCGGCGTGATCTGCTTGTGCGCTCACCAAGCTGCTCTGTCCAATGTCTGTTTTTTGATGCGATGGACATGGAAAGCCACCGTGAAATGATCGACAGACTCTCACCTTTACCGGAAGTGGCGGCGTGCTTCGTAGGATCGATGGGCGATGAAATAGCCGCGCGATGTGATGCCGGTGCTCTTGCCCTGATTCTGCGATCCAATTTCGAAGGTCCCGCCAATGTGCTCGGTATAGTTGCCAAGCGGTTTGAGGACCGCGGAAGTGGAACGATTGTAGGCATCAGCTCTGTCGCTGGCGAGCGTGGACGTAAAACCAATTACATTTACGGTTCTGCCAAGGCAGGCTTCACCGCGTTTTTGTCCGGTTTGCGTAACCAGTTACAGAGTGCAGGCGTTCACGTGGTTACCGTTTTGCCAGGTTTTGTTGCCACGAAGATGACCAGTCATTTGTCGCTCCCACCTGCGCTCACTGCAAAGCCTGAAGCAGTTGCCTCGGCGATCGCAAAGGCTATCCGGAAAGAGACGAATGTAATCTACGTCAAGCCGGTATGGTTTGTAATCATGACTATCATAAAGGCCATTCCCGAAAGCATCTTCAAGAAGATGTCGCTATGACCCGTTTGAAAAAGTTTCTGTATCACCACGATACATCGCCCAAGATCCTGCTCATTCCGGGGCTGGTGCTGGCGCTTGCTCTGGCAAGAATTTTCTACTTTTATTTCTCTCCCGCACAAACTGCTATAGCAGCGGTTCCTGACGACGCGTTCTACTTTATTCAGCTTGCCCGCCATCGGCTCGTCGAAGGCTTTTGGACCTTTGACGGCGTAGCACCTGCCACCGGGTTCCATTTGCTTTATGGCTACAGCCTCTACGCCCTTTTTGCACTTTTTGGTGATCTGGATTGGCGCACACTGCTACTTGTGGTGGGAATACCGGCATCCTTTGCTCTTGCACTAAGTTGCATGGTTCTGAGCGCTACCGCACGCCGCGTCATGCCTCAGCATTGGATCGTCGCTGGCATCCCATTGCTGACGCCTTTTGCGCTCCAGCAAGCAACTGCGCTCATGGAATCATGGCTTGTGCTTTCGTGCGCCTCTCTCACGGTTTTTCTCGGGTTCCGTGACCGCGCCATCGACACCAAGCGCGCTGTACTATTGATCCTCGTCGGCGTGCTTGGCTCGCTTGCCCGGTCAGATTTCGGCATGCTCCCGGGGATCATGTTCTGCGTCGTATTTGTTTTACGCAGACGTCTTCCCCGTCCCTGGCTGGGTCGATGCTTCTTCCTTCTTCTTGGAGCAGTTTTCGGAGTCACAACCGTTCTGATCCACACTTACGGTGTATCAGGACAACTGTCTCAAGCCAGCGCGCAGGTGAAGTTTTTCTGGTCCCAGGCGAGCGGCCATCACTTCCGCTCGGTGCTTTTCCTGGTCTTTGGAATGATTGCACCCGGTGTGCGGAGCCTGCCCAAGATAATGCAAGCAGGTGTCATTGTAAGTTTAGCTGCGCTTGCCTGCTATACGCTATTCGTCGCCATCAAGAACCGCGGCAATTGGCGGCTAGAGGCGCTTGTGCCTGGCCTGTGCGGCGCGCTCACGCTGCTTGGCTATGTACTCTTCTATCGTTTCAATTCCGCCGCTTTGGCGACCTGGTATTCGTCGAACCTGCTTGTGCCTTTCGGCCTGATCCTGGCCACCGTTGTTTACATTGTTTCACCACACGGCAGCCGGGCGATACAAGCTTTGCTTGTCGGAGTTTATGCGCTGACTGGCGCAGCTTCGGTCGCCCAAGCGTCTTATCCTCATCAGCAGGGCGCGATGCAAGCTGGGTTGCTGATTAGACACATGCCCGATGCCCGCTTTGCAGCATGGAATGCCGGCATCATCAGTTACTTTTCGCAAAGACCGGTCATCAACATCGACGGTCTCGTGAATGACGATACGCTAACTTACATTCGTGGTGGCACGCTTCTGTCTTATTTGCAGCAGCGCAACATTCGCTACATCGTCGATTTCGATGTGATGATGGCCCCGAAGTATCGGCGTCGGGGAGGCTACCTCAGCGCTTCATGGGATCGCTGTGTGGTCCGGTTGAGAACGCTTGATGACGAGCATGCTCCATTTCAACGCAGCCATCTCGCCCTTTATGAGGTGAAGGAGCGGTGCCGCTAAGCGCGTAGCTTATTGGCAACTCGCAGATGGCATCCCCCCGACTGCAAGATGCTGTTTGCACAACCAGCTCGCCAGCTTGGTCTCGCCGTTTGCGGTGAGGCCAAACGGGTCTTCGGGTAGCACCACTTTCTTGGTGACCGGCTTGATCTCGTCCAGAGACGGTGGCGTGTCGATTACGCGTGCGGTTCCTTTGCGGACACCCTCGATCAAGCGCAGATCAATCGGATTGCGGCGGGCTGGTCGAGAGCCCGCGTAGCGAAGAACCGTTTTTGGAACATCGCTTGAGGGGGCCAGTGCCCAGTTACTGGCTGCAATGGGAGGTTCGACAGCAAGTTCAAACTTGTCCGGGAAGCTCATTGGGCGGCCATCAGGGCCGATATCAATGACGTTACCTTCGATGAATATCTTGTCCGCCGGTCGCACGACGAACTTGTTGGGTAGAAGAATGCCCACCAAATGCTTCTTGCTGTCCATTCCCGATTTGATGACATTGCGCACAAACGAGACTTTGGTTGGTCCCTGTTTGTCGCGCGGATAAAAATGGAAAGCGTTCTGACCTGGGTTAAAGATAAGGTTGTTGGCGATATACGCTTGTGCCCCTTGCACGACGACGGGGTTTCGAAAATCGTTACTGACCAGCAGATTGCCGGTAATTTGAACTCCTGTGACACCGTAACCAACCAGCAGCCCCATCGAGTGCGAGCCTTTGGGATGCCCTGCGTTCCGCAGAGCCTCGCCAACAATCGAGTTGGTTATGGTAACCGACGCTGTCATCGGAAACCAAAGGCTCAATGCCTCATCAACAGACCAGCCCGCTGAAACATTCTCGAGGCGGATGTTGGTCGATTGGTGCTTTTCGTTCTCTGAAGATCCATCAATGCTTATGGCATCGCGATTATCATTGTCTTTCGCGCTGGCACCTGGCCCAGGGCGTACCGAGATGTGCTGAATGATTACATCGCGTGCTCTCACTCGAAGGGCACCGCCTGTGAGAATGATGCCAGGATCCGGGGCAGTTTGACCGGCAATCGTGATGTTTGGTCCGGAGATCTTGAGATCCTTGGCCAACCGAATCACGCCCGCCACGTCAAAAACAATCACACGTGGTCCGTTAGTGGATATAGCCTGGCGCAAAGAGCCCGGGCCGTCGTCGTCCAGATTGGTGACGTGAAGAATCTGGGTTCCAGGAGCAATGCCACCCTGCGTTGTGCTACCCGCCGAAGCAACGGCTTCCTCAGGGGTTAAAAGAGCAGCCATCAGCAAATAGCTCGGCACCAGGAGCGCGACGCCGCCCATAGCGAGCACGACTTTGCGAGTGACGTTGCGCACACCGTTGCGCGATGATGAAGTGTAACGACGCTTTGTCATGTGGATGCCGGCACTGTGAATCCGATAGCTCGGCACTCATGCTAGCAATTTCGTGTCAGGTCCATTGCAAAAGTGGGAGATTGTTTGCACTGCAATATGAAGTTTGTGCCCCTATGCTGCGTTGCGGTTTCATCTAAGTACAACATGATGGTTGATGCAGATGGTGAACGCACAGCCGCATTATGCTAACGTTTTGTTGCGATGCAGGTGGCTATATAAGCCACGAATCGGTGAAGTCCGAGCGTTCCGGCAAAATGGAAGTGTTTTGAAGCCGCGAGGGTGTTGCATTTTGGCACTGCTTGCAGCGGGAATCGGTGGAACAAACGGGTAAGTTGCAGGGTTCAGGTCGGGTAAACCATTGTGGCTTGATGTTCCCCAATTTGGGACATTGGGTGTTAACGGATTTGACCCCTTTGTGCTATATTGGCTATTTGCAATGTGTGCGGTGCAACCGTGCGAAAGGGAACGAGATGCGTTTGCTTAAGAAGTATCTTGGAGGTCTAGCGGGTCTAGCACTCATGCTGCTCGGACTTGGTGCTGTCCCGGCATTCGGGCAGGGCACGACCGCCAGCGCTCCTGCGCAAGCTACTGCTGCTGGTATCGCGTCGCAAGGCGGTGTGGCGAGCAATGCTGTAGTCGCTTATCGCTTCGGCGTTGCTGACAAAGTCCGCGTAACGGTATTCAACGAGCCGACTTTGTCTGGCGAGTTTACTGTCAGCTCCAATGGCATGCTGTCTTTGCCACTGATTGGTGACTTGGCGGTGCAGGGCAAGACGACACAGGAAGTGATCACCTTGATCACAACGTCGCTGGCCGATGGCTACCTGCGTGACCCGCGGGTTAGCATCGACGTTCTCACCTATCGACCCTTCTTCATCCTAGGGGAAGTCTCGAAGCCTGGTGAGTATCCTTATAGTAACGGTTTGACCGTTATGAACGCCGTCGCGACTGCCTCGGGTTACACCTATCGCGCAAACAAGAAGAAGGTCTTCATCAAGCGCGCAGGTGAGACTGAAGAGAAGCGCTTTGATCTGACACCCGGGCTCGAAGTGCAGCCTGGCGACACGATCAGGATCGGCGAACGTTATTTCTGACGCTCGGCTGGCAAGAGCAAGTTTTCCTGCCGGCTGCATTGAAAGGGTGCTGCTATGAAGAAAGTGGCTTTACAAATCTTGGCAGCCGGCACTGGGCTTGCGCTTTGCACGTCGGCAGTGGCGCAAGTGGCAATGAACTCTGTTGATCCCTCTTCGGGTTCTGAAGAGGTTGCGCCAGATCCCCAGCAGGTTGCAAGCCTTGCTGAGAAGTTCCGCGCGATCCTGGCTGGTTTCTCCGCCGACTCCGCTCAGCAGGACATCGAAGCTGCGCTGGTGTTCGAGGCCGACCAGTCTGGTCTTCCGCAAAACGTGATCACCGAAGCGTTGAGCCAGGTCCTGGTTGGTCAACAGTCGCGGGTCGCGAGCAATGCCCTGTCCTTGATTATCCGCGCGCAGCGTCGTGCTGCAGGTCAAGGCACGGGTGCCCTTTCGGGCACTGAAGCACTTGATTATTTTGGCGATGATACTGGTCCAGCCCTTGTTTTGGGCGGTGGGGCTGACTCAGACTACCGGTTCTGATATCGGCACCGCAGTTAAGTTGGTTAACAGGGACCAAACGGGGGATTCATGAGGACTAAGACCTTTTGTCTGCTGGCTTTGAGCGTAGCGGGTGTCTTTTCTGAGACTGCGCAGGCACAGGAGCAGAGGGTGCTGGTGCAATCGCCCGTGCCGTTCCTTTACAGCCGCGGCCGAAACATTGCCGTAACCGACCGCGACAAGCCGGAGCTGCAAGCACTCGGCATCAACGCCGGCGGTTTCCAGCTTTATCCGCGTTTGCAGGTTGGTGTCGCATACACCGACAACGTTTACCGGCAAGATGCAAATAAGATTGACGATGTTACCTTTACGGTCGAGCCGGGTATCGCGGCGCGCTCGAACTGGTCGCGTCATATGCTGAATCTTACGGCGAGTGCGCCATTGGTTCGCCAAGCAAAAGAAACCCGCCGGAATGAGAATGGCTGGAACGTTGCAGCTATCGGCCGCCTTGACGTCGGCAGCCAGTCTTTCGTCAATGTTGAGGCGAGCACTGCGCAGCTCTTTGAGTCAAACTTTTCGGGCGCGCAGCTGGTAAACTTTGCTTCTCCGAGGCGTTTTCAGCGCACATATGCGGCAGTGCGTGGGAATTACATCACGGGCCAGTTCCGCATAGTCGGTGCTCTTGATTACAACAATTTCAACTTCAAGCCGGTTGAACTATTTGACGGCTCAAGGCTGTCGCAGGACGATCGTGACCGCGAGGTCACTCGTGCCACTGGCCAGGTTGAGTACGGAATCTCTCCCGATACCTCTGTGTTCGTGCAGGTGGGTTACGCTAATAGCCGGTATAATACTCCTATCCCTGGCCTTGGTGTGAATCGCGATTCGGACTCCGTTCGGGTTCTGGGTGGTGTGACGTTCGACCTGACGTCGTTCATTCGGGGCAGCGTCGGCGTCGGCTATTCCGACTACAATTACAAAGCCGCGGTCTTTCCCGACATGAAGGGTTTCTCGGTAGAAGGTCAGCTCGAGTACTTTCCAAGCCAGCTCACCACGGTTGAGCTGCGGGTGCGTCGTCTGATCGAAGACTCAACTCGCGTGGGTTCGAGCGGCTATTTCAACACCGGTGCACGCCTTGGTGTCGACCACGAGCTTCTTCGCCAAGTGGTCCTGAATGCCTGGGCAGATTACGAAGTCGACACCTATCGCGGGGTCAATGCCAAGGCAAAGATCCTCCAGTTTGGTGCTGGTGCGCGATATTCCCTCAACCGCAACGCTGCCCTTCGATTGGAGCTGACCCATGGCGACCGTAAGCTTGAAGGGGTCACGATCGGCACACCTTTCAACGAAGAGCGAGCAAGTCTCACTCTCCAGCTCCAGATCTAATGAGCACTCTGACTCCACTAAGGGCTCCGTGATGGACAGTCTGGAGCCTGCGTATGGCAGTGCAATCAGAAGGGTAAACATCGGCGGCCTGCCGACCGTTGCCTTGGATGCAGAAGACATGGCCACCATGATGGTGGAAGATTGCAAGGCGGCGCGCATCTCGCGCGCCGCTTCTGCTGCATGCGCGCCCAGATTGGTCTTTTCGTCCAATGGGCAGGGTATCAGTCTCGCCAATCGCGACCGTAAGTTCCACGAGACAATGACCAAAGCAGATATGATCCATGCCGATGGCATGTCGGTCGTATTTGCTTCTCGTTTGCTCGGTACGCCTTTGCCTGAACGCGTGGCGACAACAGACTTCTTTCACAATGCAGCACGCGCTGCTCAGCGTGAAGGTTTGTCGTTCTTCATGCTTGGCTCCAGCGAAGCGCAAAATGCGAAAGCATGCGAGAAAATCAAGGAAGCCTATCCCGACCTGAAGATTGTTGGGCGGCGCAATGGCTACTTTCCCCCCGAGGAAGAAGCCACCGTTTGCGCCGAAATCGTGGCCTCCGGTGCGGACGTTCTTTGGATAGCCTTGGGTAAGCCTGCACAGGAAGAATTCTGTGTTCGCAACAAGGAGCGCTTGCAAGGCGTTGGATGGCTGAAGACTTGCGGGGGCCTCTATGCGTTCCTCGCAGGGGACGCTAAGCGCGCGCCAAGATGGATGCAAAATGCCGGCTTGGAATGGGCATTCAGGGCCATGCAAGATCCCCGCCGGTTGTTATGGCGCTATTTGACCACCAACCCGCATGCGTTCTTCTCGATGTTGTTCGGATCACGCGGCAAGATATGACCGATCAGAATTTGGCAATGCAGCCAGGTGCCATTGCCGTCCTGCTACACGATTTGCGTGGTGGTGGCGCTGAGCGCGTAATGCTCAATCTTGCAAAGGGGATGGCCGCCGCTGGTCGAAAAGTTACACTGGTCCTGGTGAGCGCCGAAGGAGCTTATCTGGACCAAATCCCAAGCGGAATTGGCGTCGTCAACTTAGCCCAAGCTAGCGTCTTTAGTGCGATTCCAGCGATTGCTCGATACGTCAAGGCAAATAAACCATCAGCTATTCTTTCTGCGCTGCCTCACGTCAATGTCGCAGCATTACTGGCAAAGAGGTTGTTTCGACTAAATGTCAGAATTGTCCTGACTGAACACAACCAGATCACTCTCAAAGCATCTCAAGCAAGTGGGCTGCGCCGCAAGCTGACATTCTTTCTAGTCAAGATGCTCTATCGTTATGCCGATGCGGTAGTTGCTGTGTCCAACGGTGTGGCCAAGGATATCGAACAATACGCCAATTTGAGGCGTAGTTCAGTGCATTGCATTTACAACCCTAGTTTTTCGCCATCAATTCTTGAAGCTGCAAAGGAGCGGCCCGAGCACCCATGGTTTTTTGACGGTGGGCCTGACATTTTGCTCGCTGCAGGAAGGTTGCATAAGCAAAAGGCGTACGATGTACTACTTCGCGCGATCGCATTGGCACGTCATCATCGCGACGTCCGGCTCTTGGTGATAGGCGAGGGCGAGGAGCGGGCCTCTCTAGAAGCACTTCGCGACGAGCTTCGGCTTCAGAACGTTGTCGACTTTGCAGGATTTTCGAATAATCCATATGCTGTCATGGCAAACGCACGCTTACTAGTGATGAGTTCGAGCTGGGAAGGCCTTCCAACGGTCCTCATTGAAGCTATGGCGTGCGATCTGCCGATTGTTTCAACGGACTGCCCTAGTGGGCCGGATGAAATTCTTGCACGTGGAACTTATGGGTACCTCACCCCCGTAGGAGATGCGGTAGCCTTATCGAACGCGATCCTAGCTGCTTTGGAAAGTCCGAAGCGAGGCGGACCGGAGCGGGCAAAGGCGTTCAGTGTTGAGGAAGCGGTAAAACGATATCTCGAAGTGCTGGATCACTGATGCAGAAAAAGAAGTTTAGAAAAGTACGGAAGCAGGGGCGTGTTGTAGAGAGACTGCAATACGCTTACGACGTCTTTGCCTTTCTCCTGCTAATCAGCGCCTTGGACTTTTTGTTTTATCAAGTCTTTGGTTCTCGCGCCGAGTCCTTCGGGGAGGTCAATGGCCCTAGACTAGCTGTGTCCATGGTTGTTTATGCAATAGCATTAATCATGTCGATATACAAAATACCGGCGATTAAAAAGGTCGTGTCGGCAAATCTCTTCTTGATACCCGTATTTTTCTTGCCGCTGCTATCGGTGCTCTGGAGTGTCGATCAAAAGATAACTTTGTTTCGAGCATGCGCCTACCTTCTCAGCTGTACCTTCAGCTTATATCTGGTTGTTTCATTGAAGCCGGAAGAATTTTTTCGGCGCGCAATGGTGGCAACTTTCATCGGTGGAGTCTTGAGCCTTGCCTGGGTCGCATTAAGTCCCGCTGACGCCATCCATAACGGGGGCCCTTTGGCTGGCGCGTGGAAAGGCGTCTACGGCCATAAGAACGATCTGGGACGCATCGGTTCGATTGCCATCGTCATGTCTCTTTTTGCCGAGCCAACTGGCAAATGGCAAAAGCTTATCAGATTAGCAAATATTGGGATTTATATTTTTCTTGTAATCATGTCTGATTCCAAGACTAACTGGCTTATTCTTCTTTCTATGATTGGATTTATACCACTAACAAAGTGGCTCCGAAATCCGGCAACATCGCCCTCTCTTCGGCTTATAGCTGTGGGCGGTGGGGCAACTCTGATTTCGATGTTGGTAATACTAAATTCGAGCGCCATTCTTGCCGCAATGGGGCGTGACGATTCATTCTCGGGACGAGGTACTTTGTGGAATGGGGTTAGCTCAATAATCGCAAGCAAGTATCCCGTTTTAGGTGCAGGTTATGGTGCGTTCTTTACCGACGCCGGGGGTGTGTGGGATCTGAAGGGCTACCTGCGTTATTGGTCAAGCTTGCCCAATCATGCTCACAATGGCTTTTTAAATGTGCAAGCGGACATGGGCTATCCAGGCCTGATCGTCCTCATAACCTTTTTGATCTTATCGGCTGTGCGGGTCGTTCAGAAGATGATTGCAGAACCCTACCGGCCGGTGTGGGCAGGTTGTGCCGCGCTTTTATTCCTTTTTATCGTAAATAACATTTCCGAAAGTAATGCCTTCGTACATAGCGATATTCCGTGGATCATGCTGCTGGTGAGTTATGCCTATCTCGCACCAGCGCAGAAGATCGCGGGAGTCAAAAAGCGCGGGCGAAAATTCCGTTTTCGCTCATTGAACGATGCGAGACCTGCGTGACGAGAATCAAGCCTACAGTGGCAGTCGTGATTCCTTTGTACAACAAGGGTCCGCACATTGACCGTGCTATTCAGACGGTCCTTCGCCAGACCGCTGCAGTGAATGAAATAATCGTTGTTGACGACGGGTCGAGCGACGATGGCCTGGATCGCGTTTGCGCGGTAAACGATCCTCGCATCAGCATTTTTCGGCGTACCGAACCTGGTCCTGGCGGATATGCCGCTAGGAATGTTGGTATAGAGGCTGCAAAAAGTGAGTGGGTTGCGTTTCTCGATGCTGACGATACCTGGCGTGAGAATGCGATTGAAGAGGTTCACAAGTTAGCAAACCAAGCAGATGCCGGTGTGGGCACCTTGTTTACGGCCTATGATCGTGACTACGGTGACGCTGTCTGCCCTGTCACCGCATTTGCTAAAATCATGCCGGATGGCGGCCGCCGGTTTAATTTTGACGATTTCGTTGATGCGTGGCTCGTTGCTGGCCATAGTCCAATGTGGACATCGGCTGTTGTTGCGCGCCGCAGCACTCTTATCGAAGTTGGCATGTTTCCTGAGGGGAAATGCAGGAGAGGTGGAGACAAGGATACGTGGCTCAGGCTTTTGTGGAAGAAAGATGCTCTCGGCAGCCCAACCGTAACAGCCAGCTACCACCGTGACGCTGTGAATATGGTCACGAAAAGTACTTCGATGAACCATTATCCGTTTCTCTGTCAGACCCTGAAAAGCTTTTTACCGACAGGTGATGCAGACCGCGATTTCCGCATTCGTCAGCTGATAAATTTCGAGGTGTTTGAAAGCGCCAAGGAAGCCTATCGTAATGAGGCCCGTGTTGACCCGGTTCTATACCGCGGATTTGATTGGCGCCTTAACCTCAAATCGTCCGCTCAGATGATGGCGATGCGTTGGCTTCCACAAGGTGTTATCGCCTCTCTGCGGGGGCTCAAGATCCGAATGGAACATTCGTGACCAGTGCTTTTTCCAAGAGCTTGCTAAGCTTCATCGAGGAACGTGCGGCGCAACCGGGCGCCAGCGGTGACGTTCTAACGCAGTGCGATATTGCCTATAGCAGATGGTTCCTCGGCTTGGACCCGTTCGAAGATGACCGGGCGTTCGTGGAGTTTACAAAGCTTCTCGCTCGGCATGATCTTTCAGGTACCGTCAGTCGCGGATTGCCTCGAGTCAATGTCCACACCACTGCATACGCTCTTGGCGCTTTGAACCTTGCTTCTGAACGCTACGGCGAAGGTGCGGGTCATGCTCTCAAAGGCATGGATTGGCAGTGGGACTTGCTGCTCGACCCAGTTACGCTGATACCCAAGTGGCCGTGGAAGTTCACTCACCATGCCTGGCGGGTGAGTCACTGGATCGGTGGGAGCGCGTCGATCGTCGCAAGCCTGTGGCGTCTTGCGCCCGAGATTGCAGAGCAAATTTCACTTCCGCAAACTTATGCTGTGCTGGAAGCGTGTGATGCGCTGATCAATCCAAAGACCGGTTTGTTCAAGACTTACAAAAGTGAACTTTTGCAGTTCGCATTTCGTAACCTTTACCGGATTCGTCATGACCCTGACGCTGGTGAGGTTGGCGGAATCGTTCACCTGCACTGGATAAACTATGCTATGGGCCGAATGCCTTATCGGTCTGCGCGCCCGCTCTGGGATAAGAGCTGGAAGCTTATGCAGAAGGAGCCCTTCATGGAGTCCGTTCCTTACTGCCTTGATTTTGATGTCGTGCAAATCGTGAGAACTGCAGATCCGCTGTCAGCAAGGTCCGCGCAGGTGCGCAAGCGTGCTGATCGGTTCGCAACTGACGTTCACGATTTTCTCGCGAGCAAGCTCGACGATCAATACACTCTCCACAAATTGCCAGGCGCATTAGCGACCATGCACGAGTGTGCGCTCATCTCTGAACGCTCATCCGTGGCCGGAATTGATATCGCACCACGCGATGTCATGATGGCAGCCTACTGGATCTGAAAGATAACCATAATGGCCAAGATCGTTGGCATCATTTCGTTCATGAACGCTGCGGGGGCGCAGGAAGCACTTCTACGCGTGTCTCGAGGCCTGCGCGCACGCGGGCACGACATGGAGATCTGGTTTCTTTATGAGGAAGACAGCATCCATGCCAACGAACCGCACATCCGCGTTTTCGAACGTAAGACACGACTGACGCCGCTCGAATACGTCAAGGTCTTCCTGCGCCTGCGCTCAGAACTAAAAGCCGCGGCGCCCGATAGTGTGGTCGGTTTCCTGCCGCTCGGAAACGTGTTTGGAATGACCGCAGCTTATCTCGCAGGCGTTCCTTGGCGTGTTGCCTCGCAACGTGCTCCGGGGCCAACCTTCGGCAAAGCCATGCGCATTTTGGACCGGTATCTTGGTGCCAGCAGCGTCTACCAGAAGATCGTCTGCGTTTCTGATGCTGTCCGGCGCTCGTTCCATGACTATGCGCCGGAGTACCGGAAGAAGCTTTCTGTAGTCCATAACGGCATAGAGTGGACACCCAGCGATGCTTCGAAAGAGGAAGCGCGCAGGATTTTGGGATTGGCACCCGACGCTTTCATTTTCGGCGCCATCGGGCGGATGAAGGTTCAGAAAAACTACTTCTTCATGCTCGATGCCTTTGCTGGAACTTCCAACGGCATCCTGGCCATTGCTGGCGACGGCATGCTGCGCCCCGAGTTGGAGCAGCACGCGCGCAAGCTTGGCATTGAAAACCGTGTGCTTTTTATGGGAGCACTTGACCGGCAGGAAATTCGCCACTTCCTGAAAGCGATGGATGTCTTCGTCCAAACATCCCTGTATGAAGGGCAAAGCAATGCTGTCCTGGAGGCGATGCATGCAGGGTTGCCAATGGTGCTGAGCGACATCCCCGAGCAGCGTGAGACAGTGGTGGACGAGGCCGGAGACGCCTGCAGCTTGCTTGCACCTTTGGGAGACCTTCCAGCTTGGCAGAAGGCGCTGCAGGAACTTGAAACTTGGCCAGAGGTACGCGCGGCATTAGGCGAGGGCGCTACGCGGCACGTCAACGCTCGCTTTACCTTGGACGCCATGATTGACGGCTTCGAGCGAGCGCTAGTGACCGACCGCCCATCATCTCCCGTCCGTTGATAACCGCTTTTTGCAAGAGCGTGCGTCAGTGACGAACCTTAAAAAGCAGTATCTATCCAGTTCGCTCTGGGTGATCATCGGCAGAGGCTCATCGAATGCGATGAGCTTTCTCGTTTTCGTGGTCATCGCGCGATATCTCGTCCCTGCACAGTTCGGGCAGGTCGCATTTGCGGCGGTTTTTACAGACCTCACGCGAGCTTTAGCTTTGGCTGGGATCCCCCAAGCCATGGTCAGATCCTCTGATTGGGAGCAGCGTCGGGCATCGACAGCCTTCTGGCTGAACCTTGGACTGGCAATCGCTTTGGCAATTGTCGTTGGCGGTGGTTTCGGGACAGGGTTCGAGTGGTATTTTGGCGGTGGTTTTGGCCTGATCATTGCCTCACTCTCTGCAACGTTCGTAATCGAGTCCTCGAGCTCCATTCACGAAGCCAAGCTCCAGAAGGAGTTCGGTTATCGCTCGCTTGCAAACCGTTTGCTGATCGGAACGCTGATTGGGGGCGTCGTCGGCATAGCCATGGCTGTCTCTGGATTCGGCGTGTGGGCGTTGGTGGGCAACCGATTGGCTAATTCGATTGCTCAAGCACTGTTACTTTGGGCGACTGTGAAATGGCGGCCCTCGTGGACTTACGACAAGGATGAAGCCAGACCTCTCCTATCGTATGCCTTCCATCTCGGCGGATCAGCCGTGATCGGCAAGCTCAACAATCGAATTCCAGACCTGTTTCTGGGCGTCATCGCAAATCTTACTGCCGTCGGCCTTTATCGTGTCGGTTCGCGAGCAGTGTTCATGATCCAGGACGCAGTCATTGCCCCTCTGCAGAACACGACGCTCACCACGCTATCTCGGGCAAATGAGCGAAACGCTCTTGCTTCTGCTTACACACGTATTGTCATGGCATGTGGCTTGCTGGCGTTCCCGGTATACGGCGGTGCGGCCCTGATTGCGACCGACTTCACGGTGCTGGTGTTCGGACCGCAATGGCATCTGGCAGGACAAGTCATGACGGCTCTTGCACTTGCAGGAGCGGCATCGGCACTCTTGTCCTTTACACCGCCGACCTTGGTGGCGGTAGGGTGGACCCGCTTTGTGCTGATCAACAATGTGTCGACGTTCGTTATCGCCCTCGTCCTCACGGTGATCCTTGCTCGTTGGGGAGCCGTGGCTGTGGCCTGGGGTTATTGCCTTCGAGCCTACCTCTCAGTTCCATTGTCACTGGTGCTTTTGGGCCGAGCTACGGACATAGACGCTGTGAAAGTTATCAAGGGTCTTGCTCCAAGCTTTATCTCTGCGAGCCTGATGGTTGGCGGGCTGTTCCTCGTTCAAGAAAATCTGATGACCGAGGTGACGCCGATTCTCCGTTTGCTCGCCATGGTGGCGGGAGGTGTGCTTCTTTACCCCGCGTTCTTAATGATTTTTGGGCGCAAGCTGGTGCTAGACCTTTGGCGGGAAGCGAGCCATCTTCTTCCTATCCGAAAAGGCAAAGCCTAATCATCTGATTTTGATTGCCTCATCTGCCGGCCACGTTAAGAGTTCAGCGTTGTCGGCAAGCTCTCAGGGTCGGAGCAGGTCGTTCAAGGAACCGGTTGGCAAAAGTTGGTCGGTTGTGGTTCACGGGGCTCAGGTAGAAAGCTTTTATGGCCGGGAAATCCCTAGTCAGGTCGCGGCGGGGCGGCCGGTTCAAGTGGCTGCAAGGGACGCTCACCGCAACGCCGCAGGACATCGCTAATGGCCTCCTGGCCTTTATGGTCTTTATCGAGATTTCAGCGCTGGGCGTGAACGACCAATTGCTGCAAGCCTACGCGAATATCTTGAACATATTCATAGCCTTGGTAGTTCTAAACTGGCTCAAGGCAGACTTGGCGTTCTGGAAGCAGATTGCATATCCATTCCTGGCGCTTGCTCTTGGCCTGACGTGGGCTTGCTTGCCTGTCTTTGCGACCACGTATGACCTTTGGTCGGTCATGCCCGGGGCAAAACCGCCCCGCCCGGTCCCGGATTTACAGTTTAGTGGAGGCCTGCGCTTTGTTAGCCAAATGGCCATCCTGATGACCGCAACCCTTGTCGGCTACCGCAGGGCGTCAATGCGTGCGTTAGTTGACTGGATCCTGATCTTCGGTCTCGCCAACCTCGTGATGGGCCTGCTGCTTCGTTGGGTCGACCCACAGCATGTCTGGGGCATGGCCAAGACGATGCATGAATTTCGATTCACCGGCACATTCCAGAATGCGAATGTCGCTGGCGTACTGTTTGGGGCCCTAGGCCTCTTGGCGCTGGGTGAATTGCTCGCACTGATAGAATTTGGCGGCATTCATCATGCTGCGGCAGCGCGCGGATGGAGCACGTTTTACGCACTCTGCGCATTTGCCTTTTTTGGCGCGCTTTTGATCACGGCTTCCCGCAGCGCAATCGTGCTGACCATCCTTGCTGGAACTGCGCTGGCGATTAGACCCTACATCGTGCGCAAAATGGGCCTCAAAGGTGCTTTGATCGGATTTGTCATCGCGGCGGTCATGCTGGCGCTTGTACTATTCGCTGCAAGTTCGCTCGATCTCCCGGTCCTTGCCCGCTTCAGCCAAGTTGGCCCGGACAGCGTTTATCGCAGTGCTATCTATGGTCGCTTCTGGCAGATTTATCTTCACTCACCTTTATTTGGGTATGGATTGAGCTCATTTTCAGATGTGAACCTCGCCTACCTCGAAACTGCACGCGAAGCGCGCGAGTTTGGCTACATTAATGCCGCACACAATCAACTTCTGCAGTTGTTGATGGCTGGCGGGTGGCCGTTCCTGGCCGCACATATCATCGCTATTGCAATCATTGTTCGCCGCTCTGTCTCACAGAGCACCTTGTCAGGCGCGAGCGCCTTGGCCCCGTGGCTAGCGTTACTGGTCGTGCTAGGCTGCTCAATGATAGATATCGCGCTCACCGTTCCTGCCATCCTGACCTTTTGCATTGTTATCATCGGGAACATGTGGGGCAGGGGGGTACGAACTCGACTTGACGCCATCATGTTGGCGAACAAGCCCAAGAGCTATTACTCCTGGAAAAAAGCCAAGCTCAGGGAAGAGCAAACTGACGCGGTAAGTGGCACGACTGGTGAATCGGCTCCGTTCAAGCAAGCCATCTCTTGGACGAGTTGAATACCTCGTCACTAGGGGTAAGAAAACCCTGACATTCCTTAAAGCGGGCCATTGATGGTGAAATGGGAAATAGCGACGTTCGAGGGACTTATCTCTGACGGGCCCCAGAAGGGGAAGTCAGCGTATCATGACGGCAGCAATGTCATGGCTCGTCGCTTAGGCCGAATAACATGAACCTACATGTGGCATTCCCTTACAATGCAGATCAAGTCGGCGGTAGCACTGTATCGTCACTTACGCTGATCAGGGAACTCGTTCGCCTCGATGTAAAAGTGACGGTCATTTTACACGGGGAGGGGCCGCTTGAAGCAGACTGTAGGGATTTAAACCTAACAATTGTCAAAGCACCTGCGCTGTCGCAGCGACCGATGGCGAATCGCGCCGATGGATTCCACTTTCGCAACCTGTTGAGTACGCCAAAGTTGGTAAAGATCTTGCGGGATACGAAGCCTGACATTGTTCACATCAATGATCTTTCAATGCTGCGAACATGGGCGCCGGTTACAAAAATTTCCAGGGTGCCGATGGTCAAGCATTGGCGAAGTACCTTCAAGCGAAGTCTGAGCGTCTATGCGGGACTAATGGCCTCCCAGCGTGTCATCGCTATTTCGAATTACAACGAACGAACCTTGCCGGCGCGGATACGTGCAAAAACCGTGCTTGAGTGGAATCCTAGCGATGTAATGCTTGGTGATGACGAACGAGCGAAGGCCAGAGTTGAAGTCCGCGAAACATTGGGGCTGCCACCAGACGCCAAGATAGTTGGAGTTTTCGGTAACCATTCGCTTCGAAAACGGACCCACGTTCTTGCAGATGTGATTGCCGCGTTGAAAGACGCTGGAGATGTATATGGTGTGGCATGCGGTAAACGCGCTGAGCCATACGACCATTTGCTAGACGAGAAGATCGAGGCGTATGGTCTTGAGAATAGACTTTTTAAGCCTGGATTCGTAAGTCCTGTCACAAAATGGATTGCAGGGTGCGATCTGGTGCTAGCTCCGGCGGTGCGAGAACCGTTTGGACGCGCATTCTTGGAAGCTGCCGCGGCAGGGACGCCTCTCATAATGTCGAGTGATAGCGGAGCAGCAGATCTAATTGAGCATGAGCGATCCGGCTTGCTAGTTGATCCCGAGGATCTCAGCGAATGGATCTGGCAAAGTTTGCGTGTAATCCGGGACAATGACCTAGCGGAAGGTTTGGTTCTCGCTGCGCGTTCTTCGCTAGAAAGGTTCAGTGCGCCATCTCATGCATCGCGTATCAAAGACATATACGAAAAACTTCTTCACTGATTCGCCCTTGGTTAATCACCGAACGACGAGAACTTACACAGTCGTTAGTTATCCCTATCGCGGTGAATGGTCTATTGGTGCGATACAACGCGCGAAAATTTTTTGGATTCGGTCAGTTACTGCGGTCTGATTGATTGTTGATTATTAATTATTGAGTATTGATCAGGCGTTTCGTCCCTTGTCGGTTAAGCATGTGTGCGGATTTAAGATACTTGGTCAGCCGAAAGCCTCACCCCTGCAGTAGGACACTTCGAAGAACCCATTTACATTGGGGTGAGCCGCAGACAAGTTGCTGCCGGAGGCCCTGATGATCCCAATGCTCGGGTTAGATCGGCGTAGCCATCCGGTGATGGCGTGATCAGGCAGCGATGGCGGTGCGCTGAGGTTGCCAATTCCATGGCAGAAGTTCATCGATTTCGATGCGGCCGTATCCGAGGGTTAGCGAAAGGCCGGCCCAGCGAGTTAGCGAGTAGCGGGTCGCCTGTGACGAACTCTGAGAGCCGTAGGAATGCGTTGGTTTTGCGGATTTGAAGTAATCGTATTTGCAAGGTTTCGGACGAGATCGGGCAAAAAGCTTGCGATTTTGCGCGCCTGCGCACGTAGGAGCTTCCCTCGAATTTCAGGTCGTGATTCAGTGCGCTGGTCGACACGATGGGGTTTGCCGATGCCGTCGAAAAAGCCAGCGCCGCGCAGTGACGAGCTGTTCCGCAGCCAGCTCGACAACGTGATCGATATAGAGCACGCGCTGGTGAAGCTGGCCCGACTGATCGACTGGTCTCGCTTCGACGAAGCGTTTGGCCGGTTCTATCACGAGAAGGGGCGGCCTGGCCTGTCGACGCGGCTGATGGCAGGCGTGCACCTGTTCAAGCACATGGAGGGTCTGGTCTGTCCGACGAGGCAGTCTGTGCCTGCTGGGTGCGGATTCCGAGGTCATCGCGCGCAGCGTTCCGAGAATTGTCCGCGCAGGATTTTGAGATGATCGCGCGCAGTTTGAGGTGTGGGCAGCCTGATCGTTGGGCCATTTCTCTGGTCGTCAGTCGACTAGAAGAAATGGATGCCGACGAGGGGTAACAATGCGCCATGTGCGCGAGTGTTGATGGCGGAGTAAAATGCCCCAGAAGTGACATTTGAAAATTCCCCGCTTCTTCTCGTTGACCCTGTCCGGGGCGCGCCCCGGACAGGGTTGTTGAAGGACAGTTCACAGGAGCCGTAAGGCGACATCTACCTTTACGATTTGTCGCCTTGGCCTGATCGATTTCCCGGCGGGTAGTCTTCCGGGAGAGGACGATGGGTTGTCTCGCCCAAGTTGGACAGTGCGTTTGATAAAATGGTTTTATATCAATAGGGTGCGCGCGGGCGCGCGAGTGTTACCACTACAATGTTCAATGGTGTGT
>NZ_FWXL01000047.1 GCF_900176395.1 Novosphingobium sp. B1 | reverse complement strand
AGCTCATTCGGTATGGCAGGTTCTTTGCGTCGTGACATAGTGGGACTCCTTGTTGCCCATTATGCCCGGCCACACACGGAAATCCTGACAGTCCCCGCACTGCTCATAGCAGTGGTTGCGCTGATCGGGATGAGCGTCACACAAGGCATTGCATTGCTCGCCCAGTAACCACCCGTCACTCAATTCCGAGCTGCAGTTTTTGCAGAAAGGGTGATGTCGCAATGACTATGACGAGACAAATCGCCTCAGCGCGTCTTGCGCGCCAGGTTCCCGAAGCAGAGCAGGCCATCGATCAAGCCTTACAGGCAACGACCGCGGTACTTCAAACTATGTTGAGTGCTCGCATCGAAGCGGACGTACCACCTCACACTGGCCAGCTTGCTTTGTCAAAGCTCATGCAGAGTCAGCAGGCGCTAATAGCTGCAAGCAATGACTTCATGCGCGTTCATCGCGAACTCGCGGCTATCGGCCAAGAGCTCATGGCAGCTGACTATGGCGACTGCCCTCCCGCCAAGGGCGCACTCGAGAATCCCGCGAAGCAAGCAGCATAATATGGCTTGACCAAGCCCCAAGATTTGATGCCATTGCATCTAATGCGGTTCGGCTTTCAAATTTTGCTCCTCGGGATCATTTCGGTATGTGCCTGGCGACGTGCCAGCACAACGGAAGTAAGGGGGGCGGCGATCATGGCTCTCATGCTTGCCGCCTCACCAGTCTACGCAGCAATAAGTGAAGTAGCTGGCAGAATGACGCAGCTCGATGTCGGGTACTTCGTTATCGACGCATCGATTTTGGTCCTGATGCTACATCTCGCTTTGACATCTCAGAAATGGTGGCCACTGTGGCTCGCAAGCGCTCAGTTGATAGCTATGTTATCTCACGTCGTGCGGATGCTGGATGCAGATTACGCACCTTTGGCCTACGCCTTGATGATGCGCTCCCCTTCATGGATTCAGCTGTTGATCCTCTTGCTCGGCGTTCTTTCCTCTATGCGATGGAAAGCACATCCTCGAGCATCATAAAGGAGTCCGATCGGTTTCGACGCTGGATCGGACGTAGGCTTACAGATAAAAAATCCGAGGATAAAGAAAGTACAGCGAAACCGAGACAGTCTGCGGACCGCCTATCTCTCTATCTTCACAAAAGATTCAAACAACGTTCCGCAGAACACTTCCTCGCAATGTTCTTCTCTGAACAGGGAGCGCTTGTGGGAGAACTATTTCTCACTTCGGACAATTCTAAGAGGGTAGTAATATCGCCCAACGCAATTCTAAAGCAAGCCAACCAGCTCCGATCTACAAAGATAGTTCTTGCCCATAATCATCCGAGTGGATTGCCTCTGCCTAGCCTAAGTGATGTAAGATCGACTAGGTACTTATTGGACTTTGCAAGTTCACGTGGCGTCCAAATAGAAGAGCACTTCATCGTTTGTTACAAATCGATTTTTAGTATGCGTAAAGCAAGGATGATCTCATGAGCCTAGTGCAAATAGCCGTAAGCACCGTCGGCAATCATGAAGTCTCATTTGACACGCTGCCGCCTGAATCGGCTCAACTTGTGCTGGCGGAACTCCAACTACGTCGCAAGCTAACTGCATGCCTGGCTAGCTATGGACTGTCTACCGGGCCGAACCTGGAGATTCTGCTAGATGTCTTCACGGGAGTGCGCATCGGTAAGCCCCGATCTCTTTCGGACATCGCCATTGGCGTCGGGCTTGCGTCATCCTCAGCCACCCGTTGGATAAGGCACTTGGAAGACAATGGCTTTTTGGTACGTAGCGTGGACGCGAACGATCGCCGCCGGATGTATCTGTCTTTAACTCAAAAAAGTTCTGAGTTAGTACAAAGCTTGATCAAGTTAATTGCGGATGCACGTGGTTGCGACACGGTCGGGATGCCGCGTGATGACACGCGCCTTTTCTTTCCTTCAAAGTAAAGCTTTAACGCGGTTCGCGCGAATAGGCCCCCAAGCCTCAGCTGAAGCATCGGCTTAATGCCGAGAATGCGCGATCACCCAGTCTTACCCAATGCCGACGCTTATCTTCCGGGTCGGGACTCCGCTCCACCAATCCAAGGTTGCAAAGGTAGGAAAGCCACCGCAGCGCGGTGGATTGGGGAATGCCGGCTTCTATACCGATCACCGATGCGGACAAGCGTTGGTTTCTCAACCGAGCAACAAACAATTCAAGCAGCAGATCCCAAGCCGGATCTGAAAATATGTCCGATTCAACGCCAAGAAGCTTTGCTCTGTTTCTTCGTCTAACCTGCTCTTCAATGACCCTGGCCTCTGCTGTCAACGGGGCAGTAGATCCTGCTCCAGCAAATATGGCTTCGGAATCCTCTGAAGAAAATCGCAGGAGCATGTGGGCAACATCGGCAACCTTTTGACGGTCAAACTGCTCCATGCCAAGACCCCTGTGATTTGGACAGCCCAGATGTCCGCCCCTTGATAAGCAATTATGCATAGCATATGTACGTAGTCAAGCAATCGGACCAGAAAGCTTTAATAAAAGTCTGAGCGTCCAAGGAGAAAATTTGGGCTGAGGAAGACCAAAAACCTCTGGCAAGCTTTGGATTTGTCGGAAAAAAGAAAATTATAGTCCCAAATTGGTAACAATTTTCTGGATAACGCCGAGATTTGCAGTCTTATTTGAGCGCTTCAGATCAACTAAACCTACTGAAGCAAGGTATGTTCTTCGCCCTCTAGTGTCGCTGCGCCAGACATGCGGGCTTGTGCTGCTAGTAAGTGGATCGAACGACGGTTGCGAACGGACTAGCATTCTGCAGTTGATCCATCGTGATATGACCTAAAGGACAGGTAGCATTTTCAGTAGGTTAGTTTGGCCGGGGCTGTTCTGACGTAACAATTGGTCGGAGAATTCATCCATACTGACGCGTACTCCTTCCATAACCCAAAATTTACCTGTAACGTTTCCAAAGTGGTAGTTAATCTGCCGGCTTAAAAACACGTCGGGGTCAGCGCTCAATGTTGTCTGCAGCAAAGGTAAAGCTCCAAGAAGCTCTTGAAATCATTGATGATTTCGGAGCTCATCTTCCCGGAATTCACGTGGCGACCGCTATTAGCGCGCTTGACGAATTGATCAAGAATGAAGAGATCATGATTCGGCAGGACGAGCCAGTGCGCGCTGTCAATTTCAGCTGATGTGGGGCTTCGACTGCACGGCTTTCCAGGGTTAACTTCTGGCCTTCTTGTATCCATCGTTAGCTTTCTACTATCACCTTCGATAGATGGGCACAGCATTAGCCAAACAACCTGTGCGCTTTAATTGCGTGCAGGGGCAATGATCTACTTCGATAGATGTTGACGATTTTGCTCAGCCTTCAATTACTCGTTGGCCGCTTGAGGTAAGAAATACCGCGCAAGCCGAACGAGCCCTTCATCGCCGATTGATATTGTGCCTTCAGGATTGATGCCTTTGGCGCAAACGACGAGCTTTTCACGTTCGAGAACCCTGAGATATCTAGATAGGATCTCCAAGTTTATGTCTAGTGAAACGGCGAGATGAGCAACTGTTGTGTCTTGCTTGCTCAGTGCATTAACCAGCACTTGAAGCAGGATAATCCATCCGTCGTTTGTGAGTGAAAACCCGGCGTTAAGAGCCGCCAATCGCTTCGCCGACGCCAGCTCCTTTCGAGCCTGGCGCGCCAGCATCTTGCCATGCTGGTACGATTGAAGCCGGTGCAGGTCATCCCTACTGCGCAAGTGAAGCAAATCGCCCCCAACTGCAGTCACGATTATCTCCTTATGCAACCGACATTTCTTTCGGGAAACGTTAACGATGCAGAAAGGCGCGTCAATTCCTTAAGAGCGAATCAGCACATATTCTCGGTTGCTTGGCTGGAAGCGGATGTTCGCCAGATCGACAAGCCGTCTCGAGGTAGCGCCAGAACGTCCGACGCAATTACAAGTGCGTCAACGTCAGATGCTGGTCCAGCTCATTGCTTCATGTAGCCACCCTAATTGCAGCCTGTGCGCGAAACAACCAATTGGAGGACCGGGCCCTCATTCTGTTTCTTAGCAGACAAATCGGTTAATCGCTCAAACACACAAGCCAAGTCTACATAAATTCCCGCAAGGGGATCACTTGTCTCCGCAGTCACCTGCCGGCGATCAAGCTCTGCTTGCACATGGAGAAGGGCCATTGAGAGATTGTACGGGATTGGCATACATGAATCTTAACCACGAAGTATTGATTATTAGTCAACACCATAAACGCTAAGCAAACATCCAACCGGCTGTGCTTTTGCTCGTCTCCCAAACAAGTCTGGTCTCGACTTGACGATCAGGTTAAAACCTGCTCATCCGTAGCACTCATTTTCTTATCAAGACTTCAGGTATTTCGCTTTCGCTTAATCTTGTTAATGACTGTTAAACATGCCCTTACACACAGCACAATGCCACACGGAGTAGCAAGACGGGTCGAAAAAATGGGATGCAGATACCTAGCCCCCGAGGCAATTTCAGCAGTCTCGGCTCCCCGCGTTGATCTGCGCGTCCCACAAGGAAGCATAGGGGGTATGATGGAGCTCACATCATCCGCACACCCCGACGGCTAAGCTGCCCCGCATGAAGATGAGAACGCAAGACAGAATGCTGCGGCAGTTGCTCAGCGACCTGCGCGACGGTAAACACCACGTAAGGATGGATGTAGGCCGTCATCATCAGGGATACGGCTTGCTGCAAGCTGCTTGTTCGCGCGCGCAGCCCCCCAGCCTACTTCTCGATGACCAGGGCTCTCCGACTGCAGTGCAGCATTCACGATACGCGCTCGACCACTACACGCGGGACACTTCGGCAGCCAAGGATCTGCGCCATTAATGCAGTCGTTCTATAGTTTTGCGGCGGTTCTTATACAGAGACATGTATGGCGAAGGATAAGATATCTCGGCGAGCAGATGCGTTACAGAACGTTCCGAACATTGGTTACCGGTCTAATCGTTCGAGTTGGTAAGCACGCCCAATGCCTCTAGCGCGAGCGACACATGCAACGCGGCTTGAGTTTGTTCGGTCACATCCAGAATCTGCAGTGACTGCGTTAGTAGCTTGACGACCTCAGCGAGGCGCTCCTGATCGATAGCATTATCCATCTCAGTCTCCGCCGCGAGTTCACAATCGGTGTTCTAATAAAGACGCATTTGCTACCAACCCCTCCTCTTATACTATCCGCATTCCCCCTTAAGACACCTCACTTGGACCCTATTTCTATACAAATGGAGTGAACATCGCGGTACTCTTTACCAAATGCGCCATATTCTGATTTGAGATGGTCAGCCTAGATGCCGTAATGGGCCAGCGTCTCAAGAGTAGCCAGGTAGGTGGCTGTCCCTCAGAATGATGGTGTTGAAAACGGGGTCCGAGTGAACGCCCCAAGCATCATGAG
This sequence comes from Novosphingobium sp. B1, assembly GCF_900176395.1. Taxonomy (GTDB): domain Bacteria; phylum Pseudomonadota; class Alphaproteobacteria; order Sphingomonadales; family Sphingomonadaceae; genus Novosphingobium. Next base: position 123 of record NZ_FWXL01000047.1, on the reverse strand, counting down.
AGGAACAGCCATGGAGCATTATGCCGGAATCGATGTCTCTCTGAAAGAGAGCAGCGTCTGTGTTGTGGACGCGACGGGCAAGGTCGTCCGCGAGGTCAAGGTTGCCAGCGAGCCTGAGGCGGT
>NZ_FWXL01000025.1 GCF_900176395.1 Novosphingobium sp. B1 | reverse complement strand
TTCTCCATCTTATCGGGGAGCAGCCAACTTCTAAATCCAAGCACACATGTGGCTGACGGCGAATCGCGCTCCCGCGATTACTCCATGTGTTCACGGTGCCGAGCGAGGTTGCCGAGATCGCGTTTCATAACAAGGCGGTGGTCTATGCGATCTTGTTCGATGCCGTTGCGGCAACGCTCAAGACCATCGCCGCCGATCCCAGTCACCTGGGCGGCGAGATCGGGTTCCTGGCGATTTTGCACACATGGGGTCAGGCGCTCACGCATCATCCGCATGTTCATTGCCTCGTTCCCGGCGGCGCGCTCTCTCCGGATGGACGGTGGATCGGTTGCAGGCCGAACTTCTTCCTGCCCATCCATGTCCTCTCACGCCTGTTTCGACGCCTGTTCCTCGAACGGCTTGCGGTCGCACATGCAGCCGGCCGGTTGCGGTTCTCCGGCAAGCTGGATGGGCTTGACGACGCCAGCACCTTTGTCGCCGCGGTCCGCAAGCTGCGGCGCAAGAACTGGATCGTCTATGCCAAGCCACCGTTCGGATCGCCTGAACATGTCCTCGCCTATCTTGGCCGCTACACGCACCGGGTCGCAATCGCCAACAGCCGCTTGGTCAGCGCCGACGAGACCAGCGTAGCCTTTCGCTGGCGCGATTACCGTCATGGCAACGCATCAAAGCTGATGTCGCTCAATCCGCACGAGTTCATTCGCCGCTTCCTCATCTACAGCTTGCCTGACGGGTTCCATCGCATCCGCCACTATGGCTTCCTCGCCAATGGCTGTCGTCGTGCACGGCTCGCCACCATCCGCAAGCTCCTGGGCCCGCCCAACCCGACCGCGGCCATCACGGGCGAAGTCAACAAAACCACCGCGGTGCTGCCATACTTTGACCCAACCCGGTGCCCTTGTTGTGGCGGTATGCTGCGGATCACTGCCGCTCTGCCACGCTGGCGCATCGCGCGATCACAACCTTGGCCCGATACATCATGACCACAAGAGATCGGTTCAGCATCAAACCCAGCAGCGTTGCGGCAGTGGTACCGACGAACGCGACGGTTTCCTTTGTTCGCCATCTTGCAAATCCACCCTCTGGGCAGCAGCGGCGCTCCGCAGCCAGCCCAAACTGGCGATTGCTGCGGCGATCACCACAACCTTTGTCGCGAATCCGCCGGCGTAACCACTGGAACCGAGGCCTTGGATTATCCAGGCCGAGACCGCAGCGCCCGGTGTTGTTGCACTAATCCCATAGGTCGCGCGCGCGTCAGCGGATTCGCTCAATCCGGCTTCAATGAGGTCGCGCACAGCGCCAAGCCCGCCGCTCAGCGCCGCGCGACCTCACAGAACCCTCCAGATTGACGAGGTTTGGATCAGTTGATTCAAGGCTGCTTTTGGGAGTCAGGCTTGAGCAGGGGCGATCTCACCGAAGCGGAATGGCGCGTTTTGAAGCACCTGTTGCCAATCGAGCCTGAAAACCGTGGCCGAGGCAGGCCACCTGAGCAGAACCGGTCGATTATCAACGGTATCCTCTGGAGGCTCCGCTGCGGCGCTCCGTGGCGCGACGTGCCGCCCAAGTATGGCAGCTAGAACACCATCTTTCGCCGGTTCCGGCGATGGAGTGAAGCCGGGGTCTGGGAGACCGTTGCCGTTACGCTCGCTGAGATCAAGGTGGACAGCGGCCATTACAGCATCGACAGCATCACCGTTCGTGCCCACGTCTCGGCAGCGGGCGGAAAAGATCCCATGATGAGAGTTGGATAGCGGCCTGAAGGAGATCAGAGTCGGTTTGCTACCAACCACTCTGAAAGGATTTGCTATGTCAGCAGAACCAACCTCGCAGCCTGCCGCGATCCGGGTCGATCTTGGCGCAATTTTCGTTTCTCTGGAACTGTCGAAATCGACGTGGCTTGTGACGTCGTTGTCACCTGGCAGCGAACGGATGTCGCGTCACTCATTGCCCGGCGGGGATCTTCCTGCATTACTGGCCTGTTTGGGCGCATTGCGAGACAAGTCACGGGTCCGGGAGGGCAGGCTCTATCCTGTGGTGGTCATTCAGGAGGCGGGGCTCGACGGCTTTTGGATTCATCGGGCGCTTGAGGCGGAAGACTGGATCACAAGCTACGTTGTGGATGCAGCCTCGATTGCGGTATCGCGCCGGCACCGGCGAGCGAAGACCGACCGTATCGACGGGGAGGCGTTGGTGCGTGCCCTGATGGCATGGATACGTGGGGAGCCTCGCGTCTGCTCGATGGTGCGAGTTCCTGCCATCGAAGATGAGGACCGTCGCAGGATCGGACGAGAGCGCAGGACCCTGATCGATGAGCGCAAACGGCACGTCAATCGGAACAAGGGACTGCTCTTCGGTGTCGGTATCCGGCATTATGAACCAGTGCGTCGCGATCGCCGTGAGCGCTTGGTAGAACTGCAGACCGGCGATGGTCACCCATTGCCCGCTCACCTTAAGTCCCAGATTTGTCGTGAGCTGGACCGGCTTGAACTGCTGGACCGGCAGATCAAGGCCGTGGAAGCTGAACGGGATGCCCTCTGTTCGCGAACCCACGAAAGCTCGGCTCAAGCAATGCTGGCGGGGATCAAAGGCATCGGCGTGGAATCCGCCAGCATCCTTGCGAGCGAAGGATTATTCCGACAGTTCGACAATCGGCGCCAAGTCGCGGCTTATGCAGGGCTTGCGCCCTCACCTTGGCGAAGCGGCTCGATCGATCGTGAACAGGGTGTTTCGACAGCGGGCAATCCAAGACTGCGCACGACGATGATCCAGCTAGCATGGTTGTGGCTGCGCTATCAGCCGGACGCGGCTCTTTCGCACTGGTTCCATGAACGGGCAAGCCATAGCGGCGGGCGAGGCCGGAAGGTCGCGATCGTCGCCTTGGCACGCAAGCTGCTTGTGGCCTTGTGGAAGTATGTGACCGTCGGGGTCGTGATCGAGGGAGCTGCTATGACTGCGGCATAGCCAGCGGCTGTCGCGATTTATTCCAATCCCCAGGACCTGTTCGGCCCTGACGGATCCAGGCGAACGGACCGAAGCCCCCCATGGCTTCTAATGCCGCTCAAAAGAAGGGGTCCGTTCTCCTGAGCCACGCCCCCGAATGAGGGATTATGGTGCAGCCGTCTCAAGCGGCGACCGGATATGAGGTGGTACAGGCGAGGATACCCCGCCGGTACTCGTGAAGCGGGCTCAGCTGGATACGATACCAACCGGGAAAAACGAAACGACGACATACCTCCTTGACCTGCAACTCATCATATGAGGGGGACTCATCGACGCGCTCTTGGCCGCTCGCGGGGCGGGTTCACCAGTAAGCTTCACTGCTTGGCTGATGCCCTCGAACGACCGCTCGCATTCCATCTAACGGGCGGCGAGGCGGCAGTTTGCAAGGCTTATGATGATTTGATCGACCTGCCTGAACAGGCACCCGACGCCTTCCTTGCCGACGAAGGCTATGACACCGATGCCATTCGCGCCGATCTTGCCGAACGAAAGATCAAAGCCGTCATCCCCGGCAGATCAAACCGTCGCGTGAAGATCGAATATGACCGAGCGCTCTACAAGCAGCGCAATCGCATTGAACGTATGTTCGGCCATCTCAAGATCAACCGTGCCATCGCCACCAGATACGACCAGCTTGGCAACAGCTTCCTCGGCATGGTTCATCTCGCCACCGCCAGATACTGGCTCAAATTTGTCCACGCCGCCTAGCGCGGTTGCGGTGACCAGCCATTGAGATGATCGATAGCTCAATGTTTTGGCGGCCGTCCGCGACGTTTTGGCGCAGGCGGTGGAATCAGGCTTGCGTGCGTTCGAGTATGCTCGAGGATGAGAAATATCGACCAAATCGCCGGGTTTTGCAGAAGTGTGGCGATCGACTTGCTTCTGAAACTGTCGTAGGGCGTCGAGACGTTCTCGATCTCGGTTTGGGAAGCGACGCTAGCTGCACTGTCCGGAACTGCCGGAGCAGATCCGAGGGTGTCGGGCAATGCGACGTCGCTGTACGCTAGTGCTTGAACAGATCGGCGATCAGGACGGGACGGTAATGTACCCCTTCGTCGGTTTGATCCGCGTTGTGGGGACGACACCGGCGCAGATCGAGCTTGTGATTGTCGCAAGGCTGTAGGGCATCGCCGACAAGCCGCAGATGCTTGTGCGCATTGCCCAGAACGCCAATCGCAATGTCACGGTCGTCGGCGAGGTGTCGAACAGTGCTCCCGTGCCCCTTCGCGAGCGTTACTCCATGTGCTCGCCAGCGCGGACGGCACGCATCAGCCCGGCACGAAGAAGAATATCCAGATTGCCAGGGATGCGATGGTCGTGACATGCCGGTCAAAGAGCTGATCCCGAATCTGCGGCAGAACATCCGCCTCAAGTCCAGCGATGATTACGAGTCTCCTGTTCTTTGGCGGGTCAGAGGCGACCGGGGCGATCACGACCTTGGTCGCCTCGGCAATGCCGGCAACCGAGTCTGCGTATCCGAATCGAGCTATCGCAGAAACAGGAAATCCCGTGCGCGACTATCCTTCAGTCGCTGCAGCAGTTCCGCGCCTTGCGCCTCGCGCTCCTTGCCGCGGCGCAGTTCGCGCAGCCAGCCCATGCCTTCCACCAGGGGGTGCCAGGGGCGATGGTTGTTCAAGTTCTTGTAGTGCCAGCGCGAGAACACATCCGCGAAATTGTAGGCCAGACCTTCGAGCGCACGGCGGCGGAATGTCGAGGGTAAGGGCAGGTGCTGTTCCACCGGAGGCAGTTTCGCGGCTTTGTCGAGATACCACTGCGGATCGCGCGCCAGCGACGAATGCCCGTTCATGCCGTCCCGTTCGAAGGTGACCCAATCGGGTCGAATATACCCTTCCTCGAAGACGTGAATGGGAATCTGAAGCTCGCGGCAGACTCGGGTGGCGATCATGTGATTATCGCGGCAATCGCCGAACAGCGTGACGTCGGTGATCTGCTTGTCGGCGATGATCTGCGCCAGCGCCTGCGGCCATTCCTCCAGCGTGCCTAGGAAGTCGATGCCGGAAAGCCGCCGGAACAGCCGATCCCCGCCGTTGAAGTTCACCTTCTAGACGGTATGGCCCGCTTTCGTCAGCTCTAGCCGAGTTGGCGAGACAATGGCCCCATCAGGCTTTGCAGAAGAAGAACACAGCGCTTCTGCCGGCGCGACGGTACACTTGGAAACGACATGAAGCCGACCTACCGCTTGTGCAACTTCCGGTCGATATCATTTCCAACAGCAAATGCATCCGCTTGGGTGTCGACAGCTTGGTGACAGGCCCAAACTGCATTGATAAGGCATGCCCGGCGGGCCATGACCCTGCGCATGAGTGCGACATTGACGCAAGATTTGGCACTGCAAGGACCGGCATAGGCGTGTTGACGATACTGGCCCTGCTGGCCGGATCCCTTCTGCTCGACGCCCTGGCGAGGCCGCGCGCGGCGCAACGCCCATGGTTGCGCAGTGGTGCGGGCATGGCCCTGCTTTCTGCCGCAGCTGGCCTTCCGCTGGGCCTGTTCATGGCGCTGGGCGGCAATCTGCACGTCTCGGCCGGGTTGGCGCTGGCCCTCGTCGGCCTTTACACGATGGTTTCGAATGCCAAGCACGCCATGCTGGGCGAGGCGCTGGTCTTTTCCGATCTTGCCTTGCTTGGCGCGGTCTTTCGCCATCCACAGTTCTACTTCTCGGCGCTGACGCGGGCGCAGAAGCTCCTGCTTGCCGCGGCTGCGCCGGTGGTGCCACTGCTGCTTTGGTTCACGCGCGAACCGGGCCTTGCCCTTCACCTTGCAGGGGGGCTGGTCTTTATCGGCTGTGTCGCGGCTATCGCGCTGCTGATGCGCCTGCCGCCGTGGTCGCATCTTGCATCGTTGCCGGATAGCGAAGGCGATGTGCTGCGGCACGGCCTGATTCCCACCATTGTGCTGCACTGGCTGCGCTGGCGGGCAACGGTGAACCCTGTCCCGCCCGCCGCCCTGCCGCATCGCCGGACCGATGACGAAGTTGTCATCATCGTGCAGTGCGAATCCTTTGCCGATCCGGTCGATCTGTTTGGCGACGAAGGTCTGGCCCTGCCCGGGCTGGAGGCGGCGCGCGCGGTCGCTTGGCAGCAGGGCCGGCTGCAGGTCCATGGCTTCGGCGCCTATACCATGCGCACGGAATATGGCGTCCTGTTCGGCCGGAGCGAGGCAGAGCTCGGCTTTCGCCGCTTCGATCCCTATCTGACGGCGACGGGCGAGGGGCCTCATGCCCTGCCGGCAAGGCTTGCTTCCTCGGGGTGGAAAAGCCTGTTCCTTCACCCGCATGACATGCGTTTCTACAACCGTGCCGAAATTCTGATGGCTGCGGGCTTTACGGAACTCGTCGGCGAAGAGCGTTTCGAGGCGCCAGTAGAAGGCGAGGGGCGCTATGTTACCGATGCGGCAATCGCAAGCGAACTGCTTGGAATTGCCCGCGCCGCTGCGGAGCCTACCTTGCTCTACGCGGTGACCATCGAAAACCACGGCCCCTGGGCCGATGCGGAAAGCTACCTGCGCCTGCTGCGCCATGGTGATGCGATGCTGCACGATCTCATGGCGGAGCTTTCGGCAATGAAGCGCCCTGCAACAATCGTGTTCTTCGGGGACCACCGACCCAGCATTCCCGGCGTCACTGCGCCCGGGGGCGAGCGGCATACCCCTTATGTCATCGTCCGCTTCGATGCCGCAGGGCAACCGATCCGCCGCAGCGATAGGCAGGACCTGCCACCAGCCGGCCTGCACCACGCGGTGCTCAATCTGCTGGCAGGACCGGCTTCGGCGCCAGCGCCCTGAGCAGGCGGTCCGAAAGCGACCGCGGCAGGGCGCGTTCCAGCAGCCGGATCAGCGCAAATGGCCAAGGCGTGATCAGGTGCGCCTGGCCACGGTCGGTGGCCGCGACGATCCGCCTCGCCGCTTCGTCGACATCGAGCGCAAAGGGTTTGGGGCCGGGCACCTTGCGCGCCGCGGCGGTATTGATGAACCCTGGCGATGCCAGCGTGACGGAAACGCCATGGGGCGCGACGGCAACACGCAGGGCATCGGCAAAGCGGGCAAGTCCCGCTTTCGAAGCTGAATAGGCGATCGAGAACGGAAGAGGGTGGAAACCGGCTGCCGATCCGATCAGCGCAATCTGTCCATTTCCTCGCCGCGTCATGTGCTTGGCGATCTCTGCAGCAATGACTGTAGGGCCCAGGTAATTGACCGTGCCTAGACGCTCGACCGGCTCTGCATCCTCCACCAGGTCGCCATCGGGGCGAATGTCTCCCAGACCCGAAGCGATGAACAGGCATTGCGTCGGGACAGCTTCGTCGTAGGCTTGCAGGGCAGCGCGGGCAGCACCGACATTCAGCAGATCGATGTAGCCCACCTCGATCCGGCTCGCGCCACGGTCGCGGCATTGAGCGGCAGTTGTCTCGAGCCTTGCCCGGTCGCGCCCGAGCAGCAGGATATCGTCGCCACGCGCAGCCCGCACCAATGCCAAGGCTCGGCCAAGCTCACCAGATGCGCCAATGATAATGGTACGAGATTCCAGCAAGTTGGTTCCGTATTGGATGGAGTTGTTAATCTTCTTGTGACGCAACGCACTGCAGCTTCATTCTATTAATGCGCTTGCATGGGAACCCCTACAAATATTGCTGCGTTGCCGCAGCAACGGAAGTGGCAGGGATTCGCGCGTCGGTGTTATTGCATTGCAACTACTCGCCGCAAGTTGCTTCAACCGGATGGTTTTGTGGTTGACGGTGGGGATCAATTATGACCAGAAGCAGGCAATGAGCCCGGCACCTTCGCACTCGCAGCAAATTCGGTTGTTCCGGAATGAGCGGATTGAAAAGCTGACGGTTGTCACGCCGCGCGGCTTTCTGGCGACGTGGGCTGTGCTTCTGGCATTCATCGGCTGGACTGCGTGGGGCACTGCCTCTCTGCCCACCGCTGCCGTCCTGATCGGTGCGGGGCTGATCGGCTGGGGCCTGTTCGAGTACGCGATGCACCGCTTCGTGTTTCACTGGCAGCCCGATTCGCCGATGCTGCAGCAGTTCGTGTTCATTATGCACGGCAACCACCATGCCGACCCGAACGATCCCCTGCGCAACCTGATGCCGCCCATTGCCGGTATTCCGATCAACGGCGCCGTCTGGCTCACGCTCTTCGTGCTGTTCGGTGCTAGCGCGAACTGGGCGTTCTTCGGCTTCATTGCCGGCTACATCTACTACGACATGCTTCACTACGCCTGCCACCAGTGGCCGATGAAGGGCCGCGTCGGCATGATGTTCAAGCGTCATCACATGCGCCATCATCACGGCGCGCAGGAAGGCAACTACGCCATCTCGACGCTGTTCTTCGACCGCCTGTTTCGCACGCGCGTAACCTCGCTCAAGCGCGGTTGATGCGGAAGGCAGGTCGGCCTGACTGGGCCAGTCCTACCTAGGCCGGTCCTGCCTAGGCCAATCTGGCCAGTGCCTGTTCCACCAATCCCATGTGATCGTCCCAGGTAGGAGCCTGCCATTGCGGCAGTCTCGCTGCCTGTGCCTGCCAGGCCGGGCCCCGCTCGGCATGGTCGAGCACAAGGGTCTTCCAGCGCGCACCATCAAGCGGACCGGCATAGTCTGGCGTCTCGCCGCCCACTTCGTGATGAGCCGGGATGTCGCTGCAGATCACCGGAACGCCAACTGACAGCGCCTCGGCAATCGGCATGCCGAACCCTTCGGCGAACGATGGCATCAGCAACGCCCTCGCGCCGCGTACCAACGATGCCAGCCTGCGGTCCGAACAGCCCGCCACCTCCTCGACATGCGGGGCAAGCGCAGGGCAACGATCAAGCATGTCGAGGACCTGCTCGTTCTCCCAGCCACGCCGACCGATGACGACGAGGCGGGGCACCCTCTCTGGCGGCAGGGTCTGCGCAAGCTCCCGCCACAGGTGCAGGAGAAGCAGGTGGTTCTTGCGGGGCTCGATCGTGCCGAGGCACACGAACCATGGCCGCCCGTCACCTTGCGGTGTTTCCTCGGGCAGGGCCATGCGCTCGGTGCCGAGCAGGGCGACATGGGTCGCGATCTCACGTCCCGAACGCTCGATCCATGGCTGGAACGAGCGGCCGGTCGCTGCGGAATTGACGATCACGGCATCCGCGAATGCGGCCACCGTGTCCATTCGCCGCGCATGTAATTCAGCCCCACCGGGCCGCGCGTACTCAGGATATTCGATAGGAATGAGGTCGTGGACCATGCACACGAAGCGGGCGTTCTCTGCCGTCAGCTTGCGCGCCACCTTTGCGCGGTCGATCAGGTGATGCGGCGATACCTGGACAAAGATCGGCCGCCCTTCGCCAGCCGGGATGGGCTTCGGTAGCAGCCGGATCATCCACGGCAGCACCGACGCGATCGAGCGTTGCCCGCTGCTGCCGTCCTCGCTCGTCCATCGTCGCTCGAGTTCGTCAAGGTAGGCCAGCGCCGTGGCCCGATCGATCCTGCCGTATTGGCCGGTCGGATGTACGGCGGCAAAGGCCAGCTTGTCACCATAAAGGCGCTGCAAGCCGCGGGCATAAGCCATCTCGACCCGGTCCACGCCCGACGGCGTATGGTGGCGCACGCGCGAGATCAGGCGCGAAATGTCGAGGATCACTGCAGTCATCGCAGGTGTGCCATGAACTGGCCTTGCCAGCGGCGCAATGGTGCCAGCCAGCCCAGCCGGTTGGTTGCCTGGGCCGAGGACATGCGCTGCACCAGAACCTCGGGCGGACAGGGCAGCCCCGTGACCGGATCGAGATAGCGCGGATAGAGGATCAGCACCGCAGCTACGAGCTCGTCAAGCTGCAGGCGACGCTGGCGGCGGTCAGGCACCGTGCCCAGGTTGCGGGTCAGTCCCCACCCCGCGTAGAACGGTGTCCCGTGGCAGGTCACATCGCGACCGCGCATCAGGGCCTCGAACCCCGTCAGCGAGGTGAGGACGTGTACCCCGTCGACCGCGTCGAGCAACGGCGCCATGCCGCCGCCGCGAACGATGCGATCGGCATGTTGCAGCGCGTCGCTGTCGGCAACTGCGCCCTTGCGGTGACCGGCATCGACATCGGGATGAGGGCGGAACCAGATTTCGGCGTCGGGCTCCAGCGCGCGGACACGGCGCAGAAGTTCGAGATTGGATGCCAGGCCGCCGCCGCCAGCGATGACGGACATGTCGTCTTCCACTTGCGCGGGCACAAGCACAAGCCGGCGCGAATCCTTGCGCGGGGGCATCGTATCGCCGTTGCCGGCTGCGTACTTGCTGATGCCCGCCGCCACGATGGTTTCGCGCAGTCTGGCGGCACGTTGCATCAGCTCTGGCGTGAAGGCCGTGGTTTCGATGATATTTTCAAGATCGCTCGGCCCGCTTGGGTCGAAATGGATGCCGCGGGAATCGACCACGACCGAGGAGGGGGGCACAAGATTGCTGCCAAGGCCAACCGAGCGGACAAAACCGTCTTCTACCCTGACAATCCCGGTGCCCTGCGCCTTCGCCTCGGCCAGCAGTTCCGGTGAAACGCGCGACGGCCAGACAGCCAGCGCCGCCCCTGCGGACCGCGCGGCGCCCAGCGCTGCCGATGCACGGCGCGCGATCTGCAAACGGCGTTCGGGCACCCACAGGAACCTGCGGATTTCCCTGCGCTTCCACCAGGCCATGCCGAGCGCGGCGCCGATCTCCCGGTTCGCCTTGATCTCGCGCCGCCACTGCGCAAGCAGCGCAACGGTCGCGTTGAAGTTCGAACCCTCTCCGCTGAACGGATCGCGAAAGGTCATCCTGCCGAGCAGTTCGAGCAGGCGCTGTCGCAGCCGGTCCGGCCCATCGCCCGGCTGGCCGTAGAGGCCGGGCACGGTGACGATGACCGGAAGCGACAGCAGCGTGGCGATGGCGACGCGCTCGTCGTTGCCGGGCGCGGTCAGCGATCCTGCCTGTTCCACAAGGTCCCACGGGTCCTCGGCCCGCCAGAAGGCCCCGCCGACCCTGGCTTCGCGCAGGCGTTCGATGGCATCGGGTGGCAGGTCCTGGCAGGGTGCATCAGGTCGATGGCAGGTGAGGGCCAGGTCAGGGCAAGGTTGGGGGTAGGGCGGGGCCCTGAGGAAGGGGGCGGCAATCATGGTCGGACACCCCAGGCGGTGAGCGCCAGAGCACCGTCCTGGGCCCGCTGGATCACGCCATAACTGCCCGTCGCCATTTTCAGCGTTGGCGGTCTGAGCCCGCTCGCCACAAGGGCAAAGCGCGCAGCGCCATTGCTGGTGACCAGCAAGGTCGGTGGCGAGTCAGCCTCGAGTTCGCTGAACAGGTCGTTCCACGCCGCAATCCGGGCAGGTGCATCCACGTGCCAGCCCTCCGGCGGGAGTGCGGCCTCGTCCCACGCGGCAAGCGCTTCGCTGCCAATGCGCGCGATGACTTCGGGTTCGGCGCGGTTCTCGTCGGCGCCATGGCCGATTTCCCGCAGGAAAGGCGCTGTCAGGACCGGCACCGGGTGCGCTTGCGCGGCGAGCACGGCTTCGGCCGTCTGGCGGGTGCGTTGCAGCGGCGAGACCAGCGCGCGAGCAAAGGACCAGCCGATGGCGGCAAAGTGCGCGCCCAGGGCTTCGGCCTGGGCATGGCCGGCTGGCGTCAGCGGCAGGTCAGTGGCCGCGCCGATGCGGCGGGGTGTTTCCCCGGCGCCGAAGGTGTTGCCGTGACGGACGATGACAAACATGGCGCGACCGTATCAGGCGGGCGACGGGCTGGATGACGGAAGGCTGGCTGGCATGGCAGTGGCGCTGTCTGCCAGCGCCCGCTCCGCCTTGGCAAGGTCTTCCGGGGTATCGATCCCCGAGAGATGATGGGCCGGCATGTCGACCGGGACCGTGTCGATGCGCCATCCGCCTTCGAGAAAGCGCAACTGCTCGAGCCCTTCGAGGACTTCGTAATGCCCCGGGGATGCCGAAGCGAACCATTCGAGCGCGTCCATCGTAAAGCCGTAAAGACCAAGGTGCTGCCAGACCGGCGACAGTGCCTCGCGCCGCAGCGCTGCTTCGTTGCGCAGAGCCGGAATGATGGTCTTCGAGAACCACAGCGCGCGTCCGTCTTCGGCGCGGACGCAGGTCGTCCCGCTGAACGGCGCGGTGCGCTTGTGTTCGCGAAGGCGATCGAGCCGTTCCCAATCGAGCTGGCTGACCGGCGTGGCCACAGCGGCTGCCCCTTGCCGCAACGTGCGCATGAGCTGGCAGACGATGCCGGACGGGACGAACGGCGCATCGCCCTGCAGGTTGATCACCCGCGCTGGCCTTTGCGCGCATTGCGCGGCGGCTGCGGCAGCGCGGACGGTGCCCGAATCGAGGTCCGCAGCAGTCAGGGCGACAGCGACGCCGGTCTCTTCGGCGTGAGCGGCAATCCGGTCATCGTCGGTCGCCACCAGAACGTGGCAGTTGCCGAGTTCCGCTGCGGCTGCGCGCGCATTTTCGACCACGCGTTCGAGCAGGGTCCTGCCCGCCAGGCGCAGCAGCGGCTTGCCCGGCAAACGGGTTGACGCAAACCGGGCGGGGACGACGATGAGATCAGCGATCATTTCCGAAGTCGTGCCGGAAGTGTCAGACAATCCCGGTTCTCACGATATCGTGCATGTGCAGCACGCCCACCAGCTTGCCGGCATCTTCGACGAAGATCACCGATACCGCGTTCTGGTTCATGATGCGCAGAGCTTCGGTGCACAGCGTGCCGGTTGTGACCGTCACCGGGTTGGGTGACATGTGGCGGGCAATTTCGTCCTGCAGATCGTGCACCGCGATGCAGCGCCGCAGATCGCCATCGGTGAACACGCCAACCAGCCGGTTCGCACCATCGACCACTGCCGTCGCGCCATAGCGCTTCCGGCTCATTTCGATGGTGGCGTTGCTTAGCGTGGCATTGCGGCCAACGATGGGAATGGCCGCGCCAGTGCCCATGATCTGGTCGACCAGGAGAAGCTGTGCGCCCAGCTTGCCGCCGGGGTGGAATACGCGAAAATCGGTTGGCGTGAAGCCGCGTGCCTCGATCAGCGCCACGGCGAGCACGTCACCCAGCACGAGTTGCAGGGTGGTGGACGTCGTCGGCGCAAGATCGTTGGGGCAGGCTTCGCGCACGAGGGGGAGAATCAGGCGAATATCGGCAGCGCGCGCCGCAGTGCTTTCCGGCCAGGCCGTTGCCGCGATCAGCGTGATGCCAAACCGCTTGCAGTATTCGAAGATATCCTTGAGTTCGGTCGTCTCACCCGACCAAGTGATGGCGAACACCACGTCGCGCTCGGTGATGATGCCAAGATCGCCGTGGCTTGCCTCGCCCGGGTGAAGGAACAGGGCCGGCGTGCCGGTGGAGCGCAGCGTGGCGGCAATCTTGCGGCCGATGTGTCCGCTCTTGCCCATGCCGGTGACGACGACGCGGCCTTCGGTCCTGGCCATCGCGTTGATCGCTTCATCGAGCGCGAGGCGGAACGAGGGGACTTCGAGATAGCGCTTGAGCGCATCGAGCCCCTGAATTTCGGTTTCGACGGTCTTTATCGCCGAACTGACGAAACTGTCGGGAATTCCACCCTGACTGTCGAGGTGAGGCTTCGCAACGGAAAGACGAGCATCTTCATCCGCAGGGACATCGCGATTTACAGGAGATGTAGCCATCAAAAACGGGTTCCCAACTTCCTAGCCTTGTTTCCGGTTGTTTACCAAGTCAGCTCTTTCGGCCTTGCATGGATTGATTATTTATCCGGAATTCGCCTATTGCACGCCCCGTCCTAATGACGACCGATTAACCGGATACTCTCGGACGTCCAAGCCCCTTACTGCGGAATCGAAACGAAAATGCTCCTCAATGGATCGAAAGTGGGGAAGAATGCACCCCTCTTCATCATCGCTGGTCCCTGCGTTATCGAATCCGAGCATCACACGCTGTCCGTGGCCGAAACACTCGCAACGATAGCTGACAGACTTGGGCTGCTGCTAATTTTCAAGAGCTCTTTCGACAAGGCGAACCGTTCTTCAGGCAAGTCGTTCCGTGGCCCGGGCTTGGAGAAAGGCCTTCGCATCCTCGAAAAGGTCCGCGCGGAAACCGGGCTTGCGGTACTCACCGATGTGCATGAGCGCGAACATGTTGGCGCCGTGGCCGAGGTGGTCGACGTGCTGCAAACGCCTGCATTCCTTGCCCGGCAGACCGACTTCATCGCTGCGGTGGCGGCTTCGGGCAAGCCGGTGAACATGAAGAAGGGCCAGTTCATGGCGCCGGGCGACATGAAGCATGTCGTGGCCAAGGCGCGCGATGCGGCCACGCAGGCAGGCTGCGATGCCGATGCGTTCATGCTCTGCGATCGCGGCGTGTCGTTCGGCTACAACACGCTGGTATCGGACATGCGTGGGCTTGCCATCATGGCTGAAACCGGATGCCCGGTGGTTTATGATGCCACGCATTCGGTGCAGCAGCCGGGCGGACTGGGCGAGAAGTCCGGCGGCCAGCGCGAGTACGTGCCGCTGCTGGCCCGCGCCGCGGTTGCAGCCGGCGTGGCAGGCGTGTTCATGGAAACGCACCCCGATCCCGATGCCGCATTGTCGGATGGTCCCAACGCCTTGCCGCTTGCCGCGTTTGAACCACTGGTTCGGCAGCTTATGGCGATTGACGCGCTGGTTAAGGCGCAATAGCCGCTTGCAGGTGCAGAAACTGGTCCTGATTTCATGACGGCGGGTCAAGGGCGCCTCACGCCGGGCAAGCGCCTGGCCCGGCTGGCGATGATGCCTGTATGGGCGGTCCAGTTGCTTACCGGCGCCAAGAGCTTTCTCGACAATCCGCTGATCGGCTCGCCTGCGCTCAATGCACGGGGACTTCATGTGGCGCGCGTGCATGCTGCAGATGCGCTGTGCCGTTGGCGGCGATCGCGGCTCGCGCGTCGCGTCAGGGCAGACTGGCGCGAAGCGTTCGATCGCGACGGGTTCGTCGTCATACCCGAGATCGTGCCGCCCGATGACTTTCCGGCACTGCGCCAGGCCCTGCTGACCTACGAGGGCGAGGCGCGCGAGATGCGGCAGGGTGATGCCGTGACGCGGCGTCTGGCAATCGACCCGCAGATGCTGTCATCGATCCCCGAATTGCGCCGCCTTCTGTCGCGGCCTGATTTCGTGGCCTTGCTGGATTACGTGGCAAGCTACCGAACGACGCCTCTGCATTACATCCAGACGATCGTATCGCACGTGGGCGGCAACGAGCCCGATCCGCAGGAAACCGTCCACGCCGACAGCTTTCATTCCTCGCTGAAATCCTGGCTGTTCCTCAACGAGGTTACCGCCGAGGACGGCCCCTTCACCTTTGTCAGGGGATCGCACCGGTTCACTGCCGAGCGATTGGCTTGGGAGCGGGCAAGAAGTCTGCGTGACCCTGCATCCATTGATCGTCTTTCCGCACGGGGATCGCCGCGCGTTGCGCCAGAGGCACTGGCTGCGATGAAATTGCCGGAGCCGGAAGGCCTTGCCGTGGCCGCAAACACGCTTGTCGTGGCCGACATGGTGGGTTTTCATGCGCGGGGGCCATCGTCCCGTTCCGGCGAGCGGGTCGAGATCTGGTCCTATGCCCGTCGCAATCCGTTCCTGCCCTGGCTCGGTGGTGATCTGCTGAGCCTGCCGGGACTGGCCGAGCGGCGGATCGGCTGGGTCTGGGCGCTGCGTGACCGGTTTGAAAAGCAGATCGGCCAGCCATGGAAGCCCGTCGGCAAGCGCACCGCGCTGACAAGCCTGCCTGACTGACACTGCGGCAAGGACGGCACCTTGCACCACCTTTGTTGGCGAAGGTGTAATGTTATCTTGTAACATGATCGCGGCAGCGTTATGGGCTGGGGCGCAAAGCCGGCCGGAGTGCCGGCAAGGTCGCTTGTCTCAAGGAAAAACTAATGCGCGTTCAGACCTGCCTCGGAAGTGGTTCGATTCTGGCAGCGGTCGCCCTGGCCGCTCCAGCGCTCGCACAGGATGCGGCGGCCCCCGCGCCCGCGGCGGATGACGACGTTCATGCGCCGGTGTCGGCGCAGATTGTGGTGACAGCGCCATTCCAGCGCGATCGGCTGGACATTCTCTCGGGCGTGTCGGTGCTGCAGGGGCAGGAACTGGCGCAAGTCGTGCGCCCGACCATCGGCGAGACGCTGAGCCGGACCCCGGGTGTTTCGGCCACCTCGTTCGGGCCGAACGCATCCCGCCCGGTGTTGCGCGGCCTGCAGGGTGAGCGTGTCCGCATCCTTACCGACGGGATTGGCGCGTTTGACGTGTCCAACACCAGCGCAGACCACGCCGTAGTGATCGATCCGTTGCTGGCCGAGCGTATCGAGGTGCTGCGCGGACCGGCCACGCTGCTTTACGGCTCGTCGGCGATCGGCGGCGTCGTGAACGTGATCGACCGCCGTATTCCGCGCGCCATTCCGGACGAGCCGGTACACGTCAACGTCAACGCGACCTATGGCTCGGCGGCCGATGAACGCTCGATCGGGGGCACTGTCGACGTGCCGCTTTCCGACAAGTTCGTGGTCCACGCCGATGGCAGTTACCTGAAGACGGGCAACCTGCGGATCGGCGGAAACGTGCTGGCTCCCTCGGCGCGGGCAACTGCGCTTGCCAATGCCGGCAGCGAGACCGAAGAGCAGATCGATGAAGGCATCGACTTTGCGGCAAGCGCCGGCCTGAAGGGCCGCTTGCCCAACTCGGCAGCAGAAACCTGGACTGCGGGCGTCAGTGGCGCGCTGATCACCAGCGGCGGAAGCCTTGGCGTATCCTACAGCCATTACGACAGCCTCTATGGCGTGCCGATCCGTTACGCGCTGCGACCCGGTGACGAGCAGGAAGCGCCGCGGCTCGACGTGGCGCAGGACCGCGTCGATCTGCGCGCCGAGGTCGATGCAGGGGGCGGGCTGCTCAAGTCGATCCGCGCCCGGGCGGGGTTCGCCAGCTACCGCCACTTTGAGCTTGAACCGGATGGGGGCATCGGCACCGCGTTCTACAACAAGGGCCTCGAAGGACGGTTGGAGCTGGTTCAGGCCGACCGTGGTGCGTGGAAGGGCGCAACCGGCATGCAGTTCTTCAGCCGTGACTTCAATGTCATCGGCGATGAGGCCTTCCTGCCCAAGAGCGCCACGACGCAGTTCGGGCTGTTCACGCTGCAGCAGCTCGATCTGGGCAAGGTGAAGCTCGAAGGCGGCGCTCGCTACGAACATACCGTCGCCACTGCCCGCCCCGGTGACGACCAGCCGCAGTTCTTCGTGGGGTCGCGCCGGTTCGATACCTTCTCGGGATCAGCCGGTGCTTCGCTTGCGCTTGCCGATGGCTGGCGCCTTGGCGTGAACCTGGCGCGGACCGTGCGCGCACCATCGGCCGAGGAACTCTTCGCCAATGGTCCGCACGCCGGAACGCAGGCCTTCGAGGTCGGCAACCCCGATTTCAAGCCCGAGCGGGCGTGGGGCGCCGAGGCGGTGCTGCGCGGGTCGGGTCCCGGCTACAGCTTCGAGGCATCGGCCTATCACAACTGGTTCAACAACTTCATCTACGAGACCCAGACCGGCGCTGTCGAGGATGGGCTGCCGGTGTTCCAGTTCAACCAGGCCAAGGCGCGCTACTACGGGTTCGAACTGCAGGGGTCGGCGACGCTTGCGAGTTTCGGCAACATGGATGTCGTGGCCGATGGCGTGGCCGACTATGTTCACGCGCAGATTGTCGGCGATGGTCCCGCGCCGCGCATTCCGCCACTGCGCCTGCTGGGCGGGCTTGGCGTGAAGGGCACCAAGGTCGATGTGCGCGGCGAGGTTGAATGGACGGCGGCGCAAAAGCGGCTGGCCGCATTCGAAACGCCGACAGACGGTTTCACGCTGGTCAACGCCGAGATCAACTTCCGGCCGTGGGGCAATGAGCGACCGCTTTCGTTCGGCCTTTCGGCCAACAACATCTTCGATGTCGACGCGCGGCGTCATGCCTCGGTCCTCAAGGATTTCGCACCCCTCGCCGGGCGCGACATCCGCGTGACCGCGCGGGCCAGCTTCTAAACCGCCAGATGGGCTTTGCGTAACGGTTGCCGGCGCGCTATCGCAGCACCTGCAACCGGGACGACGCAACCTCCCGGTCAGGCGGGCCGGACACTGCCGCTGGCGGCATCCGGTACAGCCCAAGGGTTGCCTGTCCGACCTGTCCCGCTGCGGCAGGTCCCAGGTTGTGGGTTGTTGCATGCCGCGGGATCACAAGACGCCCTCCTTTTCCGAACTGCTCAAGGTGGCCGGGAAAATCGGCTGCCTGAGCTTTGGCGGCCCGGCAGGCCAGATCGCTCTCATGCACCGCGAGTTCGTGGAGGAGCGGGGCTGGATCGGCGAGGAGCAGTTCCTGCACGCCCTGAACTTCTGCCATCTCCTGCCGGGCCCCGAAGCGCAGCAACTGGCAACGTGGATCGGCTGGAAGCTGCACGGCATGCGCGGTGGCCTTGCGATGGGGGTCTTGTTCGTCATCCCCGGCGCGCTGGTCATCCTCGTCCTCTCGATACTCTACGCCGTGGCTGCCGACCTTGGCTGGTTTGCCGCGCTGTTCATGGGCATCAAGGCCGCAGTGCTGGCAATCGTGGTGCAGGCACTTCTTCGCCTGGCAGGCCGCGCGCTCCAGACCCCGCTGAAGCGCGCTCTGGCGCTAGGCGCATTTCTCCTCCTTGCGGTCTTCGGGTTGCCGTTTCCGGTCGTGGTGCTTAGCGCAGGAGCGATCGGCATGGCCGTTGCCGCATGGCGGCCAGACTTGCTGGGGATCAACCCAGCCGCGCTCGTCTCGGCAGAGACCCCGCGGGCTTGGGGACAGAGCCTTCGAGCCGTTGCCGGGGGAGGGCTACTGTGGGGCGCGCCCATGGTTGCGGTTCTGGCACTGTTGGGACCGGACCACGTGCTCTGGCAGATCGGCCTGTTCTTCTCGAAGCTGGCCGTCGTCACGTTCGGCGGCGCCTATGCCGTGCTGTCGTACATGGCGCAGCAGGCAGTGGAGGGATACGGCTGGTTACGGCCGGGCGAAATGGCCGACGGGCTGGGCCTTGCGGAAACCACCCCGGGCCCGCTCATCATGGTGACGCAGTTCGTTGGCTACCTCGCTGCGTACCGGGCGCCGGCACCATTCAGCCCGATGGTCGCCGGCCTGCTCGGCGCAATGCTGACGACCTGGGTGACGTTCGTGCCATGCTTCACATGGATCTTCGCCTTTGCGCCCTGGCTGGAGCGACTTGAGAATGCGCCACGCCTCAAGGGCGGGCTGGCGGCGATCACCGCGTCGGTTGTCGGCATCATCGCCAACCTGACGCTGTGGTTCGCCCTCCACGTCCTGTTCCGGCGGGTCAGCGACGTGGCCTTGGGGCCGCTGACCCTGACGCTACCCGAACCCGCCAGCTTCGACTGGAAAGTGGCCCTCGTCGCCGTGCTGGCGGCCCTGCTGATCTTCCGCCTGCGCTTCGGGATCATTCTGACCCTGGCGATCAGCGCGGCAACCGGGCTGGTGCTTTCCTTCCTTTGAACCTCAGGCGGCGGGAATCGGGCGCTCCCCGACGATGCTGAGGCCGTAGCCTTCGACGGCAACGAGATTGTGGTGGGAATTGGTCAGCAGGATCATGTCGTGCACGCCGAGATCGGCCAGGATCTGGGCGCCGATACCGTAGCTGCGCAATTCCATGTCGTGCCCGGCAGTACCGGCCACTTCGCGCACCAGCTGGTCGGGATCGGTCGGCATCAGCAGCACGATCACGCCGCTGCCCGCTGCGCCGATTTCGGTCATCGCGCGCTGCAGGATGCGCTTGCGCGGCCCCGGCTGGCCGAGCACGTCGGCAAAGACCGAGATGGCATGCATGCGCACCAGCGTAGGCACGTCCTTGGCAATCTGGCCCTTCTGCAAGACGAGATGGACCGAACCGTCGATCTTGTTGCGATAGCTCTTGAGGGTCCACTCGCCGCCGTAGTCGGTGTGGAACGGCGCCTGGTTGACGCATTCGACAAGATGATCGTGCCGGCGACGGTATTCGATCAGGTCGCGGATCGTGCCGATCTTGAGACCATGCTTGCGGGCAAAGGGGATCAGGTCGTTGAGGCGCGCCATCGTGCCATCGTCGTTCATGATCTCGCAGATCACGCCCGAGGGATTGAGACCGGCCAGGCGGGGCAGGTCCACCGCAGCCTCGGTGTGGCCTGCGCGCACGAGGACGCCGCCATCGCGGGCAATAAGCGGGAAGACATGGCCGGGGGTGACGATATCGTCGCGTCCCTTGGTTGCATCCACCGCAACCGCCACCGTGCGTGCGCGATCGGCGGCGGAAATCCCGGTATCGACGCCTTCGCGGGCCTCGATCGAAACGGTGAAGGCCGTGCCGTGGCGCGTGCCGTTGTTGCGGCTCATCAGTTCGAGCCCGAGCACGCCGGCGCGCTCTGCGGTCAGGCACAGGCAGATCAGGCCGCGGCCGTGGGTGGCCATGAAATTGATCGATTCGGGCGTTGCCATCTGGGCCGGGATGACAAGGTCACCCTCGTTCTCGCGATCCTCGTCATCGACGAGGATGACCATGCGGCCATTGCGCACCTCGGCGATGATCTCCTCGACCTTGGCGAGCGCGAAATCGTCGTCGTCGCTGTCATCCATCGCCCGTGCCAGCTTGTTCAGCGTATCCACGGTCGGGTTCCAGTCGGGCAGCAACGCATCGCGAAGCGTATTGGGATGGAGCCCGGCCGCACGTGCCAGGGCAGCCCTGGAAATGATGCGATCCTCAATGAGCTTGCGCGCGCGCGCTACAATGTCCTGTGCCATGCGGCGATTGCTGCCACATCGTGACGTCGTGTGTCAAGGTTTTTCACATTGCGATGTGCGGGGGTTATGATCTTCAGTTCCCGCTCCACAGCATCCATTTCCGTGTCTTCAACCCGTTGTTGCGCATGGATATTCTTGCCCGCAGATTCGCGCTGACACCGGAAAAGTGGCGCATTTCTGCCCTTTCGGGAAACGTTGTCATAATCTAGGTCACTGGTGTAACAGTTGAACGCGGCTGAAGCTGCGGTGGGGAAAGTGCTCTCGAGTCACGCTGCAAGGGTCTGACTGGCCCGGCTGAAGCGAGTCCGTTCCGGACGCTGGCAAAACTTCATCCGGAAGGGACGGGGGGAGACAAGACAACGATGCCGATGAGTTTCATTCAGGCCCTTATCGACAGCAAGGGCGAAGAAATCCTTGAGGACTGGCTGGCAACGCATCACGCCGATGGCCTCACGCGCCGCGATCTCTTCTCCGATGCACAGGGGCGCCAGCACGCCAAGACATTCTTCCTGGCGCTGCAGTCCACGCTTAACCGGGGCGCCGACATCGATGCTTTCAACCTGGCGAGCGATGCCTGGGCCGACGTCCGCGCCGCGCTGGCTGAAGTGACGCGCGAACGCGTGAAGCGGGGCGTCGCACCGGCGGAGATCGCCGGGTTCTTTCTTCTGCTGAAGTATCCGCTTTTTGACCGACTTGGCGCTGGGGCCGGGACCGAGGAATTCTCGGTCGTCGAACAGGTTTCGCGCCTCACGCGCATGATCGATGCCATTGCCGTCCAGGCGATGAGCCTGTGCATCGAGGAGCGTGACAGGATCATCGAGCGCCAGCGGACCGAAATGCTGGAGATTTCCACGCCGGTCGTCGACCTGTGGGAACGGGTCATTGCCGTTCCGCTCGTGGGTACGCTCGATTCCGTGCGCGCGCAGGAAGTGATGGAAAATACCCTTGGTGCGATCGTCGATCGCGAAGCCGACATCGTCATCGTCGATATCACCGGGGTGCCCACCATCGACACGGAGGTCGCGCATCACCTCCTGCGCACGGCTGCAGCGATCCGCCTGATGGGTGCGGAATGCATCATCAGCGGGATCAGCCCGCGCATCGCACAGACCATGGTCCACCTCGGTGTCAGCACGAACGGCGTGACGACGCGCGCATCCCTGAGGGCGGCAGTGCACGACGCCTTCCAGCGCGTCGGCCTGACCGTGGTGAATGCAAAAGCCTGACCATGGCGCATTCAGCCGGCCTCTTCCTGGTAGACCGCATCATGCTGGTCACCATCCACGAAGACATCAACGACAGCGACATCGTAGAGCTTCAGGACCAGCTCGCCGTTAAGGTGCACGCCAAGGGCGCCCGGGGCATCGTGATCGACATCTCGGCGCTCGACATCGTCGACACCTTTGTTGGCCGCATCATTGCCCAACTGGCGGGCATTGGCAGCATACTCGATGCACCGACGTTCGTGGTGGGCATGAGGCCCGCCGTAGCAATGACGCTGGTTGAGCTCGGCATGACCTTGCCTGATGTGCGCACCGCCCGCAGTCTCGGCCATGCCCTGGCACAGTTGCGCGATTCTCCAACCATTGGATGATCCGTGGCCTCCTGCCAGCGCAGTGCTGTTTCACCGCCAGCCTATCCTCACAGAATCGGATGTGGTTCTCGGTCGTCAGGCCGTGGGGCGCGCCATGGCCGAAGTCGGGGCGCGCGAGGTGCGGCGGATCCGGCTGGTTACAGCGGTGAGCGAGATATTCCGCAATGCGCTGCGATACGGTGGCGGCGGCGAGGCGGTGATCTTTCTCGATCGCGTCACGAAGGCGGTTCTCGTGGAGTGCAGGGACAATGGTCCCGGTATCGAGGACACCGCATTGGCGATGAGGGATGGCTACACATCAGGTAAGGGCCTCGGCATGGGTCTTGGTGGCGCGCAGCGCCTTACCGACGCGTTCGAACTGCACTCCAGACCCAATGAAGGGACCCGCGTCAGGATGATGAGCCGCGCATGATCAAGTGGCTAGAGATTGATGGACAGAGCTCGGTGGCTGTCGCCCGACGGTTTGCCCGGACTGTTGCGACTGCCGCCGGCTTCCCCGAAGTCAGGACCGAGGAAGCGGTCATCGTGGTCAGCGAACTTGCTTCCAACATCGTCAAGTACGCAGGTTGCGGGCGCATGCTCGTGCAATGGATGCCGCACGCACGCGGCTATCGCCTTGCGATCGTTGCGTCGGACAAGGGGCCGGGGATCGGCGATCTGGCGCTCATGATGAAGGACCGGCAAAGCAGTGGCGGCTCGGCAGGCATCGGCCTTGGCGCGGTCAAGAGATTGTCCGACCGTTTCGACATCCATTCCACGCCCGATGGCGGGACGATTGTCGCGTGCGAGTTTCTGGCCCCGGGGCTCGGGCTGCATCCCTCGATCGAATTGGCCGGACTGTTTCTTGCGCATCCGGACGAGGACATCTGCGGCGATCGCTGGCAGGCATGGGAAATGCCCCACGGCCTGCGTCTGGCGCTGGTGGACGGTATGGGCCACGGTCCGCAGGCAGCCGAAGCCGCCGGCACGATCATCGACATGCTGGAGAGCCATGCCCGGCTGCCGCCTTCCGAAGCCCTGGGCAATGTGATGCGCGACTATCGCAACATCCGCGGAGGCGTGGCCAGCGTGGCGGACATCGATGCCTCGCGCGGGGAAATCGGCTATGCCAACATCGGCAACATCGCCTCGATGCGCTTACGGCCCGGCGAGATAAAGCGATTCCCGACCAGGAACGGCTTTGTCGGAAATCGCTCTGCGGAGCCACTTGCCGAAGCAGCAGCGGCAGGAAGGGGCGACTATCTGATCTTTCATTCCGACGGCCTGAAGGCGGTCGGCGCCGACATGCTTCTCCCGCTTCATGGCCACAATTGCCTCTTGATGGCGGCTTGGCTGCTCGAGAATGGCGAAGTGCTCAAGGATGACGTGACGATCGTGATCGCTCGCGTTCACGGAAGGAGGACCCATGCCGAGAATGGCTGAACTTGCAGAGGCAGAACTGCGCAGTCAGGCCGACATCTCCGGCCTGCGCAATCTCCTTCGCGCCGTAGCCGAAGCATTGGCGCTGCGCCCCTTCATCGCGACGCGAATCGCCACGGCTGCGCTCGAACTTGCCCGGAATGCCGTAGAGCACGGCGGGGGCGGCCAGGCACGGCTGGCGCTGCAACCGTCCGATCAGGACATCAGCCTGATGATCGAGATAACCGATCAGGGGGCGGGACTGGTCGAGGGGAGCGCTTCCGGCCTTTCGCAGCGGCAGGCGGGCAAGGCCGGCCTTGGCCTTGGCCTCGCTGGCGTCAGGCAGATGGCCGACCGCTTCGAGATGAAGACGGGTGTCGCCGGGACGCAGGCTACCGCCTGGTTCGGGGTCAAGCTGCCAATGGAGCGATGGGACGAGATTGCCTCGCAGGCAACGTCCGCTGTGCAGCACTTTCTGAAGGAGCAGGACCATCCGGCACAGCAACTGCGGCAACTGACGGCCGAACTTGCCGAACGCGAACTGATGGTCGGCGAGGTTCACCACCGCACGGCCAACAACCTTGCGCTCGTCAACGCGCTCATCAGCATGGAACTGCGACGGGCGCAGACCGACGAGGCCAAGGAAATCCTGCGCAATCTCGATCTCAAGATCAGGGCGATTGCCAGGGCCCATGCCCATCTTCAGCATGCCGAAGGCGATGTGATCGAGGCGCATTCTTACTTGCGGCAGGTCGGCAACGAAGCGCTGGCGCTTGCGCGCCACGATCTGAAGCTGAGCCTGCATGTCGACGCGGGCGACATCGTCCTGCCGGGTCAACTTGGCCTTGATATGGGCATGGTGACGGGCGAACTGATGACCAACGCCTTCAAGCACGCCTTCGTCGGTCGCAGCGCAGGCCGGATCGGCATCACCCTGCAGGAGGAGGGCGGCACGCTCGTCTATCGCTTTTCCGACGATGGCGCAGGCTTGCCGCCCGACGTTGCCCCACATCGTTCGGGGTCACTGGGCTGGCGCGTGATCCGCGCCATCGCATCGAAGCACAGCGGCCATCTTGACGTTGATGGCAAAGCCGGACTGGCAGTCGAACTGCGACTTCCGGCAAAAGCCTGGACCACAACCCGCGCATAGTTCGGCGAGCGAATTGGCTAACTGCTGGCTGGGGCGGCAGGATTCGAACCTGCGAATGCCGGTACCAAAAACCGGTGAAAACGGCTCGGTTCTGCGCCACACGCTGCGGAATGCCCGACTTGTCCACAAGCGGAAATCAATTGCTTACAGCAAAACTGCGGAATGCTTTGCCCGCCCAGGCGGTGCCGCATGACCCAACCCTTACAAACCGATAGCCTAGAGGCTTGCCCGTTTTGTTGTAGCGAGGCGAAGATTATTGCGCCTCTTGGCTTTGGGAACGTGCGCGCGGTGGATTGTCGCAACGATCAATGCAGCGCCACCGGGCCGTGGGCGCGCAATGAAGCGGAAGCCATCAAAGCATGGAACACCCGTGCAGCCCCACAATCGCAGGCAGCACTAGTTGATGCGTTGCGGGCAAACATCTCCGTCATGGAAGGCGCGTTGCAGCAAATCGCAGGAAGCCATTGGGAGCGGTTCGGGGTCGATCAAACAGACATCGAGGAACTGCCCGACCTGAGCGCGGACGAAGCCATGAACCTCGCTAGGGCTGTGCTCATGGACACCGCCACCCCACCAGAGCCACGGGAGACTGAGTTGTGAGTACACAGGCAACCTGTCAGACTTGCGGCGAGAAGGTGGACATGACGTTCCACGGTGAATGCCGGTCATGCGCCATCGACAGCAACGATTACGACGATAGCGGAACCGACTGCGCCAACTGTGGCGGCGAAGGCTTCACCTATGGCTGTAGCTGGGACTGGCAGTGCGACACATGGGACGGTGATAGCTGCCTGTGCACACGGCGCTGCGAATGGTGCAATCCGCCGAAGCTGACACCGGCAGAGCAGGAGCAGCGTGACCAGTTGCGCGCGCTGTTGGCCAACGCTCTCGCCCCCGAAGGAGGTCATCATGACTAACCCAGAGCGGCAGAAGGTCGAGCAGATCGTGAAGGGTCTGGGTGCCCTTGAGATTGAACGACTGGTTGGCTGGCAGGGGCCGGCAGGGGCGGCATACAACTGCATCAGCGAGGACCTGTGCGAAATGGGCCTGCTCAACAGCGATTGGTCCATTTCCCCCCTCGGCCTCGCAGTCAGGTCCCTCATTCAGGAGAACGGGAAGTGAGCGACCGAGAACGCGCGCTGGTGGAAGCTGCGACCTTCGTTGAGCAGTGCGAAACCTGCTGCGGCAATGGTGAGATTGTCACTGACTGGGAACGGTATCTGCGCTCCCACCCCGGCGACAAAGGCGACGAGGCCGTTGCCGAATGCCCCGACTGCGATGGCTGCGGCACTATCGAAGTTCCCGCAGCCCTTTCCCAATACGAGGAACCCAAGCAATGGACGAACTGATCGTTGCCCTTGATGAACTGATCAAGTCGCCGCCCCCGCTGGTGACGTTTGAGCAGGTCAGAGAATGGCTTGCCGATGTTGAGGCTGGCCGGTGGTCATGGGTCCGCAACACCCGCTGCAAGTACGTCGATATGAAGTTCGACACCCGGCGCGGGGCCTACGCACTGCGCGACCGTGACGGCCACCCCATCACGCACGAGCAACTGCGCTGGCAGTATGGCCGCGAGCAGGAGCAGTGCCCCGCGCACCCCGGCCACCGCTGCCAAGTCGATACGTCGATGGAGAGCGGGCCGAACAACTGCTTTCATTGCGAAGGGAAGATGTGATGAATGCCGACAGTTTAGACGCGGCACGGTATCGCTGGCTTAGAGATCACAGCGTCCCGCCGCACAACTTCTACATCAGCGTGCCAGACGAGTTCCATGGCGTGAAGTTTAAGCCGTCTGATGTGGACGCCTACATTGATGCGGCGATTGCCAAGCAGGATGTACTGCGATGACCGTTAAAATTGGGCTCACATTGTTGTTCATCATCGCCGGACTTCTGGCGCGTAAGGGTGAGGCATTGAGCATCGCTCTCGCGCTGGTCGGTATCGGCCTAGCCTTTGAGGTGCTGCCATGACCAACCCAGCCATGGATAATGCGCAAGTGACAGGCCTTGGTGAACTCGGCCAGTATATCCAGCACAAGCACAACTGCACGCTAGGCATGCGGATGGGCAAAGAGTGTGAGTGCGGCCTGACCGACACTCTCGCCCGCCACCGCCTTGAGCGCTCTGAGCCTGTGGGGTGCCAATACCCTGTGCATGGAAGCGTGACGCATGTTCGAAACGTGGAGTGCTGCGACTTTTGCGGACACCCTGCGGACACCACCACTCCCGAGCCTGTGGCAGAGATAGAGAGGCTGCGGGAGGCGCTCTCCGAAGCCCACAAAGCGATTGCCGAATACTATCGCTATTGGACGGGTGGCGAGACGCGAGGTTCCTACGACGGCAAGCCAGAGCGTAACGGTCTGTGGAAGGCGATGTATGCCGCCCGCACCACCCTTGGAGAAGCATCATGAGCGCAGAGTGGGAAGATCGCTGCCGTGACTGCGATGACACCGGCATCACAATCCAGACCGAGCGCCTTTGCGCATGTCAGCCCTTATCGAAGGAACCACCCATGACTGAGATGCCGGGGGTTCTCACTATCCGCCTGACAATCACGAAAGCCCAAGCTCGCAAGTTAACCCGTGTGACGCGATGGGAAGATCGATCAGCAAAGGCTCTTGAGGGAGAGCGAGGAACCATAACAGCCCACCAGCCAAGGAACCACCCATGACAGACATCCGACAGGCGCTGGAAGAGGCGTTCAAGGTCATTCATCCGGAACCACCCTACTCTTGGAAGCCGCTGCCGGTAGGGGATGTGATCACTGATCCTGCAGTGAAAGCACACAGATATTGGTTATATAATGTGCAGGGCCGTTTTTACCGCTTCCTCGACGCAGAAGCATGGACAGATGCGGCGATGATGCTGGTGCCGGAGGGGTGGGAATGGGCGTATCTTGATAACGCAGCCATCGTGCGTGAGGCCGGGACGCTGAAACATGCATACGGAAATGCACCCACCCCCGCCCATGCCCTTCTCGCCGCCTGCTTAAAGGCAAAGGAACAAGCCGATGGATAAACAGGAAGCCACCCTCAACCCTCCCACCGCTTCGCCCCCTCATCATCCCACATCGCCCAAGCCATCCCGCTAACGTACCGAAAGCGGTTCCAGCCCTTGCAGCCGAGGGTTAGCCTGCAGCGACAGCGCCGGTTCCACAGCGAATATGAACCGCTCGTCCGCTCCCGCAGCAGGTTCAAATCAACGATGTCATGCTTGTTGCATTGGGTGCAGCTTACCGTGACCCTGACACCTTGCTCGATCAGGCCGTCGAGCGTCTTTGCCCAAAGCGGCGTCTGTGGTGCGTTCTTTCCCATATGAGAACGCAAGCGGAACATTGGCGATTCTGCAAGCCGGGTCGGGCGCGAAGCTGTGCAACAAAGGCGTTGGCGGTGTGGTTGATCGGCGTAATCTGGCGTCGGCGATTCCGAAGATCGCCATGGCGAACCAACACCCGGGCCG
>NZ_FWXL01000065.1 GCF_900176395.1 Novosphingobium sp. B1 | reverse complement strand
CCACGTCGGTCGTTTAATCGCACCTCCTTCGTCAAGCCCCCAACGCATAGGTGATCGTTGCATGGCTGAGGCCCGCCATTATATTCAAGCGAATGCTCAAGATTTCCGCGAGAGTATGCCGGGTGCAGGGTCGTTTGCGCGGTCGAGACATGTCGCCGCAGGTTGGAAATTCGCGGGCCGGGATCTTCCAATGTGTTCACCGCAATCTGCTCGCGAGGAGCAGTTGCAAGACGTGGAACGGAATGATCCTGTCCACGCCCCGGCAGGGACGTCTCTCGCGTCGAACTGACTGACGACGCGATCTCGAGCAGGATAGAGGCTACTTCCTTTTCAGTTTGATCAGGCAGCCGCCACCGGTGACCGATCGAAAAGTTCGCCAGACTTCAGCATGGCATGCATGATGACCGACAATTTGCGGGCCACCGCGGTCGCGGCGCGCTTGAAGCCGATCTTCTCCCTGAGCTTAAGACCCCAGCGGCGCAATTCGCTGTCGGCATGGGCGCGGGTGAGGATAACGGTCGCCGCCTCGTAAAGCAGGCTGCGCAGATGGCTGTCACCTCGCCGTGAGATATGTCCGTCATAGTCAACCTCACCTGATTGATAGCGCTTGGTGGTGAGACCAAGCCAGGCGCCGACCGATCGGGATCGGGGAAAGTTATTTGGATCCTCGATTGCGGCGACAAACGAGCAAGCGGTCACCATACCAACTCCAGGTATCGACATGAGCAGCTCACACTGCTCGCTCTGTCGGGCAGAGTCAGCGAGTTGCTTGGTCAGACTGGCGGTCTTGGCGCGTAATTCTCGCCATACCGCAAGAAGCGGGAGAATGATTTTTTCCAACGTAGAATGGGATGCAGTCAGCTCGCAGACGTGGCCGTCGAACACACGCCCGGCGCCCTTGGGGACGATCAGCCCGAATGTTTTCATCAGCCCTCGGATCTGGTTGGACGGCTGGAGCTGCATCTTCAGTAGCTGGGTCCGAGCCGTTACCAACGTGCGAACGAGCATACTGTCGTAGCCCTTCACGCGAACCTCTCTGTAGAAGGCAGCCTCGGCCAAATGGGCGAGACCATCGGCATCGTTAGCATCGGTCTTGTTCCGCGCCATATCGAGCCCCTTCTTTGCCTGGCGAGCATCTATGCAGATGGCTGGCAGCCCAGCCGCTGTGAGTTCGTGATAATACCAGATCGACAAGGGCCCGGTTTCGAATACGATCCGCATCGCTTCAGGCGCGCGCTTGCGGATCACCTCAGAAAGCAATCTTGGATCAGACGGGCATTTACCCCGCCAGATCCGCCGGCCATCCTCGCGAACTGAGACAAAAGTGTCTTTAAGCGAAACGTCCAAGCCTATATATTGCGCCACGGCTGTTCTCCTTTCGATGTTTGGGCCCGGTTCCAATCGAGAGCCCGTTTCTCCATCTTATCGGGGAGCAGCCAACTTCTAAATCCAAGCACACATGTGGCTGACGGCGAATCGCGCTCCCGCGATTACTCCATGTGTTCACG
>NZ_FWXL01000022.1 GCF_900176395.1 Novosphingobium sp. B1 | reverse complement strand
GGCCGCATTGAACGCGGATTCCTGTGGCGCAACAGCGGCGAAGGCAGGGACGATCACGGGCTCCGTTTCGTCTCTGGCAACCCTAATGGAGTGGGTTGAAATGAACCAGATAGGTTTCCGCAAACGCTCCGCAAACGCCCCTCTGATTTCCGCAAACGCGTATTATGATGTTCTAATAAAGCCCGGTTTTCCTACCGCAAACACACTTCAAGGTCATTTCCGCAAACGACCGCAAACACGACCGCAAACGACCGCAAACACCCCCTTATATACTACGTATATATCGGCGCGGCCCTTTGGGTCCGCCGCGCCGATCATGGAGATGGCCAAAGTGAGATCAGTTCAACTTGTTCGTGAGTGCTGGGTTTGTGGCGCGATGGTCACTGTCCGCAGGACGCTGACCGAATTGCAGGAGGAGCGCGAAAACAACATCCCGTCCGACATCATCGTCTGCAAAGGCTGTGAGCAGGAGGAACCAGCTAATGACCGAAAGTAATGTGCCAGGCCGTCGTTCCAGCAAGCCGACCCTCTACCAAGGCATCAACTTCCGCTCCCGTCTCGAAGCTCGCTGGGCAGCGATGTTCGACGTTCTTGGTTGGACGTGGGAGTATGAGCCAGAGACGCCCGGCGCGTACATCCCTGACTTCCTCATCCATGGTGTTCACGGTCGTCAGATGTACGTCGAGGTAAAGTCTTTCGTGGACTTTGTGCAGAATCGGGAAGCCATCGTCGCGAAGGCGGAGGGAGCGCTTGGTTTTGACGTGCCCTTCCTCGTGGTTACCGATCAATTTGAGCGGGCTATTGGGTTTGAAGAGCTGGTCCTTGGGGAAATTTACAACGCAGAAGGCGAAGACAGCAAGTTCGAGCGCGACAACGCTCTGATCTTTCAGCCCGGCAAGCAGGCGCATGGCCTGGAATTCGATCTTGCAGGCGAGTTCGGGTCTTGGAGGGGGCTCTTGACCGGCGCTTACGACGGCAACGGCTTGTTCGAAGTCTCGCTGCTGCCGAAGTCGGACTTGATGCGCATGTGGTCCCGCGCTGGCAACGCGATCCAGTGGAAGCCCGATCGCTGATGCTGACCGGCCGCCTCCTCACAATGTGGTCCGACCCCGAGGCCTACTACGACGGCCCGGTCGACGCGGACCTCACGACAGCAACCAACCCCTTCGAGGCCGCGACCGCCATCTTCGCCTTCGCCACCGAAGCGCAGACCAGCAACCGCAACGCAATGCGCACACGCTGGCCTGAATACCGCGGCAAGGTGCCTGCCGACCTTGCGCGCATCATCATCGACGAGAACGAGGGGGCCGCATGCTCATGAGTGCCGAAACGAAGCGACAGCCCGATACTGGACTGATCCGCCCATACCGGCCCTGCCCTGCGGACTTTCGCGAGCGCTTCCTCGAGATGGGGCAGTCGAAGGAGATCGAGGAGCACTACCGCACCAACTGGCGCGTCATCCGTCGCTGGATCGACGAGGCCGGCGGTGAAGCTCTGCGTGCGGAACGGTACGAGCGGTCGAAGGGCTTTGCGCGGCCGAATAAGCGCAGTGCCCGCCGGTACGTGATGGGCATGACGTTGAAGGGGGGTGTGAAGTGAGCCTGACGCCGAAACAGGAGGCGTTCGCCCTGGCCTACATCGAGACCGGCAATGCGTCGGAGGCCTATCGGCGCGCTTACGATGCAGCGCGGATGAAGGACGCAACGGTCAACCGCAAGGCCAAGGAGCTGCTCGACAACGGCAAGATCACGGCAAGGGTCGATGAGTTGAAGGCCGAGCACGCCGAGCGGCATGCGGTGACCGTCGATGCGATCGCCGCGATGTTGAGAGAGGATCGCGAGTTTGCCCGCAAGTGCGCAACGCCTGCTGCGGCTGTGTCGGCCACCATGGGCCTGGCTAAGCTCTACGGCCACCTGCGGGAGAAGGTCGAGCACACCGGCAAGGACGGGAAAGACCTGCCCGCGCCGCCGCCTGCAATCGCGATCTTTGCGCTGCCGGACAATGGGCGAGACACCGACGCCCTGACATGAACGCCATCGCCACCCCCGGCATAGGCCACAACGGCGGTCCCAAGATCGTCGACGGCCAAACGATCAAGCCCCAGCCAGGCCCCCAGACCGCGTTCCTTTCATCGGCCGCCGACATCGTCATTTACGGCGGTGGCGCCGGCGGTGGTAAGACGTGGGGCCTGTTGATGGAGCCGATGCGGCACATCAGCAATTCGGGCTTCGGTGCCGTGTTCTTCCGGCGCTCCACGGTCCAGATCCGCAACGAGGGCGGCCTCTGGGATGAAAGTGCTGTTCTTTACCCGCAGGTTGGCGGCGAGCCCAAAGAGCACACGCTGTCCTGGTCGTTCCCATCCGGTGCCAGTGTCAGTTTCGCCCACCTCGAACACGACAAGACCCGCTTTAACTGGCAGGGCAGCCAGATCCCGCTGATCTGCTTCGACGAGCTCACACACTTCAGTGCCGTGCAGTTCTGGTACATGGTCAGCCGCAACCGCTCGATGTGCGGTGTCCGGCCCTACATCCGCGCGACCTGCAACCCCGACGCGGATAGCTGGGTTGCCGAACTCATCGCATGGTGGATCGATCAGGACACGGGCTTGCCGATTCCGGAGCGGTCGGGTGTCATCCGGTATTTCGTGCGTGTCGGCGAAGACCTGCGCTGGGCTGACAGAGCCGACGACCTTGCCTGCTATACCATGCTCAACGATGCCGGCGAGCAGGTGCCGATCCCGCCGAAGTCGCTGACATTCATTCCGGCCAAGCTGACGGACAACAAGGCGCTGATGGCTGCCGACCCCGGCTACATGGCGTCTCTGCTGGCACTTCCGCTGGTCGAGCGCGAACGCCTCCTTGGCGGCAACTGGAAGATCAGGCCTGCAGCTGGGCTCTATTTCCAGCGGTCGTGGTGCCAGGTCGTCGATGCGGTGCCTGCCGGTACCATCTTCTGCCGGGGCTATGACTTGGGCGCGACGCAGCGTACAGCGGAAAACCCCGATCCCGACGCGACGTCCGGCACCAAGATCGGGCGCATGCCGAGCGGGCGCTACAGCCTCATCGTAGACCCTGCGCCCGACACGCCCAGGAGTTCGGTCCGATGCCTCCTGCCGGAGAACCCTCATCGCATGTTTGCGATGGAACCCCGTGACCGCAACGAACTCATCGAGCACCTTGCCCTTACTCGACCGATCGCATGCCCGGTATCGCGCGCCGACCGCCTCGATCAATTCTTTCCGCGTTGCCATGCTCATCTTCCTCATCGTTCCCTCCCGACCGTTGCCGGGAGCATTCTAGATGAGGCAACGGCCTGTCACTCAGGAGCAAAAAGGGTGAGGCAATGCGAACTCTCACCTTGAATGTCGCGCTACATCTGGCCGTAACGGACGGTCATGCGCAACCATGCAGCGGCGCGACCATGCCTCCAGTGTGCTCGATCGCGGAAGCTTGGAGACCGGAGCAGAACCTCATCTGCCGCGTTTCGGCGTGGTAACAAGGGGATGAATGTGCGCGTAAACCTGATGGTTCCATTGTTACTGGCGTGCTCGCTTGGCTTGTCAGCATGCGAGGTTCGGACCGATCCATCGCGGCAGAAGGAGGCGGGGGGAGCGGTTTCCCAACCAGCCTGGACCGACGTGTTGGCCGGCCAGCTCAGGAAGGCGATCGAGGCGCGTGCGGCCCACGGTCTCGACCGCATGTCGTTCGCTCTCGAGCAGCAAGCAGGCGATGCAGATCGTGATGCGGCGTTGACCCGGTCCGCGCTTGCATATGCTGGCGCGTTGGCTCGCGGTGCGGCCGATCCGACAAGGCTCTTCGACATTTACACCGTCCCACGTCCGCGCGCTGATCTTCGGGCGGGTCTGGCGCGCGCGATGCAGGAAGGTAAGCTGGACGAGTGGCTGGAGGGCCTGGCGCCAAACGACGACAATTACCGCAGGCTGTCGCAGGCTTACCTCCGGCTCCGGAAGTCGAGCAATGGGCCTCCCGCGCCGATCCCTGACGCGGGCAAGCCCATCGAACCGGGCAAGAGCGACCCGCGGATCCCGACGATCGCCGCGCAGCTCGTGGCCTTCGACTACCTCGACAAGGCCGCTGGAGGGACCGTGTATACGCCGCCGATGGTCGCTGCGGTCAAGCGGATGCAGGCCGATTATGGCATCGAACCCGACGGGGTGATCGGGACGGAGGCGCTGGAGATCCTGAACCTTTCGGACGCCGACCGGGCACGTGCCATCGCTGTTAACCTGGAGCGGCTGCGCTGGCTTGAGAGAAACCCGCCCGGGACGCGCGTCGATGTCAACCTTGCCGCTGCCCGGCTGGCGTACTGGCGGGATGGCAAGCTCGTCGGCACGCGCAGGGTGGTTGTCGGGGAGCCGGAAACCGCGACGCCGCAGCTCGGATCGCCGATCCTTCGCTTGGTCGCGAACCCGACCTGGACCGTCCCGCGTTCCATCCAGCGCAAGGAGATCGCCGGCAAGGGCGCCAGCTATCTTCGCCGTAACAACATGGTGTGGAAGGATGGCTGGATCGTCCAGCAGCCGGGTCCGAAGAACGCGCTCGGGCTGGTCAAGTTCGACATGCAGAACGAACACTCGATCTACCTGCATGACACGCCCGCCAAGGCGCTGTTTGCGGAGGTGCAGCGCCAGCGCAGCCATGGATGTGTGCGCGTCGAGGACGCCCTTGGCTTTGCCGAAATGCTTGCGCGCGACCAGGGGGTCTATGCGGAATGGCACCGGGCTCTCGCTACGGGCAAGGAGAGTTATGTCACGCTGCCGCGGCCCGTGCCGGTCCGTATGCTCTACCAGACCGTGCTATTCGACGAATCGGGCGAGCCGGTGGTGCGTTCCGACCCCTATGGCTGGAATGATCGCGTGGCGAGCGCGCTGGGTTTTCCGGCGAGTACGGGCTTTCGGGTGAAGACACGCGCGGCTGACGTCGGTCCGTGACGGCGAGACCGGTTGTGCGCTCACGAAGAATTGCGGTTCGGGTCGAACAATTGGCGAGCCGCACTCATGAGTGCCGCTCTCAGCAGGCCGCCCGATCATGTCTGGTCACGCCCATTATCTCGGATGAAGGGCGCGCCGCACCTCTTCGGTGATCGTGTAGACGGCCTGACGCTGGGCACCGCGATTATGATGGTCGACGCGGTAGCCCTGGTAGTGGCGCTGCACGAAGCCGGCCCTGACGAGCTCCGAGACCGCTCGGCTCACGTTGGTGCGGCCGGAGAGACGGATGCGCTTCTGGACCTCCGCCGCGATCAGCCGTTCGGCCTCCGACGTGTCGGATGGAAGCTCATTGCGCTGCGCGAGCTCCGCTCGCACCTTGTCGGCGATTGCAAGGCGGCGGGGGTCGCGCCGGGCGACGGGCACCAGCGCATCGCAGAGCCAGTCGCGCACCGGCACCTGGCGGTCGCCCTCACGGACATACGGGCCGGCCGAACCACTTTGGGCGCTCGCCTGTGCAATCAGATTGAGTACCATGAAGCTATAGCGGGGCCGCTCGCAGACTGACGTCAAGCGATCCAGAAGGCCCGGCAGGTCCAACGCAGGTGCGGCCTGCGGCGCTGCTCGTTCCGCAATGCCTTCGGCAGCGAAGAAGTCCGGTTGGAACATGAGAACGAATCAAGCACATCTCGATTCTCATGTGAATCCCTCTTGTTGCGGCGCGTCCATTTTATGCGGTGTCGCGTGTCTGGCTCGCAAGCCGGCACAGCCGCCAGAACGCTTGGACGACCGGACCTCAGCGCGATGTGGGCTCATGGCCGTCGGGGTCGTCGAGCCACGTCGGAATGTCGCGTCGCGCGTCGAGCACGCGCCATATGTCGATGTGATCGTCGCGTTCGACGTAGAAGACGAGCCACGGAAAGCGGGCGAGACGGCGATGTCGCAGACCCGGCAACATCAGTTCGTGCGCGTAGCGCGGAGAGCCGATGCCCGGTTGCTCCGCGATCGCTCGGTAGACTGCTTCTAGCGAGGTCACGAAGCCGAGCGCGACATCCGGCCCAGCCTCGTGAGCATAGTGGTCGATAGCGCTCTCGACGTCGCGATGGGCCTCGTCGCGGGGGACGACCCGCTTCATGGTCATGCCGTGCGGCGAGCCCGCACGCGCAGTCCTTCGAAATAGTCGTCGTCTGCTGGGGCGCCCGGGGTGGATTCAGCGCCGTCGAGCAGCAGCCGGCGCAATCGCTGGCGGTCCTGGTCCTTGCGGATGAGTTCGCGGACATACTCGCTGCTCGTGCCGTAGCCGCGGCCGGCAACCTGCTCGTCCACGAAAGCCTTCAGGGTATCGGGCAGCGAGATGTTCATCGTGCTCATGGCCGCAATAGATAAGCGGTTTGGCAAAATTTGGCAAGGTGAGCCGCCCGTCCTGCGTCTTCTGACGACTAGGTCAGACACTTTCCCGATGCGAGAAGCCCGGGAATGAACAGCCGTGGCACTTTACCGGCGGGGTAAAGTGCCACGAGCGGTTGTCTTCGCGGCGAGAAGCTGTGGGGGAGGTGATCGGCTCAGTGGGGAACAGGCGGGCGGGTAAAGCTCGCCAGGCTCCTCGAGCAGGGTAGCGGCTGACCGGCACCTGCATGACAGACTGATATAGCTCAGGGACGATTACATCTCTGATCCGGCACCCTTTCTGGCGGGGCGCCGTGGGGCAGCAATCCAGGCTTCGCTGGGTGCTTTGTCGGCATGTTCAACGAGGCTCGCTCCTGCCCGGCGATCCATCGCTAGGCGGTGCGGGTCGCGCAGAACGGTCGGGGAAACCCATGTTCGAAGGGGCAAGTTGTACGGTGAATAGCGAAGAACCTGCTGGAACGGGAGTGCCGGGCCTCGATGACATCCTCGGTGGAGGGTTGAGCCGCGGCAGAGTCTTTCTCCTCGAGGGCCTGCCGGGAACGGGCAAGACCGCGGTCGCGATGCAGTTCCTGCTCGAAGGGGCCCGGAACGGAGAGAAGGTGCTGTACCTGACGCTCTCCGAAAGCGAGGAAGAGCTGCGCACCGCCGCCGCGGCGCACGGGTGGGCGCTCGCCGGCGTCGAGATCGTGGAGTTGATCTCCCCCGATAGCCTCGTCGACGAGAAGCAGCAGCAGAGCTTGCTCTACTCGTCGGACCTCGAGCTCGTGGAGACGACCCGGAGAATATTTGAGGCCTTCACGCGATCGAAGCCCGACCGGCTGGTCCTCGACAGCCTCGCGGAAATCAGACTGCTTTCGCAGAGCTCGCTCCGCTACAGGCGACAGGTCCTCTCGTTGAAGCACTATTTCGCGGGCCAGGGCACGATCGTGCTGATGCTCGACGACATGACGACGGAGACCGAAGACAAGACCGTTCACAGCGTCGCGCATGGTGTGGTCTGCCTGGAGGAGCTCGCAAGAGAATTCGGTCCGGAGCGCCGGCGGATCAGGGTCGCCAAATATCGCGGGCGAGGCTTTCGCGGCGGCTATCACGACTTCGTCATCGAACGAGGCGGCGCCCGCGTATTTCCGCGCCTGATCTCGGCCGAGCACCGGTCCAGCTTCGAGCGCGACAAGGTCACGACCGAGATCGCCGAACTGGACGCGCTGACGGGGGGTGGTCTGGAGCGTGGATCGAGCGTGCTGATCCTGGGCCCTGCAGGAACGGGAAGGGGGCACGCTCCGCTACCAACCCGGATTGTCCACCAGTGACCCACTGAGGCCACTGGCAGACATTTTTCGAGGAAAATCAAATATTTTTCGCGTCCCGTTGCGTACGCCGGCGTCCCGGTGCGACCGGCTGCGGCCACCCACGGCGATTTGGATTGGGGGTATTTTGGGGGTATTTTTCGGCTGTCCCCAAAACAGGCGATACCCCCAGATGGCTTTGAAAGAACTTGAGGTCAAATACGCCACCAAGCGGCAGCGCCCCTACAAGCTGTCCGATGGAGAAGGCCTGCACCTGCTCGTCCAGCCGAACGGATCGAAGCTCTGGCGCCTGAAATACCGCTTCGACGGCAAGGAAAAACTGCTGAGCTTCGGCAAATATCCGACCGTCACGCTGGCGATCGCCCGCGAGAAGCGGACCGAAGCCAAGCGGCTGCTCGATCAGGGTGAGGACCCCGCCGAGGCCAGGAAGCGGGCGAAGAAGCAGAGGGCCGCGCTCAAGCTGTTCGAAGAGATTGCGCGGGCCTGGCACGCCAATCGTATTGAAGGGCTGGACTCGGCCCATGCCCTGCGCGTCATCAACCGGATGGAGCGCGACGTCTTTCCGGTCATCGGGAAGCGTCCGATCACGGAAATCGACCCGCCCGAGATTCTCGAGATGATCCGCGCGGTCGAAGCGCGCGGCGCCCTCGATATCGCCCGTCGCCTCAAGCAGAACGTCAGCCAGATCTATCGCTTCGCGATCGCGAGCGGCTGGGCGACCATCGATCCGACGCTCGGCCTCAACGATGCGCTCAAGCCCAAGCCGCCCGTCAGGCACATGGCGCGCGTGCCGCTCGCGGAGTTTCCGAAGCTGGTGCGAGCGATCTTCGCCTATGACGGCGAGGACACGCCGCGCCGCCGCGAGATCACCCGTGACGCGCTGCTGTTCACCTTGCTCACATGGGTCCGAACCAGCGAAACCCGCTTCGCGGCCAGGGACGAGTTCGAGGATCTCTATGGACCGAACCCGCTATGGCGTCTGTCGCCGGAGCGCATGAAGATGGAACGTGAGCATCTTGTTCCGCTGTCCCGCCAGGCCGCAATGATCGTTCAGCGCCGCTTGCAGGCGACGAACGATGCGTTCCTCTTTCCCGGAGCCAAGCCTGGAAAGTCTATTTCCGAGAACACCATGATCTATGCCTGTTATCGGATGGGGTATCTCCATCGGCAGACGGTACATGGGTTTAGGGGGCTCGGCTCGACCTGGGCGAACGAAGCCGAACGCTACAAGCCGGATTGGATCGAGATGGCGCTCGCTCACGAGGACGAGGATGAGGTGCGCGGCGCTTACAACAGTGCGCTCTATCTCACACCGCGAAGGCGGATGCTCCAAGACTGGGCCGACGTGATCGACGCGGCAACCGCAGTGTCGAATGTCGAGAAGAATCCTATCGAGTTCTCACAATTCATGCGCTGTTCCGCTCCCATCCAGCACCTGCCACCAAGCGACCAGAGACAGCCGTATTGGCAACGCCCCCTTCGGGCGGCTTCGCGATGAGCCTCAAAAGTCAGAACCGCCGATTTAGAGGCGCGGTTTTCTGCCATAGTTGTTAGAAATATCAGCTACTTAGATGCATCCGCGAATAGTAGAATGAACTCCAAGAAACCGTATCTCACTACATCTCATCATAGCTGATTCCCCTTGCAACTCGACAAGGGAAACCGCCGGGACCGCCAATTACGCCGATACATCGTCTGGAAGGGCTCGATTGGGGCGAGCAGAACGCGCGCATCCGTCCCGATGGACGCGCTCAGCGTGACTAATTCAATGAAATATATGGGGTTATTTGCGTCGCCACGAAGCGTCAGCGGTGCAGGCTCATCAGTCCTTAATCAATGAGTGGGAGGAATAGTTCGCCAACAAATTGAATTGGACGATGAGCCCCAAGGCGCGGCAAATGGCGCCAAATCAAAAAATGCCGTGGGGAGGACAGTCATGGTCACAGCCTTTAGGACAAATTTGCTTTGTGCCACCGCGCTATCGATCGCGTGTGCGCTTGCAGTGCCGGCACATGCCCAGGACGCTGCATCGCAGGGCGAAAAGCCCGAGGCGCAGGAAGGTGGCCTTGAGACAATCGTCGTCACGGCGCAGAAGCGCGAACAGAATTTGCAGGATGTTCCAGCCGCCGTTTCCGCCATAGGCGGCGAGACGCTACGCACGCGCGGCATCACGGAGACCTCAGACTTGATGGGCGCGATCCCCAGCCTGCAAGTCACCACTCCCTATGGTCGCACCCAACCGAATTTCTCGCTGCGCGGGATTTCAGTGGCGAACGAATTTTCCGCCTCCACTGCGTCGCCGGTTGGCGTCTATGTCGATGAAGTCTATCAGAGCTTCCGGGCGAGCCATGGCCTGCAACTCTATGACATCGACCGGGTCGAGGTACTGCGCGGACCGCAAGGAACACTCTACGGTCGCAACACCACGGGTGGCGCGATCAGCTTCTTCACGCGCAAGCCGGATCTGGGAGAGGCCAATGGCTATCTGACCGCCGGCTATGCCAATTACGACACTTTCACGGTGCAGGGCGCCGCTGAAGCGACGCTGGTTCCCGACATCTTGGGCGTCCGCGTCGCCGGTACTTTTGCAAAAGGGGATGGTTGGCAGCGCAATGTACTGCCTGGGAATGAGCGCGACCTAGGGACCACCGATACGATCGGCGGTCGCATCTCGATCCGCTTCCGGCCCGATCCCGATCTCGACATCAATTTGAAGCTCTATGCCGCGAAGGACGATCCATGGGGCACCGCGCCCTATGCAGGTGGTCAACTCGCGGGCGGGCAGGATGCGCTCGGCTATTCGCGTTACGATCCGCAACCTTTCCTAGGCGGGCGGTTGCTGCGTGACAATGAGGTCGCAGTTGATCGGGTAGGTAAGAACATCAGCAAGTCGAAAGGGATAGCCCTCAACATCAAATGGGATGTCAGCGACCAATTCTCCGTCACCTCGATTACCGGCTACGACACCGGCGACTATATCAACAATCCTGATGATTGCGATGGCGGCCCAGCCGATCTCTGCTCGATCGGCTACACGTCGACGAGCAAGAATTTCAACCAGGATCTGCGTTTCAGCTATTCGAACGACCGCCTCGATATCATTGCCGGCCTTTATTATGGCAGGGACAAGGTCAAGACGGTCAACTACCCGGACTTTTTCGGGGCGCTGAGGCCGCTGCTGCTTGGCGCCGGTCTTCCGGGCAGCTACAATAACGCCGCAATCGGAACGCCCGACGCGATCCGCTATATCCCAGCCTTTGCCGCCAATCCGGCGTTGGGGCCTGGCGATGCCGGATTCTGCGACGCGATCGAGATCAATCCCAACGGCTTCCTTGATGCACGCTCGCTGATTGCACTCCAGACCGACATCGCGATCAATAATACGGGCAATGGCGGCATGGGGGGTAGCTTTTCGGCGGGCTGCGCCGGGGCAGGCGCGCCTCCGTTCACCCCGATCCTCGGCGAACAGCGTTTTGACGTGTCGCGCCCCTCGAAGGCGATCTACGGCGACGTAACCTGGAAAACGACCGAGCGGCTGACCGTGGCGGTGGGTGCACGCTACACCCAGGATAAGGTCAATTACCTTAACGGCAGCACTTTCCTCTATGCGCTCGACGGTACGACGCCGGTTGTCAACCTGATCCCCTACAGCAATCCATACAACCCCAATCTCGCGCCGCTTGAGCAGCGCGAAAAGGCAAACAGGCTAACCGGCCGTATCAATGTCAGCTATGAGTTCGCCGATGATATCATGGGCTATCTCCAGTACAGTCGCGGTTACCGCAGCGGCAGCTTCAACGGGCTTGCCTATCAGGGCGTCAATCAAGTCTATTATATCCAGCCTGAAAAGGTGAATGCATATGAGGCGGGGCTCAAAACCCGGCTGTTCGATCGCCGCGTCCAACTTAACCTCGCGGGCTTCTACTACGAGTATTCGAATCACCAAGTAACGCAGGTGGTTGGCGCTACAACCTTCACGCGCAGCGCCAATGGTCGCCTGTTCGGTGGCGAGGCCGAACTCGCCTGGCAGGTGGCCGATACGTTG
Organism: Novosphingobium sp. B1; assembly: GCF_900176395.1. Taxonomy (GTDB): domain Bacteria; phylum Pseudomonadota; class Alphaproteobacteria; order Sphingomonadales; family Sphingomonadaceae; genus Novosphingobium. The sequence goes on along the minus strand of NZ_FWXL01000022.1, from coordinate 17,356 downwards.
CGTTTCGATGCTTCGCTGGGCTATCTCAACAGCAAGTACAAAGGCAATGTGATCGATCCGGCAAACCCGGCAAGCCCGACATTGAACGTCAACGGCAATCCCTTCCCGAACGCGCCGGAGGTTACGTTCCAGGCCGGATTCGACTGGGATATGATCGATGACGGCACCAACAAGCTGACCTTGCGCGGTGATGCGTCCTACATGGGCAAGTACTATTTTGATCCGTTCAAGAATTATGGGCAGACACCGTGCGATACACCCCCAGCGGGATCGAACATAACGCTCGCGGGTAAGGCGATTACATGCGCAAATCCGGGCTACTGGCTCGCCAATGCGCGATTAACCTATGCGCACGACAATATGTCGGTTAGCTTGTGGGCGAAGAATCTGTTCGACAAATATTACTACACCTACGGCCTCAACCTCAACGTGTTCGGCTACGATTATCTGAACCGCGGCATGCCGCGCACTTATGGCGTCGAAGCGACAGTCAAGTTCTGATCGCTGCTGCGACGGGGGCGGCGGGCATCCTCTCCCGCCCGCTGCCCCCGATTTTTTCGACCTGACTTTCAGACCGAGGAGCATCCATGATACGTTCCACCGGCAACGGTCCCTCATTCATCGGCACGGCGTACAGAATCGAGCGCGCTGTGATCACTGAGATCGGCGCAGCTGAAAGCACCGCCCAGGCGAGCAGCGCCGAGCGGCCAGCGCGCCTCCGGACGATTTAACGTGGATGCGTCTCGGAACAGAACTGAGCTGGAACGAATTTTCGCGACCCAACGCGAAGGGACGCGTGAGCAGGTTTCGCGCAGCTACGAAGAACGCATGGACCTGCTCGGGCGCCTTGGCCGGATATTTGAGCAGCACAGAGACGAATTGGTCGATGCCGTTGCCGCCGATTTCGGCATTCGATCCCGCTACGAGACTATCCTGCTCGACCTGATGCTTGGCATATCGGAAATTAAATTTGCGCGCCGCAATCTGAAGACGTGGCTGAGGCCGCGGCGGGTGAAGACTGACATCTTCGGCCTTCCCGGTTCATCGCGCCTGGTCCCCCAGCCCCTAGGTGTGGTGGGCGTTCTCGGCACGTGGAACTATCCGCTCGGCACCATATTCGTTGGCGCGGCCGGTGCATTGGCGGCCGGCAACCGCGTGATCGCAAAGCCGAGCGAAGTTTCCGCCAACGCCGCCGAAGCCAGCGAGCGGCTTGTGCGCCGGTATTTCGCCGAAGAGGAATTCGCGATTGTCCAGGGCGGGCCCGACATGGCACAGGCGATGACGGCCCTACCTTTCGACCATATTCTCTTCACCGGTTCACCCGCGGTTGGCCGCAAAGTCTATGAAGCGGCGGCTGCCAACCTTACACCTGTTACTCTGGAACTTGGCGGCAAATGCCCTGCCATCGTGGGCAAGGGTGCATCGCTTGCACAAGTCTGTGAAAGCTTAGTGTTCGGCAAGCTGCTCAACGCCGGCCAGACCTGCATCGCCGCTGACTATGCCTTCGTCCATGTCGATCAGATGGAAAGCTTCGTCGCCGCACTCCGCGCTCAGGTTGCCAAATGCTACCCCAACGCGGCAAGCAACCCCGATTTCACCAGTATCATCAATGACCGACAGTTCGCGCGGCTCCAAGGTTTGCTCGATGATGCCGAAGCCAAGGGCGCGACGGTGCTCAACCTCTCGGACAACGGCGATGGAACGCTTCCTGAACGGCATCGGATCGTGCCGTTGGCGGTTCTCGACGTTACCGATGACATGGCGATGATGCAGGAGGAGATTTTCGGACCGATCCTGCCGATCATGCCATATCGCTCCGAAGACGAGCTCATTCGCTACGTAAACCGGCATGAGCGCCCGCTGGCGCTCTATTATTTTGGCGACGAAAGTGAGGAACGGCGCAAGATCATTTCCGAAACGCACGCTGGCGGCGTGACTCTCAACGGCACGGTCATGCACGTCTTCCAGCGCCGGCTGCCTTTCGGTGGCATCGGACAGAGCGGCATCGGTGCCTATACCGGCGTCGCCAGTTTCGAGCGCTTCACTCATTACAAGCCGGTGTTCTCTCAGCCGAAACTCAGCCTGCTTGGTCAACTTCTGCCACCCTATTCGAGCAAGACCGAAGGACTACTCAACATCTTCGAAAAGATCCTCTGACGTGGCTGCGGCGGTTGATGCTGGCATGTTGCATGACGCCGGGTCGCCAGCATGGGTCGAATGACAAGGGAAGCAAATGGCTGACTATGTAATTATTGGAGGTGGGTCGTCGGGCGGCGTTATCGCCAGCCGGTTGTCCGAGGACCCCGATGTCACCGTTTGCCTGCTCGAGGCAGGCGGCCCAGGCACCTCGCCGCTTGTGTCCACGCCCGGCGCTTTTGCGGCGCTGATCCAAGACTATCGGATCAATACGCTCAACTGGCGGTTCAACACCGACCCTTCAAAGGCGCTCAACGACCGCCGCCTCTACAATCCGCGCGGGAAGATGCTGGGTGGATCGAGCGGTATGAACGGGATGGTCTATATCCGCGGCGACCGGTCGGATTTCGACCACTGGGCCGAACTCGGCAACGACGGCTGGGGTTACAACGATGTCCTGTCCTATTTCCGCAAGGCTGAGAATAATGAGCGCGGTGAGGATGAGTTTCACGGCTCGTCGGGACCGCTTCACGTATCCAACGGCAAGCGCGAATTCGATGTCTATGATGCTTTCATCGAGGCGGCGACTGGACTGGACCATCAAGCCAATCCGGACTTCAATGGTGCCAGCCAGGAAGGTGTCGGCATCTATCAGTTTACCGTGAAGGACGGGAAGCGCGCCAGCGTGAAGGCGTGTTACCTTGATCCGGTGATGGGCAGGCGCGGCAACCTCCGCGTCGAAGTACATGCCCGCGTCCATCGTATCAGGTTTGAGGGCAACCGCGCGGTGGCAGTCGAGTATTCCCAGGACGGGCAGTTGAAGACGATCCCGTGCGAAAAGGAAGTCATTGTCAGCGCCGGCGCCTATAATTCGCCCCAACTGTTGATGCTTTCCGGTATCGGACCGCGTGATGAGTTGGAGAAGCATGGAATCGAAGTGATTCATGATATTCCCGGTGTCGGCCAGAATCTTCACGACCATCCTGACCTGATGCTGAGCTTCCAGTCGAAGAAGCGGCTCGGGATCGCACTCAATGTCGTTGGCGCGCTCAAGACCGTGCGAGACCTATTCCAGTATCTCACGCAAAGGAAAAGCTGGCTGGCATCGCCGCCCACGGCTGCAGGCGGTTTCTTGCGATCCGCGCCGGGGCAGAACCGGGCGGACTGCCAGGTCCATGTCGTGCCGCTCGCCTATCGCGACCATGCGCGCGACTACAAGCTGATGACGAAATGGGGCTATACGATCATTCTCAATATTGGGCGCCCAAAGAGCCGCGGCTGGGTTGCCTTACATGACTCAAACCCCGAATCCGATCCCAAGATGGACCTCAATCTCTTGAGTCATCCCGACGACCTCAAGACGTTGCGCAATGCCTTCCGTGTCGTGCAGGAGATCCTGCATTCGGATCGCATGAAGGCGATGATGAAACGGCCTCTCTATCCTGACCGCTACCTTGAAACTGATGAAGAGATCGACGCCTATATCCGGGCAGAAGCCAATCATGCTTATCATCCGGTGGGAACATGCAAGATGGGCACCGACGAGATGGCGGTGGTCGACAACCGCCTGCGCGTTCACGGCCTCGCAAATATCCGCGTGGCCGATGCCTCGATCATGCCATCAGTCGTCAACGGCAACACCAATGCAACCTGCATCATGATCGGCGAGAAAGCCGCCGACATGATCCGGCACGATAATATGAGCAGCAAGAATAGCATCGCAGAATATTGAATTGGACGATTGGATCAATGCTGCAGACACAGATGCTTACGAAAAGAAGTCCGGAGAGGCCTATCGCATGTCAGTTTATTATGTGTCGACTGCGCCATTGTGGGCGAGCGCCTTAGAGGAGCGCGGCTGATGGACGTCCGTACGCAAATACGTCGCGCCGCACGTTATTTCGCCCAGCAAGAGGCTCTCGTTCACGGCCACAGGCGGTTGACTTTCTCGGAAGCCTGGTTGCGCGGCGTGAAGCTCGCAAATGCTCTTGCGGAGTGCGGCCTTCAACCGGGTGACCGGATTGCTACGCTGGAGAAGAACTCCATCGAGGCCGCCGACATCATACTGGCGGCTGCCATTGGAAACTATACGCGTGTTCCTCTCTATGCGCGCAACCGATGTGAAGCGCACGCCCATATGATCGCGAGTACCGGATCTCGGTTGGCGCTGGTCGATGAGGCATTGGCTTCGGAGTTGGCGGGGCTGGATGCCCAAGCTCCGACGCTTGAGCGGATCATTATCCGCGATCACAACTATGAGAATTGGTTGGCGACAGCCTCGGACCGGGATCCTGATCCCGTCGTCGCGCCGGAGGACTATTGTGTCATCCGCCACACCGGCGGCACGACGGGCAAACCCAAGGGCGTTGCCTATCGGCACCGTTCATGGATGACGATCTCCGCCGCATTTTTCAGCATCGGCCCCCAAGTGGCCCCAGGGGATGCCATTCTGCATGTCGGCCCGTTGTCCCATGCATCGGGCTTCCTGTTCGTGCCGGCCTGGTATTGCGGCGCCCGCAACGTGATGATGGACGGCTTCGATCCAGCGTCCTTTCTTGACACTCTCGAGCAGGAACGGATCAGCCATGCCTTTGTAGCCCCCACCATGCTCAATGCCATAGTGCATCACGACGGGGCATATGGCCGCCACTTTCCGAATTTGAAGTTTCTGCTGAGTGCTTCAGCGCCGATCTCCGAGCCGACGCTTCGCAAGTCGTGCCAGATATTCGGGAATCATGTTCTTCATTCGGGCTATGGACAGACCGAAATCCTGCCCATCGCGTCTATGGGGCCCAACGAGTGGTTCGGCGAATTTGAAGGTTCTGCCCCAATTCGGGCGGTCGGACGTCCCATGAGTGGCGCCGATATCGAAATCCGTAACGAGGACGGAAAGGTGCTGGGACCAAACGAGCCCGGCGAGATCGTCGCACGGTTCGAAAATGGCCAGATGGAGGAATTCTGGAACGATCCGGAGGAAACCGCCCGGCGCATGGAAGATGGCTGGGTCAAAACCGGCGATGTCGGCATGATCGACACAAACGGATTTTTGTATCTGCTCGATCGCAACAACGACATGATCGTGTCAGGCGGCTTCAATATCTATCCCACCGAAATCGAAAACGTAATTGCCGACCATCCCGGTGTACTCGAGGTCGCGGTCTTTGGCGTGCCCCATGAAAAATGGGGTGAAACGCCGCTTGCAATGGTGCGTGTCAAGCCCGGAGCACAAATCACGGAGACCGAGATAATAGATTTGGTGCGCCAGCGTCTGGGCTCCGCAAAAAAGCCAAGCAAGGTCGTTTTTACCGCCGAGCCACTGCCGTTGAGCAATGTCGGAAAGGTGCTTCGTTCAAAGCTTCGAGAGCCCTATTGGGCGGGCCAGGACCGGCGCATTTCGGGGGCATGACCGACGCAGCCATCCTAGCCACATCCTCTATTCCGGTGACCGCCTGCCGGCGCGCGGGAGACTGCAATGGACTATGAATACATCCTGGTTGAGCAACGCGGCCCAGCGCTTTGGGTGACCCTCAACCGGCCGGCAGCGTTGAACAGTCTGTCGTTGGCTTTGGCCGAGGAACTCGCCGCAGCGATCGAGGCAGCGGAAGCAGATGCGACGGTGCGCGCTTGCATTCTTACCGGCGCCGGACGGGCGTTTTGCGCTGGCGCGGATCTGCTCGCAATTGGCGATGGAACAGGCGGACAAACTCTCGCCGAACGCTTAAATCTGTTTCTGCCGCCGCTCGGTCAGGCTTTTAACAGGATCGAGACGTCGCGCCTTCCGATAATTGCGGCGGTCAACGGCCTTACGCTCGCCGGCGGCTTGGAACTGGTGTTGTGCTGTGATCTCGTCATTGCCGCGCACCCGGCCAGATTTGGCGACGCCCATGCAAATTACGGCCTGTTGCCCGGCGGTGGAGGGTCGGTTCGACTCCCTAGGAAGATCGGCGAAGCGCGTGCGAAACATCTGATGATGACCGGCGGGACCATCTCGGCTGCCGAGATGAAGGAAGCCGGACTCGTGACCCAACTGGTTGCTCCCGAGGATCTCATTGCGGCAGCGCAAGCGCTGGTAGAATCTCTTGCAGAAAAGAGCCGGCCAGGGCTCGCCTACATGAAGCAGCTAGTCCGCGCTGCGCAGGATAGCTCGCTCGAAGTCGGGCTGCGTCAGGAACTCGAAACCATGGCTGCTTACGCCTTGTCCAACGACATTGTCGAAGGACTGGCGGCATTCCGGGAGAAGCGGAAGCCCGATTTTTCCGACCGGTGAGACCTGATCGGATGCGGAACACATTGGAAGAATGGATCAACGAATGACCGACATATTCGTCATGGGGGTTGGGATGACCCCGTTCGGAAAACAGTTCGACAAGAGCCTGAAAATGCTCTGCGCCGAAGCTTCGTCGCAGGCCTTTTCCGACGCAGGATGCACCGCCGGCGATGTCGAAGCCATCTTCTTCGGCAATTGCGTCCAGGGGCATATGGAGGGCCAGGACATGATCCGCGGCGAAATCGTGGCGCGAGCGATGGGCATCTCAAGCGTTCCCGTGGTGAATGTCGAAAACGCATGTGCGACGGCTTCCACGGCCTTGCACATGGCCGCCGCCTATGTTCGATCGGGGGCAGCGGATGTCGTACTCGCGCTCGGCGCGGAGAAGATGTACTCGCCCGACAAGGCGCTCATGTTCAGTGCATTCGATGGCGCTTGGGACGTGCATGAAACCGAGTCGGGCCGCGCGCAGCTGCTGGCCATGGGCAATGGCGTCGATGTTCCGGAAGGAACGACATCGAGTCAGCCTTACAGCGTTTTCATGGATGTATACGCCGCGATGGCACGCGCGCACATGAAGACCTACGGCTCGACGCAAGCGCAAATCGCGGCCGTCTCGGCGAAAAATCACATGCATTCGACGCGCAATCTGCTTGCCCAGTATCGCCTCCCATATACCGTCGAAAGTGTACTCGCTGCGCCTCCGATCGTTTACCCGTTCACACTGCCGATGTGCTCCCCGATCAGCGACGGCGCCGCCGCTGCGATCATCTGCAGCGAAGCCGGTCGGCGCAAACTGTCGGCAGCCCCGGACAGGGCGCTAAGAATCCTGGCGTCTGTGCTGCAAACCGGCGCCGCGCGCGATCCCTTTGATTATGACCACCATGTCAGCCGCCTTGCGGCGAACCGGGCCTATGCGATGGCCGGCGTGGGGCCAGAAGATATTGGCGTCGCGGAGGTGCATGACGCCACGGCGGTTGGCGAGATCATTGAAATCGAGGCGCTCGGCCTGACGCCGCCTGGCGAGGGCGGACTCGCGGCAGAGCGCGGTGAGACGGCGCTGGGTGGGCGTATTCCGGTAAACACGTCGGGCGGGCTTGAATGCAAGGGACATCCGATCGGCGCCACCGGGCTCGGCCAAATCTACGAGCTTGCGCTGCAATTGCGCGGCGAGGCGGAAGATCGACAGGTTCCGAATGCCCGGTTCGCGATCGCGCAGAACGGCGGAGGTGTCATCGGGGTGGAAGAGGCGGTGGTCGCCGTCACGATCCTGGGCCGGTAGTTGTCAGAGCGCGCCTAGGGAAACACGGGGTCACGATATGAACTTTGAGCTGTCCGATGAACAACGCATGGCGGTGGAAACCGTCCGCCGCTTTCTCGACAACAAGCTTGAGCCGGAAATCCGCCGGCATGGGGAGCGATTCATCCCCAAACCGCTCATGAAGGAATGGACTCAAGCACTGACCGGCTATGGCCATATTACCGCACCGCATCAGGAGCAATGGGGCGGGCTTGATATGGGATGGCTCACTCATCTGCTCATTTTCGAGGAGATCGCCTATTCCTCGCTCGATGTGGCCATACCCGGCTTCATCAACGCGGTTGGCGCAGAACTCATCCGCCGCTTCGCCCCGGAGACGATCAAGCAACGCTATCTTGCCGACCTCGTCGCGGCCGAGAAGTTCGTTTCGCTCGGCATCTCGGAGCCCGATGTCGGCTCGGACGTCGCCGCCATCAAGACACGCGCCGTACGAGACGGCGATTTCTGGGTCATCAATGGCGAAAAGACCTGGATCACCAACGGAGCCTACTCGGACATCTTCATCTGTACGTGCAAGACTGGCGAAAATGAAGTCACTCACATCCTGGTCGATCGTGACGAGAGTGAGTATGAGGTGCGCGATATCCAGAAGATGGCGCTCAACGGCCAATCGACTGCACAGATATTCCTGTCCGATTGCCGCGTACCGGTGGCAAACACGATCGGCCGGGTCGGCGATGGATTGCGCAATACGTTGCAAGTGTTCGAGATTGCCCGCTGCCATATGGCGATGTGGAGTATCGGCATCGCACGGCGAGCAATGGATGAGGCGATCGCGTACGCTCGCGATCGCGCGCAGCATGGCAAGAAGATCGCCGGCCATCAGCTGATCGCCGACAAGATCGCCATCATGGCGACCAAGATCGACGCAGCCCGTCTGTTGACGCACCGGGCAATATCCCTCGTCCAGGCGGGCACGCGCGCAGAGACGGAATGCTCGATGGCCAAGTGGTACGCCACCGAAATGGCGATCGAAGCGACGCGCGATGCGCTTCAGATCCATGGCGGCAACGGCGTCACCCGCGAATTCATCGTTGAGCGGCTGGTGCGTGAGGCGATCATTTGCCCCATCCCCGATGGCACGACGGAGATTCAAAAGCTTGTTGTTTCGCGCGCCCTGACCGGCATTCAAGCCTTTCGGTAAGGCTCAGACGAAAACGACAGCGTCGACGGAAATGGAGCCGCGTGCCTGACTCGCACAGGATCAAATGCGCAGATGCGTCGCTCAGGTAAAAGAGGCAGACAAGCGATGGACGAAGAGCTTCGTTTCGATGGCAGGGTAGTGGTTGTGACCGGAGCCGGAGGCGGACTTGGGCGCCAGTACGCGCTGATGTTTGGCGGGCGCGGAGCCAAGGTGGTGGTGAATGATCTGGGTGGCGACGAGAAAGGGAGCGGCAGCTGCTCCACAGCCGCTGACAATGTGGTCGACGAAATTCGAGCCACGGGCGGTCAGGCGGTGGCAAATTATGCGTCGGTCGAGGAGGGCGCGCTGATCATCCAAGCCGCGGTTGACAACTTCGGAACCGTTGACGTCGTCATCAACAATGCCGGCATCCTGCGCGATGTGAGCTTCCACAAAATGACCGACGAAGACTGGACACTGCTTCAGCGGGTCCATCTGAATGGGACGCGGGCAGTGACGCAGGCAGCATGGCCGATACTGCGCGACAAGGGCTATGGCCGCATCGTCATGACCACGTCTGCAGCCGCAATCTACGGCAACTTCGGTCAGGCCAACTATGCCGCAGCCAAGCTCGGAATATTGGGGCTTGCGAACGCGCTGGCGGAGGAGGGGCGGTCCAGAAACATCCAGGTTAATACGATCGCCCCAATCGCCGCATCGCGTATGACCGCGACTGCCTTTCCACAAGAGTTTCTCGCCAATCTCAGAGCGGAAGCGATCAGTCCATTGGTCGGTTGGCTTGCGCACGAGAATTGCAGCGAAACCAAAGGGCTTTTTGAAGTTGGAGCCGGCTATATCGCCAAGCTTAGGTGGGAGCGCGCGCTTGGGCACGCCTTCGGAGCGGACAGGGCGTTCACGCTCGATGATGTCGCCCGGCACTGGGGTAGAATTGTCGACTTCACGGATGCCGAGCACCCGCTCGGGCTGAATGACAGCCTTGAGGCGGTAGAACGGGCGCTGAGAGCGTAATCAACCCGATGAATTACCATGATATTTTTGAGCGGCCGTCGGGCTGCCGATGGCGTCGTGCTGCCGCCAGATATCGATGAGCAGCAGGAATAGTTCTGCAGCGAATTGAATTGGACGACGGCCCTCAAATGCCGCCAAACGGCATGAACTACACAATATCTCCTGGGAAGAGAGGATCAGCCATGAGAGGATGTCTATTGGCTTCTGCCGCGTTGTTGTGCTCGGGAACAGCATTTGCCCAGGAAGCAACGCCCTAGGCGAACGACCAAACCGGGAGCGCCACGGAAGCGCTGGCTGAGGACATTGTCGTTACCGCCACCAAAAAGGGCTATGGCGAAAGCGTGCAGAAAGTACCGATGGCGGTCACGGCTTTTGGTGAAGCGCAGCTGGATGCCAAGTTCGTCCAGAATCTTCAAAGTCTGAGCTACGACGTTCCCAACGTCCAGCTCGAGGATGTGGGTACGGCACCGGGCTATGCCAATTTCACTATCCGGGGCCTCGGCATCAACAGCACGATCCCATCGATCGACCCCACCGTAGGCGTTTTCACTGACGGTATTTACCTCGGCATCAACGCTGGTGTCGTGCTGGACAACTTCGACCTTGAGGGGATCGAAGTTCTGCGTGGACCGCAAGGCTTGCTTTTCGGTCGCAACGTTACCGGCGGTGCCGTGGTTGTGCGGACCACGCGGCCCAGCTTCGATTTTGGAGCCAAAGCCAAGCTATCCATTGAAACGGGACTGAAAAAGACCGTAAGCGGCACGGTTACCGGACCTATCGTCGATGACGTTTTGGCTGCCAAATTGGCCGTCTACTACAGCGACGACAATGGCTGGTTTCGCAACCGCTTCGACAATCGCAGCTTCGGTAAATCACATGACCTTATCATTCGCCCGGCACTTTCGCTCAAGGGTGGCGACCGCTTCCGAATGGATCTCCGCTATGAGCATGGCGATGTCGAAAGCGATGGAGCCCCTGTCCAGAGTCACGCGCTGTTTCCCCGCGACAGCTTCAGGTTTTCGATCAATTTCCCAGGTTTCTATGATGCCAAATGGGACCAGGCGATCGTGGAAACCAACATCGATGTTGGTCTGGGCGAAGGCGTCTTCACCAACATCGCTGGCTATCGGAAATTCCGATCCTCCGCGGGCGCTGATATCGATGGAACACCACAGTCCTTCTTTCATGCCTTTTTCGAAATCGACCAGGATCAACTCAGCGACGAACTTCGTTATGCCGGAAGGTTCGGTGACGTCGAATTGACAACCGGTCTATACTATTTTTCCCAGGATCTTCGTTACGCCGAGCTGCGGAATCTTTTGGGCGGTGCTCGGATCGTTTCCGGTGGGGGTACGCAAGACCAGACAACATGGGGCATTTTTGCTTCGACCGACTGGCATTTCACCGATACGCTGACCTTGAATCTCGGCGCGCGGTATAGTTGGGAACGCAAAGCCGTTCGGGTCTCGGCCTTACGCGCAAATGGTTGCAATCTAGACACGCTGATCTGTGCAACCAATTTCGCCGACGCGGCAAAATGGCGAGGGTTTACGCCGAAAATCGGCCTTCAGTGGAAGCCGGATGACGACACGCAGATTTATGGCCTTTACACGCGCGGGTTCCGCAGCGGCGGATATAATTTGCGCAACACCGATCCCGCTGTGCCGCCGGGGCCATTCAATCAAGAGACCCAGGACAGTTTCGAACTCGGCGCCAAGAAGCAATTCGGGCGCCACCGGATCAACCTGGCGGCCTTCTACAATCGCATGAAGGACCTGCAGCGCGAGATCAACCTGCCCGGACCGCTTGGCGTCAGCCAGGTCATACGGAACACCGCCGACGCCACAATCAAAGGCGTCGAGGCCGAGGGGCAGTTTTTTCTTTTGTCCAACCTCGTGATTTCGGGTCAGCTCGGCTACGTGAATGGCCAGTATCGCAACGTCCAGTTCGACCTCAGCGGTGATGGCGTCATCAACGATGTGGATCGTGCGCTCAAATTGCCAAGGCTGTCGCCATGGACCTATGGCGTGGGGCTGACTTATGATCAGCAGCTTGGCGAATTGGGGACAGCAACGGCGCGTGTCAGCTTCACGCATCGCGACAAGGCGGCATTCACCGACAACAACGTCGGCTTCCTTCAGGGCGCCGATATGCTCGATGCGAGCCTCACATTGGCGACCGACAACAAGCACTGGCGCTTCTCCATCTATGGCCGAAACCTCCTGAATGAGGTGACGATTGGCGGCGATACACCTTTGCCGGCGGCCTTCGGGGGCACGGGTGCAAGCCTTTCACCGCTAAACAGGGGGCGCGTCATCGGCGGAGAAGTGGCGATTAGCTTCTAGGCCATTTTCGAGGCGAGTGGAATCACCCGCCAACTCGGAAAATGCCCAAGATCAATTTGCTAGAGCATTTCCTGCCGGAAAGCCGGTTCCCACTTCTGCGCGAAATGCTCTAGCTGATCGCGACGGATGCAGCGGATTTCCGATCGCACCCCGCCCCCTTGCCGTTAATCCGATGATGCGGTGCGCCATGCCTGACGAACAAGGCTGACGAGCGCACGGCCAGCCGGTTTTACCTGCCAGCGGCTACGCACAGCATAACAAAGCGTCAATGGATCGAATAAACCGATTCCCTCCAAGGCCACGAAATTGGCGCGAAACCATGAGTTCTCGGTGAACTGTTTTGCAACCATCCCGATAGCATCGGATGTGGCAACGATCCGTCGAACCAATTGAAAATAGTCTGTCATGTGGATCCAGTCAGCGGGACGCTTACCGCTTTTTTCGTACATCTGCTGAATGATCGATGTGTAGGGTTCGGAAGATGAGGGCACTACGAATTCGAACTGGACCAGCGGCTCCTTGCTGGTCGGGTTTATCCCCAGAATGGGATGATTGTTCCGCACAAAAGGCAGTATTTCGATCGAGGCGACCCGCTCGCACTTGAATTCCGGCCAGCGTGCAAAGGCCGCTTCAAGTCCAAAGGCGACATCGATATCGCCGCGCGACAGGAGTCGCACGCCCCTTTCGCTGTTGCCCGAAACGACTTCGACGCGCACTGCCGGATGGCGCCGCAGCAAAGAAACCAGAGGTTGGGTGAGCAACCAGTCGATTGACCCTGGGAACAGTCCGATTCGAAGCGGGCCCGCATAGGCGTCGGCGCGGCGGGCTGTATCTCCGAGTAGTTCAGCTGCGTCGGCAAGCAAGCGCGCTGCGCGATCAATAAATTCGCGTCCCTCCTCTGTCGGCATCGCGCCCCGTGAGGTCCGATGGAAAAGGGAATAGCCAAGATGCCGTTCGAGTTCAGCGACACTCTTGGTCACCGCCGACTGCGTGACACCAACCGCATCCGCTGCCCTGGAGAAGGAACGAAGCTGACCAACCGCGACGGCATGCTTGAGGCGAGAATCGAGCATGGACATGCCCCACAGGAATAATTGCTCCAGAGAATGAATTAGGCGAATCAAGGTCATTTTGCCAATCTTACTTTCGACACTGCCGCCCAGCACGACTGCAACCCGTCTCGAAATCTGGAGCGGCGAAACGGCCTGGATCAAAGCGCCAAGGTCTCAGACGCAGGTATGCCTGAATGACGAAAACTGGTCCGCTTGCAGGCCTCAAAATACTCGAAATTGCGGGCATCGGCCCGGCGCCGTTTTGCGGAATGCTGTTGGCCGACCTTGGCGCCGATGTCGTCGTCATTGAACGCGTAAGCCCTAACTCCGAAAATATCGATCTTGGCAGCGGCGCCATTGTGAACCGCGGGAAACGTGTAATTGCCTTGGATCTGAAGTCCCCCGAAGGCGTCGCGCATGTCCTGGATCTCGTCCAAAGGGGCGATGTACTGATCGAAGGCATGCGGCCTGGGGTGATGGAGAGGCTCGGCCTTGGTCCCGAGGTTTGCCTAGCGCGTAACCCCCGCCTTGTATTCGGTCGCATGACGGGTTGGGGGCAGCAGGGACCTCTCGCCCAAGCGGCCGGCCATGACATCAACTATATCGCGCTGTCAGGAGCCCTTTGGTATGCTGGGCATCCCGGTGAACCGCCAATGGCGCCGCCAAGCCTGGTAGGCGATATTGGGGGTGGAGCGCTCTATTTGGCCATCGGCGTCCTCGCAGCGGCAATGCACGCGCGGGATACCGGGAATGGGCAAGTGGTTGACGCCGCGATCGTCGATGGGAGCGCTCACATGATGAACTTGCTCCTGAGCCTGAAGGCCGCCGGCCAGGTTGCCAGCATACGCGGCTGCAGCATCCTTGACGGCCCTCACTGGTACTCGACCTATCGGTGCGCCGACGGGAATTTCATCTCAGTCGGATCACTCGAGCCCAAGTTCTATGCGCTGCTTTGCAAAAAGCTGGGGTTGGCCGGCGATAGCAGTTTTGACGACGGCTATGATCGTGATGCCTGGCCCGAGCTCAAGCAGCGTTTTAGCGAGATATTCGCCATGCGGACACGGGAAGAATGGCGCACACTGCTGGAAGGCAGCGATGCCTGCTTTGCCCCCGTGCTTGATCCGGACGAAGCGGCGCGCCATCCTCATATGGCAGCGCGAGGCGTCTATCGGGAGATCGACAATATCCTCCAGGCAATGCCGGCGCCACGTTTTTCGGGCTCGTCACTACCGATCCCCGGACCGATCCCGCTGCATCATGAAGATCCGAGTACAATTCGGCGGGGCTGGAGCAAACCGGACCGCTGCGGGATTACCGCCAGAACCGACTGTTGCGAGTAGTCGGTTGGCATGGTGGGCGGCCAGCGGCCCGACACGAACGGTGATTTCATAACTATGAACCAATGCGACGCTCCGCTTCGCTGCGCTGCATTCAAATCAAAGGAGACAACGACACACAGGCACGTCAAACTATCCGATGATTCCTGTACGCCACGCCGGAACGGCGATTGCGGACGTGTCCACGGGACGTTGTTCGCATCGTGATTCGCTCGGCGCTTGAAATCAATGCTCGCCCCGGATGTGACGACGCCGATGGGATTTCCACTGCGGCGTCCACGGCCAATGTCCTGGCGTGAGGGCTTCGGTCATCGACCGATTCGACCGTCCGAATGCGGTCTTTTGGCGCGCCTGAGAATCCGCATCAGAGTTGAGTGCGCGTTGTTCGGGAATCTCATTTAAATATTTGTAAAAACGTAATAATATAGATAATAACTCCAACCTGTATCCAGTGTGGAGTAATGGTCGCAGGGCGTGAACTTACGCCCTTATGGATGCGTCGAAGTCCTTCAGTTCGAATCTCAGGAAATTGCGGCTTGCGATGCGCATCACGCAAGAAGCGCTCGCCCATGATGCGGGCACGAGCAGCTCTTATCTGAGTGCGATCGAAAATGGCCGGTCGAGCCCGACGCTGAAAGCAATGGAGCGGCTCGCGAAGGCACTCGGCGTTAATGCCGTCTATCTCTTGTCCGGCCGGATATCGATCTCGATCGTTTCGGACGACGAACTGGAAATCGGCGCGATACTGGCGCGCCCGGCGGTGACGCTCCGGCGCCATCCGCACAAGCCGACGGGGCGGCCGAGCAAGACCAAGTAAATCATCGGGGGCTGCACGCGCGTGGGCTGGAACCACGCGCCCGATAGACGCGCCCGCAACGCGCGCGTCGAAAGGAGTGCCCCTCGGTGCCGTTTCGCGACCTCGATGCCTATATTAAGCAGGCCAGGCGCGCGAACAGTGATCGCGAGCTGTTCAGTTGCAGCGAGGCCGCCGCACGCCAGCTCGGCCTCCCATGGCTCGCGATCGTCCAGAGCATGGCCTTCTTTCAGCCCGGTGGGCGATATTTCCGCATGGACAATTTCCAGAGCTGGGGCGACGTTTTCGTCGCCGAAGGCTATTACCGCGACGATCCCGCCTTGCTCGCGGCGCGCTCGACAAGCCGGGCGTTCTGCTGGCACGAAATGGAGCGACTGCTGGGCGGCTTCACGCGGCGACAGGCGCGCATCGTGCGCGAAGCCGCGCGTCATGGCCTGCGCAACGGCCTCACCGTTCCGATTGGCGTCGCCGGCGAGCCGCCCGGATGCTGTACGTTCGCAACGCGCGACGGGCAATTGCCGCCATCGCATATCTGCCGGATCGCGACGCTGATGGCGAGCGAGGCGTTTACCGAGGCGCGGCGCTTGCACGGCTTTCCGGCGCGCCCGCTGAAATTACCCCATCTCAGCCCAAAGCGGCTCGAATGCTTTCGCTTGGCGGCGATGGGCAAGAGCGACGTCGAGATCGGGATCATGATGAACATCGCCCCGACGACAGTGCGCACCTACATGCGTGACCTGCGCGAACATTTCGGAATCTATTCCCGCGCGCAGCTCCCGGCGATCGCGCTCGCCTGCGGAATCGTCTGCATCGAGGAGATCGTCCCGCGGTTCTGAGCGGGATCGCCGCATCCTCAATATTGACGACTGTTTGAGCCCTTCATCTCTGCTCCCTTCGCGACTGTTCAATTTGAACGGGAGCTACTGCCATGATCCATATTGTCAAAGGGTGCTCGCTTACCGATGCGCGCGCCGCCTCGATGTTCGAGGACCGCAAGACCCTGTTCGTCGATCTGCTGGGCTGGGATGTTCCGGTCGTCGGCGGCCGCTATGAAATCGACAGCTATGACGGCGACAAGGCGGTCTATCTGATCGCCACCGACGATGGCTGCATTCACCAGGGGTCGATGCGGCTGCTATCGACAGAGGGCGCACATCTTCTCGCCGATCGTTTCGCGTCGCTCTGCGAGTGCGATGCGCCCCGGGGGGAGCAGGTTCGCGAGATTACGCGACTTTGCCTGCCGCAACGATTGGGCGCCCCCGGACGCCTGCGTGTCCGCAACCGGCTCATCTCGGCGATGGTCGATCATGCGCTCGGCAGCGGAATCACCATGCTAACCGGCGTCGTGACCGCTGCTTTTCGCGAGGAGGTTTTGGCGATGGGCTGGCGCGCAGCGCCGCTCGGCCCCGCGCGCCGCATCGATGGCGCGTTCCTTGGAGCGTTCCGCATCGAGATCTGCGCCGGTACGCCTGCGCTGCTGGCGTCGAACGGCATCTATGTACCGGGTGCGATCACTCCCGATGCGGCGGCAAGAGCCGCGTGAAGGGAATGGCGATGCACGACCCCGCCCGCCTCGCCGCGATGCTGCTCGCCGACGGTTATGTCATTGTCGATAACGCCGTGCCGACCGAGCTAATCACCGCGCTCGAAGCCGAACTCGCACCGCGCTTCGTCGCCACGCCCTTTTGCGAAGGCGGATTCTACGGAGCCCGCACCAAGCGCTTTGGCGCGTTGTTGCGGCGTTCACGGCATATCGGGGTGACTACACGAAAGTGACGTATCTGCACGCTAAGGGCGAACAAATCCGGTACGATGCCAGCAGATGCTATTCGCAGGTTTTCCTGCCCCTTTTATGTGGTGCCGCCCTACGGGCGCCGATATGGGAGGGCGGCAATCCGATTGACCAACGATCGAGGTAGAACCCTGCTCGCC
>NZ_FWXL01000048.1 GCF_900176395.1 Novosphingobium sp. B1 | reverse complement strand
CCGTCGAGGAAACGTTCTTCCGGATGCTGCGCAATCGCGAGTTCGATGCCGCCGAGCTTTCGATGTCATCGTATTGCGTGACTCTGGGCCGGGACAATCCAGACTTTATCGCCATCCCGGTGTTCCCGTCACGTTTCTTCCGTCATTCCTGCATCTTCGTGTCGGCCAAGAGCGGCATCGAAAAACCGTCCGACCTTGTCGGCAAGCGCATCGGCGTCCCGGAATATCAGATGACCGCGCCGGTCTGGATCCGCGGTATCCTGCAGGACGAATATGGCATCGACCCGGCGTCGGTCACTTATGTCACGGGCGGCGAGGAAGAGCCGGGCCGTGAGGAAAAGCTCAAACTCAATCTGCCGGACAAGTTCAAGGTTGAGCCGATCGGGCCAAACCAGACGCTGACCCGGATGTTGGCTGATGGCGAGATCGACGCGCTGCACACCGCGCGTGCTCCATCGACCTTCTATTCGGAACCGCACAATGTGCGGCGCCTGTTCCCGGACTTCGTCCAGGTCGAGAAAGCCTATTTCGGCAAGACGAATATCTTCCCGATCATGCACGTCGTTGCCATTCGCCGCGACATTTACGAGAAGAACCGCTGGATCGCACAGGCGCTCTACAAGGCGTTCGTCCAGGCGCAGCAGCTAACCTACGAACAGCTGCGCGTCTCAGCCTCGCTCAAGACGATGCTGCCCTGGCAAATTGCCGCGGTCGAGGAAACGATCGCGACGTTGGGCGATCAGTGGTGGCCTTACGGAATCGAGAAGAACCGCCACGTACTCGAGACCTTCACGCGCTATCATCATGAGCAGGGTCTGTCGCCGCGCCAGCTGACGATCGAGGACATGTTCGCGCCGGAGACGTTCGCGGAGTTCAAGATCTGACGTGATGCAATCCGGGAAATGACGGGGCGGAGCATAAGCGGTGCGGGAGCAGCGTGGTTGTCGATGCTCCGTCTTTGCCGGGCTGCCGCAGGATACCCGGCGAGCGGCCGCTGACCGGTTGCGCCCTGTCAGTCCTCGGCGGGGGTGTTCGGGATAGAATCGAATTCGGCGGCGAGATTGGCTGACATGCGCGAAAGCACGTCGACGCACGTCGCAACCTCGGCCGGATCGATCCCGGCGACGGCGATGCGGTTAATGTCGATCGCATATTGCATGAGCTCCGCTTCCAGGGCTTTGCCTCGTTGGGTCAGCGTAACGCTCAACTTGCGGCGATCAACCTTGTCGCGGGTGCGCTCTACAAGCCCGTGCTGCATCATGTTGTTGATTATCGACACAGTCGTGTTTTCTGTGACGTTGGTCATGTCGCTCAGATATTTCTGGGTGACGCCGTCGCGGATCCACAGCACACGAAGGTAATACCAGAAGCCCGTCTTTAGATCGTGCTTCGCCAGCATCGCATTGAGCAGGCGATCGAACCGCCGATGGCAGCGCCGGACCTGATAACCAAGGCTCCATTCCGGATTGAGCTGGGCGGGCCTGTTGGACAAATGCACTCTCCCTGGGGCGTGTCGCCATGTTCGCCCTCCCAATGAGGCAGGGGCAACGGCTTTGATGGTGCACCTGCCCGCCAACGTCCAGTTGGATACTGACGGCAGACTGGGCCTTGCCACGCTCTGCATCGGCGTCGGCATGGGCCTTGCGCTCGCGGTCGAACGGGTCTGAATCGTGCTTCGGTGACACCCTATCTATTCCACGCGGATTGAGCGTGGGTTCTCCGGCCCTTTGAATCCCGCCCGAACTAGGGTGGCCCTCGTGCCCTTACGTCGGTTGAATATATGGCAGTCACGACCATCAAGGCCGCCGAACGAACGCCGGAATCTCGCCCTCGACCCGGATGAGAAACCGCGGGACCGTCAAGTCATAATCCATTAACAAGTCAACCGACCCACGCGGCTGGGGCGGTTGCCAAGAAGGAATGCACGCTGGTTTCGACATTCAACAGGCCCGATGGTTCGGGTCATGCAGGGCCGATTTCGATGAGCGGAGATAGCGGGGAAATCAACCTGCCGTTCGACCTGAGTATCGGATATCAAATCCGACTCACGCATCGACTTATGCAAAAGCTGCTACAGCTGAAGATCGAGCAGTTCGGCGTCACCCTGGGCATGTGGTACTTCTTGCGCGTCCTGTGGGACCAGGACGGCTTAACCCAGAAGGAACTGTCCGACCTTGTTGGAACGATGGAGCTGACCACGCTTTCGGCGATCGCTTCCATGGAGCAACGGGGAATCGTTGCCCGGGTCCGCAACGCGGCGGACAAGCGGAAGATCAACATCTTCCTCACCCCTTACGGTCACGAGCTGAAAAGGAAGCTTCTGCCCATTGGCATCGAAGTTGGGGATATCGCTAAGACCGGCATTTCGCGCCGCGAAGCGGATCTCCAGATCGCCCTATTGGGCGAGCTGCAGACCAATCTAGAAGCTGCGATTCGGAGCCTCTCCCCCGAGGAGCCCGACGCGAAGCCGGGTCGGCGGCGCCGAGAGGACCGAGGGGTCGCCGGCATCACTCATGAGGCAGGCGACTGATGCGATAGTGGGTGTCCTCGCCACCATGGATGCCCCACATCAATGTTGCGCGCCGATACTTACATCACTAATGGTTAGATAACTAAGGAACTGCACGGTGGCGGTCTGCGACGTGAAGGTTGCGTGGAGAGGTGTGCTGATGGTCAGGCCTTGCCTCCGACCGAATCGTCGTCGCTCTCCACCGCGCGGTTGATGACTGCAATCGCTTAGGTGCGGGCCGCGTCCGGTCTGCGAGAGTATCGGGAGAGTTTGAACTTATGAGTTCATCAGCCTTTAAAGGCGCGGATGTGTCCGATCGCCTGGATCGCGCGATAGACAATGCTCTCGCCGACAATCGTTTGGTGGGAACGGTCGTGATCGTCGCCCGGGGCGGCAAGATCGCCTATCGCCGCGCGGCGGGATTTGCAGACCGTGAATCGCAAAAGCCGATGCAAACGGATAGCATTTTCCGATTTGCATCGGTGACCAAACCCTTTGTCACCGCCGCCGTGATGCGCCTGATCGAGGATGGTGTTGTGAGGCTGGACGATCCAGTGACGCGCTTCCTGCCCGACTTTCAGCCGCGCCTGTCCGATGGATCGGTTCCGGTCATCTCGATCCGCCATCTGCTCACGCACACATCGGGGCTCGGCTATCCGTTTCAGGAAGGGAGCGATGGCCATTATCGTCGCCTCGACGTCTCCGACGGGTTGGATCAACCGGGATTGTCGCTATCCGAGAATCTTCGGCGCCTGGCTGCCGCCCCGCTTACCGCCGCACCGGGGTCGGGTTTTCGCTATTCCCTTGGCATGGATGTGATGGGAGGGGTGGTTGAGAGCGTTACCGGTGGTTCGCTACGCGATGCTGTGCGCAAACTGGTCACGGATCCGCTGGGTATCGTCGATACCGGCTTTGCCGTTGCGGATGTTGAGCGGCTCGCGACGAATTACTTCAACAGCGAATCCGTTCCCGTCCGCATCACGGACGGCATGGTAGTGCCTCTGGATGCCTTCAACGGGTCGCTAACGTTCGCGCCGAGCCGTATCCTGGATCCAAACTCCTATCCGTCAGGCGGGGGTGGGATGGTGGGGACTGCGGGCGACGTCCTGCACTTTCTGGAAACCATCCGGCTCGGGGGTGGTCCGATCCTGAAGCCTGAAACAGTCGAGATGATGGCGACCGATCAGCTCGGACCTCAGGCTGCGGCCTGCGGGCCGGGTTGGGGCTTCGGCTTCGGCTGGGCAGTGCTTGCAGATCCGCACGCCGTCCCGTCGCCGCAGTCTCCCGGAACGCTTCACTGGGCCGGCGGATACGGCAATAGCTGGTTCATCGATCGTGCAAACGCGCTGACGGTCGTGGCCATGACCAACACGGCCTTTGAGGGTATGTCGGGGAAGTTCGTGTCCGACATCCGGGACGCCGTCTACAACTGATCCCCGCAAGGAATCCGCGACCGGCCGGCGTAAGCCGGCCGCGCCGCAGCGAAAATGCGGAGGCGCCGCGTCGATCGCGGCGGCCAGATCACAAATCGTTGCGGTGGCTCCAGTCGATGATCCCGTCGATACAAGCGCTGAGATGTTCGGGCTGGCCCTGGTAGAAATGGGTCGCGCCCTTGATGCTCACAAATTCCTTGTTCGCAACGGTGAGCGCGTTGTGAATGATCGGATTATGGCTCGCGGGAACCGCGTCGTCCGCTTCATTCTCGATCTGCAGCACAGGGGTCCGATGGATCTTTGTCGCGTTAACGGCAGCCTTGGAGTTGGATAGGTCGTAGGACCATTGCGACAGCCACGAGCGCAGGGTTGAGAATCGCGCCAAACCAGCGGGTCCCACGTTCACCGTGCGTGGATTGCCAAGATAGGATGCCCCCGGCGCGCGTCCATTGGGGTCGATCGTCGGATCAATCCAGCGCACGTCGCACATCGTGCGGTGCGTGACGAAGGCGCGTTCGGTTTCGCCGTCGTTGCGACGACGGAGCGTGGCAAGCATTTCCTCGGCCCAGGCGGTAATTCTGCGATTGCGGGCCCGCTGCCTCTCGCGGAAGGCGGCGATGAAGTCAGCGGTGAATGGTGGTTTGTTCGGGCAGTCCGGACTATAGATATCGAATTCGAGATCGCGCGTGTCCGGGTCGAATTCGTCGATGACGGAGGGGTCAAGCCATTCGGTCAGCACTTCCGCCCGGCTGAGGTGGGCGGCGATTAAGACTATTCCGTCAACCCGCTGCAGCCGCGCTGCTGTCAGGTCATAAAGGTCGCCGGCGGGCGTGTGGGTGATTGTCGGATGTTCAGACTGGGCCGCATAAAACAGCGATAGCGAGCCGCCGCCCGACCATCCCACCAGGATCACCTTTTCATAACCCAGCGACTCGCGCGCGTGGCGCACCCACTGGCCCATGTCGTAGGCGACCTTTTCCATAATCAGCGCACTATCGTTTCTCGGGTAGCGACTCGACGCGCAAAGTACGTGCAACCCCGCATCGGCAAGCGCCTCAGGCATTGGGAGCAGCTGGACCGTGGCTGTGGGGTGCATGAACAAATAGACCGCCTTAGATGGCCGCGCTCTCTGCCGGAACAGCTGGCCTTCCAGCTCGGTCGTGCCCTCGGCGCCCGCAAAACTGTAGGTCTCCGTCATCCCCGGTTGATCGCGGAAGCGAACGATTTCGGGAAGGCGATCCCATAGCGCCTTTGTCGGCAATCCTCTCTCCATGGCCATATCCTTAGTTATCTAACTATAATTGCGTATTACCGTACTCCAGTCAAGGGAAGGGCTTCCCATGCGAAGGGGCGCGCACTGAGCAACCATCCCCTCCCCTGTTTGCCCAAATAGGTAGCGGTTTTCCGTTGTCCTCGGTCACGATAGGTACGTTTTTAGGGCGGTACAGCCTATAGAG
>NZ_FWXL01000052.1 GCF_900176395.1 Novosphingobium sp. B1 | reverse complement strand
CCAGCACCTGAAAGTTGAGATCGATCCCATCGGGGCGGACCGTCTGCGACAGCAGCGCCTCGGTGCGATCATAGCCCCAACAGGCGAGCGAGAGGTTCAATCTAGTCATACGGAAACGGCCTCCAAAGTGTCGATAATCATGGCTGTGGGTGCGATTTCGCTGCCGGTGCGGCTCGATTCGAGTAGGGCTGCGCAGCACGCCACCGTCTTCACGCCCCAGCGGCCATCATGGATCGGCTGGACCAGACCGAGTGCGCCTTCAACGAATTCATCGATGACCTCGACCCGCGGCAGGCTTGGCGGATCGATCGCGAGAAACTCACGGTGTTCATCGCCATAGAGCGTGATGCCTTGGGGCGAGAGCTTGAGATCGGCGCGTTCGCAACTGACCAGCACAAAGCCGAAATGCTCATGATACGGCGCCGGCGGTTCGCTGGTCGATGCGCCGTCCTCGCCATACGCTCGGCGTATCTTGGCAGCGCTTTCGGTCGCTGGTTCGAGGTTCCTGAGCGCGCGCCGCGTGTCACCGTATTGCTCCGGATCCTTCTCGCGGCCGAGTTCCGATATCCAATTAACCAGTTCGTCGGAATCATAATGGGCGTAGCCACTGTACGTCAGCGATGCGACAGCCCCACCCTCGAATCCCATCATCGCGGCATATGCGCCCTCGCTCGGGCGACTGGAATCCCAATTGCCCGCAACCGCGCGCACGAATGTCACATCGCGTCCGACAAGCCGCCGCGCCACGTCAATTTGGTGAGCGGCTTGACTGTAGACAACGCCCCCACCACGCGCGCTGTCCAGCTCTTCGGGGCGACGCGGCCGATACATGAAATCGGTGAAGTTCATCGCCGTGAGTTGCCGCACCGCACCAAAGCCGCCGCTGGCGATCAACTCGGCGGCTCGGCGGACCGGGGCATCAAAGCCATGGCTGGGGCCGACCAGGAGCAGTTTGCCGGCCCGGCGTGCCGCCGCTTCCATCGCGACGCACTCGGCGACAGAGATCGCCATCGGCTTTTCGACCAGAACATGCTTGCCCGCACCGAGGGCCGCGATTGCCTGCGTCGCGTGCAGTTCGTGTGGCGTCGCGATATAGACGGCATCAATATCGGCGGCGAGCAACCCCTCCAGGCTTTCATATGACTTGGCTCCGAACTCGCGCGTGAATTGAGCACGTGGGGACGCGCGCAGATCGAACGCCGCGGCGATCTCGACCCGTGGGTGCGCGCGCAACGCCGGAAGCGTCAGCATGAACCCCCGGCCAAGGCCGACAATGCCGATCCGAAGTGCCTTCTTGTTTATCCTCGATCTGCCAGGTCGGTCCTTGAAATGCGGCCCGCTTGAAACGCACAATACTTCTATGTAGAAGTGTTTTCAAGAAGTGGATGAAACACCTTCGTGGCACGGCGCCTTGGCACAGCCACTTTGCGATAAGGATAGGCGATGACACCCCAACAAAATGACATCCTCGCCCGAGTCGAGGGCAGCGCGCCGATGGGCAGGCTGATGCGCCAGCACTGGATGCCCGCGTGCATGTCCGAAGAGGTGGCCGAACCGGATTGTACGCCGCTGCGCGTCCGCCTCCTCGGCGAGAATATGGTGGTGTTCCGCGACAGCAAGGGTCGTCTGGGCGCGCTTGACGAGCAATGCCCGCACCGCCGCGCGTCGCTGGCCTTTGGCCGCAACGAGGAATGCGGCCTGCGTTGCCTCTATCATGGCTGGAAGTTCGACGTGAACGGCAACGCCATCGACATGTCGTCCGAGCCGGTCGACGCCAAGCTGCGCAGCACGATGAAGACCAAGGCCTATCCGGTCCAGGAGGCCGGCGGGTTCGTCTGGGTGTGGATGGGCAATCCCGATCAGGTGACGCCGTTCGACAAGCCCAACTGGGCGACCGTACCGGACGACAAGATCAGCATCGTGAAGATGCATGGCGCATGCAACTGGGCACAGGTGCTCGAAGGCTCCATCGACTCGGCGCACAGTTCGAGCCTGCACTCGTCCAACATGCCGACGGCAACCGAGGTCAGCGGATCGACCGCGACCGACACCGCCTGGCTACGGCCGTCGGCCGACAAGGCGCCACGCCTTGAGGTCCAGAAGACCAGCTTTGGCTTCCGCTATGTCGCGATCCGCAAGCCGATCGTCGACGCCGATGCCACTGATTATATCCGCATGACACTCTATGTGGCGCCCTATACCGTCCACATTCCATCGAATGACCAATATCATCTGAGCCAGATGCTGGTCCCGATCGATGATGAGAACACGATGTTCTACTGGGTCGCCTGGCATCCCGAAAAAGGCATTTCGACCGACGCATGGCGCAAATTCTGCGGTGCCGAGATCGGCAAGGATGTCGAGCCGATCACCTTCAAAAAGATGCGCAACGCAGGAAACAACTATCTCCAGGATCGCGTAGCCATGAAGGACGGCGATTTCACCGGTATCTACGGCATCCCGGCGCAGGACATGGCGATGTGGGAATCGATGGGTACGCTCGCCGATCGTGGCGATGATCGCCTGGGGTCGAGCGACAAGGCGATCTTCACGTTCCGCACACAGATGTACCGCGCCGCGCAGGCGGTGGAAAAGGGCGAGCCGGCGATCGGCACGACCGAGCCGCACATTCCGAACGCCAAGCTCATGTCGTTCGAAGGCATCGTGCCTAAGGGCACCGACTGGCGGCTGCTCAATGTCTCGGACGAAGAGGCGGATATCATGCGGACCGTATCGACAGATGTCGACGCTCTCGGGGACGTCCGCGCTTGATGATGTCCCTGCCGCCCATTGCCGGGCTCGACGCGGATGCCGTCAGTCATTTCGTCCAGTCCGTACTCAAGGAGGATCTGGGGCTAGGTGGTGATGTCACCACCGACCTCACCATCCCCGCCGACGCACGGCTGATCGCGACGATCCAGACTCGCGAGCAGATTGCCGTTGCGGGCATCGATCTCGCCCAGGTCTTCTTCGAGGCCCTTGATCCCGATGTCCGGGTCGAGCGGCTTGCCAGGGATGGAGATGAGCTCCAGGCGGGTGCCCCGATCATGCGCGTGGAGGGTCGCGCCCGCCCGATGTTGTCGGCGGAGCGCTCGGCGCTGAACACGCTGCAGCACCTCACCGGTATTGCCACCCTTACTCGAAGCTATGCCAACATGATCGCGGGCACGTCGTGCATCCTGCTCGACACCCGCAAGACCATACCCGGCCTGCGCGCAATTGAGAAATATGCTGCCCGCATGGGCGGGGCGCACAATCATCGTATGCGGCTCGACGACGGCATCCTGATCAAGGACAATCATGTCGCGATCTGCGGCTCGATCGAGGCGGCCGTGCGCGCGGCCAAGGCGGGCAAGTCAGCACTCCCGGTCCAAGTCGAAGTCGACACAATCGACCAGATCGAGCCGGCACTGAAGGCAGGCGCCGATCGGCTGCTCTTCGACAATATGTCGGTCGAAATGCTGCGCGAGGGTGTGGCGCTGGTTGCGGGCCGCGTGCCGATCGAAGCGTCAGGTGGCGTGCGGCTCGATACCATCCGTGCGATCGCGGAAACGGGAGTTACTTACGTCTCCGTCGGCCGCATTACGCAGAGCGCACCGGCTGCCGATATCGGTCTCGATTACACAATAGCGGCTTGATGGTGCTGT
>NZ_FWXL01000056.1 GCF_900176395.1 Novosphingobium sp. B1 | reverse complement strand
CCCACTCCATTAGGGTTGCCAGAGACGAAACGGAGCCCGTGATCGTCCCTGCCTTCGCCGCTGTTGCGCCACAGGAATCCGCGTTCAATGCGGCCCACGCGGAACAGGCGATCCATTGCCGCCGAAAGCTGATCCCTCGTACAACCACGCGCCTCAGGCATGGTTGAGAAGACCTTCGGGGCAAAGTTTGCGCCGCTCTTTTCAGAGACGGCACGACGCTCCGAAAGACGCTGCTCAAGGCAGGCTTCGAAGCACTCGTTCTCGAAATTGGCGCGGCTGACTTCACGCAGCTCGGCCACTGCATCTTCGGGCAGATCGGCATCACGGACGAAGGCCCAGTCATGCCAACGAAAGTGTATTTCCTCGCCCTTCTTGCCATAGTTGGCCTTTGACTTGCGCAGCACTCGACCGTCGTCGCCGAGGAAGTTCCCGTCGCTGTCCTTGTCGGCCCAGTCGAGAAACAGGCGGTTGCGTACGTGCGCAGACCAGCCTGTGGACCCGCTGTATTCGTTGCCCTGCTTATTGCCCTGAGCGTGCTGCTTGTTGGGGTGGGCGAGCAGAATCACCGAGCCGTTGATCTTCTCGGACATGCGCTCGAGTAGGCCGAGAAAGGCAGCGACATCGTGGCGCGCATTCTCGTTGCCGGGGAACAGGTGTGCGGCATTGTCGAGAAAAACCAAGCCCGCACCAAACGAAACGCACTTGCGCTCAATCTGGTGGAAGCGGGGCGCGATCTGAAGCTTACCGTCCGCATCGAATGTGCCGAGCTCGTTGCCGATCACGCCTTTCAGCGAGATCAGCAGCAGCTTTCCTGACAGGTCCGCCATTGTGAGCCCAAGCGAGTTGTTGATGTCCTCCTGACGCCTCCAGAGCTCCTCAATCGGATCTTCGCAGGTGATATACACCGTTGGCACGTGCTCAATTTCGAGCCCGAGGAAGGGCAAGCCGGCAGCGGCGCATGTTGCCATCTGTTGAGCGATGAGTGACTTGCCCACTCCTTCCTGGCCGGAAAGAAGACCGCAGGCGCCACGGATCACCCAGCCTTGGAGAATGAACTCTCGGGCGGGAGGCATCTTGCCAATCCACTCTGCGGGGTCGAATGCGGGCAATTCAGGGCAGTCATCTCCGGCGCCATCGGGTCGAATGACAGTGTCGACCTTGCTGATGATGTTGGCGGTTGGTGTCGCCAGGTCGACGCATGACTGCACGGCCAAGGATAGGCCATCACGAATCCGCCGGCGCACGGCAAGGTCGTGGACCTGCAATGCCATGTCGAGAGGAGCGAGCAAAGCAAGCGAACTGCCCGTGAGACGCGCGAGATATGACAGCCCTCCGACCTGAGCGAGCTGCTCGTCGCTCTCGAACATCGGCTTCAGGATAATCGGATTCACACCCTTGCCGGTCGCGTGAAGGGCAAGGATTGTCGAGAAAAGGCGAGCGTGGATATCAATCGCGAAGTCCGCCGCTACGACTTTGCGCGCTGCATCATCGATGATGCTGTTATCGATCATCATGGCGCCGAGCACTGCGCCCTCGGCCTCGACGTTCGTTAAGGGGTCGGGCTGGCCCGGGCCCAAGGAGACGACGTTCGCCACGCTCACACAGCCCCCTGATGATTGCAGCCGAAGTCCTTGCGGACGCCGCACTTAGGGCAGGGGTCGCGGTCCACACGCGTGAGGCTGTCAAAGCGCCCGACGCGATCTTGCACCATGTTAAGATATGGCGCGGTCGCACGACGAGTGCGCCCCTGATGATCGAGGTTCAAGCGCTCCAGTCCTGCAACATCGATGAATGCGCTGCTCAAAGCCACCCGTCCCTTTTCAGAATTTCGTATTTGGCTTGCCGTTCGCCAGCCCGCGTTTCCTGAGCGGCGATGCGCATCAGCACATCACGCAGCACCTCACGGATATGGACGGTTCGTGCGTACCTCACGCCGCGATCCTCCCAATCGTCGGCATTCCCTGTTCCACCAGCCATTCGAAAGCTGCCTCAGGCGTGAAAAAGCAGGCAACTGGAAAGCCCTGACGGAACAGCTTGTTGCACTGGTCGATCTGCGCCTGGCTGAGTTCGCCCGCGCGCCCCGCTGCGGTGTAGCCCTTCATCTCGACAAAGGCCTGACCGCGCACGCCCCAGGTCACCGTGTAATCGGGATAGCCAGCCACCACGCCCATGGCTTTCGCCTTGATGTGGTTGTGCTTGCCCTCGTTCTTCGAGTGCTGGATCGTCGCCTGCGGTGCCAGCTGGTGGACGTATTTCACCAGCGTCTTGCAGCGCGCATCCTCGCCGAGGATGCGATTACCGTCGGGCTTCTGCACGTAGAACAGCGGCTCTTCGCGCAGAGAGGATTCGAGAGCGCCCCAGTTCATGCGGCCTCACGAAGGCGGCGAGCGGCGACGGTGTCGCGCAGCTTGGCGAGCAGCTGGTCGAAATCACGGGTGCCGCGGCGGGCATG
>NZ_FWXL01000057.1 GCF_900176395.1 Novosphingobium sp. B1 | reverse complement strand
GTAAGCGGTGTGCTCAGGCCACGGCGGTCCAAGGCATGAGCTCACCGACGGCGTTGGCCGGGTGACCTGCAGCTAGCTTGGTGAGAGTCTCGGCCAGCCAGGCAAGCGGGTTGATGCCTGAGATTTTGCAGTTCTCGATCAGCGTGGCGATGACCGCCCAGTTGTCGCCGCCCTCATCTGAGCCTGCGAAGAGCGCGTTCTTACGATTGAGGGCCAGCGGCCGGATCGACCGCTCGACGGTGTTGGAATCGAGCTCGACGCGGCCGTCGTCGAGGAACAGCGACAGCCCGGCCCAGCGGGTCAGCGCGTAGCGGATGGCATCGGCGAGCTTGCTCTTGGCGCTGACCTGACGGAGCCGTGCTTCGAGGTAGACGTGCAGGTCATCGATGATGATGCGGGCGCGTTCGGCTCGCGCGGCGCGGCGCTGCTCCGCCGAGGTGCCGCGAACTTGGTCCTCGATCGCGTAGAGCATGGCGATCCGGCGCAGCACCTCGGTTGCGACCGGCGAGTTGTCTGCCAGCTCGTAGAATTTACGCCGCACGTGCGACCAGCAGAAGGCCAGGCTCACCTGCTGCCGTCGCTTCGCCAGAGCGGCATAGCCGCCAAAGCCATCGACCTGCAGGATGCCGGCGAAGTCACCAAGGTGGGCTTCGGCCCGTTCGCCCTTGCGATCGGCCGCATAGACATAGGCCACCATCGGCGGATCCTCGCCGCCCCATGGACGATCGTCCCGGGCATAGGCCCAAAGTTGGCCCGTCTTGGTACGCCCGCGCCCGGGATCGAGCACCGGCGCAGTGGTCTCGTCGGCGAACAGCAGCCCGGATCGTCGCAATCGGTCGAGGATGTGATCGCGCAAGGGGCGCAGGTACCAGGCTGCCCGGCCAACCCAGTCCGCCAGGGTCGACCTATCGAGCTCAATGCCTTGCCGCGCGTAGATCTGGGCCTGGCGGTATAAGGGCAGGTGATCGGCGTATTTGGCGACCAGGACCTGCGCGATCAGCGCCTCGGTGGGTATGCCGCCCTCTACGATCCGCGCCGGAGCCGGTGCCTGGACGATTGCGCTCTCGCACGAGCGGCAGCCATAACGCGGGCGGCGGGTGACCAGCACGCGGAAGGTGGTGGGCACCACGTCGAGACGCTCGGCAACATCCTCGCCGATCTGGTGAAGGGCGCCGCCGCAGCAGGGGCAGGCCTTATCCTCGATATCGACGACCTGTTCGATCCGCTCCAGGTGAGCAGGCAGCGAACCGCGGTTGGCCTTGCGCGGGCGATCCGCAGACGCCTTGCTCGCCTTAGCCACGGCGTGCTGGGCCTCGGCCAAGGCCGTCTCGATCTCCTCGAGGGCAAGCTCGAACTGATCGGGATCGAGTTGCTCGGACCGGCGGCCGAACCGGTGCCGCTGCAAGGCCTCGATGATCGCCTTCAGGCGTTCGACCTCGGCCTGGAAAACCTTCAGTGCATCAAGCTCGCGGGCCTGTTCGAGGACGAGCGCGCGGAGCGCTTCAACGTCGCTGGGAAGGTCCGCTTCCATGAGCATGACAGTAGTGAATCAGCAGGCAGAGCCCCCGTCAACCGGCAATCTGCGGGGCGATCGGGCGGCGTCCGCCATGCACCCGGCGCCAGTCCAGACCCTCTAGCAAGGCACCCAACTGCGCCGCCGTCAGCCGCATCACGCCGTCCTGGATCGCCGGCCACTTGAACCCGCCGGACTCCAGCCTCTTGGCCATTAGGCACAGCCCGGTGCCGTCCCACCAGACGAGCTTTATCCGGTCACTGCGCTTGGCCCGGAACACGTAGATCACGCCGGAATAGGGATCACCGCCGTACTCGGCACCTACCAGCGCAGCCAGCGCATCTGGGCCTTTGCGAAAGTCCACCGGACGCGTCGCCACCATCACCCTCGCGCCGATCCCTATCATCAGCCAACCCCAGCCTGCAGAGCTTGAAGGATCGCCACAGCCAGATCGGTCCTGGCTGCCGGTCCGATCCGAACCACGGCGCCACCAACTTCAACATCAATGCTATCGCTCGAGCTTGGCGGCGAGCCACCCACGACCGGCACAAACATGGGCTCGTCTCGTGGGGGGAGCTTGGCGGCCTCCATGGCGTAACGCAGCTCCCTGCGCCACGTGTACAGCAGCGCCGTGCTGATCTCCCGCTCACGAGCAAAAGCGGCGACGTTATCGCAGCGCTCCATCTCAGCGACCAACTCCAGCTTCTGCTCAACCGTCCAGACGCGGCGCCGACCTGACAGTCGGCCAAGAACCTCGACGCGCCCAGTAGGCTTCAGAGGCACTCCAATGTGGGTGTCCAATGCGGTCGTAACGCGGTGCTCGTCCATCCCCCCAATTCAACCACGCCCCGAGGCTGCGCAAGGTGCCGACAGAACACCGCTTAC
>NZ_FWXL01000059.1 GCF_900176395.1 Novosphingobium sp. B1 | reverse complement strand
ACACACCATTGAACATTGTAGTGGTAACACTCGCGCGCCCGCGCGCACCCTATTGATATAAAACCATTTTATCAAACGCACTGTCCAACTTGGGCCTGACATCCGCAAAAAAGCTCAACTTAACATAACTTATATTATCGAATTTAAATCGTGTAAGTGGGTGGATTCTATCTGGAAGTGCGAAATTCGAGGATTTCTGAGGCCTCAGCCCACTCGGAGGAACGCATATGGGAGCCCAATATCGCCAGCTTGGACGGGATGATCGCGAGACGATTTCGCGGCTGACAGACGCTCGCATACCCGTGCGCAGGATCGCGGCGGAACTCGGTCGGCATCCGTCCACAATCTACCGCGAGTTACGCCGTAACTTCATGCACGACGAAGAGCCGTTCTTCCGCGGTTACTTTCCGAATGTGGCCCAGAAGTACGCTGCAGACCGTCGTGCACCTGGTCGCAAACTGGTGCGCGATCCTGAACTGGCAGCCAAGGTGATCGATGGTCTACGAAAGAGTTGGTCGCCGGAACAGATTGTCGGACGCTTGCGCCACTCGGGCAGCCGGCGGGTCTGCCACGAGACGATCTACCGCTATGTCTATGGCGAAGAAGGCAAGCGCCAAGCGCTCTATCAGCTTTTACCTTGGTCGCGTAGGCGGCGTCGACCGCGCGGCGGCCGCAAGCCACGCGGTCTTCAGATCCCCCACACCAGCTGCATTGGCCAGAGGCCGTCAAACATCTCGCAAAGAACGGATTTTGGCCACTGGGAGGGCGACCTGGTCATCTTCCGCAAGCAGTTCGGCAAGTCGAATCTGACGTCCATGGTGGAGCGCAAGAGCCGCTTCGTCATGCTCTGGCGCAACCCCAGCAGGACTTCGGCGGGCGTCATGGCTGGCATTGAAGCGAAGCTGGCTCCCCTTCCCTCCAGCCTGCGGCAGAGCATTACCTTTGACCGTGGGACAGAGTTCGCGGCCTACGGCACATTGCGATCCAGGATGGGCATGGACAGCTACTTCTGCGAGCCGAGATCGCCCTGGCAAAAGGGTGGCGTAGAGAACCTCAACGGACGCTTGAGGCGGTTCTTGCCGCTCGATGTCGATATCGCGGCCCTCCCCGTTGACGCAATCGAAGCGGTGTCTGCCAGGCTCAACGACACCCCGCGCAAGTGCCTCGAATACAGGACGCCGCGAGAGGTACTCGCCGAAACCATGGCGGTTCATGGCGCCAAAGATGACGGATCATCCGGGGTGGGGCTCGCCCCACCCCGGATGAAATGGTAACGCCCGACGGATGACGCACTTCAAATGGAACTCACCGCGCAAAGTAGAAATGTCCCATTCCGCAAAATAGAGATGTCCCATTGCAATGGGTGCTCGCGGTCCGTGGTGGCATGGTCATCCTCTGCTGTGGAGGATGCGCTTATGACGGTGGTGGCCATGAGCCGTGGCGAGCTTTCGCGGTATGATACACTGCTTCGGGTGACGCGCCGGGAGCTGCGGGTTGAAGATGCGGCGACCCTTCTGGGATTGACGCGTCGTCAGGTTGGCCGATTGCTCCTTCGTTTGCGGGCCGAAGGCCCCGAAGGTCTTGTTTCACGACGGCGTGGTCGCCCAAGCAACCGGCGTCACAGCGACGCCTTTCGTCAGCGGGTCATTACTCTGGTGCGCGAGCACTACGCCGATTTCGGACCGACGCTGGCGGCCGAGTATCTGTCCGAGCGGCATCAGATCACCATTTCGCACGAGACGCTGCGCAAATTGATGATCGACGCGGGCCTATGGCGAGATCGTCAGGCGCGACGGCCGCGACCATATCAGCCGCGGTATCGCCGGGACTGTCGCGGCGAACTGATCCAGCTTGATGGCTCGAAGCACTGGTGATGTGGTGGACGCCCCCTGCTCACTGGCATCAAATGCCAAGCACGGTCGTCGTAATGATGGCCACCAGCAAAGGGAGCAACCGTTATGGAAATTACCACGATCGGCCTGGATCTCGCCAAGAACGTATTTCAAATCCACGCCGTTGACGCGAATGGTGTCAATCGGCGTCCAATCGGGACCCCTTATCGGCGCGCAAAAGGGACCCCCTGGCGATCGTGGGGTTCATTGATGTCGGGCGCAGGTTTCGCGC
>NZ_FWXL01000060.1 GCF_900176395.1 Novosphingobium sp. B1 | reverse complement strand
ATGACGTAGTCGTAGCCATCCTTGACCTTGTCGACGAGCGCCTGGATCTTGCCGTCACCAAAGAGGTCTTCGGCCGAGAAGAACGGCTCCTTGACCGGGATGATGTCGAGGCCTGGGATTTCGTCGGCACGGATGAGCGAGCGCGGATCGACCTTGCCCTGGAGGGCTTCGACGAGGCCGTACTCGGCCTGCTCGGTGGCGCCGACGTGTTCGCTCAGGCTTGCCTTGCGCACGTCGCAGTCGATGAGCAGGATCTTGTCGCCGCTCAGCGCCATGGTGCGCGACATTGCCAGAACCGAGGTGGTCTTGCCTTCGCCCGGAAGCGAGGAGACGATTGCCAGCTTCTGGATGGGTCGCTTCTGCTTGGCGCGGATAACGGTGTTGCGTATCCCTCGGAAGGCCTCGGAGAAGGGTATGACCGGATGCTCGATCAGCAGGTCTGCCGGATTGAGCAGTTCGCCATCGCTCTGGCGCAGGTCCTTCTTCTCAAGGTTCGGGATCGAACCGATGCAGGTGATGCCCAGCTGGGTCTCGAGCGTCTCGGCGGTACGGATACCGTGCGACATGAACTCGAGCCCTGCAACCGAGCCAAGGCCAAGGCCAAGCCCTGCGATCACGCCAAAGGCGATGAACAGCTGCGGGTTGGGGAAGCTGGGGCTGCGGGGAGGGATCGCCAGTTCGACGATCTGCGCCTGGGTCTGCGTGTTGCGGGCAAGCGAGGAGGCCTGCTGCAGTTCGGCGGCAACGCGGTTGTAGGCGTCACGCTTGGCGTCGGCCTGCTGCTGGATGCCCTGCGCCATGATGCCGGCGCGCGAGGATGCGGCCTGCTCGCCGCGCAGCTGCGCCATCTCACCGGCAAGCGACTGGGCGCGGGCGCGTTCGGCAGTGGCATCGCTGGCGAGGCGGCCCATCACGCGGCGGGCTTCCTCGTCGATCTGCTGGTCGAGCTGCTGCACCTGCTGCAGCACGCTCAGCGTCTCGGGGTGGCGAGGGCCATAGCGCGACTGGATCGAGCCCAGGTTGCGCACGACCTCGGCACGCTGGGCGCGCAGGTTGGTGATCACCGGGCTCTCGAGCACAGCCGAGACGTTGTCGAGACCGCCCGAGGCCAGCTGCTGGCGTGCCACATTGTAGCGTGCTTCGGCTGCCGATGCGGCAGACTGGGCTGCAGACAGCTGCGAGGACTGCGCCGAGACGCGCTGGTCGGTAACCGTGCCGCTGAACGAGCCACCGGTGCCGCCACCGATGATGCCGGCCTGGGCACGCAGCTGCGCCGCCTTGGATTCGATGCCAGCCAGTTCAGATCCCAGCGTATTGAGACGGCCGGTGAGGAACTCGACCTGCTTGGCAGCCGTACCGGTACGCGAGCCGACCGAGCTGTTCATGTAAGCTTCGGCAAAGGCATTGGCGACTTCGGCAGCCTTGATGGCATTGACCGAGCGATACGAGATGTTGATCACGTACGTGTCGCGCTCGCGCTTGACGTTGAGCTCGCTCAGCAGGCGCCCTGCGACCGCATCGACGCGAGCATTGGGCGAGGAGTTTGGAGTGTCCGCCTTGGGCGCAAACTCGGGATCGTACATCAGGCGCAGGCGGTTGATCACCATCACGGCAATGTCACGCGACTGCATCGCGGCAACTTCGGTGTCGATCGAACCCGGATCAGGGCGGGCATTACCAGCAGCAACACCGATCATCGCCGCCTGGTTGGGGTCGATCTTGATTCGCGTCGTTGCGACATAACGAGGCTGGATCAGCAGCAGCGCCACGATCGCAGCACCAAGAACCGCACCGAACACCAGCGCCATCGCAATCCAGTGACGCCGGACTACCTCAAAAAGATATCCCAGCGTGATCCCGCCGCCCATCGTCGATACCGGTGCAGGAGCACGATACGGATCCATCCCGTAAGGCGAACCTTCCGTCACAACCCTGCCTTCTGACATCGACTATGCTCTTCC
>NZ_FWXL01000062.1 GCF_900176395.1 Novosphingobium sp. B1 | reverse complement strand
GCTTAGACCCAATGACTGCGGGAGCCTCGGCGGCTCGAATCTGGGATGCTGACTATGGATTAGTCAGCAACGGAGACGAGTCATGACGGAGGCAGTGAAATACATCGGGCTGGACGTGCACAAGGGGACCATCGCTGTCGCGGTGGCCGATGGGGAACGCGGGGGCGAGGTACGCTATGTTGGCACGGTTCCCAACGAGGACGATGCGGTCAGAAAGCTGGTCAAGCGGCTGACCGGGGCGGGCACGAAGTTGCAAGTCTGCTACGAGGCGGGCCCGTGCGGCTACGGCCTGCACCGGTTGCTAACCGGGCTGGGGCAGAGCTGCATCGTCATCGCCCCTTCGATGATGCCGCGGCGACCTGGCGATCACGTGAAGACCGACCGGCGTGATGCGATGACGTTGGCGCGCCTGCTGCGTGCCGGCGAACTCACCGCGATCTGGGTGCCGGACGAAGCGCACGAGGCAGTGCGCGACCTGATCCGGGCAAGGCGCAGCGCGAAGGAGGACGCCACCGGGGCCAAGCAGACGGTGAAGAGCTTTCTGCTCCGGCACGATCGTCGTTATGGCGGCAAAGGAACCTGGACCAAGATGTACTGGCGATGGTTGTCGGAGCAGCGGTTCGACTTCCCGCATCAGCAACTGGCGTTCGAGGAGATGCAGAGGCGCGTGCTCGAGGCGCAAGCACGCGTCGGCCGCCTCGAGGCGGCCCTCGGCGAGGCAGTGGAGGGCTGGCGGTTCGCCCCGCTTGTCCGCAATCTACAGGCGCTGCGTGGCATTCAGTTGGTCAGCGCCGCAACGTTGGTCGCCGAAGTCGGCGATCTTACCCGCTTCGACAATCCCAAGCAGTTGATGGCCTATGTCGGGCTGGTACCGTCCGAATATTCCAGCGGCGCTCGCAAACAGCGCGGACGCATCACCCGCGCTGGTAACGGGCAGGCGCGCACCATGCTGGTCGAGGCAGGCTGGGCTTACCGGTTGCCTGCACGCGAGGAGCGTCGCTACCGCGAGCGGGTCGCTGATCTGCCCGACGAGGTCCAGGCTATCGGATGGAAGGCGCAGGTCCGCCTGTGTCAGCGTTTCCGCCGCCTGGCCGCCACGGGCAAGCCCCAGCCCAAGGTAATAACCGCGATCGCGCGCGAACTCATCGGCTACGCGTGGGACATCGCGAGGCGCGTGTCGCCGGCGGTCGCCACCTGACCCTTTCCCCGAACGCGACGAGAGGAGGCGCCAGCGCACGACCTGCATAGCCTTGGCCGGCGTGCCGCGGGCACCCGACTGTGATGGGTAATCCACGGCGTACGTTGGGGCAGGTTCGTCCGACGCCCGATCTTAGACGGTGGACAGGCCCAGCGACGGATACGGGTAGTGCGGTAATCAACCCGCGGATGAGAGCGTGATCAATCGTCGTCGATCAGGCGCCCGCGGCACACCCGCCAAGGTCAATGCGACGCTGGCTTCCTGGCCAGCGAAGGAGTAAACTCGGCCAGCGTCTCGGATGGCAGTCATGAGAGCGTACGTTTTCGACCATCCTCTCACCGGTCCCC
>NZ_FWXL01000064.1 GCF_900176395.1 Novosphingobium sp. B1 | reverse complement strand
TCGACTTGTATGATCCGGGCCTTGTCAAGATACCATTGAACGGTTCCTTTTGATGATGGGCTGGGGGCCCCCACACGCAATGCTCAAGGATTGGCTTCATTCGTTCCGAGGTCAGCTGATGCACTATCCGTGCATAGACTTGTATCCGGTCGCGGCCGTGCCCGCGCACCATAATCCGTATTCACATCCCCGGATCGAGCAAAGGCGGATGCGGACCAAACTATTACTGGGCGTTTTCAGGCGCCATCAATTTTCCCGGTCACACATCACACCAATCCGCGTCGCCTTAACGAGCCTGTTGCAACATAGGCATCAGGCGGCGCGGAGCTCGGCACCTTGAGGGACCAGACCGGTCTCCACAAAGCGCCAAAGCGCGATTAACAATTTTCGGGCGAGCGCAACGATCCCTACCTTTGCCGCGCGAGCGCCGTTGCCTTTGAACCGGGTGCGATACCACACGGTCAGTTCGCTACTTGGCTGATATTTCAACCAACACCACGCAAGTTCCACCATCTGCACACGTGTGCTTCGGTTACCGGCTTTGCTGATGCCTTGATCACGCGAAACGTCGCCGCTGGCGAAGGGCGCCGGAGCTAACCCAAGGAAGGCCGCGACGTGTCGTCGGCTTTCGAACTTTCGGCAGAAAACCTCTGCGACCAACATTGCCGCGCTGTTCGGGCCAATACCCTTCAGCTGCTCGAGGCGAACCGCTTTATCGCGGCATGGAAAGGTGGACTCTTCATCGAGCACAACTTGGGCGCGGTCCCTCTCGATGTCCTTGATCTGATCGTTGAGCAACGCAAGCCGTCCGAAACAGCGCTCAATCTGTCGACGAAGGTTTGGTGGCAAAGGCCGCCCATCGCCGGTGCGCATGTCGTCGAGTTGGCTCGACCATTCACCGCCCTTGATGGCTTTGACAGATCGTATGCCTTGCAACGCAAGGAGCCCCCTGATCCGAGAGATAATGCGGGTGCGCTCATGCACCAGATCGCCGCGCTCGCGCATTACTCTGCGTGCGTCCTCCTCCTCGGGAGAGGGCACCTCCACGACACGGCACACGCTTTTGTCGCCAGCGAGATAGGCTTTCAGAATCCCGATCATGGCTTCGGCGTCGATCCGGTCAGTTTTTGCGCGCCTGCCTCGCCGCGACACGAGGAAGCTGGCGGGATCTAGCACATATGTATCGATGTCGTTCGACCGCAGTAGCCTTGCGAGCCAGAAGCCATCATATCCAATCTCGAAGCACAGGCGAATGGCGGCAGGTTCGCCGATACGATCAGCGGCCTTGCACTCAAGATTGCGAAGGTGACTGATCAGTGCCGCGCTGTTCCCGGCAGGAATTGTCCGCAGCGAAGGCTTCGCCGCTCCTAGCGAGAGAGAGGCAACAAGCCAGTTGCGCTTGCTGAGCTCAACGCTGACAATGACAGAAGTCTTGGGGCAGTAATCTGACGACGAGTTCTGCATGTAGCGTTCTCCGTGAGGTTTGACGGAACAACGGCATAGCCGATCCGACCTGCATAGGATCTATTACGACA
>NZ_FWXL01000066.1 GCF_900176395.1 Novosphingobium sp. B1 | reverse complement strand
GCGTCAACAGCCACTGATGGAAAGGACGGCAACCGTGACGAAGGCTATCATGATCGGCGTGGACTT
This sequence comes from Novosphingobium sp. B1, assembly GCF_900176395.1. Classification (GTDB taxonomy): domain Bacteria; phylum Pseudomonadota; class Alphaproteobacteria; order Sphingomonadales; family Sphingomonadaceae; genus Novosphingobium. The sequence goes on along the minus strand of NZ_FWXL01000066.1, from coordinate 1,261 downwards.
GGCGAAAAATGTCATCCAGCTGCACGCCGCAAGAATGACCGGTGAGGTCGAGTACCGCAAGCAACTGTCGCGCGACAAGTTTCGCCGGTTCATGGCCGATCAACCTCCTGCGGTTGTGGTGATGGAAGCTTGCGGCAGCGCAAATTACTGGGCGCGAGAACTCAGTCGCGTTGGTCATACCGTGAAGCTGATCGCCCCCCACTATGTTCGCCCCTTCATCAAACGGCAAAAGAACGATGCAGCGGATGCCGAGGCCATCGTCATCGCAGCGCAGCGACCCGAGATGCGCTTCGTCGCTGCCAAGTCAGAGGAGCAGCTGGGGCGGGCAATGTTATTTCGCACCAGGACCCGGCTCATCCATCAGCGCACTGAACTGATCAACATGCTTCGTGCTTTCCTGTACGAATTCGGTCATGCCGTTCCCCAAGGGGTTCAGCAATGCCAGCGGATGGAAGCGATCGTTGACGCGCCGAACAGCGACCTTCCGAAAATCGTTCGCTCGGAATGCTGTGAAATCCTCGACCAGATTGCAGGGATGACGGCCCGAATTAAGTGCAGCGACGAGCGGATCAGGGCCTTGGCGGCTCGAACCGACACTGCGCGCAGACTACAGACAATGCCAGGTGTCGGCCCAATGACGGCCCTCGCGGTCGAAGCCTTCGCTCCGCCGATGGAAAGCTTCAAGTCCGGCCGTGATTTTGCGGCCTGGCTGGGATTGGCGCCACGTCAGCATTCAAGCGGTGGGAAGGCACGCCATGGGCGGATCTCGAAAGCTGGGCAGGCTGACATCCGGCGCCTACTGATAATTGGCGCAATGTCTCGCCTGAACTGGATGGGCCGCAAATCTATCGTCGCTGGGTCGTGGCTCGCGAAGCTGAGTGCGCGCAAACCACGGATGTTGGTAGCAATTGCCTTGGCCAACAAGATGGCGCGCGCGATCTGGGCCATGCTCACCAAGCACGAGAACTTCCGGGATCCGATGGCAGCATCCGTGGCGTGATCAAACCGCGATAGGCTGACATCGGTGACGGGGAGCAAGAAGGCCATGATTTGAATGGGAAAAGGATCGAACAGATCGGATCAGGAAAACCAGCCCTAGCACGTGAGCTTTCATGCTGGGAAAGTAGTTTTGGACCTGATCCGCGGATCACCATACCGGCCAGCGGCTTCTGAAATGCCGCATTCAAAGGCCTGACAGAAGACCGCACTCGATCATTTGCTCATTCAAGCCGAAAGCCTCTTGCGCAACGGACGGCAACCA